>NZ_FNCJ01000004.1:559-763 GCF_900100735.1 Paraburkholderia phenazinium | reverse complement strand
GAACTCGCTGTCGACGGGTCTGAGCACGACGAACAGTAATGTGGCGTCGCTGTCGACCGGGGTCAGCAATGTGCAGAGCGGTGTGACGTCGCTGTCGACGGGTCTGAGTACAACCAACAGCAACGTGACGTCGCTGTCGATCTCGAGCTCGACGGGTATCAGCACCGCACAAAGTGGTGTGAACTCACTGTCCACAGGCCTGAG
>NZ_FNCJ01000004.1:0-549 GCF_900100735.1 Paraburkholderia phenazinium | reverse complement strand
CTCGACGGGTATCAGCACCGCACAAAGTGGTGTGAACTCACTGTCCACAGGCCTGAGTACGACCGACAGCAACGTGGCATCGTTGTCTACCGGGGTCAGCACTGTGCAGAGCGGTGTGACGTCGCTGTCGACGGGTCTGAGTACGACCAACAGCAACGTGGCGTCGCTGTCGACCTCGAGCTCGACGGGTATCAGCACCGCACAAAGTGGTGTGAACTCACTGTCCACAGGCCTGAGCACGACCAACAGCAATGTGGCGTCGCTGTCCACTTCGGCCTCGACCGGCCTGAGCACCACCAACAGCAATGTGACGTCGCTGTCGAGTTCGGTCTCGACGGGTCTGAGCACGACGAACAGCAATGTGGCATCGCTGTCGACCTCGACGTCGACGGGTATCAGCACGGCACAAAGCGGTGTGAACTCGCTGTCCACAGGCCTGAGCACGACCAACAGTAATGTGGCTTCACTGTCGACCTCAACGTCGACGGGGATCAGTACGGCGCAAAGCGGTGTGAACTCGCTGTCCACGGGTCTGAGCACGACCAACAG
>NZ_FNCJ01000038.1 GCF_900100735.1 Paraburkholderia phenazinium | reverse complement strand
GCGGTTCCGGCAGCGGCGGTTCCGGCAGCGGCGGTTCCGGCAGCGGCGGTTCCGGCAGTGGCGGTTCCGGCAGTGGCGGTTCCGGCAGCGGCGGTCACGGCAGTGGCGGTTCCGGCAGCAGCAGCGGCCACGGCTCCGGTGGCAACAGCGGCGGATGTGGCAGCGGCCATGGCGGCCACTAACGTCAGCAAGCCGGTTCTAAAAACGTCCTAGCAGGACCGAAGCATCTTCGCGTTGACTTGCGCGAAGATGCTTCGCTCCATACCCGGTCGCTATCCGAAGCCGACGTGACGAAAGCATCAGGCCAGCGCTTTTCATTCCAGGCTATCGCATCCGCTCGATATATAAGCGGCTCGGGATCGCAGCTGATGGTCCATGCAGTCGCTTCCGCGTCCAGCAGACCGATAGATCCTTTAGTCCAGTACCGAGGTTCTTCTTATCGTACGCAATCCGAACAAACGCTGCCAGTCCATAAAATCCGATTGACCACCTTCCGGGGGCGTTGAGTCACCGCTCACGGCTGGTCTCTGAGATCGTCCAGAATCGAAGCAAAAAATAAACGGGCACTACCTCGAAGAGCAGCGCCCGTATTCACCTCGGTCTAACTCAGGTGACTAGTTCTTGTACACCCATTGGTTACTGTAGTACAGGCCATCGGCTTGCCAGCCGAGCTTCACATACCGTTGGACTTCCAGGGTGAGCGCTTCCGTAGTCAAACCGGAATTTGCCGTAACCGTTGCGGAATACGTATTGGTCCCGGTAGCCGTCGGCGTTACGCTAAAACCATGGGAGTATGCTTCCTCGGGGTCAGCAGCTGTCGCGACGGTTACCGCTCCGATCCCTTCGGTAAAGTTCGGAAGTGCCGTATTTTGACTGTTCGCCGACACCGACCAGTCAAGGTTCAACGAGGTCTGGGCTCCTGCCAGCGAACCGCCGGGTGTCAGGAAGTTGCTAATGACATCGCTTCCCAGCGTTTGCCATTTCACCGCCGCTGCCGCGGCTGCCGTCACGTTAGGTGCAATGTTGATGACCTTTTGTGCTTGACCGATCTGAGTGCCCGTCGTGTCATACAGCGTAACCGTGTAGACCGAGTACTGCGGGACGGCGGACACATCGATCGGCTGTGGCGTGTAGCTCGGATTGCCATTCGGCGAGAACGTGCTGGTCCCACCGGAGAGCGACGTCCAGGACCACTTGTACTGATCGGTCGTGCTGTTCGACTGCGCACAGGTCGAGCAACCGGTCCACGGCGCGGTGAGCGCCGTTGCAGGAATGGTCAGCTCGTAGCTGGACTTGCCGAGGCCAGACGCCGTGTTGAGCATGTACAGACTTCCGCCGTCGATCCCCGCGCCTTGCACCAACGCCGAGCCGACAGGCGTTAGCACGCCGCTGACGGTCACGGCTTGCGGGATCTGAATAGTCAAGCCGGACTCGAAGCGGCCGTTATTGGCGTCTGCAGCGTCGGTAAACTGCTTCTGGCCCACGAACGACGCGATATAAATGGTGTACTGCTCCTGATTGCCGATGATGTCCCAAGTCCCATTGGGCAAGCGTTGGACGATATCGCTGGCGAAGTTCGGCGTTCCATCCGCATCGGTAACGAGGAAATACACCAGCGCCGCCGGATTGCTGATGTTTGGCAGTGTGCCTGCCGGCAGGAACGCCAGCGTTTTCGCTCCGGTAAGTGTCGTACCGGTGCCAATCAGCGTATGGCGCTGCGCGAAGCTCAAGCCTTCATTGCGGTAGTTTGCGTCGATGGCCGTCGAGCACCCGGACGCGTTGCCGGCCATACATTGACTGAGCGCCGTCAGCAATGACGCCAGATAGTTGACGGGGTACGGCGGCGACTGCAGGACTGTTGGGGCCGCCGTACTGCTGTTCAGCGGAATCGGCTGGTTCGGATCGGCCAGGCTGGTGAGTTGCAGACCCGTTCCGCTATTCGATGGTGTCACGGCGACGGAATCGATCACGGCGTCAGCACCCGTCTGGTTGGGGGTGAACGTCCCACCAATCGGATCGAACGAGCTTGCCGACAAACCGTTCGCACTGAGGATCGTGCCGAGTGCCGTGTTCAGCCTCGTCACGGCGGCGCTGATAGCCGTTTGATTGACAGTCGACGCCAACGAGCCGGAGGCGGTCAGGTCTAGCGGATTGCCGCTTTGCGTAAGCAACGCGGTTACAGCCGTCGTAAGCGGCGTCACGTTAGCAATGACCGGCGCGGTCGTGCCTGTCGGCACAGTTGCCGCAACGGAATACAGATTGCCCGAAGCACCAGACGGGTCCACAGCGGTGATCAGGAACGGCGCGGTAAGGCCCGTGATCGACACGCTATAGGTACCATTGGCTCCTGAGGTCGTCGAAACGCTCTTGCCGTTGACGTCGATCACGGTAACGGCTGCGTTGGTCAACGCGTTTCCGATTGCTACCGTCCCACTCATCGCGCTCGGCGTTGCCGATGACGTGCTTCCCGAAGTTGCGGAAGATGTGGCGGAAGACGAGCCCGATCCCCCACCGCAGGCCGCCAGTGTGGCGAGTAACGATGCACACACCGTCAGCTTCGCGAACCCCATATTATGAAGTCTTTTCATTTTGCCTTTCAATTTTAAGTTTTAGTTTTCTCTCCTGACGGCACATGGCGCGTCAAAATCTATTAACGGAACTTACGAAGAATTTCTTTAATGCTTCAGTCCACCGTCAGCTAATTTCTATCGTTGCCGCAAGCAAATATGTTGCAGGCGCCCGGCTGCTCTTTTTGATAGTGTGTGGTGAAGATAACGTATAGGAAAAAGACACGGCGCACCGCGATTAGCCAAGGGCGCGCGTTTCCCTTCCCGGCAGATTCAAACAGCGGCGCGAAGCTCCGCAGGCTCGAAATAGAAATTCCTGTTCCCCGCGACGCGTTCAACCATGAAGTCGATAAACGTCCTTACCCGCAACGGTTGCTCGGTCCGATGACGATAGTAAATATAGATACCCTCGCGCTGCGTCACATGCTGAACCAGCAAGGGAACGAGCTGGCCGCTTCTGATAAGCGCAGTGGCCGAAAAGCTGCCGAGTTGTCCCACACCGAGTCCGGCAAGCACGGCCTCGGTTTCGGCGTCGGTATCGTTGACGCATAGGCTCGTCGCGATGTCGCGATAGACGATTTCATCCCCAATGAGAAATTCCCAAGGCGCCTGCTTGCCCGTGTTGGCGCGTCGATAGCCCGTGCAGCGGTGCCTGTCGAGCTCTTCAATGGTCTGCGGCGCGCCGTAACGCTCGATATAGGCGGGCGCCGCGCAGACTATCAACTGAATCGGCAAGAGACGGCGCGCAATGGTGCCGCCCGACGGCGGAGAGCCACCACGAAAGCCCACGTCGGCGCGATCGCTGACGAGGTCGGTGAAGTGGTCGTCGAACTGCAGATCGAGTTGCACGTTCGGATGCAACTGGGCGAATTCCAGAAAATACGGACACAGCACCGTACGACCCATCGCTCTTGGCGCACTCACACGGAGCGGGCCGGCAATCTCGGCTTTCGAGCGTCGCACGTCGTCGAGCGCCGTCGACAGGATGGCCAAAGCAGGCGTCACGCTGTCCAGCAGCCCCCGCCCCTCCTCAGTCAAACTCAGTTTGCGCGTGGTTCGATGGAAGAGTCGAACGCCCAGTTCCCTTTCCAGTTGCATCACCGCATGGCTCGCGGCCTGCGGCGAGATCCCCTGGTCCACGGCCGCCTTGCGCAGGCTTCCGAGTGTCGCGGCCCGCACAAATATCGTGATCGCGCGAACTTCATTCACGGCTGTCCGCCTCATTAGCAAATATTAGTTGATTATCAGTCTAGCAATATACGGCTAGTTCATGCCAATCCATGCTCCTATGATTCGTTCACATCCACCCCACACGTAGGAGAAACATCATGGCTGAGCTCCCGAACAACGGCTTCAAGCGTGTCTGGTTTATCACCGGCGCAGCGCGCGGCCTCGGCGCCCTGATCGCCGAAGCGGCTCTCGCTGACGGCAATGCGGTGGTTGCCGCCGGCCGCAATGTCGCGGCGATTGCCGAGCGCCTTGGTGACTCGCCGGCACTGCTGCCCGTCACGCTGGATGTCACGGACGAAGCGCAGGCGAAGGCCGCTGTTCAGGCCGCGCTCGAGAAATTCGGCCGTATCGAGGTTCTGGTCAACAATGCGGGCTTTGGTCTGCTCGGCGCCATCGAGGAGTCCAGCGATGCGGATGTGCGTCGCATGTACGACACCAATGTATTTGGCCTGCTGAATATGACGCGTGCAGTTCTGCCTGCCATGCGTGCCCAGCGCTCGGGGCATGTCATCAATATGTCGTCGATCGGCGGCTATCGGTCGGCCGCGGGATTCGGCGCCTACTGTTCGACCAAGTTTGCAGTCGAAGGCTTGACGGAGGCGTTGCATAACGAATTGAAGCCGCTCGGCATTCATGCAACGGTCGTGGAGCCGGGTTACTTCCGGACTGACTTCCTCGACGCGTCATCGCTCGTCGTTGCCCGCGAGGCGATTGCGGACTACGACGAGACATCGGGGAACGTGCGCCGGATCGCTGCCACCATGAATCACAACCAGCCCGGCAACCCTGTGAAGCTCGCGGCAGCGATGCTCGAACTGGTGGACGCGCAAACGCCTCCGCTGCGCCTGCCGCTTGGCACCGACACGCTGAAGGCGATTGCCGAGAAGAATGCGTATGTCACGCAGGAAACCGAAAGCTGGAAGGCGCTCTCGGCGTCCACTGACTTTCCTGCTTGAGGCATGTGGATTCTGAAGGACATTGGATTTGCCTCGTCGGCTGACCGACGAGGCAAGTGAGACGCGATATATTTCACCCCGATCATTCAGAGCGCAGTTCCCGTTGATACTCAAGGCCGTCGGTGTTTCTACTCTTCCAAAGCCCGAACACGTCACTCCCAACCCTCGCCTTGCGCTCCGATATATATGCGTCAATCGCATCACGGATGATAGCGGCGCGTGGCCGCCTCTCGATCTCCGCGAGTCTTGCCAACGCTTCAAACTGCATGTTGGACAAATCAACCAGGATTCGCTTCATCAATATCCCCGTTACACGATATTCATATCGTATCTCGTTGCACTATGCGCCGTAAAAGATCCCGACGACACTGCCCAACGTTAAAGGTACAAGACCATCCCTACGGCTTCGCATCCCATGCGCCGCCTTCGCATCCCCGCACGAATACCCGCTAGCAAACGCCTACATTAGGGTCGATCGAGTCGCTAAGGCTGGACCGCCACACGGCGGCCCAGCCCGGCGCCCTTCCCATCTACCCTGTGCAAGCACGATGAAACTGCTGCGGATACTGACTGGCGTCCACGCGGGAGCGCAACTGCAGCTCACGCCGGGGACGCACCGCATCGGCGCCGACGACGATGCCGACATCCGCCTCGCCGACTGGCGCGGTGCGGACACGCTGCTGCACGTCGATGAAAGCGGCGTGGTGAGCGCGCAGCGTCTTGCGGTGGGAGGCACGTCAGCGAATACGCCGGGCACGGACGGCACAACAGCGCAGCAGGCCAATCCGGCCATCCCGGAAGAAGTCGTGCTGCTGGTCGACTTCGTGCCTATGCAGTTCGACGACACAATCCTGTGCGTAGGCGCCGGCGACGCTGTCTGGCCATCCGACCTGGATCTGCTTTCGACCCTGCTCACCCGCCCCGCCGAAGCGCGCTTCGCCGCCGAGCGTAAAAAGCGCCGCCGCTATGTGGGCGCGGTGGCGGCCTGCTTTGCGCTTGGCATTGTGATTGTCGCCGGCTCGCTGCTGACCACCACGCAGATGAGCCGCGCCGCTCTACCGCGCAATGCCGACGACCGCGCGCAACGCGTCAGCGAGGCGCTCGCCGCAGCCCATGTCAGCGGTCTGCGCGCGCATGCGCTCGGCAGCACCGTGGTGGTGACGGGCATGGTCGCCACGCCGGCCGACGACGAGGCCGTGCGCACCCTGCTCGAGCGCATTTCACAGAGCGGGATTTCGCGCCACTACGACGTCGCGCAGAACGACGCGCGCAGTATCGAAGATTCGCTCGGCATAGCCGGCGTGCATGTCGAATACCAGGGCGGTGGCGCCTTTGCCGTAACCGGCAAGGTCAGCAGCCGCGCCGACCTCGACGCGGCGCTGGCGCGCGTGCGCGCCGATCTCGACACCAACGTCAGGAGCGTTGTGGTGCAGGCGAGCGAAAGCGCAGGCACAACCGACGCGCCAAACGAAGCATCGTATTCCGAAATTATTTCCTCCGATGACGTGAAGTATGCGGAGACGCCCGATGGCGTCAAACATATTTACGCGGCCGATCCGCCAGCCGGCGCCTCCGATAGCGGCGCAGCCAACGCAGCAAGCGCGCCGAACGCAACCGTCAACGCCGCAACGGGCACGAACGCCAGCGTGAACGGCAACGGCAACGTCAGTGCCACCAACACCGCGTCTACGAGCAACACCAACCGCACGCCCGGCACAACCAGCCCTTCCAGCGTCGACAACGACACGATCAGCCGCAGCGCCGACGCAGGCGTGCCGCTGCCTGACCCAGCCACCTTGCCGGCCAGCCTGCCAGGCGCGGCGCCGGAGCCGCAGCGGCAACACGGTCCGGCTGGCTGACGAGCGCAACCCAAACGCAACCCGAAGCCAATCCGAATGAAACCCGGCGAGCCGCGTCCAGTCACTCACAGCGCGCCATCCTTACTCCAGGAGATCGACATGTACGAGCAACTCGAACCTTATAGCAGCGACTTCAACGACTTGCCGAAGACGCTAGCCGACCCCGCAGGCGCCCCGCGCGTCGAAGCGATCCGTCATGCGCTCGACAAGACGGCGCAACAGATCAGCGAAGCCCAGGGCAGCAACGACCTCGACCGCAACAATCTCGCGAAACTGTATCGCGGCTTTCTCGCCGCCTCGCGCGTGCTCGGTCGACTCCAGGAAAAACAGGGCGCAGCGCTCGGTTGACGCAGCGTCCTGCCGGCGCGGGAAAAGCATCGTCTTTGCCGCTGCCGGTCAACGCGCTTGCTTCGACGGCACGCAGTCAAAAACGCCGGCGAAGCGGCAGGTCTCGATATAGGCCACACCTTTCTTTCCACACCCACAGGAGGTTCTCATGTCCGTAGGCAGCGCAGGCTCGATGATGCAAGGTCTCACCAACGAAATGAACCAGATGACGGAAATGTCCGCTCAGATGCAAGTCGAGCAAAGCATGTACGCATCGGTTTCCGATATCGCGAAGAGCGGTGCCAGCAACGTCAAGAGCGCCGCACAAGGCGGCTAAGCGGCCTTAGCCCGGCAGGCCGTCGCTGCGCGCTCGCGCGGCGGCGGCGGCCGTTGCGGCCGGTCTATGCCCCGCGCATGCGCCGGCCGTTTTTTGTCGCGCGTTTTCGAGGTCGATGCATGAGCAGTGAGCGCTATACCAACCTGATCGTAGATCTGTGTGCGACCGTCGGTCTCGGCGATGTCGACCATGTGCTGCGCACGCGCTCGATCGAGGTCGAAGGTTTCGATGTGCGGCTGGATTATTTCGAGCACGACATCGACGCGATGTATGCGAATTTCCATTTCGGCACGGTGACGGCCGGTCGCACGCTCGTCGTGTTCCGGTTGATGCTCGAAGCCAATCTGCTGATCTATGCACAGGACCAGGCGCAACTGGGACTGGATACCGACAGTGGCGGCGTCGTGCTGGTGCTGCGCCTGCCGTTCGCCGACGACCTGAGCGGCGAGGCGCTCGCCGATCTGCTCGCGCACTACGCCGAACATGGCCGCTACTGGCGGCAGAACATCGTGGAATCGAACGACCAGATGTTCGAAGGCATCGCCTCCGGCGAGTTCTTCTGGTTAAGGGCGTGATGCTCGGGTCTTGAGCCGCGGCCTTAGGGCTATGGCGTGCCGCCGCCAGCAAACCGGCACAACGCGCGGCACCACGCGCTGTACCAGGGCTTTACCACGCGCGCCGCAGCGTCAACTTCCCCCCTTGGCCGCCTTCTCGACGTTCTGGGCACCCTGCACCAGGATCTTGGCCATCTCGCTCACTTCAGCCTGCTGGGCCTGCATGATCGAGCCGAGCACACTCATACCCGCCGAAGCCAGTCCGGCGCCGGATTGCGCCAGATTGGCCACATCGCCGGACAAAGCCGAAGCGTCCTGCAGCAGGCGACCGCCCGCGTTATTCAGCCGTTCCGAGGCGTTGTGCAGCATGTTGCCCAAACGTCCCCCCGTCTCCGGCTTAGAGCCGGACCCGGCAACGTCGGCCGTGCCCGTGCCCGTGCCCGCGCCGTGAGACGCCGACGGCCTGGCGGCAAACGAGGCACGTGCGCCCGCGCCGGTCTTCGCCCCGCCGCTATTCAGCGCATTCAGGGCATGCAGCGCGGCGCCGCCTTGCGGACCGGCCTGCGCGCCGGTGTTGACGGCAGGGCTTTGGCCGGCAGGCGAAGAGGGTGGCGTGGAATGGTCCGCGAGCGGCGCAATGCCGCTGTGACCGCCGATCGACGGGGATTTCGTCATGATGCAGGGCTCCTGGTTTGACCGCGCGCCGCCCCAACCCGCCAGGCACGCACGAGCAAGGAACGACACGCATCCTCTCCGACCATACTGCGTGCCGCTCGCCAGTTGCAGCCCATGCACGAAAACGCGTCGTCACGAACGAAGCCACGCACGGTATGGACGACCTGCTGGTCCCGCCAACCCTTGCGCTTCGCACTCTTGCCCGGCGGTTCGCAAAGCACCCTCTGACGGACGCGCCATGCCACCACACTAGCTGGCAACCTCGTCAACCGGACTCGAATCATGCGCTTTGCACCGCTCGAAAGAATGGAAACACCGCACCTCGTGTTGCGCCCGCTAACCCCAGCGGATGCGCCGGCGCTGTTCGACCAGATGCTCGGCGACCCCGGCACCATGCACGACCTGCCGGTGCCGCGCCATCGCAGCGTCGAGGAAACCGCGGCATTTGTCGACGAAGCGCTACACGGCTGGCAAGACGGCACGCTGATCCGCTACGCACTCGAATGCAGGGAAACCGGCCGCCTCACGGCGCTGATCGAATTAAAGCCGGCGCTGCCGCGCATCGAGGTGGGCGTCGTGATCAGCCGGCATGGTGACGCGCGGCGCCGGCGCGCCGGCGTGCTCGCGCTGCAGGATCTGCTCGACTGGCTGATCCAGCAGCCGGGCGTGTACCGGCTGTTCGCCTGTTGCGCGGTCGACGGCGCCGCGCACAGCAGCATGGAGCGTCTTGGCTTCGTACAGGAAGCACTCCTGAGAAATCACGAGCCACGTCCCAATCGCGGCCTCGTTGCCGACGACAGTTACCTGTACGCGCTGACGCGTCCGGTGCCGGCCCTGCCCGAGCCGCCCAACGAAGGTGTCGCATGGCTGCGCACGACCATGCATTGGAGCCTCGAAAACGCATAAACGCCGTACCTCAGTCACACCCTGCTGTGCCGCAATACGAAGAAGTGTTCCAACTTCAAGCAATTGTTCATCTCTCAGGCGATAATACAAAGGTCTGACGAATGCCGTCACCCCGCATATCGTTGTCCCCTCCGGCGGCTAGCCCGCCGGCTGACCGACCACACAACACACAACGCCGGAGATGCCTCGATGTCGTTACCGCGGCTAACGGGACAGATGATCGCCTTTTCGCGCTTCTGGCTCGCGCGCGAGGTCGGCCTTCTGATCGCCGATGGCGCCGTCATCGAACTGGGCACGCGTCCATTCGCCGTACTCGCCGCCCTGCTCGATGCTGGCGGCCGCGTGCTCTCGACCGCGCAATTGCGCGAGATCGTCTGGCCCGGCACGAACGTCGATGCAAACACCGTCCAGGCGCAGATCTCCGCGATCCGGCGAGCGCTCAATGACGAGCGCGATCTGATCGTCACCGTGCCGGGGCGCGGCTACCGCTTCGCGGGCGAAATACGGCTGGTCGACACGCCCGATACCGGGCTTGAGCCGGGCGCAGCCAGCGCCGTCAGCATCGCCGCGTCGCTCGCCACCTCGTTCATGCCGGCTGGGACTTCCGGCACCTCGGTGACATCCAGCTACGCGGGAAGCGCAAGCGTCACGCGCGTGCCTGCCGCCTCGTTCGGGCCGGCGGCCGGATCGCCGCCCGCGCCGCCGCTCGGCACAGTGCGCTCTTCTGCCCCGCGCGGCTCCTTCCTGCGCGGCGCACGGCCAGTCAGCGAGCATGCCGCGCCATTAGCCTCGCCGCTCACCGCCACGCCGCTGCCGACCAGCGCAGTGGCCTCGCTGCGCTCGCATTCGATCGACCCGTCGCCATTCGTCGGCCGTCATGCCGAGCTTTCGGAGCTGCTCGCGCTGGTGCCCACCCGCCGCATCGTCACGCTGACGGGCGCCTCCGGCATCGGCAAAACGCGCCTCGCGACCGAAGCCGCCAGCCGGCTCGCCTCGCACTTTCCGGATGGCGCCGTATGCGCGGCGCTGGCCTCGCTGGCGCAGCCCGACCGCGTGGTCAATGCCATTGCCGCGGCGCTCGGCCAGGAACCGAATGCCCGCTCCGCCGACGCGGAAGGACTCGCCGAGCGAGGCCGCCTCGCTGCCTTGATCGGCGCGCGACGCATACTGCTGATCGTCGATCATTGCGACCATCTAAGCGACGCCGCGGGCGCGACCATCGAAGCGCTGGTCGCCAGCACGCGTGGACTGCATGTGATCGCCACCTGCGAGACGCCACTCTTTATCGCGGGTGAATCGACCGTCGCCGTAGCGCCGCTGCGCGTCCCGCCCGAACCCATCGCAGAGGCGCCGTCGGCATCGTCGATGCTCGACTACGACGCGCTGCACCTGCTGCTCACACGGCTCTTCCATTGCCTGAAAGCGCCCGGCGGCAACACCGCGCCGCTCGACCCGCAGCGGCTCGCGCCGGACACGCTCGCGGCCGCTTCGCTGCTGTGCCGGCGAATCGACGGCGTGCCCTACGCGGTCGAACTGGCCGCCGCGACGATCGCCGCTCAGGTACGGGCGGGCACACCGGTCGAAGCCGCGCTCGCCGCCTTCGCCGCGGATCTCGACGCGATGATGACGCGCCGCACCGGCGCGCGCCGCATCGTGCTGCCGCGCGCCGCGATGGTCCATGCGATGCTGGACATCTCCTATGCGGCGCTCGACGGCCCCACTCGCACCACGCTGCGGCGGCTTGGCGTATTTGCCGATGCATTTGCCTACGAAGCCGCGCTCGACGTGCTCGGCGCGTTCGACTCCGACTATGAATCGGGACCGCCGGGCGCCGCAGCGCTGGAAGGCCAACTGCGCACGCTGGTGGCCGCTGGTCTCGTCAACGAAGTGGATTGCGACGGCGCGCTGCGCCTGCGACTGCCGCAGTCGGTGCGCCGCTTTGCGCTCGGCGCGCTCGAGCGAACCCACGAAAGCACCGACGCCGCTACCCACCACGCCCAGTTCGTGGCGCGCGACGTGGCGCGGCGCTTCGGCGCGGGTCTCGCGAGCGGCAGCCTGCACAGCCGCCACGATATCGATGCCTTGCGCGCCGCGCTCGAATGGGCCGTCTCGGCGGACAAGCTCGAGCTGTGCGTTGACCTGCTCGACAACACCGCCCCCGTTTGGGTTGCGCTGTCGCTGGTCGACGAATACGTCGGCTGGGCTCGCGCGGCGCTAGCCCGGGTGGATAGCGGGTCGATGCGGCGCATCCGCGACGAGATGCGCCTGCGCGCCGTGCTGGCGCGGGCGCTGACGCTGCGCCGCGGTACGCCGGAAGAAATCGTTGCAAGCTGGCAACGCACCTACGAGCTGGCGAATATCTGCGCGGATATGCCCTACCGTCTGCGTGCGCTGTTCAGCCTGGCGATGGGTGCGCTCGAAGCCGGCGAGGTGCTGCGCTGTCGCGAGATCAGCCAGGCCTTCAGCGAGATCGCCGATGCCACGCAATGGCCTGCTGTGAGCATCAATGCACGGCGCATCGAAGGGATCATGCGGGCCTATGCCGGTGACTTCGATGCCGCGATCCGCCTGTTGTCGCCGGTCGTCGGACTGAGCGACGACTCAGCCGCCCCGACGATCGACGAGGAGGCTTGCCGCGAAGCCAATGCAATGGCGACCGGCTATGGGCTATCGCTGCATCTGGTCGCGCGCGCCGTGCTGGCTGCGACCCAATGGCTCGCCGGCGAGCCCAATATGGCCGCGCCGTTGCGCAGCACGTTTCGCGACCCGGCCGAAGAAAGCGAGCCGGTTGCCTGCTGCGTGGCGCTTGGTCTTGCCTGTGCGCTGGCTGCGCTCGACGACGATATCGCACTCGCAGAATCGTGCGCGGCGGCGCTCGTCACCCGCGCCCGGGTGGCGGGACTGCGGCGCTGGCTGCGGGCGGGGCTCGACTTCCGGCTCTGGCTCGACGCGCGCCGCGGCGATCAGCAAGCGGCGCGGCGCGTGGTCAGCGGTGCGCTCAAGCGAATCGCCCGCGAGCGCATCTATCTGCTCGACGTCGCCTTTATCGCCACGCTGCTGCCACGCATCGCGTTGAAGGATGAGCCCGAACTGACTGCGTCGCTGGCGGTGACGCTGCTCGGCGCCGTGATGCGCAGCGAACGCACTGGCGAGCTCTGGTATGTGCCGGAGTTGCTGCGCCTGGGTGCGCTGGTGCAGCTTGCAAAAGGCGAAACGGCGCAATCGGTTCGACCGCTTCTGCATGAGGCATTGCAGCGGGCTCGCCAGCATGGCGCACAGCGGCTTGCGCTGCGGATTACAGTGGATCTCGAGGCACTGGACGCGGCGCCGGGGATTTCGACAGGCTATCCGGTGCATCGATCCTTGCCGCTTACCGTAAATGCCGCTGAGGAGAAGTAAGCGCTATTGCGCCGATTGTTGTGGCGCCCCGCTCTTCTCCGCCCGTTTGACGAGATTGCGCATCGTCGCGCAAACGAGGCGGACACGAGATTCGTAGTCCTGCGGATCACCCGCCTTCAGAGACTGATACTGAAGCAGGATAGGCTGCGCCCGTTGCCAGCCGTAGTCCCAGTCCGTGTCGAAGTTGGCCGGGCTGGCAAGCGAGCGTTTCAGATCCGCCTTGTAATGCGCGATCTGCTCAGGCGTGTAGCCGCACAGGTCACGCCCAAGATGGGCTCCACGGCCGGCCGACTGGACCTGGTCGGACATTGCGTCGTCATCGGCATACACGCTCACCGCGCATAGACAGCATGCAGCCAGACACAATACGATGATGCCGGAACGCGATTTGCTCATCGACTCCTCCTTCAGCAATGCTCCTTCGCCGGATGCGGGAAGCCCTCAATCAGAACCGATAACCCGCGCCTGCAAAAATCACATCGGTATCGCGGTCATAGCGTGTCACCACGCGGTTCCATTCGAGCCGCGTGTCCCAATGACGGGTAAAACGATAAGACCCGGCAATTGTCACCAGACCCGAAACTTTGCCCGCGCCGGGCCCCGGCGATTCGCTGTTCTCGTTCTCATTGATCGCATAGTACGCCCCGGCGCCCACGGCGAGCGTCACCTTGTCGTTCAGGAACGCACGGGTCGCCCATAACTGGCTGGTGATGCCGTCCCGGCGCGCCAGCTTGCTGCTGCCTTCGTGCAGATAGCCCACCGTCACATCGAGATATTTGGCAAGGCCGCGCCGGTATTCGATGGCGCCGCCCAGCGCCGAAGGCGAGCTTGTGGAGTTGACGATGGTCTTGCCCAGATACACCGCCACCTCGTTGTTGGTCACATTCGTCGTGCTGCTGGCTGCCCAGTCACGCGGACCTGGGGTATCCGGCGCGTCGAGTTGATAGCCCACGCCGAACATCACACTGGTCGCATTCGGTCCGCGCTGTACATGGACGCGATTGAGCTGCAGTTGTGTCACCCAGCGGCTCGATGCGTAGTACGCGGCGCGAACGCTGTAGACCACGCCCCAGCCGTGCGTGTCGGAATAGCTTCCGCCCTGCTCGGCGGTGGTTGTGTCGAAGTAGCGGTACGGGCCCAGGCCTGCCTGCAGAACAAACTTAGGATTACCGACCGGAATTCTCCCCCATAGCTGAATCATCTGGCCGTCGCGATGGTGGTCCGGGATATGCCCTTCGTTGAGCCACGTAAAGCTGCCGGCAAAGTATTGACCCAGGCCTTCCTGATAGTTGAAGGCCCAGCTATAAGTATTGGTGCTGCCCGCCCGGGACCCACCGCCAAATAGCGAAAACTCTTGCGCGTCGGCCGCCGGAGCGGCAAGCAGGCCGCTTGCGACCAAGGCCACGCCAAGCACGGCGTTGCGAACCGAACCAGCCGGAAAACGCTCCGCGCCGCACGTCGCTGTAACCGTTGCTGTAACCGTCGCTGGCACGGCTGTCGCGGCCTCTACGGCATCCTCTGCGCTTGCAGCGGCAGCTCGCGCATGCCGGTACACCTCCTGCCGCACCTCGTGCGCAAACTTCTGCTTCTCCGCCAGCCTGAGCTTGCGGGTACGATCCGCACCGAGCACGGCGTAATAGCGCTCGGCGTGCAAGCGCTTGAAACGCGCGTAGAAGTCGGGGCCTGGCAGACCGGAATCCGTACTCAGAAGCGCTGCGTAATCGGCCAGTTGCGGTTCGCAGATTGACGAAGCGGCGTTTTCCAGCAAGGCATAGCGCCGGCTTAACGTGAGGTTCGGTGGAAACAGCGCGTGGAACGCACCGTACGGAACGAGTTTCCTGCGCCGCGCCGCTCGCAACAGCAATTGCACGATCCGCGCTTCGAGTTCGACTTCCATATCCAGTCCAAGTCAGTAGCGGTGAGCAAGTACGATCTCGTGCAACGCGCGGCCTGGACCTGGCCGCTGCGCTGCTGGCACGCTCCCGTCTACCCTTCCTGCGAAGGCCGGTGATTTAGCGTCCGAACCCGCCGCGGGCGCTCAGGACCTCGGACCCTCCGCACGCCGCCCGCGGTCCTGCTTACCTGGGCGCGGTGACCACCACGTATTGCACCGTCGGGCCGATATATTGAGGCTGATACCAGGTCGGCCCGCACTGCTGATACACCACGCCGTTGACCATGACGCTCGCGCAGCTCGGCGGCAAAGCCGCGACGGTCGTGCCGACCACGACTGCGGTCGTCACACCGACGGCCACCCCGACCGCCACCGGATCGACGTACCAGTCGTCGTCGTGGTGATGGTGGTCGTCATCGTGGTGATCATCGCCGCCGTCGTGGTGATCATCGCCACCGTCATGGTGATCGTCGCCACCGTTGTGATGATCATCGCCACCGTTGTGGTGATCATCGCCACCGTTGTGATGATCATCGCCACCGTTATGGTCGTTGCCACCACCGTTGTGATCGCTTCCGCCATTGTGGTCACTGCCACCACCGTTGTGGGAGCCTCCGCCGTTACTGCCACCGCCGCCGTGCGAGTTCTGGCCGCCTCCGCCGCCATTGCCGCCGCCGTGCGAGTTTTGCCCACCGCCTCCGTTCGACGGCTGCCCGCCGCCATGCGACGGTTGACCACCGCCATGGGAAGAACCCACGCCCTGTGCTCCGCCGGGCCCACCAGGCCCGCCGCCGTGATAGCCGCCCCCGCCGCCCTGGAAGCCGCCGCCGTGAATACTGGTGCGTGCCCCACCGCGAATGCCGAAGGCATAGGTGGTGGCCGAAGTCGCCGACAACACGGCAGCGAGCGCAATACCGGTCAATCGCATCAGTGGTTTCATTGCGCGCCTCCCTGTTGATCGTCGTCCGGGGCTGCGGGCAGCCGCAGCGGTATCTGCCTCGCGCCGGGACCAGGATGGAAGGCGAAGGTTGCCGCGTCGAAAGTGGGATCCACCGTCCATTGATAGTTGACCGCGTGCTGCGGCCGGGACGGCTGCGTCGTATCCGTGACGACGAAGCGGCACGGCAGCGGCCGCGGACCGTTCTGGATCCAGAGCTCCCAGTCGAGGCCCGGCTGCTGATACGCATAGTGGTTGCACCACTTGCCCTCGACCTTGTCGAGCCCGATAAAGAGCGCGCTAGTGAGCGCCTTCTCGTCGTCCGATTGCTCGCCCCAATAAAACAGGTCGATCAACGGAAGCTGGACGCCGTACTTCTCGTCAGCGTCCGCAATCAACTGGCGCAGGGTGGGCGGCGCCGGCACCTTGCTGTAGTAATGATGCGTGTCGTTGAACAGCACGAAACTCTGGCCGTCATACACCAGGCCTTTCGGCGCACGGCTGCCGGTGACCACCACCTTCACCTTGTTCGGACGCTGCACCCACATCTCCGTGCGGTGCAGAAAGCCGACGTTCTGGCCGGTGGTCAGCACGGCGTCCGTCACGCTGTCCGCCTCGATGCGAAAGCTCCTCAGGCTGCGCAGATAGCTCCCGAGCTTGTTCAGGGCATCTACGGCTTGAGGTTGCATCTCCGCTTGCCCTTGCTGCTGGGCTTGCGGTTGCGCTGGCTCGTCGCTGCCGGAACCAGGGGCTTGTGCCAGCGCGACCGACGCGCCGGCCATCGCGGCCAGCACGGAGCCCACCACAACGACGCGCCTCACCCGCAAGGCGCTAGCGCCGCCATGACACGAAATGAACAGTTTCACTATGCTCTCCTAAATCACTCAAACGTTGCCCGACTGCCCGTGCGACTGCGTTGCGTTGTCTCATGCCCCTCGATGCGAAGGCAATAACCGTCCCACACGTAAATTTCTCTACGTGAAATTCGAAAACCCGTCTTCTGAACGACGGGATAACAACTAGCGGAGTATTACGAGACGGAAAATTCTAAAAACCAATATAGAAAGGTTTAACGCGATGCTGCATCAACGCAACTGAATGCTGCAATGCAGAGCGATACAACGTTCCTCTCAAAGACGTGGCAGGCACACGACGAGCCGCGTGCGGCTTGAATTTGCTGTAATCATCTGACCGTTGAAGGTGTTAGGGGATGCTAGCAAACGTTTTGGGGAACATCAAGCGCCGGCAGGGGAAATTGTGAATTGCGAAACGATCGACCCGATTGTCTCAATAAAATGCACGGGCGATGCCATTCGATTCAATCTCATAGAGGAAAGGAATTAAATCGCAAACCCAATTATTTTTATTTCGCTGCTACACATCCAATACGAAATCCTTTATTAGTAGCGTTATCGGGCAAGCCTCACTGCGGTTTTTTTCGCCCAGGTGCCGGCGCCCGTCCCCGAGAGGAACGAAGGCACGCCTGAGCGGCGCGCCCCCGCCGATTGCCCCGAACTTTAAAGGACGGTCAATCTCATGCCCTCCCGAACTCAAGAGCTGCCGACTGTTGCACGGCGCATGAACGCGGGCCAGATGCTGATGGCAGGCTCGTCGGTCAGCGCGGTGGCCGAAGCGCTGCATCTGTCCACCGCAACAGTCAAACGCTACAAGGCCGTTCTGGAAGACGGCGGACTCGACGCGCTAAAGAGGATGAGTGTGGGGGGCCGCTCCTCCGCACTCGACGCGGCGGCGCTGGAATGGGTCGCGGCCGCCTTGCGCGGCTCGGCGCGCGAACACGGCTTTTCCAGCGATGCATGGACCAATGTGCGCCTGCGCGAATTGATCGAGGCGAAGTTTGGGGTTCAGTATTCGCGGGTCTATGCGTGGCAGATCGCCACCAATCTGGGCCTTGGCCATCGGCTTTCGAAATCGAGCCGCTGAGCCGGTAAAACGCCGTCGACCGCCAGGAGGCCCGATCTGTGCTACGGAAAAACAAACGCGGCCGGAACCCCAGGCCGCGCTTGCGTCCGGCGCAGCCTTTAAGGCCAACGCCGGTGACTGCCATCCATCTATCTTCAGCCTCTCCTTACGAACGCCAGACTTCTTTTAACCGGCCAAACTCGGCAGGTCTTGTATAGGACCGGTACAGTTCCCCGACCGTGCCAAAAGCGAGTGCGGGCTTGAGCGTTGCACCAGGCAGTGCCTGGGTAATCCAGTCGTAGGCATTCATATCGCGCTGCTCGGCATGCACGGCGTCGGTCAGCGCGATTAGCGCCTTGTCGGCCGAGTGACTTCCGAGATCCACAAAGCAACTCTCGAACGGGTGTTTCGCTGCAATCATGAGGCGTAAATCGGGGGCTCGGTTGCTCACATCAATCTCCTACGCGGGTTATCCCCCTCCCATGTATCAGATCGATGTGACAACGCGTCGAATCGTCTGCGGGAATTCGCCGCTGTTGTATGCAGACGCCACGCCCGCAGGCGCGATGGGGCACGTGCGGCTCAGACGCTTCGGTGCATTCGCGCTGAACCCGTACCAAGCATGCGCAGCCACCGGCTTATTGATCCAGATAATTCGACGCAAACACCATCGCCGATTTTACGGCTGGCCAAGCCCGCAGAAAGGTTTCCGAATCGACATTCAAGGCAACCGAAACCGCGTGTTTCGTGCGCCGAATACGATGCATATCGCATAAAAATCCCTCCCACTCGCTGCGCATACTGGTTACTTTAACAAAGCTCTAACCACCTGAACCAGCCGATAATCCGGCGCCGCGATTGCCATATGCCATCTGATGATTTTCCATCGAATCATTAAAAATCAAAAAATTTAATCACCCAGGCATCAAGCACATATAAAATCGCGACTCAAAAATCGGCAAGCGCGTGAGTTTTAAGCAAAATGAATAAAAGAAAGCATCCGATCCGGCGAATCTCTAGCGGAAAATCGGCAGCGAAGGCCATGTTGTTGCCGCCCACGTTACAGTCATTTCGCGCCCAGTCGTTGCGCAGCCATCTCGCACTGGAAGCATTACGCGCCGGATCGGGAAACGGCCACCTGCTCAGTGAACTGATTCAAGTGCTGTATCTTGCGTGGTATCTGCAGGAAGCAGGCTTCGGCGCAGCCGATTCTGTGCTCTACGCCCATGCGGAGCAGGCGCTCGAACGCAGCGCTGCGCGAGGTAAGACCAACGACACCTGGGTGTTGGACAACGACGAAGCGCTCGCGCTGCAACGCTTGCTGGCGCTGCACGACGAGCAGCTTCTCCAGACCCCGGTCAACGCGATACGGGAAGTGCACAAGCGCCTCGCCCGCTTTGCGCAGAGCGAGCGATCCGCGCCATGGCCCAGACTTGCGGACGCGGAATAAACCACGCAAAAAAAATGGCCCCGCCATCTTTCGATAACGGGGCCTAGTCCCATGTCAAGGAGTAGTCATGGAGGAGACAGCCCGATCATAGCGGCGTCTCCTGCCCCTTTCCAACCAACAGTTTTCGCTTTGCTTATCGAGCGCCGTGTCAGGTGCAATACACGCCGGCCCTGCATGGATAACCCTTCCGGCGTATATCGTTAGAACGAAAAGTCGCTTCGTGCTGCTACTATCGGTCACTAATATGGCGGTAGAACCAGTTTGCCCGGGCAAGCCCGCGCGCAGCCCCGCGCCACGCCCCGGCAGCCGCTACCGAAGGAGCATTTCGTTGACCAGTTTGGATAATCATCGCCGGCCGCTCGTTATCGGCATTGGCGGCACGACGCGTGCGGCGTCCTCGACCGAGCGTGCCCTCGGTTTCGCCCTGCGCGGCGCGGAAGCCGCCGGCGCCCGCACCCGCCTGTTCGGCGGCACCTTTTTGCATAGCCTGCCGCACTACGCCCCGGAAGATCCGCAACGCACCGACGCACAACTCGAGCTGATCGAAGCCGTGCGCCAGGCGGACGCGCTGATCATCGCCACGCCGGGTTATCACGGCGGCGTCTCCGGTCTCGTGAAGAACGCGCTCGACACGCTGGAAGAACTGCGTGCCGACGAGCGCCCTTACCTGGACGGCCGCGCGGTTGGCTGTATCGTCACAGCCTACGGCTGGCAAGCTGCCGGTTCGGTGCTGATCTCGCTGCGCTCGATCGTGCACGCCTTGCGCGGCTGGCCCACCCCGTTTGGCGCCGGCATCAACACGCTCGAGACGCGCTTCGAATCCCTAGATAGCTGTTCCGACCCGAAGGTCGCCGCCCAGCTCGCCACAGTCGGCCAGCAGGCCGCGCAGTTCGCCCTCGCGTTCAACACGCACCTCACGCCTACCCATCTGTCCGCCACGCCGGAAGGCCGCACCGCCAAGGTGCTGACGCTCGCGAGCTAAGAGCCGCCTCGTCACGCTCATGCGTTGAATCGAACAGTCACCGCGCCTCGCCACACGGCGAGGCGCGGCGTTGCGTTGCGTGGTCCAAACAACAGACATACAGCGCAGCACGCAGGATAGTGAACCTGACGCATCCGGGGCCGCTTCAGCCGAATCCGCGAAGACCGTTCCAGGTCCGCCGTGATTTGCTTGCGACGAATGATTGGTTCACTCGCGAGGCCGCCCGGCCTACGCTTGTCCCTGCCCGCCCGCCATCCAGCCGGCACCATGCGTCGGGTTCCTTTCGCAACGCATGCGAACACGTTCATCGCAATCACTATGAATCGACAACCTATCCAGTACAAGGGCTATCAGGTCGCCCCGGTCGCACAACAGCTGCCTAACGGGCTGTTTGCCGCCAACCTGACCATCGGCAAGACCGCTCCGGATGCGAGCCGGACGCACTCGTTCGATGCGCTCGACTATTTCTTCGACGAAGAGCATGCCGTCGCCTACGCGTTCCGTTGGGGACGCATGTGGATCGACAGCCACCAGTAACGGCACATCCCGTCCATGCGCGAGGCCCCAGTTCAGCGGGGCGCGATCGACCTCGGAACAAGCCCGTCCGGCGCACGAGCCGGCAACGCGCTTTAAAAGGCTGTGACAGAATAGGTAGCGCGTGTGGCGACTGCTACGCTACGCGCTGCGCGCTAACAAGGCGCGCCACCTGACTGCGCACCCGAGGAGATCTCCCGCATGACATGGACCGTCGACGAACAGTTGGCCCTGACGGCATCGGAAGCCGTGGTTGCGATCCAGACCGGCCGGCTGAAAGCCACGGACTACGTCGCCACTTTGCTCGCGCGCGCCGCGGCGCTGGCCACGCTTAACGCTCTCACGGCCCTCAATATGGAAGGCGCGCTTGCCGACGCCCAACGGATCGACGCCATGACGCCAGAAGCGCGCGCGGCACTGCCGCTCGCCGGCCTGCCGATCGTCGTCAAGGACAACATCAATACGCGCGGCCTGCTCACCTCGGCGGCCACGCCCGCGCTAGAAAACTTCGTGCCGCGCGACAACGCCCCCACGGTGCAGCGCCTGCTCGACGCCGGAGCGATCGTGCTCGGCAAGGCCAACATGCACGAACTGGCGTTCGGCATTACCAGCACGAACCTCGCCACGCACGCAGGGACGGTGCGCAATCCGTACGACCCTGGACTGATTCCGGGCGGCTCGTCGGGCGGCACCGCCGCCGCGATTGCCGCGCGCATCGTGCCGGCCGGACTCGGCACCGACACCGGCGGATCGATCCGCATTCCCGCCGCCTTGACCGGTACGGCCGGCCTGCGTCCCTCAGTCGGCGACGGCGGCGCCGAGCGGCGCTATCACGATCCCAACGCCGTGGTGCCGATCAGCCATACCCGCGACACGGTCGGACCGATGGCACGCAGCGTCGCCGATCTCGCCTTGCTCGACAGCGTCGTGACCGGTACCGGGCCCTTGCCCCAGGTGAGCCTGAACGGCGTGCGCGTGGGTCTGCCCGCGCCGCTGTGGGACGATCTGGAGTACGCCCTGGAAGACGTCGTGCGCGACGCGCTGACCCGGCTCCAGGCCGCTGGCGTGACGCTCGTGCCGGTGGAGATGAGCGGCCTGCTCGATCTGACCGCCAAGGTCGGCTCGACCGCCATTCACGAGGCCCATGAAGACGTGCCCGCATGGCTCGCCGCCAACCATGCGCCGGTCAGGACGATCGCGGAGCTTGCGGGGCGCATTGCCAGCCCAGACGTGCGCAGCATCTACGACGCGATCCTCGCCGACCCTTACGCCAGCCAGTACCAGACTGCGCTGACCGTCTGGCGGCCGCAGCTTCAGCAACTGTACGCGCAGACCTTCGCAGCCAACCGGCTCGATGCGCTGCTGTTCCCCACCACGCGTCTTGCCGCCGTGCCGATCGACGATCTGGCCTGCTCATCGGCGGTCACGATCAACGGCGGTGCGCCGATCGACGAAATGAGCGCCTTCCTGCGCAACACCGACCCGGCCAGCAACGCCGGCATTCCCGGCCTCTCGCTACCGGCCGGCATGACGGCCGAAGGCTTGCCGGTCGGACTCGAACTGGACGGCCCGCTCGGCAGCGACCGGCGGCTTCTTGCGATAGGCGTAGCGTTCGAGCAGTTGCTCGGCACACTGCCGGCGCCGACGCTATGAGGGGCGCGCACAAGGCTTCATCGGCCCAAAGCAGGCCTGGCAACTGGTTCGTCATCGGCAGGACCGCCGCTCTCGTAGCGGTCGCAGTCGTGGCGAGCAGTTGCGCGCAGATTGCCGCCGCCGATCCGGATGCGTTGTGGAAAATCGTCGGCGGACAATGCGTGCCCGAGGCGCGCGCCAGCGGCCGGCCGGGTCAGTGCACCAGCGTCAACCTGGCCGGGCACTACGCGATTCTGAAAGATATCAGCGGCCGCAGTCAGCATCTGTTGATTCCGACCGAGCGCGTCACCGGCATCGAAAGTCCGAGCCTGCTCGACGCCAACGCGCCCGACTACTGGGCCGACGGCTGGAGTTCGCGCAATGTGGTGGAAGCGTCGCTCAAGCAGCCGCTCAAGTCGGATCAGTTCGGACTGGAAATCAATTCTGAATTCCGCCGTTCACAGCAGCAACTGCATATCCATATGGACTGCATGCGCAGCGATATCATCAATGCGCTTGCTGCCTACCGCCAGGTGCCGGTTGGCCAATGGCAGTGGGAAACGATCGACGACGTGCGCTACCGGATCATGCGGGTCACCAGCCTGTCGCAGGACAATGACCCGTTTCGGATCGTCGCTCGTGACCATCCGGATGCTCAGGCCATGGCCACACAGACCATTCTTGTGACGGGCGCCGGGCCGTCTGCCGACCAGGACGGCTGGCTGGTGCTCAATAGCGGCATGGATGTGCAGGACGGCACCGGCACTGCGGAAGGCCTGCTCGATCACGCCTGCCGGCTCGCCGACGCCCATTAGGGCCCGTTCGCGCTTATCACGGGCCCTCGCGCTTATTCCGCCTCGCTGGCACCGCCCTCCACGGCAAGACTTACCAGCCAGCGGCGAATCACGCTTTCCTCGTCCGCGCTGAAGCCCGCGAGCATCTGCTGCTCGATGGTCTTCACGCGCGAGCGGCACTGCTTGAGCAGCGCCTTGCCATCATCCGTAACATCGATATGCTGGATCCTGCCATGTACAGCATGAGGCCGACGGGCGATCAAACCGCTGCGCAGCAGATTGGCAACGATCACGCTGACCGTCTGCGGCGTGAGCATGGCAAGGCGCGCGAGGTCCGCGTTGGAGAGACCCGGATAGGCAACCAGCATGGTCAGCACCATGAATTGCGGCGGCGTCACGCCCAGGTCGGCCAGCGCCCGTTCCATGCGCAGCCGGTGCGCCGCCCCCGCCTGGCGCAGCAGATAGGCAATATGGCCCTCCTCCCCGCGTTTGCCCTCGCCGATACGAGGGATGTCTTGCCGCTTCGCTACTACAGAAGTCTTGCTCATGATTACCAGAACTCGAATATTTAACGTTCGTGCTCTGATATTAACCGCTAAGGGCGCCCCGGGCCAGCCTGCGCGCCGCCCTGCGCCTGGCTAAGCGAGATTCGGTAGAAGCTTTGCGCAACAAATTGGTTCATCGTCGGCATGGCTGCCCGTAGGATCGGCTTTAACGCGTCTGATGGCGCCTTTATGCCCCTTTCTGCCGATGGCGTTCTACCTCGACGACACGCAACGCAAAACCCTGGTCCGGCTGAGCGCAAGTTGGACATGGCGCACCGAATGGCCCACCTGGGCGCTGATCGTCACGATTTACGGCAGTTGGTTCGGCGTGGCGTACCACGCACGCAGCCTCGGCTTGCCGCTCACCACCGCGCTGCTGGCGCTATTGAGCACGTGGTACATGTCGTTGCAACACGAGTTGCTGCACGGCCATCCGACCCGCTCGCGCTTCTTCAACGGCTTGCTCGGTTTCGCGCCCCTCGCGGTGTGGTTTCCATATGGCATCTATCGCGATTTGCATCTGCGGCATCACGACGATGTCCACCTGACCCGTCCCGAACACGACCCGGAAAGTTACTTTGTGTCGGCAGAAGTGTGGCAACGAGCCGGCACTGCGACCCGTATCCTGCTGCGCTTTCGCAATACGTTCGTCGGCCGGCTGTTGGCCGGACCGGCCTTTGCGATTGCCGCGACTGCCAGTGATGCCGTGCGCAAGGTCGGGCGCGGCGATTGGCGCGACGTGCCACTGTGGCTCGCACACGGCGCGTCGGTAGGCGCTCTCGCGTGGTGGCTGCAAACGGTCTGCGCCATCCCGGCCTGGCTGTTTGTACTGGGTGTCGGCTATACCGCACTGTCGTTGAGTTCGATCCGCTCGTTTCAAGAGCATCGGGCAGCGGAAGCCGTCGAGCACCGTACGGTGCTGAACGAAACCGGCACGTTCTGGCGCCTGCTGTTCCTGAACAATAACTATCATGCGGTACACCATGATCTGCCGCATGTGCCATGGTTCGCACTCCGTAACGTCTATGAAACGTCCCGCCAGCAATACGTAGAACGCTCAGGAGGCTTTCTCGTAAGCGGTTATAGCGAATGGGTGAGGCGTTACGCGTTCGCCTCGGTTGCGCATCCGGTTTATGGGGATCTATCCGGCTCGGTCCAGAGTAATCCGCGTGCTTCCGGCATTTTTGCGGGTAAATCGTGGGTAAAATTCATGATAGTTGTCCGTCGAGGAGAGCTCCGTGAAGCTGACCTACCCGCTACTGCTGAACGCCAAACCGCAGGACAAGCCCTATAAGATCCGCGACCGCGACTCCATGTATCTGCGGGTGTCTGTCTCGGGTTCGAAGCTATGCAAATTTGACTATCGGCTAGATGGCAAGGATTGCAGCTATACCCTTGGGCGATTCCCTGATCTGTCCGTTGAAGCGGGTCAACTTCACTCGGGGAAGTACTGAAGCGCTTTGCGCGCAGCGACTACCAGCTCTCCACGAAGTTCACGCCGCAGGCCGCGGGAACCGGGGACGAGCCGGTGGCGGCCATGCTGGAGCAGAGCCTGGTCCGTCTCGGCACTGACTACGTCGACCTCTACTGGATTCACAATCCAGCGGATGTCGCGCGGTGGACTCCGCACCTGATCCCATTACTGAAGAGCGGCAAGGTCAAACATGTCGGCGTCTCGAATCACAACCTGAGCGAAATCGAGCTCGCCAACCAGCTTCTCGGAGAAGCCGGGTTTCGGGTCGAAGCCATCCAGAACCACTATAGCCTCCTCTACCGCAGCTCTGAGCAGAGCCGGCATCCTGGACTACTGCCGCGACCACGGCATCCCATTCTTCGCTTATATGGTGCTTGAACACGGCGCCCTGAGCGGCAGGTACAGTCCGGAGAACCCGCTGCCGGAAGGCAGCAACCGGGCGGAGACCTATAATGGCATGCTGCCCCAGCTGAAGGCGCTGACCGACAAGCTTGCCTTGATCGGTCGGAAGCGGCGAGGTGCAGAAGCTCCTGATGTCGCGACGGCTTGGGCTATCGCCAAGGGACGACGCCGATCATCGGCGTTACCAAGCCCCATCATGTCGATGGTCTGGTCCGAGCCAGCAGCATCACGCTCACCGCAGACGAAATCTCAGAGCTGGAAACTCTCGCCGACGCCGCTAACGTGAACACCCGCGGCTGGTGGGAACACCCGATGTAAGTTTGCGGCTTCGCTGTGCTGCGTCCCACGTTTCGTCATCCTCTCGGTACCCGGGGACGTGACGGCATCCCCCGATCTATCAATTGGAATCAGGTCAAACACGTCCGGGCGAGCATTGACCAGCGTTCGTTCTGCGGCAGGCCCGATCACACGGTGTTGTTGCTGCTGCCTACATACGGGTTGCGGGCCTGCGAAGTTGCCTCTGCGAATGGACATTCGCCAAAGATGGGACGCTCTCCACAGGATGACCGGTGGCAATTTCATCCAACCGGGAACGTTGAACCGGATCACCCCTCGGGGCCGGCCAACCTTTGGACACTCACCTCCGCCAGCGCCTCGAATATAGCCGGCGTGCGCTCCAGGCGGGCGATCGTCCGCGCGCCTTCGAGGGCGGCCACCAGTGCGGCCGCGGTAGAGGACGCGCGCGCGGGAGCGAAACCGCATCCCCTGAAATGCTCCGCAATAATCTCGGTCGACTCAACAAACCCGCGCGCTACCCGTTTGGTCAGTTCAGCGTCGAGCGCGAGCAGCTCATTCGCCAGATTTTGCATCAGACATTCATACTGGAAATCAGATGCGACCATTTCGGCCGCGAATGTGCTGAATGATTGGGGCACCTATTCGGCGCCGGGCGCGCCCGATCTTATGAGGACAAAGGCGGTGACGAGAATAGAAAGTATCGAACTGATCGACGGCGCCGGCTATTGGATCCAGCAGGAACAGCCGGGGCGACTCAGCGAACTCCTGCTCGCCTTCATCAAGGACGTGGGTGGGGTGGATCACACCGGCTGTTAGGTCGGGCAATGCCTGTCGTCCGGTCTTGATAAAATTGCCCGGCTTTCAGATCACCGTCCCGTCAGGTCCGTCACATTCAGTGAAGCGCCTGGGTTGGGTGGTCCAGATCTGGTCAGCTTCCGGCTTCGCTGCGCACGATTGGAGGGTGACGCACGCCCCCGTTGTTCAATAGCCTCCCGATGAATGCGCTCACCGAGCAACAGTGAAGCTCACCCTTCCAATCAAGGAAACGAACGGATGCGCTTCAGAACCGGCAAAGGAGCATTTGCATGCTTTATGAACTGACGACCCTTTCGTGCCCTCTTCTGGAGCAGGAGACCGTATCTGACGGCGCACGCCGCTGGGTGGCGGACACTGACGCGGCTGGCACGCTCCTTGGTTCATGGCGAACGGAAATTGGCGAGCTCGCGCGAATCATCGTCTTGCGCAAATTCGAGACTGTGCACGAACTCCAGCACGAACGTGAACGCGCTTATATGGCCGGGCAGCCGTTTCATATAATGAACCCGCACATCCGGCTAGACATGGAAAGCTATGCGCTGTTTCCTTTTTTGCCCGAGGTTCAACCAGCAACGTTCGGCAAGTTTTACGAACTTCGCCGCTACTGGCTGAAACCTGGTGGCATCGCGCCGACCATTGCGGCCTGGGAGCAGGCCATCGCACCGGCCAAAGCTTACACATCGCATCTGGTCGCAAACATGTACGCGCTCGACGGCCCGCCTCGCATCACCCACATCTGGGGATTCTCAAGCCTGGAAGAGCGCATGAACCTGCGAGCACAGCACTATGCCGCAGGACTATGGCCGCCTGACGGCGGCCCCCAACAAATCGAGAAGGCGACCTCAGCGATTTGCCTGCCTGAAGCGTGGTCGCCGATGTGCTGAGGTCAATGAGAGCAATGTGTAGATCCTGAGCACGTCGCTCAGCGACTATGGATAGGTGGGAGCCGCATGCTGCGGAACCAGCACCGACTATTGGAACGGGACGATAATGACGACGTCAGAAAATCCAGCGATCGCCCTCATTGGGCCGGGGGCCATCGGCACGACCGTGGCGGCTGCCCTTCATGAGGTCGGACGCACACCGACCATTTTCGGCCGCTCAGCGCACGAACACCTCGAGCTGCGCTTCGACGGCGGTCATATCGTGGTACCTGGACCTGTGCAAACCAATCCGGCCGAGGTCGAAGGGACGTTCGACCTGGTTTTTGTCGCGGTGAAGTCAACACAGGTGGACGCGGCAGCGCCGTGGCTTTCTGCATTGTGCGGGAACAGGACTGTTGTCTGCGTATTGCAAAACGGCGTTGAACAGAAAACGCTCTTAGCGCCTTACGTGCCCGACAGCCCAGTCTTGCCTTCGGTGGTATGGTTCCCTGCCCAACGCGAGCCTGACGCCTCGGTCTGGCTACGGGGCAAGGCGCGCGTTACATTGCCAGACACGCCAGAGAGCAGCGTCGTTCTTGCGGCGTTGAGAGACACGCGATGTTCGGTCGACGTAGTGGCCGATTTCACATCCGTCGCGTGGCGCAAACTTTTGCAGAACGCGGTTGCCGGTTTAATGGTTCTCGCGGGTCGTCGCGCGGGCATGTATTCCCGCGCCGACGTTGCCGGGCTGGCTCTAGCCTATTTGCAGGAATGTCTTGAGGTTGCTCGGGCGGAGGGTGCGACGCTGGGCGACGAGGTCCCGCAAGAGATCGTCGATGCATTCCAGAGCTATCCGGCCGACCTCGGCACTTCGATACTCGCCGACCGGCAGGCTGGCCGCCCGCTTGAATGGGACAGCCGAAACGGGGTCGTGCAGCGTTGTGCTCGATCTCACGGAATTCCTACGCCGATTAGCGATCTGGTCGTGCCACTTCTGGCAGCCGCGAGCGACGGCCCGGGCTAAGATTTCCCGTCGACCTGATTTCGATCTATCGTGCCGCAACTCGCCGTTCTGTCAGCCGCTGCGTGCATGTTGTATGAAAGCAGTTCGGCGCGTTTCTTTGCACCGTCGCCCGTAAAAATCACGCGCGGCTCGTTCGCCCCGAGACCGAACAGCAGGCCTGGCCGGATGCCCCTTCTCCACCAGTTCCTTCAACTTGCGCGACATCCACTGCACGTTGTACAGGATCACCATGTTCGCGACGAGGTGGTTGTACCTGGTCGAGCCGCTCCTCCGTGATGTGTTTCAGGTTCAGCCAGGCGACCTGCTTGCGAGTGAGCCCTTTCACCGAGCGCGCCGTCTGGCTCAGCCCCAGATTGCAGCCGTAGCAGAAGAGCGTCGTGATGAAACGCTTGCGCGGATCGTCGATCTTCGCGTCAAACCCGGATAGCAGTCCAAACAGTTTATGCAGGTCGAGCCACTGTTCGGTTTCGGTTCCGTGCCAGGCAACTGCGGCAATTGTTTCAGGACGCACGCAGCACGATTCCCCGGTCCGGGTTCGCACCAGGCAGGCTCGCGACGACTCCCGTTCCTCCGAGCCCGCGAGATACCGTATAGCCCAGTTTTTCGAGTTCGCGCGCGACGACGTCTGCCGTCCCGTGCTCTTCAAATCGCAATTCGGGATGAGCGTGAAGATCGCGTCGCAGCCTCGTCCAATGGACGTGATGCTCGGTCAGCGATGTCTCGGTGATTACAGTCGTTTCCAATTTTGGCACCATTAGAAAGCGAACAGCTTTATATTCACAGCGTCGGGCGTAACAATGTCATCAATCGTAGAATCCGAGGATTGACTTCACCTCCATGTACTCTTCCATCCCTTCGATTCCATACTCTCTACCATT
>NZ_FNCJ01000013.1 GCF_900100735.1 Paraburkholderia phenazinium | reverse complement strand
CGGCGAAGGGGAAGGTGGAGGTGCAGGCGCATGCGGACAACGTCGAGCTGACTGCGCAGAAGTCGCTGCTGCTGGCCTCGGTCACAGAGAAGATCCAGGCGGCCGCGCAACAGGAAATCCTGCTGACATCGGGAGGCGCGTACATCCGCATCAAGGACGGCAACATCGAGATCCATGCGCCGGGGAAGCTCGACTTCAAGGGCGCGGACCACGCGTTCAGCGGGCCGACGCGCATGGACGTCACGAACCCCGCGTTCAAGGACATGCCCACGAGGCGGCTGATGCTTAACACCATGGCTTCACCTTCTGCGACCAGCGTTGTTCCAGCGGGGATGCCGTACAAGCTGTATGCCGACGGTGCGCTGGTGAAGCAGGGCGTGTTCGACAAGACCGGCCAGTTGCCGATTGACCATCAGGTGACTACGCAGAAGTACACGCTGGAGATGGCCAACGGCGACAAACATGAGATTCCAGTGCCGGGCGAGTACCGGGACCCGGCCAACGGGGCGCTCGCGAACCAGGGGTTCCAGTTTCATGAGACCCTGCCCGATGGCGATACGCCTGCACCCGACCGCGCCGTGCATCGGCAGTACTACAGTGATCTTCTCAATCCTCCTTCGGACGCGTAAGTCATGGCCGCATCGAATATGACGTGTACCACACCGATCGCGCTGAACCAGACAAACACTGGCACGATCGCCATGAAGTGGTTTGTGGATAAAACCGAATATCGCCCCACCTGGGGAACATACAAGTATCTTGTGAATGGCGAGGACGCATTCGGTGCCGTCTACGATGCGATCTCCAAGGCGACGAAGACCGTCGACATTATCTGCTGGGGCTTCCAGCCATCGATGTATTTCAAGCGTGGCAAAGCCCGGGCCAAGCGGATCGGAGAATTGCTCAGCGATCTGGATAATGGCGGCAAGGTCAAGGTGCGGTTGTTGTGCTGGCATGATGACGTTTACGTGGCTGCGTTGAGCGAAAACAACATGCCGGGCTACGACGGCACGACAGATGCCAAAGGGCTTGTTCCCGACCGGGTAGGCAAATGGGTGTCCGATCGCACAACGCTGTTTTCGCCGGACTACCAGACGAACGCGGAGCTGGCCTACGATGCCAAGTGGTATCACCGGGCGAATCTGAACAATGCCACGAAGGTCAACTGGGGTACGGGGAACCCGGTGGCCGCGGTGATGCATGTAAGGACTGCAGCGAGTAATGCGATTGACCGGCTTATCGAATCCCCCTTCAAGAACCTTGAACTCGCTACTCGAGGTTTTAGCGTCGATGAACGCGCTGAAATCTATGGCCGATTAGGGAGCTATGAAAAAGCGCAGGGGTACGATCCCCGTTTGATAGCGGGGACCACGCAAGGGATGACGGCCGAGCCTACGCACCATCAGAAGATGGTGCTGATTGATTACGAAGACCCGGATCTGGCCACTGGCTTTGTGATGGGTCACAACATGCTCGACCAGTACTGGGACACGAAAGATCACAGCTACAAGGTCAACAAGCCCGAAGATGGACGCAGTGGTCCGTCGCCGTGGCAGGACATCTCCGGTCGCGTCACCGGCCCCATCCTGCAGTATCTGAACGCAAACTTTTGTGAGGCATGGGATGATGCGACCGGCCAGAGTCTGACCAAATCCAGGGCGCATGTCGATCCGTGTAATCTGAAACTGCGTGATGACACGGACAACATAAAGGTCATGGCGCAGGTGCTGCGCACGCAGTCGCCGAAAGGCAAGGAAGACATCGGAAAGATGTATCTGCAGGCCGTGAACAATGCGACGCAATACATCTTTTTCCAGAACCAGTATTTCCGCTGGCAGGAACTCGGGGACAAGATCAAGGAGGTTGCGAAGAAGCAGGTTGGAGGTGGGCGCGATGCAGGCAAACACGGCCCGATCTATCTGTTCGTCATCACGAACTCAAGTACTGCGGCAGTCGGGAACGGCACGGTCAGCACATACCAGATGCTTGACTCGCTGGGCTACGGGAATTCGATGCCTGGGGTGGCCAAGCTGGAACGGGCAGACGATCTGGATGCGCAGCAAAGGACGCTGGAAACCCAGCTTGCACAGCAGCAGGCGACCGGGCAGAAATTGCAGTCTATGCCTGCGAGTCCTTTTGATGGTTCTGCCGCGAGTCTCGCGTCAGCGTACCAGCAGAACCAGATGGACCAGTTGGACACTCAACAAAAGATCGACGATGTAAAGAAACAGAAACGGCTCAATGAGCAGGTCAATCCGGACACCCCTCCGACCGAGATACCGGGCCTGAAAATTCAGATCTGCACGCTGGTGGCGCCAGATTCGCCGGCGGGTCGTGCCTGGACGGATGTGTACGTGCACGCGAAGGTAATGACCATCGACGACGCTTTCGTGACGCAGGGCTCTGCAAACATCAACACCCGGAGTATGAAGGTGGACAGTGAACTAAACTTCTGCAGTGACAATGGCGATGTCGCAAAAGGATTGCGGCTCAATTTGTTCGGGCTGCATACCATTGACGCAAATAAAAATGCGCTCGGTCTGGTAGATACGCCGAAGAATGCGTTCATGACTTGGGCCAATATTACCGACCGGAACAAGACTAGCAAGCGCAACGGGGGCGCACCTGTCGCTTCGCTGATCGCTTTTCTGCGAGTCGAGAATGATCGCTCTTTCAAAGATTGACCGATGAACAGACATTTCCTGATCATTTCGCTCGCTCTTCTTGTCTGCGCTTGCACGAAAAAGGAAACCCCAGTGGCCCAGTTACCTGACATGAGCGCCGTGCGCGCCAACCTCGCGTTCACCTGCGCGCATGAGTCCGATCACCTGCCGCCGCTCGACCCGAAGGCAGACAGCCTTTTCCAGTACGCCCGGTATCTGCAGAAAAAGGACGGGCCTAAGGACTTTGACGATATCCTGCGCTACTACCGGATCGCAGCGGCATATGGTCATTACAAGGCTAATGAGAATGCCCAACTGCTGATCTCGCAGGGGCTTGCGCTTTCTCCTGAGGGGGCGAAAGAAGCGGTAGACCTTGCCTCGCAACTGGTTAAGCAGGGTGTGCCAGGCGGCTACTACGACATTGGTTACTATCTCGAAACAGGTTACGGCCTGAAGCAGGATGCAGAAATGTCGCTGCGTTACTTCCGCAAGGCGGCTGATCTGGGGAACCCCGATGCGCAGTATCGCATCGGTGAATTGCTTGCGCCGATGGATAAGGCACCGGCGATCGCGAAACAGATGCGCGAATGCGCGACAGACCAGGGTTATGGCAAAGCGGCAAAGATGCTGGGCCTCGACCTACAGGACAACGGACTTTTTCCGGACGCAATCAAGGCTTTTCAGAAGGGGGTCGAAGCAGGTGATTTGCAATCGGCCTCTTTCCTTGAAAACGGTTTTAAGGGTCCTCCAGAGACCAATCGATTGTATTACCTCGCACTGTCCAATGACCCTGAGCGCGCGCGGCGTTATAGCCTGATCGGTGATTTCATAGACAGCAACGACGGCCGCAATCCCAAGGTTCCCGACATCGACAAGATCGTCCCGTTGCCGCCTGCAAAACTGCCGCCTTGGGACGGCACCTTCCAGTGGCAGAAGGAACAGGACGCAGCGGTGCCGCCGCAGAAACCCTCTGACGAACTCATCGACCAGCTTGCGAAGGCGAAGAACCTTGACCCGGCGACCGGCCTGCCGCTGGCTGGGACGTCCAGCAAAACATCGACAGCGGATCAACCCGCAACCGTTGCCACGCGCCTGCCGATCGGGACGATTGCCACCACAGGCGACCCCTGTCCTGAAGACGGCGTCTGGTGCGCAAGGCTCAGCAAAGGCCAGATGGGAGACGCGCAGCGGCGCTTCCTGAAGGGCGACGTGTTGCCGTCGCTCGTCGTGCATGAGCCGCGCAAAGTGGCTTTGCTGGACCAGGTAATGGGGCTGCGCCAGCAGATGGCGAAGGTGGAATGGGAACTGGTCGGATACATCGGCCAGGCCTGATCTGCCGGACGGAACGGAGCCGCAGCCATGAAACGCTACATGATCCTCACTGGCGACAAGACCACGGCCAACGGTACGGTGCTCGCCCGCTCGACCACACTTGGACTGAATGACCGGAACATCGCACATGAAGACGATGACGTGTCGTGTCCCGCCTGCCACTCGACCGGCAAGATCCAGTGTGATGGGCCCCGCGTGTCGATGAAGGGGCCGGACGGGCGACGCGTGGCGCTGAGCGACGACCTTTGCATCTGCAAATGCGATCCACCGCCGAAACTTGTCGCCTCGCAGCAGACAATGTCGGTCGACGCGTGACGTTCCATTCTCGACGCAATTGACGACGACTCACAGTCTGTATGAGAACCGGTAATGAGCGTATCGCAATGATTCGCGACTACCTTGCCGGCGCGGGGTTCGCACTGCTGGACCGCGAGTGGTGTGGTGTACGTGATCAGTGCCGGTTTCGCTGCGGAAACAAACACGTTTCTTCTCAGACCGGGGCGAGTCTGATGCGGCTGGTGCGTGGAGAGCGCGGTCCGTTGGTATGCCGTCGATGCTGGATCGATCACACCTTGGTTCGCCTACACGACATCGCTCGCCAGGTGGGCGCCCAGTGTTTGAGCAAGCGATATCGCGTTAGGACAGCGCCTTATCGTTTCGTCTGCGCAGTGGGGCACAAGTTCGCGACAACGGGCGCTTTCGTACTGGAAGGACAAAGCAACTTTGAGTGTCCCAATTCGACCCTTCTCGTTCGACCCTTCTCGGCCGCCCGGTGGGGCCAACCCAAACGACGGTTTTCGACCGAGAACCGGCCGTTGAACGGGCAACCGGCGTCCCCCATGCCGCGCTGGCGCCCAAGATGTCTGAATTGGCTAGGCGCGTCGTTCAGATTGTGGGCGTCTGTCAGAGTACGACGCGAACTGCTCGCCGTTAGTCGGCTCGTCGACGATACCGACGCAGAGGTGGCCGCCGGCGCGCCCCTGTGTCTTTTATCTAAAAAGAAAAACTACGCCCAGACCACTCGCGGCCCGCTTCTCAGGTGAGTTTTCGCGAACGGAGCGATCTGAATATGTCACTTGTCGACCCCTTTGTGGCTACTTACGATCAATTCGACTAGTCGCGGTGGGACTGCTCGGCAGAGCCGACGCGGACCCGGTCTTCTCTCTATCGGCAGATGCTCAGTATGATCGACCCCAATAAAAGCAGGCGTGCCAGCCTCGCGATATTCGCGCTGCTCTACCTCGGCTATTGCATCTCGTACATCGATCGCTCGGCGATCGCGCTGTCGCTCGTCGCTATCGGGAAGGAGTTCCACGTCGGCTCGGCCGTGCTAGGCGTCGTCATGAGCACGTTCTATATCAGCTACGCGGCCATGCAGATTCCCGGCGGATGGATCGCGGATCGCTGGGGCAGCAAAAAGGTCATCGTCGTGTCGGTCGCGTTCTGGTCCGTGTTCACGTTGATGACCGGCGTCGCGTGGTCGCTTGCTTCGCTGATCGCGATCCGCTTCATCTTCGGTCTCGGCGAAGGCGGTTATCCCGGCGCCGCAGTGAAGGGCGTGACCGAATCGTGTGCGCGGGCGGATCGCCCGAAGATGTCGGCGCTCCTGATGTCGTCGAACTATGTCGGCAGCTTCATCGCACCTCTGGCCATCGCGCCGCTCATCCTCTATCTCGGCTGGCGTCATGCGTTCGTCGTCGCAGGCGGCGCGGGTCTCATGTTCGCGCTCTTCTATCTGTTCGCGGTAAAGGACACGCATCAGAAACGCGATTCGGCTGGCCGTTCCGCACGCATCGACGGCGCGGCAACGCGCGCGCTCCTCAAGATGCCGCTCATGTGGAAGATTCTGCTCACATGGTTCGGCATGGGCATCGTCAACAAGGGACTCGATGCGTGGATGCCCGCGTATCTCCTGACCGAGCGTCATCTCGACCTCAAGGCAGTCGGCATGCTCACGCCGCTGCCGTTCGTAGCGGCGAGCATATCGACGGCGCTGGGCGGCTGGATTCTCACGCGCTGGTTCGATGGCCGCGAGAAGTGGCTGATGGCCGTTTGCTGCGCGATCTCCGGCTTCTTTCTCTACGAGATGTACACGGCGGAAACGGTGACGGGCGTGATCGCGTATCAGTCGATTGTCTACTTCTTCAAGTCGTTCGTGTTCGCAGGTGTCTTCGCGCTGCCGGCCAAATTTCTGCCGCAAAAGCTCATTGGCACGGGTGCGGGCATGGTCAATTTCGGCGGACAGGTCGCGGGATTCGTCGCGCCAGCAGTCATTGGCCTGCTGGTCTCGATCACGGGCAACTACAACGCGGTATTCGGCTTCCTGATCGTGGCGACGGCGTTCGCGTTCATCACCAGTCTGACGATCCGACTGTCCCCCGAGGCCGATGCACGCCTTGGCGCCGCCGAGGAGGCCTGATCGCTTTGCCGGCCAAACAGGCGCTATGATGGGAGGGTTCGCGTCCTCCCGTCGATCCATCATGAGCGCCCGCATTCTTCAGGAAGCCGCCGTCCGTTACTTCCTCGAAGTCGTCAACACCGGTTCCATCGCCGATGCCGCCAACCGGCTAAACGTCGTGCCATCCGCCGTGAGCCGCCAGATCGCGCGGCTAGAAGGCGAACTCGGCGCGCCGCTTTTTGTGCGGCAATCGCGCGGCATGGTGCCAAGTAAAGCAGGTGAAATGCTCGCCGCCTATGCGCGTCGCTCGCAGCTCGACGCCGAACAGATTTCGCTGGAAATCGACGCGCTTCGCGGCGAATCCGAACGCACGATCCGCATCGCCTGCACGGAAGGATTCGCGGCCACCTTCCTGCCGCGCGCGATGGCGGACTTCCGCCGCACGGTCGCGCCCGCATCGTTCGGAGTCGTCGTCGATACGGCTGCCGGCGTCACGCAGCGCGTGCGCGAAGCCGAATGCGATATCGGCCTCACGTTCAGCTTCGGACCGGCGAAGGACATTCAGGTCGCGTTTTCCGCGCCTTCGCCCGTGTTCGCGATCGTCGCGTCGTCTCATCCGCTCGCGCAGTCTGCGCAGGTCTCGTTTCGTGAGTTGCTGGCGTATCCGCTCGCATTGCCGGGTGTTCATTCGACACTGCATAAGCTGATCGATATCTATTGCAGCCGTGAAGGCGTCGCGTGCAAGAGCGTGCTCAGCAGCGCGACGCTCGAAACGCTCCTCGGTTTCACACTCGCAAGCGACGCCGTTACGTTCAGCGGCGAACTTTTCGTGCGCCCGCGTCTGGCGTCCGGAGAACTCGTCGCATTGCCCGTGCCGGAACTCACCACAAGCGAGCGCGCCATCGAAATTCATACCCTCGCGCGGCGCGCCTTGCCGCTGCTGCAGCAGTCGTTTATAGAGCGTCTGAGCGACGAACTTTCGCCGCCTACGCGCGTTGATCAAAAGTGAACTGACCGTTCGATAATCATCACTGGCGGTCGTTTTTCTCGTCGTCTACATTGAGCGGACTCTTGCGTTGCCGCTTAAGGAACCTCCGATGAACGACCGTCACGAACTCACACGTCATAGTGCCGTCGCGCTGCGCGGGCTATTGCAGGCGCGCGAAATCTCCGCCGTCGAATTGCTCGAAGCCTGTATCGCGCGAATCGAAACGCTCAATCCGTATGTCAACGCCATCACGGCGACGAGCTTCGAACGCGCGCGCATCGAAGCCCGCGCTGCCGATGCCGCGCTCGCACGTGGCGAGGCCGCAGGTTCCTTGCACGGCTTGCCCATCGGCATCAAGGATCTCGAAGAGACCGAGGGCCTTCTGACCACGTATGGTTCGCCGCTCTATCGCGCGAACGTGCCCACCCTGGACAACACGCTGGTACGTCGGCTGCGCGCAGCGGGCGCGATCGTCGTCGGCAAGACCAACGTGCCTGAAATGGGCGCGGGTGCGAACAGCTTCAATCCCGTGTGGGGCGCGACGGGCAATCCGTTCGATCCGCGCCTGAACGCAGGCGGTTCGTCGGGTGGCTCGGCGGCCGCGCTCGCGCTCGACATGGTGCCGCTTGCCAGCGGTTCGGACACCGGCGGCTCGCTGCGCATTCCCGCAGCGAAGTGCGGCGTGGTCGGATTGCGCACCTCGCCGGGACTCGTGCCGAGCGATCGAAAGCCGCTCGGCTGGACGCCGATTGCGGTGGTTGGGCCGATGGGGCGCACCGTCGAAGACACGTGGCTGCAACTCGCGGCGACGGTCGGCCAGTCGGGCAGCGATCCGCTCGGCTATCCGTTCGCGATGAATCCGACGATGGACGGCCGCACGCCCACGGACATATCGAAACTGCGCATCGGTTACACGGAGGATTTCGGCGTGTGCGAAGTGGACGACGACATCCGCGCCGTGTTCCGCCGCAAGATCGACTTTCTGTGTCGCGAGGTGGCCGTATGCGAGCCGATCGAATTGGACTTCCAGGGCGCGCATCGCTGCTTCGATGTACTGCGCGCGGAGGCCTTCGTCGCGGGCCTGCAAAAGGCGTACGAGACCAACCCCGATTCACTCGGCCCGAATCCACGCGCGAACTATGAAATGGGTATCGGCCTCGGTCTCGCGGATTGCGTGCGTGCCCACGGCGACCAGACGCGTTTGTTCCGCCGCTTCCAGACGCTTTTCGACCGTTATGACGTGATTCTTTCGCCGACGACGCCCGTCTCGCCGTTCCCGTGGACGCAGCCGTATCTGAAATCGGTGAATGGCGTCGAACTGGAGAACTACTATCGCTGGCTGTCGCTAACGTACGTCGTGACGCTCGCGACGAATCCGGCGTTGTCGCTGCCGTGCGGTGTCGATCATCGCGGCATGCCGTTCGGGCTGCAGATGATCGGCGCGTTCCGTGGCGATCTCCCGCTGCTCGATGCGGCGCTCGCGTTCGAAACGCTCTTCGCGTCGTCCGACGAAACGCGCCGCCCGATTCCCGATGCCGCAAAGCTGCGCGCATCGGACGTAGACCTGAAGTCCATCGTCACGCATCCGCCGGTGCTCGATGCCGTGTCGTTCCCCAATGCGTCCGCTTCCGCAGTCTGACCCGAACATGATCAATTCCATTTACGGCAAGCCGCTCGACACGTGGCTTCACGACTTCCCACTCCTGCGTGAGCTCATGGCGCTTCAACCCGTCGAGTGGTTCAATCCGTCGGTCGCGCCGCTGGCCGACGCCATCAACGATATTCCACTCGATGCGCCGCATATCGCCGATGCGAGTGCGCGTCTGCAACGATTCGCGCCGCTGCTCGCACAAGCTTTTTCCGATGTGCGCGAGGCGGACGGCATCATCGAGTCGCCGTTGACTGAAGTGCCCGCGTTCGCGCAGGCGTTGAGCCAGCGCTACGACGTCGAATCACCCCGGCGTTTGCTGCTGAAACAGGACAGCCATCTGCCGATATCCGGTTCGATCAAGGCGCGCGGCGGTATCTATGAAGTGCTGTTTCATGCAGAGCAACTCGCGATGCGTCACGGCCTGCTCAAGGAAGACGACGATTATCGTGTGCTCGCCAGCGGCGCATGCCGCGCGCTCTTTCGCGAGCACAGCATCGCAGTGGGATCGACGGGCAATCTCGGCATGTCGATCGGCATCGTGAGTGCGACGCTCGGCTTCTCGACGACCGTGCATATGTCCGCCGATGCGCGCGAATGGAAGAAGGACCGCTTGCGCGCGCATGGCGTGACGGTCGTGGAGTACGCGGGCGATTATGGCGAAGCGATCGAAAGCGGGCGGGGTCTCGCCTCGAACGATCCGATGTGCCACTTCGTCGACGATGAAAACTCGACGACGCTCTTCCTCGGCTATGCCGTCGCGGGCGAGCGCCTGAAGCAACAGCTCGATGCGGCGAACGTGCGTGTGGATGCAGCGCATCCGCTCTTCGTGTATCTGCCGTGCGGCGTCGGCGGCGGCCCTGGTGGCGTCGCGTTCGGGTTGAAGCTCGCGTTCGGCGATGCGGTGCATTGTGTGTTTGCGGAACCGACCCATTCGCCCTGCATGTTGATGGGCGTGCTGACCGGGCTGCACGAACAGCTTGCGGTCCAGGACTTCGGCATCGACAACGTGACGGCGGCCGATGGCCTCGCGGTCGGGCGTCCGTCCGGTTTTGTGGGCCGCGCGATGCAGCGGATGATCGACGGCTATTACACCGTCGATGACGGAGAACTGTACGCGCTGCTCGCGCTGATGGCCGAGACGCAGGACATCCGGCTGGAGCCGTCCGCTCTCGCGGGCGCGCCAGGCTTCGCGCGCGTGTCGAACGAGCAACAAGGTTATCGCGCCCGTCTGAACCTCGACGAAGCGACCATGCGCAATGCGACGCACATCATCTGGGCAACGGGCGGCGGCATGGTGCCGGAAGCGGAGATGAGCGCATATCTCGAGACGGGGCGGCGGGCACTGGTTGCAGCCTGATAGCCGCGTCAAGGTCCTAAGCTGACAATTGTCTGACCCAATCCCATGTTCGGAATGGCAATAAAGCTGGTTTTCGATTGAATGGAATTTTCTTTGGCCCTATTGGATTAGGAGGCTGATGTCTGATCCGAAGCAGTCGTTCGTCCGAGTTCAACGGAGGGCTGCTTGTGGCCGACTGCTGGCGAACGCACGTGACCAGCTAGCTAGGAATTGCTGATTGTGTACTGGTGCTTTGGGAGTGTTTGGGGGCTACAGATTTGCTAAGGCAGCGGGCGGGTGTCCGGCTGACATGCCCGGCATTGGCGGAGGCCGATGCAGTTGACGTGTGGCGTTACGCCATTTTTACGCCAAATGCGCCGCTGAGGCTTTGTGGATAAGCCCTAGAGGCGATTTCTTGGTCCCCCGACAGAATTCACAGATCTATACACAACAAGGTTTTGATGGTTTCGCGTAGAAATTGTGCCCCCAACGATGCCCCTAAAAGACCTGCTTTGGGACGTCAGTGGGATTCTTCAAGTGCGGATATCTTGGCCAAGGTGCACGGCTTCCGCAAATTTTACGAAATGGCCTTTCCCATCTTTGCCCATTAGGGTAACTTTGTCGCAAAATTAATCAGACTACAACGACAACCGAGAGAGGGTCACAATGAACGCGAGAGATCAGAGTGCGACTGAGGCGCAACTGAAGAAGGAATTGATTCAGTATCTGGAGGCGCTGCGGTTGCGTCAAGAATGTTATTCCTTTCGAATCGTAAATTCTAGGCTCAGAGCGATGAAGATGCCGACTGCTCAGGGTTGGCAGCCGTTGTTCGAGAAATTCTCCGAAATGGCTGTGTCCCGCGAACGGCTTATCGAATGCCGCGACGAGGTCAAAGCAATTTATCTGGACTCACTTTTAGTAGGGACTCGAGCCGTCTCTGTATTCGACGTCTCTCCTGAGGAAGCTGCGCACGCCGCAGCCGGCATCGGTGCGTTGGTTGAGCCGCAGTCGGAATTCGCTGAGCGATTCCCTCTTCCGTTGTCCGAATCAAAGATTCGACGTGCTTCGTTTAATGGCGTTTTTTGCAATGTTCTCGAGCATGAGGACGGCTCCGTAAGAGTCTTTGTTTGTAGCAAGCGCGCGTTCCGCACACGAGAAGCCATCGACTTGAACGAACTTGACGGACATGCTCGCTCGGCGCTGGAGGGCTATGACGAGGTGATCGGGGTTCGCAACGGATTTGTACAGGCGTTCGATTCGATAGTGTTCCGTCCAGCAATTGGCGTAGTCGAGATTCACATTGACATTTCATGTCGCTTGACAAGGGATGATTTCGCGAAGGCGCGGAACTTCTACACGAACCGGCTGAATGGCCTGTTCGGTGAGAAGTTTGGAAACGACAAATGGTTGCTGCTGCCGCGAAATTTCTTCCCGCTTATAGCGAAGCTCTATGCTCGCCAGGATGGCTTTGTGAATAGCCTCGGGCATGCGACGACTACCAACTCCATCAAAGAGGAGCGTATGCGCGGCCGAGCGTCTGACTTGCGCCGCGAACAATTCCATGAGAAGGGCATGCAGGCCATCAAGGGCGATACCGACGAATATTCAATCCGCAAGGGCTGGCGGTCCGCAGACGAAGGCCGGATTCCAACCGTGCTAATTTCGGGCCACTTCGCCGTTGCCGGAGGACCGGAGTCGCGCGTAAGCTACGCTATTATTGACGGCTGCTCGGATGAGGCAGACTTCGACATGGTCATGGGCAAACTCGTGTGAATCTTCAGGTGGAAAAGGCGACAGCTATCGCGCGGATTCAAGAGGACCTCGGTCGTTCACCCGAGGTGAGGGGGGCTTGCGTCGCGATCGTCGACTTTCTATCGAGCGGCGAACATGGGCATATTGAGCGCGTGACGTTCGGCCAGCTCAGTCGCATCGCTGGTCTTGCCGATGTAGCTGACGTCTTGCCGGCCGTCGAATATCTTTCCGGCGGTCGTCTGCACTTATTTGAGCCGCGATTTGAGTTCATCGACACGGAGAGTGATCTCATTGAGGAGGTTTCCCGGGATGAGGTCGCCCGAGCTCGCCAAGATGCCGTGTTTTATCATCCTCACACCGGGGAGCCCGTAGCAAATTTTGAGAAATCCCTGTTCATGTTCTTTGTCCTCAGCGAGGACGCACTGTCATTGGGACATAGAGCGTGAATTTAGGGGCTATGTCGTTGGAACAGCTTCAGCGCTTCGGACAAGCGAAGCCCGAATGGGCGCTTTTTGCCGATCGACTTCTGGTTGGGTCTTACGAGGACTTTGTTCGGATTTTGTATATAGATATCGATCAATGTCTTGCGAAAATCGAAGAAGACCCTGACGTGCGAAGCACGGACGGCGAGGACCGACTCACCGCTGAACTGATTGGGATGCTTTGTTCTCGAACGTATGACGCTTCGCATGATGAGAAGATCGGTGGCCACTCTGATATTGTCGTCCGGCATGCCGCTGGGTATCTATGGGTAGGAGAAGCGAAAATCCATAGCGACTATGCCTATCTAGAGAAAGGCTTCAATCAACTCACCACTCGATACAGCCCCGGCACTCCGAACGCCGATCAGGGAGCGCTCATTGCATATGTGCGCGTAGCGGACTGTGCAGGTGTCCTTTCGACATGGCGGGAAAGGCTCCAAAAACTGGGGCTGCCGGAATACTCCGAAGCGGAATGTCCTGCTCGTGACAACTTGGCGTTCTTCTCAACGCACAAACACGAAGGCTCTGGACGTCCAATGCGTGTTCGACACATTGCCGTTAAGCAGCACTTCAACCCAAAGGACAGGAAGGTTGTCGAGACGACTCCAGAACATCCTGCAGTCCAGGCGGACGGACTGGCGGACGCGGTCGCCAACGCGGGCAAGCGTCGAGCGAGAAAGACCTCGGATTAACCAACTGATCATTCCTGCGTGCTCCTTGGGCGGACTACTCCAGCCGACGAAGCAAGTGCTCCGCGCATACGTCCAGCATGCCTCGCAGAATTGGCGACCGGTAATCGAGCTGCCAGCCGTTGACGAACAGCTTGACCATCGCGGTCGGGTCCATGAACCACGGAAATATCAGGAACTGGGGCGCAAGATCGACCGACATCTTCGCCAGTTTTACTCGCTCGAGCCAGTCGCATTGAGCGCTGTTCGAAGCTAGCCACATCCGTGTTGCCTCGACGACGTGAGCGGTCCGTAGCCACTGGCCGGTGCTGGCGTGGCCGATGAGCTGTGACAGCACGAGGAAGCAGAGCAGATCGGCGCGTTCGGCGTCGTCGAGTTTGTTGTCTCCGGTCATTTCGATCTCGGTCGCATATCCCGATGTTGCAACTATAGCGGCTGCGGCTTACCGTTCGTCGGGGCGCACCTAGAAGTAGTACAGGTTGGATAGCAGGAACTGAAAAGCCATTCTCCATTCGTGTTTGAGAAGCCATTCCTTCCGTCGTCTTTCGACGCTTTCCATTCTTGCATGCGGGCCATCGCACAGGAAAAATACGCCTCTATACGATGGGGGCGGCGAATATTCAATGCCAGCGCCCATTCCCCAGCGGTAGCGCACGCCAAAATTCGGACAAGCGAAGAAAACCGGTACCGCGCCTCGAAAGTAGACAGTCTCGTCGGCGCAGGAGTGCACTTGAACGTCGTCAGCGACGGTTTGGCATTCGAGGGGTGTTTCAGTCGCTGAGATCGCCTCTGAGAAATACAGTAAGACGCAAAGAGTCCCGAGCCACAGTTGGATTTTCAGCCGTTTCATTGTTTGAGTTTTCGATCTCGGTCGATGGTTGCCTCGTGCGGCTATGATAATAGCGTCGGCTTACTGTTCGCCGACGCGCCCCATGACCAACTCACCACCTGATCGGACAAGCCATGGAAAAAGCGCTCACCCTGAAGGAAGCGGCCGCGCTGCTCGGTGTCAGCTATAGCACGGTCTACACGCACAAGGAGGACCTTGGTTTCTTTCAGATCGGCAACCAATGGCGAGTGTGGCCGGAGACATTGCGGCAGAATCTGGAGAAGCGCAGCGAGGAGAAAACCCCGAAGCCAGTTGCGGCGACGCCAGGACCGCAAGTCGGAGTGCCCGCTCGATCGCGTCAGCGTATGCCTCCTGCGAGGGCAGCAGAGCTGGCCGCCGTTGACCGAGAACTTGACGAACTGTTAGCACGTAAGCCTCCAAAACGGCGTTCCTGAGTCGAGGCGCATATGTCATTCGAGTTACTTTCAAATGCAGACCTTGAGGCCATCACCGGCATGAAGCGCTACTCGGCGCAAGCGGCCTGGTTCAAGGAGAACTTCCGTGTCGATCCGGTTCGCCGGCTCGACGGCTCGATCGTGCTCTCTAAAGCTACCTTTGAATTGATGATGGCCAGGCGGATGGGAGTTCCGCAAAGGCCCCTCGAAGATCTTCCAGAGGAGCGACCACTGCTCCGCTCACAATTGGCAAAACTCCGCCCGGTGTCCCCGGACAGGAAGCCGAAGAAAAGTTAAATTCCGTTTGACGAACTCACGTTGGATACCTAAACTTTAAACATCGCTGAGACAACAGCGATCAGGTTTGGCGACCTGTGAAACTCAAGGCGGATGACGACCGCCACCCGGCGGTATTTTTTCGTCTGTACACTACGCATGCGTCCATTCAACGGGCGGGCGATGGTGGGGATACCTTCGGGTATGCCGGGTGCCTTGAGTTCCGGTTCGCCAACCCTGTCATCTGCCCGCTCACCTCATTTGGCGATGGGAAAGCGGGTTCATCTCACTCAAGGATGGATCATGGACGGTATCCCCGCTCGTTCTGAGCAAAGCACACAATCACCCGTCAATCTGGCATCGCTTCCGCGCGACGAAGCGCTCGAGCGAGCTCGCGCCGCTGGCCGCGGAATTCTCGTCGACGACACAGCCGTTTCGGCAGTGTTCTTGTCCCTCTGGACCGACTGGATGAACGCGAACATACCGAAGGCATGCGGCCAGTCGGACGATGACTTCAGCGAGCTTGTGAACGCAGTGATGGAAGAGTTCGAGTTCGGCGTGAACGAGTTCATCAGGTCCGTGACTTTCAATCTAATACTGGAGCGTGTCGAGAGCCTTGTGGCGGACGATTCATCACGAGCGTGGAAGATTCACAATGTGCTCGCCTTTATGGTCCATGCGCTACCGGAGGACGCAGCCGATGCGCTACCCGTGCGCTGCACGTTGGTCGAGTTGTGCAAAGACATGGATAAGCTGGCTACCAGCCTGATGGATCTTGTGAGCGAGGCGCGCCGTGGATAAGCTGCCCGCGAACGTCGTCTTGCTAGATACGCGTCGCCGTGAACAGAAATCGCCGGCAACCCTGGCAAAGGCCGGCCGGGGCTTTCTCTTCGTGAATATTCTGGATGACGGAAAAGTCAACTACGATGTCAGTGATATGGCAACCGTAGATATGCCGGCGATGGTTATGGCATGCCTGATAATGTGCATGAAGTTTGTTATGCAGATCGACGAAGCGGGATCGCTTTAAGGAGAGAGCAATATGCAAGACGACAGATTTCGCGTTCGGGTTTATGTCAACGGGTCGACGCCTATGGTGATATCCGGCGGCAGGGATTCGTTCGGGATCTACCTGGAGACTCGGTAGGCGTCGGGCGACGGATACTATGCAATTCCGGCGAAGCGTATCGACGTCGACCCAAGTCGGCTCAATCCGCTGCCGGCCGGCTCGGATGCCGACTTCGAATTTATCGATCCACTGCCGTCTGAGGCATTTGAATGAAGCGTTTTCGAATTGCTGAATTGTTGTAACCTTAATAACCGCGCCTAGGTCGGCCAACCGAAAACAGGGTCCCCTTACCCTGCTGGCGCGGTTCCTAATAAGGGTGCGTGAGGGCGCATGAACAAGATCTCAAATCTCAGGGAGTGGCTTTCGCTCGATGAATCTGCGCGCTATCTCTCCGCTGCATTGGCAGAGGAAGTTTCCCGTAGAGACCTGCTGCAGTTGGGCGTTGAGGGACATCTCACACTGTCTGTCAATCTCAAGCGAAACGCTGAATGTCACCCGTGCAAGATCGTTCCTCTTGCCGAAGCGGAGACTGTGAAACTGCTGTCCGGTGAGCCTGTGCCAGTGGGCATGCGACTCGACAATGATCGGGTTATCGTATTTGATGACAGGGTGGTCACTATTTTCGGGGCGTGGGATATAGCCGAATTCGGTCCTGAGTACGTCAGGGTCTGGGACATCGACGAGCACCCGACGATCAGCTTTGGACACCTTGAAGGTGTGTTCGTGCAGTCGCTCGATGCGAGTGAAGTCTATCGATTGCTGACGCGCTTCGACTCCATTGAAATTCACGATCTTGATTCCAATAAAGTAGTGACAGCGAAAGAGTATCAACCGTATAACAATCCCAAAAACTATTTCCCAGCGGATGGCTTCCCCACAGATAGCGAGATTGTGGTGCGTCCACGTAACTTGATGGCGTTTCTGTCCGACGTACAAGCGCGTGGAGACGGTGGCCAAAAACCTGCGGGTGAGCAGGTCGGCGATGGCGAACGAGACAAACTCCTGAAGCAGATCGGCGCACTTTCACTGCTGCTGGCCGAGAAGGCAAATTCATACCGGCGCGGCGATAAGCCGAACGGGGACAAAATTGCAAAAGCAGTTCTGGAACTTGTCGAAAGCATCCCTGACTCCGACTCGAACGGCTTGGGAAATTCGAGCTTGCGAGAAAGTATCGCAAAAGGGATAAAGCTGCTGAAGCCTTGATGCTCAAGGACGTGTCTGCCACTGGCAACTAAATTTGCCATATGGCAAACATCTAGACCACTTCTCAATACTATCTAGCCATACACAACGTTTCCCAATTACGGAGAACAGTATGGCTAGCACCACAGCGGACGTCCACGTCCCGCAAACTCTTCCTCTCATCGGCCGTTCGCGCTGGGCCCAGCTCGAGCCCTTTCTGCCCGTCTGCCGTGAGACTTGGCGAACGATGTGCCGAGAAGGTCGCGCGCCGGCACCAATTCGGCTGAGCGAACGCTGCACGGTTTGGGATAACCGAGAAGTCCATCGCTGGATCGCCGACCCGCTCGGTTACAAGCCCAGCGCTGCGTGAGGGCTGCGATGACGAACTCTGACCTGTCCAATGGCACAGAGGGCGGCGTCGATGTCCTCGCACCTGCAAATGCTCTGGCAGAAGGGACGCTACGGATCGTTTCAGCAGGCGAGTCGGCGAATAGCGCCCTTCGTGAAATCGACGCTGGCACGGCGTGGCCGGACGACCTCGCAGACCGGTTGATAGCTCTTCTGGACGGCATTGACGCGCAACGTATCTCAGAAGTCATCCGCGGCTTCATGAGGCCAATTGCGAAGCGTATCGAGGCGCGTTCGACGCCGACCGTGCCGGTGGCGGGTGTGGAATAGCCAATGCCGATCATTCGTGCGCCTCGACCAGAACGGGACTTTACGGTCATCGCCAATCACATTCTCAGCGATTCGCGGCTCTCGTGGGCAGCGCGCGGCATGCTCGTGCACTTGCTCAGCAAGCCTGATCACTGGAGCGTGAACGTCCAAGCACTCGTAAACGAAACTCAGGCGTGTTCGCGTGCCAGCGGGCGCGACGCTGTATATCGCACTCTCGAAGAGCTCGATGAGGCGGGATACATCGTGCGCAAGCGGCTCGCTGACGGATCTGTCGTTACGACGGTCTACGAACAGCCTGTTCCGGAAAATCCGGATGTGGGTCAAAAGCCTCATCCGGAAAAGCCCGATCTGGAAAAGCCCGATCGGGATAATCCGGATGTATTAGTAAGAACTGAATTTATAGAAAGGACTGAAGTAGTAGAAAGAACTGAAGGTCTGCCTGCGAGCACGCCTACGGCTGTCAAACCCAAAACCCGAAAAGGTACAAAGATCACACTGCAAGCATTCATTGACGGATGCAAGTCCGCAGGCGTGAAGGCAATTTCCGAAGACGATCCGATCTACGAGTGGGCAAAGAAGGTGGGAGTGTCGGAGGAGATGATCGCAATCGGCTGGGCAGTCTTCAAAGGCAGGCATGTCGAGGATGAGACGAAGCGTTATGCCGACTGGCGAGCGCATTTCCGCAACGCCATGAAAAACAACTGGTATCGGCTCTGGTACATCTCAAGTGACGAAACATGTGCGCTGACGACCGTCGGCGAAATGGCTCGTCGTGAACACCGGTCGCAAGCTCGTCCGCGATACGACGATGCTCGATATGCAAACTGACCGCGTGGCGAAGGATATCGGCGACCTGCGCAGCGCGGAGATCATCATCGACACGCAACGTCACGGGGCACGCGGCAAGGTCGGGTTCGCCTACATGGCAGGCCCGACCACCTTCTGGGATCAGTCGCCCGGCGCGCTCTGGGGCAACACGAAGCAACGCGGCGGGCGTTGCTTTGGGAGGTATCGGCGAATGAAGGGTATCAACGTGCAGGTGAGCGCTCTTCGCGCGGAGCGAGATCAGATCGACGAAGCCATCTCGGCCGAGCGCCAGGCGATCACTTCGTTACGTGGCCATTTGACTGCGCGGCGCCCAGTTGTGCCGCCAGCAGGGTCTATGGGCCGGTCGGCGGTGTCAGACTTAGAGGCGGCCCGCGCCGCACTTTCGGTGCACCAAGCCGCGCTGACGAGACTCGAAGCACGCCGGGATCGCGTCGAATCCGAACTCGGCTCCGCGAAAGCGACGCAATGAACCACAGTTGCACGCAATGACCGATGAAAGAGGTGAAAAATGATTGATGGACTGATTGGCGGCAAGGTGTACGGTAAGCCGGTGGCGCGTACGGGTCAGAGCGGCAAGGCGTTCGTTACCGCGAAGGTGCGCGCAGCCATTGGCGACAGTGACGCGCTGTTCGTCAACGTAATCGCCTTCAGCCATAGCGTGCAGGACGCATTGCTGGCGCTCGACGACGGCGACAGCATTGCGCTGACCGGTGCACTCATGCCGAAGGTCTGGACGGACAAGAACGGAGAGGCACGCCCTGCGCTCGACATGGTTGCGCATTGCGTGCTGACCGCGTACCAGGTGCAGCGTAAACGGCGGGCTATGCAACCGGGTGGCGCAGCTCCGGTCGGCGGCGCGCCTGACGACATGAACGACGACCTGTGAGGGGCGCTAGCGTGGAACATAAGATGCGTCAGGAAATCGCGGATCTGCTCGGCCGGGACGTGAATGAAATCAGCGCGGAGTTGGATGAGATTGACGCGTGCGTGCGTCTATACGACTTCAACAAGGGCGAGATCGACGCAATACCGAAGCGGTCGGTGCGAGCGGCAGAGTTGCGTCGGTTCAAACGAGCTCTCGCGACCGTGCTGTTGCGCGAAGATACGGTTGAGAGGCTCCTCAGCGGAGTTGCGGAATACGCAGTCTTGCTTGATGCGGCCCAGAAAGTTGCATCGCTTGTCGACGAGACGATCGCGCAAGGCGATGAGAGCCGGCGGCGCGGTCCCGACCCCGACGACCGTGGGTGGTTGATAACGAAGCTTGCGGAAATATTCGAAGTTGTTGCCCAGGAGAAGGCGACGGTAACGACGGACCCTGTGACGAATGAGATATCTGGGCACTTCTTCGAGTTCGCTCGGCTCGCGATTCCTCGCGCGCTCTTCGCCGACGTAACGCTTGGTGACCAGATCAAAAGACATCTGAGAGCCGTCCGCCCTAGTTAGGGCGCAATAGAACGATCACCGCCATTTACTACGCTCCTTAGACTTGCCGAGTCCAAAATTGGATGCTTCTCTCATACCGCGGATTTTGCCGCGGGCACACGAGAGGAGTGTTTATGGCCAACACCTTGGAAGGCACCTGGCTGCGACCCGCACAAGCGGCCGTCAAGTTGGGTATTGGAACCAGCACGCTTTGGCACAAAGCGAAGGTTGAACCGGATTTCCCGCGTCCCGTGAAGGTTTCCGCTCGAGTGACGATCTTTCTGGAACGCGATCTCGACGCGTATCTCGAGCGTATGGCTACTGCGAAGCGCCCCGAATCGCACGCGGCTTGATGCTCCAAATGACGACAGTGAAAATCATCAATTAAGGGAATCAAAAATGAAACGCATGATCGCTTTCATCGCGTCGCTCGCATTTGCGCTTTCAGCTGCGGCGACCACCTTCAGCCCTATCCAGTTGCTCAACCCCGCGGGCTCAACCAGCGGACAGGCAATCGTCTCCACGGGATCATCAAGCGCGCCGGCGTGGGGCAGTCCGAATGCCGCCACGCTCAATGGCGCCACGTTCGCCTCGCCGCCTTCGACAGGCTATGGTAGCGCCACTCCGGAGCCGGTATATGCCACCACGATCAACGCGACCGGAGCGGTGACGGGCGTCGGTTTCACCTCGTTGCTGTCTGGATATCTGCCGCTAACCGGGGGCACGCTAACCGGCACCCTTACGCCATCCCAGACGGCCGGCATTGTCGGCACGACAACGAACAACAATGCGAACGTCGGCAGTGTGGGAGAAAGTCCCACGGCTTCCTGTTCCACACCGTCCCTCACGGCCAATACCCCAGTGAACGTGTGCAGCGTTTCTCTGACTGCAGGTGACTGGTGGGTCTGCGCGAATGCCGAATTTATTCCCGCTGGAACAACTACGGTCACGCAGGTGGTGGCGGGACTGAATACCACAAGCGCGACGCTGCCGGCGAATGTTGAGCTATGGAACCTCCAAGCCTCTTTAACAGCGGGCGCCCAGCAAGCTGGTGCCGTGCCATGCCAGCGAGAAAAATTGGCGGGGTCAGCCACAGTGTATCTAGTGGTCCAGTCAGCTTTTGGCACCAGCACCATGACCGCAACAGGAAACATTCTGGCAAATCGCCCTCGTTGAGATTTTTGGGTGAGATCATAGGAGGACTAATATGAACCGAGGCGAGGACGACGATGCCGCGCTCGCACGCGCCATCCAGATGGGAGGCGACGATGAAGCTCGTGCGGCCATCGCCAAGCTGCGTCAGAACGGTCGCATCGACGATCAGTCGATTACCTCGATGATCGATGTGCGTATTGATTTCCGCGAAGCCGCAGCATGGGTTCACTCTGACGCCGGATATAAGGACATCCTTTCCGACCCGGTTCTCCGCGGCGTCTTCATGCAGAAAGAAACTGAAGCGCGCAAAGCCGGAGACAAGCGTCCATACCGTGACCTCTACAAGGAAATCGGCGACGGCTTGCGTAAATGGAAGGTTGCGACGGCCAACGCGGTGGCGCCGGTCGATCGAGACGAAGTCGATCAAGGCGAGTCGGATGCCGATGACACACAGGCATTCATCGCAGAGCAGCGCCGGAGACGCGGGCAAGTGGATCGCGACGAAGTCGATGCAGTCGAGTCGGACGCCGATGATGAGCAAGCGTTCATTGCCGAGCAGCGTCGGCGCCGCGGACAAGCCTAAAGGGAGCCGCTAGTGACCACGCCTAACCGGACGGATGCAGCGAGAGCAAAAGCCGTCTTCCACGCGCTCATGCACCGGCTGAGAACGATCGATTGGCCTGAAATGAACGACCTCGGTTGGATGCTCCACGTCGACAAGCGTGGATGTCTGGCCTATGTGTCGCCCGATCACACTCGATTCCAACAGGTGAGCTGATGCCCTTTGATCTGTCCACAGCGGTACCGGTCGAGGCTGATCAGGGCGCTGCCACGGCGATGCCAGCCGCTGGTACACCGCCTATTGCCAACGCTGCTGTCGCGCCAGCGCAAGGTGCGGCACAGCCTGCCGCTCCAGCCGCCGCCCAGCCTCAACAAGGTGGATTCGATCTGAGTACCGCAGTTCCTGTGACCTCCGAAGAGCTGCAGGGGCACGCGCAGGCGGGGCAAGACGCACCATCCCCAGGCTGGTGGAAACGGCTTCAGCTGCCGCCCGATGATCCCAATTCTGTGGAGAACACGATCCGCCGTGAGTTTGGCGCGCCTGCCGTCGGCGCCAATCCACAATTCGAAAAGGTCGCTAATGCCGACATGCCATTCCCTGATATTCTGCCGACCGGAGCGGGTGCGGGGCTGGCGCGCGCTGCAGTTCGAGAAGGTGGCGGAGTAGCGGGAGTCGGTAAGGCTATCGGGAAGGAAGCTCTAGACCTTGTTGGCTCGCCGATCCGCTACCTTTTGCGTGGCGGTGCTGCCAATATCCCGGCGATGCGCGACACGATCGACACCTTCAAGGCGGCCGGCACCACGCCGAGCGTTGGGCAGGCTACGCAGCGTTCAATTGGCCGCGTCGCAGAAAGTGCGTCGTCGAAGGTAGTCGGCGGATACGGCGTTATGCAGAAGGCTGCGGACACGCAGGCAGCTCAGGTCGGCGACCAGGTGACAAGGCTCGCAAATCAGCTGAGCCGTGATGCCGATCCGTTCAATGCCGGCTTGACCATCGAAAAGGGCTTGAAAGGGCCCGGCGGCTTCATGGATCGATTCAAGCAGGGGCAGCGGGTCCTGTACGACAAGCTGGATTCGTTCTTTCGCTATTCCGACGGAAGCAGCAAGTCGGTCAAACTGCCGAACACAATGAAGACCCTCGAGATGCTCAACCCGACGATTCCGGGTGCGCCGTCCACGTCTAAGTATTTTCAGAACAGCGAAATGCAGGGTATCAAAGACGCCATGCTCGAGGATCTGGATAGCGTCGAAGCGTTCGGCCAGCGCCCCAATATCGCCGCGTCGAACGCGATGGTTAAGAAGGCATTCCAGCCCGCCGACTTGCAGGAGCTTTTCAAGGCATACGGAGGCGACAACCTCCCCTACGAAGCCGTAAAGAAGATCAGAACGTTGGTCGGTGAAAAGCTCGATGACTTCTCGATGGCGGGCGCTGCTCCTCGCAGCCAGTGGAGGACGCTATATCGATCGCTCTCACAGGATCTTGACGATGCAGCCCAGGCGACTGGAGATCCGGCTGCGATAAAGGCAATGAAAAGCGCGAATGCCTTTACGTCGGCGGGCCATGATCAGATCGATAACATTCTCGATCGCGTGGTTCGCAAGGGCGCCTCTCCAGAGCAGATATTCGAGGCTGCAACGAATCCGGCGAGCATGAGAGCGGGGTCCACGAAGATTTCAGGGGTGATGTCCAGCCTTAAGCCGGCCGAGCGCGACGTAGTAGCTTCCGCGGTACTTCGGCGAATGGGGCTAGCCAAACCTGGGGCGCAGAACGCCGAGGGGGATGTTTTTTCAACCTCGACATTTCTGTCGAACTGGTCTTCCATGTCGCCCGCCGCGAAGGATGCTTTGTTCTCCACGGGGACCAACTCGAAACTGCGCCCGTCACTCGATGCAATTGCGAAGGTGGCCTCGAATATCAAGGGTGGCGCGAAGATTTTCGCCAATCCGTCTGGAACCGCCCCGAGTGAGGCGCTGATTCGTACCGGGATCGGCCTGATTAACCCGGTAACGACGGTCCCGACGCTGGTCGGCATGGGGGCTGCCCACGTCACGGCACGGATGATGACTAATCCGCGGTTCGTCGACTGGCTGGCGCAAACCCTGCGCTTCCGTCCGGACATGATTCCGGTGAGGCTACCGGCGCTGCTGAACGCGCTCAAAGACAAGACGAGCGATCAGCCCGAAGACGTCAAGGAAGACACGCAGGATTACATCGACGCAATCTCGTCTACAGCAGGCGTGTCAGCGCAATTCCAGCAAAGACGATGAGTGCGACCCAAGACAGGATCATGAGCCAGCCGCCGGCGACCGCGCGAAGCGTTTCGCCGAATGTGAGTTCGTTGGCGCTACCAGTTTCGTTTTCGTTTGTCATGAGGTGGAGTGATGGCGTGAGCGTATCAATGAGTATAGGCAGTAACGACCGTTCCAACTGGAGAGAGTGATGAAGACACAACCGAAATTTGACGCGGACAAACCGTATGGTGAAGGCTATTCGGCAAGTGAAGGGCGGTTCTTCGAACAGGACGGGAACGTCTTCCACGGCGGAACGCTCGAGTTCATCAGCAAGTCGGAACCGGAGGCGAAGCCGAAGGTGGAGAGCCCGCACAAGTTCGACCCTGACAAGCCCCACGGCCACGTTATGGACGCAAGTGACCGAACGATCCGGTACGAACAGGACGGCAAACTCTTTGCCGCCGACGGTTCGTTCGTCAAGGCTGTCTGATCCTGGGCGGAGATGCACTTCCCATCGCGTAGACAGGGCTTGCGGCGCATTGTGTTGTTTCCGTTGTTCCTAACAAGCAGAAAACAATGCCATTTGAGAAGGGAAAATCTGGCAATCCGAAGGGGCGACCGAAGGTCCGCGGCGATCGACGCACGGACCGTCGGGACGATCTGCGAGCGCTATTTGTTGCAAAGGCGCCGGAACTCGTGCAGAAGGTGCTCGAGCTGGCCTTGGCCGGCGACACCACAATGCTGCGCTTATGTGTCGACAAGATCGTGCCGAGTTTGCGTCCGACGGACGGTCCAATCACCATTGCACTGCCCGGTGGAACACTGGCCGAGAACGGGCAAGCGGTGGTCGACGCGCTGGCGACAGGCAAGCTCACAACCGATCAGGCCAACGCCGTCATGGGCGTGATTCAAGGTCAAGCGAAGATAGTCGAGACGGACGATTTGGCGCGGCGCGTTGCCGCATTGGAGAAAGAGCATGGCGCTTCTTAGAGAACGCATTCGGCGGCTGGAAGATGGCTCCGTCAAAGCGCCCGTCTCCGGCATCGACTTCGAAAAAGCGGCGCTCATGCGGCGCATGATCCGGGAGGGACTCACCTACCAGAACATGACTCCGGAGGAGCGAGAGACCTTTGATCGCCCCGCCAATTTCGCGCCTTGGAAGCCTCCTGCCGATTGGTGTAATGCTGTGGATCTGCGAGCGAAGATCCGTGGGTTGCCGGATGCCGGGCAACCCTTCCGTGCCCGTGATGATCGCCCTAATCCAGATCAGCCAGAAGACGATGAAGAATTCGACGAGCCGGAAGCAATCGACAAGCAGTAGTCGCGAGAAACTACTTTCGGATGAGCACGACGTCGTAGACCCTTCCGCCATCGTCGACGCATATCCCGCCGCCCGTACCACCGCGGCCGACCAGGTCACAGCGTAGACCGTGCCCGTCTTCTGACGACATCAGGGCCTTGGCCGTTGCATCGCCCTCGGTGTAGGCAGTGCCGAATCCCGTAGACGTACCGTGTGGCCCGGTACCGTAAGCAGATGCGAAGCCAAATGTTTCGTTTGACGAGACCCGCGCAACGGGCCCTTGGTATTTCCGCGAATCGATCATTACTGTCATCGTTCCTGAGCCCATCCCGTTTCCCTCGAGGATACCGGTGTACACCTTGCCGGAGTCGCGTGGCATCAAGGTCGCCTGATAAGCGCACGAACTGAGTAGCAAGGATGCCGAAAGCATGCACAGCAGATTTGTTGGTTTCATTGTCAATGCCTTCATCCTTTCACCCAGTTGAACTGGTTCAGCCAACGCGCGAAATGCACGACGCCCCGGCTATTGGCGAAGGGAGTTGAACGGGAAATTAGCCGGCGAAGCTGTCAACGAGACGGCGCCCTGCGCGATACCCTGCGTCGCGCGCCTCGTCTTCGGTACCGAACGTCTTAACTAGTTCATAGAACCGCGTGCTTTGCCCCGCGAGGTGGGGCTCGGCACCGTGGCGACAGACGTACGCCGAGTAATGCCACAGGGTGGTTGGAGCCGACGGACCAAATGCAAGGATCGGGAGTACCCAGATTTCAAAGCCTTCGTGTTCGATCTTGTCCCACATGGAAGTCTCCACCCGGAATTTGAAGGAATCGTAGCATGCTTGACCGGACCGATTCCGACCTCGCAAGCGACCTTGGCCTGCAAAAAATCGTCCAAAGCGCCTCCACCTAGCCTACTATTTGCCGGAATAGCGGTGGCACAGCGGTGCACAAAAAGAACGAGACGGGGGTTATCATGCGGAGCAGTATTTGGCGGACGGTGGCGGCCTTGTTTGTCGCCCTCGGATCTTCAGCAGTCTGGGCGGCGGACGACCCGTCGGTCGCATGTTTTGTGACCATCGCGGACAATCCAGCGGTTGCTCCACTGCAGGGCAAAGTGGTTCTGAAACTCGGAGCCCACCCTGATCTCGCAATGCTTGCGAACGAGCATCGGCCGACCAAGTCAGAAAAGGTCGCCATTGCTGCTTGGGTGGCTGAGGGCGAGCGGTGTTACGACTTGGGCCACGACTTTCGTGCCTCATCATACCAACCGGTCATCGGCGCTCTTATCGACGAGAGCATGCATTCTCTTGAGGCCTTGGTTGCGAAGCTGTACGCCGGCAAGCTGACCTACGCGGAGTTCAATGAGCAGCGACAGGCGATGGATGACTCGTACCGGGAGCGAGTCGCCAGTGTCATCCAGACGCTGCAAGCCGAGAACAACCGGGATCAGGCAAGCAAACGATCCCAGCAAGCCACCGTTGAGGCTCAGCGACGGGCAGCCGCGGCACAGGAAGCTGCCGCAGAGGCACAAAACGAAGCGAATGAGCAGGCGGCGCAGGATCAGCGGCGCGCTCTTGCATTACAGATGCTGTCGAACGCGCGACCGACATACACACCATTACCAGCTCCGCCGCCGATTCGAACACCTCAAGTCCAGAACACCAACTGCTATCAACTCGGCAATCAAGTGCACTGCACTACAACGGGAAATTGAAACGCATAACCGGCTGGTACGTGCGCCGGTGGCGGGGGCCGCGGACGAGGCCAACCTAACCTGTTTGAACGACGAGCTGAGCAGGGGCGCAGGACCAGAGCCGCGTCACCAATTGACCAGCTTGCCAACGCCTCACGACACCACGATGAAGCTCGCCGCTGCCGAAGTTGGGAGCAGCACAGGGCTCGCGACGTTAAAGGACAGGACAATCGGTGAACCACGTTACCCGCGGAGCGAGGAGGACAATAGCATCGATGGCTGTCATCGCGTTCAGCTTCTCCTCTGCGTCAATATATGCACGCCCGCGTCTGATGTGTGGGCGCAGCCCAAAGAATCCGAACTGACCGCGCATGGGCACTACGTCAACTAGTCGGGGGAGGAAGTCCACTCGCCGGCGAAAATGAAAAGTGGCGGCGTGCCTAGTGGCGCATCGGTCAAGTGCGTCGACGGCACGTACAGCTTCAGCCGACATCATTCCGGCACATGCTCGCGGCAAGGAGGGGTGGCGGAATGGGATTGACGTTCCTCGAGCGGCCTCACAAAGTGTTCAATGCACCGCCGCCGGCTTTTTACGCTGCGGGAAACGCGAGGCGTGGTTTTGATGCGGTGGCCGCATCAAGATAGTCGGCCCAATGCTGCATCATCTTGCGGCGCTCCGGCAGGTATTCGGCGTGCACATAGGCCGCCGTGACCTGATTGCGCTCGGCGTGCGCGAGTTGCCTGTCGACAACGTCGCGGCTGTAACCGAGTTCGCGCAAAACCGTCGCGGCCAGCCCCCGGAAGCCATGGCCGGTCATGCGTGACTTGTAGCCCATGCGGTACAGCGCATAGAGCATGGTGTTGTTCGAGATGGGCCCCCGACCTTGGATGCTGTAAAACAGGTGTTGCTCGGCGCCGTTCAGCTCGCGTAGCACTGCAAGCACTTCCAGAGCTTGGCTGGACAGCGGCACGATATGCGGATCGCGCATCTTCATTCGCTCGGCCGGAATGCGCCACTCTGCCGCCTTTTCATCGATCTCGGTCCACTCGGCATTGATCATTTCGGTCGTTCGAACGAACGTCAAAGCCATGAAGCGGAGCGCTAGACGCGTCACAACGTCGCCTTGGTACTCGGCAATATCGCGCATCAACTGCGGTATCTCCATCGGCTTCACACGTGCCATGTGCCGCACGCCAGCGTTCTTCTTTAGTACGGTCTCGGCGTCGATGTCACTGGCTGGGTTGCGTGAGCACCGCCCGGTCATGATTCCATACTGAAACACCGCACGGGACCGCTGTAGGACACGTTTGGCCGTCTCTCGTACACCGCGGGCTTCGACGGCTCGCAATATCTCGAGCATGTGAGGTGCCTCGATGTCGCCGATCGGCTTGGCACCGACTCTCGGGAAGACGTCGACTTCGAGTGAATTGATCACTTTGCCGGCGTAGACCTTAGTCCATCCGCCTTTCTGGGTTTCAAACCACTCTCGAGCGACGGCTTCAAACGAGGAGTTCGCCTCGATCGCGCGAGCGCGCTTTACTTCCTTCTTCTGCTCTGACGGGTCGATGCCGGCGGCGAGCAGTTTGCGCGCGGCGATACACAGCTCGCGGGCTTCGGCGAGCGACACCTCGGGGTACACACCAAAGGCAGCTCGCTTTTCCTTGTCATCGAAGCGGTACTTCATCCGCCAGTACCGCGAGCCATTTGGCATGACCTCGAGATAAAGGCCCTTGCCGTCGGCAAGACGGTATGACTTTTCCGTCGGCTTGGCCTTGCGGACCTGCATGTCGGTCAATGGATCTGCACGCTTGGGCATGGTTTTGGGGCATCGCGTTTGGGGGCGTTGGGGCATTTCCCCAACGATGCCCCCAAGTTAGATTGCTTCTATTGGGTAAGCTTGGGCAATGATGGCAGCAAAAAGCCCCGCTGCACAGGGCTAGACGGGGCTTTCTTGGCAAACGTGGAAGATGCTGGGAAGCTGATTGGTCCCCCCGACAGGAATCGAACCTGTATCTAGCGCTTAGGAGGCACTTGTTCTATCCATTGAACTACGGGGAGAGGATAGTTTTAACGGGGTGGATTGGAGCCTTGCTGCTATTGGCTTCCGCCTTATCCCGTGGGCGTTTCCGGCTTTTTTGCTTCGTCCTAAGTGAAGCGCCGTGACACCTTGTCAACCCTAGTTTACAGCCGTTTCTGCTGCACATTTGCTACAGACTGGCTCTGTGGCAGCTCCAACTGATCTGGCGCTGATCCAGTCTCTGAGACTGGCAAACCTACGGCTCGAACCCTGCCAGTAGGCAGTCTCGCTAGCGAGCCCGGGCAAACCAGCGAGGGCAGAGTATAGCAAAAACGTTCAGGACCAAGGGCGCGGCCGAAGCGTGGGCGCGGGAGAAGGGAGTCGAGATCGACCGTGGCCAATACACGGTCGATGCGACGACCGTGACGGTCGGCTATCCCGCGAAAAAACACTGCGAGGAGAGGGCCGATTCGAGGGTTTTCCCGGCTCATGCCTGAACCGGGAAAACCCTCCCATGGCCAACTCATTGAACCTAAGCACTGTCTTTCAATTTCGTCAGAAACAATACCGCGCCGCATACATCGAAATCGATTTTTGCCATATCAGCCAATACGATGGCGCATTCAGCCAAACGCTAACCACAATGGCAACGGATGTATAGGCTTGATTCACCGTCCGACAAGAAACATTGCTGAACGGTCGGTTGAGGGATTTTGCATAAGTAAATTATTTTTTCCATGATAAATATCGTGGCGATTCGCATAAGTCAATATTCTTGCGACAAATAACCTCGCACGTCAATTTCTATTTATGAAATCTTGGAGATAAACTATGGCTGATGATGGAGTATTCAGGATTCCCGCCGGGATTGAATTTGGCGCGACTGTATTGGTTAATTCGGCGCTAGCACAGACGGTCAAGGTGCTGGTTGATGGAGAGGTCAGAGCAACTTTTGATGGATCTGGTATCAAAGACAAAAATCTAGGGACTCAAGTAATCCACTCTGGCAGAGGTGAAGTCCGGGTAAAAGTTGAGGCCGGCGGGAAGCCATCCGAACTATTGGCCAACACGATCTCGGAAAAAAATCTGAACGTCATAGTGATCGGGAGCGAGGATGGCTCGGATTACGATTATAACGACAGCATCGTCGTGCTTAACTGGCCGTTGGGATAAAAATTAAAAGTATTGAAGGGGTAGAGCCTAAAAGTGGCTCGCCATGCTGGCAACAAGCATTCTTTTGAGAACATCCAGATACGGGGCGATGGAGCTGCTGCTTGGTCGCTGATTTGACACGAACCGGTAGCCGCTCCATTCACACCGTCTATTTTTAAGTGGATTACTTGTTCTGCTGATGCATCAGAATTTCGCCTTCTTAATTAAAAAAAGCAGACGACTTGCCGTCGCAATCGATTTCTTAAGTTTTTCAGCTGTCGAGTGCGAACGAGAAATCTTGAATTCTCATCAATCCGACAGCACCGTGCAGCGTGCGGGAGCCGATTCCGGCAGATTTCCCGTGTCTTGTAACCATTGAACCAACTGGGGTGCGATATGGGCGACATAGTTAGATACGGTGAAAATCTCGTTTTCAGGAACTGTGAAAATGACGGTTCTTCCTTCCTGTCACTGATCTGGAAGGGTGTGCAAAATCCTGCAAGTCAGCCGACACTGTGGACTGAGATTGCAGTACCCGGAAAGAACTCTGCGGTTGACTACATCTGGAAAATCGTTCCCGGCCCGGGGTCGAAGAAAAAAGCTGGCGACCCCGTGTCTAGCGGCGACAGTATAAATATCAAGATCACTGACGATGCTGGCGCGCAGCGCTTTCTTGCGGTCAATAAGGTCGATCATAAATATGTCATGGCAGACAAAGATCCCGGCAATCTGACTCTGGCCACGTGGCTAATCGGCGTCGTCACCAAGATCAAACGCAACCCTGACGGTAGCGTTACTGCCGACGGTGAACTCAAAAGTACCTTCGAATATGGCGACGGCAGTTACATCTCGCTGACGAACACGTCCTTGTCCAGAAATCTGTACGTCGCCCATGAGGCAGGGCAGACCGAGCCGTTCAAGAATATGGTCGGCACAGAGCCATTTACACAGGCGACGCCGATAACGTTCTGGTGGAACATCGCGAAATCGGTGTCTGCCGGCTCGGGTGGTGGGACCACAGGCGGTGGAACCACAGGTGGCGGCACCACAGGTGGCGGCACCACAGGTGGCGGGACCCCGGGCGGTGGAACCACTGGAGGTGGGAACCCCGGTGGCGGAACCACGGGTGGCGAGGGCGACGGCTGGTTCAATCTTCCTCCCCACATCAAGTTTGGCGTCACCACGCTTGTGAATTCGTCGGCGGAACAAACCGTCTATGTTTTCGTGAACGGTGAGACTACCCCCAAGGCTACGTTCAAAGGAGTGGGTCTTGAGGATAAAAATCTCCAGACGCAAATTCTCGATTCAGGTAACGGCAAGGTGCAGGTCATCGTGGAAGCGAACGGGAAGAAGTCGAAGCTTGGCTCCCGCCAGGTCGATATTTTCCAGAAGGCGTACTTCGGTTTGCTGGCCTCAGAAGACGGCGGCGATGATAGCTTCAACGACAGTCTGGTGATATTGAACTGGCCCATTGGCTGAGCTGAAGAAGCTTCGCCCAGAGGTTCGGCCACGCATCGCCCGATCAGGAGCGAGTTTGTGCGGGCGTCATGGCCGGATCTCTCCATGAATAAGGTTGCACTGCCGTGAGGCAAGCCTACAGTCACGGCTTCACATCTCTGCCACGGCTCCCGTCCCCGTATTTCCGATCTTTGTTGATAACGATTCCCATTTGCATTAACATCGCCGACTCTTTCGTAACCATTACACGTCGCTACAACTACCTTGCTGCGTTCACGCGCGGGTCGGCGCGCCGTTTCCTGACACATGCGTTTTCTGCGAACCTCCGCGCGCCAAGTTCGTCGCTGCCGTTTCGGCATTGGCCTGCACACTGCCTTTCTGATGTACTCCGCTACAGCCCATTCCGCGATTGCCGCCTCTCCCGATGCAGGCAGCGATCAATCGGTCGTCTCGAAAGATCTGCCAGCGGTCTCCGTGCGTTCGTCGTCGGTCTCGGAACCCACAGTCGGTTATCGCCCGCTTACCAGCGAAACATCCAGCGGCGGCGAGCGCAAAATCAGCGAGATTCCGCAGTCGGTCGCGGTAGTCAGTTCGAGTGTGATGCAGGACCAGCAGGCGCAAAGCCTCGATGACGTCCTCGGTAACGTCAGTGGCATCACCCAGACCAACACGCTTGGCGGAACCCGCGACGCGTTCATCAAGCGCGGCTTCGGTTCGAACAACGACGGCTCGATTCTGGTCGACGGCATCCGTTCGCCGATCCTGCATAACTATCTGGCGACGATCGATCGTGTCGAGGTGCTGAAGGGCCCGGCTTCACTGCTGTACGGGATTCAGGAACCCGGAGGCGTGATCAACCTGATCACGCGCAAACCGGAGGACACGCTGCAGGGCTCGGTTTCGGCGACGTACACCAGCCACCGGGGCAGTGGCACCGGCTTCGACCTCACTGGCCCGATCGGGCAGCCCGGCCAGGTGGCTGGCGGCACGCTGGCCTTCCGGCTGACCGGTGAATACAACACGGCGCGCAACTGGCGCGGCTTCGGACGTCAACGCGACGCGCTGATCGCACCGTCGCTGTCGTGGCACGATGCCAACACGTCGGTCGACTTGAGCTACCAGTACGTCGACTACACGACGCCATTCGATCGCGGCACCGTGCTCGTGAACGGTCATCTGGACGACGCGTTGCGCTACACCCGTTACGAAGAGGCGTGGGCTCAGAGCTCTGGGGAACAGGAGGTGCTACGGGCCAGGATCGAGCACCGGTTCTCCGATGAGTGGCGTATGCGTGCCACCTATGGTTGGGCCCGCGATCGTTACGATCAATATCTGACCCGTGCGACCGCGTTCAACAGCAAGACCGGCATCATGAGCCGCTCGTCGGATGCGAATCTTGGCCGCAACGATTCCGACGAGATCGCCGCGCTCGGCGCCGTAGGGGATCTAAACCTCGCAGGCATGCGCCACGAAGTCTATGTCGGCGGCGAGTACGAGCGCCAGCGCTCCTTCCGCGGCGACACGATCCGCGGCAAGGCAGTATCCGGATTCGACCTGTACGACCCGGTCTATGGGACGCTTGCGGCAGGCGGCACACCGAGCGCCAAGCAAAGCGACAGCCTGTCGAAGGTCCATTCGTACTCGCTGATTACACAGGACACCGTACACCTGACCGAGCGCCTGATTGCCGTGGGCGGCGTGCGTTGGGAAAACTGGCAACAGTTGTCCGGTATCGGGCGGCCGTTCGTCGTCTCCGATCATTCACACGGGCAAGTGTGGTTGCCGCAATTCGGGCTCGTGTACAAGCTGACGCCCGCGTTGTCCGCCTATGCGAACTTCAGCAAGTCGTTCGTGCCGAATGTCGCGACGCAGGTGAGCGCGCCGCTCGCGCCGGAGCGTGGCCGGGTCTATGAAGCCGGCTTGAAGTTCGAAGCGAAACCGGGCATTACGGGCACGCTCGCGATCTATCAGATCGACAAGCAGAACGTCGCGGTCACCGTCGGCGATACGACGTCGACAATCGGTAGCGCACGTTCGCGCGGCGTCGAGCTCGATGTCGCCGGCCGGCTCACACGGCACATCAGCATGATTGCGAGTTATGCCTATACGAATGCCGAAGACCGCGACAGCGACACGCCTCTTGTCAATGCCGCGCGTCACACTGGCAGCGTGTTTGCCGTGTACGACACGATGCTGCCGTATCTGCCTGGGCAATGGCGTTTCGGCGGAGGCGCGCGGCTCGTCGGCGCGCGCCCCGGCGATACAGCAAACAGCTTTACGCTGCCGGGTTACCTTGTCGCGGATCTGTTCGCCGCCTATGAAACGAAGCTGGGCCAGATTCCGACACGCGTGCAACTCAACGTGAAGAATGTCTTCGACAAGACCTACTACCCGTCGAGCAACAGCAATCTGACCATTGCGGTCGGCGAGGCGCGGCTGGTAATGCTCAATACAACGTTCTCGTTCTGAAGCTGTTTAGGCCACCTTCGGGTGGCCTATGCGGAAGAGCGCAACCGGGCTGATGTCGTCTTGCAGGCCCAGGACGACCGTATCGCTTGCGTCCGCCGTGCCCGCCGACCTCGATATCTTGCCGCCCGATGCCGGTCTTCCCCAACTCCCTTGCTTCGCGATCAATCTGTATTTGCCACGTGGACATGGCACCCCCGCAATGACGGAGCTTGCGCGCCATCTCAGGGATGAGCTCGCGCGAAATCGCATCACTACGCCGCGCGGCAGTCGTAGAGACGCAACACGAGCTTAGACCAGCAAATAAAGCTAGAAGCAAGAGGAAAACGTTTGCGACGTGCCTTCCGGTGCGGCCACGTCCCGCTTGCCTTTTGAGGAGGCTTTCTTTAATTACCCGGCGTAACGAAACTGACATATCGACGCATTAGCGTGCTGATTTCTTGTTCAACGGGTGGTCTCGAAATGCATCCCGCGCTTGCGCAGTTTCGTCGCCCTGGAGTCACTGCAAGCCCGCGTTGTGCCGGCGAGTTATGTCAAGAAGTCCCAACCATCGATGCGGCCGACTCCAACTCTTTGGCAATGGAGATTTTCTATGCGCGGCGCGACATGGGAAGCTTGGCCGTGGTGGAAGACGGCCGCCCCATCGGACTGATCAACCGCGATATTTTCCTGTCGCAAATGAGCAAGCCATTTCACCGGGAGCTCTACGACAAGAAAAGCTGTATCGCGTTCATGGACAAGGAGCCGCTCATCGTCGACGCGGACATGAGCATCGAGGCGCTCACGTTCAAAACGGTCGAGGCGGGTAACAAGGCGCTGTCCGACGGCTTTATCGTGACGCGGCACGGCCGCTTCGTCGGACTTGCCAGCGGCTTTCAGCTATTGGGTGCCGTGGCTGAAGTGCAGGCGGAAAAGAACCGTCAAATCATGCAGAGCATCGAATATGCGAGCGTGATCCAGCAAGCCATGCTGCGCGCGTCGCGTGACGCGCTGTCGTCCATGTTGACGGATGCCGTGCTGGTATGGGAGCCGCGTGATGTGGTGGGTGGCGACTTTTATCACTTCGCTTCGTTTCACGACGGATGGTTTGGCGCGGTAGCCGACTGTACGGGTCATGGCGTGCCTGGGGCCTTCATGACGCTGCTGGCATCGGCTTCGCTGTCGCAGGCGCTCGAACGAATCGGGCCGCGCGACCCGGCCGCCCTGCTGGCCGCGGTCAATCGCAACGTCAAGGGCTTGCTGGGCCAGGTGCATGGCAAAGGCGAGTCGCCGAAATCGAACGACGGTCTCGACGCTGCCTTCTTCTGGTTCGACGCAGCGCAGCGGCAGCTTTATTTCTCCGGTGCACGCATCGCGCTTCATGTTTTGCGGCCGGATGCCGTTCACTTCGACAGCATTTCAGGCGAACGCATGGGCGTCGGGTATGTGGACAGCCAGGCGGACTATGCGTGGGCGCTGAACACGGTCGCGCTTGCGCCGGATAGCCTCTTGTTCGTCTCGACAGACGGGCTAATCGATCAGATAGGCGGGCCACGAAAAATTGCTTTTGGCAAGCGTCGCGCTCTCGATCTCATTTTCGAACGGCGAGCGCAGCCGTTATCCGTCATCCGCGATGGCCTGCAGGGCGCGTTCGCCGACTGGCAGGGCGCACAGGCACGTCGCGATGACGTCACGCTATTTTTTGCACGCGTTTAGGGTAGTCCATGAACATGTTTGAACTCTTAGACCAGGATGCCGCGTTTTTCGAACTCGCCCAACGACGCAACGTGATTTTCTATCACAAGGGCTACTTCTCCCATAGCATCGTCGCGGCGATGAGCGAGGTCGTGAAACTGCAACTCGAAGTTGCAGGGGTCAACGCCCCGACCCGGCGCAAACTGTTTTCGTCCTTTATCGAACTCGCACAGAATATCGTCCACTATTCGTCCGACTCGCTTGTCGAGGGCGGCGAGCAGGGTGGCGCAATCCGCGAGGGGGCGGTGTGCATCAGCAACGAGGGTGAGCGTCACCTCATGCTGTGCGTGAATCCCATTGCGACGACGGCAGTGAGCAATCTGCGCGAGAGGCTTGAGCCGTTGCGTAACATGTCGCTTGAAGAGATCAAGCAGGCGTACAAGGTATCGCTGCGCTCCGATGCGCCGGAGGAAAGCAAGGGCGCGGGGCTCGGGTTCCTGACGATGGCCCGCGATGCAAGCGCTCCGCTGGAGTTTGCCTTCTGTCCGCGCGTCGATGCCCCAGAAACCACGTTGTTTTGCCTCAAGACCATCATCTGACTCAGGGACGTTTGCACGTCATGGATAACCTTTACATTGCGGCTACGACCACCTCGCCGGAAATCGATTTTCAATTCGACCAGAACGTGCTGACGTTCAGGGGCGAGTCTTATCCGGAGAACGCGGCCGCGTTCTATGCCCCGGTCATCGAGCAGCTGCGCGCGTACCTTGCCAGTTGCCGCGACGTCGTTATCACCGTCGAAGTCACGCTGACTTACTTCAACAGTTCGAGCACGAAGATGCTGTTCAGCGTGTTCGACGCGCTGGATCAGGCTGCTTCGGCCGGCAATCAAGTGCTGGTGAGGTGGTTCCGCGACGCCGAGGACGAAACCATTCTCGAATTCGGCGAAGAATTGCAAGCTGATTTCACGGCTATTCAGTTCACCGATTGTCCGGTTGCGACCTAAGGGTGGCCACGGTGGTTTCAACTTCCTCTTCGGACGCACCTTCGAACGACGCTCCGGACCTGTTTCAGAGCGAGAGCGAGGCGCTGGAGAAGGCACGCGCGATTCATGCGAATCCCGGCGCGGACGCGCAGCAATGCCGCTTGGCGTTAGCCGAGCTCATCGGACATTTCGAACGCCTGATGCGCGAAACGCGCCGCCTGATTGGGCGCAGCGACCGCGCCGAGCGCGAGATGCATGCGCTGACTCAACAGTTGCAATATCGTGCGACGCACGATGCGTTGACCGATGTATTGAACCGCAGTGCCGTGATCGAGCGGACGATCAAGGCGTTGCGCGTCGATCGGGCCGTGATGATCTTGCTCGATATCGACGACTTCAAGAAGGTCAATGACGATTTCGGCCATCCTGTTGGCGACGCGGTCATACTCGGCATCGTCGATTGCCTGCGGCGCATTGTCGGTGAGCAGGGCGTCATCGGTCGCGTCGGCGGTGAAGAGTTCACCGTGCTGTTGCCGGCGCATGACCTCGACGAAGCGCTGCAGCTAGCGGAGAAAATGCGCAGGGCGATCGGTAGTCACGTTTTCGCGGCGCCCGTGAATCGTCGAATCACGGCCAGTTTTGGCGTCAGTGCCAATCCGGTTCGGACCGATTTCGATACCGCATACGGGTTGGCGGATTCGGCTCTGTATAAAGCGAAGCGAGGAGGGCGGAATCGCGTGGAATTTGCTGATCCGCAATCGGCTTCGCCTGCGCTGCCGATTGCGGATTGAGCGGCAGCTAGCCGCCAAGGGCGCTCAAGTACGCTTAAGTACGCGTAATCGATGCGCCGCCATCGACGAGCGATGCGGTACCGGTCACGAAGGATGAGTCATCGGAAGCCAGATAAAGCACCGAGCGGGCGAGTTCTTCCGGCCGTGCGACCCGCTTGAGCGCATGCAGTCCAGTCACGAAGGCCTGCGACTCGGCGGTGTCGTTCATGTCGCGGTACATCGGTGTGTCCACGGCGCCGGGCAGGATGGCGTTGACGCGCACGCCTTGCGGTCCATATTCGGCAGCGAGCGCTTGCGTTAGTCCGATCAATCCTGCCTTGCTCGCTGCGTATGCCGCAGTCCCGGGGAAAGCGAATGAGTAGCCGACGAACGTCGATGTGAAAATGATCGATCCGCCGCCACGCTTCACCATCTCGGGGATCTGGTGCTTTGCACCCAAAAAGGCGCTCGTCAGATTGGTCGCCAATGCGGCCGACCAACCCGCCTCTGATACCCCCGTCGTCGGACCCATTTCGCCCAAGGTGCCGGCGTTGTTATAGGCGATGTCAAGGCGCCCGAAGCGGCTGACGGCGAGCGCGACCAGCGCTTTCGCGAAGTCCTCCGACTGCACGTCGCCGGCCAGAAACGCGGCCTCGCCACCTTCGCTGGCGATCTCGGCAACGAGCGTTTCAAGTTCAGCTTCGCGGCGCGCGGCGACGACCACCTTTGCACCTTCCGCGGCGAACAGTTTTGCGGTGGCACGGCCGATTCCCGCACTGGCGCCGGTCACGATGGCGACTTTTCCTGTCAAGCGTTCCATGTTCAATCTCCTGCTGCAGTTTGTTGGCCAGTGCCCAATGCCTTGGTCCATGTGAAGCAATATAGGCTTCAGTAACTGATGCAGGAAGGCGCAAAACATGGGAATATCATTCAGTATTTATGAATGATTGGGGACGTGCATGGATCGGCTGCGTGCTTTCGAGGTATTCGTCACCGTGGTGAGCCGGGGCAGTTTCACGCGCGCAGCCGATGCGCTCGAGACGTCACCCGCCAATGTGACCCGTTACGTGAACGAGCTGGAAGCGCATCTCGGCACGCGCCTGCTGAATCGAACCTCACGCAAGCTTTCGCTCACCGAGGGTGGCGAGACCCTTTACGCCCGCTGCAAATCCATTCTCGACGACGTCGCCGAGACTGAGGGGCTGGTTTCCGCCGCGTCGGTCGAACCGCGCGGTCGGCTGCGTATCAATGCGCCTGTGAGTTTTGGCATTCTGCATCTGGCGCCGCTGTGGCCCGAGTTCATGCGGAAGTACCCCGAGGTGGAACTCGACGTTTCGCTGATTGACCGCGTGGTCGATATCGTCGAGGAAGGTTATGACCTCGCCATTCGCATCTCGAGCGCCGGTTCGACCAGTCACGCAGCCCGCAAGCTGGCGACATCGCGAAACATCCTGTGTGCGTCGCCGGCCTATCTGACGCGTTATGGAAACCCGGTAGCGCCAGCGGACTTGTTTGAGCATCGATGCATCGGCTACTCGTACGCCGCCACCGGCGACGAGTGGCAACTGATGGACAGTGAGAACAAGACTCACAGCGTGAAGGTCAACTGCCACATGCATACCAACAATGGCGATACGGCGCGTGCCGCGGCGCTCGCTGGGCAAGGCGTGATCTGGCAACCCACGTTTCTGATCGGCAGCGACCTACGCGCCGGCAAGCTCGTTCAGGTATTGCCTGAATATCGCTTGCCTGACATCGACGTGCTCGCGTTGTATCCGAGTCGTCGGCACCTGAGCGCCAAAATACGCGCGGTGATCGATTTTCTGGTCGATGCGTTCGGCGATGTGCCGCCCTGGGCTCGGATTGACGGGGAGTGAGTGGGCGTCGTGCCGGCTCGGCACACAATCCTCATCCCGGAAACAAAACGGCCCAGCGGGCGTCAACCCAGCCAGGCCGTTCAGATCGACAGGCGCCGCGGCAGCCCTCAGGCCGCGCGCCGCCAGCAGTCACGGAGTTGCTTCAGAACTCCACCACCGCGAATTCCGCCTTGCCCACGTCGCACAACGGGCAGCGCCAATCTTCCGGGATATCGGCGAAGCGCGTGCCTGCCACGATGCCTTCTTCCGGCAGACCTTCTTCTTCGTTGTAGATCCAGCCGCAAATCAGGCAGACCCAGCTTTTGTACTCAACAATCACTTCGCTCACGACACACTCTTTCTTCAGTTCAATGCATGATCCGCGGGTTCTGCCCCTTTTGGGGGCGCGCGGCGATCCGCAATATTACCGGAATTTGACAAACCGCTGATCTGGACCTTTGTCGCAGTGCCGCACGCCTCCCGATTAAACGGTGTCACATCCACGGTGTATGCTTTGAAGAGCCACTTTCCTCAAGGAGAAGACGATGTTTAACAATAAATGGTTGGCAGGTGCGATGTTCGCCGGATTGCTTACCGTCTCGGCCGCCGCTCAGGCGGAAGGAGTGTTTTTCGTCGAACCGAAGGACGGCGCCACGGTGAGCAACCCTGTGCACGTGGTATTCGGCATCGAGGGCATGACGATCGCGCCGGCCGGCACGATGACGGAGGGCACGGGCCACCATCACCTGCTGATCGACGGTGGGCCGATGCCCAAGGGCCAGGTGATCCCCATGACGGACAAGTCGCTTCACTTCGGCAAGGGCCAGACGGAGACCACCCTGACACTGCCGCCCGGCGATCACACGTTGACGCTGCAATTCGGCGACGGTGCGCATCGTTCGTATGGCCCGGAGATGAGCCAGACCATTACGGTTCACGTGCAGTAACAACTGCTGGGGCGCCCGGCGGGGCGCCATACCGCCACCCGTATCGCCCCGTTCGCAACCCGGCCATTTGGCTTATCTCTTCCGGCATCCGGGCATCCGCCCGCGCGCCCGGTACAATGAGCGGTTCCGGCTCATTGCTGTCTCTTCTTCTCCAAATCTCCATGTCGCTTTACACCATTACCGGGGCGCAACTGGCGTTCGGTCACGTCGCGTTGCTCGATCACGCGGATTTCTCTCTCGAAGCGGGCGAGCGCGTTGGGCTGATCGGCCGCAATGGCGCGGGCAAGTCGTCGCTGCTGAAGATCGTCGCTGATCTGAGCAAGCCGGACGATGGCCTGGTTACGCGCCAGCAGGGCCTGACTTCGGTCTACGTGCCGCAGGAGCCGGAGTTCGACACCGACGACACCGTCTTCGAAGCGGTCGCTGCCGGCCTGACGCACGCTCGCGCGCTGCTGGACGAATACGACGTGGTCGCCAACCAGCTTGCCGACGAGCCGGAAGGTCCGGCGCATGATGAACTGATGTCGCGCATGAATACGCTGCAATCGGCGCTGGATCACTCGGACGCCTGGAACTGGAGCACGCGCGTGGCGACCACGCTGCAGCAGATCGGGCTGAATGGCGAGGCGCGGGTCGGGTCGCTCTCGGGCGGTATGCAAAAGCGCGTGGCGCTGGCGCGGGCGCTGGTGGTGCAGCCGGACGTGCTGTTGCTGGACGAACCGACCAACCACCTCGACTTCGAGGGGATCCGCTGGCTCGAAGAACTGCTGGTCTCGCTGCGCGCCGGCCTGCTGTTCATTACCCACGATCGCGCGTTTCTCGACCGCGTCGCTACGCGCATCGTCGAACTGGATCGCGGGCGTCTGTTGTCGTATCCGGGCAATTTCAGCGCCTACCAGACCCGCAAGGCGCAGCAGCTTGAAATCGAGCAGGTGGAAGCGGCCAAGTTCGACAAGCTGCTCGCACAGGAAGAAGTGTGGATCCGCAAGGGCGTGGAAGCGCGCCGCACGCGCAGCGTCGGGCGGATCGCGCGGCTCGTGCAGATGCGTAACGAGCGCGCCGAGCGCCGCAACGTGCAGGGCAACGTCAAGCTGGACGTGGGGCAGGGCGAGAAATCGGGCAAGATCGTCGCCGAACTGACCGATGTGACCAAACGCTACGGTTCGCGCACGGTGGTGGACAACTTCACGGCCACGGTCATGCGTGGCGACAAGATCGGCTTCGTGGGGCCGAACGGCGCGGGTAAGACCACGCTGCTGAAGATGATCCTCGGCGAGTTGCCGCCGGACGAAGGCACGGTGCGCATCGGCACCAATTTGCAGGTTGCCTATTTCGATCAGATGCGCGCACAGCTTGATCTCGACAAGAGTCTCGCGGACACGATCAGCCCGGGCAGCGAGTGGGTCGAAGTCAACGGCCAGAAAAAGCACGTGATGAGCTATCTCGGCGACTTCCTGTTTGCGCCGGAACGTGCTCGTTCACCGGTCAAGTCGCTGTCGGGCGGAGAGCGTAACCGCCTGCTGCTGGCGCGTCTGTTCGCGCGGCCGGCCAACGTGCTGGTGCTCGACGAGCCGACCAACGACCTCGACATCCCCACGCTCGAACTGCTTGAAGAACTGCTCACGGAATACGACGGCACGGTGCTGCTGGTCAGCCACGACCGCGCGTTTCTCGATAACGTCGCCACTTCTGTGATCGCCTCGGAAGGGGCGGGCAAGTGGCGCGAGTATGTCGGTGGCTTTACCGACTGGCAGATCCAGCGCGACCGCTCGCAGCAGATGGCGCAGGACGCACAGAAAGAAGCTGTCAAGGAAGCGGCCCCGAAGGATAGCGGGGCGGCTGCGGCGGGCCGCAAGGAACAGCGCGCCGCCAAGCTGTCGTTCAAGGAGCAGCGCGAGCTGGAGGCACTGCCCGCGCAGATCGCCGCACTGGAAGCGGAGCAGAAGACGATCGGCGCGCAACTCGAAGACGGCTCGATCTTCGCTAAGGATGCGGCGGAAGGCACGCGGCTGACGGCACGTTACGCGGCGATCGATGAAGAGTTGCTGGTGGCGATGGAGCGGTGGGACGAGTTGGAGAGCCGGCGGAAGTAAGCGGTGGGCGTGCTCTTTTTCACACAGGCACCGCTTCGGCAACGACACGGGCGCGGAACGATTCGGGAAGCGCTTTGGGCGTCAAAACGTCAACCGAAACGCCGAGGAGTTTTTGCAGGCGGCTCTGGATACGGGCGATATCGAGCAACGTCGTTTCGGGCGTCGGATCGACTAGCAGGTCGAGATCGCTGCCGCCCCGGTCCTCGCCGCGATGGGCGCTGAGCGCTTCAGAGGGTCTCATTTCGGCACTCCGGCTACGGCTTGGGGGAGAGTTCAGATTATATATGCGTGCCGTTCAACACCGTTGCAACCCACCCGGATTGGCCTGTCGATCTCCCACCAAACAGCCGATCGGACATCCGGCAAATTGCTCCCTGTATCGAAATCAGTAAAATACCCCGCGAACAGCCTTCCCTCGGGCGCTCGCGCCGGCTGTGCCGCTGTAGCGCGGCGCCGGGGAGAAGCCGGCCAGAAAACAGTTTGCCCGCCGTGCGGGCACCCCACCCACCCCGTTGTTTCGTTTCGCTTTTTTTGAAAACTCAACGCATTGTCCACGGACCTGTCCACAGGAGCTGTGGACAACGATGAACCGACGGACCCGAGTCAACCATGTCTACGAAAAAGCCAAACGCCGCGTATAGCGAAGCGTCGATCAAGGTGTTAAAGGGCCTGGAGCCGGTCAAGCAACGACCCGGCATGTACACCCGCACCGAAAATCCGCTGCACATCATTCAGGAAGTCATCGACAACGCCTCGGACGAAGCCCTCGGCGGCTACGGCCGGCAGATCACCGTCACGCTGCACGCGGACCACTCGGTGTCGGTCGACGACGACGGCCGCGGCATCCCGTTCGGCATGCACCCCGAAGAGGGCGTGCCGGTCGTCGAAATCGTCTTTACCCGCCTGCACGCAGGCGGCAAGTTCGACAAGGCCGCCGGCGGTGCCTACACCTTCTCCGGCGGTCTGCACGGCGTGGGCGTCTCGGTTACCAACGCACTGTCCACGCGTCTGGACGTCACTGTGTGGCGCGACGGCAAGGTGGCCGAGCTGGGCTTTGCCGACGGCGATGTAGCCAAACCGCTCCAGGTGCGCGCCGCGGCCAAAGGCGAGAAGAAGTCCGGCACGCGCGTCACCGCGTGGGCCAATCCGAAGTACTTCGATTCGCCGAACCTGCCGCTTGGCGAACTGCAGCGTCTGCTGCGCTCGAAAGCGGTGCTGTTGCCCGGTGTCGAAGTCACGCTCGTCAACGAGAAAACCGGTGAGCGTCAAACCTGGAAGTATGAAGACGGTCTGCGCGGCTATCTGCTCGAAGGCATGAACGGCAGCGACCTGCTGATTCCGCTGTTCGAAGGCGAACGCTACGCGGAGAACTCGCGTTCGAGCGAAGACACCTTCGCGGAAGGCGAGGGCGCGACGTGGGTCGTGGCGTGGAGCGAAGAAGGGCCGCTCACCCGCGAGTCCTATGTCAACCTGATTCCGACGCCGGCGGGTGGCACGCACGAATCCGGCCTGCGCGACGGCCTGTTCCAGGCGGTCAAAAGTTTCGTCGAGCTGCACAATCTGCAGCCGAAGGGCGTGAAGCTGCTCGCCGAAGACGTATTCGCGCGTGTTTCCTTCGTGCTCTCGGCGAAGGTGCTCGATCCGCAGTTTCAAGGGCAGATCAAGGAGCGTCTGAATAGCCGTGATGCGGTGAAGCTGGTGTCGTCGTTCTCGCGGCCGGCGCTTGAACTGTGGCTGAACCAGCACGTCGAGCACGGCAAGAAACTCGCGGACCTCGTCATCAAGCAGGCGCAAGCCCGCACGCGTGCCGGCCAGAAGGTCGAGAAGCGCAAGAGCTCGGGAGTGGCGGTTCTGCCGGGCAAGCTGACCGATTGCGAATCCACCGATATCGCCCGCAACGAACTGTTCCTCGTCGAGGGCGATTCAGCGGGTGGCTCGGCCAAGATGGGCCGCGACAAGGAATACCAGGCCATCCTGCCGCTGCGCGGCAAGGTGCTGAACACTTGGGAAACTGAGCGCGACCGCCTCTTTGCCAACAACGAAGTGCACGACATTTCGGTGGCGATCGGCGTCGATCCGCACAGCCCTGACGATCACATCGATCTGTCCAATCTGCGCTACGGCAAGATCTGCATCCTCTCGGACGCGGACGTGGACGGTTCGCATATCCAGGTGTTGTTGCTGACGCTGTTCTTCAAGCACTTCCCGCAACTGATCGAACGCGGCCATGTGTGCGTGGCGCGTCCGCCGCTGTTCCGCGTCGATGCACCCGCACGCGGCAAGAAGCCCGCGCAGAAAATGTATGCGCTCGACGACGGCGAGCTGGAAGCGATTCTCGACAAGCTGCGCAAGGATGGCGTGCGCGAGACGCAGTGGTCGATCAGCCGCTTCAAGGGCCTGGGCGAAATGAGCGCCGAGCAGTTGTGGGACACCACGATGAACCCGGATACGCGGCGTCTGTCGCCGGTAGCGCTGGGTGAGCTCGACTACGACGCCACCGTCGCCCGCATGACGATGTTGATGGGCAAGGGCGAAGCGGCTTCGCGCCGCAGCTGGCTCGAAGAAAAGGGTAACGAAGTCGAAGCGGATATCTGAGCGCCTGTCGAAGGCCTGCTCGGGTAGCGATACTTCACGCCACATACGGATACGGAATCTAGATGGACGACAACACGCCTGATCTTTTCACTGAGGCGCCGCCGCCTGGCGACTCCTTGACGCTCGGCAACTACGCCGAACGCGCCTATCTCGACTACGCCGTGAGCGTCGTCAAGGGCCGCGCGCTGCCCGATGTCTGCGACGGCCAGAAGCCGGTGCAGCGGCGCATCCTGTTCGCGATGAACGACATGGGTCTCTCCGACAACGCCAAGCCGGTCAAGTCGGCACGCGTGGTCGGCGACGTGCTCGGTAAGTATCACCCGCACGGCGACCAGTCGGCATACGACGCGCTGGTGCGCCTCGCGCAAGACTTTTCGATGCGCTATCCGCTGATCGACGGCCAGGGCAATTTCGGCTCGCGCGACGGCGACGGCGCAGCGGCGATGCGTTACACGGAAGCGCGTCTGACGCCGATTGCCAAGCTGCTGCTCGACGAGATCGACCAGGGCACGGTCGATTTCATGAAGAACTACGACGGCGAGTTCGACGAGCCGCGCCTGCTGCCCGCGCGCCTGCCGTTCGTGCTGCTCAACGGCGCATCCGGCATCGCGGTGGGTCTGGCCACGGAAATCCCGTCGCACAACCTGCGTGAAGTCGCCGCGGCTGCGGTGGCGATGATCCGCAACCCGAAGCTGTCGCACGCCGAATTGATGCAGCTCATCCCGGGGCCGGACTTCCCCGGCGGCGGCCAGATCATTTCGAGCGAAGCGGAAATCGGCGCGGCGTACGAGAGCGGCCGCGGCAGCCTGAAGGTGCGCGCCCGCTGGAAGATCGAGGACCTCGCCCGCGGCCAGTGGCAACTGGTGATCACCGAGCTGCCGCCGAACACAGCCGCGCAGAAAGTGCTCGAGGAAATCGAAGAGCAGACCAATCCGAAGATCAAGCTCGGCAAGAAGACGCTCACGCCGGAACAACTGCAGACCAAGCAGACGATGCTTGCACTGCTCGATGCCGTGCGCGACGAATCGGGCAAGGATGCGCCGGTGCGTCTGGTGTTCGAGCCGAAGTCGAGCCGCATCGACCAGACCGAGTTCGTCAATTCGCTGCTCGCGCATACCAGCCTCGAATCGAATGCCTCGCTGAATCTGGTGATGGTCGGCGCCGACGGCCGGCCGCGTCAGAAGGGCATCTCGGAAATCCTGCACGAGTGGATCGGCTTCCGCTTCGCGACCGTCACGCGCCGCACGCGCTACCGCCTCTCCAAGGTCGACGACCGGATTCACATCCTCGAAGGCCGGATGATCGTCTTTTTGAATATCGACGAAGTCATCCGCATCATTCGCGAGTCGGACGAACCGAAGGCCGCGCTGATTGCCGCATTCGGGCTGTCGGATCGCCAGGCCGAGGACATCCTTGAAATCCGTCTGCGTCAGTTGGCGCGGCTGGAAAAGATCAAGATCGAGAAGGAACTGGCCGAACTGCGCGACGAGAAGGCCAAGCTCGAAGAGCTGCTTGGCAGCGAATCGGCGATGAAGCGCCTGCTCATCAAGGAAATCGAAGGCGACGCAAAGCAATACGGCGACGAGCGCCGCACGCTGATCCAGCAGGAAAAGCGCGCGATCTTCGAAGCCCGCGTGGTCGACGAACCGGTCACGGTGGTGATGTCGCAGAAGGGCTGGGTGCGGGCGCTGAAGGGCCATGGGCTCGATCCGGCCGGCTTCACCTTCAAGGCCGGCGACGCGCTCTACGCGGCGTTCCAGTGCCGCACGCCCGATACGCTGATTGCGTGGGGCAGCAACGGGCGCGTCTATTCGGTTGCGGTAGCGCTGCTGCCGGGCGGCCGCGGCGATGGCGTGCCGGTGACGTCGCTGATCGAGCTCGAGTCGGGCAGTCATCTGATGCACTACTACGCAGCGCCGGCGGATCAGGCGTTGCTGCTCGCATCGAGCAACGGCTTCGGCTTTATCGCCAAGGTCGGCGATATGGTGAGCCGCGTGAAGGCCGGCAAGTCCTTCATGACGATCGACGAGGGCGCGGCGCCCTTGGTACCGATGCCGATGCTGCCGGATGCGACCCATGTTGCCTGCTTGTCGGGCGGTGGCCGCTTGCTGGTGTTCGGCCTCGACGAGATGAAGACGCTCTCGGGCGGCGGTCGTGGTGTCATCCTGATGGCGCTCGACGAGAAGGAAGCGTTGACCCAGGCGCTGGCCATCGGCAAGGCCGGCGTCGTGCTGATCGGCACGGGCCGTGGCGGCAAAGCGTATGAAGAAACGCTGAGCGGCGCGGCACTCACGCCGCATATCGGCAAGCGGGCCCGCAAGGGCCGCGCGCCGGACACCAAGCTCAAGGTGTCGGGCATGCGGCCGGTATTGTCCGCATGACGTGACGAAGAAACTGGCAGTAGCGCGTGCGCCGTCCTTCAACCACAGGCGGCGCACGCGGCGAGCAGCAAACATTCGGGGACCGGCGCAGCACAGAGCGTGCCGGCACAATAAATAAAACGATGGCAATCGGGATGAACTGCGGAACTGCGTGCATAGTGCGCGGTCGAACGCGGTCATTAGCCGTGTCCGGCAAGGTTCTGGGTCAGTGCTTTTCGCGGTCCACGCTTTGAGGCCAAGCGGCACGCCATCATCGAGAGAGGAAAACAACATGACCAAAGCCGTCGAACTCGCGCTCTTTTTGCATCTGCTCGCTGTAGCCGTGTGGGTGGGCGGGATGGTCTTCGCGCATTTCTGCCTGCGCCCGGCGCTGGCCGATTTGTCGCCGCAATTGCGTCTGCCGCTGTGGGAATCGGTGTTCGGGCGCTTCTTCAACTGGATCGCCGCTTCGGTGATCGTGATTCTGCTGACCGGCGGCTTCCTGCTGACACAGTTCGGCGGCGCGCATGCGTCCTGGCAGTTGCATGCCATGGCGGGCCTTGGCATCGTCATGATGCTGATCTTCGGGCATATCCGCTTCGCAGTGTTTCCGCGTATCCGTCGCGCCGTGCAGTCGCAGAACTGGCCGGACGGCGCTCGCGCGGTCGGCACCGTGCGGCGGCTGGTGGTCGTCAATCTGGTGTTGGGTGTGGTGACGATCGGCGTGGCCGTGTTGTCGGGTGGGGTTTAATCCAAACGTTTCACACTGTATTACCCTGCATGGAAACGCTGCGCGACCTAAGCGCTGGCCGCACTCAAAAGGAATGACCATGCAAACCTTTTTCCATCCCGAGCAACTGCTGCATCATCCGAACAGCTACCTGTCGCGCGGTCAGATGCGTCCGGCGCAGGAGGTTCCCGAGCGGGCCTCGCGCCTCGTCGCCGCAGTCAAGTCGCTCGACTTCGAGATCCGCGAACCGGCCGATTCCGGCATGGCGGGCATCGCCGCTGTTCACGACATGAACTACCTGCGCTTCCTCGAAGAGGCCTACGCCGAGTGGAAGCAAATGCCCGACGACTGGGGCGACGAGGTCATGTCGAACATCTACGTGCGCGAGCCGAATCCGCTGCGCGGCATTCTCGCCAAGGCTGCCCGCTACCTCGCCGATGGCAGTTGCCCGATCGGCCAGTTCACGTGGCGTGCGGCCTACTGGTCGGCGCAAAGCGCGCTTGCGGCTGCGGCCGCGGTCAACGGCGGCGCCCATGAGACGTATGCGCTATGCCGTCCGCCCGGCCACCACGCGCGCGTCGATGCGGCGGGCGGCTTCTGCTACTTGAATAACGCTGCCATCGCTGCCCAGGCGCTGCGCAAGCAATACGGGCGTGTTGCGATCCTCGATACCGATATGCACCACGGGCAAGGCGTCCAGGAGATCTTCTACGGACGCGATGATGTGCTGTACGTATCGATTCACGGCGACCCGACCAATTTCTACCCGGTGGTGGCGGGCTACGAGGACGAACGTGGCGCGGGAACCGGGGAGGGCTTTAACGTCAATCTGCCGATGCCGCATGGATCGTCCGAGGGCGTGTTCTTCGAACGGGTGGACGAGGCGTTGCGCGTGCTGAAGCGGTTCGAGCCGGACGCATTGGTGCTCGCGCTTGGCTTCGATATTTACAAGGACGATCCGCAATCGCGCGTGGCGGTGACGACCGAAGGTTTCGGGCGGCTAGGTGCGGCGATTGGTGCGCTCGATTTGCCTTCGGTGATCGTGCAGGAGGGCGGTTATCACCTCGAGAGCCTCGAGGCGAATGCACGGTCGTTCTTCGGCGGCTTTGCCGCGGCGCGCTCGCGCTGAATAACGCAGCGCAGGGCAGGGTGGCGCGGGTTGCGCCACCCCTGGCGCTTCAAGATCGCTTCACCTAAGCCATCGCCGCATACGCGAGCCACAGCCCGCACACACCGGCCACCGTCCCATACACGACATACACCGGCACCTTCAGCTTGGCAAAGCACATCCCCGAGAACGCGGCGGTCGCCAGGTACTGCGGTTGCAGCGGCACACGCTGTGCGATCCGTAGCACGGCGATCGCGAGAAACGCTGTGGTGACCGCGCGCAGAATGCGCATGCCGTGCTCGAAGCGCGGATTGGCCTTCAACTGATGCAGATTGCGTTGTGCCAGTACGACGAGGCACCCGGATGGCACGAACAGCGCGAGCGTGGCGATCAACGCTCCGACCCAGCCGTCGACGAGGTAGCCGAAGAACGGCACCACGTTGAGGAGCGGTCCGGGTGACAACGGCGAGAGCGAGAATGCCAGCGTGAAATCGTTATCGGAGACACCGATGCCGGGCGTGACGAACAGCGCCTTCAATACCGGCAGCGCCGAAAACCCACCGCCGAATAGCGTCATGCCCGCACCCGCGAGACGCGGCCACAGCAGCGCCATGTCGTAGCGGTGCGGCAACGGAATCGCGAACAACGCCAGCAACACGCACAGGGCGGCTGTCAGTTGGATGTCGCGGCGCGCAATCGACACCTTGATGCGCACCTTGTGTTTGGGGCTATTGAACCAGCCCACCGCAAACGCCACCACCAGCATCCCAACATAGGCGGCGGGACTGCGCGCATACGCGAGCGTGACACAGCCGAGCAGCGCCGCGATCCATTCCAGCTTGCCGCGCACGAGCGCGCGGGTCTGCTTGTACCAGGTGACCGCGATCAGCATGCCGAGCACGACGCTGAAATGATTGAGCAGGGTCTGCGAGGCAACCGCCCGTACGAAGGGCGTGCGGTAGAAGATCGCAAACAGCGTCATCAATGTGAAGAAGGGCAGCACGCTGGCAATGCCCGCCACCCATGCGCCGGTGCGTCCGCGTAATGCGTGGCCCACCTGCACGGCGACGTTGCAGCCCACAGGTCCAGGCACCATCCATGCGAGGGCGATCAGATCGGAGAAGGCGACCCGCGACAAGCGGCCTTCGCGTTCGACGTAGTGATTCTCGAGTTGCGCCATCAGCGCGAGCCCACCCCATGACAGCGCTGACAGGCCGCATACGACCCGGAACAGCGTCCACAACGGTTCCCGCTCACCTCGTCTGATGGCGTCCTGACTTGTGATCATGTACATAACAGTCTGCATACCGGGCGCGCCGGAAGTGCTGATTTATTGTGGCCGTATTGTTATGTCGTGCGCCTTGCATGGCCGGGAAAGCGCGCGCGATGTTTCAGTACTCTTGAATATATTCGTTATGCATTCGCGCGCGGTCGGACCCGCGCGCTCAGCTCAGGCGGATTGTCCGCTAGTGCTCGAAGTTGCGCTAGTGCTATCCGCAGAGGGTTCTCGGACGGTGCGTCGCTCAGGCATTCCGCATACGCCGAAACGTTCGAGCAGCGCTGGAATTGCGTCGACGGGAACCGGGCGCGAAAACAGGAAGCCTTGTGCTTCGATGTGACCGAGCGCCGCGAGCCAGGCGATCTGTTCCTCGGTCTCGGTGCCTTCGACCACCACAGTGAGCCCGAGCGAGCGGGCCAGATTGACGATGGCTGTGACCATCACGCAGACGCTGCGGTCGCCTGGAATTGCTTGCACGAACGAGCGGTCCACCTTCAGCGTATCGACCGAGAAGCGATTCAGATATGACAGCGACGAGTAGCCCGTGCCGAAATCGTCGAGCGCGATGCGCACGCCGAGACGCTTGAGCGCGAAGATTTTCTCGGAGACCAGTTCGGGGTACTCCATCATCGCGGTCTCGGTAATCTCGAGTTCGAGGCGGCGCGCCGAGATGCCGGTTTCCTCGATGGCATGCGAAATGGTTTCGTACAGGTCGCCGCGCCAGAACTGCACGGCCGAGATATTCACCGCCAGTGAGAGCGTGTCGTAGCCCTGTTGTTGCCATAGCGCCAACTGGCGGCAAGCGGTCTCGATCACGAAGTCGCCGATCGGCACGATCAGGCCGGTCGACTCCGCCACCGGTATGAACTCATTGGCCGGAATCAGTCCATGCTGCGGATGGTTCCAGCGCACCAGCGCTTCGAAGCCGGTGATGCAACGGCGGCTCAGATCGATCTTCGGCTGGTAGGCGAGGAACAGTTGCCCTTCGGTGAGCGCCACGCGCAGTTGCTGCTCCCACTTCATCAGATGGTCCGCGCGGTGCGAGAGCTGCGGCGAGTAGAACTGGTAGCAGTTCTTGCCGGCGTCTTTCGCGCTGTACATCGCGAGGTCGGCCTTTTTCAGCAGGTCGATTTCGCTTTCGTTCGGCACCGAGTAGAGCGCAATGCCAATGCTCGCATGCAGCACGAATGCGCTGCCGCGCACTTCGAACGGCTTGGCGAAGACCTCGGCCGCGGCTTCGGCGAGATCGACGGCGCGTTTCTCGACCTCGTCGCCCTTGATGACCACCACGAACTCGTCGCCGCCGATGCGGCTCAGATCGCCGCCTTCGCCGATCGCGTCGGCCAGACGCGAGGCGGTCATCTGCAGCACGATGTCGCCGGCATTGTGGCCGAGCGTATCGTTGACGGTCTTGAAGTTGTCGAGGTCGATAAAGAGGATCGCGAGCCGGCTCAGGTTGGCCGGGTTGGCGACGTCGTGGCGCAGGCTCTGCAGCGTTGCATAGCGGTTGCGCAGGCCGGTCAGCAGATCGTATTCGACCAGATGCGTCATCTCGCGCTCGCGGCCCAGCAGCTTGCCGATCAGCCCGGTGGCCACAGCGAAGAAGCTGAGCATGGCGAGCGAGATAAAGCCCGCCATCAGCAGATAGACGTTGCGCGTGTGGTTGTAGTCGGCGAACTCCTCGGCTTGCGAGAGGCCGACCAGCACGCCGAGCGGATAGCCGTCGATATGCCGGTAAGAGAAGATGCGCGTGACGTTGTCGATCGAATCGACATAGGTGCCCGAGACGTGCTCGGAGGTCGGGTACGAGCCGCTTGCTGAGAACTTGCTGGCGGAGTCGTTGCTGCCGGTGCGCCGTGCGAGCACCGTGCCGTTGTCCGAGATCACCGCGATCACGCCGTCGCGGCCGATCGCCGCATTGTTGTAGAAATCGCTGGTGAAGTAGCTGGGGTCTTCCGAGACCACCACGACGCCTGCGAAGGAGCCGTCCGGATGATTGAGCCGCCGCGTCATCTGCAGCGTCCATTGTCCCGACACGCGGCCGAGCACCGGCTTGCTGATATACAACTGGTCGTCGTTCTCGTGCTCGTGGACCTTGAAGTGCTCGCGATCGGACAGGTCGATCTGTTTGGGATTCTGCTCGGCGGTGTTCGACACCAGCATGCCGTGTTCGTCGATGATCGACACCTGCACCAGTGTGTCGCTCTGGACCACGCCTTTTTCAACCGTGCTGGCGAGATCGAAATGGCTGGGTGTTTTCTCGAATTCGTATTTGACGAAACGCGTGATCTGGTCGACCTGATGGATGGCCTTGACCGTATGCTGTTCGAGCGCCGCGGAGAGGATTGCAGCAGAGGCCATCGCCTCGCGCGAGGTGGCGTCTTTCTCGACCGACAGGCGCGCGAAGATCACGGTCCATAGCAGGATCAGCACGAGCACGCCGAGCGCGGGAATGGCAAGCAGCGCGCGACGACGCGGCACAGCCGCGTCCTGGCGGTGCCTTGCATCGCGCATAGCAAAGAAGCGGGACTGACTCATCGGGTGGACCGCGCCCGTGTGCCGCTCCACAGCGACTTCGTGTACATCGACTGCGCTGGTTTCGAGATTGGCTGCATGGTGAGCGAGGTGCCGGGACTGCTGCGCAGGAGGAAAGAGCGTGGGGTCTTGCCAGACCACCTATGGGTCAACCGATACCGTTCGATATTACTGAATGCCAATGGATTAAGGAAGGGGCCATGCTGCGGGTATACGCTGGCCTTATCAGGCATGCGATCCGCATGCTTCGCCGTTGTGCAGCCGCCATGGCGGAACGCACGCCGGGCGGGCGCTTTCGAGGGCTTCGTCGAGCCGAAGCCTGTCCCTGCGCCCAAGCGTTGCCGGCCATCCTTGCATTGGTGCGACATCGAGTTGTCCTGACGAGGCGTTTTGTGGACAAGCTTGGCCCAAGTGGGCAAGCGCCGCGTGCGTGTTTTTTGCATGCAATCTGCGCGGCGTGGTGCGGAGTTGCGCCTGGCCCTATACAGTGGACTAGGGCAGCGTGAACGTCCCGTCGACGATGGTGACCGCTGAGCCGCCGATCCAGGTCTTGCCCGCTGCGTCGTCGTAGCGCACGAACACCTGCCCCGCGCGGCCAAGGACCGTGCCCTGGCGTGCGGTGTAAGAGAGGCCCGGGCGCCGCTGCTGCGCGCTCAACAATCCCGCTACTGCGGCGTTCGCGCTGCCGGTCACCGGATCTTCGTCGAACCCGAGGTTGCCATTCGTCATCAGGCAGCGTACTTCGAAAGTGGCCGGGCCGTCGGCTTCATGCGGACCGTAGAGCGCGACGCCCAACATACCGGCCGCTTTGACCACACGCGTGAGCGCTGCTGCATCCGGTTCGATGGCGAGACAGTCTGCAGCCGTTTTCAAGCGCACCACCAACCAGGGCACCCCGTTATCGATCGCGCACGGCGGGGCGCTGAAATCGACGGCGTCGCTGCGTAAGGCTTGTGCGAGTGCTGCGTACAAATCGGTCGGCAAGGCCGTAACACGCGCGGGCGGCGCTGCGAAGGCCCATGCACCGCCTTGTTGCGCATTCAGTTCGACGAGGCCGGCGCCGCATTGCTGAAACAGTTTGCCTGACAGTTTCGGCTGATAGCCGCTCTCGAGCAACGCATGAGCCGTGCCCAGCGTGGGATGGCCTGCGAACGGCAATTCCTGCTGGGTCGTAAAGATGCGTACGCGATAGTCCGCAGCCGGGTCGGTCGGCTTGACGAGAAACGTGGTCTCCGACAGATTGGTCCAATGGGCGATGGCCTGCATCTGGGCGTCGTCCAGATCGTCGGCGTCGAACACGACCGCAAGCGGATTGCCCTTGAATGGCACCGCAGTGAAAACGTCGACTTGTTTGAAGCGGACAGTGCGAGCGGGCATGGGACTCATTGGTAATTGAGTGGCGCGACGGCCGATTCTACTGTGGGATTGGGGTTCCAGCCACCGGCATTGAGTGGTTTTTTGTGTAGTTTATGAGTGTTTTTATTGGTTCGATTGACTAAAAGCGCAATAACGATATTGAAAAACGCCAATTGCCGAAAAGCGGCGGTGGGTGGGGCGGCCCGGGCGGCGGCGCCAAACAAAACGCGCCGTGGGTGGCTAAGCACCGCACGACGCGTGGCAGGTAGCGAGGCCGCCGGCACCGCCTGGGAAACAGGCGGCGCCGGCAAGCGGCAGGCTTATTCGACTTCGGCAATCATCTCGATCTCGACGCAGGCGCCGAGCGGGATCTGCGCCACGCCGAAGGCCGAGCGCGCGTGCTTGCCGCGCTCGCCGAACACGTCGGCGATCAGTTCGGACGCGCCGTTGGTGACGAGATGCTGCTCGGTGAACTCGAGCGTCGAGTTCACGAGGCTCATCAGCTTGACGATGCGCGTGACGCGGTTCAGGTCGCCCACATGCGCGTGCAGCGTGGCCAGCAGGTCGATGGCGATCGAGCGCGCAGCGAGCTTGCCTTCCTCGGTGGAGATTGTGGCGCCGAGCTTGCCAGCCCACACCTTGCCGTCCTTCTTGGCAATGTGGCCCGACAGGTAAACCGTGTTGCCGCTCTGGGCGCTCATCACATAGGCCGCTGCGGGTGCACCGGCGGTGGGCAGTTCGATGCCCAGTTCCTTCAGCTTGTCATACACATTTGCTTGAGACATGACGTGTCCTGTGAATAAGAGAGAAGAGGTCAGACGCGTGCGCGGATCAGTGCCGCAAGGCGGGCCACACCTTCGTCGATCTTGGCAGGCGGCACCGTGACGAAAGACAGGCGCAACGTGTTGGCCTGGCCTTTGTCCGCATAAAACGGGCCACCCGGCACGAAGGCGACATTCTGTGCAACGGCTTCTTCGAGCAGCTTCATGCTGTCGATCTGGCCGGGCAGATTCACCCAAATGAACATGCCGCCTTCCGGGCGGTTCCAGCTTACGCCTTCCGGCATGTAGCGTTCGAGTGCGGCCAGCATGGCTGCACATTGGTCGCGATACAGCGCGCGGATGGTCGGCACGTGCGTGTCGAGGAAGCCGTCTTTGACGACTTCGTGCACGATGCGTTGCGTGAAGCTCGGCGTGTGCAGGTCGGTGGCCTGCTTGGCCTGGACCAGCTTGAAGTGCAGTTCTTCGGGGGCAATGATGTAGCCGATGCGCAGGCCCGGGGCGAGCACCTTCGAGAACGAGCCGAGGTGCACGATGTGATCGGGCGCCATCGACAGCATGGTCGGCAGCGGTTCGCCCGCGTAGTCGAGCGCGCCGTACGGGTCGTCTTCGATGATCGGGAACGGGGCGCTCTTGGCCAGTTCGGCGAGCGCGCGGCGGCGCTCGAGCGGCAGGCGGCGGCCGGTCGGATTCTGGAAGTTCGGCTGGGCGTACAGCAGGCGCGCGCCGGCCGTCAGCTCAGGCGTGAGCGCCTCGGGGATCAGGCCGTTGTCGTCGGTCGCCACCTGGACGTAGCGCGGCTCGTACATTGAAAACGATTGCAAGGCGCCGAGGTAAGTCGGCGTTTCGACCAGCACCGGGCTCTCCGGGCAGATCAGCACCTTGCCGAGCAGATCCAGCGCTTGCTGCGAGCCGGTGGTGATCAGCACCTGCGAGGCGCGGATTTGCGCGCCGTTGACCGAGTAGCGCGTCGCGATCCATTCGCGCAGCGGCAGGTAGCCTTCGGTGGCGCTGTATTGCAGCGCGGCGGCGGGCGAGTCGCGCAGGATGCGGTCGGATGCTTCGCGCATGCGCTCGGCGGGGAAGGTGGCCGGGGACGGCAGGCCGCCGGCGAACGAAATGACTTCCGGCCGTTCGGTGACCTTCAGGATTTCGCGAATCGCCGAGCTGGTGAGCTTGCGTGCGCGTTCGGAAAGTTGCCACGTGGGGGCTTGAAGGTCGCTTTGGTCCATGGTTTCCTCGACAGGTGTTGCTGGATCGGATTCGTCAAAAACTTCCATTATCGCGCGAGTCGCCTGACTGCGCGCGCTTCTTAAGGCGCGATGCGCCTTAACTTGCCGCGCCCGGTTGGGCGCTCGTGCAGCTATTTCAGGGTGCGCAGGCCGGCCGGGGTCTCGATTTCGGCCACCAGCGCGGCTTCTGCCGCGGCGCCTTCGGCCTCCGGCGGCGCGGACACGGCGATCAGGTGCGCCGCGCCGAGCCAGCGCAGGTGGGCCTCGACGGTCTCGGCCTGCGGGTGCACCGCCTTCAGCGACTTCAGCGCCAGGCCGGTTTCTGGCAGCACAGCCGACGGGTGCTGCGCCGTGTCCCACTGGATCAGCGTCGGTACGATGCCGTCGCCAGCGCCTTGCCAGCTCGGGAAGGCGCCGTCGTCCGGCACCGCCAGAGCCCAGGTGAACGCGCCGCGGCTCATCGGCACGACCGGCGGGATGCGCTGCGGGTACTGGGCCTGCCAGCGGGGCAGATTTCTCGGCCGATCGACCCGTACCACCCAGTGCGAGAGGTACGGGCCGCTTGCCAGCCGTGCGTGGGTCTTCGGCGCGTCGAGCGCGAACACGCGCGGGCGGGCTGCGGCATCGCTGGCGGGAGCCTCGGCCTCGGGATCGATGGCAATCACCTCCAGATAACCACCGCCCCACAGGTTCAACAGCCGGTTATGGGTGCGCATCAGTGGATGCGCGCCGCCGCCGGCCGGCGCCACGCCGAGTGTATCGGCGACATACTGGGTGCCCTCGTCGAGCGTGCGGGCGGAGATCACGAGGTGGTCGAGCTGAAGCGTATGAGCAGTCATGGCGGTGAACAAAGACGGATTCTGCGGTGAGACAGGCAAACCCGCGGCGTACCTGCGGCAGGGCCGACGGCGGTGCCGGGGCCGTAAGCATAACCGTTTGCCGGTGAGGTCTGGCGATTGGCATGGTTCGGCATCTGCGAGACGGCGCGCCCAAGCCGATTTTCGTGCCACCGCTTCAGTTCGAATGTAGCGTTCGTGACCTGCACAGTAACGGTACAATCGGCGAGATAGTGTTCGGTACAGTTGGAGCCCACCATGTCCACCGCGCTCGACCAGATTCCCGCCCCGCATGACGCCTCGTCGCTGACGCTTGTCGACCAACTCGTCCAGTGGGCGCGCCGCCGTATCGAGGAGCGCGTGTTCCGCGCCGGCATGCGCATGCCGTCCATCCGCAAGCTGGCGCTCGACAAGGGCGTGTCGCGCTTCACGGTGGTGGAGGCGTATGAGCGCCTTGTTGCGCAAGGCTACCTGGATTCGCGGCGCGGCTCCGGGTTCTACGTGCGCGAGCGTCTGGTTGCCCCAATGCCCGGCGAGCGCCGTCAGAATACCGAGGCCGCGCCCGTTTCGAGCACGATCGACGTGGTCTGGCTGCTGCGCAACATGCTGCAAACCTCGACCCGCCCGGAACGCGGTCCCGGTCTAGGGTACTTGCCGAGCCGCTGGCTCGACGGCGAACTGATTACCGGCGCGCTGCGCACCCTGGGCCGGCAAAGCGGGGCGCAGATGCTCGGTTTCGGCACGGCGCAAGGCTTCCTGCCGCTGCGCCAGCAGTTGCAGACCCGGCTCGAGGAACTGGAAATCGGTGCGTCGCCGGAGCAGATCGTGCTCACCTCGGGCATCACCCAGGCAATCGATCTGATTGCGCGCATCTTCGTGCAGCCCGGCGATGCGGTGATCGTCGGCGATCCGGCCTGGTTCCAGATGTTCGGCCGTTTCGCGTCGCAGGGTGCGCGCCTCGTCGGCATGCCGTACACCCCCGACGGCCCGGATCTGGACGCGCTCGAGACGCTGTTGCAGACGTGGCGCCCGAAAATGCTTGTGATCAACTCGGTGTTGCAGAACCCCACCGGCACCTCGCTGACCGCGGCGCAGGCGTTTCGCATCCTGCGTCTCGCCGAAGAATACGATTTCATCGTCGTCGAAGACGATATCTACGGCGATCTGTGCCCGCCCGGCTATCCGGCCACCCGCCTCGCAAGCCTCGACCAGTTAAAGCGCGTGATCTACCTCAGCAGCTTTTCGAAGACGCTCGCGCCCAACCTGCGCGTTGGTTTCATCGCCTGTGCGCCGGAGGTGGCGAGAGCCGTCACGGACCAGAAGATGCTGGTCGGCATGACGAGCCCCGAACTGAACGAGCGCGTGCTGTACAAGATCCTCACCGAGGGCCACTACCGGCGGCACGTCGAGAAGCTGCGCGCGCGTCTGGACGGGGTGCGCGACAAGACCGCCCGGATGCTGGAAAAGACCGGCCTGACGCTGTTCCAGACCCCCGGCGCGGGGATGTTCCTGTGGGCCGATACCGGCGTCGATTCGGACGTGCTGGCCGCCGCTGCGCATGAAGCGGGCTTTCTGCTGACGCCGGGGAGCCTGTTTTCGCCGCAGCAGTCGCCCTCTAGCTGGACCCGTTTTAACGTCGCCAATTGCGGCGACCCGGCGCTGTCGCCGTTCCTGTGCCGTTATCTGGACGGGGTCGCGCGGCGCGCCTCTTGAAATGGCGCCGATAGTACCCAATTAGGCCCCCGATCCGCTGCGTGAGCCGCGTCGCCGCTCACGCCCGCCACCGAATCAACCGCAACACACAGAGAGGAAGTCTGACCATGGCACAAGAAACCATGAGCTTTCAGGCAGAAGTGAAACAGCTTCTGCAACTGATGATCCATTCGCTGTACAGCAACAAGGAAATTTTCCTGCGCGAGCTGATCTCGAACGCCTCGGATGCGGCAGACAAGCTGCGCTTCGAAGCCATCGAAAACAACGCGCTCTACGAAAACGACCCGAACCTGCGGATTCGCGTGTCGTACGACAAGGCCGCCCGCACCGTCACGATCGACGACAACGGTATCGGCATGAGCCGCGACGAAGCGATTTCGCACCTCGGCACGATCGCGCGCTCGGGCACCAAGGAATTCTTCGGCAAGCTCTCCGGCGACCAGCAGAAGGACGCGGCGCTGATCGGCCAGTTCGGCGTGGGCTTCTACTCGGGCTTTATCGTTGCCGACAAGATCACGGTCGAAACGCGCCGTGCCGGTTTGGCGGCGGCCGAAGGCGTGCGCTGGGAAAGCGCCGGCGAGGGCGATTTCGCGGTGGAGACGATCGAGCGCGCGCAACGCGGCACAACCATCACGCTGCATCTGCGCGCCGACGAAGACGAACTGCTGTCGTCGCACCGCCTGAAGTCGATCATCCAGAAGTACTCGGACCACGTCGCGCTGCCCATCCTGATGAAGAAGGAAGAATGGGACGCGGAAAAGAGCGAGATGGTCACGAAGGACGAGGACGAGACCGTCAACCAGGCAAGCGCGCTGTGGACCCGTTCGAAGAACGACATCACGGACGAGCAGTACAAGCAGTTCTACCAGCACCTGTCGCACGATCATCAGGATCCGCTGACCTGGACGCATAACCGCGTCGAAGGCCGTAGCGAATACACGCAACTGCTGTATGTGCCGAGCGCGGCGCCGTTCGACATGTGGAACCGCGACCATCGCGGCGGGCTGAAGCTGTATGTGAAGCGCGTCTTCATCATGGACGACGCCGAGCAACTGCTGCCCGCGTATCTGCGTTTCGTGAAGGGTGTGGTCGATTCGAGCGACCTGCCGCTGAACGTGTCGCGCGAAATCCTCCAGGAAAGCCGCGACGTGAAGGCGATCCGCGAAGGCGTGACGAAGCGCTCGCTGTCGATGCTCGAAGAGCTGGCGAATGCCGAGGACGATGCCGGCAAGCAAAAGTACGCGACCTTCTGGAAGGAATTCGGTCAGGCGCTGAAAGAAGGCGTGGGCGAAGACTTTGCCAACAAGGACCGGATCGCCAAGCTGCTGCGCTTTGCGTCGACGCATACGGATTCGCCGGAGCAGAATGTTGCGCTGGCGGATTACGTCGCGCGCATGAAGCCCGAGCAGACCAAGATCTACTACGTCACCGCCGACACCTTCCAGGCCGCGACCCATAGCCCGCACCTCGAGGTGTTCCGCAAGAAGGGCGTGGAAGTGCTGCTGCTGACGGACCGCGTCGACGAATGGATGCTGTCGTTCCTCAATGAATTCGACGGCAAGCCGCTGCAAAGCGTGGCGCGTGGCGATCTCGATCTGGGCGCCTTGAACGACGAAGAAAAGCAGGCTCAGGAGAAGGTCAGCGAAGAGCTGAAGCCGCTGGTCGAGAAGATGAAGGAAGCGCTCAAGGACAAGGCGAAGGACGTGCGTCTGACGTTCCGTCTGACCGATTCGCCGTCCTGTCTCGTGGCCGACGATGGTGAGATGAGCGGCTACCTGCAGCGCATGCTGAAGGCTGCGGGCCAGAACGCGCCGTCGTTCCATCCGATTCTCGAAGTGAATCCGGAGCACGCTCTGGTGAAGGGTCTGCATGCGGATACCGCGAATTTCGACGACTGGTGCCACCTGCTGTTCGACCAGGCATTGCTCGCGGAAGGCGGCGCGCTGGAAGATCCGGCGAGCTTCGTCAAGCGGACCAATGCGTTGCTGCTGGCTCGCGCGGGTTGAGGCGGGGAGAGCTTGAGACGCCGGTTTTTGACGGGTCAGTAAGTTGAAAAATGCGCTGCTTGGCAGCGCATTTTTTTTGCACACTGCAGCGGTACGCGTCGCACGACAGGCTGCGACGTGGACGAACCGCTGCCCGGTAGGCGCTTGTTGGGCGCTTATTGTCCAGTTATTGGCCGATCATTAGCCGGTCGTTGCCCGATTGTTGGCAGGTCAAGGTCTATCTTTTGACGCGCCGGAGCGTGCTCGTGCTGACGAACCTGCGTGAGCACGGACCCCGCCAGCTCCTTCGCTTCCTCACACGCACTGCGGTCCGCCAATATCTTTGCCGCCAGACTACCTATCGCCGCGCTGGTGTGCTTCGACGTGTGGTGCTGCGCTAGCGCTGAACCTGCCAGTTCCTTTTCGATAGGGAGTGCATCGGGTCGTCTTAGTACCAGGGCGGCCAGATGTGCGATGCGATCAGAGGTTTCTTTTCCGTTCTTATTCAATTTCGTTTCCTTTACGATTGTTCTGAATATGGCTTAAAAAGGCGGGTTTCGTTCGACAGAACGGAAAATCAGTATGGTTTACTAAATAAAAATTATCAACGCGATTATTTTGAGATTTGAATATGAGATGACGTAGGGAAATTTCATCATATCCTGTGGGGTTCCCGCTCCGGACGCGCGATCGATCTTGCAATGACTTCGATTACTGCGTGTGGCGAGCGGAGGTCTCATTGTCATTTCCCGGTTCCTTCTCATGTCCGAAACAAACGCAGCCACGTCGGCCGATCCTGTCTATCTCGTGTGGTCCGCCTTGCGCGAGCACGGCTTCGAGGCCGCCCAGGAGCGCGCTGTCGCCTTGGCGCAAGACGGCCTGACGCCGCAGCTTCATGCCGACCTGTGTGCGGGCGCCGGGCACTTCGAGCAGGCGTACCACAGTGCCTCGCTGGGTGCGGGGGAGAGCATGAGCGGTGGCCGCTATGCGCGCATCGCGCTGTTTGCCGACGCACTGGGCCGCCAGGAGGTAGCGCAGCATCACAGCGAGCTGGCCGTTGCGGCGCAACCTGTCGAGGCATCGATCGGTTGGATTGTCTGGCTGATCGACCATTGCCGGGCGCATTCGGCTGCGGCGCATATGCTGCGCGCTTACAGTCGCCTCGCGCCTCAAGATGCGCGCGCACCCTGGTGGCTGGCGATCGCGCTGTCGTCACTGCCCAGTGCCGTGGCTAACACCGAGCGGCGCGAGGCGCTCGCGCGAGCCTACGCGCTCGACCCGGCGCTTCATTCCGCCTTGCCGCTGCATCTCGCGTTGGCGTATCGGGAGATGCGCGATTGGGACACGGTCGAGCGGGTCTGCCGCGAGGTGCTCGCCAGGAATCCGGCTGATACGGAAATGGCCTGGCAACTGAGTCACGCGCAATGGCAACGCAACGACGCGGCAGGCGCCGAGGCGACAATGCGCGCGGTCGATGCGGCCGCGCCAGGTAATGCGGTGGTGATCGCCGCTATTGCCCAGTACCTCGCCGAGCAGGCGCGGTACAGCGAAAGCGAGGCGACGCTGCATGCTTCGCTCGCGCTCGACCCGAATGCCGCGATGTCAGCGCTCGATCTTGCCGACCTGGAGTTGCGCCGTGGCGACTGGTCCGCCGGGTGGGCGCGTTTCGAAGCGCGGCTCAAACGCAACGACCGTGAAGCGAACAACGTGATTTCCGTGCTGGCGAACCTGTGCCCGCGCTGGCGTGGCGAGCCGCTGGCCGGCAAGACGCTGGTCGTGCACAGCGAGCAGGGTAACGGCGACGATATCCAGATGGTGCGGTTCGTGCCGGAACTGGGCGCGCGCGTCCATGATGAAGGCGGTCGGCTGGTGCTGGCAGTGCGCCGGGCGCTGCAGCCGTTGCTCGCGCGCTTTTACGCCGATTGCGTGTCGATCGAAGACGGGCCGCTCGGCAAGCCCGACTTCGGCTTGCCGGTCATGAGCTTGCCGCTCACGCTCGGCCTGCAGCCGGAGCAGGTGCGCGGTGCGCCTTACCTGCAACCGGATTCGCAGCGTGTCGCGCAATGGCAAAGCAAGGTGAGGGGGGCCGATGCGCAGCCAGCTTCGCTGCATGTTGGCCTTGTATGGCGCGGCAGCCCCACGCACCGGCGCGACGCCAAACGTTCCATCCCTCTCGCGGAACTCGCGCCGCTGCTTGCGCTGCCTGGCGTGGTGTTTCATCCGCTGACGCCTGGCTGGAGCGCGGATGTCGCGGCCATCGCAGCGCAAGGTTGTCGCGTGCATGACCTGACCGGGTTCTATGAGGCCGGCTTCGACGACGTGGCGGCGCATGTCACGGCACTCGATGCCGTCGTGACCATCGACAGCGCGCCGCTCCATCTCGGTGGCGCGCTGGGTGCGCCGGTGCTGGCGATGCTCGATCACGTCTCGCACTGGTCTTGGGGCAACGCGCAAACGCAACCCTGGTACGACTCCGTCGAGCTCTACCGGCAGCCCGAGCCGGGTGCATGGGCACCCGTGGTCGAGCGGGTGGTGGCGCGCCTGGAGACGATGGCGCAGAGGCGCGCAGCGCAGTGAGGCGCTGACCGGCGCGCCGGAATCCAGAGCGCGTCTATACACGAACTTTTTTCTCGACCCGCATGGAAGAAATCGATGCACTGATCGCACGCGCTGACGCCTGTCTGACAGCGCATGAGACCCATGAAGCGATGCAGCAATACCAGCAGGTGCTGGCACTGCAACCCCAGCATGCGCATGCGCTGCACAGAATGGGTATTGCCTGCTTTCGTCTGGAGCAGAACGACCGGTCGCGTCAGTATCTGGACGCGGCGCTGAGCGCTGCTCCGCAGCGGGCGGACATCTGGGAGCATCGCGGGATTCTGGCCAGCGCGACGGGAGATCTGGTGGCGGCGGAAGCGTTCTATCATCGCGCGCTTAGCCTTGCGGGCAGCACGGTCACCCTGCATCGGAATCTGGCCGATTCTCTGCGCTTGTCCAACCGCTTCGCCGAGGCGCGCTTGCATTACAGCAAGGCGCTTGAACTGGATCCGGGGCTGCATCATGCGGTGCTTGGCTTGGCCCGAGTGAGCTCGGAGCTTGGCCAGTTGGATGAAGCCGCAGACTATTGGCAAAGAGCCTGGGCGCTCGACTCGACCCAGATCTCCGACGCGCTCGAGCTGATCACTGCCATGTCGCAAGCCGGACGCGACACCCAGATCGACGGACTGCTCGCCAAGCTCCGTACGCGCTTTGCCGGCGACGCCGCCGCGCTCGAGCGGCTCGCCTTCGCAATGAACAGCATCCACCGCTTCAGGGAGGCCATCGGTGTGGCGGTGCAGGGGCTCGCCGTCGATCCGCAGAATGCATGGCTGCATCACAATGCGTCATACGCGTTCAACACGCTCGGCAAATTCGACCCTATGCGCGTGCATACCATCGAGGCCGCGGAACTGCTGCCCGACAACCCGCGCATGCAATTCAATCTAGCGGCGACCCAACTGCGTCTCGGTGACTTCGAACGGGGCTGGAAACAGTACCGCTGGCATGAAGCCCTGCCTGAAAACCACGATCTGGTTCGTCCTGGTTATCCAGAGTGGCAGGGCGAGCCCGTCGCAGGGTGCAGGTTTCTGCTGGTTGGCGAGCAGGGGCTTGGGGATCAACTCCAGTTCTTGCGGCTGGCCGACTGGCTGCACCGGCAAGGCGCGAGCGTCGACGTCTGGGTCGAGGCGCCGTTGGGTGAACTCGCGCGCAACGCGGCCGGTGTTCACGCAGCCTGGACCACGGTGCCGCCCGGGCCATACGATTACTGGTGCCGCATGCTCAGGATGCCGGAGCATATGAAACTCGAACCGTCGATGCTCCCGCTCGCCATGCCCTATCTGACTGCCGCGCCCGATGACGCTCGCCGCTGGCAGAAGCGGCTCGATGCGATCGATGCGATCGATGCGATCGATGATGCGGATCGGTCTGCGACGCGCAGAAAGCGTATCGGGCTGGTCTGGGCGGGAAATCCGGCTTACGGGCTCGACCGCTTTCGCTCGATTCCGTTGGAGCGGTTTCGGATCATCATCGAGCAACCCGGCGTGAAGTGGTTTTCGGTGCAGATGGGTCGCGCCGGGGAGGAAGCGGCTGCCTTGCCGGGGGAGATCGGCATGCACATGCTGGGCCCGGAAATCGTCAACTTCACCGATACGCTCGCCATCTTCAATGCGCTCGACCTGGTGATTACCGTCGACACAGCAGTCGCGCACCTTGCGGGCGCGGCTGGCCGGCCCGTGTGGATCCTGTTACCCACCTGCACCGATTGGCGCTGGATGATCGAGCGCACCGACAGCCCATGGTATCCGTCGGCGCGTCTGTTTCGGCAGCGCGAGCTTGGCCGGTGGGAGCCGGTGTTGGAAGAAGTGCGAGGCGCCCTGCAAGACTACCTGCAGGACACCCGCGCATGAACTGGCTGCGCAAACTCTAACGTCCCATCAGCGTATCCATCGTCTCGCCGCGCACCACGATCTCGGTGCGCCGGTTCAGCGCGCGCCCCTCGGGCGTATCGTTGCTTGCCACGGGATTGTTGTATGCATTTCCCTTCGTGCGAATCCGCTCCATCTTCACGCCCCGTGCCACCAGCGCATAACCCACCGTGGTGGCGCGTGTTTCCGAGAGTTGCTGGTTGTATTCGAGCGTGCCGACATTGTCCGTATAGCCCTCGACCAGGATCGGCTTCTTGCTGCGATTGAGCAAAACCGCTGAACGGTTGATCACGGCGACGGCATCGGGGCGAATCTCCGATTTGCCGAAGTCGAACAGCGCAGCTTCAGGCAACCTGACGGAGATGCCACCGGCGACCGGTTTCACTTCAATGCCGACGGCCTCATTCAAGGACGTCTCTTTGGCGCGATCCAGCGGCGACGCGCAGCCGGTCAAAGTCAGCAGCGCCACCGCACACGCGGTTGCACCCAGGAATGCTCTCATCTCTGTTGTTCTCCTTTGCTATCTGATCACACGGCGTGCCCGTGACACGTGGGTGGCCGGACCGCCGACTTGGCAATGCACCGATCTTTTTATCGCGCGCAGTGGTGAGCGGAGAATCAGACCTATCTGAAAGCTGTGCTTGGGTTGATGCGGGTCAGCCTGAAAGCGCGGCGTTGGGGAACCTTGTAAGCTGTGCGCCGCGAGGTGCGTCCCTACACCACGCCGTTATAATCCGACACCATGGCTATCTGTTTCGACGCCGCTGACGCCCACTGGCGCGTCGCGCCCTTACCCGGTTTCAGCCGGGACCAGAAAGACTGGCTCACCCGCGGGGGCTCGCTCACCGCGCATCTGCGCACGCTTGGCGCGGTTGCGGTACGCGTCACGCGCGAAACCGTCGCGTCGCCGTGGGCTGACGAGCACGCGGCGCTCGACGTCGAGCGGCGTGCACCGGTGTGGGTGCGGGAGGTGGTTTTGTCGGTGGACGGCACGCCGTTCGTCGCGGCGCATAGCATTGCGCCGCTGGCCGCCAGCGTGGGCGTCTGGCAGGCGATGCGACGGCTGCGCACACGGCCGCTTGCCGAATTGCTCTACAGCGATAGCAGCGTGGCGCGCTCGGCGCTGGTGAGCCGCCGGCTCACGGCGCGCCATCCGCTGTACCGGCTGGCCGCGCGCGAGATCGGTGGGGCGCATCCGCAGGCGCTGGTGGCCCGCCGCTCGGTGTTCGAGCGCCATGGTGCGCCGCTGATGGTCACTGAGTGCATGTTGCCCGCGCTGTGGTCGCACCTTGCATCGGGCGCGCCTGAGTTGTCCGCTGGGCACGAACCGCAGCGCAGCCATGTGCGCGAGCATGGCCGGCCTCTCGAGCATACGGCGTCGCGCGCGCATCCTGCGCCGCGTGAGATTCGCAATGAGAGTTCTGCATGACGCAGAAGCGCTGCTTCCCTCCGGTCGTGGATGCCAACACGAGAGTGCTGGTACTGGGCAGCTTGCCGGGCGAAGTCTCGCTCGCGCAATCGCAGTACTACGCGCATAAGCAGAATCGTTTCTGGTCGCTAATCGGGGATATCTCTGGCGAGAACTTTCGCAGCCTCGACTATCCCACGCGTCTGCAGACGCTGCTGCGTCATCGCGTTGGCCTATGGGATGTCGTCGCAGAGGCGCAGCGCGAAGGCAGCCTGGATAGCCGGATCCGCAACCATGCGAGCAATGACCTGATAGCCTTGGTCGAATCGCTGCCGAACCTCGCCGCCGTTGCGTTCAATGGCGGAACGGCGGCCCGGCTTGGCATGCGAGCATTGCAGGGGGCCACCGGCAAGGTCGAATTCATCAGCCTTCCTTCCAGCAGCCCCGCCTACACCATGGCTTATGCGGAAAAGCTCAAGGCATGGGAAGTATTGCGGAGCTGGCTCGTCGAGCCGGCCCCAGTCGACGCCGCGCCGGGCAGCGGCAAGTAGCCTAAACGCCAACTCTCGCCAGCTCGCCATACACGCGCTGCAACCACACCTTCACCCGTTGCCGCTCCAGCAGACCAAGCCCGGTGGCGGCGCGGTCAGGATGATTGACGGCGGCCCAGAAGCTCGTGCTCTGCTGATCGATCTTCTGCATCGTGCTATCGGGCAGATGGCGCAGCGTCATCACGCTGGCCCCCAGTGCCTCGGCCCGCGCGCGTTCGCCGGACGCGTCCAGAATCTCGAAACGATCGCCGCGGACTTCGTTGAGCACCAGCACCAGCTTGAGCCGCCCGCCGAACTGGTCGAGCCACTGCCGCAGCAGATCCACCGAATCGCGGCCGCTGTCCATGACGTGCCACCACGTCAGCGTCAGGCCATTTTCTTCGGCCACCCCCAGCACATCCGAATCCTCGAACCACTTGGCGAGCGGTTGCTGCGTCTGCGCCGCGAGGTCCACCAGAATGCGCCGCTGCGGATCTTCGAGGGCCGCTTCCATCACGGGATCGAGGCTGTCATGCCCGTTCAGCACGGCAGGCGCCGCATAGTCGGCGTAGAAGCGCAGCAGCGCGCCATGCGAGCGGTCGGTGTCGAAGCCCAGAAACGGCACGCCCGTGTCGATAAAGTGCTGCGCCAGCACGCGCGCGACGAGCGACTTGCCCACGCCGCCTTTTTCTCCGCCAATGAAATGGATGGTGCTCATGCTTGAGGATCCTTTGTGGTGGTGTGGGTCTGACCGGATGACCCTATCAGGCTTCGATGACGACACGGCGAAACAAAGTTCAAGCAAGGTAAAAACCGGCTCAGAGCAGGCTGAAAACCGGCGACGGACACGAGACCTACCGCCAACAGGCAGAGTACACGGAAAAGAAATTCGTGGGCTGCGAATGCTATGCTCTCGTTCGACCTAAAAATGTGTTCCTGACGCGACATCCTCACATGACGACATTGATCAAGCGTGCTTCGGCTGAAGCGCGTGCATTCCGCAACAAAGAAGCCCAATCTGCCGGTGCGAAACAGAAAATGACTCGCACCGCCAAGCGCGCATCGCGCGACGAAGACCTCGACGATGCACCGCAAATCGAAGCGCCGCGCAAGCCGCGCTTCGCACCGGTGACGTTCTCGGAGGAGGGCGGCGTGCGCTATCTGCACTTCGGTACCGAATGGGTACAGGGTGCGATGCGTCTGCGCAAGCCCGATCACATCGAACTCGAATACGCGCAGCAGATGATGGCCTGGCTGCTGTTTCTCGAAGCGCCGAAGCGTATCGTCCAGCTTGGTTTGGGCGCGGCCGCGCTGACCAAGTTCGCGCATCGTTTCCTGAAGCGCTCGAAGGTGGAAGCCGTCGAACTGAATCCGGCGGTGGTAGTGGCCGCGCGCACGATGTTCCAGTTGCCGTCGGACGATGCCCGCCTCACCGTGCACGAAACCGACGCATGGGATTTCGTCAACGAGCGCGCCAACCACGGCACGATCGGCGCGCTGCAGATCGACGTCTATGACGCGACGGCGCGCGGTCCGGTGCTCGACAGCGTGGCGTTCTACCGCGCCGTGCGCGCGTGTCTGACGGACGCGGGCGTGGTGACGGTGAACCTGTTTGGCGATCATCCGAGCTTCGTGCGCAACATGAAGCGTCTGAACGAAGCCTTCGACGGCCGCGTGGTCGCGCTGCCTGAAGTGCACGACGGCAACCGCGTGGCGATCGCGTTTTCGGGCCCGGCGCTCGACGTGCCGTTCGCGACGCTGCAAGCGCGCGCCAAGCTGATCGAAGCCGAGCTGAGCTTGCCGGCGCGCAAGTGGATCAAGGGTCTGCAGGAATCGACCGGCCAGAAGACCGGTTCGTTCACCATCTAAGCTTCTTGCGTAGGGGGCGGCCATTGCCGCGGCTTTGGCCTCGGGTCGCCCCTGCTTGACCGTACCTTCGCGACTCCTATACTCTTTCATTGCTTTCGGGGCGCCCGTGGCTTACCGGCGGCGCGGCTTCCCGCACCTGGGGCCCGGGCCCACCGCCCGTCAACTACGGGACACAAGTCAATAAAAGGAAAGAGGAGACGTCATGGCTCACGACGCCGACGCGAACAAGGCCAGCAAACGCTGGCTCTGGTTGCTGTTGCTTCCCTGGATCGCCATGATCTGGGTGCCGTTATACAACAAGGTCGAACCCCAACTGTTCGATTTCCCGTTCTTCTACTGGTATCAACTGCTGTGGGTGCTGATCAGCGCGGTCATCACGGCACTCGTCTACTTCAAGACCAAAAAACGTTCGCCGGATAGCTCGCAAGGGGGCGCTCAATGAATCCCGTCGCCACCTTTGTCTTTGTCCTGTTCTTTATCGGCGTCACGATTCTTGGCTTTATCGCGGCCCACTGGCGGCGCGGCGATCTCGCCCATCTCGAAGAGTGGGGCCTGGGCGGCCGCCGCTTCGGCACCATCGTCACGTGGTTCCTGCTGGGCGGCGACCTGTACACCGCTTACACCTTCATCGCCGTGCCGGCGCTCGTGTTCGGCGCGGGAGCGACCGGTTTTTTCGCGCTGCCTTATACGATCCTGATCTATCCGTTTGCGTTCGTGGTGTTCCCCAAGCTGTGGAGCATTGCGAAACGTCAGGGCTACGTGACGTCCGCGGACTTCGTCAATGCCCGCTATGGCAGCCGGATGCTCGCGCTGGCGGTCGCTTTGACCGGTATCGTCGCCACCATGCCGTATATCGCGCTGCAACTGGTCGGGATCGAAGTGGTGATCGGCGCGCTCGGTTTCGATACCACGGGCTTTGTGGGCGATCTGCCACTGATCATCGCCTTCGCGATTCTCGCGGCCTACACGTACACCTCGGGCCTGCGCGCGCCGGCCATGATCGCGGTCGTCAAGGATCTGCTGATCTACATCACGATCGCCGCTGCGGTGATTGTGATTCCGCCGCAACTGGGTGGCTTCGGCCATATCTTCGGTGCGGTGCCGCCGGCCAAGCTGCTGCTCAAGGCGCCGGACGTGTCGAACCTGAACGGCTATAGCGCATACGCGACGCTCGCGGTCGGTTCGGCGCTGGCGCTGTTCCTGTATCCGCACTCGATTACCGCGGTGCTTTCGTCGAAGTCGGGTAATACGATTCGCCGCAATATGGCGATGCTGCCGGCGTACTCGCTGGTACTCGGCCTGCTCGCGCTGCTCGGGTTCATGGCGCTGGCGGCAGGCGTGAAGGACATGCCGGAGTTCGCGCCGTACTTCAAGGCCTTCGGCCCGAACTTCGCGGTGCCGGCGCTGTTCCTGCACTTCTTCCCGTCGTGGTTTGTCGGGGTGGCGTTTGCCGCCATCGGCATCGGCGCGCTGGTGCCGGCGGCAATCATGTCGATTGCGGCGGCCAATCTGTACACGCGCAATATCCACAAGGAGTTCATCAACCGCAACATGACGGGCGAGCAGGAGACCAACATCGCCAAGCTGGTCTCGCTGATCGTCAAGGTGGGGGCGGTGGCCTTCATTCTCGGCTTGCCGCTCACCTATGCGATCCAGTTGCAGTTGCTGGGCGGCATCTGGATCATCCAGACACTGCCGGCAATCGTGCTGGGCCTCTATACGCGCATGCTCGATTACCGCGGCCTGCTGATCGGCTGGGCGGTCGGCATTGCGACCGGCACGTGGATGGCGGTTTCGCTGAAGCTCTCCAGTTCGATCTTCACGATCCACCTGTTTGGCCTCGCGATTCCCGGCTATGCGGCGGTCTGGTCGCTGATCGTGAATCTGGTGGTGGCGGTGGTGGTGAGCCTGCTCGTGCGTGCGGTCGGCATGAAGCACTCTGAAGATCGCACCCGGCCGGAAGACTATCTGGACGTCGTGGAAAGCTAAATCTTTCCCCCAGAGGTTCCGCAAAACGCCCGCAACGAAAAATTGCGGGCGTTTTGCATTTTTGGTGCACGATAGCTATATCGCATCTTCAGTTCCCGGACGACCATGTCTTCTGCCGATTCCGATCCTGTGATGCCGCGCCGCACGAGCGCCAACCGCATCTTCAGGGCGATCACCTCGCCGTATTACCGTTACCGGCACGCCAAACTGCTCCACAGCGTGCGGGTCGGCCTCGCGATGATGGTGTCGATTATCGCGACCAGCGGCATTCATATTCCGCATGGCATCTGGTCGTCAGTCACGCTGCTGGTGGTGATCGGCGGCCTGCAGCATCACGGCAACATCCGCAAGAAGGCCACGGAACGGGCGGCGGGCACGCTACTCGGGGCGACGATCGGGCTCGCGCTGATCCTGCAACAAAACCTGATCGGCTCGCTGTGGCTGACGTACGTCCTGATGTCCGTGGTGGCGGCCATCTGTGCGTGGTACGCGATTGGCAAGGGCGGCTATATCGGGTTGCTGACGGCGATTACGATGTGCATCGTCGCGGGCCATGGCGACAACCTGATCGACACGGGGCTGTGGCGCACGCTGAACGTGCTGATCGGCATTGTGATCGCGCTGGCGTTCTCGTTTGCGCTGCCGCTGCATGCGACCTATTCTTGGCGTTACCTGCTGGCCGACAATTTGCGCGGCTGTGCGCGGATTTACACCTGCCTCGTGGGCGGTGCACCGCTTGATCCGGATGAACAGATCAAGACGTTTCTGGAGTTGAACGTGCGGCTGGTGCAATTGCGCACACTGATGCCCTCGGTGGCGAAAGAGATCGAGGCGCCGCCGGAGAAACTGGAAGAGATCCAGCGCGTGCACCGCTCGGTGTTGAGTGCGCTGGAAATCATGGCGACCGGTACGCTGGCCCATGCGGATGCTGCGGCGCGGGCGGCGTTCGCCCAGCAGTGCGGCGCCGAGGCGCACGCGGTGCGGGCCATGCTGCTGGCAATGGCCCGGGGTTTGCGCTTCGGCGGCGCGGCGCGCTTCCTTGCGCCTAAGGTGGTGCTGGCTCGCGTGCCAGGCAGTGCGCTCGCGCTGCACCTGGCCCCGGAACTGCAGGGGCCGTACTGGCTGGGCGAGCGCATGATCGAGCAGGTCGACCGCTTGCGCGCGCTGCTGTTGGAGACGGAGCCGAACTGGAACATCGAGCGGCATGGGGCGCATGCGCTCCTTACGCCGACGCCGCGCTAAAGGCCGGCCACCCGTCTCCCGCATGCCGCCGCGAACAGGCTGGCGCTCAGTTGGCTTGAGGAATCGTCACCATCCAGCCGATCCCAAACTTGTCCGTCACCATGCCGAACCCCTGGCTCCAGAACGTGGCCTGCCACGGCATGTTGACTGTGCCGCCTTCGGCGAGCGCGTTGAAAAGCTTTTCGCCGTGAGCGAGGTCGTCGGCAGTCAGCGAGAGCCTGAAACCCTCGTGGGTCACGCTCTCGCTCATGCAGTCGTCGGACACCATCAGGATCGTCGAGCCGAGCTTGACCGAGGCGTGCATGACCTTGTTCTCGAACTTCGGATCGACTGAGTGGCCGGCGTCTGGCGGCGCGTCCTTGTACTGCATCTTGAACATCACCTCGGCGCCGAGCTTGTCGGTATAGAAGCTCAGCGCTTCGTCGCAGCGGCCGTCGAAAAATACATAAGGCTGGATTTCCATCGTTGTCTCCGAAAGTGTTTACGCGCGCGGCGCAACGACTGCCCGGGCGGACAGAACAACGCCACAGCAAACGATTGTAGTCGTCTGCTGTGGCGTCAATTGTGAAAACCGGTAAAGGTGCGAAATTCTCGATAAAGCTTCGCGCGCAGCGCCCGAGATAGGGCGCTACTGGCTTAACGCAGTCCTTCGATCAACTTTTCGAGCTTGACGGCGTCAGCGGCAAACGCGCGGATCCCTTCGGCGAGCTTTTCCGTGGCCATGGCTTCGTCGTTGACGAGGAAGCGGAACGACGATTCGTCGACCGGCACGCGTTCGATGCTCGCGCTCTCGCCCAACTCAGGCGACAGCTTGCGCTCCACCTTCTCGGTGCTGTCCTGCAGCTTCTGCAGCAGGTCGGGGCTGATTGTCAGCAGATCGCAGCCCGCCAGTTCGAGAACCTGGCCCGGCGTGCGGAAGCTCGCGCCCATCACTTCGGTCTTGTAGCCGAATTTCTTGTAGTACGCATAGATGCGGCGCACCGACTGCACGCCCGGATCGTTCGCGCCGCCGTCCTTTGCCTCATCCCATGCGCTGCCGGCATTCTTCTTGTACCAGTCGTAGATCCGGCCGACGAACGGCGAGATCAGTTGCGCGCCCGCTTCGGCGCAGGCAGCGGCCTGGGCGAGCGAGAACAGCAGCGTCATATTGCAGTGGATACCGTCTTTCTGCAGTTGCTCTGCGGCGCGGATGCCTTCCCATGTGGAGGCCAGCTTGATCAGAATGCGCTCGCGGCCGATGCCGGCGGCTTCGTACAGCTTGATCAGCTCATGACCCTTGTCGATCGAGCCCTTGACGTCGAACGACAGGCGCGCGTCGACTTCGGTCGAGACGCGGCCCGGGATGATCTTGAGGATTTCGGTGCCGAAAGCGATCAGCAGGTGATCGATGATGGCGCCGACCGGCTTCGACGCGTGATCGCGCACGGTTTTTTCCAGCAGCGGACGGTAGTCGTCCTTCTGCACGGCCTTGAGGATCAGCGACGGGTTGGTGGTTGCATCTTGCGGTTTGTATTGCGCGAGTTGCTGGAAGTCACCGGTATCGGCGACGACGGTCGTGAATTGCTTGAGTTGATCGAGTGCGGTAGTCATGTCGAGCCTTCAAGGCGCACAGGCGCAATGGTCCAAAGTTGGAGGTTGCCGCAAAGACGACCGGCGCGGTGGCTCCGGTCGCCCGAACTGCAGCATGTCACGCTGCGGCAGCCCCCATGATGTTGCCGGAGAATGCCGCCCGATACTTCTATTCTATGGCGGATCGGCGGATGCGGTTTTGACACCCGCATCCGCCGATCCGTTCAGCCTTCGTTCAGGCGCGCCGCGTATTCAGCACGAGTTGCGTCAGCACGCCGGCCACGAGACCCCAGAACGCCGAGCCGATCGACAGCAGCGTAAGGCCGGAGGCGGTCACCATGAAGGTGACCAGCGCCGCTTCGCGCTGTTTCAGGTCCTGCATGGCGTTGGCGAGGCCGCTCATGATCGAGCCGAACAGCGCCAGCGCCGCCACGGAAACCACCAGCGCCTTCGGCAGCGAGGCGAACAGGGCGGCGATCGTCGCGCCGAAAATCCCGGCGATCAGGTAAAACACGCCAGCCCAGACGGCGGCGGTATAGCGCTTGTTGCGATCTTCGTGGGCTTCGGGGCCGGTACAGATGGCTGCGGTAATTGCCGCAAGATTGATGCCGTGCGAGCCGAACGGCGCCAGCAGCAGCGAAGCGATGCCGGTCGTGGCGATCAGCGGGGCGGACGGCGTGGTATAGCCGTCGGCGCGCAGCACGGCGATACCCGGCACGTTCTGCGAGGCCATCGCCACCACGAAGAGCGGAATCCCGATGCTGACAATCGCCGCGACCGAGAAAACCGGCATGGTCAGCACGGGGTGCGCGAGCGCCACGTGGAAGCGGCTGAAGTCGAGCAGGCCGAGCCCACCGGCCACTGCCGTACCGACAATCAGCGTCGTCACAATCGCATAGCGCGGCGCTAGGCGCTTGATGACGAGATAGGTAAAGAACATCGCCAGCACCAGCGCGGTCTGGAATTGCGCAGCGCGGAAGATCTCGATGCCGATCTCGAACAGGATGCCCGCCAGCAGGGCCGAGGCGATCCCGGCGGGAACCTTCTTCATCAGCGCATCGAACCAGCCGGTGAGGCCGACCACGGTCAGCAGCAGCGCGCAGACGATAAACGCGCCAATCGCTTCGGGATAGGTCACGTGCGGCAACGACGACACCAGCAGCGCAGCACCCGGCGTCGACCATGCAATCACGATCGGCGCGCGAAAACGCAGCGACAGGCCGATCGTGCAAAGCGCCATGCCGATCGAAAGCGCCCAGATCCACGAAGAAATCTGCGCGTCGGACAGATGGGCTGCCTGACCTGCCTGGAACATCAGCACGAGCGAGCTGGTATAGCCCGTCATCATCGCGACGAAGCCGGCCACCAGCGCCGATAGCGAGGTGTCCGCGAACGGCCGCAGGCGCGCGGGGGGTGGGGCTGAAGGGGACAACTCGGGGGACGAAGGCGAACTCATGCGGAGGGTCTCGGTTTTCTTTTCAATGGAGCGGCGCAGCTCACTTACTGAGCATGCGCATCGCGGTCTCCAGACCGGCGAGCGTGAGAGGATACATCCGATGCCCCAGCACTTCGCGAATCACCGACACCGATTGTCGATAATCCCACAGCCCTTCCGGCTCGGGATTGAGCCACGCGTAATGCGGAAAGTGGTCGGCAAGACGCCGCAGCCACACCGCGCCGGCCTCGGGGTTGTTGTATTCCACCGAGCCGCCCGGCTGTAGCACTTCGTACGGGCTCATGGTCGCGTCGCCGACGAAGATCAGCTTGTAGTCCGGCGTGAACTTGTGCAGCACGTCCCACGTGGGCATGCGTTCGGCATGACGGCGCCGGTTGTTCTTCCACAGGAAGTCGTACACGCAGTTGTGAAAGTAATAGAACTCGAGATGCTTGAACTCGGCCTTGGCGGCCGAAAACAGCTCCTCGGTGCGCTTGATGTGGTCGTCCATCGAGCCGCCCACGTCGAGCAGCATCAGCACCTTCACGTTGTTGTGCCGCTCCGGCACCATCTTCAGATCGAGCCAGCCGGCGTTCGCCGCGGTGCTGCGGATCGTGTCGGGCAGGTCGAGCTCTTCGGCGGCGCCTTCGCGCGCAAAGCGCCGCAGCCGGCGCAGCGCGACCTTGATGTTGCGCGTGCCGATCTCGACCTGGTCGTCATAGTCGCGATACGCGCGCGCTTCCCAGACCTTGACGCCGGTGCGGTTGCCCGCCGAGTCGCCGCCGATGCGGATGCCTTCCGGGTTATAGCCGCCGTTGCCGAACGGCGAGGTGCCACCGGTGCCGATCCACTTGTTGCCGCCCTCGTGGCGTTCCTTCTGCTCGTCGAACAGTTCCTTGAGGCGCTCCATCAACTTGTCGAGGCCGCCCATCGCTTCGATCTGCGCTTTTTCTTCGGGCGACAGGTCGCGCTGCAGCTTCTTTTTCAGCCAGTCGAGCGGCACGTCGAGCGCCAGTTCGGACTTGGCTGCCACGCCGTTGAAATAGGCGCCGAAGGCCTGGTCGAACTTGTCGAAATACTGCTCGTCTTTCACCAGTGTGAGACGGGCGAGGTAATAGAACTCGTCGAGCGAGGGCGCGATAACGTTGGCCTTCAGCGCTTCGAGCAGCGTCAGGTATTCCTTCACGGAGACCGGCAGCTTGGCCGCGCGCAACGAATAAAAGAAGTCGATCAGCATGCGGTTTCCTCCGCGTCAGCGTACCCGGCGGCTGGCGCGCCAGCGTAAGGCGTGCGCGTTTCGTTCAGGCGCACGCGCCCGGTTCAACGGTTGTTGCGGTTCATGAAAATGAGCCGTTCGAACAGGCTCACATCCTGCTCGTTCTTGAGCAGCGCGCCATGCAGCGGCGGAATGATCTGCTTGTGGTCCGCCGAGCGCAGCGCTTCCGGAGGAATGTCTTCGGCGAGCAGCAGCTTCAGCCAGTCGAGCAGTTCCGAGGTGGACGGCTTCTTCTTCAGGCCCGACACATTGCGCAGCTCGAAAAAGCTCGCCATGGCAGCGGAGAGCAAGTCCTTCTTGATGTTGGGGAAGTGCACTTCGACGATCTGTTGCATCGTCACCGGGTCCGGGAACTTGATGTAGTGGAAGAAGCAGCGGCGCAGGAAGGCGTCCGGCAACTCCTTCTCGTTGTTCGACGTGATGATGACGAGCGGGCGGTGCTTCGCGCGCACCAGTTCATGCGTCTCGTAGACGTAGAACTCCATGCGGTCGAGCTCGCGCAGCAGGTCGTTGGGGAATTCGATGTCGGCCTTGTCGATCTCGTCGATCAACAGCACGGTCTGCTGGTCCGCTTCGAACGCCTGCCACAGCACGCCTTTGACGATGTAGTTGCGGATGTCCTTGACGCGCTCGTCGCCGAGCTGCGAATCGCGCAGGCGCGACACCGCGTCGTATTCGTACAGGCCTTGCTGCGCCTTCGTGGTGGACTTGATGTGCCATTGCAGCAGCGGCATGCCAAGGGCTGCCGCGACTTCCTCGGCCAGCATGGTTTTGCCGGTGCCGGGCTCGCCTTTGATGAGCAGCGGCCGCTGCAGTGTCATCGCGGCATTGACCGCAAGTTTGAGGTCGTCGGTGGCGACGTACTGCGAGGAGCCTTCGAAACGCATGGCGAGACGCTCGTTCGGGGAAAAATTCCAGTATAAGTCAGAAGCCCTGTTGGGCCGAAACGCGCTGGCGTATGGTGTCATCCGCACCGGCTGCCGGCGCGCGACCCGGTGGGCGGGTCACGCATGGCGCCGGGCAACGTGCGGGTTTTCCCGCCGGCCGGCGCGGGGCGAGTCGGGCAAGCTTGACCGCCCCGCGCGGGGTTGCTCAAAAGCGCTGGAAGGCCCGCCGCTGCGGGGTTTCCGGCCGTCCTGCGGGTCTGCCCGAGCGGCGCGAAAACCCGCCGGACGGCCCCGCCCGCGCGGTGGACGCCCGCCGCAGCAGCGCGGTACAATTAGGCCGATTTTTTTGGCCTGCGTGGCAACCCTAGAAGAATAATGGTGCAGGCTTTTGCCTTTTCGGGCGCCCGTTTCCCCCCAAGCCAGGTTACATGCTATGAATAAATTCGTCGGCAAACACGTCGTGATCGCAGCGCTGTCGGTGCTAGCGGGCTACGCGGCCAGTGCGCAGGCAGCGGATGTCGTCGGCAACGCCAAGGCGGGCCAGGGTAAGGTCGCGATGTGTATTGGCTGCCACGGCATTCCTGACTACCGTACGGCGTACCCGGAGGTCTACCGGGTGCCTATTCTCGGCGGCCAGAATCAGGCGTACCTCGAGAACGCGCTGCACGCGTACAAGAAGGGCGACCGGCACTTCGAGACGATGCACGCCATCGCTACCTCGCTGTCGGACCAGGACATTGCCGACATTGCTGCGTACTACGCGGCGCAGACCCCCGCTTCGAAAAACAATCCCTACAAGTGATCGGCTGCGGTCATCCATCCAGTCACTGGGCTATTTAAATTTCGCGGGATAGGAGAATTCATGAAGACGCCCCATCAGGCACTCCACACGGTTTTCAAAACTGCATGTGCAGCCGTGGCAGTTTTCGGTCTGGCCGCAGCCAACATGGCGCACGCCGCCGACGCCGATAACGGCAAGGTGCTGGCCGACGCCCACAACTGCGCGGCTTGCCACGGTGTGAACCTGAACAAGCCAGTGAGCCCGGAGTATCCGCGGCTCGCAGGTCAGCATGCTGATTACATCTACTGGGCACTGCGCCAGTATCAGATGGGTAACGGCAACCCGCACCTCGGTCGCAACAACGCGATCATGCAGGCGCAGGTGCAAAGCCTGTCGCAAAGCGATATGAAGGACCTCGCGGCTTATATCGAGTCGCTCAGCGGCGATCTGGTCGAAAAGAAGTAAGCGCGCGGCATGGCGCATGTGGAAAAGCAAAACACCCCGCCTTGAGCGGGGTGTTTTGCTTTGGGGGTGCCGCGCGGTCGCTTGGCCTCCAGGTCCCTTAATCGCGCGAGGCGCGCTGCTCGATGCGCTGCAGGTACGCGTCCGTATCGGGCGGCGTGCCGGTGCGCTGAGCCTCCCACAGGGTTTCGCCGAGGCAATCCATGATGGCGTGCTGAGCGTCGTGGGTTGAGCCCAGGCGTGCGGCGAGCCGTTCGTGGGCGGCGCGGATGCCGGGCGGCTGGTCGATCGACAACTGCTCGCTGATGGCCAGATGCATGGACAGATGCAGGAACGGGTTGGTCTGGCCGCGCTCGGGCGAGTAGTCCTGGGCAGACGCGGCCTCGCCGTCCTTCAGCTCGGCATGGTACTCGGGGTGTTCGACGATCCAGTCGGCGGCGATCGCTTCGAGCGGCGTCAGGATCGAGCCTTCGCGCTGCTTGCGCCAGGTCTCGGTGAAAAAGCTTCGGACTTCGTCGCGGCTGGGATTGAACATCGTGGGCTGAAAGCGGTAGTGAGGGGCACGCGCATGACGGGCAAACCCGCTGCGCTATTTGGGCAAGCAGCCATTTTACGCCGCGAGCTGGCACGGCGCTGGCAGGCGTACATGCTCGCGTGGCTTACCTGGCCGTCACAGATCGGGCGGCGGCGTCTTGGGCCTGAACTCGCAGAGCGGCTCGATCACGCAATGCCAGCATTCCGGCCGGCGCGCCTTGCAGACGTAACGGCCATGCAGAATCAGCCAGTGGTGCGCGTCCTGTCTGAATTCGGCTGGCGTGAATTTCTCCAGCGCTGTTTCGACGGTACGCACGTCTTTGCCTGGCGCCAGTCCGGTTCGATTCGCAACCCGAAAGATGTGGGTGTCGACGGCAATCGTCGGCTGACCGAAGGCTGTGTTCAGAATCACATTGGCAGTCTTGCGGCCGACCCCGGGCAGGCTTTCGAGCGCTTCGCGATCGGCCGGCACCTCGCCGCCGTATTGCTCGAGCAGGATCCGGCAGGTCGCAATGACGTTCTTCGCCTTGGTGCGATACAGGCCGATGGTCTTGATGTACTCGGCCACCCCGGCCTCGCCGAGTTCGACGATCTGCTGCGGCGTGTTCGCCACCGGGAACATCTTGCGCATCGCCTTGTTGACCGACACGTCGGTGGCCTGCGCTGACAGCATCACGGCAATCAACAGCTCAAACGGCGTGGTGTATTCGAGTTCGGTGGTCGGATGCGGGTTGAGGCTCTGGAGTGTCTCGTAGATGGCGCGGCGTTTGTTCGCGTTCATACTTCTTCGTCCCCGCCTTCGATGCCCAGGCGCCGGCGGCGCGCTTCGGCTGCGTCGATCTGGGCCTGCACTTCTGCACTCACGCGCTCCGTATTCTGCGGTCCCGCGCCTTTTGCGGCCAGTTCTTCTTTCTTCTTGCGCGCCCGCTCCAGCGCGGCCTGGATGATGGCGCGCTTCTTCGCTTCGGCGTCGTCGGCGGGCGTGGCGGCTGCAGCCGCGCCGTCCGGGGCGGCGGTCGGTGCCGCCGCAGGCGCATCAGCCGTCACATGAGCGGCCGTGCGACGGGCGGCCGCGCGGGCCTCGGCGGCATCGCGTTCGCGCGCGAGCCGCGCTTCGCGCAGATCGTGGCGCTCGCGGGCCGCCTGAGCCTGGTCAAGCGTCCATGCGTCCCAGCCGGTTGCAGCGCCGGTGACCGGCAGCATCGCGATGCAGTCGACCGGGCAGGGCGCGACGCACAGGTCGCAGCCAGTGCATAGCGCCGCGATCACGGTGTGCATCTGTTTCGGTCCGCCAAGGATCGCGTCTACCGGACAAGCCTGCATGCATAGCGTGCAGCCGATGCACAGGTTCTCGTCGATCACCGCCAACGGCCGGGGCCGTTCGACCCCATTGTCCGGATTGAGCGCAATCACCGGCTTGCCGAGCAGGGCGGCGAGCCGCGCTACGCCTTCGGCGCCGCCTGGCGGGCACTGGTTGTAATTCGCTGTGCCAACGGCCACGGCTTCGGCGTACGGCCGGCATGCCGCATAGCCGCACTTCGTACATTGGGTCTGGGGAAGCAGATCTTCGATGCGGTCTGCGAGAGTTCTGGAATCGGTCACGGTCACGACGGTGAGGCTTGCCGGCGGGCCACTGCGGGCCCTTCACGGCAGGCGGGAACGAGGCGGATTTGCTCGCTCCATCAGGCGTAGGGGAAATAGCACATTATCGCCGATTTCCCCGATTGCGATTGTCAAACCATGTGCCATAATCAAAGCGCTTTTCCGAAAGACCGCATAAGGGTGTCCCCCAACTAGCCCGTTCAGTGCTGTCGGTGCAAGGCCCGAGGAGAGGCCGGCGGCACGATCCGGATAACGCGGCTCACGATGATGCCACCATGAATCAGCCGAAAATCAAAAGAGATCCTGAAGGCACCCGGCGCCGTATTCTTCTAGCGGCCGCTGAGGAATTTGCAAATGGAGGGCTGTTCGGCGCGCGTGTCGACCAGATTGCCCGCCGCGCTGAAACCAATGAACGCATGCTCTATTACTACTTCGGTAGCAAGGAGCAGCTTTTCACGGCCGTTCTCGAACACGCCTTCGGCGCGCTCACCGAGGCCGAACGCACGCTGGACCTGAACGGCATTGCGCCGGTCGAGGCCATCACCCGGCTTGCCCATTTCGTGTGGGACTACTACCGCGACCATCCTGAACTGCTGCGTCTCGTGAATAACGAGAATCTGCACGAGGCGCGGTATATGCAGAAGTCCACGCGGATTCGCGAAATGATCTCGCCGATTGTTGCGACACTCGGCAGCATCCTCGAACGCGGCCAGCGCGCCGGCCTGTTTCGCACCAACGTCGATCCGCTGCGTTTCTACGTCACGCTGTCGGGCATGGGGTATTACATCGTCTCGAACCGCTTCACGCTGGAGGCCACGCTTGGCCGCGATTTCAGCACGCCTGCCGAGCGCAGCGAGATCGTCCAGATGAACACCGAGTTGCTGCTCGCGTATCTGCTTAGGCGCTAAGCGATACTGAGCGTCTTAAGCGTCATTAAGCGCCACCCATGGCGATCTGGCGGCCGGAAGCGCGCTTTAACGGTGCAAGCAGCGGGCAAGCAATACAGGCAGGGTAAATACCAATCGCTTAGGCATGCTATCGGCTTACCAATCTGTAATAAATCGATGCACGCCTGCTTCGCAGACGGCATAGTAAACAACAACGGCCCCCGAGGGGGCCGTCGCTTTTTGCATTTGATGCGCACGCAACTTTCAGGAGAGCGGTCCGCTTCGAGCGGACCCGCAAGGCAAAGCCACTCAGGCTTCGACTTTTTCCTTCGCGACCTTGGGGGCCTTGTTGTGCGCGAGGATGAAATCGCGCAGTTGCGGATAGATGATGGTGCGCCAGCGGCGGCCCGAGAAAATGCCGTAGTGGCCGCACTTTTCCGCCGTGAAATGCTGCTTGTGCTCCGGCGGAATGCCGCTGCACAGATCCTGCGCCGCGCGTGTCTGTCCGTCGCCGGAGATGTCGTCGAGCTCGCCTTCGATCGTGAAGAGGGCGGTCTTCTTGATGTCCTGCGGCCGCACGCGTTCACCCGCCACATCCCAGGTGCCTTCGGCCAGGCGGAATTCCTGGAACACGACGCGGATCGTGTCGAGGTAATAGTCGGCGTCCATGTCGAGCACGGCGTTGTACTCGTCGTAGAAGCGGCGGTGAGCATCGGCGTCGTCTTCGTCGCCGCGCAGCAGGCTCTGGTAATAGTCCCAGTGCGAAGCCGCGTGGCGCTCCGGATTCATGGCCACGAAACCCGTGTGTTGCAGGAAGCCCGGATAGACCTTGCGGCCCACGCCCGGATAGTTCGGCGGCACCGTGTAGATCACGTTGTTATCGAACCATTCGAACGAGTGTTGCGTGGCGAGCGAATTTACCGAGGTCGGGCTCTTACGCGCGTCGATCGGGCCACCCATCATCGTCATCGTGCGCGGCGTTTCTTCGCCGCGGCTCGCCATTAGCGAGATGGCAGCCAGCACCGGCACCGTCGGCTGGCACACCGAGATCACGTGCAGATCTTTCGCGCCAATGTGACGGATGAATTCCTGAATGTAAGCAACGTAATCGTCGAGGTGGAACTTGCCCTCTTCGAGCGGCACCATGCGCGCGTCGATCCAGTCGGTGATGTACACCTTGTGGTCTTGCAGCAACGTGCGCACGGTGTCGCGCAGCAGGGTGGAGTGGTGGCCGGACAACGGTGCGCACACCAGCACGACCGGTTCGTCTTTCAGTTGGCTGACAGCGCCGCTGTCGTCAGCGAAACGCTTGAAGCGCAGCAGACGGCAGAAGGGTTTCTCCACGATCGTCTGTTCGATGATCGGGATGTTATGACCATCTTTAACAATCTGGTGCAGGTTGAATTCGGGTTTCTCGTAGTCTTTGCCTAGCCGGTAGAGCAATTCGTAGCCGGCGGAAAGACGTGTAGCGCCCGGAACGTAGGCGAAAGGGCTGGCCGGATTCGCGAAGGATTTCGACGCGGCCTGGGCCCAGGCGGTCAGCGGGCTGAGCAGAGCCCGCTGGAATTCGTGCAGTTGATAGAGCATGGGTGCTCCGGTGTTGGGGCGATTCGCATGGGGCTTCGCAAACACGCGTATCGCGTTGCGGCGGGCCGTATTGGTTGTGGTGGCGCTTGATTATCGGCCAACAGTCTCGTTTGATGATATCGGACAACGCGAAATTGTGCAACGCAGCAACGGTTACCTTTTTCGCGCGCAAAATGTCATGGAATCATGGTACTGGCGATGTTGCTGTGCCGCTATCCGGGGTTGCCGCAGGGTCAAGTTTGTCCGCCACTGTGCCGTTATGAGCGGACGCATTTTGAGACGGCTCGTTTTGAGACGGCGTGCTGGACGACGGCTCGTCGTGCGCTGCGCCGTTGTGCGACGGCTGTCCGGCCGCCTTGGCGATTTCCTGCTCGTGTTTCATCAGGTTGAACCCGGTATGCACAAGGGCCACATGGGAAAACGCCTGCGGGAAGTTGCCGACCAGGCGCTTTGCCGCCGGGTCGTACTCTTCGGCTAGCAGGCCCACGTCGTTGGCGAGCGCGAGCAGCCGCTCGTACATCGCTTCCGCTTCGGCCACGCGGCCCTGCAGTGCGAGGTTGTCGACCATCCAGAAGCTGCACGCAAGGAAGGTGCCTTCGCCGGGCGGCAGGCCGTCGTCGAATTCGGTGGTGCGGTAGCGCATCACGAAGCCGTCGCGCATCAGATACTTTTCGGTGGCGGCGACCGTGCCGATCACGCGCGGGTCCGACGGCGGCAGGAAACCAACTTGCGGCAGCAGCAGCACGCTGGCGTCAAGTTCGTCGCCGCCGTAGACTTGGGTGAAGGCATTGAGCGTCGGGTTCCAGCTTTTCTCGCAGACTTCGGCATGAATCTGTGCGCGAATCTCGCGCCAGTGGTCGAGCGGACCCGCGAGGTCGAACTTTTCGGCGGACTTGATCGCGCGGTCGAAGGCGACCCACGCCATTACCTTCGAGAAGGTGAAATGCTGGCGGCCGCCGCGCGTTTCCCAGATGCCTTCGTCGGGTTGCTGCCAGATGGTTTCCAGATGATCGAGCATCTCGCGCTGGACGTTCCACGCGGTGTCGTCCTGCTGCAGGCCGCCTACACGCGCGAGATGCAGTGCGTTCATCACTTCGCCGTACACGTCGAGTTGCAACTGGCCGGCCGCGTTGTTGCCGATGCGCACCGGTTTCGCGCCCTGGTAGCCCGGCAGCCATTCCACTTCGAATTCCGGCAGACGCCGCTCGCCGGCAATCCCATACATGATCTGTAACTGCTCGGGCGAGCCCGCCATCACGCGGGCGAGCCAGCTGCGCCAGGCGCGCGCTTCGTCGAAGTAGCCGCCGCGCATCATCGCCAGCAGCGTGATGGTGGCGTCGCGCAGCCAGCAATAGCGGTAATCCCAGTTGCGCGTGCCGCCCAACTGTTCGGGCAGGGACGTGGTGGGGGCCGCGACGATGCCGCCGGTCGGCTCGTAGGCGAGCGCTTTCAGCGTGATGAGCGAGCGCCGGATCGGCCCGGCGTATTTGCCCTCGACCGTGCTGCGCGCCGACCATTCGAGCCAGTGATTCTCGGTGCGGGCCAGCGCCGTGTGCGGATCGCGCGCCGGCGGAATGCGCAGATGCGACGGCGAGTACGCCAGTGAGAACGGCACCCGTTCGCCCGCCGACACGGTGAATTCGGCGACGGTGTGCATGTTCTCGCCTCGCAGTTCGACGGGGGTGCGCAGCACCGCCGTATCCGGTCCTACGATCGCCTTGATGCCGCTGTCATTCTTCAGACGGCTGACCCACGGAATCGAAAAGCCGTAGTCGAAGCGCAGCACCAGTTCCATTTTCATGCGCACCGTGCCGCGCCGGCCTACCACGATCCGCACCAGCTCAGACCAGCCGTTGCCGGGCGGCATGAAGTCGATTACTGTGACGGCGCCCTCGGCGGTCTCGATATCGGTTTCGAGTATCAGCGTTTCGCCGCGATAGCGGCGGGTAATCTTCACAGGCGTATCGGACTCGCCGGACCCGGTAGACACCGGCGCGATCAGCCAGCGTCCGTTCTGTTCGGTGCCGAGCAACGCGGCGAAGCAGGCGCCCGAGTCGAAACGCGGCCAGCAGAGCCAGTCGACCGAACCGTCACGGGAGATCAGTGCGGCGGTGTGGCCGTCGCCGACGAGGGCATAGTCTTCGATGAGTGCGGGCATAGGTGACGGGTTAAGCGGTTTGAGCGGGTAAGCCGGGCGTGTAAAGCGTACCCCTGGGAGCGCGCCGGGACGTTGTTATTACCGGATCCGCGGCATGCATTTTAGATCTGCGCGCCTTGGGGACAACTCGTCTTGGCATTTTGAGATAAGGCTGCCTACAATCGGACTTCGAGTAAATGGGGGAGGGCTGGGTTGCAGGTGTGGGAACGCCGGTCCATCACGCACGCCAATACTGTTTTCGAGGATGAAAGCCATGCTGAACCCGTCGAAATCCGATTGCATCACCATACTCTCAGCCGCCAGCGAACTGGCTGACGATTCCATGCTACCGCTCGATGCCGGCCGTCTAGGCCTGTCCCGCAATGGGATGCAGGTCGCCGCGTCGTTCCTGATCGCGCGGGCCTGCTTCAAGCGCGTGCGGGAAGGTGACGGCCATTATGCCGTCGGCAGCCTGTCCCTGCAGGGGCGGCTGCGGCTCGACCAGCTCGCCAACGGGTAAGTCCCTGAGCTGGTGCCGGGGGAGTCCTGAGGAAGTCCCGAGAGCAAGCAACGCGAACAAACCACGCGCATATGCGACACGGGTATGCCCCGAGGTTAAGGCCTGCGGGGCTTTCTGCGCTCAGAAATGGGATGCCCCCACGCCGAAGATTCCAATGATGCCGATGATGATCAGATAGAGCGCGACGATGTAGTTCAGCAGGCGCGGCGTCACGAGGATAAGAATACCGGCGATCAGCGAAACGACCGGGCCCAGACTGAATGTGACGTTCATGAATTCTCCGAGTGGTGAGGCAGGTGCGGGAGGGGACTTCGGCGGGCCGCATGCTGCGCGGCCCGGCTCAACGCTTTGGTTCTATCTTCTCTATACTTGCGCCGATAACTAATAGGGTTTTAGCCCAGAGGGCTTCAACCCCGGGGTTCCAAAGCGCATGCCCTCGAGCGCCTGGCAGATCAGCGGCACCAACCAACCGAATAACCCGATGTTCAGGAGGTCGACATGCATCGTAGTGACCGAGCCGGCGCCCGTGCCGCGCGCCAGTCCTCACTTCAGCCCGCCCGTAAACCCGCAATGACGTGGTCCGCGCGGTCAGCCCGTTCGATAATAAAAGGTTTCGTGCTTATGGTCTCGATCGCTGCTTCACAGGCGTTTGCCCAGGACGCCGGTCCGGCGCCGGCCGATGGTGTCTACGACATGCTTGTCGGCACCTACACGGGCGGCAAGAGCGAAGGCATCTATGTCTACCGCTTCGATACGAAGACGGGCGAGGCCACCCGCGTGTCGGTGGCGCAGACGGTCAACCCGTCGTATCTGGTGGTGAGCAACGACCGCCGTCATGTGTATGCGGTCAACGAACTGCCTGGCGACAACGGTCCGGCTTCGCAACGCGGCGGCATCAGCGCGTTCGGTTTCGATCCGGCGAGCGGCCAGTTGACGTTTCTCAACAAGGTGTCGTCGGAAGGCAACGACCCTTGCTACCTGAAGATCTCGCCGGACGGCAAGTATCTGCTGACGGCCAACTACTCGGTGGCGGCCGACCCGGGCGGCAGCTTCGCGGTGTTCCCGCTGCAGGCCGACGGCCAGGTGGGTCAAGCGGTGTTGACCGTGCATCATGACGGCAGCGGCCCGGTGAAGGGACGCCAGGACAACGCGCATGTGCATTCGACGGTGTTCTCGCCGGACGGCCATTATCTGTTCGCCCAGGACCTCGGCGCGGACAAGCTGTATTCGTACCGCTATACGCCCGATGGCAGCCGCGGTCTGCTCGGTCCTACCGAGTGGCGCTATACCGATGTGAAGGCCGGCAGCGGTCCGCGTCATCTGGTGTTTGGGCCCGATGGGAAGTACGCGTATCTGACAAGCGAACTGGCGGCGACCGTCAGCACGTTCCGCTACGACGACGGCAGGTTGACCCTGCTGCAGGTATCGCCGCTCACCGAGCCGGGCTTCAAGGGGCAGGTGGGGGCGGCGGCGATCCATCTTTCGCCGGATGGGCGTTTCCTGTATGCGAGCAACCGCGGCGACGCGAACGAAATCGTGATTTTCTCGGTCGATCCGGCCAATGGGCATCTGAAACTGGTGGGCCGGCAATCGAGCCTTGGTAAGTCGCCGCGCGAGTTCGCGATCGATCCGACCGGCAACTGGCTGATCGTCGGCAATCAGAACAGCGATACCGTCTATGTGTTCAAGCGCGATCAGCAGAGCGGTTTGCTCGAAGCGAATCCGCGGAAGATCGAGATTGGTTCGCCGGTGGATTTCAAGCTGGTGTCGCCGTCGTAAGGGGGGCGTGACGCAGCCGTAGGAGGTTGCGTCGTGACGCGCTTTAGCTATCAGCAAAACGGGCCTCGGAAGCATGCATGCCTCCGAGGCCCGTTTCATTGGATCAGCGTCCTCGTTGGCCGCCGTAGCGGCCGCCGCTTACTCGGCAGGTCCAGGCGCGAGCACTTCGCGGCTGCCGTTGATGCCCATCGACGACACCAGACCCGCCGTCTCCATCTGCTCCACCAGTCGCGCCGCGCGGTTGTAGCCAATGCGCAATTGCCGCTGCACCGACGAGATCGACGCACGCCGCGTGCGCACCACGAAGGCGACCGCTTCGTCGTAGAGCGGGTCGGCTTCGGCATCGGGCGTGTCGCCGAACAGGTCCTGGGTCGCACCTTCGCTAGCGGGGCCGTCGAGAATCCCTTCCTCGTATTGCGGCTCGCCGAACTGCTTCAGATATTCGACGATCCGGTGCACTTCCTCGTCGGCGACAAACGCGCCGTGCACGCGCTGCGGGTAGCCGGTACCCGGCGGCAGGAATAGCATGTCGCCCTGGCCGAGCAGCGACTCGGCGCCCATCTGGTCGAGAATCGTGCGCGAGTCGATCTTCGACGACACCTGGAACGCGACTCGCGTAGGAATGTTGGCCTTGATGAGGCCGGTGATCACGTCGACCGAGGGGCGTTGCGTCGCCAGAATCAGGTGGATGCCGGCCGCACGCGCCTTCTGTGCGAGACGCGCGATCAGTTCTTCGATCTTCTTGCCGGCCACCATCATCAGGTCGGCCAGCTCGTCGATCACGACCACGATCAGCGGCAACGTCGCGAGTGGTTCGGGCGCTTCGGGCGTCAGCGAGAACGGATTGCCGAGCTTCTTGCCGGCGGCCTCCGCGTCGCGGATTTTCTGGTTGAAGCCCGCGAGATTGCGCACGCCGACGGCCGACATCAGCCGGTAGCGTTTCTCCATTTCGCCGACGCACCAGTTGAGCGCGTTGGCGGCGAGCTTCATGTCGGTCACGACTGGCGCGAGCAGGTGCGGAATCCCTTCGTAGACCGACAGTTCGAGCATCTTCGGGTCGATCATGATGAGACGCACGTCTTCGGGCGTCGCCTTGTAGAGCAGCGAGACGATCATTGCGTTGATCGCCACCGACTTGCCCGAACCGGTCGTGCCGGCCACCAGCATGTGCGGCGCCTTGGCCAGATCGGCGACCACCGGATGGCCGGTGATGTCCTTGCCCATCGCGAGCGTGAGCATCGAATGCGAGTGCTGGTAGACGTTCGCTTCGAGGATTTCCGACAGGCGGATCGTCTGGCGCTTCGCGTTCGGCAGCTCGAGACCCATGCAGGTTTTGCCGGGAATCGTTTCGACCACCCGGATCGAGGTGAGGCCGAGGCCGCGCGACAGGTCCTTCATCAGGCCGACGATCTGGCTGCCGCGTACGCCGAGCGCGGGTTCCACTTCGAAGCGCGTGATCACTGGGCCGGCGGAGGCGCCCACCACGGTCACCGGTACTTTGAACTCCTGCAGACGCTGTTCGATCAGCAGGCCGGTTTCGGCAAGCCGCTCTTCCGAGACAGGTTCGACGTCCGTGTCGGCGCGGGCAAGCAGGTCGAGGGTCGGCAGTTCGACCATCGATGCCGCCGGGGCGCGGAATTCGAACCCGGTCGGCGCGTGGCCGCGCACCGGTGCGCGCGGGGTGACGGGTTCGTTTGCCGGTTCGCTGCGCGGCAGGGTGAGGGCCGCGGCGGAGGCGGTGAGGGCGCCGACGGGCGGGGGCTCGTCGATGAACTCGTCGTCGAGTTCGTCTCGCGTCGGGTGGGCGGACGCGGTTTCGTCGAGCGGGTCGTCGAGGGCGTCAGCCGAATCCCAAGGAGCGGGTTCGGGGAGGTCGACGGTTGCTTTGAGCGGGGTTGCCGGACCTTGCGCTTCGTGGCTCGCCGCAGTCACGGCAGCGAAGCCGGGGAAGCGAACGACGTTCGATGGAGCGGGCGCTGCGTCAATCTCCGCCTCCCAAGGCACCAGCGCCTTGTCGATGATCACCTCAGCAACAGGCGCGTGCACTACGCCGGCTGCGGCTACTTGTGCGGCGTTCTCCGCGAGGTTTGCAGAGAGCGTCGCGGTGGGCGCAGCATGTGCTGCGGCGATCGGGGTGGCTTCGGCTTTGGTTTCGATTGCTGCATTCGCTGCTTCCAGTATCGCCGGCGCTGCCTGCTCGTCGGTGGTCAGCAGCACCTCGTCTGCCGTCCGCGTAACCGGCAACCACTCCAACGGCGTTTCAGCGGCAGGTTTCGCGACGCTTGCTGCGAGCGTATTTGCAATGGCTTGTTCGACCGGCTCTGCGGCGACGGACTGCGCCGCCTCGGGCGGCACGATCGGCCAGTTCACGGTCCCGGCGTGCTCGGCGTTTCCGGCACGTGCGAGCTCCGCGCTTTGAGCGGATGCAGGCGCGGCGGCGTCGGCAGCAGGTTGTGCGTCAGCGGACCCTGAGCGCAGCGCGGATGTCTCGGGCGCCGCAATCGAACGAACCGGCGCCGCTGTGACCGGCGTCGCGGACGCATCGCTTGTGAGCTTGACCGTCTCGGCGCCGCCGCGTCGGGCGAGGCTCGCGCCTGCGATCGTGGTCCAGCGGGCCGCATTCTCTTCAATACTGCGCAGCGTTTCCTGCACGCTGGCGGGCGGCGTGGCACGCTCTGTCGCCGCCGCGGGGCGGGAAAAACTCGGCGCCTGCGGACGAGCGGGTGTGCCAGGGCGCCGTGGCGTAACCGGCGCGGCGCTCGCAGCCGGACGTGTCGGCGCTGCGGCGTTGGCAGCCCCGGGCGTTTGCACCGGTCTCTGGATTGACGAGGGCGGCAGCGCGTGGCGTGCCAGGCTCGAAGGAGAGCCCGTCGCAGCCGAACCGGTGGTCGAACCCGCAGCCGAACCTGCAGTTGACCCCGCAGTCGTACCGCCACGCGCCAGCGTCGGCATGGGTTGAGTGGCCGGGGTGCGATGTGGCGCTGCCATGGAGCCCGCCGGCGCTGCACCGCTCACGCTGCGGCTGGCGACGAATCCCTTCGACGCCGCAGCGGCCTCGCTCGCACCGGCCGCAGCCGCGGCTATGGCTGCGCCTACGGTCGCGCCCGCACCGCGCGGCGCCGTCGACGGCTCGCGCAACCAGCCCGCTGGGGCGACGGGTTCGGCCGGCGCCCAAGGCGCGGCGGCCTTATCGACCGCTGTGCCGGATGTCTGCGCCGGCGCCTGAGCGCCGCCGGCTCGCCGAACCGGCGTTCCGGCCCGCGCCGCCCGGCCAGTGTTTTCAGGCGTAGCTGCCGGTGCGCGCGGTGTTGGCGTCCGCGTTTGCCAAGCCGCGTTGCCGGGCGCGGCGCTCGCGCGCGCATCGCCGGCGAAGGCATCCTTCGCGCCGGTAGCACCAGCGGCACCGGCAGCGCCGACACCCCCCGTTGCGCCACGCGTTGCAGCGGGCGGCCGCCAAACGGTCGGGCGCGCGTAACGGCCGTTGCTCTTGGGAGCCATCGTGTTGGTCGGGGTCGATGCGTACGCAGGCAGCGTATCGTCGACGCTGCTGCGCCGGCGCGCATCCTCGTCACGCTTGGCGAGGCCGCGGGAGAGGCCGAGGCCGAAGGCGCCATCCGCCCACATGGCGACGCTGCTCCAGCGAAACTCGAGCAGCCAGGGCAGGCTCACGATCAGCAGCGCAAGCATGGCGAGCGGCGTGCCGATATAGCCGAGCAGCCGGCCAAAGCCGGCCGCGAGCGCGTGCCCGAGGCCGTCGACGCCCACGATGCCGAGCAGCGACGCCTCCAGCGTGCAACTCGCCACGAGGACGCAGATAAAACCGAGCCACAGGCGGATCGTGCCGGGCCCGCGCAGGCCGACGCCGCCTGGCAGCACAGACTTCACGAGACGCCACAAGAGAGGGATGAACCAGACGGCCGACCCGCCGAACCAGCCGAAAACTACCGTGTGCATGCTAGACATCAACGAATGACGGATCCGCGAAAACGCAATCCGTCGAGTTTAAACCGGCAAAGCGTAACGCTTTGGAGACAGGCGCGCGAGAACTTGCGCCTGAGTGAAAAATCGCCCGGTGAGCTTAGCAGACTGTGCGGGCGGCGTTGGCTGCGGCGCTGCTCCGGCAGCCAGCCGTCCGCGTGCTCATTGAGCCTGCCGCGCGAAGATCAGCGTATCGCCGTCCTCGAGAATCAGCTCCAGCTGCTGCGGCGCGCGCATCTGCACGCCGGTGCGATCGATGTGCGCCAGCGCGTCGAGATAGGCGCCTTCGATCTGGCCGCCGGGCGTCGCGCAGGCCATGCGCGTGCCGGCGAGCGGACCGAAGCTCAACTTGCCGTCTTTCAGTCCGTACGTGCCCATGTAGCGGTTGCATCCGGAGAAGCCGCTGGCGTGGCGCTGGCCGGTGGACGTCGAGAGGGTGAGGGTGATCGGCGTAGCGTTCGCGCCGCTGGGGACGTCGCGCAAGCTGCCGTCCGCCTGTTTCCAGCTCGTCAGGTCCCACGCCGTATCGTCCAGCAATTGGGTTGCCGCCGGGTTGAACGGATCGGGCGGCGGCGCCTTGTCATCCGGATGGGTTGGCATCGAGCAGGCGGCCAACAGGCTGGCAACGCCCAGCGCGGCGAGCGTGGTGCGGGCTGCAACGAGACGCGCAACACGTCGCGCTGAAGACGTTGGGAACATGGCGTCGATCCTCTTCAAACTGGCGAAGGCGTAAGGGTAACGCACTCAGGTTGCCGCACGCGAGCGCTCATGGCGCAACGCCCGGTGCAGAGGTTGCGCATGTTAACATTGCTGATCTACCCATTCCATCTCATCCGACATTTTTCTGGAGACCTCATGCAGATCGGCCAACGGATCGGCACCCCGCTTTCGAACTCGGCCACGCGCGTCATGCTGCTCGGCGCGGGCGAGCTGGGCAAGGAAGTGATCATCGCGTTGCAGCGCCTCGGCGTGGAAGTGATCGCGGTCGACCGTTATCCGAATGCACCGGGGCATCAGGTCGCACATCGCGCCCACGTGATCGACATGACCGACCGTGCCGCGTTGCGCGCGCTGGTCGAACAGGAGCGGCCGGATCTGATCGTGCCGGAGATCGAGGCCATCGCGACCGACGCGCTCGCCGCCATCGAGTCCGACGGTCTTGCGGAAGTCATTCCCACTGCCCGCGCCACGCAGTTGACCATGAACCGCGAAGGCATCCGGCGTCTGGCTGCGGAAGAACTCGGCTTGCCGACTTCGCCGTACGCGTTTGCCGATTCCCTCGAGGAACTGAAGGCCGGCATCGCCAAGGTCGGTTATCCGTGCGTCGTGAAGCCGGTGATGTCGTCGTCGGGCAAGGGCCAGTCGGTGTTGAAGAGCGACGCCGATGTCGAACCGGCATGGCAATACGCAATGGCGGGCGGCCGGGTCAATCATGGCCGGGTGATCGTCGAAGGCTTTATCGACTTCGAATACGAAATCACGCAATTGACGGTGCGCGCAATCGCCCCGGCAACGGGCGAAACGAGCACCTGTTTCTGTGATCCGATCGGCCATGTGCAGGTCGCCGGCGACTACGTCGAATCGTGGCAACCGCAGCCGATGAGCCCGCTCGCGCTCGAGCGTTCGCGCGAGATCGCCCACAAGGTCACGGCGGCGCTCGGCGGTCGCGGGCTGTTCGGTGTGGAACTTTTCGTGCGCGGCGATGACGTATGGTTCTCGGAGGTGAGTCCGCGTCCGCACGACACGGGTCTCGTCACGCTGTGCTCGCAACGGCTGTCCGAGTTCGAACTGCACGCGCGCGCCATCCTCGGGTTGCCGGTGGATACGTCGCTGCGCTCGCCTGGGGCGTCGGCGGTGATCTATGGCGGGCTGGACGAGGCAGCCATCGCATTCGAGGGCGTCGCCGCCGCGCTGGCCGTGCCGGAAGCCGATCTGCGCCTGTTCGGCAAGCCTGAGAGCTTCGTCAAGCGGCGCATGGGCGTGGCGTTGGCCACCGGCGCGAATACCGACGAGGCCCGCGCACGGGCAAAGCAGGCAGCGGCTGCAGTGCGTCCAGTGTCGACGCAGTAAGTTGCAAATGGCGCGTCCCGCATCCCGCGGACGCGCGAGGCATTTCAGCATTAACGGCAGGAGCAGTGCCCATGAACTCAGACACCCGCAAGATTACGCGGCTTCGCCAGTTGAGCCGCTTCGGTGCGCTGGGCGTGCTGGTGGCGCTATGCACGGGGTTGGCGGGCTGCGGCCTTGCCGCCGCGCCGTGCCGCGTCGCTTCTGCCGGGTTGAAAATCGTGCCGGTGGTCGGGCACGTGGCAGCCGCACCGACCGACGCCTGTGCCGATGTGATCGATCCATAACGAGGCGAGGAATCGGATGAGAACATGGCTCGTTGCGGTAACGGGTGTGTTGGGCGTGACGGCGGCGATCGCCAGCGCCTCGGGTGCGCCTCTGCGCCTCGCCGAAATTCAGACGAAAGACCGTCAAACCCACAAATACACCTGCGCGACCGGCAAGATCCTGCAGGTCACCTACTGGAACGCAGCTAATGGACAGAGCTTTGCGCTCGTGCCTGTCAAAGGGCAGGCGATGCTGTTCGTCAACACGCTCTCCGCCTCCGGCGCGAAGTACCAGGCCGGCAGCTATACGTGGTGGACCAAGGGGCCGCGCGCCGATCTCTACGATGCGATGGCGGGCGAGAATGCGCCGCCGATTCTGTCCGACTGCGTGACGATAGTGCGGTAGCTTGGCCGCCAAGCCTCTAGTCCACCGCTCGCGGCGCTCAGGCATCCGCGCCGCCTGAGCGCCGCGGCGTCAATCCCCGCCGCTTCATGCCGCATTGCCGCACGCGTCCCTTCGGTGCCCACCTGCGCGCAGGTTTTTCTCCCAGGTAGTAAGCTGTTCGACGCGCCCACCACTTCGTGCGTGGCCGCGCCTGTCATCGTCTTCGATCATCCGTTCCCGGATCCCACTGCGTGGGCGTGCCGTCCGCGCTCGTTCGTCAAGCGAGACTCTCAATGAAAGCATCGGATCTGTTCGTCAAGTCGCTGGAAGCCGAAGGTGTCGAGTATGTGTTCGGCATTCCAGGGGAAGAAAATCTCGATCTCCTCGAGTCGCTGCGCCGCTCCAAAATCAAGCTGGTCCTCACGCGCCACGAGCAGGCCGCCGGTTTCATGGCGGCGACCTACGGGCGTCTGACGGGCCGCACGGGCGTGTGCCTGTCCACGCTCGGGCCGGGCGCCACCAACCTCGTCACGGCCGCCGCCTATGCGGAACTGGGTGGCATGCCGATGCTGATGGTCACCGGCCAGAAGCCGATCAAGACCAGCAAGCAGGGGCACTTTCAGATTGTCGACGTGGTGCGGATGATGGAGCCGCTCACCAAATACACGCGGCAGATCGTCTCGATCGGCAATATCCCGGCGCTGGTGCGCGAGGCGTTCCGCCGGGCCGAGGAGGAGCGGCCTGGCGCGACCCATCTGGAGTTGCCCGAGGACGTCGCGGACGAAGAGGGCGACGGCAAGCCGATTCCCAAGAGCTATAGCCGCCGGCCGATTGCCGAAGAGAAGGCGATTGCGCGGGCGGTGGAGGCGATCACCAGCGCCAAGCATCCGCTCCTGATGATCGGCGCGGGTGGCAATCGCAAGACCACCACCAAGATGCTGCGCGAGTTCGTCGACCAGATCGGCATTCCGTTCTTCACGACGCAAATGGGCAAGGGCGTGATCGACGAATCGCATCCCATGTGGCTCGGCAACGCTACGCTTTCCGACGGTGATTTCGTGCACCGCGCCATCGATCACGCGGACTGCATCATCAACGTGGGCCACGATGTGATCGAGAAGCCGCCGTTCTTCATGCGTGGCACCGACTCGGGCGAGAAGACCGTGATTCACGTGAACTTTCTCGGCGCCGAAGTCGATCCGGTGTATTTCCCGCAGATCGAAGTGGTGGGCGACATTGCCAACGCGGTGTGGCAACTGAAAGAGAGCCTCAAGCAGCGCCAGGAGCATTGGGACTTTGCGCGCTTCAAGGAGATCAAGCAGCACTTCGACGAGCATCTGGTCAAAGGCCAGCTCGACAGCCGTTTCCCGATGTATCCGGTGCGGATCGTCAATGACGTCTATGAGACGACGCCGGTGGACGGCATCGTGTGTCTCGACAACGGCATGTACAAGATCTGGTTTGCTCGTTACTACCGTGCGCATGAGCCGAATTCGCTGCTGCTCGACAATGCACTGGCGTCGATGGGGGCGGGGCTGCCGTCGGCGATTGCGACCAAGATCGTACACCCGGACCGCAAGGTGATGGCCGTGTGCGGCGACGGCGGCTTCATGATGAATTCGCAGGAACTCGAAACGGCGGTGCGTCTGAAGCTCGATCTGGTGGTGCTGATACTGCGTGACGACGCCTTCGGCATGATCCGCTGGAAGCAGGAAAACATGAACTTCCCCGACTATGGGATGACGCTGAAGAACCCCGATTTCGTGGCCTATGCGCAGAGTTATGGGGCGCAAGGGCATCGCATCGAAGCGGCGGACGAATTTGCACCGCTGCTGCGCGAGTGCTTTGCGACACCGGGTGTGCATGTGATCGATCTGCCGATCGACTACTCGGACAACGAACGCGTGCTTAACCGTGAGATCAAGCGCCTGAGCGCGCAACTCTGAGCCCCGCCCTCGGAACCTCGCCGGGGCATGCGGCTTGCTGCGTGTGACCGTTTGGAAGAGGGATGGAACAGACCGCATCAAGGAGAACGTGTCATGTTGAAAAAGACTTACCCGTACTACCTCGCGAATGTGGCGGTGGCAGCCAACACCGATCTCGAAGTCACCGACAAATTCAGCGGCGAGGTGGCCACCCGTGTGGCGATGGCCGACGCCGCTGCGATCGACAAGGCGATTGGCGCCGCCGTCGAGGCGATGCCCGCGCTGCGCGCATTTCCGCCGTTCAAGCGCCAGGCGGTGCTCGAACATTGCGTGAGCCGGTTCCGCGAGCGCTACGACGAGCTGGCGATGGCGCTGTGCATCGAAGCCGGCAAGCCGATCAACGATTCGCGCGGCGAAGTCACGCGGCTGATCGATACCTTCAAGGTGGCGGCGGAGGAAGCGGTGCGCATCGACGGTGAAATCATCAATCTCGAGATTTCGCCGCGCGCCAAGGGTTATCACGGCTACGTGAAGCGCGTGCCGATCGGCCCGTGCTCATTCATCTCGCCATTCAATTTCCCGCTGAACCTGACCGCACACAAGGTGGCGCCGGCGCTGGCCGCGGGCGTGCCGTTCGTGCTGAAGCCGGCCAGCCGCACACCGGTCGGGGCGCTGATCATGGGCGAGATTCTCGCGGAAACGGATCTGCCCAAGGGTGCGTTCTCGATCCTGCCGGCCCATCGCGATGGTGCCGACCTTTTCACCACCGATGAGCGCTTCAAGCTGCTGTCGTTCACCGGCTCACCGGCGGTGGGCTGGGAGCTGAAGAAAAAGGCCGGCAAGAAGAAGGTGATTCTGGAACTGGGCGGCAACGCGGCGGCGATCGTCGACGGCGACCAGGGCGGCAAGCTCGACTACGTGGTCGAGCGGCTGGCATTCGGCGCGTTCTATCAGTCGGGGCAAAGCTGTATCGGGGTGCAGCGGATTCTCGTGCATTCAAGCATCTACGACGCGCTGCGCGAAAGGCTGATCGCCAAGACCCGCTCGCTGATCATGGGCGATCCGAAGAACGAGAAGACGTTCGTTGGGCCGATGATCTCCGAGTCGGAGTCGAAGCGCCTCGCGGGCTGGATGGAGAGCGCGGTGCTGGACGGCGCCAAGATCGTGGCGGGCGGCAAGGTGGAAGGCGCGATGTTCGAAGCAACACTGCTCGAAGACGTGAAACGCGATTCGGACCTGTATCGCAAGGAAGCGTTCGGCCCAGTGGCGATTCTGGAGCGTTTCGACGACTTCGACGCGGCGCTCGAGACCGTCAACGATAGCGACTTCGGCCTGCAGGCCGGTGTGTTCACCGATTCGCTCGCCCATGCCCATCTGGCGTGGGACCGGCTCGACGTGGGCGGGGTGGTGATCAACGACGTGCCGTCGTTCCGGGTAGACAACATGCCGTATGGCGGCGTCAAGGACTCGGGGCTCGGGCGCGAGGGCATCCGCTACGCGATCGAGGATATGACCGAGATGCGGCTGATGGTGATGCGCGAAACCTGGTGAGGGGGTAGGGAGGGCGCGGCGGTGGCCGGCCATCCGCCGTGGCCCACGCCGCCTTGACGGGCTGTCACAGGACTGTCGTCTGCGTACCCTAGTCTGTGCGGGCCTGTGGCGGTTTCCGGCGCGTTGCGGTCGGCCTTTCTGGGGTGTAAGCAGAAAGCAGACGCATGCGCCATGAGTGTTTTTGCTGAAGTGCTACAATACCGGCCTTTCCGGCGGGTGTTTCCGTCGGCCGGAGCCGGCTGCATCCTTCCCTGACTAAATCGGGTACCGTGCGGCACGCCGTGGCTCCGCTTCATCCTGATGCCCTCCGCGGCCCCGGCCGCAGCCGCGCCCCCCGCGCAGGCGCATTTTTAGCGAAAGCCACCATGTCCGACACAGCCGTCACGCCCAGTACCGCGACCTTTGACCAGTTTGGCCTTGCGCCCGACATCCTGAAAGCCATCGTGGAGCAGGGTTACACGACGCCTACGCCGATCCAGGAGCAGGCGATTCCGGTCGTACTGTCGGGTCGCGACGTCATGGGCGCCGCGCAGACTGGCACTGGCAAGACCGCGAGTTTTTCGCTGCCGATCATCCAGCGCCTGCTGCCGCACGCCAGCACGAGCGCTTCGCCCGCGCGCCACCCGGTGCGCGCGCTGATTCTCACCCCGACCCGCGAACTGGCCGACCAGGTGGCTGCCAACGTGCACGCTTACGCCAAGCATACGGCGCTGCGCAGCGCGGTGGTGTTCGGCGGCGTGGATATGAACCCGCAGTCCGAGCAACTGCGTCGCGGTGTGGAGATTCTGATCGCCACGCCGGGCCGTCTGCTCGATCACGTGCAACAGAAGACGGCCAATCTGGGGCAGGTGCAGATGCTGGTGCTCGACGAAGCCGACCGTATGCTCGATATGGGCTTCCTGCCGGATTTGCAGCGCATCCTGAATCTGCTGCCGAAGGAACGCCAGACGCTGCTGTTTTCGGCGACGTTCTCGGGTGAAATCAAGAAGCTGGCGGCGACGTATCTGCGCAACCCGCAGACTATTGAAGTGGCGCGCAGCAATTCCACCGCGACTAATGTTACCCAGACGGTTTATGAAGTGGCCGAGGGCGACAAGACCGGTGCGGTGGTGCAACTGATTCGCGAGCGCGGTCTGAAGCAGGTGATCGTGTTCTGTAACAGCAAGATTGGCGCGAGCCGTTTGGCGCGTAGTCTCGAGCGTGATGGTGTGGTGGCGACCGCGATTCACGGCGATCGGACCCAGAACGAGCGCATGCAGGCTCTGGATGCGTTCAAGCGTGGTGAAATCGAGGCTCTGGTGGCGACGGATGTCGCTGCGCGGGGGCTCGATATTGCTGAGTTGCCGGCTGTGATTAACTTCGATCTGCCGTTTAATGCCGAAGATTATGTGCACCGGATTGGGCGCACTGGGCGTGCTGGGGCTTCCGGGGATGCGCTTTCTTTGTGTAGCCCGAATGAGCGTAAGCAGCTCGCCGATATCGAGAAGTTGATCAAGCGGCCGCTTGATGTGCAACGGCTTACCGTTGATTTGCCTGTGCGGCATCATCATGAGGAGCGTGCGCCGCGGCGTGATCGGGAAGGGCGCGAGGAACGGGGCAGCCGTCGGCGTACGGGTGCTTCCGGTGCGGGCTCTTCTTCGTCGTTTGATCGGCCGCATCATCATCGGCAAGCGCCTGTGGATGATTTCTTCTCCAAGCCTTATGAGCCCTCGCCTTCTAGTCGTAAGGCGGATGAAGTTGCCGATATTGCTGCTGCGCAGAAGCCGGTTTCTAAGCAGCCGCTCGCTGCTCTGCTGGGTGGGTTTGGGATGCCCAGGAAGAGTACTTCTTCCTCTTCTTCGTAAGCGGTTTTTTTGCCTGCGTGGCGCTTTGGTGGTTGTTCTTGCGGTGTTGGCCTTTCCTTGCGTTCTTAGTGGTCTATTTGCGTTGCCCCTGTGCGGGGCGGCACTTACTTTCTTTGCCGCCGCAAAGAAAGTAAGCAAAGAAAGCGGGCTCACACCGCCAGCTCGTAGGTGTCCACCTCTTGTGTGACCCCAGAGTGGTCCGAGACGAGACGTGCTCTCGCACCACATCCCCCAGTGACACAGCAGTCATCCGCTCCAGCGCGCGCTTCGCGCCGCCGTCGGGTCTTTCTCCCCTTCGGCCCCCCCCTCTGAATGTTCCTGGCTTAGCCTGCCGGCACACGGCACACGGCACACGGCACACGGCACACGGCACACGGCACACGGCACACGGCTCGGCGCTGGTGTCTCAGACCATGCGGTTCGCGCCAGGTGTTGCGTTCGGGGCTCTTGGGTCGGTGGTTCGCGCCTGGCTAAGGGATTGTGTCCGCGTTACTGCGGGGTGATCGTACGCAGCGTTTCGATTCGTCGTGCCCACGCTGTTGTCGCCGCGTCGTAGAACGCTTGCAGCGACTCTTGGGTACGGCCACTCATCTCCAGTTTCAGGTGCTCCGCCGCCGCGTACAGCGCGTCCAGCGGTCGGCTCGGGTCCAGCGCCGTTGCGCCCGTCTGCTTGCTCAGCTTTTCGCCCAAACCGTTCGTTACCACCGGCACATGCAGGTATCTCGGTGTCGGCACGCCCAGGCAGCGTTGCAAGTAGATCTGCCGTGCCGTTGAGTCCATCAGGTCCGCCCCCCGCACTATGTGCGTGATCCCTGCGTCAGCATCGTCTACCACCACCGCCAGTTGGTACGCCCACTGGTCGTCCGCTCGCCTCAACACGAAGTCGCCTACCTCAGTCGCTAAATTCTGTGTCTGCAAGCCCTGCCAGCGGTCTTCGAATGTGATCGTTGCTGCGTCTCCAGTAATCCCTCCGGCAACCCCTCGCCCAGCGTCCCCATCCGGCACGCGCAGCCGCCACGCGCGCGCGGGTTTGCCGTGCAGGCCGTTGCGGCAAGTGCCCGGGTAGGCAAGCGTCGTGTTGCGGGTGCGAGCGTTCAGCAGCGAGTCGCTGATCTCTTTCCGGGTGCAGCCGCATGGATAAACGAGCCCAGCATCCCGTAGTTGCTCCAGCGCCTCTTGATAGCGTGCCGTGCGCTCGCTTTGGCATAGCGGTGGTTCGTCCGCGTGTAGGCCGAACGCCTCGAGTGTCGCCAGGATGTCCTCGGCGGCTCCTGGGACCGTGCGCGGGCCGTCAATGTCTTCGACTCTCACCAGCCACGCGCCGCCATGTGCGCGTGCGTCCAGCCAGCTAGCGAGCGCGCTCACCAGCGAGCCGAAATGCAACGGTCCAGTAGGCGAGGGGGCGAAGCGGCCTCGGTAGCTCATGTTCTGGTTCTCGATCCGGTGCCGTTCTCGCTCTTGCTCCAACGCCTGCGCGTTGCCGCCGCAGAGGTGGCGTTCGTGCAGGTCCTCCATTCGCGTAGCGGCAGAGGTCTATGAGCGCGTATCGAATCGTGCATCGGATCACGTCGTCTACGCATCGATCAACGCACGAAATCCGCCGTGACCATCACGCCGCGCGCGCGGCGTTACGCTCCGGGTGGCACTCCGGGCATGTCTTGCCCGGCACATACAGCGGCGACTGCTGCGCCTGCGGACTCACCACCGCCCGGCAGCCGAAGCATTGTGCCGTCGCTGTCGGCTTCAGTTCCGGATCCAGCGCCGTGCGGTAGTCGAACACGAAGCACTCGCCGTGGTAGTGCGCGCCGCCCACTTCCTCGAAATACTTCAGGATGCCGCCTTCGAGTTGGTACACGTTCTCGATGCCCACTTCCTTCATGTGGATCGCCGCCTTCTCGCAGCGAATCCCGCCCGTGCAGAACGAGACGACCGTCTTGCCTTCCAGGTCCGCGCGGTTCTGCTCGATCACCGCCGGGAACTCGCTGAATTTGTTAATTCGGTAGTCGAGTGCGTCGTCGAACGTGCCTACGTCCACTTCAAATGCGTTGCGCGTGTCCAGCATCACCACCGGGCGGCCTGCGTCGTCGTGGCCGCGGTCCAGCCACGCCTTCAGCGTGGGCGCGTCCACGGACGGCGCGCGGCCCAGTTCCGGGCGGATCGCCGGCTTCTTCATGGTGATGATCTCGCGCTTCAGCTTCACCAGCATGCGGCGGAACGGTTGCTTCTCCGACACGCTTTCCTTGAACTGCAGGTTCGCGAACTTGCCCTCGAACAGCGGGTCGTGGCGGATGTAGTCCATAAACGCGCTGGCCGCTTCCGGCGCGCCCGCGACGAACAGGTTGATACCCTCCGGCGCGAGCAGGATCGTGCCGCGCAGACCGAGTGCGTTGCAGCGCTCAGTGACGAGCGGACGCCACTCGGCTGTGGCTTCGAGGGTCGCGAATTGGTAGGCGGCGAGATTGACGATGCTCATGATGGTCCAGCGGTAAAGTGGCCCGGCGGCGCTGCAAACAGCGTTGTAAGCCGCGCGTGCGGCAGCAAGCGCCGCGTGCGTGGCGCGGCCACGGCAAATTGGGCGAAACCCGTATTATCCCTCAACCGGCCGGATTGCCCGAGTCGGCCGAATAGCTATCAGGTTGCGGCAGCGCAAGGTGCACGTGATTTGTCCGGTGTAGCGCGCAATTCCTGACTCGCACAACCGGCTCGATAACCGTTCGCGACTCGCGCCGCCCGTCAGCCCCCTGGCCGGATGGCTAACGTGTCCGCTTCGTCTCAAATCTTCGGGAGGGTGGAGTTACAATAACGCCCATGTCAGATCCTCGCTTCGTTCATCTCCGCGTTCACTCCGAATTCTCGATTGCCGATGGCATTGTGCGCCTTGACGACATCGTCGCGGCCGCGGCCAAAGACGGTCAGGGCGCGCTCGCGCTCACCGACCTCGGCAACGCCTTCGGCCTCGTCCGTTTCTATAAGGAAGCCCGCGGCAAAGGGGTCAAACCCATTGCCGGCTGCGACGTCTGGATCACCAATCCGGATGATCGCGACAAGCCTTCGCGGTTGCTGCTTCTGGTTAAAGACAAACGCGGCTATCTGAATCTGTGCGAGTTGCTGACCAAAGCGTGGCTCACCAATCAATATCGCGGCCGCGCCGAACTCGAAGCCGGCTGGCTCGAGACCGGTCTCGGCGAAGGGCTGCTCGCGCTGTCCGGCGCGCAGACGGGCGATATCGGCATGGCGCTCGCCGCCGGCAACGAGGAAGCGGCCAAGCGCAATGCGCAGCATTGGGCCAAGGTCTTCCCCAACGCTTTCTACATCGAGTTGCAGCGCTGCGGCCAGCCGGGCGGTGAAGCCTATGTGCAGCAGGCGGTGGCGCTCGCGGCCTCGCTGAAACTGCCGGTGGTGGCCACCCACCCGTTGCAGTTCATGACGCCCGACGACTTCACCGCGCACGAAGCGCGTGTGTGTATTTCGGAAGGCGACATGCTCGCTAATCCGCGTCGCCAGAAGCGCTTCACGACCGAGCAGTATTTCCGCACGCAAGACGAAATGGCCGCGCTGTTCGCGGATATTCCGTCGGCGCTTGCCAATACCGTTGAAATCGCCCGCCGCTGCAATCTGACGCTCGAACTCGGCAAGCCGAAGCTACCGCTGTTCCCGACGCCGGACGGCATGTCGCTCGACGACTATCTGGTGCATCTGTCGAAAGAGGGGCTGGAAAAGCGGCTCGAGCAGTTGTACCCGAACGAGGCCGAGCGCGACGCGCAGCGCGAGACGTACTACAAGCGCCTCGAATTCGAGTGCGGCACGATCATCAAGATGGGCTTCCCGGGCTACTTCCTGATCGTTGCAGACTTCATCAACTGGGCCAAGAACAACGGCGTGCCGGTGGGGCCGGGCCGGGGTTCGGGCGCGGGCTCGCTCGTCGCATACGCGCTCGGCGTGACCGACCTCGATCCGCTGCGCTACAACCTGCTGTTCGAACGTTTCCTGAATCCGGAACGGGTGTCGATGCCTGACTTCGACATCGACTTCTGCCAGCACGGCCGTGACCGTGTGATTCAGTACGTGAAGGAAAAGTACGGTGCGGATGCGGTCTCGCAGATCGCCACCTTCGGCACGATGGCGGCGAAGGCTGCGGTGCGCGACATCGGCCGCGTGCTCGATCTCGGCTACATGTTCACGGACGGTATCGCCAAGCTGATTCCGTTCAAGCCCGGCAAGCACGTCACCATCGCCGACGCGATGAAGGAAGAGCCGCTCCTGCAGGAGCGCTTCGACAACGAAGACGAAGTGCATCAGCTGCTCGAGCTCGCGCAGCGTGTCGAGGGCCTGACGCGTAACGTCGGCATGCACGCCGGCGGCGTGCTGATCGCCCCGGGCAAGCTGACCGATTTCTGTCCGCTCTACACCCAGGGTGACGAGAGCGGCGTCGTTAGCCAGTACGACAAGGACGACGTGGAAGCGGTCGGCCTCGTCAAGTTCGACTTCTTGGGCCTGACCACGCTCACCATTCTGGACTGGGCCGAGCGCTATATCCGCAGGCTCGATCCGTCGAAGCAGGACTGGTCGCTTGCGCAGGTGCCGCTCGACGATCCGGCCTCGTTCTCGATCCTCAAGAAGGCCAACACGGTCGCCGTGTTCCAGCTGGAAAGCCGCGGCATGCAAGGCATGCTGAAAGACGCCCAGCCAGACCGCTTCGAGGACATCATCGCGCTGGTGGCGTTGTACCGTCCGGGCCCGATGGACCTGATCCCGAGCTTCTGTGCGCGTAAGCACGGCCGCGAGGTGGTGGAGTATCCCGATCCGCGCGTCGAGCCCATTCTGAAAGAGACCTACGGCATCATGGTCTATCAGGAGCAGGTGATGCAGATGGCGCAGATCATCGGCGGCTACTCGCTCGGTGGCGCCGACTTGCTGCGTCGCGCGATGGGTAAGAAGAAGGCCGAGGAAATGGCCGAGCATCGCGAGCTGTTCCGCCAGGGCGCCGGGAAAAACGGGCTGACCGGCGAGAAGGCCGACGAAATCTTCGACTTGATGGAGAAGTTCGCCGGCTACGGCTTCAACAAGTCGCACGCGGCCGCCTACGCACTGCTCGCGTATCACACCGCGTGGCTGAAGGCGCACCATCCGGCCGAATTCATGGCAGCGAATATGTCGCTCGCCATGGACGATACCGACAAGGTCAAGATCCTGTTCGAAGACTGCATCACGAACAAGATGGCCGTGTTGCCGCCGGACATCAATCTGTCGGCGTATCGCTTCGAGCCGGTGGCGGAAGCGGACGGCAAGCGTTCGAAGACGATCCGCTACGGTCTCGGCGCCATCAAGGGCAGCGGCCAGAACGCGATTGAAGAAATCCTGCGCGCGCGCGAAGAAGGTCCGTTTATCGACCTGTTCGATTTCTGCAACCGCATCGACCGCCGTGTGGTCAATCGCCGCACGATCGAGGCGCTGATCCGCGCCGGCGCGTTCGACACGCTGCATGCGAATCGCGCGCAGTTGATCGCGTCGGTGTCGCTCGCCATGGAAGCCGCCGACCAGGCGAGCGCCAACGCCATGCAGGCAGGCCTGTTCGACATGGGCGACGCGCCGTCGCAAGGCCATGAGCTGGTCGACGAACCCGAATGGCCGGAAAAGAAGAAGCTGCAGGAAGAGAAGGGCGCGCTCGGTTTCTACCTGTCAGGCCATCTGTTCGACGCCTACAAGGACGAAGTGCGCCGCTTCGCGCGCCAGAAGATCGGCGAGTTGAAGGAAGGGCGCGACAAGCTGATTGCCGGCGTGATCGCCTCGTTGCGCACGCAGATGACCCAGCGCGGCAAGATGCTGATCGCGCTGCTCGACGACGGCACCGGTCAATGCGAAGTGACGGTCTTCAACGAGACGTTCGAAGCGTATAAGCAACTCTTCAAGGAAGACGAGTTGCTGGTGGTGCAGGGCATGGCGCGTAACGACGCGTTCACCGGCGGCATCCGCTTCACGGTCGACACCGTGATGGACCTCGGCCGCGCCCGTTGCCGTTATGCGGAAGCCGTCAAGGTGCAGATGAACGGCAATGCCGATGCGCTCGCGCTGCGTCGCGTGCTGGAGGCGCACAGCGCCGGCGCCGACGAGCCGCAAGCCGCGCAAGCGCCTGCAGCGCCAACGCGCGGCGGTGGTGGCGGTGGCCGAAATGGCGGTGGCTTCGGCGGCGACGGCGGGCGTCAGCGTCAGGCCGTGCAGATTCCGAACGGTCTCGCGGTGCAGATCGTCTATCGCAGCGAGAATGCGCAAGGTGAGGTTCGTCTCGGCGATGCCTGGCGCGTCAAACCCACTGACGAACTGCTCGCCGCGCTGCGTGGCGAGTTCGCCGGTAGTTCGATCGAAATCGTGTATTGACCGATATGGCCCGCGTTTTTGCCCAATCGGGCTGGCGCGGGCTTTTACGTGGCGCCCGGCGCGAAGCCGGGCTTAACGCCGCTCGCGCTCGCTCAGGTGCGCGAGCTTCAGAAACCGGTAGTACACCGTTTCCGCATTGAACACCGCGATCATGAAGCCGGCTCGGCCGTCGAGAAAGCCGCGCCGCAGCACGTAGGTGCGGACGAATGCCCATAGCCCACGCCCGAGCGCCTTGCCGAAACTCCCGCCTTTACCTGCAGCATGACGCTGCTGCGCGCCCGCCGTCGAATAAGCGTCGAGCTTGCGCAGCACGGTGTCGAAGTCTTCGTAGGAGTAGTGCATCAGCTTGCCGGTCAGCCGTTGCGCTGGGGTGTCGAACACCAGCCGCTCATGCACGAGGTCGTCCGAGAAGCGCGCAGCGCCGCGCTTGAAGAGGCGCGGGATCCAGTCCGGATACCAGCCACTGTGGTGGATCCAATGTCCGCAAAAGCTCGACAGGCGGTCCACGGCGTACACCTCGGCGGCCGGTGCGGCCAGCTCGGCTCGAATCGCGGCAGCGAGTTCCGGCGTGACGATTTCGTCGGCATCGATGGACAGGATCCAGTCGGTGTCGAGCGCGTCGAGCGCGCGGTTCTTTTGCGGCCCGAAGCCGGGCCAGTCGGTCTGCTGCAGCACCCGGGCGCCGTGGGCGCGGGCAATCTCGACGGTGCCGTCGGTGCTGCCGCCGTCGATCACGACGATCGCATCGGCGAACGCCACAGCGGCGAGGCATTCGGCCAGGCGCGGCGCCGCATTCCTGGTGATGAGGGCGACGCCGAGGGTGGTTTCTTTCATGCCTGAATAGCGGAGAGGGTGCGGGGTGGGCAAAACGCGTCGCGCAAGTATACACAGCGCGCCCCTTTCGACCCATGGACACACGGCTGAAAGCCCGTTGTCAGTAAGGTGTTAGCCTGGCACAACGGGGCGGTCGCTGCGACCGCCCAAGCGTTTACAATGCGGTATTTTGTGCGTCGACCTGTCGGGTGGGCGCCAAGTTCGCCTTCCTAGAGGATTCCTTGAGCGCGAAGCCCACTTTAAGCAAAGTCATCGGTGGATCAGGCGATGCCTCGTCGCCTTTCGTCTTACTCCGCCGGCTCTGGCCGTATATCAAGCCGATCCTGTGGACCCTGATTGGTGCAATTGCCGCCATGGGCGTCAGCGCCGGCACCGACGCACTCATTCCCGTGCTGCTCAGGCCGCTGCTGGACAAGGGCTTTGGCACGCATGCCGTCCACGGTTTGGCGTGGATGGTGCCGCTCGGCGTGATCGGGCTCGCGCTGGTGCGGGGCGTCTCCCAATACGCTTCGGGTTATCTGATCGCATACGTCTCGAATACGATCCTTCTCCGCTTGCGCCTGGAGATGTTCGAACGGATGGTCCATACCAGCGTGGGTTTTTTCCAGCGCGAGACGGCCAGCACGGTGATCAATGCCATCGTCTTCGAGGTCAACCAGATTCTCAACGTGCTGCTGGGCGTCATGGTCACGCTGGTGCGCGATTCGCTGACAGTCCTGTTCCTGCTCGGCTACCTGTTCTACCTGGACTGGAAGCTCACGCTGATTGTCGCGGTGATGCTGCCGTTGATCGGTTGGGTGATCGGCAAGATCAACCGCAAGCTGCGCCGGCTTAACCGCGAAAACCAGATGCTCACCAACGAGCTGTCCTACATCGTCGAGGAGACAGTGGGCGGCTACAAGGTGGTCAAGGTGCATAACGGCGAGAAGTACGAGATTGACCGCTTCGCCGAAATGAGCCGGCGTCTGCGCGGTTACTCGCTGCGCATGACGACTTCCGGCGGACTCGCCCAGCCGCTGACCCAGTTTCTGGCGTCGGTCGCGGTTGCGGTGGTGGTGACGATTGCGGTCGTGCAATCGGCGCACGGCGGCACGACGGTGGGCGGCTTCGTTGCGTTCATTACGTCGATGCTGCTGATCGTCTCGCCGCTCAAGCACCTGATGGACGTCAACCAGCCGCTGCAACGCGGCATGACCGCGGCCGAGCTGATTTTCGGCCTGATCGACGAACCGGCCGAGCCGCAAGGCGGCGGCAAGCCGCTCGAGCACGCATCCGGCGAAGTCGAATTCCGCGATGTCTCGTTCAACTACGGCGCCACCAGCACGCACGACCGGCAGACCCTCGACCGTGTGTCGTTCAAGGTTGCGCCGGGCGAAATGGTGGCGCTCGCGGGTCCCTCGGGCAGCGGCAAGACCACGCTCGTCAATCTGCTGCCGCGTTTCTTCGATCCGACCAGCGGCGAGATCCTGGTCGACGGCGTGGCGTTGCCGGAATACGGCATTCACGCGCTGCGCAGCCAGATCGCGATGGTGAGCCAGGACGTCGTGCTGTTCAACGACACGATTGCGCACAACGTTGCCTACGGCCAAACGGCAGATCCGGAGAAGGTCAAGGCCGCGCTGCAGGCTGCCAATCTGTGGGACACCGTGCAGTCCATGCCGAAGGGCACCGAGACGCTGGTCGGCGACAACGGCCTGATGCTCTCGGGCGGTCAACGCCAGCGTCTGGCGATCGCACGCGCCATCTACAAGAATGCGCCGATCCTGATCCTCGACGAGGCCACCTCGGCGCTCGATTCGGAGTCGGAGCGCCACGTCCAGGCGGCGCTAGAAACACTGATGAAGGGACGCACCACGCTCGTCATCGCGCACCGGCTCTCGACTATCGAGCGCGCGGACCGGATTCTGGTGCTGGAAGCAGGGCGTATCGTCGAGCGCGGCAGTCATCGCGAACTGCTCGAGCAAGACGGCCTCTACGCGCATCTGCATCGCATCCAGTTCCAGCAGAACGCGGCCTGACGTTTTGACGCCACGCTGAAAGTCAATCGAATCCTGCGTGTGCTCTAATCCGTGCCGCAGCCGTGCTGTGGCACGGCTGTTCCGGCAGCCGCGCGGCTGATTTCCCCTTTACGTTTGACCGGCGCCCCGCGCGTACTCGTCTGAATAATGAAAATCGGACTCTCCAGTAATGCGCTGAAACATAGTGGCGGCCTCGAGCGCTATGCGATGGACCTGGTGCGCGGCTTCGCTGCCGCGGGCAGCGAACTGGCCTTCTTCGCGCGCCGGTTCGATATGTCGGTGCCGGAAAGCCGCATGGTCGAGGCGCATCGCATCAATGTCTCGTTCTTGCCGGGCAAGCTGCGCGATCGCTGGTTTTCCTGGCGGCTGCGCCACGCGCGCCGCGCTGCCAAGGTCGATGTGCTGATTGGCTGCAATCGGGTCGACTCGTCCGAGATCGCGATCTGCGGCGGCACCCACCTCGGATTCCTGCGTGCGACCGGGCGGCCGCACAAGCGCTCGGACCGCTGGCAGATCGCGCTCGAGCGCCGTCAGTACGAGACGTCGAACGTGATCGTCGCGCACTCGCAGTTGATGCACGACGAACTGCGTGAACTCTATGGCATCGACGCAGCGAAAATCCAGGTGCTGTATCCGCCCGTCGACGGCGCGCGCTTCACACCGGTCGATGCCACGCGGCGCGCCGAGTTGCGGCGCAAGTTCGGCTTCGCGGATGACGAGATCGTGCTGCTGTTTCCATCAAGCAGTCACGAGCGCAAGGGTTTGCCGCTGATCGAAGCGGCGCTGCGCGATACCGCGCTGCCCGTGGTGCTCGCCGTGGCGGGGCGTCCGCCTGCGCGCACCTCGGAGCGGGTGCGCTATATCGGCTACGTGAAGGAGATCGAGGACGGCTACCGCGCGGCCGATTTCACGATCCTCGCCTCGAAATACGAGCCGTTCGGGCTGGTCGGCGTCGAGTCGGTGATGTGCGGCACGCCGGTGATCTTTCCGTCGAGCATCGGCTGTTGCGATGCGATCGCGGCGCACGCCAAGTTCGTCTTCACACCGGATGACGAGGCCGACCTGCGCGCAACGCTCGCGCGTGCGGTCCAGCAGCGGCTTGCCGCCACAGCGCCGATGCAGTCGTTGCAGTCCGGCGTGGCGCGCGGCGCGGTGTTATACGACGCGAGCGTGGCTGGCCATGTCGACGCGTTGCTCGTGTTGGCCAAGCGTATCCACGGCGGGAATTGACCGATGCACAGCTCGTGCCGATGCTGCCCAGATACCCCCGGCGTCCGCCCGCACAGGCCCGTCCGGGCGGCTTTCCAGCCTGCCGCGCATGCTATAATTTTTCGCGATATGGTATTGGGTCAGACCAAATACCGGCCAATTTGTGTTTCTCACTTCGCTTCCAGTGCCGGCGCAGTCAGACGGTGGGTGCAGGGTACCCGCAGTCACCGCGTCGGCTTTGTCGCGTGCGGCGCAGCCCGGCGCTGGAGCGTAAGTCAGTTTTATCGACAAGAATACCGCTGGAGATTTTGCATGGGGAACGCGACCTCGAGCCGGCTGCCGGCGCCCAGTCAGATCGCGGACGGGACCAACGTGCCGATGCCCCAATGAGCCGGCTTTCCGGGCGTATCCGCATCTTCGGGCGGGCCATTCCGCGCCTCGTGCTCAAGCCGTTGCGTCGCCGGCCGGCATCTGTGCAGCGCATTCTCCTCGCGCATCATCTGTTGCTGGGCGACACGTTGTTGCTCACGCCCCTGCTGGCGAAGCTGCGTGCGCAGTATCCGCAGGCGCAGATCGCTCTCGCCTGTCCGAAGGCGATCGTGCCGCTGTATGCCGGGCGGCCCTTCGATGTCACTGCCTTACCGTTTGACCCGCGTGACCTCGCTTCCGTCAAAGGGGTGCTAGATTCCGGCCCGTACGATCTCGGTCTGGTGCTCGGCGACAACCGGCATAGCTGGCTCGCGCTCGGCGCGGGCTGTCGCTGGATCGTCGCGCATGCGGGTGACGTGCCGGCGTGGAAGAACTGGCCGGTCAACCAGAGCGTGCCGTATCCGGCTGCGCCGGCGGCATGGGCGGATCTGGCCACCGAATTGATCGAAGGCGCGCCGCCGCGTGCTTACCGGCCGGGCGACTGGCCGGCGCCTGCACATGCGGCGCTGCCGGATGCGGATCTGCTTACGCAACCTTATGTTGTGCTGCATCCCGGCGCCAGCACCGCAGTCAAGCGCTGGCCGGATGGGCGCTGGCGCGAACTTGCGCAGCGCGTCGAGGCGCTTGGCTATGTGCCGGTCTGGAGCGGCGGCCCGGGCGAGGCGGAACTGATCCGCGCCATCGACCCGGATCCGCACCACCCGAATCTGGCGGGGCGGCTCGGGCTGGGCGAGTTGTGGCATCTGTTCGCCGGCGCGAGAGCAGTGGTGTGCCCGGATACGGGCGTCGCCCACCTGGGGCGCCTGATCGGCGTGCCAACGGTGGCGCTGTTCGGCCCCGGCAACGCGCAGATTCATGGCGCGGGCCGTTATTGGAGTGAAGTACCGTTCGTCCCGGTGACGATCGCTGAGATGCCATGCCGCGATCAACCGTTTATTTTCCGGCGCGAAGTGGCATGGGTTCGGCGCTGTGACCGCAATTCGACCACCTGCGTCGCCTGGAAGGGCGACCACGCCGATTGTATGGGGCGCATCTCGGTCGATTCGGTCTACAACGCATTGCAAAACGTTCTGGTGGAAGTGTAATGACTAACACGTTCGCGCGCGTCGAGCGCGTCCTGTGGATTGCGTGTCCAGTCATCCTGTTCGCGGTGATGTTCGGGCACATGACGGCCATCGTCTTCAACGCGCTCGCGCTGCTGGCGCTCGGTACGCTGGCGGCGGCCTTTTCGCCGCAGCGTCCCTCGTTCCTTCAATGGCCTCTGCTCGTGCCGATCGCCTGCTGGGCGCTCTGGAGTCTCGGCGCGGTTGCATGGTCGGCGTATCCCGTGGTCAGCATTCATGCGTGGTGCGACGAGGTGCTGTATCCGCTGGTGGCGTTCTGGGGCTTCTGGCTGCTCGGCTCGCGCACGCAGCGGCTCGCCCCGTTCGTGCTGGTGAGCTGGGTGGCCTGCGTGCTGTTGGCGCTGATCAGCGCACGCTACTGGGGGCATCTGCAGCCGCCTACCGCCAACACATTTCCGCTGCATTTCTATAACCGGGTCGGCCATACCAGCACGTTGGCGGTGTTCGCCATGGCCTTGTTCGCCGGCGCGCTGTTGCGTTCGCGCTGGCGTGTCTTCGGTCTGAGCGGCCTCGTGCTGTGCCTGTTCATCGGCCTCGCCACGCTCAACCGGTTTTTCTGGCCAGCCGCCGGGGCCACGCTGCTAGTGGCGCTGTTTCCCTGGTATCGGCGCCACGCGCTGCTAGCACTGCTAGCGTTTGCCGTGGTCGGCGCGGCAGGCGTCGCCACGCTGGAATACAGCGCGCGGCTGCGGCTTGGCGCCACCGAGCCCGCTGCGGCGTCGCGAGACGTCGCGATCGATGGCCATCAGATATTTTTCCCGCAGGCGTTTTCCAGTATCGGCGACACGGTGTCGTCCGACACGCGGCCGAAACTGTGGGCGTTTTACACTGCTGAGGCGAAGCGGCACCGGTGGATCGGTATCGGTTTCGGCAAGCCGCTGCCGGGCATGGTGTACCAGCGGGAGATGCCACAAAGCCTGCTGACCATCGAACCCCAGGCGCTGACCCACGCGCACAATCTGTTCCTCAATACCTGGCTGCAGACTGGCGTGATCGGCGTCGTGCTCGAAACGGCCTTGCTGCTGGCTCTGGTGCTGAGTTTCTGGCGCGTGCGGCGCGCTGACCCGTGGCTGTGCGCGGCTGGCATCGCGTTGGTTGCGGGTATGATCGCGAAAAATACCACCGACGATTTTATGTGGCAGACCACCATGCTCGCTTTCTGGTCGTTCGCGGGCCTCCTGCTGGGCAGCGCCCAGTCGCTCGCCGAACCGGCCGGGGCGTCGCGGCGCCCGTCGCGCGAGCTCCGCTGAGCCGCGCCCGCGTGCGATCTGTTGTCACTGTCACCCGTTGAAGTCAGGTCTGGACGCATTGAGAGTATGAAATACGATAGTCGACACGACCGCACCGAACTGCTCGATCCGCCGCGGCGCATCCTGTTTCACATCAACGATTTCGGCAAGGGCGGCACGGAAACGTCGCTGCTCGCGTGGTTGAAAACGCTCGACCGGCAGCTCTTTGCGCCCAGCGTGTGTGTCACCTATCCCACTGACGAATTGCTGTTCTGGCGCGCCCATTCGATTCCCGACGACGTGCCCGTGCACGTGCTGGCGGCGTCGAAGTGGATGCACTCGCTGCACGAGACGCGCCGCCAGGGCAAGCTCGGCGCCCCGCTCAAGCTGCTGCACAAGGTGCTCACCTATGGCCTGATCCGGCCCCTCGCAGGAATGCGTTTTCGGCAGCTCGTGCGCGATCACGATATCGTCTGCGACTTCGATTTCTCGCTGCGCCACCTGGCTGGCGCGGGCAAGGTGCCGTGGTTCGGCGTGAGTCATTTCAGTCTCGCTACGCGCCTCGGCGACAAGAGCGCGCGCTACCTCGCGCGCCGCGTCAAGCAATATTCCCGCTATGCCGCCATTGCCGTGCTGACGCCCGACATGTTGCGCGAAGCCCAGCAGCTGTTCCCGGCCGATCGCGTGAATCTGGTGGAGCTGCCGAACGTCATCGACGTGGAGTCGCTGCGCCTGAAGGCGCGCAAGGAGATCGAGCGTCCGGCGGAGACTTTTATCGTCTCGGTGGCGCGCCTCGATGAAGGGCAGAAGGATCACAAGACCTTGCTGCGCGCGTTCGCCCAGGTGCGGGCGCAACGGCTGAGTTCAGCCGACCTCGTGCTGATCGGCGAGGGGCCCGATCAGGCGGCGCTCGAGCAACTGGCCGTCGAACTCGGCATTCGCAAGTGCGTTCATTTTCTCGGCTTCTGCTCGAACCCGTTCCCGTACATTCGTCAGGCGGAAATGCTGGTGCTGAGCAGCCGCTACGAAGGCTTCGGCATGGTGCTCGGCGAGGCAATGGCGCTCGGCACGCCGGTGATCTCCACCGATTGTCCGACCGGCCCGCGCGACCTGCTCGAAGGCGGCAAGGCCGGCATGCTGGTGCCGATCGGCGATATCGACGAAATGGCGCGCGCCATCGAACGCCTGCATACGGACACCTTGTTGCGGCGAACCCTGGTGCAGAACGCACAGAAGAAAGTGGCGACGTTTGCGCCGGACAGCGCAAATCAGCGCATGCTGCTGCTCGCGCAGCAGATTTCCGGCCGCGACGGTCCTGCGGGCCTCGCGTGGAACGGGCGCGACTCGGCGGTGGCCGGGCGCCTGCCTTAGGCCTTACGTCGTCGGCCTTCGTGGGCCGGATGCCCCGGGCGGCGGCTTATACGCCGCCTGTCACCAGTGAGAGCACCGAGAGGTCCGGATGCGTGCCGTCGACGATACTGCGTCCGGCATGCACCGCCTCGTAGCACGCGTCTTCTAGGCTGGCAAACCATTCCTCGCCGCCCGCATGGAACGGCACCACGTGCCCGGGAATCGCCGGATCGGCGCCTGGGTGGCAAACGTAGCCGAGGTACGTGAAACGGTTCCGGCCGGGCGGCGCGTCGGGCTCTGTAGGGCGCGGCGACAGATGGATTTCGAAGCCTTCGTATTCAACCATTTGCCAGGCATGGGTTTCATCGGACATGGTTGTCTCCATTCGGGCCGTGCAGCCGCCCGAGCGACCGGGTCCGGTGATCGCGCCGGTAGTGCGCGCCGAGGATCATGACTCCGGTGACGATCACCACCAATCCCACTACGATGCTGACCATTGATTCCGCCATGGCAGCCTCCATCCATTTCCACTGCATGCCAAAAGTCTAGGTGATTTGCACGGAAAGCGGAGGGCAGCGGCCCGGCCGCCCGCGCCTTTTTACGGTTTGACGACGCCCAGTTGCTTGAGCAGCGTCAGGTTGTCTTCCAGATGCCAGTTTTCGACGATGCGGCCGTCCTCTACCCGGTACAGATCGAAGGCCTGAAAGTCGACGGTCTGGCCCGTGCCTTTGAGGTTCTGGAACTGTCCGGTGAAATGTCCGCGGAAATGCAGATGGACTGCGGCGCGGTCGCCGGAGACGACCAGATCGTCGATTTCGGCGCTCAGATCCGGCACGGCGGTACGAAAGCCTTTCGAAGCCGCCAGCGGCCCGCTGGGGCCCTGCGGGCGACCGTCCGGCAGGGTGCGGTCCACGAAGTCCGGCGACAGCGCGAGACGGGCATAGACTTCGTCGCCGGTGTTCCAGAAGGCGGCGTAGCGGCGTGCCGTCAGGACCACCTGCGCCGCGCTGGGCGAGCCGGCGTCGGCTGAGACGTGGTGCGGCACGGGCAAGGCTTCATCGGTGGCAGCGCTTGCGCTGCCCGTGCCGAGCAGGGCGCTGGCGTAGACCGCGCCGGCGAGCGCAACGCGGATAGCTGGAGAAAGCAGAGTAGACATGGACGGCTCCGTTCAAGAGTGGGTTCGGGGTTGAAACTGGCCGTATTCTCGATGCGGACCGCGCCGGCTGAGAATGGGTTTGGCGGTTGAAGGCGTGTCCCAACGGATTTGATAATCGCAAGCGGTGGGGACTCGCTGCGCGCGGGTGCTGCGGGCGTGTGTGTGCTGTGGCCGGTCCTCGTGAGCCTGCCTCGCCGCGGTGTTTGCAATTACCGTAGTTATGCTAATCAATGGCGCGAAGGCCGTCCGCGCTCGGGTAGCGGCAGGCTACGCCGCTTCACCGATACACCGCAATTGTTCGCTGCGTGCATTGCGATCCCTCGCGGCGGCGAGTGTCGTATAGAATGATGCGCTTTGCCCGTACGCCCATGTGGTTCAAAAACCTTCAGCTTCATCGTCTCCCCGTTCCGTGGTCCGTCACCCCCGAGCAGATGGACAAGTGGCTCGCGCCGCACGCGTTCCAGCCGGGCAGCAGCGTCGAGATGCAGACGCAGGGATGGGCGTCGCCGCGCGATAACGACTCGCTCGTCTACTCGATCAACCGCCAGATGCTGCTGGTGTTCCGCACCGAAAAGAAGTTGCTGCCCGCCTCGGTCGTCAATCAGGTGACCAAGGCGCGTGCGCTCGAGCTCGAAGAGCAACAGGGCTTCAAGGTCGGCCGCAAGCAGATGCGCGAACTGAAGGAGCAGGTCACCGACGAACTGCTGCCGCGCGCCTTCAGCATTCGCCGCGACACGCGCGTATGGATCGACACGGCGCACGGGTGGCTCGTGATCGATGCATCGTCGCAAGCCGTCGCGGACGAAGTGCTCGGACTGCTGGTGAAATCGGTCGATCAATTGCCGCTCGCCAGCGTGCGGGTTGCGCAATCGCCGGTGGCGGCGATGACCGAATGGCTCCTGTCGGGCGATGCGCCTGCCGGCTTCACGCTCGATCAGGACACCGAGTTGCGCTCGCCAGCGCAGGGCAACGCGACCGTGCGATATGTGGGGCATGCGCTCGATGTCGAGGACATGCGCCGGCACATCGAAGCGGGCAAGCAGTGCATGCGTCTGGCGATGACATGGAACGACCGCGTGTCGTTTGTCCTGACCCCGTCGCTGACCATCAAGCGCGTGACGCCGCTCGACGTCATCAAGGAAGCGAGCGACCCGACCGCGCACAACGACGACGAGCAATTCGACTCGGACATGACGCTGATGACGGGCGAACTCGCGCGCATGTTTGCCGACATCGTCGAAGTGCTGGGCGGCGAGCAGGGCGACGCGCTGCTGCACGCCGCGGCGGCCTGAAGCAGCGGCTGCAGCGGGCTCAATCAAGCGCGCTCTGTAAGCTGAAAGGGCTGCGCAAGCCGGCAGAAAGTCGCTCGATTTCTGCCGGTTTATTTTGTAACCAGGTGTCAATCCTGGCGTTGCTGTGGGGCTCACCGCAGCAGCGCAGAACCTCCGCTGCGAGGTGCCAGTACGCGGGCTCCTTCCTGCGCCGTTAGCTCGCCTTTGCCGGGCCGCGCTAGCGCGATTGCAGAAATGACAGGCTGCTGCCAGCCTCCGGTCATCACCCCTCCCTCATCATTGGCTAACCCTCGCAGCTTCCTTCTGCGAGGTGCGCTCACGTCTTGTTCGAGCGCACGCCGCATCGATCCGCGTCAAGCAATTGGCATACCGATGCGATGAAACATATTGATGCAGTTCTGCGAGGAACCGCCCATGGGGGCTTGTGTCGGACAAGCATCACGACCTCGCTGGCCACGACGTAACACGTTGAAAAATCGCGCTGAGCGCACGTCATTGAATCGCAGTCTCGCGTGACATAGGGTCTAGGGACGCAGCGTTTATGCAGTCCGGTTATCCACCCGCGCGTCCCGGCAATCTTTGCAGGTTACGGCCGCAGAGCAAACGGAGTTACCGTTCATGAATTCCCCCGTCCGGCGCTCGCTCGAAATCGACTTCCTGCGCGGAGTCGTGTTGATCGTCATTGCCCTCGATCATATTCAGGGCAGCGTCCTGTCGCGTTTCATGCTGCACAACTATGCGTATTGCGACGCGGCCGAAGTCTTCGTGTTTCTGGGCGGCTACGCCTCGGCTGCGGCCTACACGAATGTCGCGACCTATCGCAGCGAACACGCGGCCAAGCGGCGCTTCTTGCTGCGCGCATGGGAGATCTACCGCGCCTATCTGCTCACGGCCGCATTGATGTTGCTGGCGGGCGCGTCGCTCATGCTGTGGCACGTCGACTCGCCGGTGTTGGGAGAGACTGGCTGGACCGATCTGCTGCACCACCCGGTGGGCAGCTTGCTGGGTATCTTCACCTTGCGGCATCAGCCGTTCTTGTCCGCCGTATTGCCGATGTACACCCTGTTCGCGCTGTGCGTGCCACTCTCGGTGCCGCTCGCCAATCGGAGGCCGGCCGTCGCGCTAGGCTTGAGCCTCGCGGTGTGGCTGGCCGCTGCGTGGCTGGCGCGCGCCTTGCCGAGTGCCGATCCCGGAGGCTGGGCGTTCAATCCGTTTGCCTGGCAACTGATGTTCATGCTGGGCATTCTGTGCCGTCTGCATCCGGTGTCGCATGAGTTCCAGATCTCGAAGGCAGGGCGCTGGTTGAGTTGCGCGGCACTTGCGGTGGCGTTGACCTTCGCGTTCATCAAGCTGTGCCTCGAAACCCAGGCGACGCCCGGGTATATGAAGCAGAACCTCGCCGCGGTGCGCGTTCTTAGCTTTCTGGCCATTGCGTGGCTGGTGGCCCAGGCGGTCCGCATGCAGATGCTGCGGCGGATCGCCGAGCGCTTGCCCGCGGTGGTGACGGTGGGCAAGCAGGGACTCGTGTGCTTCGTCGGCGGCACGGTGGTGTCGATCGGCGTCGATACGGCTGTGCGGCTCGCGCGCGGGCCGGCCTGGTTGAATGGGCTGGCCGGCGACCTGCTGGCCATCGGTACGATGTTGCTGCTTGCGGTTGTCGCCAGCAAATGGAAGGCGCTGCGTGCGCGTCCTGCGCCGATGCGCGGTGCTGCGGTTGCCGTGCGGGTGGGGCGGCGCGACGGTTGAAGCAGTGGTCCGGGCGTTTCTCCATCATCTGATCGCAGAAGCGATCCAGCGCTTGCTCAAGGCGGCGTAGAGCCGCGCGCAACAGGCTCAATCACGTTCTCTTCCACCGGGAGCGGCAGCAGCACTCCCGATGCCGACGGCGCGCGCCGCACGCGGCCTCACTGCAATTCCATTGCAGCTTGCCGGGCGCGTGCTATATAACGCTGAAAGGCACTGCGCCGCCCGGCCTCGTTGGCACGGCGGCGCTCGATCACAGCGCTGGCATCCGGAGACTGACGATGGTTCGCCTGGTGATGATCCTGTTGGGAGTCGACTATCTTCGCACCCGCTGGCGGACGCTGACGACGCTCGGCTGGATCAGCCTTCTGGTGGGTATCGCAATCTTCATCGATGCGCTCGATAGCGCGCTGTACTTCCCGATCACGCCGTTCGCCTGTCTGCTCCTCGTCGAAGGGCTTGCCACGCTCGCGGTCGCGTGGACCGGCATGGGCGGCCAACGTACGCTGCGCTACGTCAAGGGCTTGGCGTTCTGCGTGGCGGCGGCCCTGATCCTCGCCGGGCATCATCACGGCAATTTCATCCTGTCGATGATCTTCGGCACGCTCTTTCTTGCCGACGGCCTGTTGCAGATCATCTCGGCAAGAGTGGTGCGCTTCCGGACCTGGCGTCTCGCGGTGGCGGGCGGCGTGGTTGAAATCGTGCTGGCGATATTCTTCTATCAGCCGTTTCCGACGCATTACGTGGGCACCGTGCCGTACTGTTTAGGACTCGGCCTGATGTTTGGCGGCTGGAACATGATCCTGCTGGCCTCGCGCGTTCGGCGCCTGTCATCGAACCCGGCGGTGGCCGCAGACGGCGCTGCACAGGCCGCCAGCGCGACCGCCGGGTCGCAGCAGGCGGCTCCCACGGCGCGGGAGTGGGATGGCCCGCCGGCCGCCGATGAACCGGCGCTGACCGTGCACGTCTGGACGCCGGTCGGCACCTCGAAGGGCGAAGCGCGCCGCCAGCCGATCATCGACCGCTACATTGCCGCTGTGGACCGCAACGGCGTGATCTCGACCGGCCACGCCGCCCTCGAGTCGCCAGACGGCGTTTATATCAGCCTCTATCCAGGCGTGGAAATCGACCGTTCGCCGGACGAGTTCACGCGGCTGCTGCGCGCCACACGCGAGAACGACGTACCCGGTCTGTTTCAGCCCGACTATGGGACGGAATCGAAGGCATGGTGCCCGTCGACGGTACAGGTGCGGATCCGCAACTACGATCCCGAGCGGCTGCGGCGCTTCTGGGAGACGTATCGCCAGGACACGACCTACAACCTCACTTACCGCAATTGCTCCAGCACTGTGTCGCGCGCGCTGGAAGCGGCGCTCGAAGGCGCGTCGGCCCGGGTATGGGGCCGTCACCGCGGCTGGAAACCGTTCCTGCGCGTGATCGCGACGCCCGAGTTGTGGGTGGCGGCGCAGGTGCGCAAGCGTGCCGCCACCATGGCATGGACGCCGGGTCTCACGCTCGACTATGCACGCGCGCTCAGCATGCTGGCCGACCCGCGCCCGTCGGGCTGGGTCAAGATGGCGCGCCTCGCGCTCGCCACGATGTACCGCTCGCGCCAGCAGTGGGCCGAGGAACAGAGAAGCGCGCCCAATGTGCATGAGGCCGAACGCACCGACACGGCAGGCCGGGGCGTGTAAGTCGCGCGATGAGGCTCGCCAGCGGCCCTGCGGCGCAGGCAATCTGACCCGATTCGGCTTCACCCAGTAAAGTCGAGCCGCATCAAGCACTTACGGGATTCGCCAGCGAGTTATCAACAGATTTGCAAACAGAATCTGTTGATAACTCTCCGCTTTCCACGCGATCTTACAAACCACCCTCAAATGAGTGCCTTGCGGCAAATTGGCAGGTGTATGCTGAGCCGGAGGATGTTTTCTGCGCAATCAGTCCAACCACCCTGAACGTTAGACGCGGCAACATAACGCCGGCGGCACATGCTGCCGGCCCTGCGGTTGCAGCAGGTTTTCATGGGCGGTAACGTGACCATCGAGTTGCTCCAGGCGGCTAGCAAGAAGATCGAGCCGCAGCGTTTGACCGTGCGGCACGTCAGTGTCTACCGGTATTCGGAGCCGGTGCGCTTCGGCGAACACCGGATGATGTTCCGGCCACGCTCGGGGCACGACGTTCGCGTCGTTGCCACCCAACTGGTCATCACGCCGACGCCGGCGCGGCTGCACTGGCTGCATGACGTGTTCGACAATTCGGTGGCGGTGGCCCGCTTTAGCGGCGAGGCGGCCGAGCTGCAGTTCGACAGCGAGGTGACCCTTGAGCACTACGAGTCGCCGCTGCCCGACTATGCGCTCGAACCCTACGCGGCGACGTGGCCCTTCGCGTACACCAACGAGGAAGCGTCGGATCTCGTGAATGCGCGCAGCCGTCAATACCCGGATGGCGAAGTGGATCAGTGGGCGCGCCGCTTTCTCGCGCCGCTCGGGCCGACCAGCACGATGAAGATGCTGCGGGCCATGACCCAGGAGATCAAGAGCGGCTTTCGCTATATGCGGCGCTCGGAAAAGGGCGTCTACCGTCCGGCCGATACCTTGCGCCACCGCAGCGGCAGTTGCCGCGATTTTGCGGTGTTGATGATGGACGCGGTGCGCTCGCTCGGACTCGCCGCGCGCTTCGTCAGCGGCTATATCTTCGTGCCCGATTTCGACACGACGCTCGGCGGTGGCGCCACGCATGCGTGGCTGCAGATTTACCTGCCGGGAGCAGGCTGGGTCGATTTCGATCCGACCAACAGCATTATCGGCAACCGCCATCTGATTCGGGTGGCGGTGGCCTGGAACTACTACCAGGCGTTGCCGCTGTGGGGCACGTGGCATGGCGCGGCGCATTCGTTCCGTGGCCTGCAAGTGGATGTCCGCGTGACAGAAGATGTTTGATGATCCTGAGTAAGGCAAGGGCGGTTCGATGAAATTGCGCGTTGGTTACGATCTGGTCTACGAGTGTGAGCAAGCCACTCCGATGCTGTTGATGTTGAATACGCATTACTCGCGCGTGCAGGATGTGCTGAGCGCCGATGTGCTGAAGGTCGATCCGCCGGTGCCGATCACGCAGTACCGCGATAGTTTCGGCAATCTGTGCAGCCGCATTGTGGCGCCGGCGGGGCGCATTGCGCTGTCGACTACGGCGGTGCTGGAGATTTCCCCCGAGCCCGAAACGGTCGAGGCGAACGGCTACCAGCATCCGGTCGAGGAACTGCCCAGCGAAACGTTGATCTTCCTGCTCGGCAGCCGCTATTGCGAAACCGATCTGCTGTCCGATCTCGCATGGCGCCTGTTCGGCAAGACGCCGCTCGGCCGCGAGCGCGTGCAGGCCATCTGCGATTTCGTGCACCGTCATATTGTGTTTGGCTACGGCCACGCACGGCCGACCAAAACCGCCTGGCAGGCCTGGCACGAGCGCACCGGCGTGTGCCGCGATTTTGCGCATCTGGGCGTGACCCTGTGCCGCGCGATGAATATTCCGGCGCGCTATTGCACCGGCTATATCAGCGATGTCGGCGTGCCACCGCCGCATTCCGCGATGGATTTTGCTGCGTGGTTCGAGGCTTATCTGGGTGGGACCTGGCAGACCTTCGACCCGCGTAATAACGTGCCGCGCACGGGCAGGGTGCTGATGGCGCGCGGGCGTGATGCTGCGGACGTGGCGTTGAGCAACACGTTTGGTCCGGCGAAGCTGATCGGATTCAATGTGCATTGCGCGCCGGAGGCCGAGCCGTTTGTTGCGCCGGTGGTTTGAGTTGGCGTGAGCGTGGCTGTGGCCTCGGCCCTGGCCGTTGCCTTGGTCGTTTGGGCCGCCGCGGCTTTCGTTGTGGCATGTGGCTGTCCTATACGTTTCCTTTGCATTTCACTGCGCGCTATTTAGAAATCCGATATGCCGGCGGTGCCAGAATCGGCGGATCAATCGACGAGGCACGATCATGGCAGGAACGAATATCGGTCAGCATGTCTCACCGGCATCCGAGGACTTGCCGGCGTTGCAACGCTGCGAGGCGTTGACGGCGCGGCGTGCTCGCCGCATACGTCTGCTCGTGCTGACGGTTACGGCTAGCGTGCTGGCGATCGTCGCGATTTCTGCCGGCCTGCCGTCGACGGGGCTGGCGATTTATCTGGCGGCTACGCTGCCGTTTGCGTTTTTCTCGTAGTTGTTCTCCGCTCCCCCGGGCCCGATGCGTCACCATCGGGCCGTCACTTCCCCCCTTGCTGCCATGAAGATATCGCCGTCCGCGAGGACGTTGATGTCTCTCGTCAGATTCAATTTCGGGATGCACTTTCCGATCAAAAATTTTCTATGGTCTCCTTGGTAATTTAATCGGGCCGGTAGTTGACGTTAAGTGACGGCCTGTTAGCGCTGTGGCGGATGAAATCCACATAACCAGGACGTTGGCGGAAGACGTCATGCGCGAACGGGAAGGGGACGCCTGATCTCAACTGAGAGGGGAAAGCATCCACTGGAACTAACCAACTAGGTTAATATTCCATGGAAAAGAGCACACCACATTGCAAGCTGTCCGTCGTCAAAGCATGGATCGAGGCAAAGAAGGTGCGCTCAACCGTCTCGGCGCTGGCAGGCGGCGGTGCGCTAGGATTCGACTTCGACGGGATACTCAGTGTCCTCATGGCGCTGACCTCGACCGACTTCTATAAGAGTATGACGACGTACGGCGATCATCGCTGGACATGGCCGAATCGGCTCGTACCAGTGCGGCGATGCTCGAGTTCAACAAGCAGGTCAATGCATCGACCGTCGATCCAGCCTTCATTGCTAGCGTTCGTAAGAAACTTGCACTGGACCAGCGTGAAGCTGCCGAGATCTTCGGCGGTGGCATCAATGCTTTCTCGCGTTACGAAAACGGCAAGACCAAGCCTCCGTTGGCATTGGTGAAACTGCTCAAGGTGCTGGACCGGCATCCGGAACTGTTGGCCGAGGTGAGGGCGGCGTAGCAGCATGCCCATTGATTGACCAGGTATTTTCGCTGGCGCGAAGTCGCACCCGTTAGCCGTGTCGCGATTGCCCCCTCATTGGCAACCCCCGCCCGGATATGGCATCCTTACGCCATGTACCCGATGAACCTTTCCCTGCTTCACGCTTGGTGGCGCTCCTGAAAGAGCGGCATCGTCACGTCTTTACTACGACCATGGCCGCTGCAGTCCGGCTGACATGGTGCTGTATTCCCGGTTAGCTTGTCCTGCAGCGGTGTTTCAAAAGAGCCCGTTTATGCAAGACAACACCTCTTCCCCGCGCCGTACCGTCCTGACCGGCGACCGTCCCACCGGTGCGCTGCACCTGGGCCACTACGTCGGCTCGCTGAAAACGCGTCTGGCACTGCAGGAAACGCATCAGCAGTTCGTGCTGGTCGCGGACACCCAAGCCATGACCGACAACGCGCATGACCCCGACAAGGTGCGCCGTAACGTCCTGGAGGTCGCGCTCGACTATCTGGCGGTCGGCATCGACCCGCAAAAGACCACCATCGCGGTGCAATCGGCGCTGCCGGCGCTGGCCGAATTGACTCTGCTGTATATGAACTTTGTGACCGTCGCACGCCTCGAGCGCAATCCGACGATCAAGGACGAAATTCAGGCGCGCGGGTTCGGCCGCGATATCCCGGCGGGTTTTCTCTGTTACCCGGTCGCGCAAGCGGCTGATATCACCGGCTTCAAGGCTCACGTCGTACCGGTCGGCGAAGACCAGGCGCCGCTGATCGAGCAGACCAACGAAATCGTGCGCCGCATCAACCGGCAAGTCGGCAAGGACGTGCTGCCGGAAGCCGAGGCGTTGATTCCGACCATGGGCCGGCTGCCCGGCGTCGACGGTAAAGCCAAGATGAGCAAGTCGCAGGGCAACTCGATTCCGCTGTCGTCCTCCGCCGACGCGATCCGCGATTCGGTCAAGAGCATGTACACCGATCCGAACCATCTGCGCGCGTCCGACCCGGGCACGGTGGAGGGCAATATGGTGTTCACCTACCTCGATGCCTTCGACGAAGATCGTGCCACCGTCGAGCGCCTGAAGGCGGAGTACCGAGCAGGCGGCCTCGGCGATATGGTGGTCAAGCGCCGCCTCGAAGAGCAGTTGCAGGCATTGATCGCGCCGATCCGTGAGCGGCGCGAACAGCTCGCGCGCGAGCCGGGCTATGTGTTCGACGTGCTGCGCGCAGGCACGCAACGGGCGAAAGCCGTTACCCAGGCCACGCTCGACGAAGTGCGCGCGGCGCTCGGCACGTTTTCGTTCGATGCCGTAACGCGTTAAACCTTTGGGTTAAAGCACCCTGCGAGCAACCTGCGGGCACGCCCTCCGTGTCCGCAGGTTCGGGCGTCGGCACGGTCATCAGTGCTCCATCGCGCGTACGGCTTCCTGCATCTCCTCCATCGACACATCGCGTTGATGCGTCGCCACGGACCAACGGTGGCCGAACGGGTCTTCGAGCTGGGCAAAGCGGTCGCCCCAGAACATGTCGGCGGCGGGCATCGTGACGCGGGCGCCGGCCTTGACCGCCTGCTCGACCACGGCATCGACATTCGTCACGTACAGGTGAATCGCGACCGGCGAGCCTTTCAGCGCGCGCGGTCCGAGCATTCCGCAGCCGGCCATTTCGTCGACCAGCATGAGCATTGAATCGCCGATTTTCAGGCATGCATGCATCAATTTGCCTTCCGGCCCGGGCAGGCGGAACTGTTCGACGGCGCCGAACGCTTCGGCATAGAACCGGATCGCTTCAGCGGCGCCGGCGCAAATCAGATGCGGGGTCAGCGAGTGCATTCCTTCCGGAATCGGTTTTACAGCGGCTGCAGACATGGTGTCGCTCCTCGGATGGGCGGGTTGATGAATCGGAAGTTCCGGCTGTTTTCAGCAGGGCTTCATCACCACGACGAGCGAGCCGACCGGGAATCGACACGGTCTGAATAAATTTTGTCGCCGAGGGCGACGGCCGGCTGCCCTTAGCCCACCGTCAATGCGAAATTTCTTCCAGCCGCAGCCCATTGGTCCGCGGCCCGAACACCCCGACCGCCAGCGCCACGACCAACATGCACACCGTTACGCCGAGGAACACACCCACCACGCCGAAGTCGCGCAGCAGGAAGGCAATGGTAAAGCCCGACATCATCGCGCCCACGCGGCTTGCCGAATAGACGAAGCCATTGGCGCGACAGCGTACCCCGGTGGGAAACAGCTCGGCCTGATAGGCGTGATAGCACACCGAGATGGTCTGACCCGCGAGACTGATGAGCACGCCGAGCAAGATCAGCGCAAGCGCGCTTCGCATCTGCGAGAACAGCAGCCCAAACACGATCACGGCAAGCGCCGCGCCGACGATCAGCCATTTACGCTGCACTTTGTCGGCGTACAGAATGGCGATGAGCGGTCCGACCGGCAATGCGATGGCAATCACGAACGAGTAAAGCAGGCTCTTCGTCACTGTGATGCCCTGGCCGATCAGCAGTGTCGGCACCCAGTTGGCGAAGCCGTAGTAACCGATTGCCTGGCAGAAGTTGAAGACAATCAACATGATCAGGCGTGAGCGATAGGGCGGTTGCCACAGTTGCGCAAACGTCGCGGTGGCGCGCCGCGGCTGCTCGGCGACCGGCGGTGGTGCGGGCAGCGCGGCTCCCGATTGCCGCGCCACCGCTGCTTCGATCGTCTGCACGACCTCGTCGCCTTCGCTCACGCGGCCTTGCAGCGCGAGCCAGCGTGGGCTCTCCGGCACGGCCCGGCGAATCAGCCAGACGATTACCGCGCCCGCTGAGCCGGCCAGCACCACCCAGCGCCAGCCGTCTATGCCGAATAGCGTCGTGGGCACCAACCACCAGGACAGAATCGCCGCCACAGGCGCGGCACTGAACATCACCGCCTGGTTGAAGGCCATGGCGCGGCCGCGCATCTGCTGCGGGACGAGTTCGGTGATATAGCTGTCGATGGTGACGATTTCGATGCCCACACCTATGCCGGTGATAAAGCGCCACACCACCAGTCCTTCCGCCGAGTGCTGGCAAGCCATGATCGCCGAGCCGAGCGAGTACCACAGCAGCGAAAACGTGAACACCGCGCGCCGACCATAGCGGTCGGGCAACCAGCCGAGTCCGAAGGTGCCGACGAAGAGTCCCGCGAAGGTAGCGGCGATGAATCCAGCCACGCCGTCGAAGCCGAAGAAGCTCGCAGTGGTCGCTTTCAGCAGGCCGCTTTTGACCATGCCGGGGGCGATATAGCCGGTGAAGATCAGGTCGTAAATCTCGAAGAAGCCGCCGAGCGAGATCAGGAACACCAGCATCCACAGATAGCGTGTGACCGGCAGCCGGTCCATGCGGGCAGACAGCGCGGTTGCCGATGCATCAGGGGCCACGGGCCGGGTGGCGGCCGGGTGCGTACGTGCCGCGACGATGGGCTGCATGATGTCTCCTCCCGATCGAAGTTAGCGCTTCAACGCTTACTCCGATCGCATGCAAAATGTTTGTTGGTTGGAGCCGCCGGCACGGGTTAGTTTTAGGATGCCTGACGGTATGGTTGAAGGTGCGACTGCCGATAAGCGAGTGCCAGGTTAAGAAGCGGCACGCCCCTTTAGCCGGGCGAGAATCTCCTGGGTGTGCTCACCCACTTTGGCGAGCGCCTGGCGCACGCCCGGGCGGCGGCCGCCCATCAGCAGCGGCAGCAGAACGACGTCGGTCGTGCTGCCGTCTTCGGTCTCCATCGGCACGAGGCCGCCGCTCGCTTTCAGATGCGGATCGTCGAGCAACTGATCGGGCCGCACGATCGGCGCATACGGTATGCCGTTCGCCTCCAGTTTCGGCGACAGCTCCTCCGCCCGATGGTCCTTCAGGATCGCGCCGAGCCGCGCCAGCAGTTCCGGCCGCACGGCAACCCGCAGCGCATTGTTGGCGAACTGCGGCTCGGCGGCCAGTTCCGGGCATTGCAGTACGTCGCACAGCGTGAGGAACTGCTTGTCGCTGACCGCGCCGATAAAGAGCTGCTCGCCGCCTGCCAACGTGAACACGTCGTAGACGCTCCATGCGGAGACGCGCGAGGGCATCGGCGGCGGCGGCTCGTGGGTCATCGAATATTGCTGCATATGCTGGGCACTGAGGAAGACGCAGTTTTCGAATAGCGCGCTTTGCACCTCCTGGCCCCGTCCGGTGGTATCGCGCTCGCGCAGCGCCGCCAGCACGCCGATGGCGCCGAACATGCCGCCCATGATGTCGTTGACCGAGGTGCCGGCGCGTAACGGCCGGCCCGCCGGGCCGGTCATATACGAGAGCCCGCCCATCATCTGCACGACTTCGTCGAGCGCGAGGCGCTTCTCGTACGGACCGGGCAGAAAGCCTTTGTGCGACACGTAGATCAGACGCGGATAGCGCTTCGCCAAGCTCTCGTAGTCGAGGCCTAACTGACTCATCAAGCCGGGGCGGAAGTTCTCCAGCATCACATCGCACTGACCGATCAGTTCAACCGCGGCAGCGTGGCCATCGGGCGTCGTGATATCGAGCACCACGCTCTTCTTGTTACGGTTGAACGAGCGGAAAAAGCCAATGCCAAGTCCCGGCAGCTTGCGCGTCTTGTCGCCGCCGGGCGGTTCGATCTTGATGACCTCGGCGCCCAGGTCGGCGAGGATCATGCCGCAGGTCGGGCCCATCACCATGTGGGTGAATTCGACGACGCGCACGCCATCGAGCGGAAGGTTGTTGGGAGTGCTCATGGAAACCTCAGGCGGAAATCTTAGGCAGAAATTCGAACGTTGGCGGGGGCGGCAAAGGTCTGTGGCAGACCCGCCCGCCACAATGCGCCGCGCAGCGTTTCGTCGGGCAACCACTGCGCGAGCCTGGCGCGCAGCGTCAGCAGGCGAGGCAGGTCGATGCCGGTGGCAATGCCCATGTCGGCCAGCATGAAAGCGAGGTCTTCGGTGGCGGCATTGCCGCTGGCGCCCGGTGCGTGCGGGCAGCCGCCGAGACCCGCAAGAGTCGCGTCGAAGCGGGCTACGCCGGTCTCCAGCGCGGCATACACATTGGCGAGCGCGAGGCCACGGGTGTCGTGGAAATGGCCGCACCAGAAGCGCTCGCCAGCCAGCTTGCGGGCCGCGCCGAACAGGCTGCGCACGGCCGCGGGGCCGCCATAGCCGACCGTATCGGCTAGGCTGACGCGGTCCGCGCCGGCGTCGAGCAGCGCCTGCATACAGCGCAGCACTTCGGCGGGCGCGACCGCGCCCTGCAGCGTGCAACCGAAGGCGGTGCCGATACCGCCTTCGATCAATGTCCTCGAGCCGGAAGCGTCGCGGGCGGCGCGGATGCGCGCGACTTCGGCGATCACTTCGTCGGGCGTCTTGCGCAGATTGGCGAGACTGTGCGCGTGACTTGCCGAGAGCGGCACGAGCAGCAGATCCGCCCGGCTTTCGAGGGCCCGTTCGGCGCCCTTGAGATTGGGCACCAGCACCGAGACGAAGAGCCCAGGGAGGGTTTTGGCAAACGCCACCAGTTCGGCGGTATCGGCCAGTTGCGGCAGCAGCCGGGCCGGCACGAACGAGCCGACTTCGATCTCGCGCTGGCCGGCCGCATAGGCGTCGGCGATCCATTCGATTTTGCGCGCGGTCGGGAGCACGGTCTGGATGCTCTGCAAGCCGTCGCGCAAGCCGACTTCGCGGACGACGACGTTCGAGGGGAACGGGGGCATGAGGGTGTCTCCTAAGTGCTGGGGCCTCACCAGTCTCTTGCGGCTGGCATTGTGCTAACTTGAGGCATTCCAGAACTTCTATAAAGAGGTATTTTGGAACCGTTAGGTTTCCCATCGGGAAACCCACAAACCATCCGGGAGACCACCATGCGCGACATCGACCTGAAGACGCTGCGCCTGCTGGTGGCGGTGTGCGAGCACCGCAACATGGCGCGCGCCGCCGAAGAAGAACATATCGAACCGTCGGCGGTCAGCAAGCGTATCGCCCAGTTGGAGAACGAACTCGGCGTGCCGCTCCTGACCCGTTCGCGGCGCGGCGTGCAGCCTACGCCGGCCGGTCTGGTGTTGCTCGAACATGCACGCAGCATGCTGTTCACCATGGAGCGGATCGCCACCGACGTGGCCGCGTTCAGCGCCGGGCTGGCCGGGCGCGTGAGCCTGTGCGCGTCGGCTTCGGCAATCGCGGAGGCGCTGCTGGACGATGTCGCCGCCTTCATGCGCGAGCCCGCCAACCGGAACATCAAGGTGGACATCGAGGAACGGATCTCGGCGGATCTGGTGCGGCAGTTGCGCGAAGGGGCGGCGTCGGTGGGGGTGTGCTGGGACAACGTCGATCTGGAAGGCCTGCAGGTGCGCCCCTACCGCCAGGACCGGCTGGCGCTGGCGGTTCATCCGGGGCATCCGCTGGCAAGCCGCGCGAGCGTGTCCTTCGAACAGACGCTCGGCTACGACCACGTTGGCCTGCCGCCGTCCACCGCCGTGCATACGATGCTGCAACGCGCGGCGGCCCGGGCGGGACACACGGTTTCGTACCGGGTGATCGTGTCGAATTTCGATGCGGCGTTCAGGGTTGTCGCGGCCAACCTCGGCATCAGCGTCGTGCCGGTCGAAGTGGGCGACGCGTATCGCCCGACGCTCGGCATCCAGTTGATTCCGCTCACCGACGCGTGGGCGCGGCGCCGCTTCGTGGTGTGCTACCGGGATTTCGACGCGTTGCAGCCGGCCGCCCAGCGCATGGTCGACCATCTCGCCGAGCGTGCTACCCGCGCGCAGCCCGTGGCATGACGGCGTAAATGCGGATGGCTGCACAAAAGCCGTTGTGATCAGATTCGCGTTATGCGCCGCTCATCGCTTGGCGGCTCAACCGGAGTGGTGCTCGGGAGGCGTTCCGGTTGCGGGTGTTGTCATTCGAATCACTGAGAGGGCGGGATAGCGTCATGCCAGATCGCAATGCCGAAACGCTGCTGCACGAGAGCGCGCTCGCCGCCGCGCCGTATGGCGCCTTCATCTGCGCGGCGGACGGCAGGTTCCGCTACGTCAACGCCGCCTACGAGCAGTTGACCGGATACCGGGCCGAGGAATTGATCGGCCGGCGCAGTTTCGATTCGCTGCACGATCCGGCAGAGCTCGCGAGGCGGCGCGCGGAGCTGCCAGGCGTCGGAAGCTGGGGCGTGGGTACGCCGGGCTCGGTCTCGCCTGGCTCCGTCATGGCCCCCACCCGCTACGAAAGCGAATGGACCTACGTACGGCGCAATAACACCCGCATCCCGGTCATGCTGGCCCTCTCGCCACTTTCGCCACTCCCGGCAGGCGACCCGGCGGTAGCGCCGAAACCTCACCGTGCCGACGAACCCGTCGCTTTCGATGACGGCGCTCGCCTCAATCCAGCCGGCTATGTGGGTATCGCAGTCGAGATGACGCGCTATGCGCAGTCAGAAGCGAGGCTCTGGTACGTGTCGCACCACGATGGCGTCACGCGTCTGCCGAACCAGACGCTCTTTGCCGAGCGGCTCGACCTCACGCTGACGCGCTGCCGGCGTGACGGCGCGAGCTTTACCGTGCTGCTGGTCGAACTGAACACCTTGCGCAAAGTGCGCGACGCGCTGGGCTCCTACGCGGCCGAACTGGTGTTGCAGATTGTCGGCGAGCGCCTGCGCAGCCTGATTGCCTACGAAGGGACGATCGCCTCGGTGAGCGGCACGCAATTCGCGTTGCTGGTCAACGAGACAGGTGCCGCAGCCGATGCGCTGGCGGCTGCGGCGCTCGCCCGCATCGCCGAGCCGATCGACTGCTCGGGCACACCGGTCACCATCACCGCAAGCTTCGGCAGCGCAGCTTATCCGGAGGATGGCGACGATGTGCCGACGCTGATGCGGCGGGCCCACGTCGCGCTGTCGGCGGCGAGCGGAGCGGGCGGCAACGTCGTGCGGCGCTTCTCGGCGGCGCTCGAGGGCCAGGCCGCGCGCCGCTTCGAACTCGAGACCATGCTGCGCGAGGCGCTCGACCGTCAGCAATTGCATCTGGTCTATCAGCCGCAGATCACGCTCGCGACCGGGCGCATCACCCAGGTAGAAACCTTGCTGCGCTGGCGTCATCCGGAGCGCGGCCTGATCAGTCCGGCCGAGTTCGTGCCGGTGGCGGAGGAAACGGGCTTGATCGAGCGGATCGGCGAATGGGTGATTCGCACCGCCTGCCGCGATGCAGGCAAGTTGCTGCGGCTCACCGGCAGCTTGCCGCGGGTGGCGGTGAACGTGTCGCCACAGCAGTTCCAGCGGCAGAACCTGCTGGCGACGATCGAAAGCGCGTTGCAGGACGCCGCGCTCGATCCGTCCTACCTCGAAGTGGAGATCACCGAGGGCGTCCTGCTGGGCGATACCGAGCAGGCGCTGCAGACGCTGCACGCGCTGCGCAAGCTGGGTGTCGACGTGGCGGTGGACGATTTCGGCACCGGCTATTCGAGTCTCGCGTACCTCACGCGCTTTCCGCTGAACCGCCTGAAGATCGACAGATCGTTCGTGATCCGAATGACGACCGATCCGCAATGCGCCGCGCTGGTCGGCGCGATCATCGCCATGGCGCACGCCTTGAAACTCCGTGTCACGGCGGAGGGCGTGGAGACCGAGGAGCAGGCCGAGCGGCTGCGCGAGCTGGGCTGCGACGAAGTCCAGGGGTTCTGGTTCGCGCGCCCGCTGAACCTGGCGGCGCTGCGCAACCTGCTGGAGCCGTTGGGGCATGAGTCGGCTTGACGGTTTGCGGTCCACTCTACCGTCAAGCAGACGAACCCGTTCGCATTTCCAGCCTGGCAAGAAACCGCGTCGTATGCTGCGCAACTTCGTCGCACGCTTCGTCGAGCACGAAATGCCCGCCCTCCAGCAGATGAACCTCCGCTTCGGGCACATCGCGCCGGTAGGCGTGCGCGCCTTCGATCGCGAACGACGGATCGTATTTGCCCCACAACACGAGGGTAGCAGGCCGGTGCTCGCGCAGGTACCGCTGCCACTGCGGGTAGCTTTCGACATTGGTCCGATAGTCGTAAAAGAGCTCGGTCTGGATGTCGATCTGGCCGGGGCGCGACAGAAACGCAAACTCGTCGTGCCAGCTATCCGGATCGTAGCGCTCGGGATGCGGGCTGCGGCCGACATGGCGCAACCGGGTCGCCTCGAACGACAGCAGGTTGGCGCGCAGCGCCGCTTCGTGCGTGGCTCGCTCGCGCCAGAACGCTTTGCGGGTCTCCCATAACGGTCCAAGGCCTTCTTCATGGGCGACCGCGTTCTGTACGATCAGCGCCGCGACGCGTTCCGGATGTGCGAGCGCCAGCCGGAAACCAACCGGGCCGCCGTAGTCCTGCACGAACAGCGCATAGCGGGTGAGTCCAAGTCGTTCGGTGAAGCGGATCATCACCTGGGCGAGCTGATCGAAGGTGTAGCGAAACGCGCCGGGAGACGGCGCGCTGCTATGACCGAAGCCCGGGTAGTCCGGCGCAATCAACCGGTAGTGCGGCGCGAGCAGGGGCATTAACGTCTCGTACATGCGCGACGATGACGGGAATCCGTGCAACAGAAGAATGACAGGAGCATCGGCACGCCCGGCTTCGCGGTAGAAGATGTCGAGTCCGTCGATGTCGACGCTTTGGTAACGCATGTCTGCGCGAGTGGATGGCATCACAGAACCTCCTTAAGGGATGGTGGGAGAGCGCGGCTCGGTACACCGGTCGCGATCACCGGCCGGGAGCGTTCGCACGCAACCGGTCGACGATGTGCAGCAGCGCGGCTGCGGCGAAGAAGATGAAGGTCGCCGTGCATACGCCGGGCCAGCCCCAGCGCGCCAGCGCCGGACCCGCGATCGCCGCGCCGCAGGCGCTACCGATGAAAAAGAGCCCCGTGTACAGGCCGTTCACGCGTCCGCGCGACTGCGGCGCGAGCAGGTTGATCGCGCGCCGGCCAAGTGCTTGATCGGCGATGACGCCGCCGTCGATCGCGCAGGCGGCCACCACCAGCAACCCAATCGACACGCCGCGCGGCATGCCGCCCAACGCGCAAGCGGCGCAGACTGTCGCCACGAGCGTGATGCAATGCGCGACAGCCGTCGTCCGCGTGGTATGCCCTCGGTCTCCCAGACGCCCGGCCAGCGGCGCAACGATCACGCTGCCGCCGCCCGCCAGCGCGAACAGCGCGATGTGCGTGGTGTCGAGGTTGAGGGGTGTGCGCGTCAGCACGACCGCGACGCTGCTCCAGAATGCGTTGAAGCCGGCCATCAGCAGTCCCTGGTAAAGCGCACGCTGGCGCAGCACCGGTTCGGTCGCGATCAGCCGGCCCATCGAGGCGATCAGCGCGGCATACGAAGGCGCGCCGCTCGGGCGAATATCCGGCAGCCGCGGCACCACCAGCAGCGTGGCGGCGGCAACCAGTACGGCGTCGGCGGCGAAAAAGCCGCGCCAGCCGAAGGCGCCGCCCACGATGCTGGCGAGCGGCCGCGAGAGCAGGATGCCGAGCATCAGCCCGCTCATCACGTTGCCGACTACCTTGCCGCGTGCCTGCGGCGGCGCGAGCGACGCGGCCGCTGGCACCAGCATCTGCACCGCGCTTGCGCTTACGCCTACCGCGAAGGACGCGCAGAGAAACAGCGCGGCGCTCGGCGCTGCCGCGGCGACGGCGAGGCACACCACCTGGGCGGACAGCGTGCCGGCGATCAAGGCCCGGTTCGGCCAGCGGTCGACCAGCGGCACCAGCAACACCAGGCCCACGGCATAGCCGAGCAGGGTCAAGGCCGTGACGAGCGTGATCGCAGAACCGAGATGCAGTGACGCGTTCAGCGCCGGGATCAAGGTCTGCGAGGCATAGAGCGGCAGGACCGCGACGGCCACCATCAGGGCAAAACGCAGGGTCGGGACATGGCTTGCGAAGGGCGCCACGCCGTTCGCTTCCACTGAGTTCTCGAACAAAGGAGCGGTCATGGTCAGTTCGGCTAGTGAAGGAGCTTTCGATGCTACTCTCACGTTTGCAAAACATAATTGGCCTAGAGAGGGAGACATAATCACGTTAAACGGGAGAATTGGGCATGGATGCGTTGCGGGAACTCGAAACGCTGGTGGCCGTTGTTGAAGAGGGCAGTCTGACGAACGCGGCGCGCCGGCTCGGCCGCTCGCTGCAGGCGGTCAGCCGGTCGCTGCAGATGCTCGAGAAAGCGCACGGGGCGACGCTGATCGTGCGCACCACGCGTACCTGTCATCCGAGTCCAGCCGGGGTGCGGTTTTACGAGCGCGTCAAAGGTGCGTTCGCCGAGCTCGAGCTGGCCCGTACGGAACTGGCCGAAGAGGCGCAACAGCTCGCCGGCCGCTTGCGCGTCAACGCTCCGACGCTGTTCGGCCCGGCCTATGTCGCCCCGCTGGCAGGGGAGTTCCTGCAGCGTCATCCAGGCCTGACGCTGTCGCTCGAACTGAGCGACGACTTTCGCGACCCGAGCGAAAGCGGTGCGGATGTCACGATCCGCATCGGCGAGACGCCCGATTCGCGACTCGTCGCGCGGCGCCTCGGCACCATCAGACGGGTCGCATACGCGGCGCCTGGCTATCTCGCGCAGCACGGCAGGCCGCTGCGTCCGCAAGACCTGGCTAGTCACGCGTGTGTGGTTCGCACCGGCCTGCCGAACCCGTCGCGGTGGACCTTCCGCTCGCGCCAGGGCGAGGAGATCGCGGTCAACGTGTCCGGCCGTTTCGACAGTGACCGGGTGGCGGCGGTCAACGCGGGCGTGGCCGCGGGTATGGGGATCGGGCTCGCGGCGTTCTGGCAGATCCGCGACTGGCTGGAGGCGGGGCGGGTCGAACTGGTGCTGCCTGACTATGAGCCTGCCGGGTTGCCGCTGCACGCGCTGTGGCTGCGTACCCGCAAGTTGCCGGCGCGCACGCGCCTCCTGATCGACTTCCTCGCCGCACGCTTGATGAACGAACGCCTGTAAGCCACAGCGATTCGGGCGCCGTGCGGCCCGAGCTTGTCTGTTTCTTGCAACCTCCCGGCCGCAGGTCTCACAAATTTATCCAATCGGCCGCGAGGCTTGTGCCAGAATGCCCCGTAATCTATATTACGATGCGCTTTGTAGTAAAATTACGGTTTGCATACGTCTGAGCGTCCTTCACCGGCGTCTGCCAGAGAAAATTGCCGCTCGAACCGGCGCGCTGCTGCGGGACTATCGTTAGATTCAGGTGAATACCTGGATTGAGAAGCTTGTTGTTGTCGCTCCGGGCATCCAGAATGTTGCGTTCGAGATTTTTCGTGCTATGGTATGAAAATTCTCTGGGCATGCTCGGAGAGAGTAAGTGTGACCGTAGGGAATGTATGAATTTTGTAATAGAGCTGAAGTAAACCGTATGGAGTCTAGGTAGGTCGCTCAGGGGCTATTCCGTTCTATACTCCCGAACTGGCTTTATCCTGGAGTCTTTGTATGTCCCAGACGGTGGCCCTCGCGATCGACTCGCTCCACGGATTCGAGCTGACGGAGGACGGTCAGTATCTGATGCTGCAAAGTAATCAGCCCGACCCGATTGCCTTGCATTGCTCGGTGATGCACCAGTTGCTGGCGGCTGTATCGAACGCGATTGGCTGGTCGGAACGTATCCGTCAAAAGAAACAGAGCGTGAAGTTTGCGATGCCGTGCGAAGCATGGGAAATCGGCAAGGATGCAGGCGAAACGCCGCACCTGGTCATGACCTTCCGCCTGTCGGGCGGTGCCGAATTGTCGTTCCAGGTGCCTCGCTCGCAAGCACGCCATATGACGGAAGTGCTGGCGGTTGCTACCGGGCTCGCGCCCATCGGTGACACCTCCGGCATCAGACTGCAGTAGACCCAAGAGACATCCCCATCCGCGCCGTGGGCCAGAGATTGGAAATCAAGCGGCGGCGGTTCCCATGTTGCATTGAATTCTTGTCGCTTATCCTGCATGAAGGTTCAAACACTAACGGCCCGCTGCTCCAGGGCGCTGACATTTATTGGCCTGAGCGCTACAGCAGTCTCGGCCTTTGCCACCACCCCGTTCGTGGTTCGCGACATCCGCCTCGAAGGCCTGCAACGCGTCGAACCCAACACCGTTTTCGCGTATCTGCCCATCAAGCAGGGCGACACCTTCACCGACGACAAGGCCTCTGAAGCCATCCGTGCGCTGTATGCGACGGGCTTCTTCAACGACGTCAAGATCTCGACCGAAGGCGATGTCGTGGTGGTGCAGGTGCAGGAACGCCCCGCGATCGGCACGATCGATTTTTCGGGTCTGCACGAATTCGACAAGGACAACCTGACCAAGGCGCTGAACTCGGTCGGGCTGTCGCTGGGCCGCTATTACGACAAGTCGCTGGTCGACCGCGCCCAGCAGGAACTGAAACGCCAGTACCTGACGCACGGCTACTATGCAGCCGAAGTCACGACGACGGTCACGCCGATCGACCGCGATCGCGTCGGCCTGCTGTTTTCGGTGATCGAAGGTCCGAGCGCGAAGATCCGCCAGGTCAACTTCATCGGTAACAAGGTGTTCAGCGACGGCACGCTGCGTGACGAAATGCAGCAGTCCACGCCGAACTGGTTCTCGTGGTACACGAAGAACGACCTGTACTCGAAAGACAAGCTGACCACCGACCTCGAGAACATCCGCTCGTACTATCTCGACCGCGGCTACCTCGAGTTCAACATCGATTCGACCCAGGTCTCGCTGTCGCCGGACAAGAAGGACATGTACCTGACGCTCACCCTGCACGAGGGCGAGCCGTACACGATTTCCGGCATCCATCTGGCCGGCAACCTGCTGGACCGCGAAGCGGAGCTGACCAAGCTCGTCAAGATCAAACCGGGTGACCGCTTCTCGGCTGCGAAGCTGAAGGCCGCCACCAAGGCGGTGGTCGACAAGCTCGGTGAATATGGTTATGCGTTCGCCACGGTCAACGCGCTGCCGCAGATCGACCAGCAACACCACACGGTCGACCTGACGCTGCAAGTCGATCCGAGCCGCCGCGTCTATGTGCGCCGCATCAACATCGTTGGCAACACCCGCACACGTGACGAAGTGGTGCGCCGGGAAATGCGCCAGCTCGAAAGCTCGTGGTTCGACTCTAGCCGTCTGGCGCTGTCGAAGGACCGTATCAACCGTCTTGGCTACTTTACCGACGTCGACGTGACGACGGTGCCGGTCGAAGGCACGGCCGACCAGGTGGACGTGGACGTCAAGGTCACGGAAAAGCCGACCGGCTCGGTCACGCTGGGTCTCGGTTACGGCTCTGGCGAAGGCCCGATCATTTCGGCGGGTGTGTCGCAGGACAACGTGTTCGGTTCGGGCACCAGCCTCGCGGTGAACATCAATACGGCAACGACGTTCCGTACGCTGACGGTCACCCAGGTGGACCCGTACTTCACGGTGGACGGCATCAAGCGTATTACCGACGTCTACTACCGTACCAGCGAGCCGCTGTACTACTCGAACAATACCGACACGAGCTTCCGCATCATCACGGCGGGCGCGGATATGAAGTTCGGTATTCCGTTCTCCGAATCGGACATGGTCTACTTCGGTCTCGGCTTCGAGCAGAACCGTCTGGACGTCGACTCGACCACACCGCAAAGCTATATCGACTACGTGAACGACTTCGGCCGCGTGTCGAACAACGTTCCGCTGACGGTAGGCTGGTCGCGCGATAACCGCGACAGCGCACTGGTACCGAGCCGCGGTTACTTCACGCAAGCGAACGCCGAATGGGGTTCGCCGATCGGCAGTACGCCTTACTATAAGGCGGACGTGCAGGCGCAGTATTACTACTCGTTCGCGCGCGGCTTTGTGCTAGGCCTGAACTTCCAGGGCGGCTACGGCAACGGTCTCGACGGCAAGCCGTACCCGATTTTCAAGAACTACTACGCCGGCGGTATCGGTTCGGTGCGCGGCTATGAGCCGAGCTCGCTGGGTCCGCGCGATGCAACCACGGGCGACCCGATCGGCGGCTCGAAGATGCTGGTGGGTAACATCGAACTGACGTTCCCGCTGCCGGGCACGGGCTACGACCGCACGCTGCGTGTCTTCACGTTCTTCGACGGCGGTAACGTCTGGGGCGACGAAGGCAACAGTATCGGCGCGAACGGTCTGCGTTATGCGTACGGTGCGGGTCTCGCGTGGATCTCGCCGATCGGGCCGCTCAAGCTGAGCTTGGGTTTCCCGCTCACGAAGCACGCTGGCGACCAGTATCAGAAGTTCCAGTTCCAGATCGGGACGGCGTTCTAGGCCTCGGCGACGACGCGTTATCTACCGTAGTAATGAGGGCAGCCTGGTGCTGCCCTCAGTCTATTCCGGCGCCGGTTTTTCTTTGTTTTCGCTTGTGCAGCGCGGCAGGATTTTCTCCGGGGCGCTCAGGACGTTCCCATCATCAGAATGGCGATGGCTTCGCCGGCCGTGGCGATCGCCACCGCGGACTCCACCGGATTGGTGTTGAGAAACGTCCACAGGTCGATATCGTCACGGAATTGACTCCAGGTGCCGAAAAACCCCAGCGACAGAATCAGTCCGAACAACAGGCTGAAGCCGAGCGTCAATGACATCCATTTGTCATGGCTGAGGAGATTGGCGGCAAACGAAAAGGCGGCGAGACAGACGACCTGGGCGGCCAGAACGAGGAGCATGCCGGGATGGTACTGAATGCCTTTATAGGTGAACGAACGCGACAGGCGCGAGCGTTCATATCTGTTGCCCATGGTCTTTCCTTGCGAGTTACCGTCCCGGTAGACGTGCGGTGATGCCGTTTACGGTACGCCCAAATTCAATGAAGTCAAGGCATGCCGGGTAAGGGTAAGCGAGTGAGGATACCTACTGATTCGGCGGATTCGGCGGCGGATTTGCTGCCGGATCTGCCGGCGATTTCTGTGATCCAGTTCGCTTACGGTCAGGCGCAGACGAAGCTGCTCGCCCGGTTGACATTGCCCTTGCCGAGGTAGCGCGGAAACATCGGATACCTGCACAAGGGACGCGTGCGTCCGTTGCTCGGAGCGGCGATATCCGTGGCCGTCAGCGTCTGCGGCGAGACGCCGCGCGTGACCCAGTTATCGAGTGCGCCGAGCAGATCGACCGACGGGATGAACACGCCATTGCCGTGCTGGTAGCCAGGCACCATATAGAGGCGCATGAACGAATCGACCTTGTCGCTGCCGAAACGCGCGATCAGCGCGTCGTAGTAGGCAATGGTCTGATTCGGGCTGATGACTTCGTCGGCGAGCCCCTGCAGCGTGATCAGTTTGCCGCCGCGCGCAATGTAGCGTGACAGATCGGTGTCCATGGCGCCGATCGTCTGCGACAGGCCAAATAGCTGCTGCTGGTAGCGGCCCGGATGCGCCGGGTCGAAGCTGAGCGAGTTGAACTTCGCATTTTGAGTGACGAAATAGCAGGCGTAGCTGTCGCCCTGGGTGAACAGATAGCCATTGGCAAGGAAGCCTGGCAGCGGCAGGCGTGCCGGCTCGTGCCCGAGGCCGAGCATGCCGGTCAGGCGCGTGCCTTGGAACACGTTGTAGCCGGCGTAGTGTTCCGCGTTCCAGGCAAGCGGATAGGGTAGCGCCAGACCGTCGCGCAGCACGCGCAGCGTCGCAATCTGCGGCTCGGTGAGGCATTCGGCGCTGCTGCCGGAGGCGGCGGCATCTGTGCGGCCTGCAGCACCTGCGCTCGCGCAGCGGAGCGATTCGATTATTTCCTGCTCATGCTTTCGGCATCCCGCCACGTCGCTGACGATGCCGTCGGCGACGCCGTCGAGCTTGTCGCAGACTTCAAGACTGCGTTGGTAGACCCGCTCCAGCAGCGCGGGCGGCACATAGCCGCCCGCCACACCGTATTCGGCCCGTCCGAGCGCGATGCCTAAGAGGCGCACGCCGGAAAAGTTGAGGGCCGGTGAATTGGCGATCACGCCGTCGTAGTCGTCCGGAAACCGCTGCATCACCGTGTAGCCTTCGCGGCCACCGGTCGAGCCGCCGCCGAAATACATCCGCTCGGGCGGCCGGCCATACACGCGTTCGATCAGCGCGAGCACGACGTCGTGGGTTTTCTTCAGATGTGCGAAGCCGAAATTGATCACCGCCTCGTTGACCAGACCGAAGTCGGCCAGCGCCGAATTGCCGGTGTGGCCGGAGTCGTCGCCGAATGTCGCATAGCCGAGCGCGAGCGGCGCATGATCCGGCGAAAACGGCGTTACGCCGGTGCCGCTTACCACCACGCCGTCATACCCGCCGCCGCCGATCTGCAATGCGCGGCCGTTCCAGCGCACCGGCAGGTTCAGGTCGAAGTGGACATCGGGCGTGCCCGGCTGGAGCGCCTTGATGCTGCCGGTGACGCGGCAATATTCGCCGCTCTGGTTGCCGGGGGCCGTGGCGGCCACCATCGCAGCGCTGTCGATCTGCGCGCCACGGGTCGGCAATGCGATTCGTTGCGCGGGAATGGTGACGCCGGCGAGCGCACCGCATTGGGCCGCTAACGCAGCCTGTTTCGATAGCGCGGCTGCGGCGAGCGGCGCGAGCAGCAGCGTCGCACCTAGCAGCGCATGGACCGCACGTCGCGCGCTCATCCGTGCGCGGCGCCACTCACGACTGCCGGCGGCCGCTGCGCGAGCCGTGCAATGCCGCCGGCTCGCTGCACTCGGGCGGTCGGCCCGTGAATGGTGGGGAGCTTGATCATGCGACGATTGAAAGCCCAATCGCCAATGTAGTCAATCCCGAAGAACGCCGCTCACGGCCGTGCGGCCTCGCATGCAGCCACGCATGCGACCCGCTGCACGCGCGCCCCCGGCCACACGCCGCGCTGACGCGTCGCCGCCGTCGCGTGGCCCGCAACTTGCTCGATCAGTCGCGCCGTCCGGCAAAACGAGCGCCACAACGCGTTTCCCCGGGCGGCGACATTTTCACTACCACGTCGCATCATGACGTTTTCATCATGATTGAGCACATGGCTAACCAGCGCGCAGCGCGCCTCTCTTCAGGGATCGACGGAATCGACGACATTCTGGGCGGTGGTTTGACGCCAGAGCGCATGTATCTTGTCGAAGGCGCCCCAGGCACGGGTAAAACTACCTTGGCGTTGCAGTTTTTACTGAGAGGCGCCTCCGAGGGGCAGCGAGGCCTGTATATCACGCTGTCCGAAACGAAAGCCGAGCTGATTTCAGTCGCACACAGCCACGGCTGGGACGTCAGCCGGTTCAAGATCGTCGAACTGCTGTCGGACGAAGGGCTCGACCCGCGCTACGAGCAAACCGTCTTGCAGCCCGCCGAAGTGGAGCTAGGCGAGACGGTGCGCGACGTCATCCAGCACGTCGACGAACTCAAGCCCGTGCGGATCGTGCTCGACAGCCTGTCCGAGCTGCGCTTGCTCTCGCAGAATCCGCTGCGCTACCGGCGCCAGATTCTTGCCTTGAAGCGCTACCTGGCGACGCGCGAATGCACGGTGCTGCTGCTCGACGACAATTCGTCGGAACCCGGCGACCTGCAACTGCATAGCATCGCGCACGGCGTGATCAGTCTGGACAGCATGGCGCACGACTACGGCGGCAACCGGCGCCGCCTGCGGATTGCCAAGATGCGCGGCATCAAGTTCCGCGAGGGCTATCACGACTTCACGCTCGACACGGGCGGCATCAGGGTCTATCCGCGCCTCGTGGCGGCCGAGCACCATGCCGACTTCGATACGCATGTGCTCAGCACGGGCAACGAGCGGCTCGACAGGCTGCTCGGCGGCGGCCTGATCCCGGGCACGAGCGCGCTCATGATCGGGCCGTCGGGGGTCGGCAAAACCACCACGGTGGTGTCGTGCCTGATTGCTGCGTTGAATCGCGGCGAGCGTTGTATCTACTATCTGTTCGACGAGACGCTCAATACGCTGTTGCTGCGCTCCGCCAATCTCGGCATGGATCTCAGGCCGCATGTCGACTCGGGCCGCTTGACCGTGCGGCAGATCGATCCGGCGGAACTGTCGCCGGGCGAATTTGCGAGCGATGTGCGCGATGCGGTCGAGCAACGGCACATGAAGTTTGTGGCGATCGACAGTCTGAACGCCTACCTGCAGGCCATGCCGGGCGAGCGCTTCCTGCTGCTGCAGATGCATGAGCTGTTGGGGTACCTGAACCAGCAAGGCGTCGTCACGATGCTGGTGCTGGGCCAGCACGGCATCATCGGCGAGGTGCAGAACGATATCGACATCAGCTACCTGAGCGATGTCGTCGTGCTGTTCCGTTACTTCGAGCACAACGGGGAAGTGCTGACGGCGGTGGCCGCCGTCAAGAGCCGCGCGAACCCGCATGAGCGCTCGATCCGCCAGTTCCGGCTCGGCAGCGACGGCGTCGAGGTGGGCGAGGCCTTGCGCGATTTCGACGGTGTGCTGACCGGCCTGCCGTCATACAAGGGCAGCACGGCACTGTTGTCCAACACCGATCATGTTATCGCTCGTGTCGGCTAATCAAACCATGGAGCGTCGCGTCCTGATCCTGGCCCCGTTCGGCCGCGATGCGGACGTGATTGCCGAGGTGCTGACCAAGGACAGCCGCGAGTGCGTCCGTTGTAGCGATACGCGCGCGCTGACAGCCGAGTTGGGCAGCGGGGCAGGCACCGCATTGATAACCGAAGAGGCGCTGGCCGGCAACGAGGCTCCGGTACTGTTCGGCTGGCTGGAGAACCAGCCCGCGTGGTCGGATTTCCCCATCATCCTGCTCGCAGGCAATCGTGTCGGGAGACGCTCTGCGCACAGCCTGCAGGTGCTCGAGCGGCTCGGCAACGTGGTCGTGCTCGAGCGGCCGTTGAATTCCGAAACGCTGCGCCGCGCCGTTGCCTCGTCATTGCGCGCACGCAACCGGCAATACGATTCACGGCAGCATCTCGACGTGTCGCGCCGGCATCTTGCGGAACGCATCCGCGCCCAGGCGGCGCTGGTGCAACTGAACGATTCGCTCGAAAGCCGGATTGCCGAGCGCACGCACGAACTGGCCTCTGCCAACGACCGTCTGATGAAGGAAATCCACGAACGCGCCAAGGTCCAGGCGGTGCTGGTGCAGTCGCAAAAGATGGAAGCCCTGGGACAACTGACCGGCGGGATCGCGCACGACTTCAATAACCTGCTCAACGTGATCATGGTCAATGCCGAACTGATCGCACGCATCAGCGTCGACGAGCGCGTACGCACCATGGCGGCGACCGCAAAGCGCGCCACCGAACGTGGCGCCAAACTGACCGGGCAATTGCTGACGTTTTCGCGCACCAGCAATTTCGATCTGAAAGCGGTGGATGTGGTCGCGTTGCTGCAAGGGATGCGCGACATCATCACGGTTTCGCTCGGCTCGTCCATTCAGTTCGCGACCCACTTCGATGCCGAAGAGCTGTGGACCGAGGCGGATGCCAACCAGCTCGAACTGGCGATTCTCAACCTTGCCATCAATGCGCGAGACGCGATGCCCGGCGGTGGCAAGCTCGCGGTGCGGGTCGGCCAGCGCGTGGCGCCGGACTCCACGCTGGCCGACGGCGCCTACGTGGTCGCCGAGTTCAGCGATACCGGCACGGGGATTCCGGCAGACGTGATTTCGCGCGTGTTCGATCCGTTCTTCACCACCAAGCCGATCGGCAAGGGCACCGGGCTGGGCCTGAGCCAGGTGTATGGGATTACCCGCCAGGCTGGCGGCACGGCGCGTATCGAGAGCGAAGAGGGACGCGGCACCACGGTGCAACTATGGTTGCCGATACGTGAGCGGGCCGTGTCGGAGTCCGAAACAGTATCCGCGGTGGAGCAGAAGGTGGAGGGTATCAAGCGGATCCTGGTGGTGGAGGACGACAACGAGGTGCGGGGCATGCTGGTCGATTCGCTGAAGATGCTCGGCTATGTGGTGACCGAAGCGCCCGACGGCCGGACTGGTCTGGGGCGGCTCGCCGGCGATCACCCGGACTTGCTGATGGTCGACTTCGCGATGCCGGGCATGAACGGTATCGATGTGATCGCGGCGGCGCGCAAGGTGCGTGACGATCTTCCGGTGATTCTCGCGACAGGATATGCAGATGCCGATATCTCGCGTCTGGCGGTGTGGCGCTGCAGCATCCTGCGCAAGCCGTTTCAGTTGGACGAACTGGCCAGAACGGTGCGGCTGAGCCTGATCGGCTAGCGGCGCAGGCGGCCAGCAGAAATCGCTTTGCGGCCTGCCTTCTGACGACTACTCTTTTGCTACCTGGGCGAATCGCCGCCTAAGCGTTGCTGACCCACATAGTGATTTCTCGTTAAGGGGAGCGTTCATGGAGATTGAGACCCGTACTCTGGCGCGTGTGACGGCCCGGCTTGTGCCGTTTCTGGTCGTCTGCTATTTCGTGGCTTATCTGGACCGCGTCAACGTAGGGTTTGCCGCGCTGCAAATGAACAAGGACCTGGGCCTGTCGGCGAGTGCGTTCGGCTTCGGCGCAGGCATCTTCTTCATCGCTTACTTTTTCTTCGAGGTGCCGTCCAACCTGCTGCTGGAGAAATTCGGCGCGCGGCGCTGGATTGCCCGCATCATGTTTACGTGGGGCATACTCGCCGGCGCGATGGCATTCATTCCCGGCATTGCGCGCTACACGGGCATGTCGGCCGCTCATGTCTTCTATACGCTGCGGGTGCTGTTGGGCGTCGCCGAGGCCGGGTTTTTCCCAGGCATCATCTTTCTGCTGACGCTCTGGTTTCCCGCCATGTATCGCGCTCGGGTGGTCGGCTATTTCATGGCGGCGATTCCGCTTTCCACCGTGATCGGCGCGCCGGTTTCCGGCGCCTTGCTCGGCTTGAATGGCCTGGGCGGTATGGCCGGCTGGCAATGGGTGTATCTGCTCGAGGCGGCGCCAGCCGTGCTGTTGTCGGTCGTGGTGTTGTTCTATCTGACCGACAAGCCTGCCGATGCAAGCTGGTTGAAGACCGACGAACGCGAGTGGCTGGTCAGCCGGCTCGCCCAGGAGCGCGCCAAGCGCGAGGCGGTGCGCAATTTCAGCGTACGCGAGGCCTTGTTCAATCCGCGCGTGCTGGCGATTGCGCTGATCTATTTCGGTGCGAACGCAACCAATTACGGTCTGAGTTTCTTCTTGCCGCAGATTGTCAAGGCGTTCGGTCTGAGCAACCTGCAGACCGGCTTCGTTACCTCCTTGCCTTACGTGGTCGGCGTGATCAGTATGGTGCTGTGGGGGCGCCATTCGGACCGCAAGCTCGAACGCAAGTGGCATGTGGCGATTGCGCTGCTGGTGGCCGCGGGAGGGATCGGCGCGGCGGCGGGACTGGATAACCCGGTGTTGAAGATGGCCGCGCTTTCGCTGGCGGGCTTCGGCATCTTCGGTTGCCTGCCGGTGATCTGGACGCTGCCGGCGGCATTCCTGTCTGGTGCGGCGGCGGCCTGCGGCATTGCCGCGGTGAATTCGCTCGGCAACCTGGCGGGCTTCTTTGGTCCCTATGCGATGGGCTGGATCAAGGATAGTACCGGTGGCTTCGGTGCGGGACTGTTGTGTCTATCCGGAGCGGGACTCGTGGGCGTGGCGGCGGTGTTGCTGCTGCATCACGACACGGCGCTGGAGGACGCGCCGGGCTCGATCACGGGAACGGCGCCAGGGACGGCTGGTGAGGCGGCCCACCACGTTTAGCGAGGGGCTTGCTAACGGAGCGGCTCAGGTCGCTCAGGCTCGCTGTCGTTCGCGTTTTCGTTCTGCTTGGCGACACGTCTGAAAGTCAGGAAGGTGTAAGCGGGCTCGCCATCGACGCGAACCCGCTCGACACACCCGAAGCCGGACGGCAACTCAGGAAACACGGTGTCGCCGACGGGTTCCAGATCGACTTCTGTCAGGTAGAACGTGTCCGCATACGGTAGAAACAGGCGATAGATCTGCTCGCCGCCCGCGATAAAAATCTCGTCACGCGTATCGCCATCAATGGTCTGGATGGCCTGTTCCAGCGAGCGGCATGTCACCACCCGCTCGGCGTCGACAGCGCGCGAGCCGATCACCAGCACATCGCGGTTAGGCAGAGGCCGGCCAATCGACTCATACGTGCGGCGGCCCATCACCACCAGTTGTCCCTGGGTCAGTTCGCGAAAGCGCCGCTGCTCGCCGGGGGCCTTCCATGGAATATCGTTGGCTGCGCCGATCACCCGGTTTCTTGCCATTGCCGCCACTATTGCAATACGCTTGCCGTTTAGCATGGTGTTGTCTCGCTGCCTGGATAGGGGATCATTCTAACGATCGCACCGCTTGGCGAGCATCAGGGCATCTCAAACGCTTTACAAATGGGAGACTGGCAACATGGCGATTCGCATCGTGCAGCTTGGCACGCAACGGGCGCAAGACGAAGGGCTGCGCATCGGCACCGTGCGGCGGCCGCCGCGTGGCGTGCCCAAGGCGGAATTCGCCACGCGCGACTATTACGATGTCTGGCTGCCCAACCTGTCGCCAAGCGCGTCTTTGATGGCGCAAGGCAAAGCGGCGGTCAGCCAGGCAGACTGGGACAAGTTCGCGCGCAGCTATCGCGCCGAGATGAACGAAAGCGACACCAGCAAAGTGTTGGACCTGCTCGCGGCCATGTCGCAGACCACGAACTTTTCGGTCGGTTGCTATTGCGACGACGAGAGCCGTTGCCATCGCAGCATTCTGCGCCAGCTCCTCAGCGAGCGCGGCGCGCTGATCAAGTGACGCGGTGCCTCTGAGCGTTTACGAGCCTGCCATACGGGCCGATTGTGCGTGCTATGCTTGATCGCACACCTATCCGCCATCCGTGGCTCAGCACGACGCGCTACGGCAAAGGCCCCGGGGTTGTCCCACGCGCTGGGCCGGCCGCCTCAAGAACGAAGCGTGCACGGCTCGTGATCTCTTCATATGGATTATCGTCATCTGCAACAACGCAAGAGCCTGCACGGACGGATCGTGCAGGAGCTCGGCATGGATATCGTCAGCGGCAAGGTTAGGCCGGGCCAGCGCCTGCCTGCCGAAGCCGACCTATGCGAGCGCTACGGTGTGAGCCGCCCGGTGCTGCGCGAGGCGACGCGGGTGCTGGTGGCGAAGGGCTTGGTGGTATCCAAGCCGCGCGTGGGCAGCGTGGTGAGGTCGCGTGAAGACTGGCACATGCTCGACCCCGACGTGTTGTACTGGACCTTAAGCAGCGTGCCCGAAGGCGAATTCTTTCGCTCGCTGCTCACGGTGCGCCGCGTTATCGAGCCGGCTGCCGCCGCGCTCGCTGCAACGGCCGCGACCAGCGACGATCTCACCCGCATCGCCTCGGCCTACGAGCGCATGGAGCGCGCGCCGACCGCCAGCGCGCTGCTCGAGCCGGACCTCGAGTTTCACCGCGCCATCATGGCGGCCACCCACAACGACCTGCTCGCGCACATCGGCAATATGCTGTCGCTCGCGCTGTCGGAATCGATCAAGCTGACGAGCCGCCATCCGGACACGCATGCGTTGTCCTTGCCGCGTCACAAGGCGATTCTCACCGCCATCCAGAGCCGCGACCCGCTCGGTGCGCGCCAGGCGAGCCTCGTCCAGCTCGAAAACGCGAGCGCCGATGCCGAGAGCATTCTCGAAGTCGGCCGCGGTCATCCCGCTTAAACCTGCCCTTTGTAGATAGTCATACTATTTATCCGGCTTGCCATACTCACGCTTACCCCGAAATGTGGGATTTCAGAAGCGTTTGCGCCGCTGACGAGCGCTTCCGCTTATGCTGACCGCGTGTCGTTTATGGGGTTTTTCGCACTGCAACACTGTCATTCTGCAAGCTTGGCCCAATCACGATCGCGTCGCAATACGGCCGCCGTGCGTGCCGTGGCCTGCCATTCGACATGCTAATAAATAGTCCGACTAGTTAAGGGTATACATCGATTATGAGGTGCAGACCCGTGATATAGGATTTTCTGTGGATCGTCATGCGGGAACGCATGCGTTGATGCAAGCGGGTTCCGTTGGGCGTGGTGATGCCCGGCAACGGCGCTTTCCCGGCCTGCGCCGTCATGAACAGTGAGGGTTGAACAACTGAGAGACGGGAGATTGACATGGCCGAGGAGCGGAAAGACAACAAGCAGGAACAACAGGGTGAAGTACAGGGCATGCGTCGCGGCCTGCTGCAAGGTGCGGGCCTCGCTGCGGCGATGGCCATGCTCGGCGGTGTGGCGACCCCGGCGCTGGCAGCCGACGCTGCGCCCTTTCCCTCGCACAAGCGTTGGAAGATTGTGTTCGTCAATCACGTGACGACCAATCCGTTCTTCGTGCCAACGCAATACGGTATTGAGGATGCCTCAGCATTGCTGGGCTTCGACTACCAGTGGACCGGTTCGGCCAACGCCGACGTCGGCGAAATGGTTAACGCGGTGAATGCGGCGATCGCCGCCAAGGCCGACGCGATTGCGGTGCCGATCGTCGATCCGAAGGCTTTCGACGGCCCAATCCAAAGAGCGCTCGACGCCGGTATTCCGGTCTTTGCGTATAACGCCGACGCGCCGCGCGGCAGCAGCAATCCACGCCTCGCGTACATCGGCCAGGATCTGTATCTGTCCGGCTACCAGATGGGCGAGCGGATTGCGAGCCTCGTCGATAGCGGTCTCGTCGCGCTCTTCATCGCCACCCCGGGCCAGCTCAACATTCAGCCGCGCCTCGACGGTGCGATGGACGCGATCAAGAAATCCGGAAAGAAGATCGACGCGCAGATGATTGCCACCGGCGCGACGGTCAACGAAGAGCTCTCGAAGATCAAGTCATTCTACCTGGGCCATCAGGACCTGAAAGGCATGTTCGCCGTCGACGCGGGCAGCACCCAGGGCGTGGCCGAGGTGATGAAGGAGTCCAATCTGCCGGCCAAGGGCGTGCATGGCGGCGGCTTCGATCTGCTGCCGCGCACGGTGCAGTTGATCCACGACGGCTTTCTCGACTTCACGATCGACCAGCAGCCTTACGTGCAAGGTTTCTATACGGTGGTCGAGGCGTTCACGTTCCTCGCCTCTGGCGGCCTGGTGGGACCGGCCAATGTCAACACGGGATTGAAGTTCGTTACCAAGGGCACGGTGGATCCGTATCTGAATACTGAAACGCGCTACGAAGGCAAGAGCACCAAGCCGCAGATCGTGCCGCGCAGTGGCGGGATCAAGTCGTAATGTCGTCCGTGGGAGAGACTACCAAGTCCACCGGGCGTGCGAGGCGCTGGCCTCGCGCGCTCGGGCGCTCGAGCGAGATCCGGATTCTGGCGGTGGCACTGATTCTGTGTGCCTACTTCGAAACCGCCAATCACGATTTTCTGCTGACGAGTGCGAGCCTCGAAAACCTGTCGCAGTTCATCGCGCCGGTGGCAATCATCGCCTGCGGCGAAATCATGCTGATGATCGGCGGAGAGATCGATCTCTCGGCGGGGATGGTGTTTGCGTTTGCCCCGTTCATCATGCATTTCGCGCACGAAGCCGGCGCACCCACCTGGATCGCTTTGCTACTCGGCGTGGCGGCCGCCTCGCTGGTGGGGCTCGTCAACGGTGCGGTGACCGTCTATCTGCGCATTCCGTCTTTTGTGACCACGCTCGGCACGCTGTTTTTCGTCAACGGCTTTACCCTGACGATCTCACGCGGCACGCCGGTGTCGCCGCCCGGCGACGAAAATTTCTCGGCCTTCATGGGGGCCTGGGGCTATAGCGAAATCATCTGGACGATTGCGATTGCAGCGGTGATGCACGTGCTATTGCGCAATACCCGCTGGGGCCTGCATACGATCGCATCCGGAGCGAATCCGCTTGGCGCAAGCGAGGCGGGTATCCATGTGAAGCGGTTGAAGCTCGGCAACTTCGTGCTGGCTGCGGTGCTGGCGGGTTTTACCGGCATTCTCGAAGGCTTTCGCATTACCTCGATCGACCCGCAGGCAGGCGGCAATCAGATCATGTTCCTCGCCGTGGCGGCGGCCGTGATCGGCGGCACACCGTTGGCCGGTGGTTCGGGCACGATCATCGGCGGTCTGATCGGCGCCGCCGTGCTCGGCATTCTGAACGACGGGTTCACGCTGATCGGCATCAATGCGTTTACCTTCAACATGATTCTCGGCGCGGCGATTCTGGCGGCGATGATCTTCAACATCCACGTGGTCCGTCTCGCACGCAAGGGAGAGTTGTGATGGCCGAGGCGCCGGAAGCGCTGCGTGGCGAAAATATCGTCAAACGTTTTGGCGCCGTCACCGCGCTCGACGGCGTGACGCTCACGCTCAAGCAGGGCGAGATTCTTGGCGTGCTCGGCGACAACGGCGCGGGCAAGTCGACCCTCATCAAGATTCTCACCGGCTTTCAGCAGCAGACCAGCGGCACGCTGTTTATCGGCGGCGAGGAGACGCTGCTGCGCTCGGTGGATCATGCGCGCTCACTCGGCATCGAATGCGTCTATCAGGATCTGGCGCTCGCGAACTCGCTGAGTATCTATCACAACATGTTCCTCAACCGCGAGATCATTCGGCCGGGGCCGTTTCGCTTGCTGAACAACCGGGCGATGCGGCAACGCGCAGCGGAATGTCTCGAAGAGATCGGTGTGCGCGTGCCTTCGGTGGATCTGCCGGTCGAGCAGCTCTCGGGCGGGCAGCGCCAGGCGATTGCCGTGGCGCGCGCCGTGAATTCGAACGCAAAGATCCTGTTGCTCGACGAGCCGCTCGCCGCGATGGGCGCGCGCGAAGCCGGCCTGATTATCGATCTGGTGCTGCGCCTGAAGGAGAAGGGCGGCTTGTCGATCGTGATGATCATGCACAACTACGCGCAGACGCTCGATATTGCGGACCGCGTCATGCTGATGCAGCGCGGCCGCGTGACCTACGAGAAGGAAGCGGCCAGCACCTCGGTCGCGGAACTGATGGAGATCGTGCGGCGCGAATACCGGGCTATGCGCACGGCGGAGAATTGACTGGGCCGTCTACGCTACACGTTTTGCGCTTTCATCAAAAGTTTGTTACCTTAGATCGCGTTAGCTTGCCGGCCTGAGTTCCATCGGCATACCGCCAGGCCAACATTCGATCCGCTTCGTTGACTATTTTTCTCCAGACCATGTGCCGTTTTAGCCGTCTCGACCTGAATAATAATTTGTCGCCTTTGGGTGACAGGAGATTATTTGTCTGTTGAAAAATAAGCACCGTCAAGCCAAAGGCACTCACGAACTGAGTGCCTTTTTTTATTTCCGCACGCTTTTCATCAAGGCAGAGAACCATGAGGACGTTAGTCGACGACGTGAAGCACCGTATCGGTGAAGTGGTAACGCTGTATCTGACGCTCGATGTACTGAGGGACCAGAAGAACCTGCAGTTCCTGCTCGCCCACGACGCCACCGGCACGTTGCAACTGGTCATTGACAAGGCGTCGGTCGCACAGCATGTTCAGGTGGGACAGTTGCTCACCGGTTCGACCTTCGCGGCCACTGGCGTGGTCGTGAGAGCCGCGCAAAGCAAGACCTCGGGCGTGGAGCTTCAGGTCCGCTCGGTCGAGGTGTTTTCCCGGGCGCAGCCATTTCCGGTCACCGAGACGAGCAGCGTCGACCTGCGCTTTAACCATCGTGTCGTGGATCTCAAGGCACCCAAATGGCAGCTCATGTTGCGTCTGCGCAGTGCGTTCGAATTCGCTTGCCGCGAGTTCGCGCTAGGGCGGGGCTTCACCGAACTGCACACGCCCAAGCTGATGGGTAACGCCAGTGAAAGCGGCGCCCAGGTGTTTCGCGTCAGCTATTTCGAAACCCAGGCTTTTCTTGCGCAATCGCCGCAGTTCTATAAGCAGATGGGCATTGCGTCGGGGCTCGAGGGCGTGTTCGAGATCGGACCGGTGTTCCGCGCGGAGGAGAGCCGCAGCAGCCGGCATATGACCGAGTTTACCGGCTTGGACGTCGAATTCGCCTGGGCCTTCGAAACCGCGCAAGTCATGGCCTTCGAGGAGCAGATGCTGTGCCACGCCTTTGCGAAACTCGGACAGTTTGCAGCGGAGGTCAAAGCGCTATTCGGTGTCGACCTGCCGCTTGAGCCAAGCGTCAAACATCTGACTCTCGCTGAGGCCAAAGCGCTTCTCTCTGCACACGGCATGCGCCTCGGCCCAGCGCAAGACCTGCCCGACGAGGGCGAAAGCATGCTGTATAAAGTGCTCGGCTCCGACCTGATCTTCGTGAGCGACTATCCGATCGCCAAGCGCCCGTTCTATCACGCGTGGAACCGGGAGCAGGGCATCACGAAGAGCTTCGATCTCATCTTCAGGGGCATTGAAATCACCACCGGCGCGCTGCGCGAGCATCGTTACGATGTGCTGTGCCAGCAGGCCGCCGAGAAGGGCATCGAGCTAGACTCCATCACGCATTACCTCGACAATTTTCGCTACGGTTGCCCGCCGCACGGTGGCTTCGGTCTGGGCGTCGAACGGGTGATCATGCGGATCTTGGGTCTTGCCAATGTCAAGGAGGCGGCGTTCGTACCACGCGACCCGGAACGCCTCGTGCCTTGAGGTCTGCTCGGGCTACTGCGGGCTTGCCGACAGCGTGCGACTGAAGAAGTCGAGCGCTGTCTGGCTCGCTTGGGTATGGATGGCGTCGCGGTCCACCCCCGGAGGATCCTGGCAAATTCTTGCGAGACGCTCGACCACCGCCGGCACACAGGTGTCCATAAACGTGTAGTGCGTCGCACCCGGCAGCAAGGTGACCTTGGCGTTGGGCATGAAACCGGCCACGCGCTGGATGTTGGTTTTAACCGGAACCGTCACGTCATTGGTGCCGGCCAGCAGCGAGATGGGAATCTCCACCCCCGCGAAGGATGCCTGGTTGAAGGCCTCGCCCAATGCCGGCGCGATGGCAAAGACCGCTTTGATCCGCGTATCGCGGTACGAAGCGCCCGAGCGTGCCATGGAGGCCAACATGTCCGGCGAGGGCTGGGCCGGCGCGGGGACGCCGCCTTGCAGACGTTGCATCTCGGGTGGATGGCAGATCGCATCTGCGGCGGGCGAAGCGCAGAAGTTCAGGAATCCTTGCAGGTCGGTTCGTGCGCCCGCCAGTTCGAGCACCGTGTAGCCGCCGAGCGAAAATCCCGCCGCGCCGATGCGCGCGGTGTCGATACGCTTACCCAGCAGCGGATCGGCGAGCAGGCCATCGAGCACCTCGCTTTGGTCGGTGGCGCGCTCCCACCACAGCATGAAGCCATCGGGTGTCAGCCGCTCCAGGCCATTGTTGCCCGGATGATTGACGCCGGCCACGATATAGCCGTTTGCGGCGAGCGACGAGGCCAACCAGTCGAGGCTGGCGGCCGTGCCGGCGGTCCCGTGCGACAACAGCACGAGCGGATACTTTGCGTGAGCGGCGGAGAGGGGGGCGCCGTTCGTGAGGGCATGCCCTTCGAAGAGCGGTTGACCGCGCTCGTCGATCGTATGGGCTGCTTCAGGTATGTTGGCATCCACTGGATACCAGATGTTCGTGATGAGCGCCTCGGTCTGCGCACCGCGCCAATTACGCGCGACAGTGGGATGAAAGACCCGCATGGCCGCACCCACGTGATAGGGCGCAGGGTTGTCGTTGTCGGCGGCTGTGGCTGCGTTAGTCCAACACGCCGTGATGAGGGTGACGGCGGCGAAGTAGCGACGAAGCATGTTTAGTCCTTGCGAACGGGAATCATCAGGTCGGTGACGTTTTCGGTCTGCCGCTCGGGGGAAGGCCGGCTGCGATAGAACTCGAGCGCCATCCGGTCGTCGGCTTCGTAGCCGCTTTGTGGCAGCCAGCCGCCGTAGAGCGCCTGAAACGCCGGCGCGATCAGCGCGTAGGGGCCGACCAGCCGGTGGGACGCATACAGGCCGCCCTCGATCCGCACGGTTTCGACCGGGCTGGGCGCGGACATGCTGGCGTCCCGGAGGATGGCTGCCAGGTAACGGAAGCTGCCTGGCTCTTCGGGATCCCCGGAACACATGCCGATCGTGCCTTGGGCGAGCGCTTCGCTCGGGGTGCAGCCCAGCATCTGCCCCAAGCTTTTGAAGGTCTGGTTGATGGTGGCGGTGGGCCCGTCGTGGCGCAGACAGAGTACCTCGATCGGAGCGAGCTCGACCAGCTCGACGCACTGCAAATCCTCGTCGGGAATTGCAGGACTTGCGTCTGCGATCCGTGGCCCACTTGCGTGGAGAGTGCTCAGGCGTCGTTGCCGCATCTGGAAGGTGCTCGGGCTGACGCCGGCAAAGCCGCGAAACGCCCTTGAGAACGCTTGCGGACTCTCGTAGCCCGCCTTGCCCGCGATGGTGGTCACCGAATCGCCCGCGACTGTCAGACGATGGGCCGCCCGAGCGAGCCGCACGCGCTGCACGGTTTCGACGATGCTCTCGCCGGTCAGCGCGCGGTAGATACGGTGGAAGTGAAAAGGCGAGAGATGCGCGACCGAGGCGAGGTTTTCCACCGTGTGGGGTGCGCCTGGATCGGCGAGGATCGCCTCGATCACGCGGGCGATCCGGCGATGGTAGTCACGTTCTGTGCTGGGCTTCATGGTGGTCGTAGGATAGTCCGTTAGACGACCGACGGCGGTGCAGAACTTGCTGATTTTTGATGCCTTCGCCGTGGCCACGAGCGACGTCAGCACGCCGTTTGACCGAAGTGCAACTGCATGGGAAGTGCCACCTCGCCGATCTGACCTCCGAGTTGTCCACATAAACTGTTCGCAAAGCTGTGGACAATTCCCGGGAAAACGGCGCAAGTGGCTGAAACGATTGAGTTTGTGCAGTGCGCGACGGGAACGTGCATTTGCAGGGTCGCGGCGCCTCGCCAGGCGGTCACGGATTAAGTAACGACTGGCTCGGGACGCGCCCGAGGCGCCATGCCGCCAATGCTGCGCTTAACCCGGGCAGACGATGTCGCTGTCCTGGGCCACGCGCTCCAGGCCCGCTGCAGCCGGGACTGCAGGCACGGCGTAGCGGGGCAACTCCATGAACAGCGTGACCCGGCGCACGATCTGCCAGAAGACCTTTTCGAACGAGCGGGCGCGCTCCTCCGGGGTCATGCCTTCCGCGAGCGGATCGGCAAACTCCCAGTTGACGAACAGCGGTGCGCCCGGAAACGCCGGCGCGTGATACTCGGACACCCGCTCATCCAGCGCGACGATCAGGTCCATGCGCGGCGCCCACTCACCGGTAAACTCGAGCCAGCTCTTAGGGGCGAGCCGGCCGATCTCGGAGATGCCGGGGCGCAGTTGCGCAATCGCCAGCGGATGAACCCGCGCTGCAGGCTCCGCGCCCGCGCTGAATACCTCGAACCGGTGCCCCGCCAGCTCGCGTAGCAGCGCTTCGGCAATGATGCTGCGTGCTGAATTCTCACGACAGAGAAACAGCACTTTATATTTTGTAGTCACGCCCTTGCCCCGTTGCATGTCTTTTCATTGTGACCGGGATTCTGCCGATCCAGTCTTGCACTTGCGTGACAGTACAATGACCCGGACAGCCGACAAGCTTGCACCGCGATTGCAGCGAAGCGCGTCCTGCTCTGCCGCTCCCGTCGTGAGTCCGGGCCGCCGCCGCGAATGCGGAAGGCGGCCCGGCCACGGCGGCAGAGAATCTGAAACGTGTTTGGACCTCACCATGCCAGAGACCACGGCAAAGCCGGCACGTATGCCGGAGGCAATCGAGAAGGACTTTATGGACCTGATGGCCTCGAGGTTACCCGTGACCGTAGCACGAGAAAAATTCGAACGGTTATGGGATGAGGTGAATACGAGCGCCGCGCAACTGGTCGGCACAGAACGTGGCAGTCCGTACCTTGCGTTGCTCAAGCGCATGCACGAAACCTTCGAAAATCATTACCGCGGTGGACCGCAACGCCAGGGCAGAGACGGCCGGCGTCCGTAAGACGCGCAAGTCTAGACCAGGGCGGACGGTTGCACCTGAGCATGTTGTTCGCCGTCAGGAACGAAAACATAGCCACGGCCGCGGACCGTCTGGATCAGGCGCGGGGCGGACGGATTGGCTTCGAGGATTTGCCGCAGACGCCAGACCTGCACGTCGACCCCGCGATCGGTATGCTCGCCTTCCGGACCGTACAGCAGGCCGATCAGACGTTCGCGGGTCAGGGTGCGCATCGCGTGATTGACGAACACCTTGAGCAGGGCGAATTCGGTGGCGGACAGGATCATCGTGCGGTTTCCGGCGCTCAGGGTGCGCGACTGGAAGTCCAGTGTGAAGCGGCCGAAGCGGAACGGCAGGCGTTGCTCCGGCGCGGCCGGCGCGGGCAAGGCGCGGCGGCGTCGCAAGATGGCCTCGACGCGCGCCACCAGCTCGCGCGGGTTGAACGGCTTGCTGATGTAATCGTCAGCGCCCATTTCCAGTCCGACGATGCGGTCCACGTCATCGTTGCGGCCGGTCAGCATAATGACCGGGATATCGTCGCCGGACGCGCGTAGCCGCCCAAGCGCGGTCAGCCCGTCGACCCCGGGCATCAATACGTCCAGCACGATCGCATCCGGCCGTTCGCGTTCGAGCCGCTGCTGCAGCGCGCCGGCGTCATGCAAGGTGGTGACCTCGATACCTTGGCGTCCCAGGTATTCACACAGCAGGCTGCGCAGGTCCAGGTCGTCGTCGACGAGAAGGATTCGAGTGGTCATGGCATCCCGATTCAGGCAAAGGACAGATTGCTCGCGCAGATAGCCGGCTGAGCGGCGTCCCGATGCTGCGCAGAGACCGGCAGGATGGGACGCATCCGCCTTTGAGTCCTTTAACGGGTTAGCCCAGCCAAATCCGTTGCTATGGACGGAAATTTTTTGTGGGTGCCGGGAAGCGGTCCAGAATGAAATCCACAAATGCGCGCAGCGGTCCTGGCATGTGGGAGCGGCTCGGATAGTAGAGGAACGGTCCGCTGAAAGACTGCCACCAGTCGTCGAGTATCGGCACCAGTTTGCCGCTCTCGATAGCCGGCCGTAAAAACTCGTCGAACGTATAGACGATCCCGAGTCCGTCGATGGCGGCGCCGCGCTGGAGTTCGATCAGCGAGGCGATCAAGGGGCCGTTGGGTTCGATCCGCACCATTTCCTCGCCGCGATGGAATTCCCAGACTGCCAGCACACCGCTATCGAAGCGATGGCCGATACACGCATGGTCCACCAGTTCGCGCGGATGCTGCGGCGTGCCACGCGCCGTGAGGTAGGACGGCGCCGCGGCAGCAACGAAGCGTTGCACGCGAGGGCCGATCGGCACCGCGATCATGTCGCGCTCGAGACGCTCGTCGTAGCGAATGCCGGCGTCGTAACCCGCGGCGAGGATATCGATAAAGGTGTCGTTGGTGCCGACGTCCACGGTGATGCCCGGGTGAGCAGCGAGGAAGCGCGTGAGCAGGGCGGGCAGGATCTCGCGTGCGGCGATCGACGGCACGTTCAGGCGCAGCGTGCCGGTGGGACTCTCGCGAAACAGATTGACGGCATCGAGCGCGGTGGCAATCTCGCTGAAGGCCGGCGCGAGCCGCTCGAACAGGCGTTGCCCCGCTTCGGTGGGCGTGACGCTGCGGGTCGTGCGGTTGAGCAAACGCACGCCCAATTGTTGCTCCAGCCGGCGAATCGCCTCGCTCAGCGACGAAGCCGATACCCCGCGCGTCGACGCCGCATGCCGGAAGCCGCGGGCCTGGGTGACGGCGATGAAAGCTTTCAGATCGGAAAGATCAGGTTCCTGCATTGTTCGCTTTTCCGCACAGGCTATTCGAATTGAGGTGGATTATCGCACGCAGCAATTGCGCAGATACTTCGGGTCAAGCGCCTCACATGCGGCGCACCTACCGAGGACGATCATGAAGCAACTTCAACTGGGTAAGACCGGGCCGCAAAGCTCAGCACTGGGCCTGGGTTGTATGGGGATGTCGGGCATGTACGGTCCCGCCGACCGTGCCGAGAGCATTGCCACCATCCACGCCGCGCTGGAAGCAGGCATTACGCTGCTCGATACAGGCGATTTCTACGGCTCGGGCCATAACGAACTGCTGATCGGCGAGGCTCTGAAAAGCGCGCCGCCGTCGCGCCGCGACGCGGCGATCATCAGCGTGAAATTCGGCGCGATGCGCGATCCCGCCGGCGGCTGGTCGCTCTACGATGCGCGACCTGCGGCGGTGAAAAACTTTCTCGCGTATTCGCTGCAGCGGCTGAGCGTCGATCATATCGACATCTACCGTCCGGCGCGGCTCGATCCCAATGTGCCGATCGAAGATACGGTGGGCGCGATCGCCGACATGATCAAGGCCGGTTTTGTGCGGCATGTGGGGCTCTCCGAAATGGGCGCATCGACTATTCGCCGCGCGGCTGCGGTGCATCCGGTGAGTGATCTGCAGATCGAATATTCGCTGATTTCGCGCGGCATCGAAGCTGAAATTCTGCCGGTCTGCCGCGAGCTTGGGATTGGTGTGACGGCGTACGGGGTGCTCTCGCGCGGTCTGATCAGCGGGCACTGGACCAAGGAGTCTGCCGGTAAGGGCGATTTCCGTGCGATGAGCCCGCGTTTCCAGGGCGAGAACGTCGACCACAATCTCGCACTGGTCGAGGCGCTGCGCAAGGTAGCGCAGGCGAAAGGCGTGACTGTTGCGCAGATCGCGATTGCCTGGGTCGCCGCGCAAGGCAGCGATATCGTGCCGCTGGTTGGCGCACGCAAGCGTGAGCGGTTGGCGGAAGCGCTCGGTGCGGCGGACGTGCAGTTGACCCGCGAAGATCTCGCCGCGATTGCTGAGGCGGTGCCGAACGGCGCGGCGGCAGGCGAGCGTTATGCGGCTGCGCAGATGGCGCATCTGGATAGCGAGCAGGGCAGTCATGGTCACGGGGGCTAAGCTTCGTTGACCTGTGTGTCCGGCAGGACGTGGGCCGGGCGGCAGAACGAAGTTTGTTCTGCCGCCCGGCCCTTTTGTTTTGATGCGCTACTTGTTTACTGCTCGACAGAATTGTATGTATCACAACATGATATATAATAGTCGCGACAACACATTCGTTCGCCTTGGGAGGGTTTGACCTTAACGTTTGGTCCCGTCCCGCGTCATGCTATTAATCCACAGTCCTGGTCCGATCTTGTCCTTCTATGCGGTGGTTCGCTGGTTTTCCAGCTTCGTTCCCAGTCCCATCGCGATCCGCTGGCCGGAACGCCTGAGATCGTGCCTCGGTGCTTTGCTCGGGATAGCGTTTACCGGCGGGACCATGCACTTCGTGCTCGGACCGGCCGCAAGCATCCCGCTGCTCGTAGCGCCAATGGGCGCGTCGGCCGTGCTGCTGTTTGCGGTTCCTGCAAGTCCGCTCGCACAACCGTGGTCCATCATTGGCGGTAATCTCGTCTCGGCAACGGTCGGCGTTGCGTGCGCGCGCTGGATCGGCGATCCGGTCAGCGCCGCCGCGCTCGCCGTCGCGCTTGCGATCTGCGTGATGTTTGCGCTGCGCTGTGTTCACCCGCCGTCAGGTGCGGTTGCGTTGACTGCGGTTCTCGGTGGTCCAGCCGTACATGCTTTGGGGTACCGCTTTGTCGCTGAACCAATTGCTATGCAGTCCGCAGCGCTTCTGATTGTCGCGATCGTGTACCACGCGGTCACAGGGCATCGTTATCCGCACGTCGCACAGCAGAGCCCAGGCAAGCGTCCGGCAGGATCTCAAGCGGCGCCCAAGGAAGGTTTTACGCGCGCGGACCTCGAGGCGGTGCTGAATCGGCGCGGTGAATTGCTGGACATCGATCTCGACGATCTCGAATCGCTGTTGCTCGATGTCCAGTTGCAGGCCTACGCCCGCACGGTTGGCCAGCTGACCTGCGCAGACATCATGTCGAGCCCTGTGGTCGCCGTGTCGGCGACGACGCGGGCTTCTGAGGCATGGGGTCTGCTGAAGCAGCGCAGCATCAAGGCGCTCCCTGTCATTGATGCGAACCGGCGCGTGATCGGCATTGTGACGCGGACTGATCTCGTCGACAGACAGGACCTTGGGAGCGTGTCCGTTCTGCCGTATCTGTTGCATCACTGGTTCAAGCCAGCGATGCACTCGGCGCCAGTCGTCGGTGCACTGATGAACCCCGACGTGCGTACTGTTGCGATGACGACATCGTTCGTGGAACTGTTGCCCCTGTTTGCCAATGACGGGCATCACCATATTCCGGTGCTGGATGCCGAGGAACGTCTCACCGGGATGATCACCGAGGCGGATCTGATCGCTGGCCTGTACCGCCAGTCATATACCGAGCCGCGACGCGCAGCGTAGGTGCGGCCTCTGTTCCTCCGGTCAAACGTGGACGCGGGTATAAATATCACAAAGTGATATAATTGGCCTTTCCCCATCGTGACGGAACTCCGATGAAAACACTCAAGCGCGGCTTGACCAAGACGGACTTCGAGCAACTGTCCGAGTTTCGCTATCAGATGCGACGCTTTGAACGTTTTTCCGAGCAGGCCGCGCAGGGCGAAGGGATTACACCTCTGCAGTATCTGTTGCTGCTGCACATCAAGGGATATCCGGACCGCGACTGGGCGACTATCGGAGAGCTCGCCGAGCGCCTGCAGTCCCAGCATCACGGGGTGGTTGCGCTGGTGTCCCGTTGCGAGGCGCTTGATCTGGTCCAGCGCAGGATCAGCGAGGCCGATCGCCGCCAGGTTGAGGTGCATCTGCTGAAAGCGGGCGAGCAGGTGCTGTCCCGCCTCGCTGAAATGCATCGTGCCGAACTGAAGTCTCTCGAAGGCGCCTTTAACGTTCCCCGGATCGACGTTGACGAATCATGAACCACGACACCCATAAGCGCGACTTCTCGTCTAACGCGCGACTTCCTGGAATCTCCATGCTTGCGGCGGGGATTGGTGCACTCAGCACCCTTGCGGCGTTCGTGCTGCTCAGCCTGATCCATCTGTTCACGAACCTGTTTTTCTTCGGTTCGTTTTCGTTCGCGGATCGCTCGCCGGCGCTGAACACACTCGGCGCATGGGTGATCCTGATACCGGTGGCAGGTGGCCTGATTGTGGGTCTGATGGCGCGCTACGGTTCGCAGAAAATCCGCGGTCACGGTATCCCGGAAGCGATCGAAGCCATCCTGTTCGGCAAGAGCCGCATGTCGCCGAAAGTCGCGATTTTGAAGCCGCTGTCGTCCGGCATTGTGATCGGCAGTGGCGGACCGTTTGGCGCTGAAGGCCCGATCATCATGACCGGCGGTGCGCTTGGTTCGCTGATCGCGCAATGTGTGAAGGTCACGTCGGCGGAACGCAAGACGTTGCTGGTAGCGGGCGCTGCTGCCGGTATGACGGCCGTCTTCGGTACGCCCGTGGCGGCGGTGTTGCTGGCGGTTGAACTGCTGTTGTTCGAATGGCGGCCGCGCAGCTTCTTGCCAGTCGCATTGGCCTGTGCGGTTGCGGGTTTTGCGCGCGCTGCATTCTTTGGCACGGGTCCGCTGTTTCCCCTCGAAACGGCGCCGCCTGATGCGCTGTCGCTCGTGTCGTGCGTGATTGCTGGGCTGCTGAGCGGCGCACTGGCTTCAGGCCTGTCCGCGGCGCTGTACAAGACCGAGGATCTGTTCGGCAAGCTGCCCATTCACTGGATGTGGTGGCCCGCGCTGGGTGGCCTTGTGGTGGGGATCGGCGGGTTTATCGAGCCGCGTGCGCTCGGCGTGGGTTATGACGTGATCGGTGACTTGCTGCACCAACATATTTTGTTGCAGGTCACTGTCGCGATCCTGATTGTGAAAGCGATTATCTGGGTGGTGGCGCTGGGTTCCGGCACCTCGGGTGGGGTGCTCGCTCCGCTGCTTATGCTGGGTGCGGGACTTGGTACCGTGCTCAGCCACGTGCTGCCAGGTGGTGAACCGGCGCTGTGGCCGCTGGTCTGCATGGCGGCAATGCTGGGTGCAACTCTTGGCGCGCCGCTCACGGCTATCGTCTTCGCATTTGGCCTGACGCACGATAGCAACGCGTTGTTGCCGCTCCTTGCGGCTACGTTGGTGGCGCATGGTTTTGCCACGGTGGTGATGCGGCGCTCCATCATGACGGAGAAGATCGCTCGTCGTGGTTATCACATCTACCGTGAGTATGGCGTCGATCCGCTCGAGCGGCATTACGTCGACGAGGTGATGTCCAGTTCCGTCGAGACCATCGACGCCAATCTGCCGGTGAGTGAGGCGCTGGCGACCTTCTTTGGCACCACACAAACGCATCGGGCCTATCCGGCGGTCAAGGATGGCTTGGTGATTGGCATGGTCGATCGCGCCGGGCTCGAGCGTTTTCGTGACGAAGGAACTGCCTTGACACTCGACTCGCGCATAGCTGACGTGTTCATCGGCAGCGCGCCGGTTGTCGCCTTGCCCGATGAGACCTGCAGGTTGATCGCCACGCGGCTCGCGGTCCACGGTCTTGAGCGGGTGCCCGTTGTGGCCGACAAGGAGACTTTGCGGCTGATAGGGATCGTTTCGCGAAGCGATCTGATCAAGCCGTCTCTTGCGCATTTTGACGAAGAGCACAAGAAAGAGCGGTTCCGGCGCGTCACGTTTAACCGGAACACAAAGCGCTTCCCGCCGGTGCGGCGGACAGGATGAACAGGGTAGATCCCGGGTGAGTGGGTCAGCGCGCTGATCCGTCATTGCCGGCAGATCATGCGCGCAACTGGACCGCGCAGCGCGACCAGGACTACATCAAGACAATATCGTACTGCTCCTGGCTCAAATTCGACTCCACCTGCAACGACACCGGCTTGCCGATGAAATCGATCAACATCGCCAGATGCTGCGATTCCTCTTCGAGGAACAGATCGATCACCTGCTGCGAAGCCACCACGCGGAACTCGCGCGGATTGAACTGGCGCGACTCGCGCAGAATCTCACGCAGCACGTCGTAGCACACCGTGCGCGCCGTCTTCACCTGCCCCTTACCCTGGCACACCGGGCAGGGCTCGCACAGCACATGCGCGAGCGACTCACGGGTCCGCTTGCGCGTCATCTCCACTAGCCCAAGCTGCGAGAAACCATTCACCGTCACCCGCGTACGATCGCGTGACAACGCCTTCTTCAACTCGCCGAGCACCTGATCGCGATGCTCGGTGTTCTCCATATCGATGAAGTCGATAATGATCACGCCGCCCAGATTGCGCAGCCGCAATTGCCGGGCGATCGTATGCGCCGCTTCGAGGTTGGTCTTGAAGATCGTATCGTCGAAATTGCGCGCACCGACGTAGCCGCCGGTGTTCACGTCAATGGTCGTCATCGCCTCGGTCTGGTCGATCACGAGGTACCCACCCGACTTCAGATCGACACGCCGCGACAAGGCCCGCTGAATTTCCGTTTCGATGTTGTACAGATCGAAGAGGGGCCGCTCGCCGGTGTAGTGATGCAGCTTCGACGACACCGCCGGCGTAAACTCCGCCGCGAAATCGGACAGCATCTGAAACGTCTCGCGCGAATCGACCTGGATGCGCGTGGTCTCGTCATTGACGAAGTCGCGCAGCACGCGTTGCGCCAGGTTCAGGTCCTGATACAGCAGACTCGTGGGCGGCATGCGCTGGCCCTGCGAAACGATGGTCGCCCACGTCTTGCGCAGATAGGCCACGTCGCCGGCCAGCTCCTCGCTGGTGGCATCTTCGGCAATCGTGCGCACGATATAACCGCCTTTCTCGTCAGCGGGCAGCACGGCAGTCAGGCGCGCGCGGATCGCTTCACGCTCGGCTTCGCTTTCGATCTTCTGCGAAATGCCGATATGCGGTTCCTGCGGCAGATAGACCAGCGTGCGTCCGGCGATGCTCACCTGGGTGGACAGCCGCGCGCCCTTGGTGCCGATCGGGTCTTTGACGACCTGAACCATCAAGGTCTGGCCTTCGAAGACGATCTTCTCGATCGGCTGATGGGTGGCCTGATGCTGCGGCTCTCCGGCAAGACGCGGGTGCCAGATATCGGCGACGTGCAGGAACGCGGCGCGCTCGAGGCCGATATCGATAAAGGCCGACTGCATGCCCGGCAACACGCGAACCACCTTGCCGAGATAGACATTGCCGACGCGCCCGCGCGACAGGGTGCGTTCGACGTGAAGTTCCTGGACGGCGCCTTGCTGGACCAGCGCGACGCGCGTTTCCTGCGGCGTGACATTGATCAGGATTTCTTCATTCATGGTGTTGTTCTAGAAGTCGAGGCGCGCTGCACGCAGGAGTGCAGCGGTTTCAAAAAGAGGCAAACCCATGATACCTGAATAGGACCCCTCGATACGCTCGATAAACTCCGCCGCGCGCCCTTGCACGCCATAGGCGCCTGCTTTGCCGAGCGGCTCGCCGCTTGCGACATAGCGTTGCAGTGCGCTCGCTTGCACTGCAGCAAAACGCACTCGCGACACCGACAGGGCCGTGGGCAGCAGCTTGCCATCGGCGTCGACGACCGCGAGCGCCGTCAGCACTTCGTGTTCGCGTCCGGCGAGGCGCGTGAGCATGGCGATGGCATCGTCGGCGTCGGCGGGCTTGCCGAGGATCGCATCATCGATCGTGACGGTTGTGTCCGCAACCAGGATGGGCGCCTCGATGTGGCCACCGGCGACAAGCCGTGCACGCGCGGCCAGTGCCTTGGCTTCGCATACCCGTACTACATAGTCGTGTGCGAGCTCGCCGGGCAATTCCGCTTCGAGCGCTTCGGCGTCCTCGTCGGGACGCGGCAGCAGCAGTTCGTAGCGTACGCCGAGCTGTTGCAGCAACTCCCGGCGGCGCGGACTTTGGGAGGCAAGGTAGACGAACGGATGCAGTGCAGCAGCGGGCGTTGCCATAAAGGGTCTCGGTAAGGCGTGTTGCGTGAAGGATGCGCGCGCATGAGGTGCGCAAAAAGGCGCACCTCACAGGCACATTTGGAGCAGCGCGTCTGCTCGCCGCGCACGGGCGTGTGGCGACGAACTGCAAGACACGAGGCGCTAAACCCAAGACGCGCCACGGCATTCAGCGGCCGCAGGCGGTCAGGATGTCAGCGGCGTCGCGCGCTCACACGCGATGATAGGGGTGATTTTGCGTGATGGTCCACGCGCGGTAAAGCTGTTCGGCAAGCAGCACGCGCACCATGGCGTGCGGCAGCGTCAGGCTGGAGACGCGCAGCAGCATGTCGGCGCGCGACTTGAGGTCGGGATCGAGCCCGTCGGCCCCGCCGATCAGGAATGCCACGTCGCGCCCGTCCTGCTGCCAGCCGGGCAGGGCGGTGGCGAGCTGCATGGTGGTCCAATCCTTGCCACGTTCGTCGAGCGCGACGATGCGCGCGTTCTTCGGCAACGCGGCTTCGATCTTCACGCGCTCAGCCGCCATCACGCTCTCGGCTGGCCGCCCCGACGAACGCTGCTCGGGCTTGATCTCACGCAGTTCGATGCGCAGCTCGGGCGGCATGCGCTTGGCGTACTCGTCAAAGCCGGTGGCGATCCAGTCCGGCATCTTGTGGCCGACAGCGAGGATATGGAGCTTCATCGCGGATGCAATCGCGTGCGGTAGGTCAACGTTGTGTACGGAAAACCGCTCACGTGCTGATCGACGCGCTTATTGACCAGGCGAGCGACGGCGTGCCGGCGTCTTGCGCGCAGGCTTGGCAGCCGGTTCCTCGTCTTCCTCGTCCTCGTCGAGCGGCTCGCTGGCGCGGGCGCCGCCGAACGGGCTCGAACTCGTCAGCTTGATGCGCACCGGCTTGTCGCCCCAGATTTCTTCGAGGTTGTAGTACTGGCGCAGCGCCGGTTGCAGGATGTGCACGACTGCGTCGCCGCAATCGACCAGCACCCATTCGCCCACGTCTTCACCTTCCGTGCTGATGATCTCGCCGCCCGATTCCTTGACCTTTTCGCGCACGCTGGATGCGAGCGCCTTGGTCTGGCGGTTCGAGGTGCCGGAGGCGACGATCACGCGGTCGAACAGTCCGGTCAGGTGGCTGGTGTTGAACACCTTGATGTCTTGCGCTTTCACGTCTTCGAGGGCGTCGACGATCGCGCGTTGCAGTTTGCGAATATCCATAGGGTTACCGGTGGTACAGATGATGTTGAAGAATATAGTCCCACACCGCAGTGGGGACATGGCTCGCGGCCTCGTTCTGTTGCTGGCCGCCGGCATGCTGGGCAAGACGTTCGCGCAGATGCGCACGGATATCGGTGGCCGAAACGTCGAAGGCCAGCGTGGTATCGATCAGCAGATGACCACAGGGTGTTGCTTGCAACACGTCGGCGCGAGCCTGACGTGCGGCGATCTCGGCGGCGACAACCGGCGGAATCGAGGCGAGCTCGAAGCCGGGACGGGTCGCCGCGCAGATATGCGCGAACTCGAACAAACGGCGCCATTCGCGCCAGGTGTCCAGATGCACGAGCTGGTCGGCGCCCATCAGCATGGACAGCGACACCTTTGGACCCTCACGTTCGCGCCAGCGTTGCAGGGTCTCGACCGTGTAGGTGGGACCCTCGTGTTCGATCTCGTCGGTGGCGACGCTCACCTTCACGCCCGGCAGTTCCAGCGAGCCGGCCGCGGCGCGGGTCATCGCGAGGCGGTCGGCGGCCGGCGAGACTTCCGGTTTCTGCCAGGGCTGGCCGGCTGGCAGCAGCACCAGCTCGGTCAGGTTCAGCACCTCGGCGAAGCGGCGCGCAAGCGCCAGATGGCCGTCGTGGATCGGGTCGAAAGTGCCGCCCAGCAGGCCGATCCGGCGGGGCAGGGCAACGGGGTGAGCGTTCGCGTTCAGGTGAGAATCCTTTGTCGTGACGGCGCCAGCGGGTGGCTCGGTTGGCTCGCGGGCGAGGCCCGCAGAGCCTTCAGTGCCTTCAAACCCACTCGCGCGGCACGAGAAAATCGCTATAAAGGCGCGCTTCGGGCGTGCCCGGCTGCGGCTGCCAGTTGTAGCGCCAGTTCACCACAGGCGGCATCGACATCAGGATCGACTCGGTGCGTCCGCCGCTCTGCAGCCCAAACAGTGTGCCACGGTCGAAGACCAGGTTGAACTCGACGTAGCGGCCACGCCGGTACGCCTGGAAATCACGTTCAGCCTCGCCGTACGGCATGCTGCGGCGCTTTTCGATGATCGGCAGGTACGCTTTGAGGAACGCGTCGCCGACGCTTTTGAGCATCGCGAACGATTGTTCGAAGCCCGGCTCCGAGAAATCGTCAAAGAAAATCCCCCCAATCCCGCGCGCTTCGTTGCGGTGCTTGAGGAAGAAATACTCGTCGCACCAGCGCTTGAAGCGCGGATACAGCTCGGCGCCGTAAGGTTGCAGCGCGTCGCGGCAGACGCCGTGGAAATGCTGCGCGTCTTCCTCGAAGCCGTAGTACGGCGTCAGATCCATGCCGCCGCCGAACCAGAACACCGGCGCTTCACCCGCCTTGGTGGCGATCAGGAGGCGCACGTTCATATGCACCGTTGGGCAGTACGGATTGTGCGGGTGCAGCACGAGCGACACGCCCATCGCCTCGAAGCCGCGTCCGGCGAGCTGCGGGCGGGCGGCGCTTGCCGAACCCGGCAGCGCGTCGCCTGCGACGTCGGAAAAACCGATGCCGGCGCGCTCGAAGAACTGGCCGCCTTCCAGGATCCGCGTGATGCCGCCACCGCGCAGCTTCTCGCCGGGGGCGCGTTGCCAGGCGTCGGTGGCGAACGGGGTGCCGTCGAACGCGCCGAGCGTGTCGGCGATGTGCGTCTGCAGGCCTTGCAGCCAGCTACGTACAGCCTGTACGTCGTAGTTCGAATCGGTCATGAATGCTGCGTCAAGGGCGGCGCGCCGGGCGCGCCGCGGGTTCGTCGGGTTGGGGCGCGGCCCGGTTAATGTTTGCGGTTCAGCGCCCGATAGCCGATGTCGTGGCGATACTGCATGCCGTCGAACGAGATCTGGTTGATGGTCTCGTACGCCACAGATTGCGCGCTACGCACGGAATCCGCCAGCCCGACCACGCACAGCACACGACCGCCCGAGGTGGTCAGCTTGCCGTCGGTCAGGGTGGTGCCGGCATGGAACGTCACCGAATCGTCGGTTTCGGCCGGAATGTCGCTGATCCGGTCGCCCTTGCGCGGGCTGTCCGGATAGTTGTGCGCGGCCAGCACCACGCCGAGCGCGGTACGGCGGTCCCATTCCAGTTCGACCGTATCGAGCGTGCCGGCGATCGCCTGCTCCACCACCTTCGAGTAGTCGCCCTTCAGACGCGCCATGATCGGCTGCGTCTCCGGGTCGCCCATCCGGCAGTTGAACTCGAGCGTCTTCGGGTTGCCGTGCGCGTCGATCATCAGGCCCGCGTACAGGAAACCGGTGAAGCGGATGCCTTCCTTCTCCATGCCTTGCACGGTGGGCAAAATGATTTCGCGCATCACGCGGGCGTGCAGTTGCGGCGTGACGATCGGCGCGGGTGAATAGGCGCCCATGCCGCCCGTGTTCGGGCCCTGATCGCCATCCAGCAGACGCTTGTGATCCTGGCTCGAGGCAAGCGGCAGCACGTGCTTGCCGTCCACCATCACGATGAAGCTCGCTTCTTCGCCGGCGAGGAATTCCTCGATCACAACGCGCGCGCCGGCATCGCCCAGCTTGTTGTCCGACAGCATCATGTCTACGGCGGCATGCGCTTCTTCGAGCGTCAGCGCGACCACCACGCCCTTGCCGGCGGCGAGGCCGTCGGCCTTGATGACGATCGGCGCGCCCTTGGCGTCGAGGTAGGCGTGCGCCGCAGCGACGTCAGCGAAGGTTTCGTATTCGGCAGTCGGAATCGCATGGCGCTTCATGAACGCCTTGGCGAAGTCTTTCGAGCTTTCGAGCTGCGCAGCTTCCTTCGTGGGTCCGAAAATCTTCAGGCCACGCGAGCGGAACAGGTTGACGATGCCGGCAGCGAGCGGCCCTTCCGGCCCGACCAGCGTGAAGGCGATCTGTTCTTTCTCGACGAAATCGGCGAGCGCAGCCGGATCGGTGATGTCGACGTTGCGCAGACGCTCGTCCTGGGCGGTGCCGCCATTGCCTGGAGCCACGTAGACGAGCTGGACCCGCGGCGATTGCGCGAGCTTCCATGCGAGCGCGTGTTCGCGACCGCCGGAACCGACGACGAGTAACTTCATGTGATTCCCCGAAGACTTAAAAACCATAAACGGCCCGCGCGTGAGCGCGAGCCGTGGATATCCGTAAAACAGACAGCGAGCAAGACACGTGCTACCTGCCGCGAGGGCCTGCGGGTGCTGCCTTGAGGCGCGCCCGCGAGGCGCTTACTCGTCGGCGATCGCAGCGTTTGTATAGACTTCCTGCACGTCGTCGAGATTTTCGAGCGCGTCGAGCAGCTTTTGCATCTTCACTGCGTCGTCGCCGGTGAACTCCACTTCCGTCTGAGGTTTCATCGTCACCTCAGCCAGCTCCGCCTTGAAGCCGGCGGCCTCGAGCGCGGACTTCACCTTCGGGAAATCGTTCGGCGGGCACAGCACTTCAATGCTGCCGTCGTCGTTCGTCACCACGTCGTCGGCGCCGGCTTCGAGCGCCGCTTCCATCAGCTTGTCTTCCGCCGTGCCCGGCGCAAACAGGAACTGGCCGACGTGATCGAACATGAACGACACCGAGCCGTCCGTGCCCATGTTGCCGCCGTTCTTCGAGAATGCGTGACGCACTTCCGCCACGGTGCGGGTGCGGTTGTCCGTCATGGTGTCGACGATCACTGCCGCGCCGCCGATGCCGTAGCCTTCGTAGCGGATTTCTTCATAGCTTGCGCCATCGACGCCGCCTACGCCACGCTGGATCGCGCGGTTGACGTTGTCTTTCGGCATGTTGGCGTCATACGCCTTTTCGACGGCGAGCCGCAGACGCGGGTTCGAGTCGATATCGCCTCCGCCCATGCGGGCGGCCACCTGAATTTCCTTGATGAGCCGCGTCCAGACCTTGCCGCGCTTGGCATCGGCCGCTGCTTTTTTATGCTTGATGTTGGCCCATTTCGAATGACCCGCCATACCTTTCTCCATCGCGCGCGCCAGTGGGGCGCACGCATTGTGCAATTGTCGTTGCGATGTCGGGCGCTTGCGAAGGCGCGCCTCGATGTCAGTCCGCTTTCACCTTGAACCTGTAGCACCCGGCAATCGGGACCGGACCGGTCTGGACTGGGTCCCGCGGACCGCTGGCCGCCAACCGCGAGCCTGCAGCGCAGTTGGGGCGGGGGAGGCTGGCCGCCGGCGGCTAAAGCGTGAAAAGCGCCATGCCGGCTTGCGCGGCCCCGCAAAGGCGCGATGCGCCGGGCGATTGTGCAAGTTGAGCCGCTCGATGAGCGGATGCGAATTTTATCATGCCGCGGGGGGGCGGCAGTGGGGTAGAAGTAGGTAAAAGGGAGGATTGGGTAGGTAAATCACCATACAAGGTATTCCTTTTGGCATACCCGGGAATGCTTCAGCTTCCTCGGAGGAGCGTCGTCAGTCGTTGAAATATTAAACATTTATGTTTAATATGGCGATGTGTTCACGGACACGGGGGTACGGTGAAGCAAAGCGAGTTCAAACGTTGGCTCGCTGACCAGGGAGCGACTTTCGAACAAGGCAGTAAGCATTTGAAGGTGTATCTGAACGGTCGGCAGACCACGCTGCCGAGACATCCGTCTCATGAGATATCGGAGCCGCTTCGAAGAGCAATTCTCAGACAGTTGAACTGCAAATGAAGGCAAGCCCCACCCGGGGCTTCCTCACCACCCAAGCTTTTCCCGGAAAGGGACCACGGAGAGTTACCTATGTTTCGCTATCCCGCCCGCATCGAAGCAGACGAAGCCGGATTTACGGTGTCGTTTCGCGACGTTCCCGAGGCGTTGACGTCTGGAGCGACGCTCGAAGAAGCGCGCGACATGGCCGCCGACGCGTTGGCTACGGCGATGGATTTTTACTTTGAAGACAAACGCCGTGTGCCGCTGCCGTCCAAGGCGCGGCGGGGCGAAGAGTTGATCGAGTTGCCCGCCAGCCTGGCGGCCAAGGTGTTGCTGCTAAACGAAATGCTGGCGCAAAAAGTGTCGCCTTCAGAGTTGGCGAGGCGCCTGCATACGCGTCCACAGGATATTCAACGCGTAATCGATCTCGGGCACGTAACCAAGATCGATACCATCGCGTCAGCCTTGGCGGCCTTGGGAAAGCGGCTCGAATTGTCGATCGTACCTGCCTGACGAGTCGCCCAGCGGCGGCGCGCGGTGCGCATCACGCCGCCGGCCCTGCAATCTCAGTTCTTGGTCCCGAACAGCCGGTCGCCGGCATCGCCCAAGCCCGGCACGATATACGCGTGGTCGTTCAGATGCGAATCCAGCGACGCCACGTACAGTTTCACGTCCGGATGGGCGTCCTGGAACACCTTGACGCCTTCCGGGGCGGCCACCAGCGCGAGGAACATGATGCTTTCTCCCGGCACGCCGCGGCGCTTCAAGACGTCCACCGCGTGCACCGCCGAGTAGCCGGTCGCGACCATCGGATCGCACAGGATAAAGATCCGGTCTTCCAGATCCGGCAGCCGCACCAGATACTCGACCGGCCGGTGGTCGTCCGCCCGGTACACGCCGATATGGCCGACGCGCGCCGACGGAATCAGCTCCAGCAGCCCGTCCGACATGCCGATGCCGGCCCGCAGCACCGGCACGATCGCCAGTTTTTTGCCGGCAATCACCGGCGCGTCGATCTCGACGAGCGGGGTGGTGACGCGGCGCGTGGTCATCGGCAGGTTGCGGGTGATTTCATAGCCCATCAGCAGCGTGATCTCGCGCAGCAGTTCGCGGAACGTGCGTGTCGAGGTGTCCCGGTCGCGCATGTGCGACAGCTTGTGCTGGATCAGCGGGTGATCGAGGATGAAAAGATTGGGGAAACGGCTGTCCTGTGTCATGGCGGGGGCGCTAGCGGCGGCAAGAGGAATCGGTCGGCGGCCCGTTTGACCGGAATGACCGGCAGGCAGGCGCGCCACGGCTGCAAGTTTACCGAAAGTCCCGCCCGAAGATACCGGAGATTGCGGCGAGGCCGGCGGCAGTCGGGCACCGATTCTTCTAGAATCGGGGGGAAGGGCCTGTGCGGGCCGCCGCAGACCAGCGCGAGCATGGTCGCAACACCGCAACATCAAAAGGACAAAGACATGGACATGGGAATCGCAGGACGCACCGCGCTGGTTTGCGCGGCCAGCAAGGGTTTGGGCCGCGGTTGCGCGGAGGCATTGGCCGCGGAGGGCGTGAATCTGGTGATCGTCGCCCGCACGGCTGAGACGCTCGAGGCGACTGCCGCCGCGATCCGCGCGCAAAGCGGCGTCGAGGTCAAGACGGTTGCCTGCGACATCACCACGCCTGAAGGCCGCGCGGCGGCGCTCGCCGCCTGTCCGCAGCCGGATATCCTCGTGAACAACGCGGGTGGGCCGCCGCCGGGTGATTTCCGCAACTTCACCCATGACGACTGGATCCGCGCCCTCGAAGCCAACATGCTGACGCCGATCGAGCTAATCCGCTCGACCATCGACCATATGAGCGCACAAGGCTTTGGCCGGATCGTCAATATCACCAGTTCAGCGGTGAAAGCGCCGATCGACGTGCTGGGCCTCTCGAACGGCGCGCGTTCGGGGCTGACCGGCTTTGTCGCGGGCCTCGCCCGCAAGGTGGCGCGCGACGGCGTGACGGTCAACAACCTGCTGCCCGGACTGTTCGACACCGACCGCATCGCCGTCACCTTCGACGCTCAGGCCAAGGCGCAACACATCTCCGTCGAGGAAGCCCGCAAGCTGCGCACGGCGACGATTCCGGCGGGCCGCCTGGGCAACCGCGATGAGTTCGGCCGGGCCTGCGCGTTTCTGTGCAGCGTGCATGCTGGATACATCACCGGGCAGAACTGGCTGATCGACGGCGGCACTTATCCGGGAACGTTTTGATCGCATACGTTCTGAGCGGGCGCCATCCGGCCACGGCATCATCCCCATAACCACAACAACACCCCAAGCATCTGGAGTCTTACGTCAATGACCACCCGCATCGCGCTGATTGCGCACGACCATAAGAAAGACGCCATCGTCGAGCTGGCCGGCGAGTACGTCGACACGCTCAGGCGTTGCGACATCGTCGCCACCGGCACGACCGGCTCGCGGATTGCAGAAGCGCATGGGCTGAATGTCGAAAGAATGCTCTCCGGCCCGCACGGCGGCGACCTGCAGATCGGCGCCCAACTCGCTGAGGGGCACGTCGATATGGTGATCTTCCTGCGCGACCCGATGACGCCGCAGCCACACGAACCGGACATCAACGCACTGGTGCGCGCCTGCGACGTCCATAACGTGCCGTGCGCGACCAACATCTCGACCGCGCGGATGATTCTTGATGTGCTGGCGCTGCGGCTCGCGGAGAAAGTCTGAGCGGGCTGTGCGCGGCGCTGCGGGCAAAACATTCACGCAATAACGAGGGAGGAGACAATGATGGTCAAGGCAATTCGTTACGATAAGACCGGCGGTCCCGAAGTGATGAAGTGGGTCGACGTCGAAGTAGGCGAGCCCGGCAACGGCGAGATCCGTCTCAAGCAGCACGCGGTGGGGCTGAACTACATCGACGTTTATTTCCGCACCGGCTTGTACTCGCAGCCGCTGCCGGGCGGACTGGGGATGGAGGGCGCTGGCGAGGTCACGGCGGTGGGCGCGGGTGTAACTGGCCTGCAGGTTGGCGATCGCGTCGCCTATGTGGCGCGCCCGCCCGGCGCCTATGCCCAGGAACGCCTGCTGCAGGCCGTCCAGGCCGTCAAGCTGCCCGCTGCGCTGAGCTACGAAGACGCCGCTTCAGTGATGCTGCAAGGGTTGACCGCGCAGTATCTGCTGCGCCGGACGTACCGGGTGAAAGCCGGCGACACGATCCTGATCCAGGCCGCAGCCGGCGGCGTCGGCCTGCTGGTGTGTCAGTGGGCCAAAGCGCTCGGCGCGACGGTGATCGGCACGGTCGGTTCGGACGACAAGGCGGCAATCGCCAAGGCGCACGGCTGCGACCATGCGATCGTCTACACCCGCGAGAACTTCACCAGGCGCGTGCGTGAGATCACCAATGGCGCGGGCGTGCCGGTGGTGTACGACTCGATCGGCAAAGATACCTTTACGGCCTCGCTCGACTGCCTTGCGCCGCTCGGCATGTTCGTGAGCTTCGGCAACGCGTCGGGCCCGCTGCCGCCGATCGACTCCTCGGAGTTCGCCGGACGCGGCTCGCTGTTCTTTACCCGGCCGACGCTGTTTACCTATATCGCCAAACGCAGCGACTACGAAGCGATGGCGGCCGAACTGTTCGATGTGCTGGTGTCGGGCAAGGTCAAGACCAGCGTCAACCAGCGCTACGCGCTCGCGGATGTAGCCAAAGCGCATACCGAACTCGAAGCACGCCGCACCACGGGTTCGACGGTCCTGTTACCGTAACCGTGCAATCACGAGGCATAACCGCCCAATAGCTGAGCAATAAAGGCACGCCAGGCGGGCATATAAAAATTCCGCGCTGCAGCAGGGCCGGCGCGATTCCCCCTCGATTCCCGCAACGCCAGCTCCGACAGGCCTGAGGCCGTTCCGCACCAGCCGGAACGGCCTTTTTTGTTTACGCGTTTTTTATACCGCTACCACTACCTTTGACCAGGCCTTTACGCACTTCGGCATAACGTTCTACCCATCCAAAGTCCGCTACTGGAGAACACAAAATGGATGTGGTGTACGTCGGGGGGATAGTGCTATTCGCAGCGCTGACCTTTGCTTTGATTGCCGGCTGCGAGAAGTTGATGCAGTTCCGGCGTGGCCAGGGAGCACGCTCATGACCTGGATTCTGTGGTTATCGGGCGCGGCCACCGCGCTGCTGTTCGCTTACCTGGTCTATGCGCTGCTGCGCGCGGAGGACATTGAATGAACTCCAACAATGTCCTGCAAACGGTCATTTATGTGGTCGTGCTGCTTGCACTTGCCGTGCCGGTCTCGCGCTATATCACGCGCGTGATGGATGGCACCTCTCGAGTGATCCGCTTCGGCGGTCCGCTCGAGCGCTTGCTGTATCGCATCGCGGGCGTCGATTCATCGGCCGAGATGGGCTGGAAGCACTACGCGATCGCTACGATCGCGCTGAACGTGCTCGGCACGCTGTTCCTGTACCTGCTGCTGCGTATTCAAGGCTGGCTGCCGGGCAATCCGCAGCAATTCGGTCCGATGTCGGTGGACAGCGCCTTCAATACTGCTGTGAGCTTCGTGACCAACACGAACTGGCAGGATTACACGCCTGAACAGACCACCGGCTATCTGGCGCAGATGCTCGGCTTCACGGTGCAGAACTTCCTGTCCGCAGCTACCGCCATCGCAGTCGTGATCGCCTTGATCCGTGGTTTTGCACGCCATTCGGCGCAAACCATCGGTAACTTCTGGGTCGACATTACGCGTGCGACGCTGTATGTGCTGGTGCCGATGGCCGCCATCATCGCTGCGTTGCTGATGAGCCAGGGCGTGATCCAGAACTTCAAGTCGTATCAGGACGTGCCGACGCTGCAAACCACGACCTATGCGGCGCCGAAGCTCGATGCGCAAGGCAACCCGGTGAAGGACGCGAAGGGCAATGCGGTGACGGTCGACACCAAGGTGACGACGCAGACCATCGCGATGGGACCGGTGGCGTCGCAAGAAGCGATCAAGATGCTCGGCACCAACGGTGGCGGCTTCTTCAACGCTAACTCGGCACACCCGTACGAGAACCCGACGCCGTTCAGCAACTTCCTGCAGATTCTCTCGATCCTGATCATCCCGGCTTCGTTGTGCCTGGTGTTCGGTCGGATGATCGCGGACCGCAAGCAGGGTATCGCCGTCCTCGCCGTGATGACGATTGCGTTCACCGCTTGTGTGGTGGGCGAAATCAGCGCGGAGCAGGCCGGCAATCCGACCTTGACCTCGCTGAACGTCGACCAGTCCGCTAGCGCGCTGCAGTCGGGCGGCAACATGGAAGGCAAGGAAACCCGTTTCGGCATCGCGCAGACCGGCATCTTCACGGTCGCCACCACGGCGGCATCGTGCGGTGCGGTCGATGCAATGCACGACTCGCTGACCCCGCTCGGCGGCCTGTATCCGATGCTGCTGATCCAGCTGGGCGAAGTGATCTTCGGCGGCGTGGGCTCCGGTATGTACGGCATGCTCGTGTTCGCTCTGCTCGCGGTGTTCGTCGCCGGCCTGATGATCGGCCGCACGCCTGAATATGTCGGCAAGAAGATCGAAGCGTATGAGATGAAGATGGTGTCGATCGTCGTGCTGCTCACGCCGATGCTGGTGCTGGTGGGTACCTCGATTGCGGTGCTGACCGATGCGGGCAAGGCGGGTATCGCCAACCCAGGTGCGCACGGCTTCTCGGAAATTCTCTACGCGTTCAGCTCGGCTGCGAACAACAACGGTAGCGCGTTTGCCGGCCTGACGGTGAGCACGCCGTTCTACAACTGGTTGACCGGCATTGCGATGTGGTTTGGCCGCTTCGGCACGATCGTGCCGGTGCTGGCGATCGCCGGCTCGCTGGCAGGCAAGAAGCGCCTGGCCGTCACCGGTGGCACGTTGCCTACGCATGGTCCGCTGTTTGTGGTGTTGCTGCTCGGCACCGTGCTGCTCGTCGGCGCACTGACTTATGTGCCCGCGCTCGCTCTCGGCCCCGGCGTCGAACATCTGATGATGATCGCCGGCCACTAAAACGGGCAAAACGGGAAAAACGAGGATTCAATGACTGAACATAATGCAACGCGGTCCATGTTCGATCCGACGCTAGTGCGTCCGGCGATCGTGGACTCATTCAAGAAACTCACGCCACGCACGCAGTTCCGTAACCCGGTGATGTTCTGCGTGTACGTCGGCAGCATCCTGACGACGATCCTCTGGATCGCCGCGCTGGGCGGCCAGGCCGAAGCGCCTGCGGGGTTCATCCTCGCGGTCACGCTGTGGCTGTGGTTCACGGTGCTGTTCGCCAACTTCGCGGAAGCGCTCGCTGAAGGCCGTTCCAAGGCCCAGGCGGCGTCGCTGCGCAGTGCGAAGAAAGACGTGATGGCCAAGAAGCTCAACGAACCGCATCCGAAGGCGCCGATCCGCATCATGACGGCGACGGATCTGCGCAAGGGTGACGTCGTGCTGGTGGAAACCGGAGACGTGATCCCGGCTGACGGCGAAGTGATCGATGGCGTCGCGTCGGTGGACGAATCGGCCATCACCGGCGAATCCGCACCGGTGATCCGCGAATCGGGCGGCGACTTCTCGTCGGTGACGGGCGGCACGCGGGTGCTGTCGGACTGGATCGTCGTGCGCGTCACGGCCAATCCGGGCGAAGCCTTCCTCGACCGCATGATCGCGATGGTCGAAGGCGCGAAGCGTCAAAAGACGCCGAACGAAATCGCCCTGACGATTCTGCTGGTCGCGCTGACCATCGTCATGTTGCTCGCTACCGCGACGCTGCTGCCGTTCTCGATGTTCTCGGTCGAAGCGGCCAAGGCCGGCCACGTGGTGACGATCACCGCGCTGGTGGCACTGCTGGTGTGCCTGATTCCTACCACCATCGGCGGCCTGCTGTCGGCCATCGGCGTGGCGGGGATGAGCCGCATGATGCAGGCGAACGTGATTGCGACCTCGGGCCGTGCCGTGGAAGCTGCGGGTGACGTCGACGTGCTGCTGCTCGACAAGACCGGCACGATCACGCTCGGCAACCGTCAGGCTTCGACCTTCGTGCCGGCGCCGGGTGTGACCGAAGAAACGCTCGCTGACGCTGCGCAACTGTCGTCGCTGTCGGACGAAACGCCGGAAGGCCGCAGCATCGTGGTGCTCGCCAAGCAGCGCTTCAACATCCGCGCTCGCGACATGGCGTCGTTGCACGCTGTGTTCCTCGCCTTTACCGCGCAAACGCGGATGAGCGGTGTGGACCTCCCGGGTCGTGAGATCCGCAAGGGCGCAGCCGATGCGGTCAAGAACTACGTCGAAGCGAACGGCGGCCGTTATCCGGCTGAAGTGAACAACGCCGTCGCTGAAGTGGCACGCCGCGGCAGCACGCCGCTGGTGGTGGCCGAGAAGGGCGAGCAGGGCGCACGCGTGCTTGGCGTGATCGAGTTGAAGGACATCGTCAAGGGCGGCATCAAGGAGCGTTTCGCCGAACTGCGCAAGATGGGTATCAAGACCATCATGGTGACGGGCGATAACCGCCTCACCGCTGCCGCGATTGCTGCGGAAGCCGGTGTGGACGACTTCCTCGCGGAAGCGACTCCGGAAGCCAAGCTGTCGACGATCCGCGCGCACCAGGCCGAAGGCCGTCTGGTGGCGATGACCGGTGACGGTACTAACGACGCTCCGGCGCTGGCGCAAGCCGACGTGGCAGTGGCGATGAACACCGGCACCCAGGCAGCGAAAGAAGCCGGCAACATGGTCGACCTCGATTCGAATCCGACCAAGCTGATCGAGATCGTCGAAATCGGCAAGCAGATGCTGATGACGCGCGGCTCGCTGACGACCTTCTCGATTGCCAACGACGTCGCCAAGTACTTCGCGATCATCCCGGCGGCATTCGCTACAACGTATCCGGCGCTGAACGCGCTGAACGTGATGCATCTGGCGACGCCGGCTTCCGCAATCATGTCGGCGGTGATCTTCAACGCACTGATCATCGTGCTGCTGATTCCGCTGGCACTGAAGGGTGTGAAGTACCGGCCGCTGGGCGCCTCGATCCTGCTGCGCCGCAATCTGCTGGTGTATGGCCTGGGCGGGATCATCGTGCCGTTTATCGGCATCAAGCTGATCGACATGGTGCTGGCCGCGTTCGGCTGGGTTTAACAGGGTGCGTCCGGCAGCGTTGTCTGCCGGACGCGTCTAAAAGGATTGCCAATCATGAAACTTTTTCGTCCGCTTATCGTGATCTTTGCCGTACTGTCGGCAATCACGGGACTCGCTTATCCGGCCGTGATGACCGCCATTGGCCAGACCGCATTCCACGACGAGGCCAACGGCAGCATCATCGAACAGAACGGCAAGGTAGTCGGCTCGAAGCTGATCGGCCAGCAGTTCGACGCGCCGCAGTACTTCTGGGGCCGCTTGTCGGCTACCAGCCCGATGCCGTATAACGCGGCCAACTCGGGTGGCTCGAACCTCGGCCCGACCAACCCGGCGCTGGCCGATGAGATCAAAGGCCGTCTCGATGCGTTGAAGGCAGCCGGCACCGATATGTCGAAGCCGGTGCCGGTCGATCTCGTGACGTCGTCAGCGAGCGGCCTCGATCCGGAAATCACCCCGGCTGCGGCGGCTTACCAGATCGACCGCGTTGCGAAGGCGCGCAAGATGTCGCCGAACGACGTGCAGGCGCTGGTCGACCGTTACACGAGCGGCCGTCAGTTCGGCGTGCTTGGCGAAGCGCGTGTCAACGTGCTGCAACTGAATCTCGCACTCGACGCCGCGCATCAAGGCTAAGAGAGTGAGGGAGGACAAGGACGGCGCCCGGGGTGGCGCCGTCTTTGCCATTTGTGGCGCGGTGTTTCGTGGCTGCACTTTGTGGCCGCCATTTGCGGGGGCCGGCCTTCCGGGGGTCGCCGTTTGCGGTGAAGTCACTACCGTGCCACCATGTACCTGATGCAGCCTCTTGGTCCCATTGAGGCTGGCATCGAACAGAACTTAAATCAGAACGCATGAACCGACCCGATCCAGACGAGTTGCTCGACAAGCTGCAACGCGACGAAGAAAAGCGCCAGCGCGGCAAGCTGAAGATATTCTTCGGCGCGTCGGCCGGAGTGGGCAAGACGTACGCGATGCTGCAGGCCGCCAAGCGGCGCGGCGACGAAGGTGTGGATGTGGTGGTCGGGATTGCCGAGACCCATGGCCGCGGCGAAACCGCGGCGCTGCTCGAAGGTCTCGATGTCCTGCCGCTCGCGCATTTCGAATACCGTGGCCGCAAGCTCGCCGAGTTCGATCTCGACGCCGCGCTGGCCCGCAAGCCACAACTGATCCTCGTCGACGAACTCGCGCATTCGAACGTGCAGGGCGCACGCCATCTGAAGCGCTGGCAGGACGTCTACGAGCTGCTCGATGCGGGCATCGACGTCTACACCACGGTCAACGTCCAGCACCTCGAAAGCCTCAACGACGTGGTCGGCCAGATCACCGGCATCCGCGTGTGGGAGACCGTCCCGGACCGCGTGTTCGATCGCGCCGACGAAGTGACGCTGGTCGACTTGCCGGCCGAGGAACTGCTCGACCGCATGCGCGACGGCAAGGTCTACATGGCGCAGCAGGCCGAGCGTGCGGTACGCAACTTCTTTCGCAAGGGCAACCTGATCGCGCTGCGCGAGCTGGCGTTGCGCCGCACCGCCGACCGCGTCGATGCACAGATGCGCGAGTACCGCGCCGACCGTTCGATCCAGCGTATCTGGCAGGCACGCGAACGCTTGCTGGTGTGCGTCGGGCCGGGTCCGGAAGCGCCGGTCCTGGTGCGCGCGGCCGCTCGCCTTGCCGCCAGTCTCAAAGCCGACTGGCTCGCGGTGTATGTCGAAACACCAAAACTGCAACGCCTGCCCGACGCGCGTCGCGAACGTACGCTGAACGCGCTGCGGCTCGCAGCCGAACTCGGCGCGGAAACGGCCACGCTGGCCGGCACTGACGCTGTCGCAGCCCTGATCGGCTATGCGCGGGTGCGTAACGTCTCGAAGCTGGTGGCGGGTGCTTCGGCGCGCACCGGCGTCGGGCGCTGGCTGCGCCGCCCGCTCGGCGACCGCATCGCCGAACGCGCGGGCGACCTCGATCTGACCTTGATTCGCGCGACCTCGGAGCGCGACGGCCTCGAGCGCCGCACCACTCTCGACGAGGGCGTGAACGCCTGGCGCGAGGCATTGACCGCGGCGCGCGAGCGCCGCTCGCCGCCGGGCGCCTACGGCTGGGCGCTGACCATTTGCCTCGGCATCACGGTGGTGGCCAGCCAGTTGTTCGCCCATATCGACCTGACCAACCTGGTGATGCTGTACCTGCTCGGCGTGATTTTCACCGCCGTGAAGCTGGGCCGCGGGCCGGGGGTGGTGCAGTCGTTTGTCAGCGTGGCGGCCTTCGATTACTTCTTCGTGCCGCCGCGCATGTCGTTCTCGGTCTCGGACACACAGTATCTGTTGACCTTCTTCAGCATGCTGCTCACGTCGCTGGTGATCAGCCATCTGACCTCGAGCCTGCGCCGCGAGGCCAGCGTGGCGCGGCGCCGCGAACAGCGTACCGGCGCAATGTATGCGATGGCGCGCGAACTGGCCGCGGCGTTGACGATGGAACAGATCGTCGGCATCGGCAGCCGTCACGTGAGCGAGGTGTTCGGCGCGCGCGTGGCGATCCTGCTGCCAGACAGCGCGGATCAGGTGAAGCAGAAAATCGAAGACCCCGACGCGGCGATTACGCTGGAAGGCGAAGCGCTCGATATCGACGTGGGGCAGTGGGTGTACGACCAGCAGAAGCCGGCCGGTCATGGCACCGACACGCTGCCTGCCGCTGCGGCACTGTATCTGCCGCTGAAGGCGCCGATGCGCACGCGCGGCGTGCTGGCAGTGGTGATGCGCGATGAACGCGAACTCGCCGTGCCCGAGCAGCAGCGTATGCTCGACGCGTTTGCCGCGCAGATTGCGCTCGCCGTGGAGCGCGTCCACTACGTCGACATCGCGCGCGACGCACTCGTCAACATGGAGTCGGAGCGCTTGCGCAATTCGCTGCTGTCGGCGATTTCGCACGACCTGCGCACGCCGCTCACGACGATCGTCGGCTTCTCGTCGATGCTCGCGCAGACTCGCGAAGGCCAGGCAGTCAAGCAGCCTGGCGACGATCTGGTCGAGGCGATCCACGAAGAGGCGCTGCGCATGACCGGCATCGTCACCAATCTGCTCGACATGGCGCGCTTGCAAGCCGGCGGCCTGCAACTGAACCGCCAGTGGTCGCTGCTGGAAGAGACGGTGGGTGCTGCGCTGCGAGCCTGCCGCCGTGTGCTGGCTGATCACCCGGTGCAGGTGAAATTGCCCTCCGATCTGCCGCTGCTGCAACTCGACGCGGTGCTGATGGAGCGGCTTTTCTCGAACCTGTTCGAGAACGCGGCCAAGTACACGCCGGCCGATACGCCGCTCACGATCGGTGCGGATGTGATCGACGAGGACGGCAAGCCGTTCGTCCGCGTCACCGTCGACGATACCGGTCCGGGGCTGCCCGTCGGCATGGAGGCGCGGGTGTTCGAGAAATTTACCCGCGGCGAGAAAGAGTCGGCCAAACCGGGTATCGGTTTGGGCCTGGCGATTTGCCGCGCCATTGTCGAAGCGCATGGCGGTACTATCGGCGCACTGAACCGGATGTCGCGCGACGGCCGTGTCGAGGGCGCGCGCTTCTGGTTCAACTTGCCGGTAGAAACCCCGCCGCCCGCGCCGGAAGCGCTCGACGACGATTCAGAGATTAACGAAGCAGACGACGCCCTGTCGCGCGGTCAGCATGAAGCGCGTGCCATCGCTGCTCCCGTCGCTGCGCCGGATAACCCGGACGCCGCGTTGTCGTCCAGCGTAAGCCCTGAGCCGTCGCCCGAATCGTCCCCTGAGTTGTCATCTGATTTGTCACCTGTGTTGCCACCTAAGCTGACATCTGAGTTGTCACCCGAGTTGTCCCCTAAGCAGACATCGAAGCCCACCCATGAGTGACCCGAGCATTACCGTCGTCCTGATCGAAGACGAAAAACAGATTCGCCGTTTCGTGCGTGCCTCGCTGGAAGGCGAGGGCATCGTCGTCCACGACGCCGAGACCGGCAAGCAGGGGCTCGTCGAAGCCGCCACGCGCAAACCCGACCTCGTGATCGTCGATCTGGGCCTGCCCGACACCGACGGCCTCGACGTGATCCGCGAACTACGTGGCTGGAGCGACCTGCCGGTGATCGTGTTGTCGGCGCGCACCCAGGAGGCCGAGAAGGTGGCCGCGCTCGACGCCGGCGCCGACGACTACCTGACCAAGCCGTTCGGCGTGTCGGAACTGATGGCGCGGATTCGCGCCCACATGCGCCGCCGCAACCAGGGCGGCGCCAACGAATCGCCACAGGTCCACTTCGGTGCAGTGACGGTCGATCTGGCGCTGCGCCAGGTGAGCCGCGATGGCGCGCCGGTCCACCTCACACCGATCGAGTACCGGCTGCTGGCCACCCTCGTGCGGCATGCGGGCCGCGTGCTGACGCACCGCCAGTTGCTGCGCGACGTGTGGGGACCGTCGCATGTGGAGAGCCACCACTACCTGCGCATCTACATGGCGCATTTGCGGCAGAAGCTGGAACGCGATCCGGCGCAGCCGGAACATATCGTCACCGAAACGGGGGTCGGATACCGGCTCGTCGGGGCGGCGTGAGGATCCTCCAATCTTGATATAATTACAGAACGTAAGGACAACCTTGCGCATTCAGATCGAACGGGGACGGCCCCATCTAACCCATGGAGTCGTCTTATGTCCTGGATTCTTCTGCTGATTGCCGGTTTGCTCGAAGTCGCGTGGGCGGCCGGTCTCAAGACCTCCGAAGGCTTTACCCGCCTGTGGCCCTCCGTGTTCACCGTGGTGACCGCGCTCGGCAGTTTCGTGCTGCTTGCCATGGCTATGCGCCAGTTGCCGCTCGGCACCGCCTATGCGGTATGGACCGGGATCGGCGCGGTGGGCGCGTTTATTTTTGGCATCGTCATAATGGGTGAAGCGTTGACGGTGGCGCGGGTAGCGAGCGCGGCGCTGATCGTAGTCGGCCTGATCGGACTGAAACTCTCCTCCGGCCATTGATGCGGCGCTGAGGCGGCCATTCTTCTGCACCTGCAGCGCCCCGCAGTGCGCAGCACGCCATGGCGGGTTTCCGTAACCGGCTTCCGGGCGGCCCAAGTGGCTAGCGCATGTCAGTGTTAGCCACTATTACAACCACAAATTGCAGTCCGCTCTGCGGTCTGCGAATTAACGTGGCTATAATGAAGTCGATCTCAATTTGAACTTGTCCCGCGTCCGGCTTGGCGCGGGTCTGGCGGCTTCGGCGCGGAGGCGTTCCGCTGCCCGGAGCGCGCGGCACGCGCAGCGCGCCTGGAGGCGGCCATGCTTGAATCACTTTCGCTCGCAGCGGGCCTGTCTTGGGGCAGTGGCCTGCGCCTCTATCTCACGGTCCTGGTAGCCGGCGTGTTTGCGCGGCTCGGCCTGATCCACCTGCCCGACACCTTGTCCGCGCTCGCTTCGCCGTGGGTAATCGGGGTCGCCGGCGTGCTGACGGTCACCGAGTTTCTGGCCGACAAGATCCCCGCGTTCGATTCGCTGTGGGACGCCATCCATACCTTTATTCGCATTCCGGCCGGCGCGGTGCTGGCCGCCGGTGCGCTCGGCCATGCCGATCCGGCGCTCCTGACCGTGGCCGCGCTGGCAGGCGGCACGCTCGCCGGCACCGCGCACCTGGCCAAGGCCGGCACGCGCGCACTCATCAATCTCTCGCCTGAACCGGTGTCGAATGTTGTGACTTCGACCGCCGAGGATGGGCTTGTGTTCGGCGGTCTGCTGCTGGCGCTTTTCGTACCCGTATTGTTCCTGCTGCTGTTGATCGGCTTTCTGATGCTGGCGAGCTGGGCGCTGCCGCGTCTGTGGCGCGGCGTGCAGGGCGGCTTTCGCGGCATGGCCACGCACATGGTGTCGCGCCTCGTCAGGAGCCGGCACGATTGAGCGATCAGGCACGGGTTTCGCCGGCGCCGGCCGTGCCGGTTGTGCGGGGCGCGCCGATGCGGCGTTTTAGCTGGGCCGATCTGGTGCGCCAGGCGGCGCGCATGGCCGAGCGCGACTGGCGTGCCGGCGAACTGACGATGCTGCTGCTCGCGCTGGTGCTGGCAGTGGCGGCCCTCTCAAGCGTCGGTTTCCTCGCCGACCGTTTGCATCAGGGGCTCGAGCGCGACGCCCGGCGCATGATCGGCGCCGATTTCATCGTGCGCGCCGACCACCCCGTCGATCCGCAATTCACGGCCGAAGCCAAAGCGCTCGGTCTGCGGATGGCGACCACCACCATCTTCCCCAGCATGATCAGTACGATGGGCGCCCAGCCGGTTTCGCGGCTGGCGGCGCTCAAGGCGGTGTCGCTGGCGTATCCGCTGCGTGGCGCCTTACGCATCACGACGGCGCCCGGCGCTCCCGATCATCCGGCCCAAGGCATTCCCGCACCCGGCACGGTCTGGGTGGATCAGGCGCTGCTCGATGCGCTGAAAGTGCATGTCGGCGATAGCGTGAAAGTCGGCAGCCGCAGCTTTACGATCGGCGCGATCATCACGCGCGAACTGGACCGCGGCTTCGGCTTCGTCAATTTCTCGCCGCGCTTGATGTTGCGTGAGGACGAAGTGGCGTCGACCGGACTGATCGTGTTCGGCAGCCGCGTCACCTATCGATTGCTGGTGGCCGGTGCTCAGGCGCCGGTGGAGAAATTCGCCGCCTTTGCGCATGCCCGCGTCGACGACGGCAAGATGCGCGGGGTCGCACTCGAATCGCTGAAGGACGGCCAGCCGCAGGTGCGCGAAACGCTCGATCGGGCAGGGCATTTTCTGACGCTCGTTTCACTGCTGACAGCGATGCTGGCGGCCGTGGCGATTGCGATGGCGGCACACCGCTACATGCGCCGGCATCTGGATGGCTGTGCCGTGATGCGCTGTCTGGGCGTCAGCCAGCGCACGCTGCGCTCGCTGTTCCTGCTGGAGTTCATTGGCCTCGGTCTGATTGGCGGGGCGGTCGGCGTGCTGCTTGGCTATGCCGGACATCTGGCCTTGCTGAGCTGGCTCGGCAGCCTGATCGACGTGGTGCTGCCGTACCCCACGGCGTGGCCCGCACTCGAAGGCATCGCGGCGGGGTTGGTGTTGCTGCTGGGGTTCGCGTTGCCGCCGCTGCTGCCCTTGACGCGGGTGCCGCCGGTGCGCGTGCTGCGCCGCGAGTGGGGCGAGGAAGCGCGCACCGCCTGGGCCGCCTACGCACTGGGGATCGCGCTGTTCGCGGGGCTTCTGATCGTGGCGGCCGGCGAGTTGAAACTGGGTGGGATCGTGGCCGGCGGTTTTGCCGGCGGCATGCTGGTGTTCGCTGCGCTCGCCCGGGTCGCATTGTGGGGCGGCTCGCGCATCGTGCGCAGCGAGCGCTTCAATCTGGGCATCGGCTGGCGCTACGCGCTGGCTTCGCTCGAGCGGCGCAGCAGCGCGAGCGCGTTGCAGATCACCGCGCTCGGGATCGGTCTGATGTGCCTGTTGCTGATCGCGATGACCCGCAACGATCTGGTAGCCGGCTGGCGCAAATCGACGCCGCCCGATGCGCCGAATCAGTTCATCATCGACATCCAGCCCGATCAGCGCGCGGGCGTCATGCAGTACCTCACGAGCCACGGCGTGCCTGATGTCGCGCTCGCGCCGATGGTGCGCGGCCGCCTCATCTCGATCAACGGCAAACCGGTCAATCCGGACCAGTACAAGAGCGACGACGCGAAACGCCTCGTCGACCGCGAATTCAACCTGTCCTATACGACGAGCCTGCCCGACGACAACCGCATCGTCGCGGGCAACTGGTACGGCGACACGAAGACGCCGCAGATCTCGATCGAGGAAGGCCTCGCCAAACTGGTTCACGTGAAGCCCGGCGACACGCTGCGCTTCGACGTGACGGGCTTGCAGATCGATGCACCTGTGACGAGCGTGCGCAAGCTCGACTGGGGCTCGTTCAAGGTCAACTTTTTCGTGCTGATGCCGCCCGCCGCGCTGCAGGATTTCCCGGCCAGCTTTATCACGAGTTTCCATTTGCCGCCGGAGAAGAGCGTGACCATCGATGGCCTGATCGCCGCTTATCCGAACCTCACAGTGATCGACGTCGGCCCGATTCTCGCGCAGATGCAACGCATGCTGGAGCAGGTGATCGGCGCGGTGCAGTTCCTGTTTGCCTTCACGCTCGCGGCCGGTGTGCTGGTGCTGTACGCGGCGCTCGCCGGCACGCGTGACGAGCGTATGCGAGAATCCGCGCTGCTGCGCGCGCTCGGCGCCTCGCACCAGCAGGTGCGTGCCGTGCAGGTGGCGGAGTTCGTCGCGGTGGGGGCGCTGGCTGGGCTGATGGCGGCGGTGGGTGCGCAGGTGATCGGCTGGCAGCTTGCCACGCGGGTGTTTTTCTTCTACCTGAACTTCGATCCGTGGCTGCTGCCGGCGGGTATCGCGGCAGGCATTGCCTGTGCGGGTGTGGGCGGCTGGCTGAGCCTGCGTCATGTGCTGGCGCGGCCCGCGCTGCAGTCGCTGCGCGACGCTTGAGCGATACCACAGCATTCCTTTTTCGATTCCTTTTGCAGGTTGCAGTTGACCGTATGACCGATCCAATCGACGAAGCGCCGGCCCAACCGACGGCCTTCGAACTGGTGGGCGGCGAGGCGCGCGTGCGCGAACTCATCGACCGTTTCTATGACCTGATGGACCTCGAGCCCGAATTCGCAGGCATCCGCGCCCTGCATCCGCCGAGCCTCGAGGGCTCTCGCGACAAATTCTTCTGGTTCCTGTGCGGCTGGCTAGGCGGACCGGACCACTACATCAGCCGCTTTGGCCATCCGCGTCTGCGTGCGCGGCATCTGCCGTTTGCGATTGCGTCGAGTGAGCGCGACCAGTGGCTGCGCTGCATGGCGTGGGCGATGGAAGACGTGGGTCTTGCGGAGCCGCTGCGCGAACGCCTGCTGCACTCGTTCTTCGACACAGCTGACTGGATGCGCAACCGGCCGGGTTGACGGGGGCGGCGGGCCGGGATCCGCAGCCCGTGGAGGCGTCCGACTGGCCCGGCGAATCGACCAGTACAGTGACGCTGACGGCGTGTCCGATTGGCTGTTTGGCCAGCTTCCTCGCGGCTTATCGGGTCGGCATAATGACCTTTTGCAGCAATACCGGAAAGAGGTCCGAACCATGACTACGCGTGCACTTTTCCGTGACGACGCATACCTGACGCAGTGCGAAGCGACGCTCACCGCGATCGACGAGCAGGGCATCCATCTCGACCAGACCGTGTTCTATCCGCTCGGCGGCGGTCAGGCCGGCGATAGCGGCGTGCTGACGTTGGCGGACGGCACCCGCGTCGAGATCGCGGATACACGCAAGGCGAAATTCGAGGGCGCGACGCCCGACGATGCGGTGCACGTCCCTGCGCCTGGGCAAGAAGCGCTGCTCGCGGGTCTTGCGGCGGGTATGCGCGTCACGGCGCAGATCGACTGGGCGCGCCGCTATCGCCATATGCGCCTGCATACGGCCAGTCATCTGATGTGCGCAGTGCTGCCGTATCCGGTAGACGGCTGCAGCATCACCAGTGACTATGCGCGGCTCGACTTCGCGACGGTTGAGCCGATCGAGCGAGAGCAGGTCGATGCGCGGCTCGCGGAACTGGTCGGCGGGGCGCATGGCGTCATCACTGAATGGATTACCGACGCGCAAATGGCGGAGCGTCCCGAGCTTGTCCGCACAATGAGCGTGAAGCCACCGATGGGGCTCGGCTGCGTGCGTCTGTTGCGCATCGAAGGCATCGATTTACAGCCGTGCGGCGGCACCCATGTGCGCAATACGCGAGAAATCGGCGCTGTGCGTGTCGGTAAGCTCGAGAAAAAGAGCGCCCGTACGCGCCGGCTGGTGCTTGAGTTCGCATGAGCGGCTTATCCGGTCCCGCGGCCTACGACGTGGCGGAAGACTACGCCGCACTCGACGCGCTCGCCCGGGCGGTGCTCGACTGCTGGTTCGGGACGCCCGGTTCGGCAACCTATGGGCACGACAGAAAGGCGTGGTTCGCGCGCGATGCCGCGTTCGACGCCATGTTGCACGAGCGCTTCGGCGTGCTGCACGCGGCGGCGCTGCAGGGTGATCTGGACGCGTGGACCTGCACACCGCTTGGGGCGCTGGCGCTCGTCATCGTGCTCGACCAGTTTTCGCGCAATCTCTATCGTGGGACCGCGCGCGCGTTTGCGGCAGATGGGCAAGCATTGAGGATTACCAGGCAAATGGTTGAAACTGGCGCCGACCTGTTGTTGCCGGATCTGTTTCATCGTGCTTTCGCGTATCTGCCGTTCGAGCACGACGAAACGGCGGCTAGCCAGCATGAGGCAGTGCGCCTGTTCAAACCGTTCGAGGCGGAGCCGGCGGGTGCGAGTTACTACCGTTCGGCGTTAAGACATGCAGGGGTGATCGAGCGGTTCGGGCGGTTTCCGCATCGCAACGTGTTGCTCGGCCGGCCGTCCACGGAAGAAGAGTTGGTGTTCCTGCGCAAACCAGGCTCGTCGTTCTGAACCAGGGGGCGCGGCGTGTTGCTGTGCCTGCCAGACCCGACGGCGCGTTTCCTCTTATTGGTCCGCGTCGTGCGTCACCGGCGCAAACTCCCTTAGCGACCCATGCAACCGGCGCCGCCGCTTAGCGCCCGCCGCTCACATCGAGCAGTGCGCCGTTCACATACGACGCTGCATCGCTCAGCAGCCAAACGATGCTTTCCGCGACTTCCTCGGCGCTGCCGGGGCGGCCCAGTGGCGTCTGCGAACCGAGTACCGCCGCGCGCTCGGGACGGCCGCCGCTCGCGTGAATCTCAGTGTCGATCAGCCCTGGCCGCACGGCGTTGACCCGCACGCCTTGCGGACCGAGCTCCTTGGCAAGACCAATGGTCAGGGTATCGATGGCGCCTTTCGACCCGGCGTAGTCGACATATTCGTTGGGCGAGCCGAGGCGCGAGGCCGCCGACGAAACATTGACGATCGCGCCGCCTTCGCCGCCACGGTCTTTCGACATGCGCCGCGCGGCTTCGCGGGCGCACAGATAGGCGCCGAGCACGTTGACGTCGAACAGGCGCTTCAGGCGCGCGGCGTCCATGTCGGCGAGCTGCATCGACGGGGCGACGATGCCGGCGTTGTTCACCAGCGCATCGAGCCGCCCGAAGGCATGCTGGACGGCGTCGAACATGGCGATCACGTCCGCTTCCTGTGCCACGTCGCCCCGGATTACCCGGGCATGACCGCCAGCGCGTCCCACTTCGGCGGCGGTTTCCTGCGCAGCGGCTTCGTTGTGCGCGTAGTTCACGCCGACCGACCAGCCGTGTGCGCCCAGCAAACGCGCCGTCGCGCGGCCGATGCCGCGGCTTGCGCCCGTGATCAGAACGACTTTTGTCATGGTTGCCTTCGGTCATGCAGCCCGCTGCGTAGCGTCGGGCTGTACTAGACGATACCGAGCCGATCCAGCGCCGTGCTCAAACCACGTCGCGGCTACCGGCCCACTTGTCTTTCGGCGGCGGCTGGTAGCCCCGCAGTTTGGCGATCAGGCCCGCCGGATCGGCATCGACCTGCAGGATGTCGAAATAGGTCCGGCGCATGAAGCCTTCCTGCACCGTATGTTCGAGCATCGCGATCAGCGGATCGTAGTAGCCGTCGATGTTGAGGAGCGCCACCGGTTTCTGGTGATAGCCGAGTTGCGCCCACGTGTAGACCTCGAACAGCTCTTCGAGCGTGCCGGCGCCGCCGGGCATGGCGACGAACGCGTCCGAGAGGTCCGCCATCATCTTCTTGCGCTGGTGCATGTCGGGCACGACGTGCAATTCGGTCAGGCCGTTGTGGCCGACTTCCTTGTTGACGAGCAACTCGGGAATCACGCCAATCGCACGGCCGCCTGCGGCCATCACCTCGTCGGCGATCACGCCCATCAGGCCCACCTTGCCGCCGCCATAGACGAGCGCCAGGCCGGCGTCGACCAGAGCGCGGCCGAAGCCGCGTGCGGCCTCGGCGTAAAGCGGTTTGGCCCCGTCGGAGGAGCCGCAGTACACACACACCGACTTCATGTTCAAACGTCCTTCGGTTCGTTGCGAGGCGCAGCGCCTTCCTTGGGCGGCAGGTAGTCGTAGAACTCGCGCTTGGGCAGCTTGCCCGAAATGAGGTCGTCGAAGAGCTGCCGCGAGCGGCCGCGCAGATACGGCGCCATCAGCGAAACGATCTGCACGCTGACCTGATGCAGTTCGGCGCGGATTGCTTCCTGTTCGTTGTACTTGCGCGGATTCATCACGAACTGGTACGACAGCCAGTACGTGCCGATCACCCCGACGTTGGTCGCAATCACATGCAACTCGTCGGGGGTCGCCACCATTTCGCCGTCCGCGACCAGTTGCTCGCAGAACTGGCTCGCAAAGCGCACCTTGTGGCTGATGATCTGCTTGAAGTGCGTCTCCAGCGTGCGGTTACGCGCCAGCAGATCGTTCAGGTCGCGGTACAGGAAGCGGTAGCGCCACGTGAAATCGACCATGTACTGCAAGTAGGACCACATCTCGTCGATCGTCGCGCGGTGATCGTCCGGAAAGCGCAGACGCTTTTCGATCTCCTGCTCGAACTGGCTGAAGATGCTGTTGATGATGTCGTCTTTGTTGCGGAAGTGGTAGTACAGGTTGCCCGGACTGATTTCCATTTCCTCGGCGATCGTCGTTGTCGTGACGTTCGGCTCGCCGATCTCGTTGAATAGCTTCAACGACAGTTCGAGAATCCGTTCGCGGGTGCGGCGGGGAGGTTTGGCTTCCATGTCGTCCGGCCCTGAGAGCGCCGGGTTGGCCGCGCGACTGCGTGGTCCACCCTGACGCGGTTGGTATGTGAGTGTGCCGGCCGATTATAAACCGACCGTTCTCATATCAAGGTCGAACTCAGGGTTTTCACGCCGTGGGGCTTGTTTGTACCCTTTATGTGGCGCTTACCTGTACGTATAAGCGTGCCGCAAGCACTACAGCCACGCTTTAATCCAATGCACCACAAGAGGGCCGACAATCAGCGCCCACGTCATCACGCACATGCCCAAGGCCACCATCACGGCGGCGCTGCCGAGATCCTTGGCACGCCGCGACAATTCGTGCCGCTCGAGCGAGATGCGGTCAATCGCGGCCTCGACGCTCGAATTTAACAATTCTACGATCAGCACCAGCAGCACCGAGCCGAGCAGCAGCACGCGCCCGACCGGATCGACCGGCACGATCACCCCGCACGGCACGAGGATCGCCGCGAGCGTCAGCTCCTGGCGGAACGCGCTTTCCTCGCGGATCGCGACCTGAAAACCCGCCAGCGAGTTTTTCATCGCGTGCCACGCGCGCGTGACGCCACGATTGCCCTTATAGGGATTGAACGGCAGCGGGGCGAGGGGATCGTCCGGGCCGAGCGGTTCGTGGGCGTCGGCGTGTTGAGCCGGGTCCGCGCGGGTATCGGCCGAGGCCGAACCCGAACCCGGCTGCGGATTGTGCGGCAGCGGCCGGGGCCGCCGCGCGTCGTCGAGCGTGCCGTCCGCCGCGGTTGGCGCGCTGGGTTCGTGCACGTCGTCGAACGGCTCGATGCCGGTCGCTTCGGTGTCGACGGAACGCAGCGCGCGCTGGGGCGTGCGCCGGACGCTGGAGGCTCTTGCTCGCATGGGCTGCTTGGCGGGGCGGGTTAGGCGGCCGCGCTCTCCTCGCGGAACGAGGGCCGCGGCAGCGGTTTCAGGTGGGTGGCAAACTGCTCGGAGGCGGCTTTCCACGAGAAGCGCTCAGCCCATGCACGTGCATGGTCGCGGTCGATCTTCAGCGCTTCGAGGCAGGCTTCGCGCAGGTCTTCGTGCATCGCGCCAGCGCCGCCGTCGCCCAGCACGTCGATCGGGCCGGTGACCGGATACGCCGCGACCGGCGTGCCGCAGGCAAGCGCTTCGAGCAGCACGAGGCCGAAGGTATCGGTGCGGCTCGGGAACACGAACACGTCAGCGGCGGCATACACCTTGGCGAGTTCGGCCTGGGTCAGCACGCCCAGATAGTTCGCCTGCGGATAGCGCGACTTCAGCTCGGCAAGCGCCGGGCCTTCGCCTGCGACCCATTTCGAACCGGGCAGATCGAGCTTGAGAAACGCTTCGACGTTCTTTTCGACCGCCACGCGCCCGACGTACAGGAAGATCGGCCGCGCCGTATTGAGTACCTTGGAATCCATCTGGTGGAAGATATCAAGGTCGACACCGCGCGTCCATAGCACCACGTTCGTGAAGCCGAACTTCTCGAGGTCGGCCTTGACGACCGGTGTCGGCGCCATCACCGCCAGCGATGCCTTGTGGAACCAGTGCAGAAACTTGTAGGTGGCGGCGAGCGGAATGCCGAAACGCGCCTGCACGTATTCCGGAAAGCGCGTGTGATAGGCGGTCGTGAACGGCAGCTTGTGCTGGATCGCGTAGGCGCGCGCTGCCATGCCGAGCGGGCCTTCGGTGGCAATGTGCAGGGCGTCCGGCGCGAATGCGTCGATGCGCTCGCGAAGCTTGCGCTTCGGGAACAGCGAGAGGCGGATCTCGGGGTAGGTCGGGCAGGGGATCGTCTTGAATTCGAGCGGCGTCAAGAGATCGACGCGGTGGCCAAGTGCGGCGAGCTCGCGGGTCGTATTCTTCAGCGTGCGTACCACGCCGTTGACCTGCGGCTCCCATGCGTCGGTGACGATCATGATCTTCATCGGTGTTGGCCCAATAGAAGTTAAAAAGGACTACGCGGTCGCCCGGGCCTTTTGCGCGCTGACCTCGGGCGCACGCATCACGGTCCAGTAAATCACCTTGAGTTCACCTTCGAAGGTCTCGACGAGCGCCGACAGGCTTTCGACCCAGTCGCCGTCGTTGCAATACAGCACGCCGTCGATGTCGCGAATCTCGGCCTTGTGGATATGGCCGCAGACCACACCGTCGCAACCGCGGCGGCGCGCTTCATCGGTCATCACGCGTTCGAACGACGAGATGAAGTTCACCGCGTTCTTCACCTGATGCTTCAGGTACTGCGACAGCGACCAGTACTGGAAGCCGAGGCGGCTGCGGATGCGGTTGAACCAGCGGTTCAGCACGAGGATCAGCGTGTAGAGCGTGTCGCCGAGGTAGGCGAGCCACTTGGCGTGCTGGATCACGCCGTCGAACAGGTCGCCGTGCACGATCCACAGGCGCTTGCCGGCGAGGGTGGTGTGAAACGCCTCGCCGCGTACGTGGATGTCGCCGAAGGCGAGGTCGCAGAACTGGCGTGCCGCTTCGTCGTGGTTGCCGGGGATATACACCACCTGGGTGCCCTTGCGGGCCTTGCGCAGAATCTTCTGCACCACGTCGTTGTGGGCCTGCGGCCAGTACCAGCCTTTCTTCAACTGCCAGCCGTCGATGATGTCGCCGACCAGGTACAGATATTCCGAGTCGTTGTGGCGCAGAAAGTCGAGCAGGTACGACGCCTGGCAGCCGCTCGAACCCAGATGGATATCCGACAGCCAGATCGTGCGGTAGCGGTGCGGCTCCTCATGGTCGTCGTCGTGACGGCCGGGTTGCGGCTCCGAGGAGAGTGGCGGCAGTGGCAGCGGCAGGCCGGCGCCGAAGGAGGCAGAGTCCGGCCGGAAAGCGACGGGGTCGACGCTCGGGCCAGTCTGGCGGAACAAGGAAGTCGCGGACGTGTTGGGGTCCATGGCTCACGCGTCGAGTTGCAGTGCCCGTATTGCGCCATCCGCACGTGACTGTGCCGTGACAGTCATGAGAAGTTCTTATTACGCGGAAGGGGAGGCGACGGCGACGATGCGGGTGCCGGCGAGCCGGTCATGCAGGAACTGGCGATTGGCGCCGAGGCGCCCCGTGGCGGCCCATAGCACGAACCAGATGGCCGCCAGCACGAGCGTGTGCGGGAGCGACAGGCCGAAGAGGGGATGCAGCGCCAGCGGCGGCAGGAACCACAGCCATGCCAGCACGTAGCGCACGATCGCCCGTGGCGCCGAGAGCGGCGAGCCGTCTGCGGCGACCACCCGCAGCCGCCAGGTTTTCATCGGCAGGGTCTGACCACTGTGGGTCCAAAACCACACAAAGTACAGACCGACCACGAAACCGATCCAGCCGGCCAGCAGGTTGTGATGCGTCAGGCCATTGCGTTGCTGAGTGAGCGTGCTGAACAGATAGCCGGCGAGGAACACCACACCGAACAGGATCACAGCTTCGTAGAGCATCGTCGCGAGCCGGCGGCGCACCGAAGGCGTGGCCGGGGGCACTGGAGCGGACGGTATGGGCGTGGTGGGCGAAGGAGGCACGGTGGGCGCGGAGGGCACGATGGGAGGACGGCGGGCCGGGCGCGCCGTGCTTACGAACCGTTGTAAAGCGACGGGGCTTCGCGCGGCGAGACCGGCACCGGCGTGGCGGGGGCAAAGCTGCCGGCGGCGGGAATTGCCGGCCCGACCGGCACCGCTGCCCCGCTGCCCGATGCGGCGGCCGTGGCGACCACGCCGCTCGCCGTATGCTCGCGCTCGTTGACGAGGCGTTCGATATCCTTCAGCTCGCTTTTGCCCGACGGCGGTGCGCTGACAACCGTAGGCCGGCGCTTGCGCTCGCTCGCGGCGAGCCGCTCCTTCTGTTCGGGCGGCAGTTGCTGGTAGGCCTTCCATGCTTTTTCGCGGGCTTCGCGCGGCAGCTCTTTCGAGACCTGATAGTTTTCGCGCGCGACGCGGCGCTGATCAGGCGTGAGGCGGACCCACTCGGTCATGCGCTCTTGCAGGCCCTTTTGTTGTTCAGGCGTCAACTTCGAATAACGTGAGGCGATCTTGATCCATTTGCGCTTACGTTCGTCGCTGAAGGTGTCCCAGACAGTGGCGAACGGAGCGAGTGCAAGACGCTCGGCGTCGGTGAGCCGTGTCCAGGACAAGGGGCTCGCGCTGGGCAGGCCCGGTAGATCGACGCCCAAGGCCGGCGCGGCGGCCTTGGCAGGCACGCCGGCACTGCCGGGCGCCGCGACCGTCGGGGCGCTCGGGTAGAAGCGTGGATAGGTTGCAGCAAAGGACACCAGGGCCGCGATTGCGCACCCGAAAACAACGGCGAGGCCGCGCTTATAGCTCACCCGTAGAGTCTCCCGCTCAGTGCGCGCGCGACAGATACGCGTTGAAGCCGTGATCGAGATAGGCGTTGAGCGGCAGGTTGTCGCTCAGCATGGCTGCATCAATATCGGCGAGTTCAGCGGTGCGTTGCTGGTCTTCCCAGTAGGCGATCGCCACCAGGCTCACCACCAGTGCGGCCAGCGGCCAGGCGAGCGCAAAGCGGCGCAGCGGCGAACGGCGGCGCTGCGGGGCTTCGGCTTGCGGCATGCCGGAGAGGGCCCCGGCGGCGCCGGCAAAGGCCGGCACGAACACCGGCGCGGCAACCGGCTCGGGCTTTTTGCGGGCGAGCGCGGCGCGGCGCGCCACGGCGAGCCGGTCGACGGCGGCGGGGGAAATGCTGGCAGCGTTTTCATCGAGCGCGCGGCGGATCTGCGTTGCAAACTCGAGTTCTTTAGTATCGAGAGAGGAGCTCATAGCGTGATTCCTTTGGCCTTGAGCGCTTGTGCCAGCGTATGAGTGGCCCGCGAGCAATGTGTTTTCACACTGCCTTCGGAGCAGCCCATCGCAGCAGCAGTCTCGGCGACATCCATATCTTCCCAATAACGCATGAGAAACGCCTCCCGTTGACGTGTCGGTAATTTTTGGATCTCGTCGTCAATCAACTGTAAGACTTGTTCGCGCTCCAGCCTCTGTTCGCTACTCTCGGCACCTACCGAGCCTTCTTGTGCTTCGAATGTCTCCAAAGGGTCGAATTCGTCGTCCTCGGCGTTGCCGAGCGAGGAGAACAGGCTGACCCAAGTATTGCGCACTTTCTGCCGACGAAAATAGTCGTGCATCGCATTTTGCAGAATACGCTGAAACAGCAGCGGAAGTTCGGCTGCTGGACGGTCGCCATATTTTTCGGCGAGCTTGATCATCGCGTCTTGCACGATGTCGAGCGAGGCGTCGTCGTCCCGCACGGCGTAGACCGTCTGCTTGAACGCGCGCCTTTCGACGCCCGCCAGAAAATCGGCGAGTTCCTTGTCTGATGCCATCCGTTGGGGGTCGGCGCAGCGAGCGTGCGCGTAATCGATCGAAATTGTCGTAAAACTGGCGGATGCTAACAAACTTTCGGCCCGCTGGGGAAAAACACGCAGCGGTATTGATACTTATGGCAATTTTTCGACCCTTTCCGTGGCGCGGTTGCAGGTGCTACGGAAATATTTTCTTGACCATCCCGCGCTCAGCAGATATCTTCGACGGTTCGCAACATAAGTGACTTGTCTCATTTGAGGTGTGGCCCAAGAAGCTCACCTGTCAAAGTGGACGCGCCGCTTGAACCCGAGCCACAAGCCCGGCAGAGAGCACCCGATCAAATTTTTGCCGAAATTTCGAAAGGTGAATGAATGAATATGCCCAGCGCGGAATTCTCCACGTCGGATACGACTTCCCATCGCGAAACTGACTCTATCGGCGCCACCGTGCTCATGCGCGCATTGGCCGACGAAGACGTCGAGTTTGTGTGGGGCTATCCTGGCGGCTCGGTACTCTACATCTACGACGAGCTGTACAAGCAGGACAAATTCCAGCACGTCCTCGTGCGCCACGAACAAGCCGCAGTCCATGCCGCGGACGCCTATGCGCGTTCCACGGGCAAGGTCGGCGTCTGTCTCGTGACCTCCGGCCCCGGTGTCACCAATGCGGTGACCGGCATCGCTACCGCCTACATGGATTCGATTCCTCTGGTGGTGATCAGCGGCCAGGTGCCTACGGCCGCCATCGGCCAGGATGCGTTTCAGGAGTGCGACACGGTCGGCATCACGCGTCCCTGCGTGAAGCACAACTTCCTCGTGAAGGACGTGCGCGACCTCGCCGCGACTGTCAAAAAAGCGTTCTATATCGCCCGTACTGGCCGGCCCGGCCCGGTGCTGATCGACATTCCGAAAGACGTGTCGAAGACGCCTTGCCAGTACGAGCCGCTCAAGACGGTCTCGCTGCGTTCGTACAACCCGGTGACGAAGGGCCACTCCGGCCAGATCCGCAAGGCTGTGTCCTTGCTGCTCGGCGCGAAGCGTCCGTATATCTACACCGGCGGCGGCATCATCCTCGCGGATGCGGCGCGTGAGCTGAACCAGTTCGCCGATCTGCTCGGCTACCCGGTCACCAACACGTTGATGGGTCTGGGCGGCTACCGCGCGAGCGACAAGAAATTCCTCGGCATGCTCGGCATGCACGGCACCTACGAAGCCAACATGGCCATGCAGCACTGCGACGTGCTGATCGCCATTGGTGCGCGCTTCGACGACCGTGTGATCGGCGATCCGGCGCACTTCGCGTCGCGGCCGCGCAAGATCATCCATATCGACATCGATCCGTCCTCCATTTCCAAGCGCGTCAAGGTCGACATTCCGATCGTCGGCGACGTCAAGGAAGTGCTCAAAGAGCTGATCGAGCAGTTGCAGACGGCCGAACATGGCCCCGACACCGCGGCGCTTGCTGACTGGTGGAAGGACATCGAAGCCTGGCGCGCCAAAGACTGCCTGAAGTTCGATCGCAAGAGCGACATCATCAAGCCGCAGTACGTGGTGGAAAAGGCCTACGAGCTGACCGACGGCAATGCCTTCGTGTGTTCGGACGTCGGCCAGCACCAGATGTGGGCGGCGCAGTTCTATCGCTTCAATAAGCCGCGCCGCTGGATCAATTCCGGTGGTCTCGGCACGATGGGCTTTGGCCTGCCGGCGGCGATGGGCGTGAAGATGGCGCACCCGGACGACGACGTGCTCTGTATCACGGGCGAAGGCTCGATCCAGATGTGTATCCAGGAACTCTCGACCTGCAAGCAGTACGAGACGCCCATCAAGATCATTTCGCTGAACAACCGCTATCTGGGCATGGTGCGCCAGTGGCAGCAGATCGAGTACAGCAAGCGCTATTCGCATTCCTATATGGATGCGCTGCCGGATTTCGTGAAGCTCGCCGAGGCCTACGGCCATGTCGGCATGCGGATTGAGAGGACCGCGGACGTCGAGCCGGCGCTGAAGGAAGCGCTGCGCCTGAAGGACCGCACGGTGTTTCTCGACTTTCAGACCGATCCGACCGAAAACGTCTGGCCGATGGTTCAGGCCGGTAAGGGCATCACTGAGATGCTGCTCGGTTCGGAAGATCTATAACGACGGTTCTATAGCGTCGGCTTCGCCCTGCGCGCCTCCACAAAAGGCGAGGGCGGACGAAGCGGCGCGAACCGGCTCGCATACGTCGACAAAACATCTGGAAGAAGCGAAACCATGAGACACATTATTTCCGTCCTGCTGGAAAACGAACCGGGCGCGCTCTCGCGCGTGGTCGGCCTCTTTTCCGCACGCGGGTACAACATTGAAACCTTGACGGTGGCTCCGACCGAAGACCATTCGCTGTCGCGCATGACCATCGTTTCCATTGGCTCGGATGACGTGATCGAACAGATCACGAAGCATTTGAACCGCCTGATCGAGGTGGTGAAAGTGGTCGACCTGACCGAGGGCGCCCACATCGAGCGCGAGCTGATGTTGATCAAGGTAAGGGCGGTCGGCAAGGAACGTGAAGAGATGAAACGGATGTCGGATATCTTCCGCGGCCGTATCATCGACGTCACCGAAAAGACCTATACGATCGAACTGACAGGCGCGAGCGACAAGCTCGATGCCTTCATTGAAGGGCTCGACGCCACCGCGATTCTCGAAACGGTCCGCACGGGCAGCTCGGGGATCGGTCGCGGCGAACGCATTCTGAAGGTTTGACGCCGGATTTAGTCTTTCTATCTATTGATCGAGGCCGGGCAGTGCCTGCACCCACCCGGCCATGCAACACCCACGCATTATTTGAATTTCACCGATTTCACCGAATTTAGCCAAGGAACAGACATGAAAGTTTTCTACGACAAGGACGCCGACCTCTCCCTCATCAAGGGCAAGCAAGTCACCATCATCGGCTACGGCTCGCAAGGCCATGCACACGCACTGAACCTGAGCGAAAGCGGCGTGAAGGTGACGGTCGGTCTGCGCAAGGGTGGCGCATCGTGGAGCAAGGCTGAGAACGCCGGCCTGCAAGTCAAGGAAGTGGCGGAAGCCGTGAAGGGCGCAGACGTTGTCATGATGCTGCTGCCGGACGAGCAGATCGCCGAAGTCTATGCCAAGGAAGTGCACGCCAACGCCAAGCAAGGCGCTGCGCTGGCATTCGCGCACGGCTTCAACGTGCACTACGGTCAAGTGATCCCGCGTGCCGACCTCGACGTCATCATGATCGCGCCGAAGGCGCCGGGCCACACGGTGCGTGGTACGTACTCGCAAGGTGGCGGCGTGCCGCACCTGATCGCGGTCGCACAAGACAAGTCGGGCGCAGCACGTGACATCGCACTGTCGTACGCAGCAGCGAACGGCGGCGGCCGTGCCGGCATCATCGAAACCAACTTCCGCGAAGAAACCGAAACCGACCTGTTCGGCGAACAAGCCGTGCTGTGCGGCGGTACGGTCGACCTGATCAAGGCTGGCTTCGAAACGCTGGTGGAAGCGGGCTACGCGCCGGAAATGGCGTACTTCGAGTGCCTGCACGAACTGAAGCTGATCGTCGACCTGATCTATGAAGGCGGCATCGCCAACATGAACTACTCGATCTCGAACAACGCCGAATACGGCGAGTACGTGACGGGTCCGAAGATCGTGACGGCTGAAACGAAGAAGGCGATGAAGCAAGTGCTGACCGACATTCAGACGGGCGAGTATGCGAAGAGCTTCATCATCGAAAACAAGGCTGGTGCGCCGACGCTGCAATCGCGCCGCCGCCTGACGGCTGAGCACCAGATCGAACAGGTCGGTTCGAAGCTGCGCGCGATGATGCCGTGGATCGCCAAGAACAAGCTGGTCGACCAGTCGAAGAACTAAGCCAGTTGTCACTCTTGTCGGGCGCGGCGGACTCCCGCACGCGTCTGACATGTCAAAAAGCCGTCCAAGGGTGCTGAACCCTGGGCGGCTTTTGCTATCCTACGGTTTTACAAAAATACAGAAGCCAATCCATCCATGAATTACCCTCATCCGATCATCGCGCGCGAAGGCTGGCCTTTTATCGCCATCGCGGCCGTCGTTGCGTTGTTGATCCATGCCTTCGCGGGATTCGGCTTTGCCTGGCCGTTCTGGCTGCTGCTGATCTTCGTTGTACAGTTTTTCCGCGATCCGGCTCGTCCCATCCCCTCGCAGCCCAACGCCGTGCTGTGCCCGGCTGACGGCCGCATCGTCGCCGTCGAAACGGCGCACGATCCGTATGCCAATCGTGAAGCGCTGAAAATCAGCGTGTTCATGAACGTGTTCAATGTCCACTCGCAACGCTCGCCGGTGGACGGTGCGATTTCGAAGGTCGAATATTTCCCGGGCGCGTACCTGAACGCCGCTGTGGACAAGGCGTCGACCGAAAACGAGCGTAACGCGCTGGTGATCGAAACTGCCAGCGGCCATACGGTGACCTCGGTGCAGATCGCCGGCTTGATCGCCCGCCGCATTCTCTGCTACGTGCGTGCCGGCGAACCGCTCACGCGCGGTCAACGCTACGGCTTCATCCGCTTCGGTTCGCGCGTCGACGTGTATCTGCCGGTGGGCAGCCGTCCGCGCGTGTCGATTGGCGAAAAGGTTTCGGCGTCGTCGACGATTCTGGCTGAACTCGAACTGTAAAGCGGCACAAAGGAGGTTTTCCGATGGCCGCATTCAAGCGTCGTCCCCGTAACAACGCGGCTCCGCAGCCGCGGCCGTTTCGCCGCAACAAGCCGATGGCGCAGGAAGCTGTGCCGATCGACAGCCGCCGTGCCGCGCGCCAGCAGTTTCTGAGGAAGCGCGGCATTTACCTGCTGCCCAACGCGTTTACCACCGCAGCGCTGTTCTGCGGCTTTTTCGCGGTGGTGCAGGCCATGAACGTGCGCTTCGAGGTCGCCGCGATTGCGATTTTCGTCGCCATGGTGCTCGACGGCATGGACGGCCGCGTCGCGCGGATGACGCATACGCAAAGCGCATTCGGCGAACAGTTCGACAGCCTCTCGGACATGGTGTCGTTCGGCGTCGCGCCGGCGCTCGTCATGTACGAATGGGTGCTGAAGGACCTGGGCCGCTGGGGCTGGCTCGCGGCGTTTGTCTACTGTTCGGGCGCGGCGCTGCGTCTGGCGCGTTTCAACACCAACATCGGCGTGGTCGACAAGCGCTTCTTCCAGGGCATGCCGAGTCCGGCGGCCGCGGCGCTGATTGCCGGTTTCGTGTGGCTTGCCACCGACAACCGCGTGCCGGTCAAGCTGGTCTGGCTGCCGTGGGTCGCCTTCGTGCTGACCATTTACGCCGGCGTGACTATGGTGTCGAATGCACCGTTCTACAGCGGCAAGGCGCTCGACGTGCGGCACCGGGTGCCGTTCGGCGTCATCCTGCTGGTGGTGATGGCGTTCGTGCTGGTGTCGTCGGACCCGCCGCTGATGCTGTTCGGCCTGTTCGTCCTGTATGGCCTGTCCGGCTACGTGTTCTGGGGCTATCAGACCTTGCGGGGCAGAGCCAATCCGGCACGCTCGGTACAGCGCGAGCGGTGACCCGCCGGCCTGCTTGCTTGCCCGCTGAACGCAGCTTGCCGGCAGGGCAGGGAAGAGAAGAGAAGAGAAGAGCAAAACGGCAGCCTCCGGGCTGCCGTTTTTCGTTGTGGCATACGCCGGCCTGCCCGTCTTTGGGGCAGGAATCAAGCCAATTGCGCGATTATGCGAATATCGCTATAGTCACCAGATGGTTACTTTTCAGTTCCCCTTCCTGTCTCTTCAAGCCGGCGCGCCGCTATGCGTGCTAGCGCTAGCGCCCCTACCGCGCTGATCGTTTTCGCCCCCCGTCTGCCTCGTTCGTTGTTTGGCGTCGCCTGCGGTGGCGCAAACAGCCGAATTCCGCTTTTCGATCCCACGATCGACCGAATCCTCCCAGGAGACCCGAGATGGCAGACAAACTGATCATATTCGACACGACGTTGCGCGATGGCGAGCAATCGCCCGGTGCGTCGATGACGAAGGAAGAAAAAATCCGCATCGCCAAGCAATTGGAGCGGATGAAGGTGGACATCATCGAAGCCGGCTTTGCGGCCAGCTCGAACGGCGACTTCGACGCGATCCACACGATTGCCTCGATGATCAAGGACAGCACCGTCTGTTCGCTCGCCCGCGCCAACGACAAGGACATCCAGCGCGCCGCTGACGCGCTCAAACCCGCCGATCATTTCCGCATCCACACGTTCATCGCAACGTCGCCGCTGCATATGGAAAAGAAGCTGCGCATGACGCCGGATCAGGTGTTCGAGCAGGCCAAGCTGGCGGTGCGATTTGCGCGCAAGTTCACCAATGACGTGGAATTCTCGCCAGAAGACGGCAGCCGCTCGGACATGGATTTCCTGTGCCGCGTGCTGGAAGCCGTGATTGCCGAAGGCGCGACCACCATCAATATCGCGGATACGGTCGGCTACGGCGTTCCGGAGCTTTACGGTCAACTGGTCAAGACGCTGCGTGAGCGGATTCCGAATTCGGACAAGGCGGTGTTCTCCGTGCACTGCCATAACGACCTCGGCATGGCGGTGGCGAACTCGCTCGCCGGCGTGCAGATCGGCGGCGCGCGTCAGGTGGAGTGCACCATCAACGGACTCGGCGAGCGCGCGGGCAATACCTCGCTCGAAGAAATCGTCATGGCGGTGAAGACCCGCAAGGACTACTTCGGCCTCGATCTTGGCATCGACACGACGCAAATCGTGCCGGCTTCGAAACTCGTCTCGCAGATCACCGGTTTCGTGGTGCAGCCGAACAAGGCCGTGGTCGGCGCGAATGCGTTTGCACATGCATCGGGCATCCACCAGGACGGCGTGCTGAAGGCGCGCGACACCTACGAAATCATGCGCGCCGAAGATGTGGGCTGGAGCGCGAACAAGATCGTGCTCGGCAAGCTGTCAGGCCGTAACGCGTTCAAGCAGCGCCTGCAGGAACTCGGCGTGTCGCTGGACGGCGAAGGCGAATTGAACACGGCGTTTGCCCGCTTCAAGGAATTGGCGGATCGCAAGTCGGAGATTTTCGACGAAGACATCATCGCGATCGTCACCGAAGAATCCGCAGAGGCGCAGGAAAAAGAACACTACAAGTTCCTGTCGCTGTCGCAGCACTCGGAAACCGGCGAGCAGCCGCATGCGCGCGTCGTGTTCACGGTCGAAGGCAAGGAAGTGACCGGCGAAGCGCGCGGCAACGGCCCGGTGGATGCGACGCTCAACGCGATCGAAACGGAAGTCGGCAGCGGCTCGGAGCTGCTGCTGTATTCGGTGAACGCCATCACCACCGGCACCCAGGCGCAGGGCGAAGTGACGGTGCGGCTGTCGAAGAGCGGGCGCATCGTCAACGGCGTCGGCACCGATCCGGACATCGTCGCGGCTTCGGCGAAGGCTTATATTTCGGCGCTCAACAAGCTGTATTCGAACGTCGACAAGCTGAATCCGCAACGCTCGGAAGGCGTGTAAGCCGTGCAGCGGATGGCGTCCTGATCCGCTGCTGTGAACCGCGTCGAAGCCCTGTGCCGTGAAAAGCACAGGGCTTCTTTTTTACCGCGCGGTGGGTTCGATCCGGCTTGACGCTCGTCGCTTCACTGCTACTCCGCCGCCGGCCGCCGCATCGACCAGCCGCGTGCCGCGCGGGCCTGGGCCTGAACCTGATGCCGCACGTCGACGGCGATCTGGCGCCGCGGCGCATCGGCCACAAACGTATCGAGCAACTCGCGCACGTCGTGATCGACGAAATCGGCTCGCGTCGCATCGACGATCAACGTCGCACCGTCCGGGATCTGTTGCAGATAGTGCTTGAGCGGCACTTTGCCGAGAAACGACACGTCCTTGCGAAACGACAGCAGATAGTGATCGCCGTGCTGCGCGAGCATGATCGGACTGCGCAGGTTCGCATAGAGCGCGAGCAACACGCTGCACAGTATGCCGAGCACGATGCCGATCAGCAGGTCGGTCGCCAGCACGCCCACCAGCGTGACGATGAAGGGCGCAAACGGCGCGAAACCTTGCCGTGCGATGGCGATGAACAATGATGGTTTGGCCAGCTTGAAGCCGGTGAAGATCAGGATCGCCGCGAGGCAGGCGAGCGGAATCAGATTGATGACGCTGGTGAGCGCGAACACGCTGACGAGCAGCAGCACGCCGTGGATGATCGCCGACAGCCGGCTCTGCGCGCCCGCATGAACGTTGGCGGAACTGCGCACGATCACCGAGGTGATCGGCAGGCCGCCGATCGCGCCTGCGATCAGATTACCCACTCCTTGTGCCTTGAGTTCACGATCCGGCGGTGCGGCCCGGCGCTGCGGATCGATCTGCTCGACCGCTTCGAGACTCAGCAGCGTTTCAAGACTCGCGACGATCGCCAGCGTAATAGCTACGCGCCAGACGTCAGGATTGACGAGTTGCGCGAAATGCGGACCGAAGTCGACCCATTCCAGCGCCACTTGCAAGGCCGCGAACGATTCGAGCGGCGGCAGTGCAACGCGATGTTCGGCAGGCAGCGCGAGTCCCGGTGTCAGCAGACCCAGCAGTAACGTCGAGCCGATGCCCAGCAGGACCACGGCCAGCGGCGCCGGTATTAACCGTACCAGCGTGAAGCGGCGCAGCGCGCGGGTTTCCCAGCCGACCAGAATGGCCATCGACAGCAAGGTGATCGCGGCGGCGGTGAGCGAGATCGAGCCGAGCGGCGTCGAAATGCCGAGCGCCGCCGTGTTCTGCGCAGCGGCTGGCGCCGCATGCGAGGCCGGGATGCCGAGCGCAAGCGGCAATTGCTTGACGATCAGTAGCACGCCGATGGCAGCGAGCATGCCCTTGATGACCGGCGAGGGCACATAGGCCGCAAAGCGGCCCGCCTTGAGCATGCCGAAACCGAACTGGATGACGCCCGACAACAGGACCGCGAGCAGAAACGCCGCGAAGCTGCCAAGCTGCGCGATACCGTCGACGACGATCACGACGAGGCCCGCCGCCGGGCCGCTGACGCTCAGCCGCGAGCCACTCAGGACGGCCACCACCAGTCCGCCGACGATGCCGGACACGAGGCCGGCAAACGGCTCGACGCCGGAAGCGTTGGCAATGCCGAGGCACAGCGGCAGCGCCACGAGAAACACGACGGTGCCCGCCAGCAGGTCGCGCTGAAACGTGTTGAAGAAAGATCGAAGATTCATATGGGTCGTGCAGGTGAGGTGGATTACCGCGTGTACAAGGAACGCGAAGAAAACGGGACGAAACGAAGCCCGGCGCCGCGCTACGCAGCGCTGTCTGCGCTCGCCGTACAGGTCATGGCGTCGTCCGCTGCGTATCCCGAGGTCAGAACCTTGATGCGGCCATCCTCGAGCGCGAAAATCCAGCCGTGCACGAGCGGTGGCGAATCGGCTTGCTGGACGATCGGGCTCGCACGCAACTGGCGCACCTGTTCGCGCACGTTCAGCTCGGCGAGGCGATCGACGCGCGAGCGCTCATTGCGCTGACCATCGAGTTCGGCGCAATGACGCTCGGCCAGCGCGCATAACGGCGCGATGCGGCGATTCACGTGTTGCAGACCTGGGTCGGGCGGCAGCAACGCCGCGCGCACCCCGCCGCAACCGTAATGCCCGCAGACGATCACATGCTCGACCTTGAGCACCCGTACCGCGTATTCGAGGACGCTCGCCGAGTTGTCGTCGCCGGGATGAAACAGGTTGGCGATGTTGCGGTGTACGAATAGATCTCCCGGCTCGCAGTGTGTGATCGTTTCGGCCGGCACGCGACTGTCCGAGCAGCCGATCCATAGCACGTGGGGATTCTGACCTCGCGCGAGTTCGCGGAAGAATTCAGGGTTGCGGGCGGCGGTTTCATGCGCCCAGGCAACATTGGCGACCAGCAGGCGTTTGGGGCGGTTCATCGATAGCGGCTCCGGAAGTCAAGCGAGTTCGACGTTGACTTCACGCCCGCCTGGCAGCGATGCAGGTGGCATGGTGCAACGTCGTTTAATTCTTACGATTGCCTTTCTATCAGAAAATAAACCCGCTGTGCGCGAACAAAAATCGCCGTTATGCGCCATAAATGAAAAAGCCGCCCGGGAGGGCGGCTTGGCGGAAAAACGGCTGCTGGAACGAGGCGCGAAGCGCGCGCCCAGGCTCAGAAAAAGCTGCGGCGATCCGGATCGTGCAGCGGATCGGGTGATTTCTGCGTAGTCCTGAGCAAACCCTGATCGTCGAAATAGAAGCTGTACATCATGTACCAGACGTTGTCTTCCAGATAGCGATAGGTCCAGACCTCGCGTTTCATCAGCGGGAAGTACGAGGTTTCTTCCGGGCGGCCGAAGTTGACCAGCACATCGCTCTTGGTCCACTTGCCGATTTCTGCCTTATAGAACTCGTTGGGCTGCAACACCTGGCGCACGCTGACGATCTTGCCCGAGCCGTCGATGTCGGCGGCCGTGGTGGTTTCGCCCATGGGTTGGGTCGGCCACATCAGACGCTTGCCGCCGTTGGGCAGGTCGTAGACTTCGCGCGGGGCGCCAAGCTTGGCGACGATGGTGGACTCGTCCGCGCCCTGTTGGAACTGCTGCCATGGCTGAACACAGCCCGCGAGCAGCAGGGCGGTGAAGCTGGCCAGCGCAGCGCGCCGCAGATGCCCGCGCCGCCGTGCCGACGCGCTGGTCGTCGCGAATGCGGATGTGAGGCGGGTAAGCATGAATTCCTCCGATGGCATTGGATGGTGGTTTTTATCATCGAGACGCAATATTTTGACACGCGGGGCGGCGACACAGTGTTAACGAGCGGCCGTGCTTGCTTATTCCACACCGCGCGCCCTATGATCCGCGCTTCGGACGATTCAGAGGAGCTGCGCATGGCGGCGAAGTGGGGACGCGTCGCGGCTGCGGCGCTGGCGGCGTTGGCGCTGACCGCCGGGCAGGCGGCGCATGGGCAGGGCACACCATCGAGCCCGGCGCCTGCCGGCAAACCGGTCCAGTTGGCGCTGATCGAAGGCATGTCAGGCCCCTTCGCGAACGCCGGGGCGGCGGTGGAGCGCAATCTGCGCTTCGGCGTCGAGCAGGTGAACGCACACGGCGGCGTCAAGCTGGCCGACGGCGCGCATCCGCTCGAACTGGTCGTGCTGGACAGCAAGGGCAGCACCGAGGAGGCGCTGGTGCAGTTGCGCGCCGCGGCGGATCGCCATATCGGCTACATCCTGCAGGGCAACAGCTCGGCGGTGGCGGCGGCGCTGATCGGCGCGATCGAGAAGCAGAACAGCCGCGAGCCCGACAATCAGGAAGTGTTCCTCAACTATTCCGCCGACGACCCCGCGCTGACCAATGCCGCCTGCAGTTTCTGGCACTTCCGCTTCGACGCCCACGCCGGCATGCGCATGGACGCGCTCGCGGATGTGATCCAGCATGATCCGTCGGTCAAGAAGGTCTATCTGCTGAACCAGGACTACAGGTTCGGCCATGACGTCAGCGCGCTGGCGCGCTTGGCGCTGGCGGCCAAGCGCCCGGACATTGCGATCGTCGGAGATGAATTTCATCCGATTGGCCGGGTGAAGGACTTCGCGCCGTATATCGCCAAGATCCGCGCGAGCGGCGCGGATGCGGTCGTCACGGGCAACTGGGGCAACGACTTGACCTTGCTGGTTAAAGCCGCCCGGGAGCAGGGCCTCGACACCAAGTTCTACACCTTCTACGGCAACAGCCTGGGCGCCCCGGCTGCGCTTGGCGACGCTGGCGTGAAACGGGTGATCGCGGTGGCCGACTGGCATCCGAATGCAGGTGGCGCGGCCTCGGACGCGTGGTACAAGGCCTTCCGCGCCCGCTACCCGGCCGCTCAGGACGACTACCCGGTGCTGCGCATGGAGCTGCTGGTCGAGATGCTTGCCGCAGCCATGAACAAGGCGGGCAGCGCCCAGCCCGCGGCAGTTGCGAAAGCGCTGGAGGGGATGAAGTTCGACAACGGCTTCCACCCGTCGTGGATGCGCGCCGACGACCATCAAATGATCCAGCCCCTTTATGTGATGGAGATGGACAAGGCCGGCACGCCGGGCGTGCGCTTTGATAACGAGGGCTCCGGCTATGGCTTCCGCACGGTGCTGGCGCTGCGGCCCGAGCGGACCGTGCCGGCCACGACCTGTCATATGACGCGGCCTTGAGGCATTGGCCCTTAGGTATTGGCCCTTAGGCATTGCGTTGAGCCGCGGCCATGTGGGCTGCCTCCGGCCGAGGCGCGCTGCCCCACGCGGCCCCCGGCGGCGCTCTTCAGCCACGGGCCGGCTCGCCGTGCCACCTTGAGCCGGCGCCCGCGAATCCCGGCCGTCACAGCAGGGTTCGCGGCCCGTACAGGCTGTGCTACAATACGCCCCTCGTTGTAATCCACGGCACGGCCTTTCTTCCGTGACCGCCTGTCTAGTTCTCAAGGAAATTGATATGTCCGCAGTTGAAGCAAGCAAGAAGTCCGAAGTCGTTGCGCAATTTGCACGCGCTGCTAACGACACCGGCTCCCCCGAAGTTCAGGTCGCTCTGCTGACCACCCGCATCAACGAACTGACCGTTCACTTCAAGGCCCACACGAAAGACCACCACAGCCGCCGCGGTCTGCTGCGCATGGTGAGCCGTCGTCGTAAGCTGCTCGACTACCTGAAGGGTAAGGACGCGGACCGTTACCGCGCACTGATCGAGAAGCTGGGTCTGCGTAAGTAATTGGGCGCGCAGTAAGGCGCTCTCAGCAAGATGCCTGTGTCAGTTTCACTGATACAGGCATTTTGTTTTTGAACGGTGCGCTTCATGTGAGGTGCACCGATAGTTGCCCGCGGTAGCGTGACGGTTCATGCGGCGGGCAACGCTCAACACAGCCGGGCTTCAGGGCAGAGCTTTGTGTCATTCCAGCGGTTCGCGCACGTACTCGACGTAGGGCGTGGTTCTCTGGAATGGCATAACACTCATCTTCCCATGTGGCACCGGTCCTGGCGTTGCCGCGCCGCTTCTGGTCCGCGCGGCATAACGATGGAGTGACAAAATGACTATGTTCAATAAAATCGTCAAAGAATTTAAGTGGGGACAACATAACGTTCGCCTCGAAACGGGCGAAATCGCTCGCCAGGCAAGCGGTGCTGTGATTGTCGACGTCGAAGATACCGTTGTGCTGGCCACTGTGGTCGGCGCCAAGACCGCCAAGCCGGGTCAAGACTTCTTCCCGTTGACGGTCGACTACCTCGAAAAGACCTACGCAGCCGGCAAGATCCCCGGTGGCTTCTTCCGCCGCGAAGGCCGTCCGTCGGAAGGCGAAACGCTGATTTCGCGCCTGATCGACCGCCCGCTGCGCCCGCTGTTCCCGGAAGGCTTCTACAACGAAGTCCAGGTCGTGATCCACGTCCTGTCGCTGAACCCGGAAATCCCCGCTGACATCCCCGCGCTGATCGGCGCGTCGGCGGCGCTTGCCGTGTCGGGTCTGCCGTTCAACGGCCCGGTCGGTGCAGCACGCGTGGCTTACATCAACAACGAATACGTCCTGAACCCGACGCGCGCCCAGATCAAGGAATCGGCGCTTGATCTCGTCGTCGCCGGTACCGAGCGTGCCGTGCTGATGGTCGAATCGGAAGCGCAGCAACTGAGCGAAGAAGTGATGCTCGGCGCGGTGGTGTACGGTCACGACCAGATGCAGGTCGCAATCGACGCGATCCATGAACTCGTTCGCGAAGGCGGCAAGCCGGAATGGGATTGGCAACCGGCCGCCAAGAACGAGCCGCTGATCGCTCGCGTGACGGAACTGGCGCAAGCCGACCTGCTCGCCGCGTACCAGATCCGCGACAAGCAAGCGCGTTCGGCCAAGCTGAAGGAAGTCTACGCAGCCACCTCGGCCAAGCTGGAAGAAGAAGCCGCAGCAGCCGGCACGGTCGCAGCCGACAAGGCAACGGTCGGCAACGTGCTGTTCGACATCGAAGCGAAGATCGTCCGTACGCAGATCCTCGACGGCGAACCGCGTATCGACGGCCGCGACACGCGCACCGTGCGCCCGATCGAAATCCGCACCGGCGTGCTGCCGCGTACCCACGGCTCGGCGCTGTTCACGCGCGGCGAAACCCAGGCTCTGGTGGTCGCAACGCTCGGCACGAAAGGCGACGAGCAGAACATCGACGCGCTCGAAGGCGAGTACCGCGAGCGCTTCATGCTCCATTACAACATGCCTCCGTTCGCGACCGGCGAAACGGGCCGCGTCGGTTCGCCGAAGCGCCGTGAAATCGGTCACGGCCGTCTCGCGAAGCGCGCGCTGGCTGCTTGCCTGCCGAGCGCAGACGAATTCGGCTACTCGATCCGCGTCGTTTCGGAAATCACCGAATCGAACGGTTCGTCGTCGATGGCTTCGGTGTGCGGCGGCTGCCTCGCACTGATGGACGCCGGCGTGCCGATGAAGGCGCACGTCGCCGGCATCGCCATGGGCCTGATCCTCGAAGGCAACAAGTTTGCCGTGCTGACCGACATCCTCGGCGACGAAGATCACCTCGGCGACATGGACTTCAAGGTGGCGGGTACCGAGCAAGGCGTGACCGCACTGCAGATGGACATCAAGATCCAGGGCATCACCAAGGAAATCATGCAGGTCGCCCTCGCGCAAGCGAAGGAAGGCCGTCTGCATATCCTCGGCAAGATGACCTCGGCTGTCTCGGGCGCGAACACGGTGCTGTCGGACTACGCACCGCGCATGATCACCATCAAGATCAATCCGGAAAAGATCCGCGACGTGATCGGCAAGGGTGGTTCGGTGATCCGCGCGCTGACCGAAGAAACCGGCACGACCATCGATATCTCGGACGACGGCGTCGTCACCATCGCCAGCACCAGCAGCGAAGGCATGGCCGAAGCGAAGAAGCGTATCGAGAACATCACGCTGGAAGTCGAAGTGGGCCAGGTCTACGAAGGCACCGTGCTCAAGCTGCTCGATTTCGGCGCGATCGTGAACATCCTGCCGGGCAAGGACGGTCTGCTGCACATCTCCGAGATCGCCAACGAGCGTATCAAGGACATCAACGACTACCTGAAGGATGGCCAGCAGGTGAAGGTCAAGGTCATCCAGACGGACGAGAAGGGCCGTGTGCGCTTGTCGGCGAAGGCGTTGCTGAACGACGCCGCGTCGGGCGCACCGCAAAGCGAACCGACTCCGCAGTAATGCGGTAAGGTAGGCAACGGCCGGCAGCGTGAAGGCGCGCCGGCCGTTTTTCATGAGGGTGGATTGCCTTGCAAACGGCGCGAACCGCGGGTGTGCAACGCAATCCAAACCTTGGAGGTGACGCAGATGAAAGCGATCGAAATTACTGAATTCGGTGCGCCGGAAGTCTTGAAGCTCGCTGAGCGGCCCACGCCGCAGCCGAAAGCGGGTGAAGTGCTGATCAAGGTGGCCGCCTCCGGTGTGAATCGTCCGGACGTGTTCCAGCGCAAGGGCGGCTACGCGCCGCCGCCGGGCGCGTCGGACCTGCCGGGGCTGGAAGTGGCGGGGGAGATTGTCGGTGGGACGATCGACGAGAAGCACAACCCGTTTGGCCTGAAGATTGGCGATCGGGTCTGCGCGTTGCTGGCCGGCGGCGGGTACGCAGAATATGCGGCCGCGCCGCTCCTGCAGTGTCTGCCGGTGCCGAAGGGTCTCTCGGATATCGAAGCGGCTTCGTTGCCGGAAACCTTCTTTACCGTCTGGAGCAATGTCTTCGAACGCGCGCAACTGGGCGCGGGCGAGGGTGGGCAGAACGAAACCTTGCTGGTGCAGGGCGGTTCGAGCGGCATTGGCGTGACGGCCATCCAGATCGCGCATGCGTTGGGCTTTCGCGTGTTCGCCACCGCGGGGTCGGACGACAAGTGCCGCGCCTGCGAGCAGCTCGGCGCCGAACGTGCAATCAACTATAAAACCGAAGACTTCGTCGAAGTCCTCAAGTCGCTGACGAACGATCGCGGTGTCGACGTGATCCTCGATATGGTGGCGGGCAGCTATGTGCCGCGCGAGTTGAGCGCGCTGGCCGACGGCGGCCGGATCGTGCTGATCGCGACGCTGGGCGGCGCGAAGGCCGAGTTGAATTTGCACGAGATCCTGCGGCGCCGCCTGACGGTGACCGGTTCGACGCTGCGTCCGCGGCCGGTCGAGTTCAAGGCGAAGATCGCTGCTCAACTCAAGGCGCGCGTGTGGCCGCACCTCGAAGACGGCCGCATCAAGCCGGTGATCCATCAGGTGTTTCCGGCCGCGCAGGCCGCCGAAGCGCATGCGCTGATGGAAAGCAGCACGCACGTCGGCAAGATCATGCTGGATTGGGGCACGGCGCAGGCCGCCGGCTGACGGAGTAGCGGCGGCCTGCGTGGCCGCCTTGGTGAGAGCCGTATAGGCGCCCGCGCACGCGTGAGAGGGTCAGGTTGACAAGCTTGCTTTGATACTGGCAGTTTGACCCGATCCGCCTGCTCACAGTAAAATTGCGCGTTTTGCGTGCGCCGCATGAATTCGAAAGGCGGGCAGTAAGGTTGCAGATGAGGTGCAAATCCGGCGCAACCCGAATCCGCCGCCACGACAAGACGAGACGATGTCAAAACAACGAGCGAAACTGGTAGTCGGTAACTGGAAGATGCACGGGCGGCTTGCCGGGAACGCGGTTCTGCTTCAGGCCGTAGCGCAGGGTGCCGGCGCATTGCCGGACAGCGTGCAAGTCGGCGTCTGTGTGCCGGGTCCGTATCTCGCGCAGGCGCAGGCGCTGCTGGAAGGCAGCCGGGTAGCTTGGGGCGTGCAGGATGTGTCGGCTTTCACGAGCGGCGCCTACACCGGTGAGACGGCTGCGCCGATGGCGGTGGATTTCGCTGCAACGCTCGCAATCGTCGGGCACTCGGAGCGCCGCGCCTATCATCGCGAAAGCTCGGAGCTGGTGGCCGTCAAGACGCAGCGTGCGCTCGAAGCGGGTTTGACCCCGATCGTCTGCGTCGGCGAAACGCTGGAAGAGCGCGAAGCGGGCGAGACCGAGCAGGTGGTGGGTGCGCAGCTGGATGAAGTGCTGGCGAAGTTGTCGCCCGAAGAAGCGGCGCGTATCGTCGTCGCTTACGAGCCGGTTTGGGCGATCGGCACCGGCAAGAGCGCCACGTCGCAACAGGCACAGGATGTTCACGCATTCCTGCGCGCGCGTCTCGCGGCGAAAGGGGCTGCGGTCGCTGATGTACCCCTGTTGTATGGCGGCAGCGTGAAGCCGGAGAATGCGGAAGAATTGTTCCGTCAGCCGGACATCGACGGTGGCCTGATTGGCGGCGCGTCGTTGAAGGATCAGGATTTCCTGGCAATCTGCAAGGCGGCTGGCGCGGTGAGCGTCACGCAGTAAGCAGGATGCCCGGGTGAGCAAGACCCATTGCGCGCGGCGCGCCTTGTGCCACGCGATTAAATAAAGACTCAGGTGAGTGTGATGCTGGTTTTGAAAACATTGATTATCGTCGTTCAGTTGATGTCGGCGCTTGGGGTCATTGGCCTCGTGTTGCTGCAGCACGGTAAGGGCGCCGACATGGGCGCTGCTTTCGGCAGCGGCGCGTCGGGCAGTCTGTTCGGTGCGACGGGTTCGGCGAACTTCCTGTCGCGTACCACCGCGGTGCTCGCAGCGATCTTTTTTATCACCACGCTGACGCTGACCTACCTCGGTTCGTATCACGCCAAGCCTTCTGCAGGCTTGCTCGGCGCGGTAGCGACCGCTCCGGTGGTGGCTTCGTCCGCTGCTGCACCGGCTGGCGCATCGGTTGCGGTGCCGGCTGTCGCCGCGTCGACGCCGGGCCAGGACGTGCCGAAATAATTTTTCTTGAAAAGTGGTTGTGGTGCGTTGAACAAATTGTTTGAACCAGTTACAATCTAAGTCTTGAAGCGATTCGCGGTTTTTACAAGTTGATTTCCCGGATTGCAGTAGTGCCGACGTGGTGAAATTGGTAGACACGCTATCTTGAGGGGGTAGTGGCGAAAGCTGTGCGAGTTCGAGTCTCGCCGTCGGCACCAATGTTATCTAGATGCCAGCCGCTTGCTTCGCTTCGGCTGGCATTTTCGCTTCTGGCTGGTGTTTGCGTTAAAGTTGCAGCGTCAAGCGCGCCGAAGTAGTTTCGTGCCGGGTGATCCTGTCCCTGGCGGCACTCAGAACCAACCGATTGAGGATAGTCTTGAACCTCGCAGCCTATTACCCCGTCTTGTTGTTCCTCCTGGTGGGCACTGGTTTAGGCGTAGCACTGGTCAGTATTGGCAAGATCCTCGGTCCGAACAGGCCCGACACCGAGAAGAACGCACCCTACGAGTGCGGCTTCGAAGCATTCGAAGATGCGCGCATGAAATTCGATGTGCGCTACTATCTCGTCGCCATTCTCTTCATCATTTTCGATCTTGAAACCGCGTTCCTGTTCCCGTGGGGCGTAGCCCTGCGCGACATCGGCTGGCCCGGCTTCATGGCAATGATGATCTTCCTGCTCGAATTCCTGCTGGGCTTTGCCTACATCTGGAAGAAAGGCGGTCTGGACTGGGAATGATGGATTAATCGCCGGTTTGCGTGGGCGGCCAACGCTAGCCGCCCCGTCTGGAGTGGAAAGCAAATGAGTATCGAAGGGGTCTTGAAGGAAGGGTTTGTCACCACCACGGCTGACAAGCTGATCAACTGGACGCGCACCGGCTCCCTGTGGCCGATGACGTTCGGTCTTGCGTGTTGCGCGGTCGAGATGATGCATGCGGGTGCAGCCCGTTATGACCTCGACCGTTTCGGCGTTGTGTTTCGTCCGAGTCCGCGTCAGTCGGACGTGATGATCGTCGCCGGCACGCTGTGCAACAAGATGGCGCCCGCTCTGCGCAAGGTCTACGACCAGATGGCCGAACCGCGCTGGGTGATCTCGATGGGCTCGTGCGCGAACGGCGGCGGCTACTATCACTACTCGTATTCGGTGGTGCGCGGCTGTGACCGGATCGTGCCGGTCGACGTCTATGTGCCGGGTTGTCCGCCGACCGCAGAAGCGCTGGTCTATGGCGTGATCCAGCTACAAGCGAAGATCCGCCGAACCAACACTATCGCCCGTCAATAAGGCCAGAGCCTCCCCACTATATGGCAAGCAAACTCGAGACCCTGAAAGCGAACCTCGAGGCGGCCTTTGGCGGCCGCCTGCTGAGCGTCACTGAAGCAATCGGCGAGCTCACGATCGTCGTGAGTGCTGCAGAATATCAAGATATTGCGACGCGCCTCCGCGACGATTTGTCGCTGCGCTTCGAGCAACTGGTCGACCTGTGTGGTATCGACTATCAGACCTACGGTGACGGCGCATACGACGGTCCGCGTTTCGCGGCGGTGCTGCATCTGCTGTCGGTGTCGAACAACTGGCGCCTGCGTGTGCGCGTGTTCGCGCAGGACGACGATGTGCCGCTGATCCCGTCGGTGGTCGATATCTGGAATTCGGCCAACTGGTACGAGCGCGAAGCCTTCGACCTGTACGGCATCGTCTTCGAGGGTCATCCGGACCTGCGCCGTATCCTGACCGACTACGGTTTCATCGGTCACCCGTTCCGCAAGGATTTCCCGATCTCCGGCTACGTCGAAATGCGTTACGACCCGGAAGAGAAGCGCGTCGTCTATCAGCCTGTGACGATCGAGCCGCGGGAAATCACGCCGCGCGTGATCCGCGAGGATCGCTATGGCGGTCTGAAACACTAAGAGAACGCCATGGCAGAGATCAAGAATTACACGCTCAACTTCGGCCCGCAGCACCCGGCTGCGCACGGTGTGCTGCGCCTCGTGCTCGAACTCGACGGCGAAGTGATCCAGCGCGCCGACCCGCATATCGGCCTCCTGCACCGCGCCACTGAAAAGCTCGCGGAAACCAAGACCTTCATCCAGTCCGTGCCGTATATGGACCGTCTCGACTACGTGTCGATGATGGTCAACGAGCACGGCTACGTGATGGCCATCGAAAAGCTGCTCGGCATCGACGTGCCGGTGCGCGCTCAATACATTCGCGTGTTGTTCGACGAAATCACGCGCGTGCTGAACCACCTGATGTGGATCGGCTCGCATGCGCTCGACGTCGGTGCGATGGCGGTGTTTCTGTATGCGTTCCGCGAACGCGAAGACCTGATGGACGTGTACGAAGCGGTGTCCGGCGCCCGGATGCACGCGGCTTACTATCGTCCGGGCGGCGTGTATCGCGACCTGCCGGAAGTGATGCCTCAGTACAAGGCATCGAAGATCCGCAACGCGAAGGCGCTGTCGAAGATGAACGAGAACCGTCAAGGTTCGCTGCTCGACTTCATCGACGATTTCTTCACCCGTTTCCCGCATTGTGTCGACGAATACGAAACCCTCCTCACCGACAACCGGATCTGGAAGCAGCGTCTGGTCGGGATCGGCGTGGTGAGTCCGGAGCGTGCGTTGCAGCTCGGCATGACCGGCGCGATGCTGCGCGGTTCGGGCATCGAGTGGGACCTGCGCAAGAAGCAGCCCTACGAAGTCTATGACAAGCTGGATTTCGACATTCCGGTTGGCGTGAACGGCGATTGTTACGACCGCTATCTGGTTCGCGTCGAAGAAATGCGTCAATCGACACGAATTGCGAAACAGTGCATTGAGTGGTTGCGCAACAATCCGGGCCCCGTAATGATCGACAATCATAAGGTTGCGCCGCCGTCGCGCGTCGGTATGAAGTCGAACATGGAAGAGCTGATTCACCATTTCAAGCTCTTCACGGAAGGCTTCCATGTGCCGGAAGGCGAGGCGTACGCAGCTGTCGAACATCCGAAGGGCGAGTTCGGCATCTATCTGGTCTCGGACGGCGCCAACAAGCCGTATCGCCTGAAGATCCGCGCGCCGGGTTATGCGCATCTGTCCGCGCTCGACGAAATGGCGCGTGGTCACATGATTGCGGATGCCGTGACGATTATCGGCACCCAGGACATCGTGTTCGGCGAAATCGATCGTTAAGAGCGGTTTTCATCGTGGCGTGCGCGTCGCAGCCGTAGTGGGCGCGCGTCAAGCAAAGGAACGCCGGGTCTGTCGCAACCTGCAGCACGCGACAGGTTTTCGTTCGGTAGGAATTGAAAGAGTCGTGTCTGAAAATGATCTCAGCTGAAGGCCTGAAAGAAATCGATCGTGCGATCGCGAAGTATCCCGCCGGTCAGCAACAGTCCGCCGTCATGGCGGCGTTGGCCGTGGCTCAGGAAGAGCATGGCTGGCTGTCGCCCGAACTGATGCAGTTCGTCGGGGACTATCTCGGCATGCCCGCCGTCGCCGTGCAGGAGGTTGCGACCTTCTACACGATGTACGAGACGGCGCCGGTCGGTAAGCAAAAGATCACGCTCTGCACGAACCTGCCGTGCCAGCTCGGTCCGGACGGCGGCTCGGAAAGCGCTGCCGAGTACCTGAAGCAGAAGCTCGGCATCGACTTCGGCGAAACCACGGCAGACGGCAAGTTCACCTTGAAAGAAGGCGAATGCATGGGCGCGTGCGGCGACGCACCGGTGATGCTGGTGAACAACCACCGCATGTGCAGCTTCATGAGCCGCGCGAAGATCGACCAGCTGCTCGAGGAACTTTCGAAATGACGTCTCTCCACGATCGTCACATCAAACCGCTGATTCTCGCCGGCCTGAACGGCGACAACTGGCATCTCGAAGACTACGTGTCGCGCGGCGGTTACGCCCAGCTGCGCCGTATTCTGGAAGAGAAGATTCCGCCCGAGCAGGTGATTGCCGACGTCAAGGCGTCGGGTCTGCGCGGCCGCGGCGGTGCGGGCTTCCCAACCGGCCTGAAGTGGAGCTTCATGCCGCGCCAGTTCCCGGGGCAGAAGTACCTCGTCTGTAACTCGGACGAAGGCGAGCCGGGTACGTTCAAAGACCGTGACATCCTGCGTTGGAATCCGCATGCCCTGATCGAAGGCATGGTGATCGGCGCTTACGCGATGGGTATCACGGTCGGCTACAACTACATCCACGGTGAAATCTTCGAGGTGTATCAACGCTTCGAAGCGGCGCTGGAAGAAGCGCGCCGCGCGGGTTTTCTCGGCGACAACATCATGGGCTCGGGCTTCTCGTTCCAGCTCCATGCGCACCACGGTTACGGCGCCTACATCTGCGGCGAAGAAACCGCGCTGCTCGAGTCGCTGGAAGGCAAGAAGGGCCAGCCGCGCTTCAAGCCGCCGTTCCCGGCGAGCTTCGGCGTGTACGGCAAGCCGACCACCATCAACAACACCGAGACGTTTGCGGCCGTGCCGTTCCTGTTGGCGGTCGGCCCGCAGAATTACCTGGAAATGGGTAAGCCGAACAACGGCGGCACCAAGATTTTCTCGGTCTCGGGTGACGTCGAACGTCCTGGCAATTACGAAATTCCGCTCGGCACGCCGTTCGCGACGCTGATGGAACTCGCCGGCGGCATGCGCGGCGGCAAGAAGATCAAGGCCGTGATTCCTGGCGGCTCGTCCGCGCCGGTGATCCCGGGCGAGATGATGATGCATACCGACATGGACTATGACTCGATCGCCAAGGCGGGATCGATGCTCGGTTCGGGCGCGGTGATCGTGATGGACGAGACGCGCTGCATGGTCCGTTCGCTGCTGCGTCTGTCGTACTTCTATTACGAAGAGTCCTGCGGACAGTGCACGCCGTGCCGCGAAGGCACCGGCTGGCTGTATCGCGTCGTGCATCGTATCGAACATGGCCAGGGGCGCCAGGAAGATCTGGACCTGCTGAACTCAGTGGCTGGCAACATCATGGGCCGCACGATTTGCGCGCTCGGCGATGCAGCGGCCATGCCCGTGCGCGGCATGCTCAAGCACTACTGGGATGAATTCGAATATCACGTCGCCAACAAGCGCTGCCTCGTAGGCGGTCATGCCGGCGCAGCAACGGCTTCGGAAACGGTGGCGGCTTAAACAGCAATAAGCGGCCCAGACACCAGAAGCGTCAACCGCGGGATTCATCGCCATGTGGCGAATGAACGGGCGAACGATTGAGCGGTAACAGGTTAAGGAAGATTGACCATCATGGTTGAACTTGAAATAGACGGCAAGAAAGTAGAGGTGCCTGAAGGCAGCATGGTGATCCAGGCTGCGCATAAGGTCGACACGTACATTCCTCACTTCTGCTATCACAAGAAGCTGTCGATTGCGGCCAACTGCCGGATGTGTCTGGTCGACGTCGAAAAGATGCCGAAGGCCGTGCCTGCATGCGCCACGCCGGTGTCGGCGGGCATGATCGTGCGCACCAAGTCCGAGAAGGCCGTGCAGGGTCAGCAAGCCGTGATGGAATTCCTGCTGATCAACCACCCGCTCGATTGTCCGATCTGCGACCAGGGCGGCGAGTGCCAGTTGCAGGATCTGGCGGTGGGCTACGGCAAATCGTCCTCGCGCTACAGCGAAGAAAAGCGCGTGGTGTTCCACAAGAACGTCGGCCCGCTGATCTCGATGGAAGAAATGACGCGCTGCATTCACTGCACGCGTTGCGTCCGCTTCGGCCAGGAAGTGGCCGGCGTAATGGAACTGGGCATGCTGGGCCGCGGCGAGCATTCGGAAATTACCTCGTTCGTCGGCAAGACGGTCGACTCCGAACTGTCGGGCAACATGATCGATCTGTGCCCGGTCGGCGCACTGACCAGCAAGCCGTTCCGCTACAGCGCCCGGACGTGGGAACTGTCGCGCCGCAAGTCGGTGAGCCCGCACGATTCGGTCGGCGCGAACCTCGTGGTGCAGGTCAAGAACAACCGCGTGATGCGCGTGCTGCCGTTCGAGAACGAAGCAATCAACGAATGCTGGATCTCGGACAAGGACCGCTTCTCGTACGAAGGCCTGAACAGCCCGGAACGCCTCACGCAGCCTATGTTGAAGCAAGGCGGCAAGTGGGTCGAGACCGACTGGCAGACTGCGCTCGACTACGTCGTCAAGGGTCTGAAGGGCATCAAGGGCGACCGCGGCGCAGAAGCGCTGGCCGCACTCGGTAGCGCCCACAGCACCGTCGAAGAACTGTTCCTGTTGAAGCAGTTCGCGCAAGCGGTCGGCACGCCTAACGTCGACTTCCGCCTGCGCCAGTCCGATTTCTCGGCGCCAGTGAATGGCGCGCCGTGGCTCGGCACGAAGATCGCTGATTTGTCGAACGTCGACGCTGCGCTCATCATCGGCTCGGATCTGCGCCGCGATCATCCGCTGTTCGCTGCGCGTCTGCGTCAGGCTGCCAAGAACGGCGCCGAACTGACCTTCGTGCAAGCTACCAATGACGACGCGCTGATCCCGCAAGCACGGCGCGTGGTTGCGGCTCCGTCGGCATGGTTCGACGAACTGGCTGGCATCGCTGCCGCCATTCTCGAAGCACGCGGCGTCGCGCTGCCGCAGGCGTTTGCCGGCGCGAAGCCTTCGGATGCTGCGCGTGCGGTAGCAGCGTCGCTCGCCTCGGGCGATCTGCGCTTCGTGCTGCTCGGCAACGGCGTGGTCCGTCATCCGGACTTTGCGCGTCTTCATGCTACGGCCCAATGGATCGCAGAGACCACCGGCGCGACGCTCGGCTTCCTCACGGAAGCGGCGAACACGGTGGGTGCTCACCTCGTCGGTGCGTTGCCTGGCGAGGGCGGCCTGAATGCTCGCGAAGCCTTTGAACAGCCGCGCAAGGGTTATGTGCTGCTCAACGTCGAACCGGAGTTCGACACGGCCAACCCGGCGCAGGCATTGGCTGCGCTCAACCAGGCTGAAATGGTTGTCGTGCTGTCGCCGTTCCAGACCGGTGCGGACTACGCCGACGTCCTGCTGCCGATCGCACCGTTCACGGAAACGGCCGGCACCTTCGTCAGCGCAGAAGGCACGGTCCAGACCTTCAACGGCGTAGTGCGCCCGCTCGGCGACACGCGTCCGGCATGGAAGGTGTTGCGCGTGCTGGGCAGCCTGCTCGGCGTGCCCGGTTTCGACTTCGATACCTCGGAAGAAGTACGCACAGCAGCGTTGGGCGACGGCGATCTGAGCGCGCGCCTGTCGAACCAGACGGGTGTGGCAGTCGCTCGCGGCACGGCGCAGAAGGCGGCCGAAGGCGCGTTCGAACGCATCGCCGATGTGCCGATCTACCACGCCGACCCGCTGGTGCGTCGTGCGGAATCGCTGCATCTGACGGCGGCTGCACGCGCCGCGAACACCGTCGGCCTGCCGGCTGCACTGTTCGACAAGCTGGGTCTGAAAAGCGGCGACGCGGTGCGCGTGCGCCAGGGCGAGCACTCGGTCCAGTTGCCGGCCGTGCGCGATGCAAATCTTGCGGAGACGGTCGTCCGCGTATCGGCGGCCACGCCTGCCGGTGCAGCGCTGGGCAGCCTGTTCGGTGAACTGCTGGTGGAGAAGGCGTAAATGTTCGAATCGATCAACTCGGGCGGCACTCAACTTCTCGGTGCGGCATGGCCCACGGTGTGGGCACTGGTGCGCATCCTGGTCGTGGCCGTCGTGATCCTGCTGTGCGTGGCTTACCTGATTTTGTGGGAACGTAAGCTGATCGGCTGGATGCACGTGCGTCTCGGTCCGAACCGCGTCGGCCCCGCAGGTCTGCTGCAGCCGATTGCCGACGTGCTGAAACTGTTGCTGAAAGAAGTGATTCAGCCCGCGCAGGCGAGCCGCTGGATCTACCTGATCGCGCCGATCATGGTGGTGGTGCCGGCCTTCGCGGTCTGGGCGGTGATTCCGTTCCAGGCGGGCGCGGTGCTCGGCGACATCAACGCGGGCCTGCTGTACGCCATGGCGATTTCGTCGATCGGCGTGTACGGCGTGATTCTCGCCGGTTGGGCGTCGAACTCGAAGTACGCATTCCTCGGCGCCATGCGCGCCGCCGCGCAGATGGTGTCGTACGAAATTTCGATGGGCTTTGCGCTGGTCGTCGTGCTGATGACCTCGGGCAGCCTGAATCTGTCGGACATCGTCACGTCGCAAGAACGCGGCATCTTCGCCAGCTACGGTGTGACCTTCCTCTCGTGGAACTGGCTGCCGCTGTTGCCGATGTTCGTCGTCTACTTCATCTCGGGCATCGCCGAAACGAACCGCCACCCGTTCGACGTGGTGGAAGGGGAGTCGGAAATCGTCGCGGGTCACATGATCGATTACTCGGGGATGGCGTTCGCGCTGTTCTTCCTCGCCGAGTACATCAACATGATCGTCATCTCGGCGCTCGCATCAACGCTGTTCCTTGGCGGCTGGAGCGCACCGTTTGGCTTCCTGTCGTTCATCCCGGGCATTTTCTGGCTGGTGCTGAAAGTGTTCTTGCTGCTGTCGGTATTCATCTGGGCACGCGCCACGTTCCCGCGCTACCGTTATGACCAGATCATGCGTCTGGGCTGGAAGGTGTTTATTCCGGTCTGCGTGGTGTGGCTGATCGTAGTCGGCTTCTGGATCATGTCGCCGTTGAATATCTGGAAATAAAGGGCGGACGAACTCATGACCGCAATCCAAAACTTTTTCAAGACCTTCTTCCTGACGGAACTGCTCAAGGGCCTCGCGCTGACCGGACGTTATACGTTCCAGCGCAAGGTCACGGTGCAGTTCCCCGAGGAGAAGACGCCGATCTCGCCGCGTTTCCGCGGGCTGCACGCGCTGCGCCGCTATGAAAACGGCGAAGAGCGCTGCATCGCCTGCAAGCTGTGCGAAGCGGTGTGCCCGGCACTCGCCATTACGATCGAATCGGAAACGCGCGCGGACAACACCCGTCGCACGACGCGTTACGACATCGACCTGACCAAGTGCATCTTCTGCGGTTTCTGCGAAGAGAGCTGCCCGGTCGATTCGATCGTCGAGACGCACATTCTCGAGTATCACGGCGAGAAGCGCGGCGACCTGTATTTCACGAAGGACATGCTGCTGGCCGTGGGCGATCGCTACGAAGCGGAAATCGCCGCGAACAAGGCAGCCGATGCGCCGTATCGTTGATGTCGAAAACGCTTTAGTTTGACGTTTTAGGTTGTACCGGCCTGCAGTCAGGCCGTAGGCTGCTGCTTGACCGCTGTAGCGTGGTGCGAATGCGCCAAAGAACAATGCCTGACGATGGCCTAACGATGAACCGGTAATCATGGAATTCACGACCGTACTGTTCTACATCTTCGCTCTGCTCCTGGTGGTGTCCGGGCTGAAGGTGATCACCTCGCGCAACCCGGTGGCGTCCGCGCTGTTCCTGGTGCTCGCGTTCTTCAACGCGGCGGCCATCTGGATGCTGCTGCAGGCGGAGTTCCTCGCGATCCTGCTGGTGCTGGTGTATGTGGGCGCGGTGATGGTGCTGTTCCTGTTCGTGGTGATGATGCTGGACATCAACATCGACGTGCTGCGACGCGACTTCAAACGCTTCGTGCCGATGGCGACCATCGTGGGCGGGATCATCGTGATCGAGACCGCGCTGATCCTCTGGCACGGCTTCGGCGCGACGGTGACGCCGCTGCGCGATACGACGGTTGCAGCCGGCAGCGCGATGGCGGGCTGGTCGAATACGCGCCTGATCGGTAAAGTGATCTACACCGACTACATCTTCGCGTTCGAAGTCGCAGGTCTGGTGCTGCTGGTGGCGATTATTGCCGCCATCGCGCTGACCACGCGCCACGGCAAGGACAGCAAGCGCCAGCGCGTGAGCGATCAGGTCAAGGTGCGTGCGCAAGACCGCGTGCGCGTGGTGAAGATGCCTTCGGAAAAGACCGCGGCTACTATCGCGGCGGAAGAAGCAGCCGCTGCAGCAGAAGCTGCGGCCGCCGCGGCTGCATCGGCAGCCGCAGCAACGGCTAAAAATAGCTGAGAGGAGACAGGAGAGAAATTATGTTGACCCTTGCCCATTACCTTGTGCTCGGCGCGATCCTGTTTTCGATCAGCGTTGTGGGCATCTTCCTGAACCGCCGCAACGTCATCATTATCCTGATGGCGATCGAGCTGATGCTGCTGGCGGTGAACACCAATTTCGTCGCGTTCTCGCACTACCTCGGCGACGTGCATGGCCAGATCTTCGTCTTCTTCGTGCTGACGGTTGCAGCAGCGGAAGCGGCAATCGGCCTGGCGATTCTGGTGACCCTGTTCCGTAGCCTCGACACGATCAATGTCGAGGATCTCGATCAGCTCAAAGGTTAATCTCGAGGCAAGACTGTTATGTCAACGACACTCAACGAAAACCTGTTGCTGGCGGTACCGCTTGCACCGCTGGCCGGCTCCCTGATTGCGGGGCTGTTCGGCCGCGCGGTAGGGCGCGCAGGGGCCCACACGGTCACGATTCTCGGCGTCGCGATCTCCTTCATTCTTTCGGCCATCGTCTTCTTCGACGTGATGAACGGCGCGAGCTTCAACGCGACGATCTACGAGTGGATGTCGGTCGGCAAGCTGAAGTTCGAAATCGGCTTCCTCGTCGACTCGCTCACGGCGATGATGATGTGCGTGGTGACCTTCGTGTCGCTGATGGTGCACATCTACACGATCGGCTACATGGCCGACGACGACGGTTACCAGCGCTTCTTCTCGTACATCGCGCTGTTCACGTTCTCGATGCTGATGCTCGTGATGAGCAACAACCTGCTGCAGCTCTTCTTCGGCTGGGAAGCGGTGGGTCTGGTGTCGTACCTGCTGATCGGTTTCTACTTCACGCGTGAAAGTGCGATCTACGCCAACATGAAGGCGTTCATCGTCAACCGCGTCGGCGACTTCGGCTTCCTGCTCGGTATCGGCCTGTTGCTGGCGTTTGCCGGCTCGCTGAACTACGGCGACGTGTTCGCGAAGAGCCACGAACTCGCGGCGATGAATTTCCCGGGCACCAGTTGGGGTCTGCTGACGGTGGCGTGTATTTGCCTCTTCATCGGCGCAATGGGTAAGTCGGCGCAGTTCCCGCTGCACGTCTGGCTGCCGGATTCGATGGAAGGCCCGACGCCGATTTCCGCACTGATTCACGCAGCAACCATGGTGACGGCCGGTATCTTCATGGTCACGCGCATGTCGCCGCTGTTCGAACTGTCGGATACGGCGCTGTCGTTCGTTACGATCATCGGCGCGATTACCGCACTGTTCATGGGCTTCCTCGGGATTGTCCAGAATGACATCAAGCGGGTGGTGGCGTATTCCACGCTATCGCAGCTCGGTTACATGACTGTGGCACTCGGCGTCTCTGCTTACCCGGTCGCCATGTTCCACCTGATGACGCACGCGTTCTTCAAGGCGCTGCTGTTCCTCGGCGCGGGTTCGGTGATCATCGGCATGCACCACGATCAGGACATGCGCAACATGGGCGGCCTGCGCAAGTACATGCCGATCACGTGGATCACGTCGCTGATCGGTTCGCTGGCGCTGATCGGCACGCCGTTCTTCTCGGGCTTCTACTCGAAAGACTCGATCATCGACGCAGTGAAGCTGTCGCATCTGCCGGGTTCGGGTTTCGCGTACTTCGCGGTGGTGGCGAGCGTGTTCGTCACGGCGCTGTACTCGTTCCGTATGTACTTCCTGGTCTTCCACGGCGAAGAGCGTTTCCGCAAGCCGAAGCATCCGGAATCGCCGATGGCGATCGAAGCTGCTGCTCACGCTGCGCACGGTCACGACGATCATGGCCATGGCCACGACGATCACGGCCATGCACACGAGCCGCACGAAAGCCCGTGGGTGGTGTGGGTGCCGCTGGTGCTGCTGGCGATTCCGTCGGTCATCATCGGCGCGATTGCAGTCGGTCCGCTGCTGTTCGGCGACTTCTTCGCGCACGGCGTGGTGTTCGACAAGGTGATCTACATCGGCGCGAACCACCCGGCAGTGTCGGAGATGGCCGAAGAATTCCAGGGCTGGGCGCTGATGGGCCTGCACTCGGTGTCGGGCCTGCCGGTCTGGCTGGCGCTCGCCGGTGTCGTGACCTCGTGGTTCCTGTACCTGAAGCGTCCGGACCTGCCGGCGGTTGTGCGCCGCGCCTTTGGCCCGATCTATACGCTGCTCGATAACAAGTACTACCTCGACAAGATCAACGAAGTCGTGTTCGCACGCGGCGCGGTGGCGATCGGCCGGGGCCTTTGGAAAGAGGGCGACGTGGTGGTCATCGACGGTATCGTCAATGGCAGCGCGCGCTTTATCGGCTGGTTTGCCGGCGTGATCCGCTTCCTCCAGTCGGGCTACATCTACCACTACGCGTTTGCCATGATCATTGGCATGCTGGGGCTCCTGACCCTGTTTGTAACGCTTGGCGGCAAATAAGAGAAGGCGAGGGGACACCACACAATGCACACGTATCCGATTTTAAGTATTGCCATCTGGTTGCCGATTTTGTTTGGCCTGCTGGTTCTTGCTATCGGTTCTGACAAGAATCCTGGCCCGGCGCGCTGGCTGGCGCTGGTGGGTTCGGTTCTCAGTTTCATCGTCACGATTCCGCTGTTCACCAGCTTCGATTCGAGCACGGCGGATCTGCAGTTCGTCGAGAATGTGCATTGGATCGACCGCTTCAGCATTGCCTACCACCTCGGGGTCGACGGCATCTCGATGTGGTTCGTGGTGTTGACCGCTTTGATCACGGTGATCGTGGTGATCGCCGGATGGCAGGTCATTACGAAGAACGTGGGGCAGTATTTCGCCTCTTTCCTGATCCTCTCGGGCATCATGGTCGGCGTGTTCAGCGCAGCGGACGGGATGCTGTTTTATGTGTTCTTCGAAGCGACGCTGATCCCGATGTACATCATCATCGGCGTGTGGGGCGGGGCGAACCGCGTGTACGCGGCGTTCAAGTTCTTCCTTTACACGCTGATGGGCTCGCTGCTGATGCTGGTCGCACTGCTGTACCTGTACACGCAGACGGGCACCTTCGATCTGGCGGCCTGGCAGACCACGAAGATCGCCATGACGCCGCAGATTTTGCTGTTCATAGCGTTCTTCCTCGCCTTCGCGGTGAAGGTGCCGATGTGGCCGGTCCACACCTGGTTGCCTGACGCCCACGTGGAAGCGCCGACCGGCGGCTCGGTGGTGCTGGCGGCGATCATGCTGAAGCTCGGGGCGTACGGTTTCCTGCGCTTCTCGCTGCCGATCACGCCGGATGCAAGCCACTTTTTGGCGCCGGTCGTCATCACACTGTCGCTGATTGCGGTTATTTACATTGGTCTGGTTGCGATGGTGCAGTCCGACATGAAGAAGCTGGTGGCGTATTCGTCGATCGCGCACATGGGCTTCGTCACGCTCGGCTTCTTCATCTTTAACCAGCTTGGTGCAGAAGGCGCGATCGTGCAGATGATCTCGCACGGTTTTGTCTCGGGCGCGATGTTCCTGTGTATCGGCGTGCTGTATGACCGGATGCACTCGCGCCAGATCGCCGATTACGGCGGCGTCGTCAACACGATGCCGAAGTTCGCGGCGCTGGTGATGCTGTTCGCAATGGCCAACTGCGGCCTGCCGGGAACATCCGGGTTCGTCGGCGAATTTATGGTGATTCTGGCTGCGGTCCAGTACAACTTCTGGATTGCAGGCGGCGCCGCGGTCACGCTCGTTCTGGGCGCGGCCTACACGCTGTGGATGTACAAGCGCGTGTATTTTGGCGCGGTGGCAAACGACCACGTGAAGAAACTGCTCGATATCAACAATCGCGAGTTCTTCATGCTGATCGTGCTGGCCGCATTGACGCTGTTCATGGGCCTGTATCCGAAGCCCTTTACCGATGTGATGCACGTATCCGTGGAAAACCTCCTCTCCCACGTTGCGCAGTCGAAACTGCCGTTGCCTCAGTAACGCAGAGCGGAGGAATTTAAACACCATGCAAAACGCACCTATGACTGCCCTGTTGCCCGACGGCCTGTTGATGCTCGCCGTAGTTCTCGCGTGGCTCAACGACACGTTCTTCGGCCAGGCGGCCCGACGCACCACGTATTTCATCGCCCTGTTCTCGACGCTGATTGCCGGCGTCTGGTTCGGCGTGAACGCTTTCGACCCGCAAGTGCATTACTTCTTCGGGCATATGTACGTGGTGGACGCTTTCGCCAGCACGATGAAGGCGGTGGTCTCGCTCGGTTATACGGTGTCGATCATCTATTCGCGCAAGTATCTTGAAGATCGCGAGCTGTACCGCGGCGACTTCTTCCTGCTGGGGATGTTCTCGCTGCTCGGCCAGTTGGTGATGATCTCGGGCAACAACTTCCTGACGCTGTACCTCGGTCTGGAACTGATGTCGCTGTCGCTGTATGCGGTGATCGCACTGCGCCGCGACGCGGCCCAGTCGAACGAAGCGGCCATGAAGTACTACGTGCTCGGCGCGCTGGCTTCCGGTTTCCTGCTGTACGGCATCTCGATGCTCTACGGTGCAACGGGATCGCTCGACATCAACGAAGTGTTCAAGGCGGTGGCTTCGGGCCGTATCAACGACGTGGTTCTGTTGTTCGGCGTGATCTTCATCGTGGCCGGCGTGGCGTTCAAGATGGGCGCCGTGCCGTTCCATATGTGGGTGCCTGACGTGTATCAGGGCGCACCGACTGCCATGACGCTCTTGACCGGCGGTGGCCCGAAGGTTGCGGCCTTCGCATGGGGCCTGCGCTTCCTCGTGATGGGTCTGTTGCCGCTGGCAGTCGACTGGCAGGAAATGCTGGTGATCCTCGCGGCGCTCTCGCTGATCGTCGGCAACATCACCGGTATCGTGCAGCGTAACGTCAAGCGGATGCTCGCTTACTCGGCGATCTCCAACATGGGCTTCGTGCTGCTCGGCCTGCTGGCGGGGGTCGTAGACGGCAAGACGGCCGGCGCCGCGAGCGCCTACGGTTCGGCGATGTTCTACAGCATCGTCTACCTCGTGACGACGCTCGGCACCTTCGGTATCGTCATGCTGCTGGCCCGCCGCGACTTCGAAGCCGAGACGCTCGACGACTTCAAGGGCCTGAATCAGCGTAGCCCGGTGTTCGCGTTCGTGATGATGATCATGATGTTCTCGCTCGCGGGCGTTCCGCCAGCAGTCGGCTTCTACGCGAAGCTCGCCGTGCTGCAAGCGACGATGAACGCCGGTCTGACGTGGCTGGCCGTGCTGGCCGTCATTACCTCGCTGTTCGGCGCGTTCTACTACCTGCGGATCGTCAAGCTCATGTACTTCGACGACCCGCTCGACACCACGCCGATCCAGGCCGATACGTGCAATCGTGCACTGCTCGCGCTGAACGGCCTCGCGGTGCTGGTGCTCGGCATCGTGCCGGACCCGCTGCTGAAGGTTTGCTTGCAAGCGATCACCCATACGCTGCCGCTCTGATGTCCGCTGCTGGCTGGTTTATTGTGTTGTTGGCGCTTGCGGGCGCCAACCTGCCGTTCCTGAATCAACGCCTCTTCGCCTTCGTGCCGCTCAAGACGGAGAAGAAGAGTGCGTGGCTGCGGATTGCCGAGCTGATTGCGCTGTACTTCGTGGTGGGCGCATTCGGCTTCATGCTTGAAGCGCGCGCGGGTAATCGCTTCGAGCAAGGCTGGCAGTTCTACGCGATCACCTTCAGCCTGTTCCTGGTGTTCGCGTTTCCCGGCTTTACCTTCCAGTATCTCGTCAAACGGCGCTGACGGCTCGAGCCGTCGCGCACCACGCTGTCCTGAGGTTGCACATGGCTGAACTTCCCGATCACGACGCAGCGCTTACCGAGACCTGTCTCGAGAGCAAGACGCTCCATCAGGGCCCGTTTCTCACGCTCAAATGCGATACCGTGCGCTTGCCGGACGGCAAGAGCGCAACACGCGAGTACGTCAAACACCCGGGCGCCGTGATGGTGATCCCGCTGTTCGACGACGGCCGCGTGCTGCTCGAGTGCCAGTACCGCTATCCGATCGGCAAGGTGATGTATGAGTATCCGGCCGGCAAGCTCGATCCGAACGAAGGCGCGCTCGCCTGTGCCAAGCGCGAGTTGCACGAAGAGACCGGCTATACGGCGCGCGAATACGTTTTTCTGACGCGGATTCATCCGATCATTTCGTATTCGACCGAGTTTATCGACATCTACCTCGCACGCGGGCTGACCGCTGGCGAGCGCAAGCTCGATGATGGCGAGTTCCTCGAACTGTTCACGGCGACCGTGCCCGAGGTTTCCGAATGGGTGCGCACCGGCAAGATCACCGACGTGAAGACGATTATCGGCACGTTCTGGCTGGAGAAGGTGTTGTCGGGCGCATGGCCCGCCGCTGAGCCCGAGCCCAACTGATTGACGGCAAAGGGGTGCCCCAAACCGGCACCCAGGAAACCACGGCAGCCCGCGCGGCTGCCGTTGTCATTTATGGTGCATCGGCGAGCATCGCGCCAAAGCGTTAGAATCGCGCACGCACGCTCGATTGTTCCCAGATGCGGGAATGTGCCAAAGCCACGTGCCAAAGTCGCCCCTCGCAAAATTTACGAACGACCGTTCACAAATTTCCATTTTGAGCTAAACTCATACGCAAGCCCTGATTCCACATGAAGGTCCTCGATTTACAGTGCCCGCACGGCCATCGGTTTGAAGGCTGGTTTGCTTCCGCCGAAGACTTTGAGTCGCAGTTGTCCCGCAAGCTCGTCGAATGCCCGATTTGCAGCGCGACCGAAGTGAGCCGTTTGCCGTCGGCGCCCCGACTGAACCTGTCGGGTGCGACCGCGGCGCCAGCCCCTGCGGGCGCTGGGGAGTTGCAGGCGCGCGTCATGCACGCGCTGCGCGAGGTACTGGAAAAGACCGAGAACGTGGGTGACCGCTTCGCCGAGGAAGCGCGGCGCATTCACTACAACGAAGCGCCCGCTCGCAACATTCGCGGTGTCACCACAGCGGAAGATGCGAAAGCCTTGGTCGAAGAAGGCATTGAAGTGATGCCGTTGCCGATCCCGGCCGTTCTGAAGGAACCGTTGCAATAGCGCAGCGGCTCACTGGCGGCGGGCAGCCGCGGCCAGGAGACACTGCGCATGAATCTGGATTATTCCCCCGCTGACGACGCGTTCCGCGCCGATATCCGCGCCTGGCTCGAAGCGAATTTGCCTCGCGAGCTGAGCGACAAAGTACTCAATCACAAGCGTCTGAATCGCGAAGACTTCGCGAACTGGCACAAGCTGCTCGGCACGCGCGGCTGGTCGGTCGTCGCCTGGCCCAAGGAATACGGCGGCCCGGGTTGGGACGCCACGCAACGGCACATCTGGGACGAAGAGTGCGCCCGCGTCGGCGCACCGACCGTGCTGCCGTTCGGCGTTTCGATGGTCGCACCCGTGCTGATGAAATACGGCAATGAAGCGCAAAAGCGCCACTATTTGCCGCGCATTCTGGACGGCTCGGACTGGTGGTGCCAGGGCTATTCCGAACCGGGGTCGGGCTCGGATCTGGCGTCGCTGCGCACGCGCGCCGAGCGCGTCGGCGATCACTATGTCGTCAACGGCCAGAAGACGTGGACCACGCTCGGCCAGCACGCCGACATGATGTTCTGCCTCGTGCGCACCGACAGCGGGGCGAAAAAGCAGGAGGGCATCTCGTTCCTGCTGATCGACATGAAGACGCCGGGCATCGCCGTGCGCCCGATCATCACGCTCGACGAAGATCACGAAGTCAACGAGGTGTTCTTCGAGGACGTGAAGGTGCCGCTCGAGAATCTGGTCGGCGAAGAAAATCGCGGCTGGACTTACGCGAAGTATTTGCTCGGTCATGAGCGCACCGGTATTGCGCGCGTCGGCCAGTCGAAGCGCGAACTCGTGTTCCTCAAGCGTCTCGCGCTCGAACAGAAGAATGGCAAGCCGCTGCTGCACGACCCGGTGTTCGCTGCGAAGGTCGCGAGTCTCGAAATCGAATTGATGGCGCTGGAAGTGACCGTTCAGCGCGTGGTCGCCAATGAGACGGGCGGGCGCGGGCCGGGACCGGAAGCGTCGATGCTGAAAATCAAGGGCACCGAAGTCCAGCAGGCTTTGACCGAACTGATGTTCGAAGCCGTTGGACCGATGGCGGCACCGTTCGATGTGCCGTTCCTCGAAGGCGAACGCGCTCACAGCATTGCCGGCGACGATAACGCCGCACCGCTGGCCGCGTACTACTTCAACTTCCGCAAGACGTCGATCTACGGTGGCTCGAACGAAATTCAAAAGAACATCATCGCGCAGATGATTCTCGGACTCTGAGGAGCGGCGCATGGACTTCACTTTTACCGACGAACAACAGCAATTCACCGACGCACTGCGCCGTTATCTGGACAAGAACTACGGCTTCGAAGCGCGCCAGGCGATCGTCTATTCGGACGCGGGTGTTTCGGATACGCATTGGGCAGCTTTCACCGAACTCGGCTTGACTGCTTTGCCAGTGCCGGAAGAGCAGGGCGGCTTCAATGGCAGTCCTGTCGATATGCTGGTTGTGATGCAGGAGCTGGGCCGCGCGCTGGTGATTGAACCGTACTGGGCGACGGCGGTGGGCATCGAGGCATTGCGCATTGCCGGTTCGGCAGGCGCTGGGCAGGGCGCAGATGCCGCGTTGCTCGAGCGCGCGGCGCAAGGCGAGCTCAAACTCGCGGTGGCGTTTCACGAACCACATGCCCGCTACGATCTGTTCGCAATCGAAACGACGGCTACGCAGCAAGGTGAGCATTACGCACTGAGCGGCAAGAAATCGGTGGTGTTGCACGGTGCTCAGGCGGACCAGTGGATTGTGCCCGCTCGTCTGAACGGCGAGATCGCGCTGTTCGTCGTCGCACGCGACGCCGCCGGGACGCAGGTCACCGACTACCGCACCATCGACGGCCAACGGGCTGCGTCATTGGCATTCGCAGGCACACCGGCGCGGCGTCTTGGCGGCCAGCACGCCGGCGCGGCGGCGCTCGAGCAGATCGCCGACTACGGCACGCTGTTGCTGTGCGCGGAAGCCGTCGGCGCGCTCGACGCGCTGAATCACGCCACCGTCGAATACACCAAGACACGCCAGCAATTCGGTCAGCCGATCGCACGCTTTCAGGCTCTGCAGCACCGCATGGTCGAGATGCTGATTCACGCCGAGCAGGCGCGTTCGGCAACGTACCTGGCCACGGTGCGTTACGCTGGCAGCGATGCCGATGCACGACGCCGTGCGGTTTCGGCTGCGAAGGTGCGGGTAGGCCAGGCAGCACGTTTCGTCGGTCAGCAAGCGGTGCAATTGCACGGCGGCATGGGTGTGACGAACGAAGTGGCGGCCGCTCATCTGTTCAAACGTCTGGCGATCATCGAAACCACCCTCGGCGATGTCGATCATCACCTGGCGCGCTTTGCCACGCTGCCCGGTTTTGCTACCGCTGAAGTATGATCGCGTGGCTAGTCAGAACAAGTGAGGTGTCAGAATGGGATTGAGTTTCGAGGATATGCAGGTTGGATCGGTGGTCGAATGCGGTGAGCATACGTTCACCCATGACGAGATCGTTCGGTTTGCCGAACAGTTCGATCCGCAGCCGTTTCACGTCGACGACGCTGCTGCGGCGGAGTCGCAGTTCGGCGGTCTGATCGCGAGCGGCTGGCATACCTGTTCGGTGTTGATGGGGCTGTTGGTGCGCAATGTGCTGGCCGGCTCGACGTCGATGGGTTCGCCGGGTGTCGATGAAATCCGCTGGTTCAAGCCGGTGCGGGTCGGCGATACGATCCGCATGACGAATGCAGTTCTCGACAAGCGCGTGTCGTCGAGCAAGCCGGACCGTGGCATCGTCTCCACCGAATGGGCGGGGATCAACCAGCACGGCGAGACGGTCATTACCGTGCGCTCGAAAGCGCTGTTTGGCTTGCGGCATCCGGGGGCAAGCGCATGAAGCGCGAGGCGGTCGCGCTCGATGCACAGGCACTCCGTTCGCTAGTGGGCGGCGAGCCGCTCGTGAGCGATTGGCTGAGCATCGGGCAGGCGAGCGTGAACGGGTTTGCCGATGCAACCGGCGATCATCAATGGATTCACGTCGACCCGGAACGGGCGCGGCGCGAATCGCCGTTTGGCGGGCCGATCGCGCATGGCTTTCTGACCTTGTCGTTGATTCCGGGGTTGCTGGAAAAGACCGTGACGCTCAAGCAGCGGATGGGCGTCAACTATGGTCTGAACCGGGTGCGGTTTACTGCTCCGGTGCCGGTCGGCTCCGAGATTCGGGCGCGGTTCGCCGTGGCGAGCGTGGACGATGTGGAGGAGGCTGGCGTGCAGGTGGTGTGGAACGTGTCGCTCGAACGGCAGGGCAGTGAGTGGCCGGTGTGCGTGGCAGAATTCATCACGCGGCATTACTTCTAGCGCTGGCCGGACGAGTGGCAGTTTCGTAGCCACTCCTTAATAGCGTCCCTACAGATTCGCAGCGCGGGATACGACTCTTATGGATTGCGCCGACGGCTTCTTTGCCGTCCACGCAATCCGTTCTCCGCTGAATCTCAGTGCTTGGCGTACTGCGTCGCACCGAACAGCACTTCTCTGGCCTTATCGTCCATCAACGGTTTGCGCGCCGAAGCCAGCACCTCGACGCCGCGCAGCACAGCCGGTCTCGCGGCGATCTCTTCGTGCCAGCGTTTCACATTCGGAAACGCATCCAGTTCGATACCCTGGTTTTGCCACGAGCGTGTCCAGGGGAACGACGCAATATCTGCAATCGTATAGTCGTTGCCAGCGAGATAGCGGGTCTTGCCGAGTTGCGTGTCCATCACGCCATACAGACGCCGCGTTTCATTCGTATAGCGGTTGATCGCGTATTCGATCGGTTCTGGCGCGTAGATGCGGAAATGATGCGTCTGCCCGAGCATCGGACCGATGCCGCCCATCTGGAACATTAGCCACTGCAGTGTCGCGTAGCGCCCGGCCGGATCGGCAGGCAGGAACTTGCCGGTTTTCTCGGCCAGATAGATCAGGATCGCGCCCGACTCGAACAGCGAGAATGGCTTGCCGTCGGCGCCCTTCGGGCCGTCCGGATCGACGATGGCGGGAATCTTGTTGTTCGGACTGATGGCGAGAAATTCAGGCTTGAACTGGTCGCCGGCGCCGATGTCGACCGGGTGCGCGGTATACGCGAGCCCCGTCTCTTCGAGCATGATGTGAACCTTATGGCCGTTCGGGGTCGCCCAGCTATAGACGTCGATCATCGTGGCTCCGATTTAGGTTACTTGCATGGAAGCGGCGCCGCATCACGCGGCGCCGAAGCAGGCAAAAATTAGAGCATAGATCGGGCAATGCTGCAGAGCGGCTGCCGGACCGCCGCGGGGCCACCGCGTGGCGGTCGGTGCCGAATGATCACGAGCGCGTAATCGGCGTCTCCACGCGCGCTGCTGCACCGGCATCCATATAACGAGCCAGTTCGAGCTTTGCGATGGCGTTGCGATGCACCTCATCCGGGCCGTCGGCGAAGCGCAGCGTGCGCGCCGAGGTGTAGGCATAGGCGAGCGGAAAGTCTTCGCTCAGACCGGCTGCACCGTGCGCCTGCATGGCCCAATCGATCACCTGGCAGGCCATGTTCGGCGCCACCACCTTGATCATCGCAATCTCGCCACGCGCGCCCTTATTGCCGACCGTGTCCATCATGTACGCGGTCTTGAGCGTCAGCAGCCGCGCCTGTTCGATCATGCAGCGCGCTTCGGCGATACGCTCCAGCGTGACGCCTTGGGCCGCGACAGGCTTGCCGAATGCCACACGTTGCAGCGAGCGCTTCGCCATCAGTTCGAGCGCGCGCTCGGCTAGCCCGATCAGGCGCATGCAGTGGTGAATTCGGCCCGGTCCGAGGCGGCCCTGGGCGATCTCGAAGCCGCGGCCTTCGCCCAGCAGCATGTTGGACGCCGGCACGCGCACGTTTTCGAGCGTGATCTCCATGTGCCCGTGCGGCGCGTCGTCGTAGCCGAACACGGTCAACGGCCGATGCACCGTGATGCCGGTAGCGTCGGCCGGGACAAGGATCATCGATTGCTGCTGGTGGCGCGGCGCGTCGGGGTCCGTCTTGCCCATCACGATATACACCTTGCAGCGCGGGTCGCCCGCGCCCGACGACCACCACTTGTGGCCGTTGATCACATAGTCGTCGCCATCGCGCACGATGCTGGTCTGGATGTTGGTCGCGTCGGACGAGGCCACTTCCGGCTCGGTCATCAGGAATGCCGAGCGAATCTGGCCTTGCAGAAGCGGTTCGAGCCACTCGCGCTTGTTCTCCGCGCTGCCGTAGCGCTCGATGGTCTCCATATTGCCGGTGTCGGGCGCATTGCAATTGAACACCTCCGGCGCCCAGGGCACGCGTCCCATGATCTCGCAGAGCGGCGCGTATTCGAGGTTCGTCAGGCCGGCACCGCGTGCGGAGTCGGGCAGGAACAGATTCCATAGGCCGGCGTCGCGCGCTTTCTGCTTCAACTGCTCGATCAGTTCGGTCGGCAACCAGGCGTTACCGTTCGCGCGGTTGCGCGCGATTTCGTCGGCGAAAGCCCTCTCGTTCGGATAAATGTGTTCGTCGAAGAAGGCGAGCAGTTTCTCGCGCAGTGCCTGAACCTTCAGGGTGTAATCGAAATTCATGTGAAACCTCGCGGATGACGGGGGTGTCGGTTAGCGCACTTTCTGCGCGTAGCGCCAGGCGAGCTCCGCCATGGGCCTTGCGCGCCGGCCTGCATCGAGCGCCTGGGCGCTCGCCGCGGTGCCGTCGACGACGCGTTTCATGATGCCTTGCAGGATCGCCGCAATCCGGAACATGTTGTAGGCCAGATAGAAGTTCCAGTCGCCGTGAATTTCGAGGCCAGTGCGCGCGCAGTAGCGCACCACATACTGCGCTTCGTCGGGGATGCCGAGCGCGGCCCAGTCGAGCCCTGCAATGCCGCGGAACTGCGCCGGATCGACGTGCCAAGCCATGCAGTGATAGGCGAAGTCGGCGAGCGGGTCGCCGAGCGTCGACAGCTCCCAGTCGAGCACGGCCAGCACGCGCGGCTCATGCGGATGGAAGATCAGGTTGTCGAGCCGGTAGTCGCCGTGGACGATCGAGACGCGCGCGCCGGTCTCATCCGGCATATGCTGCGGCAGCCATTCGATCAGGCGTGTCATGGCTTCGATCGGTTCGGTTTCGGAGGCGAGATACTGCTTGCTCCAGCGGCCGATCTGCCGCGCGAAGTAATTGCCCGGCTTGCCGTAGTCGGCGAGACCGATCGCGGCCACATCGACGCTATGCAGCGCCGCGATCACGCGGTTCATCTCGTCGTAGATGGCGCCGCGTTCATTGGGCGTCATGCCGGGCAGTGACTGATCCCACAGCACGCGGCCCTCGACGAACTCCATCACGTAGAACGCACGGCCGACCACGCTTTCGTCCTCGCACAGCGCGAGCATCTGCGCGACCGGCACATCCGTGCCGGCGAGCGCATGCATGACGCGGTACTCGCGCTCGATCGCGTGCGCGGACGGCAGCAGTTTCGCCGTGGGTCCGGGCTTGGCACGCATCACGTAGGTACGCGACGGCGTAATCAGCTTGAAGGTGGGATTCGACTGGCCGCCCGCGAACTGCTCGACGGTGAGCGGCCCGGCAAAGCCGTCTACATGCTGTGCCAGCCATGCAGCGAGCGCGTCGCTGTCGAAGCGTTGCCGCTCGGTAACCGGACGCGTGCCCTCGAATGCAGAGTAGTCCGGTTTGTGCTCAGGTTCGCCCGTCTTCGTGGCTTCGCCCATTGTCTCCTCCAGTTGAGTGTTCGCTACGCCTCGCGCTTGTATTGAAGGAACTGGGCGTAGAGCATTTCCATTGTCGTGTTCCGCACGTCGCGATGCAGCGGCGACGGCGGGGAGTAGTTGAGCATGCGCAGCACCCAGTCGTGCGGAGCGTCGCCTACGTCCAGCGCATTGATGCAGCCGGTGGCTTGAGACAGATGGCCGAAGAAGGTGCGGCCGCCTGCCGTGACGGCGTGCGAGAGGAGGGCGCGATTCACGCCGCCATGCAGGACCAGCAGCACGGTGTCCCACGACGGATCCTCGCGCAGTGTCGCAAGCGCTGGCAGCACACGGTCGAACAGCTCGCCGATCGTCTCGCCGCCAAGAAAGCGTGTGCTCTCGGGGACCACGCCATCGAATACGCTGAGGAACGCCGCTTCGATGTCGGTGGCCGGGATATCGCTCAGTTTGCCGCCGCGAATCTCTTGCCACGCAGATTCGACTTCGAGATCGATGTGCTGATGGGTTTCGGCCAGCACGCGCTGTGCGGTTTCGACGGTGCGTGGCAAGCCGCTGACGATCACCCGATCGAAACGAATCTGGTGGGCAGCGAACGCATGTCCGGCGGCGCTCGCCTGGTCGCGGCCGTGGGCGTTCAGCGGCACCGTTTCGGGGTCGATGGCGCGCCCGCTGGCGTCGAAGTACGTCACGTCGCCATGGCGCATCAGGTAGATGCGGCGCCGCTTCGGCAGTTGGTATTCAGGCATGTCGGTCTCGCTGGCTCGCTCGCGGGTTGGGCTCACTTGTATTTGGGGGCACGCTTTTCGAGGAACGCGGTGATGCCTTCGAGCGCGTCGCCGTGATGCAGCGAAGCGACGAAGTTGTCGCGTTCGGCCACCAGATGATCGGTGAGCGGCTGCGTGCCGGCCGCGGCGATCAAGCTTTTGATGCGGGCTGTGGCGTTCGGCGAAATCTTGCCGAGATCGTCGGCCCAGGCGATGGCGGTCTCACGCACCGTGCCGGGTTTGGCGAGCCGGTTGATCACGCCGAGTTCGTGGAGGCGTGCGGCGCCGATCGGTTTGCCTTCGAGCAGGACTTCAGTGGCGAGCTGGCGGGGCAGCGCCTGGGCAAGGAACCACGAGCCGCCGCCATCCGGCGTCAGGCCGACGCGCGCGTATGACATCACGAACTTCGCATCGTCGGCGGCGACCAGCAGGTCGCACGCCAGCGCCAGCGAAAAGCCCGCGCCGGCCGCAGCGCCTTCGACTGCTGCGATCACTGGCTTCGACGACGAACGCAGGGCCGCGATCCATTCGCCCAGCAGGTCGATGCTTTGTGCCTGCACAGAAGGATCTTTCGCGCGATTCTCCAGCAGCCGGTTCAGGTTGCCACCGGCGCAGAAGAACTGGTCCGCACCCGTGATAACCACGGCGCGTACCGATGGGTCGCGCTCGGCGCTGTCGAGCGCCTCGATGCCCGCCGCGTACATGTCGGGATGCAGGGCGTTGCGCGCACCGGGGTTAGAGAGCGTCAGGACGAGTGTCGATTCGCTTTCAGCGGGGCGCGAGGTGAGCAGTTCGGCGCTCATGACTGGCTCTCCGGCTGTGCATCGATAGCATCTGCTGCATCGCCCTGGGTCAGCGACAGACCCAGTTGCGCACGCCGCGCGAGCCACGGCGACGGACGATAGCGCGGGTCGCCCAGCACGCTGAACATGTTGCGCAGAATCGTGAGAATGGTTTGCGCGCCGAGTGCGTCGCCGAGCGCGAGCGGGCCGCGCGGATAGCCGAGACCGAGCGTGACTGCGAGGTCGATGTCTTCGGGCGTGGCAATCTGCTTCTGCGCGATATCGCAGCCGATGTTGACGATCGTCGCCACCACGCGCTGCGCCACGAAACCGGTCGAATCGCGGATCACGGTTACGGGAATGCCGTCGGCGGCCAGCAACGCGTGCGCGGTGTCGCGTGCGCTACGGGTCGTAGCAGGTGTGGTCATCAAGGTGCGGCGTTGCGCGGCGACGAGCGGGAACAGTGTGTCTACGGCAACGACGCGGCGCGCATCGAGACCTTCGTCGACGGCAGCCGTGGTCGCATCGTGACCAAACGGTGTGACGAGGATGAGCGAGTCTGCGGCCGGTGTGTCGCCTTCATCGAGCGCGACACCGGTCTTGGCGATCAGTTGCAGCAAAGCTTCGCTTGCTTCGGGGTAGCGCTTGCTGACCCACACGCGCGTGGGCAATTCCGTCGGCGCGGGCGCTTCTTCAGGCACTTGCTGCTTGCCGTCGTCGTAGCGATAAAAACCTTCGCCCGTCTTGCGGCCGATCAGGCCACCCGCGAGCCGCGTGCCGGTAATCGGCGACGGCGTGAAGCGCGGCTCTTCGTAGAACTGGTGATAGATCGATTCCATCACCGGATGCGATACATCGAGCGCAGTCAGGTCGAGCAGTTCGAACGGCCCGAGGCGAAAGCCCGCCTGCTCGCGCATGATGCGGTCGATCTCAACGAAGCTCGCGACACCTTCGCCCGCTACGCGCAGGCCCTCGGTATTCATGCCGCGGCCGGCGTGATTGACGATGAAGCCCGGCATATCCTTCGCGCGCACCGGTGTGTGGCCCATGCGGCGCGCGAGCGCCATCAGCGCATCGCCGGCGGCGGGGTCGCTGCGCAAGCCGTCGATTACTTCGACGACCTTCATGAGCGGTACCGGATTGAAGAAGTGATAGCCGACCACGCGCGACGGGTCGGTGCAGCCCGCCGCAATCGCCGTGATCGACAGCGACGAGGTATTCGACGCCAGCACGCAACGGCCGCTGACGACGGTTTCCAGTTCGCGAAAGAGATTACGCTTGACGTCGAGCTTTTCGACAATGGCCTCGACCACCAGATCGCAGTCCGCGAGATCGCCGACGGTTTGTGCGCCGGTGACGTTGGCGAGCGCCGCGAGCGAGCGGGCCTGGTCGAGCTTGCCTTTGGCGGTGAGCTTGGCGAAGGTCTCGGCGAGGTAGTCGCGCGCCGCACCGACGGCGGCCGGATTGGTGTCGTACAAACGGACCGTCAGGCCCGCTAGCGCCGCGATCTGTGCGATGCCGCGCCCCATCGCGCCTGTTCCGACAATGCCGATAGTCTCGATGCTGTAATTGCGAGAGGTCATTGGGTTACTCGACTCCATGGTTATTTTAGAATAGCACGATCGTGCAATTTACTGGATGATTGATACAAAGGCCGCCGGTTCGATTTCAATGAGCGGTTCCGACCACCAGTCAGAAGGAGACACCCGATGATCAAACTGTGCGGCTTTGCGCTGTCTAACTACTACAACAAAGTCAAATTCGTGCTGCTCGAACATGGCATTCCGTTCGAGGAGTCCTTCGTGATGACGAGCCAGGAAGAGTCGCTGCTCATGCACTCGCCGCTCGGCAAGGTGCCGTTCATTCAGACCGAGCAGGGCGACCTGTGCGAATCGCAGGCGATCGTCGAGTACCTGCACGCGCGCTTTCCCGAGAAGGGGATTTTTTCCGCCGATCGGTGGGAAGCCGCCAAAGAGCGCGAGCTGATTACGTTCGTCGACCTTCACCTGGAACTGGTGGCGCGCGATCTCTACAAGGAAGCCTTTTTCGGCGGCACGGTGACCGATGCGACCAAAGGACGGGTGGAAAAGCTGCTGACGCGTCATATCACTGGCTTCAAGCGGCTCGCGAAGTTTGACCCGTTTCTGCGCGGGGCCAAATTCGGTGCGGCTGATATAGCTGCGTTCGTGAGCCTGCCGCTGGTCGGCATGGCGACGCAGACCATCTACGGCCGCGACTTTCTGCTCGATGCCGGCGTGGACTGGAAGCGTTATGTGAAGGTGATCGGCGAACGGCCCGCGGCACAGCGCGTGACGGCGGATCGCAAGGCTTATATCGCGGCAACGGCGAAGGCGTGAGGGGCTGGTGCAGCTCGAATTGCCTCGTTCGTCCGATAGGCCTGAACGGCTTGCACCCCTTCCGTAAGGCAGCGGCGCGTAAGCGCGCGCCGCTGCCGCTTGCGATGGCGCAGAACGCAGTTTCGTTCGCGGCATCGCGGGTATCATCCTAGAGGCGCGCCAGCCGGTCGAGCGCGGTGGCGAGCGTGCTTTCCTGCTTCGCGAAGCAGAAGCGCACCACACCTGAGTTATGCGACTCGTGATAGAACGCCGACACCGGAATCGCCGCCACGCCGATTTCGCCGGTCAGCCATTGCGCGAACTCGGCTTCGGGCAGGTCGCTGATAGCCGAATAGTCGACGCACTGGAAGTAAGTGCCAGTGCACGGCAGCAGCTTGAAGCGCGTGTTGGCGAGGCCGGCACGGAAGAAATCGCGTTTCTTCTGATAGAAGGCGGGCAGGTCCAGATACGGCGCCGGGTCGCGCATGTACTCGGCGAGCCCGACCTGCATCGGCGTGTTCACCGTGAACACGTTGAACTGATGGACCTTGCGGAATTCGGCGGTGAGCGCAGCGGGCGCGGCCACGTAGCCCACCTTCCAGCCCGTTACGTGATAGGTCTTGCCGAAGCTCGACGCCACGAAGCTGCGTTGCGCAAGCTCCGGATAGCGCGCGACGCTCTCGTGCGGCGCGCCGTCGTACACCATGTGCTCGTAGACCTCATCCGACAAAATCAGCACGTTGGTGCCGCGGACGATTTCTTCGAGCTTGCGCATGTCCTCGGCGCGCCAGACTGTGCCGGTCGGATTGTGCGGCGTGTTGATCAGCAACAGGCGGGTTTTCGGCGTGATCGCGGCGGCGAGCTTGTCGAACGGGATCTGGTACTCAGGCGCTTCCAGCGTGACGAACACCGGCTTGCCGCCCGCCAGCTCGATTGAGGGCACGTAGCTGTCGTAGTTCGGCTCGATCACGATTACTTCGTCGCCCGGGTGCACCGTGCACAGAATCGCGGTCAGAAGCGCCTGGGTGGCCCCCGCCGTAACGGTGATTTCGCTGTTCGCGTCATAGCGGCGGCCGTACAGGCTGGCGATCTTGTCCGCGATGGCCTGGCGCAGCGGCGCCGCGCCTGCCATTGGCGGGTACTGGTTGTGGCCGTCACGCATGGCCGTTGCCACCGCATCGACGATCCGCGGATCGCAACCGAAGTCCGGAAAGCCCTGGCCGAGGTTCACGGCCCCTTTTTCCGCGGCGAGCGCGCTCATCACAGTGAAAATGGTGGTGCCCACGTCCGGCAGACGGGACGGAAACGATGGGATCATCGGCGTGTCGTGCGGTGCATTCATGGCGCTATCGGTGCTTAGGCGGTGGTCTTGAAGACAGGGTGAAGCTCGATTGTAGGGAATCGGCGCGCAACGCGCGCGTCAGGCCGGCGCGGGCTCCTCGGCTTGCAGCGCGCAGGCGGCCACGAACGGCGCCGGCTGGGCGATCTGGAAATCGAAGTCGCGGGCGATGCGGCGCGCCAGTTTCAGCACCGCGCGGTCCTTCGACACCAGCCAGTCGGCTTGCGCGGCGTGGGCCAGTTCAAGGAACTTCTGGTCGTCGCGGTCCTTGCACTTCGGCAGCGGGCGTGCATTGTCGGCCGGCGTCTCCGCGGGCGTGGGCTGCGGTTCGACCCGTTGCGCGAGGCGCGTCACCGTGGCCAGCGCTGCCGACTTGTCGACCTCGCGTTTGGCGAACTGCGGATAGTCGAGCACGTAGGTGAGTTCCGCGAGACAGCGGGCGTCGATCAACGCTACGAGCGCGCCGCTCTCGAGGGCGGCGCGGATGGGCCGCGTGTGCGGATCGTCGAATACGAGGATGTCGATCCATACGTTCGAATCGAGGACCACGCGCAGTGCGGGTGCGGCAGGGGAGGCGGGCATTCGTTACAATCTGGCTTTCGTCATTAACGCCAGGCACGGCGTGCCTGCAAGCCTCTATGATAATCGTTCTGTCGCCGGCGAAATCGCTCGACTACGAAACCCCTCCGCACGTCAAGAAACATACGATCCCCGATTTTGTCGATGACGCCGCCGAATTGATCGGTGGATTGCGCCGCCTGTCGCCGCAGCAGATCGGCACGCTGATGAGCATTTCCGATCCGCTCGCCCAGCTCAACTTCCAGCGTTACGCCGAGTGGTCGCCCAAGTTCGACACCAGCAATGCGAAGCAGGCGGTGCTGGCGTTCAACGGCGACGTGTATGAAGGATTCGACGCGAAGAGCCTGTCGTCAGCCGATCTCGACTTCGCGCAAAAGCACGTGCGCGTGCTGTCGGGCCTGTACGGGCTGCTGCGTCCGCTCGATCTGCTGCAACCATACCGGCTCGAAATGGGGACGCGCTTTGCCAATGCGCGCGGCAAGGATCTGTACGCGTTCTGGGGCGAGCGCATCACGCAGGCACTGAATGCGCAATTAAAGAAGAACGCGAGCGCTGCGCGGGTGCTGGTCAACTGCGCATCGGGTGAGTACTTCAAGTCGGTCAAGCCGAAATTGCTCGACGCGCCGGTGATTACGCCGGTGTTCGAAGACTGGAAGGGCGGACGCTACAAGATCATTAGCTTCCACGCGAAGCGCGCCCGTGGCCTGATGGCGCGCTATGCGGTCGAGAACCGCCTTGATGCGCCGGAGCAGTTGCAGGGCTTCGATAGCGAGGGCTATGCGTTCGACGCCGAGGCATCGAACGATTCGACTTACGTATTCCGCCGGCGTATTGCCGAGTGAGCGCCAGATGAGCGCTGATTCGAGCGGGCAAGCGAAACGTACCGTACCGACTGCAATGGGCACCTAAGCCGGGAAAAACATCATGACACTATCCATTACGAGCAACTTCGACGCAGGCGCGATCGAAGTCCTTTCCTGCGAGCAGGCCGACAACATCCGTCTGCGCGTGCGGCCCGACAGCCACGCCGAGTTTGCACAGTGGTTCTACTTCCGCCTGTCCGGCGCGCAGGGCGAGCGTTGCGTGATGACTTTCGAGAACGCCGCGGACTGTGCGTTCGCGGAAGGCTGGCGCGACTATCAGGCGGCCGCGAGCTACGACCGCGTAAACTGGTTCCGCGTGCCGACCTCGTACGACGGCCGGGTGCTGACGATCGACCACACGCCCGACTTCGACCGTATCTACTACGCGTACTTCGAGCCGTATAGCGAAGAGCGTCACTCGGAGTTTCTGGGCGCCGTGCAGCAGATGCCGCAGGCGTCGCTGACCGAACTCGGCCTCAGCGTCGAAGGCCGGCCGATGTCCTTGCTCACGCTCGGCACGCCGCAAACCGGTGAGACGCCGAAAAAGAAGATCTGGATCATCGCGCGTCAGCATCCGGGCGAGACAATGGCGGAATGGTTCGTCGAAGGCATGGTGAAGCGCCTCGCCGGTTGGGGTGATTGGGCGGGCGACCCGGTCGCGCGTAAGCTCTACGACCACGCGGTGTTCTACATCGTGCCGAACATGAATCCCGATGGCAGCGTGCACGGCAATCTGCGTACCAATGCCGCCGGCGCGAATCTGAATCGCGAGTGGATGGAGCCCGATGCGGCACGCAGCCCCGAAGTGCTGCTGGTGCGCGACGCCATTCATGCGACCGGCTGCGATCTGTTCTTCGACATTCACGGCGACGAGGCGCTGCCGTATGTGTTCGTGGCGGGCTCGGAAATGTTGCCGGGTTTTACGGAGCGCCAGGGCGAGGAGCAGAAGGCGTTTATCGAGGCCTTCAAACACGCGAGTCCCGACTTCCAGGACAAGTATGGCTACGCAGCGAGCAAATATCGCGAAGATGCGCTGAAGCTGGCGTCGAAATACATCGGCAATGAATTCGGTTGTCTGTCGCTGACGCTCGAAATGCCGTTCAAGGACAACGCGAATCTGCCGGATGAGCGGGTAGGCTGGAATGGCGAGCGCAGTGCATCGCTGGGCGCTGCGATGCTGCAGGCAATCTTGCGGCATGTGGAGAGGTTCGCCTGACGCGGCTAATGCTGGTGCAGCGGCGTTGGGTCGCTCACGAGCATTCGCCGTAACGGTTTTCGTAGCAACAAAAAGCGAGGCATGTGCGTTGAGCGCATGCCTCGCTTTGCTTTTGTCTGAGCGTTTGGATCGGCCGGCGTTCCGGTGGCCGGCATTCCGGTGGCCGGCATTCCGGTGGCCGGCATTCCGGTGGCGGGCGTTCCGGCGGGCACCCGAGCGCCGGCCGCCGCAACTGCGTCCTCGCGCGCTAATGCGTCAAGGCGTCACTGCGGCTTCTTCGCCGACGTCTTCTTCGCCGACGCTTTTTGGCTGCTCGATTTACTGGATGACGACTTGCTCGAGGTGGCTTTCTTCGAACTCTTGCCGGGCGACTTCTTGGTAGCTGATTTGTTGCCGGTGGAGTGCTTGCCCTTGACTCCTTTGTGTTTGCCTTTGACGGACGACGGCTCGGCGCGCGGTTTGGCTGGCGGCACCGGATCGTTCCAGCTAAACGCGAGCATCTGGTTGCCCACATAGCCACAGCGGAATTTCAGGTCGGCCGGATCGCCACTGCCGTCCTGGCGTACGCCAAGCCCTTCCACAGTGACGATGTTGTCGACCTTGACCTTCTGTTTGCCTTCGTCGAACGAGTCGTTCCACGGCGTGACCGAAGAGTGCGCGCTATCGAAGGAGCTGGGTGGGAATTCGACGTGGTCGAAAGCGGTGGAGGTGCTGGCGACAAAATTGCCATGCGCGGCGCAATCCGCTACAAGCGGGTCGGCATGCATGTCGTTGACGAATTTATCGACGAGTTCGTTGTGCTGTTCGAGCTGATCGGCGAATGCGGGAGCGGCACACATGAGCGAGGCACTCGCTGCACATGCCGCTAACCGGCCGACCACCCGCAGCAATCGGCGCGGTACGTTGGTGCGATCCATCTAGTTCGGTAGACGCTATTGAGACATCAGGCACGTAAGATGCCCAACGACTGGAAGGAGTTCAATCCTGACACAAATATTTTGCCCTGTCGTGGTACGCAGTCTCGAATTACGCGTGCGCGATGCGGACTGATTGCCGCCTGGCGTTGCTGGCGCGCCGGGGCCGCCTCGTCTAGATGCGTGGGCCGCCTAGCCGGTAACGGCGCACGTCGTATGTCGTGACCCATGCCGGCCGGTAGACGGCGATCAGCGCCGTGGACATGCCGGTGAACCATGCCTCGCCAGTCGCCAGCAGAAACACACTGAACGCATAACCGACGGGTACGACGGTCATCGAGCCACCGGAGATGGCGATATGGGTGCCCACCGCAGCACCTGCCGTAAGCGCGACCGCGATGGCGGGGGAGACAAAGCCCTGGCCGAAGATGAACATGAACAGGTTGCGCGGCAACCACGCTATGCAGGCGCGCTGCAGCAAGGCGGAGATGCCAACTGGCAATGCACCGTAGATGACGAAGGTGAGCGCGATGCCCTGCCATGGAGCATCGAACACGACCGCCGCAAGCCCAGTGACCGCGGCCATGGCGATGAGGGCGAGCCCCCAGTCGAACAGCGTGACCACGAGCGTTGCGCCGAGCAGATGCATCACCGTGCCGTCGTCGAGCCATGCATTGCTGGCCCAGAGCACCGAGACGGCAACGATGATCGCCAGCCAGACGTGTTGAAGGGTCGCGTCTTGCAGTCGTTTGAAAGGGTTTTTCCACAGCGCGAGCGCGAGCAGCAGCGCGGTGGCGACCCAGCCACCGACAGCGACCCATAGCGGAAGCGGTGTGTAGAGGAAACCCATAAATCTCATATTACTCGTTGGATGGAAAAAGGTGTGAGCGGATTCCATGCCAGCGGTGACTGAGGGCGGATTTCCTGTCGGCGGTCAAACCCTCCCGTCGAACGGGCCGGCAAGCGGCCAGCAGCGAGCGGCCTTGCGCCCGGCTCACTCCGGTTCGGTTGATTCGTCCGGGACCGGTTCGCCGAATGGCGTCGTTGGTTCTGCCGCCATCAGTTGCTCTTGCGTGGCGTCGTTTGCCGGCAACGGGTACGCGAACGGCGGCTGGTTGCGGCGGCGCAGCGGAACGGCGCCCTGCTCACCCATCACCGGTCGCGGCGGGTTGTTTTGATCGGTGCGCAGCACTTCGAGCTGGGCCGACAGCCAGCCGTTATAGAGGGCGACGGCGGCGGCGCGATTAGGGGCGCCGAGTTGCTGGAAGATGCTAGCCAGGTGGATCTTGACGGTACCTTCGCTGATGCCGAGCGTGCGGGCGATCATCTTGTTCGTGCTGCCCATGTGGACGCAGCGCATGATCTGCTCCTGACGCGGCGACAGGCCGCTCGCGAGCCGGGCCCGCTTGGGCGGTGGGTTGACGACAACCTCCGGTTCGCGCGGGACGGGTTCGGGCGGCGGCGGAGGCGGCAGCGCCAGCGCGCCCGCTGGAACGTAGTGGCCGCCAAGCAGGACGATTTCGAGTGCCCGCACAATGAGGCGCGGGTCCGTGTCCCGCGGGACGACACCGAGCACCCCTTTGTCGAGCAGGTCGCACACGCATTCGGGTGAGGTGTCGCCCGTGAGCACGGCGATCCGCAGGCCGGGGTGTTCGGCGAGCAAGCGGAGGATGGCGGCCGAGGACATCCAGTCCTGCCAATCGATCACTAGCAGATCCGGCGTTTGCCGGCGCAGCGCGCGGTCAATCTGGCGCCAGTCTTGTGCTTCATTAAAACGCGCCTGGCGGTCGATTTGCCGCAGCAGTGCCTTGAGTCCGTCGCGTCGTTCCGCGTCCGAGTTGAGAACCGAGAATCGCATGCCATGCCTCCAGATGAATCGATCGTGATGGCGCGATGCTAGCGAGCGGCAGAGGAAGCCGGTTTGATTGCGATGCGCCACCAGCGTCATGATGACAAATTCCTTGCGTTTTGACGGCCTGGCCGGATGGCATAAGACAAGTGACATGCCTGGACCCCCGACGCCCGGCCGTGCGGAAACGCAAACGGCCCAATCAGCGTAAGCCGATTGGGCCGTAGAGGTCTGGCGGGCGGTCTCGCCGCCCAGGCCTGCTAGGGTGCAGGGCCGTGGCCGGCAAGACCGCCGCAGGGCGTATCAGTGGAAATGCGGTTGTGCGGGTTCGGCGTCTTCCGGCATTTCCGCATGGACGATTTCGCCGAGCGGGTCGGCGTATAGCGGCACGCCGCAATCATCGCAATATTCAGGCTCGAAGCGGCCCGCATGACGCCGGATATCGGTCACGCCGGTTTCCTTCAGCAGTGCGACGATTTCTTCGAGCGGGCCGTTGACGGCGCTGGTCTCTTGCGGTTCTTCATCAATGCCCGATTCGCCGTTCTCCCGGCCATACAGGGGCCAGACGACGCCATAGATCACCTCGTTGCTGCCGCGGCGCGTGAAGCCGACGCGATATTCGTCGATCCGGCGCTCGCCGAAACCCGCGACGACCGCACGCAGGTCGCCCGGCGCGGCGCTGATGGTGTCGAACAGGTAGCGTACTGCGGTGCGCACGGTATGCGGGCGCACGCGTTCATCGGCGTCCCGGCAGGCCGAGTAGTAGGCGTCCGGCAGCAGGCACTCGAATTCGCAGCCGGGCAAAGCCAGTGACAGATTGGCGCCACCCTGGCTGGCCCACTGCTCGAGGCATTGGCCGCGTTCGATGCGGTTGCCGTGCTCCTCTTCCTGCCAGCGGAACACTGGCGCGCCGAGGGGGGCCGCGACCACCGCCAGCAGGAAGCGCGGGTCGGCCAGAATCGGCGAGGTCTCAGGAAGTTCGCCGAAGTTGATTTTCGCCGTGCCGCCGCCGAGCGCGGCCTGCGCAAGTTGCTGCGCGATGCGCCAGGTTTCGACGTGATGGCGCGGCAACTGGTCAATGCTGTACAGGAACGGCGCCATCGCCACGCGGGTATCGGCGGCGAGGACGTGTGCCTGCAGATGGGCGCGCAAAGCGTCCGCGGCGTCGCTCTTCAGCGGGCCGGAGGGGATCGCGTAGCGGGTCCAGGCCAGCACGGGCGCGGCGATCAGCAATGCCTCATGCGGCACGCCGTCGTGCTCGACGATGAACGATTCGCTATGCGTTTCCGCCATGTCGGCGAGCGCACCGTAGGCATCCGGATGATTCTGCTGAAGATGGTCCAGCGCCGCATCCAGGGTTGTCTGGTTGGCGTTGCGGACGATCTTGGCCAGCAGCGCATCGAGCTTCGCTTCCCAGAAGCGGTCTTCGGTGCGGCTGCCCGACGCGAATAGCGCGAGCGAGAGACCGACAAGCTTGTCGGCATCGGGGGGGAGACGTTTGGCGATTCGCGAGCGCATAAATCCAGAAATGGGGTGCACAGAACCGTATATTCTAGTCTTTTCTGTGCCGCCCCATGAATTGCGCGTGATGCTGGATGAATCGGGCTGTCCGCGGCATGGCGCAGGCGTGGTCGAGGGGGCCTTGGCGGCGCGCTATATGCCGATCGGCGGGTTGACGTGGACCACCTGATTGACCCAAGGTAGGGGCTGCTGCGCGACGGACTTCCATATAGGCGACCTCCAGCACTGCGTCAATGAGCGCGGGCGTTGGCGTCGTTGTGGTCTGAAACAATCGAGGGGATTCATAGTGAAATCGGACCAATTGATCGAGCGGCTTGCCGCTGTGTTTGCATTGATCGTGCTGGTGGGCGGCTCGTTACTGGTGCTGGCGCCATTCACCACGGCGTTGCTGTGGGGGGCGATTCTCAGCTATAGCTCGTGGGGGCTGTATCGCAGGCTGACCACGCTGGTCGGCGGCCGGCGCAAGCTGGCGGCATTGCTGATCGTCTTCATTATCCTGATTGTGGTTCTTGGGCCGTTCGTTTACGCGGGGTTCGCTTTCGGCGCGCATGCGCATGAGATCGTCGCGCTGGTGCAAAAGCTATTTGAAGATGGGTTGCCGGAGCTGCCGGACTGGGTTGGGCGGATACCGCTGGTGGGTCCGAATATCGAGGCTTTCTGGGCGCATCTGACGAGCGGCAACTCGGAGTTGATCGCGCAGATGCGAACCTTGGCGGCGCCGGCCGGCAAGTGGATTCTGGCTGCAGCCATTGCGGTGACACACGGATTGGGGTTGCTTGCGCTCAGTATTGTGCTGGCGTTCTTCTTCTATACAGGAGGCGAGGGCGCCGCGGCATGGTTGAACGCCGGGATGCGCCGCATCACTGGCGAGCGCGCCGATTATCTGTTGGCGCTGGCAGGCAATACCGTGCGCGGCGTCGTCTACGGCATTCTCGGTACCGCGCTGGTGCAGGGGGTGCTGGCTGGCTTCGGTTGCTGGATTGCCGGCGTGCCGGCGCCTGCGTTGCTTGGCTTGGCGACTTTTTTCCTTTCCGTGGTGCCGGGCGGTCCGGTGATTGTCTGGTTGCCCGCGGCAATCTGGCTTTACCACGGTGGCGCGACGGGCTGGGCGATCTTCCTGGTGATCTGGGGTGTGGTCGCGGTGGGTATGTCGGACAACGTGATCAAGCCGATCTTGATCGGCAAGAGCAGCGACATGCCGTTGATTCTGGTGATGCTGGGGATTCTTGGCGGCGCGTTCGCGTTTGGCTTCCTTGGCGTATTTATTGGACCGACGTTGCTGGCCGTTGCCTACACCGTTTTGCATGACTGGACGATCGGTTCTTCGACTGCTCGAAGCTTGACGCCGGAGGTCGAAGCAACGCCTGTAGACGACGCGCGACCGGTTCAAAAGGCACCTTGAAATAAATTCCCGATAGGGCTTGCAAGCTGCAGGTCGGCTCGCTAGAATCTCGTTCTTTCGCGTTCCGGAAAACGGAGCGCGGAGAAGCGGGAGAGCCAGCAGTGGCAAGGCTTTCGGCGAAGTGGGCAGGTTCAGGAAGTTGAAAAAACCTGTTGACGGCGTAGCGAAAGTTCTTCATAATCTCGTTTCTCTGCTGCTGATGCAGCGACGCAGAACGAAGCGGTGCCGGGTAGGTGAAGTTGGTGCGGTTTCGGTGGTGAGTGCGTAATCGATCTTTAAAAATTAACAGCCGATAAGTGTGGGCGCTTGATGGCGACGCGATGATGGATTCTTCGGAGTCTGTCGACAAGCGAAAGTATCAAGTCTCACACAGTAATGAAAGGAAGGTTTTCCTGTCTCTGGACAGGTTAATCATTCGTCAGTACGTTGAGTGAGCGACCGGTTGGTAAAACAACCGAAAACAGTAACAGGAATTGAACTGAAGAGTTTG
>NZ_FNCJ01000014.1 GCF_900100735.1 Paraburkholderia phenazinium | reverse complement strand
CAGCTGTCGGTCGGAGTGAGTGTTTTAGCACTTACTCCGGGCCCATGCAAAGCTCTTACAGTGATCCCACCCCCGAAGGGGGCAGGACACCACGCACAGGTTGAGTGATCAGTGTTGTGCCAGAAACAACACAACCCGCATCAAACGAGAGGCATCCTCTCAGCTACTTCTTCCAGATTGGCTGTGCCGCCCACAAAGGCGACACGGCAACAAGTCATGCCTGATGACCATAGCGAGTCGGTACCACCCCTTCCCATCCCGAACAGGACCGTGAAACGACTCCACGCCGATGATAGTGCGGATTCCCGTGTGAAAGTAGGTAATCGTCAGGCTCCCTAGCATGTCCAGAAACCCCGCCCAACAAAGGCGGGGTTTTTGCGTTTACGCGCCCGGAAAATGCTGGACCAGGCGGCAGGACCTCAACGATCCCACACCGCACCGGCGAACAAATCCGTCCGTTGCCGTCAAAGCGACAGCTACATCACCCCGCACGCCGCCAGCGTCCCTGTCCACAGCAGACCGAAGTTCAGCCATTTGGTATGCAGACAGCCGACACCGAAGTGATCGAACACAGCTTCGGCGAAAAGCAAATTAGCCGCAATCATGGAGCGGGCGCCGCCTGGTCTCAATGCTCCGGCTGCTGACCGGGATGACCCGGTTCGGCCATCGTCCCCGGATGCACCGGCAAGACGGTCTCGAGTGGATCGACCAACCCCACCTCCGCGAGCAGTGCTTCGTCTCGGGTAATGACTTTCGGCATATGCGTGCGCAGGAATTCGACCCAGGTGCGGGTTTTGGCATCGATGAATTTGCGCGACGGATAGAGCGCGTAAATATTCATCCGCTGAAGTGTGTGCTGCGGCAGAACCCGTACAAGCGAGCCGTCACGCAGCCCATCGATCGCAGCGTAGAGCGGCAACATACCGATCCCCATACCTTCGCGAATCGCCACCACCAGCGACTCCGCGATATTCACCTGCACAGGCCCGCTCACCTGCATCAGCTCGCTGCCGCTGGGCCCTTCGAGCAGCCAATCGTTGGCCGGGAAGGCCGGCGTTTGCAGGATCAGGCACTCATGATGGGCGAGATCGCGTGGCTGCTGCGGTGCGCCGTGCGTGCGCAGATAGGCGGGAGATGCGCACAGAATGTTGAATGTAGCGCCCAGTAGCAGCGAAACCAGGTCCGAATTAGGCAATGTGGACGCCGTGACGACCGCCACGTCGGCGCTGCCTTCGAACAGGTCCGGCATGCGCTGCGACAGGGTCAGTTCGACCGTCACCTCGGGATACAGCGCGCGATAACGCGAGATCGCCGGCAGCACGTAATGCTGCCCAATACTGGCGAAACTGTGCATGCGTAACGCACCGGTGGGCCGTTCGTGCGCGCAACTGGCTTCTTCTTCCGCTGTGCCGACGTCAGCGAGAATTTGCTGACAACGCTTCAGATAGCGTTCACCCGCCGTCGTGAGCGCGAGGCGCCGGGTGGAGCGGTTCATCAAGCGGGTCCGCAGGTGGGCCTCGAGCTCCGAAACCGCGCGCGACATGGCGCCGGTCGTGGAGTTGAGCGATTGAGCCGCAGCCGTGAAACTACCGGCTTCGACCACGCGGACGAACACCCGCATATTTTGTAGCGTATCCATCAGATCTTTTTGTTCGACGTATTCGAGAGAGAACCCGTATTGTCCGCCTGTCCGGCATTCCTATTGTTGTTCGATCTGGAAGGGATGTTCCCGGTATGTCGCATTAATGCATGCCTCGGAGGCTCCTACAATCGGCCCCTTGCCAGCCGGTGCGTGCAGTGCGGCGTCCGGCGCCTTCCTGAATTCGAGTCACCATCCGGGGCGCGGTTTTCTTTCCATGAAACGCCAGCATCTGATCCAACAAACGTCCGACCCGCGTCGGCGCTGGGGCGTGATGCTGCGTGCAAGCGCCTCGGCCAGCCGTGACTGGGCGGCGAGCGACGGCCTTATCTGGCTGCATCTGTTGAAGACCGTGACGGCGGCGTTGCTCGCGCTGGGCATCGCCATGTTGCTTGATCTGCAGCAACCCCGCACCGCCATGACGACTGTGTTCGTACTGATGCAGCCGTTCAGCGGCATGGTGCTTGCAAAAAGCTTTTACCGGATCATCGGGACCGTGGTGGGGACGGTCGCCGCGCTCGTGCTGGGGGCCGTGTTTGTCCAGCAGCCCGAGCTGTACATGGCCGGGTTGACCTGCTGGGTGGGGGCCTGTATTGCTGCGGCGGTCCGGTATCGGCATTTTCGATGGTACGGCTTCGTGTTGGCGGGGTACACCGCCGCCCTGATCGGCGTGCCGACCGTCATGGAGCCGAACGCCCTGTTCCTCGCAGCGCTGACGCGCGCCTCGGAGGTCGCGGTCGGCATCGTGTGCTCGAGCGCAGTGAGCGCGCTGATCGTGCCGCAAAGGTCGAGCCTCGCGCTGCAACGCGGGTTGCGCAAAAGATATCTTGATTTTACTGCGTTCGCCGCTCAGGTGCTGGGTGGCAAGGTCGAGCGGGGCATGTTTGAAGCGCGCTTTGCCGACTTGGTGGATGGAATTGTCGGCTTCGAGGCGACCCGTACGTTTGCGGCATTCGAAGACCCGGGCATGCGCTCGCGTAGCCAGCGGCTCGCGCGGCTGAACAGCGAGTTCATGGATGCCTGCGCCCGTCTGCATGCACTGCGCCAGCTCATCAAGCGGGTGCAGGCGGGTGGCCCGAACGCGGTCATGCGGGCAATCACCCCGTATTTCGAAGATCTGTCGCGCTTGTTGGTCCGGCAGACGGCTCAGGCTTGTGACGCCGCCCATGCGGCTCGCGTCGCTGTCGAACTGCGTGCCTTTCAGGCGATGCTGCCACGCCGGGTGCGGGAGACGCGCCGGCCGCTGGAAAGCACGGCCTCCGACCTGCTGGCCGATTTCGATACTTCAGCCGAGTTGCTGTATCGCTTCGTCGACGAGTTCATCCGCTATACGGACACCTACGCGTCGCTCGAGCACGGCAAGCCTGTCAAGGAGCGGCAGACCGTCCGGTATGTCAGCAAAACGAACGGTTTTGTGGTCGGGCTTACCTTTTTGCGTACGGTGGTCGTGATGGCGATCGTCGGCGCCTTCTGGATCGAAGCCGATTGGCCGAGCGGCGGCCTCGCCGTCATCGGCGCCGCGCTCGCTTGCGCCCTGACTTCGACGGCGCCCAACGCGTCGAAACTGACCTTGCAGATGGCCGTTGGTGCAATCTTCGCGACGATGACGGGATACCTGTTTAGTTGCTACGTCTATCCGAACATCGAGGGCTTTCCGCTGCTCTGCGCGACGCTCGCGCCCGTGCTGGCCTTTGGCGCGTTCCTCGCGATGCGTCCTGGCGTCTCCGGTTATGGCGTGGGCTTTTCGGTGTTCTTCTGTTTGCTCGCCGCCCCCGATAACGTGGTGATTTACCAGCCAGACCTGTTAATCAATAACGGTATCGCGATTGTGGCGGCGATGCTCGCGGCCTCGCTGGCATTTGCGGTGATTTTCCCCGCGCAGATGCCGTGGCTGATCGGCAAAATCAAGGGGAGTTTGCGCGCACAGGTTGTACTCGCATGCCGCGGCGAATTACGCGGCCTGAATCAGTATTTTCAGTCGAGCACCCATGATCTGATGGCGCAATTGCGCGTACTGCTGACGAAACGCTCGCGTCAGCATCGCGATGCGCTGCGCTGGATGCTTGTCACACTCGAAGTGGGACACGCCGTCATCGATCTGCGCAACGAAGCCGCCCATGCCGCCTACGCTGAAGCAATGCAGCCGCGCTGGCGCACCTGCCTCGAGCAAATGCAGGTGGATATCTCAGGGCTATTCGAGCAGCCGGGAGCGCGCTCTCTGGCGCGTGCGCTCGCGTCAGTGGGCGTGACGATCGACGCCGTGCAGGCGGTTCTGCAATCCGTCCATGCAGATCGCGAACGGCGCCATGACATGCAGCGGATACTCGGTTGCCTGCATTTCATTCGTACTGCCTTGCTCGATAAAGACGCACCATTTAATGCGAATGGGCGTTAATCCAGATCGCATTGCGATCTTTCTGCCAGATGGAAAGATCACTTCCAGTCGCGGCCGTTTATCTGCTCACATGCCGGTCATATAGTTTGTCCAGTGCCTCGCAGTCCCCGAAAAGGACTTTCCAGGAGGCATGATCGTAAGCACCGGAGAAATAGATGAAAGCGTTGAAGGTTGTTCTGATTGCCTGTTCCTTGTCTGCCGCAGCGGCTCATGCACAGGCCGTAGCACCCGCCGCCGAGGGGCAACAGATTGCGCAAGCCGCTGACCAGCACGCGAACAGCGCGCTTCAGCAAGGACGCATGACTGCGCCGGTGAAGAAGCCTGCCGAATGTGTCGGGCCCGTGAGCTACTGTAATCTCTTTTTCGGTAGCTAAAAGCCATACTAATCCGTCGTGGCTTGTTGCGCGACGCATGCCTCGCAGCGGCACTCTCCATCGTGAGACGCCGCTTGAGGTGCGACAACCCGACTGCTGATCTAGCCGCGCCGAAGACGTGTGCAACGGTAGACTGGAAGGTTGATCATGGAGAGACTCAGTAGCATGTACGAAGACCGGATTCGCTGTGCCGCGGTACGCGGCAAAGTCACCACCGCCGCTGCCGCGGCCCTGCTGATTCAGGATGGCATGCGCGTCGGTGCGAGCGGTTTCACGCGCGCGGGCGATGCGAAGGCCGTGCCCGTTGCGCTGGCCGAACGAGCGCGTCACGAAGGCAAGCCGTTGCGCATTACCTTGATGACCGGCGCATCGCTCGGCCACGACGTCGACCGTATGCTGACCGAGGCCGGCGTGCTGGCGCGCCGCTTGCCGTTCCAGGTCGACAAGACCTTGCGGGACGCAATCAACCGTGGCGAAGTGATGTTTGTCGATCAGCATCTGTCCGAAACGGTCGAGATGTTGCGTGCCAATCAGCTCGGCAAGCTCGATGTCGCGATCATCGAAGCGGTGGCGATCACCGAAACCGGCGGCATTGTGCCTACCACCTCCGTGGGCAATTCGGCAAGCTTCGCGATCCTCGCCGACAAGGTGGTCGTCGAGATCAACCTCGCACAGCCGCTCGCGCTCGAAGGGCTGCACGACATCTGGATTCCGGGCCGCCGCCCCAACCGCGAGCCGTTGCCGATCGTCCATCCGCGCGATCGGGTCGGCACGCCCGCCATCGAGATTCCACCAGAGAAGATCGCTGCCATCGTCATCACCAACATGCCGGATAGCGCGTCCACGGTTTTGCCCGCGGACGAGGAAACTGGGTTCATCGCAGGCCATCTGATCGAGTTTCTGCAGCATGAAGTATCGCGCGGGCGCATGCCGGCTCGTCTGCCGCCGCTGCAGGCCGGCATCGGCACGATTGCCAATGCCGTGCTGGCAGGCTTCGTCAAATCGCCCTTCGAAGCCTTTGAAATCTATTCGGAAGTCCTGCAGGACTCGACCTTCGACCTGATGGATGCCGGCAAGGTGACGTTCGCCTCGGGCGCCTCGATTACGCTGTCCGCGGCGCGCCATGCCCAGGTGTTCAGCGAGCTGGACCGTTATCGGGACCGTTTGGTATTGCGCCCGCAAGAGGTCAGCAACCATCCCGAAGTGATTCGCCGTCTCGGCCTGATCGCGCTGAATACTGCGTTGGAATTCGACCTCTACGGCAATGTCAATTCAACGCATGTGGGCGGCACCCACATGATGAACGGCATTGGCGGCTCGGGCGACTTCGCACGCAATGCGTCGTGCGCGATCTTTGCGACGAAGTCGATTGCGAAGGATGGGCGCATTTCAAGCGTCGTGCCGATGGTGCCGCATTGCGATCACAACGAACACGACGTAGATGTGGTCGTCACGGAACAGGGTCTTGCCGATCTGCGCGGGCTCGCGCCGCGTGAGCGTGCCGTGTCGATCATCGAGAAGTGTGTGCATCCGCTGTATCGCGACATGCTGCGCGACTACTACAAGGATGCCTTGACGCATGGTGGGCAAACGCCTCACCGTCTGGAGCGGGCATTCTCCTGGCATATCCGCCTGAACGAAACCGGCTCGATGCTGGAGCAGAGCGCCGCGCGGACTTGATGGCCCGCACAGCGCTCGGGTAAGACAGCACGCGTCAGGCGACCGAGGCCGCCTGACGCTTAAGGCGCTAGGCGCCCCGCTTGAACAGCCGGATGATAAACAGCAGAATCACCGCGCCGATCACTGCCGTGATGATCGAGCCGATCCAGCCGCCGCCGAGCGAGATATGCAGAACGCCCGCCAGCCAACCGCCGATGAACGCGCCGACGATCCCGACAATGATGTCGACGATCAACCCGAATCCGCCGCCCTTGACGAGCACGCCCGCCAGCCAGCCGGCGATCGCGCCAATGATGAGCCATGCAATGATGCCGTGTTCCATAATCAAGACTCCATGGTTGAGCGTGAAAAATTCACGGTGACAGAGCTTAGTCCAACGGATTAGTGCAGTCCATATTCAGGATATGGATTTAACAATGTCTGAATCTATGGCGGCGGGGCCAGCCACGAGGCCGGCGAGAGAGCGGTACAGGACGCATGGCGGCAGCCGCCATGGCGGATAGGCAGGGACATCCAACGCGCAGTCGCTCGGTTCATTTCGTTCTCGGTCTCGGGCTGCACAGGCATACGCTTCATCGGCCTACCCGGCACACTCTACCATTGCTGCCAAGGAGCGTCGGCCGATGTTTCGTCTACGGTTGTTATAGATGAAGCGGCCGCTGGGTGCAAGGCGCGGACTTGCCGGTACGTGGGCTGGGTCGCCCAGCCTTGCGTTTGCGGGCTTGGGTGGGCAGCAATGCGACCGGGCGTTGGGGGGGGCGGCAAGGCAGCGAGCCGCGCTTGCCCGCTACCGTCCGGGATGCGACGCTACTCCGGCGTCGGTTCCGCTTCTTTAGCGATCCAGCTTACGCTGGAAACGGTCGTTTCCATGCTGATGCGGCTTGCCATCAATTCGAGCTTCGACTGATCCTTGGGGTGTAGTTTCAGGGTCGCCGTGACGCGGATGCGGCCCGGCTGCTCCGTCACGTCTTCGCTCGTCAGACTCTGAAACGACAGGGGTGTCGAGTACATCGAATTCGACAGCGCCGTGCGGATATGAATCTCATCGTCCTCGCGGCAGACCACGGTCAGCACATATTCGCGCACGAGGTCGGCATTTGACACCGGCGTCGCATTGATGGTGCGGCTGACTTCGCGCAGTACGGTATTCGTCAGCAACACGATGCCCGTGCCGGCGAGCGCCGGGCCGAAATGTCCCGCACCGCACAACACGCCCACCGCCGCCGAACACCACAGGGTGGCAGCAGTATTGATCCCCTGGATGGAACCCTTGTCGCGCATGATGACGCCGCCGCCGAGGAAGCCGACGCCGGATACGACGTACGCCGCGATCTGCGTGACGCCAGCCGTGCCGTTGCCGGTCAGCACGCCCAGCGTGACGAACAGGCAGGCGCCGCTCGCGACCAGCGTGATGGTGCGCAGACCGGCCGTGCGCTGGCGCATTTGCCGTTCGATGCCGATGGCGACACCACAGGAGAAAGCGGCGAGGAGCCGCCATACGAAATCAAGCGTCATGAGATTAGTAGTCGAGGCGTGCTAGACGCATAGTTTGAACCATACGCGTGACAGCATCGCTAACGATCCGCGAGGGCCGACGCGTGACGACGCGTGCGGCCTAACGCTCACGACGCGAATGCTATGGCCGCTGCGAGGCTTCAAGCCTGGCAGCGGTGAATTGCAAGTGACAAGTGCACGGGAATGACTACGGCGCGCACCGTCTGGCCTGATGGCAAGACGGCGGCAGGGATTAGGCTGGCGCGGCGAGCTTGCCGATCAGGCGATTGGGTGAATCGAAGATCGATAACTGCTACTGTCCAAGATGGGTAGTCCGGTTAGACGTGTGGACGGATTTTAGGCAGCGGCATGACCGGAAGTCAACCGCCGTGTCATGCCGGTGTCTCATGTCGCGGGCAAATCGAGAATGAGCCGGGTCCAGGTTTGAGAGCGCACCTCACTGCGAAGTGTCGCGTTGCCAGCGACGATGCGGCGGGAATCGGAGGCAGGCAGCAACACCTCTACTGAGTCGAACGGTCTGCGCCAGTCTCCCGACCAGTCAACGGTGACGGTAAGGGTCGCCACATCGCTTGCGACGCTCACCTTCCAGCAACCGTATACGCCATTGCGCCAGGCTTCCGATTCGCCGTCATCCTCGAAGCACTCGCCTAGTGCGACGCCCGTGCCTCGATACGGCGCCACCATGAAGCCGCGCTGCTCGGCCGGTTGGGCGAAGTGTTGAGTCGCGACGTTGAGCGGCACGACGCTGCCTTCGCGAATCAGCATGACGGGTTGTTCCCATGGCGCGGGCAGCGTCACCGACTGGCCCCCTGCAAATGCTTCGCCGCTCCAGTACGAGACCCACTCTGCGCCCGCCGGAAGCCAAACCTCGCGCTCCATTTGCCCCGGCTCGACCACCGGCGCGAATAGTAGCGATGCGCCGAGCATCATGTCGTCGCCGTCTGCATAGCAGTGCGGATCGTTTGGGAACTCCGCAAAGGTAGGGCGCAGCACGGGCTCGTAGTGTTGTGTCGAGTCCCACAGCAGATGGTACAGATACGGCAGCAGGCGATAGCGCAGCTTGATCAGGTCGGAGACTTGCCGGGTTGCTTGCGGGTGCATCCAGGGCTCGTTGACGGTACCGTCGTCGTTCCACGAGTGGATGCTGAAACGCGGCATCAGGATGCCGAACTGAATCCAGCGCACAAAGAGTTCTGCGTCCGGCGCGGGGCCGGAAAAACCACCGATATCGTGGCCGATATTCGACACGCCTGATAGCGCGAGTCCGAGTCCCATCTTCAGGTTGTAGCGCAGCGTTTCCCACGACGTGTAGTTGTCGCCCGACCAGGTCTGCACATAGCGATGCATGCCGACCCCGCCCGAGCGCGAGACGAGAAACGGCCGCTGTTCGGGGGCATACGCGCGTTGAGCATCGCGCGAGGCGCGCATCATCAGCAGGGTCTGCAGTACCTTCGCCTCGCGCACGGGATAGGGCTTGCCGAAGCCGTGGGCGATGGCGTCCGGGCTCCAGATTTCGAATTCGTTATTGTCGTTCCAGGTCGACGCAATGCCGTGACGCAGCAGCGCATCGGTCACGCGCGAGCGCCACCATGCAATCGTGTCGGGGTTCGTGAAGTCCAGATAGGCGCCGACTTCGTCCCAGAACTGTACCCAGGCCGGCTCGCCGTCGCTAGCGTTAATCAGCAGGCGGTCGCGCGCCACTTGTTCGAACTCCGGATGATCGCGCAGCAGGCACGGCTTGATGTTGGCGCACAGGCGAACGCCCTGTTCGAGATAGCCTTGCACGAAGCCGTCCACGTCAGGGAACTTGTCATGGTTCCAGTTGAATACGTAACGCTTCGGTCCGATCGAGGTATAGCCCGACGACAGGTGGAACGAGTCGCACAAGATGTCGTGTTCGCGGCAGCGCTCGATGAATTCGCCCATGCGTTGCTGCGCGTCGGGCGCGTCGGTGTAGCTCATCGTCGAGCCGGAGTAGCCGAGGCCCCATTTGGGCATCAACGCCGGGCGACCGGTGAGCCAGGTGAAGCGGCGCACCGCAGCGAGCGGCGTCGCGGGCGAGGCGATGAAGTAGTAGTCGAGGTCGCCATGCTCCGCGATGAAATGGCGATAGTGGCCGTGATAGTTGTCGAGCTCACGGCCCATGTCGAACGTGCAGTCGGCGAGGGTGTCGTAGAAAAGGCCGAAGCCGAGCGCCGCTTCACGCTGCCATGTGAGGTAGAAGGGAATGTGCTTGTAGAGGGGATCGGTGTTTTTCGCGCTGTAGCCCATCGCATCGATGTTGACCATCTGATAGCGCTGATTGGCGCGGTCGAGCGAACCGGCACGCTCGCCCAGACCGAGGTACATCTCGCCAGGTTCGCGGCGCACATAGTGGTAGACGCGCTCGTCCCACCAGCCGAAGTTATACGCCTGGGTCGCGCGGTCCTGCAGCACGCGGCGCCAGGCGTCGCCACTGCGGAGCTCCCACGCGCAAAAACCGCCATGCAGTGCGACTGTGAGTTTGATTTGCGAGGTTTCAATGCATAGTTGAGCGCCGCCGGAGCGCAGACTGAAAGGCGGCAAGCTATAGCCCGTGAGGTCGAGGCGATCGCGGCCTTCGATGGCAACGTCGTCGAGTCCCGGCGCGATCGCCCAGGTGCGCGGGCCATGCGCCACGCCATCGGGCAACACACGCACGCGCACGATGTCTTCTTCGAGCACGAAGATTTCAATCACCGGTCCCGCCGCGCTGTTCAGGCGCACGAGGTTGCCCGACGGGGCGGCGGGTTCGAAAACGGGAGGATGCAACAGCGACATCATCGGACTTCCTCTGGTTGAATGGGGGTGAGCCGCATCCGGCCTGTCAGGCATGCGCGAGCTTGCGTTCATGTTTCGATTGGCCGCGTATCAGCACGACGAGCAGCGTGGCGCCGACCAGATCGAAGGCGCCGAGGCAGGCAAACAACGGTCCATAGCCGACCGTATCGGCGAGCGCCCCGACCACCAGCGAAAAGCTCAGGCCGCCGATCCACGCGGCCATGCCCGCGAAGCCGCTGGCGGTGCCCACTTCATCCGAATCGAACACGTCGGCGCTCAGCGTGTTGACGAGCGCGGAGATCATCTGGTGTGCGAAGCCGCCGACGCAGAATAGCGCGATCGCTTCATACGGCGACGCAACGAGGCCGATACAGGCCGGTCCGATCATCATGAACGCGCCGAGGATCACGCCCGCCACGCGCGACCAGATCAACGGAATACGGCAATAGCGGATCAGGAACGGCGACAGATAGCCGCCGAAGATGCCGCCGAGGTCTGCGGCCAGAAACGGCAGCCAGGCGAAGATGGCGATCTGTTTCAGATCCATGTGACGCACGGTCACGAGATAGAGGGGAATCCAGAAGCTGAAGGTCTGCCAGGCCGGTTCGGCGAAAAAGCGCGGTAGCGCGATTGCCCAGAAACGACGCGAGCGCAGAATCTCGCGAACCGGGCGCTGGCTGGCCGGCGCGAACTGGGTCTGGCCGTCCTGGATCAAGGCGAGCTCTTTGCGAGAGACGCGCGGATGCTCGGCCGGCGAGCGATACAGCGCATACCAGAGCCCGGCCCATACAAAACCGAATGCGCCGGTTGCCATAAAGGCGGCTTGCCAGCCGAAGCGCAGCGACAGGAAGATGACGACGGGTGGCGCGAGCAGGGCGCCTAGCGAGGTGCCCGCGTTGAAATAGCCGACCGCGACCGATTTCTCCTTGTCGGGAAACCATTCCGCCACCGCCTTCATGCCGGAGGGGATCGCGGCCGCCTCGAACAGTCCGAGCGCGCCGCGCATCGCACCGAGCGACAGCCAGCCGGTGGCAAAACCGTGCAGCATGCCGGTAAGCGACCATAGCGCCGCGAACAGCGCGAACCCGAGCCGCAGGCCGATCAGATCGACGATCAGCCCGCACACCGGCTGCATGATCGTATAACCGATCTGGAACGCGCCGACCACATACGAGTATTGCTTGGTTGTGAGGTCGAATACGTGCTTCAACTCCGGCGCCAGCACGGCCAATGAATTGCGCGCGAGATAGTTCATGATCGTGCCGAGACACACCAGCACGATGATCCACCAACGTAAGCCTTTGATTGTTTTCAACGCTGTCTCCATCCTGTCCGATTCTGTTTTTGAGGCGGCGTCCGGATCGGCTTGCCCGCCCATGTTCTTGATGCAGGGCTCGGTAGTCTATCTGATAGGTCATCACATGACTTTATATCCGGTCAGGCCGTCGATAAACGCTGGTTATGCCTAAAATCGGCAAAAACTGCAGGCATCAGGGCAGAATGGTCATATGATGACCGATATCTAGGTCGCTTAATCGCATCCTATGTTCGCAAACGAGCGCCGTCAAGCGCCACGCTGTTCATTTGAACGCAAAATGAACAATTAGACCTTTCGGGGGCGCTTTGGGCGGGCGTGACGCGGCTTCGGCATCAAATCCGTGGCCGAGCGCTGCAACCGCCGCCGTCGATGTTGTGGCCCCAATTTATCGGTGTTTGAGTGCCGCCTGCTGGTTTGTGCGCCGCAGACCTGCGACATGCTCCGGCTCCGGCCGTTTTTCCTGTTCCGGCAGCAGACGAGCTTATCCCTATAAAGCCGCTTCCCAATCTCAAATTAAATATGGAGTCCGAAGCTTGACAAGACCCATCCCGGAAAACACACTGGTCCGCGCCTTGAATCAAGTCGTGCAGCCCATGCGCCCATTCGCATGCGGCGACCGAACCAGGTGCCCTCCCACCTAACCTAGCGTGAGCGCTCCCGGTGACCGGGGCGCGCTCCTTGCGCGTCTGTCCGCGGCCTGATTCTCATTTTGTTATTACCTGATTGAGGATTGCATGAACAAGAAAGCCCTTGGCGTCGTTGCTGGCGCATTGATCGCAGCAGCACCGCTGGTTTCGGCCGCGGCCGACTCCCTTCCGGTGGCTTTTGAAGGCAACAGCGTGTTGCAGGCCGACGGGGTCGTGAAGAGTCTCGACCAGGCGCACCACGCCGTCACCGTGGTCGACGCACATGGCGGCGAGGCTTCGTTCACCGTCGCGGATGCCAGCAACTTTGCCCATATCCAGCCGGGCAGCAAGGTCCACATCCGTATGGTTCGCAGCGCGCTGGTAAGCCCGTCGCGTGGTTCGGTCGCGGCTCAGACGCCGCAGAACGTGACGGCCGAGGTCGTTGCGCTCGACCATGCTTCCGGTGTGGTCCAACTGAAGGGCGCCGATGGTGCGGTGTTCCATATCCAGGGCCGCGACCCGGCGAAGCTGGCCAACCTGCAACCGGGTATGCACGTCGACGTAGCCTATACCCCGCAAGTAAGCGTGGCGGTGGCGCCTGCGGCGCAGTAAAGCGTCACCCGCAGCGCTGACGTGGTTGCTGGTGTAGTTTGTGCGCGGAGCGCCCGTACGGGCGCTCCGCGTATTTTCAGTTAAAAGCTCAATAGAAGCGCGTTTACGTTGCGCTTTAGACCTTATGCGAGGGCTTGTGCTCTCGCTTCCGCTCCCTTCCTTTCAGCCCGGCTCGCCTGGCACCAAACGCAACCGGGTAATCTCCGAAGGTGCACCAAGCCGCTTGGGCGGTCCCCAATATCCAGTGCCGCGGCTCGTATAAACCCACAATCCGTTTAGCCGTGCGAGCCCCGCCGTGAACGGCTGCTGGAGGCGCACGAAAAAATTCCACGGAAAGAACTGGCCGCCATGCGTGTGGCCCGACAACTGCAGCGTGAATCCGGCTTGCGCAGCGGCTTCGGCCGAACGTGGCTGATGCGCAAGCAGTACCTTGATGAGTATGTCGCCGGGAGCGCCCGCGAGCGCCGCCACCGGGTCGCTGCGATGGGTGGGATCGAAATGGGCCGCCGAATAATCGGTGACGCCCGCGATAATCGCCCGCGCGCCTTCATGCTCCAGCACCACGTGTTCGTTGAGCAGCACATGCAAGCCCAGTCGGCGGAACTCATCGATCCACGCGTCGGCGCCGGCGTAGTACTCGTGATTGCCTGTGACCAGATAGGCGCCATGCCGCGCACTCAGGCGCGAGAGCGGCCGGGTGTGGTCGCGCAACTGCGGCACGCTGCCGTCGACCACGTCGCCGGTCACGGCGATCAGATCCGGTTTGAGGCGGTTCACCGCATCGACGATTGCGTCCACGTAGCTGCGCTTGATGGTCGGCCCCACGTGAATATCGCTGATCTGAACAATGGTGAAGCCGTCGAGCGCTTGCGGCAGGTCGTCGATCGGTACGTCGATCGTGACAACCCGTGCACGGCGCCGCGCATTGATGAGGCCGACCGCAGTGGAGAGCAGCGCGAGTAGCGGCACGGCCGCGGCGGAGCCGGTACGCCAGCGCGCTATCTGGATGGTGTGCGGCCAGATCGCGTCGACGGTCAGCAGCGAGGCCAGTGCCAGATCGCGCGCGAAGGTCAACACCAGCAGCGACGAGAAAAAGCCCAGCGCCAGCAGGCCGACCCACGCGAGCCGGTCGGAGAGCGGCTGCTGCTCGATGGTCCGCGCCAGCATGCCGAGCGGAATCAACAGACAAGACAGCACGAGCCAAAGCGCCGCGAGCCATCGAGCGGTGGTGTCGACAGGCAGGTCTGGAATGATCCGCAAACCGACATAGATGTGCAGCAGGACGCCAATGCCAATAAAGCGAACAAAGAACGATAAGCGGCGCATAGAGAGGGGTAGAGGCGGAAGGGGGCCGGACGCACGCGCAAACGCCAGGGCGCTTGCGGTGCCGCTTGGCCGGCATGGCAGCTCATTCTACCGGCATGTCGCCACGTCTGCCGGAGCGCCCCAATGTTGCGTTTTTCCGGGTGTGCCGGGGCGCAAAATCAAGGCGGATCCGGCACGACATCATGATGGGCAAGGTCGCTATTGCCGCTTGGCGGATCGCAGGGAAAAGTCGAATTAAACAGCTTTTGAATTGTCCCTGCGCGTGGACTATCCTCAAAGAGGGCCCTGTTGCAGCCGGCCTCGCCCTCGTCACTTCGCCTTGTGTGCGGGTTGGCGGCGGATTGCCGGGTACAACGGTTGCATCGCATGGCTCGGTCTATCGCCCGTTTAGAGAGCGATGTAGGAGACGCATCATGAAACTGACCAGACCAGGCCACCATCCGCATCACGTCGGCTATGAGGGCAGTCATGTGATGTTGCCGATGGTGGGGTTGTCGCTGATGGCGATCGGCCTGTACTACGGCGTGCGCGGTCTCGACATTTCCGAACTGGGCCGAGATGCGCTATTCGACGTGGTGATGGTGTTCGTGGCGCTTGGCATCGCGGGTCTCTTCGGCGTTGTCGGGGCGTGGCTGCGCTCGCGCGGTGACGAGGCCGAAGAGGGGTTCTGCTTTGTCGGCGCGCTGATTGGCGCCGTCGTGTTTTACGTGGCGCTCTTCAGCTGAAATCTACAGCGCGCCGGTCACGTCAGACGATTTGCGCGGCTTCGTCGAAGCTAAAGCGCGGGCTGCGCGCGAACAGCTTGGTCGGATCGCCATAGCCGAGGTTGATAAGAAAATTGGCCCTCACGGTGGTGCCCGCGAAGAACGCTTCGTCGACCTTGGTCGCATCGAAGCCCGACATCGCCCCGGTGTCGAGTCCGAGCGCGCGTGCCGCCATGATGAGGTAACCGCCTTGCAGCGTGGCATTGCGAAACGCGGTGTCGGCGATGGCTTTTTCGTTGCCGGCAAACCAGCTGCGCGCATCGGCATGCGGAAACAGCTTCGGCAGATGCTCGTAGAAAGCCATGTCCATACCGACGATCACCGTGACCGGCGCAGCCATCGTCTTCTCGAGATTGCCTGCGGAGAGAGCGGGGCGCAGCTTTTCCTTGGCTTCCTGCGATTTCACGAACACAAAGCGGCCGGGGCTCGAATTGGCCGAGGTCGGTCCTAGCAGGACGAGTTCGATCAACTGCTTGAGAAGGGCGTCCTCGACCGGTTTGGCTTGCCAGCCATTGTGTGTGCGTGCGCTGCGAAAGAGTTGATCGAGTGCGTCGTCGGAGAGCGTCATGATGGTAAATCCGCTGGAGAGAAAAATCGGAGACGATAGAAAGAGAGCGCAAGGCCGCGGTGTGACTCGCCGTTGCGGTTCACTCCATAATAGCTGGGCTCATTTCTATCCGCGCGCGCTGCCGCGCATGCGACATGCTATCTCATGAACGATCTGTTCGACGATCTTCCCAAGCCCGACGTTCTCTGGTACCCCGACTGGCTCGCGCCCGAGGCGGCTGAGCACACCTTGACGCAACTCATCGACGAAGTTGCGTGGAAACAGGAGTCGATGGGCACGCCGGGAGGCTGCGTGCTGTTGCCGCGTCTTACCGCCTGGCAGGGCGAGGCAGATGCCGTCTACGTCTATTCAGGGATTCGCAATGTGCCGCAGACATGGACGCCGACGGTGGCCGAACTGAGGGCGGGCGTCGAAGCCATCTGTGGGTGTCGCTTCAATAGTGTGCTGATTAACCGCTATCGCAACGGGATGGACAGCATGGGCTGGCACGCGGATCACGAGCGCGAGTTGGGCGCGCGACCGGTGATTGCGTCGGTGAGTCTGGGCGTGGCCCGGACCTTCGATCTACGGCACAACAAGACGGGGCTGGTGCAGTCGTATCAGCTCAAGGGCGGTAGTCTGCTGGTTATGCGTGGGAACACGCAGGCGCAGTGGCGGCACCGGGTGCCCAAGGAGCCGCGTGTCACCGGCGAGCGGATCAATCTGACGTTTCGCTGGGTAATGTCGGGGCGTTAGCCGTGTCTGCGCCAGGTGCGCGGCGACGCCTGCAGGCGAGGCGCTGGGCGGCCATGCTGGACGCGCGGTGCAAACACACGCGTTCCAATGTTGCCGCCCGCTCCGGCTGCCTCAGTTGACGGCGGTGACCGGTACCCGGGAGATGCTCACCAGGCGGTCCAGCACACTGCGGTTCACGAGCCGTGCGACGGCGTGGAACAGGTCCTTGCGGGGTGCCGCGACGACGATTTCGTCGCAGTCGTTTTGTTCTGCGCAATTTGCGATGGTCGGCGCCAGCGGCCCAACCCGGACTTCTACTGAATATTTAACGCCTGCGTCTTCGAGAATGCGCTTGGCGCGGCTGAGTGCAGCCTCGGCATAGGCATCTTCGAGGGCGCGCAATTTTGACAGGGGGTAGAAAGCTTCAAGGCGCGTCGATTCGAGCGGGGGCTGCACATTGACCAAGACGATTTCGGATGCACATCGTTCGTTGTAGAGGAACGCAGCATGTCGGACGGCCTGTAGCGAGCGCGTCGACTGGCTGACAGGAACCAGTAGTTTTAACATGATCGGTTGTCCATCAATTGACCGTTGGATCTGTCTGCGGGAGCGCAGCAGGATCAATTACAGCGTAGCGGCTAGCGCGTACCGGTCATCTAAATAGTGCATGTAAGCGCGTAAAAATCTCATCAAAAAGCGGCTCGAAAGGGGGCGGGAGCGGGAAATTTGGGCTAGTGGCGATTGCGCCAGGTCAGTTAATGGGGCTGGATCGCGGTTTTGAATCACGGTATGGGCGCTGGGGGCTGTGCGCCTAGTGGCGCCGTCGGCGCTTATAAAAAATAAGAAATATAAGTTTATGCGCATAACTTCGGCAGCAACGGGGCAGACCGGCGTGTAGATGGTCCCATAGGACGTAAGAACATTCTGTCTACTGTCGCCCGCAAACAACTTAGTATTGCTTATTGCTGAATGCCGGGAACACGCCGATCCGTAGAATGAGCAACTCACATAGCGGTGAGACGCTTCAGCGCTCGTCTGCTGCGAGCCGGCGTAGCACGGTTGCAACCCATTGGTTGGGCGCGATGCTGCTGGTTGCGATCGCGATTGTCTCCGGCCAGTTCTCGCGAACAATGTCGGTCAGCACCTGGCCCGGTGGTGCTTCAACCAGCACCTTCGCGCCCATTTCGAGCATGACGGTAAGCGCGTCGAACCAGCGAACCGTGTAGCGCATGTTGGTTACAAGATCGTCGCGAATGGCTTCTGCGCTATACAGCGCCCGGCCGCGGCGATTGCCGACATAGATGCCACTCGGTGTGTGAAAAGGTACGTCGCGGGCGTACTCCGTCAACTGGTCGGCGGCATCCGCGAGCAATTCGCAGTGTGACGGTACGCTCACAGCCAAACGCGTAGCTTTGCGCGCACCGCTGGCGAGTGCGCGCTCGATCAACGCTACAAGCGCGGCGTCCGCTCCGGCCATGACGATCTGCCGCGGTGCGTTGACGTTGCCGATATATACCGGCGGCAATCCCTCCTTGGTTTGCTCAGCGGCAAGGTTTTCCAGTTGATGCTCAGTCAGCCCGGAAATGGCGGCAAGGCCGTAGCCTGCGGGATAGGCCGCCTCCATCAACTCGGCCCGCTTGCGCACCATGCGCAGGGCGTCCGCGAACTCAAGCGCGCCGCAACTCACTGCTGCCGCGTAAGCGCCTACCGAGAGTCCGGCGCTGATATCGGGCGTCAACCCGGCGTCAGCCAGCACGCGCACCATTGCGACGCCCGCCACCAGAAGACCGATCTGGACCGCAACCGTGGAGCGCAGGGCATCTGGCGTGTCGAGCGTCAGCATCTGGCCGCTGAGCACCTGTGAGGCTTCGTCGAGCGTTGCATGCACGACAGGATGCTGCGGCAAGCGATGCAGGAAGCCGGTCGATTGCGCACCCTGACCGGGGAACTGATAAGCGAGCATCATGCTTGCCCGGGCGCTTGAACCGGCGCTTGCGCGGCTGTCAGATCCCACGGGTCCGCAAGCAATCGCGGTCCCTGCACATGGCGTGCCATCACGCGAGTCTTACCCGCGGCCCACTCGGCGAGGGCGATTCCGCCGGCGGGTGTTTCCAGTTGAACGTCAATCCGGATACCGGCACGCTGCGCATGCGTTTCGAGTTCGTTCGACATTTGCGTCGCGGCCTCACGGGAGAGTTTCTCCGGTGCGCGGATCAAGAGGTCGAGATCGCTCGTCGCGGTGACGGTCGGTGTGCCGGTCGCGAGTTCGAATCCGGCGCTACCTGTGGGCCCCCATGAAAACTCGCAGAGCAATTGCATGTCGCGGCACAAGGCGGCGAGCAGGGCGAACGCGGGCAGGGCGCGGCGCGTGGCATCCGCAGGTGCGCCGGCCGCGAGTTCCTCGGGCCGGATCGTGGCTTCGATATCGGCGGCCTTGGCCCATGTGCCATAGCGCTCGGCGCGGCCGCTGCCGCGCATGCCGACTGCGACGAGGCCAGGTGCAGCCAAGGCCCGCCTGACTACGGCGAAGGGCGAGCGCGCGAAGGCGGCGCGTACCCAGTCCGGCTCGCCGTCGAACGAAGGTAGGCGCCTTAGGCGCAGCAGGTCATGCGCCTGCCAGTCGCCGCCGCCTGGGTGCTGGACGCCGGTGCCAACCGGCCCGTCCGATGTCGCTGAAACAGGCTCGGCAGACGCCGCAGCGGTCCGCATCACACTGCGTCCCATTGTTCCGCCAGCCGCCGCCGCACTTCGACCGAGGCCGCGCGGTTCTTCTTCGCGGTGTCGGACTGCAGCCGATGCGCGAGGCCTGGTGCATCGGCGCGCGCGCTACGCACCGAATCGCTGAGCACCTGGCGCACGTGCTCGATCTGCGCAGCGTCTGGCGCATCGGCGTCGACGCCTTTGATCAGTTCGTCGAGCAAGCCGAGTTTGGCGAACGAGGCCATCGAATACGACATGGGCACAATGGTTTCGCCGAGCGCTTCAAGCGCTTCGACCGTACGACGGGTGACGCGGGCGGCGGCTTCCTTGCCCATCGCGTGCACCATCGTGCCAGGGGCATCGAGTGCGACGATGCGGTTGGCCTGATAGCCGTGCGCGAGGAACGCGCCGGACATCGCCGGCCCGACGATCAGCGCGACCACCGGATGCCCGGCATCGCGTGCCGACGCGTAGGCATCGACGGCTGCCGCACACGCCAGGTGAATGCCGAGCGTCTCTTCCCGGTAGCCATAGGCCTGGCTTTTCACATCGACGATCGCCACGATCGGGCGGCGTGTAGCGCTTTGCGCATCGGCGGCGATCACCTCGCGCACCGCGCGCGCGAGCTGCCAGCCTTGTTCGAGGCCGACGACATTGTCGGTGGCGCGCGGAAAGCGGTTCTGCGGGTCGGGCACGACCGCGATGAAGCGAGCCGTGTCGTTGCCGAGCGGGGCATCGCCGCTCCATACCGGCGCCGCGCCGACGGGTTCGCCGGCAAGAGCGCGGAACCAGCGAGCGCCGCGAGTCAGGGAGGTATCGTTCATGCTTCCTCCTGCGAGGATTGCATTGCGGCGCTCGCATGAAACACGCGCCGCATGGTTTCGGGAGTGACGTCGGCGGGGTCGGTTTGCGCGAGCCGTGTGAGATAGGCGTCGACCTGTTCGCTACGGTGCGCCGGCGGCATACCCAGCACGAAGGCGCGCTGTACCGCCGCACGCAACGCATGCGGATCGTCCTCGACGAGGGCATCGGCAAGGCCCGTGAGGGCCCGCTGTTCGCCGCCGATCAGTTGCCATATATGGCGCCGGTCGCTGGAATCGAGTTCGTCGATACCGGCTTCCTGTTCGATCACTTCCGGCCCGTTCATACCGAGCCGGCCCTGCTTGGTGACGACCAGATACGAGCACAGCGCGGCGGCGAGCGACATGCCACCAAAGCAACCTACCATGCCCGAGATCACACCCACCACCGGCACATGCCGGCGCAGCGCGACGATCGCCGCCTGGATCTCGGCGATCACCGCGAGGCCCAGATTGGCTTCCTGCAGGCGCACGCCGCCGGTTTCGAACAGCACCACGGGACGCACCGGTTTGCCGCGTTCGCAGTCGCGCAAGGCGAGTTCGAGCGCCGCGGCGATCTTGCTGCCGGACACTTCGCCGATACTGCCGCCCTGAAACGCCGACTCGATCGCTGCGACCACGGCAGGTTCGCCGTCGATCGTGCCGCGCGCGATCACGCAGCCGTCGTCGGCCTGGCAGACAATGCCTTGCAATGGCAGCCACGGCGACTCGATCCGGTCGAACGGTCCGAGCAGTTCGCGAAACGTACCGGGGTCGAGCAGGGCGCGGGCGCGTTCGCGCGCCGACAGCTCGATAAAACTGTCATGCAGCACCGGCGTCGCTTGAGAGGTCGCAACCGTGCTCATGCCTGATCTCCCTGTTCCGCTTCCTCGACCGCTTCCGCAAGCCTTAGTGCCACCACCCCAGGTGTGGCGCCGAAATCGTTGATCTCGATCTGCGCCGCGCCGTCGTAGCGCGTGAAAAAGCGGTCGAGCACGCTTTTCCAGATGTGGCCGTAGCCATCGACACTGGTGCGCACGACCACGTGTGCCGTCATCGCCGAAGCCGGCGACAACAGCACTTCGAGGTCGCCCGAGCCGACCACGCCGACATGCGCACGGGTCGTGACGGCGCGTTGCGCCGGGTAATCGAACGTCAGATGTTCCATGAGGTTTGGCTCCCGCTGGTGTCGCGATGCACCAGCATGTCGATGAAGAGGGTGGCGGCGAGCAGATCGGCTGCGCCGCCGGGGGATGCGTTGAGGGCGAGCAGCGCGCGGTCGAGTTCGGCGAGGGCCGTGCGGCCCGCGGCGGTGGCGCTGCCGCCGAGTTCGAGCACCCGGCGTGCACCCTGCTGGCCGGCGTGCAGGCCGGGCAGGCCGGCGCGATGCAGCAGGCAGGTGTCGTCGAGCGAACTCATGATCGCGAGCAGCGCGTCGAGGCGCGCGGCGTCTTCGCCCATGTCGTTGGCACGTGCGGCCAGCAACGCCGGCAGGCCGACCGCGATGACGTGCGGAAAACCGTCCTGCGCTTCACGGCGTGCGCCGCCGACCTGATAGCGCTGCCGCGCGCGTTCGCCGTTACTGTCGGGAGCGGCCGCGAAGCGGTCTGGAAAGCAGGCGATCTGGGCGGCCAGCGTGCAGACTTTCATGGCAAGCGCGACCCGCGAAGCTGCGTGGGCGCGCGCTTGAGCATGACTCCCGGCGTTCGGGTGGCGGGCGGCGGATTGGGTGCCGTCGCGCTGTGCAAGCGCTGCACCCGCCACCAGCAGCCCGACGATCCAGATCGCGCCGCGATGGGCATTGCTGCCGCCGGTGGCGCGCATCATTTCGTGCTCGCCGGCACGGCCGATCTGCGCCAGCTCCGCGCGCAAGGTGGCGGATGGCAGGCTGCGGCGCGCGGCGCGAGCCAGCTCGGCGAAGGTCGGCTCGAGCGCATGCGCGGAGCGCAGCATGATGGCGAGATCGAGATCGCGGTGGGCGCCGCTGCCGCGCCGATCCACCAACGCCGGCTTCGGCGTGAGCTGCGCTTCTTCGATCAGCGCGGTGACGGCGAGTTGCGCGAGCCATGCGTCGGCGGCGCTTTCCTGGGCGGCTTGCGCAGCATGGATCGCTGGTGCAGCTGCGCGTGTCGCACGAGGCTGCGCCTCCGTCAATGGTGGCGCAGAAAAAGCGCTCGACCCTCGTGTGGGCATGACCGGTAGAAGCGCGGGGGTGGCCATGATTACCAGCTCCGGAATTGCGCCGGCGGCGCATACAGGCCGCCCGACCAGGTCACGAGGTCGTCGATGCTGCGTGCGGCCAGCAGCGAACGCTTCGCTTCGCCGCGCCGGATGCCGAGATCTTCCGGATAGGCGACGATGCCGCGCCGACGCAGCTCCGCGGTCTTTTCCGGCTTCGCGCGCAGACCGATCGGCGTGACGCCGGCCACGGCGGCGAGCGCCGCACGCCGTTCCTCGATGCCTTCGGCCTTATGCAGATGCGCGATGCCTTCTTCGGTGACCACATGGCTGACGTCGTCGCCGTAGATCATCACCGGCGCGACCGGCATGCCGCTCTTCGCGCCGACTGCCACGGCGTCGAGCTCGTCGACGAAGGTGGGCTCGCCGCCTTTCTTGTACGTCTCGGCGAGCTGCACCACCAGCTTCTGGCCGCGCGAAACGGGCCCTTGATCCTTCAGTAGCTTGAGCCACGCTTCGCTCGAATGACGGCGGCCACGTGGATCGTGCCCCATGTTCGGCGCACCGCCAAAACCGGCAAGCCGCCCGCGCGTGACGGTCGAGGAATTGGCGTCCGCATCGATCTGCAGCGTCGAGCCGATAAAGAGATCGACACCGTATTGCCCGGCCAACTGGCACAGCACCCGGTTCGAGCGCAGGCTGCCGTCGCGGCCGGTGAAGAACACGTCGGGACGTGCCTCGATATACCGTTCCATGCCCACTTCGCTGCCGAAGCAATGCACGCTTTCGACCCAGCCCGATTCGATGGCCGGAATCAAGGTGGGATGCGGATTGAGCGTCCAGTTGCGGCAGATCTTGCCCTTCAGCCCGAGTGCCTGACCGTACGTCGGCAGCAGCAGTTCGATTGCGGCCGTGTCGAAGCCAATGCCGTGATTGAGCGAGGTCACGCCATACGCTTCGTAGATGCCGCGAATCACCATCATCGCGGTCAGCACCTGCAGGTCGCCAATATGACGCGGATCGCGCGTGAAAAGCGGTTCGACCGCAAACGGCCGGTCGGCCTGAACGACTACGTCGACCCACGAACCCGGGATATCGACACGCGGCAGTTCGTCGACGATTTCGTTGACCTGAACGATCACGATGCCATGCCTGAACGCAGCCGCTTCGGCGATGGTGGGCGTGTCTTCGGTATTCGGCCCGGTGTACAGATTGCCGTGCCGGTCCGCCTTTTCCGCGCACAGCAACGCGACGTTCGGCGTCAGGTCGACAAACATCCGCGCGTACAACTCGACGTAGGTATAAATCGCGCCGATCTCCAACTGGCCGTCTTCCAGCAGTTGCGCGACGCGCAGGCTCTGCGGTCCGGCGAACGCGAAGTCGACCTTGTGCGTGATGCCGCGCTCGAACAGCGTCAGGTGCTCGGGACGGCTGATGCTCGAGATCAGGAGATGGACATCGTGGATTTTTTGCGGATCGACCTTGGCGAACGCGCGCGACAGAAAGTCGGCCTGCTTTTGATTGTCGCCTTCGAGGGCGACGCGGTCGCCGGGGCGGATCAGCGTTTCCAGCGCTTCGACGATGCGCTCTGTGCTCAACACGCCATCTTTGAGCCACGGCGCGATGGCGGCTAGCCGTCTTGCCTTCTCGTCACGCAGCGTGGTCCAGGAGCGGCTAGCCGGCGCGGTGCCGGCATGGCGGGATGGTTCGGCTTGTGGATTCATCGGCGGATTCAGCTCCCAGTAGATGGAGGCCGCGCGCGCTTCGCACGCGGCTTGCGGCCGTCGGCTTGCGCGGCTTCGGCCTGCGCACGCTCGGTCAGGAAACGGTGCAGCAGATCGCCGGTGCCGAGCAGATGCTCGGTGACCAGCGAACGCGCTGCAGGGATATCGCCGCGCCGCACTGCATCGAGCAACGCCGCGTGTTCGTGATCGGACTCGTCCTTGTACAAGGGCAGGCCGAACTTGAGACGCAGATAACGCTCGCCGCGGCGATGCAGCGTGGCAATCATCTCTTCCAGTTGAGGCCGCGCGGCCGGCGCGTACAGGCTCATATGGAACGCCTCGTTGCGCGCCACGTAGAGCGACGGATCCAGCTCGCGCTCCGCGGCGCGGCAGAGCTTCTCTGCCTCTTCCAGCGTCGCCGCGGTGTGCCGCGGAATGGCGAGGGCGATGGCCAGACTCTCGAGCGCCGAGCGAATCTCGTAGATTTCGCGCGCTTCGTCCGCCGACAGCGGCGCGACCGTCGCCCCTTTGTGCACGGCGACCTTCGCCCAGCCTTCGCCTTCCAGTTGCCGCAACGCTTCGCGTACCGGAATCGCGCTGACCGAGAAGTGCCGGGCGATCGCGTCTTGCCGCAGCGGGGCGCCGGGCGCAAGCGTGCCTTCGATAATCGCGCTCCGCAGGGCGTCCGCGATCACGCGTGAGGCACTGGCCCGCGGCGTGGCCGCCACAGGCAGAAAGGGGACGCGCGCCGCGCTGTCCAGGGGAAAACCATCTGTTGCATCGTTCATGGTTTCAAATATTATATATAAAACTGGTGCGTTGCAAGCAGCCGCAGACCCCGGTTTCGGTCAGTTCGATTACTGGGTGTTCTGTACGTTTTAGCGCCTTTTGGGTGAAACGCCTGTCTTATCTATCAGCTGTACGCAGGCTAAGCCCTTGTCAAGAATACGTATTCCAACTGTAGGCCGGAGGAGCATGATGACTTCGATCACCGACCGCGCGCATGTCGCGCGGCATCGCACGCCGCTTAACCGCTCGCAGATTGCAGGGTTCTGGGGCGCATGGGCGGGCTGGACGCTCGACGGGATGGATTCGTTCATCTACGCGCTCGTTCTCACGCCCGCGTTGACTGAACTCTTGCCGCGCTCGGGCTATGCGGCGACGCCTGCCAATGTCGGACTGGCCGGGTCGATCCTGTTTGCGCTGTTTCTGATCGGCTGGGGGCTGTCGTTTATCTGGGGGCCGTTGGCCGACCGTTTCGGGCGCACCAAGGTGCTGGCCGGCACGATCTTCACCTTCGCGATCTTTACCGGACTCTCGGCAACCGCCCACAACGTGTGGGAGCTGGCTATCTTCCGTTTCATTGCCGGTGTTGGGATTGGCGGCGAATGGGCGCTGGCGGGCACCTACGTGGCCGAGGCCTGGCCGGAGGACCGTCGCAAGATGGGCGCGGGCTATCTGCAGACCGGCTACTACGCGGGCTTTTTTCTCGCGGCTGCGCTCAACTACACGATCGGCGTGCACTACGGCTGGCGCGCCATGTTCCTGACCGGTGCTGTACCCGTGGTTGTCGCGATTCTGATTTTGCTGCGCGTGAAAGAGCCGGAGAAATGGCAGAAGGCCGAGGCAAGCACGGTGCATCGCAAACCGTTGCGCGAGATTCTCGGCCCAGTGTATCGCCGCCGCACCTGGGTGGCGTGCGCGTTGCTGACGATTGCGATTATCGGGCTGTGGGCGGGAGCGGTGTATGAGCCGTCGGCGGTGATCCAGCTTGCGACGCGCGCGGGGATGGCCAGGCCGGATGCAATCCGGACCGCGTCGATTGCTACCGGCTTGCTGTCTATTTCGACGGTGCTCGGTTGCCTCGCGTTGCCGCCGCTTGCTGAACGGATCGGGCGTAAGAAGACGCTGGCGATCTATTTCGCCGGGATGGCGGTGGCGATCGTCGGCAGCTTCGGCTGGTCGTTTTATATGCCTAACGGCCTGGTGCCGTTTATTGCGTGGCTGTGCGTGCTGGGGTTCTTTGGCGGGAATTTCGCGCTGTTCAGTTTGTGGTTGCCGGAGCAGTTCGAAACCCGCGTGCGGGCCACGGCGTTTGCGTTTTGCACCTCGTTTGGGCGCTTTGTTGGGGCGGGTGTGAACTTCCTGTTGGGGGCGGCGGTGCTGAATATGCATACGCTCGGGATTCCGGTCGCGCTTACCGCGCTCGCGTTCGTCGTCGGGCTTTTTATCATCCCGTTTGCGCCGGAGACGAAGGGGGAAGTGTTGCCGCAGTGAGCGCGCGTAGGGACGGCGGGCATCCTCAGGCGCGGGGGCTAGCCGATCGGCCAGGTGGTGTTCGGTCGCTATACGGGGCATGCTTCGTTCTGGTTTGCCGCTGTATCCCGCCGTTTTGGATCACTTGATGCGTTGTACGGCTTTCTGTACAATGATCTCTGTGCCATGGGTTCCTGCCCGTGGTGTGACAGTGGACCCGGCCCGCTTTGTCGGTGGGCTTTGTTCGCCACGGGAAATACCGCAAACTTTTTTATGAGGAGCGGCCGGAGGTTATGCCTTCGGGCCGGGAATCCAGATATGAACGTCCTTACTTATAGCGAGGCCCGTGCCGGCTTTAAGCAAGCGATGGACGACGTATGCCGCGACCACACGCCCACGCTGATTACCCGGCAGGGCGGCGAACACGTGGTGATGGTTTCGCTCGAAGACTTCAGCGCGATGCAGGAAACCTTGTATCTGTTGAGCTCTCCGAAGAATGCCGAGAGGTTGGCTCGCTCTGTCGCCCAGATCAATGCACGCAAGGGCACGCCGCGCAAACTGCTAAAAGATGAACCAACAGAAAGCCCGCAACAAGGAGGCCGTGAGGTCTGATAGCGTTTTTGTCTTCACGGATGAAGCTTGGGAAGACTATTTGCATTGGCAAAAGGTCGACCCCAAGGTTTTGCGGAAGGTCAACGAATTGCTTGAGGAGTGCCGGCGTGACCCCTTCAAGGGTTCGGGCAAACCGGAGCCGCTGGTTGGTAATCTGACGGGCTTTTGGTCACGCCGCGTGACCCATGCGGATCGCCTGGTATATCTACCGCAGGACGGATTGATCTACGTCGCAGCTTGCCGCTTTCACTACGACGACTAGAGCGGAACCGGGACTTACGCCCGGTCCCTCGCACCTGCCCCCTCAGCGCCATCAATCTGTCAGGCTATCTGGGCTAACCTTGCGCATATCACATATGCCAACGCGCCGTCACCGTCAACGTACGCGGCGCCCCGGGCATGTTGTACATATCCGCATTGCCATGCGCTGCGATGAAATACTTGCGGTCGAACAGGTTATCCAGCGTCAGCGTCAAATCCATCTTCTTGCCGTGATAGCCGGTGCCCAGATCGAAGGTGACATATGCAGGCAAGCTCACCTGATCGCTCGCCGACGTATACCGCGCCGACTGGAACTGCGCCCCTGCGGCTGCATAGAACCCATACTTCAGATCGCGTTTGATCCACAGGCTCGCGCTATGCCGCGGCATCAACCCCGGGGTGTTGTCCTGCAGTACGAGACCCGCTGAAGTGGCCTGCGGCGAGCCGTCCACCGAGCCGTTCAGATACGCATACCCCGCATAGACCGACCACTTCGGCGCGATCTCCCCGGTCATCGAAAGCTCCAGCCCACGCGTGCGCTGCGTGCCGATCGGCAGGGCATAGGTCGGGTTGGACGGATCGGCGATCTGCTGGTTGGTCTGCTTCATGTCGAACAACGCGACACTCGCGCTCGCGCTGCCGCCCAGGTCGAACTTCGAGCCGATCTCGTAGCTCGTGGTTTTCTGCGGCGCGAGCGCCGAGCCGTTGGCGAAGGCGCCGCTGCTGATCAGCGTATCCGCCAAAGGCGAAAACGACTGGCTATACGACGCATACAGCGTGACCCAGTCGAGCGACTCGTAGATGAGGCCGACGCGCGGACTCCACGCGCGGTCGGTGCGGTCCAGGTTCACATGGGCTGCCGTGTAGTCGTTGCGGGTCTGCGTCAGATAGTCGAAGCGCAAGCCGGCCAGCACCTTCCAGTGCTCCGTGAGCGAGATCAGATCCTGCGTGTAAGCGCCTGCGAGGCCAAGCACGGTCGCCGCATTGGTCTTGGCCGGCGTGCCTGGCTTGACGCCCGGCAGGTCGATCAGTTGCGGATTGTAGAGGTTGTAGGTGGCGACCTTGTTGGTCGAATAGATGGTGTCGAACTTCTGCTGTTGCGAGAACTCGACGCCATACAGGAGTTCGTGCTTCATGCCGAACAGCGTGGTTTTCTGCGTGAGTTCGAACATGCCGTCGACGCCGTGATCCTGGCGAAAACGGGTCGACTGATCGAGCGTCACCACTGGATTCGGGGCAATCTTGATCGGCTCGTAGGTGACGTAGTTCTTGCGCTCGAGCGAGAAGTCGTAGGCGCGCACCGCGGCATGATAGGACAGCGAATCGTTGAAGCGGTGATCGAGCGAAGCGGTCGCACTTTTTGCATCGACGTCGTTGTAGGAGGTGTTCGCTGCGTTCGCCGAGCCGTAGTACGTGTTGATCGGCACGTTCACCGGGCGGCCGAGGTAAGCGGGCAGCCCCTGATCCGAGGTGCGGCGGTCGTGCAGGTAATCGGCTTCCAGATTGAGCGTCGTGTCGGCATCGAAGCGGAACTGTGCGGATGGCGCGATCGCCTGGCGATTCAACTGGAACTGGTCGCGAAAGCTGTTCGAGTTTTCCGCTGCACCGGTCAGGCGAAAGCGTGCGGCATCGTTGGCGTTCCAGCCGAGATCGAATTCGCCGCGGCGCTCGCCCTCCGTTCCGAGCGAGACGCCGACCGTCTGCACCGGATCGGCCTGCGGCCTCTTCAGAACGCGGTTGATCAGGCCGCCTGCCGAACCGCGTCCGTAGAGCACTGCGGCCGGTCCCTTTAGCACGTCGACGCGCTCGACGTTCGACAGGTCACGATAGTAGAGAGCGTCGTCGCGAATGCCGTCCACGTACTGATCGGTGATGGTGCTGAAGCCGCGCAGCGTGACCTGGTCGCGCTGGCCGTCGCCGACCGAAAAGCCAACGCCCGGCACGTTGCGCAGCGCGTCCTGCAGCGAGGTCGCGTTCTGGTCTTCGATTAGCGAGCGGGGGATCACATTGACCGTCTGCGGCACGTCCATCAGCGACATATTCGTCCTGGTTGCCGTGTTCGAGAGGCTGGTGTCATATGAGGCGTGCTCGCTGGCGGCTTTGACGGAGATCGCCGGGAGCGTGCCGTCCGCGGGGCTGGGCGCGGCCTGAGCCGATTGAGCCAGCACGGGGCGGGCGCCGGCAAGCGAGGTGGCGATGAGGAGCGCGTGGCAGGTCTTCTTATGGATGTTCATGACAGCTTGGGTGATGGAAAAACGGTGTGGGTGTGGCAGGTCCAACGCTCGCGAGCGAGCGGACCGTGACATGCGGCAACGCGTAGTCAAGCGAGCGCCAAGCGGCAGCGGACCACCTGGCGGCCGGGCAGAGAAGCGGTGTGGTGAATCCCCTGTGAGTCGAAGTCAGAGTCGAGCCGGCCGGGGCGCCGTGGGTCGTCGCGCGTGAGGCGCGGGCGTGACATCGGCTGCCTCGGTCGGCATGTCGATGTGGGGATGGGAGCTTATCTGCGACGCACGCTGCGTAAGCAGCGTGCGTCGCTACGGCCGGATCGTGCGTCCAGCCTGTAACAATTCGAAATTATAACGAGAATTATTCGCGATTAGGCGATTCGCATGGATTTTGTGTGGCTTTTGTATTTATTGTGCGAGGCCTAATGTAAGCATGATGCGCGGTACGAGCCAGGCGCCGCTCAATCCGTCGGATGCCTTGCGTGAGCGCCGCGGCGCAGAATGGACACCAGCGGCCAGCCGAGGTTGACGCCGAGACTCGCCAGCACGATCAGCACCATGCCGGCCAGTTGTGGCGCGGACAGGGCACGTCCATACACCACCGCATCGACGACGATGGCCGTGAGCGGGTAGACGAACAGCAGGACGGCGATGATGGGCGTGGTGAGCTTGGGCAGCGCGCCGTAGATCAGAACATAGGAGAGGCCGGTATGCAGTACGCCCATGCCGACCAGCCAGAACCACTGCATCGGCCCAATGTGTCCCACCGAAGCCAGCGGCGCGATAAACCCCAGACACACCACACCGACCAGACACTGCGCGAGCGTCAGCAGATGCGGGCGCAACTGGCCAAGGCTCTTGGCGATCAGCGTCACGCTCGCATAGAGCACCGAGCCGGCCAGCGCCTCGCCGATCCCGATCAGATAGCTGGCGTGCCCCTGAAGATTGGCGTTCGACGCCACGCCCGAGGCCAGCACCAACCCGATAAACGCGGTCGCGATCCAGCCGAGCCGGTCGCTACCCAGGCGCTCATGAAAAATTGCCGCGCCCATCAGCACGACCCAGAACGGCTGCACATGGAACACCACGGTGGCGACCGCGATGCTAGTGCGGTGGATGGCATCGAAGAACCAGACCCACTGAGTCACCATCAACAAACCAGAGAGCACCGCAAGCAGCACCATGCGCAGCGTAAACCGCTGGGCCTTGAAGAATCCTTTCCACGCGCAATACCCCGCCAGCGCGAGAAAACCGAACAGGCAGCGAAAGAACACCATCGTCATCGCGTCGAGCCGTGCTTCCTCGACGAAGATGCCGATCGTCCCCATCAGCAAACCGCCGCTGGCAAGGGTGATGGCGCCCTGTTGACGTGTGGTGAATGACATGCAAAACGCTCCATGACGATGACAAAGTCGAGTATCGGAGACTTGCCGGGCGGCGACAAACGAATAAAATTGAGAAATTCGATAAGCCGGGCTTATAAATCATGCATCCAGAATTCGACGTGGATCTGCTGCGTACCTTCGTCGCCGTGGTCGAGGCGGGCAGTTTCACGAAGGCCGCGGCCACCGTGCATCGTTCGCAGGCGGCGGTCAGCATGCAGATCAAGCGGCTCGAAGGGATGCTCGGCACCACGCTGTTCGCCCGCAACACCCGCAATCTGTCGCTGACGCGGCCGGGCAATACGCTGCTTGAGTATGCGCGGCGCGTGATCGATCTGCATGAGGAAGCGTGGTCGGCGATCGTGCGTCCCGAGGTGACCGGACGTGTGGTGCTGGGAGCGCCGGACGACTATGTGTCGTCGTTGTTGTCCCCGGTGCTCAGGCGTTTTTCGAACCTGTATCCGCACGTGGAGATCGAGATTGTTTGCGCGCAGAGCACCGCGCTCGCGCCGATGCTGGCCGACAACAAGATCGATCTCGCCTTCGTCACGCGCGACCGCAAGCTGCGCGGCGAATACGTGCGCAGCGAGCCGATGGTGTGGGTAGGGGCGTCGGAGGATACGCCGGTGCTGGCGGCCTCGCCGTTGCCGGTGGGCTTATACGAGCCGGGCTGCGTGGCCCGTGCGCATACGCTTGCCGCGCTCGACGCCGCGCGGATTCGCTACCGCGCGGCCTACAGCAGCGCCAGTCTGCTCGGTCTCGTGGCGACCGTGGATGCGGGCCTGGCGGTGATTGCGCTGACACGCTGCAGCGTGCCGTCGCGCCTCGCAATACTGGGGGACGCGCAGGGCCTGCCGAAGATCGAGCCGCTGGAGATCGTGGTGGCGCGCAGCGCCAAATCGGATCGCCCGACTTGCGACTACCTTGCCGCCCAGATGATTCAGGATCTGTCGGTGCGCGCGCAGCCGCGCGCCTCCGCGGCCGGGGCGTCCGCTTCTTCGTCCGCGTTGCCGCGCGACGAACGCGCGTCCGACGTTCAGCCGCGCGCGTAGGCCGTGACGTCGCCGTCGATCGCGAGCCTGACGCGCTCGCCTGGCTGCGGCGTGCGGTAACCGGGCACGCGGGCGCGTACCACCGTCTGCGCCGCCGACTGCAATTGCAGTGCAACGCCTGCGTCCTGCCCCTGGAAGATCACGTCCTGGACGATTGCATCGAACGAGGCGGTGCCGTCCGGGGTGGTTTCGTTAGCGCGCCACAGACGGATCTGTTCGGGACGCACCATCACATCGACCGCGCCGTCCCGCGCGGGTGCCGACAACGTCAGTTCGCCCAGTTCGCAGGTCACCCGATCGCGTGCGGCCACGCCTTGCAGCAACACCGCTTCGCCGATAAACGACGCCAGCTCGCGCGTGACCGGCCGCCTGTAAATCATCTCCGGCGTGGCGGTCTGGATCAGCTTGCCTTGCCACAGCACCGCGACTTCATGGCCGAGCGAGAGCGCTTCGGACTGATCGTGCGTCACCAGCACCGCGGTGGCGCCGGCCGCCGCCAGCGCGCTGGCCACCGCCTGACGCGTTTCGAGGCGCAGCGCCGCGTCGAGCGAGGAGAACGGTTCATCGAGCATCACCAGTGTGGGCGATGGCGCCAGCGCGCGTGCCAACGCGACCCGTTGCTGCTGACCGCCGGAAAGCTGCTGCGGCGCGCGGTCCGCAAACGAAGCCGGCAAGCCGACCAGTTCGAGCAGTTCGGCGACGCGATGCCGTGCGCGCCGTTGCGTGCGCGGCAGACCAAACACAATGTTGTCCGCCACCGACAGATGCGGAAACAGCGCGCCTTCCTGCGGCACATAACCGATGCGGCGCCGTTCCGAGGGGACATGCAGGGCATCGCCGGCGACCCGCTGGCCATCGATTTCGACGGTGCCGCGGTCGGCGCGTTCGAAGCCGCACAGCACGCGCAGCAAGGTGGTTTTGCCGCTGCCGGACGGACCGAGCAGGGCGAGCAGCGTGCCGCGCTCGACGGACAGATCGATGCCGTGCAGCACCGGGTTGCCGTCGAACGATTTATGCAGGCCGCAGATACGAAGTTCGCTCATGAGAATCCGATGGGGAGGGCGGTAAGTTCGACGCAGCCTTAGCTGCGTTCGCCGAGCAGCGCCGAGCGGCCGAGCAGCGTGAACAGCAGGCCCGAGGCGCACAGCGAGATGCCGGTGAGCAGCGCCGCGTAGGGCGCGGCGGCGGCAAACGCCATGGTCGACGTGTCGGCCCAGACCTGGGTAGCGAGCGTCTGGGTGCCGGCTGGAGAGAGTAGCAGTGTGGCGTTGAGTTCGGTGACGACCGAGATGAACACCATCGAAGCCGCCGCGCCCAGACCCGGTCCGGCAAGCGGCAACAGCACACGCACCAGCGTTTGTCCCCAGCTCAGACCGAGCGCCCGCGCGGTCTCTTCGAGACGCGGTTGCGCCTGCATCAGCGCGGCGCGCACGCTGACCAAAGCGAGCGGCAGGAACAGGATCGAGTAGGCGATGATCAGCAGGGTGGTGCTCTGATAGAGCGGCTGCAGCGCATGCACGGAGAGCGAGACGATCGCTAGTGCGATGACGAGACCGGGGATGCCTTGCGCGAGGAACACGGTGCGCTCGAACAGCGTGGCGAGCCGGCCCGGATAGCGCACCAGCAGAAACGCGAGCGGCACGATCAGCAGGGTGGTCAGGACGGCGGCGGCAAGTCCGAAGCCGAACGAGGTGAGCGTCGCGTTGAACAGCAGTTCGGGTGAAACGTCGGCCGGCGTGACGGCTGCGGCGCCCGGCTGCGTGAGCCAGAAGCCGATCATGCCGAGCGGCACACCGAGCGTGGCGATGGTGACGGCGGCAAAACCCGCGACCACCAGCCAGCGCCACACGCCGAGGTCATAACGCAGCACCGCGCGGCGCGCGCCGCGGTCGACGCGTTCATAACGCGCCGCGCCGCGCACGCGGAATTCGAACGCGAGCACGACGAGGCACATCACGATCAACAGGCAGGCCAGCAGCGAGGCGCCGGGGCCGTCGAAGCTGGTGCGGTATTCGGCGTAGATTTCGGTCGTGAAGGTATGAAAACGCAGCAGCGTGAACGCGCCGAATTCGGCCATCACGCCGAGCGCGACCAGCAACATGCCGCCCAGCAATGCCGGACGCAGTTGCGGCAGGATCACACGGAAAAAAGTGGCCCAGCGGCCGCAACCCAGCGAGCGGGCGCTTTCTTCCAGCGCCGGGTCCATGTTGCGCAGCGCTGCGGCAACCGGCAAATAGACCAGCGGAAAATAGGAGGACGTAATGACGAGCAAGGCGCCATTGAAGTCCTGCAGATCCAGGCTGAACGACACCCAGGCATAGCTCGTGATGAATGGCGGCATCGCGAGCGGTGCCGCCATGGCCACGGCCCAGAAACGGCGGCCGGGCAGGCGGCTGCGTTCGATGAACCACGCGGCCGCCGTCCCCAGCACGGCCGAAGCGAGCGTGGCCGACACGGTGATCATCAACGTATTGACGAGCAGTTCGCCAACCAGCGGCCGGAGCACCAGCTCGGCCGCCTCGGCGAAGCCAAAACTTGCCGCCCGCCATACCGTGAAAGCGAGCGGCAGCAATACCAGCAGAGCACTTACCGCGGCAGCAACGAACAGGCCACTCGGCGCGCGCTTGCGGGCACGCGCCGGTTCGGAGGCAACAGCCGGCGCTGCGGCTGACACGGCGTCGCTCATTTAGATCAGTCCGGCCTGGCGCAACAGCTTGCCAGCCTGGCTGTCGTCACCGAGTTGTTGGACCGTCAGGGCCGGCGGGTTCAGTTCGTTGAACGGCTTGAGAATCGGGTCCGGAGCCACGCCGCTATGCAGCGGGTACTCGAAGTCGACATGGCCCTTCGCCATCAGCGTCTGGGCACGTTCGCTGACCAGGTAGGCCAGGAACTTCTGTGCGCCGTCTGCGTTGTGCGCGGACTTCAACACCGCTGCGCCCGACACGTTGACGAGTGCGCCTGCATCGCCGTTGCTGAAGTGATAGAGCGCGCTACGGGTAGCCTTGTCGCCGATTTCGGCATGCAGACGCGCCCAGTAGTAGTTGTTGATGACGCCGACGTCGACCGCGCCGCGATTCACCGCCGCCACTACGCCTTCGTCGTCGTCGAAGATCTGCGAGTTGGCTTTCAGGCCCTTCAGCCACTCGAGCGTCTGCGCTTCACCCTTCAATGCGATGACGGCGCTCACGAGCGGCAGGAAGTCGCCGTCGCTCGGGGCAATGCCGACCTTGCCCTTCCATTGCGGCTTGGCCAGATCGAACAGCGATTGCGGCAACTGGGCCGGCTGGACCTTGGCTGTGTTGTAGGCCAGCACGTTTTCACGCGCGGTCACGCCAACCCATACGCCGGTCGGCGAATCGAAGCGTGCCGGAACGGTCGCCAGCGTCGCTGCGTCGACCTTGCCGAGCAGGCCCTTTTCTTCCAGCAGCATCAGCTCGGGCGAGTTTTCCGTGAAATACACGTCGGCGGGCGATGCTGCGCCTTCTGCGACGAGCTGGGCTGCCAGTGCGGGGCCTTCGCCGGTGCGGATCTTCACGGAGATGCCGGTTTGATTCTGGAAGTCCTTCGCGAGCGCGTTGACGACCTGCTCGTGCTGCGCGCTATAGAGCGTGATCGATTCAGCGTGGGCGGCGAGCGGGGCTGCGCCCAACGTCGCCAACAGAAGAGCCGCCGCGCCGCTGATTGCGCGCACACGGTTGCCAAGCCAGGAATGAGTCATGATGCAGAATTCCTTTTGTGATGGTGTCGATCTTTGTCATGCGCGGCGCGCCACGAGCGACACCTTGCGGGTGCCGGTCGCGGCGCCTGTCGTACGTGTTCCGCGCGTCCAGCCAAAACCTGATTCTTGATTCTTGACGAGCGCCGTACCCGGCGCTCGACCTTACGTCTCGAACAGTCCCGCGCCGATGTACGAACCAGGCTTCGCGCCCGGCGGGCAGGCGAACACTGCGCTGCCGACGTGCGTCGTGAACTGGTTCATCATGTCGAACTTCGAGAGCTTCTCGTTGATGGGGATAAAGCCGGTGCGCGGGTCGCCCTGGTAGGCGATGAAAATCAGCCCCGCGTCGTACTCGGTTTCCTGGCGCCATGGCGGCCAGCGCTCGATGTAGAAATTCGAGCCGTCGTTATACGAGTACGAGCGGCGCAGAATCTGCGCACCGTTGTTGGTGGCCTGGTTCGACAGCCGGACGTGCGAGTTCTCCGGAATCACCGGATTGCCGTCCTTGTCCTGCGCGTCGAGATCGAGCGGGTCGAACTCGTTCTTCTTGCCGATCGGCGCGCCGCTGTACTTGTGCCGGCCGAACACCTGTTCCTGGAAATCGGCCTCGGTCATGTCCCAGTGTTCGAGCGTGATGCGGATGCGGCGCACGACGCTATACGAGCCGCCTTGCATCCACGGAGCATCCGCACCGTTGGCCCAGACGAACTGGTTCATGAGTTCGGGTTTTTTCGTGGACGGGTTGTTGGTGCCGTCCTTGAAGCCCATCAGGTTGCGCGGCGTCTGACCGCGCGGACCCGACACGAAGCCGGCCTGGCCCCAGCGCATCGTCGCCACGCCGTAGCTCTGGCGCACCAGTTGGCGCACGGCATGGAAGGCGACTTGCGCGTCGTTCGCACAGGCCTGGATGAAGAGGTCGCCGCCGGTCTTTTCCGGCAGCAACTGATCGCCGTTAAAGCGCGGCAGATCGACGAGCGCAGCAGGGCGGCGGTTGGCGATGCCGTAGCGATCCTTGCCTTCCGAGGTGAACAGACCCGGGCCGAAGCCGAAGGTCACCGTCAGTCCAGCCGGGCCCAGGCCGAGCACGTCGCCGGAGTCCGGCGCGGCCTTGCCATCGGCGCCGGGCAGTGCGCCGGCGGGCTGACCTTGGGTCATGCGCGCCGCGGCGTCGGTCCAGGTGCGCAACAGGCCGATCACGTCTTCGCGCTTGGTCGTCGTGAGATCGAGCGCGGCCACGTAGATATGCGACTGCGCCGGCGTGACGATGCCGGCCTGATGCTCGGCGAAGAACGGCTCGACGGCCAGGTACGGATCTTGATGCGGTTCGCCGGCATGCGCTTGCGGCTTGCCGAGCGCGGCCTGGGCGACGCCGGTCGCGCCGAGGCTTGCGCCCGCAGCGACCGCCGCACCTCCCGCTTTCAGAAAGCCGCGCCGAGCGGGCCGCGTGGGGGGATTGTTATCGGTTGTCATGATTACTTCGCTAATACCAAAGTGTTCACGTCGTCTTGCACGTAGTAAAAACCATCGCCCGCCGGCGTCATGACGATGCCGAACAGGTCGCCGTTACCCGGGGGCGACTGCGCCTTGTCGGTATCGATCCAGCGTGCGTAGATCTGCTTGCCGCTTGCCGGGTCGATCTCGACTACCTGGCCATTCAGCGCGTTGGTCACCAGCAGGTGGCCGTTGGGCGCCGTGACCATTGCCAGCGGGCGGTGCAGCAGACCGTCGGCGGTGAGCTGGCGGCCAACGCCTGCGCTGGTGTCACGCGTCATCGGGTCTTCGATCACGTTGACGCGGTTGCCGATGGCGTCCGAAACATACAGGAGTTTTTGATCCGGCGACAGTGCCAGGCCCGTCGGTCCAACGAGGAACACACCCTTGTCGGCCTGCGCGCCGTAGCCGCTTGCTACGACGGTTTCCTTCTTCACGACGGGCGCCTTGCCGTCCGGAATGTCGAGGTCCAGACGCAGCACGGTCGCCTGTTTGAACACCGGCGGGTCGCCTGCAGCCGAGCCGACGCCAAAGCCCGCGTTACTCACGAACAGCGTGGCGCTGGTGCCGTTGTCGACAACGGCCATGTTGCCCCACGGGTCGTTGATGTTGTCGCTGCGGATCGTCGACGCCACCTTGCCTTGCGAATCCAGCACGATCAGGCAGCCCGCGCCCTTGGTGCCGGTGGTGCCGTCATTGCTCGGCGTGCTGCCGACGATCACCCAGCCCGACTTCAGCATGGTCATCGCGGTCGACAGGCCGACGCCGCCCGGGCATTCCTTCAGATCGCGCGGAATGGTCGCGAACAGCGTCATCTGCTTCGTGTCGGGGTGGTAATCGACGATCGTGCTGCCGGTGCCTTGCAGGTTGGTCGAGTTGTTGAAGTTGTCGACGAGCACGTCGTCCTTCTTCACCGAGCCCGCCGAAACCGGCGCCACGACGATGGCGTACGGGTTCTGGTCGCCGTTGTCCGGCACCGTGTTGATCAGCGTCGTGTGCTTGTGAACCGTCTCGAGGAAACCTTGCGGATCGGCATAGGCGGTGCCGGCCGCGACGAGGGCGGCGGCGCCTGCCGCTGCCATCAGTGCCCGCGTAGCGCGCGGCAAAGACTTGCGCTTGGGGTAATTCATGATTGAGCCTCCGTGCCTGCGCACAAAGCGGTGGTTGCGGTCATGATCGAAAGCATGGTGTCCAGGTTATGAAAGCGGTCAGAACGTGATGTTGGTTCGCACGCCGACAACAAACGTGTTGCGCAGCGGCTGGGTCGGATCGCTCGGGTTCTGTCCGGCGCCGGCATTGAACGTGTATTGCGCGTCGGCTTGCAACTGCCACCACGGATTGACCTGATACTGATAGGTCGCCTCAAGCGTGGTTTCCTGGGTGCGCACGCCGTAGGGTCCGCCGCTGAAGGCGCGATTGTCCAGATCGAGGTCCTGCACGCTGTTGCTGACCTTGATGTAGGTCAGCGCAAGCCCCACGCTATCGTTGTCGCGGCCCGCGAACGGCGCCTTCATCACCACGCCGAGGTTGGCGGAGAAGTCGACGAGGTTGCGGTCGCCCGGTGCGCCCATCACACGGGCGAATACGTTGACGCTGCGCGGCTCATCCGGGTCGGGGCGCCACACCATCTGGTCGGCCACCGCGTAGAAGCTGTAGTCGCCGCGATGCTGCTGGGCAACGCCTGTCGACGCCGGGTTAGCCAGCGACAAACCGGTGTTGTCGTAGTGCTGGTCGGCGAAGCTGCCGGTGTTGTACCAGAAGCCGAGCTTGTAGACGCCGGGCAAGCCGCTGTTGGCGGCGCCGACCATCTCGCCGTCGCCCGGCTGGTTCAGCGCATACTGCAGCTCGCCGATATACAGCGCGCCGGTATGCAGGTTGAAATTGGTGCCGCTGATGTTCTGCGGATTGTTGCCGAGCGGGTCGCCGTCGAACACACCCGCGAGTGCCGTCAACTGCGGCGTGATCTGGCCGCGCAGGCGCACGCCGAGGTCGGCCAGCGGATAAGCGGGGCCGCCCGAGGGCATGTCGTACGACGGCAGCGCAGGCCAGCCGAACATCGTGTTGACGAACAGGCCGGCGCTCTGGCTGCCGATGAATTCCTGGTCGATACTTTGCTGACCGACCTTGACGTCCATCTTGTTGTTGAGGAAGGACTGCTGGTACCACAGTTCCCACAGACGGGTCGTATCCTGTGCTTCGATGCCGCTCGCGGTGTTCAGCGTGCCGAGATTGTCCGCGCTCAGGTTCTGGCCGTGGATGTTCAGCGCGCTCACGTTGAAGAGGCCGCCCGGCAAGCCGAATGCCTTCTTCGTGTCGACCTGCACCGTGGCCGTGGTCAGGCCGTCATAGGTGCCGCCGGTGTTCAGGCCGCCACGCGTGTTGTAGAGGTACTCGCTGGTCTCGGTTAGGCCGAAGGTGATGCCGTACTTGCCGAGCCACGGACGCAGGCCGCCGATATCGCCGAGCAGGTTCCCGCGGTTCCACACGCCGGTCCATTGGCTGGTGGGCTGTGCCTTAATGCTCAGGTCGGCTTCGGGCGCTTCGTTCGGTACGGCGTCGGGATTGGTCTCGGCCATCGCGGTGGCGGCCGTCATTGAGGCCCATGCGAATGCTGTGTAAAGCGCTACGGTGCGAATCGAGGGCACACGTGGCATGCGAGCGGCGCGACCGCGCGGAGTAGCATTCTTAACCGGACGCACGCTTGACGCGAGTCCTTTGGACTGAGCGAACTTCATCGAAATCCTTATTGTGTTATATCGACTGTTCCGGCTAGCCATGTTCCACGGCGATAGCCGGACTTCCCGCACATAGCTGCTGCGGTTCGCGACGCCTCAGACAGCAATGCCTAGATCGTACGCATGCGGAATAAGTGCGTCAATACAAATGAGAACGATTCGCAACAATATTACTGCTGTGTAATCCACAATGTTACGGATGCCAATCTTTATGCGCACTATTGATGTTTAAATGTAATTTAATAGTAATTAAATCGTATGTTTTGTGGGGTGCGTGTTTTGACTCTTGCCGATCGCAGCGAGTGAGCGGTGAGCTTTTCCAGGGCTGCTGTGTCGTCCGATTGTCTTGCTAGTCAAGGCACATCCGGCAAATGGGTCGAACCTGGGCAGAGATGCGCTGTCGAAGCGCTCGAACATCTCGAAAGCTCATTGTCAGGAGAAGTCCCCATGAATCGACGTATTCTTTTGCTTTCGTTGCTGACCAGTACCGGCGTGCTTGTCAGCAACTTGTCTTACGCACAGCTCAATCTGTCGCAGTTCGGCATTGGCGGCGCCAACTCGTCGGCCAACGGCGCCGCCGCGGCCACCTCCGGTGGGGCGGCGCAGTTGCTGCGGAGTTATGTCGGCGCGAATCAGCAGGTGCTGAGCGGACAGTCGAGCCTCGCCTCGGCAATGGGCCTCGGCAGTGCGGCCGGTCAAGCGCAGCAGGCAGCAGGCTTGTTGAACGGCACGCCGTCCGTCAGCCAGCTCACCCAGGTGGGCAGCACGCAGCAGAGCTTGTCGCAGACGCTGACCCAGGCGTTCGTCCAGCAAGGCGCAGGCGGCTCGGCGGCGCCCGTCAACAAGCAGGCGTTCACCGACGGTCTGACCTCGCTCGGCAAAGGCGTGAGCCAGTACTCGAGCCTCAAATCGAGTCTCGGCGGCGTGGGCCAGATGAATCCCACTGCGCTGCTGCAGTCGGGCCTGAATCCCCAAACCGCGCAGACGGCGTCGTATATTGCGCAGTCAGCGCCGGGGCAATTGCAGTCGCTGATATCCACGCTGAGCCAGGCCGTGCAGTTCGCGTCGAGCCACGGCATCAGCGTGCCATCAATCGCCACATCGGCATTGAAGGGCGGGTTTTAAGCCATGTCACACGCACTCGACCTCGATCTGTATTTCGCCCGCATCGGCTATCAAGGCCCGCGTGCCGCGACGCTCGCGGTACTGGGCGAACTGCAGCACCTCCATCCGCTGGCGATTCCGTTCGAAAATCTCGATCCACTGACCGGGCGCACCGTCTCGCTGGAGCTGCCGGCTATCATCGACAAGCTGCTCGTACGCCGCCGCGGCGGCTATTGCTTCGAGCAGAACGCGCTGTTTGCCCGTGTGCTGATGCAGCTAGGGTTTCGCGTCACGCCGCTGATCGCGCGCGTGTTGTGGGGTGCCGAGGAGGGTGCGGTCACGGCACGCAGCCACATGCTGCTGCGCGTCGAGATCGACGACACGGCGTGGCTTGCCGATGTCGGTTTCGGCAGCGTGACGCTGACGGCGCCCTTGCGCCTCGAGGCCGGTATGCCACAACGCACGCCGCTGGAAACGTTTCGCCTTGCCGACGCCTCGCAGGGGGCGCTTGACCTTGAGGTCCAGTCGGGCGATACATGGGCGAAGGCTTATCGCTTCGATCTGCAGCGCGTTGAATGGATCGACTATGAGGTGGCGAACTGGTACACGTCCACCTGGCCGCAGTCGCGGTTCGTCAACCACCTGGTTGTCTGCCGGGTTTTGCCGCACGGGCGCCTTGCGCTGTTCAACCGGCGCTTGACCGAACGCGCCGCTAACGGCGAGATCGTCAGCGAGCGTGTGCTCGAGGATGCCGGCGAACTGACGGCATGCCTTGGCGAGCGGTTTGGCCTGGCAGTGGGTGAGATCGATGTGCCGCGTCTCTTCGAGCGGCTGCCGCGACAATAACAGGGCGCTGACGCGGCAAGGAAGCACACTGGCGTGCCCTTAGCGGATCACTCTTGCGGAGCCTGATGCGATGATCACGCGACTCCTCGTGCACATCACGGCCTGGCTCGTCTTTATGGCGGTGCTGCTGTTCGGCGCGGCAGGCACGCTGCATTGGGCTGGCGGCTGGTGGTTTCTGCTCGAACTGGGGGTGTTGGGCCTGTGGATCGGCCTGTGGCTCGCGCGCTCCGATCCTGCCTTGCTGGACGAGCGGCTCAAGCCGCTCGTCCAGCGGCAACAAAGCCGCTGGGACCGCATTTTCATGGCCTGCACCGGCGTGGTCTGGGTCGGCTGGACGGTCCTGATGGGGCTCGACGCCGGGCGCTTTCACTGGTCGGCCATGCCGGTCTGGTTGAGCGTGCTCGGCGCCCTCGGTATCTTTCTGTGCCACTACGCGTGTCTTTACGTATTCCGCGCCAACAGCTTCGCGGCGCCGGTCGTCAAGATTCAGTCCGATCGCGGTCATACGGTCAGTGACGCAGGTCCCTACGCCTACGTCCGGCATCCGATGTACGCCGCGGCGATTCTGTTTCTCGCCGGCACGCCGCTACTGCTCGCTTCGTGGTGGGGACTTGTCTGCGTGCCGCTGCTGATTGCCGGTCTCGGCTATCGCGCGGTGCGGGAGGAGCGCATGCTCGCCGCACAACTTAAGGGCTATGCCGAGTACGCGACGCGCGTGCGCTATCGATTCGTGCCTTATATCTGGTAGCGGGGTTTCGCCTCGCAATCACGCCTGCGGGCTTGGTCCGCTCGCATTACCCCATACCCGCGCGCTCTTGCACCAGCAAGATGCATCGTGCCTTGTTTTGCGAACCTGTCTAGACAAAATGCACCAAAGCGGCGTGCCCGCGTGGTGCTTTCGTGCCCTTTAAAGCCTCCGGGCAATCTCATGAAAGCCTTGATGTATAGGGCTTACCCGAATTTTTATGCGAAAGTTCACAATTCCGCTTGCATGGGTATTTTTACTCATGCAGACTTGTCTAGTCAATTTAGGCGGGTGAATAAATCGCTCGACTAGCTGGATGGTGTTCCCTCAATCAAAGGAGTTTCGACGTGAAGGTAAAGCGCACTACGTTGGCTAAAGCATTGATTGGCGCCGTCCTCGGCGCAGCGACTATTCTCGCGGCGCCGGTGCAGGCGAAAGAATGGAAGTCGGTGACCATTGCGCTGGAAGGTGGTTATGCGCCGTGGAATCTGACGCTGCCGGGCGGCAAGCTGGGCGGCTTCGAACCGGAACTGGTGGCGAATCTGTGTGCACGCATTCAGTTGCAGTGCAACCTGGTTGCGCAAGACTGGGACGGCATGATCCCGGGCCTGCAGGCCGGCAAGTTCGATGTCCTGATGGATGCGATCTCCATCACCCCGGAACGCGAAAAGATCATCGCTTTCTCACGTCCTTACGCGGCCACGCCGGCGACCTTTGCTGTGACCGATACCAAGGTGCTGCCGAAGGCCGCTCCGACCAGCGCCGTGCTGAAGCTGACCGGCGACCCGAAAACCGACCAGCCGACCGTCGACGCGTTGCGTAAGGAGCTGAAGGGCAAGACTATCGGCATTCAGTCCGGTACCGTCTATACCAAGTTCATCAACGACGGCTTCAAGGACGTCGCCACCATCCGCGTCTACAAGACCTCGCCCGAGCGCGATCTGGATCTCGCGAACGGCCGTATCGACGCTTCGTTTGACGACGTGACCTACTACGCCGCCAACATCGACAAGAAAGAAACTGCGTCGATCGTGATGGCCGGACCGAAGATCGGCGGCCCGATCTGGGGTCCGGGCGAAGGCCTCGCGTTCCGCAAGCAGGACCCGGAGCTGAAGGCGAAGTTCGACACCGCGATTGCCGCGGCGCTTGCCGATGGCACCGTGAAGAAGCTCTCCGAGAAGTGGTTCAAGACTGACGTCACGCCCTGAGCGATGCCTGCGCGAGGTGGCCGTGCCGCCTCGCGCATGACGCTGTAACCGATACGCAGTAATGGTGTGCCGGCCCATGCGACGAGCGTCGCGCGGGCAGGCCGACTGATCCAACGGAACAGACGAGGGGTAGGGTATGGCTCTGATCGGGATGCTCGGCTTCGGGCCGGATGGCTGGGGCGGCGTGGTGCTGCTGGCGGCCTTGATGACCGTCGCACTGACGCTCGCGGCGCTTGCCGTCGGTGCGGTATTCGGCGCACTGGTGGCGGCGGCCAAGCTGTCGCGCTTTCGCAGCTTGCGCGTCATCGGCGACTTCTACACGACGGTGTTTCGAGGCGTGCCCGAACTGCTCGTGATCTATCTGTTCTATTTCGGTGGCTCGACGCTGGTGACGACGATCGGCCAGTGGTTCGGCGCCGATGGCTTCGTCGGCGTGCCGCCTTTCGTGATCGGCGCGCTCGCGGTAGGGATGATTTCCGGCGCGTATCAGGCCGAGGTCTACCGTTCGGCGGTACTGGCCGTTTCGCGCGGCGAACTGGAAGCGGCGCGTTCGATCGGCATGCCCACGCTGACGATGGCGCGCCGCATTCTGATTCCGCAAGTGCTGCGTTTCGCGTTGCCGGGTATCGGCAACGTCTGGCAACTGAGCCTCAAGGACTCCGCACTGATCTCGGTGACGGGCCTTGCCGAACTGCTGCGCGTAAGCCAGGTGGCAGCCGGTTCTACTCATCAGTATTTCACCTTCTTCGTCGTGGGCGGCGCGCTGTATCTGCTGATGACGAGCATCTCCAACCGGATCTTCAATCACGCGGAAGCGCGTGTGGGCCGGTCCTTCCGTCGCAATTTCGCGCGTAACTGACGAGGCATCTGGTCATCATGCATATCGACTTCGATTTCCTGCTCGACACGCTGCGCCAGTTGCTCGCCGCCGTGCCGACCACCCTGGGGCTGTTCTTTTCTTCGCTAGTGCTGGGCGGCCTGCTGTCGCTCGTGATCGTCACGATGCGCGTCTCGCCGCACTGGCTGCCGAACCGCTTTGCACGCGCCTACATCCTCGTGTTTCGCGGCTCGCCGTTGCTGATCCAGATGTTTCTCGTCTACTACGGGCTCGGCCAGTTCGGCGTGATCCGCGAGAGTTTCCTGTGGCCGGTGCTGCGCGAACCGTATATGTGCGCGGTGCTCTCGCTCGCGCTGTGTACCGCCGGATATACCGCCGAGATCATTCGCGGCGGCTTGATGGCCGTGCCGGTCGGGCAGATCGAAGCGGGTTATTCGATCGGCCTGTCGGGCTTCGCGTTGCTGCGCCGCGTGATCGGGCCGATTGCGCTGCGCCAGTGCCTGCCGGCGTATTCGACCGAAGCTGTGCTGCTGGTCAAATCGACGGCACTCGCAAGCCTCGTCACCGTGTGGGAAGTGACCGGCGTCGCGCAGCAGATCATCCAGCAGACCTATCGGACAACGGAAGTGTTCATCTGCGCCGCGCTGATCTACCTGTTCCTGAATTTCATCATCGTGCGCCTGCTGGGCTTGCTCGAAGTGCGTCTTTCGCGCCATCTGCGCGCGGCGCCCAGCCAGCCCAAGGCGCGCCCGCTTTCCGCCAACACCGAAGCACGCCAAGCAAGCCGGGCCGCCCCCTGAACGGCCGCTCATCCTGGACAGTCTGGAGAATCACATGAACGCTACGGCACCCGTTGCATTGTCGGTCAAGAACATTCACAAGTCGTTCGGCGACCATCACGTTCTGAAGGGCATCTCGCTCGACGCGCATCAGGGCGACGTGATCTCGATCCTTGGCGCGAGCGGCTCCGGCAAGAGCACGTTTCTGCGCTGCCTGAACCTGCTGGAGACGCCGGATGACGGTTCGGTTGCGCTCGCCGGCGAAGAACTGAAAATGAAGCGCCGCGGCGACGGCAAGTTGCAGCCGAGCGACCGCCGCCAGGTGGACCGCATTCGTTCGCAACTCGGCATGGTGTTTCAGAACTTCAACCTGTGGTCGCATATGACGGTCCTCGAGAATCTGCTCGAAGGTCCGATGCGCGTGCAAAAACGCAGCCGTGCCGAAGCGGTCGAAGAGGCCGAAGCGCTGCTTGCCAAAGTGGGGCTGGCGGAAAAGCGCGGCCACTATCCGGCGCACCTATCCGGCGGTCAGCAGCAGCGCGTGGCGATTGCACGGGCGCTGGCGATGCATCCCAAGGTCATGCTGTTCGACGAGCCGACCTCGGCGCTCGATCCGGAACTGGTCGGCGAAGTGCTGCGCGTGATGCGCTCGCTGGCGGAAGAAGGCCGCACGATGCTGGTCGTGACCCACGAAATGGGCTTCGCACGCCATGTGTCGAATCGCGTGATGTTCCTCCATCAAGGCGAAGTCGAAGCGGACGGCACGCCCGACGAGGTGTTCGGCGAACTCAAGTCCGAGCGCTTCAGGCAATTCGTATCGAGCCACCATCACCGTACCGCGAACTGAGCATCGTCATGACTGTCATCCGTTCCGATCGTCCTCTCGACTGGCGTCAGATTGCGGCGGTAGCCGCGGGCGCGCCGCTCGAGCTTTCCGCCGATGCCCGGGCACGCATCGCTGCGGCGCATGTCCTCGTCGAACAGATCGTCGAGCGCGGGATCCGCGCATATGGCGTAAACACCGGCGTGGGTGCGTTGTGCGACGTGATCGTCTCGCCGTCCGAGCAGCGCAGCTTGTCGCGCAACATCCTGATGAGTCACGCTGTCGGCGTCGGCACGCCGCTCGGCGCCGCTGAGACCCGCGCGATCATCGCCGCGGCGGTCAACAATTTCGCCCACGGCCATTCGGGCATCCGGCTCGCGGTGGCCGAGCAACTGGTGGCGCTGCTCGATGCGGATTGCTTGCCCGAAGTGCCGGCGTTCGGCTCGGTCGGCTACCTGAGCCATATGGCCCATATCGCGTTGGTGTGCATCGGTGAGGGCCATGCGCGCTGGCGCGGCGAGCGCCTCAGCGGCCGCGACGCGTTGCAGCGGCTCGGGCTTGAACCGCTCGTGCTCGACGCCAAGGAGGGGCTCAGTCTCGTCAATGGCACGCCATGCGTGACGGGGCTCGCGGCGCTCGCACTGGCACGCGCCGAGCGTCTGCTCGACTGGACCGACGCGGTCGCGGCCATGAGCTTCGAAAATCTGCGCGGCCAGCTGGCGGCGTTCGATGCGGAGTCGCTGGCGTTGCGGATTTCGCCGGGCTTGACTCTGGTCGGCGAAAGAATGCGCGGCGCGCTGGCTGAGAGCGGGATACTCGCGGCGGCGGTTGGCCGGCGCACGCAAGACCCGCTCAGCATGCGGACCATTCCCCACGTGCACGGCGCCGCCCGCGACGTGCTCAGCGGGACGGTCGAAGTCGTCAACCGCGAACTGGCGTCGATCACCGACAATCCGATCGTCGCCGGCACACCCGCAGCGCCGCGCGTCTATTCGCAGGCCCATGCGGTGGGCGCGTCGATTGCGCTGGCAATGGATAGCCTCGCCACCGCGATCGCACAAGTAGCGGCGATGGCCGAGCGGCGCCTCGACCGGCTCGTCAATCCGCTGGTGAGCGGCTTGCCGGCCTTTCTCGCGGAGCCTGGCGGCACCTGTTCCGGTTTCATGATTGCGCAGTACACGGCGGCTTCGCTGGTAGCGCAGAACCGGCGCCTCGCAATGCCAGCGAGCCTGGACGGGGGCATCACCTCCGGTTTGCAGGAAGACCATCTGTGCCATGCGACTCCTGCAGCACTCAAGGCACTGGAGATCGTCGACAATGCCGGCCGGATTGTCGCCATCGAGCTGCTGGCGGCCGCCCAGGCTTACGATCTGCAAACGCTCGATGCGCCGCGCGCGCCGTACACCGATTCGCTGTGGCGAGGCGTGCGCAGAGCGGTGCCGACCTATCGCGACGACCGGCCGCTCGCCGAGGACATGGCGCTGGCGTTCCGTATGATTGCCGACACAGCGCCGCCGCCGTTGCCGAACCCTGGTAAGATGCGGCCTGCGGCCGGCAGTGGCGGAGGAGACACTGGCTCTGCCCCGGCCGCTGACGCGAACCCCGCAGCACCCACTACGCTTGGCGTCGCCGCTTGCGATCTGCAATCGGCGGCATGACCGGGTCGATCGACCCACTAGCTGGTGCGGCCGGCCCACCCGTCGGGCGCATTGGCGTATTGCGTACCACCCACGAGGTCGACGTGAATATGAATATAAATAACGCGCCATTCGAAACTACCGAGGGCCGTGCTGGCCACGCCAGCGAAGCGCCGGCGAAGGAGCCAGCCAAGGCGACGCCCGCCTACGAGCAGATCAAGCGCTACGTGGTCAAGCGAATCACCGAAGGGGACTGGAAGCCGGGCGGACTGATTCCATCGGAGACCGAACTGGTCAAGGAATTCGGCGTGGCGCGCATGACGGTGTCGCGCGCGCTGCGCGAGCTGACCGCCGAGCGCGTGCTGACCCGCGTGCAGGGCTCCGGTACCTTCGTCGCGCCGCAGCGCTATGAATCGACGGTACTCGAGATTCGCAATATCGCCGACGAGATCGCCGCGCGCGGTCACCGCCATCTGGCCCACGTGCTGGCGCTCGAACCGAGCGAGGATCCGCAGGCGCTCGACGCACTCGGTCTTGCCGCCGGGCCGGCGTTTCATTCGCGCATTGTGCACAGCGAAGAGGGCGAGCCGATCCAGTACGAGGACCGCTACGTCAATCCCAAGGTATTCCCCGAGTATCTGCAACAGGACTTCACAGTCGAAACGCCGAATCACTACATGGTGCGGCTAGCGCCGATTCAGCGCGCGGAGTTTCGCATCTATGCGCAAAAGCCGGATGCGCATGTGCGCCGGCATTTGCTGATGGAGATCGGTGAGCCATGTTTGCTGCTGTGGCGCCGCACGTGGGTCGGCGAAGCGGTGGCGACCTCGGTGCAGTTGTGGCACCCCGCCTCGCGCTTCCATCTGGCAGGCAACGTCTGATTGCGGCGCAGGCGGCCTGCTCGAGCCGCCATGTTCAGCCCTGGCGTTGCGACATGTCCGGCGAGAAGCGGCAGCCCAGCCGGTAGCGTGAGCCCGGATGCACGAAGCGGGCGAACGTCACCGCCACGCCGCTGGTCCACGTCCGGCGCACCAGCGTCAGGCACGGATCCTCCGCGCGGATTTCCAGTAGTTCGGCTTCAGCGAGCGTCGGCAGCCCGGCATCGACGACGTGTTCGACATCGTGTGCCGGCACGACGTTGTAGAGATACTCGGACGGCCGGATCGCCGCGAAGTCCTGCTGCAGAAACTCCGGTGCCGTAGCCGGGTTGACGTAGCGGTCCTCGAGCTGCACCGGCAAGCCGTTTTCGCGGTGCACGCAGATCACGTGAAACACCGAGGCGCCCGGCGCCAGACCCAAGGCATTCGACACCACCACCGGCGCGGTCTCGCGTTGCTTGAGCAGTGTTTCGTAGCTGTATTCGTGGCCGCGCGAGCGGATCTCGTCACCGATATGGGCGATCATCAGCAAGGTGGACTGCGGCTTGGCCTCGGCGACGAAGGTGCCGACGCCGGAGACCCGCGTCACCAGCCCTTCGTCGGCGAGCTCGCGCAGTGCCCGGTTGACCGTCATGCGTGACACGCCGAGTTCCGCCACCAGGTCCAGCTCCGATGGAATGCGGTCGCCGGGTTGCCGTGCCCCCGATTCGATGGTTCTGCGGATGTAGCTCTTGACCTGTTCGTAGCGCGCGGTGGGATGGTCGGGAATGTCGAGCGCACTGAGCGCCGTGCTGGCCGTCTCGCGGGTAGTCCCGCTGGCAACCGCACGGCTTGCATCATGAGCCTCCGCGCCGCGCGTTGCCGGCCGGCGGGCCATGCCGCGGGCGGCGCGCGTGCTCATGCCGGGCCCGCCTCGTCGGCGCCTTGGGTCCAGAAGGCGTTGCGGTCGAAGTAATTCTGCAGGAACTGGCGCAGGCGCGGCTGGCCGGCATCGTGAAAGACTTCGCGCGGTTTGCCTGCCACCGCGATGCGGCCTTGATCGATAAAGGCCACCTTGTCCGCTACTTGCGCGGCAAAACCCATTTCATGCGTGACGACCGCCATTGTCATACCGTCACGCGCCAGTTGCTTCATCACCTGCAGCACCTCGCCGACCAGTTCGGGGTCGAGCGCCGAGGTGGGTTCGTCGAACAGCATGATGTGCGGCTCCATGGCAAGCGCCCGCGCAATCGCCACCCGTTGCTGCTGGCCGCCCGAGAGCTTCGCCGGATACGCGTCCGCCTTGTGCGCGAGGCCGACCGTTTCCAGCATCGCATGAGCGCGACGGCGCGCTTCGTCGCGCGACAGATGGCGCACCCGCAACAGTGCCTCCATCACGTTGCCGAGCGCGCTCATATGCGGCCACAGATTGAACTGCTGGAACACCATGCCGACATTGCGCCGCACGCGGTTGATCTCGCCCTGCGAGGCGCGCACGCGGTGGCCGTTGCGCTCCGTGTAGCCGAGCAGTTCACCTTCGATGCGCACGTCGCCTTGATCGTAGGTCTCCAGTGCGGCGAGACAACGCAGCAGCGTGCTCTTGCCGGACCCCGACGGTCCGATGATGCAGACCACTTCGGAGCGGGCAATCTGCAGATCGATGCCGCGCAGCACCTCGACCTCGCCGAAGCGCTTGCGCAGGTCGCGCACCTCGATCAGCGGCGCGCTGTCATCCGAGGCTGTTGCGGTGGTGGCGGAAGTCGGCATGTCGGCAAGGGCGTTCATCGATAGATCCGGAGGGTGTTCATGCCATGAAGCGCGCGATACGGGCTTCGGCCCACATGCCGGCACGCGAGGTGAGTTCGACGAGCGCGAGATAGCATACGCACAGCGCCAGCAGCGTCTCGACGAAGGCGAAGGTGGCCGAGCCGATGCCCGTCAGCACGAAGGTGAGTTCGGGCACGGTGACGATCGATAGCACAGCCGTTTCCTTGCTAAGCACGATGATCAGGTTGGTCAGCGCGGGGACGATCAGCACCAGCATCTGCGGCACCTGGATGCGCAGCACCGCTTGCCAGCGCGACAGGCCGAGGCAGGACGCCGCTTCGAGGTGGCCGGGCGGCACCGACTGGAAGCCGGAGCGGAACGCCTCGGCGAAATAGGCGCTGCCGTAGAGGCCCAGTCCCAGCACGCCGGCGGTCATCGGCTCGAGCGTGAGGCCGAACGATGGGCCGCCGTAATAGAGCAGGAATAGCTGCACGAGAAACGGCGTGCCGCGAAAGAGTTCGATATAGAAGCGCAGCAGCCCCCGCACCCAGCGTCCGCAAAAGAGTTGCAGCACCGCAATCAGAAAACCGATCAGCATGCCGATGGCGACGCCCGCCGACCACGTGCCGATGGTCGTCGCGAGACCCGCCGCAATCGGCTGCAGGTTGTGGGTGATGACGGTGGGGTCGAATTGCTGCATGACGGGGATCTCGGCTCGGGCGTTCAGGCTTGCTGCAAACGGTGCTCGGCGCCGTGCGCGACGAGTGCGAGCGCACCGCAGATGACGAAATAGATCAGCCCTGCGGCGAGATACGCTTCGAGCGGACGATAGGTGCTGGCGGCGATGTTCTGCGCGGTGCGGGTCAGTTCCGCCACGCCGACCACCGAAATCAGCGACGACGCTTTGATCAGCAGCACCATTTCGTTGACGAGCGAGGGTAGCGTGAGCCTGAAGGCCTGCGGCACCTGAATCCGCCGCAGCATGTCGAACGGCGACATGCCGAGCATGCGCGCAGCCTCGAGGTGCCCCGGCGGAATGCTCAGAAAGCCGCCGCGCAGAATCTCGGCAATATACGAAGCGGAGCACAGCGACACGGCGCTGATCGCCGCGACGAGCGGCGAGACGTTGATGCCGACAAACGGCAGCAGGTAATACACGAGCAGCAGTTGCACGAGCATCGGCACGCCGCGAAAGAAGAACACATAGGCGCCGCCCAACATGCGCACCGCGCGATGGGCCGAGAGCCGCGCCGAACACACGCCGATTGCCACATAGAAGCCGATCACGAGCCCGGTAAGCGAAATGCCGACCGTCGCGATGGCCGCGTGCAGCAGCAGCGGCAGACCCTGCAGAAAGACCGTCAGGCTGAACATGTGTCGGGCACCCGCTGGAAGACTGCGCGACGCGCAGCAACGGACCGGCAGGCCCGCCGCGCGCCACTTAACTCATCAGTAGTTCGGTGTGGGCATGGTGGTCGGCGCATCCATTGCAACACCGAACCACTTCTTCTGCAACGCGGCGAGACGCCCGTCGTTGTGCATCTTGATCAGCGCGGCGTTGAATGCGTCGTCGAGCGACTGGCTGTCCGGATCCTTGCGCATGCAATAAGCGAAGTACACCTTGGCGCCGAACGGCGGCTGCACCACCGCGAAGGTGTCGGGCCGCTGCTTTGCCACATAGGCGATGTTCGTCATCGAGTTGGCCACCGCCGCGATGCGGCCGGCGGCGAGGTCGGCATACGCCTGGTTGTTGTCGACGTATTCGCGCACCTCAGGCGGCTTCGGCAGAGTGGCGATATACGACTTCAACTGGTCGAGCTGGGCCGAGCCCTTGCCTGCGCCGACCGTCTTGCCGGAGATATCCGAGGATTGCTTGAGCGAGGTGTCGCTGGCGCGTTTGAGCAGGGCGTCGGTGGCGTCGGCGATCGGCAGCGTGTAGGCGTAGCGTTCCATGCGCGCCTTGGTCACGGTCAGCGGGCCGCCAACCATGTCGAACTTGCCGGCTTCGAGACCCGGCAGCACGCTCGGCCAGGGCAGGTCGATGAAGCGCACCTTCACGCCCAGTTCTTTGCCGATCTCGGCGAACAGGTCTTTGTTGAAGCCGGCCTGCTGGCCATTCTCGAGGAAGTCGAACGGCGCAAACTGCATCTCGGTGCCGACCACCAGTTCGCCCGCCTGCTTGACCTTGGCAAGTTGATCTGCGTGAGCGGCGAGGCTCGCCGTGCACAACGCCAACATCACTAAACGACACTTCCAGCCTGCAAGGATGCTCATACGATTCTCCAGTTGGCAAAGCGGTGTCGCGCGAAATCAAGCCAGGGCGCGCGGTATGCGAGGCAGTATATACCGCAGTTTTTGTGCGAAATAAATAATCCTGTTGTGCATTGCAAGGCGCTCGCCCCATGCTTGATCAAGCGCGGAAACGTCGCTTGCGAAGGGGCTTTTGGCGGTATATACAACTGGGAACACGCATGCGCCGCCACGCATTTCGCAAGGTGTTCGAAGTATCGGCGGCGGGCGTATTCCTCAGCTCATTTATCAGTCTGGTCCGCTACGCCTTTCAGGAGTATTGCGATGCTGCCGGTTACCCGCATTCCGCTCATTGACATTGCCGGCGTGCGTGCCGGCGATCCAGGCTCCATGGCGCGGGTCGGCCGCGAGATTTACGAGGCCTGCACCACGATCGGCTTTTTCTACATCGTCAATCATGGTGTGCCGCAGGCGGTCATTGACGCCGCCGAGCACTCGGCCCGCAGCTTCTTCGCGTTTCCGGTGGAGACCAAACGGCGCGCGGCCGTGAATCTGCGGCATCGCGGCTTCAATGCGTTGGGCGACGCCACCATGTATCAGGCGAAACGGCCTGACTACAAGGAGTTTTTCAGCATCGGCCTGGAGTTGCCCGAGGACGACCCGGATGTCCTCGCCGGCCAGGCGTTGCGCGGGCCGAACAACTGGCCGGACTTCATGCCTGAGTTGCGCCCGGCGCTATACGGTTACTACGAGGCGGTGGCCCTGTGCGGCGCCGATCTGTTGCGCGCGGTGGCGGTCAGTCTCGGCGTCGACGAGCAGTTCTTCGCGCCGCGTTATACGAAGCGGATGCAGCGCACCCAGATGGTCTACTACCCGCCGCAGCCGCAGCCGCAGCCGCCGCAGCCGGATGCCGACCAGTTCGGCGTTGCACCTCATACGGACTACGGTTGCATTACGCTTCTGTGGCAGGATCAGGTGGGTGGCCTGCAGGTGCGCGAGATTGCCAACGATACGTGGATCGAAGCGCCGCCCATCCCCGGTAGTTTTGTCGTCAACGTCGGCGACCTGCTCGCGCGCTGGACCAATGACCGCTTTCGCTCGACGCTGCATCGCGTCATCAACGCGTCGGGCCGCGAGCGCTATTCGATCGCGACGTTCTATGATCCGACTTACGGCGCGTTGGTCGATCCGCGTGAGCTTGGCGCGAGCGCGGCTGACGTCAAATATCAACCGGTCGCGGCAGGCGACTACATTCTTGGGCGTATCAACGATTCCATGGGTTATCGAAAGAAGCGGGCGGCGCAGGGGACGGCAGCATGACGAGCGTGACTCCCGCTGCCCTTGACGCGACGCTCGCGGCCCTGCGCGAGGCCTTAGGCGATGACGCGGTGCGCGTCGGCGCACAGATCGGCGAGCGCTCGATGACCGACTGGACGCGTCACGAACCGACGCGCGCTGCGGCCTTGCTGCTGCCGCGCACGACCGGGCAGGTAGCGCAGGCGTTGGCGATCTGTCACGCCGCCCATCAACCGGTGGTGCCGCAGGGCGGCATGACCGGCCTCGCGGGCGGCGCAATTCCACGCGCCGCCGATATCGCCTTGTCGCTCGAACGGTTGAGCGGCATCGAGGAAATCGACCCGGCATCTGCAACGATGACCATACGCGCCGGCACCATCTTGCTGAACGCCCAGGAGGCGGCCGCGCAAGCGGGTTTCGAACTCGCACTGGATCTCGGCGCACGCGGCTCGTGTCAGATTGGCGGCAATCTCGCCACCAACGCCGGCGGCAATCGCGTCATCCAGTCCGGTACCGCGCGCGACCAGGTGCTCGGGCTGGAGGTGGTGCTGGCGAACGGTGCGGTCTTGAGTTCGCTTGGCAAGATGGTCAAGAACAATACCGGCTACGACCTGAAGCACTGGTTTATCGGCTCGGAAGGCACGCTCGGGGTGATCACGCGGGCGGTGTTGCGGCTGCATCCGCCGCGTGCCGCCCGGCACACGGCGCTGGTCGCCCTGGACGACTACGATGCTGCGGTTAGCCTGCTACGACGGCTGGCAACGCGCTTCGGCAACGACATCGGTGCATTCGAAATCATGTGGCCGGACTTCTACGACTTCGGCGTCTCCTTGACCGGCACGCGTTCGCCGTTTGCCGAGGCGCATCCGCTTTACGCGTTGATCGAACACGCCAGCTTCGATGCCGCCGACGACGGGGAACGTTTCGCGGCTGCGCTGACCGAGGCGCTCGGCGCGCACGCCATCTGCGATGCGGTGATCGCACAGTCGCTGGCCGATGCGCGGGCTTTATGGGCAGTGCGCGAATGTACCGCCGAGTTTCCGGTGCGGCTCGATCCGATCAACTTCGACGTGAGTTTGCCGATCGGCGAGATCGGCACGTTTGTCGAGCGCTGCCGCGCAGCGCTCGATCGTCGATGGCCGGGCAACCGCTCGTATTTCTTCGGCCATATCGGCGACTCGAATCTGCATCTCACCGTGGATGGGCATTCGGTCCCCGGCGTCGAGCACCACGCGGTGTATGCGTTCGTCTACGAGATGCTTGGACCGCTGCACGGTTCGGTTTCGGCGGAACACGGCATCGGTTTGCTCAAGCGCGAGTTCCTGCCGATCTCGCGCTCGCGCGAGGAACTAGCCGCGATGGCCGCGATCAAGCAGGCGCTCGATCCGCATGGAATCCTGAACCCGGGCAAGCTGTTCTGAAGCAGATCAGCTCGGGACGTGCTCCAGCAATTGGTTCGCGTAACGGCGGTAAAGCCAGGACAGGACCGAGGCGGCGAGCACCATGAACAGCGCGTTGACGAATGCCAGCCCGATTGCAAACGCGGTAGAGCCTTGCGTGCCGGCTATCAGCATGCGCCGGCCGAATACCTCGAGCACAACGATCCAGACGATCAGCAGCGGCACATAAGCAGCCATCCAGATGCCGACCATACTCCAGAAATGCCCGCGGCTGTCCGTCCACGCTGCGCGCAGTGTCAGGCGGCTGCCCAACGAGAGGGCCGGGTAGAGCAGACTAAGACGGATCATCACGAACATATAGGCAAGAAGCACCAGCATCGAGATCAGGATGACGCCCCCCGTCGTGATCTGGTGTATGCCCACCACCAGCGCGAGTACGATCGCAAGCATGCTCAGCGCGAGGCACACCGAGATCAGCGCGTAGCGCCCGAGCGGTTTGCCGCCGAGTGGTAGCAGGGGATGGATGCCTTCACCGAGCAGCACGAACCGGTTGACCTTGATGGTCACGCAGCCGTAGACAACAAGTTGCAGCACCGAGAAAGCCCCGCTGAGAAACGTGTGGCCGACCTTTGCCGCGGCGTCGAGCGCGGGGTCCTGGGATGGCAGATGCTGAAAGGGACCGGTCAGCAGGGTCGTGCAGGCCAGGATGGCGAATGCGCCTAGGAAAAGTCCAGGCATCTGAACGATTGCCTGCCAGGTGCTGATCCAGCTGTTCTTGACGCAGGTACCGAAGCTCAGTTGTTCCATAGGGTGGCTTAAAGGGTTTATTGTGGTTCTATACCGGCGGGGTCAAACGCTGGATGGTCAGGATATTAAATCAAGTTTCCAGGTGAGTTGTTGGAATTCGCGTTTCACCTCGTCGCAAGCGAGCGTAGCGAATCCCCCTCAATGCCCATCCAGATACCGCACTATCACCGGAAACACATCCAGCGCCGCGTTCTTGCCGAAAATGCAGTCGAGATGCCCGTAGCCGGGAATCACATGCCGCTCGTAGTTCGCAGCGCCGAAGCGCTCCACCAGCAGGTTGAAGGTGGTCTCCGTGCTTACCGGCAGATAGCACTGGTTTTCGGCGCCATGAATAAAACCGATCGGCAGGTTCATGGCGTCGAGCTTGGGCAGATAGACGTTTTCGCCCTGGGCGTTCACTACGTGGCCGGCGCGCACCATCGCTGCCAGTTGACTGAAAAGCTCGACATCATGCACGCCGAATAATTCCTGCAGGTTGGCGTGTAGATGTTCGCCGAGTTGCGCGTGTTCATAGAGCAGGCCGTAAAGAAAGGTGGCCCGATGGCAAAGCGCATTGCCACAGCCTTGCTCGTGTCCGACCGGATAGACGCGTAGCGCCTCGTCGAGCAGATTGTGCGGCCAGTTGCCGGCCCGCGTGAGCACGGTCAGATCCTTCACGCCGAGATGCTCGAGCATCTCCGGCATGTGCAGCCCGGCCTTGATCCGCTGCAGCGTGCCCGGAACCGGATGTGCAGAGACCTGCGACAGCAGCGCCGAGCGTACACCCTTGAGTCCCGACAACAAGGACATGGTGAAGGCTATCGCGCCGAAGCAGTGCGCGACCACCTGGATCTGCTCGACGCCCGTGAGCAGCCGGACCTGCGCGACGGCGGCGGGGATGTCCTCACGGGCGATCGCATCCGCGGTGGTCGGCTCGAGTGCGCTCGGCAACTCGATGCTCACGCGCAGATCGGCGAGCCATACGTCGTAACCGGCGGCGCACAGAAACTCGACGAGATTGGTGTCGATCAGGTCGGTCGCGAAGATGCGGCTCGACACGCCCGAACCGTGCACCAGCAAGACGGGTCCTTTGTCGCCTGCGTGATAGCGCGTGAGCTTCAGGGTCTTGCCAGCGGGTCCGGGCGTCTTGAACCACGTCAGCTCAGGAGCCGGCGCGCGCAGCGAGCGCTTGATGCGAGGCGCGGCGATATCCGAATTGAGAAACTGCAACGGCGCCGCCACGCCGCCGTATTCCGTGAACAGCACGCCGCCGAAGAACTTGCCGAATTTCAGCGTCCATTCGAGCCGTGTCTCGAGATCGGGCGCGTTGGTCACCTCGATCGTGCGCATCTGCTTGAGGAAGTTCTCGGGCGTGATGATGAGCGTGGCCTTGCCGACGACAGGTGCATCCGCTGCTTCGGAAGCGCGGATCTGCGCGTATAGCGTATTGGTTTGCGGCCACAGTTCGAGCAGCGAAGAGCGGGTGATGACCTTCTGTCCGAACAGGAAGTAGCGGGTGCCTTCCACCGATTCGAGCGTCATCCGGTAGTTCATGTCGCGGCGGTCGACCTGATTCTCGTCGACCACGAACAGATTGAAGCGTCCGTCGGCGATGGTCATGGGTTGCGCGGATAGCGCAGGGCAAGTCAGCGTGCCGAGCGTACGCGCGGCATGTTGGGGATTGCTGAGCATCTCGGCTAGGTCGTCGGACTCCACCGTGAGGGTAAAGCTGATCGGGCTGGCGTCCGGATTGGCGTCCGGGCTGGCGTTTTGAGAGGCGTCATCCGGCGGCGTGCTCCACTGGTACATGCCCACCATGGTTTCGGTAAAGCGCAGGCCGATCTTTTGCGGCGCGGGCGGCGCGGCGTCGCCCGGCGAGGTGTAGTCGATCTGCCAGCCGTGCGCTGCCGCGAGTTGCGCACAGTTGCGCTCGGCCAGTGCCGAGATGGTCAGGAGTGGATTCACGCCGAGCGAGATCGGCATGACCGCGCCGTCCATCACATACAAACCGTCATGCACGGCGCTGCCCGCGGTGGCCGAATACACGCGCCCGGCCTGATCGACGACGCCGTTTTCAGCCGCGTCCGCCATCCCGCAGCCGCCTAGTGGGTGGACTGTCACCAGCCGGTCGCCGAGCAGTTTGGCGGAGATCGGGTCGCGCAGGTACTCGCCGCCCAGCGCAACGGTGGCCGCTTCGAGCGTTTTTTCGATGGTGCTGTAGATCGGCTGCTGGCCGGCATCGGGCCAGCGAATCCGTGGGCGGCCTTGCTCGACGAGAATCTGTCCACCTTCGTCGTCGTGCGCCATCACGAGGTAGGTCTGCGTGTGATTCATCGCGCCGTGATACGGACCGCGCAGCAGGCTTTCGAGAATGCGCGCGGCGGCATCCAGCGAGCGCGCGGGCGAGGGCGGTTCGGGCATCTTTACGCCCTCGGCTGGCGTAGCGATGCCCAGCACGCCCATCATGGCGATGCCCACGGGCCCGGCGAGCGAGCCTTCCTCGATCACGAAACCATCCCGGACGCCGGGCGTATCGCGGTGATCGATCAGGCCGCAGATGGTCGGCCCGACGGGCGGAATCTCACCGCTCTGATGCGGACCCCAGCCGATGCCGTTGATCGGTTCATCGGTGTTGAAAGCAAACGCAAGCACATCGCCGTTGCCGGTAAAGCGCTGGCCTAGCAGCGCCGACACCGGGAGTCCAGCATCGCGTGAGCGCAACAGAATGGCGGTCGAACCGAGCGTGCCGGCGGCGAGAATCACGATATCCGCAGTGACGGCCAGATCCGGCGCGTCGTAACTCTCCCGCCCGAGATCCACCGGCTGATAGCGCACACACCATTGCTGGGTCGCCTCGTCGCGCACCACCGAATGCACCGCCACGCCCGTAAAAATCTGCGCGCCATGGGCCACGGCGTCGGGCAGATAGTTCATGTGGGTGGAGTTTTTCGCCTCATGGTTGCACCCCGAGTTGCAATCCCCACAGCCGACGCAGCGCTTCTGCTCGACCCCGGCTGCATTCGGACCATCCTTGAAAGTGACGGTGATAGGCGGCCGCGAAAAGCGCTGTGCCATGCCGAGGGCCTGCGCCGAGCGGGCCAGCGCAGTGAGCTTGGGCAGCGGCGGGAAGTCGGCCGGCACCGGCGTGGGCTGCAGCATCGCCTCGGCGCGTGCATAACCGGCGGCAAGGCCAGCCTCGTCGCCGCGCACCGCAGCGGGCCAGCGCGGATCCTGCCACAGCCTCGGATCGGGCCTGAGCGCCACGTTAGCGTTGATGAGCGAGGTGCCGCCGAGGCCGCAACCCACCACCGCGTTGACCTCCGCATTGACGTGCACCTCGAGCAGCGCGAGCGGCGAGCCGAGCTGGCCGAGTGCGGTGTTGTACTGCACCTGGCTCGCACCTTCGAATTGCGTGGCGGGAAACTCCCCGGCCATGAATTCGCGGCCGCGTTCGAGCAAACATATCTCGCGGCCTGCGCGCGCCATGCGGCTCGCCGCAATGGCGCCGCCGTAGCCCGAACCGACCACCACGATTTCGTAATGCGGCTGGATTGCCTCAATGGCGCTGGATAAACGGTTCATCGTGACCACCTGTTTATTCGGGTGCGACCAGGGTGGGGGAATCCTGGCTCGTGAGGATGACTGAGCGCTGCTCGGCCTCCCTATCGTAGGCGGTGCAAGCCGGCAAACAAAGCAAGATCGGTGGCGGGTAGAGACACTCGTCGTCAAGACTGACGGCGCCTCAAGGCGGCACGGCGCAATTACGCAGCCGCTTCATTCATCTCGCTGTCGCTCGATTCGGCAGCGAGCAGGTTGAGTGCAATCAGGATCGCCGCGCGGTTTTCAACCTCGATCTCGATACCGAGCACGTCGATTAGCCAGCGGCCGATCTTCGTATTGGAAAAATCGCTGGCGTCGCCCGTCTTTTTCATCGTGACGCCGAGTTTGACCGCGCGATAGTGATACGAGGGGACGCGATGCTGTGCCGCCACGGCCGAGAGGCCGCCTTTGCATTCGGAGCACCAGCCGAGACTGCCGGCCAGCACGATGCGCTCGGGTTCGTCGAGGCCGTCGATAAAGGTCCGCGCCGCGGCGCGCACGCGCGCTTCATCGAGACCGTATTGCAGCAGCACGCTTTCGACCGGGTCTTCGAGAGCGTGGGCATGCAGGTCGATTTCCTGCTCCATGCCTTCGTTTTCCATCGACACGTTGCGCTGATGACCCGCACTGCGCAGGCAGTCGATCAGATAACGGCGGAAATAGGCACACAATGCGTAGCCGTTGGACGGTGCGCTTTCCGCGCAGGCATGCGTGTCGGAATGGCCGGGGGCGAGGCGCAGCACGCGCGCGAAGATGAACTGCGCGACCAGTTCTTCCTTGTCCTCGCCGAGCGCCTGCAGTTCGAGCGGATGGTAGGTTCGCAGTGCCCGCTTCACAAGATCCACCATCGACACCATTTCGTCACCTGACAACTGCGTGCGGCGGCGCCACAGATCGGGGAGGATCGCGTTATCGAGGTTGCGGATGAAGTCGCGGCTGGGTAAGGCGCCCATGGAAGCCTCCGTCGAAGGATGGGGCAGGGGAGCGCGGTCAGCCCCGAAGCGGGGCGGCGGTGGCCGTCTGAGAAGGCCTGGGCCGCGCTGGAAAGTGAACCCAGTATGGTTTTTGCGCGCGGCTTCGCCTATATGGATTAAGTGATAGCTGACAGGTAAACTGCCGGGTAAACCGTCGCGCGCGATGCCACGCACCATTTCGGGCATCGCGCGGCACGAACCCCGTCTCGCCTCTCGCCCTACCGCACTACGCTATCGAAACTGCCGGACCCAACCGCAGTAATACTGCACGGGAGACCGCACGATGCGGGACGATCCTATCCAGCGAGCGATCGACGAAGACCTGGTGCGCGTGCTGTACGCGCAAGACCCCATAGCGTTTTTTACGCACTGGTTCGCGATCGTGGTGCTGGTGTCGATCTATTGGGTCGACATGCCGTATCCGCAACGGTTCATGGCGTGCTTCGGCTTTTACGCGGTGGCGAATTGCGCCGCGCTGACACTGTGGTTCTGCCGGCGCCGCTGGCCCAATGCCCTGACGGCGCGCAACTGGATCAGGCTGCACGCGCTGCGCGGAGCGCTGCTGTATAGCGCGCCGGGGCTCGCCGTCTGGTTCGCGTTTCATAGCCGCCAGGTGGATCTGCCGGTGCTGCATACCGTGATGCTGGTGACGCTGGCGGCGGGCGTGTTCATGTCGAACGGCTTCGACGTCCTGAACTTTTCGACCGGCATCACCTTCGTGCTGCTGCCGGCCATCGTGCTGCTGTTCGGCAGCCACACGTTCGACCGCACCATTCTCGCCATCGTCCTTGCCTTCTTCTTTTGCGCAATCAATGTCTACGCGGTGAGCTATCGCAAGCTGTTCCAGCGCGTCGTGCATGCGCGGGTCGACCAGCAGCATCTGGCGGAATCGCTTGCCGAGCAGAAACAGGTGGCCGAAGAGGCGAGTCTCGCCAAGACGCGCTTTTTCGCCGCCGCGAGCCACGACCTGCGCCAGCCGTTGCATGCCATCGGTCTGCTGGCCGCCTCGCTCAACGACGCGTCGGTGACGCCCCAGCAGCACGCCAAAACCGCCGATCACATCGTCCACAACGTCGAGGCGCTCAATCAGTTGTTCAACCAGGTACTCGATCTGGCGCGGCTGGAGAGCGGCGTCACCCAGGTGATCCGGCTGCATTTCCGGCTCGGCGAGCTGTTCGAGCGGGTCGGGAGCCAGTACCGGCCGCAGGCGGCGGCCAAAGGGCTGGCGTTGCGCATCGCGCCGACCACCCAGGTGGTCTACGACGATCCGGTGCTGCTCGAACGGGTGCTGAGCAATCTGCTCTCGAATGCGGTGCGCTATACGGAGGAAGGCGCGATCTGGATGGGCTTGCGGCGCGCGGGGCGGCGCGGCGGCGGCTATATCGAGGTGCGCGATTCGGGCATCGGCATTCCCGCGCAGGAGCAGGCACGCATCTTTGAGGAGTTCTATCAGGTGGCCAATCCGCAGCGCGACGCGCGCCAGGGACACGGGCTGGGTTTGCCGACTGTCAAACGCCTCGTCGATCTGCTAGGTGGCGAATTGCATCTGCGCTCGGCACCCGGGCGCGGTTCGGTGTTCCGTTTTACGGTGCAGGCAGGCGACCCCAACGGAATTGTGGCAAGCCTGAGCGATACGGTCGTGAGCGGCCCTTCGGCGCAGGGCAGGCGGGTGCTTTGTATCGACGACGATCCGTCGATTCTCGAAGGCCTGACAAGCCTGCTGGGACGTTGGGGCTGCGTCGCGCGCGGCGTGCGCGACGAGGCGCTCGCGCTGCAGATGCTCAACGAAGGTTTTGTTCCCGACGCGGTGCTGTGCGATTACCAGTTGGCGAACCAACACACCGGGGCGCAGGCGCTTGCCGCGGTGCGCGACACCCTGCTGCGCTCGGGGCACGACGGAGCGGTGATGTTGCTGATTACCGGCGACATGGCCTCGGGCGAACTGGCGACGCTCGCTACCCAAGGCATTCCGGTACTGCATAAGCCGGTCACCCCGGCACGCTTGCGGCGCACGCTGGAGATGTTGTGGCAGCAGGCGGAACTGGATGGCGCGCGGCCGGCGTCAGCGGGCGAAGAGCCCGGGCTGGCGATCGGCCAGCAGCGCAAGGTGTCGTGAGGGGCTAAAGCGTCTTCCCGGCTTCCAGCCAGCCGTTGATCACGGCAATCGCGGTAGAGCGGTTATGGACCCCGAGCGCCCGGAAGATCACCGACAGATGCACCTTCACGGTTCCCTCGGCCACGCCTAGTTCGCGGGCAATCATCTTGTTGGTCCAGCCGCGGTGCACCAGCCGCATGATGTCCTGTTGCCGCGGCGAGAGGTTTTCCAGCAGATGCTGTTGATGCGGCTGCAGCGCGGCGACCTGGGCAAGCGGTTCGGTCAGGGCGGCAGATTGTGCGCTGCCTGCGCCAGATGGGCTGGCTGCGCCCGCAGTGCCGCTGGCGTCGGTGCTCGCGCCAGGCGCGGCTTCGCGCGCGCCGAGCAGGCTGAGCGCTTCCATCGGCACATACGCGCCGCCCGACAACACCAGTTCGATCGCCTTCAGCATGACGCTGGCCGGCTGGCGCTTCGGCACGAAGCCGAGCGCGCCGGCCGCAAGGACGGCGCGCATTTCGTCGGGCGATTCTTCGGCGGACAGCACGACCACCGGCAACGCCGGATTCGCTTTCAGCAGCACGTCGAGGGATGCCGCACCGCTCATGCCTGGCATGTGCAGGTCGACAATCGCCAGATCGTGATCGGCGTCGGGCCGCGCGGCGGCGGCAAGCGTTTCCCAGCTATCGGCTTCGTCGAACTGGGCATCCGGATCGAGTCCGCGCAGCAATCCCTTGACGCCCTGGCGGATCAGTTCATGGTCGTCGGCCACAAGAAACTTCATGGTGTCTCCGCGTGTCGGCACTGCGCGTTGGTAGTTTCCACCGTTGTTTCGCTGATGCCGGACGCGGATGGCGCCCCCCGAGATGCGCCATCCGTCCCGTCAGGCCGGCTCAGCGAGCGCGGCCACGTCTACCGCTTGCCTCTTCGATAGCGAGGCTTATGCTGGATTGCCGGTGCTGCTGCACCTCATGCTGCGATCATATGCTTGATCGGCACCACCAGGTGTTTCTCTCAGGTGCGCTGCAATACGTTGGACGATTGCCTGCGCTGCGGCCTGCTACATAGACGTGCAGGACCGCCGGATTTTGAAGCGCCGCATGCAAGGCTTAACCCGCAGCGCCTTTACTTCACGGCGAACAGCGTCAGATTCATCAAAATCTTGAACGCGAAGCCAAGCGACATCGCACCGCCCACGCCGACGCACCACAGCGCGATAAACCAGACCCAGCCCGGCAGCGCGCGCCTCATGGGAGCAGCGGCTGGCGCCGCGCGTTCAGTGATAGTGATGTTGGTCGTCATGGCGCACCTTGCCGCGAAATACCCAGTAACCCATCGTCGTATAGCTGAGGATGATCGGAATGATCACCGCCGCTCCCACCAGCGTGAACATCTGGCTCGAACGCGGCGCCGCGGCTTCCCAGAGCGTCATGCTCGACGGGATCGCATACGGCCACAGTGTCACCAGCAAGCCGAGATAGCCGATCAGCACGAGCGCCAGCGCCAGTACGAAGGGCGTCTTGTGATGCCGGTCGCGCACGGCCCGGTGCATCAGGAACGCACAGACCGCAACCAGGAACGGCACCGGCAGCAAGCGGTAGAACAGGCCCGAGGCGAACCAGCGCTGGGCAACATTGGGGTCCTGCAGCGGTGTCCAGAGACTGACCACCGCGATGAAGCCAAGCAGGATGATCGTCAGCGGCCAGACGACCCGATGCAGGCGCCGTTGCAGGTCGCCTTCAGTCTTGACGACCAGCCAGCAGCAGCCGAGCAGCGCATAGGTGACCACAAGGCCGAGACCCGTCAGCAAGCTGAACGGCGTGAGCCAGCCGAACGCGGCATAGCTGCCGTCGAGCGGGATGCCTTGCAGGAAGGCGCCCAGCACGATGCCCTGAAAGAACGCCGCACCGGTCGAGCCGCCGATAAACGCCAGATCCCACAGATGCCTGGTGCGGTTCGCCTTGGCGCGCAGCTCGAACGACACGCCGCGGAAAATCAGGCAGGCGAGCATAAAAATCAGCGGTAGGTAGAGCGCCGACAGCACGGTCGAATAGACCACAGGGAACACCGCGAACAGCCCCGCGCCGCCGAGCACGAGCCATGTCTCGTTGCCATCCCAGACGGGCGCGACGGTATTCATCATCAGATTGCGCTCTTTCTCATCGGGAAAGAACGGAAACACAATGCCGATGCCCAGATCGAAGCCGTCGAGCACCACATACATGAAGAGGCCCAGCGCGATGATCGCGGCCCACACTACGGTGACATCCATTTTCTAACCTCGGTACGGTGTGATTCAGGCTGCGTCGATCAACTGGCCGGCGGCCGAGATGGGGCGGCCTGCGGTGCGGCCGGGTACTCCATCGGGCACGCCGTGCGGCGTATGGCCGGGCAAGGCTGGACCCGAGCGCATCAGCTTGAGCATGTAGTAGACCCCGGTGCCGAACACGAGGAAGTACACAATCACGAACGCCATCAGCGAGATGCCCACTTGCTGCGTGGTGAGCGGCGACACCGCCTGCGAGGTGCGCATGACGCCGTATACGACCCATGGCTGGCGCCCGGCCTCGGTGGTTACCCAGCCGGCCAGCAAGGTGATGAAGCCGGTCGGACCCATCGCCACGACGAGCTTCTGGAACCACTTCGCGTCATACAGCTTGCCGCGGCGGCGCAGCACCCAGGCCGCGACCGACATGACGATCATCAGCACGCCAAGCCCCGCCATGATGCGGAAACTCCAGAACACGACGGTCGAGTTCGGCCGGTCTTCGGGCGGGAATTCCTTCAGGCCGCGAATTTCGCCGTCCCAGCTATGCGTGAGAATCAGGCTGCCCAGGTGCGGAATCGACACCGCGTAACGCGTGGTTTCCGCCTTCATGTCGGGGATGCCGAACAGGTTGAGCGCCGTGCCGCCTTTTTCGGTGTTCCACAGACCTTCGATGGCGGCGATCTTGGCCGGCTGGTACTTGCGGGTGTTCAGACCGTGCTGGTCGCCGACGAAGGCCTGGATCGGCGTGAGGATCAGCAGCAGCCATAGCGCCATCGAGAACATCTTCTTCACGGCAGGGTCGCGCCGGCCCTTGAGCAGATGCCATGCGCCGACCGCAGCCACCACCAGGGCGGCGACGATGAAAGCGGCGAGCGCCATATGCGCAAGCCGGTACGGGAACGACGGGTTGAAGACGATCTTGAACCAGTCGAGCGGTACCACATGGCCGTTCTCGATCGCGAAGCCTTGCGGTGTCTGCATCCAGCTATTGGAGGCGAGAATCCAGAAAGTCGAGATCAGCGTGCCGATGGCGACCATCAGCGTCGCGCCGAAGTGTGCGCGCGGACTCACGCGCTGCCAGCCGAACAGCATGATGCCGAGGAAGCCCGCTTCGAGGAAGAACGCGGTCATGACCTCGTACATCAGCAGCGGACCAGTGACTGGGCCGGCGAAGCTGGAGAAGCCCGACCAGTTGGTGCCGAACTGGTAGCTCATGACGACGCCGGAGACCACGCCCATACCGAAAGCCACTGCAAAGATCTTCGACCAGAACAGACACAGATCTTTGTAGTACGCCTTACCGGTCTTGAGCCAGCGCCATTCGAGCACGGCGATGAAACTGGCGAGCCCGATGCTCAGTGCGGGAAAGACGATATGAAACGAAACCGTGAACGCGAACTGAATGCGCGCCAGGTCGAAAGCGGAAATTGCGGATGCGGGGTCCATAGCTTTTGCTGCCGGAAACAAGCTACGCGCGTCGACCGCTGTCGGCGCGCACTGCGGTGTGCAGATGGCGCAAGAGTAGGGGAATACCGCGCGCTTTGCTGCGCCGCGACGTGCGTCGAAAAGACGCGCCGAGAATGGGGTTGGATCGATTTTGAGATGCTAGATCATTGATCTGCATCATGTTTTTTTAAATCGTCTGTTTCGCTCGGTGTGACCCCGGAAGTAAAAACTGCGTCAATACACCGCGCTGCAGCAGCGCTGTGGTGACGTGCGAGCGAGACAGCCTGTTTGGCGAAGCGCGGCTGTTGAACAACAGTCGCGCGCCCTTGAATCACGCGATAGAAATAACCAGCTTCTTGCCGCAAGCCGCGGCATATTTGCGCAAGGTGTCGATGGATGGCGAATGCCGCCCCGAGGCGAGGGCCCGCTCGAGCCGCGTGACCGCCGGCGGCTGGGTGCCCATGCGTTCGGCCACTTGAGCCTGGCTCAAGCCGGCTGCGTGACGCGCCGCAAGCATCTGATCGAGCAGGGCGAATTCTTCGCGATTCAGCCGTTCATACTCCGCGCGGACTTCGGGGTCCGCGAGCGCTACCTTCCGCAGTTCCTCATACTTTGTTGCCACGTTTGACCTCCAGCAATCTTTTACGAGCCACGTCCAGCTCGTTTCGAGGCGTGTCGTGCGACTTCTTCACAAAGGAGTGAAGCATGACGATCCGACATTCGACGACCGAGCAAAAGAATACTCTGGCAATGCCTTCCGCTCCCTTCAGACGCATTTCGAAGAGACCGCCGCCCATGGATTGGGTATGCGGTTCACCGAGATTCGGCCCATATTGCTCCATACGATCTGCCATTGGTTCCCATCATAACAAATATGTTACTTAAATGCAAGCGACGCTACGCTCGATCGGCAGGATCGTGGTGGCATAGGCGCTACACGAGAACATCAGGATAACGGAGGGATTTCGGCCCGGACATCGCCGGATGGCCAGGTCTCGCCAAGGCGGATTCGTAAAAAGTGTTCGAATCTGTAAATTGACAATCCGTGCTGACACTACGGACCAAAAGTGAAATGTCCGTGCCATGCGGAAGGCGTTGGGGCGGGGTTTTCTGCAGACGTAAGAGCTACCTGGCGGGGCGTTACAAACGAAAATATTTCATCTTGTAGTGCCTGGGCGCGGTGGCTATCTTGAGGACTCTCGTGTGATCGACCCCGACATGCGAGTGTGGTCTTGGCGGCGTCCCGCGTCCAAAGCGGTGACGCCGTTTTTTTGTCCGCCGGGTTTTGCCAACCGATGTCGCGGACACTCTTGCGCTGTGCAGTAAACGGAGACGCTAAGCCTCGCTCCAGAGCTTGCCGCCCGTGGCCCAGTTCTCGCGCTTCACGTCGGTCAGAATAATATCCACCGAATTGGGCTCGACACCGAGCGACTCGCAGGTCGCTTTCGTGATGGCTTCGACGAACTGGCGCTTCTGATCGAGCGTGCGGCCTTCGAACAGTTCGATATGAAACGTGGGCATGTCACTTCTCCGTGGGTTAAAACCTGTTGATCTGAAAACGACGCAGCACCACAGTGAGTACCGCAGGGACCAGCGCGGTGATCACTTCACTCAGCGCCTCAGTCGCGAAACGAGCGGTCGATACGATCCAGCTTGCGCAGCAGCGCCGGCCATTCCAGCACGCCTTCTACCGCGCCGCCGTCGAGCAGTTGTTCGGCCGTGCGCGCTGCTACCGCGGCGGATGGCAGCACCAGTTCCATACCGCCGGACTGCGCCTGAAGCTGGATTTCGCAAGCCTTGATGAGCGTCGCCATCAGTACGTAGGCCTCGGCGACCGTTCGGCCGGCCGTCAATGTGCCGTGATTGCGCAGCAGCATGGCGGGTTTGTCGCCGAGATGGGCGACGAGCCGCTCGGCTTCCTTGGGGGTGAACGCCAGCCCCTCATACTCGTGATACGCAAGTTGGCGATGAAAGCGCAGCGCATGCTGCGATGCCGGCAGCAATCCTGCCGCCTGCAGCGAGACCGCAATTCCCGCGGTGTTGTGCAGATGCATGACGCAGACCGCGTCGGCGCGTGCCGCGTGGACGGCCGCATGAATGGCGAAACCAGTGGCGTTGACCGAATGCTCGCTGGCTCCGACGATGTTGCCTTCAAGATCGATCTTCACGAGGTTGGAGGCGCAGACTTCGTCGAATCCGAGTCCAAATGGATTGATCAAGAAATGTCCGGGCTCGTCGGGGACGGTCGCTGAAATGTGCGTATAGACGAGGTCGTCCCAGCCGTTTAGCGCGGCGAGCCGGTACGCGGCGGCCAGATCGAGGCGGGTCTGCTGTTCCGCTGCGGAGCAAGGCCCGCTTGCGGCGATGCGTCCGGCGGGCGTGTGGGTGAACGACATGGTTGTCTCCAGTCCCATGCAAGGTTGTTGCGGTCCCATGCTAGATGGGTGCGGTGGTGGCGGCCGTGGCTTCGTGCCTAACTGGTGCGTGCCAGAGATTGCGCTGAACGGCGCAGGGCGGGCTTGCCGGTCGCGCTCGGCGGGTTGATTCGACGGCGCCGTCGCAGGCTCTGCACGCTCCACGTTGCAGCGACGAACGGCGCGGTCATGACAGGCAACCCGTAGCGGCCGGCAATCTGTTGCAGAACCACAGACAACAGGATACCGCCGAGCGTCGCTATCCAACCGCATTCGGCGAGCGCAAGCGCCGTTAGCGCACCATTGAATCCTAACAGGCCCGCGCCGAACGAGGGCAGGCCCGCACCGAGCAGCAGATGCAACGCACTGGCGATACCCGCACCCGCCAGCGCCCAGGCAGCGTGCCGCAACGAAGATGCCGAGATACCGGCCAGCACCAGCAGGCCGGGCACTGCGCCCGACGCAAAGTCCGTCTGCGCGAGCCCTGAGAGCACACCATCCGTGAGGTGGGAGAAGCTTGCGAGTTGAAGTGGCGTCGTTGTCGCGGCGCGCGGCGTGAACAGCGGCAGCCAGAGCCATGTGACAATCAGGCAAGGGCTCGAATAAACCGCCAGGCCACGCGTGCGCAGCCAGCGCGACCATGGCCCGAGCCCCCAGGCGGTGGCCATGCCCGCGAGAATCGCGACCGCGGCGGCGGTGGCGCCGTCACCAATGAATGTGAAGGCCGCCAGGCCAGCCAGGGCTCCGTTGAACCCATGCAACCCGTCGCGCGTGTCGGCCTCGTCGTAGCCGGCCAGCACGGCCGCGACGTTTGCCGAGACCGCGCCAGTTAGCGCCGCGCAGGCGAGACGCGGGTCGCACGCAAGCCAGGCCGCGAGCAGGCAGGCGCCTGTTACGGCGTTGGGCTGCAGGACGATCTGGCCAAGGCTGCGCAACAGCGTGCGCAGCGCGGTGGATTCTAGTTCGTTAGATGCTGCGTGCATGGTGGCAAGGCGGGATGGGGAGGTGCGTGAGGTGCGGGCGCCGCGCCCGGTTCGTTGCGAACCCGCGAGCATAGGGCACCCGTGCCGCGCCGGGCATCCCCGCGCGGTGATATTGGCTATTTGCGAGGCGATTGGCGTGGGCGCCGTACCGGCAAGCGCCGCGCACTGTTGCTACGATAGTGCGTCAGATTGCGAGGCGACACGGGCCCTGCTGGCACTGGCGCATCCGTGCAACACGCGGTCCTTACAAGGAGGGCAGGTCATGCGTGAAGTACGTTGGGAATCTGAGGAAGGCGACGGTATCGAACATCTCGCCTTCGATGCGCGCGGCGACGGTTTCTTCGTCGAAAGCGTCGTCGTCGGACAACGCTATGGAAGGAGCTACGGGCTTTACTACAAGCTGCACTGCGATCCGCGCTGGCGGGTGACCTACGCGTACCTGAGAATCATGGGCGGCGGCGACCTGGAGTTGCGCGGCGACGGCGAGGGGCATTGGCACGATGGCAACGGCCAGGTGATCGTCGCTATCGACGGCTGCATCGACATCGATATCGCCGCCACACCTTTCACCAACACCTTGCCCATCCGCCGTCTGCAACTGGCCGAGGGCGAGCGCCGGCCGATTGCGGTGGCGTATATCTCGACCCCTGACCTGCAGGTCACGCGCGTCGAGCAGGCCTATTCCTGCATCGAGTTGAAACGTGAATACCGCTATGAAGGGATCTTTCGCAACTTTAGCGCCAACATGAAAGTGGACGAAGACGGCCTCGTGATCGACTATCCGACGCTCTTCACGCGCTTGCCACGAACGCGCTGACGCCGTTCACCCGGTTCAACGCAGGATGCTGCGCGGCAAAGCGGTCGATTCTCGCGGCAATACCTGCTGGGTCGCGCAGCACGACCCAGTGCCCGGCGTCGATGGTTTCGCGCGTGTAATCGCCTAGCCATGCTTCGAGCCCCAGCGACAGCGCCGGCCCCACGTAGCGGTCGCGCAGCGGCACGATGAACTGCACCGGCGCATGAGCCGCGCAGCCGCGCGGACGAAACAGCCGGTCGATGAAATTGGCGCGGTACAGGTTCAGGCCGTTGACAGCATTGCGTAGCTGCGCCGGATCGCGCTCAGGACGGATGCGTTCGGTGAGCCGCAGCCACAGCGGCCATGCCCGTGCGCCGCCGCAGCGCCAGACCAGCTCCGGCACGAGCGGCAGATGAAAGAAGAAAATGTACCAGGACTTGAGGGTTTGCCGCAGACCGCTCGCGAACTGCCGCGCGGAAGTCTGCCCCGCGGTTTTGCCCGGCGCGTGTCCGCTATGGCCGCTGCTGCCGCGCAGCCCCAGCGCCGCATGGTCGAGGCAGGGCCCGGAGATCGACGTGAACGAGACGATGCGGCCTTCGAACGCGGCGCTTGTGACCGCTTCCCAGCTCTGGATCGATCCCCAGTCGTGTCCGACCAGATGAAATGCTTGTCCGCCGCAGGTCGCCTCCACGACCGCGGCTAGATCGGCCGCAAGCCGCTCGAGACGATAGCCGGCCCGGACTGTCGGCGCTTCTGAGGCGCCGGCGCCACGCACATCGTAGGTAATCACGCGGTAGCGCCCGTCCAGTCGCGCCCGCACCGGTTCCCACACGGCAGCCGAATCCGGATAGCCATGCACCAGCACCAGCGGCGGCGCTCCGCGCGGCCCGCTGACGTACACCGCAAGGCGTACATCGCCGGCATCGACGACGAGCGTGTCGCGCATCATGCGGCTGCCCGCACGCCGCGCCGGCTGGCTTTCAGCGCGGCCGGATTGGCGGCATTGGCCGACTCGACCGCGGCGACCAGCCCGTCGATCCGCGCCAGTTGCGCGCGGTTGTCGTGATCCCACGGGTGGTAGCTCGGCTTGAAAAAGCGCAGCCATTCCAGCGCAATGCCTGGAAACACGCCGTGCTTCGGCCCGTACAGGAACTTGACGACCCGCCACATGCCGCGCAGATGACCGCCGCGTTTGCGATCGGCGATCAGAAGGCGCACGTGGTAGTCGAAGACGATCAGCCAGAACACCGCCGTCACGGTCAGCATGGTGCCGGTGCGCAGCAGATAGCGCCAGAGACCGGGCTTCAGCACGGTGTTCCAGACGTCGAACGAGACGGCCTTGTGTTCGGTCTCCTCGAGCGCATGCCAGGTCCACATCTGCACATAGCCTTCGACTGATCCGGCCACCCGCGTGTCGTCTTCCAGCAGCAGTCCCGCGAGCATCGCCGTGTAGTGTTCGAGCGCGACGGTCATCGCCAGCTGGAACGACTTCGGCATCTTGCGATTGAGGTTGAGAAACGCCGCGAGGCGCCGGTCGAGCTTGTGCGCGGGCAGTCCTGCGGCCTGCAGCAGATCGTTGTATTCGATGTGCTCGCGGGTGTGCATCGCTTCCTGGCCGATAAAGCCTAGCACCTGCTTTTTCAGCACCGGGTCTTCGATGCGGTCGCGGTAGTTGCGCACGCTGTCCATGAAGAAGCGCTCGCCCGCCGGAAACAGCAGTGACAGCGCGTTGAAGAAGTGCGTTACATGCGAGCCTTCCCGGTGCCAGTCGCAGGCACGCTCAGGGGGTAAGGCAAAACGAAGGTCGCGGCGAATCGGCATCATAGCCTTTCTCCTTATGATCTTGAAGGTTCAGGCGCGTTTTCCGGTGGACTGGCTGGCCTGGGTCACCTGGCCAGGCTTGGCGGCCCGGGCGCGCTTGTGCGCAAGCCGGTGCATGCGGCGCGTTTGCATCACCACGAGCGCCTGGTAGGCCGCCGGCAGGGTGCGGGCCAGCCAGTCGGCGGCACGCGCATCGCGGCCAATCAGCACGCGCCGCTTGTTGTGGCGCACGCCGTCGAGAATCACGCGGGCCGCTTCATCGGCTGTTGTGATGAAGAACTTTTCGAAGTCGTCCTTGCCTTGCTGTTCGCTCTCGAGCATGAAGCCCACCATGTTCGATGCGATCCGGCTAGATTGCGCAATGCTGGTGCGGATGCCGCCCGGATGTACGCAGGTGGCCGAGACGCCGCACTTCATCAGGTCGAGCTCCTGGCGCAGCGCCTCGGTGAAGCCGCGCACGGCGAATTTGGTGGCGTTGTAGCCGCTCATGCCTGGTTGTGCGAAGAGACCAAACACGCTCGACGTGTTGACAATATGTCCTTCGCCCGTCGCTTTCAGGTGCGGCAGGAAGGCCTTGGTGCCATGCACCACGCCCCAGAAGTTGATGCCGACGATCCACTCCAGATCGGCGTAGTCCATGCCGTCGATGCGGCTGGAGAGCGCGACCCCGGCGTTGTTGAAGACGAGGTTGACGCGCTCGTGCTGGGCTGCGGTTTCAGCCGCCCAGTCGAACATGGCCGCGCGATCCGCCACGTCGAGCACCCGCGTCGTCACGCGCAGTGGTGCGCCGACCACCGGCGGCGCCTCGGCCTGGGCGAGTCTGGCGGTTTCGGCGAGGCTCGTTGCGTTGCGATCGGCGAGGGCCAGATGACAGCCCTCGCGCGCCAGCTGGATAGCCAGCGAACGACCCATACCTGAGCCCGCTCCGGTGATGGCGGCAACCCGGCCGGTGAAATTCTTCATCGCGTGTCTCCTTTAAGTCGCTTCGGCCGAAGCATTGGAAGAAGCGGTGGCCGAAGCGGCCCCCTGCATCGAGGCGAGGGCGTGCACCTTCGGTACGGAATTCGGCTGAGCGGCGGGCGTCGGCGCATAGGCAAAGTAATCGTCCATGCTGAACGTGCGGGTCGCCTGGCGAAAGCGGAACGCGAATCCCGGCCACAGCGTGGTGTTCTTGCCGGTCTTCGGATCGAGGTACCAGCTCTTGCAGCCGCCGGTGGACCAGATTGCGCGGCCGAGCTTCTGCTGGATCTGCTCGTTGTAGGCGCGCTCGACCTGCGGCCGCACTTCAATCGCGGCGGCGCGTTCACCTTGCATGCCCTGCAGCGCGCGCAGGATGTATTCGACCTGTGACTCGATCATGTACACCATCGAGTTGTGGCCGAGCCCCGTGTTTGGGCCGACGATCATGAAGAAGTTCGGATAGCCAGGCAGTGTGGTGCCGAGGTAAGCATGCGCACCGTCGCGCCAGGTATCGACGATATCGACGCCACCTTTGCCGCGCACCACCCCGCGCGGGAACGGGTCCGCGACCTGGAAGCCGGTGCCGAAGATCACGCAGTCGGCTGGATGGCGCACGCCGTCGGCCGTGACCACGGCGTCCTCTTCGATGCGCGCAATGCCGCTCGTGAGCACCGAGACGTTCTGGCGCGACAGGGAGGGGAAGTAGTCGTTCGAAATCAGAATGCGCTTGCAGCCCATCGTGTAATCGGGCGTGAGCGTGGCGCGCAGTTGCGGATCGGCCACCTGGCGGTGCAGATGGCGCAGCGCGATCTTCTGCGCGGTTTTCATCAGCGAAGGATGAATCGCGAAGCCGAAGGCGCGCGATTCCAGCATGCAATAGAGCCCCGCGCGCAGTATCTTCTGGGTGAACGGCAGGTGGCGGAACAGCCACTGCTCGAACGGTTTCACCGCGCGGTCGGCCTTCGGCATGATCCACGGCGGAGTGCGCTGGAACAGGTTCAGTTGCGCAACGCGTGGTGCGATCTGCGGCACGAACTGGATCGCGCTCGCACCCGTGCCGATCACCGCAACGCGCTTGCCTTCGAGCGCATAGCTGTGGTCCCAGTTCTGCGAGTGAAAGGTCTTGCCCTTGAACCTGTCGAGCCCTGGAATGTCCGGCAGCGCCGCGCGCGACAGGCCGCCCATGCCCGACACCAGCACGCGCGCCGACCAGCGCTGGCCGTTGGCGAACACCATTTGCCAGCGATGGCGTGCTTCGTCGTAGCTGGCGCTCAGCAGTTCGTGACCGAAGCGAAGATGTTTCTGCACGCCGAAACGCTGGGTGCACTGTTCCAGGTACGCGCGGATTTCCGGCTGGCGCGCGAACATGCGGGACCAGCGCGGATTCGGCGCGAACGAGAACGAGTAGACATGCGATTGCACGTCGCAGGCGCAGCCGGGGTAATGGTTGTCGCGCCAGGTGCCGCCGACCGAGTCGGCCTTTTCGGCGACCATGAAGTCGGTCATGCCGGCTTGCCGGAGCCGGATCGCCATGCCGAGACCGGCAAAGCCCGAACCGATGATGGCGATATCGGTTTCGACGGGCGCCAACGTGTCGGGGGGCGTCGTACGTGCGTTCATCCGATCCGTCTCCTTTTTATTCACTGATAACTGTGACATTGAGTAATGTAACAATAAGGGCTGAGATCGGATCGCGCAAGGAGCGGTTTAGATTGGGGACTCTATGAGGTGGGGAACGGCGTGGAGGCTGGCGAGGAGCCGGGAGGTGGACGCCGTCCCGTTATGCGGGGGGCGTCCGGATGAAGCGGGAGCGGAGAAAAGAGGGACGAAAGCGGCGGCCGGGTGATGCTGGCCGCTTGTTCAGCGCGTCCAGTTACTGAGTGATAGCCCGCGATACTACCGGGCCACGGCCCGTCGCCGGTTCGCTAGCGTCACTGCTCTGCACGATATGCAATTCCCGCGTGCGCACCGGCAAGCCGCATTGCGCCGCGTTGAGCGTATGCCGCACCTGGCGGGCGAGATCCCAGCGCATGTCCCAGAACACGTCGATATTCGCCCAGACGCGGACATTGAGCACCACGGTGCTGTCGTCGAAGCGGCTCACCATGACTTGCGGCGCGGGCGTTTGCAGTGCGCGCGGGTCGGCGGCGGCGAGGGCGCGCAGCGCGGCGAGCGCGTGATCCACATCGTCGCGCACGGAGATTTCCACTTCCAGATCGAGACGGCGGGTCGGATTGCGGTTGTAGTTGCGGATCGAGTTGCTCCACAGCGCGCTGTTCGGCACATATTCGCAGATGCCGTCGGCCTTGGTGAGGCGCGTGGTGAACAGGCTGATTTCCTCGACGGTACCCGCGACGGTGCCGGTGCCGGCTTCGATCGAATCGCCGACCTTGAAGGGGCGCAGCAGCAACAGCATGATGCCGGCCGCGATGTTCTGCATCGTGCCCTGCAGGGCGAGGCCGATGGCGAGGCCCGCGGCGCCCAGTACGGCGACGATGCTCGCGGTCTGGATACCGAGTTGCGACAGGGCGCCGATGATGGCGACAACGCGAATGCCCCACAGGCTGGTGTCGCAGAGGATCGGACGCAGGGTGGCGTCCATGCGCGCCTGACGGGAAAGCAGGCGGTTGAGCGAGCGTGAGACGCGGCGGGCGACCCACCAGCCGACCATGAGGATCAGCGCGGCGGCGCACAGGTGCATCGAGATGGTGGAGAGCGCATCCCAGAGAAAGCTCCACCGGTTCGGGTGGATCTGGGCAAGAAGGTTCTGCATGGCCTTGACGGTCCTTGTTTTCAGGCGGCGGCGAGCGAGCGCCGGCGCGATGGTTCAAAAGAGGCAATGGGTGCCGGCGGGCTCGCGCTAGGCGAGTGCCAATCAGCCGGAGCGTGCACGAGAGCACGCAAAAGCGGGGCAACCCGAGGAACGACGCTCGAAAGCGTGCGGAGAAGGGACCGCTGAAAAGAGGGAAAGTTCTACAGGTACAACGTTTTTGACAGTTTGTGATTTTGGGGCGAGAGCAAAGCCAGGGCGAGACGAGAGTGAGACGAGGGCGGGGAGAGCCGTATGAGGCCCGCCCCGCGGTCTGCTTATTTCGCAGCGAGACTCGCCGCCACGTCGTGGTTTTGCCAGACGTTGTCGCGTACGGTGATCTTCTGCGGAATCAGATGGGCGCCGTAGAAGGCGTCGGCGACGCTTTGCTGCGAGCGGACGATCTCGTCGGTGACCACCGAGGTGCCGTAAGGGTAGCGGCGCACCCATGTTTCGACCAGTTTGACGTCGAGACCAACCTTCGGTGCGATCAGCGCGGCGGTTTCATCGGGATGCTGGTTGACCCACTGGCCGGTCGTGCGTAGCTGGCCGAGAACGGCACCGATCACATCAGGGTGCTGCTGGGCGAAGCCGCGGGTCGCCTCATAGAAGCTGTAGGCGGTGTTGACGTTCGAATAGTCCGCCAGCGTGCGCGCTTTCAGCGTTTCCTGCGCGGCGGCATAGTAAGGATCCCAAATGACCCATGCGTCGACGTCGCCGTTCTCGAAGGCCGCGCGGGCATCGGCGGGCGGCAGGTAGACTGGACGGATGTCCTCGTAGCGCAAGCCTGCTTTCTGCAGCACTTCGAGCAGCAGGAAGTTCGAACTCGAACCCTTTTGCAGCGCGACGCGTTTGCCCTTCAGATCGGTGATCGTATGCAGCGGCGAATCGGGCCTGACGATCACCGCCTCCGTATGGCGCCCCTGCGGCTCCGCGCCCACGTACACGAAGCCGACGCCACTGGCCTGGGCGAACACCGGCGGCGGCGCGCCGGTGTAGCCGAAGTCGATGCTGTTGGCGTTCAGCGCTTCGAGCAGTTGCGGTCCGGCCGGAAACTCGAACCACTTCACGCTGTAGCCGAGCGGCTTGAGCTTCTGCTCGAGCGAGCCTTGCGCTTTGAGGACCGCCAGCAAGCCGGCTTTCTGATAGCCGATGCGCAGGACCTTGTCCGAGGCATTGGCAATGTCTTGAGCGAAGGCGTTGGCAGGCGCCAGCAGGGTCGCTGCGCTCAGTGCGGCGAATGCGGTGCATACCGTGAGGGCGTCGAGGATCATGCGGCGCTTGAATGCGGCGGGGGGCGATGCGGGCCGACGAGCGCGGCGGTTCGGTTGGCTTGCCATGCGGAAAATCTCCATGCGTGCGGTCGATGCAGCAGCCATGCTCGCCCGGTTGTATGCCGGTGCGGCTTAAAGGATGTTGCGGCTGCGGTCAAAGGATCGTCGCATGGACGTGCCATACCGCAAACGAAGCAATGGAGATTTGGATATGACGGGCACGGGGACTGCGCCCGTCACGTGTCGCGCGCTTACTTCTTCGCTTTGGGCTTGTCTGCGCCGGCGTGCCGCGCGAGCGTGGCTTCGGCGTGTCCAGCGTCAGTGGTAGCGGCGGATGCAGATGCGGACCCAGCCGGCGGCGTGCCGCCATGCGCGCTACCGAGCTTCTTTTCCATGATCGCCGCGACGCGGTCGCCGAGATAGTCGCCGGAGGCTTCTTCGAGCGCGCGGTTCATTTCGGTTTCGACCAGCACCATCGCCAGCGGCCGGACCCGCCAGATGGCGTCGACCAGTGCCGGCACATCGGCGGGCGGCGGCAGGGCATCGGCTTCATAGCGGTCGAGCTGGCGCACCACCAGGTCGACCAGGGCCTTGGCGACCGCATTGAAATGCGGTCGCGAGATCCGCACGGCGTCGAGCAGGTCGGTGAGCGGAATGCCCTCATGCGCCATGGTCGCGCCCGCCGACAGCGCGGCAGGGCTATTGGCGACGAACGACAGGCCCTTGCGTTCGAGCAGGCCGAGGTCGACCGCTTTCGACAGGGCGCCAGGCGAAGCCTTGCCGCCGAACATCTGTATCAGTTCGACCAGCGAATACTTCTTTGGCCGCTCACGCGACCAACGGCTGCCGATCGCCGTCTCCAGACCGAGAATCGAGCGCAGGTCGTGACCTTCGTCGACCGCCATGATCAGGTCCTGGATGTTGGCGAGCGTGTAGCCGCGGGCGAGCAGATGGTTGATGAGCTTCAGGCGCGAGACGTGAGTGTCGTCGTACACGCCGACCCGGCCGCGCTTTTCCGGCGGCGCGAGCAGGCCGCGGTCCTGATAGGCGCGCACGTTGCGCACGGTGCTGTCCGTCACCCGCGCGAGTTCGTCGACGGTGTATTCGTTGCGCGGCGCGGCGGGCGCCGGGGGCGAAGAGAGGGGCGTTTTCGGCATGGGGGGATTTTAACGCGCCGGCGGTGTCGTATCCCAGACGCCCAGTGTGCGCTATAGCGCGTCATCCGCATCGCGCACGGCTTCAGCCAGTGCCTCGGCCACCGCCTGCACGCGCGGCGAACGCCGCACATCGGGATGCACCGCGAGCCAGATTTCCCGCTCGACGTCGCAGGCCGGTTGCGTGTCGATCTCCTGCAACGTAACGTCGCCATTGGCGATAAAGCGCGGCAACAGCGCGACACCCATGCCCGCCTGGCAGGCGCGGTGAATCGAGACGAGGTCGTTGGCGATCAATGCAAACGGGCGGTCCTGCGCGAAACGAGCAAGCCATTGCTGTTGCGGCGCGTCCGCGAGCGTCTCGTTGTAGCCGATGAATTCCCATTGCTCGCAGCGTCGCGCTGCCCACTCGGGCGTTCCGTACAGCGCAAAGCGCATTGTGCCGAGCCGGCGCGCCGCGAGTCCGGGTTCCTGAGGGCGCGACAGCCGCACGGAGAGGTCCGCCTCGCGCCGAAACAGGTTGGCGGCTCGCGTTTCGCCCACTACGTCGAGCAAGACAGCCGGATACGCGCGCCGGAACGCGGCCAGGCGCGGCACAAAAAAGTGACTGCCAAACACCGGTGGCACCGACAGACGCACCGCGCCGTGCAAAGTCACCGCACCACGCGCGGCGCGCGCGAAACCGTGCGCCTCCTCTTCGATGCGCCCGGCGCGTTCGACCAGCGCGCGGCCTTCTTCGGTGATCGGCCAGCCGCGCGGCAGACGGTCGAACAGGCGCACACCGAGCGCCTGCTCCATCGCGTCGATCCGGCGCGCCACGGTGGAATGCTGGACCCCCAGCGTGCGGGCCGCCTCCGAGAGACTGCCGCCGCGCGCGACGCACAGGAAGTAGCGGATGTCGTCCCACTGCAGAGCGGCGATGGGCTTTGGCGTATCGGTCGAATTTTGCACAGTAGTTGATGAAGAATGGGGAGTTCCATTTGATTATGCTCGAAACCTACACTCGCTTGTCATCGCTTAACTGAAACAGGGAGTGCAGGAATGGGACAAAAGAACGCTTGCCAGATCGGCATCGAGGCTTATGGCGACGCGAGCGCGCTGCGAATGTTCGAGCAGGAGGTGCCGCCGCCTGCACCGGGCGAAGTGCAGATCAGGCAGAGCGCGGTTGGGGTCAACTTCGTCGACATCTACTTCCGCTCGGGGCTGCACCGTTTGCCGCAATTGCCCGGCGTGCTGGGGGTGGAGGCGGCTGGCGTGGTGGCGGCGCTCGGCGCTGGCGTGAGCGGCTGGCAGGTTGGCGAGCGGGTCGCCTATGCGGGCTTGCCGTCAGGCAGCTACACGAATCTGCGCAACGTGCCGGCGCAAAGCCTGGTGCGCTTGCCCTCCGCCGTCTCCGAGGAAACCGCTGCGGCCGCGCTATTGCGCGGCGCGACCAGCTACATGCTGCTGCACCGTGTGCGGGAGACCAAACCAGGTGACACGGTGCTGGTGCATGCCGCTGCCGGTGGCCTGGGCCTGATCCTCGTGCAGTGGGCGAAGGCGCTGGGCGCGCGGGTGATCGGCACCGTTGGCACGCCCGCCAAGGCGGCACTGGCGCGCGCGCATGGTCTCGATCAGGCGGTGCTGTATCGGGACGAGGATTTTGTCGAAGCGGCGCGCGAGTTTGGCGGCGGAGCGGGCGTCGATTTTGCCGTTGACGGCATCGGCGGCGCCACCTTGCGGCGTACGCTCGGCGCGGTGAAGCCGTTTGGGATGGTGGCGAGTATCGGTGCGGCCGAGGGGGCGATCGAGCCGATCGCGCTTGATGAGATCGGGCCCGCACGCTCGATTGCACTCGCGCGGCCCAGCGTGCTGGGGATGATCAAGCGGGACATTGGCGCGTATCAACTGGCGGCGCAGCAGGTGTTCGAGCGGATCGAGGCCGGCTTGCACGTCGAGGTGGGCGAACGCTTGCCGCTCAACGAGGCGGCGCAAGCGCACCGGCAGATGGAGAGCGGACAGACCACGGGATCAGTGATTCTGATTCCGTGAACGATCCGCGCAGGGGCTGCGTATTGGCCAGGGAAAACGCGCCGGAGCGTCGAGCTGCCGGCGCTTCCGGCCGCCGCGAAACCCGCGGCGGCTGCAGGTTCGCCCTTGGCACTGACGTGGCCCCTACGTGCCCGGTCAGCTATGCGAATAAATGTCCGGGTTCGACACGTAACGCGGACGACGCTTGTGATGCTTGGTCGCGTGCTTCGGTTTGGCCTTGGGCTGGCTCTGAGCGTGCTGCGGCTGGGCCCCCTGCGAGGGACGCGCATTAGTGGCATGCGGCGTGGTCTGGCCCTCGCCGAACGTAAAGGTCTGCGAGGTTTGCGCATACGCGCTGGCTGACAGCAACAGCGCCGCGCACGCGAGACAGGTCGAAAGCTTCATGGATTCTCCTTCTGAACAAGCGCGTGAGCATGCCGCAATACCGCAATGTGCCGCACAGCAGCGCGTTCCGGTTCGCGTCGTCAGCCGTTTTGCCCCGCAAACACCGGTTCGCCCAGCGTCAGCATCAGCCGGTTTGCCCACGCGAAAATCGCGATCGCATGGGTCAAGTCGAGAATCTCCGGCTCGGTGAGCCCATGCGCTTCGAGCCGCTTGATGGCCTCGGCATCCACGGCTTCGGGATGCTCGGTCAGCTCGATCGCGTAGCGGATGATGGCGCGTTCACGCTCGGTCGTGCCGGCACTGGTGGGATCCTCGAAAACCTGCTCGATCGCATCCGTGCGCTTGGCCAGTTGTCCGAAGCGTTGCGCGTGCACCGACGCGCAATACACGCAGCCATTCACGCGCGAAACCACGGTGCTCGCCAGTTCGCGCTCCACGCGCGGCAGGCCGCCTGGGGCATACATGATGGCGTTGAAGACCCCGGAGCGTTGCCGCAGGATTTCGGCCTGCTGCACGAGCAACAGGTAGTAGTCGGAGGTCTTGGCGTGCGGATGGCTTTCTTCGAGGACCGCGAGCTGCTCGGGTGTGGCCTCGTCAAGACTTACTGTGTCGAGCCATGCGCGCCAGCCGAGCGTATCGAAGGTAAATCCGTGGAACTGGCTCATGCTGCCTCCTGCGGCGACGGCGGGGTACGGGCGTCGCGTAGCGCCTTGACGCCCGCAATGACACGCAATTGATAGGTGACGAATGCAATCAGTTGCGATAGTGCGACGATGCCGCGCGTCGAAATGCCAACCTCTTCGAGCGCCTGCAGATGTTGCGGGCGGGCTTCGACAGGCGTCAGCGTGAGCAGCTTCACATGCGCGAGGATCGCGATCAGACGGGCGTTGGCCGTGGCGTCGAGCGTGCCCGCTTCGATTGCGGCGAGCGTGTCCGCCAGCGGCGCGCTGCGGGTTCTCGAACCGGCCCCCGCGGCGATCAGCCGCCCGGCGTAGGTGTCGGCCAGTTCGTTGGCGCGTGACAGCCGCGCGACGTACCAGGCAGCGAACAGGCGCTCTCGCAAGGACAGATCCGGCAGCGCCGGGTCGAATAGTGCATCTTCGCTGCGCTGGGTGTGGGTCACGACCTTGTCGCGCGCGTGCCGGACAGCGGCAATCGCGCTATCGGTGCTCAATCCGGCCAGCACGTCGATCGTGTCGTGCGTGGGCCCGGAGGAGGGGGAAAGCTCAGCCATGGCGGCTCCGTTTCGATGGGAAGAAGTCAGGCATGCGAAACACCGCACGCGCATTCAGTGCCGCGGGTTCAGTCCTGCGGTGTTAGTCCTGCGGTGTTAGTTCTGTTGAGGCACCGGCACGGCGCGGCTCGTTGCGGCTGTGGGCGGCGCGTCGGCGTCGGTCCATTCGTCGCCTTGCAGTTCAGCGGTCGCGAAGGCAACGAGCGCTTCGTAATGCCGCTCGCGATCCGCGTCGAACAGACGGCTGGCGATGCCGCGCGCGAGACGCTGCGCACCTTCGCTGATCGCCGGGATGTCGCCCGACAGCTTGCCGTGACTCAGGCTCGCCGCATGATTGAAGCAGTGGATCTGCGCGAGCGCCGCGCAGGTGCCCGGTTCGCGCTCCTGAAACACATATGCCGCGCCGAGGTCCGGCGACTCCGCGAGTTCGTCCATCGGCAAGGCCGGATCGGCGCGATAGCGGTCCTTCCAGCGTCGCATGTACGGAGCGAACTGCGCGAATTCGGGGCGTGTCGAGATATCCGAATGAAAGCCCGTCGCGAAGATCAGGTAGTCGAGCTTGTAGAGGCCTTTCGGCGTGGTCACTTCGAGCGTATCCGCGTGTTCTGCCAGTGCGGTGACAGGACTGCCGAGATGAAACCGCGCATTCTCATGACGCGAAACCCGCAGCACGCTGTCGCGCGGAGGCGGGGTCTGCGAGGCGAGCGAGTAGTGCAGGAAGCGCCATTTCGAGGCGTCGTCGAGATCGGCGAAGCCGTGCACGAGTCCCGGGCTGCCGATACCGGTCAGTTTGTTGATACGTGGAATATCGTTGCGACGAATGAACAGGTCGACGCTGGCGGCCCCCGTTTCCAGCGCCGTGGCGGCGTTGTCGAAGGCGGACGCGCCCGCGCCGACCACGCCGACGCGCTTGCCGCGCAGCGCCTCGAAATCGATCGCATCGGCGGAATGAGCCCAAAAGCGGGACGCGACATGCTGCGCGAAGGATGGCACGTAAGGGCCGCCCAGGCCGTCCCGCCCTGTAGCGAGCACCACGTGGCGCGCCAGCACCGTACGCTGCGTGCCCTGCGTGTTCAGTTCGAGCGCGAGCAGGCCGTCGTCGCGGGTATGCAGCGCGACCAGTTCCGTGTGGTTTTGCACCGGCAAGGCCAGCACCTTGCGGTACCAGCGCAGATAGTCCATCCATTGTGTGCGGGGAATCTTGTAGAGCGCCTCCCATGCCGGGCGCCCGAACTGTGCTTCGTACCAGGCTCGGAAGGTCAGCGCCGGCAGGCGCAGCGCGGGACCGGTGAGCGTCTTCGGCGAGCGCAGCGTTTCCATGCGCGCATAGGTGGCCCACGGACCTTCGCCGCCGTTCGGCGCACGGTCGAACACCTGCTGATTGTCGATGCCGAGCCAGCGCAGTTCCGCCGAAGCCGTCAGGCCAGCCATGCCGCCGCCGATGATCGCGACATCGAGAACCCGCTCTGCGCCCACAAAGCGCGGCGGCACCCACGACGCGGGCGGCAGTTCGAGCCAGCGCAGGTCTTCGCGCAGACGGTTTTCGAGGGCGTCGAGTGACGTCATGCGGGAATCTCCAGATTTTTCGGGCGGGTGCGCGAGACGCGCAGTTCGCGCTGCAGCAGGGCATCGTGCTGGCTGGCGTCGTGCAGCACGACTCCTTCGAGCAAGGCGAGCGTCGCGGCCTGAATGGCTAGCAACAGGGCGTCGACAGCAGGGCGGCGCGGTTTGCCCGCCGGCGTGACGGCGCCGAAATAGAACGGAATCACACTTTCGAGCGGACGGGCGATCACCCCTTCGATGGCGAGCCCCAGGCCCGTCGCTGGATCGACAATCGCGACACCGGCACCCGCGCGGGCGGCCATCACCGCATTGAGTGACGCATTGGTTTCAAGGAACACTTCGGCTTGAATGCGCGCGGCGCTGAACGCGGCGTCGATCCGGTGGCGCAGACGGTAGCGATTTGCCACCGTGACGATGCGCCGCTGCGCGAGATCGCGCAGGGCGATGCGCGGCTGGGCGGCGAGCGGATCGCCCGCTGGAATGATCGCTACGCATGGCGCCTCGGCGATCCAGTGAATCTCGAGGCCGGCGTGACCGATCGGCAACGTCACGAGGCCGATATCGGCGGTGCGCGTCAGTACTTCATGCACCACATGCTCGGCGGACAAGCTGCGCAACTGGAACTGGGCCACCTTCTCGTCCCGCGGGACCGCGGCAATGGCGCAGGGCGCGATTGCGGCAGCCAGCGCAGATGTAGCGGCAATGCGCACGGGTTCTGCCTCACCGAGCCCGATCGCGCGAGCGCGTTGTTCGATGGTTCTCAGCCCGATCAGCGAGCGTTCCACTTCCTCGTACAACAGGAAGGCGCGATGCGTCGGCGTGACACGCGGCCCGTTGCGGTTGAACAGCGCGTAGCCGAGATCTGCTTCGAGTTCCTGGATCTGCCGTGTGACAGCCGGCTGCGAGCGTTCCAGCAAGCGGCCTGCTCCAGTGATGCTGCCGGCCGACATGACCGCCGAAAACGCTTCGAGTTGATGTAGCTCCATGAGTCGCCCAAGCCATTCTGTTTGCGCATTGTAGGTGCGTCTGAATGCGGGATTTATATAATCAATTTCGATATCGACAGCGGAAAAAATGCGAAGCGAGTCGGTTGATGCTGTGCAAGCGCCGCGCATTTTTCCGCGTCACGGTCGCATGCATTGAGAAAAAATCCAATCTCATCAGGCACTTGGGTTCGCCGTCTCCATACCTCTTGTCGATCCTCTCTGGTCTCGCCGCGCGACACGCCATTGCCTTCGCCTCTCGGCGTGATAACCATATTCCCAAAACTTCGTTGGTTCGCCGGAATTCAGCATGGTTTGATGGCCGCAATCTGAAGACGACCGTTGGGGGCACGATGAAGGACCTTAGAAAACAGGCACGCAGCATGTGGTTGAGTGCGCTCAAGGCACTGCCGCTTATGGTTGCGGCATGGGGCATCACAGGTATCGCCGCTAGCAGCGCGGCGCACGCCGCCGAAGCCACCGGCGAGCCCTATCTGATTGGCGTGAGCGGCCCGCTGACGGGACAGGACGGGCAATACGGCACGCAATGGAAGCGCGGTTTCGATCTCGCACTGGAGCAGATCAATAGCCAGGGCGGCATCAAAGGCCGCCCGCTCGCGTACGACTTCGAAGACAGCCGCAGCGATCCAGGGCAGGCCGTTTCGATTGCGCAGAAGTTTGTCGGCGACTCGCGCATTCTGCTGGAACTGGGTGACCTTTCGAGCACCACCTCGATGGCAGCTTCGCCGATCTATCAGCGCGGCAAGCTGGTGCAGTTCGGTTTCACCAACTCGCATCCCGACTTCACGAAGGGCGGCGACTACATGTGGAGCACGGCGCTGAGCCAGGCGGAAGAGCAACCGCTGCTGGCGCGCTATGCGACAAAGGATCTCGGCTTCAAGCGCATTGCGGTGCTGTATCTGAACACGGACTGGGGCCGCACCAGCAAGGACATCTTCGCCAAGGCCGCCGCCGAAAACGGCGCACAGGTTGTGGCGGCAGAAGGTTATCAACCGAACGAGAAAGACTTCCGTGCCACGCTCGTGCGCGTGAACGAAGCGAAACCCGATTCGATCGTGCTGATTTCGTACTACGCAGACGGCGCGCAGATCGTGCGCCAGGCGCGTTCGTCCGGATTGACTCAGCCGATTGCGGCGGTGGGTTCGATCTATTCACCGAAATTCCTCGAGCTGGGTGGGGCAGAGGTGAACGGTGTGTATACCGAATCGAATTTCTTCCCAGGCGACAAGCGCGCGCAAGTGCAGGACTTTGTGCAGCGCTACCGCGCGAAATATCACGCCGACCCCGACACGTTCGCGGCGCGCGCCTATGACGCGATGATTCTCTCCGCAGAACTGCTGCGCCGCTACGGCGTGACGCGCCAGGCGGTGCACGACGGCCTGAGCCAGATCCATGATGTGCCGAGCCTGATCTTCGGCCAGATGAAATTCGATCCGCAGACCCGCCGCGTGGCGGGGGCGACGAGCGTCTATCTGGTGGTCAAGGACAATCAGTTCACGCAATGGGACGGCGTGAAGCCGGTCCTGGCAGCGAAATAACGCCTGCGTGGCTGCGCATTTCACCGGATGAATCGCTATGGCGTCCTGGCTTGACTATACGATCAACGGATTGATCGTCGGCAACATCTATGCGTTGCTGGCGGTTGGTCTTGCGTTGATCTTCGGCGTGTCGCATCTGATCAATTTTGCGCACGGCTCGGTGTATATGATCGGCGGCTTTATCGGCTGGCTGTGTCTCACGCACCTCGGCTTGCCGCTGCCGCTTGCGCTGCTCGTGGTAGCGGTGGGCTGTGGCCTGCTGGGAATCGTGATCGAGCGGATCGGTCTGCGGCCGCTGCAAGGCTCGGCGCGCATCGCCCCCTTGCTGGCGACTATCGGCATCAGCTTCGTGCTCGACCAGTCCGCGCAGTTGATCTTCGGCGCCGATCCGCGCGCCGTACCGAGCACGCTGCCCGACTGGCACGTGAGCCTCGGCGGTGCGACGATCGGCTCGCTGGATCTGCTGATCGCCGGCATCGGCATTGGCGCGGCGGCGGTGCTGTATGTATTTCTGCGCTTCACGCGGCTCGGCTGGGCCGTGCGCGCGACCGCACAGGATCGCGACGCCGCGCAGCAAATGGGCGTCAACGTCAACGGCGTGAATCAGGCGGTGTTTGCCATTGCCTGCGCGTTGGGCGGCGTGAGCGGCTTGCTGGTGGGCATGTACTACAACAGCATCGATCCCGCGATGGGTTTTCAGGCCACCCTCAAGGGTGTGGTTGCGTTGCTGATCGGCGGTCTTGGCAACGTGCCGGGCGCGATTGTCGGCAGTCTGTTGCTGGGTCTCGTGGAAAGCTATGGGGTCGCGATTTTCGGCACCAGCTATCGCGATCTGTTTGCGTTCGTCCTGTTGCTGGTGTTTCTGGTGTGGCGTCCGAACGGCCTGTTCAGCCGCAGCCGCCGTTTGCCGTCTGAACCGCTGACTGGAACCTTCCTCGCTGCGGGTAAAGCGCTGCGGGTGCCGCGTCCGCTCGTTACAGCGCTCGCGCTGGTGGCGATTGTCCTGCCGTTCGTCGCACCTTCGTCTTATCTCGTGCAAACCCTCACCAATGCCTGGTTGTACGGAATGTTGGCGCTGAGTTTGACGCTGGTGGCGGGGACGGTCGGGCAGATTTCGCTCGGCCACGCGGCGTTGCTGCTGATCGGCGCGTATGCCTCGGCGTTGCTGTCGTTGCATCTAGGCTGGTCGCCTGCCGTGACGATCCTCTGCGCGGGGCTGATTACCGCCGCGCTCGGCACCTTGCTGGTCTATCCCGCGTTCCGTTTGCGCGGGCACTATGTGTCGATTGCAACGCTCGGGATCGGCGAGGTGGTGAGCCTCGTAATTCTCAACTGGGACAGCCTGACGCGCGGCCCGCTCGGCATTAGCGGTATTGCGCCGCTCTCGCTGTTCGGCTGGGCGCCGGATAGCGCACGAGCCGTTTACTGGTTTGCGCTCGCTGTACTGATCGTGCTCGCGCTGCTGCAGACACGTCTGCTCGGTTCGCACCTGGGCCGCACGCTGCGGGCGATTCGCGAGGATGAAGTGGCGGCGCGTTCATACGGAATTCTCCCGAATCGCTACAAGGCGATGGCGTTTGCTTTCGGCGGCCTCGCCGCGGGCATCAGCGGCGGCATCTCCGCGCATCTGTACAGCTATATCAACAACACGACTTTCGATTCGCAAGTCTCCATTCTGGCGCTGACCATGGTGATTCTCGGCGGCTTGGGCAATGTGCTGGGCGGCATTGCCGGCGCGGTGGCATTGATCGGGTTGCCGGAGATCTTCCGCTGGGCCGCGGACTACCGCATGCTGATCTACGGCGTGGTGCTGTTGCTGCTGGTGCGCTTCCGGCCGCAAGGCCTGCTCGGCACGGTATGAGGGAGAGCGCCATGACCCAGAACCTTCTCGACGTGCGCGGCGTGACGCGGCGCTTCGATGGGCTGAGCGCGGTGGACCAGGTCGATCTGTCGATCGCCGCCGGGCAACTCGTGAGCGTGATCGGCCCGAACGGTGCGGGCAAGTCGACGCTGTTCAACCTGATTACCGGCCTGGATACGCCCGATAGCGGCAACGTGCAGTTCGACGGCCGCGATGTCACCGGCGCGCGGCCGGATGCACTCGCGGCGCTTGGTCTTGCCCGTACGTTTCAGCATGGGCGCGTGTTCGGCAACCTGAGTGTGCTGGACAACGTGCTGGTGGGCGCTCATTCGCGACTGCGCGCCACGCGCGCCGGTTGGCCAGTGCTCGGCGCAATCGCGGAACTGCTGCGCGCATTGATCGGCCCGGCGGCGCTGCGCCGCGAAGACGAAGCCTTGCGCGCCGAGGTGCGCGAGATCATCGCGGGCTTCGGCGAGCGGCTGCTGCCGCGTCTGGAGCAGCCGGCCCACAGCCTGTCGTACGCGAACCGGCGGCGCGTCGAAATTGCCCGGGCGCTGGCCTTGCATCCGCGCCTCCTGCTGCTCGACGAGCCCACCGCCGGCATGAACGAATCCGAAACCGCCGAGATGCTGGTGCTGATCCAGCAACTGAAAGAGCGCGGCCTGACCATCCTGCTGATCGAACACAAGCTCGATATGGTGATGCAACTGTCGGACCGCGTGATCGTGCTCGACAACGGCAAGAAAATCGCCGAGGGCCTGCCGCGTGAGGTGCGCAACGATCCGCGCGTGATCGAGGCGTATCTGGGACACCGCAATGTGGGTGGGGCGTCGCGGGAGAACTCAGGCGCACGCCAGACTGAACTGCAGGAAGTGCGGTCATGAGCGAAGCATTACTGAAACTCGAACACATCGAGACGTTTTACGGTCCGGTTCAGGTGCATTTCGACGTCAACTTCGAAGTGCGGCGCGGGCAGATTGTCAGCCTGCTGGGCGGCAACGCGAGCGGCAAGTCGACCACGATGAAGCTCATCCTCGGTCTGCACAAGCCGCGCTCAGGCAACGTGACGTTCGAGGGCGAGTCGATCACCGCGCTCGCCACGCCGCAGATCGTGCGCCGCGGGGTCGGTTCGGTGCCGGAAGCACGGCGTCTGTTCGGCGACATGACGGTGCGCGAGAACCTGCTGATGGGCGCCTATACGCGCCGTGACCGCGCGGCGATCGTCGAGGACTATGAGCGGGTGCTCGGACTGTTTCCACGTGTGAAGGAGCGTCTCGCGCAACGCGCCGGGACGCTGTCCGGTGGCGAGCAGCAGATGCTGGCGATGGCGCGCGCGCTGATGAGCCGCCCGAAGCTGATCTGCATGGACGAGCCGACGATGGGCCTGTCGCCGTTGTATGTCGACAAGGTGCTGGAGTTGATCCACACCATCAACCGGCAGGGCGTGACTTTCTTCATGGTCGAGCAGAACGCGAGCCTTGCGCTGGAGATCGCGCATTACGGGTATGTGCTGCAAACCGGCCGCGTCGTGCTGCAGGGCGAGGCGAGCGCGCTGCTCGGCGACGAGCGGATTCGCGACGCCTACCTCGGTGGCGATGCGCTGGCCGCGGCGAGTACGGCCGCTTAGGGTGGGGCTGGCAGAGAGCGGCAGAGGGTAGGCCGCCGCAGAGGGCGGTGCGCTGCGCGAGCGGCTCACCCCGCTCGCACGCCGCTAACCGGCCTGCCGCACCGGCACGGTCCGCGCAAACCGCCTTGCCCCCGCGACACACGCCACCACGATCACGGTGACCACGATCATCACCGGCGGCACCTGCTCGTGCAGCAGGAGGCCAGCGAGCACCAGCCCAAAAAACGGCTGCAGCAACTGCAACTGTCCGACGCTGGCAATTCCGCCCAGCGCGAGGCCGCGATACCAGAACACGAAGCCGATCAGCATGCTGAAGAGCGAGACATAGGCGAGCCCCCACAGCGCGGCCTGGCTGACGCCTTCAAACGAAGCAGGCCGTGCCCACCAGGTAAGCGGCAGCATCACCGGCAGCGACAAGACCAGCGCCCACGAGATCACCTGCCAGCCGCCGAGGTGCCGGGAAAGCCGTGCGCCTTCCACATAGCCGAGTCCGCAGACAACGATCGCGGCGAGCATCAAGCAGTCGCCGAGCGGCGATGCATTGACCCCGTTGCGCATGGCAAAGGCGACCACCGCGCAACTGCCGAGCGCCGAAAACAGCCAGAACGCCGGTTGCGGACGCTCGCCACCACGCAGCACGCCGAAGATCGCGGTCGAGAGCGGCAACAAACCGATAAACACGACCGCATGCGCCGAGGTGACATGGCGCAAGGCGAGCGCAGTCAGCAAGGGAAAACCGACCACCACGCCGAGCGCGACGACCACGAGCGGTACCAGATCGCGCCGCGCGGGCCGGGTTTCGCGAAACACCAGCAGCAGGATGAGCCCGAGCGTACCGGCAATCGTCGCGCGCGCGACGGTCAGAAAGATCGGATCGAGTCCCTGCACAGCGATCCGGGTGGCCGGCAGCGAGCCGCTGAAGATCAGCACGCCTAGCAGACCGCTGATCCAGCCGTTCGCGGCCCGGCCGTTGGTGGAGGTTTGCATCGAGATTTCCATGAGCGGGATAAAACGCTCAGCATCCTCCGCGACGGCTAAAAGTGTAAGCTACGGATCAGTACAATTTGTGCAAACTGTACCGAACGTGGAGCAGTACAGATGGCGGAAGCGAGTAGAGACAATCGGGACAGCCATGGGGTCGCGCGCACCCGGGTACAGGTGGTGATGGACGCCTTGCGCGAGCGCATCGCGAGCCGCGCGCTGATGCCGGGCGCGCGCGTGCCGTCGATCCGGGTGATGACGGACACGCTCGGCGTGTCGAAATCGACGGTAGTCGAGGCGTATGAGCGGCTCGTCGCGGAGGGCGCGATCGTCGCCCGGCGCGGCTCCGGGTTTTTCGTCTCCGGCCACGCGCCGCCGCTCGCGCTGGCCGATCTCGGGCCGCGCCTCGACCGGGCGGTCGATCCGCTATGGCTCACGCGGCAGTCGCTCGAAGCAGGGCAGAAGGTGCTGAAGCCTGGTTGCGGCTGGCTGCCGGCGGCATGGCTGCCGGAAGACGGCGTACGGCGGGCGCTGCGCGCGGTGGCGCGCGACCCGCACGCGCCGCTCGCCGATTACGCCACGCCGCCGGGTCTCCCCGCGCTGCGGCAGCAACTCGCCTGGCGGCTCGCCCAGCATGGCGTCGATGCCCCGCCCGAGCAGATCATCCTGACCGACGGCGGCACCCACGCGCTCGACCTCGTGTGCCGCTTCCTGCTCGAGCCGGGCGACACCGTGCTGATCGACGATCCGTGCTATTTCAACTTCCAGGCCTTGCTGCGGGCGCACCGGGCCCGCATCGTCAGCGTGCCCTATACGCCGAACGGGCCGGATCTCGCCGCTTTCGAGCGGGCGCTCGTCGAGCATCGGCCGCGCCTCTATGTGACGAACTCGGCCATCCACAATCCCACCGGCGCGACGCTGGCGCCAGCGGTCGCGCATCGTCTGCTGAAGCTGGCCGGCGAGCACAATCTGCTGATCGTCGAGGACGATATCTTCGCCGACTTCGAGGATGAAGCTGCGCCGCGTCTGGCCGCCTTCGATGGACTCGCGCGGGTGGTGACGATCGGGAGCTTTTCGAAGACGCTGTCGGCGGCGGTGCGCTGCGGTTTTATCGCTGCGCGCCCGGACTGGATCGAGTCGCTGATCGACCTGAAGCTCGCCACTACCTTCGGCAACGGGCAACTGGCGGCGAGCGTCGTGCATCGCCTGCTGGTGGACGGCACTTACCGGCGGCATCTCGAAGGGCTCAGGGCGAAACTCGCGGATGCGATGGGCGAGACCATCCGGCGTCTGACGCAAGCGGGACTGGAAGTGTGGACCCGGCCGCGCGCCGGCATGTTCGTCTGGGCGCGGCTGCCGGATGGGCTGGACGCAACCGGGATTGCCCGCCACGCGCTGGCCGGCAATGTCGTGCTGGCGCCGGGCAATGTGTTCAGCGTCGCACAGTCGGCGGCGGGGTATTTGCGCTTCAACGTCTCGCAGTGCAACCGGCCGAAAGCCTACGAGGCGCTGCTGCGCGCCATGGAGCTCGCGCAGACGCACGCTTGATGCGAAGGGCGGTGCGTGCGGCCGCGGTGCCAGCAGCAACTGCACTGGGCGTCACACTAACCGCCGCACTGGGCGCCCCACGTGCCGCCCCGCTCACTTACACAGCATCAGCACCCGCGCTTCGTCCGTGCAATTCGACTTCGACGGCGTCTTGTCGGCGGTTTGCGCGGGCGCCGCGGTTGTCATCCCCGCAGTACGGCGGGCGACGCAGGCGCGCAGATGTTTCTCCACCGGCGCATAGTATTGCCACCCTTTGCCGAGACTCGGCAGCTCCATCTTCACCTGCTTCCACTTGGGATGACCGTGCTCCTGCAGGTTGTCGAAATTGGTACACAAGGAATCGGCAAAACGATCGAGATTGACAACCGTATCGCGCAGCCCGTAATCGTAGGTGACGAGAAAGGCCTTAACGGTGAAGGTCGGCACGTCGTCCTTCAACCAGTTCGGATAGCTGGCGGTGTGAATCGTCGCTGGGAAATAGGTCTGCTTTGCTCGCGCCGTTTCGGGGACATTGGGATCGACCCGCAGCAAGCGGAGCTGCTGTAGCAACTCCGGGTTCATGTCGGTGAACAGCTTGGCGGGCTGGCCGACCACGATCACCGCCACATCGACCTTCTTGACGATCAGCGCGGCGAGTGCGTCCTCGTTGCTGAGGTGCTGGGCGTTCTGATCGGCAATCGGCTCGCCGAACATCAGGTGATAAATCGTGTTGGCGGACTGCGCCGTGCCGCTGCCGAGCAGGCCGACGCTGATGTTCTTGTCCTTGATCTCATTGATGGTCTTGAGCGGCGAGTCGGCCCGTACGACGAAATTGATCTCCTCGTCGTAGAGCGGCATGATGAGCCGCAAAGGACGGATCGCCTGACCGGCATCGCTATTGCCGGCGTTGGCCATGTCCACATAGGCCTGATACACGTCGGACTGCACCAGGGCGAGCTTCACGCCCGGTTCGTACCGCAGGCGCTGAACATTCTCCGCCGAGCCCTTCGATGCCATCACATCGAGATCGATGCCCGCCGGCTCGGCGACCCATTTCGCCAGATCCGCGCCGATCTGGATGTACGTGCCGCGTTCGGGGCCGGTGACGATCTTGTAGTGCGCAGAATCGGCCAGCGCGATCGACGATGCCAGCATCAGCCCGAGCCACCCCGCCAGAATTGTCTTGAGCATGGTCTTTCCACCTATTGGTCTGGTTTGAACGGGCTTCGCACGGCGAGCCGCGCGAAGCGTCGGCGAATCAATGGTTCAACTTCAAGGTCTTGCGTCTTGCGAGATGCCTAAAGACTGCTTTCGACTGCTTGGGCCGGGGCCTGCTCAATGCGCCGGCGGCGCACCCGATGCGGGCGTCGCGGCCGTACCGGCGGCCGGCGCATTTCGCCAGCCCGATTGCGCGATGGCCCGCGCTTGCGCGTCAAGGCTGCCAGGCGCGGGGGCGGCCGGCTTTGCGGTAACGAAGGGCGCGGCTTGCGAGGACGGCGGGGGTTGCGGCACCTGGGCGTTACGCGCGACCGGCGTGTTATGGCTGCCGAGCGGCGCCCAACCGGTCTGGACGATCGCCTGTTGCAACAGCGTTTTGGCTTCGGGGCTGCCGTTGTCGATGGCGAGGGCGTCGCTGGCGCTATGCGCCACGCAGTTCCACAAATGGTCCTTGATGCAGACCTGGGCCGTTTGCAACGCGGCATCGCGGCGCTGCTCGAGCGGCGTCAGCTCCTGCTGGATCGTCTTCGCGTCGGCGCTATCGGGTTCCATCAGGAACGCGGCGTTGACAGCGGCTTGCGCGCCGGACAGATCGTGCGCGTCCTCGTGAGCGCGCGCCGCGTGCAGACTTTCGGCGAGATCGCGGTAATGCGGCACGACGACCGGTTGAACCACGGCCGGTGGGGTTGCGGCGGACCGGTTGGCGGCGTGTGCGCCGGCCGCGCCATTCGCTGCGGGCTGTGGCGTGTAGGGGGCGATGGTGCCGGTCGTTGATTTGGTGTCCTGCTCATCGTATGCGGCTGGGGCCGTGTGATGATCGCCCAGCAGTGAATATGCGCCATAAGCTAGTATGAGGACGCCAAGCGCGATCAGTCCGCGTGTGAGCAGCCATCGTGAGCCAACCGGCGTGCCGAGCGGCAGATGGCTGAGCGGAGGAATCGGCGTATCCGGCGAGGCCAGATTCGGTGTGGCCGGCTCGCCGTGGCCGTCCGCGGCAACCGGCCGGTGCAGCGGTCCGTCGGCACCGGGGAAACGGGCATGGGCGGGCGCGGCGAGCGGATGGGGTGCGCCGCAGTAAGGGCACAAGTCGGCGGGCTGGTACAACGCTCCGCCGCAGCGCTTGCACGGCGCTGGGAAACTCTGGCCTGAAGTGCTCTGGGTGGACATGCTGTGAACCCACCTGCGATAGGCTATGCCGTTACGGCATGCTCCGGATCGAGGTCAAGGCAGCCAGTTCCCGCTGCGCGAATCGCGATCCACATGCGCTGGAGAGCAGCGCTTGCAACGCTAAAAAATTGCGGCGCTGCCATGGACAATATGTGAGCTTTCGGAGTGAACGTCAATCGACGTTCATACCTACCGCGTGTGCGACAACACATTGGCGGCAGAGCGAAACGCTGCACCCTTCGGCAGAACGAACGGAAGGGAGATTTTTTGCAGAGCGCCGGCATGTGCGCGCCGGCAGGCGGATTGATCGGATGAAACGCTTCACGAGACGCCGCAAGGACATGCAGCGCTCGCGAAGCGCGGATTTCAATGCTTGCGCAGGGGATGATCCTTGAGCAGCCAGGCAAGCGCGAACGCCAGCACAACCACACAGGCGGCTGAGAGATACACCGTATGCAAGGCGCCGGCAAAGGCCTGCAGATAGTCGTCACGCAGCGCAGTGGGCAACTGGTGAATCGCCGCCGGTCCCAGCGCGTGCGGCAATTCAGTGTCGGGCGGAATCAAGGTTTGCAGGCGCGCAGCGAGCCCGTTTGAAAACACGGCGCCGAAGGCCGCAACACCGACGGAACCACCGATCGAGCGGAACAATGTAGCGCCCGAGGTCGCCACGCCCATATGTTTGAATTCGACGGTGTTTTGCACCGCGAGAATCAGCACTTGCATCACCATGCCGAGGCCGAGACCCAGGATGCCCATGTACAGATACATCACATGAATCGGCGTGGAGATCTGCAGGCGCGCCAGCAGCGTCATCGCCACGCAGACGAGGAAGGTGCCGCCGATCGGGAACATGCGGTATTTACCGATCTTGCTGATGACGCGCCCGGTAATCACCGACATCACCAGCAGCCCGCCCATCATCGGCAGCATCTGCATGCCGGCTTCCGAAGGCGTCGACCCCTTGACGACCTGCAGGTAGAGCGGAATGAAGGTGACCGAGCCGAACAGCGAAACGCCGATAATGAAGCCGATCAGGCTGCTCAGCAAGAAGGTGCGTTGCCGGAACAGTTCGAGCGGCATGATGGGTTCGGCCGCGCGCTGTTCTTCGTAGATGAAGCCGCCAATGCAGACGAGACCCATGACGAGTGTGAACCACAACTGCGGCGACGACCACGGCAGGATCGTGCCGCCCTGGCTTGTGAACAGGATGATGCAGGTGAGTGCACCAGCAAGGAACGCCGCGCCCATGTAGTCGATGGTGTGCTTGATATGGGCGGTGTGCGGCTTGAACACGGCGCCGATCACCGCGAGTGCGACGATACCGAGCGGCAGATTGATGTAAAAAATCCAGCGCCACGACAGATGCTCGACCAGAAAGCCGCCGAGCAGGGGACCGATCACGGTGGCGAGACCGAACACGCCGCCGAACACACCTTGGAAGCGGCCGCGCTCGGCGGGTGGGATCACGTCGGCAATCGCCGCCATGGTCACCACCAGCAGGCCGCCGCCGCCGAGCCCCTGCAGCGCGCGCAGCAGGATCAACTGGGTCATGTTCTGCGCGATGCCACACAGCGCCGAGCCGACGAGGAACAGCACGATGGCCGCCTGCAGCACGATCTTGCGGCCGAACAGGTCGCCGAACTTGCCATAGAGCGGCACGACGATGGTGGAGGTCAGCAGGTAGGCGGTGACCACCCACGACAGGTTGTTGAGCCCGCCGAGCTCGCCGACGATGGTGGGCAGCGCCGTCGAGACGATGGTCTGGTCGAGCGCCGCGAGCAGCATCACCAGCAGCAGGGCTGGGAAGAGCAGGCGAATCGGCGGGTGCTGTGGCGCACTCGCGAGTTCACCCGCAGTAGTGGTAGGTTGATCCATGGACTGGGGGACCTGTTGGCCGGGGGAGAGTACTTATTGAAATTAATTAACGTGGAGATTAATATATGCGGCATCTCACGATTCGTCAATTGGAAAGAACATGACCACTGCACCGTCCGATGCCCGCCTGCCGAAAACGGCGGGGCGCCGCCGTTCGAGCGCGACGGGCGCGAAGGCTGTGGCCGCGGCGGGCGCAGGGACGAGCGCCACGCCAAAGAAGGCGCCGCCCGCAAAGAAGACGACCGCCGCCGCAGCTGAGGCCGCAGCGCCAGCCGCACCGCGCCGTCCCGGCAGGCCGTCCGGCAGCACGCGCGGCCCGGAGCAGCGCACCCGCCTGCTCGATGCGGCCCTCGAACTGTTTGCGCGCCAGGGCATCCTCGATACGACGCTTGGCGCCATCGCACGGGAGGCCGGCTTCACGTCGGCGATGGTGCATTACTACTTCAAGACCCGCGACCAGTTGCTCGACGTGCTGATCGACGAACGTTTCTTGCCGCTGCGCGCGGCGATGGGCGGGCCGTTCGAGGCGTATCCGGACGATCCGGTGGCGGCCATTACGCAACTGGCGCGAGGGCTGGTGGCGGTGGCGGTGGACAATCCGTGGTTCCCGCCGTTGTGGGTGCGCGAGGTGATCAGCGAGGGCGGCCTGTTACGCCAGCGCATGCACGAACGCTTCGGCCACAACCATCACAAAGCCTCATTGGCGCGGATCGAACAATGGCAGAAAGAGGGGCGCCTGAACTCGGATCTGGAGCCGTCGCTGGTGTTTCTCACGCTGCTCGGTTTGACCATTCTGCCGCTTGCCACCTCGAAGATGTGGCGCAACGATCCGGTGCGGCGCAGCCTGACGCCGGACGACATTGCCCGTCATGCGGTGGCGTTGCTGGTCAATGGTTTGGCCCCACGGCGTGAGACACGCTAGCGCGGGGTCGCGGCGGTGCGCTTGCACGCAATACGCAGCGCCTGATGCGAGCGCGCTACCGGTGTGAAATGTTATCTCGCCCGCTGGGGCATTCAGGAGGCTTCGGCGAGGCGTAGTGCGCTGTCCGCGAGCGGCAGGAGTTCTTTGGCCCGGGCGACGTGTCCCGCAGCTTCGGCGGCGGACAGGAACCCGGTCGTCCAGAGTGCGTTATAGAAGTGAATCGCGCGCAACGCGTCGGGCGAGGGAGCCGCGCAGCGGATCAATTCCTCGCCATAGAACTCGCCGGCGTGGCCTACGTCGGCTGCGATATGGGCGAGCGTCGTGCCGATCGCCATCAGCGGGTCGCCATAGCAGACAAAGTCGAGATCGATGATGCCGCACAGCACGCCGTGCTCGACGAGCACATTCTTGATCGTCAGGTCGTCGAGGAAGCAGGTGGGCTGCAGCGCGGCGAAGTAGGGTTCGACGGCGCGCCGCACTGCGCGCAAGCGAGCCCGGATATGATCGAGCGCGGGTGCGTCGTCCGCCGGCACCTCGTTCGACGGCGCGCCGAACAGGTCGGTCCAGCGCGCCGAGGTCGCGTGCCGGCCAATCGGCGCCCAGCCGAAGCCGTTGCTTTGCGGCAGGCTTGCCACGCGTCGCTGATAGTCCGTCACTGTCTGCGCCAGCAGCGTCATCTGCGCTTCGGACATCTGCGCAAGTTCGTGCTGCAGATCATGACCGGGCACCCACTCCAGTATGATGAACCCGCCGCCTTGCGGCACGGCGCCCGACGCCAGCACCTGCGGCACGGGCAGCCCCAGTGTGCGCAAGACATCGAGGTTGTGGCGGGTAAAGCCGAAGGCGCCGTCGCGGCGATTCATGCGCACCGCGACATTGCGGCCGTCGGCCAGTTGCACGCGGAAAACCGCATTGCCGCTTTGCGTGAGGGTCTGACGGCTGATGAGCCGTGCTGTGCTATGAAGCGTTGTTTGCGTCAGTGCGGCAACTTCGTCGTCGCCAATCTCCGGCGGGACGGCGACGGCGGCCGGCGGCGTTTCTTGCTGGGCATCGGGTGCGCCGGTGCGGTCTCGTTTGTCAGGCAATTGGTCTCACCGAAGCGGCAACCGTGGAGATGAAGAAAAACGGGGCAGGGTGAGGGGCCGCCGACGACTGGCCGCGATGGTTCGAAGAGGCTCGCGGCCGCGCCCAAGGAGGCGGTGCGCGCCGCCACATACAGGGTCGTGTTCATTAAATCCGGCTGGAATGCGCGCAGCAACGCGCAGATGTTTCGGAGTGTTACGTGACGAAAGCGCTGGGAAGGGCGTGAGGGAATCGGGCAGGCGCGCCTGTAAGCTCAATCGCCTTGCGCAGGGACATGACGAAGGTCTAGATTACAGCGGGCGTATCGGCCGGGTTATCAGTAGACGAATGCCGCGCGGCCGATCGGTAACGTCTGGAAACATGCGGAAATATCGCGGTGCGGCGCGGGCCTCGCAGGCCCTCGCCGCATCGAAAGCACACCGTCAGCCTGGCCGGCTTTTCTTCCATTCTTCATACGCACCCCGGGTCGCCTCGTTCGGCGGATACGTACCGGGCAATGCCGCGCCTGCGCGAATGCGCCCGGTCAGAAACTCCTCCAGTTGCTCCTGCTCGGCGGCGGCTTGCGCGACTTCGGCGGCCATCTCGCGCGGCACCACGACGATGCCATCCGCGTCGCCGACGATCACATCGCCCGGAAACACAGCGACGCCGCCGCAGCCGATCGGCACATTGATATCGATGGCGTGATGGCGGATCAGATTCGGCGGCGCGCTCGCCCCGGCACAGAACACCGGCAGGCCGAGTGCCGCGATGGTTGTGCTGTCGCGCACCGGCCCGTCCGACACCATGCCGGCCACACCGCGCACCTGCAGGCGCTGCGTGAGGATCGAGCCGAACGAGGCGCTGTTGCGCTCGCCCCGGCAGTCCTGCACGAGCACATGGCCGGCCGGAATCGTTTCGACGCACTTGCGCTGCGCGTACTCGGGATTCGCAAACAGTTCGAGGACGTCGATATCCTCGCGCGAGGGGATATTGCGCAGCGTGAATGCGGGCCCCACGAGGTTGGGGCCGGTATGCCCGGCAAGCGGTGCGACGCCCTGCATGAAGGTGTTGCGCAGGCCGCGCTTGAATAGCTGGGTGGTCAGCGTCGCCGTGCTGACATGGCGGAGCGCTTCGAGCGTAACGGGATCGAGTTCGTGCATCGTGAGATCGGCAGTGGTCGGGTTGATCGGGTTAGGAATAAGGCTTACTTCAATGGAGGATGGAGCGTGGCTTCCAGTCCGCTGTTGTCGGGCGAAGGGTCGAGCAAGGCGGGGTGGCTGCGCTGGTAGTTGGCCGACAGCACGCCCCAGCGGCGCGCCCCGATAGATGCCGATCAGCACGCGCCGAGCAGCAGCGGGACCAGCATCAGTCCGCCAGGAATACGGTCGATCGCTTTCTTGATCTGCATGCGGGACGCTCCTTCACGGACGATATGCCCGATCGGTTCATTGTCGTTGTTGCGATCGGCCGGAGTCCGTGAAGCTCACGGATGGAAGGGCGCCTGGCATCCCAATCGATGCGCGCCACGGTCATCGCCAGGTTCGAAATTTAGCACTGGCGGGTGCTGATATTGGCAAATTCATCGCGCGTCGAATGCATCGTTTACACCTAAGCGAGGCAAGCAAAAATGGCACGACGCCAGGCAGATTTTGCGCGGTGGCGTTGCTTGAGCGGTCCGTGACGCGGTGCCAGCGGTGTGGGGCGGCAAGGCACGACACGTGCTTAAAGGGGAGCGGTCAAACGCTTTTCTTACCAAAAGATTGCAACTCGTCGCGTGAAACGGAGTCGGACCTCGCGAGCCTCACCTGGCAAATGAGCTGGCAAATGAGCTGGCAAATGAGCTGGCAAACGTGCGGTAGCCAGTGCCCGGGTCAAACGGCCGGTCGCAATGAGCGCGATACAATGGCCACCTTATCTGGCCTAACCCGCAGGCCTAACCTGCTTCTTGGCAACAACGCAATATGAACGGAGTGTTGAGACTCGATCAGGCAACGATCGTGCTCGTCGAAGATGACCCGCAAAGCCGGGAATCGTTGACCCTGTTGCTTGAATCGGAGGGCGCGCATGTCGTCGCACTGGCGGATGCGGAAGAGGGCGTCGAAGCGGCGCTGCGCCTGTTACCCGATGCCGTGGTGTGCGACCTCGAACTGCCGTGCATGGACGGCTTTTACCTGATCCAGCGGCTTCGCGATCACGAGATTCGTGGCGATCATGCGCCGGCTGTCGCCGTGGCGCTCACCGGGCATACCGACGACGCCTACCGCTTGCGCAGCATCGGCGAGGGCTTCCAGCATTTCATGACCAAACCGGCCCGGCCGGACGAGCTGGTTGCCTTGCTGCACGATGCAATTGACGCCCGCGCGGCCGGCTGAGTCTGCCGACTGATCCCGCTAAGTGGGCCCGCCTGATTGAGTCCGCCGAATCAGCCCGCTAGTTGAGCCGGATCGGTCAGGCGGAGCAATGTGCCCGCTAAGGCGGCTCGGTGGCCGGACCTGCCGGGTCAGGCGCTGCCGCTTGCGGCGGCTGCCGCGCTGGCCGCGCTCGCCTCGGCGGCCTGGCAGGCGGAGCACAGGCCCTTCAGCTCGATTTCCTCGCTGGCAAGGCGGTAGCCCGCGTCTTCGATCTGCGCCACCAGCGCCTGGCGCAGCTTGGGCTGATGCAGTTCGGTTACGTTGCCGCACTGTTGGCACACCACCAGAATGCCGTGCTGACATTGCGTCAGGTCGTGGCAGACGGTGAAGGCGTTGATCGACTCGATCCGGTGCACGAGCCCCGCCGACAGCAGGAAATCGAGCGCGCGGTACACCGTGGGCGGCGCGGAGCCCGGATGGATCTGGCGCATGTCGTCCAGCAGCGAATACGCCTTGGTGGCGCGCCCCGAGGTCAGCAGCAGTTCCAGCACCTTGCGCCGGATCGGCGTGAGTTTCTCGCCGCGTTCGCGGCAATATTCCTCTGCCAGCACCAGCGCCGCTTCAGGCGTGGCGGCGTGGGCGTGCGCGTGGTCAGCCTCGTCGCCGTGGGCATGATCGTCCGCATGGGCATGCGGATGGTCGTGCGCACTGGCTCGCGCCTTGTCGCGCGCGGTTTCTCTGACGAGGGCGGTCTTTGCGGCGACCGCGGAGGGCTTTGCATTCTTCATATGCCGATTATAAGGTCCATCGCGATTCGGCGTGACAGGCTGGCCGTCCACTCTGTGGGATGCTCAGCCACTTCTAACTCAAGCGCCTCGCCAGGCGTCCAGCGCCCCCCTGATCTCCGTGACGACGTGGCTCCAGTCGCCACGCATGCGTTGCCGGAACAGCCGCACCCCCGGATACCACGGACTGTCGCTGCGCTTCAGTTGCCAGCGCCAGTCGGGCGTGAACGGCAGCGCAATCCAGACCGGTTTGCCCAGCGCGCCGGCTAAATGCGCCACGGCGGTATCCACACTGATGACCAGGTCGAGTTGCGCGATCAGTCCTGCCGTCTGCGCGAAGGTGTCGAGGCGGTCCGCCACGTCTTGCAGCGCACCACGTTGCACGAGCGGAGTGAAGCTCGCGCGGTCGGCGTCGCGCAGCCCTTTTTGCAGCGAAACGAAGCTGGCCTTGGCGTCGAAGAGCGTGACGAGCTGCGCCAGCGGGATCGAGCGATTGCGGTCGTTGACATGTCCTGGGTTGCCGGACCACACGATGCCGACGCGGGGCCAGCGAGCGCGGCCACTGTCCTCCCGGCTTGCGCCACTGTCGTTGCCATGCTGGCTGTCGAACAGCGTATTCCATTGCGCGATGCTGGCGGCGTCGGCGCTCAGATACGGAACCGCTGCACCGAGGTCGGCGGCGCGGACCTTGAGCGCGAACGCGAGGCTCAACGTCGGACAGTGGTAGTCGAATGGCGGCACCGGCGCGCTTTCGCCGATCACCTCGGCCACGCCCGGATACCCGCGCAGCAACGGCAGCAACGCGTCCTGCACCCGCAACACCACACGCGCACCGGCGGCAGTCAGCCGGTCGGTGAAGCGCACGAATTGCAGCGTGTCGCCAAACCCCTGCTCGTGGTGGACGAACACCGTCTTGCCGGTAATGGCTTGCGCGCCGGTCCAGAGCGTCGCCGGATCGAAACCGTGGCTGGCGGTGCCGTCGCGCCAGCGCCATTCGTACTCGCGCCAGCCGTGCTCGAATTCGCCGAGCAACAGGTTGGTCTGCGCACGATTGGTGCGCGCGCCGGCGTCGTTCGGGTCGATCGAGAGGGCCTTCTTGAACTGCAGCAGGGCGTCGTCGAAACGGTGCAGGTCGCGCAGCGCCACGCCGACATTGACATACGCCTCGCCAAAGTTCGGCTTGAGGGCGATGGCCTTGCGGTACGCCGCAAGTTCTTCCTCGTAGCGGCCCATCGCGCCGAGCAAGCTGCCCTTGTTGTAATGCACTTCGGCGAGCTGCGGATGGCGCGTGGTGAGGCGCTCGAAGTACCGCAGGGCGCGTTCGTGTTCGCCGAGCTTTGTGAGCGACAGCGCCGCCTCGTGCAACGACGGCACGTGATCCGGCATGCGTTCGAGGCAGCGCTCGTACAGCGCGGCGGCCTCAGCGTGGCGGCCCGCCAGTTGGCACACGTGCGCCGCGAAGTAGATCTGCTCGGGCGAGGCGTCCATGCTTTGCAACGCACGCGTCACATAGTCGGCGGCGCGCTGGTGGTCGCCCCGTTTGGCGCAGATATAGCCGAGCCCTTCGAGCGCTTCGCCGTGGTCCGGCTGCTGCAGGAGGATGCCGTGCAGCAAGTCCGCCGCTTCGGCCAGATGTCCGGCGCTGAATTTCTGCTGCGCCGTGGCGAGCGTGCTTGCGATGTCCTGATTCATGTCCGATGCTGCGCGGTGTTGTGCTTTCAGATGCCGTTGAGGTTCACCGCAAAGCCGCGTTGCACGCCGGGGCGTGCGAACAGCGTCTCGTACCAGCGTCGCACGTTGGGATAGCTGGCGAGGTCGACCTTATGGCGTTCGTGCCGCCACGCCCAACCGAGGATCGCGAAATCCGCCACGGAGAGTTCGCCTGCGACAAACTCCACCTGCGCGAGCCGCCGGTCGAGCACGCCATAGAGCCGGTGCGTTTCGTCCGAGAAGCGCTTCAGGCCGTAGCGGCGATCGGCTTCCGCTTCGAGCGCGGCGAAGTGGTGCACCTGGCCGGGCATCGGACCGAAGCCACCCATCTGCCACATCAGCCATTCAAGCACGGGAACGCGCTCACGCAGACTGGCCGGCAGGAACTTGCCGGTTTTCTCGCCCAGATAGAGCAGGATCGCACCCGATTCGAACACGCTGATCGGTGTGCCCGAACCGCCGGGGGGACTCGCGTTGGCGCCAGTAGCCGGACCGTGCGGATCGACGATAGCCGGAATCTTGTTGTTCGGGCTGATGCGCAGGAATTCGGGCTGGAACTGCTCCCCTTGGCCGATGTTGACCGGCACCACCGTGTACGGCAGTTCCATTTCTTCGAGGGCGACGCTGACCTTGCGGCCGTTGGGCGTGCCCCAGGCGTAGAGCGTAATCGTCATATCAGGTCAGCGGAAAGTCGACATATTTCTTGAAGCCGCTGCGGGTGGCGAGGCGCGAGTACCAGCGCTCCAGGTTCGGCAGTGACGGACGTTCGACGCCTTCCAGTCCGAACCAGCGCTTCGCATACGCGCCGATCACGAGGTCAGCGAGCGTGCATTTTTCGCCCTCGAGGAAGAAGCGCCCTTGCAGATACGTGTCGACCAGTTTCCACAGCGCCGTGACGGCGGCGACGTCGGTGGCGAGCTTGGCCGTGTCGCGCTGGTCGGCCGGCGTGCGCACGAGGGCCCAGAACACCGGACGTTCGGCCGGTTGCAGCGTGGACAGCGACCAGTCCAGCCAACGGTCGATGCTTGCGCGTTGCTTGGGTTCGTGCGGATAGAGCGGGCTCGCCGGGGCGTATTGCATGACCAGATAGCGCAGGATCGAGTTCGATTCCCACAACACGAAGTCGCCGTCGACCAGAGTCGGAATGCGGCCGGTAGGGTTCATCGCGAGGTATTCCGGCTCGTTGTTGCGGCCGAACTGCAGGCCCGCATCGATGCGCTCATACGGCAACACGAGTTCGTCGCAACACCACAGCACTTTCTGGACGTTGACCGAATTGGCGCGTCCCCAGATCGTAATCATCCGGCAAATCCTCTTTTCACGGTTGGCAAGCCGCGCGTGGGCGCGGCGTTCAACCGGTAACGATACACGAAGCAGCTTGTAATTACCTTCTGCCGTTTGGCCGATGCCGGAACGGCAAGGCCGTTGCGTACAATGGGTGCACCCGAACATGACGAGGCACCGCATGGCCCGCATTGTCCCCGACGACTGGAAGAACCTCGCTGCCACCGGCGCCGCCGTGCGCGAACGCGAAACCCTTGCTCTGCTGGAAACCGCCTTGCCCGAGGCTTACACCGTGTATCACGGCGTCCACTGGACACGGCTCAACCAGGGCTTCTCGGTGTTCGGCGAAGCCGACTTTGTGATTGTCAGCCCGTCCGGGCGCGTGATGATCGTCGAGCAGAAAACCGGCTTCCTGCGCGAGACCCCCAAGGGGCTCGTCAAGGTCTACTTGCAGACCGAGCGCAATGTGGCGATCGCGCTGGCGCGGACCATCGAGGGCATGCACCGGCGCTTTACCGCGGCCTTCGGCGCGGGTACCTATTTCATCGAGGAACTGCTGTACTGCCCGGATCACATCGTGAAGGACGCGGCGATTGCCGGCGTCAACCCGGCACGGATCGTCGACGCGACCCGCAAGGAGCGCCTGGGCGCCATCATCCGCGAGGCATTGCCGGCCGACGAACCGCGGCTTGCCTGCGCCGCGAAGATTCACCACTTTCTCGCCGACGAACTGGCGCTGAGTCCGGACGCCAGCGCGCTGGTCGGCCAGGCAGGCACGCTCGTCACGCGGCTGGCCGGCGGCCTCGCCACCTGGGCGCGGCGGCTCGAATTCACGCCGTTCCGTCTGCGCGTGGCCGGAACAGCCGGCTCCGGCAAGACGCAACTGGCCGTGCAGGTGATGAAGGATGCGGTGGCGCGCGGCCAGCGGCCCTTGTACGTGTGCTTCAACCGGCCGCTCGCCGACCATATTGCGCGGGTCGCGCCGCCCGAAGCGAAAGTGGCGAACTATCACCAGCTGTGCGACTGGATTGCCCGCGACGGTGGCCGCACGCCGGACTTCCAGGCCGCCGATATCTTCGACCAGCTCGAGCGGATCTTCGCGGACACGCCGATCGACGCGCGCTGGCAGTTCGATGTCTTGATCGTCGACGAGGGGCAGGACTTCCAGCAGCCGTGGGTTGCCACGCTCGAACGGCTGCTGCGCCCGGACGCGGCATGGTGGTGGCTGGAAGACCCGCTACAGAACCTCTATATGCGCGCGCCGGTCGATCTGCCGGGCTGGACCACGCTCAAGGAGACCACCAACTACCGCAGTCCGCGCGACATTCTTGACTATGTGCGCGACGTGGTGGGCACCGAGGTGCCGTTTGCGGCGGAGCTCGCCTCGGGCAGCCCGTTCGACGGCTCAGACCTGTCGCTCTCCGCTTACGACGCCACGCGCGGGGCGGAAGGCTGTATCGACGCCACCAAGCGCGCGATCACCCAGGCGCTTGCGCTGGGATTCCGCAAGCAAGACATTGCGGTGTTGTCGTTCCGCGGCCGCGAAGGTTCGGTGCTGAGCGCGCTCGACCAGCTCGGACCGCACCGCGTACGCAGTTTCACCGGCAAGTACGACCTGTTCGGCAACCCGGAATACCGCGAGGGCGATGTGCTGCTGGAATCGATCTACCGCTTCAAGGGACAGTCGGCGCCGTGCGTGATCCTGACCGAGGTCGATTTCGAAACCTTCGACGAGCGCAGCGCCCGCAAGCTGTTTGTTGGCGCCACGCGGGCGACGATGAAGCTGATCGTGGTGGCCTCACAGCGCGCAGCGCGCCATCTGCGGCTCGCCGACGGCAAGGAGTGAGCGGTGCCAGGGCGCGCCACGGGGCTTTTTGCAGCGCGTCCGTTTGGCGATATCATGCGGGCGGTTTGGCCATTCCGGGCCGGGATTGACGCGCGGGGTGGCTGACGTGGAAGAAAGGCGCGTCGGGACCGGCTTTGCAACACCTCCTGATACCTGCGATTACGTGCAGCCTATGTGCAGCTCATATGCAGCTCATATGCAGCTCATATGCGGGTTATGGGAGGGAGACGGGACAGTTGCAGGCAGGCGGGTCACGACAGCAGAACAAGAAAACAGATGAAAAAGGCCGTTGACATGAACTACTTCAAGACAGGCGCGCGCTGGATCGCGTGTTTCGCCATGGCGCTGGGCGCGGGGCTTGCCCAGGCTGCTCCGCTCTCGCTCGACGTAACGGGCGAAATCACCACCATCAACGATCCGGCGCACAAGGCCTATCACATTACGGAAGCCCAGCTTCTGGCCTTGCCGGTTCATTCGATCACCACCTCGACGACATGGACGCCGCGTTCGACCTTCTCGGGCCCGTTGCTCGCGGATATCCTGAAGCTGGCCGGCGCGCACGGCAGCCAGATCGAGGTGCACACGCTCGACGACTATACGGAGACCATTCCCGTGTCGGATTGCGATCGCTACGGCGTCATCGTCGCGTACAGCATGAACGGCAAGCGTTTAAAGGTCAGCGACTTCGGACCGCTGTTTATTATCTATCCGCGCGACGCCTTCCCCACGGAACTCTCGGGCTCCGACGCGGACTCGAAATTCGTATGGCAAATCAAGGGTTTGATCGTCAAGTAGTACCGCACCGGCTGCGGCGCTGGCTGCTGGCGGCAGTGTGGGTCACCGCGCTCGCCGCGCCGGTTGGCGCGATTGGCTATCTGATGTACGCCAATCTGCTCAATCCGCGCTCCACGCAACTGCTGACCGGCACGTACGACGGCTTCTATTGGGACGCTGCGCAGTTGCAGATTGCCTACGCGCGTCTGGAGAACCAGTTGCTGCTGTACCGCGGCGGCACCGACGTCGACTATCCGCGCCTGCAGTTACGCTACGAAGTGCTGCAGTCGAAGCTGCACGTGATGGCCGGCTCGACGCGCATGCTGGTGAGCCAGCTCGCGTTGCTGCAGCGGCAGGAGAGCGAAATCCACACGCTCGAGGAGATGCTGGACAAGCTCGAGCCCGAGTTCGAGGCGCTCCCGCAGAATCCTCGCCAGGCGGACCATATCGTCGCCGAGTTGCGCGCGCACTGGCAGGAGGTCAACGACCTCGCCTTGACGCGCCGCTTTGCCGATGTCGCCGACCGCGAAGCGCTCAGCCGCGACTTTATCGACAAGCGGCGCATGCTGTTTGCCGCAGGACTCATGCTGGTGCTGCTGTCGGCCGCGGCCACGCTGCTGCTGGTGGTGAACGGCCGGCGCCGCAGCCGGCTGATCCGCCAGCAGCGCGCCGCGCTCGAGGCGGAGCACCAGGCAACCCGCGCCGCGCGCGAAGCCAGTCTCGCGAAAGACGCCTTTCTCGGCATGATCAGCCACGAGCTGCGCACACCGCTGCACGCGATCGTGTCGTCGATCGAGCTGCTTGGCTTCAACTTCCAGTCCGAAGCGGACCGCAAGGTGATCCAGCGGCTGGAAAGCGCCGCGCGGCATCTGGAAGCGCAGATGCGCGACCTCACCGACTATGCGCGGCTTGGCGCCGGCAAGCTCGAATTGCGTTACGAGCAATTCGAGCCGCGCGAACTGCTGGCGTCGATCGTGGACGAGCACATGCCGGCCGCGCACGCCCGCGGGCTCGCGCTCGAAAGCGAGGCGAGCGGGCTGACCGGGCCGGTCGACTCCGATCCGCATCGGATCCGCCAGATCGTCAGCAACCTCGTGACCAATGCGATTCGCTATACCGAGAAGGGTTCGGTGCGGGTGCGGCTCACGCAACGGCTGGCGGTGCTGACCATCGTGGTGAGCGACACCGGCCCTGGTGTGCCGCCCAAGCAATTGCCGCTGATGTTCAAGGAATTCACCCAGCTCGACGGCTCGCGCACGCGGCGTTTCGAGGGCGCCGGCATGGGCCTCGCAATCGTCCAGGGACTGCTGAAGCTGTTCGGCGGCAGCGTTGCGGTGGAGAGCGAGGTGGGCGAGGGTACGACGTTTACCGTGACGATTCCGGTGGGGCCGGTCGAGCCGGCTGTGCCGCCCGATGCGCTGGCGGCGAGCGCCCATGACCGCGAGCGCTCACGGGTGCTGATCGTCGACGACAACGGCCTGATTCGCGAATCGCTGTGGGAAATGATTACGCATATGGGCTACGAGGCGACTGCGGTGGCGAATGCCAAAGATGCCCTGGCGTGGCTCGATCTGCGGCGCTGCGACGTGCTGTTGCTCGACCTGCATATGCCGGATCAGGACGGCTACACGTTCTTCGCCGAATTCAGCGCGCGCAGCGGGCCTTCGGCCGGTGCACCGGTGATCGCGATCAGCGCGTATGCGCCGGAAGCGCCGCTTGCCGACACGGCGCCGTTCTTCGAATACCTGGTGAAGCCGGTGCACTACGAGGAGTTGCGCGGGGCGCTGCAGCGGGCGCTGGCCGCGCGCAGCACGGTTTGATGGCCGCCTTTTCACTCTAGCCTGGCGCCCGGATCAAATGGCCGAGGCAGCGAGGCGCTGAAGTACCGAAGCACCGCCGGGAAGGACTTACGCCCGGTTCAGGCGCTTCGACAGATCGGCCACCAGAATCGCCATGCGCGCCGGCTTCTCGTAACACGCCACGTTGTAGTTGCGGACGATCTCGCTGATCTCGGACTCGCTGGCCTTGCCGGTCAGCAGTTCGCCGGTCAGCACGAAGACGGGGGCGTCCGGATTTTCCGAGGCGCGCACGGCGCGAATTGCCGCCGCGGAAGTCTGGCTGCCGAACAGCCAGTCGATCACGACGCCGTCGAACACCTGGGTCTGCAACTGCTCGACGAACGCCGCCAGACCGTAGATCGCCACTGCGGCGAAGCCGCTGCGATCGAGGTAGTCGCGCAGGTTGTCGGCCGAGGCCTGGTCGTCGTCGACCACGGCGATCAGCGGCTTATCGGCTTCCGCGCGGCGCGGATAAATCTCGATCTTGTGAACTTCGAAGGCGCTTTGATAGAGCGCACCATCGTGACGCGTGACGCGCCATTGTCCTAGCTTGGAATAGGCGACGAATTCGGGGCGGCTGCCCGGTTCCAGTGCGGCCCCGACCCAGGCGGTGCAGGCGAGTTCGATGCCGGCGATGGAGAACACCGCTTCCTGGGCGATCGCCCCGACCATGCCGGGGTCGAGCGACTGTGCGCCGAACAGTTGCGCGGCCGGCTCGCCGAACACCTCGGCCACCTTCTTGATTTGCGACAGCGTCCATGGGCTGTTGCCGCGCAGCTTGCGGTGCCCTTGAGAAAAACTCAGGTCGAGAATGCGGCACAACTCTGTGGTCTGTTGCCGCTTACCAATGCCGTGACGGCTCATCAACTCGCGCACGCGTTCCGCGACTGCGATGGAGTCAGGTGAGGTTGCTTCGTTGGCCATGCTGCGTGGAGGTCCGTCTTTATAAATGTTTCGGGTGAAGGACGCGATAAGGCTGGATAGCGATGCTTTGCATCGCCTCTTTGCGAGCCGACCGGCCACGCATGGGAGAGCAAATGTACAGCAAAAGAACGCGGCGTTGCTGCTTTTGTGCAGCCGCGCTGGGATGCCGCGGGTCTGCTCGAGCAGGCGCCCAGAGCCGGTTGGGCGGTGGGGCTAAGCCATATGCGCGTTGCGTATTTTACCGAGGAAAGCAGCAGCGACTTGTAATGAAGTGTGATCCAGTATGGTCTTTCATGGGAGCATAGCGCGATTGATTTCGCGAGCACCTTTCCATTCAACTGACGCCCTTTATGAAAGACCCGATCATTCGCCACAGTGGTGTGCCGTATTACTCGCAATGGGGCAGTCCCGAATGGGTGCGGCCCATTGTCGAGGACGCCGCCGACCCTTGCGACGACCCCGCATGGCAACGCAGCGGCTTTACCGAGCCGGACCATTACCGCTTCTGGGCGCCGCGTCTGTGCGGATTGACCTGCCTGGAATCGGCGCTCGACTTCTGGGGCATCGAGCATGCACCGCGCGCCGCGTTGCTCGACGAAGCGCTGCGTCACGAGGTGTACCGGATGCGCGAAGACGGCGGCGTCGATGGTCTGATTTACCGGCCGTTTGCCAGTTGGACCGAGCGCGCCTTCGGCTTGCAAGTGGAGGTGTTGCCCGAGGCGACGCTGGAGGAAATCGCGGCGCGGCTCGATCACGACACCTTGGCGATCGTTTCGGTGAGCGCGGAGATCCGCTATCCGGATGCACCGAATACGGAGCGCGGCGGCCATCTGATCCTGCTGCACGGTCGCGACGCCGAGGGCGTATGGTTTCACAATCCGTCGGGCATTGCGCCTTACCAAAGCGATGTCTATCTGCCGTTTGCGACTGTAACGCGCTTTTACGCGGGACGCGGCTTGACGCTGACCCGCGCGCTTCGCTGAACGGCGCAGGGTTCCGCCGGGCAGCAGGCGTACGCGCGCGCCGTTTGGCGGGCCCGATTTCTGCTGAGGGGACAGATGAGCGGCGCGCGCCGCCACCCAAGACGAGCAGGAAAAAGCTTGCCGCGGCGACGCGATGCATTTTTGCAGCGCGGAAATTCCCAACAAGGACAAGATTACTGCCTGTATGAAACAGCACATCAGCGAACTGAGTCCGGCTTGCCGGGCGATGTTCAAGCAGGACGGTCACGCTTCCTCTAACGGTTCCGGCAAAGCTTCGGCCCAGTAAGCGCGCCGCAACGGAAGATCTGGGCGATCCGACCCCGGTGCGCGGCCGCTCGTCGTAGAATCGCGGAATCCCTGACTTCCGGAGCCGCCGCGTGGCCCAAGCGCGCCGCAAGCCGTCCCGCTTCCGTTTGCCGCGCCGGACCCGCTCGCACTGGCAGGCGCCGCGCGCCCGGACGCTGTTCACCCGGCCCGCCGCTTCGCCGCGGCGCGTCCTGCTGCAAAGGCTATTGCTGGTAGCCGGACTCTGCGCGCTGGCGTTCCTGGTGCTGTATCTGGACCGCGACGGCCTGTACGACGCTAACCGCAAGGCGCTCGGCATCATCGACCTGATGTACTTCACCATGGTGACTGTGGCGACCGTCGGCTATGGCGATATCGTGCCCATCACCGCGCGGGCCCGGCTGATCGACGCGTTCTTCATCGTGCCTATCCGCATCGTCATCTGGTTCGTCTTTCTGGGCACCGCTTACCAGTTCGTCATTCAACGCGTCATCGAGGAATTCCGCATGAAACGCCTGCAAAAGCAGTTGCTCGATCACGTGGTGGTGTGCGGCTATGGCCTGAGCGGATCGGTGGCCGTGCGAGAGCTGCTGGAGAGTGGCTTCGATCCGGAGTCGATTGTCGTGATCGATCCGCAGCAGCCGGCGCTCGAGGCGGCCACTGCGCTCGGAGTGGCCGGACTGCTCGGCGATCCGTCACGCGAAGACCTGTTGCAGCAAGCCAAGGTGCGCCTCGCCAAGGCGGTCATCATCAGCGTGACCGACGACGCCACCGCGATCCTCCTGACGCTGACCGTGCGCAGTATTGCGCCGGATACCAAGATCGTGGTGCGCATCCAGGAACAGACGTTTCAGCGCCAGTTGCGCCAGGCGGGCGCGGATGTGATCGTGTCGTCGACGAAGATCGGCGGCCTGCTGCTGGCCGACGCGGTGGAGAGCAATCACATCGTGCCGTTCGTCAACGACCTGCTGTCGGCGCGCGGCCGCGTGACCTTGCTGGAGCGGCCGGCGGCGGAGCATGAAATCGGCTGCTGGAGCAATGCGCTGGCGGGCGCGGTGGTGATTGGCCTCGTGCGTGACGGGCGCATGCTGTCGTTCTATGAAGAGCCGCCGTGTCTGGTCGAGGCCGGCGATCTGCTGATGGTGATCCAGTCTTCTCGCCAGCCTCAGGAGTAAGGGGTGGGTTTGGTGTTGCCTCGTTGCGCTCGCTATGCCGCCGCACCGAAGCTCACTTCGGCGCAATATCGCGGCGCACCCGCATGATGTGTTGCTCGACGTAGAACGCGGCCGCGGCCGCGTCGCCGCCGACTATCGCCTCATAGATCAACCGGTGTTCCGAGACGTACAGGCGGATGCGCCCGGCATCGTAAATGCCGTCGTCCTTGAGCCGTTTCCAGAGCGGCTGATCCATGGTCTTCGCCACTTCGTCGGCGATTTTCACCAGCAACGCATCGCCCGTCATCATCGCAAGCTGGCGGTGAAACAGCCGGTCGCTGTTGTTCCAGAGCACGCGCTGCTCGGGGTTGTTCACGTCCACAATCGAATCCATCTGCGCGAGGTAGTGCTCGGCCAGCTCGTCGCGCTGCCCGTGCGCCGCCGCGCGCCGGGCGATGGCGGGTTCGAGGATCAGCCGCACATCGAGCGTGGAACTCGGGCTGAAGTCCGGATCGGCCAGCAAGGCGGGTTCGAGCGGCGCCGCGGCGAGGCGTTGTAAGGCGTCCGCGCAAACATAGGTGCCCGAGTTGCGCCGCGTGATCACCAGCCCTTCGTTTTGCAGCGCGCCGATCGCCTCGCGCACCGCCGGGCGTCCCACGCTGAAATGCGCAGCCAGTTCGCGCTCCGAGGGCAGGCGCGATTCCGCCGCGAACTGGCCGTTGCGGATCTCCGCGCGAATGCGCTCGGCAACCTGCTCGTAAATCTGCTTCGGGCGAAACGTGCTTTCCATAGCAAGCGCCAGGTGATCTGGGTTTGAACCAGATTACGTCAGTAATTTTGAAAGTGGTTGATGCGAAACCAAAGCTGGTCTACATTTTGATCCAGTATAAAACAGATGGAGACAACTGGATGGTTCGCATCGAAGCATTTTCGGCCGTTGCGCCGCACGCGGGAGAGGGTCGTCAGGCGTTATGAAACTGAATCGCGTGATCAGCACCGTTGAAGTGCATACCGGCGGCGAACCGTTCCGGCTCGTCACCAGCGGACTGCCGAAGTTTCCCGGCAAGACGATTGTCGAGCGGCGCAACTGGCTGAAGGAACATCAGGACCATCTACGCCGCGCCCTTATGCTCGAACCGCGCGGCCATGCGGATATGTACGGCGGCTACCTCACCGAAGCGGTGAGCGAGGGCGCCGACTTCGGCATCATCTTCGTCCACAACGAAGGCTATAGCGACCATTGCGGCCACGGCGTGATTGCGCTGGCCACTGCAGCGGTGGCGCTCGGCTGGGTCGAGCGGACCGAGCCGGAGACGCGCGTGGGCATCGACGCGCCATGCGGCTTTATCGAAGCCTTTGTCAAATGGGACGGCGATCACGCGGGCGGTGTGCGCTTCGTCAACGTGCCCTCGTTCATCTGGGAGCGCGATGTGACGGTGCACACGCCGAGCTTCGGCGCCGTGACCGGCGATATCGCCTTCGGCGGCGCGTTCTATTTCTACACCTCCGGCAAGCCGTTCGATCTGAACGTGCGCGAGGCCGAAGTCGACCGCCTGATCCAGTTCGGCGCCGAAGTGAAGCGCGCAGCCAACGAGGCATTCAAGGTCGTGCATCCGCACATCCCCGAAATCAACCATATTTACGGCACGATTATCGACAACGCGCCGCGCCATGCGGGCTCCACGCAGGCCAATTGCTGCGTCTTCGCCGACCGCGAGGTGGACCGATCGCCAACCGGCTCGGGTACGGCCGGGCGGGTCGCGCAACTGTATCTGCGCGGCGAACTCGGGCGCGAGGAGACGCTTGTCAACGAATCGGTGATCGGCACGATCTTTCGCGGTCGTGTGTTGTCCGAAGCGAAACTCGCGCACTTCGACGCGGTGATTCCTGAAATCGAGGGAGACGCGCATATTTGCGGCTTCGCGAACTGGATCGTCGATGAGCGCGATCCGCTAACGTATGGCTTTCTCGTGCGCTGAGCGGCGCACGCCAACGGAGCACCCTCCATGACCCAGCCGGCCACGCCGATCTTCGATGCCGCCGCCACCGCGCGGCTCACGCCCTACGCCGAACTGGTGGAGGCGCTCAAAGGCGCGTTAGTCGATTACGCGCAGCAACGCATTGCGAGTCCGGAGCGGCTCGTCGTGCCGCTGAACGAGGGCGGTGTGATGCTGTCGATGCCGGCCACGGCGCCCGACCTCGCCATCCACAAGCTGGTCAACGTGTGTCCCGCCAACGGTCCGCGCGGCCTGCCGACGATCCATGGCCAGGTGATGGCATTCGACCCGGATAGCGGCGCGACGCTCTTTATCCTCGATGGTCCGACGGTAACCGGGCGGCGCACCGCAGCCATGTCGATGCTCGGCGTGCAGACCTTCAAAGGCGCTGTCTCGGGCCGCACTGCGCCGCGCGAGTTTCTGCTGATCGGCACCGGCACCCAGGCTGCCAACCACCTGGAGGCGATCGGCGAATTGTTTCCCGAGGCGCTGGTCCACGTGAAGGGCAGTGCGCCGGCGAAGGCCAAGGCGTTTTGCGACGCGCAGCGCGGCAAGGTCCGGCATCTCCAGCCGCTCGCGGACGCAGCCGTACCCGACTCCGTGGACGTGGTGATTGCGCTCACCACCAGCAAGCAGGCGGTCTACGCGGAAGCGCCGCGCGCCGAGCGTCTGGTGATCGGCGTCGGCGCCTTCACACCGGCCATGCTGGAGATCGGTGCTGGCACCGTGCACGGCAGCGCATTGTTCGTCGACGATCTGGCGGGCGCCCGCCACGAAGCGGGCGATTTCATCCAGGCGGGTGTCGATTGGGCAAACGTGACCGGTATTGCGGCAGTGGTTGGCGGTACCGTAGCGGCGCCTGCGGGTAGCACGCCCGTGCTATTCAAGAGCGTCGGTTGTGCAGCCTGGGACCTGGGTGCCTGCCGGGTGGCCCGTCGTGCTTTGCAGGGCACCTGACGCTGGAATTTTTTCTAGCCCGTTAGCCGCGCATCGCGTGCAAACAATTCAAAAACGTTGCACCATAGGCGTTTGCCAGAAAATGCCGGACCCCCGGCATTTTTGCCCTTTGTCGTTTCGTTTCGCGACGCCTTTCATGACGGTGACACCGCGCTATGATTACCCAACACGCTTCTGCCACCCCTGACTTGCCGCTCGACATGATCATCTTCGGCGGTACGGGTGACCTGTCGTTTCGCAAGCTGCTGCCCGCGCTCTACATGGCGCATCTGCACTGCAATCTGCCGCCGGAAACCCGCATTATCACGATTGGCCGCAAGCCGTGGTCGCGTGAGGAGTACATCAACGAATTCATGGAATTGAAGGCCAAGCCCTTTATCGAAAAGAAGGCCTTCGATGCCACCGCGTGGGACAAATTCCTGGCGCTGTTCGAATACGTGCGCATGGACGTCGATTCGGCCGAGGACTACCAGCGCCTGAAGGAGGCCTCGCGCCCCGACGTGCGGCGCGTGTTCTATCTCGCGACTTCGCCGGATCTGTTCACGCATATCTGCGACAACCTCTCTTCGGCGGGTCTGGTGGACGAGCACTCGCGCGTGGTGCTGGAAAAACCGCTGGGTCACGATCTGGCGTCGGCGAAGGAAATCAACAACGACGTCGGCCGCCACTTCAGCGAAGCGCAGATCTACCGGATCGACCACTACCTCGGTAAGGAAACGGTGCAGAACCTGATGGTGCTGCGCTTCGGCAACGCGATTTTCGGCCCGCTGTGGCAGGCGCCGTATATCAAGAGCGTGCAGATCACGGTAGCGGAATGCGTCGGCGTGGGTAGCCGCGCGGGCTTCTACGACAAGACTGGCGCGTTGCGCGACATGGTGCAGAATCACTTGCTGCAACTGCTGTGCATCGTCGCCATGGAACCGCCGGTGTCGCTCGACCCGGATGCCGTGCGCGACGAAAAGCTCAAGGTGCTGCGCTCGCTGCGTCCAATGACGCCGGAAGATATCGCCCGCGACACCGTGCGCGGCCAGTACACCGCAGGCGCGGTGGACGGCGAGGCGGTCAAGGGCTACCTCGAAGAAGATAACGTGCCGCCTAACAGCCGCGCGGAAACCTTTGTCGCATTGCGCGCGCAGATCAACAACTGGCGCTGGGCCAATGTGCCGTTTTACCTGCGCACCGGCAAGCGGATGCAGAAGAAGGTCTCGGAGATCGTCATCGAGTTCTCCGAAATGCCGTTCTCGATCATTCCGAGCGGCCCGCACCACTATGGCAACCGTCTCGTGATTCAACTGCAGCCGGAGGAGTCGATCCAGTTGCAGATGCTGGCCAAGGAGCCGGGTAGCGGCATGCACATGCTGCCGGTGAACCTGAATCTCGATCTGCAGCAGGCCTTCACCGAGCGGCGCGCGGAAGCGTATGAGCGCTTGCTGATCGACGTGATTCGCGGTCGTCTTACGCACTTTATGCGCCGCGATGAACTGGAAGCGGCATGGGCATGGGCGGAACCGATTCTGGAAGGCTGGCAGAAGTCGGGCGAGCGGCCACGTAACTATACCGCCGGAACGTTTGGTCCGGCGGCAGCTACGGCCCTGATGGCGCGGGAAAATACCGTGTGGGCGGAGGAGTCGCAGTAAGCGGCTTGGGTTTGAGCTAACGCTTCTCGTTGCCAGGGCGGCCGCTGTATTGGGCCGCCCTTGTTGTTTTTGGCGCGTTGCTTCGGACATGACGCTTAAGTGTACTTAGTAGATGTCCACGCGCCCCGGAAACGTCTCGTCGAACATCGCTGCGTCCTCGGCCGGCGCCGCGCCGCGTTGCTCGCGGAACATCACAGGCGGCACGCCGAACTGCTTGCGGAATTCGCGGCCCAGGTGCGAGGCGTCCGAGAAACCGCAGCTCGACGCGATATCGGCCACCGTGCGGTCCGAACTGGTCAGCAGCCAGGCGGCGGTCCGCAGACGCACCTGCTTGGCGAACGCCTGCGGACTCTTGCCGGTTTCCGCCTTGAACAGGCGCTCCAGTTGCCGCGGCGACATATCGAGCTTGCAGGCCAGTTCTTCGAGCGGCAGCGAGCGGCCCACATGCTGTTCCATCAGGAGAATCGCCCGCTTGACCTTGGGATGCGTGGCCGGCTCCAGACCCGGCGGATGGGGCTGCGGCGCGTTGCCTTTCTGCATCTCGCCGACCAGCAGGATGCGCAGCGCTTTTTGCACCGTGGCGTGTTCGAAGTGGCGCAGCAGGATCGCGGCGGCGACATCGATGGAGGCCCGCCCCCCTGAGCAGGTGATGCGGCGGCGGTCGATCACGAACAGGCGGTCGGCAATCAGCGCATCCGAATTCACCGACGGAAAGCGCTCGACAAAATCCCAGTAGTGAAACCAGCTTACGCAGATGCGGTGTTCGTCCAGCACGCCGGCGCGCATCAACGCAAACACGCCGGTGCAGATTCCCACCAGCGTGGTGGTGCCGCGCGCGGCCTGGCGGATGAACTGCAGCGTCTCGTCATTCGCCTGCGGCCCGGAATGCAGCAGGCCGCCTACCACCACGACGTAATCGAACGGCTCGGCGTTTTCGAAGGTCTCCCACGGCGTGATCTGGATGCCGCAACTGGCCCGCACCGGCGCCAGCGTGTCGCCGATCACGCTCCACGAGCAGCGCACCGGCTTGCTGTAGTCGCCTTCGTCGGCGGACAGCCGCAGCATGTCGACGAAGCCGGAAAACGCCGTCAGCGTGAAATTCGGCAGCAGCACGATGCCGAAACGGATGCGCTCCTTGGGGACGCCGTCGATGGAGGTCAGCGGTAAGGATTCTGCGGTTTTCATGGTGCAACAGCGCCAGGGTGCGTCATAGGGGCAAAGGAGCGTCAAAGGGGCGCGACGGCGGCCAGCCACGGTTTCACGCAGAATCGCGGCGTGCCGCGGCTGCCAGCCACGCGCGCGCAGGCGCGCGATGCTGCTAGCGTCGCCGATCCGCGCTACTGCCACTTGCGCTTTTCCGCCGTCAACCATCGCAGAAGCGAACCGCCGCCAGGCCTGACGGGGCGTTGGCGTCGTCATCCCAAGGCGATGGCGTTTTTGTTCTATCGGCCAATTTTACGCGCTGGTGTACTGACGCCATACAGGAGATTGCGCGGAAAGTTCGCGCCAGCACCCGGACTGGATGATCAGCCGCAATGAAAACGGCGGCCCTCCAGCCGGCAAACCGACCCCTTACCACCAGGCAGCCCCCATGAACGTCAGCGTCTTCGATCTGTTCAAGATCGGCATCGGCCCGTCGAGTTCGCACACGGTCGGCCCGATGATCGCCGCGTGCCGCTTCGCCTCGCATATCGAGGATGCCAACCTGCTGGCCTTCGTGCGGCGCGTCAAGGTCGAGCTGTATGGCTCGCTCGGCGCGACCGGCAAGGGCCACGGCACGGATAAGGCGGTCTTGCTCGGCCTCGAAGGACATCTGCCCGATACGATCGATCCGGACCTGATCGAGCCGCGCCTCGCGCAGATTCGCGAGCAGAAGGCACTGTTGCTGCTCGGCACGCACCGCGTGCAGTACGACGAGAAGGAGCATCTGTCGTTCTTCCGCAAGCTGATGGCCGGCACCGGTGTGGTTCACCCGAACGGGATGCGCTTTCAGGCCTTCGACGAAAACGGCCAGTTGCTGGTGGAGAAGGAGTATTACTCGGTCGGCGGCGGCTTTGTGGTGAATCGCGAGGGCGATCGCGTCAACGGTGCGCGCGCGGGCGGCGAGGTGCCGTGGCCGTTTCGCACCGGCGACGATCTGATGCGTGTGTGCCGGGAGAGCGGACTGTCGATTGCGGAGGTGGCAATGGCCAACGAGTGCGCGTCGCGCTCGCCTTCCGAGGTCCGCGAAGGCCTGCTGGCGATCTGGCGCACCATGGCCGCTTGCGTCGAGCGCGGCTGCAAGGTGCGTGGCGAGCTACCGGGTCCGATGCGCGTGAAGCGTCGTGCCGCTGACCTGTCCAGCAACCTGCGTCTGCGCTCCGAAGAATCGTTGCGCGATCCGCTCTCGATGCTCGACTGGGTCAACCTGTACGCGATGGCCGTCAACGAAGAGAACGCCGCCGGCGGGCGCGTCGTGACGGCGCCGACCAACGGCGCGGCCGGCGTCATTCCGGCAGTGCTGCATTACTACGTGAAGTTCGTGCCGGGTTCGAACGACGACGGCATCGTCACCTTCCTGCTGACCGCTGCAGCGATCGGCATCATCTACAAGGAAACCGCCTCGATCTCCGGCGCCGAAGTGGGCTGCCAGGGCGAGGTGGGCGTGGCCTGCTCGATGGCCGCGGCAGCGCTCGCCGCCGTGATGGGCGGCACGCCGTCGCAAGTCGAGAACGCCGCCGAGATTGGCATGGAGCACAACCTGGGCATGACCTGCGACCCGGTCGGTGGGCTCGTGCAGATTCCCTGCATCGAGCGCAATGCGATGGGTGCGATCAAGGCGCTGAACGCTTCGCGGATGGCGTTGAAGGGCGATGGCCAGCACTACGTGTCGCTCGACAACGTGATCAAGACGATGCGCGAAACCGGCGCCGATATGAAGACGAAATACAAGGAGACGTCGCGCGGTGGTCTCGCCGTGAACGTCATCGAATGCTAACTAACGGACTAGCCACATGAGCCGCTATTCGATATTCAGTTTGTTCCGCAACGGGTTGTCGTATCACGAGAACTGGGAGCGGCAGTGGAGAAGCCCGGAGCCGAAGCGCGAGTACGACGTGGTGATCGTCGGTGGCGGCGGCCATGGTCTCGCGACCGCGTATTACCTCGCCAAGGAACACGGCGTGCGCAATATCGCGATTCTCGAGAAGGGCTGGATTGGCGGCGGGAACACCGCGCGCAACACGACCATCGTGCGCTCGAACTACCTGTGGGATGAATCGGCAGCGTTGTATGAGAAGGCCATGAAGCTCTGGGAAGGGCTGTCGCAGGATCTCAACTACAACGTGATGTTCAGCCAGCGTGGCGTGATGAATCTTGCGCATACGCTGCAGGACGTGCGGGACACCGAGCGCCGTGTGAACGCCAACCGCCTGAACGGCGTGGATGCCGAATTCCTTACCCCCGAGCAGATCAAGGAAATCGAACCGACCATCAACCTCAACAGCCGCTATCCGGTGCTCGGCGCATCGATCCAGCGCCGTGGCGGTGTGGCGCGTCACGATGCGGTGGCATGGGGCTTCGCGCGCGGTGCGGATCAGCATGGCGTCGACATCATCCAGAACTGCCAGGTGACCGGCATACGCCGTGAAGGCGGCGCGGTGACGGGCGTCGATACGGTGAAGGGCTTCATCAAGGCCAAAAAGGTGGCGGTGGTCGCGGCGGGCAACACCTCGACGCTCGCGGATATGGCCGGCGTGCGCCTGCCGCTGGAAAGCCATCCGCTGCAGGCGCTGGTGTCCGAGCCGATCAAGCCGGTGGTCAATACCGTGGTCATGTCGAACGCGGTGCACGCGTACATCAGCCAGTCCGACAAGGGCGATCTGGTGATCGGCGCGGGCGTCGATCAATACACGGGCTTCGGCCAGCGCGGCAGCTTCAACATCATCGAAGGCACGCTGCAAGCGATTGTCGAGATGTTCCCGGTGTTCTCGCGGGTACGGATGAACCGGCAGTGGGGCGGCATTGTGGATGTCTCGCCGGATGCCTGCCCGATTATCAGCAAGACCGGCGTGAAGGGGCTGTATTTCAACTGCGGCTGGGGTACGGGTGGCTTCAAGGCGACGCCGGGTTCGGGTTGGGTGTTTGCGCATACCATCGCCAACGATGCGCCGCATCCGTTGAATGCGCCGTTCTCGCTGGACCGTTTCTATACCGGCCATTTGATCGACGAACACGGCGCTGCTGCCGTGGCCCACTAACTCTGGTCGACACGGAGATTGAAATGCTACTGATCGAATGCCCGTGGTGCGGGCCGCGCGCCGAATCCGAATTCTCCTGCGGCGGCGAAGCCGATATCGCCCGTCCGCTCGAAACCGAAAAACTGACCGACGAGGAATGGGGCGACTACCTGTTCATGCGCAAGAACCCGCGCGGCGTGCACCGCGAGCAATGGCTGCATACCCAGGGCTGCCGCCGCTGGTTCATGGCGACGCGCGATACGGTGTCCTATCAGTTTCTCGGCTATGAAACCTTTGGCGGTTCCGCCGTCGGTTCATCAGTCAAACCCGCCACCAACGACGCTCACGAGGGCAACAAGCAATGAGCCAGAAAGACCGCCTCGGCGCCGGTGGGCGCATCAATCGAGCGATTCCGCTGACCTTCACGTTCAACGGCCGCACCTATCAGGGCTTTCAGGGCGACACGCTGGCCTCGGCGCTGCTCGCCAACGGCGTGCATTTTGTGGCGCGCAGTTTCAAGTATCACCGCCCGCGCGGCATCGTCACGGCGGGTGTCGAAGAACCGAATGCCGTGGTGCAGCTCGAGCGTGGCGCCTATACCGTGCCGAATGCGCGCGCCACGGAAGTGGAGTTGTATCAGGGGCTGGTCGCGACGAGCGTGAATGCCGAGCCGAGTCTCGAACACGACCGCATGGCGATCAACCAGAAGTTTTCGCGCTTCCTGCCGGCCGGTTTCTACTACAAGACCTTCATGTGGCCGCGTAAATGGTGGCCGAAGTACGAAGACAAGATTCGCGAAGCAGCGGGTCTCGGCAAGGCACCCGAGGCGCTCGACGCCGACCGTTACGACAAGTGCTTTGCCCATTGCGACGTGCTGGTGGTGGGCGGCGGCCCGACCGGGCTGGCGGCGGCGCATGCGGCAGGCCTGTCGGGCGCGCGTGTGATGCTGGTCGACGATCAGCGCGAACTCGGCGGCAGCCTGCTGTCGTGCCGTGCGGAGATCGACGGCCGCGCGGCGTCGCACTGGGTCGAGAAAATCGAGGCGGAACTGCGCCAGATGCCGGAAGTGAAGATACTCAGCCGCAGCACGGCGTTCGGCTATCAGGATCACAACCTCGTCACCGTAACGCAGCGTCTGACCGACCATCTGCCGGTGTCGATGCGCAAGGGCACGCGTGAGCTGTTGTGGAAGGTTCGCGCCAAGCGCGTGATTCTCGCCACCGGTGCGCACGAGCGCCCGATCGTGTTCGGCAATAACGATCTGCCGGGTGTGATGCTGGCCTCGGCGGTGTCGACGTATATCCATCGCTATGGCGTGTTGCCTGGCCGCGAGGCCGTGGTGTTCACCAACAACGACGATGGCTATCAATGCGCGCTCGATCTGAAGACCTGCGGCGCCAAGGTGACGGTGGTCGACCCGCGTGCGCAAGGCAACGGCGCCTTGCCGGCTGCGGCGCGCCGCCATGGCGTGAAGATTCTGAATAACGCCGTCGTGACGAGCGCGCGTGGCAAGCTGCGCGTGGCGTCAGTGGAAGTGGCTGCGTACGCCAACGGCGAGGTGGGAGCGACGCAGCCCGATCTGGCGTGCGATCTGCTCGCCATGTCCGGCGGCTGGAGTCCGGTGCTGCACCTGTTCGCGCAGTCGGGCGGCAAAGCGCACTGGAACGACGAGAAGGTGTGCTTCGTGCCGGGCAAGGCGATGCAGCCCGAAGTCAGCGTCGGCGCGGCAGCGGGGGAATTCAGTCTCGCTCGCGGCCTGCGCTTTGCGGTGGATGCCGGCGTCGAAGCCGTGAAGGCGCTCGGTTTCGCGGTGACGCGTCCGCAGGCGCCGCAGGTTGCGGAGATCGCGGAAGCACCGTTGCATCCGCTGTGGCTGGTCGGTAGCCGCGAAGCGGCGGCGCGCGGCCCGAAGCAGTTTGTCGACTTCCAGAACGACGTGTCCGCCGCCGATATTCTGCTGGCTGCGCGCGAAGGCTTCGAATCGGTCGAGCACGTCAAACGGTATACGGCGATGGGCTTCGGCACCGATCAGGGCAAGCTCGGCAATATCAACGGCATGGCAATTCTCGCCGGCGCGCTCGGCAAGACGATTCCCGAAACCGGCACGACGACGTTCCGGCCGAACTACACGCCGGTGACGTTCGGCACCTTTGCGGGCCGAGAACTGGGCGATCTGCTCGATCCGATCCGCAAGACCTGCATTCACGAATGGCACGTCGAGAACGGCGCGGCGTTTGAGGACGTCGGCAACTGGAAGCGCCCGTGGTACTACCCGACGAAGGGCGAGGACCTGCACGCGGCGGTGGCGCGCGAGTGCCTCGCCGTGCGTAACAGCGTGGGCATTCTCGACGCATCGACGCTCGGCAAGATCGACATCCAGGGTCCGGATGCGGCGCAATTGCTCAACTGGGTCTACACGAACCCGTGGAGCAAGCTCGAAGTGGGCAAATGCCGCTATGGCCTGATGCTCGACGAAAACGGCATGGTGTTCGATGACGGCGTCACCGTGCGCCTTGCCGACCAGCACTACATGATGACCACCACGACGGGTGGCGCGGCGCGCGTGCTGACGTGGCTCGAACGCTGGCTGCAGACCGAGTGGCCGAACCTGAAGGTGCGGCTCGCCTCGGTGACGGACCACTGGGCTACCTTCGCCGTGGTGGGACCGAAGAGCCGCAAGGTGCTGCAGAAGGTCTGCAGCGATATCGACTTTGCCAACTCCGCGTTCCCGTTCATGTCGTATCGGGAAGGCACGGTGGCGGGCGTCGCCGCACGCGTGATGCGCATCAGCTTCTCGGGCGAACTGGCCTACGAGGTGAACGTGCCGGCCAATCTGGGCCGCGCCGTATGGGAAGCGCTGATGGCCGCCGGCGCCGAGTTCGACATCACGCCGTACGGCACCGAAACGATGCACGTGCTGCGCGCGGAGAAGGGCTACATCATCGTAGGCCAGGATACGGATGGCTCGATCACGCCATATGACCTCGGCATGGGCGGGCTGGTAGCGAAGTCGAAAGACTTCCTCGGCAAGCGCTCCTTGACGCGTTCGGATACGGCGAGGGAAGGGCGCAAGCAGTTCGTCGGTCTGCTTTCCGATGACGCCTCGTTCGTGCTTCCGGAAGGCAGCCAGATCGTTGCGGGTCCCTTCTCCGGCAACACCGCTCCAATGCTGGGCCATGTCACCTCGAGCTATTACAGCCCGATCCTGAAGCGTTCGATTGCGCTCGCTGTCATCAAGGGCGGCCTCGACAAGATGGGCGAGAGCGTCACGATCCCGCTTGCAAACGGCAAGCAGGTAGCAGCAAAAATTGCCAGCCCGGTTTTCTACGACACCGAAGGAGTGCGTCAACATGTGGAATGAGGCAAGAAACAATGCGCCGGGCGCGCCTTCGACGATCGTGCAGCGCGCTGCTGGCGAGGTATGGCAAGAGTCGCCGCTGGTGGGCGTCGGCGATCTGCTGAAGACGCACCAGGCAGGCGCGTCGAAGAAGTTCAGCTTGAGCGAGCGGCCGTTTCGCGATCTCGTCAATCTGCGCGGCGAGGCGAACGACCCGGCCTTCGCCAGTGCGGTGGAGAGCGTGACCGGTTGCCGCCCGCCCGCCAAACCGAACACGGTGACGCGCGGCAACGATTACGACGTGCTGTGGCTCGGCCCGGACGAGTGGCTGGTGCGCTCGCATCAGCAACAGGGCGCGACGCTCGAGGCGAAGCTGAGGCAGGCGTTGGCGGGGCAGTTTGCCTCGGCGGTCGATATCGGTAGTGGTTACACGGTGCTGGAAGTGAGCGGCGAGAAAGTGCGCGACGTGCTGGCGCGTGGTTGTCCGCTTGATCTGCATCCGCGTGTGTTAGCTGCCGGCCAGTGCGCGCAGAGCCACTATTTCAAGGCTTCGATCGTGCTGATTCCCGTCAGCGAGGACACCTACGAACTGATCGTGCGCCGCAGCTTTGCCGACTACTTCTGCCAGATCATGCTCGACGCGGCCGCGCCGCTACTGTCGTGAAGCCCTACGAAGACGCACTGGCGTCGTTTTCTGCGCCGCCGCGCCTGGGGCGTGGCTGGCGCGTGTTTATCGACGAACTGGCCGTAGCGACGCGGATCGGCCTGCATGCGCACGAGTACGCCGCGCCGCAGCCGGTGGTGATCGATGCGAGCTTGAGTTACCGCAGCGAACCGTCGGAAGAGGGCACGCATGCGATGATCGACTACGAGCGCTATTGCGAACGCATCAGCGCGTTTCTGGCGAACAAGCCGCATACACGGCTGCTGGAGACGCTGGCCGTCGAACTGGCGGAGTTGTCGTTTCGCGAGTGGCCCGCGCTCGAGGCGCTCACACTTGCGCTGTACAAGCCGAAGATCCGCGAAGGCACGCGCCGGATTGGTGTCGAGCTGGATTGGACGCGGGCAGACTATGACGCGCTACGCGCCCGGGCCAGCGTGCAGGCCGTGGTGGCGGCGCGCTAGGCGCCTTGCGCAACGAGGCGAATACCCGATGCCACGCGCGCACACCACTGAGCTGCTCAAGCGTGCCTATGAGGCCGGCGATGGCGACGCCGCGCTGGCGTTGCTGGAACAGAGCATGGCGCTGGGGCACCGGCGTATCGCCTTGCTGCGCTATCTGCAGGCGCAGCATCTGCACGCCGCGCTGGATGCCCGGCACCATGAGTATGTGCATGAGATCGCTGCGCGTATGAGCCCGCAGACGCTGGCTCGTCTGGTGGGCGAGGCGCGCGTGCGAGCCGCGCGCGCCGCTCATCATGATGAGGTAGAGGTTACGGCAGCGAGATCGTCAGATTGGCCGATTGCGGGCCGAGCTTGATGATCTGCGAATACGGCGCAAGCGTATGCAGCGTCGTGTCGCGCAGATAGTTGTTCAGGCCCAGATAAGCCAGCAGCCCCACCAGCGCAAACACCGCGCCGATGCTCCACAGCGGCACTTCGCGCTTCAAGCGGTGCGCCACCTGATCCGGCAGAGGCCAGTGCGGCGCGAACTGCGCGCGCTTGCCCTTCATATGAGCGATTTCGTCGCCGATTCGCGCGGTCAGATACGCGAGCTTCTCCGGCCCTTCCAGCAAATACTTGCCCTGGAAGCCGAGCAGCAGGCACATATGAAACACTTCGAGCGACTGCAGACGCGCCGCGCCCTGGGCACGGCATTCTTCCAGGTAGTGGAAGAACTTCTCGCCCGCAAGCTGCTCGCCGAACAGGATCAGTTGCAGCGGCCGGCGTTCCCACTCGGTGCGGATCTTGAACGACGATGACAGCACGCTTTCGTCGATGGCCGCGCAAAAGGCAAACTTCGACGCATACACGTCGTCGGCCGAGGCGTTCAGCTTTTTCGCGCCGCGCTCGAAATCGCCCAGAAACTGCTGGATGCGCTGGCTAAACTCGGCGGCGTCGCCAGGTTCGCGGCCGTTCTTCAGCAGGAACAGCATGAAGAAGCCGTCGTATAGCAGATCGAGCAGCGAGCGCACCTGGTAGGTAGGCTCGACCGTCGGGGCGGGTGTGGCGGTCGGCGCGGGGCCGCCGAAGAGGGAAGGCGCGTAGCTCATGATGTGACCGCGATCAGTTCGAGTTTGAGATCGTTGATTCCGGAGGGCGTGTAGATCATTGCCGACTGGGCCTGCAGCATGCGGTCATACAGCGCGCCGCGCGATTCAAAAGAGAAGTAGCAGGCGCCGGGGCGCACCGGAATAGCCGGTGGCACCTGCGGTGTATAGACGAGGCGCACGCCCGGCATGGCCGACAGCACCAGCTTGTCGACGTCGTCCGGCGCGCCGACCTTAAAGCGTGCCGGCACGGCTTCGACCAGCTCGACGGTGGGCATATCGGCCGACACGGCGATATAGAACATCGTCTTGTCGTCGATCTTGCCGGAGTCGAGACGGCCCACGTGGAACGACGGCCGTACTTCGTCGAGCGCAATCGCGAAGTAACGCGTGGAGATCACCGTTTCCAGCAGATCGCGCAGGATCGTATCGAGGCGGGCGAAGCCGGGGCCCGGATCGTCGTGACGATAGGGCGGCAGGTCGGCGAGCGCGTAGCCCTTCGAGAAGGTCATCAACTGGCCGGCCAGACGCAGCAGTTCCTGGAACAGCCGCTCCGGGTGCAGCGCCGCATGCTGGTACAGGTGGGCGAGCGATGCAAACGCCGCGCTTGCCGTATGCAGCAGCCAGAACGAAGCAATATCGCCCGAGCGGAATTCGATGATGTTCTTGGTCGGCTCGCGGTGAAAGCCGTACAGCGCGTTCACCTTGGCTTGCAGCGCATCGATCAGTTGCCGCAGGCGTTGATGCAGGATGGGTGAAGCTTCGATGGCGAGCGAGGGCGGCACGAAGCTGTCGTCGAACTCGAAGCCCGAGGTCGCCGTGCGGCGCACCCGCGCAAGCGGCACCGAGAGCAACTGGTCGCGTGGCTCGCTATGGGCGATCAGCTTGACGCTGGTTTTCAGGAACGTGATGTCGGCTTCCGCCGCGTCCGTGAAATGATCGGCCACCGGCGCCTGTTCGCTGACGTAACGCGAGACGAAGCCCGCGTTGCTCTCGGCCGAGTAGTTGGCGCCGGTCTCGCGCAGCGGATGCAGCGCCAGATAAAAGGTAAATTCGTTGATGCCGTCGGGCAGCGTGTCGAGCGCGATGGGCGGCGGCAGGTCGTCGGCCTGCGGGGCCGAATACAGCGCGCCGTCCGGAAACACCAGCGACAGTTCGCTCACGCGCAGCACGTTGCTGCCGAGCGCATCGCGGTCGAAGCGCACCGAGCGCACGCCCCAGTTGTAAGGCTGGATAGCCTGGATCGATTCGAACAGGCGCGCCTCATGATAGGCGTCCTGACGCTGAAAATGCTGCGGCCTGAGAAACAGACCTTCCCCCCAGAGCACCTTTGCGGAATAACTCATCTCAAACCTGTTATATGCGTCAAGCGGGTTGCATGCCCGGTGATAACGGATTCGGGCCGTGCAATTGTTAAATCGACAAAAATAGTTAAATCGCCATTCAAACGCATCTTATGCCCGTCTTATCCACAACTGACCGAGGACAACATATTCAGCGATTGGGCGGGCAATCCCTGTTCAGGCGGGATCACAGTGCCGTTGGTAACGGTCATTGCACAGTTATGCAGGCCGATCATTATGCCGGATTTCTCGGACTTCGCCGGGTCAAAGGCGAATTTCCAGCGCTGCATAGCCGGATCGCGGAATAGCGCGACGATACCGAACGCCTGCGCTTCGCGCGAGACTTTCTCGGTGACGGTATAGCGCTGGCCGGGAATCAAGGTGACTTCGCGGACACCCAACAGGTCGCCGCCCAAAGTGCTTTTCTCTTTGTCGGGGTCCGTGAAGGCGTCAAACGGCGCCTGCTGGAACGAGGTCGGATCCTTCAATACATATAAACGCACGACCAGCGCCAGCGGCTTCTGGTCGGTCGCGGCATTCAGATTCTGCGCGGCATACAGCGTCAGCCCGATATTGCGCGGCGGCTTCTGGGCGTCCGGCACATCGGGCTTGCTGAGACCGGTGGCCTGCAGCGCGGCGGAGGCGGCCGACCCCAGCACTGGCAGGGCCGCGGCGCAGCCAGCGAGGATCGTGCATGCAGCCAGCAACGATGCATAACGAATAAAACGCAAATTCATTTACCCCGATCGGTTCTTTCCCGACCGCCCCCGGTCAAATCGCCATTAAACTAAACCCAATCGGGGTGGTGCGCCAATCTATGCGAAATGCATTGATTGGCTGCGCTGCCCACCCGAACGGCCGGAAAAATTTTCCACTCCCAAGAAAGCTGGGCATTACTCCCGGAAACTATTTCTTATTTGTGTCCTAAGGTGATGTGCTTGCAGATTTTTCATGCAATGCTTTGTCACACGAAAGTTGAATTATTAAAAATTGACCTGTACTATACCCGCGCACTTGAAGCAAAGCAAAACTCCGGTTTCTCCTTGAATTAAAAAACTCGCACGTCGGTGAAAAAGCGATGAAAGAGCGTCTCTTTGTAAAACTATCAGGGGTGGTGTTGGCATGCGGCGTGATGGCCGGATGCGCAACCCAGGGCAACAACGTCGCGACTACGCCGGAGGCTTTTAACAAGTCGCTGGCTGACGCCGATACGGTCGCCAAGTCAGGCGATCAGGATCGCGCCATCGCTCTCTACCAGGATTTGTCCAAAACCGACCCGACGCGCGAAGAGCCGTGGTCGCGCATTGCGCAGATCCAGTTCACGCAGGGGCACTACGGCCAGGCTATCGTCGCGGCGCAGGAAGCGCTGCAGCGCGACCAGACCGACCGTCAGGCGAAGAGCGTGCTGGCGGTCGCCGGCCTGCGCGTTGCCACGCAATCGCTCGGCGAGCTGCGTCAGGACGCATCGCTCGCGGGCGACGCCAAGACCGACGCGCAAGCGCTTGCCAAAGAACTGCGCGACACGCTCGGCGAGGCCACCCTGTTCCCGCCGGACGACTCCGACAAGCCGGTCAAGAAGAAGCGCTATGTGAAGCGCATCGTCAAGAAGCCGGAAACCACGGATGCCGCAAGCAGCAGTCCTGCGGCGACGACCGCGGCTGCACCGGCGACGCCGGCAGCTCCGCCGCCCGCGGCACCGGCTGCGCCTGCCGCCAAACCGGCTGCACCCGCCAAGGCGGCACAAAGCGGTGGCGCGTCCGACCCGTTCAGCGCACTTCGCTAATTCACACGCAAGACCACACGCTTCAGGGAGCCGACGATGGCGAAGAAAGAAAGTATTCAAAAGCGCTTGCAAAAAGTACGGCCGCCGCGCGTTCAATTGACCTATGAGGTCGAACGGGGCGATGCGATTGAGATCAAGGAACTGCCGTTTGTCGTTGGCGTGGTGGCCGACCTCGCGGGGCAATCCGAGGTGGAGCAGCCGAAGCTGCGCGACCGCAAGTTCGTGAATATCGATCGCGACAATTTTGACGACGTGATGAAAGGCATCGAGCCGCGCGCCGCCTTCCAGGTGGAAAACCGCCTGAGCGGAACGGGCGGCAAGTTTGCCGTGGATCTGCGCTTCCGTTCCATGGCCGATTTCAATCCGGACGAAGTGGTTTCGCAGATCGAACCGCTGCGCCGCCTGCTCGATGCGCGCTCGAAACTGGCCGACCTGCGCAACAAGCTCGCGGGCAACGACAAGCTCGAAGACCTGCTCAGCGAAGTGCTGACCAATACCCAGCAATTGCAAGCTCTCGCGAAAGATCAGGGTGATGCGGCAGAACAGCACGGCCGCAGTGGCGAGCCGGATAAAGACCAGCAGGGCGAATAAGTACGGGGTGTGAGATGAACCAGCAAACGGCAGCAGCCCAACTCGCCAGCGCGCAAGGCGGCGCTGAGACCACGCTGCTCGACGAGATCGTCGAGAAGAGCAAGGTGGCGAAGTCCGATTCGGAACACGCGCGCGCAAAAGACCTGATCGGCGAGCTCGTGCATCAGGTGCTCGACGGCACGGTGATCGTGTCGGACAACCTCTCGGCGACTATCGACGCCCGCGTGGCCGAGCTCGACCGCCTGATCTCCGCGCAACTGAGCGCGGTGATGCATGCGCCGGAATTCCAGCGCCTCGAAGGCACGTGGCGCGGTCTCGACTACCTGTGCAAGGAAAGCAACACCGGCGCGACCGTCAAGATCAAGGCGCTGCACGCACCGAAGCGCGATCTGGTGCGCGACTTCAAGAACGCGATCGAGTTCGACCAGAGCGCGCTCTTCAAGAAGGTCTACGAAGAAGAATTCGGCACCTTCGGCGGCGCGCCGTTCGGCACGATCATCGGCGACTTCGAAGTGACGCGTCAGCCCGAAGACGTCTATTTCATCGAGCAGATGGCGCACGTCGCCGCAGCGGCGCACGCGCCGTTTATCGCCTCGGCCTCGCCGGAACTGCTGGGTCTCGAGTCGTTTGCCGACCTTGGCAAACCGCGCGATCTCGGCAAGGTGTTCGACACGGTCGAATACGCCAAGTGGAAGTCGTTCCGCGACTCCGAAGATTCGCGCTATGTCGGTTTGACGCTGCCGCGCTTCCTCGGCCGCCTGCCGTTCAATCCGAAGGATGGGGCGACGGCGGAAGGCTTCAACTTCGTCGAAGACGTAGACGGCACGGATCACAGCAAGTATCTGTGGTGCAACGCGGCGTGGGCTTTTGCTGCACGCCTGACCGCAGCGTTCGACGATTTTGGCTGGTGCGCGGCGATTCGCGGCGTGGAAGGCGGTGGCCTGGTCGAAGACCTGCCCACCCACACGTTCAAGACCGACGACGGTGAAGTGGCGCTGAAGTGCCCGACCGAAATCGCCATTACCGACCGCCGCGAAAAGGAATTGAGCGACCTCGGCTTCATTCCGCTGGTGCACTGCAAGAACTCGGATTACGCCGCGTTCTTCGCCGCCCAGTCGGTCCAGAAGCCGAAGAAGTACAGCACCGATAGCGCAAACGCGAACGCCGTGTTGTCCGCGCAGTTGCAGTACATCTTCTCGGTATCGCGCGTGGCGCACTACCTGAAGGCGATGATGCGCGACAAGATCGGCAGCTTTGCGTCGGCACAGAACGTCGAAGTATTTCTGAACCGTTGGATCTCGCAGTACGTGCTGCTGGACGACAACGCCACTCAGGAACAGAAAGCGCAGTTTCCGCTGCGTGAGGCATCCATACAGGTTTCGGAGATTCCCGGCAAACCCGGTTCGTATCGTTCGGTCGCGTTCCTGCGCCCGCACTTCCAGCTGGACGAGCTGTCGATCTCCTTGCGACTTGTTGCTGATCTGCCGAAACCGGCAAATTCATAAATGAAGTCAGAATGCCCGGGTAGGCCACCCGGGCGGCCTGTAAAAACCACCTCTTTGGGGAGTCGATGAGTTATGAAGGACATCTATTTAAAATTCGGCAATCCGGCGATCAAAGGCGAGTCCGCCGATAAGGATCACCAGGGTTGGATCGAAATCGATTCGTGGAATCACTCGATCACGCAACCGCGTTCGGCAACGGCTTCGACGGCAGGCGGTCATACGGCCGAGCGCTGCGAGCACGGCGACATGATCTTCACGAAAGACATCGACGTCGTCAGCCCGTTGATTTATCAACACGCCTCGGGCGGCACGACGTTCGACGAAGTCACGGTCGATTTCATGCGTTCGGACGGCGAAGGCAACCGGATCAAGTATCTGGAAGTCAAGCTCAAGTACGTCATCATCTCGAGCGTTGCACCGAGCGTCGGCGCGGTTAGCACGGGCAACGGCACGGCTGATGCAACGGGCATTTCCCTGCCGAACGAACAGTTCTCGCTGAAATACGCTGCCGTGCAGTGGAAGTACACGCAGCAGAAGATTGGCGGCAACCAGGGCGGCAACGCGCAAGGCGCGTGGAGCCTGACGAAGAACGACAAGACGTACGCAGTCTGATGTCCGGGCGTGGTGTCCGTACTTGACCCGCGGATGCCGCGCCCCGTTTTGCACCGCTTCTTTGGCACCTGATGAAACGATTCGAACCGAGCTTCCTCGACAAGCTGTTCGACGACGAACCGCATTTGCCGGCGTCCCCGGCGATGCGGCAATTGTCGCTGGACGAGCTGAAGGCGACCGTCGCACGTGACGTGGAGGCGATCCTGAACACTCGGATCGCCTTGACCGAACACGAGCTGGCGGCGCTTCCCGAGTGTCAGCAATCGGTCTTGACGTACGGTCTGAACGACTTCGCGGGCCTGAGCCTGGCGAGCCACTACGACCGTACGTTCATCTGCAAATCGATTCAGCAGGCGATTGCGCGGCATGAGCCGCGCCTGCAGCAGGTGGCAGTCACACTCGAATTGAACGAGCAGTCGACCAATGCGCTGTATTTCGGCATTCAGGCGCTGCTGGTCGTGCATCCGGCAGAAGAACCGGTCAGTTTCGATGCGATGCTGCAGCCTTCGACGCTGCAGTATTCCGTAACGCGCGCACGCGCGAAGCTTTAATACCGCTTGCTGGCTGCCGTTACGCGCAACGGCGGTGCGGAAGTATCAGGTCCGGGGATAGGTTGATGGAAGAACTGCTGCCGTATTACGAGCGCGAACTGGCATTTTTGCGGCGCTACTCAAACGATTTCGCGGACCGCTACCCGAAGATCGCCGCGCGCCTCGCGATGTCCGGCGAGCACTGCGAAGACCCGCACGTCGAACGGATGATTGAGTCGTTCGCGCTGCTCGGCGCACGCATCAACAAGAAACTCGACGACGATTACCCCGAATTCACCGAAGCACTGCTCGAAGTGCTTTATCCGCATTACCTGCGGCCGTTCCCGTCGTGTTCGATCGCCCAGTTGGGCACGTCCAGCGCCTTCAGTCATATGACCGAGCCGGCCACGATCGAACGCGGTACGGAGTTGAAGTCGCGCCCGATTCGCGGCGTGCAATGCCGCTTCCGCACGGCCTACGACGTGACGCTGGCGCCGATCCGCATTTCGGAGGCGAAGTACACCTCGGTGGCCATGGCGCCGAGCGCGACGGTGTTGCCGGGCAACGCCTCGGCAATCGTCTCGATCACGATCGAATCGACCGCGCCGCAACTGGATCTGGGCGCGTTGAAGCTCAGCACGCTGCGCGCCCACCTGCATGGCGAACAGTCGTTTATCGCGGGTCTGACCGATTGCCTGTTCGTCAATGCGCTGGCCACCTATGTCGAGGCCGACCGGCGCGGTGTGTGGACCGCGCTGCGCAGCTCGCCGCTCGCGCAAGCCGGCTTCGACGAAGAAGATTCGTTGATCGATTACCCGGCCAAGTCGCATCCGGCGTACCGGCTGCTTACCGAATACTTCGCGTTCCCCGACAAATTTAATTTCGTCGACTTCGATCTGGCGGCAATGACGCGCGCCAGCGGCCGCTGCAGCCGCTTGACCCTGCATGTGGTGCTCAAGGACGTGCGCAGCGATTCCCACGTCGCGCGCCTGCTGGATTCGTTGTCGGCGCAACACTTCCGGCTGTTCTGCACGCCGGTGGTCAATCTGTTCAAGCAGCACGGCGAACCGATTCGCCTGAGCCACCAGAACATTTCGTATCCGGTGATCGCCGAAGGGCGCCGTGCCTTCGCTTACGAAGTCTATTCGATCGATTCCGTGAAGCTGGTGCGCCAGCAGGCGCACGAAGAAACGGTGATCGAATTCAGGCCGTTCTACTCGCTGCACCATGGCGAGCGGCAGCGCGCCGGGCATTACTGGTTCGCGCGCCGCAACGACTGGGTGGCCCAGAAGAGCCCGGGCTACGAGACCGAAATCTCGATCGTCGATATCGATTTCGAACCGGCCGCGCCGCAGACCGATACGCTTAGCATCGACCTGACCTGCACCAATCGCGACCTGCCGGCCGGACTCGCCATGGGTCTCGAAGGCGGCGACCTGTTTCTGGAAGGCGGCTCGCTGACCAGCAATATCTCGATGCTGCGCCGGCCCACGCCGAGCGTGCGCTTCGAGCGCGGCCGCGCGGTGCATTGGCGCCTGATCTCGCATCTGGCGCTGAACCACGTGTCGCTGGCGAGCAGCGGCCTTGCCGCGCTCAAGGAGATGCTGGTGCTGTACGACGTGCGGCGCACGGCGGTGTCGGCGCGGCATATTGACGGACTGGTCGGCATCGAGCAGCGCGCGGCCGTGCAATGGCTGCCGGGCAAACCGTTCGCCACTTTCGTGCGCGGCATGGAGATTCGCCTGACGATCGACGAGGACCATTTTGTGGGCACGAGCCTCGCGTCGTTCGTGCGTGTGATCGACACGTTTTTTGGGCTGTACGTGCATCTGAACAGCTTTGTGCAACTGGTCGTCGTGTCGAAGCGCACTGGCGAGGAGATCTTGCGATGCAAACCCCGCAGCGGCGAATCGATCCTGGCGTAGTCGAGCAACTGCTCGACGAGCCGCACCGCTTCGAGTTTTTTCAGGCGGTGCGGATTCTCGAGAAGTGGTTCGCCAAGGAGCATTCCACGCGCCCCGGCGAGATCGTGGCGCAGCGCATTGCGTTTCGCAATACGCTCTCGCTGGGCTTTCCGCCGAGCGAGATTCACAGCGCCCAGTCTTACGACGATCAAGGTGCTGCGCTCAAGGACAAGCCACAGCGGACCACCGCGGTGGAAGACGGCACGCTCGGCCGCGTCGATATCACACCGGCATTTTTCGGCCTGCTGGGTGGGCAGGGCGCGCTGCCGCTGCACTATACCGAGCAGATCATCGCCCGTGAACAGTTGCGGCGCGACCGCGCGGCGCGCGAATTCTTCGACGTGTTCTCCAACCGGGCAACCGCGCTGTTTTACGCGGCGTGGAAGAAGTACCGGCTGCCGTTTCACTACGAACTGGACCGCGACGAGCGCTATCTGCCGTTGCTGCTGGCGCTCGCCGGCGTTGCCGATGACGACACGCGCGGCAGCCTGCAGGAGGGCGACGGTGCGCTGTTCGACGAAGCAATCGCCGGTTATGCACTTGCCGCGCGGCATCGGCCGGTGTCGGCCGCTTACTTGCAGCGCACGCTCTCGGAGTATTTCCGGGTGCCGGTGCGCGTCGATCAGTTCGTCGGCAAATGGTACGACGTGCCGCGCGATCAGCTGACGGTGCTCGGCAGCGTGAACGCCACGCTTGGCGCCACCGCGCTTGCCGGCGAACGGGTCTGGCAGCGCGACATGCGCGCGCGGCTGGTGATCGGCCCGCTGCGCAAGAAAGACTATGAGGCCTTCCTGCCCGGCGCCGAGCGCGCCATTGCGCTGGAACGGATGCTGACACTGCTCGCCGGGGTCACGCTCGAATACGAAGTCTCGCTGGTGCTGCGCCGCACCGAGGTGGGCGCGATCCAGCTTGGGCACGGGGCACGCCTCGGCTGGGATGCGTTCCTCTGCACCCGCGATGCCGAGCACGACCGCGCCGATGCCCGTTACGAACTGCATGTGATTCACTGAATATAACGATCCGTCGCAAGACGTCACGAAAGATCGCGAGACGTCGCGACACCAACAGGACCTGGACCCGTACGACATGAGCACGCCCCTCAAGACCCTGATCGCGAAACTGAATCCGACCTGCCGCCAGGCGACCGAGCGGGCGGCGAGCAATTGCCTGTCGCGGGGTCACTATGAGGTGGATCTCGAACATCTGTTTCTGGCCCTGCTCGACGAGCCGGCAAGCGATGCGACGCTGGTGCTGCGCGCGAGCCGTATCGATGCGCATGCGCTGCGCGCCGACCTCGAACGCGAACTGCAACGCCTGAAGACCGGCAATGCGCGCACGCCGGTGTTTTCGGTGCATCTGATCGCGCTGTTCGAGCAGGCCTGGCTGGTGGCGTCGCTCGATTCGCAGATCGGCCGGATCCGCTCGGGGCATCTGTTGCTGGCCTTGCTGAGTGCGCCGGACCTCGCGCAGTTTGCGCAGCGCATGTCGCCCTTGTTCCGCGATGTCCGCCTGACCGATCTCAAGCACAAGTTCGATGAACTGACGGTTGGCTCGTGCGAAGCGGAGCGCAATGCGGGTGCGTCCGATGCTGAGAGCGACGAGGGCGGTGGCGATCTGCAGCCGGCGCAAAGCGGCGGCCCGTCGAAAACCCCGGCGCTCGACACCTACACGACCAACCTGACGCAACGGGCGCGCGACGGCCATATCGATCCGGTGATTGGCCGCGAAGCTGAAATTCGTCAGGCCATCGACATTCTGATGCGCCGCCGCCAGAACAATCCGATCATGACGGGCGAAGCCGGTGTCGGCAAAACGGCCGTGGTCGAAGGTCTGGCGCTGCGCATTGCTGCGGACGATGTGCCCGCGCCGTTGAAGGGCGTGGCCCTGCACGTGCTGGATATGGGGCTGCTGCAGGCTGGCGCGAGCGTCAAGGGCGAATTCGAAAACCGCCTGAAGAACGTGATCGACGAGGTCAAGAAGAGCCCGCATCCGATCATTCTGTTTATCGACGAAGCGCATACGATCATCGGCGCGGGCGGCCAGGCGGGACAGAACGACGCGGCAAACCTGCTGAAGCCGGCGCTGGCGCGCGGCGAACTGCGGACGATCGCCGCCACCACGTGGAGCGAGTACAAGAAGTACTTCGAGAAAGACGCGGCACTGGCGCGGCGTTTTCAGGTGGTGAAGATCGAAGAGCCGAACGAGACGCTGGCTGCTTCGATGCTGCGTGGCATGGCTGCCTTGATGGAACGGCACTTCAACGTGCGCGTGCTCGACGACGCGATTACCGAAGCGGTGCGCCTGTCGCATCGCTACATCAGCGGACGCCAACTGCCCGATAAGGCAATCAGCGTACTCGATACGGCCTGCGCGAAGGTGGCGTTGGCGCATAGCTCGACGCCTGCGGCAATCGACGATGCCAAAAAGCGGATCGAACGGATCGACGCGGAAGTGGCCGCGCTCGAGCGTGAAGTGGCGAGTGGCGCGGTGCACGACGAGCGTCTCAGCGAACTGCGCAGCCTGCGTGAGGCGGACGTGACGGCACTGGCTGCCAGCGAAGCGCGCTACGACAAGGAGCGCGCGCTGGTGTCGGAGATCGGCGAACTGCGCGCGCAGATCGATGCGGCGCGTGGCGGCAGCGCGGATGCCGAGCAGGCGCAGAAGGCTGCCAGTGCGCGCGAGACGCTGGCGACTCGCGTGAGCGAATTGCACACATTGCAAGGCGGCCAACCGATGGTGCCGTTGCAGGTCGACGGCCATGTGGTCGCCGAAATCGTTGCGTCGTGGACCGGCATTCCCTTGGGGCGCATGGTCAAGGACGAGATTCAGACCGTCTTGAACCTGCAACCGCTGCTGGGCGCCCGGGTGATTGGCCAGGACCACGCGCTCGAGGCGATCGCCCAACGCGTGCGCACGGCCAGCGCGAACCTCGAAGACCCGAACAAGCCGCGCGGCGTGTTCATGTTCGTCGGCCCGTCGGGCGTCGGCAAGACGGAAACGGCGCTGGCGCTGGCCGACATCCTGTATGGCGGCGAACGCAAGATGGTCACCATCAACATGAGCGAGTATCAGGAGGCGCATAGCGTCTCCGGGCTCAAGGGCTCGCCGCCGGGTTATGTGGGCTATGGCGAAGGCGGCGTGCTGACCGAAGCGGTGCGCCGCAATCCGTATTCCGTGGTGCTGCTCGACGAGGTGGAGAAAGCTCACCCGGACGTGCTCGAAATGTTCTTTCAGGTGTTCGACAAGGGCAGCATGGATGACGCGGAAGGCCGCGAGATCGACTTCCGCAATACCTTGATCATTTTGACCTCGAACGTCGGCTCGCAGGCGGTGATGCAAGCCTGCCTGAACAAGAGCCCCGAAGAATTGCCGGACACCGAGGCGCTGGCCGAAACGTTGCGCCCGCAACTGTACAAGACCTTCAAGCCGGCCTTTCTTGGCCGCATGAAAGTGGTGCCGTACTACCCGATTTCCGACGATGTGCTCGCCGAGATTATCGAATTGAAGCTCGAACGGATTCGCCGGCGTATCGAAGCGAATCACAAGGCGACCTTCGAATGGGACGAGTCGCTGGTGGATGCCGTGCTGGCGCGTTGCACGGAAGTGGATTCCGGCGCGCGCAACGTGGATCACATCCTGAACGGCACGCTGCTGCCCGAAGTGGCGCAACAGGTGCTGGAGCGGATCGCGGACGGCAGGGCGCTCGAACGCATCGCGGTGCGGGCGAGCGAGGCCGGCGAATTCGAATATACGGTTGTTTGAGGTGCGTGCATTTACGCTCGGACCTGACTGTTGCAACGCCTCATCAGGCACTTACCGCTTTCTGTCATGCTAATGCCCGCTAATATCACCACGCTGCTGGAACCGATCAGCGAAAGCTCGCCTTGCGGCGACGACCTGCTGTTCTCCGCCGACTTCGACGCGATCCAGAATGCGCGCCGCTTCGACGACCCATCGCTCGACCAGGGCGAGTGGGTGACGGAGATCAAGGAGGCGAACTGGCCGTTCGTCGTCGAGCGCAGCACGAATCTGCTCAAGACGCAGACCAAAGACTTGCGGCTTGCGGTCTGGCTCACCGAAGGACTGGCCATCGAGGGGGGCGTGACCGGCCTGACCGACGGCTACGGGCTGATCACCGGGCTTTCCGAACGCTACTGGGATCATCTGCACCCACTGCCGGAAGGCGACGATGCGGAATACCGGCTCGGCAATGTCGCGTGGCTGGTGGGGCGCACGGCTGAACTGCTGCGCGCCATGCCGCTCACCGGTGCGCCCGGCGATCCCTACAGCACAGTCGACTGGGAAGTGGCGACGCACGTTGCGCAGGCAGTCAAGCGCGACCCCGATCACGCCGACGATATCGCCCGCGGCAAGGCGTCGATTGACCAGATCGAGGCATCGAAGCGTGCTACGCCGGTGCCGTTCTACTCGGGCTTGCTGGCCGATCTGAAGGCATTCGAAGCGGCCATGCTCGCGCTCGAGCAGGAGTTGGACCGGCGCGCGGGGGATGCGGCGCCGAGTTTTCGTCAGGCGAAGGACGCGTATGAAGGGGTGTACCGGCTCGCCGAGCGCTTTGCGCGTGAGCTGGGGGTGACCGCCGAAGCGGCGGCGCCTAAAGTGCCGAAACCGGAGGGCATCGAGCGTGCCGAACCGAGCTTCAAGACCTCACCGCAACGGGAGGAACCCGTGTTGACGACCGTATCGACGAATTCGCATGTGAGTAGCGCCGGCATCCAGAATCGGACGCAGGCGGTGGCGCAGTTGCGCGCGGTGGCCCGTTTCTTTCGCAGCACCGAACCGCATAGTCCGGCGGCGTATCTGGCAGACAAGGCGGCTGAGTGGGCGGAAATGCCGCTGCATCAGTGGCTCTCGACCGTCGTCAAGGACGATGGCTCGCTCGCGCATATTCGCGAGTTGCTGGGGGTGAAGCCGGAGGAGGGGAAGTAAAAATTTCCTGGCGACCATCAAGCTTTCTCTCTTTCGTGCCGATATCCAAGGCAACGAAAGCACCTTGTCCGTCCTGAATGAGGTCTTGCGATTCAGCGCGGAGTAAAGGAGCGAGGAGGCTAGATGGCGTCTGCAACAGTTACATGGAGTTTGACTCGCGTTACGCTGGTGGCGCTCATGGGCGCCTTGGCCGGCTGCAGCGACAGCGTTTCAGACAGCGATGTTCAATTCGTGATTGGCGCCATGCCGTCACAGTTCCAATCGTTTCGCATGTACCTCACCGCGCCCGAAAACGCTGCCCCGCTGGGCAGTTCCGTTCATGGGGCTGTGCAGCTTCAACAGGGCTGCGAGGCGATGATCCTTGCGCCGGGCGGACAGAAGCGCGAGACCGTGATCCTGGAGAGCCGCTCGGCCGCATCGTTCGATCTCGATGTCATCCGTACCGCAGACGGATGGAACGTGACCTCGGATGGCCTCGCGCCCCCTGGCAATAATCCCGTGGCGTTTCGCACCCAGCTCACCAGCTGCGTGAGTGCGATCGAGGATAAGTATCGGTCGGAGCCGGAGAAGGCGCCGTTTTCGGGGGAGATGGTGTTTAAGTGAGTGGCGCCGGAAAATGATTTCGCCGAAGAAGAAGGTCGTTTCGATGCCGATCGAGGCATAAATTGAGGGTGCGATCGCGGTGCATACGCTGGCTTCGTTACGCGAAAAGCTGATGCTGGAGTGGACCTATCACTCGAACGCCATTGAGGGCAACACGCTCACGCTGCGTGAGACGAAGGTCGTGCTCGAGGGCATCACAGTGGGCGGCAAGTCGCTGCGCGAGCACTTCGAGGCCACGAACCACCGCGACGCGATTCTCTACGTCGAGGAGATCGTCGCAAAGAACGAGGCGCTTAGCGAGTGGTACGACGGCGCTACCCAGATGCACCCGGTCGAACGTGCCGTCGAACTGCACACGCGCTTCGTCAAGATCCACCCGTTCATCGGCGGCAACGGCCGCACGGGCCGCTTGTTGCTCAACTTCGAGTTGATGAAAGCCGGTTACCCACCGGCGATCATCCAGAAAGAGGACAGGCTCGAGTATTACGATTCGCTGGACGAGGCCTGCGTGAGCGGCGATTACAGCAGCATCACGCAACTCGTGGCGAACTCGGTGCAGCGCTCGCTGGACACCTATCTGAGCGTGCTGCGCTTGCGCAACAACTAGCCAGCTCGCTCAGGCGCCGCCAGCGCCACCCCCCAACCCAGCCCGAAACTCGATCCGCCGGTTCCGCGCTCGCCCGTCGTTCGTATCGTTGGACGCAATCGGCTGATCCGGCCCAACGCCGGTTGTCGTCAACTGCTGCGACGGGATCCCCTTGGACACGAGATACCCCTTGACTGCATCCGCCCGCGCCTGGCTCAACGCGATATTCGAGGTGCGATTCCCCGAGTTATCGGTGTGCCCAATGATCTCGACGGTGTTATTGGTCATCTTCGACAGCACCGCCGCCATCTGATCGAGAATTCCCTTGCCCTGCGGCGTCAGCGTCGCGCTGCCGGTTTCGAACTCGATGGTCCGGTTGGCCAGCGTCTGGTCGAGCAGCCCCTGCTGCGAAGCGCTCACCCGCAGCCCGTTCTTGATCGTATAAGTCGGGTTCAGCGCGTTCGCCATGTCGCTCGCCAGTTGCTGGCGCTGCGCTTCGTTGTTCACTTCGCCCTTCACGTCCACCTGAGTACCGTCGATCTTCAACTGCCCCTTGCTGATCTGCTTCAACTGCGGCCCGATCAGCTTCTGCACGTTGGTGGCCCAGTTCGGCGGGGTGGCGACATCGCCCACCTCGATCTGATCGACCACATTACCGGCGCCATAGGTATCGCGCAGGCGCTGCAGCACCGCCGCCTTGGTGGCCTCGTCCGGCACCTTGCCGCCCACCACCACCTGACCCGGCGTGGCATTGGCCGGGGCGGGCATCTGCGTGACCGCTCCGGTGCCCGTGCCTGTGGCGATACCGCCAGCAGGCGCTGCGCCGCTTCCCGACGGCTGCGCCGGCAGAACGGTCGTATGAATCTGGGTGCCGCTGTTATCGACCGGCGTCACACTCGCGGGGCCGACGCTATCGGCAAACGCGCTAGCGCCGCCAAACGCGCCAGCGAGCAATGCCACCACGAGAGCCGTAGCCGGAATCAAGCGGCTCCGGCCCGCGTGGAGCGTCGTCAAACGATCAGGATTGCTTGGCATCGTCTCACTCCCCGGTAAACGCTTCGCGGAACGTGTCGATGCTGACGCGCAGCGACAGTTGCGGTTGATCGAGGTAACTGACGAGCTTGCTGATGCCATGGTCGTTTTGTGCGTGTTCGTCGATCCACTCGGGATCGTCGATATCGATGTTATGTGCTGCATAGGCCTGCGGGTCGACGACGCTGTGCAGCGTTTTCGCCGAGGCGCCGTTAAAGCCGATCACGAGCCTCTCGCGCTGCGCAATCGTGCCGATGAAAATCGCCAGTTCGAAATCGGCCCGTGCCACGAACGGTGCGATCAGTTCGAGCCAGAATGCGGCCACGAGGCTGCGGTAGAACGGATCGTTCGGCAGCGGCAAGGTCAGCCCGCGTTCGAGATGCGACGAGCCGCTGTTCATCACCGGCCGCAGCAGCGAACCGAGCGCCAGCATCGCGCCGCGCAGCCGCACGGGATGACCGTTGGCGAGCAGCATCTGTTCGAGACCGGCGAGGGTCTGGTGTTCGACGAAGTCGTTGAAGGTGCCGTCATGCGGATTGCCTGGGCCACCGCCGATTTCGATCGGCACCTGGGTTTCCCCAAGCGCCTGTAGCGCACCCGCAGGCTCGGCTTCGCCCAGCAGCGGCCGCATCTGCGCCGCAACCCGCGACCACAAGCGCGCAAACGCGAGCGGACTGCGCGCGAGGAAGGTCAGCGGCCGTTCGACTTCGAGCGCGGTCGCGGCAAGAAACGGAAAGCGCCGCGACGACTGATCGTGGCTCGCCATGATGTGGCCGGCAATCGCCAGCTTGCTGCGCGAACCGAGAAACGCAAAATGCAGCGGCCGGGCGTTTTCGTAGACGATCTTCCAGCGCGGATCGTCGGTCAGCATTTCCATCGCTTCGGCGATCCAGCGGTCGAGCGTTTGCAGCAACTGCGGGTTATGCGCGCTTTTGACGAAGTCGCCACGCGACGGAATCTTGCCGAAGTAGGCGATTTGCGCCTGTACGGTTTGCGTCATTGCGCACCCCCTGTGTTCGAGTCCGCAGTTACGGCGGTGTTTGGGCTCGCCTGCATCGAGGTGGAACCCGGCGCGCCGCCGGTACCCAGCGCGGGCCCGCCGCTGCCCGCCGCTGCACCGGCGGCCCCGGAGGCGCCGGTCTGCGTTGCATTCACCGAATTCGCCGCCGCGCTCACATCCGCCACCGAGGACGGCAGCTTGAGGCCGCGCAGGCTCTGCTGTTGCGGCGCATCGCCGGCTCCGCTCGACGGCTGCGAGGTGCTGATGATGCGCATGCTCACCGCCACGCTCACGTTGCCTTGCGTCCACGACAGATCGAACGTGCCGTCCGGCTGGCGTTTGCGCTGTGCCGAGTTGATCAGCTTCTCGAGACCGTAGCGGCCCGGCTCGTTGACGAGCTGGATCGTGCGGCCGTCGAAGGTGGTCGCGGACAGCGTCGCACCCGGCGAGCCGGACGGATTCGGCCAGACGAAGTTGGTCCACTGCGGCGGCGTGTTGCGGTAACGCAGTTGCTGGCCATCGATCGCCAAGGTGTATTCGGTCGTGCCGGTGCTCGGTTGCGGCAGGATCTGGAACACCGTCTGCGGTTCCGACGAGCCGCCCTGAGCCGCACCTGCTGCGCCGCCCGACAGCGGGGCCACCCAGCGTGCAAAGCCGCTGGTGAAGTCGGGCGTCAGCGCGAGGCCCATGTCACCCCACGTGCGTGCCGTCAGCGTATCGCCGCGGCGCACTGCGAGTGGCCCGAGCGTGGTGCCGACAAACTTCGCGACTGCGCCGTCCGGACCGAACACCTGAGCGATCTCATTGGCGCCGGCTTCGACCTTGGCGTCACCCGCGAACGGATACTTGTTGGCGAGCGAACTCTGGAACGGCTGATACACCTGCGCGTTCCACACCTTGTTGACTTCGACGCTGGCCGGCTGGATCACTACCGCGAACGCCTGCATCAGCGGGCGCACCAGCAGCGGGCGCAGCCCCTTGCGTTGCGAGTCGGTCAGGCCGGTGAGCATCTGCTCGTCGACGTACTTCAGCGAATCCGCCAGTTCCGAGCCGTTGCCGTCGAGCGTCTGCTGCATCAGCTGACGCGCGCCCGGTCCCGGGTCGCCCTGGTTCTTGATCACGTTAAAGCGGGTGCGGACTTTCGACAGCGTGTCCATATAGCCCTGCAGCATCGAGCCGTTGTCCTGCTTGACGACAATCCGCCCGAGGCCTGCGAACTCCTGGCCAATCGGTCCCATCGGCATGTCGACCGGGTTGCCGTTGATGTCGATGTTGGCCGTAACCGGCGCTGCCGGCGTATGCGAGAACCAGCGCGTGAACCAGCTCGTTACGCCGCTGGTCGCGCCCTTCACGGCGGCGCTGGCGAGCGACGGGTTATCCCACGAGGTCTGGTCGTAAGCGGTTTCGAGCACCTTGCGGATCGGCGAATCCTGCGGGTCGCCGAGGCGGTTCATGGCATCCACGGCCTGGTTGAAGGTGCCGAAATTCTGCACTGCAATGCCTTGCATGAACTTCTGCCAGTGCATCGCGTACTCGGTCTTGTACATCGCCACCAATGCTTTCTGGATCTGCTCCGGGCTGCCTTCGAGCGTCAGGTCGTCATGCGCCGAGGTGTTGAGCACCCAGTCCTTGGCCTGCAGTTCCTTGGTCGCGGCATCGCGAATCGCCGGCTGCACGTACTGGAACCATGCGTCACGCGTGAACGTGCCGGGGATCGCATAGCTGCCGGCAATCAGGCCGGTATTGTTGTCGCCGACAATGCGGGCGATCGTCATCGGCGCGAAGCGGGTCGAGGCACGCGCCTTGATTTCTTCGTAGACGCGTTGGCGAGCCGGCATGCCGCGAACCACGCGGCGCAGATTCTCGCGCGTCTGATCCACCAGCGAGAGGTTCTGGTCGATCATCGGCCAGTCGTCATCCGAGACGCGCGACAGGTAGAACGTAATCATGCGCTCGGCGCTGCGAATCATCTCGTCGCGCGGCATGTTGCCCCGGTTGGTTTCGAGCCAGCCGCGCCAGAAGCGGGCCACCTGATCGGTCAGGTGGGCCGTTTCGACATGGCGCTTGTCGCCGAGCATCAGGTAGGTCTTGAGCGCGTTGTAGGCGTCTTCCACGTTAGTGGGGGAGGCGTCGCTATACAGGCCGCCCTGGCTCGTGGCGACCATCGCGGACGGACGCGACGACACGGGAATCGCCCCCGAGTCCGGCGTACGCGTCATCGGCGCGAGCTGGTCCGGATGTGCGTTGACGTCTTTCAGGAAGCCTTCGAGGTTCTGCGCGACCGGGTCCAGCATGATCTGGCGCACCCCGTTGTAGTACTCGGTCAGCAAATGCTGCTCGAGACGGTCACCCTGATAGAGGCCGAGCGAAACCGCCAGCGGCCGCTCGCGGCGGAACTGCTCGAGCTGGTCGATGCGGTCTTCGAGGATATCCATGGCCTGCAGGCGAGATTGCAGGTCGTTGCGGTTCTGCTGCAGGCGCACCACGTTGTCGAGGTCGGCCTGCACGTTCGAGGTGAGCTGCTGATTATTGACCGTCGACCAGGTCCAGCCGCCGAGCGCCAGCGCGAGCGCGGCGACAAAGCCGAAGAACGTTGCATAACGCATACGTGTCTTGGCCGGGCTGGCAAACTGTTTGACCGTCTGACGGTCAGCAAAAATGACCTTGGAGAAGAGGTCACGCAGGAAGAAGCCGTTCTTCGAGAAGGCGCTTTGCGGTTTGGGCAGACTGCTGCCATCGAGGCCGAAGCGGGTGGCGATGCGCTGCGCAGCGGCGCTATTGGTTTCGCCTTCCTGCAGCGCGCTCGTGAAGTAGAAGCCGCGGAAAATCGGCTTGTACTGGAACGGGTTGGTTTCGAACAGCGTGGCGAGGAACGAGCGCAGCGCCGGCTTGATGGTCGAGAACTCGAGCGGGAAGCTCAGTTGCCCCGGCGACAGTTTGTTGCCGCGGTTGATCGACATCTGCGCGACGCTGATTTCCTTCAGGCCGTCGTACAGCTCTTCGAAACGTTCGTCGAACAGCGCCACTACATCGCGCTTCTCGTCCGGCTCGTAGGGTAGGGTGGCGCCCCACACGCGGTCGTACTCGTGGCGCTCGCTGCCGCTGAAGAATTCGGTGAAGCCCGTGATCAGGTCGGTCTTCGTGAACATCACGTACACCGGGGCGAACACTTCGAGCTTCTCGGTCAGTTCCTGGACCCGCTGGCGCAGGTTCTTCGCCAGATTAATGGCAAATTCCGGCTTGCTGCCGGTCAGCTCGGCGATGCTCGCCGTGACGATGATGCCGTTGATCGGCGCCTTCGGACGGTGGCGCTTGAGCAGGCTGAGGAAGCCCAGCCATTCCGTGCGGTCTTCCTCATGCACCGAGTAACGGCCTGCGGTGTCGAGCAGAATGCCTTCGGTAGTGAAGAACCAGTCGCAGTTACGCGTGCCGCCAATGCCGTGAATCACCGCGTTGTTCTTGTCGGCGAACGGAAATTGCAAACCCGAGTTCAGCACCGCGCTGCTCTTGCCCGCCGCCGGGTTGCCGATCACGATGTACCACGGCAGCTCGTACAGGGCCGCGCCGCCCGAGACCTGGCCGATCTTCGAGGTCTTGATCGTCTTCACCGCGTCGACCAGACGGGTGCGCAGGGCGTCCAGCTCGGCCTGGCGGGCCGGTGTGGCGGCGCTCGCCGTCTCGGTCTGCTTTTCGGCCTGCTGCTCGAGCATCTCGCCGAGCTTGCGGTTGGCGCGCCGCGCGGCGAGCTTGCGCACTAGCCAGATCAGAAACCACAAGGCCAGCACCGCGCCCAGCGCGGCGACGGCCCAGATCGGGTCGATCTGCAAGGTGTCGGCCGCGATGAACAGCACGGCGGCTAGCGCGATCACCCCGATGATCGAGAGCGTGCGAGAGTGGGTCAACCCATTGAGGAAGCGTTGCATAGGCCGTTCAGGTCTGGATGTTATGGGTAGCGTGTGGAAGGACGATCAGCGCTGCGCGTTCGCGGGCGTCGGCATTCGGTTTTGTGTGGGTGTGATGCGGGCTGCAATGCGGGATGTGAGGGGGCCTGTAGCGAGGGCTGTAACGAAAAGCCCGCGCTGCCATGATCGGTCTTGTCGCCGAGAAGAATAAATGAACGCCCCATGCAAACCTCATTATTTGCCGCTTTGTGCCGCTTAATGCCGCCCGAGTACGAACCCAGGTTTGTGATATTCGACGTGCCCCAGATCCATCAATTTCCAGCGGCCTCCCCACACCAGGCCGCACTGTTCGGCGACCTGGCCGTATAACTGGTAGCCTCGCATGGCCCACGGATCTTTTTCTGTAATCACCAGCTTGCCGTCACGCAAAAACGCATTGTCCGCGGCTAGCCCGTATTGGTGATAGCTCTGAAACGCTGCGGCATTCGTGACGCCGCCCATTTGCGCCAGCCGGTTTTGCCGCTCCGGGCTGCGATAGCCTTCGAGTAAAGCCATTTCATAGCCGTATTGTTCGTGCATGATTTTGTAAACGAGCAATAAACGGGTTCTGAAGTCGGCATCAAGCAAATTCCAGTCGCGGCTTGCATCTTGTAGCGCGGGACGAACCTGCTCCACTTCCTGGGTTGCAAATACCTCGGGCGGCAATGCGGGCGGCGGGACGAGCTGCTCGCCGTTCAGTAGCGCGGCAATTTTCTCGTCGGGAACCCGTACTGTATCGTCGTATTGGAAAAACTGACGACCGCGCAATGCGATCGCCACCAATGGCGGCGTCGCAAGAATACCTGTCGTCGTTAAAATCAGCAAGCGTCGCTTTACCAGTAAATTTTGCATATCGACTACTGTCGATTGCGAAATTTTTGCCGAGCGGCTTAATTGCCCGCGCGCACGTGCTGCACCATAAGATGCATTTCGCATAAATCGGGCTTGCAAATCCCGCACAATTGTCAATATTGAGGATCGCACAGGCGGCAATAGCAGCATGGCTGCGATCAGCACCGCGATGGCGAAATAAGCGACGAGTACAACGGCAATCAATGGTGACCCCGGAAAATTGGAAACAATTGTATTTTGTAATGCTTGCTCTTAGAATCAGGCCTGCTCGAAGACGAGCCGAAACGGTATTATCACGGCGAAATAAACCAGGATTCAATGAGAGAGTGAATGAGTGCGCCGGACAGCTCGAATTCCAAAGCCCCACCTAGCCTGCTAGCCGATACGGCACAAGGCTCACAAGCCAATGGCTCGCGGATTCTCGCGAACCTCGAAGGCCGCGTTGCCCCGCCTGCCGAGAAGCCGCGCCGTTCGAAGGCGCCTGCGGTGCTGGTGGCGTTGCTCGTGGTCGCCGTAGGCGGCTGGGGTGCGTGGCACCTGCAGCAGCGCGCCAGTGGCGAGCATGCTGAAGTGGCCGCGTCGCCGGCTCCCGAAGCTACGCAGACAGCCGCGTCGGCCGCAGGCGCCAGTTCTGCCGAGGCGTCGGCGAAAGCCGCGCCTGTGCAGGGCGCCTCCGCATCGCAAGCGGCAACCATCGTGACGGACGACACTAATAACAAGGATACCAAACCATCTACAGAAGCGGCTGCCTCGGCGGCCGGTGGCATCGACGACAACCGCCTGTCGCGGGCGCTCGCGAATGGCGCCGAGGTGAGCGGCGCGTCGGCGCCGGTAGCTGAAGCGGCCAGCAACGCAAAGCCGGCTGCCACGACAGCCAGCAACGCGCATCACGAGCGCGAAACGGCGGCGCGTTCGAAGCACGAGGCGGCGAGCAATCGTCACGCCAGTGCTACGGCGGTTGCGCAGAGCAAGAAGGACAAGCAGCAGACGGCGCATAAGGCCGCTGGCGCGAAGGACGATCCGGATGCGGATCTTCTGGCGGCGCTGGTCGCACGCACCAAGCCGGCGAACCCGAAGGGCGATACGACCAAGGTCAGCGCTGCGGCGAATCCGGGAGATCCGAAGCTTGCTGAGCGGGTGAAGGAGTGCGGCACGCGTGGTTTCTTCGAAGACCAGTTGTGCCGCTGGCGCGTGTGCGACGGTCACTGGGGCAAGGATCCCGCCTGCCAGGGTGCGCCCACACCGGCGAAGGAGCCGTAAGGCTGCAGCCTCACGATGCAGGCATTAGCCGGTTGGGGGTAGGCGGCGGTTCTCAGCAGTTATCTGAGGATGCGCCGCCGGCCTCCAACCGGCTCGCTACACCCGCTGCAGGCTCTCAAGCCGGATGCAAGCCGCGTAACAACTGCCGCACCCGCGACAGATCCTGGTCGACGTTTTCGGCCTGCTCGAACAGTACCGCCAGCCAGTCGACGAAAGCCCGCACCCGTGGCGAGACGACCCGGTTCTTCACGTACGCCACCGAAACCGTCATCGGCATCGGCTTCCATTGCGGCAGGATTTCCCGTAGTTGCCCCGAATCGAGGTACGGTTGCGCCGCGATGCGCGCCGGCTGGATCAGCCCGAGTCCTTGCAAGCCGCAGGTGAGGTAAGCCTGCTCGTCGCTGACCTTGACGAAGCCATTCACCTTCACGTTGAGCGCGCTGCCGCCGATTTCGAAATCGAAGTCCACCGTGCGTCCGTTATGCGGCGACAGGCAGTTGACCGCAACGTGCCGCGCGAGGTCGTCCAGATCTTGCGGCATGCCATAGCGTTCCAGATAGTCCGGGCTTGCGCACGTCACGTGTTCGAGCGTGCCGAGCCGGCGCGCCACGAGACCCGAGTCGGGCAACTCGCCAAGCTGGATGCTGCAGTCCACCGCTTCGCCGACCAGATCGACCGCGCGGTTGCTGACGCCAATCGCGAGGTCGATGTTCGGATACAACTCATGAAAATCGTCGAGTGCCGGTAACACCAGTGCAGTTGCCACCGCGCCTGGCATTTCGACGCGCAGGCGGCCGCTCAGGTTGTCGGTGGAGTGGCGCAGGCTTGCTTCCATCTCGTCGATGTCGGCGAGAATCTGCGCGCAACGTTCGTAGTACGCAGCACCTTCCGGCGTCAGGCTGAGGCGGCGCGTGGTACGCACCAGCAAAGCCGTGCCGAGCATGGCTTCGAGATTCTGAACTATCGTCGTCGCCGTGGCGCGCGGCATGTCGAGCGATTGCGCGGCGCGTGTGAAGCTATTGGTATCGACGATACGGATAAAAGTGCGCATCGCCTGAATACGGTCAATCACGGGCAATCTCCTATGCAAACGGGACAATCCGAATAAAGGACGTACAGCCGACGTGCCTTGTCCCGTTGGGAAGGCGCGTCGGCAGACGATGCGAGGCGGGAGCAGGGCAGGCCGCCGCAGGGGGCGCGGCCTGTGCATCACGCGTGGCGGGTGTTGAACCCGCCGGCGTGACGACCTGTGGAACTACCGGGGTGAAGCCTGGAGTAAAACGACCGGCAGTTACTTCCGGAGCGAGTCGAGGTCGATCACAAAGCGATACTTCACATCGCTCTTCAACATCCGCTCATACGCATCGTTAATCTGTTGCATCGGAATCAGTTCGATATCCGATGTAATGCCGTGCTCGCCGCAGAAATCGAGCATTTCCTGAGTTTCAGCAATGCCGCCGATCAGCGAGCCCGCCAGACGGCGGCGCTTCATGATCAGGTTGAACACCTGCGGCGACGGGTGATCGTGTTCCGGCGCGCCGACCAGCGTCATCGTGCCGTCCCGGCGCAGCAGGTTCAGGAACGGGTTGAGGTCGTGCTGGGCTGCTACGGTATTGATGATCAAGTCGAAGCTGTTCGCATGTGCTTCCATCTCTTGCGGATTCTTCGAAATCACCACCTCGTGGGCGCCGAGGCGCTTCGCATCTTCGATCTTCGACTGCGAGGTCGTGAACAGCACGACGTGCGCGCCCATTGCACGAGCGAGCTTCACGCCCATGTGGCCGAGACCGCCCAGGCCGACGATGCCGACCTTCTTGCCGGGACCGGCGCCCCATTGGCGCAGCGGCGAGTAGGTGGTAATGCCGGCGCACAGCAGCGGCGCCACACCAGCCGGATCGAGATTCTCCGGCACGCGCAGCACGAACGCTTCGTCGGCGACCAGTTGGGTCGAATAGCCGCCGAACGTGATGTCGCCGCTCACGCGGTCGACGCCGTTATAGGTGCCGACAAAGCCGTTTTCGCAATACTGTTCGAGACCTTCCGCGCAGCTCGGGCAGGTGCGGCACGAGTCGACCAGGCAGCCGACGCCGACGAGATCGCCGGCCTTATAGCGGGTCACATCGGAACCGACTGCCGTCACGCGGCCGACGATTTCGTGGCCCGGCACCACCGGATACACCGAGTTCTTCCATTCGTTGCGGGCCTGATGCAGATCCGAGTGGCAGACGCCGCAAAACAGCACTTCCAGTTGCACGTCATGGGCGCGCAGCTCGCGGCGCTGGAATTCAAATGGGGCGAGCTTTGACTGCGCATCGCTCGCAGCATAGGCATAAGTCGTGGTCATGAGTGCTCCTGCAAAAGAGGGGTTGCTTGAGGCGCCGCCGCAAGCGCGGGGCTTGCGTGGGCCTTCCGGATGTCAGCGCGGAAGTCGGGTGATCCGGCAGGGTTCCCATCGTAGGCGGCAGCCCATCCCTGGGGAATACCTGAATATCTCGAAGGTTTGCCTATTTCTCCTGGGTATGAGCGCTATAGGCCGTTTGATGCTAAATTTCAAGCCTTATTCTCTGCCGCACCGATAGGCATTGTCATGCAAACGACTCATTCACCCCGTCCCCCCATCAGTGTGGCTCAGCAGCACATGGTCGAACTGTTCGACATTCTTGCGCCGTCCGAAGGCTTTACGCCGTCGTGTCTGGAGGGCGTCAAGCTCATGCGTGCGAGCCGGCCTATGCCGCGCAGGCCGGTGCTCTACGAGCCGAGCATCGTGATTGTTTGCCAGGGCCGCAAGCGCGGTTATCTGGGCGAGCAGACTTACCTGTACGACGCGCAGCAGTATCTGGTGTTGTCGGTGCCGCTGCCGTTCGAGTGCGAAACCGAGGCAAGCGAGGAAGAGCCGTTTCTGGGCATCTCGGTGCAGGTCGACCTGACGGTGGTCGCGGAGTTGCTGATGGCCCTGAACGAAACTCATGGCGCCGCGCATACCGAGCCACGCGGCATTTATTCCACGCCGCTGGATCCGGTCATGAGCAGTGCGGTGCAGCGCCTGCTCGAGGCACTGGCTTCGCCGCTCGATGCGAAGATTCTCGCGCCGGGCATCATGCGCGAGATCTGCTATCGCGTGCTGACCGGCGAGCAGGGCGATGCGATTCGCGCGGCGCTCACGCATCAGCATCACTTCGGCCGCATTGCCAAGGCATTGCGGCGCATTCATGCGGATTATCAGGGCGACCTCGACGTGGATACGCTCGCGCGCGAGGCTGGGATGAGCCTCGCGGTGTTTCACTCGCAGTTCAAGGGCGTGACGTCGACCTCGCCGATGCAATACGTGAAGACCACCCGGCTGCATCATGCGCGGCTTCTGATGGTGCAGGACGGTTTGAATGCGGGCGCGGCGGCGGCGCGGGTCGGTTATGAGAGCGCGTCGCAGTTCAGCCGCGAGTTCAAGCGGCTGTTCGGGCTGAGTCCCGTGGACGAAGTCAAGCGCATGCGCGCGGCGTTCGATCCAGCGCCGCCGCGCGTCGTGCCGCTAGCGCCGAAGTATGTGACCGCGGTTTGAAGGCGCTGCGGCGATGCGGTTTGGGTAGAAACGGCTCGCACGGAGTGGCTGCGGGATGGCGTGGCAGCTGGCCCGTGCTTGGGGCCTCGCCTAACCTTTATGCCTTGCGAAGATAGCAGGCCTTCAGCATGAAGTTACCCGCATCCATCTTGCAGTCCACCTCGTGATCTCCGCCCACGAGGCGAATGCTTTTGACCTTGGTGCCCATCTTAAGGGTGATCGACGAGCCTTTGACTTTCAGGTCTTTGATCAGCACTACGGCATCGCCGTCGGCGAGTACGTTGCCATTGGCGTCCTTGACCACCGCGTTGTCGGCGTCATCGGCTGGTGCCGCGGCCACCATTGGCCACTCATGTCCGCAATCGGGGCAGATGTACTGCTCGCCGTCCGGGTAGGTATTTTCCATGGCGCATTGAGGGCAGGCGGGGACGGCAGACATGATTTCTTCCAGAAAGCGGTGAACGCGGGGTCCGCGAGTATAGCGGACGCTTGCAGCCGTGCCGGTTGCGCGATGCGTTCGCATGATTCAGCGCAAGACCGGTAACGCCGATACCGGGATGACTGCGCAACTGGTTAGCCTTTAAGCACACGACTAGGATGGTGCGACTCACCCTGCCTGGAGACACGAAACATGAAGCGCTTCCACATTGCTCTTGCCGTTGCCGATCTCACCGCATCGATTGCCGACTATAGCGAGCGTCTCGGCCAGCCGCCCAGCGCGGTCGTGCCCGGCCTCTATGCGATGTGGCGCACCGATCTGCTCAATTTCTCCATCAACGAGACGCCGGAGAAAGCGGGGCAGCTCCGGCATGTCGGTTTCGAGGACGATAGCGCGCAAGGCTATTCCAGCAGCGTGGACGTCAACGGTCTCGAATGGGAGCTGTTCCCGGTGCAGGAACAGCACCGTCGGATCGTCAGCAGCTATGGCAAGGCGGTGCTCACAACAGATTGACCTTGCCGGTGGCCAGATCGTAAATGCCGCCGACCACTTTTACTTTGCCCTCCTTCACATAGCCGCCGATGATCGGCTTCGATACGCTCAGGCGATTGGCATTGAGCCGCACGTTTTCGACGGTCGCGCTGGCTTTCAGGTCGGCATCGCCGTGCAATTGGGCGATCGCCACCGCGGGCTTGATCGAGCGCACCAGGTCGGGCAGATGACCGGGCAGCACGACGCCTTTCTGAATCGCGTCGACGGTGGCGCTGACCGCCCCGCAGTTGGTATGGCCGAGCACCACGATGAGCGGCACCTGCAGAAACTTCACGCCGTACTCGAGACTCGCGAGTCCGTCCTCATTGACGAAGTTGCCGGCCACTCGCACCACGAAGAGATTGCCCGGCTCCTGATCGAAGGCCAGTTCCGGGGAGACACGCGAGTCCGCACAACCTACGATTGCGGCGATCGGATACTGCGCTGTGACGCGGCTCGCACGGCCTGCCGAGTAGTCCTTGTTGGCTGGCGCATTGGCCACGTAGCGCGCATTACCGTCCATCAGACGCGTGAGCGCCTCGGCTGGGGCAATCGCGTTCGGGGCATTGGCGTCGGCGGGTTCGGCGGCATCCGCTTCGCCCGTCGCGAAGCGAGCCAGTGTCAGCGACGCAGCACCCGCCAGCAACAACTGGCGGCGTGCCGCGGACGGCAGAAGAGGGGCGCACATGATTCGTCTCCTTGCGGGAAGGATTACGTTGTTCACGCGACGCAGGGAACCAGAGCGCGGATGAGCCGTCGCGCGAGCCCACCCGGCCAGCCAGGTGTCAGTCGTTCAGGCCAGCCGGCCCCTGGTTCGCGTAGTGTGCGCGCTTTTCTTCGTACATGAGCAGGTCGGCCCGTTGCACGGCGGCTTCGAGCCGTTCGCCCTGCTGACAGGTCGCTGCGGCCATCGAAAAACTCAGCAGCGAACCAGGGTAGAACTGATTGTTGAGTTCGACCAGTTGGCGGATCGTCTCGATCATCGCCGCGCCGCCGCGCTCGTCGGTGCTGGGCATCAGGATCGCGAATTCGTCGCCGCCGATGCGCGCGGCGTGAAACGGCGACTCCATCGCCTTGGCCAGCACTTCGCCGGCGCGCCGCAAGAGCGCATCGCCTGCGGCATGGCCGAGCTGGTCGTTGATGCGTTTCAGGCCGTTCAGGTCCGCCATGATGACGGTGACCGGGTACGGGCCTTTGCGTTCGAGGCGGTTCAGCTCGTCGACGTAGAACGAGCGGTTGCGCAGCTTGGTCAGCACGTCGTGCTTGCCGAGAAACTCCAGGTAGGCCTCGGCTTTCTTGCGCGCTGTGATATCGGTGAGCGCCACCAGCACCAGGTCCCAATCGCGCTCATGTTCCGGCAGCACGGAAAACTGCAGATGGACGTGCACCTCGCTGCCGTCCAGCGAGTAATTGAGGACTTCGCGTTGCTGGAACAGTTTGCCGTCCCATAGATCGATGAGCTGCTCGCGGAAATGCGGCCGCATGTCGTCGCGGAACACTTCGGGCAAGCGCGCCAGCAGCGTTGGCTTGTTCGGCGCCGCAAACATGTCGAGCGTGTGGCGGTTGACGTCGAGGACGTGAATTTCCTGCATGCAGCGCTCGACGAACTCGGGGTGCACGTCGGTAAAGGTGCGGAAATCCACGATGCCGGCGGCTCTTGCGTCGTTCAGCAGGCGTTTGACCGCGCTGAAATCCTCGACCCACAGCGACACCGGCGAGTCTTCGAACAGGCCGCGCGCATAGGCTTCGGCGTGGGCGAGGCGATGCCGCGCGCCTTCCAGTTCGGTCACGTCTTCCAGCGACACCAGCACCCGGTCCCAGCGCGCTTCGTGTCCCGGCAGCACGGCGCCCTTGAGAAGGACGTCGAGCCGCCGCCCGCCGAGCGTGTAATTGACCGTCTGGCTCATGAAGCTGCTCTGGCCGGACCACAGCTGGCAGAGTTCCTCGAGGTGCGTAATCAGCATGTCGTCGCGGAACACGGCGCCGAGATTGGCGGTCAGCGTGGCGAGACTATCCGCCTCGAATAGCGTCAGGGTCTTGCGGTTGACCTTGATGACCCCGATGCTGTGCGCGCATTCGGCGACCCGCTCGGGATGATCCCTGAAATGCGCGCGCAGATCGGTCACACCTTCGGCGCGCCAGGTATCGAATAGCGCCCGCACACCGCTAAAGTCTTCGAGCCACAGCGAAACGGGGGCGAGCTCGAACATCTGCGAGTCGTCGCTGGAGGGGGCTTCGTTGCGAGGTTTGTCGGGCGCGCTAAGGGTATCCAGCATGACGAATCCGTAAACGAGAGTGCGGCTATTCTAAGACGCCTTGGCTTGTGGAGCAGCTTCAATAAGGATTGCGGCAGGCCAGGGGCGAACTTGAGCCGGCTGGCGCTTTCCTCAGCGCCGGCCGGAGCCCGTCTGCACCGCTCCGGCAGTCTTGTTACACTTTCCGTGCCGCAGATTCCTGCCCCCCTAACGCGTCCAACCCATGAAACCTTGCCTGCTGGTTCTGATTGCCTTGAAGGAAGAAAGCCGCGCGAGCATCGAGGGAGCCTACGACGTCATCTACGCCCCCGATCCTGCGGCACGCGCTGCCGCGATCGGCTCACACGGCTCCAGGGTGCGCGCGGTGCTGACCAACGGGACCACCGGCCTGCAAGCGGCCGAAATCGATCAGATGCCGCAGCTCGAACTGGTCAGCGCGCTGGGCGCTGGTTACGAGAACCTTGCACTCGACCATGCGCGTTCCCGCAACATCGTGCTCGTCAACGGAGCGGGGACCAACGACCACTGCGTAGCCGATCATGCCTTCGCGTTGCTGCTCGCGGTGGTGCGTGACGTCGTGCAACTCGATGCGGCGACCCGTCAGGGTATCTGGCGCGACACGCTGCCGATGCGCCCCAACGTATCGGGCAAGCGTCTCGGCATTCTCGGGCTGGGCAACATCGGCCAGAAGGTGGCGCGCCGCGGCGCGGGGTTCGACATGCAGCTGGGCTATCACAACCGCAAGCCGCGCGAAGGCGAGCCGATCCGTTACTTCGAGAGCGTCACGGCGCTTGCCGAGTGGTGCGATTTTCTGGTGGTCTGCACACCGGGCGGCGCCGGCACGCGGCATCTCGTCGATCAGACGGTGCTCGAGGCGTTGGGGCCGGACGGTTTCGTCGTGAACGTCTCGCGCGGCAGTGTCGTGGATACGGCGGCGCTCGCTGGCGCTTTAAGGGCGGGTACCATTGCCGGAGCGGGACTCGACGTCTACGAGGGCGAGCCGCATCCGCCCGAGGCCTTGCTCGAGCTTCACAACGTCGTGCTGACGCCGCATGTGGGCGGCCGCTCGCCGGAGGCGATCACTGCATCGGTGCAGAACTTCCTGGCCAATGCCGCCCGGCATTTCGCCGGCGAGAAGGTATTGACGCCGATCTGAGCGGGTTGAGCGTGCCCCTTCGATCGCGAAACGCCTAAACTACAGCACCAACGAACCCAGCCATTCCCGTTCAGTGGTCCCGTCATGGCGCACATCTTCTTCGCAGCTTCGATTCAGCGGCATATCGCGACGCCTGAGCGCGAAATCGACGCGCACACGGTCGGCGAAGCGCTCGAAGCTGTATTTGCCACGCAACCTCGACTGCGCGGCTATATCCTCGACGATCAGGGCTCACTGCGAAAGCATCTCGCCGTGTTCGTGGACGGCCGGCCGGTGCGCGACCGGCAACATCTGTCCGACGGGCTGGCCGAGGAAAGTCGCGTCCACGTGATACAGGCGCTGACGGGCGGATAATAGGGTTCCATCTGTGCTTTGCATAGGACAGGAGACACTCGGCATGAGCAATCGATTGCTTGTTGCAACCCGCAAGGGGCTGTTCGTTCTGCATAGGGAGGGCGAGGGCGTCTGGACGCTCGGCGAGCCCTGTTTCGTCGGTGAACCGGTGAGCATGGTGCTGCCGGATCCGCGTGACGGATCGTTATACGCGGCGCTTAATCTCGGCCACTTCGGCGTGAAGCTGCATCGCCAGCGCGCGGGCATCGCGGAGTGGGAGGAGTGCGCGGTCCCGGTCTACCCGCCGCAGCCTGCCGACGAGGCGCATACCGCAGACAGCGCGAACACGAGTGCGAACACCGCGAGCGCCACCGCGCCCACTCCTGCCTGGACGCTTGAACAAATCTGGTCGCTTGAAACCGGCGGCCCGGACGAACCGGGCGTCCTGTGGGCCGGCACGATTCCCGGCGGACTGTTCCGCTCCGGCGATGGTGGCGACACATGGGAGCTCAACCGCGCGCTGTGGGATCGACCGGAGCGCCTCGAATGGGCCGGGGGCGGCTACGACTCGCCGGGGATCCACTCCGTGTTGGTCGATCCACGCAACAGCCAGCACGTGACGGTCGGCGTGTCGTGCGGCGGTGTCTGGCAAACCGCTGACGGCGGCGCGACCTGGCTGCTGAGTGCCGAGGGCATGGAGGCCGACTACATGCCGCCTGAACGGCGCGGCGAACCCAACGCGCAAGATCCGCATCGCGTTGTGCAATGCATGGCAAACCCGGATGTGCTGTGGACACAGCATCACTGCGCAATCTTCCGTTCGACCGACGGCTCGGCCAACTGGCAGCGGATCGAAGCGCAACCATCGAGCTTCGGCTTCGCGGTTGCCGTCCATCCGCACGAGCCGGACACGGCATGGTTCGTCCCCGCCGTGAAGGACCAGTACCGGGTCCCGGTGGACGGCCAGTTCGTCGTCACGCGCACCCGTGACGGCGGCCGCACCTTCGAGCGATTCTCGAAGGGGTTGCCGCCGGCACCGGCGTATGACCTCGTGTATCGGCACGGACTGGCGGTAGACGACACCGGCACGCGCCTGGCGATGGGGTCGACCACCGGCGCGCTATGGACATCCGACGATGGCGGCGAGAGCTGGCGATTGATTTCAGCGCATTTGCCGCCGGTTTATTGTGTCCGGTTTGGGTGAAGTCAGGCGCTCTTCTCCCCAGCGGCCGGAAACGGCAAGCTATGAAGCCGTTTGCCAGTAGCCGCGAAAATCGCGTTTGCGACCGCCGGCCCGACCGGCGCGACACCCGGCTCGCCGACCCCGGTCGGCGCTTCGCCGGACTGCACGATGTGAACTTCGACCTTCGGCATTTCGGCCATCCGCAGCACCTGGTACGTGTCGAAATTGTTCTGCTCGACCTTGCCGTCCTTTAGCGTGATCGCGCTGTGCAACGCCGCGCCGAGGCCGAAACCGATGCCGCCTTCCATTTGCGCCGCGATGATGTCGGGATTGATCGGTGTGCCGCAATCGACGGCGCAGACGACGCGCTCCACTTTCACGTTGCCGTCCTTGTCGACGGAGACTTCCGCGACCTGGGCCACGAAGGTGCTGAACGCCTCGGCGACCGCGATGCCGCGCCCGCGGCCTGCCGGCAGCGGTTTGGCCGGATCCCAGTCCGCTTTCTGGGCAGCGAGTTCGAGCACGGCGCGCATGCGCGGTTCGTGGGCGAGCAGGTCGCGGCGGAACACGAACGGGTCCTTGCCCGCGGCGTGCGCGGCTTCGTCGATGAACGCCTCGACCGCAAACGCCGTGTGCGAACTGCCGACGACCCGCCACCACAGCACCGGGACACCGGTCTGCGTGGTCGTCAATTCGACTGAGATGTTCGGAATCGCGTAGGCCATGTTCGCGGCACCTTCGACGGAGGTCGAGTCGATCCCGTTCTTGACCATGACGCTCGCGAACGGCGTGCCGCCGAGGATCGACTGGCCGACGATCCGATGCCGCCAGCCGACGAGCTTGCCGTCGGCAGTCAGTCCCGCATCCAGCTTGTGGAAGTACATCGGGCGGTAGAGGCCGCCGTGGATGTCGTCCTCGCGGGTCCATTGAAGCTTGACGGGCATGCCGTTCGCGCCAAGCGCTTTCGCGATCGACACGGCCTCGACGATATAGTCCGAGCGGGTGTTCGCGCGCCTGCCGAAGCTGCCACCCGCGTACAGCGTGTGAATCTTCACCTGCTGCGGATCGAGCCCTGCCGTGTGTGCGGCGTTGGCCTGGTCGATCGTCTGGAACTGGTCGCCGGCCCAGATTTCGCAACTGCCGGGTGTCAGTTTGACAACCGCGTCGAGCGGTTCCATCGGCGCATGGGCCAGATACGGAAACGCATAAGTGGCGGAGATTTTCTTCGCCGCGCCCGCGAGCGCCTGCGTCGCATCGCCGTCTTTCCGGGCGGACAGGCCGGGCTGCTCGGCGAGCTGCCGGTATTCAGCCATGATCGCGTCCGAGCTGCGCTTTTCGGCCTTCGAATCGTCCCAGTCGACCTTTAGCGCGTCGCGCCCCTGTTTCGCTGCCCAGAAGCCATTGGCAACCACTGCAACTCCGCCCGGCACCTGCACGACCGAGACGACGCCCGGCACCGCTTTCGAGGCGGACGCATCGAACGACTTGACCGTCGCGCCGAACAGCGGCGGACGCTGCAGTAGCGCGACCAGCATGCCGGGAAACGTCACGTCGAGCGTGAACTGCGCGGTACCGTCGGTTTTCGCCGGCACGTCGACGCGCGGCAGCTGATGGCCGATCAAGCGAAAATCCTTCGGCGACTTGAGCGTGACCTTGTCCGGCACCGGCAACCGGGCTGCGGCCGACGCCAGCGCGCCGTAGGTCGCGCTCCGGTTCGTCGCCGCGTGGTGGACGCTGCCGTCGCGCGTCGTCAAGTCGGCGGCGGGCACCTGCCACTGCGCGGCGGCGGCGGAGATCAGCATCGCGCGGGCTTTCGCACCGGCTTCGCGCAACTGCATCCACGAGTTGGCCATAGCTGAGCTGCCGCCCGTGCCCTGGATCGTGCCGAAGGCGAGATTCGCGTAGCGCTTCGCATCGGCTGGCGCGCTTTCGACACGCACATCCTGCCAGTTCGCATCCAGCTCCTCGGCGACGATCGTCGCAATGCCGGTGTACGCACCCTGGCCCATCTCCACGTGCTTGGCGATGACCGTGACGCTGTTGTCGGGCGCGACGCGCAGGAATGCATTAGGCGCGAAGCTCGCCTCGGGCAGCGTAGCAGCGAGCGCGCGGCGCCCCGTGCCCACCCACTCGAAGCCGACGGTAAGGCCGACTGCCGCGACGGCGCCGGCTGCTTTCAGGAAGGTCCGGCGGGATGGACATACCGCATTCGTGAGATCGAGATCGGTCGTCATGGTCAGGCCTTCAGGGTGGCAGCAGCTTCGTGGATGGCCGCGCGAATGCGGAGATAGGTCGCACAGCGGCAGAGATTGCCGTTCATCGCGGTGTCGATATCGGCGTCGGTGGGGGTGGGATTCTGTTCGAGCAGGGCGGTCGCGGACATGATCTGTCCAGACTGACAGTAGCCGCACTGCGGGACCTGCAACTTGACCCATGCGGCCTGAATGGCTTTGGCGGGCCGGCTTTCGATGCCTTCGATGGTCGTGATGCGTTTGCCCGCGACGGCGGCGAGCGGCAGCACGCACGAACGGGTGGCTTCGCCTTCCAGATGAACCGTGCAGGCGCCACATTGCGCCATGCCGCAGCCGAACTTCGTGCCGTGCAGGCCCGCGTTCTCGCGGATCGCCCAAAGGAGCGGGGTAGTGGGATCGGCATCGACCGTAACGTTCTTGCCGTTGAGGACAAACGATGTAGACATGGAACCTCTCCGTGAGGAAATCCCGAACTTGGCGCCGGGTGTACGCGGCAGTGTGACCGAGCGCCGGTCGTTGCGCTTACACAATCCTGCAAAAATATTGAACAATGCTGCAAATCGAACGCGCCCGCGGTGGCAGCCCGTTGGCAGATGGGTATGCTCGATTCCATCAACGGAGTTCAATGCGCATGAAACAGAATTCCTCATGGCTCGATCCTGCGGCGTCCCGCGAAACGGCACGCCGCGAACTCGCCGCGCTCGTCAGCCGCTTCGCGCCAGTGGACGGCGCACATCAGACGGCGATTGCCTCGCTGACGTTCTACCGATACTCGGCGCCCGCCGATCTCGGCTGCGGCGTGACCAGCTCCGCGTTCGTGTTCGCGGCGCAAGGCGCCAAGCGGGTCGTGGTTGCGGGGCAGGCTTACGACTACGATCATCTGCATTGCCTCGTGACGTCGGTCGACTTGCCGATGACCTCGCAGGTGACGCGGGCATCGTCCGACGCGCCTTATCTATGCGTGAAGCTCACGCTTGATCCACAGCGCATTGTCGAAATGGCAACGCAACTGCATTTGCCGGAACCGGGTGCCGTGTCGGCGGGTGAAGGCATCGCTGTGGGCTCGCTGTCGGCGCCGGTTTTCGACGCAGCGCTGCGGCTCGTGCGATTGCTCGATACTCCGGGTGACATCCCTGTTCTCGCGCCGCTCATCGAGAAGGAATTGCTCTACCGGCTGATGACAAGCGGGCAGGGCAAACGCTTGCGGCACATCGCCGTGAACGGGAGCCAGACGTACCGGATCGCGCGGGCGATCGAGTGGATCCAGAATCACTACACCGAGCTGTTGCGGGTAGAGATGCTGGCGCAGGAGGTAAACATGAGCGTGTCGTCGCTCCATCATCACTTCAAGCACGTCACGACGCTGAGTCCGCTGCAGTATCAGAAGCAACTACGGCTGCACGAGGCGCGCAGATTGTTACTCGGACACAACGGGGATGTCGGCTCGGTGGCGACCAGGGTCGGGTATGACAGCCCTTCCCAGTTCAGCCGCGAATATAGCCGGCTGTTCGGGGCGCCGCCACTTCGCGATGTGGCGCAGTTAAGGCGCCGCAACGGGGTGGGGTTTGGAGAATAGGGTTTGCCCGCTTAGGCGGAAATCATCAGATAAATAAAAAAATATTGACGGATTTCATTACTTCTACTTACCGCCGGTAATTTCTATAAGAATTGTTAAATGACTGTGTCAGTGAAAAGACATTGATTCAGTTTGCCGGGGTCAAAAGGTAAATCCGACCGACTCGCGAAGACGCCCAGCCAGCTTGACAGACCGGGGAAACCCTGGATCTGCGGTGGATTATTTGTCTGTCGAAATGTTAAATCCAGATCAAATAGGCAGATCACAAAAAATAAATGACGCGCAAACCTTTGCGTAACTAATGAAAGTCGCACCCCTGCCGTTAAAGCGGATAGATGGCGAGCCATGCCACAGCCGACCTGGGCCGTCGGAAGATGAGAGAGAGGTGACAAACAACGAACTATTTTTCTCGACTCGAGCGAAGGGAGCGGAAAGCGATGAACATTAAAACTATGTCCGTAAAAGCCAAGCTGTACAGCGCTTTTGGGACACTGACAATAGTGGTGATGGTGGTGGCGGGGATGTCGGTGAAGGCGCTGAGCGACGCCAATGCGCGTTTCTCCGGTTATGTGTCCGGGATCGACGCGCGAGCCAACATGACCCAGCAGGTGAGAACCGCGGTCGACCGGCGTGCGATCGCCGCCCGCAACATGGCGCTGGTGACGCGGCCGGACGACTTCCAGGCGGAGAAGGATGCCGAGGCGCAGGCGCAGCAAGATGTCCAGACCAACCTCGCGAAACTCAACCAGTTGCTCGCGTCGGGCAGCGACGTCAGCGAGCAGGGGCGCGACATGGTGAAGGAGATCAACCGGATCGAGGGCGACTACACGCCGGTGGCGCAGGCCATCGTCGCGCTGGCCGTTGCCAACAAGCGCGACGAAGCCGTGGCGAAGATCGATAGCGATTGCCGGCCGCTGCTTGCCGCATTGATCAAGGCCACTGACACCTACCAGGCCTACGCTCGCACCCGTGCGGAGCAAATGGTCGAAGCTGCCGCCGAACAATACGCGCTGCAGCGCGCCATCCTGATCGGCACCTGTGTCGTGGCGATTGGGCTTTCGTTGCTGCTGGGATTGCTGATCGCCCGCGGCCTGATCCGCTCGCTGGGCGCCGAGCCGGGCGTGCTTAGCGAGCTCGCGCAGCGCGTCGCTGGCGGCGACCTGCGTGCCGTCACGGGCGCCGCGCAGGCCCCTGAGGGCAGCGTGCTGTCGTCGATGGGCCGCATGCAGGCGAGTCTCGTCGAGCTGATCGGGCGCGTGCGGACAGCGGCGGACAGCATCGCCACAGGCTCCAGCCAGATCGCCTCGGGCAATCTCGACCTGTCTTCGCGCACCGAACAGCAAGCCTCGTCATTGCAGGAAACCGCTTCGAGCATGGAAGAGCTCACCTCGACGGTCAAGCAGAACGCCGAAAACTCGCAGCAGGCGAGCGTGCTGTCGGCGAATGCTTCGGACGTGGCTGTGAAGGGCAATCACGTGGTGAGCCAGGTCGTGCAGACCATGGGCGAGATCAGCACCAGCTCGACCAAGATTGCGGATATCACCAGCATCATCGAAGGCATTGCGTTCCAGACCAACATCCTCGCACTCAACGCCGCGGTCGAAGCCGCTCGCGCGGGCGAGCAGGGACGCGGCTTCGCGGTGGTGGCGAGCGAAGTGCGCAGTCTCGCGCAACGTTCGTCGAGTGCGGCCAAGGAGATCAAGGACCTGATCGGCGAATCGGTGGCGAAGATTCAGGGCGGCTCGGAGCGTGCTACCGAAGCGGGCAAGACGATGTCGGAGGTCACCCAGGCGGTGGCGCGCGTCACCGACATCATGGGCGAGATTGCGGCCGCGTCGACGGAGCAGAGCCGCGGGATCGAGCTGGTCAATCAGGCGATCGCGCAGATGGACTCGGTGACGCAGCAGAACGCGGCCCTGGTCGAGCAGGCGGCTGCGGCGTCGAAATCGCTGGAGGGACAGGGGCACCAGTTGAATGAGGCGATTGCGTTTTTCAAGCTCGATGGGGCGAGCGGGTTTCACGCCTGATCAAGCGGGCACGTATCGGGCGGCTTGATGTTCAACCGACGCTCAAGCCACGCTGCACCAACGCTCAACCGATTAGCTTGAGCCCCGGCGGCAGCGATTCGCCGAATACGCGGCCCTCGTCGGCCTCGTCCAGTTCGACGGCCTCGCGGACCATCCTGATCCAGTTGGCCGGCGCATGCGCGGATTCCAGCCGCTTGACGACGCTCGCGCGCACCTCCTCGGCGAGGTCGCGCGAGCGGTCACCGGCCATTCGCGCAATCTGCACGGCGGCAAACGCGGCCGGCTCGACCTTCTTCCAGTCGAGCGCCAGAATCGTCTCGAGCCACTGCGTCGCCACCTCGGGCGGCACCACGCTGTGTGCGCTGCCATAGAAGGGCCGGCGCGCACCGATGCGTCCCACCGCCCACCAGCCCTGGTGGTTCTCGGCAGGCTTCCTGAGCCGCTCGATCAGCCGCTCGCCGAGTTCGACCTTGCGCTCGGCCGGCACGCGTTCGAGCGACGCTTCAAGGCGCACCATGTCGGCATAGCCTGATTTCGCGGGATCGAACGGCAGCTTGCTGCGCGAGGCGGCGGCGGACTGCATGAAGGCCACCGCGTCGAGCACATCGAGCTGCTCGCGTTCGCCCAGGCCGCCCGCCGCGCGCCGCCATAGCGTCCACCATTCCGACCAGACCTGGCTGTCGTTGATGTACTGAATGCCGTCGTCGAAGAGCGTCCACAGTTGCTCGACGCGCCATTCATCGAGCGGATAACCGAAGCCTGGGCGCACGCAGTAACCGGCGAGGTTGAGCCAGAGGCGCTCGTGGTCCGCCGAACGGCGGCGCCGCTTGGCGCGTTCCCACAGCGCGTTGAACAGTTCGCGCAGCAACGCGCTATTCCAGTTCGCGCGCGGACCGAGAATCTGCTCCAGTTCGGCGCGGGTGCGCTTGACCTCTTTGGGGTCGACCTTCTGCGAGCGCGAACCGAAGCTGCGATCGATCAGTTCGAGCGCCTTGGGCAGCGCTGGATGTGGTGCTTCGCCGGATACGGTGACCTTGGCCTCGCCGCGGCGCAACTGGAATTCGAGCAGCCAGCGTTGGGCGGCATCGCCAGCGTGAGCGGCGTCGATGCAGTGCACCTCCAGCGTGCCCACTTCGGTGAGCGAGGCGGCGAGCTGCACCGGCGTTTCGGTGGACTGGCCGGCTTCGCGCGGCGCCACGACCGTGGCGATGGGCGGCAGGCGCACGAATTCGCCCAAAGCCAGCTCGGCTAGCTCGCCCGCTTGCCAGCGGGTGTCGGATACAGAGGACACCAGATGAAATTGCACCGGCTGCCCGAGCCGCAATGCGAAGGTACGGTCCGCGAGATGAATCTCGCGGCCTTCTTCGGTGCCGCGCGGCAGCACGCAGACGCCGCGCAGGGTCTGCGCGTCCTCTTCCAGCACGAGGAAATAGCTGCGTGGCGAACCGCCGCCGATCCGCGGCGCGCGACCGGCACGCGCGAGCGCATAGGCCACCGCGCCGCGTGCCACGGCGACGTCGGGATCGTCGTTGTGCAGAACATGTAGAGGCGTGCCGCGCCAAGCGCCCAGTGTGCTGGCGAGGCGTTCGCTGAGCGCCCGGGCGCGAAACACGCCGCCGTTGAGCAGCAGGGTGTCGGGCACGGGCAGGGCATCGTCGTCAGCGGCAGCGGACGAACCGAGCGCATCGCGCGATTGCGCCGCCAGCCGGCTCAGAAACGCGGCGACGTGCCGCGTGATCGCCGGATCGCTCGCATACGGCAGACCAAACTCGACGATGGCGCCACGCGGGCGGCCCGGCCGCGCATCGGCGGAAACGGCCGGGAAAAAACCGTCGACGATGATCTGCTCGACTTCCTCACGCGTGATGTCCGTCGTCCGCGCACCGCCGATCAGCTTCGAGCCCGCGCCCAGCAGCGTGATCGGCACTGCGTCAGGCGCCTTGGCGCCGAGCAGTTGCTCTTTGGCCACCCGGCAGCGCTCGACGAGCTGCGAGAGGCTTGCCGCCGACAGGCGCGCTTGCGGCGTCGACAGCCGGCTCTCGGCCAGATGCGCGAGGGCGAGGTCCATGTTGTCGCCGCCGAGCATCAAATGGTTGCCCACGCCGACGCGCGTCAATTGCGGCTGACCGTCCTGCATCTGCACCTTGATCAAGGTGAAGTCGGTGGTGCCGCCGCCGACGTCGCAGATCAGCACGAGCCGCGTCTTCGCGAGTTCGCTGCCAAGCGAGCCGCGATGCTGAAACAGCCAGTCGTAGAAGGCTGCTTGCGGCTCTTCCAGCAGCCGCAGTTTGGGCAGCTTCGCCATGCGGGCCGCTTCGAGCGTCAGCGCGCGAGCGCCGTCGTCGAACGAGGCGGGCACCGTGAGCACCACGTCCTGCTGTTCGAGCGGCGCGTGCGGGAAGCGCTGGTTCCACGCCGAGCGCACATGTGCCAGGTAGCTGGCGCTAGCCGTGACCGGCGACACCTTGTCGATGTCCTCGCCCGCGCCCCAGGGCAGGATCGGCGCGGTGCGATCCACCGAGGCATGCGAGAGCCAGCTCTTGGCGCTCGCCACTAGCCGGCCCGGCACCTGAGCGCCGAGGCTGCGCGCGAGCCGGCCGATCACAACCGGCCGCTCGCCGGCGGGCGAACCGTCTAGCTGCTGCTGAGCGGACCTGAGCTCCGGCCTGGAACCAGTCGGGGACTCGGGCGAGGACCACGGCAACGCCAGATCGCCCGCGCTCAGTTCCCCCTGCGCCGCGTGATAGCGCACCGAGGGCAAGAGCGGCCGCGCGGCGACCTCACCGGGGCTGACGAGCTGATCGATCTCGAAGACGCGGATGTCCTCCGACCCCGCCTCGGCATACGCGACGACCGTGTTGCTGGTGCCAAGATCGATCCCGACGAGGTACTGCTTCATCGCGTTCAAGCGTTGGCGTTGCCGCGCACGTCGAACTCGACTTTCCAGCGCTCGCCGGTGCCGCGCGGGATGGCTTCCAGTTCCAGCGTACCGGCTTCGGTGACACGCGCATGCAGCTTCACCGGCACGATCTCGCCGGGGCTGCGGCCTTCGGGCGGCAGGGTGGCCTGGATTTCCTCCAGTTCCTGCAATTCCTCAGGCGACCAGTAATCGAGCAAGGTGCCGACCTGATCCTGGCGCCGCACCGACGAACCGAAGAAGCGGAATTGCACCGGCTCGCCGACCACGAGGCCGAACTCCTGGGCCGGCAGTGCCGCCTCGGTGCCTTCTTCCATGCCGAACGGCGCCACGCACAGCGCCTGCACCGGCGGTTCGAGACCGGGCACGGCAGGCATGGACGATTCGACGGCGATATAGAAGGCGCGCGCAAGGCCGCCGCGAATCCGCACGCCCTGGCCGCGTTTCACATAGCCGTAGTAGGCCGCGCCGCGTGCCACCGCGAGGTCGAGATCCGCGCCTTCCAGCAGACGCGCAGGCGCGGCGCCTTCCGCGGCGAGCCAGCCATTGAGCGTCTGCAAGATGCGCTCGACCAGCAAGGGCGACTTGAATACGCCGCCGTTGAACAGTACTGCGGTGGGATGCAGGAAGCTCGCGCCTTCCGGCTGCGTGCCTTGCAAGCCTTCGAGCTCGGCGAGCGCGCCCACCTGACGGCCGAGGAAGGCGGCCAGATGGCGCGTCACGGCCGCATCCTGGGCGTACGGCAGACCCAGTTGCGTCAAGCCGACCCGCGCGCGGCTCACCGGACGCGCAGCGCTGTCCACTTGCGGGAAGAAGCCTTCGAGGATGGTCTGCGTCAGTTCGGCGCGCGTGAGTTCGGTGCGGATCGAGCCGCCGATCAGCTTGGAGCCGCGGCTCGGGACGACGAGCGGCACGGCATCGGCGGCGGCGTCGGTGAGCAGCGTTTCCTTGGCGGCGCGGCATGCATAGGTCAGCGCGCGCAGTTGCCACGGATCGGCTTGCGTGCCTTGCGCGGCCAGCTTGCGGGCCACCACGTGGGCGAGCGCCAGATCCATGTTGTCGCCGCCGAGCAGGATATGCTCGCCCACGGCGACGCGGTGCAGTTCGAGGTTGCCCTCGCGCTCGACGACCGCGATCAGCGACAGGTCGGTGGTGCCGCCGCCCACGTCGACGACGAGGATGATGTCGCCCACTCGCACCTGCTTGCGCCACTGGCCGTTGCTCTTCTGGATCCAGCTATACAGCGCGGCCTGCGGTTCTTCCAGCAGCGTCATGCCGGTGTAACCAGCGCTCTGCGCGGCTTCAGCCGTCAGCTCGCGCGCGGCCGGATCGAACGAGGCGGGAATCGTGACGGTGATTTCCTGCTCGCCGAAGGGCGCCTCAGGATGCGCATGGTCCCACGCCTCGCGCAGATGCGTGAGGTAGCGAGTCGAGGTTTCGAGCGGCGAGACGCGCGTCACTTCGGGCGGCGCATCGTTAGGCAGAATTGCCGCGCGACGATCGACACCGGGGTGGCACAGCCAGCTCTTGGCGCTCGACACGAGCCGGATCGGCGTGGCCGCACCGCGGCTGCGCGCCATTTCGCCGACTGCGAAGTCGCGCCCGCCGGTCCACGGCAAGCCGAGGTCGAACGGGGCGAGTTCGCTTGCGTGCGGCAGATAGAGGAACGACGGCAGCAGCGGCAGATTGTCGATGGTGGCCGGTGCGGTGAGCTGCGTAATCGGCTGCACTTCCAGCGTGGTCTTTTCGCCGTCGCTGCCGGCGAGGTCGACATACGAGAGAGCGCAATGAGTCGTGCCCAGGTCGATGCCGATCGAATAACGCGGCTCGCTCATAGTTCCACCTCAGCCGCTGCGATGACCGAGGCGTCGTGGCTCGCAGCGAGCTTCGGCAGACGCACCTCGTCGACGCGCCAGCCGCGATGGCTCAGGCTGCCGGTAAACGGCGCCTTGCCGACCACGTTGCCGGTCAAGCGCACGGCGGTGGCATCGAAGCCTTCGGGCAGCGTCACGCGGCTGCCTTCAGCTTCCTCGCGCACCGGGCGGATCGTGAAGTGTTCGCGCAGCACGGTGCGGCAGCCGCCATGCACGACGCGGGCGGCGGCGCCGATGTCGGCGTCCGAGTAGCCGGCCACGTCTTCTTCGATGAAGTCGATAAAGCGCGCGTCGCGTTGCAGCAGGCCCAGCAGTTGCAACGCGGCGTCCGGGCTCGCTTGCTTGAGCACCGGGGCGGCCGGTTGCGGCGCGGGTGCCGGGGCAGGCGCGGGCGCTGCAACGGGTGCTGCCACCGGTGCAGGCGTTGCCGTGACCGGCGCGCCGCTGCGCAGGCGTTGTACGCGGGCGGCGAACTCGCCGTCGCCCAGAATGCTGAAGAACGTTCCGACAGCCAGCGAAATCCGGCCGAGGAAAGACACGTTCGTGTCGGTCATGTGTGGCTCCTGAGGGGCTCTGTTAAAGGACGAGCTGTCCTCGGGCAACGCCGGATCGAACCGGGGTCGCCGCGGGTTATACGGTTGCGGACATCGATGCGCGTACCGGTCTCCTGGATCGGCAGGGTCCGGCATCGGTTGGATTAGCGGCCCGGTTTGGGCACGGCCCATCCGGGCCTTATCGCGTATTTTACCTTTCGGGCGGCGCGAGGCCTAACGGGGGCCGCAAGCGGGCTGTCAGAGGGGCGTGCAGGAAGGGTGACCGGGCGCTTATGAGGCGCGCAAAGCGCCGCACAGGTCGAGCGAGGCTGCATCGCGGTGCGTGGAGGGCGCGGCGGTACAGCCATGCGTCAAGATCGGGAAATTAGTCATGAAGCATGGACGGCCTCAGCCGATAACTGGAGCCGCAGCGCTCAGCGCGCTTCGTCCACCGCGACCCGGTAGCCCGGCGCAGCCTCGGGTACCTCGTGCGACGCGAGCGATTCGAGCGCCAGTCCCTTCGTTTCAATCCCCATCACCCACACCGCGAGCGCGGCCACCGCGAACGACAGCGCGCCGAGCGTGAAGACGCCGCCCTGGCCGAATACCGGCAGCACCACCCCGACCGCATACGGTCCGATCAGCGAACCGACCCGGCCGATTGCCGATGCAAATCCCGAACCGGTTGCGCGTGCACCGGTGCCATAAAGCTCGGGCGTGTAGGTATAGAGCACCGCCCACATGCCGAACAGGAAGAACTGCATCAGCAGCCCGGCGCAGATCAGCAAGCCGACGCTGTCCGCATGCAGCGCGGTTTGTCCGTAGAGAAACGCCATGATCCCGCCGCCGACCAGCGAGACGATACAGGTCGGCTTGCGGCCCCAGCGCTCGACCAGCCACGCCGCACAGAGAAAGCCAGGCACGCCGCCGAGCGAGATCAGCATGGTGTACAGCACCGATTTCGTTACCGCAAAACCGGCCTGCTGCATCAGCGCACCGAGCCATGAAGTCAGGCCGTAGAAGCCGAGCAAGGCGAAGAACCACAGCAGCCAGACCATGATGGTGCGTTGGCGATACGCGGCGCTCCAGATCTCGCGGAAAGCGCCGTGTTTGCTCGCTGGCGCGGTCTCTGCCAGCAGCGAAGGCGCGGGCAGCCACGTGAGCCCGTTCGACTTCATCACCTTGGCTTCAATGCGAGCAAGGACGGCATCGGCCTCAACCGGCTTGCCGTGATGTTCGAGCCAGCGTGGCGACTCGGGCACGACACGGCGCACGATCAGCACGAACACGGCCGGAATCGCCAGCAGCGCGAACACCGTGCGCCAGCCGAACTGCGGCAGCACGAAGTACGACACGAGGCCCGCCGTGATGAAGCCGAGCGGCCAGAACCCGTCCATCAGCGCAACGAGCCTGCCGCGCGAGGCCGCGGGCACGAACTCGGAGAGCAAGGTCTGCGCAATCGGAAACTCCATACCCATGCCGATGCCGAGCAGCACGCGATAGAAAATCAACGCGTCGACCGAATGCGCAGTCGAGCACAGGTACGAGGCGACACCCCACAACACCATGCTCCACTGGAACACCGGACGGCGTCCGAAGCGGTCGGCGAGCAGGCCGGCAACCGCAGCGCCGAGCACCATGCCGAAGAAGCTTGCGCTCGCAACCAGTCCGGCCATCGCACTCGAGAGCTTGAACTCGGTCTTGATCGAACCCAGCACGAAGGTCATCGTGCCGAGGTCGATCGAATCGAAGAAAAACGCTGCGGCGATGATGATGAAGATGGTCCGGTGGTAGCCGGAAAACGGCAGGCGCTCGAGACGCGCAGCGGCACTGGGGCGGGCGGGGGACAAAACGCTGGGCGAAGCGGCGCTCGGCATGGCATCCTCTGAATGGATGGTTCGAAGACCTCATTACCCGGTGGGGTGCGAGGCCTGGTTCCATTCAGTAGACTTGACCATTAAAGGCCGACATAGAACGAAATCGGCATTCGGATGGAACGGGCGCGCCATCTCGACCTGGCTCCGGTCATTGAATGCCGTTGCGGATTGGCGCGCCCGGATGTTCAACTGGCGTGCACAGGGGCCGCTTGAGCTTCGCTCGCCGTCTGGCGTGCAGCCGTGCCGCGTGCCGGTGCGCCGTTTGCCACGAAGTAGGGCGTATCGACCCGTGCCAGTGCATCGCGGCCACGAATCCGGTCGGCGATCTTTTCGGCCAGCATGATGGTGGGCGCATTCAGGTTGCCGGTGGTAATGCGCGGCATGATCGAAGCGTCTACCACCCGCAGTCCTTCTAGACCGTGCACGCGGCCTTCGTTGTCGACCACGGCCATCTCGTCATAACCCATCGCGCAGGAACAGGACGGGTGATAGGCGGTTTCGGCCCGCGCTCTCACGAACGCGTCGATCTCCGCGTCGCTTTGCAGTTCGGCGCCCGGACTCAGTTCACGGCCGCGGAAGCGGTCGAGCGCCGGCTGGCGAATGATCTCGCGGGTAATCCGGATGGCGTCGCGGAACTCGCGCCAATCGAGCGCCTCGGCCATATAGTTGAAGAGAATCGACGGATGTTCGCGGGGATCGCGCGAGCGCAGCTTGATGCGCCCACGGCTTGGCGAGCGCATCGAGCCGACGTGCGCCTGGAAGCCGTGCATCTTGATCGCATTGGTGCCGTTGTAATTGATCGCCACCGGCAGGAAGTGATACTGGATGTTCGGCCACGGATCGTCGTCGCGGGTACGGATAAAACCGCCCGCTTCGAAGTGGTTGCTGGCGCCGATCCCCGTGCCCTTCAGCATCCATTCGAGCCCGATGGCGGGCTGGTTGTGCAGCAGCAGCGCCGGGTAGAGCGAGACCGGCTCCTTGCACTCGTACTGCATGTACATCTCGAGGTGGTCCTGCAGATTCTGGCCTACTCCTGGCAAGTCGAGCACGAGCGGAATGTCCAGTTCGCGCAGCCACGCGCCGGGGCCCACGCCCGAGCGCTGCAGGATCTGCGGCGAGGCAATCGCGCCGCCGCACAGCAGCACTTCGCGGCTTGCGTAGGCGGCAAGCGAGGTGTTGCCGTGCAAATAGGCGACCCCGGTGGCGCGCTTGCCGACGAACAGGATGCGGTCGGTGGTCGCGTGGGTGACGATGGTGAGGTTGGGCCGTTGCCGCGCCTGATCCAGATAGCCGCGCGCGGTGCTGGCGCGCCGTCCGTTGGGCGTCACCGTGCGGTCCATCGGTCCGAAGCCCTCTTGCCGATAGCCGTTCAGGTCGTCGGTGCGCGCATAGCCGGCCTCGACGCCCGCTTCGACCATCGCGCCGAACAAAGGATTCACGCCGGGTTTGCTGGTGGTCACGCTGACGGGGCCATCGCCGCCGTGATAGTCGTTCGGGCCGATATCGCGGGTTTCCGCTTTGCGGAAGTACGGCAGGCAGTCGAGATAACTCCAGTTTTCGAGGCCTTTGCGCTCGGCCCAGCCGTCGTAATCGAGTGCGTTACCGCGGATGTAACACATGCCATTGATCAGCGACGAGCCGCCGAGGCCCTTGCCACGCCCGCATTCCATCCGGCGGTTGTTCATGTGCGGCTCGGGTTCGGTCTCGTAGGCCCAGTTGTAGCGCCGTCCCTGCAGCGGATACGCCAGCGCAGCCGGCATCTGCGTGCGGAAATCGAAACGGTAATCCGGGCCGCCCGCTTCGAGCAGCAGCACGGTGACACCCGGGTCTTCGGTCAGCCGCGTCGCCAGCACATTGCCCGCCGAGCCCGCGCCGATCACGATGTAGTCGTACTCCTTTGCTGCCATGCTGCGCCCCCTTAAAACACCGGCTGGTATTGGCCCAGTTCGACCTGGATGGACTTGATGCGCGTGTAGTGCTCGAGCGTCGTAATGCCGTTTTCGCGGCCCACGCCCGACTGCTTGTAGCCGCCCACCGGCATTTCGGCCGGCGATTCGCCCCATGTGTTGATCCAGCAGATGCCGGCTTCGAGGCGGTGAATCACACGGTGGGCGCGTGCGAGGTTCTCGGTGACCACGCCTGCGCCGAGGCCGTAGATCGTGTCGTTGGCGCGTGCGATCACTTCGTCTTCGTCGCTGAAGGTGAGCAGGCTCATCACGGGGCCGAAGATTTCTTCGCGGACGATCTTCATGTCGTCGCGACAGTCGGCGAATACGGTGGGCAGCACATACTGGCCGCGTGCGAAGTCGCCTTCGATAATCCGCGCGCCGCCCGCTACGAGGCGTGCGCCTTCCTGCTTGCCGCTTTCGATGTAGCCGAGCACCTTGTCGAGCTGCGTGGCGCTGGCGAGCGGCCCGAAGTTGGTCGCTGGGTCCGACGGCTTGCCGATGCGGATGCGCTTGACCCGTTCGAGCACCTTTGCTTCGAAGGCCTGCTGCACCGACTGGTGGACGAACACGCGCGTGCCGTTGGTGCAGACCTGGCCGGCGCTAAAGAAATTCGCCGTGACGGCGATGTCGGCCGCGCGGTCGAGGTCGGCGTCTTCGAAGACGATCAAGGGCGACTTGCCGCCGAGTTCCATCGTGACTTCTTTCAATGACGAAGCGCCCGCGAGCGACATCACTTTCTTGCCGGTTTCGACGCCACCCGTAAATGAGATCTTGGCTATGCCGGGATGTGCGGCGAGCATCGCGCCGACTTTTCCATCGCCCTGCACGACGTTGAACAGGCCCGGCGGCACGCCGGCTTCCAGATAGATTTCCGCGAGCTTCGAGGCGGACAGCGGTGTGACTTCGCTCGGCTTGAAGATCATGGCGTTGCCTGCGGCGAGCGCCGGTGCGGACTTCCAGCAGGCAATCTGGATCGGATAGTTCCAGGCGCCGATGCCGGCCGTCACGCCGAGCGGTTCGCGCCGCGTATAGACGAACGACTGGGCGCGCAGCGGAATCTGCTGGCCCTCGATCGCGGTGGCGAGGCCCGCGTAATACTCGATGACGTCCGCCCCCGTGACGATATCCACCGCGCGGGTTTCGGCAATCGGCTTGCCGGTGTCGCGCATTTCGAGTTCGGCGAGTTCGTCGTTACGTTCGCGCAGCAGGTCCACTGCGCGGCGCAGGATGCGCGAGCGCTTCATCGCCGTTAGCGCGGCCCATTGGCGTTGTCCTTCGTGGGCGGATTGCACGGCGCGGTCGATATCCGCGGCGCTCGCTTGCTGCACGGTGGCAAGCTTTTCGCCGGTGGCGGGATCGAAGGTGTCGAAGGTGGCGCCGCTGGTGGCATCGACATACTCGCCGCCAATGTAGAGACGTTGCAGACCGTGAGCGGGTAACTGGGACATCAGGATTCTCCTTGAAGGCAGGCGACGTTGCTTGACGTGAGCTCAGAAATCAGGACTCAGGTTTCGGGGGCAAGCAGCAGGTCGATATAGTCGTTGGCGAGCCGCAGGGCCGCCTTGGTGTCGAACGGATCGCCCGAGAGCGCGCCGCGTAGCCACAGTCCGTCGATCATCGCGGCGAGTCCGCTGGCGGCGCGCCGGGCTGCGGTGCGTGGCAATTCCTTGGCGAACTCCGCACACAGATTCGAAAACAGCCGCCGGGTATTCACCCGCTGCAGTCGCCTGAGTTGCGGCTCATGCATGCTCTGCGTCCAGAACGCCAGCCAGGTTTTCATCACGGGGCCGCTGACCTGGCTAACGTCGAAATTGGCCGCCACGATGGCGCGCAAACGGGCCCGCGGTTGGGATCTGGCCGCCATTCTGCGGCGAGTTGTGGCCACCCACAGGTCGCGCAGGATATGGCGCATGGTGGCTTCGAGCAGGCCATCCTTGTCGCCGAAGTAATGGCTGACGATTCCGGTCGAAATGTTCGCGCGCTGCGCCACCGAGGCGAGCGTGGTGCCCGCAAGCCCTGCCTGGTCGATGGTAAGCAGGGTGGCGTCGATCAGTTGCGCGCGACGCACTTCGCGCATTCCGACTTTGGGCATGGCTCTCTCAGGTTCGGACTGCGGTTCCGTTTGGCTTGCGGTTGCGGCCTCGGCGAAAGACCTCACTCTAGCGGTTTTTTATTGATCGTTCAATCAACAAAAACTGCGTTGCCGGTGGCGTTGTCGGTTTGGGGCAAGCCCATGTCGGGTTTTGCACACTTGTCGCAGGGGCTCAGGGCATACGCTCGAAGCAGCGGCGTTCGCCGGGTGCCGTGGCGAAAAACGCTATCAACCGAGCAGCGAGACGAACATGGAGACGAGACAATGAGCAGCAATCGCGGAGTCGTGTATCTGGGGCAGGGCAAGGTCGAAGTGCGGCCGATCGATTATCCGAAGATGGTCGACCCCAGCGGCCGGGACATCGGCCATGGCGTGATTCTCAAGGTGGTATCGACGAACATCTGCGGCTCCGATCAGCACATGGTGCGTGGCCGCACGACAGCGGAGGTCGGGCTGGTGCTAGGCCATGAAATCACCGGCGAGGTGGTCGAACTAGGGCGCGATGTCGAGACGCTGAAGATCGGCGATCTGGTCTCGGTGCCGTTTAACGTGGCGTGCGGCCGCTGCCAGACCTGCAAGGAGCAGCACACCGGCGTGTGCCTGAACGTGAACCCCTCGCGTGCCGGCGGGGCATACGGCTACGTCGATATGGGTGGCTGGATCGGCGGCCAGGCCGAGTATGTGCTGGTGCCGTATGCGGACTTCAACCTGCTGAAATTCCCGGACCGCGATCGCGCGATGGCCAGGATCCGCGACCTGACCTGCCTGTCCGATATCCTGCCGACCGGTTATCACGGCGCGGTAATGGCGGGTGTGAAGCCGGGCGCCACGGTGTATGTCGCGGGTGCGGGACCGGTCGGGATGGCGGCGGCTGCGTCGGCGCGCCTGCTGGGCGCGGCATGCACGATTGTCGGCGACATGAACGCCGAACGTCTCGCGCATGCGCGTGCGGTAGGCTTCGAAACGGTCGACCTGTCGCTCGATGCGACGCTTGGCGAGCAGATCGCGCAGATTCTCGGCAAGCCGGAAGTGGATTGCGCGGTGGATTGCGTGGGCTTCGAGGCGCATGGTCATGGCAGCCACGGTCACCATGAAGAAGCGCCCGCGACAGTGCTCAATTCGCTGATGGATGTCACGAAGGTGGCCGGGGCGATCGGCATTCCCGGCCTCTATGTGACCGACGATCCGGGTGCGGCCGACGCCGCGGCGCGCAAGGGCAGCCTGAGCATCCGCTTCGGCCTTGGCTGGGCCAAGTCCCACTCGTTCCATACCGGGCAGACGCCGGTGATGAAGTACAACCGCAACCTGATGCAGGCGATTTTGTGGGACCGGCTGCCGATTGCGGAGATCGTCAATGTGACGGTGGTGTCGCTCGATGAGGCGCCGGAAGGCTATCGCAAGTTCGATGGCGGCGCGCCGCGCAAGTTTGTCATCGACCCGCATGGCTTGTTGAAGGCGGCTTGATGGAGCGGGCGGCGGCCCACTGGTGCTGGGCCGCTGCTCTGGATCTCGGCGTTAGCGCAGATTCAGCGTCTTGCGGCATCGCCATAGCGCAACCAGGCTGATAACGCCGAGCAGCATCAGGTAAACGGCCGGCGCCATGTTGCTGCCGGTGGCCTGAATCAGCGACGCCACGATGAGCGGCGCGAACCCGCCAAAAACGGTTACGCCAATGTTGTAGCTGATCGCCATGCCGGTGGCCCGCGTTTCGACCGGGAACGTCTCGGCCATCAACGCTGGCAAGGCGCCGAAATACACCGCCTTCAGCAGGCCCACCCAAGCCATCATCGCCATGAGTCCGGCAAGGCTGGCATGTTCGCCGAGACTCTTGAACACGGGGTAAATGGTCAGCGTAAAGACGATGCCGGCCCACGTCATCATCCGGACCCGCCCGATCCGGTCGGAGAGGTGGCCGACGAACGGCGTGACAAACGTGAGAATCGCACCTGTGAGCGCCGTCGCGGTGAAACCGAAACTCTCGGGAAGGTGAAGCTGGCGAACCGCGTAGGTCGGAATGTACAGAATGACGTAACTGGTTCCGGTCGAAAGGACCAGCGTGCCAATGGCGAGGAGCATACGGCCCTTCTGGCGCGCAAAAACAGCGCTGACTGGCGACTCTTCCGCTTTCGCTTCCTGGAAACTTTGTCCTTCGTGGACGTGTTTGCGCAAATATAGGCCGACCGGTCCGATCAGGATGCCGAACAGGAACGGCAGCCGCCAACCCCATGATTCAAGCGAAGCCGTATCTAAGGTATTCGTCAAGATCGCCCCGAACCCGGCTGCGAGCAGGTAGCTCAGGCCTTGGCTCGCGAACTGGAAGCTGGCGATGAAGCCCTTTCGATCGGGCGCCTGCTCGACCATGAAAGCGGTCGTGCTGCCGAATTCGCCTCCGGCGGAAAACCCCTGAATCAGACGGGCACACACGAGCGCAATCGGCGCTGCGACGCCTATCGTCGCGTAGCTCGGCATCAGGGCGATCATGGCGGTGCCCACCATCATCATGACGATCGACACCATCATCGACGCCTTGCGGCCGCGCCGATCCGCGTAGGAGCCAAGCACGAGCGCGCCGACCGGTCTAATGAGGTACGAAATGCCGAATGTGCCGAGCGTCACGAGGAGCGACACCGTGGCGTTGGAAGCCGGGAAGAACGTCCTGGCAATGGTGGTGGCGAAAAACCCGTAGATCAGAATGTCGAACCATTCAAGTGCGTTGCCGATCGAGGCGGCCATGATGATCCAGTAAAAGCTGGAACGCCTGGTCTCAATCGAAACGGTATCGGTCACAGTCGCGGCGGTTTGCATTTGACACTCCAGAAGGTAGGGGGAGTATTCGCTCGAGCAAAACGCTCCTTCAGCGCGCCCGCTCGATGCTGGCATCAGTCGTCAGTAACTGTCTCCCCACTTCTCCGTCAATGAAGCGCGTAAGGCATCTTCCACGGTGCCGATCACGGCCGCGAGTTGCGTCGCCTTGTCAGAACCGGGCCGATAGTGGGCGAAGAAAACCCGCTGCCCGATCACTCCGCCTAGCCACTCCAGTGCAGCCACATCTACAGAACACAACAGCAGGCGGCTGTCGCGCGGGAGCGGGTCGATGGCCCGTTCAAGCGCGTTTCCTGCTTGGCGTGGCCTGGTTTGACGACACTCGCGTGTAGCAAGCCATTCGGCATGTGCCGCCGCCGGGTGGGAGAGGTGCAACAAGGCTACCTGTGGTGAGTTTCCTAAACGCGCCACCAAGGCCCGCTCGAAGGTGTCCGCCACGCTGCCATCAGTGACAATGCAGACCTGGGTGAGCTTTGACGGCTCGCGCCACCAATGCCAGGCGTGTGTTTCACCACCGGATTGCATAAGATTCTCCGTTGCCCGCGTCAGACACGCCGCGTTGGATGCGCCGCGTTGGACATGCGGCGTTGGACACGATCACGCGCTCCGTCTTCTCTCGTATCAACCGTTGCGGAACAGGAAGCTATAGCCGTTCAGCGCCGGCACACCGCCCAGGTGAGCGTAGAGCACCTTCGAACCGGCGGGGAATTCGCCGAGCCGTACCTTGTCGATCATGCCTTGCATCGACTTGCCCTCGTACACCGGATCGGTCAACATACCTTCGAGCCTGGCGCACAAGCGAATGGCGTCCATTGTTCCTTCATTCGGCAGGCCGTATTCCGGTCCGCCGTAGCGCTCGTCGAGCACGATATCCTTCGCCACGATGTCGCGGCTCAATTCGACCTTCTCGGCGGTTTGCTTCGCAATCCGGAAGATCTGGTCGCGCGTTTGCGCGGGTTTGGCCGAGGCGTCGATACCGATCACGCGCTCGGCGCGGCCGTCCGCTGCGAAGCCGACCACCATGCCCGCTTGCGTGCTGCCCGTCACCGAGCACACGACGATATAGTCGAACTTGAACCCCAGTTCGGCTTCCTGTTGCCGCACTTCCTCGGCAAAGCCCACGAATCCCAGGCCACCCAACGGATGATCCGAGCAGCCCGCCGGAATCGCGTACGGTTTGCCGCCCGCCTGGCGCACGCTTTCCAGCGCATCCTCCCAGCTCTTGCGAAAGCCGATATCGAAACCGTCCGCGACGAGACGCACGTCCGCACCCATGATGCGCGACATCTGAATGTTGCCGACGCGGTCATACACCGCATCGGAGTAATTCACCCAGTTCTCCTGGACGAGCACGCATTTCATGCCCAGGTGCGCGGCGACCGCGGCCACCTGGCGCGTCTGGTTCGACTGGATGCCGCCTATCGAAACCAGCGTGTCGCAACCCTGCGCCAGCGCTTCGGGAATCAGGTATTCGAGCTTGCGGGTCTTGTTGCCGCCAAACGCGAGGCCGCTGTTGCAGTCTTCGCGTTTCGCGTACAGCTCGACTTTGCCGCCCAGGTGTTGGCTCAGGCGCGCCAATGGCTGGATGGGTGTCGGGCCGAAGGTGAGCGAATGGCGGGGGAATTTCTTCAGATTCATGCGAGGCTCCGGTGATGAAGAGAGTCTCAGCATCAACGCACCCCGAGCGCTCGACGCCTGGAGGGCTTTCCATTGATGCCGCGATGAAGTCTATGGTAGAAAAGTTTGGAAGAAGCCTGGTTGCGAAGATATTGACGAATTGTGGCTTTAAATAGGTTGATGGTATTTTTGACCTACATTTCCTTCTTTCGAGTCCCCATGTCCGCAAGAAAATTTCGTAACCCTACGCCGGAGGCCCGCCAGGCAAGCCCGGAGATCGATCGCGTCGATCGGGCCATCCTGCGTCAGTTGCAACGCGACGCGTCGATCTCGAATGTGGCGCTCGCAGCCAAAGTGAATCTGAGCGCACCGGCCTGTCTGCGGCGGGTCGAGCGGCTCAAGGAAATGGGATTGATCCGCGGCGTGGTGGCGCTACTGAATGCGAAGGCGCTCGACGCCGGCATGCTGGTGATGATCGGTGTGGTGCTGGATCGCTCCACGCCGGATTCGTTCGCCGACTTCGAAACAGCCGCGCAGAAAGTGTCGGGTTGTATGGAGTGCCACGTTGTGACGGGCGAGTTCGATTACTTCATGCTGGTACGGACGAAGGATAGCGATAGCTTTAACCGGCTTCACGCGGAGCAATTGCTTTACCTGCCGGGTGTGCGGCAGATCCGCTCCTTCGTGGTCCTCAAGGAGATTCTCTCGACCACAAGCATCCCCCTCTAGGCCGAACGCTTCCTAAGCTGCGCAACGTAAGCCTCCTCAAACGTTACGCATGACGCCCGTTCACCCTCAGCGCCAGTCCGTCGCCACATCATCGGGATCGACCAGCGTCAGCCCCGACGCGGGCAGGGGCAAGGCCGTTTTGTAGCGCACCTGCTTGAGCGCGAAGCTGGAACGGATGTTCGACACACCCGGTATTTTCGTCAGATGTTCGAGGATAAAGCGCTCGAGCGTCTGCATGTCGGGCATCACCACGCGCAGCAGATAGTCGGCATCGCCCGTCATCAGATAACACTCCATCACCTCCGGGCGCGCCGAGATGGCCTCTTCGAAGCGCTGCAAGGCCTCTTCGACCTGCTTTTCCAGGCTCACCTGGATGAACACGTTGATGCGCAAACCCAACGGCTCGGGATTCAACAGCGTCACCTGTTGCTTGAACAGGCCGAGTTTCTCGAGCGCCCGCACCCGGTTGAAGCAGGGCGTGGGCGACAGGTTGACCGCGCGCGCCAGCTCGGAATTGGTGATGCGGGCGTTTTGCTGCAACTGGCTGAGTATCCCGATGTCGATGCGGTCGAGCCGTTTCGGCGGCGTGGTCATAGATGACATATTCCGTAAATGAGGGTATGCGCAGAATAAACACACTACCGCAGAGCCGAACAGCAAGCAAATGAGACGCCTATTTTGTGGCTTGATGGTTAACATGGACCCATCCATTTGAGAACCGAATGCCTCCAGGCGGGAGCGATGTCATGACGGATTTGTCGAGCGGTGCGTTGCAGTTGAGGTCTTCCGGTGGCGTCGAGAACGATAGCGATCCGGCGGAAACCGCGGAGTGGCTGGATGCGCTCGAAGGTGTCGTCGTGCACGTCGGCCGTGACCGCGCGCAGTATCTGTTCGACCGGCTCGCGGCCCACGCGCTGTCGCTGGGTGTCGAGTCGTCGCGCACGAGCGTCACGCCCTACGTCAATACGATTGCGCTCGACCAGCAGCCGCGTTATCCGGGCAATCTCGAACTCGAGGAACGGCTTGCTGCGGCGCTGCGCTGGAACGCACTCGCAATGGTGGTGCGCGCCAACAAGGCGTATGGGGAACTGGGAGGGCACATTGCGAGCTACGCGTCGGCGGCGGATCTGTTCGAAGTCGGTTTCAATCATTTCTTTCGCGCAAGTGATGCCAAAGCAGGAGAGGGCACGGGCGGCGATCTTGTGTACTTCCAGCCGCACTCGTCGCCGGGCGTCTATGCGCGCGCTTACCTCGAAGGCTTCCTCAGCGAGGAACACCTGCAGCACTACCGGCGCGAAATCGCCGGACCAGGTTTGTGTTCCTATCCACACCCGTGGCTGATGCCGGACTTCTGGCAGTTTCCGACCGGCTCGATGGGCATCGGCCCGATCAACTCGATTTACCAGGCGCGCTTCATGCGCTATCTGCAGAACCGCGGGCTCGCGCAGACCGAAGGCCGCAAGGTCTGGGGCTTTTTCGGCGACGGCGAGATGGACGAGCCGGAGTCGCTCGGCGCGCTCTCGCTGGCGGCGCGCGAAGGGCTCGACAATCTCGTGTTCGTGATCAACTGCAACCTGCAGCGGCTCGATGGGCCGGTGCGCAGCAATGGCCGCATCATCGACGAACTGGAAGCTCACTTCACCGGCGCGGGCTGGAACGTGATCAAGGTGGTGTGGGGCTCGGACTGGGATGCGTTGTTTGCGCGCGATCGCACCGGCGCCTTGATGCGTGCCTTCGCCCAGACGGTGGACGGCCAGTTCCAGACCTTCTCGGCGAATGACGGCGCGTATAACCGCGCCCGTTTCTTCGGCCAGAACCCGGAACTCGCCGCGCTTGCCGCACAACTGAGCGATGACGAGATCGACCGTCTGCGCCGCGGTGGCCATGACGTGCGCAAGCTGCACGCGGCCTATGCGAAGGCGCTCGAGCATCGCGGCCAGCCTACGGTGATCCTCGCGAAGACCATGAAGGGCTTCGGCATGGGCGCCTCGGGCCAGGGCCGCATGACGACGCATCAGCAGAAGAAACTCGATTTCGACGACCTGAAGGCGTTCCGCGACCGTTTCCGTTTGCCGCTCTCGGATCAGGACGTCGAACAGGTGAAGTTTTACAAGCCAGCAGCAGACAGCCCGGAAATGCAGTATCTGCATGCACGCCGGGCGGCACTCGGGGGCTATCTGCCCAGAAGGCGGAGAGTCGCAACGAAGGGGCTGATCGTTCCTTCGTTGCAAACCTGGGGGCAATTCGCGCTGGAAGCGAGTGGCCGCGAGATGTCCACGACGATGGCGCTGGTGCGCATGCTGACCGCGCTGCTCAAGGATACCCAGATCGGCCAGCGGGTGGTGCCGATCGTCGCCGACGAGGCGCGTACCTTCGGCATGGCCAACATGTTCCGCCAGGTCGGCATCTATTCGCCGCTGGGGCAACTGTACGAGCCTGAGGACCTCGGCTCGATGCTCTATTACCGTGAGGACACCAAAGGGCAGATTCTCGAAGAGGGCATTTCCGAGGCGGGTGCGGTGTCGTCGTGGATTGCGGCGGCGACCTCGTATAGCGTGCACGATCTGCCGATGCTGCCGTTCTACATCTACTACTCGATGTTCGGTTTCCAGCGCATTGGCGACATTATCTGGGCCGCGGCCGATCAGCGCGCACGTGGGTTCCTGATTGGAGCGACGTCCGGCAAGACCACGCTGGGTGGCGAAGGGCTGCAGCATCAGGACGGCACCAGCCATCTGGCAGCATCCACGATTCCGAACTGCCGTGCCTACGATCCGGCGTTTGCTTATGAAGTAGCGGCGATCGTCGATGAGGGCATGCGCGAGATGGTCGAGCGGCAGCGCGACGTGTTCTATTACGTGACCGTGATGAACGAGAACTACGCGCAGCCGTCGGTTCCTGAGGGCGATTTGCAGCGCATGCGCGAGGGGATTCTGAAGGGGATTTATCCGCTGTCTTCTGAAGAATTGCGCGAGGCCGTGCAAGTGCAACTGCTCGGCTCCGGTGCGATTCTCGCTGAGGTGCTTGCCGCGCAGCAGATGCTGAAGGACGAGTGGGGTGTCGAGGCCGCCGTGTGGAGTGTGACTAGTTTCACCGAATTGCAGCGTGACGGCATGGCGGCTGAGCGGCTTGAACGTCTCGGCGAGTCGGCGCCTCAGCCGTATGTGACGTCGGCGCTTGCTGCATCAAACGGGCCTGTGATTGCCGCGACGGACTACGTGCGCGCGATTCCCGAACTGATCCGCGCGTATGTCCCGCACCGCTATGTGACGCTAGGCACCGATGGCTTCGGGCGCAGCGACACGCGTGCGGCGTTGCGCGAATTCTTCGAGGTCGACCGCGCGTCGATCGTGATCGCTGCGCTGAAGGCACTCGCGGATGAGGGGGAGATCGAAGCAGGCGTGGTTGGCGACGCGCGGCAGCGCTATGGCAAGGGAGCGCCCGTCGACGCGGCTTCGTGGGAGCGGTAAGCGTGCGCGCCAACTCAAAATCTGAAACATGAAAGTAAATAAAATCAACAGCTTATGCCCTCACGCTACACTACAAATCGTTCAGGCGTCGCGACGCTATTTTTGCCGAGCCCCGCTGTGAATCTGCTTGAACAGTTGCGGCAGTTGACGGTCCTGGCGCAGTAGCAGGTGCGGGCAACGGTGCCAGGTTTCCGGCATCGAGCGCCGTGACTCGCACAATGAACCCAGCGAGCAAGCGCAGGGATCTTAAGTTAGCAAGGTCGCGCGACGCGGCTTGTTTCGTACGGTGCAAGAGCAAGAGCCTCGATACCTGCGAAATCCAGTGCTTCTAGACAATGCCGCGCTTCAGTCAGAAATGCTGCGCATGAAGGGTGAATGCTGAGCATCTTGTCGATCCATCGCTCTATGTCAGTCAGGCGCCCGTCCTTCGCCAGAACGGCTAGCTCCCGGCGATCGCCCTCTGGAAGAACGGTGACGGCGAGCCGGTGTTTGAATCGTGGGTGGATCTGCGCAGGGCCGCCGGAAGAGTACTGTACGAGGTTCGACAGCGAAGCGTCCGGATCTTCCGCAGTAGGAACGATGAGTTCGAAAGAAAAAGAGGTACCGCGATGCGGCGCGCTTGAAACGCGCAAGTCGCCACCCATGATGTTGACAATGCGCTGCGCGATAAACAGGCCAAGCCCCGTGCTGCCGTTCACGGACTGTATCTGGCGAAAAGCCGTCAAGAGTTTCGACTGTTCATCAATGTCCATACCGACGCCGGTATCTGCGACTTCAAAGCCGATGTGCCATTGATGGTCTTGCCGGCGTGCTCTCACCGTCATCATGACCATGCCGTCACGAGTGAACTTGGATGCATTGGACAGCAAATTGAGCAAAACCTGTTGCAATCGGTGGCCATCGATTATCAGTCGACGGGGCAACGATGTCAGTGCCTGATAGTGGAACTGGTTGTTCAATTGTACGCAGAGTGCGAGCGCGTATTCGGCAATGTCGTCGAGAAGTGCGGGCAGGTCGGTTACGACCGGGACGATATCCAACGGTTGCAACTCGGCTTTCGCGTACCCAACCAGTTCGTCGATCAGGCCGAGTTGATAGTTCACGCTGCGCTCGATGGCTTGAATCAGGCTCTCCTGTTTTGAATCCGCGAGATTCAGCAGCAGTCTGGCATAGCTTGTAATGGTTGCAAGCGGCGCACGGAGGTCATGACTGACGTAACCCAAGGTTTCAATCAGTTGCTGGTTTTTCTCTTCCGCGTAACCCAAGGTCTCATTTAGCTCCAAGGTCCGCTGCGCAACCTGGTCTCGTAGCCGGTCATGTTCGGTTCTTTGCCAGTCCGCAAGTTCGGTTCTTACCGCTATTCGCTGCTTTCCAACGTGGTTTATCCACGCCGCAAGCACAATAAGATTGGTGGCCAGTCCAATGATGGCGACTACGGGGTTCGGATGAATGTCGGACTTCAGCCATGCCAGTCCAGCCGGCAAAGAGCTGAGTTCTTCGAGCATACGCAACGCAAAGTTGAACAGCGAGAAGATCATGGTGAGCAGCATGATCCGCGCGGTGGGTGTCGACTGACGCGCGAGGCGTGCAGCAATGACCACCGTGACAACACCAAATAGCGCGTTGAGATGCAAGCCGAGTTGCGCGAAGACGAACAGATTGCCGAATGCGGCTCCTGTAGCAGCGACGCACTCTAGCAACGCAAACCCGAACAATATATAGCGGGCGGGCAGCTTTGCCTTTTCGTCGTGTGCGATGCGCAAGATGAAGACAATGAACAGCAGCACGGCAATACATCCGAACACCGTCACACTTCTAGAGCTCCAGTCGGTTGCCTGCGGCCATAGATAGATCTTTGTGTAGCCGCGATCCGCGGCTTCGAATAGCGCTGTCATGGCGCACAGGGCCGCCAGTACCAAAAACGAGCCGCTGCGAGAAAAATAAGCGATGAGCAGCGCGCACCACGCTAGTGCCAGCGTTCCGCCAATCAATCCTCCATCCCAGAGCGCTGCACGTTTCTCCATCGCATCATATGCCGCTGCAGAATACAGCCTCGGTTCGAGAGTGAGTGCGGTATCGCTGGCCACCCGGACGAGGAAAAGAACCTGTTCACCGGGAGCGAGCGTGAAATCCACCAAGGGATAGCGGGACGAAGCTGGACGAGATGCCAGGTCGGCGGGATCGGTGCCGCCATGGATCCAGTGGCCGCCGCGCCCGGTGTAAAAGTCTACGTGCTGGAGGCGCGCGTCCGGGAGTGCGAGAACGAGCGGGAGGGTGGTTGCACTTTGGTTGTTCACCACCCCGCGTAGCCACCATGCCGAGTGGGTAAAACCTGGTTTTAATCTATCCCGCTGCACGGGAAGGAAGCCGCGTGGGTTTCCTGCGGACAGCGTGAGTATGTCGTCCAGGCTCATCTTGCCCGAGATGTCTTCGAATACCTGCACCTTCCCCAAGGAGGGGCCCTGTTGGGTTTGTTTCCCAGCCGTCTCGAGACCGATGGCTAATGCGTGAGTTGTCCACCAACTCAGACATAAGAACACCAAGCGGCGCCACCTGGCTGTTGTCATGATGACGTCACTCGGTATCGAGGACGGGTTCGTGGGTGCTAGTCAGGTCCTGACTGCGGAGTTCTTCCCGATAGGTTGAGGGAGTCACGCCGAATCGCTCGCGAAACGCCGTGGCGAAATTCGCAGCACTGGAAAAACCAATCTCATCGGCGATGCTGCTGATACTCAATGGCGTACCGCTCAACAACCTTTGCGCAATCCGCAAGCGTTCATCCCGGAGATACTCGAATACGGTCCGGCCAAGGTTATCCCGAAACGCGCGCGACAGTCGCTTTTCATTGGTTCCCACGAGGCGGGCGAGTTGTTCGACCGTTGGCGGATTGTTCAGCCTTTCCGACAAATGTCGAATGGCCGCGCGAACGATGACACTGTTGCCTGTTAAGTCCGAAGCGGACATCTCTTGTTCGACATTCCGTTTGCCGTTCACCCGGGTGAGGTGAACGCGAATCCGTGCAAGTACCTCGGCCGGCTCGAATGGCTTGAGCACGTAGTCGACCCCGCCGATTTCCAGACCGTCGAGGCGGTCGTGCAGGTCTGCGGCCACAGTAAGAAATATGACGGGAATCGCACTCGTGCGGGGGTCTGCCGCAAGAAGCCGGCAGGCGGCAAATCCGTCCATCCGCGGCATTCGTACGTCCATCAGGATCAGGTCGGGTGAAATTGCCAATGCTCGTTGATACGCCTGTGACCCGTCGAAGCCAACGCTAATCCGGCATCCTGCATTGCGCAACAGGCCAATTAACAATTGGAGCTGTTCCGGCTGATCATCTACCACAAGAAGATGGGCATCCGTTAGGGCGGTATCTCGGGGCGGCATCGTGTATGCGAAAGGAGCTTGCGAATAACGTTCTTGTTGGTTATCGGCGGCTGCACGCGCAAGTTGAGGCTTGCAGAGTGTCGATCATGTAAAGCCGCGCAGAATATCAGATCGAAATTCCAATTCAAACCCAAAGGCGCCGTGGGTTGGTCCGCCCGCGACCTTGGACTGCGTTGGGTGGCGGGCTTCGAGGGTTTCGTGTGACCGGATGCCGTTCCCAGGCGGATAGTAAACGAATTTTCTCCCGGGCAAAGTGTTTCGTCCCCCGGGCAAACGCGTGTGCCAGTTGAGCTACGCATAATTCTTTCCGGCAACGGCCACGGGCCGTGACAACGATTGCAATCGGCACTGCCGCAGTCGCGAATTCGGGTTCATCGACAGGAGCCTATAGCGAAACGGTAGCGATTGGGCGTGTGGCTGTGGCGACCAGCACGGACTGAGACGACATTGCCTGTTCGGATTTTGTCGAGTGGTCAAATCTTGTCGAGGCTTTTGTCAACTTGCAAGTCACGCCTGCGCCGAGTGAAGGTCGTTCAATATAACTTTAGCCGTCTCGCGGCTATACGCTTCGATAAGAAACTCCAACAAAATGAGTCGAGGAGTGGCTAACCCACATCACGCTCCACGAACCTCTTCGTTGTTTCGTTGGCGACATGGTTAAATCGCCGAGATTCAGTAGACAAATGAAAAAGGCTGTGCGAGAGTCTCATTCAGCACTTACGGAAAATTACATTTCCTTACGTTGCGTCACGGAAAGTCCACGTCGCCGTGAACATTTCCCGGTTGTCTGTTCACATAGTGCGCAAAACATTCTTGAAATAGACATATGACGCTTGCAGCGCGGCGTGTGAGCGTTCGCCATAGCGCTGGAAACACGATCGCGGCACGTCATTGGGAGCGTTAACTATGGGTACTCTGGACAGCATGGTGCAAGGCAAACGTTTGGCAGGCAAGAAATCGCGTTTAGATAGGCAATTGGCCCCCTTTCATACAATTGACATCCATATGCTGTCGCCCTTCGGACCCTCATAAGTCAACAGCCCGCTGCAACCTGCACGGCCTGGATGCCAGAAAGTAGAAATGCTTTAGCCGTTCATTATCAATATCTTCCTCGTGTGAATGCTCACAGAAGGAGGATGGCGCGCGATCATATTTAGGATTGCGAAAGAGATATGAAAGATTCAATAAAATGTAATCCCCCGCGATGAGGCAACGCAACGCCAACACTTTTCTTTCGACATATATACGTAATTGTATTTGTGGAAGGCAAGGATAAGCGCTCGCAATATCGAATAGGAAAACATATGAACAAGGTATATCGAACTGTATGGAACAGGGCGCTGGAAGCCTTCGTTGCGGCGTCGGAAAACGACAAGGGCTGCGGTAAAGGCAAGGACGGGCACGCGGTAGGCCTTCAGGACCAGCGCGTGAGAGGTGCCGCGGCTGATACGCGCCAGCATGGGAGTGCCGTGCGGTCGATTGCCGCTGCGGCAATGATGTTGCTCGGGGTCGGCGTAGCGACGCAAAGCGCGCACGCGCAGTATGCGGTCGACGGCGGCACAGCGTCAGGGGGCAATACAATTTCCATCGGCCCTAGCAGCACTGCGAGCGGAGAGTATGGGACCGCGATCGGCTTGAGTTCGACAGCCTCTGGGACGAGCAGCATTGCGATGGGTCCCGATTCGACGGCTTCTCTTATATACGGCGTGGCAATCGGCAATCTCGCACAGGCAACCGGCGCGGGAGCGATCGCACTAGCCGCGGGCGCTGCCGCCTCGGGAAATGAAGCGGTAGCCCTTGGCTTTAATGGGGTATCGAGCGGATCATTCAGCGTTGCGCTAGGGCCCACTGCTACCGCCAACAATACTAACGCCACGGCGCTCGGCACCGGTGCGATTGCGTCGGGGGCGTATTCCGCTGCGTTGACCACGGTGTCGACTGCGGCAGGTGGTTATTCAGTCGCTATTGGCTATGAGGCAATTACGAACAGTACCGCTGCTGCGGGGGTGGCGCTAGGATCGGGTGCATCGGCCGGTGGCGCATCCGGCGTGGCGATAGGCGTCAACAGCGGCGCGTCCGGCACCGCTGCGGTAGCAATCGGCGTGGGTGGAACCGCGGGTGTTCCTGGCTCGGGTACGCAGGCTTCTGGCTTGCAGGCAACCGCGATTGGCTTTAGCAGTACGGCGAGCGGCAGCAACTCGGCAACCTTCGGCACCTCGACGCTGGCGTCAGCCACGAGTGCCACGGCCATCGGCAACGCTTCGCGAGCGCTTGCCGCTTCGACCGTCGCCCTCGGCGACACCAACACAGTGGCCGCAGCGTCCGGCACCGGCTCGATTGCGGGCGGACACGACTCACAGGTCACTAGCGGCACGGGTGCAGTAGCGCTAGGCCAAGGCCAGACGGCAAGCGGCAACGGCGCAGTAGCGATTGGCGATCCGAACACGGCCACCGGTAACGGCGCAGTGGCGATGGGTGCCGACAACACCGCAAACGGCAATGGTGCAGTCGCATTGGGTAACACGAACGTGGCGACGGGACTTGGCTCGGTCGCGCTCGGCAACGCATCACAGGCCAATGTCGCGGGCTCGGTGGCGATCGGTAATGGGGCCATTGTCCAGAGTGCTGCGACGAGCGGTGTGGCGCTGGGGGCGGGCGCGACGGCAAGCAGCGCCAACGGCGTGGCGCTGGGCTCGAACGCTGTGGCGACCAATGCAAACGATGTGGCGCTGGGGGCGGGCTCGAGCACGGCGGTAGCCGACATAGGCACGACTGCACTGTTTGGCGGCACCGCAGCGGGCGTGGCAAAGACCGCTTCTGGCGTCGTCTCGGTAGGCAGCGTGGGCAACGAGCGCCAGATCCAGAACGTGGCGGCAGGCGTGATCTCGGCGAGCAGCACCGACGCGATCAACGGCTCGCAACTGTTCTCGGTCGCAACCGGCGTCAACAACCTGGGCAGCGCGACGGCGAGTGCGTTGGGCGGTGGAGCGACCTACAACAGCTCGACCGGAGCGATCAGTGCGCCGAGCTATACGATCGAAGGCAATACCTACAACAACGTGGGCAGTGCGCTGCAAAGCATCAGCAACTCACTGAGCGGCGGCGGGATCGAATACTTCCATGCGAACTCGACGCTGGCAGATTCGACCGCGACCGGTACCAACAGCGTCGCTGTGGGCCCGGTTGCTGTTTCCACGGGGGCGTCTTCGGTTGCAATCGGCAATGGTGCGCAAGCCAGCAATGCGAGCGATGTCGCTCTGGGGGCTGGGTCCACAGCAGCGGGAACGCATACCGGAACGTTTGACATGACAGGCGGTACGGCTGCGGCAGCCGCGCCCACCTCTGTGGTTTCGATCGGCGCGGCCGGCTCGGAACGGCAACTCCAGAACGTTGCCGCCGGCGTCCTCTCAACGACCTCGACCGATGCTGTCAACGGCTCACAACTGTTTTCTGTGGCAAGCGCAGGCAACGCGACCGGGACGACGGTTGCTTCTGCGCTGGGCGGCGGCTCGACGTACACGCCGGGCAGCGGCGTCTCGGCACCGAGCTACACCGTGCAGGGCAACACCTACAACAATGTCGGTTCGGCACTTGGCGGGTTGAACATCGGCCTCACCAATGTCGAGAACTCCCTCAATAACATTAACAACGGCGCGGGCATTGAGTACTTTCATGCTGACTCCACAGAAGCGGATAGCCAGGCAACCGGTACCAACAGTATCGCCGTCGGCCCTGAGGCGGTAGCCAGTGGAGCTGGCAGCTTCGCTGCAGGCAACGGTGCGCAGGCAACGGCCGCCAATGCTATGGCGCTGGGCGCGCAGGCGACGGCCTCTGTAGCGGGCGCGATTGCAATAGGCTCGGGGTCTGTGTCTAGCCGCGCGATTGTTCCTGCTTCAGGTTCGATTACGAGCGGCAGTTATGTGATTCCCTATAACACCACCGGTGAGACGCTGCTGGGTGCGGTGTCGTTCGGAACCGCCAATTCGTATCGCCAGTTGACCAATGTCGCAGACGGGACGCAACAGCAAGACGCTGTCACCGTGCGGCAACTTGCCGGGGCCTTGTCCTCGTTCGCGGTGACGCCCATCGAGTACTTTCACGTCAACTCGACCGCAGCGGACTCGCTGGCAGTAGGCAGCCAGTCGATCGCAGTTGGACCGACGACGGTGGTCAATGGCGACAGTGGTGTGGGGATCGGCAACGGTGCCATCGTCAATATGAACGCGCCGGGTGGTGTCGCGATCGGCGAGGCAGCGAACTCGAATCAGGCCGACGCGATCGCGCTGGGTAGCGGCGCTACCGCGAGTGGCGCACAGTCTGTCGCGCAGGGCGCGAATGCCGGTGTAACGGCCGCGGGCGGCGTGGCGCTGGGTTCCGGCGCACAAAGCAGCGCGACCGACGCAGTGGCGCTAGGTGCTGGCGCATCCGCAACCTACGCGAACAGTGTTGCCCTGGGAGCAGGGTCGGTGACCACGGTCGGCGCATTGTCGAACTACATTGCTTATGGTCTGAGCAGCCCGCAGTCCTCAGCAGGGGAAGTCAATATCGGAAACCGGCAGATCACAGGGGTGGCGGCAGGCAGTGTCGGGACCGACGCAGTCAACGTGAGCCAGCTCGAAGCAGTCCAGACGCAGTTGACCACGCTGATCAATAACAAGAATGGCGGCAGCAATGGTGGTTTTCCGTCCACCTCGGGGACGACAACGCCGCCAGCGTCAACGGGATCCAATTCGTCGGCGGGTGGCCAGGGAGCAGTTGCTTCCGGGACCAGCAGCACTGCCGTAGGCAACAACTCGCAGGCAATCGCCAACAGCTCGACGGCCCTGGGTCAGGGAGCGACATCGTCAGGATCCAACTCGGTGGCCATCGGCGCCGGTAGTAACGACGAGGGTCGCAGTAACGTCGTCTCGGTGGGGTCAGCCGATACGCCACGGCAAGTCACCAATGTCGCGGCAGGTACGGCACCCACCGACGCCGTCAATGTGGAGCAGTTGAACGCCGGAGTGGGGAGTGCCGTCTCGCAGGCAAACGCGTATACGGATAATCAGATTCAACAGCTGAAGCGTGATGCGGACTCCGGAATCGCAACTGCGATGGCTGTCGCGGGATTGCCGCAACCCTCCGGGCCTGGAAGAAGCATGGTATCGGTCGCGGGCAGCGTTTATCGGGGCCAATCAGGGCAGGCGATCGGAATTTCCACAATCTCGGATAACAATCACTGGATCTACAAGGCTGCGGTTTCAACCAATACGCAAGGCTACTATGGCGCCGTCGTGGGTGCAGGTTACCAGTGGTAATCGCCTGCACGATCGCCAATGGACGCTGATATGGCGATCGTTGGCGACATCGCCGTAATAGTCACCGCTGCGCATCAGACGCATAGCCCCCATATTCGATGAGAGATGCATACATGAAAAGCCAATGGTTGCTAGCAATGTCGGTCAGCTTGCTTGCTACGGTAGCCCTTCAAGGTTGTGCTACCGCCGATTCCCCGCCCAGGTTTCCGGATCCTCATTCGGCAACGCCAACGGGCGGCACGTTTGTCAACGTCGACAACCTGCGCAACGTTGCCCCCGGTCTGAACAAGGACCAGATGTTCGACCTGCTCGGGCCACCTCATTTTCACGAATGGTTCGTAGGCGGCCATGTCTGGAACTACCTGTTCGATTTCCGTCGAGGGGGGGACACGATCACTTGCCAGTATCAGGTGCAGTTCGACAAGGACATGAGGGTGAGCAATACCTACTGGCGTGACCCTGCATGCGCCGAATTTCTTCGCGAGGCCGCGGCGGTAATGCCGGTGCCAGCAGAGCCGCAGGTTCCGACCGTCGAGCAGTTCACACTCCAGAGCGATGCCTTGTTCGAGTTCGGCAAATCGAGTCTCGATTCCATGTTGCCTTCGGGGAGAGCGGCGCTTGACAAGACAATCGAGCGGATCAAGGCGCATAAGGAAATCGCCGCAATTACCGTTGTTGGACATACCGACCGTATCGGTCCCGCCTCCGCAAACCAGCCTCTGTCGCTCGCTCGGGCCGATTCGGTGCGCGGATATCTGATCGCCCACGGATTGGACGGCAGCCTCATTCATACGGAAGGCGTCGGGTCCAGTCAGCCGCTAACGCATTGTCCAGACGGCGAAGTGCACGCATTGACCGCATGTCTGCAACCTGACCGGCGTGTCTCGATCACGGTGCAAGGCCGCGGCTGAAATAGGCCATTGCCGACGTACCCGCTCGTCTAACCACAACGGTATTGCCAAGGGACCGCTGTGGTCGACGACTATCACGGGGCATGAAGGAAGTTTCCGTTTCCGCTCTGCCATCGGCCGAGGCGCTGATTTCGTTCAAGCGCCACGGCCGCCCTCGCGCGTCCGCCCACCGGGCAACTTGTCAATACCTGCCGTTCCAAAGCGAATAGCAAACAAATTTCCTCCCAAGCAAAGCATTTCGCCCCTCGGGCAAAAGCGTGTGCTGGTCACGGTACCCATAATTCTTTGCGACGCGGCGCGACACAGTCTTTGTCAAAACGCCAGCGCGCTGATATCCAGAACCGATGCCGTGACAATGTAGTCTCCATTTTGGCAACAAAAGGAGGGATGGCATTACTCCGCGCCCGGACCAGACGCGTTATGAAAAAATCAAAACTCCGATGAATTCGAACCATTACGGTGTGGCCGGCGTTTGCCGGTCTGCCTGGACAATACGTGCCAGACGGTTGACGCACCAGTTGCTTGGCAAGATCAGAGACAGGGAGCGGGCGCGTCTGGTGCGCCGGATCCGCGATCTGGAAGCGGAGAATTCCCGGCTCACGCAGTTGGCCTTTACAGACGACCTGACTGGCGCGTATAACCGCCGCCATTTCGATGACCAGTTCAGACATGACTCGGCGTTAAGAGCGCGCAGGCACTCGCTCGCTTTCTGTCTGTTCGATATCGACCATTTCAAGGCATACAACGATTCATATGGGCACGGCGCTGGTGATGACGCATTGCGTCTGATTGCGCGCGTCGTGATGAGCCAGCTGCGTCAGGATCAGGATCTGTTGTTCAGGATGGGAGGCGACGAATTCTGTGTGCTGCTCTTTATGGATTCGGCTGCCATGGCACTGCGCATCATCGATCGCGTGCGGCACAAGGTTCGGGAATTGGGGTTGCCTCACCCACATGGGCGCGACGGTGTATTGACGGTCAGTTTTGGTGTCGTTTGGCATGACCGACACAGTGCCGTGATGGCGCCGCACCGGCAGTTATATCTCGATGCCGACAGGGTGCTTTACGAAGCCAAGCGTAGCGGGCGTGACCAGATCAAGTTGATGGCAATCTGACCATGAGCCATTCAGTGATGGGCCGAAGGACCCGGGAGCAGCGTATGTTCCGGAGCTCCAGCCTGAAATCGACCAGCGGCAGTTCACCAACCAGACAGGGTGCCCACGGATGCCGCTGAAAGTCATGACCATATTCGGCACACGGCCAGAAGCCATCAAGATGGCGCCACTCATCAAGCAGCTGGAAGGGGATGCGGCGATCGAATCGACTGTCTGCGTGACCGGCCAGCATCGATCGATGCTAACCCAGGTGCTGGATCTCTTCGAGATCGTGCCGCAGCACGATCTCGCGGTGATGACCGGCAACCAGACGCTCAATGGATTGGCCTCGCGCCTGATCGCGTTGCTCGACGACGTGCTCGCCGCCGAAAAGCCTGATCGCGTGCTCGTGCACGGTGATACGACAACCGCGTCGGCGGCTGCGCTGGCAGCGTTTCATCGCCGCATCCCGATCGGCCATGTCGAGGCCGGCCTGCGCACCGGCGACCTGATGCAACCGTGGCCGGAGGAAATGAACCGGCGCGTCATCGACGTGATGAGCGACCTGATGTTCGCGCCGACTGCGAGCTCGAAGGCGAACCTCGCGGCCGAGCGGCTGTACGGCCGGACTATCGTGACCGGCAATACGGTGATCGACGCGCTTTACATGACCATCGCGCGCATCGATTGCGACGCCGCGCTGCGCGCCGAACTCGACGCGCGCCTGCCGTTCCTCGACGGCACGTTGCCGATGCTGCTGGTTACCGGACATCGCCGCGAGAGTTTTGGCGACGGTTTCGCGCGCATCTGCGCGGCGCTCGGCGACCTCGCGCTGAGCGGGGCGGTGCAGATTGTCTATCCGGTGCATCTGAATCCGAACGTCCGCGGTCCCGTTCAGGATGCGCTTGGCGATGCGCCCAACGTCCATCTGATCGATCCGCTCGACTATCTCGGCTTTGTCCGGTTGATGCAACGCGCATCGCTCATCCTGACCGATTCGGGCGGCATTCAGGAAGAGGCACCCGCGCTCGGCAAACCTGTGCTGGTGATGCGCGATGTGACCGAGCGCCCGGAAGCCGTCGAGGCGGGCACCGTGCAACTGGTCGGCACCGACCGGGCGGCGATCCGCAATGCGGTGTTGTCGCATCTCGAGCGCCAGGATGCGTCCCGTGCGCCGACTTCGCGCAATCCGTATGGCGACGGGCGAGCGTCGGAGCGCATTGTGGCGGCGCTCGCTGGCCGCGCGTTCGACGAATTCGACGCGTCGACAGCGTGCCACCATGCGTTGCCGGCACATCCGGCGCCGGCTGTGTGCCTCGAATCTCGATGAGCGCCGAACGTTACGTTTAGAGGCGGCCGGTGGGCCGCACACCAACCGAGCAAGCACCGTAGAGCATGAATCACGGCGCTCACATTCCAGTTGCCTCACCTCACTCTATAGACGACCGTGACTCCTGTTTCTGTTTCGCGCGCCACACGGCCCATACGGGCCAGCCGCACATGTGCTTTCCCCTCGTTGCCCATGGCCCGTTCGCTCGCGCTGTGCTGTGTGCTCGCCGGCTGGATCGGAGGTGTCCACGCGCAACCTGCCAAACCGTCCGCAGCGGCGCCGCGCGTGGCGCCTGCCAGCGCCGCCCCCCGTACCGTGGGCTTTGCCGAAGCATTGTCGAACCTCGGCAACAGCGTGACGACGCGCTCGGTTGCGCTGAGTAGCCTCGGCGTGCGCGAGACGACCACGCTCGACGCGCCGGGTACCAGTCGCGAGTACTACTTCCCGGTGCCGGCCGGCGTGCCGATCGGCAATGCGCAATTGCAGGTCGATGCCAACTATCTGCGCGGCGACGGCGGCCGCACAACGATGCTGGTGTCGATCGACGGTTCGCCGATGCTGGCCCGCGCGCTGACGCAGCCGCAAGGTGATGCGGCGGTGATGCTGGGCGTCGGCGGCGAAGCTCGCCCGAGCGGCTATGTCCGCGTCGGTCTGGCGTGGTCTTCTGTGATCAACGACGCCATCTGTGCGGATCAGACCGCGATCGGCAACGTGCTGCGTGTCGCGCCGACGACGCATCTCACCTATCGTTACGATACGAACGATATCAAGGATCTGCGCACTGCCTGGACGGCGCTGTCGCAAACACCGTCGATCGTGATCGGCGCGCAGCAGCTCAACGCGTCGAGCTACGACACCGCATGGCGTGCCGCCGCGCTACTGCAACGCGATGGCCGCGAACCGGCGATACGCACCTGGCCCAAGGTGGGCGACACCATCGAACTCGGCACGATCGACATGCCCGCACCGCTGCGCGCGCTACCGGCGTTCGCGGCGCTGGCGGCAGGCGGCTCGCACCGGCTCGCCAACCCGGCGGAGGTGGGCGCGCTCGTGGTGGCTGCTCCTGGCCGCGTGTGGCCGGCCGACCTGATCGTTGCCGACGACGCGTTGCGCGCCGCGCTCAACACGTCGCTCGACGCGCTGCGCACGCAGGCCGTGAGCGTGTCCCCGGATGCCGCCGCTGCGTTCGACGCGTGGCGCGAGCGCACCGTGACGCCGCTCGTCGCACCGCTCGCGGCCGGTGAAGCGCGTCTCGTGCATATCGCCGGGCAGGCCACCATCCTGGTCGGCGACAGCAAGGCCATCGGCGTGCTCGCGCAGGCCTGGCGGCCGGTCACCGTATCGAACCAGTTGGTCGTGCATGAGATCGACAGCGCGGCGAACGGTAAATCCGCTGTCGTCGCGCTCGCCGCGCTCGGCGGCGAGCCGCGCACCGTCGACGTATTGCGTCTGGCGTCATGGACGGCGAGCTTCGATCTCGGCGCGGTCGCAGGTGCGGGCCGTCTGCCCGACGCCGTGGTGCTCGATCTGGCCGGCACGCCGAATACGCATGGCTCCGGCGTGGTCGCGTCGGTTTACTTCAACGACATACTGATCGGCGCCAAGCTGCTCGGCACGCAAGGGCGCGCGCAACGCATCGAGGCGCACATCCCGCGTTTCGCGCTGGCCGCACGCAATCTGCTGCGCGTGTCGTTCCAGCGTCAGTCGGATGCCGGCTGTGCGACCAACCAGGGTTATCCGGTCGCGGTCTTGCCGAGCAGCCATCTGTCGCTTGTGCAGGCCGACGGCGACGCCAACTTCACCGGCATGGTGGCGCGCTTCGCGTCCAGCGCGACGGTGCTCGTGCCTGCTTCGTATCTGGCGAACGCGACCGAAACGCTGCCGCGCATCGCGCGTCTGGCCGATGCAACCGGCGTCGCCCCGCAACGCGCGGTCCTGACGGTGACGCCCGACGGTCAGAGCGCCGCGCCGGCCAGTCCGTTTCTCGCCGTCGACGTGCCGCTGGTCGAACCGAAGTCGCACATCAGCGTGAAGGACAACGGACTGACGATTCTCGGTTCGGACGAACACACGCTGTATGACGTCAGCGGCGTCGCCAACCTGACGGGTGTCGGCGTGATCGACGTCGAACATTCGGGCGGTACGGCGGGCGTCGTCTATCGTAGCGTCGGTTCGCGCGCACCGGTGTTGCCGGTTGCGCTGAGGCTCGCGCGCGGCGACGTCGCGGTGGTCGACGGCAGTGGCGTGCTCAAGGAGATCGACACGGTACATACGGGCGGGGTCGAGCAGGACGACGCGGCTACGCCGTGGAGCCGGCAATGGCTGAGCTGGGCAGTGCCGGCCGCATTGGTGGGCGCATTCATTGCGCTGCTGTTGCTCGCAGGCTATACGCGTCGGCACAAGCAACGCAAGAATGGCGGCGAGTGAGTCGAGGCGTGATGAATCTGCATCTCGGCTACTATGCGGCCCAGTACTACGACTGGTTGCAGTATGGCGCGGGCGTCATCGCCGTGCTGATTCTGCTGTCGAGCATCGATGATCTATTCATCGATCTGTGGTACTGGATCCGCGAGATCTATCGGGCGTTTACGGTCAAGCGCGTCCATCGGCCGTTGGCCGTCGAGCAGTTGCGCGCCCGCGAAGAGCAGCCGATCGCGATCATGGTGCCGGCGTGGCTCGAATACGACGTGATCGCGGCGATGATCGAAGACATGGTGCGGGTGCTCGACTACCGCAACTACGTGGTGTTCGTCGGAACCTATCGCAACGATGCGCAGACGATCGAAGCAGTCGAGCGCATGCGTCGCCGCTACAAGCAGTTGCACCGCGTCGAAGTGCCCCACGACGGTCCGACCTGCAAGGCGGACTGTCTGAACTGGGTGATCCAGGCGATCTTCAAATACGAGCAGGAAGCGGCGGTCGAATTTGCGGGCGTGGTGTTGCACGACAGCGAAGACGTGCTGCATTCGCTCGAGCTCAAGTTCTTCAACTACCTGCTGCCGCGCAAGGACATGATCCAGTTGCCGGTCGCCTCGCTGGAGCGGCATTGGTACGAACTGGTCGCCGGCACCTACATGGACGAATTCGCCGAGTGGCATGCGAAGGACCTCGTGGCGCGCGAGAGCCTGGTGGGTTCGGTGCCGTCCGCCGGCGTGGGCACCTGTTTCTCGCGGCGTGCGCTGCTGGCCTTGATCGAGAGCACCGGCAACCAGCCGTTCAACACCGACAGTCTCACCGAAGACTATGACGTCGGCGCGCGGCTCGGCAAGCTCGGCATGCAATCGATTTTCGCGCGCTTTCCTGTGCAGTTCCGTTCGCGCCGCGCCAGGTGGTTCGGTTTGGGCAAGGAGCGCGAGGTCACGGTGACGATGCCGCTGTGCGTACGCGAATACTTTCCGGACACGATTCGCACCGCTTACCGGCAGCGCGCCCGCTGGGCGCTCGGCATCGGGCTGCAGGGCTGGCAGCAGACCGGCTGGACCGGCACGCTAGCCAACCGCTATCTGCTGTTTCGCGACCGCAAGGGGGTCGTCACTGCATTCATCGGCATCATCGCCTATGTGCTGGCGATCCAGTTCCTGCTGTTCATGGTCGTCGATGCGATGGGCCTGGCGAGCGAGATGCTGCCGTCGCCCTTCACCGATTCCCGGTGGATGCACGCAGTGCTCTGGTTCAATGCGGTTGCGGTGCTGCTGCGCATCGTCCAGCGCAGCTATTTCGTGACGCGTCTCTATGGTTGGGAGCAGGGGGTGATGGCGGTGCCGCGGATGGTGGTCGGCAACTTCATCAATTTCCTCGCGGTGTCGCGTGCTTGGAAACTGTTTCTCACGCATCTCGTGACTGGCAAGCGCCTCGCGTGGGACAAAACGATGCACGACTTTCCGTCCGCGGATGGACTCACCGGTGGACGCCGGCAACGGCTCGGCGAGCTGCTGGTGTCGTGGCAGGCGATTGACGAACAGCAACTCGCCCTGGCGCTCGACGACGAACACGCGCGCGAAGCGCCGCTAGGTCGTGTGCTCGTAGCCAAGGGCTGGCTCGACGAAGAAACGCTCGCCGAAGCGATCGCTTTCCAGGCCGACATGCCGCGCGCCACACTCGATCTGGAGCAACTGAGCGCCAACAGCGAGCGGCTCCCGCTTGAGGCGGCGATCCGCCACCGCGTGCTCGCGCACAGCATTGACGCCTCCGGCCGCGTGGTCCTGCTTGCCGCGAGCCCGCTACCCGCGGCGACTCTTGCCGAACTCGCTGCCGCGATAGGACAGCCGGTTACGCAGCAGATCGTGCGCGAAAGCGAAATTGCCACCGGTCTGCGTGTGCTGCGCGGCGCCGAAGTCGCGCTGACGCAAGGCACGGCACGCGTACCGCTGATCGGCGATCTCCTGATCGAACTCGGCTATGTGACGCGTGAGCGCTTTAACGAAGCGCTGCAACGCTACCGGCCGGATCGCGATGGCCGGATCGGCGACTTCATGACGGCGTGCGGCGTGATTACCGGCGATGCGCTGAACGCGGCGATTCAGGCGCAGAAGCGTGCACGGGAAAACGGAGCGCTAGCGATATGACGCGCAGCGTCGTTCTTGCGGCGGCTCGCGGGCTGCGTGGCTGCGCCGCTGCGTGTGGAGCGGCTGCGCTGCTCGCGGCGGGCTCCGGCTGCCAGGGGCCGGCAGTGGTGCAGGGCGTGGCCTGGCAAGTCGACAACGCGCAGGTCGATCTGCATGGCGACTGGGACAAGCTCGGTGTCACGGACCTGTTGATTCAGTGGACCGCCGTGGACGGCACCGCGTTTGTCGCCGGCACCGATCTGCCGCAGGCGCCGCGTTTGCCTGACTGGCGGCGCATCGCGCATGAGCCGTGGGCGCGCCACGTGCTGGTTGGCCTCGCGGGCCGCTTCGGCGAACGCGCGGCGCGTGCCGGGGCGGCGCAACTGACTGATCAGTCGTTGAAGCTGGTCGCCGCCGCGCCTCCGCTTCATATCGACGGTTGGTATTTCCCGGTCGAGGTCGACCCGAGCTGGCAGGACGCGCGCAGTCTCGCACCGCTTCTGAACCGGCTGCCGCGGCCTTTGTGGATCAGTGTCTACGACCGTTCGAATGTCGGCGGCGCGGCGCTGGCCGACTGGCTCGACAACTGGTTGCCGCGCGATGTCGGCGTGCTGTTCCAGGACGGTGTGGGTGTCGATTCGCGCGAGCCGCAAGCCGCGCGTGCGTATGCCGATGCGCTGGCGTCGAAGCTCGGCGCGGCGCGCGTGCGCATCATCGCCGAAGCTTTCCGGCCCGGCGTCGGCCAACCCTTCCGCGCGGCGACTGAGAACGAACTGAAGCCGCAGCTCGACGCTTATCGAGGCTACCGAACCTATCTTTTTGACGGACCTCACTATGTGTCGCCCGAACTCGTGGAAAGCCTGCTGAAGTGATCTATCGTCCCCCACCTTGCACCCAACGACGCGCGGCCTGTGCGCTGTCGCTCACGCTGGCCTTGGCGAGCGGCTCCGCCGTCGCCGACGAGAACCTGCCACTGCCGCTGACTGGAAGCGCCTATCGCATCGCGGACCAGGCATACAGCGAATACGCCCGCGGCGACTATGAGGCCGCGGCTCGCGACGCGCGCGAAGCCGTGCGCCTGCGCCCGGATGTGCCGCGTCTGCGCTCGCTGTTGCAGCAGGCCGAAGCCGCGCTCCGCAACCGTGGCAAAGCGGCGTCGGCCGCTCCGGTAGCCTCGGCGGCCCCCACAGATATGCAACGGGCCAGTGAACTGGCGTCGCAGGCGCTGGATCTGCTCGCACATAACGATGTCGCGAGCGCATCGCGCGACATCGGCCAGGCCGTGGATCTCGCGCCGGACGTCTCTCAATACCGGCTCCTGCAGGTAAGCCTGCTGATCCGTCTGCAGAACTACGACGCGGCCGAGACCGCCAGCCGTGCAGCGCTCGCCGCCGCCAGTGACGATTCGATGGTGTACGTGATGCACGGCTACCTGTTGCAGCGCGGCGGCCATTACGACTCGGCTCACCAGTACTACGAGCAGGCCCTGAGCGGCGACTCACTGGGCGACGCAGATTTGCGTTCCGTGCGTCTGCTGGTAGCCGATCTCGCATTGAGCGCCGGCGACACGAAGTCTGCACTCGATGCGCTACAGTCGTTGCCGGACAACGACGCCGACGCTCAGGAACGGCGTCTGTTCGCGCAGACGATCGCGACTGGCAGCAAGACCCTGCGCCCCGAACTGAAGCCGCCGGTCCTGCTGTGCATCGTCAATCGCTTTGGCCCGGTTTGCTCGGTGTTTGCGTCGGACCGGCCGTCGCAGGCGCTGGCAAACGAGGCTTTCCGTGCTGCTGCAGAGAATCGTCAGCAGGAAGCCCTCGACCTGTTTCAACTGGCCTTGCAGATCGGCGGCGCCAATCGGGAACTGGAAGGCCGGCGCGATGCCGTGCGCCGGCAACTGGCGCAGCAACCTGCCAGCGTTGCTTACCAGGCGATGGCGGACAACGATCCGGACCTCGCGCAGAAGGAGATCGCCCAGGCGATCTCCTATGCGCCGGATGTGATGCCGTATCGCCTGCTGCAGATCGACGCGCTGGGTCGCAAGCAGCAGTACGCTGCGGCCGAAGCCGCCGCCAGCGAAGCGATGCATGTCGATGACGAAGATGCCGTGCCGGTCCTGCTACGCGGCTACTTGCGCCAGATGCAGGGGAAGTACGCCGCGGCCCGCGTCGATTATGGCAAGGCGCTGCAAAACGACACGCTGAGCGACGACGACCTGCGCAACGTTCGTCTGTACGTGGCGGACGCCGCCATGGCGGCCGGCGACACGAAGCTGAGCGGCGACACGCTGCACGCGCTGCCGTCTGGCGACGAACAAGCCGCGTGGCGGCGCAGCCTGATGGCGTTTTACGAGCACCACTCGGGCCACCCAACCTTGCAGGCGCCGTTCCTCGATTGCCGCGAGACGCCGTACGGCACCGCGTGTACGGCGCGGCCAGCGGACAACGCGCCGAACGTGATGATCGAAGCGATCTACAAGGCGCTCGGTAGAAAGGAAAACGCGACTGCGCTCGCGCTTGCGCGAGACCTCACCGCCTCATCGCCGAAAAATGATCAGTACCGCCGCGTGCTGGCGCAGGCGCTGCGAGCCAACGGGCAGATCCAGGAAGCGCAACGCGTCATGGCGAGTCTGAAAGATCCGGTGCCGGATCTCGGCTTCGCGTACCTCGCCTCGATGTCGGGGGCTCCGGCGCTCGCGCTGCAGACTTTCCAGCAAATGGACGACGCCGGCGAGCTGCCGCCGCGGGCACTGCAGGACGCCGGCTTCGCCGCCATCAACGCCAACCAGCGGCCCACTGCGGTCAACTATTTCAAGCGCAGCATCGATGCTGCGAGCGATGACGAATTGGACCTGCCGCCGCAGAGTCTTTATGAAACCCGCCGTGCCGTCAGTGAACTGGAGCGGCAGTGGGGCGCTTACGTGTCGCTGAACTATCGCGGCAGCAACAACATGCAGGCCGGGCAAAACGAGTCGGCCGTGGTGGGCGACAACCTGCAGATCGGCACCGAAGCCTACTGGCGGCCGCCTGCGCTCGACAAGGACGGCACGTACGTCGATCTGTATGCGCGGCTGACCGACACCGCGTACAGCGCGCCGACGGCCTCTACCAATGACCTGACCGGCGACACGTTTGTCGGCAAATCGCCGACCGGCTTTCCGAGCCTGCTCTCGGCGCTCGGGATCCGGTGGAAGCCGCTGGCTTCGCAAAACGTCATTGCAGCCTTCGAACGTCAGCAGGCAATCGGTTCGGCGGCGCAAAGCGACTGGCTTGCGCGGCTCGGTTACTCGTATGGCACCGGCACCGATCTTCGCGCTGACGTCCCGAGCTGGAACACCGACCAGGTGTACGCGGAGACCGGCTATTACATGGTGGCGAAAACGTACTACTTCACGTCCGAACTGCAATCCGGTCGTAGCTTCCTCCTGCCGGCATCGTGGCTGGGCCATACGGTGCTCTGGCCACACGTGGTGGTGGGGGCCGACTACAACGACGTCTATTCGAAACCGTGGGCAGTCGGCGCCGGCGCCGGCGTGAATCTGCGCACCTGGCTGCGCGAGGACCATTACCATGCGCCGCGTTCGTATTTCGATCTGTCGGTTCAGTACCGCCTCAAGGTCGCAGGCGATGAGCGGGCCAAGGGCTGGTTCATTCGCAGTGTCTTTAACTATTGAGATCGCGCAGTCATGACCCAAGCACATTCATTTCGTATCCGTGTCGGCCGCTCATTCACTGGCGCGGCCGCCTTCTTCAGCCTCGTTGCGCTGGGCGCCGCCACGCCGGGTTCAGCCCAGGAAATCGCCCGCCTGTACGCGCCGCAGGCGCCGGCCGGCTCGAGCTATCTGCGCGTCGTGAATCCGTCCGCCATGGTGGTTGAGGTCGACTTCGCCGGCAAACAGGACGCCCTCGATCCGAAACGCAAGACGGTCACCGACTACCGCGTGGTCGACGCTTCCCGCGATGTCCTCATCAAAGCCGACGGTCAGGCGCTCAATCGCATCAAGGTGACACCGGGCAGCTTCAATACCGTGATCCTGACCGGTTCCACGCAGCCGCAGATCATCGCCGACGTCACCGACGGCCGCGATGATCTGAAGGCGGAACTGCGTTTCTACAACCTGGTGCGCGACTGCAACGCGACACTGTCGATTCAGGGCGGTGCCAACGTGTTCGAACGGGTTGCCAGCGGCGACAGCAAGAAGCGCGTCATCAATCCGGTGCAGGCGCGCCTGCAGGGACGCTGCGATGCGGCGGGAAGCTCGGCCGCGGTCGCGCTGCCGTTGCTGAAGTCAGGTGACCATGCCAGCATTTTTCTGCTGGGCGACAGCAAGGCTCCGCACCTCGTCACCCAGATCGATACCACCGAACCTTATTCCGGCGATCGCTAGGCGGAGCGCTTATGGTCTTCGCAAGCATCAGTTTCGTCTTCCTGTTCCTGCCACTGTTCCTGCTGGCCTACGCGGCAGTGGGCATGCGCTGGCGCAATCTGACCATCCTCACGTTCAGCTGGATTTTTTACGCCTGGTGGCGGCTCGATTTCCTACCGTTGATCGTGTCGATCGCAGTCTGGTCGTGGTGCACGGGTCGCTGGATCGAGAAGGCACAAGGGCAGCAACGCCGCTACGCGTTGCTGGTCGCGATCGGCTGGCCGCTCTTTGCGCTGATCTGGTTCAAATACGCCAACATGCTAGCCGGGACGTTGCAGTGGATGGGTACCGTGTCAAGCGGATGGCAAGCGGTGCTGTTGCCGATCGGCCTGTCGTTTTTCGTGTTCGGCGCGATCTCCTATTCGGTCGACGTCTATCGCGGAACCGTGCTGGCCGAACCGCGCTTCGTCAACTACGCCACGTATCAGTCGATGTTCGGGCACCTCGTCGCGGGGCCGGTTGTTCGCTACAAATGGGTTGCCGAACGCCTGCAAATGCGCTCTTTTCATCGGGCCGAGTTTGCGATCGGCGTCGAGCGCTTCATGCAGGGTTTCGCGCAGAAAATTCTGTTGGCCGATACGCTGGCGCCGCTGGCCGGCAGCGGTTATCAGCTGGCTTCGCCTAGTGCCGCCGACGCGGCGCTCAGTGTGCTGGCCTATACGCTGCAGCTTTACTTCGATTTTTCCGCGTACAGCAGCATGGCGATCGGCCTTGGATTGATCGTCGGTTTGAAGTTTCCCGAAAATTTCGACGCGCCTTATTTGAGTAGCTCGTTATCCGAGTTCTGGCGTCGATGGCACATCAGCCTGTCGAGCTGGTTGCGCGACTATCTGTACATCCCGCTGGGCGGCAACCGCCAAAGCTTGTCGCGCGGTTGCGTCAACCTGTTGATCACCATGGCGCTGGGCGGGCTTTGGCATGGCGCCAGCTGGACGTTCATGGTGTGGGGACTGTGGCACGGTTTCGGGCTCGCGACCGAAAGATTGTGGCGCACACGGGGTGGCCCCGCGCTGCCGTTCTGGCTCGGCCATGCCTTGCTGCTGCTGTTTGTCATGCTCGGCTGGCTGCTGTTCCGCGCCCAGACGTGGGCGGAAGTATCGACGATGCTCCTCGCCTTGCGCGGACAGAATGGTTGGCAGCTTTCCAGCGCATTTGCCGCTGCGCTCCGGCCGAACCAGATCGTCTGCCTGCTGATTGGCGTCCTGCTCGTCTATCTGCCGCTGCTGTGGGCACAGCGTCGGCGTAGCAGTGCATACTGTTACGCACTGCTACGCTATCTGACGGTGCCGCTATGGCTGGTGGCGTTGTGGGTGTTGCAGGGTCGCACCGTCATTCCATTTCTCTATTTCCAGTTCTGATGATGGTTCGCAAAATCAACGCCGTTGCTTTCGTGGTCATCATCCTGTGCGGCGGCGCCGCTTTGCTCTGGCGCTTGAGCAACACGGGTCGGTTGTTGACGCACACGGCTGGGCCTTCGTCATGGCTCGACGGCAGCATCACCCAGGCTCTGGACCAGCGCGTGGCGCAGGCGGCGCCGCCCGACGCCCGCGTCAACCGCGTCCTCAACGGCCTGCTTTTCGCCGTCACCGGCGACGCTGATCCGCAGGTGCGCAGCGGTTGCCCCGGCTGGCTATTCCTGACCGAGGAGGTGGCCGAAACGCCCGATGGCGAGCACAACCTGCAGCGGCGCGTTGCACTGACGCGTAAGCTGCAGGCCGACCTCGAGCGCCGCGGCATCAAGCTCGTGACGGCGCCGGTGCCGGACAAGGTCGAACAGGCCGCCGGAGAGTTGTGCGGGTTGACGGTGTCGCGCCAGGCACGCGGGCGCCGCGCCGCCTGGCTGCAAGCAAGTGAGGGTCTTGCGCTGCATCAGGTCGATCTGCACCGCGGCTGGATTGCCCCCGGCTATTGGCGTACCGATAGTCACTGGAATCGCGCTGGCGCGAGCTTTGCCGCGGACCGGGTGGCGGCGGTGGCGCAGGCCTTTGCTCCGCCGGGCAACACCAGCATGCAATTGCAGACCGCAGTCGCCACCCATGCGCGTAGCGGTGACCTGATGCGATTGGCGGGCATCGACAGGAACACGCCGCCATTCGCGCCGCCGGTCGATACCGACCATGACGTACAACTGGTGGTGCATCGCAGCGGCGGTCTGCTCGACGATGTAGCGGCGCCCGTGGTCATGCTGGCCGGCTCCTCGTACTCGCTCAATTCCGGTTTCATCGATTATCTGCAACTCGATATGAAGCAGGAGATTGCCCAGCAAAGCCGCCTCGGAAGTGGATTTGCAGGCAGCGTGCTGGAATTGCTGCAACACCATCCTGAGCGCCTCAATGACATCAAGCTATTGATCTGGGAGTGGCCGTTACGCTCGTTGTATCAACCGCTCACGGACGAAGAGAACACCTACCTCGCACAACAATGATTATCACGATGACAACATTTGATCTCTTGAACAAACGAGCCAGCCAGTTGCTGAAATACGCGCTTGGACTGGCTGCGCTGGGCGCGGCGCTGCAGGCCGGCCCCGTGTATGCGGCTTCGTCCGTGATCGAAGGTCAGGACGGCTGGTTATTTCCCGGCTGGGAGCGCACCGACAAGGTCGACCGGGCGCAGATCGCGTCGAACATCAAGGTGATCCAGGAAACCAAAGATGCGCTCGCCGCGAAGCACATCGGCCTGGTGGTGATGGTGGTGCCGGCCAAGGCGCCGTTCTATCCGCAGCGTCTTCCTGCCAGCCTGTCTCTCTCGACGGAAATCAAGTCGCGCTATGCCGATGTCCTTGCCATGCTCGCCGCGGCGGGCATTACTACGTTCGACGACAAAGACGTTTTGCAGGCGGTCGAACACGACAAGCAGACGGCCTTTTATCGTGCGGACTATCACTGGACGGCCTGGGCCGCGGAAGCCTCAGCTGACGAAACCGCCAAGGTGATCCGCAGCAAGTTTGAGCTGCCGGCTTCCGGGAGCGGCACCGTACTGGGTGAATGGACCAACGACCGTCGCTACGGCGACCTCGCCACGAACTTCATGTCCCCTGAAGACCGCAAACGCATCGGCCGCGACACTTATACCGTGCGCAAGCAGCCTGAGCTCAGCGATGGCCTGCTGGATGGCGCGCCGGCCCAGGTGCAGGTGGTGGGCAACAGCTTCGTGCAACCCTACCTCGGTTATCCGCAGAAGCTCTCCAATGCGCTCGGTCAGCCGGTTGGGCTCACCTGGAACCCCGGTAATATCGGCCCATGGAAAACCTTCCTCGACGCGGTGGAGAATCCGGCGTTCTCCCAGCACAAGCTCAGAGTCATTGTCTGGCAGTTTAATGAAGCGCAGTTGGAAAATAGCAGCAACTCGGCCGACAACTGGGATCCCAAAGGGGTCATGCCGGTGAACATCTGGCGCAGCAGGGTTGTCGCCGCATTGTCTAAATAGGAAAAAGAGCCTGCCGTTGCACGACTCGGCAGACTCTTTGATTCGAAATATCCTGCTTGGACGACCTTAAATCCTGCATGACGCGCAAGTTTCACCTTATGGGGCACTCACAAAGTGGGGGGGCTGGGCCATGGGTTGCGATTAGCCGCACGCCCCCACTTCGCCACATGCTGTGCAGAAATCGCAACCGTCCTTTCTGATCACCGCATTGGCGCCGCAGGTTCCGCACTTGCGGCCGAGCATGGTGCGTAACTGGTTGATGCCTTCGATTTCGGCAGATGCATCGTTGTCGCCGCTTGCGGTTGTGCCTGGCGCATCCGCAAGCGGAGGTTGCCCGGCTGCCATTTGCTCGCGCGCATGCCGCGCCAGCATGCGCGACGGCACCTGATTGCCTTCGGCGTCTAGAAAGCCGCGCCGGTGCAGGATCTGCTGGATCGCATAGGCTAGCGCGGCCACTTCCGAATCGTGCCAAAGCGGCGAGCGGTGGCCGTCTAGCCGTTGCACTTCGCCTAGCCGCACTTGTCCGCGGTCCCACGATACCTTGCGCAAATCCTGCAGATTGCGAGCCACGAAGCCGCCGCGAGCGGCAAGCGAAAGCGAGCGCATCTGCGCGGTAATCCACTGCTGCGATTCGTCGCGCTGCCCGACTGGAATGAAGAAATCGATAGGCCGCTCGATCGTCACATCCTCGCCGGAAAGACGCCCGGTGACTTCCATGAACGACACCGCGACATACAGCGATTTCTTGCCGGCTTGCGTGAGGTACTCCACCTTTTCGATGATCGCGGGCAATTCGCCCTTGGGGCGATGATCGATAGCGATGCGCAGCGGGTCGAGATCCGCTTCGGTCAACGAGTCGTCGGGTTGCTGAGGCGTCACGCTGAGCACGGCGCCGAGCGTCTCGTTGGGACGGTAGGTGGCGAGTCCCTTGAGACCGCCTTTCCATGCATCGAAATAGAGGCTCTCGAAGGCTTCGAACGGATAGTCGGCGGGAACGTTGACGGTCTTCGAGATCGACGTATCCACGTACGGTTGTACGGCCGCCATCATGTCGAGGTGGTCGCGTGCCGACATTTCCAGGGCGCTGACAAAGTAGTCGGGCAACGCATTGATATCGCCGCCGAGTTCGCGATAGAGGCGATACGCATAGTCTTCGACGGCGAACGATTCGCGGCTGCCGTCGGCCATTACCTTCATGCGGGTGTAGGTCCACGAGAACGCCGGTTCGATGCCGTTCGAAGCGTTGTCGGCAAACGCGAGGCTCACTGTACCGGTCGGCGCGATGGACAACAGGTGGCTATTGCGAATGCCGTCGCGGCGAATCGCGTCCTTGAGGTCGTCGGGCAGGCGCGAAGCGAACGTGCCGTCGGACAGATAGTGTTTGGCATCGAATAAGGGAAACGCACCGCGCTCGCGCGCCAGTTCAACGGAGGCACGGTAGGCCTCGTCGCGCATGAGCCTTGCAATGCGTACCGCAAGTTCGCGGCCGTCGGGCGAGTTGTAGCGCAACCCGAGCATCACGAGCGTATCGCCGAGGCCCGTAAAGCCGACGCCAATGCGGCGCTTGGCGCGCGATTCGTCGTACTGCTCGGGCAGCGGCCATAGCGTGACGTCGAGCACGTCGTCGAGAAAACGCACCTGGGTGCGCGTACTTTGGGCCAGCGCCTCCCAGTCGAACGATGGCTTGCCGCTCTTGAGCTGCGCAAACGGCTCGCGCACGAAGCGCGTCAGATTCAGCGGCCCGAGATTGCAGCAGCCATAAGCCGGTAGCGGTTGCTCGCCGCAGGGGTTGGTGGCGCGAATCGTTTCGAGCGCGCGCAAATTGTTGTCTTCGTTCATCCGCGAGATGAACACCACACCCGGCTCGGCCACATCGTAGGTCGAGCGCATGATGCGATCCCAGATTGCCCGGGCCGGTTGCTCGCTATACACCCACATGCCGTCTGCGCGTTGCTGCAAGTCGTTGGCGGCACGCAAGGCGGGCGAGGGCTCGGCGCGATGCACGAGTTGCCACGTCTGATTCTGTTCGACAGCGCGCATGAATTCGTCGGTGACCGCGACGGACACGTTGAAATTGTTCCAGCGTCCTTTCGAATGCTTGGCCTCGATGAATTCGAGCAGGTCAGGGTGATCGCAATCGAGCACGGCCATCTGCGCGCCGCGCCGCGAGCCTGCGCTTTCGACAGTGCGGCATGAGGCATCGAACACGTCCATGTAACTGCACGGACCCGATGCCGATGAGCTGGTGGTGTGAACGCGGGCGCCTTTCGGACGGATCGCCGAGAAGTTGTAGCCGACCCCACCGCCGCGGCGCATCGTTTCGGCGGCCTGCAGCAGCGCGACGTAGATACCCGGCAAGCCTTGCTCGTCGGTCCCCTGGATGCTGTCGCCCACCGGTTGCACGAAACAGTTGATGAGCGTGGCCGCGATGCCGGTGCCTGCCGCGCTCATGATGCGTCCCGCACCGAGCGCACCGTGGCGCAGGTTTTCTACAAAGCGGGCTTCGACGGACTCGCGCAGCGCCGCGGGTTCGGCCATCGCGACACCGTGGGCGACGCGCCGGTAAACGTCGTCGGCGGTTTGCTCATCGCCCTTGGCGTACTTCTCGAGCAGGACGTCGAGAGAGAATTGTTGCGGCGCAACCAGCAGCCGGGTTGCGGAGGAATCTGGACGGGTTTCAACGCTGTCGTCTGCCATGGTCAGCCTTTGAAGGCGCCGCGCAGCCCGCGGCGCTTATGCTCTCAGTGCGATCCCGACGGGGGCGCCTGTGGGCATAGTATGCGCAAGCGGCGCAACCTGCTTGCGCCGTTCGCGGGTCGGAGCGGTGCCGAAGGCGTCGCGATAGCTTTTGCTGAAGTGGCAGGCCGACTGAAATCCGCACGCCATCGTGATATGCATGATGGACATATCGGTCTGCAGCAGCAACTCGCGGGCGCGGCGCAAACGCAGCGTTAGATAGTAGTGCGTCGGCGTCATGCCGAGATGTTCGCGGAACAGGCGCTGCAATTGCCGCTGCGACATATTGGCGAGCCGCGCGAGTTCTTCGCGCGACAACGGCTCCTCGATGTTGTTCTCCATCAGCGCAATCACTTCGAACAGTGACTTGTTGGCTGAACCGAGCCGCGCGACGAGCGGCATGCGCTGTTGCGCGTTGGTGTCGCGCACATGTTCGACGATGAACTGCTCGGCAATCTGCGTGACGCGTGCGGTGCCGACGCGTGCTGCAATCAGGTTCAGCATCATGTCGAGCGGCGCGACGCCACCGGTGCAGGTGACGCGATCGCGGTCGATCACGAACAGTTCTTTAAGGAAGCGCGTGTCCGGAAACTCTTCTTTGAGCGCCGACATGTTCTCCCAATGGATCGCACACGCATAGCCCGCCAGCAGCCCCGATTTAGCGAGCGCGTAGGTGCCCGTGCAAAGGCTGCCGAGCGCAACCCCTGCGCGTGCAAACCGGCGCAGCGTGGACAGATGGGCTGGGGTGGTTTCGCGTTGCACGTCGATGCCGCCGCACACGAACACGATATCGGGCTGGCCGACACATTCGGCCGGACCCGTGTCGACCGCGAGGCCGTTGCTTGCCATGACCTGGCCGCCGTCCGGGCTGATGATCGACCAGCGATAGAGCTGTTGTCCGCTCAGGTAGTTTGCCATGCGCAGCACTTCGATCGCATTGGTGAACGCGATCATCGTGAAGTTCGGCAAGGGCATGAAAGCGAAGTGGGACAGCGACGCGGTGCGGTCAGGCGACATGGTGCGGGTGTTCCTTCGGCTCTGTATTGTTGCGGCCGTCGTGGGGGAGACGGCTCCGTCATTCTGGGTTCGAGCGCAACAAGCATGCCATACGGCTAAACCCTGGCCTTATCAAGGTGGATGAAAGACCGAGACGCGCCGCCGCACCGTGCGTGTGCGGCGCAGGCACTGTTCACGGGCGGCTTGCGCACGCAAGCAGTGCGAATGCGCTGCAGTGCAGCAGCGATCCGCACGACCGGTCACTTGTCCAAAATGGACTTGAATGGCGGAAAAGGCAAAGAACGCGTCTGAATTCGTAAATTGACGTTTCAGATGAGGGGGAAGAATAGAGCCGTCGGTAGCCGGTGGCAGCAGGCCAGTCAAGGGATTCACGGTGTTTTGCGGGCTGCCTCCATTACAGCATTCCATTACTCACGGACGCCCCATGTCGAACGCCAACCCTTTCTTTTCGCAGACCCTCGCTGAACGCGACGCGCCGGTGCGCAGCGCGGTGCTTAAGGAGCTCGAGCGGCAACAGTCGCAGGTCGAGCTGATTGCGTCGGAAAACATCGTCTCGCGCGCCGTACTCGAAGCGCAAGGCTCGGTGTTGACCAACAAGTATGCGGAAGGCTATCCGGGCAAGCGTTACTACGGCGGTTGCGAATTCGCCGATCAGATCGAGGCGCTCGCCATCGAGCGCGTCAAGCAACTGTTCAATGCCGGTTACGCAAATGTGCAGCCCCATTCCGGTGCGCAGGCCAACGGCGCCGTGATGCTGGCATTGACCCGGCCTGGCGATACGGTGCTCGGCATGTCGCTCGATGCGGGCGGCCACCTGACGCACGGCGCAAAGCCCGCGCTGTCGGGCAAGTGGTTCAACGCCGTTCAATATGGCGTGGACCGCGAGACGCTGCGCATCGATTACGACCAGGTGGAAGCGCTTGCGCATGAGCATAAGCCGACGCTGATCATCGCGGGCTTCTCGGCTTATCCGCGGGTGCTCGACTTTGCGCGCTTCCGCGCCATTGCCGACAGCGTCGGCGCGAAGCTGATGGTGGATATGGCGCATATCGCCGGGGTGATTGCCGCCGGCCGGCATCCGAATCCGGTCGAGCACGCGCATGTCGTGACTTCGACGACGCACAAGACCTTGCGCGGCCCGCGTGGCGGCTTCGTGCTGACCAATGACGAAGACATCGCCAAGAAGATCAACTCTGCGGTGTTCCCCGGTCTGCAGGGCGGTCCGCTGATGCATGTGATCGCCGGCAAGGCGGTGGCGTTCGGCGAAGCGCTGCAGGATGGCTTCAAGTCGTATATCGCCAGCGTGCTGGCCAATGCCCAGGCACTCGGTGATGTGCTGAAGGCAGGCGGCGTGGATCTCGTGACCGGCGGCACCGATAACCATCTGCTTCTGGTTGACCTGCGTCCGAAGGGCCTGAAAGGCACCCAGGTCGAGCAGGCACTGGAGCGTGCCGGCATCACCTGCAACAAGAACGGCATCCCGTTCGATACGGAAAAGCCCACGGTCACCTCCGGCATTCGCCTCGGCACGCCTGCGGGCACCACACGCGGCTTCGGCGTTAGCGAGTTCCGCGAGATCGGCCGCCTGATTCTTGAAGTGTTCGAGGCGCTGCGCATTTCGCCCGAAGGCGATGCGGCCACCGAACAGCGCGTGCGCCGCGAGATCTTCGCGCTGTGCGAACGCTTCCCGATCTACTGATTCGCTGTCACGCCAAGCTACGGCCGTAGCAGCCCCCACACACGCCAGCCAGATGGAGCAAACAGAATGAGCACCCTGCACGAGAACAGCATCATCATCGACGGCCTGAACATTTCGCGGTTCGACCGCTCGGTGTTCGAAGACATGCAAAAAGGTGGTATCACCGCAACGAACTGCACGGTCTCGGTGTGGGAAAGCTTTGCCAAGACCGTCGACAACATCGCCTTGATGAAGCAGCAGATCCGCGAGAACAGCGAATTGCTGACCTTGGTGCGCACGACCGACGACATCCTGCGTGCGAAGAAGGAAAAGCGCACGGGCGTGATTCTCGGCTTTCAGAATGCGCATGCGTTCGAGGACAACCTCGGCTATATCGAAGCGTTTGCCGATATGGGCGTGCGCGTCGTGCAGCTTTGCTACAACACACAGAACCTGGTCGGCACCGGCTGCTATGAGCGTGACGGCGGCCTGTCCGGCTTCGGCCGCGAAGTGATCAGCGAGATGAACCGTGTGGGCATCATGGTCGACCTCTCGCACGTCGGCGGCAACACTTCATCCGAAGCGATTGCCGCTTCGAAGAAGCCGGTGTGTTATTCGCACTGCCTGCCGTCGGGCCTGAAGGAGCATCCGCGCAACAAGTCGGACGAGCAACTGAAGGAGATCGCCGATGCGGGCGGTTTCGTCGGCGTGACGATGTTTGCGCCGTTCCTCAAGCGCGGCATCGACGCGACGGTTGAGGACTATGTCGAAGCCATCGATTATGTAGTGAACCTGATCGGCGAAGACGCCGTGGGGATCGGCTCCGACTTCACACAAGGCTATACCGTCGATTTCTTCGACTGGATCACGCACGACAAGGGCCGCTATCGCCGTCTGACGAACTTCGGCAAGGTCGTGAATCCGGAAGGTATCCGCACCATCGGCGAATTTCCGAACCTGACCGCCGCGATGGAACGGGCCGGCTGGAGCGAGACGCGAATCCGCAAGATCATGGGCGAAAACTGGGTGCGCGTGTTCCGCGACGTCTGGGGCGCTTGATCAAATAACACTTTCCCCACGGAGTAACCCGCGATGCAACCGCAACTGCCGATTGACGTCGATCCGAACACCGGCGTCTGGACCACCGACTCGCTGCCGATGCTGTACGTGCCGCGTCATTTCTTCACCAACAACCACACGGCGGTCGAAGAAGCGCTGGGCCGCGACGCCTACGCCGAGATTCTCTACAAGGCCGGCTACAAGTCCGCCTATCACTGGTGCGACAAGGAAGCGAAGCAACACGGCATCAGCGGCATGGCCGTATTCGAGCACTACCTGAACCGCCTGTCGCAACGCGGCTGGGGTCTCTTCAAGATCGCCGAAGCCGACCCGGCGAGCGCCCGTGCGCGGATCGAACTGCATCACTCGTCGTTCGTGCTGGCGCAACCGGGTAAGGAAGGCAAGCTCTGCTACATGTTCGCGGGCTGGTTTGCCGGCGCGATGGATTGGGTCAACGACACCACCGAAGCGGGCAAGAACGCACCGCGCTCGCAGTCCAGGGAAGTGCAGTGCGCTGCCGAACACCACGCGCATTGCGTCTTCGAAGTGTCGCCGCTCGCCCACTAAAACTAGCCGTAATAGAACCCCGCCCGAGGTCGTCCGCGATGCGTTACCCGAATCTGTTCAAACCTTTGACGCTGAACCAGTTGACGCTGCGCAACCGCATTGTCAGCACGGCGCATGCCGAGGTCTATGCCGAACCGGGCGGTTTGCCCGGCGACCGCTATATCCGTTACTACGAGGAAAAGGCCAAGGGCGGTGTAGGCCTCGCCGTGTGCGGCGGCTCGAGTCCGGTGTCGATCGATAGTCCGCAGGGCTGGTGGAAGTCGGTGAATCTGTCGACCGACAAGATCGTCGATCCGCTCGGACGGCTCGCTGAAGCCATGCACCGGCACGGCGCGAAGATCATGATTCAGGCGACGCATATGGGGCGCCGTTCGGCGTTTCATGGCGAGCACTGGCCGCATCTGATGACGCCCTCGGGCGTGCGCGAACCCGTGCATCGCGGCAATGCGAAGATTATCGAAGTCGAGGAAATCCGCCGCATCATCGCGGATTTCGCAGCGGCGGCGAAACGCGTGCAGCAGGCGGGCATGGACGGCATCGAGATTTCCGCCGCCCACCAGCACCTGATCGATCAGTTCTGGAGCCCGCGCACCAACTTCCGCTCGGACGAATGGGGCGGCAGTCTGCAAAACCGCTTGCGCTTCGGCGTCGAAGTATTGACGGCTGTGCGTGAAGCGGTAGGGCGCGATTTCTGTGTCGGCTTGCGCATGTGTGGCGACGAGTTCCACGAAGACGGACTCGACCACGAACAGTTGAAGGAAATCGCGCAGGCGATGGCCGAGACCGGTTTGATCGACTATATCGGCGTGATCGGTTCCGGTGCCGATACGCACAACACGCTAGCGAACTGCATGCCGCCGATGGCGCTGCCGCCCGAACCGTTCGTGCATCTCGCCGCGGGGATCAAGTCGGTCGTGAAGCTGCCGGTGATGCATGCGCAGAGCATTCGCGATGCAGGCCAGGCGGAACGTCTGCTGGCCAACGGCATGGTCGATCTGGTCGGCATGACGCGTGCGCAGATTGCGGACCCGCATATGGTCATCAAGATCCGCGATGGGCGCGAGGACGAAATCAAGCAGTGCGTGGGCGCGAACTACTGCATCGACCGCCAGTACAACGGCCTTGACGTGCTGTGCGTGCAAAACGCCGCAACCTCGCGCGAAGCGACCATGCCGCATGTGATCGAGAAGACACGCGGACCACGCCGCAAGGTGGTGGTGGTCGGCGCAGGGCCGGCTGGTCTTGAAGCGGCACGGGTTGCCCGCTCGCGCGGCCATGACGTCGTGCTGTTTGAAAAGAGCGATGCGGTTGGCGGCCAGATCATGCTGGCAGCGAAAGCGCCGCAGCGCGAGCAGATGGCGGGCATCGTGCGCTGGTTCGATATGGAAACGAAACGTCTCGGCGTGGACCGGCGCCTGGGTGTCGCCGCCGACGACAAGATGATTCTTGCGGAGAAGCCGGACATCATCGTGCTGGCCACAGGCGGATCCAGCTTTACGCAGCAGGTTCCCGCCTGGGGTGTGGACGAAGGTCTCGCGGTCAGCTCGTGGGACATTCTTGCAGGCCGCGTCGAGCCGAAGCAGAACGTGCTCGTCTATGACGGCGTGAGCACGCATGCGGGCGCTGGTGTGGCTGACTTTATCGCCAGCCGCGGTTCGAAAGTCGAGATCGTCACGCCGGACGTGAAGGTGGCGGACGACGTCGGCGGCACGACCTTCCCGATATTCTACCGGCGCCTCTATGCACAGGGCGTGATCCACACGCCGAACTACTGGCTCGATCGCGTCTATGAAGAAGACGGCAAGAAGATCGCCGTGCTGCGCAACGAGTACACCGAAGAGCAGGAAGAACGCGCTGTCGATCAGGTGGTGATCGAAAACGGCAGTACGCCCAACGACGAGCTGTATTGGAAACTGAAACCGGAATCGGTGAACCGCGGCCAGGTCGACGTGCACAAGCTGTTTGCCGCCGAGCCGCAGCCTTCGCTCTCGGAAGAACTGGGCAATGGCCGCTTCCTGTTGTTCCGGGTTGGCGACTGCATCTCGATGCACAACATCCACGGCGCGATCTACGACGCGCTGCGCCTCTGCAAGGACTTCTAACGATGAGCCCGGCGTTTCTCATCACCGCATTGCTGTGGGTATCGGTCGCCGGCCTCGCGTTTGCGGTCGCGAAGCGTTCGTCGTACTGGCGGCTGGGACGCGCGACGGCGGCGGGCGCGTTCGGCTGGACCAACCTGCTGACCATCCCCAAGCGCTATTTTGTCGATCTGCATCATGTGGTGGCGCGCGATCCGTACATTGCGAAGACGCACGTTGCCACGGCAGGCGGCGCGATTGCCGCGTTTGCGCTGGTGTTTCTCAACTACGGCCTGGCAATTTACTCGCCGTGGCTCGACAAGCTGATCTTCCTCGCGGCCCTGATCATGCTGGTCGGTGCGGTGTTCGTCTGGCGCCGCCGCAGCGGAGCGAAAGCGGTGCCGGCGCGCTTGTCGCGGGGCCCGTGGGATACCTTGCCCTGGTTGCTCGGTTCGTTCGCCTTGGGGCTGTTGCTGTTCGTGCTGGTGCCGGCGTCGACGATGTCCGGTGGTCTTGCCGTGATCTTTGCGTTACTGATCGCGGTGGGCGCCTTCGCCATGACCATGGGAGCGGCACGCGGCGGTCCGATGAAGCATGCCTTGGCCGGGTTGTTGCATCTGGCGTTCCATCCGCGTCAGGAGCGTTTCGCCGGTCACGCTGACGTGCGTGCCGACGCGACGCCGCCGACGGCGCTGAAAACACCCGTGCTCGAAGAGAACGAATACGGCGTCGGCAAGCCGGTGGAATTCCGCTGGAACCAGTTGCTGAGCTTCGATGCCTGCGTGCAGTGCGGCAAGTGCGAAGCAGCATGTCCCGCGTTCGCCGCCGGGCAGCCGCTCAATCCCAAGAAGCTGATTCAGGATCTGGTCACGGGTATGGTGGGCGGCTCGGATGCGGCCTATGCCGGCAGCCCGACGCCAGGCATTACGGTCGGACAGCACCTGGGTGCGCCGGACCGGCTGATCGTCTCGAGCCTGATCGAGGCGGACACGCTGTGGTCGTGCACGACCTGCCGCGCCTGTGTGCAGGAGTGCCCGATGCTGATCGAGCACGTCGATGCGATCGTCGACATGCGCCGCAATCAGACGCTGGTGCATGGCACGGTGCCGGGCAAAGGCCCGGAAGTGCTGGCGAATCTGCGCGAGACCGGCACGGCGGGCGGTTTCGACAAGGCCGCGCGCTATGACTGGGCGGTCGATCTGGATGCGCCGGTCGCGCAAGCGGGCAAGCCGGTCGACGTATTGCTGGTGGCCGGTGAAGGCGCGTTTGACATGCGTTATCAGCGCACGCTGCGGGCACTCGTCACCGTGTTGAACAAGGCCGGTGTCGACTACGCCGTGCTGGGTGGCGAAGAAACCGATACCGGTGACGTAGCGCGCCGTCTCGGCGACGAAGCCACCTTTCAGCGGATGGCGAAGCAATTGGTGGGCACCCTGTCGAACCTGGCGTTCAAGCGCATCGTTACCGCCGACCCGCACGTCATGCACAGCCTGCGCAATGAATATCGCGCTCTGGGTGCCCGTTTTGAAGTGCTGCATCACACGAGCTTGATCGCGAGCCTGGTCGCATCGGGCAAGCTGTCACCGAGGGCCGCAGCGGCCCTGGCCGACAAACGCATCACCTATCACGATCCGTGCTATCTGGGCCGCTATAACGGCGAGACAGAAGCGCCGCGGCAACTGCTGAAATCGATCGGTATCAAGGTGGTCGAGATGGAGCGCAACGGCAAACGTGGCCGTTGTTGCGGCGGGGGCGGCGGTGCGCCCTTGACGGATATCCCCGGCAAGCAGCGCATTCCCGACATCCGGATTGCCGACGCGCGAGCGATTGGCGCCGAGGTGGTCGCAGTGGGCTGCCCGAACTGCACGGCGATGCTCGAAGGCGTGGTCGGTCCGCGTCCGGAAGTGCTCGACGTAGCCGAACTCGTTGCTGCGGCGCTGGAGTGAAGCGATGAACACGATCCTCAAACGTATCGATCCGCGCCGGCCGTTCACGATTACGGCGTCGGGACTCAGACGGATTACGCTGGGCGCAGTGGTGGAGGCGGGGGCTGTGCAGGGTGAGGCGTTAGGTGCTTCACTGGCCCATGCGCACGGAGCCGCGCGTGGCGCAGCCGCTGTGAAGCCGCGCCGCACTACGCAAGCCCCGCAACGCACCTTGCTGGTGGTGGCCCATACCGACCGTGGCTCCCTCGACGAACATGCCCGTCAGACACTCGCTGCCGCCGCGTTGATCGCCAATGCGCAAACCCAGGTTGCCTTGCTGGTGCTGGGTGAGCTGAAAGACGACGCCGCTGTGCTCGGCGCCGACAAGGTGATCGAGCTGGCGTCGTTCGACCGGCGAGCGTTTGCGCCGGAAAGCGAATTGCAAGCATTGGCGGCGTGCGTCGCGCAGCTTGCGCCTGCCCACATCCTGATGCCCGACAACGCGACCGGCGATGGCGACCTCGGCCGTCGTTACGCGGCCTATGCAAGGGCCAGCGTCGCCACGCATGTGGCCGAAATATCGGGTACGCATGTAGCGACCTATGTGCATGCAAAGAAGTCGTTCGCTACCCGTGCGTTGCCCGACATCGTCTTGCTCGCGACGGGTGCTGTCGATCCGCGCTTGCCGTTTGTCGGCGCGGGCGAGCGTCTGGAGATTCCGTCCCTGGTGGCGGCTAGCCAGTCGGCCAGCACGCCTTATCGTGACCTGGGCATCGAAGAGATCGACGCTGCTCAGGTTGCGCTTGAAGAAGCCAATTTCATCGTCTCAGCCGGCAACGGCGTGACCGATGTCGGCGCGTTCGAAAAGCTGGCGGGTTCATTCGGCGCGGCGATCGGCGCGAGCCGGGTGGCCGTCGACAACGGCATGTTCACCCGCGACAAGCAGATCGGCGCCACCGGTAAAACGGTCGAGGCGAGCGTGTATATCGCCTTCGGCATCTCGGGCGCCGTGCAGCATCTGCAGGGCATCAAGGATTGCCGCCACGTGATCGCCGTCAATCTCGACGGTAGCGCGCCGATCGTCAAGCGCGCCAACCTGAGCATCATCGGCGATACCCAGGCCACTATCGCCTCGTTGATCGAGGCCGTCGGGCTCGCGCGAGCGGCGCGATCGCAACCCGGCATGCCGTCCACTGAACCCGTTGCCGAGGGAGTCGCAGCATGAGCGCGAGCCGCAAACTGACACGCATTGCGGTGCTCGTTTCGGTAGGCCGTCACCCGGTGAGCGGAGTGGCGCGCTACAGCCGCAACGATGCCGCCGCGCTGGAAATCGGTCGCGCGTTGTCGCGCCAGCACGGCGCGCGACTCGATACGCTGCACGCGGGAGATCCTGCGAATCCTGCGCTTGAAGAGTATCTGGCGCTCGGCGCCGAGCACGTGGAGGTTCTTGCGTGTAGCCCGGATGGGGATGCCGCCGCGGCACTCGCGGTCCGCCTGCAAGACTACGACCTCGTATTGACCGGCACGTGCGCAGAAGGCGCGTTCGATAGCGGCATGCTGCCGTATGAACTTGCCGATGCGCTCGGCTATCCGCTGGTCGGCGCGGCCGTCGACATCGAGGTGGCCGAGGCCCGCGTTACGGTGCGGCAATTCTTGCCGAAAGGTGTTCGTAGGCGAGTCGAAGCCGCGCTGCCTGCAGTGGTTGCGGTGCATCCGCTTGCGAGCGTCACGCCGCGCTATGCGTATGCCCGCCAACGGGCCGGCTCGATCGATACCTCGCACGTCAAGCCGCCCTTGAGCGCCGACGCGGCCGAATGGACCGTCGCCCCAGCACAGCGCAAGCCGGTGCGCCTTGTCGCCCAGGAGAAGCGCTCGGGCCACGCGCGCATGCTCTCGGCGACCACCACCGAAAGCCGCGGCGGCAGCGTCGTAATTGAAGGGACTTCGGTCGAAAAAGCACAAGTGATACTCGGCTATTTGCGCGAGCATCAACTCATCGATTACTGATTTTGCGCCGCACCACGGCCCCAGCAATTCCGGAGCACACATGAAAGTATCGGCAGACATTCACGCGCTGGTCGACCGGCGCAAGAAAGGTTACAGCCTCGAAGCGCCGTTTTATCTGAGCGACGAGATTTTCGCGCTCGACATGGAAGCGATTTTCCGCAAGCACTGGATTCAGGTCGCAGTCGAGCCGGATATCCCCGAGCCGGGCGACTACACGACCGTTCAGCTCGGCAACGACTCGATTCTGATCGTGCGCGACGACGACATGCAGGTGCGGGCCTTTCACAACGTCTGCCGTCACCGCGGCGCCCGGTTGTGCAATGAGGACAAGGGCTCGGTCGGCAATATCGTCTGCCCGTATCACAGCTGGACCTACAACCTGACGGGCCAGTTGATGTTTGCCGAGCATATGGGCGAACAATTCGACCGCTGCAAGCACAGCCTCAAAACGGTCCACGTGCAGAGCCTCGCCGGTCTGATTTTCATTTGCCTGGCAGAGGAGTCGCCGGTCGACTTCGAGACGATGCGCGCCGCCATGGAGCCGTATCTGCTGCCGCACGACCTGCCGAACTGCAAGATCGCGGCGACCATCGACATCATCGAGAAAGGCAACTGGAAGCTGACGATGGAGAACAACCGCGAGTGCTATCACTGCGTCGCGAACCATCCGGAGCTGACGATTTCGCTTTACGAATACGGCTTCGGCTATCAGCCGTCGCCGGCAACCGCCGAGGGCATGGCCGCATTCGAGCGCACCTGCGTGGAGCGGGCCGCGCAGTGGGAAGCGCTGGACCTGCCTTCGGTCGAAGTGGACCGCTTGTCGGATGTGACGGGTTTTCGCACCCAACGCCTGCCGCTCGATCGCAGCGGCGAATCGCAGACGCTCGACGCCAAGGTGGCTTCGAAGAAGCTGCTAGGCGAGTTCAAGCAGGCCGATCTGGGCGGCCTGTCGTTCTGGACCCAGCCGAACTCGTGGCACCACTTCATGAGCGATCACATTGTGACGTTCTCGGTGATTCCGCTTTCGGCGGGCGAAACCCTGGTGCGCACGAAATGGCTCGTGCACAAGGACGCGAAGGAAGGCATCGACTACGACGTGAAGAATCTCACCGCCGTCTGGAACGCGACCAACGATCAGGATCGCGCGCTGGTGGAGTATTCGCAACGCGGCGCTTCGAGCAGCGCTTACGAGCCGGGGCCGTATTCGCCGTTCACCGAAGGGCTCGTCGAGAAGTTCAGCGACTGGTATATCCGGCGCCTCGCAGCGCAGATCGACAACTAAAGACTGATTTCACAACTGGATGCCAGGCGGCAGGTGGAGCGAACAATGATGCGGGATGCGGCAACCTTCGAACCCGTTGAAAGCCGGCTGACCCGGCCGCAATTCTGGGGCGCGCTGCCGGCGCGCTGGACAAGCGACGTCGAAGAGACACTCGTCTGCTGCCAGGTCCGTCAGGAAACGCATGACGTGAAGAGCTTCTTCTTCCGCTCGCCAGCAGGACATGCGTTTTCTTTCGAACCGGGTCAGTTCGTCACGCTCGAGCTGGAGATTGACGGCGAGACGATCAACCGGTGCTACACGATCTCCTCATCGCCAACCCGTCCGCATACGATTTCGATTACCGTAAAGCGCGTGCCCGGCGGCAAGGTATCGAACTGGCTGCACGATAACCTGCAAGCCGGTGCGCAAGTGCGCGTGCTGGGGCCGTCGGGTGAATTTACTTGCGCGCGGCATCCGGCGCGCAAATATCTCTTTCTGTCGGCGGGCTCGGGCATTACACCGCTGATGTCGATGAGCCGCGCGCATCACGAGTTGAGCGAGGATCGCGACATTGTGTTCGTGCATAGCGCCCGCACCCCGGACGACATTATCTTTGCGCGCGAACTCGATCTGATTGCGGCTAACCAGAGCAATTTCCGCACATCGTTCGTGTGCGAGCGGGTTGGCACACGCACCAACTGGCCTGGTGTCACCGGGTTTCTGACGCTGCCGCTGCTCAAGCTGATCGCACCGGATTTCATGGAGCGCGAAATATTTACTTGCGGTCCAGCACCGTATATGAAGGCCGTGCGCGATCTGCTGAACGAAGCCGGGTTCGAACACAAGCACTATCACGAAGAAAGTTTCTCCTTCGAGACGCTGATTGAAGATGCCCCCGAACTGCTTGCCGAAGTGGCGCCGGGCGCTTCCGAAGCAGCCTCCACGGCGGCCACGTTTGCTGTGAGCTTCACGCGCAGTAACCGTGAGATTGTTTGCGCTACCGATCAGCACGTGCTCGATGCGGCACGGCAAGCTGGCGTACGCCTGCCGGCATCGTGCACACAAGGGATGTGCGGCACCTGCAAGGTCAAGCTGGTATCGGGACAGGTGGAGATGAAACACAACGGCGGCATCCGCCAGCGCGAGATAGACCAGGGCATGGTGCTGTTGTGTTGCAGCAAGCCGCTAACGGATCTGGTGGTCGAGAAATAGTCTGCGGAATCAAGCGGCTATGCAAGTCGCATTTAGACAGACAGGTGTCGCAAAGCTTACTTCGTGGGGATTTCTGGCTAGGGATTCTAAAGACTCACCGCGTCGGGCGGGTACAAGGAGATCACCATGAAAGGCTTGAGAAAACGGCTGCTTTGCAGCGCCTTAGGGGCTGTGCTGATTACGATGCTGGGGGTTACCGTGACGGCGACTGCCGACACGAAACCGACCATCAAGATTGGTTACGTGGAAGGTTGGGACGATAGCGTGGCGACGTCGAACGTGGCGGCCGCGGTGATCGAAAAGCGCCTGGGTTACCCGGTTCAACTGGTGCCGGTAGCGGCCGGCATCATGTGGCAAGGGGTCGCGCGCGGCGACCTGGATGCGACGCTGTCGGCCTGGCTGCCGGTGACGCAGGGCGCGTACTGGGATCAGTTCAAGACCAAGGTGACGGATCTCGGCACCAACTTCCCAGATGCAAAGATCGGCTTGATCGTGCCGGCCGACATCCCTGAAAAAAGCATTAGCGATCTGGCAGATCACAAAGCGGACTTCGGCGGGCGCATCGTCGGCATCGATGCCGGCGCGGGCGTGATGAAGAAAACGGACGATGCGATCAAGGCCTATAACCTCGATTATCAACTGATGCCGAGCTCCGGCAGTGCGATGACTGCGGAACTTGCGCGCTCGATGCATGCCAATAAACCTGTGATTGTCACGGGTTGGGCGCCGCACTGGATGTTTGCGAAGTGGAAGCTCAAGTTCCTCGACGATCCGAAGAAGGTTTACGGCGACGCGGAACACGTCGACAATGTGATCAACCCGGGGCTTGAGACAAAGGCAGCACCCGTGGTTGCGTTTCTGAAGAAATTTCAATGGAAGCCGGGCGAAATCGACAGCGTGATGCTGGCGACGGAGAACGGTGCCAAGCCTGCCGCCGCAGCCGACGCATGGATCGCCGCACATGGCGATCGCGTGGATAGCTGGGTGGCTGGAGCGCAGTAACGTCCCTCTTTGACGTTGCATGAACACGGTGCAGGCGGTGGTGTGGCCACCTGTACCGTGTATTTGGTTGGAAGCGTTTCGGCCCGGGGCAGGCTCTTCACAGGAGAGCTCTGGATGGAACAGGTAACACCGCGAACGCGTGGCGCGCACGGCGCGCAGCAAGATACGGATCGTGAGGCAGGTCACACGCTGCAGCGCGGTCTGACATGGAAGGACGCCTTCTGGGTAACGAGCGGCGTACCCGCAGGCATTCTCTTTACGATCGGCGGCGTGTCAGCGTCGATCGGGCAACCCGCCTGGGCCATCTGGATCGCCTCGATCGTGATGGGACTGCTGCAGAGTGCGACTTATGCGGAAATATCCGGGTTATTTCCTCATAAGTCGGGTGGCGCCTCGGTGTATGGCGCCATGGCGTGGGTGCGCTACAGCAAAACCCTTGCACCGGTATCGGTGTGGTGCAACTGGCTGGCGTGGTCGCCGATGCTCGCGCTCGGCACCGGGCTCGCCGCCAACTACGCGCTGACGAGCCTGTTCGCGGCCGATGCCGCGATCAACACCTGGCGCTGGACGCTCCTCGATCTGGGCTTTATCAAGCAAGGCCTGACGCTGCGGATCAATGCGACCTTCCTGATTGCAGCGGCCTTTCTCCTCATCACCTTCAAACTTCAGCATAGCGGCGCATCTAAAGCGGCGAAGACGCAGCGCATTCTCGGCATTGCATCGTTAGCGCCGTTGTTGATCGTGGGGATCGTGCCGTTTGTCACTGGCGATGTGCCGTCGGCCCATTTGTGGCCACTTCTTCCGCTTGGACACGACGCTCACGGGCAATTGACTGCGTCGAGCTTCGGCACATGGAACGGTACGGGTATCACCATGGCCTTTGGCGCCATGTTCATGGCGGGCTGGGCCGCGTACGGGTTCGAGACTGCGGTGTGCTACACGCGTGAGTTTCGCAATCCCCGCACGGATACGGTGAAGGCGATCTTCTGGTCCGGCTTGTTGTGTCTATTGGTGATGACACTGGTTCCGCTCGCGTTTCAGGGCGCGCTCGGCACGGCCGGTATGCTTGATCCGAAGATCGTCGACGGCACCGGTGTTGCAGCGGCGATGGCGCGTATGGTGGGCGGCGGTGCAATGGTATCGGCGGTGATCGTGGTTATGCTGATGCTGTCGATCCTGCTGATCGTGATGACGTCGATGATGGGGTCGTCTCGTACGTTGTACCAGGCATCGGTGGATGGCTGGCTGCCGCGGTATCTTTCGCATGTGAACGAGCATGGGTCGCCGACGCGGGCGATGTGGACCGATCTTGGGTTCAATCTGATTTTGTTGATGATGTCGGACTATATGACCGTTCTATCGGTCTCGAACGTCTGTTACATGATTTTTGTGTTTTTGAATCTGCAATCGGGATGGATTCATCGGATGGATCGGCCGAAGGCGGATCGGCCGTTTCGGTGTGCCTGGTGGTTGCTGCTGGCGGGTGCTTTGTGCGGGTACCTGGATCTGGCGTTTATTGGTGCTGGTGCGGATTTGCAGGGAGAGGGGACAATGCGCAATGGGCTGATTGCTATGCTGCTGATCGTGCCGGTGTTTTTTTATCGCCATTTTTGGCAGGATCGAGGGAGGTTTCCGGCGCGGATGACGCACGATATGGAGCAGGGTGCGGCCTTGACCCCGTGGCGGCGGGTTTTAACGTTTGGCGCGCTTGCGTTGGGTGTGGTTGTGGTGTGGGGTTCTCATCGTCTGGCCATGCCGTTTTATTGAGGTGTTGGGTTTTTTTTTGCCTGCGGCGCCTTGGTCTGGTTTGGTGTTCTTATGGTGTTGGCCTTTCCTTGCATTCTTGGTGGTCTATTAGGTTCGCCCCTGTGCGGGGCGGCACCTACTTTCTTTGCCGCCGCAAAGAAAGTAGGCAAAGAAAGCGGGCTCACACCGCTAGCGAGTAGTGAGCCATCTCGGTACACCTCTGGGAACGGCCTAAGACGAGACCTGCCCTCGCATTTCCCACGGTAGTGACAAGGCCATCATCCGTTCCAGCGTTGCGCTGCGCGCCCCGCCGAAGGGCATAACGCCCTTTGGAAAATAAGTAGGTATTCTAATTATATTGATTCACCGGCTCTTGTTGAATAGGCGTCACCGCTATGTGGAGCGCACCTGCACCTGCCGACTCGCTGGACCATTGTTGGGCCATGAACAAGGTAAGCGCAAATTCCTATCATAAGCATCGTAGTTATAAAGATTGGTCTGATTATTGCGATTTGGTGCAGTAACGTCCGATTTTTCTTGCGTTAATCTGAGCGACCCTCTGCGATCCGGACGATCCGCAATGGCTACCCTCGAACGCACCGCGTACCCGCGCTTCCCCGAGGTTCTGGCACCCCGGGAATTGCAAGCCTGCTATACCCCACTGCCCGACGAACTCGAATGGGCACGCCGGTCAACGCGCGGGGAGCGACCTCGATTGGGCCTACTGGTGCTGCTGAAGGTCTTTCAGCAACTGCACTATTTCCCGCCGCTCGACACTGTACCGCCCGTCATCGCTGATCACGTGCGTGCCGCCGCCGACATCGGCGACACCGTGCAATTCGGCTACGACACCGAGTCGTCTCCAACGCTCTTCCGGCATTACACCGCGGTACGCACCTGGCTCGACGTGAAGCCGTATTACGGCACCGACGCGAACGCGATCGCGACACGGGCGGCGCACACGGCGTCGCTGACAATGGACCAGCCGGTGGACATCATCAACGCGACGATCGACGAGTTGATCGCGCGCGATATCGAGCTGCCGGCGTTCTCGACGCTCGACCGGTTGACCGAACAGATCCACGCCCGGGCGCAATCCCGGCTCTTCAAGCGCGTCACGCGACGCCTGACCGATGAACAGAAGCTCGCGCTCGACCGCCTGCTCGCGCGCGACCTGTCGAGCCGGCAGACTGCCTACAACCGGATCAAGCGTCATGCAAAACGCCCATCGCGCCAGCATCTGGAGCTACTGATTGACCAGATTGCCTGGCTCGACGAGCTCGGCGATTTTTCACTGGCCGTTGCCGGGATTCCAGCCTCAAAGCTGCGCTCGCTCGCGAATCAGGCGATGGCGCTCGACGCGTCGGCGCTCAGGAACGACACGCTGCCCGAGAAGCGCTACATACTCATCGTCGCGCTCCTAAACCGCATGCGCGTGCGCGCCCGCGACGATCTCGCCGACATGTTCGTGCGGCGCATGGGTGCCATCCACAAGCGCGCGAGCGACGAACTGGACACGATCCAGCGCAAACAGCGCGATCAGGTCGAGGACCTCGTGGTCCTGCTGGACGGCGTGGTCGACATCCTCGCCGACGAATCCGACGAGACGGCCATCGCCCGGGCGGTCAGGAAGCTGCTCGCGCCGAAAGGCGATCTGGAGCCGTTGCGCGAGAGCTGTGCGGCGATCCGCGCGTTCAGCGGCCGCAACTATCTGCCGCTGCTCTGGAAGCATTTCAAAGTGCACCGTTCGGTCATGATGCGTGTCGCCCGTACCCTCGAATGGGATTCGACCAGCCCGGTCCGCTCGCTGCTGAACGCACTCGACGCGGTGCTGGAGAACGAATCACTGCATCGGGAGTGGATCGATGCGGACGTCGACGTCAGTTTTGCCGCGCCGCGGTGGCGCAAACTCGTGCATCGCTCCCACGGCGATGGATCGCCGACCAATCGACGATACCTCGAACTCTGCGTGTTCTCGTACATGGCCGAGGAGTTGCGAGTCGGCGATCTGTGCGTATCGGGCTCCGACGCCTACGCCGACTATCGCGACCACCTGCTGCCATGGCGGCAGTGCGAGCAGCAGTTGCCGGACTATTGCGACAAGCTCGGCATGCCAACGACCGGTAGTGACTTCGTGCATCATCTCCGTCAATGGCTAACGGATGCCGCCCGCAATCTCGATGACGAATTGCCGCGCAAGCGCGAGCACGTCGTGATCGACCGTCACGGCGAACCGATCTTGCGCAAAACCGTCGCGAAAGAGATCCCGGCGAGCGCGATCGCCTTGCAGGAGCGGCTCAACGCCCGCCTGCCGACGCGCAACATGCTGGACATCCTCGCTAACATCGAACACTGGACCCATTTCACGCGGCACTTTGGACCGTTGTCCGGGAGCGATCCGCAGATTCGCAAGGCCGCCGAGCGCTACCTGCTGACCATTTTCGCGATGGGCTGCAATCTTGGTCCGATTCAGACGGCCCGCCATCTCGATTCTGATGTCACCGCGCACATGCTGTCGTTCGTCAACCGCCCGCATATGAGTCTGGACAGGCTCGAGACCGCACAACGCGAGCTGATTGAACTGTACCTGCGGCTGGATTTGCCAAAACACTGGGGCGATGGCAAGACGGTGGCGGCCGACGGCACGCAGTAAGACTTCTACGACAACAACCTGCTGGCCGGCTATCACTTCCGCTACCGGAAAATGGGCGCGGTCGCGTATCGGCACGTCGCCGACAACTATATCGCGGTGTTTCAGCACTTCATTCCGCCCGGCGTGTGGGAAGCGATCTATGTGATCGAGGGCCTGCTGAAGGCCGGCCTGTCAGTCAAGGCGGATACCGTTCATGCCGATACGCAGGGCCAGTCAGCCGCAGTTTTCGCATTCGCGTATCTGCTCGGCATCAACCTGATGCCGCGGATTCGCAACTGGAAGGACCTCGTCCTATACCGGCCGGACAGCAAGGGAAAATACAGGCACATCGACAAGCTGTTCACGGCGACCATCGACTGGGTGCTGATCGAGCAGCACTGGCAGGAGCTGATGCAGGTCACGCTGTCGATTCAGGCGGGCACGATTTCGTCGCCGCTGCTGCTGCTCCGACTCGGCTCTGAAAGCCGCAAGAACCGACTGTACCTGGCCGCGCGCGAACTCGGCAACGTCGTTCGCACGATATTCCTGCTCGAGTGGATCGGCAGCCTCGAACTGCGGCAGGAGGTCACCGCGAACACGAACAAGATCGAGTCGTACAATGGTTTCTCCAAATGGCTGTCGTTCGGCGGGGACGTAATCGCCGAGAACGAGCCAGAGGAGCAGCAGAAACGGCTACGGTACAATGACCTGGTCGCATCGGCCGTTATCTTGTAAAACACAGTGGACATGATGCAGACGCTGCGCGAGATGGCGGCAAAAGGCGAGAAAGTGCGTGTCGATGACATCGAATTTCTGAGCCCGTACCCGACTCACAACATTCGGCGTTTTGGCCACTATAAACTGCACCTGGATCGTCGGCCGGAAGCCTGGATCAGGGATCCGCTGTTCGGCTATGCTGCCGGTACCTACCCATCCCGCTCATGACTGCACGCCCGGCTATCACTACGACCTGTTTCGGCGATGTCGACACAGCCGCGCTCGAGCGGCTCGAATCGAGCTACGACACAACGCGCCTGCTGGCCGCCGTCGATATCGTCGATCGCCTCCGAGCCCAGCTTCACGATCCCGAGGGGCTACGCGACGATCTGCTGGAGATCCACAGCATGGCGCACGCTGTCTTAAACGGTGCGCCATCGGTGCCGTCGCGACACGATGGCACCTTAGCGGAGCAGGTGCTGGATGCGCTCGATCTGATCGACAACTTCATCGCAGAATTGACACGGGTGAGGACGATCCTTGAACCGCTTGAAGCGCTGCACCCGGATGAGGGATTCGGCGAGGATTGAACGGGCACCGGCGCCCCTATCATTGAGGATCGGCCGGGATTCCTGAATATTCGAAGATTCGCATATTCATTAAATCGGCCAAAAGGACGAATCCGCAGCTTCCCGATTTCAATGGTTGACGTACACCGGCTTAGCGCTCGTCAGCAGCAGGAAGTACCCGATGAGAGCCACGACCATCAACGGCATCCACATCCAAGGCAGAACTGAGAAGAGGCCGAGTTGTGCGATGGAGCCACCGATGCCGTACATGCCTCCGTGTGCCGGATGTTCACATAGACCAGCCAGCAGGCTAGCAAAACGCCCGGGATCATCACCACGATGCCGTTGAGCGTGTCGCCGTGGCTCTGGATCGATGATGAGTATGAGTTTCTGCCACTCCGGGTCTTTCGAGAGTGCTCCAACGGCGAGCGCAAGTAGGACCCTGAGGGTAAGCGCCGACTGATCAAGGTGTGCGCGCGGGTTGGGCCGTCAATCGCCGGGCTCGCACTCAGGCTCACGTGAATGCGAACCAGCTTCACAAGTAGATACGACTACATGCGAGAGCAAACGGCGCTCGTGCAGCGAGTGATCCGATCGAGCCAGCAGCGGCGGCGTTCACCCCTGGTTGCTATCAACGAGCGCGGCGCTTCCAGTCTCGATCGCAAGCCTGCGGCGTTGTCGGCGTCAGAGATTCACAAGCAATGGGCGAGTGTGTCGCGTCCGACGGCGCGGCTGTCAGCGCAGTTTCCCAACGGAGTGACGTTCAAACTCGAATGCTCGCGACACGATGTGAGTCTCGTCACGGCGATAGTTGCCCCGCTGGGAGCGCAATGATGTTTCGCCTGGATGCAGACCTTCGAGTCTACCTGCACCGTGAACCGATCGACGTCATTGATCATAGCTGAACTCAATCTGCTGGCAGGCAGTTTCTAGCCGCTTCAGCAGGATTCACGTTACCGACAGATCACCAGACTTTCCAGTGGACGACGCCACCGCTCTTCAATTCTTGCATCCTTTGCGCGGTACCCGAGTGCGATAACGATTGGGATGACTGACCCACGCGGAAGTCCGAGAAGCCTGGCAACCTTCAACGCGGAAAAGCCTTCCATCGGACATGAGTCAATCCCTTTGGCCGCGGCTCCCAGCATAAGGGTTTGCGCCGCGAAAATCGCATTGCGGGCAGCCCAATGACGACTGCCAATGTTGCCGACAGGAAGCAGGGACAAACTCGGACGAATGAGCGCCGCAACAAAGAGGAGCGGTGACCAGAATGCCGAAGAGCCGACTCCCAGGATCTTGTTGAATTTCCCGATCTGCTTGCGGTAATAGGCCTTCGACTTTGGCTCTAGCGCCGACGAGCTTTCGACATGCTCCAGTCGCGCCGTGGCCGTTTGCTTTCCCAGTGCGGGACTGGCTACAACAACAATAAGCTCGGTCGCTGAACTGGCGGCTTTCTGCCCATTGCATGCCGACGCGACGCTCGCTTTCAAAGAAGGGTTTCGAATCCAGTGCAGCTCGTAGGGCTGCAGGTTGCCGCTCGAAGGCGAGAACGCGGCTTCAGTGAGCAGAGCGTACACGTCATCGCTCGCGATCGGGGTCGAGTCAAAATCGCGAATTGCCCGGCGAAAGCGATTCGCAGCCTGGAAGTGGGCCCAGGGCTGCAATTGGTCTGGTGAGTTCATGGGGCGAAGTTAGGTAGAAGAATTTGTGAGGTGTAGACGATCATCGGCGTGTGATAACTACCGGTGGAAATCGCGCTAATTATGAAAGGCATTCGCCACGCCAAGTCCTACCCGTGCAAGGTAAGCTTCCAGCGTTTCGATATCGACGCCGGTGATAATTGCACCAATGTAGCCATCGGGACGCACCAATACCCAATCGCCGGCAGTGATGTCGTACGCGTCACGGAAGTGGCCTCTGTCATCCAATATGTTGCCAGTTGCGCCAAAGATATGGATATGTAGACCTGGACGTGGCCGCACTGATCCGCGCTCGACCTCGTAGCCAAGCAAGGTCCAGTGCGTGCCTCGGAACAGTTCGAAAAGCCTTGTCGATTGGCCAGCTGCCCCCCGAACCGGCGCATCCGGGGCGCGGTCGCCGGCGCCCCGGCACCCGGCACGTTCTGGTCGTTCCAACGTGAGAGAGGACTCGGCGTAACCGATATCGAGTTGATGCACCTCGCGCCCACGCTGCATCTCGCCGCGCTTCTGCGCGTCCAGAAGCTTTGTCGCCAGACCAAGCATAGCGGCAGCTATCGGCCGGCGTTCCTCTTCATAGCTGTCGAGCAGACAGTCGGGCGCTCCATTGGCGACCGCAGCCAGCTTCCAGCCAAGATTGTAGGCATCCTGTGCACTGGTATTGAGGCCCTGACCGCCCGTCGGTGGATGAATGTGGGCGGCATCCCCGACAAGGAACACGCGCTCAACGCGGTAACGATCCGCCAGCCGTGCATTCATAGTGTAGACAGATGACCAGGACACGGATTGAATTCCTATGTCGTCGCGGCCGGTACGCTCCGCCACCAGGGCGTTCAAGCCTTCGGCCGAAAGGTCGATATCGCCGTCAGATGGGACTGGCCCCGGTATCTGGAACATGGCGGTTCCCGCGAGCGGGCAAAGCGAGATCTGCCGCGTCATGTCGCCGTCACCGAACCGGTGCCAGACATCGCGCGTGAGTCCGGTCAGCACGACGTCGGCTACGACGGCTCGAACACCCAGGGTTTTTCCCGGAAAGTCGATGCCCAGCGTGTGGCGCACGAGACTGCGACCGCCGTCGGCGCCGACGAGCCACCGAACCCGCAGCGTCTCTTTACCGGTCTTACCGGCCACATGTGCTGTCACACCATCCAGATCCTGCTCGAAGCTCACCAGCTCGCAGCCGTATTCCGGACGCTGCCCTAGTTCGACCAGACGAGCGCGCATCGCGCTTTCTGTCAGGAACTGCGGGACCATCAGCGGCAACTGGTAAGGTTCTGCCGGTGTCGGATCGACATGCTCCACTGCATTAGAGTCGGTGTAGCTGCAATCGTCGAGATATCGGCGCTGTGGGGGGTAGGGGCCGCCGGCAGCAACGATCCTGTCGAGAATGCCGATATCCTCGAAAATTTCCTGGGTTCTGGGCTGAATGCCTTTGCCGCGCGAGCCGCGGAACGGATTGTCCATCTTCTCAATCAGGCGGAATGAAACGCCCCTTCGCGCCAGATCGATTGCTAGCGTGAGGCCAGCCGCACCCGCACCGCAAATCAGGACGTCAGTTGCAAATTGCTTTGTCATTACGTTCCCAATATGTGTAATATGCACATATTAGGAACGAGATAACTCCGTGTCAACAAAAACCGTGCAAAATACACATATCAACACTCAGCTTCGTGAGCTTCACGGGGCGTTGCTCGAGATCGTCGGGGTCGTGAACAGCCCTCAGCGTGACGAGGCAATGGTTCGGGCCGCGGGGATTTCCCTCGACCGTGCGCTGTTTCCGTTAATGGTACTGGTGGAGCGGCTCGGCCCCATTGGCGTCGTCGAACTTGCAGACCGTGTGGGACGCGACTACACGACCGTCAGTCGGCAGGTCGCCAAATTGGAAAGCCTGGGTCTCGTCGACCGTCAGGAAAGCGCGACCGACCGGCGCGTTCGCCAGGCTGTCGTGACAAGGAAAGGCAAGGCGATGACCGATAGGGTCGATAAGGCCCGGGCGAGGATAGGGCAGTCCATTTTCGCTACATGGGAAAAACGGGATATAGAGGACCTGGTGCGGCTCATGCGCAAGTTCGCCGACGACATCAAAGGCGATCCGTCGTCTGGCCCGGCCAGCCTCGAATGACGGACTACCGCTGACCGCAGGAGTACTTTCTCACCGGACTCGATGCCATGCGACGTGCGGAGGCCGGCGCTCGCCGTGCGTGCCAGCGACTGTGTCCACGCTGATCCAGCCCTTGCTGCATTGTTGCCGCAGACGCTAACCGGTTCAAGCGCGCCTCGCGACGCGCCATGCGCGCGGACTCAGCCCGACAATCTTTCTGAACATCGTCGCGAAGTGATTCGGTTGTTCGAAGCCGCATTGCATTCCAACCTCTATCACGGGTAGGTCCGTGTTCTCAAGCAAGCTTCTGGCCCGCTCTATACGCAAATCGAGCAGGTAGCCATGCGGTGGCTTGCCCGTGGCGGCCCGGAATGTCCGTGCGAATTGCGACTGACTGAGTCCAGACAGGTCGGCGAGGTTCGACAAAAGCAGACGCTCGTCCAGATGTATTTGCATGTAATCGATCACGCGCTGAAGCTTTCCTCCGCTCAATGACGGCGGCACAACGGTTTTCTCGCGCGACAAAACCGAATGGTTGCGCAGCAGATGAACGACAAGCGCCCGGGTCAACGCGTCCATCATCAACGCTGCGCCGGGCTCCGAGTCGGGTGCGGTTGCCAGAAGTAGCCGCCCGAGCCGCTCGACCACTTCATCAGCGACCGCCAGGCGGGGAATGAGCGTCGCGTGTCCGTCCTCGAGACCGATCTCAATTGCGGTGTTATGGAGGAGTTGCGGCGGCAGATGAACGACCAGAACTTCCGGGCGCCCCTTGAACACGCGGGTGCCCGCTGAGCCCGCGGGTGTCAGACTCATCTGCCCGCTTCCCGCCCATCTGCGCTCCTGGCGTCCACATGTCAGACCGTCCTCAATCAGCACATGGCCGGAGAGATTCACGACCAGCAAATGATCTCGCAAAGGCGATACCGTGACGCACCCAGGCGAATGGCGGTAGTGCTGAACAATAGCGCCGCCCAGATTTCCAACGCCAACCGAGAACAGGGGAGGAGTAGGCAACAGACGAGTCAGTTCAGAGGGAGAAGTCCTGCCGTGGCTTTCAGCCGCCATATTGCACCGCCACATATATTGATCGTGAAGCTTGCCCTGATGTCCAGGAGCGGGGATTTTCGCGCTCGGGATGAATAGCGCCGCTACGCGTCGCAGGCCTGCCCTGCAATTCCGACACTCGTCGGACAGATATCGAGCCTAACAAACGCGTGCGTGCGAAATCGTACTGCTTCCAATCCACGCGTGGAAAGAGGGGGAAATACCAGAACCGGATCGGGTAAACGTTCGAGCGAAGCTTGCCCGTTTTCTGGATGCCTGGAAATCGAAGGTTATGGCGCGTTTCCGAAGGATGATGATGCCCGGTCGCTCAATAATCCGCAAACCCGGACGCGATTCATCCGCCAACGCTTGTCAATGGCACAAGACCCGAGACAACAGACCATGAGGCGCTTAAGTGACGACCAGACCAGAAGCAGTCGAGCAGCTCATTGCGGCTGCGAAAAAACTGAGGAACTCGCACTTCGGAACGTTTGGAAGGTTCAAGGAGCATCGGCCCGACCAGATGGACGATGACGAACGGAAGGCTTACGACCTTGTCACAAAGTCCCGCGGCATGGTGCCTGGCCCCTACAAGATCTGGCTGCGAAACCTGAAGCTGACTGAAGTCATGCTGCATATGGGTCTCCATTATCAGGACCGGTCAACCTTGTCGAAGGCGGAGATTGAAATTGCGGTCAATCTCACCGCCGGAAAGTGGATGGCGAGCTATCCCAGTTATGAACACGAGTGGATGGCAGAGCTAGTGGGCGGTCTGTCCGCCGAAAAGGTGCAGGCGTTGATCGCCGGGTTGCCGACTTCGTTTGAGGATGCCCGGCAGCAGATCATCTATGAGATTACCTCCGCTCTGCTTGAGCCTCGTCTGATCCCGGTAGGGCTTTATAAAAGAGCGGTCGATACGCTGGGCCATTCTGGACTCACAGATCTGATTGCCTTCATTGGGTACTTCACGACCGTGTCGCTGACCTTGCGCGCGTACGACGTTCCTGCCAACGCGGTGGGCCTGGACGATCAATAAGCCGCCATCGCGCTTTCCTTTGACAAACTACAGACGGGCCGTAGCGAACTATGTCGTCTAACTCACACACGATCACTGAAGTTGCTTCTTTCCCCCCGAACCATTTTCTGGAAAATATTGCTGTCCGTAAAGACGGATCATTGCTCGTGACTGTGCTATTCCATCGACAGCTCTGGTACATACCGCCGTTTCGCGGAAAGCCCGTCGAGCCGGTTCTCATTTGCACCTTCGAGCTCATGGGTATGGGCATCGTCGAAGCGGAGCCCGACGTATTTTATGTATCGACGGGCGTCGTATCGCGTGGCTGCCTGCTGCGCGTCGATCTGCGTAGCTGGTCACCGGGTCAGTCGATAGAACCGGAGATTGTTGTCGAATTTTCGCGGTCTGTGGGAATGCTCAACGGTAGCTGCCTCATCGCACCCCGGGTCATTCTTCTCGCTGATTGCTTCGCAGGCCTCATCTGGCGTGTTGACCTGAGTACTGACGGAAAGACAGCGACCGTGCACAAATGGCTTCAGCATGAAAGCATGGCGCACGACCCGAATGGCCCCATGCCTGACCAGCCAGGGGTGAATGGCATCCGTTACGCGTCAAAGAGCAACTACCTGTACTACACCTCCACCGCCAGGAAGCTCTTCATGCGCATCTCTGTCGATCCGCGCAGCCTGAATCCGGAAGGTCTGCCCGAACTCGTTGGGAGCGGCATGATGGGTGATGACTTCTGCATCGACGAAGAGCGCGGACTTGCGTACATCACAACCCACCGCGAGAACACAATCGATTGTCTGTCGCTGACACCCGATCAGAACAAAGGCCCACGACAGAGCGTAGTTGGCATTCCCGTTCTCGATCTGATGGTGGGTCCGTCAGCAATAGCATGGGGGCGGAATATACGGGAATACGGAAGAGTCGCTTATGTAACGACCGATGGAGGCATCAAGGCGCCAATGCCGGATGGGGTCAGGCCGGCAAAAGTGCTGCGCTTGGAGTTTTAGGCCGGATTGCGCACGCCCTTGTGTGTCAGAACCAACGCGCTCGTTTGCTCCCGCGAATTCCATTGCGTGACTGCGTAGCGTCAGAGATGCGATCGGCGGCTTCGGGCGAAGCACGCCCATGTACCCCTTAACCAGAAGGAACCCTTATGGGAAAGAAAACAGGAAACCGCGTTCTTGCGGAGACGTTTGCAGCATACGGCGTCGACCACTTCTTCAACGTGCCGATGATCATCCCGCCTGGGATCAAGGAGATGACGGCAATCGGTGTAAAGTCGGTCGTCGCACACTCTGAGAAGGCTGCGGCTTATATGGCCGACGGATACGCTCGCGAGTCGGGGCGCGTTGGTGTTTGCGCGTCGCAAGCTATTGGTGCTACGAATCTCGCCTCCGGACTGGTCGATGCCCTGATGGCGAAATCACCCATTCTCGCGCTGACCGGAGGCGGTACGGCCGACACTCGTGAACGCAACTTCTACCAGGAAATCGATCAACGACCGATCTACGCCGGTCTAACCAAATTTAGCGCTCGGGTCGAAAAGGCACAGCGGCTGCCGGACCTTCTCCAGCAGGCTTTACGAGTGGCGACCACCGGATCGCCCGGGCCGGTGCATCTCGAACTCTCCGGTTTCTGGGGTGCGGTGCTGATGGAGGAGGTTGAGCATGTGATGCCGCCGGAGCCGCGCTACGGCTTCTGCCCGCCGATTCGTCCCGCCGCATCTGCCGAGGATATCCGAACAGCCGCTACTGCACTTCGCAAGGCTGAGCGACCCATCATCGTGGCCGGTTCGGGCATACGCGCCTCGCGCGCACAGGCGGCGCTTCTCAAGTTCGCGCGGTTTGCAAGAATACCCGTGGCAACGTCGCTTGACGCGAAGGCCGCTATACCTGAGAGCGACACTCTTTGCACCGGTGTGGTGGGAGACTACTCGCGCGATACAGCAAATATCGCTGTGTCCGAGGCTGACTTCGTGCTGTTCGTTGGCTCGAGCACAGGCAGCATGACAACCCGCGGATGGTCAGTTCCTGTGCCGGGCGTGCCGGCGGTACAGATCGACATCGACCCGAGAGAGCTGGGCCGTAACTATCCGTTGATCGTGGGTCTGATCGGCGATCCCGCCGCCGTGCTGGAGCAACTCGGCGTCGAACTCGCGGGGCCTGTTGGCAGCCCGCAATGGATTGACCGCATTGCCGCGTTGCGCGAGGAGTGGGGCAAACTGGCCGCTCAATACGAGAATTCGGACACGTCGCCCATTCGGCCAGAACGTCTTTGCAGCATGTTATCCGAATCGCTTCCTGAAGGCGCGCTCGTCGCAGTCGACACCGGCCACGCGGCAGGTTGGGCAGCTCGTCACCTCTATCTGAATCGGTCTGGCCAGGCGCTGATTCGCGCTGCTGGCTCACTCGGATGGTCGTTTCCAGCGTCTCTCGGCGCCAAATGCGCGAACCCGATGCGACCTGTCGTTTGCTTCACTGGCGACGGCGCCTTTTACTACCACCTCGCCGAAATGGAGACCGCTGTGCGTTACGGCATCAATACGGTGACGGTAGTCAACAACAATCACGGTTTCAATCAGGAAAGAGTCCTTTGGGGCGAGGATGCCGCGTTGGAGAAAAACTGGAAATTCGGCCGCGTGGATTTCGCGGCAGTCGCCGAGACGCTTGGGATGAAAGCCTATCGCGTCGAACGGGCTTCCGACTTCCGCGGCGCTTTCAAGGATGCGTTAGCTGCTGGGAGGCCGGCATTGATCGACGTTTATACGGATCCCTCCGCTGTCGTTCCGATACCGTGGGAAAAGCCCAAAGAGCTTGGATAAGCACCCGGCCCGGAAGCTCATCCTTTTAACGTATTCGTCCGCAGCAATTCAGCCGTTTCAATTCAGAGGAGAAGACATGACCGAACAATACCGTTCCCAGACTGGTCCAGGGGCCTCGTTCCGCGAAGCACGGCCCACCGACGCGATCGCTTCGGCAGCCGGTCTGACGCCGGACCGTCATTCGCCCGACGGCCCTACGCAGACCGCTCAACCGGAGGGAGAGGGCGAGGCAGGTTTCGCTGTTCGACGTGTTGTGACCGGGCATGACACGCGTGGTAAATCAATTGTCCTATCGGACGGACCTTCTCCGTTTGTTTTCTCGACGCCATTGCTGCCGGGATATGTTTCATGCGATATATTCCGGACCTTCGAGACGCCTGCGCATATCGTGGCGCAGACGGTCGAGACTACGTCTGGTCCTCGGCGACAACTGCCGACTCCGCGCGGTACAGTGATTCGTGTGAGCCAGGTTCCACCCTACCGCGAAGGTATTGCGAAACTGGATTCGGCTACAGCTTCGCAAGCGTTCAAATCGCTGGGCAATGCCGGAGGTCATACCGCTACTGCATCTGCCAGAAACGCGACGATGCATCGCACCGAAACGATCGACTACGTTGTCGTGCTTTCGGGCGAACTGACTCTTCTCCTTGATGATTCAGAGGTCGTTCTGCATGCAGGAGATGTGTTGGTTCAGTGCGGAACTAATCACACGTGGGAAAACCGCTCGCAGGCGCCTGCTACGGTAATGTTTGTCCTTATGTCTGGTGCATACGATCAGGCTTTGCGCGAGATTTTGCCTGACACCGCAGAGGTCAAGACCTCTTAACAGAGTTTTTTGAGCAGGCCGGCCAACCATCGATGCAGACATGCATGGGTGAGTCTGTCTGTTCGCGAAGCTAGGCGGAAGACGGCCTGTCTGCGGCGGGCCGCTCGTGCCAAGTGCTTGCTGCAAGAAATCCGCCGAGTTGCAAACGCGAGGGGGAGTCGGCGGGCGGGCGAGACTCGCGCCAGCCAGGACCGACTTCACTTACGCGGATTTGCGTACGCACGCATAAAAACATCCGTGCCGCGCCGGGCACGCTGCTCTATTTCTTCCGGCGTCGAGGGCTCCACCAGCCCGAACACGATGCGCGCCGGCAATCCGCCTTCCCATAAGCTCATCAGATCCTCTGCCGCCAGCGTGGGCGAATCGATTATCAATTCTTTTCGCGCCGCTGCGGAACTGATTATCTCCGACAGCGCCGCTGTCGTTCTCGCAGGGCCAGCGTTAAAGAAGCGCGTGATTAGCGCCCGATTTCCCCGAGATGCCGCGGGTAGCAGGTGCACCAATCCCGCGACGTTGATGTCGATGACGACAGTCAGAAACGCCACGCCAATACGACTCAGCCTTTCACGCAAGGGCAACTGATCGCAGTCAGCCCCTGATAGCCCCTGCATGATCTGATCGGACACGCCGCTCACGACGTTTTCAAACAGCGCGTCCTTGTCCGAGAAATGGCTATAGACGGTCACCTTCGACACGCCGGCCTTTGCTGCCACATCTTCCATCGTGACGGTGTCGTAGTGCTGCACGGAGAACAGACTGGTCGCAGCGTCCAGGATCGCGGCGCGTTTGGCCGGGTCTTTCGGGCGACCCGTGCGGGTGACCAACGGAGGTTTTGGCATGCGAGTTTTTCCCCTGGTGAACATACTGTACTAGTTGGTATGGTAAGTGATATAGTGTACTGAACAGTATAGGAACTAACGCCTATGTCGAAGTTTTACCAGACCTTTCATTTCAATCGTAGGTTCCAGACATTCAGAGCCGCGGCGCCGGTCGCGCTCGGTTCTTGCACACTATGGGCACTACTGCTCGCTGGTTGCGCAGTCGGGCCGAATTTCGCCGCGCCGGCCGCGCCCGATACGCGAGGCTTCACCAAGAAACCCTTACCGGCCAGAACACTGTCCGCCGACACGCTGGCTGGGGCATCGCAGTCCTTGGTCACCGGTCGTGACATCCAGGGGGACTGGTGGACAATGTTCCATTCCGCCCAGATCAACGAACTCGTCGATCGCGCGCTCAAGGCGAACCCAACACTGGCCGCCGCGCAGGCGAGCCTGCGCGAAGCACACGAGAACACTCGCGCGGAGCAGGGGAGCTTCTTTCCGCAAATCAGCGCGAGCGCGTCGGGCGAACGGGAGCGAAACACACTTATAAGTCCTGTGCCATCGGCTTATAACGTGATCAGCGGATCACTCAGCGTGTCGTACACGCTTGATGCGTTTGGTGGTGTTCGCCGACAAGTCGAACAACTCAACGCTCAAGCGGAGTATCAGCGCTTCGAACTCGAGGCAACCGAGCTGACGCTGGTCGCCAACGTCGTCAATGCGGCGATCAATGAGGCTTCGCTGCAGGCCCAGATAGACACCACGCAGGACATCGTACGCGCCTACAGCGCTGCTCTCGATGTGACGCGCCGTCGCTTCGAGTTAGGCGGCGTAAGTCAGGTGGACGTGCTGCAGCAGCAATCGCTGCTCGATGCACAGATAGCCACGTTGCCGGGTTTGCACAAGCAACTCGAACAGCAACGCAACCAGTTGGCAGTTTATCTCGGCGGACTGCCGGACGAATATACCGCACCGTCACTCGATCTCGCGAGCCTGACGTTGCCGGATGAGTTGCCCGTCTCCTTGCCATCCAGTCTTGTCGCGCAAAGACCCGATGTTCAGGCATACGCTGCCTTGCTGCATTCGGCGACCGCGAACGTAGGCGTCGCGCTCGCCAACATGCTGCCGCAGATATCGTTGACCGGGAGTTATGGGCGCGATGGTAGCAGCCTGTCGAACCTTTTCAATCCCGCGGGCATCGTGTGGAGTATTGCAGGAAGCCTCGCGCAACCCGTCTTTGCGGGCGGCACCTTGAAAGCAAGAAAACGGGCTGCCGAAGCTGCCGTCGACGTTGCCGCCGCTCAATACAGCAGCACGGTCAACTCGGCATTCCAGGATGTAGTCAATGCGCTTGTCGCAATCAATCGGGATGCCGAGACGCTTGCTGCCAATCTCGCGACGCAGAAGACGGCGGCCGCGAGCCTGAAAGTCGCGCAGGGTCAATACAGCGCGGGGGGCGGCACGTATCTCAACGTGCTCTCAGCCGAAGAAGCCGACACGAGCGCACGGCTGAAACTGATTTCCTCTCAGGCCATTCGATACACGGACACCGTCGCGCTGTTCCAGGCGCTGGGTGGTGGCTGGTGGCATCGAAGCGATGTCGATCCAAAAGTTGCGCAATGTTGCGGAGTGTCTAACCCATGACCAGTCTTTCCACGCGTGCCGTCACCACCGATCCCACTTCGGGACGCCAACGGCCACCCAGAACCTTTCTGCGCCTCCTTGTGATGCTGCTCATCGTCGCTCTGCTCGCTGCCGCGCTGATCGGCTTTCATGTCTTCAAGGGCAACGTGCTCAAAAAGGTAACAGCAGGTATCCAGTCGCAGCAGGCGACCGTATCGACGACGTCCGCAATCGCGCAAGCGTGGCAGCCGATCCTTACCGCGGTAGGATCGCTGCGTGCTTCGAAGGGCACGGATCTGTCGATGGAAACGGGCGGCGTCATTGATGAAATCCACTTCGATTCCGGCCGAGACGTGGCGGCGGGAACGGTGTTGTTGCGCCTGCGCCCCAACGACGATCTTGCGAAGCTTGAGCAGTTGAAGTCCAACGCCGACCTGGACGAGATAACGTATAAGCGCGACCTGCAGCAGCTTGCAGTGCAAGGCGTGGCGCAGTCGACCGTCGATACCGATGCCGGCAACCTGAGGGGCGCGCGTGCTCAAGTCACTGCCCAACAGGCGTTGATGCGCGAGAAGACACTTATTGCACCCTTCGCGGGACGCCTTGGCGTGCGACAGGTCGATGTGGGCCAGTACCTGCCGGCTGGCACAATAGTCGTTACCTTGCAGGCGCTCGACCCTATGTTCCTCGATTTCTATGTGCCCCAGCAGGCGGTCGGCCAGCTCTCAGTCGGGCAGGCAGTATCGCTGTCGGTCGATGCTTATCCGGACAAGACTTTCATTGGCAAGGTGACGTCGATGAATTCGAAAGTCGATGCGTCGAGCCGCATGCTGCAGATACGCGCATCGTTTGAAAATCGTGACGGCCTGCTGCTGCCGGGCATGTTCGCCACCGCAAGCGTCGCCAGTGGCGCGCCGCGATCACTCGTGACCATTCCTCAAACGGCCGTTGCTTACAATCCCTACGGCAGCCTCGTTTATGTGATTCAGAGTGGCAGGGACGCGCAAGGCAAGCGGCAGGCAAGCGTTCGTCAGCAGGTTGTGACGACCGGCGAAACGCGTGGCGATCAGGTCAGCATCATGAAGGGACTCAACCCGGGCGACGAGGTGGTGACGGCGGGGCAACTCAAGCTCCATAACGGCGCATTCGTGCAGATCGATAACAGCGTAAAGCTACCGGATGACGCGGCGCCTGTCCCGCAAGATCACTAAACAGGATGACTGATGAAATTCACTGACATCTTTATCCGCCGGCCAGTGCTGGCGTGCGTCGTAAGCCTGATGATCCTTGTTATCGGCTATAAGGCATTCACTTCGCTGCCCATTCTCGAATATCCAAAAACCGAGAACGCCGTGGTGACAGTGACGACGACGTATTACGGCGCGGACCCTCAAGCCGTGGCGGGGTTTGTCACAACCCCCCTTGAAAATGCGATTGCACAGGCGAACGGGATTGACTATCTGACTTCGAAGAGCGTCTCCGGCACCAGCACGATCACTGCGAACCTATTGCTGAATTTCGATGCCGACAAAGCGGTCACTGAGATCAACGCCAAGATCAATTCGGTGCTCAACCAGTTGCCGAGCGGGGTGCAGCAGCCGACCATCACCGTGGCTATCGGGCAGTCTCTCGATGCGTTGATCATCGGGTTTTCTAGCGATGAACTCGCGCCCAACCAGATCACTGATTATCTCGTCCGCAATGTGCAGCCTCGTCTGCAGGCGGTTAAAGGCGTGCAGACGGCGGAACTGCTGGGCCCACAGTACTTCGCGCTGCGGGCGTGGCTCGATCCGCAGAAGCTCGCGGCTTACGGTCTGACCGCGACAGATGTCACCAGCGCACTCGCATCCAATAACGTGATTGCCGGTTTGGGCACCACGAAAGGACAGATGGTGCAGTTCAACCTGACGGCCTCGACCGACCTGCATTCGGAGCAGCAGTTCCGCGAACTTGTGGTGAAACAGGTCAAAGGCGGAATCATTCGGCTTAAGGATGTGGCGAACGTCACGCTTGGTTCGGAGGACTATGAATCCAGCGTGTCTTTCAACGGCAAGAAGGGCGTTTATCTTGGCATACAGATGGCGCCGTCGGCGAGTCTGCTCGATGTGATCAGGGGCGTGAAGGCCGTGTTGCCTGACATCCAGAGAGCGCTGCCCGCCGGACTGCACAGTGCTGTTATCTATGATTCGACCGTATTTGTGGACAGCTCCATTCACGAGGTGGAGGCGTCGCTGGTCGAAACGGTGCTGATTGTTACGCTAGTGGTGTTCGCGTTCCTCGGTTCGCCGCGTTCAGTGCTGATTCCGGTCGTCGCCATTCCGTTGTCGCTGGTCGGCACTTTCGGCATGATGCTCGCGTTCGGATTTTCGATCAATCTTCTTACCTTGCTCGCGCTCGTGCTGGCTATCGGCCTGGTGGTCGACGACGCCATCATCGTGGTCGAGAGCGTCAGCCGCCATCTGGAGGAGGGCATGCGACCTCGCGACGCCGCGATCAAGGCCGCGCGTGATCTGGCGAGCCCGATTATCGCTATGACAATTGTGCTGATCGCCGTGTATGTGCCGATCGGCTTTCAGGGTGGACTGACCGGCGCGCTGTTTACAGAGTTCGCGTTCACGCTCGTAGGTGCAGTCACGATGTCCGCGGTTGTCTCTTTAACTTTATCGCCGATGATGTGCGGGCAAATCCTGCAGCCACTTGATCGGGGTGGCCGCTGGGTGACACGGATCGTTGAAACGATCGACCGAGTGTTCAATTCTGTTCAACGCGGTTACGAGCGGCTGCTGCGAAGTAGCTTGCAAACGGTTCCAGTGACGCTGCTTTTCACAGGGCTGGTGATTGGCAGCATTTACTTTCTGTATAGCAGCGCCGACAGTGAACTGGCACCGCAGGAAGATCAGGGTGTCGTCGTGCTTCAACCAACGTCCGCCCCAAACGCGACGCTGCAGCAAAGGCAGGCATTCGCTCGTCAAGTGGCTGACATCATGGAAAGGGTTCCCGAGGCAGCCCAGACATTCCAGGTCGACAATCCGTCGCAGCCTATCGGTGGGGTGACGCTGAAGCCATGGGAGCAGCGCCATCGGAGCGCGACGGAGATTCAGCGTGACCTGCAACACCAGTTCAGCAAGGTAGCGGGGCAAAAGATCGTCGCATTCCTGCTACCCGCGTTGCCGGGCTCGCAGGGATTACCGATTCAGTTCGTGTTGAAATCCACGCAGCCGTTGGACCAGCTGAATCTGGAAGCCCAGAAGTTCCTCGCCGATGCGGCCGCTAGCGGTATGTTTCTTTTCATCGATAGTGACCTGAAGATCGACCAGCCGCAAAAAATATTCGACATAGATCGCGACAAGGCCTCGCAGATCGGCGTGACGATGTCGCAAGTGGGCACAGCATTGGGCGGTTTGCTTGGTGGTGGATATACGAATTATTTCAGTCTCGATTCGCGCTCGTACAAAGTCATTGCACAGGTGCAGCAGCGCTCGCGATTGACGCTTGACCAGATCATGAATTTCCAGATCGCAACGGTAAATAATGTACCGGTGCCGTTGTCGGCGATAGGGCGAGTACGCACCGAGACCGTGCCTGAAGCCATCAACCATTTCCAGCAAGTGAACTCGGCGACGATCTCGGGTGTGCCTGCACTCGGTGTCTCGCAGGACGCCGCACTCAAGTCGCTGCAGGCGCTGGCGGCACGCACTTTGCCGCCCGATGTTTCGATCGACTACGCCGGGCCTTTGCGCCAACTGGTGCAGGAATCGAGTGGCTTTGTTGGCACCTTCGTTCTCGCGCTCGTCATCATTTACCTTAGCCTTGCTGCTCTGTTCGAGAGTTTTCGCGATCCGCTGGTGATTCTTGTGTCGATTCCCATGTCTGTCGCGGGAGCGCTCGTCTTCATCAACCTCGGCCTCGGAGGTGCCTCGCTTAACATTTACACCGAGGTCGGCCTCGTGACGCTGATGGGGCTCATCAGCAAACATGGCATCCTGATCGTCGAAGTGGCGAATGCCGCGCAGCATGAAGGAATGTCGAAACTCGAGGCCATAGTCCACGCTGCAGGCGTTCGACTCAGACCGATCCTGATGACGACCGCAGCGATGGTTCTTGGAGTTGTGCCGCTCATCATGTCGTCGGGCGCAGGCGCGGCATCGCGGTTCAACATGGGGCTTGTGATTGCCAGCGGCCTCTCGATTGGAACTCTCTTCACGCTGTTCGTGTTGCCGGCGGTTTATCTCACGTTCGCGGCGCGTCACCAGTCGCAGTTTGACTCAGGCAATATGCCCTCGGCTGAGCCTGGACCAGATCAAACGCGGAGTGCAGTTTTGTGAGACCTGGTCTGTCGCGTGAGTTTTGTCGTCGGCAACAGTCAATTTAACGTGGCGGAGGCAACTGTGCACTCCGCCACGGGTGAACTGAAGATGAAAAAGGCCAGGTTGCGAGGATCCTGCGGAGTACGTCGCGCATTTGGCTGCACAATGGAGCTACCGGAACCGATCTTTACTCATGAAACGGAAGCGCCTCACACATGAACAACGCCGACATCAGACCCGGGAGCGACTGCTGCGCGCCGCGCGAAAGATGTTCATCAAAAAGGGGTTTGACCGTACGAGCGTGGAGGACATCGTCGATGCAGCCGGTTACACGCGCGGCGCGTTCTACTCGAACTTCGGCGGCAAGTCTGAACTGCTGCTCGAGGTGCTGCGGTGGGACCACGACAGCGCGCGTGCCGGTCTTCAGGCGGTCATCGAAAAGGTTGGCTCGCGAGAGGAAATGACTGCGAGCGCCATTGCATTCTACAATGGGTATCTTCGTGATAACGAGTGTTTTCTGCTCTGGGTGGAAGCGAGGCTACTCGCGCGAAACGACGCAACAGTTCGGCAATGTATCACCGATTTCCACCGCGAAAAGCTCAGCCATATCGGCGCACATATTCTCGCTGTTTTCGAGCGCGTTGGTATGATGCCACCTCTACAGGCGGAGGTTCTTGCGCTAGGCGTGCTCAGCCTGTGTGACGGCATGCTGTCCCTCCGAGTTTGCGATCCACGGATCGCGGACAATGAAGTGATCGACAGATGGCTCGCATTACTTTTTTTGGGGAAGGCGCACGGTTACTGACTCATTGGTCTCTGGACGGTTAGCCTGTTGACCACTGACACGACACCCTGCACGTCTTTCACGATCAACGTTACCTCGTCCAACTGCGCGGCATCGGGCACCATTCCATTTACTGTCACGATGCCATCTTTGTAAGCGCCTAGCCATCCCGTCTTGAGTTGCATTGAAGGTCTTGGGAGCATCGTATCCACTTAAATAGGTGGACACGTGAACACTATCGAAGAAG
>NZ_FNCJ01000045.1 GCF_900100735.1 Paraburkholderia phenazinium | reverse complement strand
CACTTCATGCAGAAGGAAATCTTCGAGCAGCCGCGCGCGATTGCCGACACGATTCCGCAAGCCGAAACCTTCGATGCCTCGCTGTTCGGCGAAGGTGCGCAGAAGGCGTTTGCGGGTATCGACAGCCTGCTGATTCTCGCCTGCGGCACGAGCTATTACTCGGGGCTGACGGCGAAGTACTGGCTGGAGTCGGTGGCGAAGATCCCCACCCAGGTCGAGATTGCCAGCGAGTATCGCTATCGCGAGTCGGTGCCGAATCCGAAGGCGCTGGTGGTGGTGATCTCGCAGTCGGGCGAGACCGCGGATACGCTCGCCGCGTTGAAGCATGCCCAGTCGCTTGAGCATCCGCATACGCTGGCGGTGTGCAATGTCGGCACGAGCGCGATGGTGCGGCAGACGGAGTTCTCGTTCCTCACGCATGCGGGCCGCGAGATTGGGGTGGCGTCGACCAAGGCGTTTACGACGCAACTGGTCGCGCTGTTCGTGCTGGCGGTGACGCTCGGCAAGCTGCGCGGCCATGTGAGCGCGGCGCAGGAAGCGGAGTACATCAAGCAGTTGCGGCACCTGCCGGCGGCGCTCAACAGCGTGCTGGCGCTGGAGCCGCAGATCATTGCGTGGTCGGAAGAGTTTTCACGCAAGGAAAACGCGCTGTTCCTCGGACGGGGCCTGCATTATCCGATCGCACTGGAAGGTGCGCTGAAGCTCAAGGAGATTTCGTATATCCACGCCGAGGCTTATCCGGCGGGTGAGCTGAAGCACGGGCCGCTGGCGCTGGTGACGGAAGCGATGCCGGTGGTGACGGTGGCGCCGAACGATGCGCTGCTCGAGAAGCTGAAGTCGAATATTCAGGAAGTGCGGGCACGCGGCGGCCAGCTTTATGTGTTCGCGGATTCGGATACGAAGATCGTCAATGACGAGGGGCTGCATGTGATCCGCATGCCGGAGCATTATGGGTTGCTCTCGCCGATCCTGCATGTGGTGCCGCTGCAGTTGCTGGCGTATCACACGGCGTGTGCAAGGGGGACGGATGTGGATAAGCCGCGGAATCTGGCGAAGTCGGTGACGGTGGAGTGAGCGGGGGGCGGGCGTTGATAGTTTTTGTTCGCACCAAATGAAAGCGTTCCGTGGCCTCTCGTAGATGTGTTCCGTAGCGGGGGTTAAAATTCCATCAACCCCTTGCTGGATATGGCGCGGAACGCTTCTACTGTGCTCAGTGTAGTCGGTAATAAATTTGTGCCCTCGACCCCGCGTTTTGAGGGCAATCGCAGGGCGGGAACCTTCACGGAACGCTTCTTCGTCCCGGTATAGGCGTGCTTCAGTTCCTGCAGCAGATTTGCCCGAAAAATGCCGGGAGGCGAACCGGCAGACTGGAACCTCCACAACCCTCCCAGAAAACTTCGGACATGCAGCTCTTTCCGGCAAGAGGTGGCGCGTTTCCGTGGCAACAGCCTGATGCCATCGTCAACGCCGTGAAGGGCGTCGGTTCGCAATGCGCGACTATTGGCCCACTCGCGGATAGAAACTGCAGTTCGCGACAAAATCCCGGATTTTGTCGCGAACTCCACTGATATCCACAGCGCCTGTGCTCCCGACTGCTCCGTCCGCTGCAACCCAAGTCGTTATGGTCTTCGACGTCAACAGTTTCTGGACCTCCGCGGGCGCGAGAAAGCGCGTTACCCAGATATTTGAGTCGTTCGGGGCAAGGCCATCGTTCGCGCTGCCTTTTCGCTTAGTTTGAATCGTCTGCTCGTCGAAAGTGAAGAAGGACTGCGTCGCCCAGTCATACTTCTGCTTCGCATCTTGGGGGGTGGTGACGATGCCGCCCATCAATAGCAGCCGGCCGTCGCGAGCACAACTGAAGATGAAACGAGCGGTGTAGCTCGTGTATTTCTGCTCGACGCGGAGGTACGTCGAACCTTTGACCTGCTTCAACTCTGCCGTCGTTTGCTCGATACCGTTATTTGAGAAGTGAAGCCTACTGGCTTCCGCTGCGCTCAGCCAGAGAATGTCATTGGGCTGAACCGATGCTGAGGCAGAGAATGCCAACGCATCGACGCCCATTCGTTGAAGATAGGCGACCAGCATGCCGCTGACTTCCTGGCTCGTGCCGTTGCCTATGTCATTGCCCTGCGAGTAGAACTGGTGAATGCCAAGTCTTGTGTTACCGCTCGAATAATATCGGCCGAGGCCGCCGGCAAACGCGTACGCGCACGCACTCGCGCAGATGCCGCTCGCCACCATCCCCCCGCCAGCGTACGTAGCGATGCCGGTGTCGAATCCGAGCTTTCTGATGGTGTTGCCCACCGCCACGCCGCCCATTAGCGAGCCGCCAGGGGAGTTGAACAAGACCATGCCGCTCTCGATGTGATTCGCGCGAACAAACTGTTCCAACTCGCTGGCGCTGGAGGTGGTTATCTCACCGTCCGCGTAGATTCGTGTGGTGTCTCCGTGTTGGTCTATCCACGTAATGACGTCGGCGGGGTTGTGCTTGGGTGCAGTGAACGTCATCGCGTTTGCGGCAATACTCGCGAAGCCGAAAACCAGCAAGACTAGTCTCAGTGTTTTCACAGTTCTATTCCCCGAATTTCCCTCGAATGCCGCACTAAGAGGCGGCGACACATCTTCCTAACGCTTCCTCTTCGAGGACGGTGAGGCTCTAAGATTGACTTGCACAGAGGGCCACCGCTTCCGGCATCGCGCGTTCAGCATCATCTTTCTTGACCTGCTGGGCGTATCGATTTCCGACCGCCACGGGATGGGGGCACCAAATGCCGCCCCGGCCAGATGTGCAGGAGCGGCAGGCTGTTGCGGTCAGAAGGATGGGTTCGGCTCGCCTAGCCATCGTAGACCTGCCTTCTCCACCTCAAGACGGTAGTCACCGAAGAGGCGCCGACCGAAGCGTTCCACCGTTAGCGTGGCGCGCACGTCAATCTCATGGCCGTAATACGCGCGGTCATCCCCCTGGTCAACCGTGACCAGACCTTCGATTTCCGTGCTAAGGTCGTCGCCATCGTACTCATCGAGCGTCTCCCACCACGGCAACTCAATATCAATCCGCGGGAACGTGCCGTTGGTCATTGCCACTTCGGACTCGACATGTCCATTGTTGATTATTGCGAGTTCGAAGTGCCTCTGGACGTCGGTCAGCCAGTCTTCGTGGTCTGAGTAGATGCGCGCCGTCGGAAAGCGCGCCTCCAGCACAGCGGAGAGCGCCTGCGCAAACGCGCTGCCGTGGTACCCGAGCTCGGTGGCACGGTCGTGAAGCCGCCCTGAGTCGAAGACGATGACCGACGCAAGCGCCAGCCCGGCATCGTCATTGGACGCCTGGTAGGAAGCGAGATTGTTGTGCCCGAGCGCAGCGGCAGCAAGCTGCTGGGCATGGCCGGTCGAGAGGGACATGCCTTGAGCAGCAAGCGCGCGACGAACGGCAAAGACAATAGCGGAGAGCTGTGTCATATCGTGTGCTCCGAATACAGCGCGGGGTCTCGAGCGATTCCGACCCCTGCGCGTGCGGAGCTGCACGATTATCGCGGGGATTGAACATGGAAACATGCCGCCTTTTTTGAGCCGCTCGAAGCTCTGGCTGGCGCCCTGTTCAATTCTAACCACGTTTGTCGATGAGTGCTTGACGTGCTCGGGGGAACCGAGTATTCGCGAGCACGCGAAGTCTCGCCAGCAGCCCGATGACGTTGCCTGATAGCTATGCCAAGCGGCACCGACGCGCTTGTTACCCAGCTTTTACTTAGCGTCTGGTGCTGGACCCGACCAGGCAGCGCAACGACTCGGGAAGTCGCAATTTGACTGGTGGTCAAAAAAAAGCCGCGGCTGTACGTTTTTGATGTATTCTTTGTTCTGGAGGGGCGTATCGCCCCTCGGTGCTCTTTAACAGGTCGACTTCATCGCTCCCCAAGTAGTAGCGTGGTAGTGCTGCTTCGTTCGTTGGAACGAGGTACCCGCATAGCGGGCAATTCCCACGTCACCGCCGAAGCGCGCCGTACTGGCTGCACTGCATCCCCGAAACCGTGGACGCGATGCACTCGTCGCGGTTCGTGAGTGCGAATGGCGTGGTCATTACGGCTGGCTGGTTAGGTAGGGGTTCGCATGCTGCTAATCGCATGAGCGCCTTTGCCGCGATGTAAGCGTTGCGCGGTTTTGCAATGCACTGAAGGAAGCTGTTTTGTTGGGATGTGGTTTGTGGTGTCTAACTCTCTCCGTTCGGCTATTTGCTTGTGGAAGCTGGGCATGTGCCCGTTTTCGGAGAACACTCCAATGAAGTACGACCAATTGAAAACCTGCATCGATGCGCTCAAGGCGCTTCATCAGGAAAAGCACCAAGAGTTAGGCACCAGTGTCAGTGAAGAGTTGAAGGCTGTCGTCAAAGAAATGGAGGACTGCCTGCAAGAAAGGACAGACGAAGTCGAGGTACCACATCGCGTGAGCCAGCGGGCATTAGCCATGCTTGCCCAAGCGCTCAGCATCGTGACTAATCTCGCCACTCTCGCTCACCTTTTCTTCAACTCCCGGTGACACGGCAAACCATCTTTTCCAAAGGACCATGAGATGAACCTAGGCCGCGCCATCGCACTCTGCCGCAAGCAGCGTGGATACAATCAAGCGCAGCTTGCTGAAAAGGCCGAAATTTCGATTTCGTATTTATCGCTGCTCGAGCAGAACAAGCGGAAGGACCCAACCCTCTCCATCATTCAGCGAATCTCGGAAGCGTTGGCAATCCCGTCCGGCATCCTATTTTTCCTCGCCGCAGACCAGACTGAGCTTTCCGGCTTGCCCGTCGACCTGCAGGAAAAGCTATCTTTCGCAGCTCTCCAACTGCTAAATGAGCAGCCGCCCGAACAAGCCCTCATATAACTTCGCGCCGATTAAGGACGTGAGGACGCTGGCGTTGGCGCTTGGCTTAGCCGAGCGTCAGCTGAATCGCTTGGCTGTGAATGCCGGGAATATGTACCGCAGAAAGCCAATCGCGAAAAAAGACGGGACTGAGCGGGTAACATGGGACGCGCATAAGCAACTTAAGGAAGTTCAAGGCCGGATTAACCAGTTGTTTTTTCATAAGGTTCTGTTTCCGCTGTACCTTCAGGGAAGCATTCGCGACAAGGCGTATCCGAGAGACTACGTACGCAACGCCGAGATTCACGCCGGCGCATGTGTTGCCGTCACCCTGGACATTGCGGACTTCTTTCCCAGTACGCGAGCCGAACTTGTCCAAGACATCTGGAGGGATTTTTTCCGGTTCGCGCCTCCAGTTGCGGAGGTACTCACGCGGTTGACGACCAAGGACGGTTTCCTCCCGCAGGGCGCGAGAACTAGCAGTTACCTTGCCAATCTTGTGTTCTGGCAGCGTGAACACTGTCTGGTTGAGACGCTTGAAAAGCGTGGCTGGCGATACTCCCGTCTCGTCGACGACATAACTATCTCGAAGGCCACCGACACGTCCCAAGCGGAACTGACCGACATCAATCGGATAGCAATAGGTTGTTTTCAGGGATACGGGTACTCGGTAAAGCGCTCGAAGCACAAGGTGCTTCGGCGGAACCATCGCATAACGGTTAATAGCCTTGTGGTGAATGTTCACCCGGCATTGCCAAAGGATGAGCGCCGCCGAATCGGAGCACAGGTGCATCAGGTCAAAGAGGCGTTGACGTCCGGGACTCAGGCGGACGTGCCTTCGGTGGCGAGCACGCGTGGCAAGATTGCGAAGGTGGTTCGACTGCACCCCGAACTTGGTTCGCGGCTGTCGGATAAGTTAAGGCAAGCTATCCCGCTCGATACCGAAGGGTCTCCCGAATAGTTCGATGAACGTGGTACGGATGAAGACGCGCCGGTCAGAGGGGCTGCTTTGGGTATTCGATAGTGCGCAGCAGGCGGATGGGATTTCCAGTCAGAAATAATAAAGCAAGGTTGTTATGGACTTTCTAGCGTTCAGAATCAGAAATTTTCGTTCAATCGTTGACTCCGAGTGGCAACGCTTTTCGGCGGACAGAGTGACCGTGCTCATCGGCCAGAATGAGAGCGGCAAAAGCGCTGTTCTGGATGCGCTGGCGCTTACCGTTGGTAATGCGCGGTTGAACGAGAACGACTGCCGGGTCGATAGTAAAGAGCCGGAAATTCACCTTCGTGTTCGAGTTGTCTATGAAGAACTAGAGTCCGTACTCGCCAGTTGGGGGTTCTTTCAGAAGCAGGCGGTGAGGCGTTATCTTTCGACGCGAGGCGGCGAGGTTGTACTGGACTATGCGTGGGACCGCTCACGGGCTGAGGGGAGGACGGTCTTTGAAGGACTTGTCGGTATTGCGGACCCAGAACTCGATAAGATGCTTGAAGATGCGCATAACACCGGTGCGGGCCTGGTCAATTTAGGCCAGTCACTAACGACAATCGCTTCAGCTATCGCTAACGCTTCGACAGAAGGGACGAAACCGGTCAGCCATGAAAGCCCGACATCGAAGATGGGGACGAATGACCTGGCTCTCGTGATACACAGCTCTGCACCGCGTGCTTTGTCGTTTGATGTGGACAGTCAGGCTCTTCCCGACTACGTCGATATCGATGACAAAGGCGAACTTGTGGGGGCTGGTCGCGATGCCGCCAGGAACTACTTGCGGGCGGCAAAAATATCGTTACCCGAATTGTTGACTGCCGAACGGAGAACGCAAATTGCCCTCACGGAGAAGGGAGACAAAAGGCTGAACGAGCGTTTCCGCGAATTCTTCGAGGTTGGGGAGAGCAGCTTACCCATTCCGCGGCTTCGTTGCAGACTTGAATACCGGTCAGAAATGGACACGACGGGCACCAATCGATATTTGAGTTTCTGGGTCGCAGACGGTGAAGCCGATTTCTACCCTGCGCAGCGAAGTAGAGGAGTTAAGTGGTTTGTATCCCTCTTTCTTTTTCTGAGTGCGTCCGAGAAAATTCGACGCGGCCGTCTTCTTTTGCTTGATGAACCCGGAGCATGGTTACACATTCGGGCCCAGCAGAACTTGCTGCGGTTACTCAATGCGGTGAAAGGAGACGTATGGGTGGTGTACACGACGCACAGCCCGCAGCTTATCGAATATGAAAAACTTTATCGCGTCCGTGCTGTGCAGCGGATGACTGGCCGTCTTGGCGGACCGACAACGGTAATAGATGCCGCGCATCTTGGAGGCGCGACCAGCGACACGCTTTCGCCGCTATACGCCGCCATCGGTTCAGACCTGTCGCAGCAACAACACATACAGAAAACGAACAATGTTCTGCTGGAAGAAATCAGTGGCTTTTACTATATGAACGGCTTCTGGCAGTTGACCGATTGCGTGCAGCCGGCTCATTTCCTCGCCGCCACCGGTGCCGACAAGCTGGTACAACTTTCATTCTTGCTGCGAGGGTGGGGTCTTGATTTTATCTTTGCTGTTGATGACGACAAGAAGGGACGGTCGTTGCGTGAAAAGCTCAAGCAGACGCTCTACAGCGGGGACGAAGAGCTGACCACCGAGAACGTGATACTGCTCAATGACTGTCCAGGTATCGAAGATGTGTTCAGTCAGACTGATTTTGCGGCACATGTCTTGCACCGCGAGCCTGCTCCTGCAGGAGTGCGCAACTCAGATTACGTAAAACAGTTGAAAGCCTCGAAGCCCATCCTTGCGAGCCAGTTCCTCCAGTCCGTTAAGAAGAGAAAACTGACGTGGGATGTATTCGACGACGAGTCGAAGGGGCGAATAAAAGAGGTGGTCCGCTCCATCTCATTGGCGCTTGAGAGCAAGCAGCGCATTGTGTGAACTTCGCTATATCGACAGGTGACTCCCCCTCAGGCTTCACGGCGGTTGGCCGTGGCATCGAGAATGAACACAACATGTCGCCGCTGGAGACAGCGCTAGGCTACCGGTGGAGTGCCATCGCGTCGTCGGAGGCAAGAACCGTGAGTTGAGAACAAAGATATGCCGACAGTCAGGATTGAGAGCTTGCAGCAACTCGCGACCTCAGTGAACGGCTCGTACCTTTAAGCATCGTTCTGCCACCTGCGAATGCCGCCGCCAACGCGCTGGTAGGAGCACCTTTCGTCTGCATCTTGCGCTGGTGACAGCGCGAACCTTTCTGCGTAGACTCAAGAGCCACGGATAGTATCGTCCTGTCGGCTTGTTCCCGAAAACCATTCCGTGAACGCAATGCGCGTTAGGTTTCGCCTGAGCGTAATCTTCCGTTTGCTCTCACTCAAGCCGCTTCTCGATACTCGCTATGCACAGGGCATAGATTTCAACGCGCGTGCCGGAATCGTGGCAACTGAATTGCACGCTCTTGTACTCTTCTTCAGAGAAAAAAGCACATATACGAACGGAAAAGACTTCATCAACCACGCGACGAGGGAATTATGGGAAGCTCAGGCTCGGGCTCGTTTTCGGACTATCCAGGTACAAAGGCCAAGGAAGTCGAGGGAGACGGAACTGGCATGGCAGGCGGTGCGAGCGGCGTTGACAGATGCAAGCAGGCGTTCCACGCGTTGTTGCAGGATGTTGGTAACAGCGATTACCACGCACGCTTCAACACGGTACCTGCAGTCGGTGCTGAGTTAGGAATTATCTTTGATGGAAGACGCGTCTTCGCAGTCGATGTGAATGGGGTGAAGGTGGGTGCGCTCCCCACATCGCTTAATTATCTCGTTGCTTGCCTCGCAAGCAACGTGAACTACATTGGTGTGGTGAGTTCGTCTGCTCTCGCGCCGGTTCCCACCGTTGAGGGCGACTTCGGGCCGCGATAATCATGACCCACACCGGTGCAGTTCTGATTGTTGGGGAGCTGGTTGTCGATTTTACGCTCGCCCAACGTGGTGAGAAGTGCAAGCTTCGTTTAGGTGGCATAGCGCATGCAGCGCGGGGTCTCTGGGCGGCAGGATTAGAGTTTGCCGTCGCAGCGGTTTGCCCTGAGTATCTGGTTGACGAAGCGAAGAACTATCTCGCGAAATGCGGATGCAAGGAGTTTGTCTGGCTTGGTAATGTCGTCGGTGCGCCGAACGTCATCGTCATTGGAGACGGGACGGAGGTCTCGCACCAAGGCTACGAAGACCTGATGCGGGACAAAAAGGTCGTGAAGCTTCGCGACCCGGTCCCACAACTCGAAGCCTACCAGAAGGTCGTCGTATTTCCCGGGCGGTTCGACGTCGACAAACTTGCCAATGCTTTCTCCTTAGACGCACGGTTCGCGTTCGACATCGCATATGACCTGAACGACCTGTCATCACTGGAGGGATTCCGCGGGCGCGTGCAAGCTATCATTATCTCGACATCGTCTTCGCTGTTCGTGCGGCTTGGCAATGATGACATTGGCGCATTGATAGCCGAGGTCAAGACGCTGACGCCGGATGTACTTCTCCTAAAGGAGAATCGTGGCGGCAGCCGGCTCTTCGATTTGCACAATGGCGGCGTCGAAGAGATACCCGCGACGTTGGGGAAAACGGTCAACTCCGTTGGCGTGGGCGACGTCTACACCGCCGTAATGGTCGGCCTCTCTCACAAGGGTTGGACAGAATCGGCGTGGCGCGGCTGTCAGGCCGCGACAGCATACTCGCAGTCGACGTTTCCTGACGACATCAAGCGTGATGTGCAGCGCGACTTCCTTCTCCCGTTGAATACGCTGCAAGCGCTCGGCGGGACGGCACTTTCATGGCACGACAGGCCAAGCTATTCCATATATCTTGCTGGTCCAGATTTATCGTACGTCGAGAAGCAGGAACTCGACCGTGCTGCGGATAGCCTCTCGTATCACAACTTCAGGGTGCGTCGTCCCATCCAGGAAAACGGAGAGTTGAAGCGGCCGGCGAGCGAAGGCGAACTGCGACGCGCATATCACATGGACTGTCTGTTGCTCAAAGAATGCGC
>NZ_FNCJ01000050.1 GCF_900100735.1 Paraburkholderia phenazinium | reverse complement strand
AGCGCCAACACTGATCGACACGAGACACACTTGTTATAGGATCAAGCCTTACGGGCAATTAGTATCAGTTAGCTTAACGCATTACTGCGCTTCCACACCTGACCTATCAACGTCCTGGTCTTGAACGACCCTTCAAGGGGCTCGAAGCCCCGGGGATATCTCATCTTAAGGCGAGTTTCCCGCTTAGATGCTTTCAGCGGTTATCTCTTCCGAACATAGCTACCCGGCGATGCCACTGGCGTGACAACCGGTACACCAGAGGTTCGTCCACTCCGGTCCTCTCGTACTAGGAGCAGCCCCCTTCAAATATCCAGCGCCCACGGCAGATAGGGACCAAACTGTCTCACGACGTTTTAAACCCAGCTCACGTACCTCTTTAAATGGCGAACAGCCATACCCTTGGGACCGGCTACAGCCCCAGGATGAGATGAGCCGACATCGAGGTGCCAAACACCGCCGTCGATATGAACTCTTGGGCGGTATCAGCCTGTTATCCCCAGAGTACCTTTTATCCGTTGAGCGATGGCCCTTCCATACAGAACCACCGGATCACTATGACCTGCTTTCGCACCTGCTCGACTTGTCGGTCTCGCAGTTAAGCACGCTTATGCCATTGCACTATCAGCACGATTTCCGACCGTACCTAGCGTACCTTCGTACTCCTCCGTTACACTTTGGGAGGAGACCGCCCCAGTCAAACTGCCTACCATGCACTGTCCCCGACCCGGATTACGGGCCAAGGTTAGAACCTCAAACAAACCAGGGTGGTATTTCAAGGTTGGCTCCACGGAAACTGGCGTTCCCGCTTCAAAGCCTCCCACCTATCCTACACAGATCGGTTCAAAGTCCAATGCAAAGCTACAGTAAAGGTTCATGGGGTCTTTCCGTCTAGCCGCGGGGAGATTGCATCATCACAAACACTTCAACTTCGCTGAGTCTCGGGAGGAGACAGTGTGGCCATCGTTACGCCATTCGTGCAGGTCGGAACTTACCCGACAAGGAATTTCGCTACCTTAGGACCGTTATAGTTACGGCCGCCGTTTACCGGGACTTCAATCAAGAGCTTGCACCCCATCATTTAATCTTCCGGCACCGGGCAGGCGTCACACCCTATACGTCCACTTTCGTGTTTGCAGAGTGCTGTGTTTTTATTAAACAGTCGCAGCCACCAGTTTATTGCAACCCCTTCACCCTCCTGGCGCAGGCCAGTCAAGCTACAGGGGCGTACCTTATCCCGAAGTTACGGTACCAATTTGCCGAGTTCCTTCTCCCGAGTTCTCTCAAGCGCCTTAGAATACTCATCTCGCCCACCTGTGTCGGTTTGCGGTACGGTCTTGTTAAACTGAAGCTTAGAGGCTTTTCTTGGAACCACTTCCAGTTGCTTCGTGACCTAAGTCACTCGTCCCATGCCCTTGAATTCCGCGCCCGGATTTGCCAAAGCGCCTTCTCCAACACAGGAACCGGGACTTCCAACACCCGGACAACCTTCCGCGATCCGTCCCCCCATCGCATTTAACAATGGTGCAGGAATATTAACCTGCTTCCCATCAGCTACGCATTTCTGCCTCGCCTTAGGGGCCGACTCACCCTACGCCGATGAACGTTGCGTAGGAAACCTTGGGCTTACGGCGAGGGGGCCTTTCACCCCCTTTATCGCTACTCATGTCAGCATTCGCACTTCCGATACCTCCAGC
>NZ_FNCJ01000019.1 GCF_900100735.1 Paraburkholderia phenazinium | reverse complement strand
CGTACCGAACTTCGTGCTCGAGAGGCCCATGAACGCCTGGCGGCCGAACTCGCGGCTGTTCTGCCCCAACTGACCCGTGCCGACGTTAAAGCCGTTCTCGAGCTGGAAGATCGCGGCCAGGCCGTCGCCCAGATCTTCCTTGCCCTTCAGGCCCCAGCGGCTGCCCGACCAGGTGCCGCTCGTGAAGGTGTAGTTCGACCGGCCGACCAGCACCGCGGGCGTGCCGGCCTTGCCCGCCGTCTGCACGACGGCCTGATTGCTGGTGTAACCCAGACCGGCGTCGACGATACCGTACAGCGTCACGCTCCCCTGAGCGTGGGCTGCTGCACAAAACCCGTTAAGGGCTACCAGAGCGAAAAGTGATTTTTTCATCATTTTAGGATTCCTATATGTTAACCCAACCTCGACTGCCTCGTTCAAGCACACTTCCTTGCTGATTCAGAGTGCTGCATTGAAGCCCTACACCGCGGCGCAGGCCTACGCGGCCAGATTCAATCTGCTGCCAATACAGCCGAGCCCTCCGCCGCCAGCCAGTTCGCCACCGTCACGACCAACTGGTCGAGATCGTCGAACCCTTCGGCGCCGTGTACATGGGGCGCGCCGCAGGCGGTAAACACCGGCTTGCCCCACTGCAGACCCAAGGCCATCTCGGAGAGCGTGCCGAGTCCACCGCCCACTGCAACCAGACAGATCGACGCGCGTGCGATCAGCGCATTGCGGGTAATGCCCAACCCGGTCGGCAAAGCAACGGTGAGATAGGGGTTCGCCTGCGCCGCATCTTCTTCAGGCAGCAAGCCGATCACCACGCCGCCCGCCGCTCTCGCGCCGCACGCGGCCGCTTCCATCACGCCGCCCTTGCCACCGCACAGCAGCGCCATGCCGGCACCAGCCAATGCGTAGGCCAGATTTCTCGCCGACGACAACTGCTCCGCGCTCGCCTCGCGTGGGCCGATCAGACCCACCGGCATGGCATGGCGCCTGGGCCCCGTTTGCCGAGCGGCCAGTTTTTGCAGCGCCAGATAAGCGTGGTGTGACCAGTCAATCTCTACGTTGCCGTGCAAGGCATTCCCCCAGTGCAAGAACACAGGTACAACCGGCCATCAGCAGCAGCGAAAGCACGGCGGCCAGCGGAAAATCGGTCTGTCCGTCGGACAGCTTCAGATACATCAGGAGCGGCAGAATATTGATCTGCGTGCCGGCAAGCGCGAGCGCCGTGCCGTATGTACCGAGCGCAATCGAAGTCACGAGGCACCAGGCCGAAGCGATTGAAGGCCACAACTCGCGCAGCGCGACATCGAACATGGCCCGCAGCGGCGTAGCGCCCAGGGTCAGCGCGGCTTCGAGTGGCCGGCGGTCCAGGTTCGCGATGGCCGGATAAAGCATCAACGCGACCCGCGGAATCAGGTAGTAGGCGTAAGCCACCACCAGCCCTGCGCTCGTGTAGATCAACGAACCCACGCTCGCCGGGTCGGCGCCCATGTGGGCGAGCAGGCTCGTCACGAAGCCGGCGCGGCCGAACGCAAGGATGAAGCCGTAGGCGATCACCAAGCCAGAGAACGCTAAGGGCACGCCGAGCAAGGCGAGTAACCAGCGGCGCCGTTGCGGCGACTGGCCAGCAAGCGCCATCGCAAGCGGCACGCCCACCACCAGCGACACCGTCCCAGCGCTGAGAGCAAGCCCAAGCGAGTTCAGCAAGGCGCTCAATACCAGCGGATCCTGCACGAGCCGCACGAACGCGGAACCGTGGTCGTCGGCCGACGAGACAAGCAATGCCCCGAGCGGTAAGGCGAAGAACACCGCGAGCAGCAGCCCTGCCGGTACGGCGCCGAAGCGCCGCACGAGGCCTGCGCCGCCGGCCGGGTTGGTTGAAGACGCATCCATCTTGCCGTAGCCCTTTTTTAAGCCTTACTTCGCGAGCGCAGCCTGCGCCCACAACTGGTCGACCTCGGCCTTCTTCGCGGCAGCCTTGACCACGTCGAGCGGATGCACTTGCGGCGCGTCGGGCATCTTCGCGCGGATCTCCGGCGACAACTGCACGCCCGGCACGGCGGGACGTACATAACCTTGCGCGAACAGCGCCTGGCCGACGTCGCTCATGACCAGATTCAGCCAGAGTTGCGCGGCGTCCGGATTCGGCCCGTTCTTCACGAGGCTGATGGCATACGGTGCCGAGACGCTGGCTTCCTTCGGAATCACCACCTCGGCGGCGTCGCCCATGCCGTCGGTGTATTTGGCCTTCAGCCCATCGTTCTCGTAGCCGATCAGGATCGGAATTTCGCCCTTGACGAATTTGGCGTAAGGCGTGGTGCCTTCGACGCGCATCACGTTGCCCGCTTCGCGCAGCTTGCCGAAGAAGTCGGCGCCCGGTTTCGGATTGTCGACGCTGCCGCCGAATGCGTAGGCGGCGGCGAACACGTCCACCTGTCCCTGGCCGGTCGAGCGCGGGTCGAGATACACCAGCGAATTGCGGTACTCGGGCTTGAGCAGGTCGGCCCAGCCGGTCGGGACGTTCTTGACCAGCTTGCGGTTGACGAGGAACGCAATGTTCAGCGAATGGACCGTGAACCAGCGGCCTTCGGGGTCGCGGAAGACCGGCGGCAACTTGTCGAAGTTCAACGGCTTGAACGGAGCGACCACATCCTTGTTGACCGCATCGAGCGCGGAAGCCGCAAAGTAGTACGCCGTGTCGGCCTGCGGACGGCGGCGGGCCTTGTCGAGCGCGACGACAGTCGCGGCCGAGCCGATATCGTTATAGGTGATCTCGACCTTGGGATAGCGCTTCCTGAATTCGGCGAAGAGCGACTTCCAGTTGGCCCACTCCGGGCCGGTATCGAACGACACCACCAGACCTTCGTCCGCCGCTTTCTCGTACAGCGCATCTTCGCCCGGATAAAGCGGTGCGGCCTGCGCGCTGCACGCGCCGGCCAGCAGCGTCATCGCGCAAACGAATCCGGCCGCACGGCGCGCGCGCGACAAAAGACTAAACCCTGCAAACATGGTGGTACTCCGTCAAACAAGATGAATGGACAAGTTTTTTTAGCTAGGCGGCCAGAACGCGTAGATCTTCCGGGGCGATCGCAATGGCCTGCTCGGCGAGACGCCGCCCTTCGCACAACAGCGGCGCCTGCGCCGAATCGGGCACGAAGTCGTAGCGGCAGGTCGCGCCGAAGTAGCGCACCTCGGTGCGCCGGCCAGCCAGCCGGTTGATCGCATCGGCAGGTGGATCGGGCTGCACGTGCTCGGGGCGCACCAGGACGCTGACGCGCGCGCCCGCCCGGAACGTTTGGGTATCGGCGTACAGCACCGCGAACGACACATCCACGGCGCCCACCCCGATCACCCGCCCCGGCATCACGCTCGAATGGCCCACGAAGCGCGCCACCTGCGTCGAGATGGGCTTTGAGTAGAGGCGCTCTGGCGTATCCACCTGCAAGACCCGGCCGCCGTCGACCACGGCAACGCGGTCGGCAAGGCTCAATGCCTCGTCCTGATCGTGCGTGACCAGCAGCGTGGTGGCGCCACAGGCGCGCTGCAGCGAGCGTATTTCGTCGCGCAGTTGCTGACGAATCCCGGCATCGAGCGCGGCCAACGGTTCGTCGAGCAACAGGACCCTGGGTTCGATGGCGAGCGCGCGGGCCAGTGCCACGCGTTGTTGCTGGCCGCCGGACAGGAGCGCCGGGCGGCGTTGCGCATGTTCGGTCAGCCCGACCCGCTCGAGCATCTCGAGCGCGCGAGCACGGCGTGTCTGCTTGTCGACGCCGCGCATGCGCAAGCCGTAGGCCACGTTGTCCGCGACGCTCAGATGGGGAAACAGCGCGTATTGCTGGAACACCATGCCGGTCTCGCGGCGCCATACGGGAACCCCGGCGACGTCGTTACCGCCAATCGCGATCCTGCCGCGATAACCGTTTAGCAGTCCTGCTGTGAGGCGCAGGATGGTCGACTTGCCCGAACCGCTGCGCCCCATCACGGCCAGCAACTCGCCGGGCGCGACCGTCAGCGTGACGGCGTCGATACCGTGCTGCGCGCCGGGATAAGTGAAACTCACGTTGTCGAAATGGAGACTCATCGTTTTACTTCAGTCGTTGAACCGTGTTGACCGAGACCAGCGTGGCGATCACAGCGAGGCACAGCAGCACCACGGTGGCGGCGCATGCCATGCCGGTCGCGCCGTAGAACGCCTGCAGCAGCACCACCGGATAGTTGCGGTAGCGAAACCCGGCAATCAGATTAGAGACCTGGAACTCGCCGATCGAGAGCGCCGCCACCATCACGAGTCCCGAGAACAGGCTCTGCCTGAGATTGGGCAAGACGACCGTGAGGAACTGCTGCAGCGGCGTCGCGCCGAGCGTGGCGGCGCAGGCTTCGAGCCGTTCGATGTCGAGGTGGCGCAGATCGCTCAGCAGCGTTTGCGTCAGATACGGCAGCGTCAATACCGTATGCGCGGCGATCAGGAGCGGCAGCGAACCGAGCCACGGCAAGGTGTCGCCGCTAAAGATCGCGATATAGCCGAAGCCGAGCGTGAGCGCGGGCACGCCCACTGGTAACAACGCAATCAGGCGCGCAACCGCGCCGCCGCCCGAACGCGAGCGGTAGTGCAGCGCATACGCGAGCGGCAAGCCGATCGCCGCGCTGGCGCAGCAGCAGGCGAGCGCGACCAGCAGACTCACGCCGAAGGCGCGGCGCAGGCTCGTATTGGCGGCGAGATCCGCAAACCAGTGACCGGTGATGCCGACTGGCAGCGTGGTATTGGTCCACGTCTTGCCGAATGCACCAATCAGGAGCAGCGCGATCGGCAGCAACAGGTAAATGGCAAACAGCACGACCACAATCTGCAGCGCGATGCGTCCAACCGGCACGCTGCGCCGGGCGCCGCGACTAACAGGCAGACGTGGCTGAAGAGCCGGTGCAACGGGGGGGAGCATGCAAGCGTTCCTCGGGAGCAAACTGAAGTGCGCCCGTCGTCAAGCGACGGTGCGGGGTTTCGAATTGCTTGCAAGTGTGCGGATGCGACATGGCGTCGTCATGAAAAAAACGTAAAAAACACGCATTGCGCTGTGCAGATCAGGAACACCTCGCGCAATCCCTTGCAAAAACTTCGATGTCGCGCTGCCCATGAAACACCACTATCCCAACGTCGCGGAACTGCTCGCCTTCACGAGTTCTGCCAGGCATCTGAGCTTTTCGCGGGCGGCGCGAGCGCTCGGTCTCACGCCGAGCGCGGTGAGCCGGCAGATTGCCAGCCTCGAAACGACATTCGGCGTGCAGCTTTTCATTCGCGACGGCCGCAACCTGGTGTTGACGCGAGCCGGCACGCTGTATCTGTCGCGCGTGGCCGGGCCGTTGCGCGATATCGGCAACGCGTCGCTTGAATTGATGAGTGCTGCCGGACAGAGTGACCTGTTGACGATCGCCAGCGTGCCGACCTTCACCACCAAGTGGCTGATTCCGCGCCTGCCGGATTTCCTCGCGAGCACGCCGGGTGTGACGATCAGCTTTTCCCGGCACCTCGCACACGGCGACCCGTTCCCGCTCGATCTGGATGCGGCGATCCGTTACGGCGACGGCAACTGGGCGGGCGTGGAGTGCGACTACATCGATGGGCGCCAATTCGTGCTGGTTTGCTCACCTGAGTATCAGCGCCAGCATTCGCTGCGCAGCTTGCAGGACACAGCGAATGCGCCCCGGCTGCTGCATGGGCAGGCGGAACAGGTCTGGGCGCAATGGGCGGACTTTTATGGCGTGCGCGAGATGCATGCGCTCGGCGGCCCGCGCTTCGAGCAGTACTCGGTGCTGATCCAGGCGGCTCAGGCTGGCCTCGGGCTCGCTCTGGTGCCGGCGTTTCTGGTGGCCGACAACCTCGCTGCGGGCACCTTGATCGAGCCGTTGACGGCGCCGATCGAGGTCGATCATGGGCACTATCTCTGCTATTGCCCGGAGCAGCTGGAACTGCGGCCGGCGCTGGTAGAGTTTCGGCGCTGGGTGTTGGCGCAGGTTAAGGGGGGTGAAGTTACGGCTGCGGCTATGCAAAGACCAGCGTAGCCAGCCAATCAACCCCAGCACGGCAAGCCCCGCGCCGCCCAATACCGGCTCACGCCACGCGAGCAAAGCAATGAAGGTGAACGCCCGCGCCCCGGCCAGTAACGCGAAACCGGCGATCGCCGTGCTGAGCGCGTCGAAGACGGCGAGTACCCGCGGGAAAGCGAGCGTTAGCGTGAAACCCGCGGCACGTGGCTCGTCATACATGATCGTCTCCTTGAAAACGGGAAGGCCGGCAGGCTTAACCGGCTTCGGACATCGTCAGGCGGCGCCCGGTGCGGCGTCGAGAAAGCCGGTCACCGCCTGCAGTCGCCCGGCGGTATCGACAACGCCGAAATCGGAACCCTTCACGATCGGCGTACCATCGGGCGTTACCAGTTCCCAGGAAAAACGCAGACGGTTAGCAAAGCCGTCGACATCCGTGGTGCGGCGAAAGGTATGGCGCGGGAAGCGTTCGTGAACCGCGCGAATCATCGCGTCGATGCCAGCGTGACCGTCGCCCGAGAGAAGCGGATCGAGATAGGTGCCGGTCGTGCTCCACGTCGCAGCAATCAGCTCGCGGCGGCTGGCCGGGTCGGCTTCGTTCCACGCGGCGAAATAACGGTCGATCAGATCGGTATTGGCGTTCATCACAGATTCCTTCAGTGGCTGAGCTCGACGCTCCGCAAACGATGTGCTTGCTGCGGGCTCGGACTGAAGGATCGGCGATGGGGCGACGCGGGTCGATTACCCCCGAGGTAATGGAATCCCCACCAGCCTTCGCTATGATCCCTCCATGAGCACCCTCTCCCTCCCCCCATCCGTCCCGGCGGCTCACCCGTCGGCCAGCCGCACGGTCGGCGAGTTGCTGCGCGACTGGCGCCAGCGGCGCCGGATGAGCCAGTTGCTGCTCGCCGCGGAGGCCGAGATCTCCACCCGCCACCTCAGCTTCGTCGAATCGGGCCGGGCGCTACCGAGCCGCGAAATGGTGATGCACCTGGCCGAGCGTCTCGACGTCCCGCTGCGCGCCCGCAACGCCCTGCTGGTTGCCGCCGGCTACGCACCGCTATTCCGCGAACGGCCCTTGAGCGATCCGCAGCTCGCGGCCGCCCGCGAAGCAGTAGAACTGGTGCTGAAAGGTCACGAGCCATACCCCGCGCTGGCGATCGACCGCCACTGGACCATCGTCGCCGCCAACCGCGCGCTCGCGCCGCTCGTCGGCGCGGCGAGCGCGTCCCTGCTGGAACCGCCCGTCAATGCGCTGCGCCTGAGCCTGCATCCACAGGGCATCGCGTCGTCCATCGTCAACTGGCATGCCTGGCGCGACCATGTGCTGGCGCGGTTGCAACGGCAAATCGAGGTCAGCGCCGACGACACGCTGGCCGCGCTGCGCGACGAACTGGCCGCTTATCCGGCTCCGCCCGGCACGCCGGATCGCGACGAAGACAGCAGCGCCGCGCTCAACCAGATCGCCGTCCCGCTGCGCCTGCGCACTTCGCTCGGCGTACTGTCGTTCTTCAGTACGACCACGGTATTCGGTACCCCCGTCGACGTCACGCTCTCCGAGCTTGCCATCGAAGCGTTTTTCCCCGCGGACCAACAGACGGCCGCCGCCCTGCGCAATTACGCGGAACAGCAAGCGTCACAAACGCCAGGCAGCACCGAATAGAGCCCAACGCCGACCCGCAGCCCCCCGCCGCTCGGCTACCATGCAAAGTCATCCCACACGGAGACCCCTGCATGGAGCGCAGCCCGCTGATCCGCCAACTCGAACCTGCCGATCGTGACGCCTTCTTCCAGTTGCGCCTGCGCGGCCTGCTGGCCCACCCCGAGGCCTTCGGTCAGAGCCACCAGGAGGCAGTCGAAAGAGGTCCCGGTCACTACGACGCGATTCTGCAAGGCGCACGCGCGGCTGATGGGGATTTCGTGCTGGGCGCGTTCTGCGCCCCGGAGCAGCAGTTGATCGGCACGGTCGCGCTCCTGCGCTCCCAGCGGGAAAAGGAACGGCATAAGGCAGCGGTGGTTGGCATGTACGTCGCACCGGAAGCCGCCGGACGCGGCGTGGGACGCGCGCTGCTCACCGAACTGCTGGCGCGGGCCGAACGGGTCGAGGGTCTGCGGCAAATCCAGCTTGTGGTTACCAGTCAGAACGAAGCGGCTGGCCACCTCTATGAATCGCTCGGTTTTCGGCGCTACGGCCGCGAAATCGGAGGTCTATGCGTCGGCGGAGTCTTTTACGATGCCGACCTGATGGCCCGGCTTATATAAAACTTGCGCCGGCCGGGCGCTATTGCAGCGCATCGGGTCCCATGCAACATGGTTGCTCTCCTCTCGCCGCAGCACGGTTACACATCAGCGCAATGCCTAAAGTGAGCGAACTGACGTGTCCTGACAACATGTCGCAGCCAATTATCCATTTAGCATGGAGTTGTCATATTGGTCCGTATAATGCCCGCTTCGTGTCAGGCAGCTTTTAACGGCGGCACGCGTCTCCGGCAACCTCATCCGGACCCTTTCCCGACTCTCGCCAACACCCGTATCCAGCTTCGCCTTCCAACGAGTCTGGCCAAGCAATGCCACATCCTGCCACACGTTACATTTGCGCCCGAGTTTGTAACTGGGGCCACAACAATGTGTAACATTCCGATTCGTCCCCAAGAGCCTCCCAGAAAGCAGTAGTTATTACTGAAAATTTCCAGCCCTTTCTTTTAGCTTTCTGTTTGAATCGCCTATTAGTGTTATCACTGGCAATCAAACAAGTTTCCTCAGACCATTTCTGAGCCCCCCTGTGACGCAAGCCCCACGGGGCATTGGCGGACGCTCCTGCAGATCCCATTCCAGGCCCGCAGCCGACTATTACGGCGACGTGAAAGAATTACCGGGAAATGTTGTATTTTTGTGAGATATTTTTTTGAGAGGGTATTGATTTCCTCAACCCCCCTTCATACAATTGCTTCCAAGGTGTTACGAGTTGTAACACCTTGTATCAAAGCAGCGGGATCGGAATTAAGTAGTGACATGTCGCCGGAGGTCTTCGAGTCCGGCGAGGGCACAAAAGCATAACGGCGCAAAAAGCCGACATAGCAATTCGGGGCTTCGGAAACAGCAAAAATGGACCGTAGCAGCGAGACGCGGGAATCTATCCGCGAGATCAACTTGTCTTACATCATGCTTGCGCAACGTATGTTGCGTGAGGACAAACCCATCGGGATGTTCCGTTTGGGTCTGTCGTCGGAACTGGCCGATTTGCTTGCCGGGCTGTCGCTCGCGCAGATCGTCAAACTGGCCTCTTCCGACCAGCTTCTGTGCTTTTTCCGCTTCAACGACCACGCCATGTTGTCGGCGTTGACGCAAACGACCAAGCACGCAGAAGTGTCGCCGACCCATGCGGCTATCCTGCTTGCAGGCCAGCCAGCAGAGCAATTCGCTTAACGAGGTGACTGCGATGCTCAAGCGAAGCCTGACGGAAGACGCACAGGAAGTGTTCCGCGCCATTGCGCTGATCGAACTCGGCGCACGCATGCAAGTGCTCGAGAGCGAACTGACGCTGTCGCGCGACCGCATGATTCGCCTCTATCGTGAGGTGAAGGGCGTTTCGCCGCCCAAGGGAATGTTGCCGTTCTCGGCGGACTGGTACATGACGTGGCTGGCCAACATCCACGCATCGTTGTTCTACAACACGTACCTGTTCCTGAAGAACGAAGCGCGCTGCTCGCATCTGGACGCGCTGACCAAGGGTTACCGGCTGTATCTGGAACATTGCAAGCACAGCGACACCGAGCCTGTGCTGGATCTGACGCGGGCGTGGACGCTGGTGCGTTTCTTCGACGCCGATATCCTGCAACTGACGCCGTGCTGCCGTTGCACGGGCAAGTTCGTCGCGCACAAGCACGACTTGCAGCACAACGTCGTATGTGGCGCCTGCCAGCCGCCGTCGCGCGCCGGCAAGACCAAGAAGGCCGCCGCCGCAGCCAAGCTGGAAGCGCAAGAAGCGCTTGAAGCAGCGCAAATCGCGCAAGCCGCCTGAGCCGACTGCCGTTCGGCCGGCTCAGCGCAGCCGGCTTTTCTATTGGGCGGGCCGGCTCGCTCAGCTCACCCACCCCACCACCGTCTGCACCGCCAGCCAGCAACACCTCGGCTGGCCTCAGGTGTACAAAGAAACCTCCGGCAATATCCCGCTGAGTGCATAGCGGCCCACGTCGCGCACCCGGTAGTCCAGCGGGTCGTGCAGCGTATGGACGCGGGCGTTGCGCCAGAAGCGGTCGAGCGCCAGCGGCGCGTGCGTTGAGCGTGCCCCGCAGGCGTCGAACAGGTTCTGGCTGACTTCGAGCGCTGCCCGATGCGCAAGAATCTTCGCCTCCGAAGTCGCCAGCGCCACCTCGCCGCGCGCCTCGGCGCTGAGTGCTGCGCCCTCTTGCCAGGCGTCCTCGAGCAGGCGCGCGGCGCGCTCGGCCAGCGCTTGCGCGCCCACCGTCTGCAAGCGCATCTCGCCGAAGCGGGCGATCAGGTACGGATCGTCAGTGGCCTTGTCGACCCCGGAGGTAATCCACGGCCGGCCGTTCCGGGTTACGTATTGACGCGCCTCTTCGAGCGCACCTTGTGCGATTCCGACGAACAGATTGGTGAGCACCAGTTGCGAGACCAGCGTGCGCAACGTGGCATGCGGTGCGGGCTGCGTTTCCGAGCGGTGCAGCACCTCGCCCGGCTCGATCTTGACGTGCGCAAACGACACGCTGCCGCTATCGGTTTGCCGCTGGCCGATCGGATCCCAGTCTTCATGCACCGTGATGCCGTCGCGCGTGGTCGGCACAACCGCGAAAATCGGCTTGCCCGTCTGCGGATCGTGCGCCGATACGGTCATCATCTGCGAGCCGCGCGTCCCCGAGCAAAAACCCTTCTGCCCGTTCAGGCGGAACCCGCCGTCAGCCGTCGCGCTCGCAATCAGCCGGGTGTCGAGCGGGTTGACCGCGTTGCCCCACCACCAGCGCCCTTCGACGGTGCCGCGCAGATAGCGCGCCCGTTGTGCCGGATTGCCCCATACATTGACGCTCACCACCTGCAGGCACTGAAAGCCCAGCAGGTGAGCGAGCGCGCTGTCGACCCGCGCCAGCGCACGGATCGTTTCGTAGACCTGGGGCCAGGGCGCCCCTGCGCCACCGAATTCGCGCGGCACGGCGAGCGTCAGCAGTCCCGCCTCGGCAATCCACTGTTTTTCCTGCGCGGCGTGGCCACCTTCGCGGTCGCGCTGTGCGGCGCTCGCGCGCAACGCTTCCAGCAGCCCCGGCAGATCGCGTGGCGCGGCGGAGGTCGCGGGTAGCGACGGGTCGAGGGCTGGGGGACGGCCCGGCTCGGTCATGAAATCTCCAGAACAGTCAGTCAACGCGTGAGCGGCAGCAATGCGACCAGCAGGATAAGGAAAGGCGTCGAACGGAATGCGTTGACGAGTGCGCCGGGCATGGGCGCGAATCATGATAGACGCAGGTCAGGCGGCGGTCTACGAAGGGATTTTGGAAAGGAAATCGCGCAAAGCGATATGGGATCGCGAACCTGCTTGCGGCATGCACGCGAGACGCCGCGGCGCGGCGTCTCGCGATTTTCGTGGACGAACTTTGCTCGCTCCCGTGGCGGGAACGGCAAGCCCGCTTACTTCAGATGGCCGGAGAGAAATTGCCCCAGTCGTTCGCTCTTGGGATTGACAAGAATGTCCTGCGGATGACCTTCCTCCTCGATCTTTCCCTTATGCAGGAAGATCACGTGATTCGACACGTTGCGAGCAAAGCCCATCTCGTGCGTGACCACGATCATCGTACGCCCCTCTTCAGCGAGAGCCTGCATGACTTTCAATACCTCACCGACCAGTTCCGGGTCGAGCGCGGAAGTGGGCTCGTCAAACAGCATCACGTCGGGTTCCATCGCCAGCGCTCGTGCAATGGCCACGCGCTGTTGCTGTCCGCCGGACAGATGGGACGGATATTTTCCTTCCATGGCGGTCGTGAGCCCGACCTTGGCCAGGTACTTGCGGGCTCGCGCCTCAGCCTCAGCACGGCTCAGCCCCAGCACACTGATAGGCGCTTCAACGATATTTTCGAGCACGGTCATGTGTGCCCATAAGTTGAAGTGCTGAAACACCATCGATAGTCTGGTGCGTATTTTCTGCAGTTGCCTGGGATCGCGGACCCGCAACGAGCCGTTCCTGTCCGGCGTAGTCTGGATCTCGTCCGCGTTGACCGTGATGCGGCCGGAGCAAGGTTGCTCAAGAAAATTCATGCAGCGCAAGAAAGTACTCTTCCCTGAACCACTGGACCCGATGATGCTGATGACATCGCCGGCCTTCGCCTTGAGCGATACGCCCTTGAGGACCTCGTTGTCACCGAATTTCTTGTGCAGATCGTCGACAGTCAACTTATACATGCTTGATACACTCCATCTTCGCGGTCGGCCGCTGTGGCCGTAGTTGGCCGCAGGTGACATTTGGCAGTTCGATTCAATGCCCTTGAGGTTTCAGAAATGCCAGCATCCGTGTTTCCATGCGACGAAACGCCCATACCAGAGTAAAAACGATCGATGCATAGAGGACCGCTGCAATGCCATACGCATGGAACGATGCGTAGGTGGCGGAGTTGACATCGCGCGTCACCTTCAGGATGTCCGGTACGGTAGCGGTGAAAGCGAGCGTGGTTGCATGCAGCATCAGGATCACTTCATTGCTGTAGTTGGGCAACGCGCGCCGCAACGCGGACGGCAGAATGATGCGGGTGTACAGCTTGAACCTGGACATGCCGAAAGCCTGCGCTGCCTCGATCTCGCCGTAAGGTGTTGCCTTGATGGAGCCGGCGAAGATTTCCGTCGCATAGGCGCATTCGTTCAGCGCAAACGCCAGCAGCGTGCAGTTCATTGCGTTACGAAAGAACGAATCGAGCAGTTCGTGGGAGTGTACGAACTGCAGGCTGTACAGGCCCGTATAGCAGAGCAGCAACTGCACATACAGCGGTGTGCCGCGGAACACATACGTATAGAGCCAGACCGGCCCGGAGATGGCGCGGTTGCTCGACGAGCGCGCCACCGCCAGTGGCACAGCAAGACAGAAACCCAGCACGATCGATGCGACGAGGAGCCACAATGTGACAACGAGGCCGCTGTAGTGATACCCGTCGGTATACAGATAGTTTTTCCAGTATTGCCGGAGAATCTCAATCACAGTGCTGCCCTCCGCACGCCCGTTGAATAGCGCTTTTCCAGTTTGAGCAATACGAGGTTCGACACCGTCGTGATCACAAGATAAATCGCGCCGGCGATCAACGTGAAAAAGAAGAACTGCAGCGTGCTCTTGCCCGCATCCTGCGACGCCTTGACGACATCGGCGAGGCCAATGATCGACACGAGGGCGGTGGCTTTGACCAGCACCTGCCAGTTGTTGCCGATTCCAGGCAATGCGAAACGCATCATTTGCGGAAACATGATCCGGCTAAATACGCGCCATGAACTCATGCCGTAGGCGAAGCCTGCCTCGAGTTGCCCGCGCGGAACCGCAAGAAAAGCGCCGCGGAACGTCTCGGTAAAGTAGGCGCCGTAGATAAAGCCGAGCGTAATGACCCCGGCCACAAATGGGTCGATGTCTATCTGAGCGAGGTCGAGCGAGTCGGTCAGATTGTTGAGCGCGATCTGAATGCCGTAGAACAGCAGCAGCATCAGCACGAGGTCGGGAACCGAGCGGATCAGCGTCGTATAGAGCGTGCCGATGCGGGACAGCACCCGGTTCGGCGAGAGCTTGGCCGCCGCGCCTGCCAGCCCGAGTACAAACGAGGCCGCCAGAGACAGCACCGCCAGCTTGACCGTTTCCCATGTACCCGCCAGAAGAAGCGGGCCAAAGCCGTGAAAGAACATGTCTACGTATCCTTGATGGCGCGGCGCTTGACTGCGAGCGCACCCGTCCGGCACCGAGGGTTCAGAAACGGTGCCGACCGGATGACGACGCGCTGCGCCGTGCCGCTGGTAGATCGCGGGTATCGAAGAGAAACGCTTAGCTGCCGTACACGTCGAAGTCGAAGTACTTCTGCTCGATCTTCTTGTACGTGCCGTCCTTGATCATGTCGGTAATCGCCTTGTCGACCTTGACCTTCAGATCAGCGTCTTCCTTGCGCATACCGATGCCTGCGCCGTTGCCGAGCACCTTCTCGTCGATGATGTCGTTGCCGGCGAAGGCAAAGCCAGTGCCGCGCGGCGTCTTCAGGAAGCCGAGATTCGCTTCAACCGCGTCTTGCAGCGACGCATCCAGACGGCCCGACAGCAGATCGGTGTAGACCTGGTCCTGGTTCTGGTATGACACCACCTTGGCGCCCTTCGGCTCCCAGTAGGTCTTCGCATAGGTTTCCTGGATCGTGCCTTGCTCGACGCCGATCGTCTTGCCAGCCATCGATTCCGGCGTCGGCAGGATCGTCGAGCCCTTCTTGGCGACGAGGCGCGTCGGCGTATTGAACAGCTTGTCCGAGAAGGCAACCTGTTCCGCACGTTGCGGCGTCATCGACATGGACGACAGCACGCCATCGAACTTCTTCGCCTTCAGTGCCGGGATCATGCCGTCGAAGTCGTTTTCGACCCACACGCACTTCGCAGCCAGACGCTTGCAGATTTCATTGCCGAGGTCGATGTCGAAACCAACGAGCTTGCCGTCCGAGCCCTTCGATTCAAACGGGGGATAGCTGGCGTCTACGCCAAAGCGGACCGTTGACCAGTCTTTTGCGTAAGCACCGGTTGCAATTGCGGCAAGGGCGAGGCACAGGACAAGCTTCTTCATGAGATCTCCAGACACTGACTTGATTGATGGCGCTGAATGCGGGTAAAAGCGAACTGCCTCACAGCCCTGTCGATTCGGTCGACAAGTTGTATAGACATCATAGTCGTCCAATTTCCACACGGACAACTAGGGTTTGTGCGCACAAAATCTTAAATAGCGCCATTTTCAAGCGAAATGTAAGGAATATGAAGAAAGTAGACATGAATAAAGCACGTTCGCTCTATTTCTTGTCTAGACAGGATTGTGAGGGGAATGTGGTGCCGTTGGCAGATCGCACAACGCAAAGGCGGGAGATAAAGACCTGGGCCATCGAGACGCGAGAAGGCACGGCCTGCACTCCGATGGTGGAGTGCGTGAGTGAATAGATTAGTTATCCTTGGCTTGTAGACAAGGTGCTCAGCATCCCACTCGCTGCGCACCTTGCCATACGAACCACCTGGAAAGTTACTGCTTCGCCACCTGCTGCACAGCAGCGCTACCCGAAGCCGGCACAGCCGCGACAGGCGCATCCGAAGCAGGCATATTCCCCCACCCGCCACCCAACGCGCGAATCAGATTGACCGTCGAGACCGCCTGCGTGCCTTCCAGATGGCTCGCCTGCAACTGCGACTGCAGCACCTGGCGCTGGCTGTCGATCACATCCAGGTAGCTCACCTGCCCTTCCTGATACTGCGTCTTCGACAGATGCTCAGCGCGTTGCGAGGCGTTCACCGCATCGTTCTGCGCCTGAATCTGATCGTCGAGCAAGCGCAGATCGGAGAGGTTGTCTTCGACTTCCTTGAACGCCACCAGCACCTGCTGACGATACTGCGCCACGTCTTCGTCATACTTGCCGCGCGCCTGGGCGAGGTTCGCCTTGCGTCGGCCGCCGTCGAACAGCGGCAGCGTCAACGCCGTGCCGGCGAACGGCCCCAGCAGGAAGGTACGGCTCGACCACATGAACAGGTCGCCGAGCGTAGCCGATTCAAACCCGGCCGCACCCGTGATATCGAGCTTCGGGAAGAACGCCGACTTCGCCAGACCAACCCGGGCATTTGCCGCAGCCATCGCACGTTCGGCGGCCGCCACGTCCGGGCGGCGTTCGAGCAGCGCCGAAGGCAGCCCCGGCGGCACGCGTGCCGTCACCGGTACGAGCGGCGTTTCCGGGAACGAGAAGTTCGCCGGCGCCTTGCCGAGCAGGATTGCGAGGCTATGCTCGGATGCAGCACGTTGCCGCGCCACGCCAACTGCATCCGCGCGGGCGCTCGCCAGTTCATTGCGAGCCTGCGCCAGATCCAGTTCGCTGATATCGCCTTCGTTGAAGCGGCGCTGGATCAGCTTGAGCGTATCCTCGCGCAACGCCACCGTCTGGCGGTACAGGTTCTGGTCCGTATCGAGCTCGCGCAACTGGAAGTAGTTTTGCGCCACATCGGCCTGCAGCGCGAGCTGCACCGAACGGAACAGCGCTTCGCTCTGCTGCGCATCAGCTTGCGTCGCATTCACGTTGGAACCCACCCGGCCGAACAGATCCGTCTCGTACGACACCGTGCCTTGCGCGCGCCATAGCGTGGTGGTTTCAGGACCATTGCTCTGCGGCAGGAACTGCGAAGCCGGCGACAAGGTCTCGCGCGTCGGGCCGAAGCCCGCATCGAGCTTCGGGAACCAGTCGGAGCGCGCTGCCTGCAACGACGCCCGCGACTGCTGGACCCGCGCCGCCGCCGCCTTCAGGTCCTGGTTAGCCGCCGCAGCCTGCTGTTCCAGGTCGTTGAGCGTCGGGTCGCCAAAAACCCGCCACCATTCGCCGCGATGCGCATCGTCCGCCGGCTGGGCCGGTTTCCACGTGCCCGCGTCTTGCGGCGCGATCACGGGCGCTTCCTTGAACGCCGCCGATGTGTCGACGTCGGGACGCTTGTAGGTCGGCTCGACCGAGCAGGCCGCGAGCAGCGCCAGCAGCAGACCGCTCACTGCGGCGCGGCCCCAACCGCTCAGAGATTGATAGTGCTTCATTATTGTTTTCCTCTTCAGGCGTCCGTTACCGGCAACGCGTAGTGCGGCGAGTCCTTTTGCGCGACGTGAATCTTGCCGCCAGCAAGTGTACGCAGCACCACATAGAACACGGGGGTCAGCATCAGGCCGAACAGCGTGACGCCGAGCATGCCGAAGAACACCGCAATGCCCATCGCATGACGCATCTCCGAACCGGCCCCGCTCGACAGCACCAGCGGCACTACACCCATGATGAAAGCGATCGAGGTCATCAGGATCGGGCGCAGCCGCATGCGGCTCGCTTCGATCGCCGCCGACAGCGGCGTATGACCATCGTGTTCGAGTTCGCGAGCGAACTCGACGATCAGAATCGCATTCTTCGAGGCCAGCCCCACCAGCACCATCAAGCCGATCTGCGTGAAGATGTTGTTGTCGCCGTGCGTCAGCCAAACGCCGGTCAACGCGGACAACAGGCTCATCGGCACGATCAGGATCACCGCAAGCGGCAGCGTCAGGCTTTCGTACAGCGCGGCCAGCACGAGGAACACCAGCAGCACGCTGATCGGGAACACCCACATGCCCGCATTGCCAGCGATGATCTGCTGATACGTCAGGTCGGTCCATTCGAGCTTCACGCCACGCGGCAGCGTTTCCGCAGCAACGCGTTCAGCCGCGGCCTGCGCCTGGCCCGACGAGTAACCCGGCGCGGGTCCGCCGTTGATGTCGGCAGCCGTGTAGCCGTTGTAGCGCACCACCATTTCCGGACCGAAGGTCGGCGTCACCGTCACCAGCGACGACAGCGGCACCATGTCACCTGCGGCATTACGCGTCTTCAGTTGCCCGATATCGTCGGCATGCTGACGGTACGGCGCGTCGGCCTGCACCCGCACCTGATACACACGGCCAAAGCGGTTGAAGTCGTTCACGTACAGCGAGCCCAGATAGATCTGCATCGTGTCGAACACGTCCGTCACCGGCACACCGAGCTGCTTGGCCTTGACGCGGTCCAGATCGACATTCAGTTGCGGCACGTTGATCTGATAGCTGGAGAACGTCGGTCCCAATTCAGGCGTGGTGGCAGCCTTCTTGATGAACGCTTGCGCTGCGTCATTCAGCGCGGCGTAACCAAGGGCGCCGTGGTCCTCCAACTGCATCTTGAACCCGCCCAGCGTACCGAGACCCAACACCGGCGGCGGCGGGAACACGGCGACGAACGAATCCTTGATGGCGCCGTACTGCTGGTTCAGCGCACCGGCAATCGCCCCGGCGGAGAGCGCCTTGTTGCCACGCTCCTTGAACGGCTTGAGCGTGACGAACACGATGCCCGCGCTCGAGCTATTGGTGAAGCCGTTCACCGACAGACCCGGGAAGGCCACTGCGCTTTCGACACCCGGCTGCTTCAGCGCAATCGCGCTCATATCGCGGATCACGCTTTCGGTGCGGTCGAGCGAGGCGCCGTTCGGCAACTGCGCAAACGCTATCAGGTATTCCTTGTCCTGCGCCGGCACAAAGCCGCCCGGCACGATATGGGTGATAAACGCCGTCGCGCCGAGCAGGATGGCGTACACCGCCAGCATGCCGCCCTTGCGCCGCAAGACGCCAGTCACACCACGGCCATAGGCAGTCGAACCGCTGCGGAACACCTTGTTGAAGCCCTTGAAAAAGCGGCCCAGCACACGGTTCATTACACGCGTCAGCAAGTCTTCCTTCGCGCCGTGGCCGCGCAACAGCATGGCCGACAGGGCCGGCGACAAGGTCAGCGAATTGAACGCCGAGATCACCGTCGAGATCGCGATGGTCATCGCGAACTGCTTGTAGAACTGACCGGTCAGGCCCGTCATGAAGGCGAGCGGCACGAACACGGCAACCAGCGTCAGCGCAATGGCGATAATCGGCCCGCTCACTTCCTGCATGGCCTTATACGTCGCATCACGCGCACTGAGCCCGCTTTCGATATTCCGTTCGACGTTTTCCACCACCACGATCGCATCGTCGACCACAATCCCGATCGCCAGCACCATGCCGAACAGCGACAACGCATTGATCGAGAAGCCGAAGGCGAGCAGCAGCGAGAAGGTCCCGACGATCGACACCGGCACGGCGATCAACGGAATGATCGACGCACGCCACGTCTGCAGGAACACGATCACGACGATCACCACCAGCGCAATCGCTTCGAGCAGCGTGTGGATCACGGCCTCGATACTGGAGCGCACGAACTGCGTCGGGTCATAGACGATCTTGTAGTCGACACCCGCCGGCATGTCTTCCTTCAGTTCCTTCATCTGCTCGCGTACCTGGTCCGAGATCGCGAGCGAATTCGCACCCGGCGCCTGGTTGATAGCGAGCGCCACCGCCGGCTTGTTGTCCAGCAGCGAACGCAGGCCATACTCCGAGGCTGCCAGTTCGATGCGCGCGATATCGCGCAGATACGTCACGGCGCCATCCGGTGCGGTCTTGACGACGATATCGCCAAACTCGCCGGTGGTCTGCAGACGGCCGCGCGCATTCACGGACAGCTGCAACTGCGTGCCCGGCACCGAAGGCGAAGCGCCGATTACACCGGCTGCCACCTGGATGTTCTGCTCGCGAATCGCATTGACCACGTCGGTAGCGGTGAGGCCACGTTGCGCCACCTTCTGCGGATCGAGCCACACGCGCATGGCGTAGTCGCCCGCGCCCCACAATTGCACTTCACCCACGCCCTGGATGCGTTCCAGCCGGTCCTTGACGTTCAACAGCGCATAGTTGCGCAGATACGTCATGTCGTACTGGTTGTTCGGCGAGATCAGGTGGACCACCATCGTCAGCGTCGGTGAGCTCTTGATGGTCGTCACGCCGAGACGCTGCACGTCTTCCGGCAGGCGCGGCAACGCCTGGTTGACGCGGTTCTGCACCAGTTGCGTCGCGAGATCCGGATTGGTGCCGAGCTTGAAGGTCACCGTCAGCGTCAGGTTGCCGTCGCTATTGGCTTGCGACTGCATATACAGCATGTTTTCGACGCCGTTGATCTGCTCTTCGAGCGGCGAAGCCACCGCTTCGGCGATCACCTTCGGGTTGGCGCCCGGATACTGCGCGTGCACCACCACCGAGGGCGGCACCACTTCCGGGTACTCGGAGATCGGCAGCTTGAAGAGCGAAATAATGCCCGCCAGCAGGATCAGGACCGATAGCACGCCCGCGAAGATCGGCCGGTCGATGAAGAATTTGGATATGTTCATGAGAGGCTCTTGAAATTGAAGCGCTGGGTCGCGGCGCGCAAGAAGCAACCGTTAAGCACTGGGCTCACGAGTTGTTCTGCGTTTTCGCACGCCCCTGCGTCTGTGCTACCGACGCGTTGTCCGCAGCGTCGTCGCCGTTCATCGGCACCGCATGAGCGCGCACCGTCTCGCCCGGACGCACTCGCTGCGTACCGTTGACGACGATCCGGTCGCCGCTTTGCAGGCCCGACTTGACCACGCGCAGGTTGCCTTGCATCGCGCCAAGCGACACTTCGCGGTAAGCGACGTGATCGCTCTTGTCGACAACGAAGACGAACTTCTTGTCCTGATCGGTACCCACTGCGGCGTCGTCGATCAGCAGCGCCGGATGCGGCGCGCTGCCGCTCACCTTGATGCGGGCGTACAGGCCCGGAATCAGCGTGCCGTCCTGGTTGTCGAAGCGTGCCCGCACGCGGATCGTGCCGGACGAGGTATCGAGCTGGTTGTCGACCGAATCGATCACCCCGGTGCGCGAGTAGCCCGACTCATCGGCGAGCCCCAGTTGCACCGGCACCTTGGTGCCGTCCTTTTCGCGGCCGATGTATTGCAGGTAGGTCTGCTCATCGGCATCGAACGAGGCGTAGATCGGTGAGACCGACACCAGCGTCGTCAGCGGCGGCGAGCTTGCGCCAGCGCTAACGACGTTGCCCACGGTGATTTCGGCGCGCGAGACGCGGCCCGAGACCGGCGCAATAACCTTGGTATAGCCAAGGTTAATCTGCGCCGTTTCGAGCGCAGCCTGGGCGGCCTTGACGTTGGCGCTCGCGCCGCGCGCGGCGTTCTGCTTCTCGTCGTAGTCGCGCCTGGCGATCGCGTTATCGCCGATCAGGCGTTGCGCGCGCTCCCAGTCGCTTTGCGTATAGCCCGCTTGCGCTTGCGCAGCAGCCAGTTGCGCGGCCGCACGGTCGACTTCCGCCTGATACGGGCGCGGATCGATCACGAACAGCGTGTCGCCCTTCTTCACGAGCGCACCGTCCTTGAAATTCACCGACACGATCGTGCCCGACACCTGCGGACGCACCTCGACCTTCTCGACGGCCTGGAGGCGCCCCGAATAGGTTTGCCAGTCGGTGATGGTCTTCTCGATCACCGCCGCCACGTCCACTTCCGGCACGATGGCCGGCGCGGACTGGGCGGGCGCGCTCGCGTCGACGCGAATCGCGCCGAACGTGCCGAGCCCGGCGATCACGACAACAGTCAGAACGGCTAGCGCCAGACGATGGCGCTTGGTAGAAAAGATAGACATGAATGGCTCCCGGCTTTAGTTAGTTGGATTGAAATGGGGTTATCGGGGGGTGCGCACATCGAAGCGGCACTGGAAAAAGCGCACGGCCTCCTGCAGCGCGGCCGGATGGTCGGCCAGCGCGGCATGGGAGACGCTCGGATAACGCACGACCTGAGTCGGCACGCCGGCATCGATCAGGTTGCTCGCATACTTTTCGGCCTCGACATGCAGCACGTCGTTCTGCGCCGTCGCAATCAGCGTGGCCGGCAAGCCCGCGAGGCGCGACGATTCGAGCGGCGCCGCATACGGGTGCATGCGCTGCGAGGCTTGCGGCAGATACGCGCGGTAGCAGGCGGCGCATTCCTTCGCGGTGATGTCGGAGCCGAGGCGCTGTTCGTCGCCAAGGCGCGTGAGACTCGGATCCAGCATCGGGCCGAACAGCGCCTGAGCGGCAATCCGCACGTCGCCGCGATCGCGGGCGATGAACGCGAGGCAATTGGCCAGTTGGCCGCCGGCGTCGTGGCCGCTCACGCCGATGTATTTCGTGTTGCCGCCGAACGCCCGGGCGCGGGTCTGCACCCACAGGGCCGCACGGTGCGCGTCTTCGGGCGCGGCGGGAAACGGAAACTGCGGCGCCAGCGAATAACCCACCGAAACGACCAGCGCCGGTAAGTGTTCTGCGAAATAGCGTGCTGCGAACTCGGCGTGGTCCAGCGAACCGCGCACGAAGCCGCCACCATGAAAATAAAGGAGTACAGGTAGTGCACTTTTGCCGGCCGGGCGATACAGACGCAACGTGATGTCCTGCGCGTGCCCCTCGATCGTCACGTTGGTCACGTCGAGTGCCTTGCGTGCCGACGGTACATCTGCCACCCGAGCAAGGTCAGGCGGCACAAAGGAGTACGGCGGTTTGAATGCATTCATATCGAACGGCGCAATACGCTCTGAACTGGAATGAGGCGAATTGTGGGTTCAGCAGACTCCTAAATAAATGCCTATAATCCGGCAACACAATTCGGCATGCCCAAACAATCGAATTCACGGCCCGGCAAAACCGGACTAATCCGTACCTCGTCGATTGGCAGTGCGGGCCGCCCAGCCCCTTTGGAGGTTAGCCATGGACCGTCTTCAGGCCATGCAAGTGTTCACCCGTGTCGTCGACACCAATAGCTTCACCCGAGCGGCGGAAACGCTCGATCTGCCGCGCGCGTCGGTCACGACCATCATCCAGAATCTGGAATCGTTTCTCGGCACGCGCCTCATGCATCGCACGACGCGCCGTCTCTCGCTTACGCCGGACGGCGCCGCGTACTACGAACGCTGCGTGCGCATTCTTGCGGACGTCGAAGAGACCGAAGCCAGTTTCCAGAGCGGCAACAAGAAGCCGCACGGCAAGCTGCGCATCGACATGCCGGGCTCGATCGGCCGGCTGCTGGTGATCCCTTCTCTGTGTGAATTCCACACTCGCTACCCGGATATCGACCTGCAGCTCGGCCTGACCGACCGCCCCGTCGATCTGCTGCAAGAGGGCGTCGATTGCGTGGTACGGGTCGGCGCGCTGCAGGATTCGTCGCTGGTGGCACGCCGTATCGGGATCTTCGAAGGGGTGACGTGTGCCTCGCCAGATTATCTGCAGAAGCACGGCATGCCGCACACGCTCGAGGATCTGGAGTCGCACAGCGCGGTGAATTATTTTTCGAGCCGCACCGGGCGCGTGCTCGACTGGGCCTTCAAGGTAGACGGCAAGGAACTCGAGGTGAAAATGAAGGGCACGGTGTCGGTGAACGACGCGGATGCCTATGTCACCTGCGGTCTCGAGGGTTTCGGGCTGATCCAGCCGGCGCTTTTCATGGTGCTGCCGCACCTGCAATCGGGCCAGTTGGTCGAGGTGCTGCCCGACATCAAGCCGCTGCCGATGCCGATTTCGGCGGTTTATCCGCACAGCCGGCATCTGTCGCCAAAAGTGCGCGTATTCGTCGACTGGATTGCGGAGTTATTCGACCGCTGCCCGCTGCTGAGCGGCCGTTGCAGTCTCGACACGCCTTGCACGAAGCGCACCCTGGAGGAGCGCGAATCCGCGCCGGCGCTCGATACACCGGTGCTGACGGAGTGGGTCGCCTGATCCGCCCCGCATTACGCATGACGGCAATCGCGGCCCCTGTGCCGCGATTGTTCTGAATTCACGACAATTCATTTCGCCAATTGGCGGTTTATCCGCCCCTCGCCGAAGCCTACATTTCACCCTGTCGCAGCGCCGCAGCGTGCTGCAAATGAATCGACAGGAGTGAATCATGAAGCGCAATCTCTTCGCAGCACTGGTTGTTTCTCTCGCTATCAGCGCCCCGGCATTTGCAGCCGGTGGCGGTGGAATCGGCCATGCCGGCAGCTACGGCAACACGCCGGTAGGTGCGAGCACGGTCAGCCGCGCCGACGTAAAAGCGCAGATCGTGACGGCCTATCGCGACGGCTCGCTGCCGTCGCTGAACAAGACCAGCTACCCGAATCTGAGCCTCGAAGGTCAAACCCAGGCAGCTCGTCTGGCAGCACAAGGTCAAGGCGACGACAGCATCACGCGTGTGGCACGCGGCGAATAAAGGAGTCAATCATGAGCCCATCAGAACTCGACCACTGGGATACCGATACTCCCGTGTGGACACCGTTCCGTTCGCAGCCGCAGCACGCGTAAGCGAGACGGCTTCTTAACGCTGTGGCACGCCGTCGCGCCACTGGCTCCAGTGGGTCGCGATCTGCTGGACCAGTGGATTGCCGGCGATAAACAGGTTGTCGACGGCAATCGTGAAGCCGCCCTGCGCGGCGTAGTTGAGCAGATTGTCGACGCTCGTCTGGCCCGCATACGGCCGGTCGAAATCCGAACCGGTGCGCAGCACGGCGACGCGATTCAGGTCGACCCGATGCGTGCTGGCGGCGCGCTTGAGCGCTTCATACGTAGCGTTGTCTTCCTGCTGCGTCGTGCAGTAGGTACCGTTGCCGTCGGTCAGCAGCTTGGTCCAATCGCGTGCGCGCTCGCCGATGAGCGTGCCCGACCACCACGTGTCGCCACCGAGCGTATCGCACTGGATCACTGACGGCGGCAAATTGGCGGGTGCGTAGTTGAAGTGCGCACGCGCTGCTTGTGCCTGGGCGTTGTCGGCAAGCGTGACGTTGCGCGACAGCGCAAACGCAGCATCGGCAAGCTGCGGGTTGAGCTGGAACACTTCGGTGCGGTAGTCGAGCGGTGGCTTGTCGGACGGGCTCTTGGTGTTGATGCCAAGATAGCCCGTGTTCCAGTTGGACGGAATTTCGCGCGCATCGAGTTCCCACTGGATGCCGAAGTCGACCAGATATTTGGCCCATGCCGCCGAGCCAACCGTACCACGCTGCGGATCGATACCCGCAATACCAGCCACCATGAAGTACGTATGCCGCAGATCGAAACGCGGTGAGAACGTGAGCGCCATGATTGAGGCGGCCGCATTGGCGTGGCCCATGCCGGTGGTCATCACGCAGACGTCCTGCTTGTTGCAGTGAACGGTTGGATAATCGGGCGACAGGCCGTCAACCGCGATGTCTTGCCAAGGTCCGAGGTGATCGAGCCACACCTGGCCTTCCGGGCCGAACATGGAAATGATCATCACCTTGACGGGGCGTCCGTGCGAAGCATCGCTGCTTTGCGCCACGGTATTGTCGTCGGCGTACGCGGGCGCGGTCGAGACAGCCGCACACGCCGCAAAGGTGAGCGCAGCGCTTGCCGCGATAATACGAGTCAACATCGGTGTCCTTCCTTTATTCTGTTATGCGGATTGGGAGGGTTTTAATACTGCGGGCCAGGCTCAGATCATAGCTGGGTGAATCTGCTTCGGCCACTCGGACCGTGAAGTCTGCGCGATTATCAAATGGGCTTCAACATGACATGCGGAATGGATAAGCGATGCCCTTGCATCGCCTCGTCTACTCGAAGGTCCGTTTTGCGCAATCGCTACCAAGGTTCACGGCCGCATGCATCCCGGTCCCAATGACATGGGCCTGTCGCGCAAGGCGATCATGGCGCAGATCGACGCGAGCCTGCAGCGTCTCTCCACCGACTATGTCGACCTGTATCAGATCCACCGCTCGCTCTACGCGCAGACCGAAGATGCAGACCGCCGCATCGTCGAACGGGTCGGCCAGATTGCGGCAACCCGCGGCGTGCCGCGTGCCCAGGTTGCGCTGGCGTGGGTGCTGCAAAAAAGCGTGATTGCTGCACCGATTGTCGGCGCCACCAAAGCGCATCATCTCGACGATGCGGTTGCGGCGCTTTCGCTAAAGCTGAGCGCAGAGGAAGTGCAGCAGCGTGAAGAACTGTATGTACTGCACGCGGTAACGGGGTTCAAGTAAGCGCCGCACGGTACGACATGGCGCCTCGCGGCGCCGATCTAGCCCAGACACGAACATGATCGCCGCTAACCGCGCGGCGCGGCACGGCGCTCAGCCCCGCTGCGAACGCGGCACATCAGGCTCGAAGAAAACCCAGCGCACCTGCGGAAAAGCGGCCTGCAAGTCGGCCTCGACCACATTGATCGCGTCGACCATCGCGCGGCCGCTCGGATAGTCGATCATCTCCGCCTGCACGGCGACCACCACATCGCGGCCCCACTGCAGGGTAATCATATTGATGATGCCGCGTATCTCGGCACGCGAGCGCAGATGCGCTTCAATGGCGCTGCGCACCTCGGGACTAGCCGATTCGCCGACGATCATCGATTTCACTTCGCGCGCCACCAGCCAGGCAATCACCATCAACAAGAGCCCAACACCGATCGAGCCGAGCGCGTCGAACATCGGATTGCCGGTGATCATCGTCAGCAGCACCGCGACAAACGCGATGGCAAGGCCCGCCAACGCCGCGATGTCCTCGCCGGCCACCACCAGCAGATCCGATTCGCGCGTTTCGCGAAACCAGCGCCACATCGACTTGTCGGGATGGGTCTTGCGAATTTCCCTGACTGCGCCCATCAGCGACAGCGTTTCGAGGACCACCGAGACGCCCAGCACGACCAGCGCCACATAGGCATGCGACAAGGGCTCGTGCTCAAACAGCCGATGCACGCCCTCGTAGACAGAAAACGCCCCGCCGACGAAGAACAGCAACAACGCCACCAGCAGCGAATAGAAGTTGATTTCGCGCCCAGCGCCCATCGGATGAAGCGGGCTCGGCGGCCGGCGCGCCTCGCGCAGGCCGAATAACAGCAGCAGTTGATTGCCGCAGTCGGCGGTTGAGTGAATGGCTTCGGCAAACATCGAACCGGACTGCGTGAAGATAGCAGCGGCAAACTTGAATACGGCAATTCCGATGTTGGCAGCAAGCGCGTAAAAGATGGCCTTCGGCGATTCTTCTTTCATCGTTTGATTACGCCACCTCTACACGCGGGGCGCCGTCGCGCATCTCGCCGATCACCGTGGCACGATCGAAACCATCCGCACGGAAGATTGCCAATACGTCATCCACGCTATCGGGCGCGCAGGAGACCAACAGGCCGCCTGAGGTCTGCGGGTCGGTCAGCAGCGCACGGGCCCGCTCGGGCAGCCCCGCGCCAAGGCCGATACTCTCGCCGTACGACGCCCAGTTGCGCCCAGACGCACCGGTCACCACCCCGGCATCGGCAAACGCCTCGACACCGGCGAGCCACGGCAGGTCCGCATAACGCAGATGGGCGGCGAGACCCGCGCCGCGCGCCAGTTCCAGCGTATGCCCTAGCAGGCCAAAGCCCGTCACATCGGTTAGCGCATGCACGCCGGGCAAGGCGGCCAGTTCGGTCCCCGGGCGATTGAGCTTGGTAGTGTTCGCGATCATCGCGGCGTAGCCCGCGTCATCGAGCTGGTTCTTTTTCAGAGCCGCGGATAGCACGCCTACGCCTAGCGGCTTGCCGAGCACCAGCACATCGCCGGCGCGTGCCGACGCATTGCGTTTGATGCGTTGCGGATGAATCACGCCAAGCGCGGCGAGACCGTAGATCGGTTCGACGGAGTCGATCGAATGACCGCCCGCCACGGGAATGCCTGCCTGGGTACAGATATCTTCACCGCCACGCAGCACCGCCGCGATCACGTCGTGCGGCAGCACGTTGATCGGCATGCCGACCAGCGCCAGCGCGAGGATCGGTTTGCCGCCCATTGCGTAGACGTCGGAGAGCGCATTGGTTGCCGCAATGCGGCCGAAGTCGTACGGATCGTCGACGATCGGCATGAAGAAATCGGTGGTGGCGATGATCGCCTGCTCGTCGTTCAGACGGTACACGGCCGCATCGTCGGCGGTCTCGGTGCCGACCAGCAGGTCGGGAAAGGCCGGCAGCGGCACGCTGCGCTTGAGCAGATCGGCCAGCACGCCGGGCGCGATCTTGCAGCCACAGCCGCCGCCGTGCGAGAGGCTGGTGAGGCGCGGTACAGCAGGGTTCGTTGCAACGGGATCGGTCATGGCGGGTTCGAGGCGCGAGTTGAAGGCGCCAAAGAGGGAATGGCAAGAGTGCCTATTATGGGCAATCCGGGGGGCCTGCGTCCAACTCGCTCCCTGCCACCCCGTCACGGGAGCCGGTGCCGCTTAATGGCGCTTCGCTGTCAGGCCCGTTCCAGCACCGCCATTTCACGCACGATGACCAGCAGCACCGAGAGGCTCGATCCACCCGAAGCCCGCAGATCGGCAAGCAGGCGCGCATAGCGATCGAGCGGCGCCGCGCGCTGCTCCTGCCATTTTTCGACCCGCTCCTCCGGCGTCGACGCTTCCGTCGCCCCGGTCAGCGCGCTGGTCGTCAAGGCGCGCTTGAGGCGCGCCAGTTCGGCGAGCGCAGCGGCCCGCGCAAGCATATCCCAATGCGTTGGCGTGGGCAGCGAATTGGCGCGCTCGCCGATCCAGCCGTAGTTGAGTTGCGTGCCAAGCGCGAAATAGACCCCCGCGACCAGTTCCAGACGCTGGTTGCAGGTGGCCGCGACCTCGGCAATATCGAGCAGCGCCGCGGAGATCTCGCCGCTCGCCACTCGCACCGCCAGTTCGCTATCGACGCCCGCGTCCACCAGAATCCGCTGCCGTTCCGACAAGGCGTCCAGATCCGCAGCCGGCAACAGCGCCGGCCATTGCGAAGCTAGCCGCTGCGCGGCGTCGCGGCACCGTGCCAGCAGAGCCGGCACGTCGCTGACCGCGCCGGACTGCAATTGCCGCAAGAACCACAACGCCGCTCGTTCCACCAGCCGCGCCACTTCGACGAACATGCGTGCCTGCACATCATCGGCCACACGGTTATCGAGCGCGTCGATGTTGTGCCACACCTCGTCCAGATCGAACACGTCGCGCGCCATGATGCAGGCCCGCACGATCTCGCCCGGCTTTGCGTCGGTCTCCTCCATCAACCGGTGCACGAACTCGCAGCCCACCCGGTTGACCAGCGCGTTAGTCAGATACGTAGCGAGAATCTCGCGCCGCAGCGGATGGTGATGCATCGGGTCGCTGAAGCGATGCCGCAACGGCTTCGGGAAATAGTCGATCAGCATGCCGCTGACCAATGGGTCTTCCGGCATATCCGATTCGAGCAGCGCGTCGTACAGCCACATCTTGCTGTAGGCGAGCAACACCGCACGCTCCGGCGAGGTCAGCCCTTGCTTCGCGGCCTGCCGTTCGGCAATTTCCTCATCGGTCGGCAGGAATTCGATCACCCGGTTCAGGCGCCCTGCCCGCTCGAGCCAGCGCATGAAGCGGGTCTCCGCGTCAAACAATTCGAGGCTGTAACGGCCTGCAATCGATAGCGCCTGGGTCTGGTAATAGTTGTCCTGCAGCACCAGCAGACCGACCTCATTGGTCATATCGGCCAGCAACGCATTACGCTGCTTCTCGGTCATCTCGCCGTCCGCCACCACCAGACCAAGCAGAATCTTGATGTTGACTTCGTGGTCCGAACAATCCACCCCTGCGGAATTGTCGATCGCATCGGTATTGATGCGGCCGCCGCGCAACGCGAACTCAATGCGTCCAAGCTGCGTGAGTCCGAGATTGCCGCCCTCCGCCACCACCTTGCAGCGCAAGTCCGCGCCGTTCACGCGCACCGCATCGTTGGCGCGATCGCCGACCTGCGCGTGCGTCTCATGCGCCGCCTTCACGTAGGTTCCGATACCGCCGTTGTAGAGCAGATCCACCGGCGCCTGCAGGATGGCGTGGATCAATTCGTTCGGCGGCAGCGCGGCTGCGTTGATACCGAGCACCGTCTGCATGGCGGACGATACGGGGATCGTCTTGGCAGTACGCGGAAACACACCGCCGCCCGCCGAGATCAAGGCCGGATCGTAGTCGGCCCAACTGGAGCGTTCGAGGATAAAGATGCGTCCGCGCTCCGCCAGGCTCGCGGCCGGATCGGGATTCGGGTCGAGGAAGATATGCCGGTGATCGAACGCGGCCACCAGCTTGATATGCGGCGAGAGCAGCATGCCATTGCCGAACACGTCACCCGACATATCGCCGATGCCCACCACCGTGAAATCCGTCGCCTGGGTGTCGACACCCATCTCGCGGAAATGCCGCTTCACCGATTCCCAGGCGCCGCGCGCCGTGATCGCCATCTTCTTGTGGTCGTAGCCGACCGAACCGCCCGATGCGAACGCATCGTCAAGCCAGAAACCGTACTCCTGCGAAATCGCATTTGCGTAGTCGGAAAACGTCGCCGTACCCTTGTCCGCTGCCACCACCAGATACGGGTCGTCAGGGTCGTGCCGCACCACGTCGGGCGGCGGCACGATCTCGCTGCCGGCAAGATTGTCGGTCAGATCGAGCAGGCCGCGCAGGAAGGTCTGATAGCAGGCAATGCCCTCGCGCATCCACGTTTCGCGGTCGCCGGGGGGCGGCGGGTTCTTCACGACGAAGCCGCCCTTCGAGCCGACCGGCACGATCACCACGTTCTTGACCATCTGCGCTTTCATCAGGCCAAGCACTTCCGTGCGGAAGTCCTCGCGCCGGTCCGACCAGCGCAGGCCGCCGCGCGCCACGCGCCCGCCCCGCAGGTGCACGCCTTCGACGCGCGGCGAGTACACCCAGATCTCGAACATCGGCTTGGGCTCGGGCAAGCCCGGCACGCGCGCCGGATTGAACTTGAACGACAGGTAGGGCTTGGGACGGCCCTCGTGATCGAGCCGGTAATAATTGGTGCGCTCGGTCGCCTTGATGACGCCGAGGAACTGCCGCAGGATGCGGTCCTCATCGAGGTTCGGCACTTGATCGAGGGCGGTGTCGATCCATTTGAGCAGCAATTCCACGCGCGGCTCGCGCGTGTCGCCCAGTAGCGGATCGAAGCGCGCCACGAACAGTTCGACGAGCTTGCGGGCAATCGTGGGATTGCCGGTCAGCGCGCGCTCGATATACGCGTCGCTGAAGGTCGAGCCGACTTGCCGCAGATACTTCGCGTAGGCCCGCAAGATCGTCACCTCGCGCGCTGCAAGCTGGGCGCGCAGCACCAGGCGATTGAAGTCGTCGCTTTCGATCTCGCCAGTCCAGACCTGCTCGAACGCATCTTCGAAGAGGTTCTTGACGCGCTCGATATCGAACTCGGTGTCGTCAGCGAGTTCGAGTCCGAAGTCGTGGACCCACGCAGCACTCGCGTCGAGCGCCTCGATCAGATAGGGCCGCTCTTCGTCGACGCGCACGCCGAGATGTTCGAGCATCGGCAGGCTGCGCGACAAGGCGATCGGCTGCCCAGCGCGGTATACCTTGAAGCGAAACGCACGCGGGCCGGATTCGATCGGGCGATACAGGTTCATCGCGATCCGCTCGCCACCTTGCAAGCGCTCAATCAACTCAATGTCACGCACCGCCGTGCGGGCCGGATAATCGTCACGGTAGCCGGCCGGAAACGAATCGGCGTAATGCTGGAGCAGGCGATTGCCCTGCTCCTCGCCGAACGCGTCGATCAGCGCATCGGCCAGATCGTCCTGCCAGCGGCGCGTTACCTGCACGAGGCGCGCTTCGAGTTCGCGGGTGTCCACATCGGGCATCGCGCCCGGCTCGGCGTGCACGACGAAATGAATCCGCGCGAGGGTCGACTCCGACAACAAGGGCGTAAACTCGACGCTCGCGCCGTTGAACACGTCGGTCAGCAGGTTGGCAATGCGGCGCCGCAGATCGGTGTTGTACTTGTCGCGCGGCACGAATACGAGGCACGAGACAAAGCGGTCGAAGCGGTCGCGCCGCACGAACAGGCGCGTGCGCTGATGCTCCTGCAGTCGCAGCACGCCGAGCGCGATATCGTAGAGCTGGTCTTCTTCAGCCTGAAACAGTTCGTCGCGCGGATAGGTTTCGAGCACCGTCACCAGCGATTTCGCCAGATGCCCCTTCGGCAGAAAACCGGCCCGTCGCACGATGTTGGCGCATTTACGCCGCACAATCGGAATCTCCGCTGCCGAGACGAAATACGCGGTCGACGTATACAGGCCGATAAACCGCCGCTCGCCGATGGTCTTGCCGTCGGCACTAGTCAGCTTGATGCCCACATAGTCGAGATAACCGGGGCGGTGCACCGTGGCGCGCGAGTTCGCCTTGGTCAGGAAGATCGGCGAGGCGCCGTGGATGATCTGCGCAGCAGCGGCCGGCAACGGCGTGACATCGGCAGCGCCCACTGGCCGCAGCGTCTCGCGCAAAATGCCGAGGCCTGAATCCGGCAACGCCCGCAAACCGAAGCCGACGTCATGCGAGATGAGTTCATAGTCGCGTTGGCCGAGAAAGGTGAAGTGGTTGTCCACCATCCATTCGAGGAACGCACGCGCCTCAGTGCCTTCGACGCTGGTCTCGCGCAGCTTCATATCCTTGATGGTGCTGCGCGCAATCTCGACGATCTTCGGCCAGTCTTCCACAGCGGCGCGCACGTCGCCTAACACTCTGGCGATATCGTCCCTCAACGCATCGAGCTTTGCGGCGTCGCCGCAGCGGTCCACTTCGAAGTGAATGAAGGAGGCTAGTTGCGACTGGGTATCCGACGCATCTTCAGCGCCCTGGCCGACCCGCACGATACCGCCGTCTGCGCCGCGCCAGATGCGAAACACCGGATGCACGACCGAATGGAGCGCAAGCCCGAGCCGGTTGACGGCCATCGAAACCGAATCGACCAGGAACGGCATGTCGTCGTTGACGATCTCGATCACCGTATGATCGGAATGCCAGCCGTGCTGTTCGAGAATGGGGTTATAGACGCGCAACCGTTCGCTGCCGGGCACGAAACGCTGTGCCGTTTGCCAGTGCGCCAGCGCGGCGCCATACAGGTCGGCAATTGCGCGGCTTTGCAGATCGTCGGAATCGACGAAATCGTAGTAGTGGCGCAGGAAAGGTTCGACGATGGCGAATGTCGGTTCCGGCAATCGCCCACGCGCGAATTCGACGACGTCGTTCAGCAGATGCGCAACGGATTCTTCGTTCTTCGCTTGCATGATGTCCTCCACAAAGGGCGGCAATCGACTGCATCGTGAGAACGAATTATGCACCTGATAGCTCAAATTCAATGTGCGTGCGCACATCGAATTTCAGATGAGGTTTACGCCTAAGTGTTGAGCCGGACGCCGTGCCTCAGCCCAGAAACACATACTCGGCCAGATAGGGGCTGCGCCCTTCCTGGCCTTCCTGAGTACAGGGTCCGCTCGGCGCTACGCCGCCGCGCGTATCGAGCCGCTGTACGTAGCGCACCGCTGAGAGCAAGCCGGGGCCGCCGGCATTGCTTGCCTGCAGCAACAGAAGCGGGATGCTGCCAGGCTGATCGGTATTCGGCGCTTGCTGCAACACCTTGCCGGTGATCTTGCTGCCGTCGCTGGCCTCCCATGAAGGTCCGGCACCGTGCCTGACCACCAGTTGACCCGACGCGTCATACAGTTCGGCGCTCGGCGCCTTGAAGACCCACGCCAACTGATTGTTCGAATCGCGTTTGCAGACGTAGATCTGCGTGCCGCTCGCCTTGAGCGCGGCGATCACGTGGGTCGCTTCGCCTGGTGTGAGTGCGGCGGGAACCTCGGCTTGTGCAAGCGCGGCACTCCTGCAAACGGCGCTGCAAGCAAGCACGAGTGAGACGCTGGTGAAAGCGCGGGCCAGCCGACGTCGCGGCGTAAGGTGCAAAGCAAAACGTAACGACATGCGATGATCTCCTGATATTAAAACGTCTTCCCCGTCGCATCCGCAGCCTCCGGCAACCATGCCCCGACTGCCTCGCTGGTCCAGACCGGATCGTCGTGCGGCAAGTCATGGCCGGCCCAGGGATGCTGCATATGCGCCGCGCCCCACGCCGCCGCCAGTTTCGCCGAACACACCGGGTTCACCAACCGGTCATGCGCCGACGACAGAATCAAGGTGGCGCAGCGCGGCACCACCGCGCCGGCACTGAAACGCGCCGCCGCCCACAACTGACGCAGCGCATTGGCGCGGCTCACCGGCGCACTCTCGCGAATCGCACTCCATACCGCGAGATCGTCCGCCAGCGCCTCGCGATTGTTGCAGGTCAGCCGGTGGATGATCGTCTCGGCTTCGCGGCCGTTACGCCAGTCAGCCGCCACCTGCAGCAGCCCCGGCCACGCCTGGGGACGCAGGCGCTCCGTCATGCGGCTAAACGGCCGCATGCTCGTATTGATCAGCACGAGCCGTTCGATCTCGTCGGGATACTGTTGCGCCCACGCGGTCGCCACCATCCCACCGAGCGACATCGCCAGCACCCGGTACGGCCCCGGCACGCTGCTTTGCGCCACCGCCAGCCGCACGAAGCCGACCATCGCGGCCACCTCGCCCGGCGCACGCTGCTCGATCAGCGCGCCGTTGCCCGGCAGGTCGAGCTGCAGCAGGCTGTCGGTCTTGACAGCGTCATGCAGGATGGCCGGGAAGCGGCCCCAGTGACGCGTTTCGCGCGTGAGTCCACGCAACAGGATCCACGTACTCATGCGCCAGCCGTCCGATACCAGTGTTGAATCGCGCTATGCAGCAATTGCTGGCGCCGGCTGCCCTGCGGCAACCATCGCTGCGAGGCGAACGCTGCGCGGGTCAGGAAATCGAGCAGGTTCGCGTGGCGCCGCAGCACCCGCGCCGTGCGGTGCGCCTTGACCGGATTGAACATGCCCTGGCGCGAGAACAGTTGCCGCGGGTTCTTCTTGATCCATAACCACGAGCCGAGTTCGAGCGTCATCGGCAGAAACACATGCTCAGACGGCGCGCGGTCGTACGCGCAGTCCCATAGATCGCCGTGTAGCAGATATTGATGGCTCTGCGGTTCGAAGGCGTAGCCGTGATGCGGATGGGCGCGCTCGAACATCGACTTCAGCACGAACATCTCCGGCAGATGCGGCATCAGCTTGCGCGTGCGGGCATAGGGAAACCAGATGCTGTCGCGCCAGCCGTAACCAGAGTGACAATCGAGCGCGAAGCTGAGCGGCCGCGAGGCCAGTTCGGTTTCCACCAGCTTCAGAAGCGCGGCGGCTTCGACCTCCATCGGTGCGCCGCGCCGTCCGCGATACCACGGCAGCCAGGCGCCGAGGCGCTGGCCGCCCGCCAGCAAAGGCACCCGTTCGTCGGCGTCCTGCGGCGCGTTGCGCATCAGGTCCACGCCGTTCGGATTGGCACGTGTGGCGGCCCACATCCCCCCCGGATTGCAGATGGGCATAAAGATCAGACGAATCGATTGCAACTGCCGCACCAGCAGTTCGTCCCATTCGAGGCGCGACAGCAGCGAGCGCATGTAGTCGAGCACGAGTTGAGTGCCGATGCGCTCGAGGCCGTGAATGCCGCCGAAAAACCCGATGGCCGGCGCCTGCGGATCGCTCGACCCGATGCTCGCCGTCAGGACAGGAAAGGTTCGGCCATGGACGTGCGCCTCGCAGAGCGTGTTGACTTCGAAGCTTGCACTGCCGGCGTCGAGGATCGTTTTGAGATCCTCGTATTCCGCGAAGCTGTCGGGTAGAAAGCTGAGAGCCTGCATGGCGACGCCGAATGTGAATTGCAAGGTTATTGGGGACGGCACACGCGCTGTTTTCAGCAATATAGCCTGTTCGCGGCCAATATTAGATGACACCGTGCGCGCCCTGCAGCTAGTGTCACATGGCTGACATATCGCTGCTCGAACAAGGCCTTTCGTTCCGGGACGATTTGCCGCACAGATATAGTCGTATAGACGTTTAGATATCTTCACTCAACCGTCACAGAGCGTTCCTAGAATGGCTCCCACATTCCGGCGCGTGCCGGAGGCATGGACGGGATACGTATGGAAGCAATCCGCATCGAACGCCTGAGCAAGACCTTCGCTAACGGCCGCAAGGCACTCGACGAAATCGATCTGCGCGTCGGGCAAGGCGAGATGGTCGCCCTGATCGGCGCTTCCGGCTCGGGTAAATCGACGCTGCTGCGCCACATCGCAGGCTTCGCGGTCTCCGACCCACAGCCGTCGCAGATCGCGATTCTCGGCCGGCCGATCCAGCAGAATGGGCGGCTCGCGCGGGAAGTACGGCGGATTCGCCGCGATATCGGCTTCGTGTTCCAGCAGTTCAATCTGGTCAACCGGCTCTCGGTGGAGGCCAACGTGCTGATCGGCGCGCTGGCGCGGCTACCGTTGTGGCGGCGCCTGACCGGCCGCTTTCCGCGCAGCGAACGCGCGCTCTCACTAGCGGCGCTGGGCGAAGTCGGCATTGCCGAACACGCGCGCGAGCGCGCTGCGACGCTCTCCGGCGGACAGCAGCAACGCGCGGCACTGGCCCGCGCACTGGTGCAGCGCGCCCGCATCGTCCTCGCCGATGAACCGATCGCCTCGCTCGACCCGGAATCGTCGCGCCGCGTGATGGAGATGCTGCGCGCGCTCAACCGCGACCATGGCCTGACCGTGCTGGTCTCGCTGCATCAGGTGGAGATGGCAATGCAGTACTGCCCGCGCACCATCGCGCTGCGCCGCGGCAGGATCGTCTACGACGGCCCGTCCGCTGCGCTCACCGCGCCGCTGTTGAAACAGCTCTATGGCGACGATGTCCGCGAACTGCTCGCGGACGGCGTCGAAGTTGAAGCCGCACTCGCCGCCTGACACCCGATCACTTGCCGTTCCCCTTCCGCTCTCTCTTTAGTAAACTGGATTAGTTCGATGAAACTCCTGCGCTCACTGATCGCCGGCGCGGCTGCACTTGTGTGCGTCGCCGCCCATGCCGAAGACCTCAATCTCGGCATCATTTCGACCGATTCGTCCGCAGTGCTCTCGCAACGCTGGCAACCGCTGATTGACGACATGAGCAAGCAAACCGGCCTGCATGTGAAAGCCTTCTTTGCGACCGACTACGCGGGCATTATCGAAGCCATGCGCTTCAACAAGGTCCAGGTAGGCTACTTCGGCAATGCCTCGGCGATGGAAGCGGTGGACCGCGCCAACGGCGAAGTGTTCGCCAAGATCACCTATGCGAACGGCGACTCCGGCTACAAGTCGGTGCTGATCACCAACGTGAACAGCCGCTTCAAGACGCTCGACGACGTCTTCAAGAATACTAAGGATGTCACGCTCGGCTTCGGCGACCCGAACTCCACCTCGGGCACGCTGATTCCCGGCTATTACCTGTTCGCGAAGCACAATGCGCCGGTGAACACCTCGTTCAAGGCGGTGCTGCCGTCGAGCCATGAAGCGAACCTGCTGGCGGTGGTGAACAACAAGATCGACATCGCCACCAACAACACCGAGATGCTCGACACGCTGAAGAAGGACCATCCGGACAAGTTCGCCCAGGTGCGCGTGTTGTGGACCTCGCCGCTGATCGCGTCGGACCCGCTCGTGTGGCGCAAGGATCTGCCGCAGGCAACCAAGGACAAGGTACGCACGTTCTTCCTCAACTACGGCAAGAGCGACCCGCACGAAAAGGCCGTAATGGCGGCGATCACCGAGTACAACGGCTTCACCGCATCATCGGACGCACAGTTGTTGCCGATCCGACAGATCGCGCTGTTCCAGCAAAAGCAGAAGATCGCGGCGGATACGCATCTGTCCGACGACGATCGCAAGACCCAGCTCGCCGCACTCGACGCGAAGCTGAGCGCCTTGAACACCGCCACCGCCAAGCCATGAACGCCGCCGACCTGAGCCCGCAAAGCACGACGCTCGCACCCAGCGCGTTGGCGGATAGCGGCGTCGCCAAACGGAGCTGGCTGTCGCTACTCGGCTGGGTCGCCGTCTTTGCCGTGCTCGGCGTCGGCTGGCACGGCGCGGATATGCGGCCGTTCGACCTGTGGTCGGACGCCGGCAACATGGGTCAGTTCGCCAGGGATTTTTTCCCGCCGGACTTCACCGAATGGCGCACGTACCTGCATGAAATGTATGTGACCTTGTCGGTCGCGGTGTGGGGCACGGCCCTGTCGCTGGTGTGCGCCGTGCCGTGCGGGCTGATGTGCGCAAGGAACATGGCGCCGCAATGGGTCGTGCAACCGGTGCGCCGCTTGATGGACGCGTGCCGCGCGATCAATGAAATGGTCTTCGCGATGCTGTTCATCGTCGCGGTCGGCCTTGGCCCATTCGCCGGCGTGCTGGCGTTATGGGTGCATACCACCGGCGTGCTCGCCAAGCTGTTCGCCGAAGCGGTCGAAGCGATCGACCCGCGTCCTGCGGAAGGCGTTCGAGCGACCGGCGCCACCAGTCTCGACGAGATCATCTACGCCGTGTTGCCGCAAGTGTTGCCGTTGTGGATCTGGTATGCGCTGTATCGCTTCGAATCGAACGTGCGCTCGGCGATGGTGGTGGGCATGGTCGGCGCAGGCGGTATCGGCGTGGTGCTGTACGAGGCGATCCGTTCGTTCGATTATGCGTCGACCGCGGCGGTGCTGATCATGGTGATTGTCGTGGTCACAGCGATTGATCTTGTCTCTGCGTGGCTGCGCGAGAAGGTGATCTGATATTGAGCTGAAGCCGCCGGTGTCATCGCGCCGGCGGCTCATGCGATGACGGCGTTGGCGATGGCGACGTTGGCTGCATGCCGAATTTCGTCTTCAATTCGCCACGCAGCGCCTCGCTAGCAAACCCGTCTGCGACGTACGTAGTGGTTTGGATAAGCGCTTTGCCACTTCCTCATGCAAACTGCACCAACGTCGCATCTATCGCATCAGCAAGCGTATTGAACGCTGGCGCAATCTCCTCGTCGGGCACGCAGGCATAGCCGATCAACAAACCCGACGGCGATTGCTCCGGTTGCGCGTAGTAGCCCGACAGCGCCCGCACCACGATATTGCGCTCCAGCGCCGCCGCCGCGACTGCGCGGTCGTCCGCGCCTTCGGGCAGTTGCATCACCAGATGCAACCCCGCATCGCCGCCCACAGCCGGCATCGCGTCACCATAGCGGCGTGCGGCCGCGTCGAGTACCGTCTGACGTCGTTGGCCGTAGAGCGTACGCATCTTGCGAATGTGCGAGGTGAAATGCCCTTCCGCGATGAACTCTGCGAGCACGGCCTGTTGCAACAGTTGTCCCTCACGATACAACTCGGCGCTGGCGGTGGCGAAACTCTCTGCCAGCGCTTCCGGCACCACCAGGTAGCCGATCCGCAACCCTGGAAAGAGCGTCTTGCCGAAACTGCCGACATAGATCACCTGCCCAGCCGTATCCAGCCCCTGCAACGATGCCAGCGGGCGGCTACCGTAGCGGAACTCGCTGTCGTAATCGTCTTCGATGATCCAGCACTGATGCTGCCGCGCGTATTCCAGCAACATGCGCCGCCGCGCCAGGCTCATCACCATGCCGAGCGGATACTGATGCGACGGCGTGACCAGCATCAGCTTCGGCGGCTGGGCGAGGTCGTCCGCCGAGGGGTTGATCCCTTCGGTGTCGACGGCGATCGGCCGCGATTGCAGCCCCGAGACATGCAGCACGCTGCGCACGCCCCAGTAGCACGGGTCTTCAGTCCAGATCACGTCGCCCGGATCGGATAGCAGGCGCACGGCCAGATCGACCGATTGGTGAATGCCGGTCGTGATGATGATCTGCTCAGGCGTACAGCGTACCGAACGTGAGGTGCGCAGATAGTCGGCAAGCGCATGCCGCAGCAATGCGAGGCCGCCGCCCGGCGCATAGGTCAGCAGGTCCGGGCGCAGTCTGCGCCAGTACTTGGCCTGCAAGCGGCTCCAGACTCGGGCCGGAAACTTCGAGACGTCCGGCACGCCCGGCATGAAAGCGCCCCACTGCCGCTTCGACACCCCCGCCCCAGCAATCAGACGCGCGCCGCGGGTGGACAACGCCCGCCGCGCGGACAGCGGCTGCGGCGCCGCGGCGGGTGCAACCGCGTCGGGCGCGCCGACGATTTCATCAGGTGCGCTATCGGCCACGAAGGTGCCGCGTCCGGTGGTGGACGTGACGTAGCCCTCGAGCGCGAGCTGCTCGTAGACCTGGGTCACGGTATTGCGGGCGATCCCGAGTTCATTGGCGAGCAGCCGCGAGGACGGCACCTTGCTGCCAGCCGGCAGTTCGCGCGACAGGATGGCCTGCTGCAGCAAGCGATGTAGCTGGCGGTAGACCGGCTGGCCGTTGCCGCGGTCGAGGCGCTGCGCCAGCCAGTCTGATAAAACGCTTGCACGCATAAGTGGCTCCTACATTTTTATCAAAATGGCTCTGAACACCAGAGCCAAATCTCATTATAGTCGCTGCATGTGCCGTGCCGGGTGGGCGGCTTCTGCCAAGACGGGAGTGAAGGAGATGACTGTGAAGAATGCTGATCTGAAGAGCCGCAAGGATGCCGCTACGCCGCGCGGCGTGGGCGTGATGTGCGATTTCTACGCGGCGCGTGCCGAGAACGCGGAGTTGTGGGACGTCGAAGGCCGGCGCTTCATTGACTTTGCGGCGGGGATTGCGGTGTGCAACACGGGCCACCGTCATCCGAAGATTGTCGAGGCAATCCGCGCGCAACTCGATCAGTTCACGCACACGGCTTATCAGATCGTGCCTTACGAGTCGTACGTTTCACTAGCAGAGAAGATCAACGAACGCGCGCCGGGCGACCACCCGAAGAAGACGGCTTTCTTCACGACGGGGGCGGAAGCGGTTGAGAACGCGATCAAGATTGCCCGCGCCGCGACGGGCCGGCCGGGCGTGATTGCCTTCACGGGCGGCTTCCACGGTCGCACGATGATGGGCATGGCGCTGACGGGCAAAGTGGCGCCGTACAAGATTGGCTTTGGACCGTTCCCATCGGACGTCTTCCACGCGCCGTTCCCGAATCCGCTGCACGGCGTGACGACGGCGGATTCGTTGAAGGCGATCGAGTATTTGTTCAAGGCCGACATCGATCCGAAGCGGGTTGCCGCGATCATCTTCGAACCGGTGCAGGGCGAAGGCGGCTTCTACCCGGCGCCGGTGGAGTTCGTGCGGGCGCTGCGCAAGTTGTGCAACGAGCATGGCATTTTGCTGATTGCGGATGAAGTGCAGACTGGGTTTGCACGGACCGGCAAGTTGTTCGCAATGCATCACTACGATGTGGTGCCGGATTTGATGACGATTGCCAAGAGCCTGGCGGGCGGCATGCCGTTGTCGGGGGTGGTGGGACGTGCGGAGATTATGGATGCGGCGGCGCCTGGAGGATTAGGCGGGACGTATGCGGGGAATCCGCTCGCTGTCGCTTCCGCGCATGCCGTTTTGGACATCATCGATGAGGAGAAGCTCTGCGAGCGGGCTGTTGTGCTTGGGGATCGGCTCAAGGCCAAGCTGGTTTCGTTGCAGGGTGAGGTTGCGCAGATTGCCGATGTGCGTGGGCCTGGGGCAATGGTGGCGGTTGAGTTTTGCAAGGCTGGGACGCATGAGCCGGATGCTGAGTTTACTAAGCGGGTGCAGGCTCGGGCGCTGGAGCGCGGGTTGTTGTTGCTCGTATGTGGCGTCTACTCGAACGTCGTTCGGTTCTTGTTTCCGCTTACTGTGCAGGAGAGTGTCTTTGAGGAGGCTCTCGGTGTGCTCGAAGATGTGTTGAGGGAGACTGTTGGTGTGAGCGCTTAGGTTTTTTTTGCCCTGCTGGCGGCTCTTGGTCGGGTTGTTTGGGGTCGCTGGTTTGGGGTTTGGTTTTTTGGGTTTGGTTTTTTGGGTTTGGTTTTTTGGGTTTGGTTTTTTGGGTTTGGTTTTTTGGGTTTGCCTGCGCGGCGCTTGGCGGTGGTCCTATGGCGTTGGCCTCTGTTGCCTGCGGCGCCTTGCCCTTGGTTGTTGTTCTTGTGGTGTTGGCCTTTCCTTGTATTCTTATTGGTCTATTAGCTTCGCCCCTGTGCGGGGCGGCACCTACTTTCTTTGCCGCCGCAAAGAAAGTAGGCAAAGAAAGCGGGCTTCACACCGCTAGCTCGTAGTGAGCCATCTCGGCACACCACCGGGAACGGCCCAAGACAAGACCTTCCCTCGCGCCACTAACATTAGTGACAAAGGGCTCATCCACCCCACTCCGCACCGCGTGCGTCGCGGATCGGCTTGCAAGGGAAACCAAAGGCACTAGCAACGGCAACGGAGTCTAGCACTACGAGTGCGACCGGCCACGCAGGCGATCATATATTGCAGATGAAGCCAATCCACATAGTTAGAATACCTACAGACTTTTCAGAGTGGGTTATACCCGACGGCGGGGCGCGCAGCGCGACGCTGGAACGGATGACTGCCTTGTCACGAACGTCTGTGGTGCGAGAACAGGTCTCGTCTTGGGCCGTTCCCCGTAGCAGACGTAGATGGCTCACTACCCGCTAGCGGTTGGAAGCCCGCTTTCTTTGCCTACTTTCTTTGCGGCGGCAAAGAAAGTAGGTGCCGCCCCGCACAGGGGCGAAGCTAATAGACCGATAAGAATACAAGGAAAGGCCAACACCACAAGAACAACAGCCAAGAGCAAGGCGCCGCAGGCAAACAGACTACGAAGAATGCAAGGCAAGTCCAACACCGCAAGAACAGCGACAACAAAAGCCTGCGCAGCAAAACCCTTTAACTCACCGGAGCAAAAAAATGCCCACCAACACATCGCAGATAACCCTAAAAGACCCAACTCTGTTGAGAACAAAGTCCTACATAGCCGGCGAATGGACACAAGCAGACGACGACACCACGCTGGACGTAAAAAACCCAGCCACAGGCGAGCTAATCGGCAAAATCCCCCGAATGGGCCACTCCGAAACCCGCCGCGCGATAGAGGCGGCTAACAAAGCCTGGCCAGCATGGCGAAACAAAACAGCCAAGCAACGCTCAACAATCCTCCGTGCCTGGCACGACCTGATGCTGGCGAACGCCGACGACCTAGCCCTAATCCTCACCACCGAACAAGGCAAACCCCTAGCCGAGTCCAAAGGCGAAATCCTCTACGCCGCCTCCTTCCTCGAATGGTTCGCGGAAGAAGCCAAACGCGTGTACGGCGACACCATCCCCACTCCGGCAACGGATAAACGCATCGTCGTCACCAAAGAACCCATCGGCGTCTGCGCCGCCATCACCCCGTGGAATTTTCCCGCGGCCATGATCACCCGCAAGGTCGGTCCCGCGCTCGCCGCCGGCTGCCCCATCATCGTCAAGCCCGCCGAGGCGACGCCGTTCTCCGCGCTCGCACTCGCCGTGCTCGCCGAACGTGCCGGCGTGCCGCCCGGTATCTTCAGCGTCGTCACCGGCGACCCCAAGGCCATCGGCGCCGAAATGACCGGCAATCCGATCGTGCGCAAGCTGTCCTTCACGGGCTCCACCGCCATCGGCCGTCTGTTGATGGCGCAATGCGCTCCCACCGTCAAGAAGGTCTCGCTCGAACTCGGTGGCAACGCGCCCTTCATCGTCTTCGAAGACGCCGATCTCGATGCGGCCGTCGCCGGCGCCATCGCCTCCAAATACCGCAACAGCGGTCAAACCTGCGTCTGCACCAACCGCTTCTATGTGCATGACAAGGTCTATGACGCGTTTGCCGCCAAGCTGCGCGAGGCAGTCGAACAACTAAAGGTCGGTCGTGGCACCGATGACGGCGTCACGCAAGGCCCGCTCATCAATGAGGCGGCCGTGCTCAAGGTCGAGTCGCATATCGAAGACGCGCTCGCCAAGGGCGCTCGCATCGTTACGGGCGGCAAGCGTCACGCGCTCGGTCACGGCTTCTTCGAACCGACCGTGCTCGCCGACGTCACCCCGGCCATGAAAGTCGCGCGCGACGAAACGTTCGGTCCGCTCGCACCATTGTTCCGCTTTTCCTCGGATGAGGAAGTGGTCAGCCTCGCCAACGATACCGAGTTCGGACTCGCGTCATATTTTTATAGCCGCGATATCAGCCGCGTTTGGCGCGTTGCCGAAGCACTCGAATACGGCATGGTGGGGATCAACACCGGGCTGATCTCCAATGAAGTCGCGCCGTTCGGCGGCGTCAAGCAGTCCGGGCTTGGTCGCGAAGGCTCGCACTACGGTATCGACGACTATGTCGTCATCAAGTACCTGTGCATCGGCGGAGTTTGAATCGCTATACGAAAGACTTCGTTTCTGAGCTTACGCTAAAGCCTACGCCTCGCGACCGGCGTAGGTTTTCATTTAGCGCTCCTCGGCGCCATATCGTTTTCCGGATGGTCACTCGTCTACACACTGGCGTGCTTCGTGTTCGCTCAACACCGCTTCAAAATCCTCGACGGCAAGCGGGCGGCAGAAATAGTAGCCCTGATACGCGTAGCATCCCACTGCAGCGAGGAAATCACGCTGAGCCTCGGTTTCCACCCCTTCGGCGATCACGCCCAAGCCGAGGCTCTGCGCGAGTGCCACGATGGTTTTGGCAATCACGGCGTCGTTGGGATCTACGAGGACATCCCGCACGAATGAGCGGTCGATTTTCAACTGGTCCAACGGCAGGCGCTTCAAATAGGAGAGCGACGAATATCCGATACCAAAATCGTCGAGCGCAAAGACGATACCTTTGGCTTTCAGTGCCCCCATCTTCTGGATGATGTCCTGCACATTGTCTACCAGCACACTTTCCGTCAGCTCGAGCTTTAACCTGTCGGGGCGCGCGCCGGTTCGACCGATGACGCTCAATACCCGGTCCACGAAATCAGCTTCGCGGAACTGCTGGACGCTGACATTGACCGCAATCGTCAGATGCGCCATGTCGGGCCGCTTTGCCCATTGCGCCAGTTGTGCGCAGGCAGCCTCCAGGACCCAGCTTCCTAGCGCAAGGATGAGTCCGGTCTCTTCAGCCAGCGGAATGAACTCTGCGGGAGGCACGATACCGCGCCTGGGATGCTGCCAGCGCACCAGCGCTTCAGCGCCTGTTATGCGGGCGCCGTCGACCTGCGCCTGGTAGTGCAGCAAGAACTGCCTGCCGGCGATTGCATCGCGCAACCCCGCCTCCAGCGCAGCGCGCTGCACCACGACTGTCTGCATGTCCGGATCGAAGAAGCGCACGGCATTGCGGCCTCTTTCCTTGGATTTGTACATCGCGAGATCGGCCTGCTTCAGGAGCTCATCCATCGATGCCTGATGCCCTTTGAACACGGTGGCGCCGATGCTCGCGCTGCTGCGGTATTCGATCTGGCCAAGCTGGTACGGACTGCCAAGAACGGCGAGGATTTTTTCACCCACGGCCTTCGTCTGGTTAGCCGCCTCCTGCCAGCTTTTGTGCAAATTCCCCAGTACCACCACGAACTCGTCGCCTCCCACCCTGGCCACTGTGTCGCCCTCGAATACGCTCTCTGCCAGGCGCTGCGCGACTTGCTGCAGCAGCAGATCGCCTTTGTCGTGGCCCAACGTATCGTTCAAGGTCTTGAAGCGGTCCAGATCGATGAACAGCAACGCGCCACAGGCCTCGCTCTGAGCGCTGGCCGTGATCGCCTGCTTCAGGCGATCCAGCAACAGGGTGCGGTTGGGCAACCGGGTCAGTGCATCGAAGAAGGCCAATTCCTTGATCCGCTCTTCCGCGATCTTGCGTTCGGTAATGTCGTGACTGCTCGTGCGAAAACCGATGAACGCTCCCCTCGAATCGCTAATCGGCACCCAGGACGCGGAAAGCCACATGAGCGAGCCGTCCTTGCGAATGCAGCGAAATTCGAGGTCGTCTCCCCGCAGGCCCTGTCGCGCCTTCTGAAACTCAGGGGCAACGCGGGGGATGTCCTCCGGATAAATCACCGTCCGCGCAAAGTCGGTCAGGGCCATGCACTCCTCGACCGTATATCCGATGTATTTCTCCACGGCTGAGTTGATCCAGCGTGGCTTGCCGTCGGGTCCCCACCAGATCTCCCAGTTGACCGTACAGTCTGCAATCGCGCGGAATTTCTCTTCGTTCTCGCGCAATTCTCTTGTCATTGCCGAGGCAAGCCGCATGGCGCGGCCGCGACCGGTCATCATGAGCCAGGTGAGCAGCGCGAGGAGCAGGCTCAGGCCCGTGCCGGTGCTGGCGATCGGCAGCGCCGCGTTACGGCCGAAGCGAGCCTTGAAGTCGTCCTGCGCACTCATCGACAGGGTCCAGTCATGTCCGCCGACGACCAGATATTCGTTGCCCGACATGTCCGCAGCCAGATGATGACCAGGCGCCTCAGGCGTCTTGTGCAAAAGTGCAGCGGACGACTGTTCGACGCCATCGTAAATGGCGATGGTAAGGCCGGGCGGTTGCGCGCCGTACAAGCTGGCAATGACATCGTGCATATGGAACGAGGCGTAAACCCAACCGACCAGGTGCGCGCGGCGCTCGGCGACGCTGTCTTGCGACTGGCCTCGTGCGTAGATCGGCAGGTACATGACGAACCCAGGGCGAGCATTGCCCCGGGCGTCCACCGCCAGGTGGACCTTTCCGGAAATGGTCGCCATGCCGGAGTCACGCGCCCGTTCCATGGCGCGCCGCCGCACAGGGTCACTCCATACATCGAAACCGGGCGGCGCACGATTGATGCCGATATACGGCTCGCGCTGGATGATGGGCGCGTAGTTTTCGCGCGCGCCTTCGGGCTGGATCGTGTAGTCGGGCAGCCCCTGCCGGCGCATGGTGGCGATATGCCCGGCCATTTGTGTCCCCGGTACCCACGCGACGATGCCGATAGCCTGGATACCGGAGAAGTTGGCGTCGAGATTGAGCGTGTCGACGTAGTCGCGGAACCGGCCGCGGTCAATCGCACCGTCAGCGGCGAACAGGCTCTGCACGCCGCGCAGCAGCAGTTCGTACGTACCCATGCGCTGCTCGATCCGGCTGACAGCGTCTCCCAGCGAAAAGTCGAACTGGGACAGGAGTTCATGACGGGCGGCTTGCCGCTCATGGTCCCAGAGGATCCAGGTCACGCTGAGCGAAGCGGACAAAACCAGCAGCGGGATCAGAACAAGACGCGACCAGTTCACGGCTGCGTCTGGAAATCGACCATCGAATCGGCGAGGTCGGGTTTGAAATACTTCTCGAAGATTCGCCGCACGGTGCCATCCGCGCGCATCTCATTCACCAAGGCGCGCCACTTTTCCCGCTCGGATGGCGGCAGCGCCTTCTTTGACATGATGAGGCCGTGAGGTACGGCAGGGTCGTCGAACTCCACGATGTTAGTCACGTCGCGGATTTTCTTTTCATCGATTGCCGGGTAATCGAATGGCTCGATGATCATGCCCTGAATGCGCCCGACAAGCAGCGCCTGATACAGCGGATCCAGACCGCCGGCCTGGGTAACCCGGTTGTCGGCGGCGAGCGAGTCGACCAGCCGGTTGGCGGACTCGCTGTAGCGAAAGCTGCGGATGACGCCGAGCTGAAACTGGTCGTTGTGCTCGAAATCGGCCAGGCGATGGATTCCGGCATCCTTGCGCACCAGCAAATAGTATTTGTCGCTGAAGTACCAGGCGAAATCCGCGTACTGGTTACGCTCACTGTTAGCAATGCCCGACAGGCTGAAATCGAGTCCGCCGGATTCGATCAGCTTCCAGATCCGGGCCCGCGACATAAGGCTGACTCTGACCTGACAACCGCTGCGGCGGATCAACTCGTCAGCGAAGTCTTTGTCGATCCCGGTGTCCGTGTCGACGGAATAGAGCAGACCGTGATCGTGCAAAGCCAGGGTAAACGAACGCGAACATTCGGGACCAGCGGCCATAGCACCGCCAATACAGCATAGGATTAGCAGCAACCCCGCAAGGCCATGTCGAATCACGGTACCCCCCGTCGTACGAAGGTGACTTGAATATCACAACCAGTCTTCCCAGCCATGACAAGGATGGCGCATCCCGCCATCTGGACACTTTGAATGCGGCTGACAAGATGCCATCTTTTACGGACTGGCCAGCCCTACCCCTGCCCGGCCGGGACAGCGGGACATTCAATCCGAACGCGCTCTTCACGCAATATCGGCAACGCGCGGCAGTTCTTGAGGGTAATGGCGGCGCAGCGCAGGACACTCAGGTCGACGCCTCAATAAAGAGGAAGCCCCGAAAGCCGGAAAGGCAATCGGGGCTTCGGTAGACAAGCGCCTGACCCGGTCGGACGCCCACCGCCCATCCGGCGCTTCGCCGTCAAGACGGCCAGTGCAACGCTGCTCGAAGTTGGGCTGCCCGATCGGTTGCCGCGCGCTGCTCGCTCTCCGTGCCGGTCAGATATTGGCCAGCGTCGGACGTACCGGTCTCAGACATGCCCAATTGCAGCAGCGCCAGTACGTTTCGCGTCAGCAGTCCGTTGGCGCATACCTCGGGGGCGGAGCACAGTTGGCTCAGCATGGCCAGTGCGGCGGGGTACGCGTGAGCGGCAAGGGTAAATACGCGGTCGCCCAGCATCTCGCCGCTTGGCAACGGAATCTCCAGCCACTGGTCCGGATAGCGGTCCGCTAGCGCCAGAACGGCTGCGGGCTGACCTGCGTCGGCGGCCTTCTTTAGCAGGTCGTCGGCATAGCTTGCGCCGTGCAGTTTCACATCGCCGCAACGCAAGCCTTCGTCCTGAGCGGACAACGCGCCACGCTCGCAAGCATCGGCCCAAGCCGCAGCTTCAACCAGACCTTCCGGGTCGCTGCGCGCGGCAAGCGCACTGAAATCCGGATATGAGAGCGCACGTTGCAGCGCTTCGGTCAGCGTCTCGCTGGTGTTCGGTCCCGACTGCGCGGCAGTACTGCTGCGTGCTGCGGATTCGAGTCGCGCGAGCACGTCGATACCCGGGTGTGCAAAGGCAGCCGGCTCAACGGTTGGCCTCTGTGCCGCGCTCACGCCGCCCGGTGTGAGCACGTCCGGAACCTGCGTCGTCGCATGCATTGCAACAGGCATCGTGCGCGCCGCTGCGAACAGCGGCCAGTGGCCCATCAATGCCAAGGTCACCGCAATCGTGACGCCTCCGCATATTACCCATCCCGCGAAACTCCATAGCGATTTCGCAGTAGATTTTTCCGCCTTGCGCAAGGACTGCATGCCAGCTCCCATATCAGCGACCAAAATCGGAAATCATTCTATTAGGCATACGGTTGATTATGAATATCGTCAACCCCGGAGAGCAGAATACGTCAATTGCATCGTGTCATCCGGTAAAACTGCATTCTGGCGAATTAAGACAATTCATGCGAGCGTTTTAAATCGCAGCCGACCGGCGAGCTTAAGCGCCGCTAGCCACAGCCGCCTGTTTGGATCAAAGACTCTATGTACACGCAGGGCCCGTGGGGCTAGTGTATGCCCACAAATTATCTGAATATCCGGCCAGCGAGTGCAATGCACCACGACATCACTGTCTATCGAGGAAAACGACTGCATTGGCAACTCGCAATGCGCAAAGCATATTGCGAAGTTCAGTTTCTTTCCGATGCAATTCGCATTATTCGCATGAAACGTTCTCCTGTTTAAGCGCGGCGGCTCGCGTTACGCATAAGGGTGGATACGTTTGTCCGCAGGGAGTACATCAACCGGCACATGAATGCCGGATGAATAGATGTTGTTTTGACTTTTAATAAAAACATGGCCACGGAGACAAATGATGGCGCATCGAGAAAGCAGGCGAGGCTTTGCAGTTTTCATCATTAGTGCACTCGCATTTCCTTTACTACTGGCAGCGTGCAACGGCAGCTCACCCGGCGCGCCGGGTCCTATCTCCGTCACCCAATGTACCGGAAGCACCTGTACGCCACAGGGCGCGCCCTCTTCCACACCGGTCGTTGTCAAGCAGCTCTGTCCCGAGTCCCTCGACTACTCGACGACCTACTCGGGTGGCTCTGGAAGCGGTGAATACATCAAGATGCAGTTCGACTCGACCAAGATGCAGTATCAGATGACCTTTGTCGAATCGTTCGTGCCCACCTCGTCCGGGCAGATCAACCAGTCGCGAGCGGGCCTGACCATTACCGGTTCGTACGTGCATCCCAACCAGTACCAGGTGACCGACTCGAGCGGCAACGTCACCACGCCCTATGGCTTGCCGACTGCGGAGCAGAATCGCTGCGCCATCTTGCTGGAAAACGGCGCAACCTCGGACGGCACCTATTCGATCACCGTCAACCCGCAGGATCCGCCTATGCTGTTCGTCGGCCAGGGCATCATCGGGGGCGGCATTCCGGGGTCCTCCATCCAGTTCAATGGCGTTCAACTGTTCCCCGGATACACCATCGGCGGGGTGCCCGCGCGCACGTTCGATTCGTACCCGTTCCTCGGCTTCAGCCAGACCGTCACCGACTTCTCGCAGGTGGCGGGCACATACAACGAGCTGGGATTCCGCATGACGCCCGAAGGCACCAGCTTCCAGACCGGGGCGCCCGTCGTGACCACGGGCAGCAATATCGGTTGGCAGCCCGACGCGATCCAGGCCTCGGAAACCTTCAATGCCGACGGCTCGTGCGTGCCTGACAGCTCCACCTACTCGTGCAAGTCCACGGGTGCGCCGTGGACGCTGCGAACCAATGCGGACGGCACGCCGGACAATGTGTTCGTCAGCAAGCCGCCAAGCGGACAGCAATACTTTCCCGCGGTCGGCCAGTCGATCACCCAGCTGGTCGGCGGCACCAACAATGCTCACGGCGTGATGATCGTCGGCAACGTCAATGGCCAACTGGTGCCGGTCATCATTCGCGTCGGATATGCCTCCACCAGTGGGACCAACCCGTTCGCTTCCGTGCTGGACGACCAGATCGGCATTTCCCTGCTTGCACCCGCCACACAACTGGCATCGGGCGCCTTGAGCGGCGGCTACATCGGGGCCAACAGCGCCTCTGCCTGCGGCGCGGTCACATATGCCAACGCGGTGCAAGGCACGGTGGTGATCAACGGCCAGTACACGAGCGCCTATGCCTCCGCAGGCGCCTGTATTGATGGCAGCGCGTCGTTTGCGCCTAGCGTGAACTACACCTCGACCTTGTTTCAAGGCTCGGTGGGGAAATTGATCAACCCATTCAAGACCGTGGATTCGAGTGACTTCAACTTCGACTATACGCAGTCGAAACCCGGTCTCGTCAACGTCACTGCAGCGCGACCGCTGATGTCGGGCAGCACATCGATCTATAAGGCCGGCGATACCGGCGTGATGGTTCAGGTGGGGCCGGTGTACGGATTGTTGATGAACGGCGTCAATACACCGTCGACGACACCGACCCAGGCTGGCGTCGTCAATCCGTACCTCTCAATCGGCGCATTCGTGCAATAGCCCTCGCATCAAGCATGCGGTTCGTCTGTCCTGAAGGTCTACCCGATCTTCAGGATGACGAATGACGCCGTGCGGCCGCGTGTATCACGTTGCACAGGCTGCACGGATAGAGGCAGTTCGGTTCGTCAACAGGCGAGGCAACGGTGTTCCTGAACACCACTGCTTGGCGCCTACATTCGGCAACTTCGTTGCCATTTAACCATGGAAGGCAAATCATGAAGCTCATCAAGACGTTCGCTCGCGGTGGTGCTGTCGCTCTCATTTGTGCCGCCCTCTCACCCATCGTCTCAGCCGCCACGATCGGACCGGCGGGATCTTCCTTCAGTGCGCCGGGCACGATCAACGTCAGCACGCCGATCGCCCCCAACGTCAGCTGCGGCATCACGCTTAGCGGCGTGGTCAGCAAGGACGGCACGTACGCCCAGATCAATTCGGTTGCGCTCACCGGCGGTGGCTTGTGCGGTGTACCGCAGATCACCGGTTTGCCGTGGAAACTCGTCGCCACCAGCACCACGACTGGCAACGTGGCGAACGTCGGGTTTAGCGTACTGGGTGTGGGTTGCGGTCCCTCGACCATCAACGGTAGCTGGAGCAACGAAACCAATACGCTGAGCGCAAGCGATCAGCCGCTAGCCGGCAGTTGCACGGTCAATAGCCTCTCAGTTAGCCCGAACCCGGCGTTTACGGTTTCGCAGTAAGCGCCGTACGAGCTTCGCCGCGTTCTGCGGCGAAGCTCAGGTTGAGATCGCTGCGGCCTGTGGTGCTGGGGCGAGTTGCAGGGATAGAGGACGGCTTGGTCTAAGCGAGACGTGAAACACCGGCTGAGGCGCCGTCATGCCATCCGGCACTGACAATTGAAAGCGTTGCAAGAGCATGGCCGCGACAACGGTCAGTTCGGTCATGGCGAGGTGCTGCCCCAGGCAAACGCGTGGGCCCGCTCCGAAAGGCAGATAAGCGCCGCGTGGAATCTCCGGCGCTCCGGACGCGAAACGCTCGGGCCGGAATGCCTTTGGCTCGGGGAACCAGCGTGAATCATGGTGCATCAGTTGAACCGGCACCATGAACATGGTTCGCGCGGGAAACTGCCAGGCGCCCAAGGTGATGGGTTTAAGCAAGCGACGGCTGTTGAGCACCGGCGCGCCGGGGTAAAGACGCAGCGTTTCCTGAAGCGTCTGCGTCAGATAACGCAGCGATGGCAGGACATCCATTGTCGGCGCGCGGCCCGCGAAAACCTTGCGAACTTCCTCGCGCGCAGCGGTCTGTACCTTGGGACTATCGGCCATGCACCACGCCCACCAGGTCAACGCCGCCGCGGCGGTTTCATGACCCGCGAGGAACGTCGTCATGCATTCGTCGTGCACCGCTTGCAACGGCCACGCCGCCGGATCGTCGAAATGCATCCGCAGCAGGCTCGACAACAAATCCTCCGGCCAGGCGTCACGCGGCTTGCGCACACGGTCCTGCAAATGGCGGCTCACTATGTCCTTTAGCGTCGCCAGCGCCATGCGCTTCGCGCGCTTCCAGGGCGCCCAGTCGGGTGCGCTTGCCGGCCAATAGAACTCGGCATTCGCCGCAACCATCACCGTGTGGACCGCTTGCTCGGCTGTACGGGCATCATCGCCTGGCGCAGTCGAGAACATCATGCGCAGGATCACGTCCATGGTCACCGAAGTCAGCGCACTCTCGATCGGCCAGCGCCGATCGGTTTGCGGCCAACGCGCGAGCGCCTGCTCGACGGCCGCGACCATCGACGGCACGAAGGATTCAACTGTTTTGCGCGAGAAATTCGGCAACAGGGCATGCCGCTTGCCACGCCATGCCTCGCCCTCGGAGACGAATACGCTCTGCCCCTGCAGACCGGAGAAAACGCGCATCCCGCGTTCCCAGCGAATCAACGCTTCATGGTGTGTGACCAGCAAGTCCCGCGCAAGTTGCGGATCGGCGACCACGATCTGATGTTCCGGCCAGATGCGCAGATGCACCACATCGCCGAAGCGCTGTTGCCAGGCGCCAAGCGTGCCCAGCAAGTCGTTCGACATGCGCCTGAGCAAGCCCCAACCCGTCAGGCCGGCTGGCGGCCCCGGCGGCCAGACACCAGGAGGATGGCAAACCGGCGGCGCAGACGACGGTTGCGCGTGGAAAGGGCATTGGGGTGTAGAGGGTGTATTCATGGCACACATTGTTCGTCTCTGGAGCGGGCGCGTCTTGAACGCAAACGACATCGCCGGCGGTTTGCGGTGTCCGGCGTGACACCCGTGCCTGGTTTGCTTACACTCCGTCGTCATGATGCTCGATACTCCATCGACCCTGCCGCTCTGCCCCGATCCGCTGACACGTGCCCCCCGCGTCTCGCCGGCAGAGAAGACAGTGCACACGCGACTTCACCTCGCGCCGGCAGCGCTGCAAGGCGCGTTCGTGGCGCTCATCAGCCGCGATACACGCAGCCTGCAACTGGATAGCGCGCAACGCTTGACGCATTTTCCGGCCTCGCCACTGGTGTCTCTTTCGTGGTTCAAGGGAGCTGAGGTAGGGCTAGCGGAACGCACTGCCAATGGCCCGCAATGGCGGTCCTTAGGCGCGCCTGTCGTGTTCTCTGGCAGCCAGTCACGCCCCACCGCTAGCTGGGCGCCCACCACAGGGCGTGGCTACATGTTGTGTGTCACCGCGGATGTCGCGCAGACGCTATTTGGAATTGAATTGCCGGCCATCCATGATCGCTTCGTCGACGCGCGCGCCTTGCTCGGCGAAAACTGGCAGCCTCTGTTGGAAGCGCTGCTTGACGCTCCCGACGATGCGGCCACGCTGTCCGTCCTCGAGCAACATCTTGCGCCGCTCTGGCAAGTGCTCCAAGGGCGAAAATCGAGCGCGCCCTCCTTGCGTCAATCGGGCCGGCATTGGGTTGAGCACCTTGCCTGGCAAGCCCACGAATGGCGGCGTACGCTCAGCCCACGCCAGGTGGAGCGCCGCATTCAGGCGTACAGCGGACGATCCTTGCGGCAGTGGCAATCGCTGGTCAAGTCCGAAGGTGTGTTCTTTCGTGCAAGAGAGCGCCATGAGGCGGGACAGGCGTTCGACTGGGCCGGGCTAGCCGTTGATGAAGGCTTCGCCGATCAAGCCCATTTGAGCCGCAAAACCAAACAGATCACCGGTTTTACGCCAGGCGAATTTGCCCAGCGCTTTGCCGAGGATGAGTCGTTCTGGTTGTACCGCTTATGGGTATAACCGTGCTCCCGAACAAACAGGATAAATCAATGCCCCACTCCACCACCCGGCGAAACCTGATCCTCGGGTTACCTTTTCTCCTCGGCATGGGCGCTGCCTGCCCTGTTTTCGCATCCGACTCCCCGCTAGCCGATATCGAGCGCCGGCACGGTGGCCGCCTCGGCGTCTTCGCCATCGATACCGGTTCAGGGCGAACGCTGAGCTATCGCGCCGATGAGCGCTTTCTGATGTGCAGCACCTTCAAAGGACTGCTGGCGGCGCAGATACTCGCCCGTGTAGATACCGGCAAAGAGAACCTCGCTCGCCTCGTGCGCTATACCGCGAAAGACCTGATTTTTACCTCGCCCGTAACGAAAGCCAATGTTTCGCAAGGCGTCATGTCGGTTGGCGCGCTTTGCCAGGCCATCGTGGAGGTGAGCGACAATACGGCCGCCATCCTGTTGATGAAAAGCGCTGGCGGACCCGCGGGCTTGACGCAGTTTGTTCGGGATCTCGGCGATACCGTCACCCGCTCCGACAGGTACGAGCCCGAGTCGAACCAATACAACGGTGTGCGCGACACCACGAGTCCGAGAGCAATCGTAAAGCTGGCGAACAGGATTCTCCTAGGTGACGTTCTGAGTCCACTATCGCGTACGCAACTGGAAAGCTGGATGATTGCGGCCAAGCCGGGTCTCAACCGGATTCGCGCGGCTTTGCCTGCGGATTGGCTGGCGGCCGACCGGCCGGGAACGAGCGTCGAAGAAGAAACCAACGACTATGCGCTGGTACGGCCGCCGGGACGCGCCCCACTGCTCGTCGCCACCTATTACGATGCGCCGGGCGTCAGCATGGACTCTCGCGAAGCCGTCTTGCGTGAGGCCGGAACTGCCTTCGTCAAATGGGCCAGGACCACAACATGATGAACAGCGAGCGCCGAAATCGCAGGATCGATCTGCTGCGGAAAGAGCGTGGAGAGTATCTGGCAGACGCCGGCAATCAGCAGGCCAGTCTTCGCGATGTCAACCACACTCCAGATCCGCAACATTAGCCGCACCACGACCAGCAGACCCAGGACGAAGCAGACGCCGATCAACCCACTGAACAAACCGAGTTGCGAGCTCGTGTAGTGAAATCGTGTCTGCAGCAGCATGAGATCGACGCGCGCCTTGCCGGAGGCAAGCGCCGTGTCCCGGTAGGAGCGCCACGTCCAGATCGCACAGATTGCCGAGAGCGCCGCGACGAGCAGAAACGGCCTGCCATAGTTGAAAACCGGCGCAATGGTCCGATCCGAGGTAACGCCGCCTAATACGGGGCCCACAATCACGCCAGCACTAAACGCGAGCGACATGATGCTCATGTTGTACGCCTTGTTCTCAGGCGTGCTCATATCGGTAATGGCAGCTTGTGCGATGCCCTGGCAGCCCGCCATCAGGACACGTGGGCCGCGCGCTGGTTGCGGCACCCGCCTATCTAGAGCGGCACGGTACGCCGGCCCAACCTGACGATCTGGTGGCGCATCCATTTATCCGCGTCATGGGTCTGTTTGGCGACGGCGTATTGCGAATGCTCGATGCACAACAGTCGCCGATATCCGCACGGGTCACCGCCGCGATTAGCGTCAACCATTGGCGCCCCGTCCATGAATTGCTCGTCGCGGGTGCGGGCATTGGCGTGCTGCAGGAACCGGTCTGTGCAAACGCCATCGCCAGCGGAAGCCTGGTTCGGCTTCTGCCTGACTACACCGTGCCGGGTTTCGAACTGAATGCGCTATGTGCTCGCCCCATTCCATCAAGGACACGCGCCATCATGGCATTGCTCGAGAAGGAATTGCCCGGCGCACTGCGCGCGGCCGAGACAACGACGCAAAGCGAGCATTGCGAAACGCCTTTAGAGCGAAGTCTTCCAGCAATCCTGCTTAGCTCAAGAAAAACGGCGTGCACCTCGCAGTGCGCGCCGTCATAGAGGCAAGTGCACAGTCCGGCAACAAGCCGGACCATACGCATCAGAAGATATTGCGCATACCCACTGCAACACCGGTCTGGTTGTTGCGGCCCGGGAAGTCCGCAGTTGCAGCGCCGGTGCCGTGAATGAAATCGACCGTGCCATACACTTCGGTACGCTTGGACAGCGAGTACTCGGCAAGCAGCACGCCCGAGTAACGGACGCCACGGCCGAGTGTCGTGTCGTCGGCATTCAACGCATTGCGTGAGTGATCGTAGTAACCCGCTGCGGTCAGCAGCAACGGCGTCGTCACCTGCCAGGTCGTACCGACGTAGAAGCCATCGTCGATCCGGTTGGTGTTGGTGATGGGCGTCGACCAGCCGGCAGCTGGCGAGTTCGCAGCCGCCATATACAGGTCGACCATGCCGGTATTGTCCTGGGCATGCAGCCAGCCCGCATAGGCCTTGACCGTGCTGAATGCATAGACCGCGCTAACGTTGACGACCTTGAACTTGTTGTTCTGCAGATCGCTGTTCTGCTGATAGCCGGCATCGAGCGACAGGCCAGCGTACGTATAGGAAGCGGTCAGGCCGTACATGTTGTTCGCGCCGGTGCTGCCGGCCACGCCACCAAAGCTGTACATGCCCTCGACGTTCAGGCCGCCGAACTGGCCGTTGTACTTGACGGAGTTGTTCTCGCGCAGGCCATAGCCGAGTGCGCCGGGCAGCCAGCCGTCCTGATCGAAGTTACCCACGGTCAGCGGGTCGTAGACGTTGCCGAGCTGGTCGAACAGCGGCGTATTCTGGCGGCCGAAGGTGAGCGCGCCGTACTGATTGCTCGACAATCCAACATAAGCCATCCGGTTGAACAACGTGTTCTGGCTCGCGAACTGGCCATTCCAGAGGTTGAAACCGTCTTCAAGCCGGAATACCGCAGACAGGCCGCCACCCAGGTCTTCGTTGCCCTTCAGGCCCCAGCGGCTGCCGGTGATCGGACCGACGCCCATCGAGACCTGGCTGTCGTTATTCGCATTCGCGTTGGTCAGGTAGCGCACGCTCGTATCGACAATGCCGTAGAGCGTGACCGAGGTTTGTGCGAAAGCGGTTTGAGCCGAGAGGGCAAGCAGTGCCCCGCCAATAGCGATCGTGGTTTTCTTCACCGGGATTTTCCGTTTGCTTATTTGTTAGGCACCCTGCCCGTCCAGGCCGCGGCCTCGGGTTATGCGGCAAGTGCTGTTGGGGATCGATGATATTTCCGCGACAGAATTTTAAAAAAATATTTAATTCGTCTGTCGCTGGTTTGCAACATTTGATGTGCAACGGTATAGCGGGAAGAACCTTGCAGCGATAGCAGCGCATTGGCGCCCTGAACAGAATTGATGTCCGTCTGGTATTTCCCCTCATTGGAACGGATCAGAGTCGTGTGCTTATTCGATGCGAAAGGCATGTATGTGAAATCGCGTGACATGCCTTTCGCATTACTTCCAGATGTTAGTTGCCTGGATGACAACTATGAGTTGGCGAGGCAATTGATCGATCAGCCCTTATCGGACAGTTCGTTGAACGCGTCCATTACGCGCCCCGAGTAGGCAAGCGCAGCTCCCGCGTTCATGGCAACCGCAACGCCAAGGGCCTCCGCTATCTCCACCTGCGTGACGCCGAGGTCGATCGCTTTTTAGGCAAAAACGACTTCCAGTCTTTCAGCATGGTGCGCCTTTAGGAGTTAATCGATCAGGTTGCTTTGGTACTCGCGCCGAGGACGCGTAGCAGACGCTGCAATGCCGCGTTGGCATTGCTCTCAAGGTAAGCGAACGCCAGCGGAATGGGGAGCGAGAGATTCGCCCGCAACGGTCATCTTGACACCTTGAGGCGTACGGTCGAACAGCCGCGCGCCCAGCATCTCTTCCAGATCCTGAATCTGGCGCGTAATCGACGGCTGCGTGATGTTGATACGCTCGGCAGCCAGGCGGAAACTCTGGTTCTCGGCAACCGCCAAGAAGTATTTAAGGTGTCGTAGTTCCAAGCTGCGACCCTTCGTTACTCGTTTGCGGCTCCGCCAGCAATACCGGCAACTCCCGCATCGCCGCCTGAACCGACTCGGTATAGGGCGCGAAATCAGTTGCCGGATCGGCGAGCCTGCCCTCGGAATTCAGCATCTCATCGTTGAACGCAATAGCGGGTATGGTTTGAGCCGGATGCATATGCAGACCGAGATGGTGGAGACCATCAGCACGGCCCGCAACCGGCTGTTCAACGAAGTGCTTGCCGAATGGAGCACGACTGAACGCCGGGATCTGACCCGTCTGCTGAGAAAGCTGGTCGACTCGGCGAATCAGGCTTTGCTCGCTGCTGAAACCGAACTCAGATAGAGCGGCATCGTCCTGCGCCCCTGCTTTGGCGCAGTCTACGCGGATGGCGCTCAGGCGCAGACCATCCAGCAAGCAGCGGTGTAGTGCACGTCGGCGCCGTGCACATAGGGATCGAAGGCGCTGCGAACCGTTTCGACGACTTGCTTGCGCGTATGCTGGTCCGCCTCCTGAAGACACAGACCAACAGGGCCGAGTTGGGTGAGGTAATCGATCAACTGATTTTCGGGCAGGGAGCACTGCACATCGATCGGCTGGATGTCGATCCCGAGCCAGCCGCTGTCTTCAAGGATGGAATCGACACGTTGCCGGTCTGCGAAGGCGAACTGTCCCGGCGCACCGGGCCGACGGACGGGCAGATTCGGCAACAGCGGCGCGGCGGCACGCTCGGCCGTCGTCATGAACGGGTTGTCCGCGGCGCTGCGCCAGGCGATGAAGGCGAGCTCGGCGTCGCTGCTTGCGGCGCGCAGCAGGTTCTCGAAGGCCTGCACCGGGTTATCGAAGAACATGACGCCAAAGCGCGAGATGATCCGCTCGAAGCTCGCCGGCTCGAAGGCATGAGTCTGCACGTCGGCGAGGATAAAGCGTGCCGCCGAGCCTTCCTGTTCGGCTCGTGCCCGGGCAGCGGCGACCATCGGCGCGGAAACATCGGCGCCGAGACAATGGCCTCGTTCACCGAGCTGTCGTGCCACTGCCAGTGTTGTGCTGCCGGTGCCGCAGCCGACGTCAAGGACGCGCTGCGCGGATGCCGCGCCAATCCTGGCGACGAGTAGATCTTCAAACGGTTTGAACATTGGGTCGAGCAGCGCCTGGGCCGTCACCCAGGCGCGTCCGGCGCCGCCGCTCCAATGGGTTGCCTGCCCGGTTTCTGTCTGGTGTGTGGTGCCCATATTCGTTGTCCTTGGCTTGCCGCGGGAAGGGAAAGCTACACTATGCGAGTTCAAGTCGACTTGAGGTCAAGCGGTGACCAAGCTAGACATTGCCGAAGTGGTGCAGCGTTCGGGCGTTCCCGCCTCCACACTCCGCTTTTACGAGGAAAAGGGCTTGATTGCATCCAGCGGCAGGCTGGGGTTGCGCCGCCAGTTCGATGCGGGCGTGCTGGACCGGTTAGCGTTGATTGCGCTGGGACGCGCCGCTGGATTCTCGCTCGATGAAGTCGCGCTGATGTTCGCGCCGCAAGGACAGCCGCGCATCGACAGGCAGATGCTCTCGGCCAAGGCGGATGAACTGGACAAAACGATCCGTCAATTAAGCGCTATGCGTGACGGACTACGACACGCTGCTGCGTGCCCGGCACCGAGTCATATGGAGTGCCCGACTTTCCGCCGCATTATGCGGGCCGCAGCGTCGGGGGCGATTGGAGGGCGCAGGAAGGGGGATCGGAAGCCGCCGCGTTAAGTCGAGGGGAAGCTCCGATGTCGTGGTGGCCGGTGCATTAGCATGCGATATCATCTGACAAATCGACCACGTCCGCCATCCCGGTGCTGCACCCACGGCGTGGATCCATCCTCGTTTGCCGCGATGCCATGTACGACTCGTCGAACACTGCCGGCAAGACCTCGATTGCCGAAGCCTCCGCGTCGCCTCCGGTCTGGCGCGGGATTGCCCCACGCTTGTGGCAGATTGTGGCTATCGCATGCGGCCTGTCCGTCATGCTCGCCATGCTGATGGCCGGTGACCACTACGCCACGCGCGCCGTCGCTGCGCGCGAGCGCCTGATCGGCAGCGACCTCGCCGCCTCCGTCGACACCATCCTGAGCGGCGTCAGCTCGCGTCGCGTAGCCGATCTGAGCGCCCTCGCCGGTCAGCCGTGCGCGCAGGTGGAGCATCAGTTGTCGGCGTTGCAAACCTACGTCAGCTACGTGCGCGCGATCACGCTGGTGCGAAACGGGCGCGTCTATTGTTCATCTGGCCTTGGGCCGATCGATGTACCGCTCTCCACCTACCGGGCCCAGCCCGGCGTGCCGGTGAGCATCAAGCTGCTCGCCGAAACACAGTTCCAGCCGGGCGTGCCGGTTATCGCCATGTTCCATGCAACGGGCCAGGACACCGGCGTGCTCTACATTATTGAAGGTGGATACATTGCCGATACGCTGGCTCACGGCGTGCGATACGGCGCGCAGCAAACCGCGTTGTCAATCGCGGGCAGCGGCAGTCTGACCGACCACGGCGTATTCGTGCCGGCCGCACAGGACACGCAGCTCAACGCGACACGCGTTGAATCCAGCATATGGCCGTTCGCGATCGAACTGAGCGCATCACCAGCCTTCAGCATGCAGATGCGCTGGCAGTATGGCCTGCTTTTCGGCGCCGCGGGCCTGCTGCTCGGCGCCCTCATCGCAGCGCTCTACTTGCTCGTGCTAGCACCGCGCCGCCTGCTGCTCAGCGCGGTGCGGCGCGGTTTGAAACAAGGCGAGTTGCACGTCGTCTATCAACCGATCGTCGAGATTACGACTCGTCGCGTGGCTGGCGTGGAGGCTCTGTTACGCTGGAATCATCCCAAGTGGGGCGCCGTCAATCCCGCCGTGTTCATGGCCGAGGTCGAGACCAGCGCACTGCTCGCCGAGGTGACGCGCTTTATCTTGCGCACTGCGACCGTAGAAATGAGCGCATCCCCGCCGGCGCTGCCGCTGCGCATTGCAATCAACATCGCGCCACGCGATCTCGAGCGGCGCGGCTTCGTCGCCGAGGTGCTGGCGGTTGTCGACGCATTGCCAGAAGGCGTGAGCCTCGTGCTCGAGTTGACCGAGCGGTTCTTGCTGAGCAAAAGCCCGCGGGTAGTTGCGATCTTCGAGACGCTCAAGGCGCGCGGCGTGCGCTTCGCCATCGACGACTTCGGCACACAGCACAGCAACCTCGATCTGCTGAGCCGCTTTCCGTTCGACTACGTCAAGATCGACCGGCAGTTTGTTGCGCAAGTGGATATGGGCGGAGCTGACCTGATCCGCGGAATCGTAGCCGTCGCCGGACACTTCGATCTGGTTGTGATCGCCGAGGGCGTCGAAACGGAGGCACAGCACCGCGCGCTGCGCGACGCTGGCGTCCCGTTTGGGCAGGGTTATCTGTACCAGCGGCCGCTGCGCGCAACCGAACTGGCACAGAAACAAGTAACCGCGCACTACGCGCATCACTAAGACGCACGTGGCGGGCCGCGCCCCTACTGCACCGTAATGGTCGCTCGCATATTCGGGTGGATGCCGCAGAAAATCTTGTAGATCCCCGGTTTATCGAACTTGTACTGGAAGGTTTCGTTCTGATCGAGCGCCGCGGAACGGAACAGGCCCGCGTCGTTGACCACCGTATGCGGCTCGCCATCGAGGTTCTTCCAGGTCACCGTGGCACCGGTCTTGACGGTGATCGCCATCGGCGAAAACATGAAGTTCTTGATCACCACGGCATTCGCCTCCTGCGCCTGAACGGCGGAGAAGCCGGCTGACGCCGCCAGCATCAGCATTGCCATGAGTGCAAGTCTCATCAAGTGTTGAATAGCATTCCTAATCATGATTGTTGTCCTTTTGGCAAGCATTGATAAACTGGTTCAGACGAGCGTGGTGTCGTTCAGCGTCGCTTTGAGCGGGTGGCGCATGATCTTGATGCTGGTCACGCCCAGCATCCGCGGCAGTTGATCGCTCGCCACCGTCAATGGCATGGGTCCGGGCCCCTCGCCTGCGGCCGGTTGCGGATAAGCGGTCGAGCGCGCCGTATGGAAGGTGATATTGCCCTCCACCTTCGAGACAATCTGATGGATGTGGCCGTTCAGAACCGTTACCGAGCCGAAACGCTTCAGATAGCTCATGGCCTGGCCCGCATCCCCCGTGCCCCAACCCCATGGCTCGTAGATGGTCCACATCGGCATATGCGCGAACACGACGATCGGAGTACTGGACGAGCGGCCCTTCAGGTCGTTTTCGAGCCACGCAAGCTGATCGTCACCCAGGCCCCCCAGGCCGTTCGGCTTGAAATGCATCACGTTGACGAGACCGATAAAGTGCACGCCGTTGTGGTCGAAGCTGTAATAGCCCTTGTTGTCGGAAGCCTGGCCGAAACGATTGAAGTACTCCGTGCCGGGTCCATCGGTCACATCGTGCTCGCCGGGCACCGTATGCAACTCGGTGATATTCAGGCCCGACAACAACTGGGCCGCGAGATCGAACTGCTCCGGCTTGGACAGATGCGTGATGTCGCCTGTGTGAATCGTCAAGGCCGGCTTGACCGGCATTGCGTTGACGAAGTCGATGGTCTGCTTGAGCGTGCCCGCCACGTCCGGATTGGCTTCCTTGTTAAAGCCGATGTGCGTGTCGCTGATCTGCAGGAACAGCGGCACACCCGAGGCCATTGAGGAATCCTTCGAGCTGGCGGCCAGCGCCAGTTCGACCGGCGTGAGAATCCCACCGGCAAGGACAAACACCGTGCCCACGCCACCGAAGGCGAGACACTTCAACGCGCCGCGGCGCGACGGATCGGATGGAAGATCTGACGGCATGGTGACCTCACGATTGAAGTTCAGGAGGTAGGCCGGCGGCTCATCCGCCGGGCCCCCTGACTGGATTCAATGAGGAGACTGTTGCGTCACGCGGTTTATTCCGCGAATCAGGAAAATTTTGTCGAACGAAATCAGGCTGTGCCGCAACCGTCAGGAAGCAGGATGCGCGCGCAGATTCGTAATGAAGCCATTGAGCTCGGCTTCACCGGCATCGGTAATGGCCCAGTAATTCATTCCCGCGGCACTCCAGTGCGCCAGATGGTAGCCCTGCCGCTCGGCGATGTGCGGCGTGGCGCCCGCGTCGTTGCCCGGCCAGACATACAGATTGATCGGGTGCAGCTTGTAGCGGTAGACCATCACCGCGACCGCATGTCCGTTCAGGTAATCGAGCCTGCCGCCCACCAGCGGATACCCTTGTTGCGCAAGGTCGATCACCGGTGGCGCAAAGTCGAGCTTGCCGTCGAACCACGGCTTGACCGTGTGGCGGTCCGTCGAAATCACGTCATACAGATGATCGAATTGCAGCGATCGCACATGGCTGTCCACCAGTTCCTGCGTCAGGTGCGTATCGCCGGGAGGCATCGAGAGGTAGAGCCCCGCGCTCCATGTCAGCGCCACGAGGCTCAACACCATCGCGCCGGCCGGCGCCCAGCCCAGCCGCGCTCCGGCGCCGCCCGTACCTGCGCGGCCGCCAAAAGCGCCCGTCCCAGCCAGCCGAACAGCCAGGCGCTGCCACAGCGAGCGCCGCCCCGGCAACGCAGCGCGGATGCGTTGCGCCAGTTCCGGTGGCGCCTCCCAACGCAAATCCGCCTGGCGCAGTTGCGTACTAACCTGGCGCTGCTGCTCATAGGCCTGTTTGCACAGCGCGCAGCCGGCGAGATGGCGCTCGAATTCGAGCGCCTCGGACAAGCTCAGTTCCTCGTCGATATAACCTGGCAGCAGTTCAAATGCCTGTTCGTGCTCCATCACGCCTCCTGATCCGTCGGTGCGAGCAGCGCCGCAAGTTGCTGGCGGCCGCGCCCGAGGCGAGACATCACCGTGCCCATGGGAATTCCCACAATCACGGCAATTTCCTTGTACGACAATTCTTCCAGTTCCCGTAGCACCACGACCTCCCGGTATTCCAGACGCAAGCTGCGTAGCGCGTGGTGCACCCGCTTGCGGCTCTGGCTGCGAATCAGCTGCGCCTCAGGACTGTCGTCATGCTCCGCACTACCGGTCTCGAGGCTGTGCAGGTCTTCCTCGAATTCCGTCGTCTGCGCCGCATGGCCCCGGTTCTGCTGATGCCATGTGTAGAAGGTGTTGCGCACGATGCTCAACAGCCATGCGCGCGCATCCTCGCCGCGGAAGCTGCCAAAGAAACGAAACGCGCGCAGGTACGCCTCCTGGACGACGTCCTGGGCGTCCTGGTCGTTATGCGTCAGCCAACGTGCAACATTGAAGGCCGAATTCATGTGCGGCAATACCAGCGACTCGAAGCGCTTCGCGATGATTGGATCGGCCATTGTGAAATCCCTGCGGTAACCCCTGTGCGTGACCGACACTGAGCAGACTGTCCGCACGTCGTTTTTATTCCCGAACTCGCCAGGCGCTCGGGTCCGGCCAGCGGAAGGACGATTTCACGGGCATTGTAGCCGGGTTAAGGGCCGCAACGAGCGACCAGGCGCGGCGGCCGCAAAGCGGCCGCGCAGGGAACGCAGTTGCGTCATGCCGCTACGGCGTGACGCCGAGGCATTCCGCCTTGTCACGCAGGATGGCGGCCAGTTTGGGAAGGGCGAAGTCCAGAAACATGCGGGCCGACAATGTCACGCCCTGGCGCGCCGGCAAGATCGCGTAAATCGTCGCGGGTTCGGGATCCCAGCCAACGCCGTCCTTGAACACATCGACCATTTGCTTAGCATGCAGCGCCTCCCGGCACAGATAGCGCGGCATACAGGAGGCCGCCCATCCCAGCAATGACCGCCGCCTGTTGGACCGCAACGCTGCCCGTGATGAGATTCGGCAGATACTCGTGCGTATGCTCGCCCTGGGTGGGATGGAAAAACCGCAGCGTTTTCAGGCCGCCTTGCGCCGCCCGCGCATGGAGCTTGTATTCGCGGAGTTGCGTAGGGTGCGAAAGCCGGCCATGCGCGGCCACCAGAGCCGGGCTGGCCGCGACCATCATGGGGACCGTGCCGATCGTCCGGGCCACCAGGCTGGAATCGCCAAGCGGGCCGGTCTGCACGCAGAACGCGAGGTCGAATCCCTCCGCAATGATGTCGGGCACCCAGTTGCGAGTCTCGACCAGGATATCCAGCTGGCTGTGCCGTTGGCAGAATTCGGCGGCCACCGGCATCAGGTCCAAGGCCGCAAACGTGGCAGGGGCCGTGATACGCAGCAGGCCGCGCGGTTCGCCATTCAAGTCCGCGGCCACCCTGAACGCCGCCCTGGCCTCGTCGGCGAGGGTGCGAGCGTGCCCATAGATCTGCTCGCCCGCCGCCGTCAACGAAATGCTCCGCGTATTGCGCTGGAGCAGGCGCACCCCCAGGCGCTGCTCCAACTCCGCCACGCGCCGGCTCAGTTTGGAGCGCTGCATCCCCAAACTGCGCGCGGCCGCCGCAAACCCCGTTTGCTGAACCACTTCCGCAAACAGAACCAGATCCTCAAGCCTTTCCATATTCAACAACCCCGAGATTGCTATACGCCAGCCGTTGCCGCGAGTCGGGCCGCACACCCAGTTGGGCGAAACTCAGCGGCTCGACGATCCGGCCGTCCGGCTATCGCAACGCCGGCGCAAGTCTTTTATTAAGCATTACTACACAAACACGATTTTCACGTGGATTCTCTACGCGCTTCTTAAGCGCTTTTTTATTTCATCGAGCTAAAACGTAAGTAGCGCGATTTATGCCGAGGATAATGAACACTCAAAGAGTTCCTTGCAAGAGAACAATAGTTAAATTACATCAAGACGGTTGACAATCGAACGCTCGTGCGCCGCTTGCGCACTGCAATGCTTGAATTGTCCTGGTGACAAGGACAGTGCATTGCTTCCGTTGATAGTTCACGCGGGAAGGGATAACCGCTAGAGTGGGCCGAACTCTATCGAGTGCGATGCCCTCGGCGAAATCGCGCATATCGGTCCCCTTGATCGCCGTTCGCCTTTACGGGGCGGCGATTTTTTTCGTCACCAGGATTCGATAGAAACCATGCACTCGCTCCTGCTCGACGAGGTGCTACCCGTCTTCATCAGTCAGCTCTGCGAACGATATAACGTTGCGCCGAACATGCTGGTGCTCGCCCTGCTGCGCAACCTCAAGCTGGAGATCATCGTCGAAGGAGTGGAAACCTGGGAACAAGCGATGTGGCTGAGTGAATATCCTGACGTCTCCATGCAGGGCTTTTACTTCCGCCGCCCGGTCGCAGCGCTGCAGCAGGCCCTGCAAAACGTGCGGGTCTGCGCCGATCCCCCGCTTCGTCGCGCCAACAGGCGATAACCGGGACGAACTCGGCTCATCGCGCGTCGCCCTACATTTCCCTTTCTTACCCTGCGCTGCAGTAACCTCTGTAACTCGTCGTAAAAACATGTAATCTCTCGGTTTTTCCTCTAGTCGTGAAGCGGATGATCCGAGCGGTGGCGAGCCAAAAACAATCAGGAACGGCGGCATACACAAGGCCCAGCCATACGAAACACCGCTCGCGTTGCACCGCTGCGCTGCTCGTGCTCGGCCTGACGGCCTCGCTGCAATCCGCCCACGCAGCAGACACCTCCTGCACGGTGGCAGGTGGGGCAGCCGGCCGCCCGTCTGTCGGTCTGGTGCTTTCCGGCGGCGGCGCACGGGGCTACGCACACCTGGGTGTGCTGAAGGTGCTCGAAGAAAACCGCATCCCGGTCGACTGCATTGCTGCCACCAGCATGGGTTCGGTGGTGGGCGGCCTGTACGCGAGCGGGATGACTGCACAGGAGATGGAAACCCGCCTCGCCCAGATCAACCTGGCCGATATTGCTTTCGATGTCACGGAGCGCTCCGATCTGCCCCAGTCGCAACGTGAAGACGGGCAGCTCTACGCCGGCAGCCTCTCGGCCGGTTTCGGCAGCAACGGCTTCCGCTTGCCGGCGGGGCTGGTACAAGGCAATCGTTTGCAGGCCCTGCTGCAGGACTGGACCGCCGCAGTGCCGGGCAACACCTCGTTCAGCCAGTTGCCCATCCCGTTCCGGGCGATCGCCACCGATCTGCAAACCGGCCAGAAGGTGGTGCTCGACCACGGTTCGCTACCGCTGGCGATTCGCGCCAGCATCGCGCTGCCGGGGCTGTTCGCCCCGACCGTGGTGGACGGCCGCACGCTGGTGGACGGCGGCCTCGTCAGCAATCTGCCGATCGAAACCGCTCACGATATGGGCGCGCAGGAAGTGATCGCAGTGGATATCGGTTCGCCGCTGCGCCCGCTCGACGCGCTCGCCTCACCCGCCGACGTCATGCAACAGATGATCGGCATCCTGATTCATCAGAATGTGGCGCACCAGCGCGAGCAACTCGGCGCCAACGACGTGCTGATCGAACCGGCACTCGGGCCATTGAACTTCACCGATTTCGCCAACGCCCCGCAGGCGATTGCTGCGGGCGAAGCCGCCGCCCGCGCCGCGTTGCCGAGGCTGCAGCATCTCGCGCTCTCGCCGGAACAATACGCCGCCTGGCGCGCAGCGCACATGATGCCCGCGGCGAAACCGGTACGGATCACCCGCATTGTGGTGAATTCGCACGGCATCGTGCCCGAACGGCGCATCGTCCAGGCGCTGAACGTTCACCCCGGCGACGTCTACGATCCGAAGGCGCTCAACAAGAGCCTGCTCGCGCTCACCACGGCGGGCGACTTCGAAAGTGTGTCACAGCGGCTGGTCAGCGACGGCGACCAGAACACCCTCATCGTCGATGCCCAGGACAAATCATGGGGCCCGAACTTCCTGCTGTTCGGGCTCGGGCTGTCGGCCAGTTCCTCGGACGAAGGCGGCTTCCGCCTGCATCTGGGTTACCGCCGGCCCTGGTTGACGTCCTCAGGGCTCGAGGGTTTGATCGACGGCACGGTGGGCAGCGACATGCTCGCGCTGCACGCCGAATTGCGCCAGCCGCTCTCGTATTCGTTTGGCTATTACGTTGCGCCGTATGTGGAATTCCAGCGCAGCTACGCGAATATCTTCCAGGACGATCCGTATCTCAAGCTCACCCAATACCAGCAGCAGACGGAGCGCGCGGGCCTCGACTTCGGCGTGCCGCTCGCGAACCTGGGCGACTTCCGGGTGGGCGTCGCGTACGCACATGGTTTCGCGTCGCCGCAATATAACCAGCAGTACTTCGATGAGAACGGCAATCTCCAACTTGAATTCCCCGACATCTACGGTCGCGAGTTCACGGCACGCGCACGGCTCGTCATCGACCAGCTCGACGATCCGCTGTTCGCGCGCAAGGGCTATTACCTGGAGCTTCGTGGGGAACGGTCACTGTTCGCGCAACCGCAGAATACCTTTACCGAGGTCTACGGCAAGGCACTGGTGGCCGCAAGCTACGGGCGTCAAAGCATCAACGCCAGTATCGAGGCCGGCAAGGACTTCGAGAACACCAATCCAGTTAATCCGTTCGGCTTCATGCTTGGCGGGTTCCAGCATCTGTCCGCCTATGCTGCCGATCAACTGGCCGGCAACTCCATGCTCTACGCCCAGGTCACGTACATGAATCAGCTAACGACGTTTACCGTCTCGCCCATCCATGCGCTATTCGCGGGCGTAAGCCTCGAAGCCGGCAACGTATGGGACGGCGAGTTTCAATATGGCGGCGGACCGCTCAAACGCAGCGTCACGTTCTTCACCAGCGCAACCAGTTCGTTTGGACCGATCTACCTGGGTGTGGCGTTCGCACCAGGCGGGCGGAACAACTTCTACATCCAGCTCGGCCACACGTATTAAACGGCGCCGGCGGGCCAGCTGATTTCGAAGCGGGCCCCCGGCAAGGTCACCGGATCCGTGACCGCGATCCGGCCGTGATGGGCGCGCAGGACCTGCTGCGTGATGGCGAGGCCCAGGCCGTAGCCGCCGGTGTGGCGGTCGAGCCGTACGAAGGCGTTGAAAATGCGCTCGCGCTCGCTTTCCGGCACGCCCGTGCCGTCGTCTTCAACAAAAATCTCGACGTTGCCGTGCCGCACGGCGAGCCCGACCAGAATCCGCGAGCGTGCGTATTTGCTGGCGTTGCGCAGCAAGTTGCGCATCGCATACGACATCAAGCGCTTGTCCATCACCACGCGCAGCGCCGGGTCGATCTCGACCTGCGGCACGATCTCTTTCTCGGTGTAGAGCAGCGCCGCGTCGTTGACCTGGCTGTCGAACCAGGTGGCGAGCACGGTGAGTTCGAGATTCGATTGCAGCGAGCTGTATTCGAGCCGTGCATAGGTGAGGCTCATGTCGATCAGCTCGTCCAGCTCCGTGACGTCCTGGTCGATGCTGGCGAGAGCGCTGTCGTATTCGGCGGCCGAACCCGGCTCGCGCAGCACCTCCACCGCAAAACGCACGCGGGCAAGCGGCGTGCGCAGTTCGTGCGAGATGCCGTTAGTCAACTCACGTTGCGCGGCGATCAGCCGTTCCATCCGCTCGGCCAGCGCATTGAGCGTGCGCGCGAGCGGTCCGATGATCGTGCTGTACGACTCACGTGCCCGGGTGTTGAAGCGCCCGCCGGTGAAATCGATGGCGCGCTCGCGCACCATCACCAGATCGACCCAGACCGGCCGCATCCAGCGGTACGTCACCACGGCCGGCGCACCGAACACCACCAGCAGGACCGGCAGGATGCCGCCCGGCAACGCCGCCAAGCCGTGCCAGACGACAGCCGGCGTCAGCTCGAACGACAGGGCGAGCAAGGGAATCACGCTCACCACCAGCGCGAGACCCAGCAGACGAAGATAGGCACGCACATAGAGCCTCGACCAGCTCGGCATGCGGTCGGCACGCGTATCGGTCCAGGAACGGCGGAAGTGCAGCCAGCGCCATTTGAGGTAGCGGAAAGCGGAAAGTTTGGGTGCGGCAGGATTCATGGTCACGAACGTCGAGAGGAAGGCGCGCGCCGGCCAACGGAGGCCGTTCAGCCTGTTCGAGTTCGTTCGGCCCGCGCGGGGCTCACGTTAGCATATCGGGACGCTGCACGAACGCGAGCGTACGATCGGCGACGGTAATGCGCTCGTTGTCGAGCGTGATCATGTGATAGCTGTCGGTCAGGCGCACCAAAGTGACGTCGCGGCTGCCGAGGTGTTCGCAGACGAATTCGGCCGAGCGGATGCTCGTCACTTCGTCCTCTTCCGAGTGCATCACCAGTGTTTCGCAGGCGACGCGCGGCAGCGCCCGTTTGACCGCAAAGCGCATCCAGTCCACCTGGGCGATGGCGGCCAGCGGCACGTACGGATAGTGGACCCCGCTGCCCTTTTGCAGCGCGCGGCGAATCAGGTTACGGATACGGTCGTTCTTGATGCCGAACGGCTCGCCTTCCGGCACCCGGATCAGGTGGCGCAGGCCGGGCACGCAGTACATCAGGTAGCGCAGCGGCCGCAGCCGCGAGCCGCCCCAGCCGTCGAGGAAGAGCGGCGGGGACAGCAGGATCAGGCGGCCGCGGGTCATGCGCTCGCGGGCGCTCAGCATCACCGCGAGCAAGGCGCCCATCGAAATGCCGGCGACATCGACGCGTTCATAGCGCGTGATCAGATCGCGATACGTGCGGCTCAACAGATGCATGTAGTCGCGCAGGCTGACGCCGCTCAACTGGTCGGGACGCGAGCCGTGGCCCGGCAGCGAGGGCAGATACACATCGCAGCCGATCTGCTCGAATTTGCGGTCGAGCGAGCCGAAATCGTGACGCGTGCCGCCCAAGCCATGAATCATCAAAACAGCATGTTTCGAGAGAGGTAAGGCGCGAGCGGCCATGACGCAGGCTTTGAAGTGAAGGAGCTTGCGATACTAGCTACGCGACGCGCGCGCGACTGTAGATTTGAGATAAGGCTGTGTGGAGTTTTGTCGGGACGGGCACGGGCACGGGCGTGCTCGACTCGAGGCGCCGGTCGCGGTGCTGCCGCGCTGAGGCGTGGCTTTCGGTTTGAGTGGGATCCGCGCCGCTGTGGCGGCTATTCCCACGCCACCTTGCTGAACTGATACCCCTTGCCGCGCACGGTCTTGATACGCTGCGGCGTGCCCGAATCGTCATGCAGCTTGCGGCGCAGCTTCGAAATGCCGCCGTCGATGGTGCGGTCAAGGCCGTCGAACTCGATACCGCGCAGTTGCCGCATCAGATCGTCGCGGCTCACCACCTCGCCGGCGCAGCTCACCAGCGCCCACAGCAGGTCGAATTCCGCCGAGGTCAGGTCCGGGCGGGTGCCGTCCGGCAGCGTCACGGTGCGCGTCGCCCGGTTGATCTCAAACTTGCCGAAAGTAAAGCGCTCGGGCTGGCCGGAGACTTCCGCACTGCGCCCCGCCACGCGGCGCAACTGCGCCTTGATACGCGCCAGCAGAACGCGCGGTTCGACCGGCTTGTGGACGTAGTCGTCGGCGCCGAATTCGAGGCCCAGCACTTCGTCGAACTGTTCGTCGCGCGCGGTCACCATGATGATCACGCCGTCGAATTGCTCGCGCGCCTCGCGGCAGATCTGGAAGCCGTCCTTGCCCGGCAGATTGACGTCGAGGATCACGAGATCCGGCTGGCGCTTGAGGATGGCGGGCACCGCGTCGTTGCCGTTCAGCACCACGTCGACTTCATAGTCGTGCTTGCGCAGGTAGCCGGCGACCAGCGCGGACAGGCGGTTATCGTCTTCGACGAGCAGAATCCGGAAAGGCATGAGTGAATCGTCTGAAACTGACAGGGTTTCGATACCGGCAGATAAACGCCGACGCCGTGCAAAACCCGATGAGGGCGGCCAACGCCGCGCCTGGGGGCACGCAGAATCACTGGAATGATACCGCGCCGCCCACCTTCCCTGCATACCGGTGGGGAACTCCATCCCACCTCGGGAGCCATGCAGCATAACGGACCGGTTCGCACGGCCGGAATTAGACGACAAAACTTGACAATTCTCCAGCCAATTCGACGCGCAGGTTCGAAAAAATGCGGCTCCGAAACGACAAACACCCCCGCATGCGGGGGTGTTTGCCTGCTTTCAGCCGGATAGCCGGTGCCGACATCCGCACCGGTGCAGCGGTCTACTGCGTCGTGCTGTCCTGCGGTGTGACCTGTACCGCTGCCGCCGAAACGAACACGGCGTGCACCATATCGCCAACCTTCACGTCCTTCAGATCGACGTCCGGTCCGACCTGCAAGGTCTGGGTCTGCGCGGCGCCGCGCAGCGTGACGAGTCCCTTCTTGTGGTCGATTTTCTGCACGGTGGCCAGCACCTCGATCTGCCGCGCGGATTCGAAGCCACCCGAGGCCGGCGCGTAGACCTGGGTGTCGACACGCGTGCGAATGCCCTTGTTGCCGCCCGTCACCTTGTCCGCCTTGACGAGCAGCGCGTTCTTGTAGAGCACGTCGACCCGGTCGCCAACCTTGAGCTGCTCGAAGCCGGCCACTTGCTGGCTCACCATCACGGAGAGGGTATGGCCGGCGGGACCCTGCAGAGTCAAGGCACGAATGCCCGGATCGATGCCGACGATTTCCGCCTTGATGTGCACCGGCTGCACCAGGTCGACGACCCCGCGCGTTGCGCTCGCCAGGTCGTTTTGTGCCCAAACCGGTTGCACGGTGGCTGCCGCCAATAACAAAGCTGCTCCCAGCGTCGCTGCTTTCATTGATGCTCTCCTTGAAATAATCTGATCCGGCACTGCGGCAAAGTAAATATTAATAAGCCGATATACAGCACCTTTGAATAACACAAGTCTTCTCGGACGATAAAGATTCAAAGAACGCCAGCGCGATGATTGTACATTCCAATCCGGAAATCGCGACACTTCAAGTCGCGGCATTTAAATTGGCATAAAACGATCACGAAATTTGCAATGCATATTTATGCTCCGTGCAAACAGGAATAACCGATTTCCGGATATAAAGCCACGCTTTAAATAGCAAAAGGCCCCATTCGATAACGAATGGGGCCTTTGTCTGGAAGCTTGCTGCGGCGGGCGATCAGTTAAGGTCTATGCGGCTCGCTCTGCCGCTTTCACGTCGATCGTGCTGCCTAAACGAGCAACCGCGATCTACCGCCATCTACCGCCATCTACCGCGCTCAAACGCGCTCAAACGCGCTCAATCGCGATCGCAATACCCTGGCCGACGCCGATACACATCGTGCAGAGCGCAAAGCGGCCTTGCGTGCGTTGCAGCTGATACATCGCGGTCGTCACGAGCCGCGCGCCGCTCATGCCGAGCGGATGGCCAAGCGCAATGGCGCCGCCATTCGGATTCACGCGGGCATCGTCGTCCGCCACGCCGAGTGCGCGCAGCACCGCCAGACCTTGCGAGGCAAACGCCTCATTCAACTCGATCACGTCGAACTGATCCAGCGTCATGTTCAGGCGCGCCAGCAGCTTTTGCGTGGCGGGTGCCGGGCCAATGCCCATCACGCGCGGCGCAACGCCGGCCGTGGCGATGCCCAGTACGCGTGCCCGCGGCGTCAGACCAAAGCGCTTGGCGGTCGCTTCGTTCGCCAACAGCAGCGCGGCGGCGCCGTCGTTCACGCCCGAGGCGTTGCCGGCGGTCACCGTGCCGTCCGGGCGCACCACGCCTTTCAGTTTCGCAAGCGTCTCGAGGCTGGTCTCGCGCGGATGTTCATCTTGCGACACCACCAGCGGATCGCCCTTCTTCTGCGCGATCGTCACCGCGACGATTTCCTGCGCCAGCGTGCCGTCGCGCTGCGCGCGTGCAGCCTTCTGCTGGCTGCGCAGCGCAAACGCGTCTTGATCGGCGCGGCTCACGTGGTAGTCGGTCGCGACGTTCTCACCGGTCTCCGGCATCGAATCGACACCGTACAGTTGCTTCATGAGCGGATTGACGAAACGCCAGCCAATCGTCGTATCAAAGATGTCCGCCTGGCGCGAAAACGCGCTAGTCGCCTTGCCCATCACGAAGGGGGCGCGACTCATGCTTTCGACACCACCCGCCACCATCAGCGCCGCCTCACCCGATTTGATCGCGCGTGCGGCAATGCCCACCGCGTCCATGCCCGAACCGCACAAGCGATTCACCGTGGAGCCCGGCACCGCCTGCGGCAGACCCGCCAGCAGCAGCGACATGCGCGCGACATTGCGGTTGTCTTCGCCTGCCTGGTTGGCGCAGCCGTAGATCACGTCGTCGATGGCGCTCCAGTCCACCTCCTTGTTGCGCTCCATCAGCGCCTTGAGCGGCACTGCGCCAAGGTCGTCGGCACGCACCGACGATAACGAGCCCGCGTAGCGGCCGATCGGCGTGCGAATCGCGTCGCACAAGAAAGCTTCAGTCATGAGTGTCTCCAGTTGGGTGCGGCCTCGGCTCTATCACGAGGATGCGGAATGTTCTATATGCGAACAGTAGATCGTATATCGAACAATTGCCATGATGATAGGCGCGCCCAGGAAACGATGTCAAGCGTGGCGAATAGTGACCGATCATGACTGAAAGCGGCAAACGGCAGCGCTGCGCCGCCCTCGCCGTCAGCCAGGCGGGAGATGCTCGTCTTCGATGTAGCTGCGAATCACGTCCGCAAAGCTCGTTTCGCCCGGCAGGCCCAGTTGTTCGGCGCGGCGGGTATCCCAGCGGCCCGGCCAACTGCCGACGATCTTCTCGATGCGCGGGTCGGCTTGCCAGTCGATGCGCTTGACCACCGCCTCTCCGGCAACTTCCCGCAGCGCCGCCACCATTTCGTCGACGCTCACCGAAATGCCCGGCAGGTTCAGCACGCGCTGGTTGCCGAGCGCGGCGGCGTCGAGTTCGAGACCTGCAATCAGGCAGGCAATCGCCTTGCGCGGCGACAGCAGCCATAGCCGCGTGCTGCCCGCCACGGGGCAGATCGCGGTCTCGCCGTTCAGCGGTTCGCGGATGATGCCGCTCGCGAACGACGAAGCCGCGGCATTCGGCTTACCTGGACGCACGCTGATGGTGGGCAGCCGCAACACCCGGCCATCGACGAAGCCGCGCCGCGTGTAATCGTTCAGCAGCAGCTCGGCTATCGCCTTCTGGGTGCCGTATGAAGATTGCGGATTGAGCGCCGTATCGTCGCGCACTACGTCGGGCATCTGTCCGCCGTACACCGCGACCGAACTGGTGAATAGCACGCGGGGCCGGTGGCCGCGCACCCTGCAGGCTTCGAGCAGCAGACGCGAGGCATCGAGATTGATGCGCATGCCGAGATCGAAATCCGCTTCCGCCTGACCGCTGACAATCGCGGCCAGATGGAAGATGGCCGAAGTCTCGGCGTCGATCAAGCCCTCGAGCACGCTGCGCTCGGCGATATCGCCCACTTCGACGCGCACCCGGCTATCGCTGAAGCCGCTCGCCGCCACGACGTCCAGCAACACGAGTTCGGTCAGCGGCTGCGACACGCCATCCGCTCCCTTCAGGGTGCCGCGCGCCAGCAGTTCACGCGCGAGACGTTGGCCAAGAAACCCTGCACCGCCAGTGATCAGTACTTTCATGATGTCGCCTGTCCTTGATCGGTATGGTTCTCCAGATATGGCTTGAGCCAGCCCAAACCCGCGGAGGTGCCCGCCCGTGGCCGGTATTCGCAACCAATCCAGCCGTCGTAGCCAAGCTGGTCGATCAGATCGAAGAGATATGGGTAGTTCACTTCGCCAAGATCCGGTTCATGCCTCTCAGGCACGCCGGCAATCTGGATATGACCGATGCCCGCCATATCGCGCTTGAGCTTGACGGCGAGATCGCCTTCGACGATCTGGCAGTGATAGCAGTCGAACTGCACCTTCAGGTTCGGCGCACCCACTTCCGCGCAGATCGACTGCGCGTCGTCCTGGCGGTTGAGAAAGAAGCCTGGGATATCGCGCGTGTTGATCGGCTCGATGACCACTGTGATCCCGTCTGCCTGGGCGGTCTGCGCGGCGTACGCGAGGTTCTGCAGATATACCTCGCGATGCCGCTCGCGCGACTGCCCCGGCGCAATCAGGCCGGCCATCACGTGCAGCTTGCGGTTGCCCAGTTGGCGCGCGTAGTCGAGCGCGGTATCGACGCTGCGGCGGAACTCGTCTTCGCGGCCGGGCAGCGAGGCGATGCCGCGTTCACCCGCCGCCCAGTCGCCCGGCGGCGCATTGAACAGCGCCTGGATCAGGCCATGGTCGGCGAGCCGGGTCTTCAGCTCCGTGGCCGGAAAATCGTAGGGAAACAAAAACTCCACGGCCTTGAAGCCGTCTTGCGCCGCAGCGGCAAAACGGTCCAGGAAGCCGTGCTCGTTGTACATCATCGTCAGATTGGCAGCGAAGCGAGGCATTGCAGCAGCTCCTTTTACTATTGAACTGCCAGGCACCCAGCGCCCGGCAGACAGGCAAATACGGACATCTCTATCGATTGACGAGTTTCGCCGGGGTGAACCAGACTGCGAGCGCGCCGATCACCAGCATGCTGGCCAGCACGTACATGCCGGATTGGGTGCTATGTGTCAGGTCCTTCAGGTAGCCGATCATGTACGGGCTAGCGAAACCGGCCAGGTTACCGATCGAATTGATGATGGCGATACCGGCGGCCGCCGTGGCGCCCGACATAAAGGCCGTAGGCAACGACCAGAACAGCGGTGCGCAGGTCAGCACGCCGGCTGCCGCGAGCGACAGGAACGCGATGGACACTACGGTATTGTGCGCAAACGAAGCCGCCACCGTGAAGCCTATCGCCCCGCACAGCGCCGGCCCGATCAGATGCCAGCGACGCTCGCGCAACCGGTCCGAGCTGTGGCCCATGATGTTCATCACGACAATCGCGCAAAGGAAGGGAATCGCGCTGAGCAGCCCGATTTCGAACGACCCGGACACGCCCGTCGATTTGATGAGCGTAGGCATCCAGAACGTCAAGCCATACTGCCCGGTGACGAAGGCAAAGTAGATCAGCGACATCCACCACGTGCGCGGATCGCGAAACACCGCGCCGACCGAATGCGTGCGAGTTTTCTCTTGCCGCTGCGCGGCGATGTCGTCGCTCAGCAGGCGCTTCTCGCGCTCGCTGAGCCATTTGGCGTTGGCGATGCCGTTGTCGAGGTACAGGATCGTCGCAATGCCGATCGCGATAGCGGGGATCGCTTCGATCAGGAACATCCATTGCCAGCCGGCAAAGCCCTGATTGCCATGAAACGATTGCATGATCCAGCCGGACAGCGGATTGCCAAAGATGCCCGAGACGGGAATCGCCGACATGAACACCGCGATGATCTTCGCGCGGCGATGCGACGGAAACCAGTAGGTCAGGTACAGGATCACGCCGGGATAGAAGCCGGCTTCGGCGAGCCCGAGCAGGAAACGCAGGATGTAGAACTGCGCAGGCGTCTTCACAAACACGAACACCGCCGACAGCAGGCCCCATGTGATCATGATCCGCGCAATCCAGATGCGCGCGCCGAGCTTGTGCATCAGGATGTTGCTCGGCAATTCGAACAGGAAGTAACCGATAAAGAATACGCCGGCGCCGAGGCCGAAGACCGTTTCGCTGAACGCGAGATCCGTCGACATCTGCAGCTTGGCGAAGCCGACGTTGACCCGGTCGAGATACGCGACCACGTAGCACAGCATCAGGAACGGCACGATGCGCCAGAACACCTTCCGGTACGTGCGTTCGACTTCAGCCGTGCCGGGTTGTCCGGCGGCCTGTGCAGCGGGGCCGTCGGGTCGGAGGGAAGCCGCCTGGTAAGAACTCATGCATTGTCTCCTTTGATGATTGGCCTGCGACGGTATGCCGTGGGCAGCCATCGGGCTTTATGGGTATCAGTCGCGTCGCGGGGTCTGGCTTTGGGACGTGTCACGTATCGCCGCGTCTCGCTGGGTTTCGGCACGTTTCGCCGCGTTTCAGTTAGCCAGCGCTACCAGCGCGCGCCGAATGCATTGCCTAATTCCTCCAGCGCCGCAGCATCGAGCGGTGCCGGACGCGGGTTCGTCATTAGCCACAGGCGCGCCGTCTCCTCGAGCTCTTCCAGCGCATACGACGCCTGCGCCACCGAGCGCTCCCAGACCACCGGCCCGAGCCGCTCCAGCAGCACGCCGCGCACGGTGTCGGCCAGCGCTGCAATTTGCTCCGCCACTTGCGGATCGCCCGGGCGCCGGTAGCGAATCAGCGGAATGTGGCCGACTTTCATCACGTAGTACGGGGTGATCGGTGGCAGCACGTCGGCTTCGCTCCACACGCCCGCTAACGTCAAGGCAACCAGATGCGTCGAATGGGTATGCACGACACCGCGGGTTTGCGCGTTGCGTGCGTAGATGCCGCGATGCAGCGCCAGGGTCTTCGACGGCTTGCCGCCGGACACCGGATTGCCCGCCAGGTCCACCTTGGCAATCTCAGCGGGATCGAGCCGGCCGAGGCAGGCGTCGGTTGGCGTAATCAGCCAGCCGTCGTCGAGGCGCGCGCTGATATTGCCGGCGGTGCCCACCGTATAGCCGCGCTGATACAAGCTCGCGCCCGTGGTGCAGATTTCCTCTCGGATTCTCGCTTCTTCGCTGCTATGGATTCCTAACGTCATGGCGCCGCTCCGTCGAGATGACGCAACGCCTTGGCAAAGAAATCGGTCGCGCCGAAGTTGCCGGACTTGAGCGCGAGCGCAAGCGGCACATCGCCGGTGGTCGCGGTGGCCGGCACGCCCGGATCGATCTGCGCGCCGATGCGCAGCGTATGCACGTCGAGCGCCTGGACCACGGCACCGGAGGTCTCGCCACCGGCGACCACGAACTTGCGTACACCGAGGTCCAGCAAGCCGCGCGCGATTGATGCCAGCGTGCCTTCAACCAGGTGCCCCGCCTGTTCGACGCCGAGTTCGCGCTGGACCGCCTTCACTTCGTCGGGCGTCGCCGTGGCATAGATCAGCACCGGCTGGCTAGCGCCGAAGTGTTCACGCGCAAACGCGAGCGCCTGTTCGACCACCGGCTCGCCGCGCGCAACCGCCAGCGGATCGACACGAAACGCGGGCCGGCTGGCGCGCCAGGCCGCCACCTGCGCGTTGGTCGCTTTGGAGGCGCTGCCCGCAAGCACGACCGAGAGACCTTCGACGCGCGGCAACTGCCCCGCGTCTGCCGTACCGGCCAGCAGCCCGGCACGGCGGAAGTTCGCCGGCAAGCCGAGTGCGACACCGGAGCCGCCCGTGATCAGCTTGAGGTCCGCACAGGCCTCGCCGAGCGCATGCAGATCGGCGTCGGAAAGCGCGTCGGCGATCGCCATGCGCACGCCGTCGCACCTTAACGCGTCGAACGATTCGCGCACCGCCTCCACACCCTGCGCGACACGGTCATAACGCACGAGCCCGACCTTCGACGCTGTCTGCCGCTGCAAGACGCGCACGAGATTCGCGTCGGTCATCGGCGTGAGCGGGTGGTTCTCCATGCCGGACTCGTTGAGCAACACGTCGCCGACGAACAGATGGCCGCGGTAGATCGTGCGTCCGTTCTCCGGAAACGCAGGGCAAGCGATCGTGAAGGCTTCCGCGCTGCCATGCGTCTCCCTGTACCCGGTAGAGCCAGGCCCAGAGCTTGAGCCAGCCAGCGCATCAAGCAAGGCATCCGCAACCGGGCCGATATTGCCCGCATCCGTCGAATCGAAGGTCGAGCAGTACTTGAAGAAGAATTGGCGGCAACCTTGCGCGCGCAACCAGTCGAGCGCGGCGAGCGACTGCGCCACCGCGTCAGCGGCCGGGATGGTGCGCGATTTCAGCGCAACCACCAGCGCATCGGCCGCCACCGGTTCATCTGATTGCGGCACGCCGATGGTCTGAACCGTGCGCATGCCGCCGCGCACCAGCATGTTGGCCAGATCCGTGGCGCCCGTAAAATCGTCGGCGATGCAGCCCAACAGCGGCCGCGGGGATGAAGTGGTCATGGCGGCGCTCCTGCTATGACTTCGCGGCCGGCACGTCGATGCCGGGGAAAATCTTGATCACCGCCGAGTCGTCCTCGCCGCCGTGCCCGGCCGACGACGCCATCATGAACATCTGATGCGCCGCGGCCGAAAGCGGCAATGGGAATTTCGAGCGGCGTGCCGTATCCAGCACGAGACCCAGATCCTTGACGAAGATATCGACCGCCGAGAGCGGCGTGTAATCGCCCTTGAGGATGTGCGGCACGCGGTTTTCGAACATCCACGAATTGCCCGCGCTATGCGTGATCACGTCGTAGAGCGACTCGGCGTCGACGCCCTCGCGCAGGCCGAGCGCCATCGCTTCCGCGGCGGCGGCAATATGCACGCCGGCGAGCAACTGATTGATGATCTTCACTTTCGAGCCGACACCGTGCGCCGCGCCCAGCCGGTAGACCTTGCCGGCCATTGCGGCCAGCACGTCCTCACAGGCGGCGTAGGCAGCGGCGGGGCCCGAGGTCATCATGGTCATCTCGCCGGAGGCGGCACGCGCCGCGCCGCCCGAGACAGGCGCGTCGAGCATCTGCAGACCGGCGGCCTCGATGCGCTTGCCGAGCTCAATCGCGAAGTCAGGGGCAACCGTCGCGCTCGCAATCACCACCCCACCCGGCTTCATGGCGGCCACGGCACCCTGCGCGCCAAACAATACCGCCTCGGTCTGCGCCGCATTGACCACCAGCGTGATGACCACCTCACACTGCGCCCCCAGCTCAGCGGGGCTGGCACAGGCAACGCCGCCGTCCGTAGCGAAACGCTCCAGCACGGCGCTGCGCAAATCGCAGGCGTGCACCCTGAAACCTGCCCGCAGCAACGAGTGGGCAACGCCCAGCCCCATTGCCCCCAGGCCGATGACTCCGACATTTCTGGACATGCTCTACTCCGGGTGAGATTCGTATCGTTCGAGGTGGTCACGCTGCCAGTGCGCCAGCGCACTCACGTCTCAATCAAGGATCAATGGCCAAACCTCAGCAAATGCCGGCTTCCGCCAGGCGGCGGGCTGCGTTGTACATATGCGTGCGAGCGGCGTTGCGCGCCTCCATCGGATCGCCCGCGCGAATCGCCGCGACAATCGCCGCATGCTCGTCGCGCACCTGGCGCGAAAAGTCTTCACGCAGTGCCTCGTTGCGGCGCGTGACGACGGTGCCGGCTTCGAGGTACTGATTCAGGAACGCGAGTGTCTTGAGGAAATACGGATTGCCCGTGGCCTCGGCGATGGCGCGATGAAAGGCCACGTCCTCAGCGACGCCGTCGTGCCCCTCGGCCACCGCCTCGTCGATCTTCGCCAGCGCGGCGTCGATCAACATCATGTCGGCGTCGCTGCGCCGCATCGCGGCCTCGGAGGCGACCTCGGCCTCAATCGCCCGGCGCAGCGCGAGAATCTGCAACACCGAGCCGGCTTCGACGGCTTCCGCGTAGTCGATGCGCAGCGGCCGGATCGCGCCGTGCGCCGCGATGAACACCCCGCTGCCCTGACGCGGCTCCACCACGCCCTCGTTCTTCAGGCGCGAAATCGCTTCGCGAATCACCGTGCGGCTGACGCCGAACTGCTCGGCCAGCACGGCTTCCGTCGGCAGCTTGCCGCCGCGCGCGAAGGTGCCTTTATCGATCTGCTTGAGCAATTGCTGCGCAACCGTGTCGCTCAGTGCGCGGGCGGGAATCTTCTCGAACATGCGGCTCTCAATTGATCATGTGATCGGGTCATCATACAAATTTGAGGCAGGATCTGCATCCACGGAAACCCTGGTCGTGCTGCCCCCCTTGCGCCGCGGGATCCACCAAGGGTGGATCGCCCCTTCGCACGCCACGTTCGGCAAGGCGCAACGCCGATACAAAATCGGCGAGGTTGGCGAAATGCAAGGCATAAGCTATCTTCACGGCTTTCTGCGCGTCTACGTGCAGGCTGGGTGCACCTCCTCCTCACTCGCGGCTTCCGCCGCAGCGACGCACGCCGGTGATACGCCCCGTTACCCCATGCATTCCCTGAAGAGGCCTATGAGCAAAGCCCCGCAAGCGTCCCCTGCCGATCCCGCCAACGCGCCCGACACGACGGACGCCCCGGACAAACCGGGCGACTCGTATGTGCAGTCGTTCGCGCGCGGTCTGGCGGTGATCCGGGCGTTCAACGCGGAACGCCCCGAGCAGACGCTCACCGACGTCGCCGCCGCCACCGGCCTCACGCGGGCCGGCGCGCGGCGCATTCTGCTGACCTTGCAGACGCTCGGCTATGTCGAAACGGAAGGACGCCTGTTCCGCCTGACGCCGAAGATTCTCGATCTCGGCTTCGCCTATCTGACCTCGATGCCGTTCTGGAACCTCGCCGAGCCGGTGATGGAAGAACTCTCGGCGCAGGTCCACGAAAGCTGTTCGGCAGCCGTGCTCGATCGCACCGAAATCGTCTATGTGCTGCGCGTGCCGACCCACAAGATCATGACGATCAACCTGTCGATCGGCAGCCGCCTGCCGGCGTATTGCACCTCGATGGGTCGCGTGCTGCTGGCCGCGCTCGACGACGCAGCGCTCGACGCCACGCTCGGCTCGACGCCGCTGTACGCTCACACGCCGCGCACGGTCACCGACAAGGAAGAGCTGAAAAAGATCATCGCCCAAGTGCGCCGCCAGGGATGGGCGATTGTCGATCAGGAACTGGAAGGTGGTCTGATCTCGCTGTCCGCGCCAATCCGCAACCGGCAAGGGCGGGTGATCGCGGCCATGAATATCAGCGGCAATGCCCAGCGCAATTCGGCCAAGCAGATGGTGAAGGCGTTTCTGGAGCCGTTGCAGCAGGCGGCGCAGAACGTGTCGGATCTGGTGGCGCGGAGGGGCTAGGCTGCGGCTCGGTCCAGCGCTCAATCCAACACTTTATCGGCCGTCTCCCGCAGGTTCGACACGGCAATCAACGAAATCACGACGCACGTCGCGACGTAGGCGGCGGGCGCGAGCTTGCTGCCGGTCGCCCGCACCAGCCACGTCGCCACCAGTTGCGCCGTGCCGCCGAACACGCAGACGCTTACCGCATACGCAATCGAAATCCCCGTGGCCCGCACATGCCGAGGAAACGATTCGCACATGAGCGCAAACTCGGACGCCGAGCCCATCGAGTAGAACACCAGCATCAGCGCGGTCAGCGGCATGATGGCGGCGATCGTCGGAAAGCGGTTCATCAACATGAAGGCCGGAAACAGCAGCAGCACCAGCACCAGCACGCCGCGGCCGAACAGGATCGGCAGCTTGCGGCTCCTCAACCGATCGGACAGCAAACCGAACAGCGGGCACATGATCAGCACGACCAGACCCGAGGCCACACCGACCAGCATCGATAGGGACATCGGCAAGCCCAGCGTGTGGATCGCATAGGTCGGCATATAGAAGGTCAGGACATACGTCGAAACCGTGCCGCCCATCACAGCAAGCGTGATCAACAGCAGCGTGCGCAAGTGCTGGGTAAACAGCTCGTGCAGCACGCCGCGTTGCAAACCGTGATGATGCGCGCCGGGCGTATCGTCGGTGAGGCGGCGGCGCAGATACAGGCCGACCGGCGCGATCAGCACGCCGAGCACGAACGGCATCCGCCAGCCCGCCTTCGAAAAGGCATCGCGGGTTAGACCATCAGCAACATAACCAAATAAATCAAATAGTTACAAAAAAGGCCTACAACCCCGCTTCCATTCTCCTCTGTCGTGTAACTAGCGTGTAACCGATTTGCTGGCGCAATCGCGTCACTGGGAATCCTTGTCGCACTGCGACAGCCTTGCCGGGGATGTACGTCGCCCATTGACATCTCGCTAAAAATCACTCTCAAGCTTCAGACCATGGGCCAGTCTTCCGTGCCCTGGTGCATCAGCATGGATTCCGGCACAGGTTGCAGCCGCCAAGGAGAACCGTGTTCCTTGTACCACCGGTCGCGCCCCTCCCAGGTGAATGGTCTGTCCTTGCACAGGCCATCTTCAAGCGCTTCCATGTACATGATGGTCGAGACATAGGATCGCCAGCCGCGGATTGTTGACAGGACCATCACGCCTGCGAAGCTGAGCCACGCAAACACCGCTACGGCTACGGGATACCACCAGACCGGTTCCCGGTCCCACCAGCCCCACACGGCGATGGCCGTGAGCAGGACCGCACATGCGATGATCAACAGCAGCCACTTGCTGACATGGACCTTCATGTAGACCCTGCGCCATCTTGCACGCGACTGCACGCGTGATTCGAACGGTGCGGAATATCCTGCATATTCGGCATGTGGTTCTCCTATTCAAAATCCAATCACGCTTGCCACAAACTCCAGCGTCGATTCCGCCATCCGTGAGACGAGTCCAGGATGACGGATGATGAAAAACACCAGCATGAAAAAGACGGTCAAGCACGTAACAAGCGTGTCCGTTGAACTCCAGCCCGTGTCCGGTGACAGCAGCATGCCGACCGTCCAGAGCGACACGAGCGCGGCGAATTCAGGACCCAGCACCAGCTTGTAGCCGTATTCCTCCTTCCATGGCACGTTCACCGGAGCCGGTTCCTTCGCCACCAGATTCAGCGCGATACCCTGTTCGTGAGGCACGGCAATGAGTTGTGTCCCCTGGCCGAAATGCGCCATCTTCGCGGCCAGCGCCTGAATCAGCCAGCGCGCCGCGGGGGCCTGCGGGCCGATGGCCGGATCGAGCGCGTGCGCTTCCACCTTCAGGCCGGACTCCCTGACAGCGCCAAGCGTCGCATGCTGTGCCAGCCCCTTGAGTCCGCTGTGCCAGAAGTGACGGATACGCTCGCTGGGCACCTGTTCGGCATTGAGCAACAAGGCAAGCAGTCTGTCCGCTTGATCGGCGTCGCCCGTAATCTGGCGCAGCAGCCATGCCTGGCGCTTCAGTTCCGGCTTCTCGTACATGAGTGCGGGCGAACCCAGCAGCAACGCCACTGCCGCTTCAGAATCCTTGTGTACGGCATCTGGCCCGACCTTGTTCAGATGCCAGGTCAACAGGAGACGATACTTCGGTGTCCTGTCATGTCCGTACCAGCCGTTCGGGCGCGACTCGTCCTCAAACCACTTGTCCGCAAAGCCAACATCGCGGCGGTTATCGAGCCACCGCACCACCGGTTTACCCGGTAGCGCCAGCCTGCCCCAGGCTGCCAGAACCTCGCTGGACAGCACCTCGTGGTCGCACTGCATCACGATCTCGAACGACCCGCCTTTCGCCACCTGCGCGAGCCGTGCAGCCATTGGTGCGAGCAGCGCATCCAGCAGGCGGGCCAGACGCGAACCATCATCGGCCGCCGCGATGCTTCCCAGCGCCATGACCTTGCCGGGATTCTCGGGCGGTGTGCCTTCTAGTGCCAGCATGCGCTCGGCCAGGTCCGGCTCAGGCGTGAGGATCACGCTGTCGAGCACCGCCATGCCCGAGCGGCTTTGCCGTTGCCAGCCGCTTATCTGGTGCCAGCGTGCCGAGTTGTGGTATGCGGCCAGCGTCGCCGGGATGTCATACGAAAACCAGTACACAATACAACTCATTGCCAGCCAGCAGAAAAACGGCACCGCGACCGCGTAACGCACGACTCTGTCCCAAGGTACGGCGCCATACTTCGGCAGGCCAGGCACCACCATGGCGAGGGCGACACCCTCGACAAGCAGGTATAGCAGGAGATAGAACCAGACGGGCAGCGGCTCATAGGCCGCCTGCTCGGACGGGAACTGCAGGTTCCAGCGAAAACTCATCCAGCCTCCAGTCAGTCAACTGTCCATTCGTGCTGCGAGGCAAGCAGCCTGGGTTTCGGGTTGCAGGCGCACAGGCAGAAGTCGCCCTCCAGCGCGGGCACCTTGCCGTACCAGTCCTGTTCGAAGCGCTCACCGTTGCGGCCAATCCTGCCGGTCGTGCCACAGGCCGGACAGGTCACGGGTGCGCCGATATAGCCCATCCTGCGTCCGTTGTAGCCGGTGCCATCGATGCCATCGGCCACAGTCCCGCGCGCAGTGGTACGGTCGCCTTCGTAAATATGGGCGCGTGCTCCCATCTCAGGCTCCCACCCATTCCCAATCGGCCACCTCGCCTGCACCCCGGATGGCGGGCATCGGCTGGCCGCGCCGTAGCGTCACAAGGCTCGACAGGTCATGGCGGTATTCCGGGTACAGGGAACTCGATCCCGCATTGATGCGGGCAACCCAGCGCCCGCTGCGCGGACACGTCGAACCCGGCGCGCAGAACTGCTGGGTGTCTTCAATCATGTCAAACGAATACTGCTTGACAGGTGTCGGTGCGGTGGCCTGCCACTCCCACTGCACCGGCCCGTTGATGCTGATGCCGTTCCCGTTCTCCATCGGCATCTTCACGTTTTCGGTGGTGGCGACGTCCCCAGCCTTGAACGGCTTGACCTGAAGGCTGCGGTAGCGGACACCCGAAATCAGCGTCACCGCGCGGTACAGGCCATCCTCCGCGAATGTCTCGCCAGGCTTGACTGGTTGAGACGACATGGCGGCGCGATGCGTCGCTTCCCACTGCTCACGTTCTTGCGCCGTAGAAGGGTAATCACGGTCAATGGTGATGTGTGTTTTTATCGGTCTAAAATCAACCTGTTGCGATAGCCCCCATCCATAGCCTTCGTATTCAATTTTCATAAACGCCACGCCAGAGAAATCATACTCGCCTTTGGCGATTTTATTATCCGGGGCCGCTTCAAATTTAAATACTATGCTTTCTCCAGGTTTGAGAAAAACCGATCCATCTGGAAACTCATCTTTGTTTATTTGCTTTGCACCAGACAGGTTAAACCCCCAATCATCACGGGGTTGCATTTTTCCAAGCTCGCTATACGGCGCGACACCAAGGCCTCCGCCTGGAGTAGTACCAGGCCACTGATCCGGCGTCTTAAATTTAATCCACCGTGCCCCGGAATTGAGGAAGCGCACCGAAACAACATAATGATCACCATTCTGCACGACACTCAAGGTCGTGAAATCAAGCTTGATGACCTTTCCACCGTCCGTCCATGCCTGCTGCGCTAACCTTAGAGGGACGTCAAACACCCGGTGCCTGAAGCTCTCTGGAATCAGCCGCACCGAACCCGACCGCTGTACGGCTTTACCATCCTCCAGACAGACGACGGTAAATGTCGCGGCAGGGTCATGGGTTTCCGGCCCACCCGTTTGAATGTCCTTGTCACATAAAGCCGCCACCACGTCTTTCAGTTTCTGCACATCGCTATTTTGCAGATTGAGAGCAAATACGCCAACGCCAGTCCGGGTTTCATCGTTGATTGTGTCACCTTTGGCAAAGTAGAATTTACTGTCGCCATCAAAGCTCATTTGCCTAGAGCCATATTGAAGTCCGCCAGACTCCGATATGGTAAAAGCACCGGGCTTCATGGCATCGCTATCTAATTCATTTGCCATAACGCATCTACCTCCCATCAACACAAAAATTAGCAGCAACAAAAATGACTGAATCATTCGATCAAGATTTCTTGGTAGACGCGTCATAACCAACCCTCCACAGCTTATTGGTGTGTGCGGAAAACCATCTACGAATATATTCAAGGTAATACGGCGACGTGGTTGCCGTAGGCTTGAGACATCCGCCGCCCATAAGATTAGTATCGGTCTCAATTATCCAGAAATTATTCTTTGCCCTGTTTGCATCCGCAAGGTTGAAATCGATGTTCAGCCCATCATTGACGTAAATTGAGTGTACAAAACCACCCTGTTGCCAGTACTCGTCCGGGAAATTGAAAAGATGGCCCGTTTCATGTGCTTTCGTTTGCGTAGTTTTTTCTGCATATCGCCCTGCAGTTGCCTGCAAATCAAACTCTTTTTCCGGCCAGTTATTGGCATCAGCCCGTGCGGTAGTCGGATACAGATTAATCGTGATGTTCGGATTGAGCGCAGGAGCATCAGCCGCCCTTACTACGTGCACGTCCGCGCAAAATTTCACCGAAATCCGGCAGCCACAGGCTGCCCCCTTGGAACAGCCGTCCAAGATCAGCTTGTAATTGCCTTGATTCAACGTCTTTTCAATCTGGCTTTTGTACGTTGAAGCGTCAACATCCTTCAGGTCACGCTCTACCAGCATCAGCCCCTGCTCTGCAAAGCTTTTATGAGAATTCGCGCCATTTCCGAACGTCTCGTATTGCACGACAATGTACTCGTTATTTTCATCGCGCACCGGTTCTCCGGTCGCAGGATTCATTTTGACCAGCAGACGCGGCACCAACGCAGTCACGACCTTGGCGCTCAACGTTTTATTGGTTGAATCATAGGTGAACTGGCACGTAGTCGGTGCCGTTCCAGCGCACATGACAGGTTGACCACCGTTCGTAAGACGCTCGGCTCTCGTCCAGCCGTACTTCTGATATGTCGGTGTCTCCCGTGTCATCGTTGCCGACTCAACAAAATCTGCCAGTTGCCAGTTACAGGCCGCAGGACTCGTTAACTGAATCGGATCAGGAGGAAGACAATAAGCCTTTTCATTTTCCGGGTCATTGATCGTCAAGCCACCATTACCCGGCTTTTCAGAATCCGTGGCTGAACCCCCGCCGAAAATGCCACCAAGGAATGACGGTGGCACCGCTCCCATATCCGGCGACGGTGCAGGCGGCACTGCGCCTGCGTCGAGGGCGGGCGCAGGCACTGGTGGAGGTACGAAGCCCGGGTTGGTGCGCCACACCTCGCATGCTGACGTGTACGGCACGAACGCAGGAGCGAAAGCCGCGCCACTCAGGTCCATCTGTGCAGGCCCGGTCCCTTTTACGCCAGCCGTGCGGTACAGCACGCCGCCACGCGAACCGATCTCGACGCCACCCCCGTTGATCTTCACGTAGCTGCCGTTCACGTTCAGGATGATCTCCTTCGCCGCCTTCACGTGAACCACGCCGTTGACCGACTCGACAGACATGTCCTCCTGCGAGGCAAGCTGCATGCGGCCACGCTGGGCCTGCGCAACGAAATCGCCCGCCGAGGTAATGAGGCTCATGCCCTTCTGCGAGAACACCGATACCAGATCACGCGCGGCCACGGTGAAACGCTTGAGCGTACTGAAATGCACGCCCTTCTTCGCGCTGCCGATGATCGAGCCATCGGCAGCAAGATGTACACCGTCGCCTGATGCCACGCCGACTGGCCCCGGACCACTGACCAGGACACCAGGTTTCTTCAGTTCCTTCAGGCCGTCATGGATCGCCTGCTGCGCATCCAGATCGGCTGGCGATGCCTTCGACGCCCCGGCAGAATCGGCCAGTGACTTGACGAACACCTGATGATCCGTCAGTTGCGCATCCGTCTCATCCATCGCGAGCACCTTGCCGCTGCCACCGGCCTGGTTATAGGCCGTGAGCATCGCGCCAGCACCGCCGCGCCCGACCAGATGCCCCGAAGTCCTCAGTTCTGCGCCCGCGCCACGCTCCTTCAGTTCACCGTCCGGTATAAAACCGAGGTTGAGCTGCGAGCGGCCCGAATGCTCGGTGCTGAGTTCGATACCCTGCTGGTTGTCAAAGTCATCCATCCACAGCTTGTTGGACTGTGTGCGGATTTCGTTGCGCGACATGCGCCGCCGCGAGGAATTGATGAGGTCGGGGCGCTGGCTGTTGTGGACGAAACCCACCAGGATCGGCTTGTTTGGGTTGCCTTCGCGAAAGCCCACCAGGGCCTCGTCGCCGTCCAGCGCGGGCATGTGCATGCCCGTATGGTTCTTGCCAGCAAAGGGCTTCGCCAGTCGCAGCGGAACGCTCTCCGCGCCTTTGGGCCAGTTGCCGAAGTCGCAATGAAAGCGCGCGACATACTCCCCCTTGTCAGTCAGGTAGGCAAATTTGTATTTATCAGGAGAACAGATCGTTGCTCCGAGTGTGCCATGTATTTTGGGCCACCGGCTTTCGTCGATGGCCGTCCGGTACGGACGGTCGGCCGGAATGGCGGTGAAGCGGTTCATATAGCTGGCGTTGCGCGCGCCGCTATGCACGACCTTTGTAACCAACATGCCCCATGTCGTATCTTCAAGCGCCCGATCAGAACGCACGACACGACCCGGCCTGAGTGCCAGCACGGTCGACTTCACCTTGTAGCGGACCTGCTGTGCAAGCGCCGCCTCATGCCGCAAGTGCGCCTCGCGCTTTGCGCCCTCGGCGTCTTCATGATGCGTACCCCAGACGTAGGGTGTGCCCACCATCGTCCCGTCATCCGGTGCAGCGCTGCTTTCGTTACGCAGAACTTCCCACGCACTTTCCGGGTTGTAATCCGCAACGACAAAAGATTCCGGCACGGTACGCGTGCTGACCTTGAAGGAAAAGATGGACTCTTCAAACGTTGACAATCCGGCAGTGGGACGGTCAAGCACTGTGAGGTAGGGCCGCTCGTAGCCGTCTAAGTCATCGGCAATAACCAGGACGTCGCCATGTTCGCCGGTCGTCGTAAAACAGAACAGGCCACCCTGTTCCATTTCCAGCTTGATATAGGCCCAGTCCCCCATGTTGAACTGGAACCGGAAGTCGTGTTTCGGATGTTCACGCCTGAGGCGAAATTCCACCTGCATCCAGAAGCGGATTTCGTGACGCTCAAGGACGGCCCTGATGATCTCCCACGATGTCATCCGCTGGTATGTGACGCAGTTACTCGGCCCGTCGAGGAGAGCAAGCCGCTGGCGGATCACAACGCGATAGGTGCAACCGTCACGCGATTCCGATACCAGATCGAAGCGTGACACAAAACCGTTGAATTTGCGCAGTTCGCGCCCATCCTCAGGCTGGATCGAGAACTCCGCTAACTGCCCGAGTACCTTCTTTCTGCTCACCGGTTCCGGCGTAGAGATGACGGCCTTGACCCGGTACGGCTCGCTGATTTCCTCATGCACTTCCCAGGATACGACCGATACGGCAGGGGCGGGTTTCGGCCTGCCGGTGTCAGCGTCCCGGTCAACTCCCTGCGGCTTGCGCGGCTTCAGTTTCAGGTGCGCAGACTGCCGCCCCGTCAGATATGTTCTTATGCGATCAGCTTCCGCCATATGCGTCCCTTTAAAAGCTGTTTCTTTTTTGGGGTTGTCCGGACAACCCCTTTCATGAGGCTCCAGTCTGTGTCGGATATACAACCGAACTTCTACAGGATGAATTTACCGGACAACCCATCTTGAAAAAGACAAGAATTGTCAAGGGTTGTTGAGCCGCAAAAACCAAAACCGTGCAACAGACCAGGAAAGGGAGACCGGCAGCCGGAAATTGCGGTCCCCTCCCCACCTGCCCTCTTCTCTTGTGGGGCTGGTTTTTGATGCAGGGGGCAGGGGGGACCCCTTGGGCCCGCGCCGCAAGCCACTCAGGGCCGATTCTGGCGCGCTGGAATGATGCATTTTGATGCGCGGTCGGTGCGTTTTGATGCACTACTGGTGCGGTGCCTGCCAGTGCGCCGCACGACTGCGCCCGGACAATGGAATATCAGGGTGCGAGCCGTATCTGCCCGAAGGCACAATGGTTCGCACGACCTCCAGTTGGGCAATATAGACATGCCCGCATTCATCGTTATCGCAGCGAAACGTGATTTCGCGCATCGTGTCCGACAGCTTGCGGCTCGTTCGTGCAATGGCTCGCGTCGAGCACAGTGGGCAGGCAATCGTGAATCTCATGTTTTCTCCGGTCGGGGATAGCCTGCCACGCACGCAGGATCGCCCCTGCGCGTGTGGCCTGAAAGTCGTGGGCGTCGCTCAGCTGGAAGCATGTCGGGCGTAAAGCGCACGCAGCGCGTCGGCAAACGCCGCACTCAGGTAGTGCCGCGAGCACAGGTCGCGCAGCAACGACAAGCCGTCACGTTCGCCTCGCAGCACCGGCTCAACGATCTGGCACCGGGCGGCTGTCCCGAGCCGGTCTCCGTCATGCAGCGCCCCCAGGCTGAAGTGGCCTAGCGCTTCACGCCGTGCCTGCGCCGCATCATCCGACCCGTCAGGCTTCCAGTGTTGCAGTTCCCGCTCGATGATCTCGCGCCCGCCTGCGGCCATCGCTCGCGCGATCACCTCGCCGCATTCAGCCAGTGCCGCATAGGCAATCTGGCTAACCTGTGCGGTGTTCGCCAGTTGCCACGCCCCTTCATACCTGCTCGCCGCATCGTCGGCCGCCAGGGTCGCCTCGATCTGCGCCGTCACCGTCTCGTCAAGCATGGCCTGATAGGCGTCTGCCATATCTTCCGCACTACGCCGGGCGGACAGCGCGTCTTTCGACGCCTGCGTAACCGCCGCATTCGAACTCCGCAATGCGACGCCTAATGCGGCCTGGGCGGCCTCAGCGGCGTCTTTCTGCTGCACGATCAACTCGCGCAAGCGCTGTGCGTTCGCCGTCGTTTCGGCCAGGTTTTTGCCCGCGCCGGTTTCGTAGGCTTCGCGTGCCTCTTTGAGCACGGTGAGAGTCCGTTCATATTCGATGTTCGCTTTTTCGCTTTTCTTTTGCCATGCATTCATGGTGATACCTCAATTCGTGTTTCTATCAATGTGCCGGGGGTAACCCCCGGCGGCGGGTTTAGCAATCCGTGCACAGGTGCTGCACGTCGCCGTGAGAGGGCGTGTAATCTTCCGGCTTCTTGTCCAATGCGATCCGGTAGGCCATTTCGGCCTGCCGGAATTTCTCCCGCGCCGCCTTCAGTTCGTCGGCAGCGCGAAAAATTGCCGTGCTACGAGCCTGATGCTGCCGCATTGCATGCTGGGTATAGGTGATTTTCATACTGTAAGTAATCCTGTTCAAAGTAATAAAAGTGGTCCTGCATGGGGTTGAATTTGGGTTCCTGTTCTTCTTTGGTCTGCTCCTGCGTACAGTTATTGACACGAGTCCGAGAGGGCGAAATTTTTGACGCTGCGGCCTTCACAATCGTCCACGTGCGGCGCACGCTCGCAATGGCTTTCGCCATTACTGTGCGGATCACGCCGACGATGCCGCCCTTGTCGAGCGCCCACTCACCGCGCACGACGACGCCCGCCGCACGTGCGCCCAGCGGATCGCCGTAGCGACCCACGCCTTCCTGTTCCTCTTTATGTAGCCACATCAACGCGTCTTTACGCTTGATCCACGGGCCACCGCACGCACGGATGAATTCCGCGTAATCCGCGCGTTTGTTTTCCTCATCTGTTGCACCCTTCACACGCTGCGCGGCGGCCCACGCGCGCTGCAACGCGTCCGGCGAATCCGCGATTGCAGCCTGTTCGATGCGACGCAGTTCGCGCCACACAGTGACCGGTGCGTCGCCGATAGCCTGGAATTGCCGGATGCCCCATTGCTTCGCCCACGCCTGCACGCGCTGCGCCGTCTTCGCAATGGGTTCGCCGTACAGGTCCAGTTCGATGCCTTTGCCGTCGATGTTCTTCGAGATGTACTTGGCGATGTAAGCGGCGGCTCCGCCCTGGTCCGCCGTAATACGTTCGAAGCGCAAGCGATGCTGCTGCGCGCCGGGTTCGTCGGGCGAATCGTTGAGCAGGAAATAGCGCACCAGTGCCTTGCGCCAGACTGATACATCGGCAGGCTCGCGAATGAACACCAGGATGTTCCAGTGCGGCGTGCCATCCCGGTGCGCTTCCACCGTGCGCATCCCGTAAAAGCTCACCCCACGGCGCTGCAACCACGCGCGGCACCGGCTCCACTGCCGTTGCAGATAGTCCTGCGTGTCGCGGGGCGTGGCTCCCTCGTATTTCTCATTGACGGAACCATTGGCGCGCACCGCGTGGAAGCGGCTGGGCGGCGTCACGACCGCGAATTCGCACGCGCAGCCGTGTTCCTGCGCGACCTCTTCCATGCCGCGCATGCGCAGCATGAGTTCACCCCGGCGGATCGCCGGGTTGCTGACGGATTTATCCGCAAGCTCTGCGAGCGTAAAAATCTCGCCGTCTTCGTTGATCGCCTGCGTGCGCTCCAGCATCTGCGCATTGCGTTCGGCCTGCGCGACGCTGCGGCGCAGATTTTCGTCACTGATGTACTGGTCAGCGCGTGCGCTCACCAGTCCAAGGCGGATTGCGAGCGCCTCGGTCTGGCGACCGTGCATCGCGCGCAGGCGTCGCGCCCACCAGCCCGGATCGATCACGCGGGCAATGAATCCGCCCGGACGTTCGACGCTGGGTGCCGCGATGCGCCAGCGTTGGCACAGCGCGGTCAGGTGCGACACGATGGAAGCCGTATCGCCCAGACGCTCGACAAGGGCATACGCGTCCGCCGCGCGACGCACGGCACAGTCGCGGATATCGGACAGGGTTGCGGTGAGCGGCAGCACGGCTTCGGCGTAGCTGGCGACATGTTCGCGCAGGTAGACATTGCCGTGCATCCAGTCGTGATGCTGGCGGTCCAGCATCTCCAGACGGCGCGACATGCTTCGCGCCCACTTGCCCGGCAGCTTGCCGAGCATCGCCTCACGCCATGCATGCTGCGGCATGTGCGGGCTGATCGTGCTGAATGAATTGAGGATAGCCATGCGCTTACCAAACCCGATGAATGAGCGGCAGTGCGCGGTGCGCGACAGTCTTGCGGGCAGCAGTACGCCGTGCCAGCAGCCGGTACAGCGCATCAAGCGCGGCGTCGCCCACGGGCGTGGGCGCACCACCAATATCGGTCACGACGGGGAGATATGCCCGCGCAGGCAGTGCAGCCAAACACGCGCATGTGTTCTCGTTGTGCGGGCAGAGGGCGCAGCAGTGCATCGCGCGTTTCCGGCACTTACTGGGCGGACGCGCTGTTCAGCGCGAGAATACGTTCGACCGTATCGTTTGGCCACGCAAGGCGACCGTTGGGCAGCTTGAGCGGCTTCACGCCGTAATACGAACCGTTGCGGCACAGTGCCACGCGCAACGTGTCGGGTTGAAGGCCCAGGCATTGCGCAAGGCGATTCGTGCTCAGTCCGATTTCCATAATGTCCTCTTGATTCCGGTTATGCGCTGCACCGTGTGGCGCGACGGAACGGAATCTACCGGTGCTCATGAATCCCGTGTGGCTAGCCGGGATACCGGGACGCTAGTCGGGACATCGGGAGACTAGTCGGGATAGTTTCGGGATAGTTTCGGGATAGTTTCGGGACAATTCCGGGATAATTTCGGGACGGCTTGAGGAAGTGCAACAGCATGGCGGCCAGAAAAGACCGGGCCGCAAGGAGAAGGAAACGGCATCGCAGTAACGGCGGTATGCGTTGCAGAACCAGGGGAGCGCGGGGTGCTCCCCTGCGGGGCTTCAGTGTCGGAGCAAACCTTGTGCGCGCAGTTCGCTGAGTGCGTTCCTGAACGTTTTCAGCTTGACGACCTTGTGCGCGCCACTCTCGGTTCGCCACTTCAGTTCGTCGGCGACGTCGTGCGACAGGATATCGCCCGACTTATCCTGTGCCCGGATGTGGCGAATCACGGTGCGCGGACTGGGGTCCATGCCATGCGCGCGAATAATGTGCGGCCAGTGCTCAACAATGGCGGCTTTCCAGCGAACCTGTCGGACCTGCGGTGCAGGCAAATCCTGGCCACTCGCGCAGGCAGGATCAACGGGTACACCAGGGGCGGGTTTTGTCGGTCGTGGGCTGCCGGATGGGCAGGTCAGTCCCGCCCGGCGGCGACTTGACTACGAGTTTTCCTGCAACCATCTGTAGCCTGCTTTCGCCCAGCAAGGTGGGCAGATCAGCACCGAGCGACAACACCCAGGCCCGCGCATCCGCTACGCGCAACGCCCAATGTTTGTCGGGGGCCATTTTCCTTACCTTGTTAGCGTCTCACTCCTTGCATCGCTCGCTGCGGCTTTCATTGCCCGACTTATTGCCCCAGATAGCGCTCGACGAGCCGCGTCCAATAAGCCGCGCCGACCGTCAGGTTACTGTCGTTGAAGTCGTAATGCGGGTTGTGCACCATGCAACCGTCCTCGCCCACGCCGTTGCCGATGCGCAGGAACGTGCCCGGCCGCTGTTGCAGCATGAACGCAAAGTCTTCGCTGCCCATCAGGATGTCGGCCTGCGCGACCACCTTGTCATCGCCCACCAGCTCACGGGCCACTTCAATCGCAAAGGCCGTCTCCGCGTCCGAGTTCACGACCATCGGGTAGCCTTCGATGTACTCGACCACCGCCTTGCCGCCATAACTCTGCGCCTGGCTCTCGGCCAGTTCGGTGATGCGTTTTTTCAGCAATGCGCGGACTTCCGGGCTGAACGAACGCACGCTTAATTCGAGCCTGGCGGTGCTCGCAATCACGTTGTTGGCGGTGCCCGCGTGCATCGAGCCGACCGTCACGACCGCCGGTTGCGACGGGTCGACGTTGCGCGCCACAACGGTCTGCAGAGCCATCACGATGCTTGCCGCCACCACTACCGGATCCACCGTCAGGTGCGGACGCGCCGCATGACCGCCAACGCCTTCGATCGTGATAATGGCCTTGTCGCCCGCCGACATGAACGCTCCCTTGCGGAACAGGAATACGCCGGGTTCCGCGCCCGGGTGGTTGTGCACGCCGAACACGGCATCGCACGGAAAGCGTTCGAACAGGCCGTCTTCGATCATCTTCTTGGCGCCGCTGTCGATACCGCTTTCTTCCGCCGGCTGGAAGTACAGATGGACGGTGCCCGAGAACCGGCGCGTCTTCGCCAGGTGCTCGGCGGCGCCGAGCAGCATCGTAGTGTGACCGTCATGGCCACACGCATGCATCTTGCCGTGCGTGCCGCTCGCGTATGGCAAACCGGTCTCTTCGATGATCGGCAGCGCGTCCATGTCGGCGCGAATGCCAATGCTGCGCCCGCCGTCGCCCACCTTGAGCGTGCCGACCACACCAGTGCGCCCGACCCCGCGCGTCACCTGCCAGCCCCATTGTTCGAGCTTTTCGGCGACCAGCGCCGCAGTCGCGACCTCTTCGTACGCCAGCTCCGGATGATGGTGAATGTGATGACGGATTTCACGCAGGCGCTCGCCTGCGGGCGCCAGATGCTCGACTTCGGTGAACTGGCCGCTGGGTTGGGATGCTTCGCTCATCATGGACTCCGAATGGTTTGGCGCCGCAATCAGCACGGCGAACTGGCGAGCACTATAGCCACGCCATTTTGTTCGAATAAGATGCTGTTTTTTTCACCCCGATTAACAAGCTTTATATCCAGGAATACCCTATGAAGCTTCAGCAGTTGCAGGCGTTCGTCGCCGCGGCACATCACCGTAGTCTGCGCGCTGCGGCACGCGAATTGGGCGTGACGCAGCCGGCGGTCACACATACGATCCGCGAGCTGGAAAACGCCTTGAATGCCGAGTTGATGGTGCGAAGCGTGCGCGGGATCGAACTCACGGCCTGCGGACTGGCGCTGCTGCCGCGCGCGGAGCAGTTGCTGGGCGACATGCAGCGCACCCTGGAAGCGGTCGAGCAGGTCAAAGGCGAACTGGCGGGCAAGGTCAGCGTCGGCACCATGCCGTCGATCGCGCTGACGGCCTTGCCACAGGCCGTGCTGGCCTTCCGGCGGGCGATGCCGCGGGTGAATCTGCATCTGGAAGAAGTGACGGTGCCCGACGCCGTCGCGAGGCTGCGCAACGGCACGCTGGATATCGCGGCGATCCACCATGTCCAGGCGCTCGATAGCGACCTGGTGCAGGTGCAGCTCTATTCGACCCAGTTCGTGATTGTGATGCGCGCAGGGCATCCGCTCGCGAACGTCAAACATCTGCACGAACTGCTGGACGCGGAGTGGATCCTCACGGTCGGCGCAGACCACTTCCCGCATAGCGTGATGAAGGCGATGTTCGACGCGCATGGCCTGCCGCTGCCCAAGCGCCTGTTGCGTGCGCCGTCGTCGTTCTCGGTCACGCTCGGGCTTGTGTCGCAAACCGATGTGATCAGTTGCTTTACCGGGCCGCTCGCGGCCATGATGGCGCCGCTTGGCATTCAAGTGGCGCAGATCGAGGAAGCACTGCCGCACTACGAACTGAGCATCCTGTCGCGCCGCGATCTGCTGCCGACGCCTGCGGTCAAGCAATTCGTCGCCTGTTTGCAGGAAGCGGTCAGCAAATCGCGGAATGTGGCGGTGTAGAGCGCCGCTATCCGCTATAGCGCGCAATAAAGCTTGCTTCGTTCGGCGCGGCCGCTAAGCGTGCTTCGTTAAGCCCGCGCCGTTAAAGACCGTGACTCGCTGCGCCACGCACCACTTCGACAAACGCGCGGCCGGCGTCTTCGAGCGCACCGGAATTGTCGATCGTGGTCATGTGCACACCGTGCGGCACCGAGAACGGTGCGCGCCGTGCGAGCCGCGCCGCGACCTGCGCCGCGCTTTCGCGGGCTCGTGCGCCGAGACGCGCTTCGAGCACGTGCGGCGCCGCATCCACATACACAATGTCGGCCGCCGGATAACGGTCGAGCGTCTGCTGCAGATGTTGGCGCGAGCCGTTGATGACCACCGTACAGCCGCGTGCGAGCCACCCGTCGAGCTCGATGCCAATGCCGTACCGCAAGCCATGGCTCGACCATTCCAGGGCAAAGAGACCGAGTGCGGAGCGCGTCTCGAACTCTTCGAGCGTCAGCTCGACGTGATCTTCGCCGTTGCCGCTCGGCCGCGTAATGTAGCGATGCGCAAACAGGATGGGCTCACTCGTGACCCGGTTGCGCGCGAAACCCAGCAGCGAATCCTTGCCCGCGCCGGACGGGCCCATCACATAGATCAAACGGCCATTCATTCTTGCTTCACTCCACAGTCTGAAACGGCAAGCGCTGCCACAACATGAAGGGTTCGCCCGGCGCCGGTTCGACAAACAGCGCCGCACTGTCGACCACCAAGGGCCCAAGTTCGGCAACCCTCTCGTGCCACCACGCGACGAGGGCCGCACGCTCATCCGCGGCTTCGAGCGAACTCGATAGCGTCATATGAAAACGGAACTCGTCGAATACATACGGATAGCCCCATTCGATCAGCAAGGCGCGCTGGCGCTCGGTCAACGGGGCGGCCATGCGGCGCGCCAGATCAGCAGCGGGCGGCTTGGCCCGCAAACCGCCGAGCGTGCGCAACGCACTCGAGGCCAACTCGCGCATGCCAGCCTCGCCCGCAGCTTCAGCCGGCCGCAGCGCAACGAAATCGCCGAGCGTGGCGGCTTCCACCGGCAAGGTAAAAGGGGTGTGCTGCTGGGCCCAGCGGCGCGCGTCGTCGAGCACCGTGCGCGGCGTCACGCCGTCAGCAAGCCGAAAGGGAGCGACCAGCGTGCCATGCCAACCGTAGCGGCGCGGCGCCTGAGTCAGCTCGCTCACTGGACGAACGAGCGCTGGTGGTTGCGGCGGCGTGTAGCCCAAGCCGCTCTCCACATCGCCGCCGAGCCATTCGGAACCGGCCTGCCACCAGGCGGACTCGCGCGACGGTGCGTAATACACCGCAAAACGCGCTTCGGCAGACCATTCGAACCCTTCGTTCGCCTCGTTCGCCACCCACGCCGCGCTGCTCATAAGTCGTTTTCCACCATCAGTTGCACGCGGTCCGCAGCGAAGTGCGTCACACCGTATTTGACCGGGACGCCTTCCAGATCGACGTCGACGTTCTCGACCCACAAGACCGGCTGCTGCCGGTTGATATTCAGGCGCCGCGCCACTTCGGCCTCCGGCAGCACGCTGCCGATGCGGCTCCACTTGCGCAGGTAGTCGGACACGCCGAATTCGGCCAGCGCCTTGGTGATGCCACCGGTACGCTCGAGCACCTCGGGCAGGTCCGCAAAGCGCGCCGCGGGATACCAGCTACGCGCATAGGTGAGCGGCACACCGTCCGATTCGTTGAGCGTCTCGATGCGGTAAACCGCTGCGCCGGCGCGCAAGCCCAGCGCCTTGGCGACGTTTGGTTCGGCCTTCACCCGCGCCGCCGACAACATCGCACCCGCTGTCGTGTGGTGCTGCTGGCGCAGATTCTCGGTAAAGCGCGTGCGGCGGCCAATCGTATAGTCGATCGCACCAGGCTGCACAAATGTGCCGCGCCCCTGCTCCACACTGACGAGGCCCAAAGCGGCCAGTCCCAGCATGGCGCGCCGCACGGTATGGCGATTGACGTCGAAGCGCTTGGCCAGTTCGCCTTCGCTCGGCAGGCGTCCGTCCGCGCCGAAGCCGCTGGCCGCAATTTCAGCGGCGAGGATCTGCTCGATCTGCCGCCACACGGCAACGCCCGCGCCCCGTTCGAGCTGCGTGCCCGGCATGGCGGTGTCGTTCGATGTCATGGTGCTGTCATTCCCTTCAGTTCAAATATTCGTTATGACGTGCATTGTAGTGCGCAAGCCGTGATGGAAATATGAAAACACGAGCGTGCTGCAGGCACAACCATCTTACCTCTAAACGTCTAGACGTTTAGATGAATAGATGGTCCAATGACGACTCGCTGGATCAACAGGAACCCCGATGAGTGCCCCTAGTGTCACTGCCGCCTCGCCTTCCTCCGCCATGCGGCGCGCATGGATGGCCGTGCTTGCGCACACGCCGCGCGCCGATCTTGAAGCCGCACTGACTCGCGCGCTGGATGGCGCGAGCCCACCGGAGTTCGACTGGTTGCGGCCGCCCGAAACCGGGCTCGCCATGGTGCGCGGTCGCGTCGGCGGCAGCGGCGACGCCTTCAATCTCGGCGAAGCCACCGTCACCCGCGCCACGCTGCGCTTGCGTACCCCGGCCGAGGACGCGCCGGTGGGCGTGGCCTGTCATCTGGGCCGCGACCGCCGCCGCGCCGAACTCGCTGCGATTGCGGACGCGCTGCTGCAATTGCCCGAGCAGCATGCGCGGCTACACGTTCAGTTGATCGAACCGCTCGCCGCCCAGCTCGCCGAACAACGCGTCGCACGCCGTCACGAAGCCGCGTCGACGCGGGTCGAATTCTTCACGATGGTACGGGGCGACTGATGGACAACCTGACGAAACATGCGATGAACTCCTCACAGATTGCCCTCTCCACCCTCGCCCCTGGTTTTGTCGATCCGGTGCACGATACTCAGGCGGTGTTCCGCACGCTGCTCGACGCGTTGTCGCGGCCCGGCACGGTCGGTGTGGTGGAAAACGTCCTGCCGGCCGCGCAAGCCTCGGGCTCGCACCGCTCGCGCGCCGATCTGGCTGCCTTGGCGGCACTGCTCACGTTGTGCGATTACTCTACGCCGGTTTGGCTCGCACAACCGGACGCAGCATTGGCGTCGGCACTGCGTTTTCATACCGGCGCGCCGCTCGTCGACGAGGTGCACGAGGCCGCGTTTGCCTATATCCATGACGCCGCGCTGCTGCCGGAACTCGAACACTTCTCGCTTGGCGCCGCGGAAACGCCGGAGCAATCGGTGACCTTGCTGATCCGTGTGGAAGCGCTGAGCGGCGGTCCACACGTCGTGCTGAGCGGCCCCGGCATCGAGCGCAGCGCCACTATCTCGCCGCTCGGCCTGCCCGAACATTTCTGGCGCGAGCGCGCCAGCCTCGCGCCGCTGTTTCCGTGCGGCATCGATTGCTATCTCGTCTGCGGCAACACGCTGATCGGTTTGCCGCGCACAACTCATGCAAAGGTGAACTGATGTACGTTGCCGTCAAGGGTGGAGAGCGCGCGATCGAAGCATCGTGGCGCCTGCTCGACAAGTCACGCCGCGGCGATCCGCGGCTGCCTGAGTTGAGCGTCGGGCAGATCCGCGAGCAATTGCGCCTCTCGGTGGCCCGTGTGATGACCGAAGGTTCGGTGTACGACGAAGAACTCGCCGCACTGGCCATCAAGCAGGCCGCCGGCGATCTGGTGGAAGCGATCTTCCTGCTGCGTGCGTATCGCACGACCTTGCCGCGTTTTGGCTACACGCAGCCGCTCGATAGCGAAGCAATGGTGGTGGAGCGGCGCATCTCCGCAACCTTCAAGGACCTGCCGGGTGGGCAACTGCTCGGCGCGACCTACGACTACACGCAACGTCTGCTGGATTTCTCCTTGATGGCTGAAGCACAGGCTAATGGCGACGAGGCGGGCGGCGATTCCAGCAAGCTTGCCGCAGCAGCGCTCGACGCCAAGCCGGAAGCGATGCCGCGTGTCGTCACGCTGCTCAACAAGGAAGGCCTGATCGAACAGGAAACGCCCACCCCCGACGCAGCCGAACCGGGCGACCTGACGCGCGAACCGCTCGCGTTTCCGGCAAATCGCGCCACGCGCCTGCAGAATCTCGCGCGCGGCGATGAAGGCTTTCTGCTGGCGATGGGCTATGCGACGCAGCGCGGTTACGCGCATTCGCATCCGTTCGCAGGCGAGATCCGCTTCGGCTCGGTGAGCGTCGAGATGGAACTGGACGAACTGGGCGAAGCGGTGGAGATCGGCGAGATCGACATCACCGAATGCCAGATGATCAACCAGTTCGCCGGCAGCGGCGAGGTGCCGCCCACCTTCACGCAGGGCTACGGTCTCGCCTTCGGTCATTCGGAGCGCAAGGCGATGGCCATGGCGCTGGTGGACCGAGCACTGCGCGCCGAAGAACTCGGTGAAACGCTCGCGTCGCCGACCCAGGATATCGAATTCATGCTGTCGCATAGCGATAACGTCGAAGCGTCCGGCTTCGTCCAGCATCTGAAACTGCCCCACTACGTCGACTTCCAGGCCGAACTCGAACTGGTGCGCCGCTTGCGGGCACAACATGCAGCACAGGAAGGACAAACCGAGCAGGCGGCACAGCAGGCAGAACAGGCATCAACGCCGCTTGCGCCGCAAACCGCCAACGGCCAGGATCAGCAGGAGCAAGCGGCATGAACGCGCCCGACACACAACTGAGCAGCGAGCCCTACGACAGCGCGGCCGAAGGCTACAACTTCGCCTATCTGGACGAGCAGACCAAGCGGATGATCCGCCGCTCGCTGTTAAAAGCCGTCGCGGTACCGGGTTATCAGGTGCCGTTCGCCTCGCGCGAAATGCCCTTGCCGTTTGGCTGGGGGACAGGCGGGATCCAGGTGACCGCCGCGATCATCGGCCGTAGCGACACGCTGAAGGTGATCGACCAGGGTTCGGACGAGACCACCAACGCCGTCAACATCCGACGCTTCTTTGCGCGCACCACCGGTGTGGCCACCACGCGCCGCACCTCGGAGGCAACCATCGTGCAAACCCGTCACCGGATTCCCGAAACGCCGCTCACCGACAAGCAGATTCTGGTCTACCAGGTGCCGATGCCCGAACCGCTATACCGGCTCGAACCGCGCGTCGCCGAATGCAAGAAGCTGCATGCGCTGGCCGACTACGGCCTGATCAGCGTGAAGCTGTACGAGGACATCGTGCATCACGGCAGCATTGCCACGACGTACGACTATCCGGTGATCGTCAACGAACGCTATCTAAGCTCGCCCTCGCCGATCCCGAAGTTCGACAACCCGAAGATGAACATGAACCCCGCGCTGCAGTTGTTCGGCGCCGGGCGCGAGCGGCGCATCCACGCCATCCCGCCGTACACCAAGGTGCGCAGCCTCGACTTCGACGATCACCCGTTCGAAATCCAGCACTGGGAACACGCCTGTGCATTGTGCGGTTCGAAAGAGAGCTTCCTCGACGAGATGATCGTCGACGATGCCGGCAAGCGCATGTTCGTCTGCTCGGATAGCGACTACTGCCACGACCGCCGCGAACAGCCGGCAGGCGACCAGGCCGAAGGAGAATCCGCATGACCGCGCGCATGACACCGCTGCTGAGCACCCGCGCCCTCACGAAGCAATACGGCGGCCGTAACGGCTGCCGCAACGTGAGCTTCGATCTGTATCCGGGCGAGGTGCTGTGCATCGTCGGCGAATCGGGTTCGGGCAAGACCACGCTGCTTAACACACTCGCACTGCGCACCGAGGCCGATAGCGGCACACTGCACTACCACGCCACGCACGGCGAGCAGCTCGATCTGCGGGCGCTCTCCGAGCCGCGGCGGCGCTTGCTGATGCGCACCGAGTGGGGTTTCGTGCAGCAGAATCCGCGCGACGGCCTGCGCAGCGGCGTATCGGCCGGCGCCAATATCGGCGAGCCGCTGATGGCGGTCGGCGCGCGCCACTACGGGCAGATTCGCCACACCGCGACGCAGTGGATGGAGCGGGTGGAACTGGACCCGACGCGGATCGACGAATTCCCCGCAGCGTTTTCCGGCGGCATGCAGCAGCGTTTGCAGATTGCCCGCAATCTCGTCACCGGGCCGCGCCTCGTGTTCATGGACGAGCCCACCGCGGGTCTCGACGTGTCCGTCCAGGCGCGCCTGCTCGACCTGTTGCGCACGCTGACCTCCACGCTGCATCTGTCGGTGCTGATCGTCACGCACGATATCGGCGTAGCGCGCCTGCTCGCGCATCGTTTGATGGTGATGCAAGGCGGCGAGGTAGTCGAAGCGGGACTGACCGATCAGGTACTCGACGATCCGCAGCACCCCTACACGCAAACGCTGGTTTCTTCCGTCCTGCCGGTTTGAGGTTCACGATGTCCTCCATCGAAACACACGCGCACGAGCGCGCTTTCATCGACAACGCCGCGCTGATGCTGCGCGCCGTCAATATCGGCAAGACCTTCACGCTGCACGCGCAAGGCGGCGTACAGATCGACGCACTGGCGGGCGTCTCGCTCGAGGTCGAACAGGGCGAATGCGTCGTGCTGGTTGGGCCTTCGGGCGCCGGCAAGAGCACGCTGCTGCGCTGCCTGTACGGCAACTATCTGGCAAGCTCCGGTTCAATTGCGATCCGCTCGGACGACCACGAGGCGCAGCACGTTACCATTACCGGCGCCGAGCCGCACGATGTGCTGCGTCTGCGCCGCAACGTGGTCGGCTATGTGAGCCAGTTCCTGCGCGTGATTCCGCGCGTTACTACGCTCACGCTGGTCGCCGAGCCGCTGGTGTCGCGCGGCATTGCCGAAGACGAAGCACGCGAGCGCGCCGCTGCGCTGCTGGCCCGCCTGAACGTGCCTGAGCGGCTATGGTCGCTGGCGCCCGCCACCTTCTCCGGCGGCGAACAACAGCGCGTGAACATTGCGCGCGGACTGATTGCCGGCCATCCGCTGCTGCTGCTCGACGAGCCCACCGCCTCGCTCGATGCCGAGAATCGCGATGTGGTTGCCGATCTGATCGTCGAAGCGCGCGAGCGCGGCGCGGCAATTGTCGGTATCTTCCACGACGAAGACACGCGCACGAAAGTGGCGACACGCCGCATCGAACTCCAGCCGCCGCTGCGCCGTCAAGCGGCGCTACACTGACGTATAACAGCAGATACTGACTACGGAGCATGTCGATGTTGATCAGGAACGCTCGCATCGTGACGCGAGACGAAGTATTTACCGGCGTGGTGCGCATCGAAGACGGCAAGATCCATGACGTCGAACGCGGCACCACCTCGGCACGCGAGGCCGAAGACTGGGACGGCGATTATCTGCTGCCCGGTCTGATCGAGCTGCATACGGACAATCTCGAGAAGCACCTGGCGCCGCGTCCCGGTGTGCAGTGGAATACGGATGCGGCCTTCGTGATCCACGACGCGCAAGTCGCGGCCGCCGGCATCACCACCGTGTTCGACGCGCTCGCCATCGGTTCGCGCCTGAATGCGGGCCTGCGTGGCCGCGATCAGCAAACGCAATGCGCGCAGGCACTGAGCCGTTTCTCCGAGCGCAACCTGCTGCGCGCGGAGCACTTTCTGCATTTGCGCTGCGAAATCGCCACCGCCGATGTGGTCGAACTGTTCGACTCGTTGTGCAAACACCCGTTGCTGCGCCTCGCTTCGGTGATGGATCACACGCCGGGGCAGCGGCAGTGGCACGATCGCGAGCAATGGCGCCGCTTTCAGGAACGCAACGGCAAACTGACTGACGAGCATGTGACGACCGCGCTTGCGCACATGGCTGACGAGCAGCAACTGTATGCAGATGCGCACCGCCGCGAGATCATTGCACGCTGCAAGACGCTCGGCTTGCCGGTGGCGAGCCATGACGACACGCTCGTCGAGCACGTCGAACAGGCTGCCGCCGAGGGTATCGTGCTGGCCGAATTCCCGACCACCCGCATCGCCGCCGAGGCCGCCCGCGAGCACCGCATTTCCACCATCATGGGCGCACCGAATATCGTGCGCGGCGGTTCGCACTCGGGCAATGTGTCCGCGCTCGAACTTGCCAAGGCGGATCTGCTCGACATCCTGTCATCGGATTACGTGCCGTCGAGCTTGCTGACCGCCGTGTTCGAACTGGTCGACAAGGCGGGCTGGACGCTGCCGCGCGCCATGGCGACCGTATCGGCCGAACCGGCGCGCACGGCTGGGCTGCATGACCGTGGCGCAATTGCGCCGGGGCTGCGGGCGGACTTCGTGCGGGTGACGATGCTCGATACGCTGCCGGTGCCGCGTGCGACCTATCGCGAAGGGGCGCGAATCGTCTGAGGCTTTTGAGGAGTGCGCTGCGCGACGCGTTGCAGGTGTTGGGCAACGGCGCGCGCAGCGCGATCGCCGCGTGCGCGGCTTGAGCAAGCTGGGGTGCTTACTTTTTCAGTTCGGGCGCGTTCTCCAGCGCCGTCTGCAGCTTCGTGACCGCATCGGTCGTGGCGAGCTGACCCGCGAGACCGAAGTTGCGCTTGAAGTCGGAGAATTCGGCATGCCCCGTGCCCGTCACATCTTCGGTCACTACTTTCTGCCCGCTCGGATCGGTCACGGTACACGTGAGCGTGACCGAGAAATCGGTGGGCGGCCACGTCAGCAGGCTCGGCGATGATGACGTCGTCTTGATCGTCGGCGTAATCACATAGTCCAGATGCTGCGCCTGAATGGTCGCCGCGTCCGGCGCACTCTTGAGCTTCGTCACGTTCTTGAAGACGTGGCCGAGACTCACGTACATCGGCAGTTCCAGATCATGATACGGACGATAGCTGACCTTGTCGCCACCGCCGCCCGGCGTGATGACTTCCTGGGTCGACTGCTCGTCAGTAATGACGATAGCGACGTTCTTGTCGAGCGGCTGCGTGGACAGCGCCGGTACTTTCGACGCGTCGCTGCTCAGCGAAATCTGGTGGGCGCACCCCGAGAGCGCCGCGACGACGCTTGCCGCCGCAATCATGCGAATCAAAGCCATGGTGTAGGTCTTCCTGTGGTAATTGTGTTGTTGTGGTTACTGGATTGCCTGGATGAAGGCAGGATCGGCATACAGTTGAGCCAGAAGGTTCTGCACTGCGTTCGGATACTCTTCTACCGCCTTCGGCACTGCGATAGCGGCAGCAAACGACGAATCCCACTGCGCGCTCGCCGTCTTCACCTGGTCATAGCGCACCGTGCCGGCACGCGTCACCACAAAGCGCGCCGACACGATGGCCTCGCCCTTGGCAAGGCCGGCATCCACGCTGTTCTTCAGCAAGGTCGCTTTGACTTCAATGTCGCTTTGCGGCGCGAGGCGCCCAGCCATCGTCAATTCGCGGGTCATCGCGTCGGCCAGGTAAGGACCGAACGAGTCGCCCACCGGGGAACGCATCAGGTTGGCCCGCACCGCCACGGGGTACACATTGGACATGCTCGCCTGAGAATCGAACGTACCAAGATGAGCTTGTGCCGCCTGCGCATTTTTGAGCGCCTGAATGTTGTCGACCGAGGGGGAATACGGCGGCGCCACGACCGAGCATGCCGTCACAAGAAGAGTCGGCGCGAGCCAACCGAACACACGCATCAGATTGTTCATTGGTCAAATATTGTTGATTTCGTTGCAAAACTCGTACAATCCCGCGTGCATCAGGGCGACGCCGTATGCAGACAGCATGACGGCAAGCCCGGCAGGACGCCGCTCCGGCCGGCCTGACCGGGGGCAATTCAAGCTGGTTTAACGGCGGGTCGCAGGCAAACTTTAGACGTCGCGGCAAGACGCCATCCGGTGTTTTACTGAGTACGTAATCTTTTTGACCTGATAAGCTTTGCCCGCGCTGCAGGCCGCCCGGGCCCGCAGCCGTCCAACCCTGCCCGGTTGTGAGTCGCGCCGGGCACTATCTCGCAGCGGCACAACCGCATGCGGGTGTAATACGAACCACTCCGAGGAGTAAAACAGTGAAAAAACTGCTAGCGGCTTTGACGGTTGCTCTGCTTGCCACCGTCTCAATTGGCGCACATGCGAAAGACTGGTCGACCATCCGGTTCGGCGTAGACGCCAGCTATCCCCCGTTCGAATCGAAGGGCCCGGACGGCAAGCTCGTTGGTTTCGACATCGACCTCGGCAATGAAATCTGCAAGCGTCTGGCTGCGAAGTGCGTCTGGATCGAAAACGACTTCGACGGCATGATCCCGGCACTGAAGGCGAAGAAATTCGACGGCGTGCTGTCGTCCATGTCGATGACGCCGCAACGCGCGGAACAGATCGCCTTCTCGGACAAGCTGTTCAACACGCCGACGCGCCTCGTCGCGAAGAAGGGTTCGACGATCCTGCCGACGCCGGAATCGCTGGCTGGCAAGACGGTTGGCGTCGAGCAAGGCACGATCCAGGAAACGTATGCGAAGACCTACTGGGAGCCGAAGGGCGCCAAGGTAGTGTCGTACCAGAACCAGGACCAGGTCTACACCGACCTGCTGTCGGGCCGTCTGGACGCATCGCTGCAAGACGCGGTTGAAGCGGACATCGGCTTCCTGAAGACGCCGCGCGGTGCTGGCTTTGCCTTCGCCGGCAAGGACATCATCGACGAGAAGGTGCTCGGCAACGGCGCAGGCATCGGCATGCGCAAGGAAGACACCGATCTGAAGGCCAAGGTCGACAAGGCGATTGCCGACATGATCAAGGACGGCACGTACAAGAAGCTCGAGAAGAAGTACTTCGACTTCGACGTGTACGGCAGCTAAGGGCAACTGGCGCGGCATGCCGCGCCACCTAGCCACGGCTTCTACCGACGGGCCCCGCAGCAGATGCGGGGCCCGTTTCGTTTGGCGCTGCCCATTTCATTGGCAGATGGGCTAAGATCGAACGGGCACGCTGCGCCGCGCGAATCACGCTGGTCGTGCCGAGAGCCGCGCAAGCCTGCAATTTTCAAACTGAAATCAACGACATAGCGCCCCGCCCCCACGGGAATGGCGCGCTCCAGAGACTATGCAAACCTTAACCCATCCGCTGATTTCCCCGACACTCGGCACCGCGCGCAACCTGACGAGTTTTCACTATGGTCCCGGCGGCGGGCAAAAAATCTACATCCAGTCTTCGCTGCACGCCGACGAACTGCCCGGCATGCTGGTGTCGTGGGCGCTGCGCCGCAAGCTCGAAGCCCTCGAAGCCGCCGGCAAGATTCAAGGCGAGGTGGTGGTGGTGCCGGTCGCAAACCCGATTGGCCTGAACCAGCATTTTCTCGGCCATCTGTCGGGCCGCTTCGAAACCAACAGCTCGCAGAACTTCAACCGTAACTTCCATGATCTGACCGCCCTCGTGCTGCCGGTCATCGAAGCTCGCCTCACTGGCAACATCGACCATAACCGCCTGGCGATCCGCACCGCGATGCGCGAAGGCCTCGACGCAATCAAGCCGGAGACGGAACTGGAATCGCATCGTCTCGCGCTGCAGAAGCTGTCGTACGACGCCGACGTCGTGCTCGACCTGCACTGCGACTGGGAAGCGGCGATGCACCTCTACACCAACCCGGACCTGTGGCCGGAGGTCGAACCGCTGGCGCGCTATCTGGAATCCAAGGCGTCGCTGCTCGCGCTCAATTCGGTGGGCAACCCGTTCGACGAAATCCATAGCTTCTGCTGGTCGGATCTGCGCGGCCGTTTCGGCGAGCGCTTCCCGATTCCGAATGGCTCGGTGTCGGTCACGATCGAATTGCGCAGCCAGCGCGACGTTTCCTATGAGTTCGCCGAGCACGACGCACAGGCGATCATCGAGTATCTGACGCATCGCGGGGTGATCACCGGCACTCCGGCGCCGATGCCCGCGCTCGAATTTGCCGCCACGCCGCTCGCCGGCGCCGAGCCGATCGTCGCACCGTTCAGCGGCGTACTGGTGTACCGCACCGAACCCGGCACCTGGGTCGACGTCGGCCACCCGATCGCCGACATTGTCGACCCGCTGACTGACCGCGTGGTGACGCTCAACAGCAGCGTGGCCGGCGTGATGTATGCGCGGCATCTGACGCGCTTTGCCACCGCAGGTCTGGAGTTCGCCCGCATTGCCGGCGCGAAGGCGTTCCGCTCAGGTTCACTGCTGTCCAACTGATAGAGGGCGTAATGGTAGCGGCAGAGATGCCGCTACCGGTTTTATTATCGCCCCTGGCACCGCCCAATCTGTTAGTCATGCTTAGCATGATTCGCCAGCAAGCACTTCGCATCAGTCGCTAAACCACTGGTCGTTCCGGGTCGCGGCGTCTGCACGCGCCCCCGTTTCGCTGCGTATACCACACCTTTGCATTCACGACATTCGTGGTGCCGCCGCCCTATTGCGTCTCCGCGCTGCCGCACGCAAACGTTGTCGCTCAAGGCGCGTAGGCGCCAGACCGGGGCGCGAGATTCCCAGATCAGAGATGCAAATGTCGCGTTCGTACGACAGTTTTAAAAAATTACATACCTGTCACATTGCTTTCGCCCCCGCCCCTTAAATTTGCGGTCATCGAGTGACCTGCCAACAGAGCCAGGCACACGATCGCCTCTTTTAATCCGGAGAATCTCTTGAACAAGAAAGTTGTAGCCACCGCTATCCTCGCCGCTTTCGCCGGCGCCGCTCACGCACAAAGCAGCGTCACGCTGTACGGTCTGGTCGATGCAGGTATCACGTACGTGAACCACGCCAACACCAGCGCCGGCCCGAAGAGCCTGTACCAATACGGTGACGGCGTCGCCCAAGGCAGCCGTTGGGGCCTGCGCGGTTCCGAAGACCTCGGTGGCGGTCTGAAGGCAATCTTCACGTTGGAAAACGGTTTCAACTCGGGTAACGGCACGCTGGGTCAGGGCGGTGCGGAGTTCGGCCGCCAGGCCTACGTCGGCCTGACGCAGAACGGCATCGGCTCGCTCACGCTCGGCCGTCAGTATTCGTTCTCGACCGACTATCTGGGCGGCTCGTATGCCAACGGCGGCCAGACCGTCGCGGGTAACTACGGCTACCACATCAACGACATCGATCAGCTCACGTCGAGCCGTATCAACAACTCGATCAAGTTCAACAGCGCGAACTTCTACGGCCTGACGTTCGGCGCAATGTATGGCTTCTCGAACCAGGCTGGTTCGTTTGCGGGCGCACCTGGCTCGAGCGGCTCGTCGGCTGCGTACAGCTTCGGCCTGAACTACGCGAACGGCCCGTTCGGTATCGGCGCAGCGTACACGGACATCCGCTTCCCGGGTTCGGCCTCGCCGTCGTTCTCGACGACGCTGGCCAATGCTTCGTCGCTGACGGGCACGAGCGTGGCGAAGGACCTGGCTACGGCCGGCGTTGGCGCCAAGTACTCGATCGGCCCGGCTACGCTGTGGGCGCTGTGGACCCACACGAACATCGAGCAGATCACCGGCCATATGACGACGTTCAATGCGTATGAAGCAGGCGGTAAGTACGCAATCACGCCGGCACTGACGGGCGCGCTGGGCTACACGTACATGCAGGCTAAGGATCTGACCAACGGCCACTGGAACCAGATCGACGCCAGCGTCGACTACGCACTGAGCAAGCGCACCGACGTATACCTGCTCGGCGTGTTCCAGGACGCCAAGGGCAAGACCGCGAGCGGCGCCGCCCTGCAATCGCAGATCGGCGTGAGCACGAGCAGCTACCTGCCGACGGCAGGTGCAGACACGCAACTGGCCGTTCGTGTGGGTCTGCGTCACAAGTTCTAAGCGGAATCCGCGTTTCCGGGGAGCTGGACGCTTCCCGGAACGTACCGCGTGAATTGAAAAACGCCCGAACCAAGGCGCCTGTCATGGGCACTTCGTTCGGGCGTTTCTGCTTGATCAATCGCGTCGATAAAATACGGATTGCTTATAAATAAAGGCCGGGTTCCCCACCGTAAAGTCCGGTCAAACTGCTTTAGAACGGCTTGGTCGGCAGGTACTTTCCGTCGAGGGTGATCACCGCGCGCGAGCCGCCGTCGGGATCGTCAACCTTCTTGATGTCGAGCTTGAAGTTAATCGCGCTGATGATGCCATCGCCGAATTGCTCGTGCACCAGCGCCTTCAGCGTCGAACCATAGATCTGCACCATTTCATAGAAGCGGTAGATCGTCGGGTCAGTCGGCACGCCCCCCGGAATGCTGCCGCGCAAGGGGATGGTTTGCAACAGGCACACGGCGTCTTCGTCGAGATCGAGCTTGTCGGCCACCACCTTCGCGGCGCTGGCCGGCAAGGGGTGCTGGCCGAGCAGCGCCGCAGTGACGAACGCCAGACTCAGGCCCGTACCCTCGGTGAGCTGCTCAAACGTCAGGTTTTTGCGGACCTTGGCATCCATGATGGCGTCGGTGAGATTCAGGCGGCTAGTCTGGCTGTACTGAGATTGATTCATGATGTTTCCTTCAGTTGATAAGCGTTCAGGCAGCGGTCTTGAGCCGTGCCGGGGTTGCACAGACTTGCGGGTGGTCCGCAAGGGATACAAATCGGTTGGTCGTGCCGTCGAGCGTTTCGATTGAACCGGTTTCGATGTCGTAGACCCAGCCATGCAGATTCAAGCGCCCTTGGTCCAGCGCAAGCCGGACGGACGGGTGAGTCTTGATGTTGGCAAGTTGGGCGATCACGTTTTCGCGGACCATCGAATCAACGCGGTCGCGCTCGCTCTTGTGCTCGCGCGCCTCGTTGACGACTTTCGCGGAATCCGCGTAACGCAACCAGCTGCCGACGGCGGGCATGTGGTCCATGCATTTGCAGGTCGCAATCGCAGTCATCGCGCCGCAATCGGAGTGGCCACAGATCACGACGTCGGAGACGCCTAGTGCGGCGACCGCGTACTCGACCGTGGCCGACACCCCGCCCGGCTCCGGGCCGTACGACGGCACGATGTTGCCGGCGTTGCGAATCACGAACAAATCGCCCGGCTCCCGCTGGGTGACGAGTTCGGGTACGAGCCGACTATCCGAACAGGAAATAAACAAGGTGCGGGGAGTCTGGCTGGTCGCCAGTTGCTTGAACAGCTTCGAGCGCTCGGGAAACGCATCCCGATGGAACTTCAGAAACCCATCAATGACTTCTTGCACGACTTCCTCCTTGCTGTTGATCGAGAACCGATGGACGAATCATGATCCGACGGATCTATAGCGTCCAAGACCGGCTTCCTATTTTTTCCATAGAAAAAGCCAATAGTTTGGATGTCACACAGCAGGGGCAGGCGATTCACCGTGGTCGGCGAACCTGACGACTATAGGCAATGCTTATGGACCGCATTCCAAATCGGTCTTGGACACTATAGATAAGCAGAATCATCCTTCCGTCAGCGCCCTCGCGCCATTCGTCGCCCGCTGACCAAAGGAAAACATGCCGCCCAATAGACCTGCCTTGACCCGCTCGATGACCCTGCTATTTGCCACCGCATGCGGCATCGTTATCGCGAACATTTACTATTCACAGCCGCTGCTCGCAGTGATCGCCCAGACCTTCGGCCGCTCCGCCGCCAGCCTGGGCTTCCTCGTCACCATGACCCAACTTGGCTACGCCTGCGGCCTGCTCACGATCGTGCCGCTCGGCGATGCGCTCAATCGCCGTACTTTGATCATCACGCTGCTCCTATGCGGCGTGCTGGCGCTGTTCGCCGTCGCTGCAAGCCCGACCTTTCTGCTATTCGCAATCGCCAGCGTGCTGCTCGGGGTCAGCACATGCTCCGCTCAGCTACTGGTACCGTTTGCGGCGTCGCTAGCCGACGAGAAGGAACGCGGACGTGTCGTAGGCATGGTGATGAGCGGCTTGCTGCTTGGCATTCTGCTGGCCCGCACCGTGTCGGGCTTGATCGCTCAGTTCGCCGGATGGAGAGCGCTGTATGTCATCGCAGCCCTGGTCGGCCTGCTGCTAACAGGATTGCTGGCGCGCGCACTTCCGAAGGACGAGCGCGACATCCCGCTAGCCTACGGCTCGTTGATGAAGTCGCTGCTGACCCTTATCCGGGAGAACCCGTCGCTGCGTTTGCGTTCGCTGTGTGGCGCCTTGGCGTTCGCCTGTTTCAGCGTCCTCTGGACCGGATTGACCTTCCTGCTCAGTCAACCCCCGTACAACTTTTCTGAGAGCAAGATCGGAGCCTTCGGCCTGGCCGGCGCCGCCGGCACGCTCGCAGCCAGTTACGCCGGACGCATGGCTGATCGCGGACATGGCAACCTCGCTACCGGCTTGTTCAGCGCATCCATCCTCGTCTCGTTCGCTTTCATCTTTGCCGGAGCGCATTCGCTGGTGGCGCTGGTTGTCGGCATATTGCTGCTCGATATTGGCGTGCAAGGTTTGCACATTTCCAATCAAGGCGTCATCTATGCACTCGCTCACGACGCACGAAGTCGTGTCACGACCGTTTATCTGACCAGCTATTTCATCGGTGGCGCACTTGGCTCCAGCATGGCCAGCATCTCCTATGCACGTTATGGCTGGAGTGGTGTCTGTCTGGCCGGTGCGGCGACTGCCTCCTTATTGATCGCGGTCTGGCTGATCTCGCGCTTCAGGCAGACAAGCGGCGAGGTCAGTCCGTTGGTCTGCAATGAGCAAGTTCGCGAACGGCAGCTCCAGTGACCACCGGGTACATGCAGGCATTCGCCCGACGCATAAGTTCCCGCGCGAATTCGCTGCTACAGAATCTGCGCGACCAGGTCCGGCATGCTCGTGCACTGCTCCTACCAGCAGGACGTAGCGCAAGCGCTATGCCAACGGAAGCGAAGCGAGCTAAACTTGCGCATTCGCATACGGTCCGTATACTCAACATATAACTTCTGTGAGACAGCGTGAACGCTCATTCCACCACCAGTCCAGAGAAACTCGGCGAACTGGCTTATCAGACGCTGCGCCGGATGATCCTGGACAAGGCGTTGCGCAGCGGTGGTCCGGTCGTCGAAGGACGGCTTGCCGAGGAACTCAATATCTCCCGCACACCGATGCGCGAGGCCTTGCTGCGGCTGGAAGGCGAAGGCCTGCTGGCACGCGCCGGCGCACGCTCCTATTCAGTGCGTTTTGTTAGCGCACAGGAATACTTTCAGGCCATGAAAGTGCGCGAACTGCTCGAAGCAGAAGCTATTGGGCTCGCTATTGGAAAGATCGACAAGAAGCTGGTTCAGCAGTTAATCAAGAAGATCAAGGCATTGAGCAGCGGCCAGCAGGAACAGGCCCACTGGCAGATCGACGATCAGGTTCACACGATGATGGCTCGCGCGAGCGGCAACGATGTGCTCGCCCACATGATCGATCTGGTGCGCACGAACAGCCGCCTGTTCGAGCTGGTCACGCCGTTCAACCGTATCGAAGACGATCGCGTGGAACATCTGGCAATTCTTGAAGCGTATCTGGCGGACGACGCGAACGCGGCCCGCGCCGCCGTCCGCACCCATCTGCAGAACCTGCGCCGTTTCGTGCTCGACCGGCTCGCTGAGGGAACCTATAGCTGAGCGCTCAAGCAGCGCGGGCGGTGCACAGCGCTGCGCGCCGCCGCAAACGCCGCCATCAGTGCCGCAGTATCTTGCCGACGAACTCACGCGTGCGCGCTTCCTGAGGCGCATCGAATACCTGCTGGGGGGTCCCAGTCTCGACTACGTGACCACCGGCCATGAACACGACCTTCGACGACACTTCGCGCACGAAGCTCATTTCGTGTGACACGATGAACATCGTGATGCCATCGGACGCGAGTTCGCGAATCGTATCGAGCACTTCATTGACGAGCTCCGGGTCGAGCGCGGCCGTGACTTCATCGAGAAACAGCACTTTAGGTTTCAACGCGAGCGCGCGTGCGATCGCGACACGCTGCTGCTGGCCGCCAGACAATTGGTCAGGGTAGGCATGCAAGCGGTGCGCCAAGCCGACGCGGGTAAGAATATTGATCGCGTTCTGCTCGACCTCGGCGCGCGGCCACCGCTTGATTTTGGTCGGTGTGATCATCACGTTGTCGATCACGGTCATGTTCTCGAACAGTAAATCTTCGCAACTGCTAGCCGCTGAGGGCGCCATGGACCGCAAAGCATTCACTGAAAGCCTGACGAAAGAAGGCTTCCCCGAGGCCGTCGTTGTGACGCGGGAGGCGAACATCACGATGGACGTACACGAGCATCCCTTCGAGGCGAAGGCGTTGATTCTGGACGGCGAGTTGCACATACGCGTGGGCGACACGGAGCAGGTATATAAAGTCGGCGACGTCTTCCACTTACCGGCGAACAAACCGCATGCAGAGCGTTACGGTCCGAATGGTGTGAAGTATCTGGTGGGAAGGAAGTAGGAGGCGCGCGTGTAGGCGGAGTGCCTCGATCTGCATGCTCCTACGCAAGCAAAGGGGCCCCCGATGCGGTTACGATAGCCCCCCAGTTCAGTGCGGCTGCAAACCGCGCGCTCCCCGTGGCACGCACCTGACTATTGCTGTGGAACCTGTTCCGTACGCAGATCTCCGGCATCCAGGCGTCCCATCTTCGCGGCTAACTGAAGCCGCGCCGCGCGCCAGTCTGTTAGCGCCTGGATGCGTTGCTGCTTTGCCTCCGAAAGCGACTTCTGTGCGTTCAGCAGTTCCAGAATGTTTCCCACACCCGCCGTGTACCGATGGTTTGCGACGTCAAATGACCGCTGCGCAATCCGCTTCAACGTGGCCGTGTTCCCCACATTCTGTATGTTCGTCTGCAGTACCTGATAGCTTTTCCAGACATCGAGCCCGACCTGCTGGCGAGCTTCATCGAGCGTGTTCTCCTGGACCTCCACTTGAGCATGTGCTCCGCGCACCTTGTACGTCCGGCTCAACCCTTCGAACAACGGGATCTGCACCTGTACGCCAACATACCAGTCGTGCCCTGTCGCGGCCAATTGAGGCTGGCCCAGCCCCAGACTGGCGGGCTGGTTGTTCTGGCTGTACTTCGCGATCAGACTGAAGTTGGGCAACCCTTCGGCACGTGTCTGCTGCTCGCTCGCCATTGCCGCGTCAAGCTTCGCCCTGGCGGCAGCGATAACCGGGTTGGCGCTTTGCGCTTGCTCGATCATCCCGGCGACCGACGCTGTGAAATCCTGGTCTGGCACCACGCCATCTTCAGCGTCCGGCATCTTGATTGGTTGATCCGGGCTGAGGCTCATGTCAAAGGCGAGCGTGCCGAGAGCGGCCTGCAAGTCGCCTTCGGCCTTCGCCCGGTTGAACGTCGCCTGCGCATATGAAGTCTGAGCCTGCAACTGGTCGGAAATCGCCGCGACGCCGCGGGTCACGCGTGTCGACGCCGCGACAAAGCTGTCACGCGCGATACTTTCCGTTTCCTTCGTCAGGGCCAGCTTGCCGGTTGCCGCCTGCGCTGCGTAGTAGTCTGTTGCCACAGTGGAAAAGGCGGTCTGCAGAGCGGCATCCTGGTTGGCCCGCGCAGCCGCGAGCAAAGCCTGTGCATTGGCAAGCGCAGCCTTCCTGCCACCAAAGTCGTACAGCACCCAGTTCGCCGAGACCGAGCCGGAAAAAACCGTCGAGCGGTTCGCTGAGCTCAGGCGCGGATAACCTTTCACGTCCGTCACGGAGTCTTCGCGCACGTCCTGCAGGTTGGCCGTCAAGTTCGGCAGATAGGCTGACTTTGCCACGCCAACCGCCGCGGCCTGCACCTTTACATTCGCCCAGGCTTCCCGCGTTTTCGGGTTTCCGCACAAGGCGCGATTCACCGCCTCCGCCAGAAGAAGCGGCACCTCCAGCGGCCCGAACTGACAGGGATGCGCGGCGTCAATATCTGAAAACGCGTTCGCAGGTGTTCGGGAGACTAAGGCGTCGGTGCCGAACACATCGACTGCTCCCGCGATACCCGGAGTGGCGCCCAATACCGATAGCCACAGCGCCGTCCTCAGCGTGCGAGCGTAACCGGGCCCCTTGCCATTGACCCGTTCAACGTTCACGCAGGCTCTCCCCGGTTGTCTGCATCAGCGGATCAAGGAAATATCCGGCAACACTGCGCCGCCCGGTCCTGATTTCCGCCGTCACCTCCATGCCCGGAGTGAGATTGATTGATTTGTTATTGATCTGCATCTGATTGGTCGGCAGCCGAATGCGCGCCGTAAACGTCAGGCCCAGCTTCCGGTTCCTGTCCTGCATTGCGTCGTTCGATACTGACGTGATCTTGCCGATCAGGTAACCGTACCGGGTATACGGGAACGCTTCGATCTTGACGATGGCGTCCTGCCCGACATTGACGAAGCCCACGTCCTTGTTCTCAATGCTTGCTTCGACTTCCACCGCGTCGTCCGGCACGATCTCCATGATCGATTGTGCCGTTGTGACAACTCCGCCGAGCGTATGTACGGCCAGTTGCTCGACCGTTCCCGAAACCGGTGCGTAAAGTGTCATCAGTTCCTGTCGCGTCACGGCCTTGGTTTCGTCAGCGCGGTTCTGTGCAAACTGCTGTTTTGCCTTCTCGAGTGCATCAAGCTGTTCCCGAGAGAATTGCGAGGTTGTCACCTGGATCGCCGCCTGCTGTTCCGCTACAGAAGCGGCAAGTTCGCGAGCGTGACTCTGCTGCGCGGCGAGTTCATGCTCCTGTTCAAGCGCGGTCTGCTCCTTGCCGAGATAGTCATGCTGCGCGACGTATTGGTCGCGTGCCAACGCACGGTAATCCTCGGCTGCGCTACGCGCCAGTGGCGCAGTTGCACGCAGTTTGGCCACTTGCTGTCGGGTCGTCGAGAGTTCGGCTTCCCGCTTAAGAAGCTCGGCTTGCGACGCGGCGAGCTTGTCCGCGTATTCTCGGTAAAGCCCTTCGGCGAAATTCTGCGCCTGGACCTGTTGCTCGGACGATGCGCCATCCACGGCAACCAGTGGCGGGACGTGCCCGGTTTTGACCGCATCCAGCAGTGCGGCCGCCCTGGCGGACGCGAGTGCTGCATCGATCCGCGATGAACGGGCCTTGTCCGCGTCAGCCGCTGCCTGTGTCGCGTCCAGGACCAGCAATGCCTGTCCCGCATTGACGCGCTGACTGTCACGAACCAGAATCTGCCGCACCACGCCGGTTATCGCCGGCTGGATGATCTTGACGCGCTCGTTGGGAACAAACTTGCCCTTTGCCGTCACGACGATATCAAGCCGACCAATGATGCCGATCAGCAGGATCAGCACTGACAGGATCACCAGAATGCGCATTGCCCACCGAGGCGCAGGATGAACAGGTGTTTCAACCAGTTCGAGCTGGGCCGGCTGGAAAGCCAGTTCGTAACTGAGCTTTTCGGGAGCATCAAGCTGGTCGCGGATTGACCACCCGGCCCGCCATATACTCGCGCACCGACGCATCAGATCAGCGAATGCCTGCAGATGGAAACGCATCATCAACTGTTCTGCAGAGAAATAAGGTGGGCGTAATAGCCGCCATGCACGAGCAGCGCGTCGTGTGTCCCACGCTCCACAATCCGCCCCTTGTCCATCGCGATGATCTGCGTCGCATGACGCACGGCGCTCAGGCGGTGGGCGATGATGATCACGGTTCGTCCCGCGCAGATGGCTCGCATGTTGTTCTGGATAACGCGCTCGGTTTCGAAGTCGAGCGCGCTGGTCGCCTCGTCGAAGATCAGGATGCGTGGATTGGTGAGCAGCGCCCGTGCAATCGCCAGTCGCTGGCGCTGGCCGCCTGACAGATTGCCGCCGTGCTCTTCGACAGGCGTGTCGTAGGCCTGCGGCAGTTCGCAGATGAAATCATGCGCGCCGGCCAGTTTTGCGGCCCGCATCACAAGTTCAAGTGGCGCGCCTGGATCGGTTAGCGCAATGTTCTCGCGGACCGTACGGTTAAAGAGCGCGTTCTCCTGCAGTACAACGCCCACCTGTCGGCGCAACCACGCAGGATCGGCGAGAGCAAGGTCGATGCCGTCGATGCGTACAGTGCCCTGCTCAGGCAAGTAAAGTCTCTGCAGCAGCTTCGTGAGTGTGCTCTTTCCAGAGCCTGAACGGCCAACAATGCCAATCACTTCGCCCGCGCGCACGTCCAGGGATATGTCATTGAGAATCGGTGGGCCGTCCGCCCGGTACCGGAAACGGATATTCTCAAACCGGATGTCGCCATGCACCGCAGGCAGTGCCTGCCGGCTATGCGGCAATTCATTTCGCGTGTTGAGAATGTCGCCCAGTCGTCCCATTGAGATGCCAATCTGCTGGAAATCCTGCCATAGCTGGGCAAGACGCAGGATCGGCGAGGCGACGTGCTGCGACATCATGTTGAACGCAATCAGTTGCCCGACACTCAGCCGACCGTCAATGACCAGCTTCGCGCCCAGCAGCAGCGTCGCGAGCGTGACCAGCTTGCCGACAAACTGGATAAGCTGCTGGCCCACATTTCCAAGCGTCGTCACGCGGAAGCCCGATGCGACGTAGGCCGCGAGTTGCGTTTCCCATCTTTTGATGAACTGCGGCTCGACGGCCATTGCCTTGACCGTTTCGATGCTGGAAACGGTTTCGACCAGAAACGACTGGTTGTCCGCGCCGCGTGCGAATTTCTCGTTCAGACGCCGACGCAAAGCGGGCACAAGCGTGGCTGAAATGACGGCGTAGAGCGGCAACGACGCGACGACGATGAGCGTGAGCCACACGCTGTAGAGGCACATCACTCCGATGAAAACGAACGAGAACACAAGATCGATAACGGCAGTCAGCGCCTGACCTGTCAGGAAGTTTCGGATGTTCTCCAGTTCTCGTACGCGAGCTACGGTATCGCCCACGCGCCGGGCCGCAAAATAGGGTAACGGCAGTGCCACCAGATGGCGGAACAGACGCGCGCCCAGTTCCACGTCGATCCGGTTGGTGGTGTGCGAGAAAGTGAAGTTGCGCAGACCCGTGAGAAGCACCTCGAAAGTGGAGCTGACGAAAAGCGCAATGCCAACAACGATAAGGGTGTTGTAGGCGCGGTTCACGAGCACCTTGTCCATCACTACCTGAAACATCAGTGGCGAGACGAGCCCGAAGATCTGCAGGACCAGCGACACGCCGAGCACTTCCAGCAATAGTCGCCGGTATTTGATGATCGCCGGAATGAACCACGAAAAATCGAACCGCGCGAGTTCACCGGCCAGCGAGGCTCTCGATGTGAATAGCAGCATCCGGCCAGTCGTACGGACCGCCAGCGTGTCGAGTGGCATCACAGTAGGAGCGAGAGCCTCCGCTTCAAGAACAAAGACCGTCTTGCCGTCGCAGCGCGCAATGATGAAATGCTTGCCGTCCTTGTCAAAAGCAAGTGCGGGCAAAGGCGTGCGATCAAGCCGGTCGATTCGCAGCGGCGCTGGCGACGCCTTCAGACCAATCGAGCGAGCGCCCAGAACGAGCGCATCACTGTCGAAGCGCTCATTGCTGCGCGCCGCGGCATGACGTAACTGCGCGGCGTCTGCGGCAACGCCATGAAATCGCGCGATGACGACAAGGCATGCTAGTGCCGGATCGTGAACGGGCTTGTCGTGGGGAGCAGTATCAGAAGCTGGGTCGGACGCGGAAGGCACCGACTGGTTGAATTCAGGAGCGTTCAAGGGTTATTGACTTTTTCGGTACGGCACTTGCGAGTCAGTTACAGCATGGAGAACTATGCCGCGGATAGACACGCGGGCATCCGTGACGCAAAGCACCGCGGATGCCTGAACAGCAGATGAAGGAAGTGTTAGTACAGGTTGGCCGCGAGCATCGCTTGCGGTTGCTGCTGGATCGCAGCCAGCGTCTGCGAATTAGCAGCCGATTGCGCGCCGTAAAATGCCATGCCCGCAATCAGGTTGTTGACTTGCCGATCGGCGAGGCTCACCGTGCCAGTCGCCATTTGGAGCAGTTGCTGCCTGTTCCATGTCGTGCCATCGGCAAACTGCACCTCTTGCACCCCCCAAGCGCTGCCGTTCATAAACGAATCCAGCGTGATCTGGTCACCCGCGATGCCATCCGTCAGCACAATACCGGAATTGCTCGTGGCCTTCACCGTGACTGATGACGCGCTGATTCCCGCACCCAGTTGCAGCACGTTATGGGGCGTCTTGCTTGAGTCCAGTTCCGAAATCTCCAGTTTCCCGTAGCCCGCATTGAAGATGAACGTGTCGCCACCGCCTTGACTCTGGATATAGTCATTGCCGCCCTTGCCGTCGAATACTAGCCCGTTGGATGCTCCATAGATTTTGTCGTCGCCCGCCGTACCGGTTGCCGCCATCTGGAGCAGTTGCTGTCTGTTCCATGTCGTCCCATCGGCGAATTGCACCTCTTGCACTCCCCAGGATCTGCCGCTCATAAACGAATCCAGCGTGATCTGGTCGCCCGCGATGCCGTCCGTCAGCACAATGCCGGAATTGCTCGTGCTCCTCACCGCGACTGATGACGCACTGATTCCCGTACCCAGTTGGAGCACGTTATGCGGCGCGCTGGCGGAATCATATTCACTAATCTCAAGTTTTCCGTAGCCCGCATTAAAGATGAACGTATCGCCACCGCCGCCACCCACGACGTAATCATTGCCGCCCTTTCCGTCGAATACCTCGGCGTTGCCAGTTCCATAGAGCGTGTCATTACCCGCCGTGCCCGTAGTGGCCATCTGAATTAGCTGCTGACGCGTCCAGATTGTGTTGTCAGAGAACCGTACCGCCTGCACTCCCATTGAATCAAAGAGCATTGCCGAGTCCAGGGTGATCTGATCCCCCGCGATACCGTCCGTTAGCACCAGATTGCCACTGCTTGTCCCCCGTACCGTGACCGACGATTTGTTGATTCCAGGGCCAAGCTGAAGAACGTTGTAGGGACTGTTGCTCTTGTCCGATTCGTAAATTTCCAGTTTTCCGTACCCCGCGTTGAAGATGAACGTATCTCCACCGCCACCGCCACCGCCCTGGACATAATCGTTGCCGCCTTTGCCATCGAATACTTCCGCGCTGGCAGTCCCGTAGAGCTTGTCATTACCCGATGTTCCACAGAGTGCGGCAACCTGAATCAACTGATACCTCGTCCATGTTGTGCCATCTGCAAACTGCACAAACTGGACGCCCCCGCCGCTGTCGCGTAGTTCCCCTACCAGCGTAATCTGGTCGCCTGTGACGCCGTCGGTCAGCACCATGTCGCCGTTGCTCAGGACCCTGGCTTTGATCGATGACGGGTCGATCCCCGAACCGAAGCTCAGTGTGTTGGCAGGCGCGCTGGAGTTTGGGTCACTTTCGCGAATTTCCACGACGCCATCACCGGCGGAGTAGTGGAATACATCGTGACCCGGCAACTGGATGCTTGGGTCGTTGCCAGCGCGCTCACCGATCAGCACACTAACTCCCGGACCAGCATAGAAATCGTGATAGATCGTGCTACCGGTTTCCTGGATGCGCCCCGATCCGTCGATGCTGATCTGGAGGCCCGAGGCAATGGCGTTCGCAATCGATGCGACGGTGTCGTTCGTCGCAGCGGCAACGTATTTCTCGAACACCGAGTTGGACATCCCCATGTCAAATCGCGCTGCGTCTGCGACGCGTAACAGCAGATCCCACGAAGCAAGATTTGTGGCGTTAATCGTGCCGAGACGCTGGAAGGCTGCGGCTAGTGCCGGTGCGAACGTAGCAGTCGCCTGGACCGTATCGGTGGCGGCGTCGTACCTGAATTCGGGCGCCATGCTCGCACCCAGAGGCGATTGCAAGACGAGGCGTGCCAACGCCGCGTCGTACAGATCATTCCAGGATTGTTGCAAGTAGGCAGCCGCCCTGATTCCCGGGTTGGCACCGTCACCGGTTGTATTGAACGGCCGGCCCAAGTACTGTTCTACGAAGCTAAGTTGCCGTGCGTCAATCGAGCCACCACGCGACGTGGGCGCCACTTGAGTAACCCTCGCCCACTGGAAAAGAATCGCTTGCGCAGCCGACTCCAAGCTGGAGGGGCTGGTGCCAGGCGGTTGCTTCACAAAGATCTGCACGAGATTCTGCAAATCCTGATCGAGCGTCATGGCCGAGCGCAGGTCCCGCAATGTTCCCGCGCCTGCCAATTGAGGGAGCGCCGCTGCAGCTGCCGTCACATCGACTGGCGTAAGCGGTTTGGTGTTCATCGTGCTGTTGGCGAACCATGCATCGACAATTTCGCGAGTGGTGCCGTCTGCCAGCGTATAACTGCTAATCGAACTTATTTTATTGCCTGCGATGGTCTCAGTTACCGCAGTGGCATTCAGGTTGATAGAAACGATGCCGAGCTGACTGAGTGTGTAGAGTTCGCCTGAATCCGAAGCGCCATTCCCGTTGGCATCGACCCACACCCGCAGGCTTGCGAATTCGGGATCGGATGCGTCGATAACATTGTCATGATTGGCGTCGAGCCTACGCAGGATATCGAATCCGTCAGTCGTTTCGTTGCCGAATAGCTGGGTGATATTCGTGATGTTCTGGTCGTTCGGATCGAAACAAAGCAATCCCATACCGGCACCAACCCAGCCGGTTTGGCGGGCGAAACCATTGTTGGTTAAGTCGAAGTACGGAGAACTTGTGTTCAGCGGAGTCAGGTTGATTCCCGAACCAGTCAGGTCGAGGACAAGTGGGCTGATTAGGGGATACGTTTCCTGATATTTACCCATTGCGGCGCCGCCAGCGCCGGATTCGGGTCCAGTCCCGCCAGCGCCAGGCGCACCCGTCTGACCGGAATCCGACGAGCCTGTACCCAACTGTGCCTCGATGTCATTGAGCAGATTACTGATATTGTCCGCGGCTGCTTTTACCGCGTCCACGACCGCGTTAGTTGCGGCCAGCGCAAACAATCCCGCCGTCGCCGAAATCGCCAGACCAAGGCTCGTTATAGGGGCCGCCGCTGTCGCTCCGATCAAACCCGTGGTTGCCATCGCGTCAGCAACGCTCGCGACTATCGACCCGATGGTACTAATGACCGTTGCGACAGAGCCTGTCAGGTTCAGGCCGGTAGCGCTTATCGCTCCGTGATCGCCAGACGCTATAGCGCTGTTATAGTTGGACAGTGAAGTATTCAATGCTTCCATCTGGTCTGGGAAGCGTTTGATAGTCATCGCTGCCGTGCTGGTGGTGCCGACGGCCGAATTGAGCGTCGATAGGTAGCCACTGTCAGTGAGGATTGCTGCACCATTGATAAGTACCGTACCGGCATTGGCAGCAGCCCCTACCATATCCTTACCTGCCACGGACTCGATAGTGGTAACAATCGATGAAACGGTATCGGTTATTGGGCCAAGAAGACCGTCAACTATACTGATATTCATTGTGTAGTAGTCCAATTTTATGTTGGGAAAAAAGCGGATAAAAAAACCATCAAGTCAGCCCGAATTTCCAGCTGAGAGCGATCGGCTCAAGGCTTTTGATGTCCATCTTTTCCAGTAAGAAGCAATCTCGCCATGTATCCCCGATACGGTTCAGCCAAAGAATTTCCTTTGAGATAGAGAGTTCGCGCAGTCGCGCACGCATCCTCGTCGCTCTCAGTTTGCAAGCCCGCCAATCCGGAACCAAACGCACTGTGTTCCGGCTCTTGCATCGATTTTGCGATTTGAAAAATCGCTTGCTTTGCATTTTCAGTCGACAGAACGAGAATCGGAGCGTTACCCAACTGAGCCTTGATGGCAGACCCATTCACAGTGAACCATGCTTTCGCTTCAGCGGCGCTGAAGGACTCCATGATCGGGGCTGCATAGCTGATGAACTCTGAGTCGGGTATCTCGCCCCGTATAAACCTGCTGCACGTATGTGTATCCAATGAAGCGAGCATCCTGCCAACAAGAGGCAGGCGTTGCTCCAGCAAATCAGTCGGCAATCGGGCCAATCCTTTTGTTGCCAACTGACCCGCTAGCATTAATTTATCAACCGACCCGGCCGCGTCAACCTCATCGGCCAGCGTCCTGTTATCTAGCAGCCATTGGTGAAATTCTTCAGCCTCGCGGTATATAGGAGACGTCTTCGAAAAGGGATTTGTCCATACCGTAGCATCACTGACCATGACATCCCTAACCGCAGTCTCGTTTACGCCCTTTTTCGGCTTCTGATGACAGCCGTGGAAAAATGCCGTTGCAACGCAGATAACCACAATCGCACTGAGTAATAATCTCGTCGTTAATTTCATTTGTGCCATTTCAATGCTTTGTACCCGCGCCTCAGAACGCTGAACAGGCGCTGGCGCGACGGGCTTCTCTCGTTCAAGCACTTTTAGCCTGTCCCGCAATCATCAATGAAAGATTGCGCGACCATCTATCGGAAATTTCTGCATCGGTGCCGGGAATGGTCAGATGGATCGAAACCTGAAAGGCAGCATCAAACCGGCTCGCATTCCTCATTAGGAAATAGTCTCTATCAAAGCTTTTCGTTCCCCTCTGTTCCTGTGAGAAGCCACCTCGCCATGTATCCGCGATAAGGTTCAGGCAGAGAATTGCCTTTGGCATAAAGGATTCGTACCGTCGTGCACGTATCTTCATCGTTCGCTGTCTTCAGGCCAGTTAGCCCGGAAATGAAGGCCCTGGATTGCGGTCCATACATTGACTTTGCGATTTCCAGAATGCCCCGCGCCGCGTCTTCAGCAGACAGAACGATGAGCGGTGATCCATCCAGTTGTGCCTCGATGGCAGCTTTGTTGACAAGGAACCATGCCTTCGCTTCCTCGTCGCTAAATGATTCCAAGACCGAAGAAGCTTGGACCATGAACTCTGTGGTGCTAAATCCGCCTTTTAGAAGCGTGCTACACAGATGGGTATCCAGCGACGGCAATATCTTGCTAACAGAGGACAAACGTTGCTCCAGCAGGTTAGTCGGTAACCTGGGCACTCCCTTTGTCTGCAGTTGGTCGGATAACCGCAACAGATGGCCGGGACTCGCTGAATCGTTGAGGCCTGCCAGTTTCTTGTTATTCAGCATCCATTTTTTAAATTCATCGAACTCGCGATGTATTGGTGATGACGCCGAATACGGATTTATCCATGCATTGGGGTCATTCAAGATTAGATTGCTTATCTTGTCATCGCCGATCGTAGTCTTGCCGGCATCGTGCTTCTTCGTAAATAGGCATCCAAGGAAAAACGCCGCCAGCAAAGTGACGATTAAAGCGGAAATGGCCAAGCATCTCTTTTTGTAGCTCATTTGTGTCACTCCAGTGCGGTCCTAACCATGTATCGGAGCGGTGAGCAGGCGCTGGCGTGGCAGCCTTCTGTCGCTCGGGAACCTTTTAGCGTGGCCGCAATATTCGAAGAAACGCTGCGCGTTGCCATGCGGAAATTTCTGTCTTCAAGCTAGTCAACCCGGAAATCATAGGGGTGTGGAAGTGCTCGGTCGAGGCGTTCGCAGCGCCGCTTGTTTTTGACGATTTTGCGTATACGTATCGTATACGTTACCATCAAAGCATCGCCTAAATTACTTGTCAAGCGAGGTTGGCACCGATGTCTGGAGAGGACGTAATGCGTATTCATGAGACGAACCATGCCGTCACGGTCGAGCTGTTTCTCGATGGCCAGCGCTTCACGGCACGCACCGGCGAAAGCGTCGCGGCCGCGCTGTTCGCCTCTGGCGTGAAGGCATTGCGCACCAGTGCGCACCTGCATCAACCGCGCGGCATGTTCTGTCTGATGGGATCGTGCCAGGAGTGTCTGGTGATGGTCGGCGGCCGCCGCGTGCTGGCTTGCCAGACGCCCGTCACCGACGGCTTACATGTCGAAACCGTTGCGGAGACCGGCGCCGATGTCTGAGTTCGACGTGGTAGTGCTCGGCGCCGGGCCGGCCGGCGTGCATGCAGCGCTGGCTCGTTTCGGCTGGGCTGACGGTTGCGCTGTTCGATGAAAACCCCAGCGCGGGCGGACAGGTCTATCGAGACCCGGTCTATCGCGACCCCATAGACGGCATCGGTGCTAGCAACAACGCCGATCAGCAGGCCGGCGACGCACTGCGGTGCGAACTGGCCGCCAGTAAAGTGACCACCTTCTTTGCGCATCCGGTATGGGCCGTGACCGGTGACTACCGCGTCGACGCGACCGGTCCGAATGGCCCTTTGCATTGCACGGCGCGCGCATTGATCGTGGCATCCGGCACGACCGAGCGGGTCGTGCCGTTCGAAGGATGGACCACGCCAGGCGTAATCGGCCTGGCTGCCGCGACGATCCTGCTGAAGTCACAGGGCGTACTGCCGGGCCGCTCGACGCTCGTCGCCGGATGTGGACCACTGCTCGCAGCCGTGGCCGCGAAAACCATCGAGGGTGGCGGCAAGGTCGAGGCGATTGCGGATCTGGCCGGCACGTCCGACTGGGCGCGCACCCTGCCTGCGATCCTCACACGCCCCGATCTGCTAAGGCAAGGCTTCAACTGGTGGCGCACGATCAGCCGCGCCGGTACGCCCCGCTATGCGCGCCACACGATCGTCCGCGTCGAGCCTGTCGAACAGCGCCTACGCGCCACGCTCGCCCCATGTGACGCAGCGGGACGGCCGGTCGGCGGACAGCGAGCAACCGTGCTGGTCGATTGCATCGCTGTCGGTCACGGACTCACGCCCGCTACCGAGATCACCCGTCTGTTGCGTGCGAAGCATGGCTACTCGCGGGAGGCGGGAGGCTGGATCGCCATCGCCGATCAGGACGGGCGTACCTCGCGTCCGCTGCTCTATGTCGCCGGCGACGGTGCCGGTATTGCCGGTGCGGCAGCCGCGGCCACACACGGCACCCTAGCCGGCCTCGCGTGCGCGCTCGACCTCGGCGCCTCGAACCCCTCGCGCCTGAAGCGCCGCATCGAGCCTGCGCGGCGCGCGCACCGGCACGCCGCGCGCTTCGGCCATGCCATGGCGAATCTGATGGCACTGCGCCCCGGCCACGTCGACAGCATCGCAGCGGAAACGATTATCTGCCGCTGCGAAGACGTGACCCGTGCAGAGATCGACGCCGCATGTGATGACGGTGCGCGTGACGTCAACCAACTCAAGGCATGGACGCGCTGCGGCATGGGCCCGTGCCAGGGGCGCACGTGCGGCGACGTCGCCGGCGAACTGCTGATGCGGCGTGTGGGCGCAAACTCGCGCGAAACCGTGGGTTGCTTTTCTGCGCGCACGCCGTTGCGCCCCGTGACGCTCGAGGCGCTGACTGGCGACTTCACGTATGACGATATTCCCATTCCACAGGCGGCCCCGCTATGAATACACCGGGTCAAACGGTGCATGGGCCCTTCGATGCCGCCGTGGTCGGCGGGGGTGTGATGGGTTGCACCACCGCGCTGTTCCTCGCAAGCGGCGGCATGCGTGTGGCGCTCATCGAACGTGACGCGCTATGTCGCGCCGCCTCCGGGGTGAACGCCGGCACGCTGACGCTGCATATGACACGTGCAGCGCTGATTCCCTACGCGATGCGCGGCTGGCAAATGTGGATGGAAACCGACCAGTGGCTCGGCTCGAGCGTACTTGCAACCGCTGCGCCAGGACTTTCGCTCGCGTTTACCGAAGCCGAGCGTGAACTGCTGCGTGCTCGTGCCGCGGCCCGGCGCGAATACGGTGCACAGATCGACCTCCTCGAGCGCGACGCAGCACTAGCGATCGAACCCGGCCTCAACCCTGCGATGCTCGAAGCCGCGTTCTGCCAGACAGACGGTTTCGCCAGCGCCTATCAGACCGGTCGCGCCTATCACGCGGCGCTGCGTGCGGCCGGCGTGCAGATCTTCGAGCAGACGGCCGCTGTCCGCATCGATCAGACAAATGGACACTACCGGGTACACGGCCCCAATCACGACGGCGCCTCGATTCGCGTCGACGCGAGGCGTCTCGTGATAGCCGGCGGCGTCTGGCTGGAACCGTTGCTGGCGATGCTAGATATCCGCATTCCCGTGAAGACACTGGTGAATCAGTTGATCGTAACCGAGCGGATGCCGCCCGTCATGCGCTCGGTGCTGAGCATCGCGAATGGACTGCTGTCGATGAAGCAGTTTGCCAACGGCACGGTGCTGATCGGCGGCGGCTGGCAGGGTATCGGCGATCGCACGCGCGGCCCCGTCGAAACCATTCCGCAAAACCTGACCGGCAACTTACGGCTTGCGCAACATGTGATTCCCGCGCTAGCGAAAGCGCGCGTTGCACGCATCTGGCTGGGCCTCGAGGCCGAAACAGCCGACGCCATGCCGATGATCGGCCCGCTGCCTGGGCTTACCGATGCGTGGGTGATCGGCTGCGTGCACTCCGGTTATACGAGCGGCCCCTACATGGGAAAACTGCTCGCTCAAACGATGCTCGGCGTGACGCCCGAGCTGCCGTTGTTCGATCCCGCGCGACTCATCGCTGCCGCACCCGAATCCCCTCATCGAGAACAGACCCAATGATTCCCTCGCACGACGCCCCCTTCAATGGTGTTTATGCCGCCACGCTGTGTCCGCTCGATGCACACGGCCGCCATCTGGACGAAGCTGCGCTCGCGCGCCATCTCGAGGATGTGGCGGCGGTCGACGGGATTGTCGGTGTGCTGATCAACGGCCATGCTGGTGAAAACGCCGCGTTGTCGCGCGACGAAAAGCGGCGCGTCGTCGAGATCGCACACAGCGTGTGCGGCGAGCGCTCGATCATCGTCGCAGGGGTGAACGCGGAGGACAGCTACGAAGCCCAGGCGCATACCGATGACGCCCAACGCGCGGGCGCCGATGCGTTGTTACTCTTCCCGCCGTATTCATGGGCGCTCTCCACCGATCTGGAAACCGTCGTGACACATCACCGACTCGCCAACGCGAATGCCCGCTTGCCGATGATGCTGTATCAGGCGGGCGTCAACACCGGTGCGATGGCCTACACCCCTGAGATGCTGACGGCACTGGTCAGCTTGCCCGAGGTCGTGGCAATCAAGGAAGGGAGCTGGGAAACCGGTGCGTACGAGGCGAATCGCAGGCTTTCGAAATCCGTGGCGCCGCATGTGGCGGTCATGGCATCGGGCGACGAGCACCTGTTCCCGTGCTTCGCGATCGGCACCGAAGGCAGCCTCGTCAGTCTCGCAGCCGTCGTGCCGGAGCTGATCGTGTCGCTGTATCGAGCGGTGTTGCGCGGCAACCTCAGCGAGGCTCAACAATGCCATGCGCGTGTGTATCCGCTGGCCAAGGCCATCTACGGCACGGCCCCAGGCTCGCATGCGAACGCGCGGCTGAAGGCCTGTCTGCATCTACTCGGCAAATTTCCGCATGCAACGATGCGTCCGCCGATCCCGCGCCTGTCCGCCGCGGAGATCAGCCGCCTCGAAGACGCCCTCTCCTTTGCGCTTGCCATTGACCATGAACGGAGTGATTCATGACGCACAACCCGACCCGCACCCTGATCCGCGGCGGACGCCTGATTACCGCCGTCGACGACTACGTTGCCGATATCGTGATCGAAGGCGGACGTATTGTCTGTATCGGCCAGCAACTCGAAGCCGGACCCGATACCCACGTGATCGACGCGAGCGGCTTGCTGGTGTTTCCCGGTGGCGTCGACGCGCACACGCACATGGAGAATACCTTCGGGCCCTCGGTGACCTGCGACAACTTCGATTCCGGTACGCGCTCGGCCGCCTTTGGCGGCACCACCACCATCATCGACTTCGCGCTGCAAAACGCCGGCACCAGCCCGCTCGATGCAATTGCCCGCGCGCAGTCGAAAGCCGCGTCCGTCGCCAGCATCGACTACAGCTTCCACGTGATCGTCACGCAGGTCGACGACGCCGTGCTTGGCGATATGCAGTACGCGATCCGTCATGAAGGGGTGTCGAGCTTCAAGATGTTCATGGCATACCCCGGCACGGTGATGTCGGACGACGCGGCGATTTTCCGGGCCATGCGGATGGTCGGCCAGCACGGCGGCATGATTGCGCTGCACGCCGAGAACGGCACCGTGATCGACCTGCTGATTCGCGAAGCAATCGCACAAGGTCACACGTCGCCACGCTATCACGCGCTCACGCGCCCGGCCATCATGGAGGGCGAAGCGACCCACCGCGGCATCAAGCTCGCTGAGCTCGCCGAGGCACCGGTGTATTTCGTCCATCTTTCGGCAAAAGAAGCGCTGAAACATGTGATCGAAGCGCGCGACCTCGGCATTCCGGTGTTCGCGGAAACCTGCCCGCACTATCTGTTCTTCGACGAATCGGCGTATGCCGACGAAAGCTTCGATATCGCGCGGTATGTGATGAGTCCACCGCTGCGCTCGAAGGATGCACAGAACGCGTTATGGACCGCGCTGAAAACCGACGACCTGCAACTGATCTCGACCGACCATTGCCCCTACTGCATGAAAGAGGGTCATCACGGCAATGTGAACCAGAAACCGCTCGGACGCGACGACTTCTCGAAGATTCCCAATGGCGTGCCGGGAGTCGAAACACGCATGACGGTGGTATACGACGGTGGTGTCCGGACCGGCCGGATCTCGCTGAACCGGTTCGTCGAACTGACGTCGACGGCACCCGCGAAACTGTTTGGACTGTTCCCGAAGAAAGGTACGCTGGCGATCGGCAGTGATGCCGATATCGTGCTGTTCGATCCGGGTGAAGCGCATACGATTAGCGCAGACACGCAACACAGCGATTGCGACTTCACACTATTCGAAGGCCATCAGGTCACCGGACGGGTGAAGAAGGTGTTGCTGCGCGGCGAGTTGTTGATCGACGACGGCGAGTGGGTGGGCCAAACCGGGCGCGGGCGATTCGTGCCGCGCGGTGAACTGGGCGCGCACTGGTAGCAGCATCATGCCGATCTACGAATACTGCTGCGCCGAGTGCGGCCCCCTCTTACCCCTACCTTCGCCCGCCCGTTGCCGACCCGTGCTTTTGCATCGCCCTGTTAAGTTGCGTCCAGAGGAATTCGGCGGCGGGCGACAGGCGGCGCCCGACCCGGCGTATCACCTGGCTGCCGAATTCCCGGGCGATCGGGTGGTCGATTTCGAGTGGGACCAGTTTTCCGGCGTCCAGATACTGGCGCGCGGCATCGGTCGACATGAACGCGACGCCTAGCCCCGCAGCGGCTATCGCCTGCGCCGCTGAAAACAGGTCGCAGCGATACGCCGGCGTCAGATTCAGCCGTTCCGCTCGGATGAGCGAGTCGAGATACTGTTGAACGCCAAAGCGCGCCGGCATGAAGATCAACCGGTGGTTCACCAGTTGTTCGCCCCGGATCCGCCGTTCCCCCGCCAGCGCGTGCTGCGGACTGACGAGCGCGCACAACGGCGCCGCGCGATAGGTTCGCGCCCGAATAGCGGGGTCACTGCTGCCGCCGGCACACAGGCCGAGATCGACCTCGTCATTACGGACCATGGCAATGATTTCGGAGGTCGCCCCGCTGCGCAGTTCCACCACGATGTCCGGGAACTGCAGGCTGAACGCCTCCAGCACGGTGGCGAGCAGCTTCTCGACGAAGCCCTCGCCAATGCCAATCTCGAGCCGCCCCCGACGCAGGCCCCGGTAGTCCTCCAGTTGCACCAGCATCTCGGCGTCGCGCCGCGCGCTTTCGCGGAAATGCTCGACGAGGTTCATGCCAATTTCCGTCAGCGTCACGCGCCGGCCACGCCGCTCGAGCAGCGCGACACCGTGCACGCGTTCGAGTTGCGCCACCTGGCGGCTGATGACCGAAGCGTTGATAGACAACGCGTCCGCCGCCGCGCGTACGCCGCCGTACACCTCGATTTCATGCAGATAGCGCAGGCTGCGGGTGCTGAATACGGTATCACGCGGGGTTTCAGCGTCGCTCGACATGGCTGCATCCGTTGACATCAAAGTCAACATTATCGCCCGCAAAACGTCATTGATCGGCGTTTTTTGCGGCGAAATACTGGCCTCATTCCTTACTCCTTTGCAAGCTCGATCATGTCAAGTACTCTGGACTTCTGCTCCCTCGACGACACGCGGGATCTGCGCGACGAGTTGAGCGGCATTCGTCATCATCTCCATCGCCACCCGGAACTGGCCTATCAGGAGTTCAAGACCTCCGATTTCGTTGCGCAGAACCTGGAAAGCTGGGGCTATGCGGTGACGCGTGGTTTGGGCGGTACCGGCATGGTGGCCACGCTCAAGGCGGGGACGGGCTCGCGAGCGGTGGCGGTACGTGCCGACATGGACGCTTTGCCCATCAATGAGGCCACCGGTCTGCCCTACGCCAGCATCCAGCCGGGTCTGATGCACGCGTGCGGCCACGACGGCCATACGACCATGGTGCTCGGCGCCGCCCGCCATCTGGCCCGCACACGCCGGTTCGACGGCACGGTGCACCTGGTATTCCAACCCGCCGAGGAAATCGGCTCGGACAGCGGCGCCAAACGCATGATCGAAGACGGCCTGTTCGAGCGCTTTCCGTGCGAGGCGATCTTCGGGCTGCACAACCATCCCGGCTACCCGAGCGGCACTTTCATGTTCCGCAGCGGGCCGTTCATGGCGGCCTGCGATACGGTCGAACTGGTGATTCACGGTCGCGGCGGCCATGCGGCGCGGCCCCATCTGGCCGTCGACCCGGTCGTAATCGGCGCCGCCTTGGTGACCGCGCTGCAGACCGTCGTGTCACGCAGCGTCGACCCGATGCAAGCCGCGGTGGTGACCGTCGGCGCCTTCAATGCCGGACATGCGGCGAACGTCATCCCCGAAACAGCGCGCCTGCAGATCAGCGTGCGCTCGTTCGATGCCGAGGTTCGCAAACTGCTCGAGACGCGCATCCGCGCCCTTGCACAGGCGCATGCGGATGCTTACGGCGCGCGGATCGACGTCGACTATGTGCCGGGCTACCCGGTCGTCGTCAATAGCGCGCCGGAGACCGCACTGGCGTTGCAGGTGGCGCGCGAACTGGTGGGCGAGGAACGGGTGATCGACGGCTTTGGCCCGATTGCGGGCAGCGAGGACTTCGCCTATTACCTCCAGCAAAAGCCGGGCTGCTTCCTGCGCCTTGGCAACGGCGAAGGCGCACCGATGCTGCACAACGCGTCGTACGACTTCAACGACGACAACCTCACGGTAGGCGCGGCGTACTGGACGCGTCTCGTCGAGCGCTTCCTCGCCGAAAAACCTTAGACATAGCCGGCATCATTGCCATCGATCTAGCACAAGCCTCGCGTGACCCGAACCGTCACGCGAAACCTGAGCCCAAGGGAACCCCCATGTCAGCCGAGCCCATAGTGCAATCCGCCGTATCGCCCGTTGCCACGCCGGCGTCCCAAACCAGGATCGTCGTGGCCGCGGTCTTCGGCAATCTGCTCGAGTTCTTCGACTTCACCGTCTACAGCTTCTTTGCACTGACGATCGCGAAGCTGTTCTTCCCTGCGCACGATCCCGTGGTCTCTACCCTGCTCGCGCTGTCCGCCTTCGCGATCGGGTTCGTCGCGCGCCCCGTGGGCGGTTTCGTGCTCGGGCATTACGCGGACAAGCACGGCCGCCGCGCGGCGCTCACGCTGACGATCTTTCTGATGGCAGTGGGTTCCGCGATGATTGGTCTCGCGCCCGGCTACGCGACAATCGGCCTCGCCGCACCCGCGTTGATCGTGTTCGCACGCCTGCTGCAAGGTTTCGCGCAGGGCGGGGAGTTTGGCGCCGCGACTGCTACCTTGCTGGAGACGGGTTCGGCCAGGGGCCGCGGCTTTCGGGCGAGCTGGCAACTCGCGAGCCAGGGTGCCGCCGCGCTGCTCGGGTCCGGTATGGCCGCGCTGCTCAACTACCAGCTCACCAACACGCAACTCCTCGACTGGGGATGGCGCGTGCCGTTTCTGGCCGGAGTCCTGATTATGCCGGTCGGTGTGTATCTGCGCCGGCATATCGTTGAAGAGCCACCTACGGCCAGCAAGACGAAGGGTTCGAGCCTTGAGCCAGCCCTCCTGCGGAAATGGTTTCTGACTGTATTCGCGATCATGGGCATGACGGTCGCGACTTACGTGCTGATGTACTACATCCCGACCTACTCCATCCAGTATCTGAAGCTGCCGGCGAAGCTTTCAATGCTGGTGTCGATCGGTGCGGCGTGTGTCTCGCTGGTCTTGTGTCCGGTCTGGGGCGCCCTCTCGGACAAGATGCAGAGGCGCAAGCCGCTCACCATCATTGGCCGCGTCGTGTTGATTGCTTTGCTGTACCCGGCCTTCTGGCTAATGAACCATTTTCCGGAGCTGCCGGTTGTTTTCGGCCTGATCGTTCTGCTGATGATTTTCTACACGATGGGATCGGCGCCGGCGTACTCATTGATGCCCGAGAATTTCCCGAAACACGTGCGCGCCGGCTATCTGGCGAGCGCTTATGCAGTCGCAGTGTCAGTCTTTGGTGGCACGGCGCAACTTGTCGTTGCCTGGCTCATCAAGGCAACGGGTAATACCATGGCCCCAGCCTGGTACATGATCGTCTGCGTCATCGTTTCACTGATCGCAGTGTCGATGCTCGAAGAAACCGGTGGCCACGAGTTGAGGTGACTGGCAGTTCGTCTGGGTCCGCGCCACAAGTTCTAAGCGGAATCTACGTCTTCGGGGGGCTGCATGCCTCCCGGAATCGGGATACGCACCCGCACCAATGCACCGCGTCCCCGTTTGCTCACGACGTCCATCTCACCGCCGGCCCTCAGGGTGCGCTCACGCGTGCCGACAAGGCCAAACGTATTCGGTTTGCGCATGTTCTGCACATCGAACCCGATACCATTGTCCTTGATCTCGAGAGCGAATGCTTCCGGTTCACAGCGAAACACCGCGTCGACGCGTTTGGCGTTCGAATGCCGCGCGGCATTCGTCAGCGATTCCTGGACAATCCGGAAGATCACGACAGCCTGCTCGTCGGTCATCTCGACTTCGCTCTGTGGCACCTGAAGATTGCAGCGCATTCCGGTGTGCCGCGTGAAATTCGCCGTCAGCCTTTCGAGCGCCGGAATCAGGCCCATGTCGAGCATCGTAGGCCGCAACTAAGCAGACACGTCGCGCGTACTCTGGATGAGCGTGTCGACAAGCGCGAGCATGTGGGCCGTCGCCTCGCCCAACTGGCCTCCTTCGTCGGCAAACCGGATGTCCAGCAACGTGATGGCCTGGCGCATCGTTGACCGCCTTGAATCCGTCGAGGTCAACGAACATCGCCGTCTAACCATTGATAAGAAACCGGTCGCGGTCCTTGCCCTTGATCCAGTCCGGTATCCGGCCGTGTCCAGACCATGTCCGGCCTGTTTTCGGATCTTGATACTTCGGTGCGGCAGCGGGCTTTGCGGCATTAACGGGGCGACCGCGCTTGCGGGGAAAAAGGTCCTTCTCTGTAAGACCGTATTCCATTACCTTCACTCGAATTTCGGAAATAACGCCTTGAAGTTCGAGCGCTCGAGCAGCTTCAGCTTTCTGGGTGAGCAGTGCAAGCTGCTCTCGAAGAGCTTTGTAGGTTGCCATGGTGCCTTTGCGTTCAGGTTGATAGTAATGATGCGATAGGTCGACGCGGAGGTATTTAAGGATGTCCGAACCTCAGGTACACGAGAACCGCGAGCGCAATAAAAATCGCGATTGCTCCTGGCCAGGCGTTGTAGAAGTCCTTTATCGTTTTCCCACAGGCCGGGCAGACCAGCCTCTCCGGCTTGGTGCCCTTTCTGTTCAACTCGAGTCTCGGAGCGACATCTCTTCTGCAACGATTGCATCGAAAACGGATTTGATTTGGCATGCCTATTTATGCCGGTTCAGGATTCATTGACGAAGAGCCGCTATGAATGAATCTCACCGCTAGCGTTCAATATGGCAAGGAACAGATTGGTCTGTTCCAGCAGCGTTGAGCGATATTCGCCAGGAACGGGTATGTCGTCCATGAGCGACAGCGTATCTTCAATTCCGTCTCGAAACAGCTTTGTGATCTCGACGCATTGAGCCAACGTGAGCTTTGGCAGCGTGACATCAAGGAGTACGCTCATGACCGCAACCCTTGCACCGAAACGGGCAAGGGTGTCGCCATTCGACGTGAGGAAGGTATTGAGTGATTTCAGCAGTGCGTCGGTGTTGTTCAAAATCGAGACTCCTTAGAATGTTTCCCTGCCGACACTGTACGCACGATGTGCAATACGAGTTTACGACAACGCTCCAAGTCTTCTAAAGGCCGATTGATGTAGGCTTTTCCTGAATTTTTTGTCGGGAAATGCGTGCTCATTCGATCCTGCAATCGGTCACGGCAGCGACGCAAAAAACTGTGTGCCAGGTCGTAATTTCACGTCGACGCGCCCGCGAGATGGCTACGGCCTGACGCAAGCAGGACATCAAACGTCTCACGCGGCATCGGCTTTCCAAACAGGTAACCTTGTGCCAACTGGCACCCCTGTGTCACCAGGAAGTTTGCCTGTTCTGACGTTTCCACCCCTTCCGCCACTGATTCCAGGTGCAGGGCTCCTGCGATGGAAAGTATCGCCTTCACGAGTTCGCGCTTTTCGCGTCGCTCTGAAATATCCTTGACGAATGAGCGGTCGATCTTGACTTGCCCTACGGGGAAGCGGTGCAGATAGCTCAATGCCGAGTAACCGGTGCCGAAGTCATCGATAGAGATGGAAAGCCCCATGCCGCGCAACTCGGACAGCATGGCGTTCACTTCATGACTGTCTTCGAGCAGCAGGCTTTCGGTGATCTCCAATTCCAGCCATTCCGCCTTGCAGCCGGTTTCCGCCAGGATGCAGCGTAGCGATCCGGCAAGGTCGTTGCGGATGAACTGGCGTGTAGAAAGATTCACCGCCATACGCAGCGGAATCTCCTGCGTGCTATTCCACTGCGCCACCGTCGCGCAGGCAGTTCGCAATACCCACTGGCCGATATCCACGATGAGCCCGGAGTCTTCGGCGATCCGAATGAACTGGTCCGGCATCATCATCCCGTGACCGGAACGAACCCAGCGTATCAGCGCTTCCGCTCCGGTCACGCGCCCCGATGCCAACTCGACTTGTGGCTGGTAATACAGCACCAGTTCGCCGTTCTTTTGGGCTCCGCGCAAGGCGGACCCAATCTCCATGCGCTCCTGGGAGTGCTCGGTCAATTCTCGTGTGTAGAACTGGAAATTGTTACGCCCGAGTCTCTTGGCGCGGTACATGGCAGAGTCAGCATACCTGTACAGAACGTCACCCTCGTTGCTATCGTCTGGATACAGTGCAATACCAATGCTGACTGTCACGAACAACTCCCGGCCGCCTACGACGAACTGCCTCGCGAACTCATCCATGATCTTTCTCGCAGTGTTTCCCAGTTCGTCGACCGTTCGCGCATCCGGCAGCAATACGGCGAATTCATCGCCGCCCAGGCGCGCCACCGTGCAGTACACGGACACGCAATCCTGCATACGTGCGGCCGCCTCGCATAGCAGGCGGTCACCTGCACCGTGCCCCAGCGTATCGTTGACCTCCTTGAAGTTGTCGAGATCCAGCAGCATCACGCCGAAGCGGATTCCATGACGTGTGGTATCGGCGATTGTCTTGGCTATACGATCGGAGAACAATTCCCGGTTCGGCAGTCCGGTAAGGCTGTCGAAAAAAGCGTGATGCCGGATCTTCTGACGATACTGGTCGATTTCAGTAATGTCGCGGCCCACCGACAGCACATGTGCCACACAACCCGCGCGATCGAATTCCGGCGTCACGCGGATATGCGAGCAGAACTCCGCGTCGTCTTGCTGCCAGTGCAGCTCGAAGTCCCGCTCCACCCCTTGATCGAACACCTGACGAAGGACGTTTTCGTATTCCGGTGCGGTATCGCCGCCCGGGAACTGGACGGGTGTTGTGCCAAGAATACGTGCCATGTCCCCGCCTAGGGCGCTCACCATTCGCGGGTTGACGTATACACGGCGGCAGTTGCGATCGTATCGGGCAATGGTGTCCGGCGAGTTCTCCACCAAGGTACGGAACTCCTGCTCCCGCTTATACAGTGCCTCTTGTGCCTGCTTACGATCAGTGATGTCGCGGACCATGCAGGTGCTGAACTTTGCACCTGATAGTTCGAATTGGGATGAGCTGATCTCAACCGGAAAAATGCGCCCGTCGCTTGCCCGATGGCGCGTCTCAAAGATGGTCTGCATACCGTCCGCAGACCCGCCCTTCATTTCCATCATCATCTCGGGCGTAATGTCCGGATCGATGTCAAATGGAGTCATGCCCAGTAGCTCGTCCCGGCTGTATCCGAGCAACCGGCAAGCGGCGTCATTGACGTAAATGAACGTCAGTTGCTCGTCGATAACGTAGATCGCCTCATGCGACAGGTTGACGGCGCGATCGAGCAACGCCATCCGGTGCTGCAGGTACTTGCATTCGGAGATGTCCACCTCGTCATGAGGATTCGAGATCGCGCGCAACAGGTAGATCGACATGCCCACCACAACCAGAAAGCCAAGACCCTCCAGGGCGAGCGAAAACACGTTCGTGGCATAGATCGCGCTCATGTTTGAGCCTAATCTGGACAGCCACGTCATTCCCGACAATCCGATGATGGTCATGAGCGTTAAGCACACGCTTAGCGTGACAACGATCTTGAACCTGATTGTGCGTACATAGCGGCTCACGTCGTGCCCTTCGAAGAATCGATGTCGATGTTCTTGGTATTCGCGAGCTGAGAGTCAAAATCCCACTCACCTTCTATAGGTTGTATACGGCAATTGGAAAGGATGACTGGAGCAAAAACCCAGTAAGCGGGATCTGATTTTTGTGTAGGGGCATCCTTAGCCCTAGTTATGGTTGTCGTCGAGCTGCAGGTAAAAGTCGCGCGTGTTGTGCGGCAGGTCGCGGCTGAAGACGGCCCCGCGCGGCTCGAAGAAATACCGTAGAAACGCAAGTGCAGCAAACTGCTTGTCGCGGCCCGGTGTGACGTTCGCATCCGCGAGTGCGCCAACCTGCCAGTGCGGCGCGAGCTTTATTGTTGCTGCAAGCTGTGCGTGCCCGTATGGACCCCGGTCGTGACTGCCAGCACAGGTGAGTCCTGCTGCTGCGGTGGCGTTTTCGCTGCCCACCTCATTGGCGATGTCGGTCGGCAAGCCGAGCGGGAAGCAGCTCTCCGTATCTTGAAGGGTGGTGTTCCAGCCCGCTTCGAGACTTCCCAGCCATTGCCACGTGCGGCCTTCTTCAGATAGCCATTGCAGCGCGACGCCCATGCTCAGCGACGATTGGGGACTGTAGTAACCACCTTGGCCAAAACTATAGAAGTTCTCGTTCCGTCGATACGAGAGGTAGTGCAACGTCGGCCCTGTAGTGAAGTAGTCGAAGCCTGGCACGCGCCAGTCGTAACCACCCGAAATATCGGCGGACATACCTTCGTTACCTATGACGTTCGGGCCCGTCAGCCACTGCGCTTCCGCCGCCGTATTGATGCTCCAGCGAGGCGCAACCTGCCAGTGTATCTGCGCACCCTGCTCTTCCCGACGCACAGCGCCCCATTTCACATCGTCCAATTCCATGCCTCGCCACGACAATAGCGAATCCCGCACAGGCATGAGTCCAGCATAGATTGACCACGTGCCCCATGGCGCTCGTTGTCCGATGTTCCCCAGGACATTGGGCTGGAATCCAGTTGGCCAGCCTTGCGTCGCGCCGAGCGATAGACTCCAGTCGAATGGCGACAAGGTACCCACGCGAAAAGTGTTGGCGACCATGAACTGGAGCTCCTCGGCGCGCGCAGAGCCTCCCAGCGATTGACTTTGCGCGGCCGCTTCCCATTTCTGGAAGACTGGGTCGTTCCGGAGCGCAGCGAAGTTACTGCTATTGAGAAGCCCCGCCAATCCCGGCACCGTCTGATCAAGAGAAGTCGTTCCGGCATCCATATACAACTGCCGATACCGCAGCTCAAACTGCGCGGTGTTATCGATCCACTCGCCCCGCATCTCAGGCGCAATCGTATCGAGCCCTCCCTGGCCGGATGTCCCGATGTGATGCGCCCGGGTGAGCCCGCCGGAGACTGACGCCGCGTCGATGCCGCTCAGGTCGGCGGGAACGTAACGCATGACTCTCTGGCTGTCATCGGCCTCGGCGAGCGCCTCGCGCAAGGTTACCCGCGAGGCGACAAACTCCTTGCGATAGTAGAGCTGCTGCGCATCCAGTGCATACAGGTAAGAATTGACCAGCCGATCGTCTCCCGAAGCAGCGCCGCGACGCGGTACCGCACCGCGATGCGTCGCCCGCAAGGCGAGCGCCAGGCCCTCAGCGCTGTCGTCGCTGTGATCCCGGTTGTATTGGGCGCGAAACAGCGCAGCCGCCTCTGCATACCGGCCCAGCGCATAAAGATCCCAGCCACGCAGCATGTCGCTCGCTGCGGCCGGCAGACCTTCGCTTGCCGCGGTATCGAGCAGTTGCAAGCTTTCGCGGTAATGGCGTCGTTCGTAAGCTGCCGACGCGCACGCAAGCGCGATCTGCGCACGCGCTTTTCGGGCACGCGGCTCGTCCTGCAATGACTGCTCGTCGAGCAATGCCTGGGCACCATCGAGGTCGCGTTGTTCGATTCGCACCTGAGCGAGGCCGAGCGTCGCGTCCGTGTCCGCCGGCGCGAAGCCGAGCGCGAGGCTGAACCAGTCGTCCGCGTCATCCACATGATGATGCGCAAGCTCGATCCATCCGGCCAGCGCGGCCGCCGACGCGTCGCGATACGCGTGAATCGATGGCGCGAGCGCCGCGAGTTGCTTTGCGGCGTCAGCCGAGTCGGGTGGCAGCGCGCCGAGCGCCGCGATGTCGCGCAGGTAACGCAGGCGCTGAAAGGCGCTCTCGCCCTCTTCGTCGCGTCGGCCTTGCGACGCTTCCAGCTCGATCAGTGCGTCGGCTTGCGCAGACGGCAATTCGTGCTCGGCACGGTAGAGCGTCGCGATACGGTTCTTGCTGGGCTCGCATGCAGGAATCAAGCTGCGGTAGAGCGGGTAAATCTCATCCACGTAACCAGTGCGCGCAAACACATCTGCCGCCTTCCAGACACGATCGATGTGCGCGCAACCGAATGCTTCCGGCAGGCGCGCAATCAGCAAACTCAGCGCTGCTGGTTCGCCGTTCAGCGCCGCGGCGATATCCGCTTCCTGCTGGCGGCGCGCACGCTCGGCCGCGAGCGCCAGCGGCGGCGTCCACGCGGGAAAATCATGCGTGATCGAGACGAGGTTGCGATCATATTCGGCGAGCCGGTTCTCGTGCAGCAGACGCCACAGAGGACGTTCATCGGGCACGCTTGCCACATTTACACTGTCCGCGTCATCGGCGGCATCCGTGCCTGTATGCGCAGCCGCCGGTTTAACGGAAGGCGCGGGGGGAACCAGCAGATTCTGCTGCTCCGTACGGGCAACACGCGCCTGCACGGGCGCATCGGCCGCACTGCCCAGACTTCGTTGCGCGTCCCGCCGCACGGTCATCGTGTCTGCACCGGCTGGATTCGTGTTCGCCGTGCCGCTCCTTTCGACGTCGAGCAGATTGTCCTGCGCAGCCCACAATGGGCCCGACATCGTCATGCACCAGCACAGCGCGCAACACAACCGGGCCGCGTTATTGATCCGCGTCACGGTGCCGGTTCCGGTGGTGGCGTTGCAGCAGCAATGCGGTCGATGTCGCGAACACCGCAAGCAGCAGGATCAGCACTGCGTAGCCAAACCACGGATGCTGGGACAGCACGAAACCAAGATGGTCCCAAGTGCGGAGCGTACCCGTTTCGTAGGTGTCGCCTACCCGGCTCGTCCATAGCCCAGCGTGCTCGAAGCTCAGCAGCGCGACATCGCCGTCGAGGTCGGTCCAGTACTCCGACGCGACCAGTCGCGTAACACCCAGCAGCAATTCGGGCGTGGTGCGGGAGGTGAGCACAGTGACCGTGCCGGAGAGTTTGCCCGCGCCTTTACCGCGATACTGCATGACGAGCAAGCGGTCCGACAGACGCGCGTCGCCACGCAGCGTAACGCTTGCCGGTGCGGTATCAGCGGGGGTTCCGAACCAACTGTCCCAGTGTTGCACGAACCAGTTTCCGCCCGGCTGTTCAGGGGCGAGCCCGCCGTCCGCAATACGGATGGCGTGTCCCGGCGACCACGGCGCATCCTGGAGTTCCGGCGGCGGCAACGCCGCCGCGGCGCCGATCAGAATCGTGTCCCGGCCTGGCGCGGGTTCGCCGTAGGTGACCTGAGCATCCGTGAGCGGTGCCATTTGGGTTTGTGCAAGCCGGGCCAGCAGCGTCCATGCGGCCGCGATGGTGTCGTTGTCATGCGATGCCACCCGCACGGCGAGCACTGCACCGTCAGGCTGTACGGTGTACGGAAAGCCGCTGTCGGCAAGGCGCTTGAGGTCCGGCAAGGTGGTGAAGTGCGACGCGGGCGGTAGCGTCAGAGTTGAATCGTCGAACACGGTGAGTACGAGATTCCCCGCTGAACGCAGTGCGCACCGGTCGGTGACCAGCGGTACAAGCACCGGCCGCAAAGATAGCGTATTGGCGCCTGGCTTGAAGTCGCGCAAGGGAATGGTGACGCGATAGCGCCGCATGACCGCACCCTGTTGCTGATCAAGCGCGATCACCTGTTCGAATCGTCCGTTCAGGAAGATGTTGAGTACCGAGTCCTCGCGCATCTTCGCGCCCTCGGTAAAGTTCATGTCCAGGTTCACGCGTGCGTCTTCGGGCGCATAGATGTCGGCCGGCAGCCGTATCTCCATGTCGGCGTGCTCGCCGGGACCCAACGTGCGGCTAGTGAGACCGAGTTGACGGAAGGTATGCGGCGCCGTTCCCGACACCGTCCGGTTTGCCGACCACGCAGGCATGGCCGATTCGTCGAGCTCGCGGATCAACATCTCATCACGATGGGGCAAGCGCAGCTCGCGATGGGCGAACGCCCGCGCCGCACGGTTGACCTCGCTGTCGTCACGGCCGCTGACGACGAGCACGAAGTGCCGTGCGTCCCCCGGCTTCGGGTAGATGCCGAGAAAGCCGCTCTGGATGCGCTCCGCAATCTGCGGATCGAGTTCGCCGCGCAAGGCGTCGCGTGTGCCGATGAGCAGGACGTCCGCACCCGCGAGCGAGGCGAGCGTGAAGCCGGGCAACATGCCCTCGCCCGCGCCGCGCTGTGCGTCGAGTACGCGCAATGCCGGATCCAGATAGCGCAAGCGCAGTGCGATCCCTTGCGCGAGCAGACCGCCACTAGCAAGCTGCGGATCGCTATCCGGATGCGCTGCGTTCACGATGTCCAGCGGACGCGCGGACCACTGCTTGGGATCGATCAGCTCGTCGAGATCGGCGAGGGTCGGTGTGAGAGGTTTGAGTTCCGTCTGCAACTGCAGCGTCGATGCGCTGGTGTCAATCTCGGTCCACAGTTCGGGTGAATCCGGGTCTTCACAGTTTTCTGTCGTGTGCTGGGCCACCGCAAAGGTCAACGTGTTGTATCCGGGGCGCAGCAGGTCAGCCGGGATGCGGATATCGGCGGTCGCCTCGGGCTGCCGCGACGATAGTTGCAACTGCGCAACGGTGCGGCCGTTGATACGCACGGCAAGCTGCGAGCGATCGGTAAGCAGCGAAATCGAATTCGTTACGACCAGATGCAGTGTGGCCGCCAGCACCTGTTCGCGAGCGGAGACCGGCACGCTCATGGAACTGGACGCTGCAGCGCCGGCAAGACGCAGCACGCCGGAAAGATTGGCCAGCGTAGCAAGCGAGACTGGCGCGGCTTTCGCGGCAACCACCTGGGCGTCTGCGGGCCCGGCGACAGTCTGGTTCGTTGGGTGGGCAGCGGCGAAGGCGGCGCCGGGGACAAGCAAGGCCAGTGCGCAATACACCGCACGGACGATGGCACGGGAAGTCGACGAAGTACTCATGAGTCTGCTTTGGAGAAAAAACCGAATGAAGCGATCGCGCGTGATGCCATGCGCCGTGGCAGCGCTGCATAGCGCAACATGCCGCGGAAGAAACCGCGGTAATGGCTGAACGCGTGCACGGTGCCAAGACTCGCGACGATCCCGAGGCTACGGACAATGCCCACGCGCCGGTTGCGGCTCTCGCGGAAGTCACGCCAGCGGCCGCTGTCGCCGAATACGAGCGCAACCTGTTCCGATCGGCCGGACACGCTTTCGTCAGCGAATTGGGCGCCCACCGTCAGCGCGCCGTCGAGCCCCGGAAACGCGTTGCGGACCATGAGCGGCACATGGCTGACGCGCCCCAATGCGACGTTGAAAATTTCGAGCGTCGCCGCGCAGTTGCGCGGAACACTTGCTTGTGCGCTCGCCGGGATCACGAGTCTCAGGCCGCCCGCGGACATGTCGACAACGCGGCACGCGAATGTTGTCAGTGCCCCAGCTTCGGCAATGGTAGACGGCACATGCAGTGCTGCTTCGAGATCGGCCGGCACACGCGGCACGGCACGCCGTTGCTTGCGCTCGTACAGCACGCCGATGCACGCGTTGAGCAGGACCAGATTCAGCGCGCTCCAACCGAGCGACGCCACGATCACGTCACGGTGAGGGCTACCGTGCAGAAGTTTCCAGATTCCGGCAACGGTGCCGAGCAGGACGAGCAGGTAGACCAGATAGAACGGGCCGGCCAGTTCGGAGATGGTGTCTTCCTCGATCCGCTCGCCCTTGGGCGTTACCTTGAAGGCGGGCGCGCGCGGATTGACCATGACCGACACCACCGCGCGCAGCGAGAACATCGACTGCAGCAGTTCGTATACCTCGGAGATCAGCGTCCAGCGATAGCGGCCAAACAGGAAATCGGAGGCGAGAATCGCCGCGATCATTTGTGGCAAGCCATACGCGAAGAACTGGGGAATGGTGGCGTTATAGAACTGCAGTCCGAACACCAGGTACATTACCGGTGCGAATACGAATACAAGGCGCGCGTAACAGAAGAACCAGAAAAATGCATTCGAAAAGTAGCAAATCCGCTGCGCGAGCGTGAGTCCTTTGAGACGTAACGGATTGCGCAACAGGAATAGCTGGATCATGCCCTGCGCCCAGCGCACCCGCTGCACAATGAAGCTCGAAAATGTTTCGGGCTGCAGACCGGAAATCAGCGCCTCGTTCACGTAAGTGCTGCTGTAGCCGCGTGCGTGCAGTGTCAGGGCCGTTTCGGCGTCTTCCGTAATCGAGGTGCCGGCGATGCCGCCGATCTCCTCGAGGTAGCAGCGCCTCAGCACCGCCGCGGAGCCGCAGAAAAACGAGGCATTCCAGAAATCGAGACCGCGTTGCACGACGGAGTAGAACATTTCGTTTTCCGGCGGCATCTTGCCGAACATGCCGAGATTCTTTTCGAGCGGATCGGGATTGATGAAAAAGTGAGGCGTCTGCACGAGATACAGTTTCTCGTCCCGCTGAAAATGACCGACTGTTTTCTCGAGAAAATCGGCGGTAGGCACGTGGTCCGCGTCGAAGATCACAATCAGGTCACCGTTCGTGCGGGTCAATGCGGCGTTGATGTTGCCCGCTTTCGCGTGCTCGTTGCGCTCGCGCGAGAGGTAAAGGCCGCCATGGCATTCAACCATCTGTTTCAATGCCTGCACCCGCGCGTGAGCGTCGGCGGCTTTCCCCGCGTCCGTCTGGTTCAGCTTCTGCTGCGTGCCGCCGTCGTCGAGCAGATAAACGCTCAGAAGATCACGGGGATAGCGCATGTCGAGCGCCGCCCGTAGCGTGATTTCCAGCATGTCGGGGGGTTCGTTGTAGGTCGGGATGAATACGTCGACACGCGGCAACGCACCTGGCGTGCGGATCAGCGGCACGGGCGCGCGTTGCAACGGGTGGCTGTTGACGAAGAGGCCAAGCATGGCCACCACGATTCCATACAGCTCGGCGACGTACAGGAGCAGCGCGAAGATGAAGTCGGCTAGCCCGTTGTAGCCTAGCGTCTCGGTCGTGCGCCAGAAGAGATAACGGAAGGTCAGGAACGCCGAGCAGGCGAGAAAGAACAACCGGGTGCGCTCCAGTTTGGCCGCGTGCCGAAGCAGGAGCATAGCGCCGAGCACGGCGAAAGAGAGACAGAATTGAGCGCTCAAGTCAAACTTGACGGTAGCCAGCACGGCGAGCGCTGCCAGTGAGCCAGCCCAGACGCCTGCAATCGCGCCCCCGGGTAACGCTGCGAGTGGCAACGCGTCGACTAGCCGCGCGATTGCGTTTTCGCGCTTTTCTTTGGCAGCAGTGGGAGACAGCACCTCGTCGACAACCGGCGCGTCAGTGACTTCACTCATATCTGAACTTTGTCGTGTGACGCCAAACGCGCGAACGGCGATGCGTCGTGAAGCGGCTCGAAAATAAATTGAAAGACTTTCGACTAAAGGGATATCGGCGTTGTGATGAGAATATTTAGCCTGCCTTAACTATTTTTTACATTCTTAAGACCAGGCTTTCGAATCAATTTGTTATGAATATTGAGTATATTCCTAACGCAATATAAGGATATCCTTATCTATCTATAAGGATATCGGCACATATGGCGGACTCAACCATGTCATCGTGAAGACCCATCCACTTCAAAAGGCGCTCCGGCCCAGCGCCAGGCGCCGCGGCCTGCCTCTTTTGCCGCGTAGAGCGCCACGTCCGCGGCCTTGTACAGCGCCGTGGCATCCCGTGCGTCCTGCGGGCACTGCGCGACACCAATGCTCGCCCTAACCTCTAACGATAGGCTGCGGTATGGAATCGGCTGGGCAAACATGGCGATGATTCGTTCGCACACTGCGGCCACGGCCTCGCGGTCGCCCGGCTGGCTGAGCAGCACCGCGAACTCGTCGCCGCCAAGACGCGAGACGAGATCGACCTCGCGCGTCGTCAGGCGCAGGCGCGAGCCCACAGCCTTCAGTACCGCGTCGCCGGCGTCATGACCATAGGCGTCGTTGATCGGCTTGAAGCGGTCGAGGTCGACCAGCACAAGCGCGAAGTCCGTGCCTCGACGCGCCTGCTCCACCAGGTGCTGCAGATCGTCATTGAAATGCCGCCGATTCGCGAGGCCCGTCAATCCGTCGAAGTAAGCCAACTGCTCAAGCCGCTGTTCGCTAGCCTGCAATTCCGCCGTGCGGCGCACAAGTTCATCTGACCGCTGCTGGAGTTCCTGGGTCCGCTGCGCGATCAGGGTCTCCAACGCCGCGGCACGGCCACGTAGTAGCCGCGTGCGCACTTGCATCAGCATGCCGAAGAGCGCCAGCAGCAGCGCTGCCATGATCACGCGAAAGAAAATCGTCTCGTACCAGGCCGGCACGACGCGGATCGGCAGATTCGCCGACGCCGACCACTCGCCTGCACGGTTCGACGCCCGCACCTGCAGCGTGTAGTTGCCGGGCGGCACGTTCGTGTAGTGGGCGATGCGCAGGTCGGCGGGTGAGTCAGTCCATGCGTCCTCCAGCCCGGCCAGGCGGTAGGCGTAGCGCGTGCGTTCGGGGGAGGTGTAGTCGAGCAGAGCAAAGGTGACCTGCACCGTGCGTTGCGAAGCGCCGAGCGTGATTCCGGACGGCGATATCGGCCGCCCATCCTGATCCGTGAGCACGATGGGGGCCTTGTAGGGCGAGGGGTGGAATTCGCCGGGGTGCACGACCGTCAACCCGCTGCCGCCAAACAGCAGATCGCCTTCCGGCGTGGCGCCGGCCGACAAAGTCCAGTACGGGAGCAGCCCGACCCCATCGGCCTCTTGCAGCAGCGTGGTGGTCAGCGTGTTGCTGTCGATGCGCAGGATGCCGCTGTCGGTGCTCACCCATGCGTTGCCCTGCGCGTCGAGCAACAGGGCGTTCGCGGCGTTGTTCCGCAGACCCTGCTCGTGACCGACGCGATGCACTCGCACAGCCGCTCCCCGCGCGCCCGGTTCGACCACGCGCACCCCGGCACCGTAGAACGCGACCCACAGCCGGCCACGCCTGTCCTGAACTACAGAGGTAACCCGGCTGCCTGGCAAGCCGACCCGCTCCGGGTCTTCCGGCCAAGGTCGCTCGAGGCGGCGGGTTGCTGGCCAGTAACGCACCAGACCTGTCGACGTTCCCACCCAAAGCGATCCGTCTTCGAGGCCGCTAACCGTCATGATGTCCGCGCTTTCCAGACCTGGAACGCTTTGCGCCGCGGCGCCTTGTGCGGACAGGTCGACGTAGCTCAGTCCGTTCGTCCCCCCAATCCAGAGCCTGTCGCCGATCAAACGTATGGCCCTGACCAATGCAGTCGGCGGCCGGCCGGGAAACTCCATCCGCTCGACGCTGCGGGCGCCGTCGCGCGTCCGGTACAGACCCTTTGCGGTGCCGATATAGACGCTGCCGTTCGGCCCTTCTGCCATCGAATACACGGCGGCCTTGGGAAGCGTCATGCGCGAAACGCCATCCTGGGCCGCCAGGAGCCGGCCGCGCTCGCGGTTTGGCAGAACGATCTCGACACCGCCGTTGCTACCACCGAGCCAGACGCTGTCGTCAGGCCGCACCAGCATCGCGGTAACCCCCGCTTGCGTGCCGCCGAGCAGGTAACCATCGTTGCCGTACCAGGTGGATATCGCCCGCTGCGTAGGATCGATCGAGTCGAACAGATTCGGTCCAACGGCCCAGACGAGACCACTGCGGTCGCGCAGCAGCGCTGGCACATCGTCCTTGGCCAGGCTGCCGAGCAACCCAGGATCATGGCGTAGGCGCCGCGTCGTCCAGGTTTGGGTATCGACCTGCACGATGCCTTGAGACCACGTGCCGAGCCACACCTGAGCGTCGCCGGCGTCGATGATCGCAGATACCCAGTAGGTCTCGACTCCCTTTCCGTCGGTGCGCTCGCTGTCGCGTACCTGTCGGGCCGTCGTCGTGCCGGGCTCGATCACGAAGGCGCCGTTCGCTTGCGTCCCGACCCAGACACGCCCTGCTCCATCCTCTGCCAGTTTCCACACCTCGACGGCGCCCTGGGTGATGCCGGCCGTCGGCACCGGCTGAAAGGCCTGGGCAACGGTGCGTAGCACGTAGACTCCTTCCGCCGTGCCAACCCATAGGTTGCCGTAGCGATCGACGAGGAGGGCGTTGACGCGGCGAGCCGGCAGGCCTGGCGGGATGCCCCCCTCGGCTTGATGCCGCACCTTGCCGGTAGCGAAGTTCAGCCGGTCTAATCCGGCGGCTGTGCCTACCCACAGGCCGTCCGCACCGTCGGCGGCGAGCGCAAACACGCTTGGGCTGCTCAAGCCCTGGGGACCCGCGCCGAGCGTCCAGAAGATCCCGGTTGCCTTGTCGAGCCGCGCCAGGCCGCCGCTATCGGTCCCTACCCAGAGGCGGCCTTCGCGGTCCTCATGCAGCGCGTTGACGCAAGACGAGGGCAAGCTGCCGGGCACGCCGGGGTTGGCAACGTAGCCGTGGAAGTGATAGCCGTCCCAACTGGCGAGACCGGTCTGCGATGCGATCCAGATCAGGCCTTCCCGATCCTGCAGCATTGCTGTGGGCACGATGTCGCCGGGCAGCTCAACGTGGCGAAAAATGGGCGTCGCGCCGACGTACCAGGCATCGGCGGCATCGGCGGTCGGCATGGCCACCGCCAGAAACACCAGAGGCACGAGAAAGCAGCGTAGGATCTGCCGCCACCAGGACTTCCATTTCGCCATTGCACTCTGTTCCCGGTAGGTCGTTCGTTCGCAGCGACGTCCGAGTGCGTCGCATTCATACCAAGCTATCCAGAGTGAATATCGGCAAGCAGAATAACTACTTTAGGTTTCCTCATAAACGTATGAAGTAATGCGATCGTTCATTTACAGCCACCCATTGAGGTCTTCCCGATAAATTATTAAGGACATTCCCGCTGGCTCACGACCTGCGGGCGGGCGTTCGGGTCTCTCATCACGCCATGAGTTAGACTTCCTTAGATTTATATATAGAGAATATCCCCACGAAAAATTCAGCAAATCCCTACACAATTCCCGCCTCAAACATCGAAGCGTATTGCCGCATACCCATGTAGCTGATCTGTAATCTGTATATTGACCTTCGGTCTTTTGGCCCTACGGGATCACGGATCTTCCATAGAGACAACATGGGCAACTTTGTACATATGAAGCGTCGGGATGCGTGGCCTCGCCTTCGATCCAGTCGACCGGCCATGCGATTGGTGCTTTGGCTCGGGGTCGTCAGGGATGCGTTCGTGACCTTGATGCCCCTGACCTTCTTCGGCCTGGGCGCCGTGCTGCTGCAGACCCTGCCTTGGGATGCCTATCAGCATGCAATGGCCGCGCTCGGGGCAAAGAGCTGGCACGAGCGCCTGAACCTGATCGTACTGGCCACGCACGGCGTCATGGGGCGGGCGTTGGCCCCGCTCATTGCCGCTCACCTCGTGCGCCGCCTGCCCTCGATGTCAGCCGATGGCATGGACGTGTCCCCAGTCACAGCGGCACTGTCGGCGCTCATCAACTTCATGCTTTTCGTGTTTGCCCAGCCGGTCTCCAGCGATAGCTTTGGGCGCAACGCCATGCTCCGCGGCATCGTGGTGGGCATCGCGTCGGCCGAGCTGCTGCGGCAGATGATGCGCGTACGCTGGTTCGCACCGGCGCGCGTGCCTTATGACGTCGAGTCCAGCTTCTACTTCGGAATCCGGCTCACTCTGCCTGTCATGGCGTCAGGCCTGGTCATGCGTGCCGGCCGTTTTCAACATCAACGAATTGCTCATGTACGGCCTGCCGATCGTGCTGAATTCGCTCTACCTGATCCCTTTCATCTGCGTGCCGCTGGTGCTCTGCCTGCTTACGCTCGCTGCGGTGGAGAGCGGCTGGCTGACGCTTCACCCCGTGGCCCTGATGTGGACGACTCCGCCGCTACTCTCCGGGTGGATGCTCACGGACTCGTGGCGGGGCGTGTTCCTGCAACTGCGCGAGATCTGCCTGAGCACGGCGCTGTATCTACCGTTCGTTCGCAGGGCGGAGGCTGAACGCAAGAAACGCGAGGCCGAAGCGGCTCACGTGATCATGCAGACGATTCTCTGCAATCCACCGGCACGCGCGCCTCTGATCCGGCGCCACGACGAAGTCGGTCACATGGCGCGCGGGCTGCTCTCGGGCCTTCGGGACGGCTTGAACCACGGCTGCCAGGCATTGAGCCTGGTCTACCAGCCCATGCATGATCGTGAAGGCCGCGTCGCGGGCGTGGAGGCGCTGTTGCGATGGCATCATGCACGGTACGGCGCCCTTCGCCGCTTGTCGCGGTGACCTTGGCCGAAGACAGCGTTGTCGAAGAGACGTTGAGACAACTCGCAACGGCCGGCGTGCGTCTTTCGATGGATGATTTTGGCATGGGACACTCGTCCCTGCTGTACATGCAGCGCTTTCCGGTGTCGTCGATCAAGCTGGACGGCTCTCTCACGCGCGCGGTGCTGACCAACAGCATCACCGCGAATGTCATCCGCACGATTACGGCCTTGGGCCGCTCGCGGAACGTGAAGGTCGTGGCTGAATTCGTGGAAACCGCTGCGCAACGCGGCGCGCTCGTCGAGCTGGGTTGCGACATCTTCCAGGGCTACTTCCATAGCACGCCGCTGTCCGAGCAGGCTTGTCTGGATCACTTCAGGCAGCACGGGCAGCAAGCCGCCCTTCACTGCTAAGGATGGTTTGACTACGACGCTCGGCACGATCACTGAGCGTGCCGCTCGGCCCAACCTTGCGGTGTGCCTACGGCTGCCGGTGCATTACCGGGCGAAGCCCAAGGAAGCTGTACTTTCATGCCATATCTCCCTCGTCGAATACCTGGGTCAGCTCGATGCCGAAGGGTTGCCACCATACCAAACCGCCTGGCCGGTTTTTTATGATTTGATCACGCCAGAAGATTGGTGGGCCGAGAAGACCGGGAAGAAATCGCTTCGGCTCAAGCGGATTGCACGACCGGCTCGTACGTCGACGCCCGCGCCGTGACAGCGCTCCCAACCTGACTGTGCGTCAGCGCGGACAGCACTGTGTGATCATGAAAGCGAAACGAGCTAAGTATCTGCGACACAGAGGCGAGCCTCGCGATCTCTTTGAGCGAAAGCCCCACCAGAAGGTCGGCCACCTCCGACGACACACCGATACTGCTCATCCCCGTGGCTTTGTCTTCTATAAGCAGGCGCTGGATCAGCAGAAGATAGGAGAGGTTCATCTCGCGTATCAAGCGGTGCGTGTCGCGTCCCATCTCAACCACCTCCCGTGATACCGGCCGGATCGTTTTTGCTGTCGGCCAGAGTTGGCGCTTACCCTGGTCCCATGCAACATGGTTGCTGTAAAGGCACGGCGTAGCGAACGAACGTAACGAGCGTCGCCGTCAGTCAATACTAGACGCGCTGTTTGCGCCTCGCCGTCAGGACTCCCAGAAATTGGGTTAGGCCGACGCGGAATTTTTTGTAAGGAACTCCCTAGCCGCGTACTGCACTACGCCCCCATGTCCTCAGCAGTCGAACCAACCGTCAAGAATCCCGCGTTTTTGCCGACAAACATGAACAGCCCCGCTTGGCGGACTCCAGGTCGGCCCCAAACATCAGACGTGAGGAAAGCCACGATGACATGGCGCGTGTACACAATGCCCCGGCCGGCCAGCGCCTTCAACTGGATGCCCACGCTCGCCCGCATACGGGAGCTGGTGGAGGCGGACGGCGGCCAGTTTTCGCTCCAGCTCGTCGACGCGGAATACGAGGCTGCGACCGAAGCCGCGAGGGCGTGTGGGTGGGACGGCCAGTTCCTCGAAGGACCGCACGTCTTCACGCTACCGAATGCGGACGCCATGCAGTTCGGTTTGGTGTGGACCCAGCCCGACGAAGCGCTTACGACGTTTGTTGTTTCCCCACGGTCGCTACCCTGGCTCGAATGAGCACGCGGCCATCGAGGCACGTTGACATGGTCCGTTCATCCGCGACTCTCTGCGTCTCTGCGCGTAACCGATCGAACCATTGATCGCGCTCTTACCTATCCACCATGCCGCCCTGCCAGCGAGGCGAGCAGCAGTACCAGCAGGACGAAGGAAACCGTCTGCCAGAACGCCAGGGGGTTGCGCTCGATGAGCCGCTGACGCCGTGGCTTTACCTCACCAGGAGCCGACGCGAAGCGTCGAAGGTCGGCGCATATTTCGAGTACGTCCTGGTAGCGTCGTTTCGGATCAGTCTGGAGCGCCTTCTCGAGTACGACGTCGAGCCATTCGGGAAGATCGGGCCGGTAATGGTGCAGCGGTACGCGCCCATTGAAGCCGTAGGGCAACGGACCGGCGCTAAAGGTGCGGTATAGCGTGACACCGAACGCAAACACCTCCGAGCAGGCATCTCCCAGCGCACCTTTCATCAACTCAGGGGCCATATAGGACGGCGTCCCGGGTGCCGTGTCCGGAGCTGGCGCAAGCACACCCGGCATATACGCAAAGCCGAGATCCAGCAGCCGGATACTGCCGTCGCTCGTGACAAGGACGTTTTCAGGCTTGATATCGCGGTGGAAAATGCTGCGGCGATTCAGCGCATCAATGGCCTGGCCCAGTTGTTCGGCAATGGCAAGACACCGGGTAAGCGAGAGCGGCGCTCGCGTAATCAGCGTCTCGAGTGTCGTGCCGTCGCAGAATGGCATGACAACGTAGAGCCGGGTTTGACGCGCCGCATCGACCGGAAGCGGCATCAGGATGCCTTTGTCGCCGATCTTGCCGGCAAGCCAGCGCTCGCGCACGATCGACAGCCGAACGTTGGCGTCCTGCTCGACGCGCGGCTTGGGGAACTTCAGGACGAGTGGCGTGTGCGGATCGGCAAGATCGTGACCGACGAACAGACGCGAGTAATAGCCGTCACTCAGTACCGAGGTCAGCGCGTAGTCATCGACCACGTCGCCACTGCTCGGAATGGCCGGAATCGGCAATTCGCCGATCACGCGCTCAAGATAGCCAAAGTCGAGCGCAGGAATGCTGAAAACGTCGACCACAACGGCTGAAGCGTCGTCCCGCGAGCCGCGCTCGCGGGCCAGCTGCACCAGTCTGCTCGCCCCTGTTGCGGGATTCGTCCCGGACGACAGGACTGCCCGCAGCTCACGTCCAGGCAGGCGGCGATATAGCCCATCGGAACACAGAAGCAGGCGGTCGCCTTGCTTCAAGGCCCAATGCTCAACGCGCGTCGCGAGCGTCGCACGGAGGCCGACGGCATGATCGACGTAGGCGCCGAAAGCGACATGCACCGCGTCGTCCTCACCGAGCTGCGAAAGCTGTCCATCGCGCTGCAGGTAAAGGCGCACGTCTCCCGCAGCAATCAACCAGGCTTCTCCACCGCGAACGATAAGCGCAGCAAAGCACGCCGCCATCTGGTTCAGATCGGGGTCCGCGCAGCCGATCTGATACAGCCAACGGTGAATCGCATCCAGCGCCCGCGATGCGGCCACCTCGGGTGCGAGCGTGTCGGGCAACGAATAATAGCCGTCGATAAAACTGCGCACCGCCAGCTCGGCGGCCACGCGCCCGCCCCTGCCCCCGCTCATGCCGTCGGCGAGGACGATCACGCTCCCGCGTGTCGAACGCTGTCCGACTTCGCCGAGCATGACACCCACGTAGTCCTCGTTGGCCGGCTGGCGCCCGCCCTCCGAAATGAAAGCGATCTCGAGTTCCGGGCACTCGCCGCGCTCGGGCTGCAAGCGTATGCAACCGGAGACCCTCGCGTCAAAACCAGCGGCAGCAGGGGCGTCGAGTCCAACCGCTTCGTCGTGACCAGCCGACGGCTGCGCCGGCTGATCGGGCATGCCCTGCGTGGGAGCGGCTTGCGTCATTTGCGGCCGAAAATCTCCGACTCGTTCGCTTCCAGGTCGTGCTCGATCTTGTCGAGAAGCTGGGGCGAACGCTTCTTCAGCATCAACAGCCAGAGGAGACCGAAGGCCATATAGACGACGAAGAGATACGGCAGGAGGTTATAGGGCCATTCGGGAACCGGATAGACACTGCCCACAAACACGCCGATCATCGACACGGCCCCGAGGATGCCGATGATGACATTGGCCAGTTTGAGCTGCCCCTGCTTTTTCAGGTAGATCGGTGCGGACAGCGAGATCAGGAAGTACACCACAATGAAGCCGAAGGTTGCGAACGTGCTGGTATAACCAAAGGTGTTCAGTGCCCCGGTACCGAGCAATGCGATCACCACCACCAGCGAGAGAATCGACGAGAAGGCGACAGCGTAGTGCGGCGTTTGATGCGTGGTGTGAACCATGCCCATCGAGCGGTGCACGAACTGATAGCGGCCCATCGAAAACAGCAGACGGCTCGACGCGTTGATCGAGGCCAGCACGCAGGCGAACGCGCTAAGCGAGGCGATCAGGTAGAACAGCGGCGCCAGCATAGGCACGCCGAAGCCCGTCAGCAGCGTTTGCAGCGGAGCCGTGTCGTTGCCGAGCTTGTTCACATTGCCGCCGTATGCCACCACCATCGCATAGGCCACAAACATGAAGAAGACGCCCGCCAGTATCATGCTCCAGATGACTGCACGCGGAATGGCGCGCAGTGGGTCCTTGGTCTCCTTGCCAAGCGAAGCGGCGCTCTCGAAGCCGACAAACGAGAAGATACCCATCACCATGGCTTCAGCCATACCCTTCGTCGTCGTACCCTGCAGCGAGAGTTGTGCATGGTCGACAATACGTTCGGGATGCTGGCGAAAGGCGAAGAACAGTACGCCGCCAACGATGACGATCGAGGCCCCTTCGATGGCAAGGCTCAGACGCGAGGATAGCTTGACGTCGCGCGCAGCCAGGAACCACACGAGCGCAGCACTGACCACATAGACCACCCAGGTCGGCACATTGATGCCCCACGGCGAGAACGCGTTCTGCACGAAGATGGCCTCTCCGGCGAGCACGCCCATCGCGGTGCCCGTATAGGCTGCAATCAGTCCCCAACCGGCGAAACCGCCTGCGACTGGACCGAGCGAGCGGGAGATGAAAATAAAAAACGACCCCGCCGCCGCAAAGCGGCTGGCCAATACGACAATATTCAGACCTACGAACAAGAGAGCGATCGTCGAGATGCCGTAGATTAACCAGCTACCAAAACCCGCCAATGCCACCAGTGAAACGACGTTGATGGACGGCGTCATGGTCGGCGAAATATTCGCGAGCGACTGGCCAATCGTCTCCATGAAGCCGAGACTCGACGGTCGCAGGTTGGCGGATTGTGCCGAAATAGGTGTGTCTTGCTGCACCGAACTCATGCTGGATTCTCCTGTCGAGGAAGTGAACATAACGACGCAATCTGGAAACCAGGAAACCGCCGCCTCTTCGGTACGCCGCACAACCGCTGCCAGCGCACCCGTTGATACACGCTGCACCTGCTGAACTTGCCGCAGATGAATAAGGTGGTGATTGCATGAGTCAAAGACAAAAATCAGCCCAAATGCGCTGATCCAATTCGGCGGGGCAACGATCCCAATTGGGGCATGCTCGTCTGCCACAGGTGCATCGACATCCCCATCATGGTGCGATAAACATTACTAGCCGCCTAAGCGTTTTCAGGCTAACAGATCAAATTTCCGAATCAAATTTCCAATTGCTCCTTTTTGATTCGTCGCGCGACTCGTGTGCCCGGATCGAGTCAAGCCTGTGCAATCGAAATAAATCTCCTTACTCAAATTTCAGCAAATCCCTACAAAGTTCACTCTTCAGTTGCATCCCGTCTCTACCGTTAATGCGCAGTGTGAATCCGTCTATCGCTGAGGGTTGACAGTCTTTGGTCGAGATGTGAAATGTCGCCGCAACTTTCCCGGGTATTTCGAAGATGCTTGCAGCACCATCCCTTAACACTGATATGCGGGTGTCGAGAACGAATCAATCGCTCTCAATGCCACAACGCGTATGTCGCTAGTAGGTCGCCTGTTAGGCCTGTCATCCTCCAAGTTCGCGCTCGACGCAGGAACCGCAAACACAAGGATCCACATCTGCGGCGCAGGCGTAGTTCTGAATCAGGCATCCGTTCTGTGCATTCATCAACACGATGCGCGAAATACCGGCGCTCGCCCCACGCAGTTGGTGGGCGACGAGGCGAGGAAGATGCTTGGCAGGCTGCCGCAGCACATCGAGGCTATCAAACCCATCAAGGGAGGCGTGATCTCGAACTTCGCCGCGAGCGAGCAAATGATCCGTCAATTTGTGCATCTCGCCCGCGAGGGTCGCCGCCTGATAGGCGCTCCACGCATTACAGTTACCGTGCCTCGTGGAGCAAATCAGGTGGAACGTCGTGCCTTTAAGGAAGCAGTGCACGGAGCCGGCGCGTCCCACGTTGCGCTTTTCGAAAGACCGCTGGCCGCAGCCCTTGGCGCAGGACTGGTCATCTCCGAAGCGAGGGGTTGCATGATCGTCGAGATCGGCGCGGGGACTGCCGAAATAGCCGTGATCGCGCTCGGCAACGTTGTGCGCGGAGTATCCGCGCGGATGGGAGGCGACACGTTTGATCAGGCCATTCTTAACTACGTTCGACGCACGCACGGCTTACTGATTGGTGAGTACACCGCACAAAAAGTGAAACTGGAGATTGGATGCGCAATCGCGCACACGGATGAACGGTTCACGGAGATCACGGGACGTAGTCTTTCAGAGGGCATTCCCCGTTCCAGGATCCTATCGAGCCTTGAGGTGTACGGAGCGTTGTCTGAACCGCTCGATCACCTTGTCACGCTGGTGCGGCGTGTGCTGGAAAGCACGCCACCCGAACTTGCCGCGGATATCGCCGATCGCGGCTTCGTGCTGACCGGCGGGACCGCGTTGTTGCACGGCCTTGATCAGCGTCTGCGTGAGGAGACGGGGCTTCCGGTCGTGGTTGCCGATCAACCGGCGACGTCTGTTGTTCGTGGCACTGGGATCGCCATCGAGACCATGGATTCTCACTTCTTTGCGTAACGCTTGCGCCGGTCATAGAGATTCGCGACTGCCTGTTGACAGGACTGGGCTTAAAAGTCATGAGCCCAGTCTGCTCTATACCGCGAGCCGATTGGTCGCCTACGTTACGAACCCTGCATCAGCGGCGTCACTGCGGCAACCTCTGTATTGAATTTCGCGTAAGGAGAAACTGACTCATGAGAGCGACTCGCTCTCGAGCGGAATGTGAATCGAAACCGAGGTACCCATTCCGGGCGCACTATCTATGAGCAGCGAACCGCCGATCAGGCGGGCCCGCTCGCTCATGCCAAGCACGCCGTATGAATGGCTCTTTCGCACTGCCTCCTGATCGAACCCGCGGCCGTCGTCGCTGACGTGCAAGTCCAGCGCCGTCTCAGTGTGGGTCAGCGTCACATCGGCCCGTGTCGCGCCGGCATGACGCGCAACATTCGTCAGCGACGCCTGCACGATACGGAACACGGCCGTCGCGTGCGCATCCGGCAAAACGGGTTCACGGCCATTGATCCGCAACTGGCAAGGAATGCTATTGCGCCGGCCGAAATCTTCGACTAGCCACTCGAGCGCCGACACGATCCCGAAGTTCAGCGCCGCGGGTCGCAGATGATTCGCCACATTGCGCACCATCCAGATAGTCTTTTCAACGAGCTCGCGCATATCGTCGGTTTTTTTCACGACGTCCGGATCGCCGGAAAGCCGCATCTTCAGCAATGACACATCCATCTTCAGTGCGGTGAGCAACTGGCCCAGTTCGTCGTGAATTTCCATGGCAATGCGCTTTCTTTCCTGCTCCCGGATCGCCTCCATATAGGCGGACACCTCGCGCAACTGTTCGCGCGATTCGAATAGCTCCTGCTCGATACGCTTGCGCTCAGTGATGTCGTTCAGGCCGAGGTAGATTGCCGGCGCATCGTCGTACCTGGCGACGCGCGCCGTCGCCATTGCCCAGAACGTGGTGCCGTCAGGTTTGCGGAAGTGGACCTCAGTGTTGCGAAAACTCCCCTCTTGTCGCAAATGCTCTACCAGCCTGTCGCGCTCAGCGGTGTCCAAATAGAGGTCGAAGACGTTGTTGATTACGCCGTTGCGAGGATCGAGCCCAAACAGCGCACGCAAAGGCTCATTCGTGTAGAAAGTCTCGCCGTATGGCATCGAGATAATGCACAGCGGCACTGGGCTCGCTTCAACAATCGCTCGAAAGCGCACCTCGCTGGACTGCAGTCGTGCTTCGATCTCCCTACGCTGCTCGACCTCGGAGCGCAGGCCTGCATTCGCTCGCGCGAGTTCCTCTTCCACCTTCCTGCGGTCGGTGACGTCGCGGGCAATACCGACTG
>NZ_FNCJ01000032.1 GCF_900100735.1 Paraburkholderia phenazinium | reverse complement strand
TACAGGTTCAGCGACGTATGCATCGCCTCGACCCACGACTTCGACGGCTCCACGCCGTGCAGCAGGTGCAGGAAGTGGCCGCCGATCGAATCGTCGTCGGTTTCCACCTCGATGCGCTTGCCGTTGTGCGAGTAGTGATACCAGTACAGCAGCATCGAACCGAGCGAGGCCATCAGCTTGTCGGCGATATCGCGCGCGCCGGGCAGGTTGTGGTCGTCCTTCTCGGGCAGCACGGTGCCGAGCACCGAGACGCCGGTGCGCATCACGTCCATCGGGTGGGCGGCTGCCGGAATCCATTCCAGCGCGGCCTTGACGTTGGCGGGCAGGCCGCGCAGCGCCTTCAGCCTGGTTTTGTACGCGGTCAGTTCGGCCTGGGTGGGCAGCTTTTCATGCACCAGCAGGTAGGCGATCTCTTCGAATTCGCAGGTGCTGGCGATGTCGAGAATGTCATAGCCGCGGTAATGCAGGTCGTTGCCGGTCTTGCCGACCGTGCACAGGGCGGTATTGCCCGCCGTCACGCCCGACAGCGCCACGGATTTCTTCGGTTTGAATGCGCCGGCTGCCGGCGTGCTGTTGTCTGCTTCGCTCATGGTGTCTTCCTCTTACTCCTGGATGCGGGATTATTTGTGTGCGGCGAACAGGGCGTCGAGTTTTTCCTCGTACGCGTGATAGCCGAGATACTTGTACAGATCGGCGCGCGTCTGCATCGTTTCGACGGCCGCCTTTTGCGTGCCATCCCGCTTGACCGTTTCGTAGAAATTGAGCGCAGCGGCGTTCATCGCGCGATACGCGCCGCAGCAGTACAGCGCGATATCGACGTTCGCTTCGCGCAGCTCGTCGGTGGTGAAGAACGGCGTCGAGCCGAATTCGGTCAGGTTCGCGAGGATCGGCACCTTGACCGCAGCCTTGAAGCGGCGATAGTCGTCGAGCGTCTGCATCGCTTCCGGGAAAATCATGTCGGCGCCGGCCTCGACGTAGGCAACGGCACGCTCGATCGCGGAATCGATGCCTTCGGCCGCGGCCGCATCAGTGCGCGCCATGATGACGAACTGATCGTCGGTGCGGGCATCGACGGCAGCCTTCACACGGTCGACCATTTCCTCCTTGGCGACCACTTCCTTGCCCGGACGGTGTCCGCAGCGCTTTTGTCCGACCTGATCTTCGAGGTGGACCGCGGCGACGCCGGCCTTGATGAACGAACGCACGGTGCGCGCGATGTTGAACGCGCCACCCCAGCCGGTGTCGATATCGACCAGCAGCGGCAGGCCGGTGGCGTCGGTGATGCGGCGGGCGTCGATCAGCACGTCGTCCATGGTGCTGATGCCGAGGTCGGGGATGCCGAGCGAATTGGCGGCGACGCCGCCGCCCGACAGGTAGACCGCCTTGAAGCCGACGGCCTCGGCCATTTTCGCCGCGTACGCGGTGATGGCGCCGACGACCTGCAGCGGTTGTCCTTCTGCGACTGCCGTGCGGAATTTTGCGCCGGCGCTGAATGGTTGCTTTGTTGAGCTCACGTGTGTCTCCCGGTGATATTGGGACACTGTAGTGCAAGGAGCGGGCCAGTGTGAGTTAGCGAGGTAAGTCGTTGATTAGCTGTAGGTTTGTGAGATAGCGGCCTTGCCGTCAGGATGCACAAATGGAATTTCGCATTTCATAATTGAAACGACGGGTTCATAATGGCTGCTCTCACGTTTTGAGGGCCGCCCCCGGCGGCCAGCCATGAACCGACCTCCCGAACCCGGCTCCCGGCCCCGCGTCTGGGCCATCGGCATCAGCAAACTGCGCGACCTGTTTCGCGATATCGCCGACGAATACGACACCCGTGCCGATTTGCGGCTGGTGTCGCGCGGCTATGAAGACGCCGTCAACGAAATCGCTTCGGCAGGCAAGGACCGCCCCGACATCGTGGTCGCGGCCGGCTCCAACGGCACGTATCTGAAGGCGCGCGTGGATGTGCCCGTGGTGCTGATCACGCCCACGGGTTTCGACGTCATGCACGCACTGGCGCGGGCGCGGCGTGACGCATCCTCGGTGGCGCTTGTTACGTATGGCGAGACGCCTGCCGAATTGCGCCGCTTCGTGGCGGCCTATGGAATCGATGTGGTGTTCGCGTCGTATCAGTCGGCGCAGGATGCGGAAGCCTGCGTGCTCGACCTGCGCGATCGCGGCGTGGGCACGATCGTCGGGCCGGGCCTCGTCACGGACCTGGCCGCGCGGGCCGGCATCGAATCCGTGTTTCTCTACTCGCGTGCTTCGGTGCGCGCGGCCTTCGATACCGCGCTCGAAGTCGCCCAGGCGACGTGGGGCGAAGCGGTTCGGCGGCACCGTCTGGACAACGTGTTGCAGCACTTGCGCGACGGCGTGGTCGCACTCGATGCACAGGGCCGCGTCGAAGCCATCAACCAGCGTCTGGCGCTGGTGCTTGGCATCGAACCCGCTGCGGCGGTGGGCCGTGCGCTGCTCGAACTCGCGCCCGATCTGGCCGGCACCGTCCCGGATGAAGAGGGCGAATCGCTTGAAACGCTGCGCGGTATCAGCTACGTCGTGCATCGAGGGCCGCTGGTCGACAACGGGGTGACGACGGGCACGGTGCTGACGTTTCAGGAGTCACGCGCCGTGGAGCGGCTCGACCGCACGCTGCGTTCGCGGCAGCGTGCGCAGCAGTTCGTGGCACGCTACCGGCTCGACGATCTGGTCGGCAGCTGTGCAGCGATCGAACGGGTCCGGCAACTGGTGCAGCGCTACGCAATGTCGGACGCCACCGTGCTGATTCGCGGCGAGAGCGGTACCGGCAAGGAGATGGTCGCGCAGAGCCTGCATCATCTGAGCGCACGGCGCGACTTTCCGTTTGTCGCGCTCAATTGCGGCGCGTTTCCGGAGGCCTTGCTGGAGAGCGAACTGTTCGGTTACGAAGAGGGCGCGTTTACCGGCGCGCGGCGCGGTGGCAAAGCCGGGCTGATCGAAGCGGCACACCGTGGCACGCTGTTTCTCGATGAAATCGGCGAAATGCCCTTGCCGCTGCAAAGCCGACTGCTGCGCGTGCTGCAGGAGCGTGAAGTGGTGCGGCTCGGCTCGACAGAGCCGACGCGAATCGACGTGCGGATCGTGGCGGCGACGCACCGCGAGTTGACGGCGGCGGTGGAGGGCGGCAACTTCCGCGCCGATCTGTACTACCGGCTCAATATTCTGAACATTGCATTGCCGCCGTTGCGCGAGCGGCTTGTGGACCTCATGCCGCTCGCGGCCGAGTTGCTATGCCAGGCAGCGCGTCGTGAGCCGCGTCTCGCGGCACGCATTCGGACTACGGCTGACGCGTCGAGCGTGCTCGCGGCGGTCAGCGAATCGCTGAGCGCTCACGCATGGCCCGGTAACGTGCGGGAATTGCAGAACGTGATCGAGCGGATCACCGTCGAACTGGCGTATTCGGATGACGCGGCGCTGACGAACGAAGTGTTGCAGTCGATCGCGCCGGAATTGTTCGTACGGCAGGACGCGGCAGGCAATGACGCCGCGCTGACCTTGCGCCAGCGCAGCCGCCGGGTGGAAGCGGACGAGATACGCGCCGCGCTGGAGGCGTTCAATGGCGACCGGGATCAGGTGTGCGAGGCGTTGGGGATCAGCAAGACGACACTGTGGCGTAAGTTGAATGCGGCGGGGTGAGGGGTGCGGCCAATCGCTCGCGTGTCAGTGTGCCGCGCAGGCTGCCGGTAGATCCACGTAGTCCGCCGCCGTGACGCCTGCGCCGCAACGCGGGCAATGCGGATCGCGCGCAAGACGTAGCCGGTTGAATTGCATGCCCAGCGCGTCGAACTGCAGCAACGTGCCGGACAGGGACTCGCCGATATCGAGGATCAGTTTGATGGCTTCAGTGGCCTGCAGCAATCCGATCACGCCTGGCAGCACCCCGAGCACGCCGGCCTCGGAGCAGTTGGGCGCGAACTCGGGCGCCGGCGGTTCCGGAAACAGGCAGCGATAGCAACTGCCGCCCTCATGCGTCGGCCAGAATACGCTGACCTGTCCGTCGAATCCTTGTACCGCGCCGTAGACCATCGGCACGCCCAGCCGCACGCAGGCATCGTTCACGAGGTAGCGGGTGGAGAAATTGTCGGAGCCGTCGATCACCACGTCGTGTCCGCCAAGCAAACGCTCCACGTTAGCGGCGAGCAGACGCGTGCGCTGCAGTTCGATCACGACGTGCGGGTTGAGCGCCCGCAAGGTCCGGCCGGCCGATTCGACCTTGAGCGTGCCAACATCCGCATCCCTATGCAGCACTTGTCGCTGCAGGTTGCTACGATCGACCACGTCGTCATCGATCACGGTGAGGCGCCCGATGCCCGCGGCGGCGAGATACAGCGCCGCAGGCGAACCCAGGCCGCCGGCGCCGATCAGCGCCACCCTGGCGGCCGCCAGCTTGCGTTGTCCTTCCAGCCCGATCTCGGACAGGCGTAGATGACGCGAATAGCGTTCGAGGAAATCGAGGTCCGCGGTGGGTTCGGTCATCGGCAGGCCGGCTGCTTGCCACGCCTTGGTGCCGCCGCTGACCGAATAAAGGTGGGTATAGCCCCGACCATGCAGCACTTTCGCGCACTGCATAGAGCGCATGCCCGCGGCGCAGATCAGCATGATCGCAGCCGCAGGGTCCGGCAACCACGCAGCCGGATCGTTTTCCAGACGTGCCCGGCTCACGCCGAGTGCGGCCTCAGCCATGCCCGCCGCACGCTCGCCGTCATCACGTACGTCCACCAGCAGCGCACCCGAACGCTGGCGTTCGTGGGCTTCACAAGGGGTGAGTTCGATGATTGCGGCAGCGCTCATGGTGGCACTCCGTGTGAGACATTCAGCTGACGGTGACGAGCCGGCTGAACTCGCGCAGCAGGTCGTAGCCGTCCCAGATCGCCGCGAACTCAAGAGCTCGCCCCAACGGGACGAAGCGGTCGATACCGCGGCCTTCGAGCCGCTCGGCCAACGACACCATCTCGTCTGCCGTGAAGCCAAAATAAGCCAGCGTTTGATCCTGCCGTTGCAGCAGCGGGGCGATCTCGTCGAGCGAATCGAGGCGCCACTGTGCAAAGGTACCCGTGCCAAGCCAGCGGCGCGGCGGGCAAACAGGCGCGCAAAGATCCACCAGGGTGATTTCGTTACTGACGAAGCGCACGGCATCCGCGATTCCTTCGACGGCCAGACCGTAAGTAGCGACATGCTTCTGAATCGACATCGCTGCATCCGAGCGTGGCCCGCGCGACTCCACGGTACTCGCCAGCAACGCGACCAATAGGGCCTGTGCGTCAGCCACCTCCGCCGCCGTGCCGATCCAGAAGATAGTGCCTGGCGAAGCGCATGCCGCCTGACCGAACAGGTAGGCGTCCGTATGGAACGCTTGCGCCGCCAGTCTTTGCTCAGGTGTCTCGGCGCGGAGTAAGGCGTGGGCGCAGATCACGGCGAACGACGAGCGATTGGGGAAGGTGAGGTCGCGTGCCGCCGGCCGCAGCGGCGCGCCGCGAATCTCGCGAATCGCCTGATCGCCGCCCCATAGCACGCGCAGATCGCACGCTGCCGAAAATTCAGCGGTCGCGGCCTCGTCACGGTGGTCGTAGCTTACGATCCGCTGCGTTTCGGCCACAATGGGATCGGCTTGCTCCAGCGTTTCGACGAGGACGGCCAGCACGGCTTGCGTGAGCTCTCCGCCGCGCTCGGACACGCGTACGACGTTGCGGTTTCCTGCCAACGCAGCGAGCGCCCACGAATAGACGAATACCGTGTCGGCGTTTCCGGGTGCGACATGAAATAACAGTCCTAGCGGGAACCGTTGGATGCGCGCATCGGTGCCGAGCCGGGTAAGTTCGGCGACCAGATGCCCGCGTCGCAACCAGACGCCGAGCGGACCCAGTTCCGGATAGCGACGGGCATAGGCGGGGGTGCGCAGACGTTGGCCGACTGCGTCGAGGTAGTCGAGCATGCGCTCGTCGCCGAGGCGCAGTGTTGAACGAGGCCCCGGCGTGAGCAGGGGCGCGAGTAACGCAGCCGCTTCGCACGGCGCGCCCGGCGGGAATAGTGACCGGATCATCGCGACGCCTCGGTGTCGGCAGCCGCACGGGACAACGAACGATAGTCGATCTTGCCGTTGCGCAGCAGCGGCAGCTTGTCGATGCTGCGCGCCAGCACGCCGCGGTGGTTGATATGCAACTGCTGGGCGACGCGCCGGGCGATGCTGTCCAGTTGGCCAGCTTCGGCCCCGCCTTCACACCACAGCACGATGGCTTCGTCGTTGAGCGACACGGCCGCGCTGCTGCCTTGCGCGCCCGCCTCGCTGGCAAGGCGCTCGACTGCATCGAGATTGATCCGGAGGCCAAACAGTTTGGCCATTCGTTTCAGCCGCCCCTCCAGATAAAGGTAGCCATCCTGATCGAAGTGGCCGATGTCGCCGGTATGCAGTTCGCCGCGCTGATCGTCGCCACGGGCGAGGTCGGCGGCGCTATCCGCATAGCCCATCATGACGCTCGGGCCGCGATAGATGACCTCTCCGTAGACATCGTGCTGGCAGGTTTCGTCGCCGGAATCGAGACGAACCGACAAACGGCCACCAGGGACGGCCAGCCCGACGGAGCCCGGTTTCTCGAAGACCCGTTGCGCCGGTAGAACCGCCATGCGGGCCGTCGCTTCGGTTTGCCCGTACATGAGATGCAGGCGGCCGCCCGCGAGGCCAATGTCGCGAGCGAGGCGGGTGATCAGTTCGGCACGCATGCGGCTGCCGGACTGGGTCAGTGTGCGCAGGCTCGGATGAGCCAAGGGTGTCCAGCGCAAGCGCGTCAGCAGTTCGTAGGTATGCGACACGGCAGCGAAGGAGGTGGCGCGATAGGTATCGACGGCTGCCCAGAAGTCAGGGCCGATTACAGGATGGGCAGTCACGACGAGGGTGGCGCCGGCGGCCAGATGGCTGTTCAGCACCGACAAGCCGTAGCCGAGATGAAACGGCAGGCTGGTGGGCGCGATGTCAGCGGACGTGATGTGCAGTGCCTGCACGATTGCATCCGCATTGGCCAGCACGGCTACGCGCGACAGGCGCACCATGCGTGCCGCGCCGGTGGAGCCGGAGGTGGTGAGCAGCAAGGTCAGGTCGGGATGAACCGGCGCCGCCTGGGTCTGCCTGAGCCAGCCGGACCCGGCGTTGCGATAGCCTGCCGGTGCGGGCCGCTCGAGTCCGGGCTGCCAGAGAGCGGCCGGCTCGAACCGCGCCATCAGTTCCACGAGCGTGTCGCTTTCGATTTGTGGGTCGAGCAGGGCGATGGGCCGGCCTTGCCGCAACGCGGCGAGATAGCGGCAGACGTTGCTGATCGTCCAGGCGGCGGGCATCAGGAGCAACCCGGCAGGGATCGCATGCAGTTCGTGTTCCATGACGCGGACCATGGTCTCCAGCTCCGCGCCGCTTCAACTGCGCGCGCTAGTGGCATCGATCAGGCACGCGTGCGAGCCGAATGCGTTCATAGGGCCAGCCCTCCGTCGACGCCCAGCACTTGCCCGGTGATAAAAGATGCTTCGTCACTCAGCAAGAAACGAATTGCCCCGGCGACTTCCTCGGCTGTGCCGAGCCTGCGCAACGAGGTCTGTGCACAACGCGCGGTGACGACATCGGGTGGCAGGTCCGCCAGCAGATCGGTGTCGATCAGGCCGGGCGCTACTGCATTGACTCGAATGCCGAGCGGGCCGAGTTCCTTCGACGCTGAACGGGCCAGCGCGGCGACCCCGGCCTTGGCCGCGGCATAGACTGCCTGGCCGGGCGCGCCGCGCTCGCCTACCAACGACGCGAGCAGGACGATGGCGCCCCGGCGACGACGCATCATCACTTTCGCCGTGGCCTGCAGCACCTCGACGGCGCCGAGCAGATTGATGTCGAGCAGATGGCGCGCGACCGACTCCGTGGTAAGTCCCAACGGCGTGCTCTGCATTACGCCCGCACTGAGTACAAGAGCGTCGATCGCGCCATGATCGGCGGCAATCGTCTTGATGGCAGGGCTGATCAGCGCGTATTCGCCCAATTGCAGAGCGAGCCCGGTGGCGGCGACGCCGCATTCGGCTGTGATTCGTTGTGCCTCGCGTTCCGCTGATTCACGGTCCTTGCCGGTCAGCACGACGCTCGCGCCTGCTTCGGCCAGCAGCCGCGCACTGGCGCGTCCGATGCCGCGTGTGCCGCCAATCACGACCGCAACGCGATTGTCGAAGCGCGGGCCACTGAAGCTCGTCACATTCATCATCGCCCTCCGGAGCGGCCCCTCTTCAGGCGCCGATTGCGTGAAAACCACCATCGGCATGCACAATTTCGCCGGTGGTGGCGGGAAACCAGTCCGACAGCAGGGCTACGCAGGCACGTGCGACGCCGCCGGCGTCGGCCGGATTCCAGCCGAGCGGGGCACGCGCATGCCAGGCGGTGACGATGTCCTGGAAGCGCGGTTCACCACGCGCAGCAACGGTGCGCAACGGGCCGGCCGCGACCAGATTCACGCGTATGCCGCGTGGACCCAGATCGCGGGCCAGGTAGCGTGCACTCGCTTCCAGCCCGGCTTTTGCCACGCCCATCCAGTCGTAACCGGACCAGGCCACCGCAGCGTCGAAATCGAGGCCGACGATTGCGCTGCCCGGATGCATCAGGGGCAACGCCGCGCCAACGAGCGCCGCCAGCGAATAGGTGGATACCTGCAGGGTGGATTGCACATCGGCCCAGCCCGCGGCCAGAAAGTCATCGCAGATCGCCGCGTGAGGCGCGTAGGCGATGGCATGCACGACGCCGTCGAGGCGCGGCACGTGTCGGCCCACGCGCTCGGCCAGGGACGCCAGTTGCTCGTCTCGGGTGACGTCGAGCTCGATGACCGGCGGCGTCTGCGGCAGCCTTCGGGCAGCTTCTTCGACCATGTGCAGGCGGCCGTGACCGGTGAGAACAAGCTGTGCGCCTTGCTGCTGCGCGAGTTGCGCGACGGCAAAGGCAATCGAGGCGTAGTTGATGATGCCGGTAATCAGCAGGCGCTTGCCCTCGAGCAGACCACTCATGGCCGTCCTCCGGAGGGGGCTTCAAGCAGCGTTTGAGGCAGCGTTTCAGGCCGCGTATCCGAGCAGCCGCGCGGTTCGGCGCGCGCCAGCCTGCCGAGCACGCTAAAGCGCTTGCCGGGCCATTCGCCGTCGTCGACGCCGTGTACGACGCCGAGGTCCTCGGTCAGCAGCACGTGGCCCGGATGCGCGCGGCAAGCGGAACTCAGCACTTCGATTACGCCTGGCGTGCCGACGGCGGCTTCTTCCCAGGTTTGCGGGTCGCGCACGATGACGTCGGCGAAATCAGGGCAATACAAGCCATCTCCCGAGGCGGATTCGATGTGAATGGTGCCGCCTTGTTCGACCATGCCGTAGAAATTGTGGCAGCGCACGAGGCCGGTGTCCTCGCGAAAGCGCGTGCGGAAGACTTGCGGGGAAACGGCCTGGTCAGCTAATTTTTTCCAACCGCCGGTGTGTAGCAACAACGCGTTGCCGAGATCGAAAGCGCGCGTCCGGGCCAGTTCGTAGAACCGTGTCCAGACCAGAGACGTAAATCCGAAGATCAGAAAGGCCGCATGAGCGTGGCGTTGCAGGAAATGCTCGACTGCGTTTGCATCGATGTGCTGTTGGTCGTCGAGAGCAAAGACGTGTTCGCGGCCGACATTCATCACGCCCAGCACCGTGGCGCCGCGGATGGACGACCGTTCTGCGCGTACCGACGAGGGCGAATCGATGATCAGAAGCGGCAGACGGCGCGGGCCGGTGATCTTCTCCAGCGTCGCGATAAGCATCAGACGCTGGCGTTCAGCGGCATCGCGGTCCAGCGCGATCTGGGTCACACCCGTTCCGGTGGTGCCCGACGAAGTGAGCACCGCGACCTGTTCGCGCTCCGTGCTGACTAACGGATGCTCCTTGAACAGTCGCACCGGCAACCACGGCAGTTCGCGCAAATCCTCATAGTGCCGGGCGGGCGGGTGCCCGATGGCAGCAAGGATGCGTGCGTAAGCAGGGCAGGCGCGCCGATGATAGTCGACCAGCTTGATCAGCCTTGGCAGGAGCGGCGCCTCACGCAGCGGCTGGCTACCCGGCGAACCTTTCATGGCGATTTCCGCGTTCAAGTCCGCCATGAGTTCAGGCCTCTGCCCCTAGCTCGCGCAGCAATCCCACGGTTGCACTGAAGGTATTCATCTTCAACGCTCGCCCGGTATCGATCTCGACGTGAAATTCGTCTTCGATCGCCGCGATCAACAAAACGGCCCCGAGCGAATCCCAGCCGGGCGTTTCCTGGTAACGCAGTGCGGCATCGGGCAGTTTCGCATCCAGTTCCAGTACCGTATTGAACACGGTTCGCAGCCGGGTATCGAGCGACATGGGGCAGACTCCTTCGGTTGAACTGGGGCGGCCGCGGGCCGCTCAGCCACCCGCGATGGCGGTCATGATCGTGACCGAATCGGTCGCCACCAGCGGCTGCGAGAGATCCGTGTGAACCACCTCGCCGTTGATCGCGAGTCTCAGGCTGCGCCGCAATGTGCCGTCCTGATTCATCAGTATTCCTTCAATCTCCGGATAGTCGGCGAACAGCACCCGAAGCGCAATGGCGAGTGTGCTGGTTTCATAGTCTATCTGACGACGGAAACCCACATACCTGAGCAAAGAACCGGAAAACAGGAAGGTCATAGCGGTTTCCTTTCTATCGGGATTGGGGATCACAGCGAAGAAAACACTTCGATCGCGTCGCCGGCCAGCGTGCCGGATGCGGTAAGCAGGCGATGAGCGAAATGAATCTCGTCGCCGATGCGGTATGCCTCGGTTGCGACCTGGCCACGATCGAACAACGCGTAGGGCTGCCGCAGGCCGATGCTGATCCGCTCAACGGGCCTCGCGAGCCCAGCGGCGAGTGCCGGATGATCCGGCAGTAACTGAAACACCATGCTTTCGCGGCTCGCGCCGAGGTAGTCGCACACGTGCTCTGAGTACCATTGATCCGACACCTCGCAGGCATGTCGATAAACGGTGAAATCATGCTGAAACGCAGCGATCGGTTTCGCGTCCGCCGATACGCGAGCGGCGCCGCGGTTGAGCAGGCGCGGGCGCTCGTCGATGTCACCGGGGCTGTCCAGCAGGAGCGCGGAAATTTCGTCCGGCACCCGCCCCGGCGCGGCGGCTAAGGTTTCCTGCGATTCAATACGTACGCACACCTCCTGAAGGTGAATGCGCGCCAACGGAATACCGCTCGCGTCAAGCAGCACATCCACCTCCTGCAGGCTATGAAAGCGGCGCGGGTTCCACGTTCTGACCTGGGTCGAGATGTCGAGCGTTTCGCAATCGTCGAATGTAGCGAATTGCAGGTACTCGATCTCGAGGCCGATGGGAACGAAACCCGTTGCGTGCTCGCGAATCAGCGTCGCATGCGATACGGCGTGCTCGATCAGCCACGCCGACCAACCCATGAACGCGAATGAAAAAGCAACTCGCGGTTTGAGTTGCAAGTGCGTGAACATGCCGCTGCTGCAGGTCAGCCTGAAGTCCGTGCGGCGGACGGGGGGCTGCATTGGCGCTGGCCTGGGTTGGGCGGCCGCTGTCTTGTCGCCAGTCGCAGCGCCGTTAGCTGGATCGGAAGCAGGGGGCATCCGGTTCAAGCGCTCGTAGCCGGGAAGGGTCAAAAAATCCGGAAAATCTTTGTTCATGGTCACAGCTTCGAACAGTGCGCGCGCCTCGTCGAGGCTGCGTTCCGAGCGCTGGTCGGGAGACTGCGCAACGTATTGAGTGATTTCGTCATCCAGCATGGTGCGCACCAGAGCGGGGGTGATGCGCCGGCCATCCTGCAGGCGCGCGCGCCGGTGTAGCCAGATCCAGATTTGCGAACGTGCGATCTCGACTGTCGCCACCCCTTCCATGAGGTCAAACAGTCTGATCGAGCCGCTGCCGCACAACCAGCCGTCGAGATAGCGGATCGACAAGGCGATATTCGAGCGCAAGCCGGCTTCGGTCACCTGGCCGTCCACGCCGTGCGCGGGCGAGAGATGAGTTCCCGCGATGCGGCTGCTACTTGGCAAACGGTTGATCTGGTGTGGCCGGCCTGCAAGGATACGTTCGAACGCGGTGTGACAAACGGCTACCAGGTCGGGATGGACTACCCATGTGCCGTCGAAGCCTTCTTCGGCCTCGCGTTCCTTGTCGGTACGGACTGCCGCGACGGCTTGGGCGCACGCTTTCGCATCATGCCGGTCGGGGATTTGCGTGGCGACTCCGCCGATGGCATGAGTTCCACGCCGATGGCAGGTCCGGATCAGAAGCTCCGTGTAGGCGCGCATGAACGGCAAGTTCATCTTCAATTCTGAACGGTCTGGCATGGCGAAGTCGGTCGCGTGCCGGAACTCTCGCGCAATACTGAACAGATAGTCCCAGCGTCCCGCAGTCAGGCCGGCCGCGTGCGGGCCTAGCGCGTACAGGATTTCGTCCATTTCATAAGCCGCGTTGATGTGCTCAACAATCACCGTGGCGCGGATACTGCCGCGCGCAATGCCGATCCAGTCCTGGGCAAATTCGAATACGTCGTTCCAGAGCCGGGCTTCGAGGTGGTTCTCCAGTTTGGGTAAATAAAAATAGGGCCCACTGCCGCGCTCGAGTTGCTTACGCGCGCAATGGAAGAAGTAGAGCCCGAAATCCACCAGGCTCGCCGACGCCGGTCGGCCGTCTATCAGAATGTGGTGTTCCGGCAAATGCCAGCCGCGTGGCCGCACCACGATCGCCGCGGTGCGCTCGTCCAGCCTGTACTGTTTGCCGCGCGGGTCCACATAAGTGATATCGCCGACGACCGCATCGTGCAGGTTGCGCTGGCTTAGCATGACGTTACGGCCGGTTGGCGACAACGCGTCTTCAAGATCCGCCACCCACACCTGGGCGTGCGCATTGAGCGCATTGATGACGACTTTGCGGTTTTCTGCAGGAGCGGCAATCTCCACACGCCGGTCGATCAGGTCGCAAGGAGGAGCGGGAACCCGCCAATCCGGATCGTTACGGATGCGGGCAGTCGCGCCAAGGAAATCGAAGCTCGCGTTATGCACACGGCTGGCGGATAGCGTGCGTGCTTGCAGAATTTCTTCGCGCCGACTCGCAAATTCGCGCTCCAGTGCCGCGATGAAATCCGTCGCGTCGGTAGACAGCACGTCCGGGAACTGCTTTACCAGCTCGCTTTCAATCGCGCAGGCCGCATGGGTTAGTGTGATCAAGCTGAACTCCACGACAAAGTGATGTGTTCCCGATTACCTGTCTGCCTCGATGCGCCGAAAGCGGCTGTTCCATGGGCCTGCTGGCGTGACTTGCTTTGAAGGATCGGCATACAACGCGTCGAGCTGATCCGCATAGCCTTCCGGTTAACAATGTTTATACGGAACAATTCGTAATTTCAAGCTAATTAAGGCTATCTGGATTCTTGAGTTAGTTAATTGATTGAGGGTATTCTGTTTGGGAGGATATTCAATTAACGTCATTGTTTTTCAATTTGCAACGGCGCAGCGGGGTGCATGTTAAAACCGATGTGGGTGGAGTGCGCTTTACATGGCATGCTCTGTCTCGACGGGCTCGGGCAGGTCGAGTGTTGCGCCATTTGTGCAATTCGCATCGATTGTTTTCGATGTCGTAACGTAACTTGTCAACGCGATTTTTTATCGCTGTTTAACGACAAATTCTCTTGACGAGTTCTGGTTGATCGCACAAAAAATAACTGCATGCGTTCAACCGAAGAGTCGCAGGCGATCGGTGCGATGCCTGCTGCCTTAATTCACGCCGTAACGGAGCACGGCAAACTGGTCGTCACGCTCGAAGGGCGCCATGCATCCGAGGTGGCCAATCAAACGAACGCCATCCACGCGCGCTCGATGACGACGAGCGTCGTTGTGCTTCGATGCTGCTGGCTGGCTGGCTGGCTGGCTGGCTGGCTGGCTGGCTGGCGAGGATGAGGATTCCTTATGATGGTGCGATTCTGTTTGATCGCTTGCGCGATGCTGCTTACCGCACTGCTATGCGTGATCTTGCCGCTGTTGCGGCGCGCAGCGGTACACGCGAACGGCATCGCGGGCCACGATGGGCACGCGCTCGCAGTTGCGATCTATCGGGTGGAACTGCTTGAGGTCGAGCGCGAATTTGCGGCCGGCCACCTGTCGCCGCAACATCGGGCAGGGGCGTTGCATGAACTGGAACGGCGCCTGATCAAATCCGAAGGCGCTGGCATTGGCGGGCTCAGCGGCGCTCGACCGGCGCGATTACCGCACGGCGATCGGCTATTGGGAGCGGTTGGAGGGAGTGGTGGGCACGGACTCGGAGATTGGTCAACAGGCGCGTCAGGATATCGCGCGAGCGCGTAGATTGGCAGGTGGTGACAGGCTTGACCTTTATTGACACAAATCTGCAACGACCGGGCGAGCACATGCGTCTATGATCCTGAAGGCGTGCATGTCCGCGACCGGCGGCATGCGGCTCCCGCAATATCTGCCCAGTAAGGAGAATTGGAAATGAGCATTTTTGGTGACATCGTCAATAAGTTGTTCGGTAAGGCCAAGCCCGATCAGGCGCCGCCCGCTGTAGAGCCCACGCCTGATCCCGCAGCGGCACAAGCTGCCGCTCCGGATGCAGCGCCCGCACCGGCGCCTCTGGCGGATGTCGATGTCGCGGCCGTGATGGACCAGTTCGTGAGCGAAAGCGGTCAAACGTTGAACTGGCGCACCTCGATCGTCGATACGTTGAAGGCGCTCGGCGTCGACAGCAGTCTCGAGCATCGCAAGCAACTCGCGCAGGAACTTAAGTACAGCGGTGACACGAACGATTCCGCCAGCATGAACATCTGGTTGCACAAGCAGGTGATGCAGGCATTGGCCGCCAATGGCGGCAAGCTGCCGGCGGACCTGGCAGGCTGAATCTAACGGCTCGAAGAAAGCGGTTTTGGCTACCACGGACCCCACGGGGTCCGTTTTCTTGTCGAGCCATCCCGTGCACGCGGCGGCACGCGTATTGAAACGCGCTTCGAAACGACGAAGCCCGGCATTTCGACCGACCCTGAAAATTTCCATCGCCATCTTGGAACCCCGATAACAGTCATGTAAAACAGCAATACACCGATGCCAGAGCGGTTGCAGCGGCGAATCGAGACACTCTTGAATGGAGATCGGACGTGAGCAATGCCGTCTACTACTTCAACCAGTTTCTGGACAAATCCGGTGATTTTGCCGAGAGCTCGAACAATGCCTACCAGACTGTCAATTACGACGGTACTTCGGCGGCTTCGCTCAGTCCCACCTCAGATGAGGCGTGGCTGCATTTTAAAGTCACGATCCCGGCTGGGAACTACACCACTTGCATGATCTTCACCTCTTGCCAGCAAAGCGGCCAGAAAGTGACGATCTGCCTCGGGCGACCTGACGCCGCCCCCCTGTGGACCATCACTAGCGCGACTACGTCACAGGCCGAGATCTTCACGGACAGCATGGCGCCGAACATTCTTTATCAAGGAGAAGGCGAGCAGGACGCTTACTTCTGCTTTCCAGACGGCTTTGAAGGCGCGCTTGCCTGGTTCGTGTTTTGCCAGAACCCGGAGCTTGAAACTGACGAGGCGCGCATGCGCCGGATGCAGTGGTTCAACGAAAGCCGTTTCGGCCACATGATGCACTGGGGGGCCTATTCGGTCCTTGCAAGTGGTGAATGGGTGATGAATACGGAGCAGATTCCCAAGAATACGTACATAGAAGAAGCATGCATTCCATTCGATCCGTCCGCCTACAGTCCAGAGTCCTGGGCTGACACGATCGTTGACGCGGGTCAGCGCTACCTGACCATCACCACCAAGCATCACGATGGCTTTGCCATGTTCGAAACCAACGTCAAGGACTTTGCCCCTTACGACGTGGTGAATACCGCGAGCATTCACAAGCCCGTGCTGGCCGATCTTGCCAAGGCCTGCAACGAACGGGGTATCCGCTTTGCGACCTACTATTCATTGCTGGACTGGGGCAACGTCCATGAAGTCGCCGTGGAGAGTGCTGCTACAGCGGACCCCGACGATCCCGATCCGGATGCGCCGGATGCCGAATGGTACGTGTCGGAGTTGAAGGAACATCTAAGAGAGCTCATTCGCATTTTCGATCCGGTACTGATCTGGTTCGATGGCGGCTGGGCTGCGTTCATGAACGACGATCTGTCGGACGAGATCCGCTGGTATTTGCGCCGTCTCTCGCCCGATATCATCATCAATAACCGGCTGGGCGGCTCCCCGAACGCGGGCGATTACACCACGCCCGAACAAAGCATTCCCCCCAGTGCGCAGTCCGGCCCTTGGGAATGCTGCATGACCATCAACGACAGTTGGGGTTACACCGCTTCGGACGACAACTGGAAGTCGAGCCTCGAACTCCTGCAATACTTGCTGGACTGTGCCAGCAAGGGCGGAAACTATCTGCTCAATACCGGCCCGACGGCCGACGGCGTGATACCCCAGCCCAGTCTGGACCGGCTGGCTGATCTGGGCGAATGGCTTGGAAAATGGGGAAACGCGGTCTACGGCACACGTGCGGGCACCCTCGATGTTTCCTTTCAGGCAGGCGCTTATTGCACGCTAAAGCTGCCGGGTACGCTGTACGTCACGCTAACCGAATGGCCGCAGGACAAGACTTTACGCGTCGACCTTCCCGTCAATGTCATCAACCAGGTCTATTGGCTCGACAACCCCGGGGTTGCGCAGGCCTATACCGTTGTCAATGGGTTGATCGAGGTCGAATTGCCGGATCAGTCATGGGATCCGTTGGGTGTCGTGCTTGTCATGGAGGTTCGCGGGTTTCCGGAAGCCAGAACGTATCCGGACAAAGCGTTGTTTCGCAAGGCCACTGCGAGCAACGTATGGAACGGAAATGCGCAGAGCTATGGGCCGCAACTGGCCGTCGACGGCGATAGCGAGACGCGTTGGGCGACCGACGACGAGGCCGTGCTGCCGATTACCTTCGAACTCGATCTCGGCCGCGAGGAAACGTTCAACCGTGTGGCATTCCTGCAATACGACAGCCGGATTGGTAAATTTAGCATTGAGGCGTACATCGATGGTGCCTGGCAAACGCTGATTGAGGGGGACAACCCCGCAGTCAACTATTTGGGTTACTTGCCGGAACCGGTCACGGTGGAGCAAGTGCGCATGACGATCAGTTCCGTGCCGGATCCCACCAATCCCCCGAGCCTGTATTCATTCTCGTTGTTCGATGCCAACGACACCCTGTGGCCGGTGCAGGCGCCCGTCAATGTGGCGCGAGGCGCCAAAGCCAGCGCGAGCAGCACCTGGTACGACAATCCCACCTATCAGGCCAGCATGGCTATCGATGGGTGTTCGTCGACCCGTTGGGCGGCGTACGACAACGCTCCGGTTCCGATCTTCCATACGATCGGTTTCATCAAGCAGGAAACCTTCGACGTCGTACGGATTACTGAGTATACGGACGCAAACGGCCCACGAATTGCCAGTTTCACCCTGCAGATCATGGCGGACGATGGGCAGACCTGGCTCGATGTGTATCAGGGCACGGATACCAGCGCAGCCATCGTTTTGCCGGCGCTCACGCAAAGCACGGGGCTGCGGTTAAGAATTGATAGCCTGCTGCACGACGACAAGGGGCCGAGCCTGTTCGAGATCGAGGTCTATCAAACCGCACGTGGCCCCTTGCCGGCGCTCAGCGATCGCGACCTGCTGGAGGCCGAGGCGCGCCTGAGCTTCGAATACTTCTGGCGTGAAGCCAATACGACCGAAGGGGCGCTGGGATACGGGCTCGTTGCGAAACAGAAGGGCTCGCGTAGCAGCAGTATCGCTTGCTCAGGTTTTGCGTTGAGTGCTCTGGTAATCGCGGCGGAGCGCGGCTGGGTGAGTCACGACGATGCCGAGCAGCGTTGCCAGAAATCGCTGCAGGCGCTTTGGGACAATGTCCCGCACTTCAACGGGTTTTACTATCATTTCATCGACATGGATACGCTCGATCCAGGATCGAGCGAGGTCTCCACAGTCGATACCATGCTTGCGCTCAACGGCATCCTGACCGCCGGCCAGTATTTCGGCGGCCAATGTGGCGATCTGGCGCAGCAGATTTTTGACCGGGTCGATTGGACCAGCGCCGTCGCGTCCGATGGTAATTTCACGATGTCGTGGGATAGTACCGGGCAGATGAGTTCGTCGACCTGGAGCGGATACACGGAACAATTCTGCATGTATCCCATGGCCGCAGGATCGACCACACACGCGCCCGCCGATAGCGCCGGCATGTTCTATTCGCTGATCCGCCGGCCGGGAACCTACGACGGCGGTGCAGAGGTGATTTACGCTTGGGGAGGGGCGCTATTTACCTATCAGTTTTCTCACGCGTGGCTTGACTTCCGCAATCTGAAAGATCGCAAGGGAGTCGACTGGTGGCAAAACTCGGTCAACGCCACCGAGGCGAACCGGCAGTTCTGTGTGGACAACAGCGACGTCTTTTCGTCGATGGGCGAGAACGACTGGGGGCTGACCGCCTGCGAGACGCCCTCGGGGTATGTGGCATCCGGTGCACCGCCTTCGGGTTATCTCAACAGCGACGGCGAGAGCCTGAATGACAGGCATGTTACCGATGGCACCATCACGCCGAGCGGGCCATTGGGTTCGCTGCCGTTTACGCCTGAGCGGGTGTTGCCGGCCATGCGTTACTGGTATCACCAGCATCCCAGGTTGTGGTCGGGATACGGATTTCTCGACTCGTATAACCTGTCGACGGCGATGCCGTGGTACAACCCCTACAACACGGGTTTGATCAAGGGATTAACCTTGCTGATGATCGAGAATTATCGCAGCGGACTCATCTGGCAAACCTATATGAGTCATCCGGTTCTTCAGCGGGGGCTGCCGGTTATCTTCGACTGATCGTCCGGTAGCGCCCCGCCGAACCCGCATTTCGGCTAGTTTCCCTCCGCCGTGCGCAACACCTGCGCAACCTTCCCATGCTCATGCAGGATTGCCGGGCTCGCCTGCAACAACGGCAGATAGCGCGGCAGAAACGCGTTCTCAGGCAGCTCGGAGGAAAACAGCGTCGTCACGGCTTCTGCCGCCGCGATCCGGTCCGCATCGGTGGCTTTCTTGTCATCGAGCGTTTCGTCGACATTGGCAATCACCGTCGAAAGCGGTGTGAGCCAGCGAAACCCGGACCCATTGATCAGCACTTGCAGAAACGCCGCCGGTGTCACCGGGCCGAACTCCTTCTCATAGGCCGCGCGCTCGTGATCGAGAATCGCCTTGTGCAAGGACAGCAAAGGCCGGCGAACCTCCGAGAGGAATTGAATGGCTTGCTGTTCGGTCATAGCGCGACTCCGCGTGGGTGGGGATAAGGCTATATAAGGCCATGCTAGCAAAATTCCACCGCTCGACACGTTCTCTGCGAACTTTTTCGGGCGACGCTACAATTTCCTCGCCACAATGTCTTGCCGCTCGTTCGTCATGAGCGCAGCGCTCGTCCTCGACCCAAGCCAACAATAATCCGCACCCGGAGTCCCCATGACAACGCTCAACATCAACGGACAGACGCATACCGTCGACGCTCCGCCCGATATGCCCTTGCTGTGGGTCTTGCGCGACCTCGTTGGCCTGACCGGCACGAAGTTTGGCTGCGGTATCGCCCAGTGCGGCGCCTGCACTGTGCATCTGGACGGCGCCGCGGTGCGCTCGTGCGTCTTGCCGGTGGCGGCGGTCGGGGACAAGAAGATCACCACCATCGAAGCGGTTGGCGAGACACCCGCCGGCAAGAAGGTGCAGCAGGCCTGGCGCCAGATCGACGTGGTGCAGTGCGGCTACTGTCAGTCGGGGCAGGTGATGTCGGCCGCCTCGCTGCTTGCACAGAACCCCAATCCCACCGATGCGGACATCGACGCCGCCATGGCCGGCAACATCTGCCGCTGTGGCACCTATAACCGCATTCGCGCGGCCATCAAGCAAGCGGCAAAGGAGGCCTGACATGTCGCAAGGATTGCTTGATGCGAAAAACAGCGCGACGGACACCACAGGCACAGAAGGCGCTGCCCCCGATGCCAACGGCCCGCGTTTCTCGCGCCGCACCTTTCTGAAATTCAGCGCCACCGTAGGCGCGGCCGCGGGCGGCGGTCTGCTGCTCGGTTTCAGCGTGCCGGCGCTAAGCCAGGGGCAGGGTCAAGGGCAGGCCCAGGCCCTGCCGGGTAAATCGGTGATCGGCGGGGACGCCAGCGAACCGGCGCCGGCCGGCATGTTTGCACCGAATGCGTTCATCCAGATCGACACCGCAGGCAAGGTCACGCTGGTGATGCCCAAAGTAGAGATGGGTCAGGGCGTCTATACCTCGATCCCGATGCTGATCGCTGAAGAGCTGGAAGTACCGCTCGAAAGCGTCACCCTCGACCATGCGCCGCCTGACGAAAAGCTCTTCATGGACCCGCTGCTCGGCGGCCAGTTGACCGGTGGCTCGACCTCGATCCGCTATGCATGGGATCCGATGCGCAAGGCCGGTGCGACTGCACGGGTGCTGCTCATCAATGCGGCGGCGCAGCAATGGCAGGTCGATCCGGCCACCTGTCACGCGCAGGCCGGGCAAGTGATTCACGCGGCCAGCAACCGCAGCATCGGCTACGGCCAACTGGTCGATGCCGCGGCGAAGCTGCCGGCGCCGCAGAACGTGCCCTTGAAAGACCCGAAGGACTTCAAGGTCATCGGCACGTCGGTCAAGCGGCTCGACTCGCCGGAGAAGGTGGACGGCACCGCGCAGTTCGGCCTCGACGTGCGGGTGCCGGATATGGTGTATGCGGCGATTGCGACGTGTCCCGTGTTCGGCGGCACGCTTGCCAGCGTCGACGACAGCAACGCGAAGAAGATTGCCGGCGTGCGCCAGGTCGTCAAGGTCGATAATGCGGTTGCCGTGATCGGCGACCACACGTGGGCGGCTAAACGCGGCCTTGCGACGCTCGATATCAAGTGGAACGAAGGGGCGGGCGCGAACCTCTCGATGAAGCAGATCGTCGACGATCTCGCTAGCGCAGCGGACCATGGCACGGGTGCCGTGGCGCGCAAGGACGGCGACGTGGCGAAGGGCTTTTCGGACGCCAAGACGCGTGTCGATGCGGTCTATCAGCAACCGTTCCTGGCCCACGCCACCATGGAACCGGTCAACTGCACGGTGCACGTGCGCCCCGACGGCTGCGATATCTGGCTGGGCACCCAGGTGCCGACGCGGATTGTCGACGCGGCCGTGAAAATCACCGGTTTGCCGGCAGAGAAGATCACGGTGCACAACCATCTGCTCGGTGGCGGCTTTGGGCGGCGGCTCGAAGTCGACATGGCCGCCCAGGCGCTGAAGATCGGCAAGCAGTTGGGCACGCCGGTCAAGGTGGTCTGGACGCGCGAGGAAGACATCCAGCACGACATGTACCGCCCTTACTACTACGACAAGATCTCGGCCGGGCTCGACGCGAACGGCAAGCCGATTGCGTGGCAGCACCGGATTGTCGGCTCGTCGATCATGGCGCGCTTCGCACCCCCGGCGTTCCAGCACGGGCTCGATCCCGACGCCGTGGAGGTCTCGGCCGACCTGCCATACGACTTGCCGAACCAGTTCATCGATTATGTGCGCCAGGAACCGCGCACCGTGCCGACCGCGTTCTGGCGCGGCGTCGGGCCGACCCGCGGCACCTTCGTGGTGGAGAGCTTCATCGACGAACTGGCGGCGCAGGCCAAGGTGGATCCGGTGAAATACCGCCGCGATCTGCTCGGCAAGTCGCCGCGCGCGCTGAACGTCCTCGATACGGCCACGCGCGCAGCCGGTTGGGGCAGCACCAGCGTGCCCAAGGGGCAAGGGCGCGGCGTGTCGGTGATGAATGCGTTCGGCAGCTTCTTCTCGATGGTCGCGGACGTGACGGTCGATCAGGGTGAGGTGACGGTGAACCGCGTGGTGTGTGCGGTCGATTGCGGCATGGTGGTCAATCCGAACACCATCGAAGCGCAGGTGCAGGGCGGCATCATCTTCGGCATTACGGCGGCGCTGTATAGCGAGATCACGATCAAGGACGGCCGCGTCGAGCAGAATAACTTCACCGATTACCGCATGCTGCGCATCGACCAGACGCCCAGTATCGAAGTGCATATCGTGAAGAGCACCGAGGCGCCTGGCGGGATCGGCGAGCCTGGCACGGCGGCACTGGCGCCGGCCTTGGCGAACGCGATCTACGCCGCGACTGGCAAACGGCTGCGGCAGTTGCCGGTTGGCGATCAACTGCAAAGCGCCTAATCGGAGACCGACCATGATCAAGACACTGAAGGTTGTCGGGGCGGCGCTGAGTGTGGCATTGCCGTTTGCGCTGGCATCAAGCGCGCATGCTGCGGACGACGCGCTGGTACAGCGCGGCGCCTATCTGGCGAAGCTGGGCGATTGCGTGGCGTGCCACTCGGCGCCTAAAGGCAAGCCGTTTGCGGGCGGCCTGCCGATGACGACGCCGATGGGCAAGATCTACACCACCAACATCACGCCCGATCCGGACACCGGTATCGGACGTTATACGGAGGAAGATTTTTCCCGGGCGTTGCGCGAGGGCGTGGCCAAGGATGGGCACAACCTGTACCCCGCCATGCCGTATCCGTCATACGCGAAGGTCAACGACGACGATGTAAAGGCGCTCTACGCGTTCTTCATGAACGGCGTGGCGCCGGTGCAGCAGGCCAATCGCGAGTCCGACATTCCGTGGCCGCTCAACATGCGCTGGCCGTTGAAGCTGTGGAACGTGGTGTTCCTGGACAAGGCCGTCTATCAGGACAAGGCGGGCAAGGACGTCGCATGGAATCGCGGGGCGTACCTGATCCAGGGGCTCGGCCATTGTGGTTCGTGTCATACGCCGCGCGGCATTGCGTTCCAGGAGAAGGCGCTGGATGAAAGCGGCAGCGCCTATCTGACAGGCGCGCCGCTCGACGGCTGGTTTGCGGCGAATCTGACGGGCGAGCACAACGTTGGCCTCGGGCGCTGGTCGGAAGCGGATCTCGCGGCGTTTCTGAAGACCGGCGCGAATGCGCACGCTTCGGCGTTCGGTTCGATGACCAGCGTGATCAACAACAGCACGCAGGCCACGAGCGATATGGACATTGCCGCGATGACGACGTATCTGAAGTCGCTACCGGCAGCAGGCGGTACAGGTGCGCCACCGTATTCGTATGATGCACAGGCAACCAGGGTGTCGCTGACGCGCCCGGCGAACGATGCGGGCGCCCGGGTCTACACCGAGTACTGCATGCATTGCCACGGGGTGGATGGCCGGGGTTTTGCGCCGATGCTGGCGCCGCTCGCGGGCAATCCGAATGTGCTGGAGCGCGATGCTTCGTCGCTGATCAACGTCACGTTGAACGGTACCGGAGATCTGGTGATTCAGGGCGTTCCCGCGCCGTATCCGATGCCGAAATACTCAGCAGTGTTGAACGACAAACAGATCGCCGATGTGCTGACGTTTGTCCGTGCCGGGTGGAATAACGGCGCAGGCGCGGTGAGTGCGGACGAGGTGGCGAAGCTGAGGAAGTCGACGCAAGCCGCGCGCTGAAGCGATACTTCAGGGCTGGACTGGAAAAGAGGCAACCGTGCGTTGCCTCTTTTTTATTGGGTGGCACTCATCTATCGCTTGCGTGGGAAATACCCGTCAAGAAATAGGAATCCGATAGGACAATTTAATCTCGGCATACTCAATTTTTCTGAAAATTAACAATAAATTTTCCGAATTAAAATCCAATCTCGAAATATTTCAAATTGAAACACCTTGTCTGTATTTGTTACTATCCAAAGACCCGGTTGATTGATAAATTGATTTCATGCTCATGTGATTTCGTGAATCGGTAGGAAGTCATGATGGCTGCGTCCATCAATCGATATTCTCGAATTCTGAAAATTCCATCTATCCGGGCAAGACCCAATATCGCTGTAAGCAACTAGCGGTCATCCATGAGCCAGAAGCGACCAAAGCGCGGGCTCAATCATGTCATATTGCATAGTCTCGATGGAAGGTCGATTACCTGAAATCTCCTGCGACTCTACATTTCAATGGAGCCTGGCAGGCCACATCATTGCCCGATTTTATCAAACGCAGCCGCAAAACGAAGCATGGTGGCCGCGCATTGGCGAAAATGAATCGGAACTATGGTTTATAAGTGGGCGCCTTTATCGATCAGGGAATTTTTCTGCTGTCGACGATAAAGAAATCGTCGAAGCGGTAGTGGACGACCTGAATGGCTTTGCAAACCGCTTTTGGGGCACCTATTTCCTGATGGTCTACAACAAGAAAGCGGATTGCCTGCTGGTTGTTTCCGAGCCTTGCGGCCAGGTTCCCGTCTTTTATCGAATCGGACGGCTCGGCGAGCTACACGTCGGTACGTCGGCAGGAGCCTTCTCGAAGATCGGCGGTTTTCTGCAGCACCCGAACAGCGGTTATCTGCGTTCGTATCTCTGTCACGGAAGTGGCGACCCAGTGGAAACCGGGATCGAAGGTTTGCTTCATTTGCCGGCCGGGCGGGCGTTAAGCTGGGATCGGGGGCATCTTCCAACGCAGCGGAGATTCTGGTTCCCGAATTTGCAGGACTACGCCAACAGTGTCGTCAGAGACCCGATCGAAGTGCTCTCAAGCGTGCTGTACCTGGCCCTCGGCGACGAGGTGAGCATCATGCTCGAACTGTCTGATGGCCTCGAGTCAAGCTCATTGGCAATCGGTTTGCAGCACTCAGGACGCAACGATCGCACCGTCGCCGTCACTCACTTCGATCCGTACTATGCATCGTCAAATGAGCTGAACGTAGCGCGCTCGGTGGCGAAGCAATGCGGGATTGCTCACCGGTCCTGCCCGTTGCTCGATGCATTGCCTTTCGCGCCGTGCCAAACACTGCCTGTGGTGCCGCAACCGTCGCCACAGCTTTGTTTCTTGGCTCAGATGAGGAGCATGGCCGATTCTCTCGGGGAGGACGCGCTTTCGGTGGTGATAAACGGGCACGGTGCAGATGCGCTGTTTCTCGCGCCGTCCCCGCTTGGGGCATCGGTGGATGCGCTGGCACATCTGCGTGTGCTTCGAGCGGCGTCGGCCTTGCGTGATCTGGCTATTCTGTACGGCTGGCCTTTGACATCGACTCTGCGCAAGGCGATGGGCGCGCTCGGTCAGTCACACGGTGGCACATTTGCTCAGCCGTTCTGTACAGACGCATTGCGTTTCGAACCCGGTCCTCGTCCGGCAGGGGCATGCGATGACCTGATTGCGGGGCGTGACCTCCGTTTCAAGCCAGCCAAGCGTTATCAACTCGCGGTGTTAGCGGCAACGCTGGATGAAACCGTCGTCGATGCAAGGCTCTTGACTGGGCGCCTGTTTCTACCGTTTCTGTCGCAGCCGCTTGTCGAGTTAGTTTTGAGTATGCCGCCGCACAGTCTGTTCTCGGCATTTCACAACCGGCTATCCGTTCGTCAATCCGCGTACCACGCCTCGGCCTTGCATAACCTTTGGCGGCGAGATGTCGGCGATACCACTCAAGCTGCCTTGAAGGGGATCGCGGTCCATCAGGATCATGTCCGTGCTACCTGCCTGAACGGCTGGTGCGTATCGGAAGGGGTTATCGAGCGCAACGGTTTGGAAAAACTGATCAATCGCGCGGTGTTGGGGCATGCCGCTGGATTGGTGGAGATCGCACGGGTCTTCGCGGCCGAGATGTTTTTGAGTGGATTGCCTCGTGGGCGGTAGAGAACGCGTACGCGAACCATTGTTGATGATCTGGAGTCTGAAAGGCTTTCGTAAAGGAGCGGCTATGAACACGCGCGCAATTTTTGCACTCTTATGTTTCTCGACATTCTCAGGTTATGCCGGCGCTCAAGCTTCCGGCAGCAGCACGTCAACTGAAGCGCCTGGCCATCAATTCACTTCACCCATGTCGCGCAACATTGCAAGTGGCACGTCGGCGTCGCAGGCAAGCTCAGCAAAAGGGCGTTGCCAGGAACTCAACGCAGCCATCGATCAGGCCATCGCCTCGCCTGAGCGCAAGAACGTTACGGTTCGCGGTTATGGCCCAGATGGAAAACCGCGCAACGAGTTACAGGAATACGATAAACGAGCGACTCTCGAAACCGAGTATCGGAACCAGGGGTGTCGATAGCCTGCCAGGCAGCCTCACCGATGCTGCCCAACCTTTTGCCGCTTCTCTAACGAACGCGCGTACCAGGTGAGCGGAAAACACATCGCGAAGTAGATCAACGCCACCATGCCGTAGATCGGAAACGGCCGGAACGCGGCGTTGGTAATCATCGTGCCGGTCTTGGTCAACTCGGTGAAACCGATGATCGAGGTCAGCGCGGTGCTTTTCACGACCTGCACCAGAAAGCCGACAGTCGGCGCCACCGCGATCTTTTTAGCCTGCGGCCAGACGATATAACGCAACTGCTGGCCGAACGTCATGCCGAGGCTCGCGCCCGCCGCCCACTGTCCGCGCGGCACAGCCTCGACGCAACCGCGCCAGATATCGACCAGATACGCACTGGTGTAAAGCGTCAGCGTCACGATGGCCGCGGTCCACGGCGACACATCCACACCGAGCAAAGGCAAGCCGAAGAACGCCAGGAACAGTTGCATCAGCAACGGGGTGCCCTGGAACAGTTCGACATATACCGAGACCACCCGCCGCAGCCACGGCAGCGGCGACACGCGCATCGCAAGCAGCGCGAATCCCACTATGCCGCCGCAAACAAACGCGATCAATGACAACAATACGGTCCAGCGCGCCGCGAGCAGCAGATTGCGGGCGATATCCCACAGGGTAAATTCGACCATGATCAGCGCTCCGTCGGGACAGTGCGCGGACCGCGCCACGCGAGCAGCGTTCGCCAGCCGCGCGGTTCATCAGGGCGGTGCGGCATGCGGCCGGCAAAGAGGCCGCGTCCCAGCCAGTTGAGCACCTGCCGCAACACGATGGAGAGCACCAGATACGTCACCGTGATGATCACGTAGCTTTCGAACGAGCGGAAATTGCGCGACTGGATGAAGTTCGCGGCGTAAGTCAGGTCCGGCACCGAGATCTGCGACACCACGGCGGAGCCCAGCATCACGATCAGCACCTGGCTCAGCAGCGCCGGGAAGACGTTGGCCAGCGCCTGCGGCAGCACCACGAAGCGAAACACCTGACGCCCGTGCAGGCCGAGCGCCTGCGCCGCCTGGACCTGGCCACGCGGCACCGACTCGATACCGGAGCGCACGATCTCGATGGCGTAAGCACCGAGATTGACGGTCATCGCCAGAATCGCGGCCTGTACCTCGTCGATATGAATACCAAGGCTCGGCAGGCCGAAGAACACAAAGAACAACTGCACGATGAAGGGGGTATTGCGGATCAGTTCTACGTAAGCGGCAATCAAGGTGCGCGCCCAGCGCGGCCCGGCGACGCTGACGCTCGCCCCGCCGATGCCCACGAGGCCACCCAGCACGGTGGACACCGCAGTGAGTCCCAGTGTGACCGCCACGCCGTGGGCCAGCATGCCGGCATAGACGCCGAAGCCGCTGAAATCGAACGCATAACTCATGACATGCCGCTCATCGTGAATCAGTCTCCATCCGGGCCACGCGTTGGGACCGGACCAACAAGGTTAGAGATCGGCCGGCAGCGGCGCCCGCAGCCACTTTTCAGAAATCGCATTCATCGTGCCGTCCTTGCGGGCGCGGGCAATCGTTTCATCGACTTTCTGCTTCAGGCGCGGCTCGTTTTTGTTCAGGCCGACATGATCGGGCGAACTGAACAAGGCGAACTTCTGCTCGGGATCGTTGGCCGGATGACGCGCGAGGATCGTTGCGCCCACGTCGTTGCCGACCACCATCAACTGTACCTGACCAGAAAGAAACGCCGAAATTGCTCCGTTAGGATCGTCGAATCTTTTGATGGTCGCGCTCGGCGGGGCGATCTTGGTGACGCTCAGGTCCTCCAGCGTGCCGCGTGCGACCGAAATCGTCTTGCCGGCAAGGTCGCCGGCGTTCTTGACCACGAGGTTCTTGGGGCCGAACACCGCGAGGTAGTAGGGGGCGTAGGGCTGTGAAAAATCAATGACCTTCTCGCGCTCCGGGGTTTGGCCGACTGAAAGCAACATGTCGGCTTTATGGTCGGCGAGGTAGGCCATGCGGTTGTCGCCGGTGACCTGGACCAGTTCCACCTTCGCGTTGAGCGCCTTGCCGATCAGGTTGGCGACGTCGATGTCATAGCCTTCGGGCTTCATGTCCGGACCGATCGAGCCGAACGGCGGGTAGTCTTCGAATACGCCGATCCGCACGACGCCCGATTTGGTGATCGAATCCAGCGCATCGGCATGGGCCGCGGGCGCGGCGAACGCGCAGAGTGCGGTCACGCCGGCGCAAGCGAGCGTGGTGGCGGCCGCCGCCAGGGCACGCCGGGTATTGCCGGCAACCCGGGCAAGCCAGCTACGGTGGGAGCGCAGAGCAAGTGAGTCGGGGGTGTTCATGGTCGTTCCTCTGTCGAAAACCTGGTTATTTATCAGATCAATTCGGGATGAATTCAGTGCGCGGCACGGGCCGCGATCAGCTTGCAGGCGTGCGGCGGCAACTCGGCCAGCACGGGCATGCCCAACACAAGCCCGGGTGTTTCACGCGGCGTCGTCGCGGCGGTGAGCGTGAAACCGGCGCAGTCGATGGTCGCTTCCAGCGAGGCGCCGACGTCACGGATGAAGGTGACTGTGCCGCGCAGCCGGTTCTGGTTTTGGCCGGGGCCAGCCGAACCGGTTCTGACGCAAACATCTTCGGGGCGGATCAGCAGACGAATCTCCGAAGCGGACCCCGGCACGCGGGCAGGCTGCGGCACGACGATCTGCTGGCCGCCCGGCAAGCTCACGCCGCCATGACCGTCGTACGTCACCGGCAGGATATTGCCGAGGCCGATGAAATCCGCGACAAACTCGTTGACCGGATCGCGATAGATGTCGAGCGGCTTGCCGACCTGCGCAATGCGACCTTTTTCCATCACGACGATCTCGTCGGCCATCGTCATCGCTTCACGCTGGTCGTGCGTCACCATGATGGTGGTGATACCCAGGCGTTGCTGCAAGAGGCGGATTTCGACCTGCATCGCTTCGCGGAGTTTGGCGTCGAGCGCGGAGAGCGGTTCGTCGAGCAACAGCAGTTTCGGCGACGACGCGATCGCCCGGGCAATCGCCACGCGTTGACGCTGGCCGCCGGAGAGCTGTGTGACCGGCCGGTTTGCCATATGCGGCAACTGGATCAGTTCAAGCAGCTCCGTGACGCGCTGTATTTGTGCCGCTCTACCGGTCTTGCGCAGCCGCAGCGGATAGGCAATGTTCTGCGCCACGCTCATATGCGGAAACAGCGCGAGCGACTGGAACACCATGCCGAAATCGCGTTGGTTCGCCGGCAGATGCGTGATGTCGCGGCCGGCGAAGTTCACGCTGCCTGAACTTGGCGTTTCCAACCCGGCGATCATGCGCAACAGGGTCGTCTTGCCGCAACCGGAAGGGCCCAGAAAGCAGACCAGCTTGCCATCCGGCACGCTCAGATCGACGTGGTCGACGGCGTATGCGGCGCTAAAGCGCTTGGTCACGGCCTGCAATGTCAGATGAGTCATGAAGGGTTCCTGCTGGACCAGAATCGCAAAGGAATCAAAGCGATATCAAAGCGCGACGCCTTCATCGCCAATCAGCTTTTCAAGCAGCCAGATCAGCGCGAAATCGATCGCGACGATAAATACCGCAAAGGAAAACACGGTGGGATCGAGCGACGATACGGTGCGGCTATAGAGCCACACGGGCAGCGTCATCGTGTTGATCCCGTAGAGAAAGAACGTCACCGTGAATTCGTTGAAGGAGATGATGAACGCGAACAGCATGCCGGCAAGAATGCCTGGGCGCATCAGCGGCAATACCACGTCGATGAGGGCGCGACCGGGGCTCGCGCCCATCACGCAGGCGGCTTCCTCGAATTCCGGGCCGATCGAGGCCACCGAGGCCGCACAGTTCTTCACGGTGAACGGTAGCGCCAGGATCACGTGCGCAATGATCAGACGGAACACGCCAAGTTCGACCGGCAGCACGTTGAACACCAGCAGCAGTGAGAGGCCGAGCATCACCAGCGGATAAACGAGCGGCAGCGCGACCAGTTGCTCGACGGCCGGCTTGCCGCGAAACCGGTATCGGCTCAACGCATAGGCGGCCGGCACGGAAACGAGCGTGGCGACGATCATCGTGGCGACGGCGACGATCAGGCTGGTGCTCAACGCGCTGCCCATCGAGAGCGCGTCGCTGGCATCGGGCGCGACGAAGCTGTGCCACGCCGCGCGGTACCACTGCAGGCTGTAGCCGGACGGTGGAAATTCAAGCGTGTCCGAGGCGCTGAACGACATCGTAATCATCGTCAGGATCGGCAGCGCCGCGAGCAACAGGACGATGGCTGCCAGGAGTGCCGCAGGCTTGCTGAGCCGGCCGGGCATGGTGGTTGGCAGGCGCAGCGCGCGCTGCCGCAGAGGGACGGTGCTCATGCCGAAGGTTCCTCCGGATGGAGCCGTTGTGTGCGCCGCACGAGCCGTTGCGAGAGCGCCATCACCGCCAGCGTTGCGACCATAAGCACCACGCCCGAGGCCGACGCGGCTGGCCAGTTCAACAACGGCGCGACCTGGTCGTGCACCAGCACGGCGAGCATCGGCACGCGGCGCCCGCCAAGCAGCAAAGGCACAGCGAAAGCGCTCGCGTTATAAGCGAACACCAGCAACGCACCGGAGACGAGCCCAGGCATGGCCAGCGGCAGCATCACGTGGCGCAGGGTTTGCCAACGGGTGGCGCCGAGCGTCGCGGCGGCTTCTTCGTAAGAGCGCGACACGGCGCGCATTGCGCTCGATAGCGGCAACACGGCGAGTGGAAACGCGGTCTGGATCAAGCCGAGCAGCACGCCATGCTGGCGATACAGCCATAAAACGGGACGCTCGATCAAGCCGCTCGCGAGCAACGCATGATTGAGCAGACCGGCCGGGCCGAGGATCACCAGCCAGCCATAGCCTTGCAGGAGCAGATTGACCAGCAATGGCAGCAGCACGCCGGCCAGAAGCAGCCGGCGCGCCAGCCGCGATTCGGTGCGCGCCATCGCGAGCGCCACCGGAATTGCCAGCAGCACCGCGCAGACCATGCTTTGAAACGCCAGTTTCAAGGTGATCCAGAGGGACGTCATGAAATAGCTATCGGCCAGATCGACATAATTCTGTAGCGTGAAACCGTGCCACTCGTTGCCCTGGGTCCCGAAACTCATCCGCAACACCACCAGCGCGGCCGCCGCCAGCACCGCGAGAAACACGAGGATCGGCGCCAGCAGGAGCCACGGCCGGGCCTTTGGCCAAGCCGCGCCGGTGGCCTCGCAAGCGCGCTGCAAGGAGAGCCCGGGCGTCGTGGTCATGCCGAGAAAATCTCGGTATAGCGCTTGATCCAGGCCGCTTGTACCGCAGCCAGCGCCTTGTCGTCATGCAGGACCGCTTTCTCGGCGATCTGCTTCGGGCTCGGCACGAACGCACGGCTCTCGGCGGGAATCACGGCCTTCGAATTGACCGGGCCGTTCAGCACGTCGGCGGCCATCCGGCCTTGCACACCGGCGTCGAGCGAATGATTGATGAAGGCGTGGATCAGATCGCTGTCACCCGGGTGCGACTTCGGGATCACGGTGAACATCAGCTGTGTGGCGAAGCCTTCCTTCATGCCGTAAGTGACGCCCATTTTGTACTCGGGTTTGCGAATCTGATCGGGGAAGAAGGCGGGCGAATAGATACCGCCGATATCGAGCGAGCCGGTCCGGAACAGGTCGGCCACCTGATTCGGGTTCTCGCCGAGGGTCATGACACGTTCCTTCAGTTCCGCGAGCTTCTTGAAACCGGGTTCGATGTTTTGCTGCGAGCCGCCCGACATCTTGGCGGCGATGATCGCGAGGTCGACCGCTTCGGCCCACTCGGGCGGGGGCAGAAACAGGCGGCCGGCGTATTTCGGATCCCACAGCGCCTCATACGAGGCGGGGGCGGTTTTAACGGTCGACGTGTTGTAGATCAGGCCGTCGGACCACAACAGGTAGCCGACGCCGAAGCCGTCGGCGCCGGTGCGGTATTGCGGCGCGACTTCCTTCAGGTTAGGCAGTTTGTCGAGGTCTGGTTTGACAAGCAGGCCCGCATCGCCGAGACCGGACGCGCCGACGCCAGCCAGTGTGATGACGTCATAGGTCGGCCGGTCGCCCGCGGCCTTGACCTTGGCGACCATCCCAGAGGTGCCGTCGGCGCGATCGGCGATCACCTTGGCGCCGGTTTTCGCCGTAAAGGTCGCGGCGATATTGCGCAGCGCGGCCGCACCGGTATCGTCGGACCACGTCAGCAGACGCAGCGTCTTGCCGGAGAAATTCTGCTCCTGCGCCTTCAGATTCACGAACGGCATGGGCAATGTCGAGGCTGCCAGCGCTGCACCGAGCGCCTTGATGGCCTGCCGTCTGCCGTGTTTGATGTCCTGCATGAGCGTCTCCCTGGTTGAACGGAGCAACTTTCGCGTGGATCGTGCCGTGCGAAGACGTTGCGGGTGAATGCACTCTAGGTTTGCCAAAATCACCCAACAAACGAAATCTCTGCATGGACGCCATGACGTAAGCTCATGCAGGAAGGGTTGTGCCTGGGTGGGGGCGGGTGGGTAGAGACGGCGAGACGCCAGGCCACGCGGCATGAGCGCCATGCATGCGGCAACGCGGTCAAAGGCGCCGCACGGTTTTTTGATCGCTTATGCTGGATGCTTATGGGGCGTAAGCGGCCTTCAGGCCAGCCGCCCTTGCGATGCATTTTTCTGATACCTGGAACCTGGACGGCGCCATGCGACGACTTCCCCCGCTAAACGCGCTGCAGATCTTCGAGACCGTCGCGCGGCATCGCAGCTTCACGCGTGCCGCGGATCACCTGTGCCTGACCCAGGGCGCGGTCAGCCGGCAGATTCTGGCGCTCGAGGACTACTATAAGTTTCCGCTCTTCAAGCGTCACGCGAAGGGTCTCACGCTGACGGCGGAGGGCGAGTTGTTATTGCCGGCGGTGAAGGAGAGCTTCGCGCGCATCGAAGAGATTTCCCTGCGCCTCACCCGTCAGCGCACCGATCTGGCCTTGAAAGTGCCGACCTGCGTGATGCGCTGGATGCTGCCGAAGATCATGCAGTTTCAGGCGGAGTACCCCGACCTGCATGTGCAGATCACCACCACCTGGCAGCATGACGTGGACTTCCAGAGCGAACCGTTCGACGCCGCGATCATCTACGGTTCGTCGCCGGGTGTCGACGTGCAGGCTGTGCCGCTTTTCGAAGAGCGCCTGACGCCGGTCTGCGCGCCCGAGTTGCTCCATCGCAAGCCGCTCGAGAGCGTCGCGGATCTGGCCCATCACACGTTGCTGCATCCCACGCGCGACCACCGCGACTGGAGGATGTGGCTCGATCACGTCGAGGCCCGCGAGATCGACGCCGGTCATGGTCCCAGCTTCGATACGCTCGATCTCGCCACGAACGCGGCGCTACAAGGCTTCGGCGTGGCGATCAGCGACCTTGCGCTGGTCGACGAGGACGTCGCGGCCAAGCGCCTTGTGCGCCCCTTCGATACGGTGTTGACGACCGGATCGCGCTACTACTTCGTTTATCCGGACTGTGTCGCGCATCAGCAGAAGGTCAACCTGTTCCGCGAATGGATCGCGGAACGTTGGACCGAGTGAGGGGGCGACGCGCGTCGCCCGCTCGTTGACTCAATCCATCACGGGGCGAACGAGAGAAACAGATAGGTGGCAAACAGCGACAGGTGCACGACGCCTTGCAGGATGGTCGTGCGCCCGCTGCTGAGCGTGAGCGTGCCGACCAGCAGCGTAAGGATCAGCAGGACGGTCTCCTTGCCGTCGATGCCGAGCACCAGCGGCTGGCCGGTCCACAGAAACACCGCGGCGACCGTCGGAATCGTCAAGCCGATACTGGCGAGCGCCGAGCCGAGCGCGAGATTCAAACTGTTTTGCAGGCGGTCGGCGCGCGCTGCGCGCACCGCGGCGAGTCCCTCGGGCAACAGCACCAGCGCCGCAATCACGATGCCCACCACGGCAGGCGGCGCGCCCATGTTTTGCACCGCCGTTTCGACGGTAGGCGACAACAGTTTGGCGAGCAAGACCACGGCCACCAGACATACCAGCAAAAGCGCTGCGCTGAGCAATGCCTGGGTGGCGGTAGGCGGCGCAGCGTGCACGCTTTCATCGGGCGTTGCGGCCAGAAAATAGTCGCGATGGCGCACCGTCTGCACGAACACGAAGACGCCGTACAGCACCAGCGACGACACCCCCGCGAACGCCAGTTGCGACGACGTCAGCAGCGGACCTGCCCGGGTGGTGGTGAAATTCGGCATCACCAGCGTCAATACCGAGAGCGAGGCCAGCACCGCCAGCGTGGCAGCCGCGCCGCGCGCCTGGAAGTCCTGTTCGCGGTGACGGATGCCGCCCACCAGCAAACAGATGCCGACAATGCCGTTGCAGACGATCATCACCGCGGCGAACACCGTGTCGCGTGCAAGGCCGGCTTTCTCCGGACCGGAGGTGAGCATCACCGAGACGATCAGCGCGACCTCGATCACCGTCACCGCGACCGCCAGCACCAAGGTGCCGAATGGCTCGCCGACCCGGTGCGCCACCACCTCCGCGTGATGGACGGCGGCGAATACGGCGCCGGCCAACGCCACACCGACAAGCGCCAGGATGAAGCCATAGCCTGGCAGGGCAAACGCGGCGCCCAGAATCACCCAGGCGGCGATGGGCATTCCAATGGTCCAGCGGGGTAGCACGGTCGATGTCGTCATCCAGTCGTTCCTTGTTCGATGCGCGTCAATTCAAGTTCAAGCATTGAATCAGGAAAACGCGCTAGTACATTAAACTATAACGAATATGTATCGATAGCGAATGCAAGTTTTCAAGGAGACGTTGTGATTCGAAGCCAGGAAACCCTGAATCTGCTGCTCGACAGCATTATCCGGTTCGTGCGTGAACGTCTGGTGCCGAATGAAGAGATCGTCGCCGAAACCGATCAGATTCCCGCAGCGCTGTTGCAGGAAATGAAGGACCTCGGCCTGTTCGGCTTATGCCTTCCCGAAGAATACGGCGGCCTCGGCTTGACCATGGAAGAAGAAGTGCTGGCTGCCATGGAGCTCGGCAAGACCTCGCCGGCGTTTCGTTCGGCGATCGGCAGCAACAATGGTATCGGCTCGACCGGTATTGTCATCGACGGCACGCCGGCGCAGAAGGAGAAGTATCTGCCGCGGCTCGCCTCGGGCGAACTGATCGGCTCGTTTTGCCTCACCGAGCCGGAGGCCGGTTCGGACGCGGCATCGCTCAGAACCACGGCCGTGCGTGACGGCGATCACTACGTGCTGAACGGCGCCAAACGCTTCATCACCAACGCGCCCGAGGCGGGGCTTTTCACCGTGATGGCGCGCACCGATCCCACCGCGAAAGGCGCCGGTGCGATCTCCGCGTTCGTGGTCGAAGCCGGCACGCCGGGGCTGTCGCTGGGCAAGATCGACCGCAAGATGGGTCAGAAGGGCGCGCATACCTGCGACGTGATCTTCGACAACTGCCGCGTGCCGGTGGCGAATCTGATCGGCGAGAAAGAGGGCGTCGGCTTCAAGACCGCCATGAAGGTGCTCGACAAGGGGCGCCTGCATATCGCCGCGGTGGCCACAGGCGCCGCCGAACGCATGCTCGCCGACGCGTTGCGTTATGCAATGGAGCGCAAGCAGTTCGGCAAGCCGATCGTCGAATTCGAACTAATCCAGGCGATGCTGGCCGATAGCCAGGCGGAGATCTACGCCTCACGCTGCATGATCCTCGACGCGGCGCGCCGTCGCGATGCAGGCGAGCGGGTTACGAGCGAATCCTCATGCGCGAAGATGTTTGCGACGGAAATGTGCGGACGGGTGGCCGATCGTGCGGTGCAGATTTTTGGCGGCGCAGGTTATATGAGCGAGTACGGAATCGAGCGGTTCTATCGCGACGTGCGCCTGTTCCGGATTTACGAAGGCACCACGCAAATCCAGCAGATTGTGATTGCGCGTGAGATGCAGCGCAGTTTCGAGGGTTGAAAAATCCTGAGGGCCTGACGACTGGGTTTGACGATAGGGCTTGGCAAATTAAACGGGCCCAACCCTGAGCGATCCAGGGTTGGGCCCGGTCTGATGCGCTATTGGCCTGCCTGGTGGCGAGGCCAATGGCCAGGTTACTGACCGATCGCGCGGATCGTCAGTGCGTTCTTCACCGACGTCACGCCAGCCACACCTTGAGCCGCTTGCGTAGCCAGATCGACTTGCGGTTGCTCCGGCACCGAACCTTCCAACGTCACGGCGCCGCTGCGTGCACGAACCGTGATGTTGGTCACGCTCAGGCCCTTCGTCTTGGACAGCGTCTTACGCACGCTGCGTTCCAGAGCGCGGTTGGAGGCCTTGGTCGCCTTTGCGCTCGGGGCAGCCATCGTGCCCGATGCTGCCATTGCATCGCTGCTTTGTGCATAGGCGTTGAGAGATGCCGCGACGATGAGTGCACCACCGATAAGCTTGATTGCCTGGAATGCTTTCATTCAACTTTCTCCTGTTGTCATGATTCATCACGGTTCCGGACGGAAACCGCAGGATTGCACCAACGGGTACTTCGGGATCAAATCTGAGTGAAACGATGCTGCGAGCGATGCAAACCTGTCTGCTGATCAAGCGGGCCGAGGCACGCGCAGGCCGGCAAGGGCTGTGCTACTGGCCGGACTGTAACAATACTCCACTTGAAAGAATTTTGAACGCAGCCGTACAGCGGAATGCTGCTTTGGCACAACGGATTGACTTGACACGCCAACATAGAGACAGTCATTGCACGGTATTGCCACCTTGTAGCCGTAGAACAAACGCCCGTGGGAGACAACTTTGTTGCCGCATAACGCCATGACTTCTGCGTTGCTGCCTATCCTGCCGCTGCGGCGTGACGATCTGCCGGTCGATACCGTCGAGCTGGCCCGTTACATGGTGGGCAAGTATCTCGTGCACGACCTCCCCGAAGGACGCATCAGCGGCCGGATCGTCGAGACCGAAGCCTATCCGCTCGGCGATTCCACCAGTCATGCGTTTGGGGGGCTGCGCAGCTACAACGCCTCGATGTTTCTGGCGCGAGGCCATGCCTACGTGCGGCTCACCTACGGCGTGTCAATCATGCTGAATATGTCGAGCGAAGCGGAAGGCACGGGCGCCGGCATCCTGATTCGCGCGCTTGAACCGCTCGAAGGTCTTCCACTCATGGAGGCGCGTCGTCCTGGTGTCAAACCGCGCGACCTCGCACGTGGACCGGGCCGCCTCACGCAAGCGTTCGGCATTACGCAAGCGTTCGACGGACGGGATCTGTGTACCGGCCGCGATCTATGGATCGGCCGGATCGAGGGCAGGGACGGGCCGATTGGCGTCGGCCGGCGCATCGGCCTGTCGCGCGAAATGCACCAGCCATTGCGCTTCTACGAACCGGGCAGCCCCTTCGTCAGCGGGCCGCGCAAGCTGCTCCTGACGCGTGCCATCCTGTGACCCTGGTCGACAGAGGTTTCGGCAAGAGCGACCGGTTTAGGGAGTCTTTGCTTAACGGTCCGCCTTCAAAGCTTACGAAACGAGTAATTGCTACGCTAAAGCTGACAGGTCGAGCGTATTTGCTTCAAGTTCCCTGATGACCCTTGCGAATCTCGCAATTATGTATCTCGTAATTAAGGGTTTTCCCTTGGGGTTGTGCTGACTAGACTGGAATCACTCGCTTCCCACACGGTGTGCCAAGCGAAGCCAAAAAACCAAGTCTGGAGGTCAACATCATGAAGTCGCTCATTCAAGCTGTCGCTATTGCCGCACTGCTCGCGGCGCCGGTTGCCTCGTTCGCCCAAGCCGCGGACACGAACCAGCAGCCCATCACACGTGCTGAAGTCAAGAATCAACTGATCCAGCTGGAACAGGCCGGCTACAACCCTGCCAGCGCCAATGACGCCACCTATCCGGCTGACATCCAGGCCGCTGAACAGCGCGTTCAGGCACAAAACCCGCCGGTTGCGCAAAACAGCGTTGCGGATACGAGCGGCTACGGCCCGTCGACGAGCGGCTCGTCGGCCTCGGGTTCGATGCAACCGACCCAGCCTCTACGGGCGAACCAAAGCATCTACTTTGGCGGCCAGTAAGCGGACCAACGCTCAGGGAGCCCGCACCCGAGCCGGTTAGTGCGGGAGTAAGCCAGGCGTGCGCACCGGGTGGTGCGCCACGCGACCAGGCAGAGCGGGGCGTCGCCGCATTTCATGCGAGCCGCATAACCGCTGCCACGAAATTCAGGAACCTCCGCTGCCGCAAGGTAGCTTCGCCCAACCCTTTGCGGGCTTGGGCTCTTTTTGCGTCTGCAGCCGTGGCGGCGAAGATGGCTTGCTGGGTCGTCTGAGCAGCCGGTCAGACGGCGCTCAGGGGTGCTCGCCAGTAATGTAGAACTCGAGCTGCTGGATGGTGAACTGCTGCTCGGCGATGATGTTCTTGACCAGGTCGCCGATCGATACCATTCCCACCAGCTTGTCCTGATCGATCACCGGCAGGTGGCGCATGCGCCGCTCGGTCATCAGCGCCATGCATTCGTCGGTGGTCTGGGTGAGATGCACGAAGCGCACGGCCTTGCTCATGATGTCGCGCACCGGCGTGGCCTTGGACGAACGGTCCATCAGCACGACCTTGCGGGCATAGTCGCGCTCTGTGATGATGCCGGCGATGCTGTCGCCATCGGTCACCACCAGCGCGCCGATCTGCTTGTCCGCCATCAGTTTGATCGCGTTGTAGACAGAGTCTTCGGCCGCAACCGTGTAGACGTCTTGACTCGGTTTCGATTTGAGAAGTTGCGCAACGCTAGTCATGGAGCGGCTCCGTATCGCAGTGCAGCACGCCGGTATCTGACGTGCGGTCGTAGAGGACAGGCGTTTCCAGTATAGGCCGCAGCCGCCCGCCAGACACGCATGGGCAAATACCTGGTGGCACACTTCTGGTAAAAGGCATAGCGAACGGAGTCAATTACGCCTCCCGCGTACTGCGCCGTGTACGGGCTTGCAGGTGCGCCACGCCGATTAGCGGTAAACTCCAGTTCCATACTTTATCCCCGGTTGTTCACGGGTTCATGTCAGTGCCTTTGCCTATCGCCATGCTCACGCCTCACGATCCGTCGAACGCAGACGGCCAACATAACGGTGAATGCGTCGTTCTCGACGCGGTCGCCACGCTTCCCACCCGTTACGGCACGTTCACGTCTTATGTTTTTCGCGTTTGCGACAGTGGCGCCGAGCATCTGGCGCTTGTGATGGGCGACGTCGCCAGCAGCGAACCGGTGCTCACGCGCCTGCATTCGGAATGCCTGACCGGCGACGTGCTCGGCTCGTACCGTTGCGACTGCGGCGAGCAACTCGATCTCGCGCTGCGCTATATCGCCGCCGAGGGTCGCGGCGTGCTGCTGTATCTGCGTGGCCATGAAGGGCGCGGCATCGGCCTGTCGAACAAGATCCGCGCCTATGCGCTGCAGGAGCAGGGGCGCGACACGGTTGAGGCCAATCTCGATCTCGGCTTGCCTGACGACTCGCGCGAATACGACTCGGCCGCCGGCATTCTGCGGACGCTGAAAGTCAGTTCGGTGAAGCTGATGAGCAACAATCCGAAGAAGTTCGACACCCTGTCGCAGCACGGCATTCCCGTGTGCGAGCGGGTAGCGCTGGCGATTCCGATGCGCGAGGAAAACGAGCGCTATATCCGTACCAAGCAGGTCAAGTTCGGGCATTACTTCGACGAAAACGAATAGGGTAGAACTCTATTCGTCCTGGATGTCGCAGTGCGGCCGTGCCGAGCATCAAAAGTAGATAAAGTCGTCGTTGCTATCAGGCAGCGCATTTAGCACTTGCCGGAGCTGATAGAAGCCGGCCAGTCCTGCCACGCTGAGCAAGACCGCAAGCCATAGCTGTCCCTTGCGTTTGACTCGTGTGTCTGCGGTGGGACTGCCGGTGGTCGGCTTCGCCAGGCTCGCTGATAGCGGTGGCGTTAAGTACATGCGCAGCAAAGGGCAGGTCGACATCGTTTTCTCCAGGTTGAACCGCGTCACCGCGCGCTTAGCTCGCGGCCGCTTCGACACGGGGCAGCAGCGCCGCCAGCACCTCCGCAAGTGCCGTGGTCCCGAAACGCCGCTCGCCGACACCCGCTTCGACATCGATGCGGCCGTTGTTGTGCGTCTCGTAGAGATCCGTGATCAACTGCGCGTGCTCGGCGCTGAGTCCGGCGCGCAGCAGCATCGGCGTCCATGCGTCGCGCGGCAGTTCATGCGCAACCACCTGGCGTCCGCTTAACTCGCCCAGCGTGCGGGCGACGTCGAGCGCGCTGATGCGCTGCGGTCCTTCGATGCTGACAATCCGGGGCGTGACCTCGCCGGCCGGATCGTGGTCGAGCAGCAGATCGGCGGCGAGCCGGCCCACATCCTGCGCGGCGACGCTCGGAAACCGCTTGGCAAGCGGATGATGCAGACTCGGCAGTACGCCTGCCTTCAGCGCACCCGCCATCACACGCCCCCAGTTCTGCATATGCTCCGCTGCGCGCAGGAAGGTCAGGTGGCTCTCCACCGGCTTTAACTGAGTCTCCAGGTAGTGAAACAACAGCGTGATGCCGGTGCCGCGATCCAGTTCCGCGCCATAGTCGGACAATGCGAGGAGCCGCGGTGGCGGATTGGCCCGCAACGCGCTCGCCGCGGTGGCGATCATGCGCCGCATCGATTCGGCGGGCTGAGGATCGGCGCGCGGTACCGGGCAGAGAATTTGGATCGCGTCTGCGCCCTCGATCGCGCTGGCGACCGAGGCCCGGTCGTTGAGGTCGGCTAACGCGATCTCGCAGCCGAGCTTTGCCAACTGCTCGCCCTGGTGCTCATGACGGACGACCGCGCGTACGGCGCAACCCGCCTCGCGTAGCCGGGCCGCTGTGACGCTGCCTGCATTGCCTGATGCTCCAAATATCACGAACACGTTGTGCTCCTTGTGGATAGAGTGTGGCCATCATAGGAGCGGTCACCCGGTAAGACGCGCATAGACGGATGGCCGTGAGCAGATCCGGATGATTGTTTTCGCACCGGCGGGTGACGATGGATGGGCGAAGCCGGACGACACGCTGCTTCAAGCACAATGAGCAACCTGCGCAAAAACACCGCACAATGCAGGCGACATCTGCCGCTACCCAGGAGGGCCCGCCATGAACGCTGTGATTCCGATCCCGACGCCGCACTCAGGCTCGCGCATCAGTTTGCGTACGAGCACCGGCCTCGGCTGGCAGGGCTTCGGCGCGGAGCTGGTCCAGGTGGCCGCAGGCGTGCATCGGATTCCGGCGCTGGCGCATCACCGGGTAGGGATTCACGTCAGCGCACCGGTCAAGGCACGCTGCCTGTGCAACGAGCGGCGCCACGCGCGCCTGCAGTCGCCGGGTGACACCGATGTGATTCCCGCAGGACTCGATGGTCAATGGGCCGACGAAGCCGACTGCACCATCTTCACCGTCTGGTTTGCCGACGCGTTCGCGCGCAGGACGTTCGAGCAGATGGAACTGCGCGGCAGCGAGGCGCAGATCCGTCCACAGTTTCAGATGCGCGATCCGCGCTTTCAGCATCTGGCGTGGGCCTTGCGCGCCGAGCTCGAAGCCGATGACGCGTCCGATCCGCTCTACGCGGAGAGCCTCGGCACGGCGATGCTCGTGCGTTTGATCGAAGGGGCGCCGGCGCTCGAGGGTAAGCGCCGTCAGCGGCTCGCGCCGCGCACGGCCGTGCGGCTGGTCGAGTTTGTCGAGAGTCATCTCGATCAGAGTCTCACGCTCACCGAACTAGCCGCGCTCGCCGGGCTGAGCGTGCCGCATTTCAAGGTGCTGTTCCGGGAGACGTTCGGGATGCCGGTGCATCAGTATGTCGTGCAGCGGCGTGTCGAGCGGGCGAGGGCGCTGTTGCTGCAAGGCGCGCTTAGCGCGAGCCAGGTGGCGCTCGAGACCGGCTTCGCGCACCAGAGCCATATGGCGCACTGGATGAACCGCCTGTTGGGGGTGACGCCACGGGAATTGGTGAGGAGCGGGGTGCCAGGTTTGCGCAGCGTTTAGCCGTCGCTCAGCCCGCGCGTGAGTCGCGAGTGAGTCGCGAGTGGGCGAGTCTTTATAATGGCGCCTTTTTGGCACCTGTTGCTCGCCTCGCCGGTCTTATCGCGGCGCACTCCCGCACGGCACTATCGTCATGCGCATGATGGGACTCTAGGATACTGTCGATGGCCACCTCACTCTCGAAGCCGAGACTCGTCACGCCGCTCCTGTGGGCGCTGCTGTACTTCGCGTGCGGCTACGTTTCGCACCAGCTCAATGGGCCCGTGCGCGGCACCGGTTATATCTGGTTGCCGGCGGGCGTCACCGTGGCGGCCTTCATGCTGCGGCCGGTGCGTCAATGGCTGCCGGTCTGCATTGCGTTCCTCGTCGCGCAACTCGCCTTGAGCGCCGTCGAGCAAGGCAACCTGTTCAACGCGCTCCTGTTCACCCTCGACGAAGTCGGCGCGGCGGCGCTCGCGGTCTGGCTCGTGCAACGCGTACGCTTTTCGCTCGAAGGCCTGTATTTCCTCCGCTCGGTGATCCTGTCCGCCACGCTCGCGGGCGTGCTGGGCGCCGTCGGCGGCGCGGCCTGGTACGCTCTTGTGAAAGGCGTGAGGTTCTGGGACGTCTGGACGGTCTGGGCGGCGTCGGACTTTGTCGGCGTGGTGCTCGTCACGCCGGTGCTGGCGTCGTGGTCGCGGTTCCGCGCCCATCGCTCCGGCGATCACGAGCGCTTCGACATCGTGCTAGGCATCGTCTCGTTCGTCTTGCTCGCCGTGCTCGCCATGCTGATTTTCGACGGCAATAGCGCCGCGAAATTCGGCATTGGCGTCGGCTTCGCGCTGACCTACATTCCGCTGTTCCTGACTGTGGTCGTGACGGTGCTGCTCGGTGGGCGCACCGGCTCGCTGTCGGTGCTGATGCTGGCGATCATCGTGATCCTGCAGACCGCGCAGGGCGACGGCGTGTTCGCGATGCTCGACGAACAGCGTGGCCGCTCGCTGCTGGAAGCGCAGCTCTATCTCGCGGTGGCGTCGCTGCTGGTGCTGACCGTCAGCACCCTCAAGACCACCCGCGAGCTGGTGCACAACCGCGCGGCGGTATTGCAGAACAACATGGAGCTCGCGCTTGCCAGCGCCGAGCAGGTGGCCTACGTGCTCGATCCGACCACTGGCCGGATCGAATGGAGCGGCGATGTTCAACTGGCCTTCGGCCAGGGCGCCGATGCCGCGCAGCTAGCCAGCGTGCCGCAGGTGCTCGAGCGCCTGTATCCGGACGATCGCGAGGCGCTGCACAACTACTGGAGCGCCGAAGCCGCGGGTGAGGATCGCGAAGCAGTGTCGTTGCGCATCGTGCAGCCGGGCGGCGGCACCCGCACGGTGATCGATCGCGGTGCGCCGCTGATGGATTCGAACGTCGACGTGACCGTGGTAGCCGGCGTCTGGCAAGTCGAACGATCCTACGTGGACGCAGACGTATGACCATGACCGGCCGGACCGGGGTTCTGCTGATCCATGGACTTGGCGGTACGCAATACGATCTCGGCTCGCTGCACAAGGCGTTCCGGCGTGCGGGTACCGAGGCGCACATGATTACGCTGCCGGGCCACGGTACACAGCCGGAGGACCTGATCGGCGTGCGGGCGGAAGCGTGGCTCGATGCCGTCACCGAGCAATACCGCGAACTGGAAAGCCAATACGACACGCTGCATGTCGCGGGCATGTGCATGGGGGCGCTCGTCGCGTTGCTGCTATGCCATCGCGTGGAGCATGCGCGTGGCAAGCTCGCGCTGCTGGCGGCGCCGGTGTTTATCGACGGGTGGTCGACGCCGTGGTATCGAGCGTTGCGTCATGTGCTGTACCACGTGCCGGGCATGGCGGAGCGGACCAAGGTGGAAGAGGGGGAGCCGTTCGGCCTGAAAAATCCGCTGATCCGCGCGATTGTGAAAAAGAAGTTCGAGCGCGGCGACAATTTTCACTATCCGTGGGTGCCGCTCGCGTGTGTGCGGCAGGTGGACCGGATGCGGGAGTGGGTGCGCACGGCTGCGCCTGCTACACGCTGTCCGACGTTGATCGTGCATGCGCGCGAGGATGAACTGACGAGCCTGCGCTCGGCGGAATTTCTGCAGAGTTCAATGCAAGATGCGCGCAGTGTGGTGGTCGAGAACAGCTATCACATGATTTGCGCGGATAACGACCGCGATCTGGTCGCGCATCATGTGCTGGAGTTCTTCGGCTTCGACCCTGTGCATGCGGCGAGCCCGGTGGCGCGGCGGCGGGCTCAGTCGGCGGTCTAGCTATCAATCAGCTTACGCAGCATTTCTCTCGTGTGCGGTTCCTCGTCCAGGCAGGCGCAGATCCAGTCGCTCATTTGCTGGAACGCGGGATCGTTAGTGAGGTCCGTGCCGAAATCGCGTAGCAGCAGGCCTTCCACGGCGACCCGAAACAATTGCCGCTCGTCTGCCACTCCCGCTGCGCGCAGTCGACCTATTTGCGTCCGGATAAGCTCTGGCCCACTGTCGGCTGCGGCTTGAGGCGAACTGCCCGGCTGCGGCGGCGCCCCAGATGTCCGGCGGCTCGATGAAGCTCGTTCCCGGCGTTGAGTTTTTTCGGCAAGCTGCTGACGTAGTAGCAGCATGACTTGATTGAGGTCGACGATCATGATCCTAACTCACGTTAAATAGATGCTGGGTTTCGCCGATATGGGTTCGCAACTCGAGGAGTGCGGCACGATGCAGTTGCGAAATGCGGCCCTTGGTCAATCCCAGGATATCGGCGATCTGCTCGAATCCCAGTCCGTGGAAGTAGTGGTAGCGAATGATCTTCTGGTCGCGCTGGGCAAGGCGGTCAACCGCGCTGTGCAGCCGTTCTCTCGTCTGACGCCACGCAATCGTCTGATAGGCGTTTCCGTAAGGCGTCGGTATGGCGGTCTGCGCTTCGACGAGGCCGGTATCGTCGAGCAGGAACCCGATCGCCAGCCCCACTGCGATCGAGGCGAGCGTGTGAAAGGCGTCATCCGGGCGGCCACGGCTTTCTGGCTCCGGCTCCAGCTCCAGCGAGGTGAGCCGTTCGCAGCGCAGGCGCCGCTGCAACGATACCTGCTCCTGACCATCGCTCAAACGGGTAATGCCGGCCAGCACACTGCCTTTGATCCTCGGCGTGCAGAACGTCTCGAACTTGACGCCGCGTTCCGGTTCGAAGCGGTCGATCGATTCAAGCAGTCCGATGCACGCCAATTGCAGGAAATCCTTGAATTCGACATCGTCGCGATGCCGTCCGGCATAGAGTTGGGCGGCAACCGCGCGTGCGTAGGGCAGGTAGTGCGCAAACACCGCCTCACGAGCGGACGCAGTGGCTTCGGATTCGAGGCGTGCCCACAACGCGCGCTCGAAGGTCGGCAGGGCGGTTTGATCGGTACCGTCCTGCGGCGCATCGAATTGCGCCGGAAGGCTCATTTGAAGCTTCCCAGTACGCCTCGCAACACCAGCCCCCACCCGTCCACCAGCACGAACATCAGTACCTTCAAGGGCAGGGATATTGTTGCCGGCGGTACCATCAACATCCCGAGCGAGAGCAGAACGCTTGAGACAACGAGATCGATCAGCAGAAACGGCAACAGCACCACGAAGCCAATCTGGAATGCGACCCGCAGTTCGTTCAGGATGAAGGCCGGCGTCAACTGCAGCAGACTGACCTCGGCGGGCGTTTGCGGCAACGGCTGGCGCGAGAGCTCGTACATCAGTTTGAGTTCGTCCTCGCGTACCTGACGCAACATGAAGTCGCGAATCGGCGCGCTGCTTCGGTCCAGTGCCTGTTCGAGCTGAAGCTGCCCATGCATGAATGGCTGCAGCGCATCCTGATTGATCGTCTGCAAGGTCGGCAGCATGGCGAACACGGTGAGGAACAGCGCGAGGCTAATGAGAACCGGTGTGGGGGGCGTCTCCGGCATGCCGAACGCGTGACGAATGATCGACAGGACAATGGCGATTCTGATGAATGCCGTCATCGAGACAATCAAGGCGGGCGCCACGCTCAACACCGTGAGTAGCGTGGCGATCCGGACCGTCTCAGACACACCTTTGCCGTCTTTGGCCAGGTCCTGGGCAGACCCCGACAGTGACAATGTCATGGTGTCGTTGCTTGATGAGATCTTGGCGGCGACCGGTGCCACATGAAAAGCCGCCCAGCCGAGCAACAAGGCGGTGACCCAGACGCGCAGCGGCGCGATTGCGCGGCGTGCGTTCATGATTTCGGCTCCGTGGCCGGACCGTCCTGTGCGTCTAGCAGTTTGATGCCACTTGCGTCCGAAGCGAGGAGCACCGTGCGGTTGCCATATTCGACCAGATGGAGCGAGGCGCGCGCACTGAGACGGGTAGATTCCACGACGCGAAGGCGCCGTGTGGCTGCTTCGGGCAACCATTTTCCGCTGATGCCGTGGCTGCGCCGAATCACGAAGATCGCGCCGATCCCCAAAGCAAGACAAAACGCCAGCGCGAGACCGGTGCGCAGCAGATCCACGCCGGCCAATGCCGAACCGGCTCCCATTGACGCTGCCAATCCGGTAGCCGCAGCGCTTGCCCCTGACGGCGCGTCCTGCAGCCACGATGTATGAATGACTGCGTTCATCGCTTGGCCGGCAGGTCCGTAATGCGAATGCCGAATTGCTCGCCGACCGCGACGATTTCGGCCTGGGCAATCTTGCGATTGTTTAGCAAAACATCGATGGCATCACCGAGATGACGGTCGAGTTCGACCACCGCTCCGGTCTGCAGCGCCATCAACTCCTTCAAACTGAGTTCGGCACATCCGAGATGGATGTCCACCTTGACCTTGACGTCGTCAAGCAATTCCAGCATGGGACGAACGGTATCCTTGTCATCGAGCGACGGCTGTTGTTCGGGAAGATCGACCCGCATCACGAGTGGTCTACGGGATGAAACATTTGAAGTCATGAAATATCAGGCCTCGTAATCGAGGTAAGTTGAAGCGAAAGTTTCCCCGCGCTTTGCCCTAGCTTGCCCATGGCAAGCGGGGTCCTGCGCGCGCGGTCGGGGCTGGCCAGCATGAGAGGCATCGGCTCGCCAAGCGGGCGATCCAGTGTGATGATGTCGCCGACACCCAAGGTGGCGAGCTGCGAGACGGTCAATTCGCACGAACCGAGGCTTGCCTCGATTGTCAGGTGCGTCCCTTCGACCGCTTCGGCACGGCTCGTGAGCGACGGTGACGGTGTGACTGGCCGGGCTGCATTGGCCGTGACCGGCAGGCAGCGCCACAGTGTTTCAGCGCCGCAGACGATCGACAGGAGGGGTTCGTCGTCAGGCGCCATCATGCGCAAGTGCGCCGCGCCGTAGGGAAGGCGCAGGGGAGCGGCTATATCGCGAGCAGATAGAGGCTCGACAATCTCCCCAGGGTCCAGCGCTAACGCTTCGCGAACGGTGGCGAACAGGGCATCGAGGAGCTTCGTCCGGATCTCGGCCAGCATGGCGGCGGCTGCAGGCTCGACCGGGACGAACGACTTCGGCAGATCGAGCGCGCGGTTGACGAGACCCGTGAGCGCGCGGGGAGCGGCGTGCAACCATACGTCCGATCCGAGCAACCAGCTTGACGAGGTGGCGGGCAAAGCGAACTCGCCTGCTGTGCCGATCAGCGAGAGGGGTTCGACCCGTGCAAGCGCCGTGGCAAACCATTGTTCCTGCCAGCCTCCGATTGCCTGGGTGAGACGGGTCCTGGCCGCATCGAGATCGCGCGAACCGAGCGGACGCCAGCGAATCGGTACGACCCTCACCCCTGACCTCGCATCTGGAACAACTGCATGATCATTTCGTTAGCGGCGCTCACCACTTGCGACGATGCCTGAAAGCCGCGCTGGATCAGGATGAGCTGCCCGAATTCGCTGGACAGATCGACATTGGAGGCTTCGCTTGCGCCGGCCTGCAACTGCCCGATCCCTCCACTGCCGCTCGCACGGAACTCGGGCGGCGAGGCGTGCGAGGCGTCGAACAATCCGTTGCCCATCTGGCGCAACTGCTGAGGATTCTTGAAGCTCGCAAGCGCAACCGTGCCGATGGTGTCGCTTTGTCCGTTCGAATACTGCAGAACCAGTTCGCCGTCGGTATTGATGCTCATCGAGGACAGCGTTCCGGTGCCGTAGCCGTCGCTCTTGGAGACGCGCAGCGTGGACGAGCTGCCCGCCGAAAATCCGGTTACGCCGGTCGAAAAATCGAGCGTGAACGTGAATGCCGGGGCGTCGGTGGGTTTGAGCGTCACATCGATCTTGTCGCGTCCGGGTTCGGGAATTCCGCCGTTGAACTGCAACGTCCCTTCCTGAACGGGCAAATTGTTTTCATCTGTGACGGTGACCTTCCAGCGTCCCGGCATGATGTCCGAGTCCGGCGCAAACGCAACGCTCAGGGTATGTTTGCCACCGTTGGCATCGTAGACGTCGATGTTGGGGACGGAAAAGCCGGTCGAGCCGGGTGACAGATTGTCGGTAAACTGAATGGACTGGGTCGCTTGCGGTGGGCTGATCTGCTTGCCTGCGAGCGAAATCGGGCCGAGGCTGCCGGAAGACGTCAAGGCTGCGAGTTTGAGTCCGGTGGCTTTTTCTTCGATAAAACCGTCGTCCCCGATCGCGAACTGTCCGGTGCGTGCGTAACGGGTAGTCGCTCCGTCGAGCAGCGAGAGAAACCCGTTACCCTGAATCGCGAGGTCGAGTTGACCGTTGCTCGCACGCAGATCGCCTTGGGCGAAGTTCAGGGACGAATAGCCGTACTCGACGCCGCTGCCGAACTGGCCGGTATTGGCCAAGCCAGGCGCGGCTTGCTGGAATTGCTGGCCATAGTAAAGATCCGCGAAGCGCGGTGTCGAGCTCTTGAACCCGGCGGTATTCAGGTTGGCGACGTTGTTGCTGATGGTTTGCAGGCCTTTCGAGTAAGCGGTCAGCCCGCTCATGCCGATATAGATGCTTTCTAGCATTTGCACTTTCCTTTAGCGGACCGAGACGATCTGCGAAATGGTTGCGTTAGTGAGAAACTGGCCGCTGTCGGTCTCGATCGTCAGTTGCGGCTGCGAGTCCTTGAACGACACGCTCTTGACCACACCGCTCAGGAGCGCGGTGTCGGTCTGCACGTCGACGTTGCGGCCGAGCAGACCCAAGGTTTGCGTCGCTGACTGGACCGACAGCAGGTTGTCGATCTTGTCGGTCATCTGGCGGGTTTGCTCAAGTGAGGTGAACTGCGCGAGCTGCGACACGAATTCAAAGTTGTCGACCGGCTTGAGCGGATCCTGATAGGTCAACTGAGTCAGGATGATTTGCAGCAGCGACTGCATGTCGAGACCCATCGAATCGATCCGGTTGTTCACATCACTGGTGGAACTGACGGGGCTAATAGCCATAGGGTGCTCCTGGCAAGGGGTTCGAAGTCTGCGCGATGCCGTTGATCACGAGTCTGACCTCGTGCATGCCATGCCGGCGTGCTTCGGCCAGCGCTTTCTGCTTCAGCGTATCGAGGTCTTCAGACGCCGCGCCGTTGATGCGCACGACGATGGAAACCGTGCCCGCATCAACTGTGACGTTGAGCCGGTAGGGGACTGCGCCAACTGCGCCCGGCGGTTTCACGGGCGTGTCCAGACGAGCGTCCTGCGGCGCGGGCGGCATGGTGAGGTCTGACGGTAGCCGCGTCGCTTCGCGTCCGGCCGATGGCGTGTGCATCATTTGAGCGGACGAGGCGAGACATATGGGTATCGCACTCGCGGCTTCCTGCTGCTCCGGGCCGTTCGCCGCGACTGGACGCGCAGGCGCCACCTGGGCCTCGGGGAGCGCCAGGCCATGCGCACGAGCACGAACGGCAGGCGTCGCACGTGGGGCGCCCACGCCCGGATTCTCAGTCGAGCTGGCAACAGTGCCGGGTATCGGATGGGCATGATCGCGAGTGGGGCCGGGATGCACCGTCTGGGCTGTCCCCGGCTGCTTCCCCGCAGTGCCTGGCGATTGCGCGCCGGCCCACATGTCTTTTTCCATCACCCGCAGAACCTGCTGGAACGCAACGCGATCCGGGCCTTTCGGCGAGCGTGAAGGGTCAGCCTGCCCCCGCGCTTCAGGCCAGGTGCGAGATACACTCAGATTCACAAGCGGTCTCCGTATAAAACGTGCATATCTTCCAGCCGGCTCGCTTCGCGCTCCTCGCTGGAACGCTGAAAGCGGCGCCGGGCGTCCTTTAGACGCTGTTCCGCTACGCCGGCCTGGTGTTCGCGACCCAGCATCTCGGTGCGTTTTTCGTCGACACGCGCTGCCGCGTCTCGTGTCGCCTGTTGGGCCTGCAGATGCGCGACGCGCCCCGATGCAACGGCGCCCGCACCGTTTAGCGCCAGAGTGGGCGAAAGACCCGTGGGCGCAAGCAAGGCGCGGCGCCATCCATCGAGGCAGGCGTCGAGTTCGGCTAACACCTGGTGCTCGCGCACCTGCTCGCTCTGATGGGCTTGTGCGCGGCGCAGGGTTTCGATGCGCGTGCGCTCGAGTTGCAGCCGGCGAACTTCGGCTATCACCTTTGCGGTATCGAACTGTTTGCGTTTGCTCACGTCCGCTCCTCTTTTAACAACACGGCCAGCTCCGCGAGTGCGGTCTCACGCGAGATGGCCTTGCTGGTGTCCTGACGAAGAAAGCCGGTTAGGCCCGCACGCAGCCGCAGCGCGCGATCGAGTCCCGGATTGCTGCCTGCCGCGTAGAGTCCCGATTCGATCAAGGTGCGCGAGGATTCATACAGCGCGAGCTGTGCGACCACGTCGGCGGCAAGCTGCCGATCCTCAGAACGGGTGACCTGCGGCATGACCCGGCTGACGCTGCGTGCTACGTGGATGGCCGGAAAGTGGCCCTGCTCGGCGAGTTCGCGGGTCAACACGATGTGCCCATCGAGCAGCGCACGCATTGTTTCGGCCATCGGGTCATCGACGTCGTCGGTTTCGGTCAGTACGGTCATCAACGCGGTGATGGCGCCGCTTCCTTTGAGCGCGCCGCATCGTTCGACGACCTTGGGGAGGGCGGCGAACACGCTCGGGGTGTAAGCGCGCACGGTTGGCGGCTCGCCTGCCGCGAGACCTATTTCGCGCAGTGCGAGGGCGTAGCGGGTTACCGAGTCGAGCAGAAGCAATACATGGGCGCCGCGCGAGCGGAAGTATTCAGCGAGTGACAGCGCGACAAGCACGCTGCGTGCACGCATCACCGCTGGCTGATCCGAGGTGGCCACGACCATGGTCGAGCGCGCGCGGGCCGATTCGGAGAGCGAACGATGCCAGAATTCGTCCGCTTCGCGCCCGCGCTCGCCGACCAGACAGAGCACGCAAACGTCAGCTTCCACATGGCTTGCGAGGCTGCTGAGCAAAGTGGTTTTGCCCACGCCGCTGCCGGCGAAGATGCCGACCCGCTGGCCGATGCCCAGCGTCAACAGGCTGTCGAGAACCCGCACACCGGTTTGCAACGGCAGTGACGGCGACAGACGTGCCAGCGGCGGCGTGCCGACCCCTGCGAGCGGCCACGACGTCTCGCCGGCGATGACAGGCGGCCCGCTATCCACTGGCCGGCCAAGCGGGTCGATGACACGCCCGAGATAACCTGCTCCCATCGGCATGGTGGCGCCGACCCGGGTGGCGCGCACCGTGTCGCCGACACAGAGTGACGAGGCGGCGGTGTACGGCACCAGCGTGACGCGTCCCACCTCGACCTTGACGACCTCTGCCAGCCCCTGCTGCGGGCCCGGGTTGCCGAGCGTGCACAGCGAGCCGAGCGGCACGCCGGGGCCATCGGCCTCGATGAAGGTGGGCATCACGCGCGTGACGGTACCAAGCCGCGTTACCGGATCGACGCGGCGCATGGCGGCGAGGTAGGGATGCTCGGCGCGCATGTCAGGCGGTCTCATGCAGCGTTGCCAGCGCACTCATCAGATGCGCTTTCTGCTGTGGCAGACTGATATCCAGCCGGCCGAGCTTCAGATCGATCATGCACGAGCCCGCTGGCATCTGTGGATCGGCCTGTACCGAAAGCGCCGAATGCCCGCTAAGGGGGGCAAACGCGAGGCGCAGTTGTTCGGCATCCGGAAAATCGGCTGCAGAGACCCGCACGCCGACGGTTGAATTTGCCGTTACTTGCGCGAGATGGTGCCGCGTTGTTTGGCCGATGAGCTCGGCATACGCGGCCGGATCGCCGAGAATTTTTTCAAGCGCGATGAGCGTCATCTCGAGCGCGAGCGGTTCGATGGCGCGCAATTGCTCGGCAAACGCTTCCAACGCTGCCTGGACACCCTCGCGTAACGTCGCGAGTTGCGCTTCATGATCGCGTTTGACCGTGGCTGCGCCCAGTTGCATGCCCTCATCCATGCCGCGCTGATACGCGGCCTGTTCCAGCGTTTCGCACTGGCGCACCTGGTCCGCTGCGGCCTGCTCAAGCTCGGCAATGCGGTGCTTGAGCCGTTCGGCTTGTTCGTCGCCAGACTGTGGCGCGTGCGGTTGATCCGCACGTTGATCGAGCCGCTTCGTTTCCACTTGAATGGCCGTCCGCGCTTCGAGCGCCTTGCGACCCGTGGCGATCGTGACATGGCCCGCTTTGAGTAGCTGGCTCATACTTTTCGCCCCAACCAGGCGCGAATTTTCTGCCCGAGATTGGCGGGCTTCGACGCGCTTGCTGCCGTTGCGGCTTCCGGCTGCTCCAGCGACGTGCTGGCGGCCTCCAGCAACGCGGCGCGCGCAGTCCCGGTCATCGCATAGACGCGGCTGGGCTGCACGAGCGCCATATGCCGGTCCCTGGGCAGAGCATCGAGTACTGCCTCACGCGTCTGAGGATCGACGCAGGACAACAGGCGCGACATCAGTTCGGCGGGCAGGGTGTCGCAAGTGCGAATCAATGCCTGTGCGCCAAGGGCGCTATGCGGCTCGTTCGCGTTACTTTGGACCTCGGCGTTGCCGACGTCTTCGAATCCGCTCACAGCGGCTCCCGCGTGATACGGCGCTTCGGCCAGCAGGGGGCGTAGTTGCGTCCGTTCGGGGGGAGTGAGCGCGCTCCACACCGCCTCGATGTCCTCGATCGAGCACCGGCTCAGTTCAGCTACCGTGCGGCGCAGCCGTCGCGCGTTGGCGTGTTGTGGCCCGGAGACGCTCACTGTTCTGCTCCTTCCTGCGCCAGCAGCCTGCGCAAGCGCACGATGTATTCGTCGCGTTGTTGTTGGCTTAATGTGCGTGCAGCTGCCGACGACCGCTTGCGAAACCGCCAGATCGTCCATGCAGCGAGAAGGAGCAGCAACCCGACGCCAGCAACCGCAGCGGCTTGACGCAGCGACCAGCCGCCAAAGCTCGTTGTGCCGAGCGATTCCTGCGATGCCTGGGTGGCAACGGGTTCTGAACGCTCTCTGCTTTGGGCTGGCTCGTCGGCTTGCGATAGCCCCGCGGTCTCCGCGGGGTCTGCATCGCTGGCCGGGAGCGCAACGCCAAGGGCAGCGGGAGCGCTCGACGCCCCAGCCGCAAGCGGGCCGCCTACAAAGATCGACAGCACATCGCCTCTCGCCGGATCGAGGCCGATCGAAGCCGCAACGACAGAATGGATGCGGTTCAGATCTTCCTGCGCGAGCGGATGGTCGAGTACGATCCCGACCGATAGCCGGCGGATCGAGCCGGGTTCGGAGACGGTCTGTTCCAGCTTGCGGTCGGTTCGGGTGCCGTCCGCCGCCGTGGCCGAGGGCAGCGGCGGCAGCCCGGCAGGGATGGACGACCTGCCGGATGCCCCCGGCAGCGGAGTTGTCAGGGACGCCGTTCTGCTTTCCGGATCCGGTACCGGCTGGGTCAGATCCGATTCCCGCGTGGTTCTCGACTGGTCGAAATTCAGGCTCGCGTCGACGCTAACCGACGCATGGCTTGAGCCGGTCAATGGGGCGATCTGCGCAAGGATTTTCTGTTCGTAGTGGTGTTCGAGCGCGGTCTTCAGCGCGTACTTTGGATCGTCGAGGTCGTTGCCGCGCGGATTGGCGAGGTCGCCTTTCTGGTCGACCACAATCACGTCGGTCGGGGACAACTCGGGCACGGTGGCCGCCACCAGTCGCTGGATGCCCCGCACGGTGTCCGGCGCAAGCACGTGACCCTCGCGCATGAAGAGCGCGACCGACGCTTTGGGGCGCGCCGCGTCGCGATGGAAAATCGACGCTTCGGGCAAGGTCAGGTGAACGCGTGCGAGATCGATGTCGTCGAGCGTCATGATCGTGCGCGCCAGTTCGCCCTGCAGGGCGCGCTGATAGTTCACCTTTTGTGCGAAGTCGGTCAGACCGAGGTCGGAGTTGTTGAAGAGTTCGAAGCCGACCGAACCTTGCAGCCGCAGGTCGCCGCTCATGAGCTTCAGACGCATGGCGCGCGTGTCGCCTTCGGGCACCAGAATGGCGGACGACTTCTCGTCGATCCGGTACGGAACCTTCTGTTTCTCCAGTGCTGCGATTAGCGTCGAGGCATCCTGTGGCCTGAGATCGCTGAACAGCACCTGATAGCGCGGGCGCAACACGAGGTATGCGGCCAGCATGATGCCGACCAGCAACAGCGCCAGCACGCCGGCGAGCACGAATTGCCGCCGGCGTGTGCCTTCGGTGAAGTACGAGGTGAGGCTCGACATTTCGGCTTCCATCCTAGAGTTGCATCCGCATGAGTTCCTGATAACCCTCTACCAGCCGTGAACGAACCTGCAGCGCGAACTGAAGTGACAGGCGAGCATCTTCCAGCGCCATCATGACCTGATGCGGCGGCACAGCTTTGCCAAGCGCGAAGTCCAGCACTGCGCTATTGGCGGCAGCCACCGACGTGTCGACCTGCTGCGCGCCCGACACGAGCATCTCGCCGAAGCCTTGCTGGGGGTGCTGGGCAAGGCTCGACTGCCACGTTGGCGCGAGGAACGCCGATTGAGCGGCGCTGATTTCGGCGACATTCATGAGTGACTTCCCAGATCGAGTGCGCGCATGTACATCGAGCGAGCCGCGTTGAACATCACCACGTCGGATTCGTAGACCCGTAGCGTCTGGACCATCAGGGCCATCTCTCCAGCATGGTCGAGACCCGGGTAGGCGACGAAACCCTTGGCATCGGCATGAGGATGCGCGGGGTCATAGACAAGGCGTGCGGGTGCATCGATTTGCTCGATGCCGTAGGTTTGCACGCCGCTCAGCCCTGGGCCGGCGGCTGTGGCGGTGCTGCCCGCGCGATTCGCTGACCGTTAGTGTGCCGGACCTGTCGAGCTACGGGGCGTATCAACTCGAGTTCAGGACGAAGGTCTCGTATTCGGGCATCGGGTGGGTTCAACCCCCGAGGGCGGGCGATTCGCCGGACCCCTTGTACCTCGCACCCTTTACGGATTCGTATACACTCGGCTCGGTGATCGGCAGCCCGCTGAGCGGCAGCGTCGAAATCCCGGTCGACTGGGACTTCGTGGGAGGCTTTCCGAGCAACAAACCCTTTGCCCAGCCGGTGGGAGCGCACCAGGCGCTCTATCCGACGCTGTATGGCGACATGGGTTCCAGAGTCGACTTCAGCTATTCCGTCGAAATCTACCTCACGCCGCTTAACGGTATCGGCGCGCCGCAACTGATCAGCACGGTCCAGCAGACGACACGACTGTTTGACTCGACCGTACCCGGTGCCTCGAACCTTACGCCTTACACGGTGGCGGCGGGCGACGCGCTCAACAGTTCGACACTCATCGCGCAAGCGTCAAACCTGCTGACCGTCGCGAGTGGAACGTTTCCATCGGGCGCGCAGGGCATGCTCTATTACCGCCCAGCGGGCTCGACCGGGAACTTCCAGTTGTTGGGCAACAGCCCGAACGCCCAGCCGCGCTCATATAGTGCGGACATCAGCGGACTGCCCGACGGCGACTATGAAATGATTTTCATGGCGGTGAGCGACGGCAGCGATGGGCGTCTGCCGGATACACTGCTGCGCCGGGAGGGATACGCGGTGCACATCTCGCGTGCGGGCGGTTCGTCGGTTGCGCAAACCGACCTCCCATACGATGCAGTAAGCACCCGCCCGGGCTTCGCCGCAGACTCCTCGGGCAGTTACATCTGGTCGGCGCCACAGGTGCTCAACCTGTATTCGCCGCAGAGCATCGACGCGAAGCTTGCCGATCACCTTGTGGTGCGAGTGCGCGGAGCGGGGGAGGCGAACTGGCGGACCGAATACCCAGTGGGACGCAACCCGGCCACGGGAGCGTTCGCGCTCGACCTGTCCGCGTACGCCGCGGGAAAATACGACGTGGAGATCGATCTGTACGGCGGCAACACGAAGCTCGATTTGTTGCGTGGCAGCGTCAATCTGCCCGGCGCTGGCCAGCAGCCCGAGTTCAACTTCGGTTATCTGAGCGACTACAAATCGACGCTCGTATTCCACGCGCAGCCTTCCGACACGGAATACATGATGGTTTCGTGGGAGCAGGACGGCACGACGCATTACAGTGCGATCAAACGCGGCGGCAACGGCGAGTTCGCGTGGGATACGCTCAACGACGGGCTCATTCCTCACCCTGGCTCCTCGTATCGCTATGCGATCAAGTTCACCGCATACGACGCGTATGGCCGGCCATTGTCGATGGGCGCGGGCGATATTACGGTGGGGGACATCGGCAATTCGCAGGTGACGCTCACGGGTAGCGAACGCCCTTGCATATTCGAGTTCAGTCCGACCGACGATGGCGGACATCCACTGACGAATGCCACGTCGCTGACGCTGTTCTACCGCGAGGCCCCCAAGAATGAGGAGGACTACGCCCGGCCGTTTGTTGAAGTGACGCTCACCCGTGATGCAGGCGGGCACTTCTTCTTCGATGCAACGTCCTTGCCGACCAACGTCGAATACGAGTACCGCTACCTTGCGAGAGACGTGCGCGGTACCGTTCTCATGGAGCGTGAAAGCTATTTCCTGACGGGTACCCGCAACAATCCGGTGACGAACGTCGATATTGTCGGCGTGATCGACCAGACTGCGAAGGACATGACGATCGACCGGATGCAGTCGCACGACGCTTTTGGCGAAGTGTCGGCCGAACGCGACGGCAGGGGTAACTGGACTTACCTGTCGTACAACACGATGGGCATGCTCACGCTCAAGCGCGAGCCGCTGGTGAAGGTGACGCTCGCCAATGGCGCGCAGATCGATCTCGCACCGCTAACCACGTTCTACTACGACCTCACCGGCAATCTGGTCGGCCAGAAAGACGCGAACGGCAATCTGTCGACCCAGCAGTGGAACTACGGACTGGCTCAGCCGGGCGTGGCGAAGTCGTGGGACGCGATGGGTTACAGCAAGGTGTTCCAGCACGATGTGCGGGGTGACCTGCGGGTATCGACCGACGAGCTGAACCGTCGCACTGACTACACGTACGACGGAGAGCACCGTTTGATCGAGATCGCGCGCCCGGTGCTGGCGAACGGCCAACGCAGCGTCGATCGGTACGAGTACGACACCTTGGGTAACCGCATCGCGCACACTGACGCGTTGGGTGGCCGTGAACGGACGTATTACGACGCGGATGGCCGGATCATCCGGACGGTGAGCGCTGCGGGGCGTACGGTGCAGTACGACTACCGGTGGGCGAGCAGCATCGGTTCGCTGGGCACCGCGACCGCCGGCGGCTGGATCAGAACCACGACCGATGCAAACGGGCGCTCGATGGTTGACGAGACGGACCTGTTCGGCCGGCTGACGAAGCATACCGACCTGGGCGGCCATGTTTTCCGCTACACCTACAACTGGGCGGGCCTGCTGACGAAGCAGGAGGGATCGAGCGGTCAGAACGTCGACTACACGTACTACTCACATGGCCTGGTGCGCTCGATTGTCGACAACGCCACGAAAACGCAGTCGCTCTATGAATACGACGGCGACGGCAACCGCACGGCGGAATATTTCCAGAGTTTTGGGGATGTCTACACGTTCGCGCAGTCGACAGTTGAATACGACGCGCTGAACCGGGTGGTCGCGATCCGCGACGATAGCTACAAGGTGTCCTACGAGTACGACGCAGTGGGCAACCGCAGGCGAATGCTGGCGGAATACACGGACATGGTTGGCTACCATGCGAAGACGCAGGAGTACTGGTACGAGTACGACGCGCTGAACCGCTTCACGGTGTCGATGGGTACGCTGTCGGGCGCACGCGCGACCAGTCCTGACGACCGGAGCGTCTCGATCGTGATCGGTGCGGCCGGTGGCGACGGCGTCCAGTTGGGGTACAACGCGGCGGGTGAGCGTGTGCTGGCGGTGTACGCGCTGGATGGCCGCACGGAGCGCTATGAGTACGACGCGAACGGCTATCTGTCGACGCAGCGGGTGAACGGCGTGGTGGTGCAGCAGCGCACCAACGACAGGCTGGGGCGGGTCACGGCGGTGGTGGAACGGGACGCGAGAACCGGGCAGGTGGTGACGAATGCCACGCGGAACTGGGACGCGGACAGCCTGATGACGTCGGAACACGACAGCGTCGAGGGTCGTACCACGACGTATACGCGCATGGCCGACGGCACGCTGGCGAAGGTGGCCACGAATCCCGACCAGACGGGAGGCACCACGGTGACGACCACCTACACGTACGAGTGGTGGGACGCGGCGAAGCAGAAGTCGGTGGTCTCGCAGGGTTCGAATCCGGCGGTGCGGGACTGGAAGCCGGCCAGCTCGTACTTCAATTACGACGCGAACGGCAATCTGAAAGCCGCGTACGACGACGGAGGCGGTGCCCCAGGTGCCGCGCGCGCCTTCAGGTACTGGACCGACCTGCGCGGCCAGGTGCAGCGTCGCGACGAACTGGTGGGCGTGAGCGTCGATGCGAACGGGACGATCACCGGCGCGACGGGCGACCGCAAGCATAACTATTACTACCTGAACGGCAACCGGGTGGGCAACCAGGGCAACGACGGGACCGACAAGGTCGACTACGTGCAAGAGCTGGCGGGCAAGCTGGGCAAGGGCAGCGAAAGCCAGTACAAGGTGTTCACGCCAGTCGGCAGCGCGGACTTCGACGAGAACTTCATGGCGATCAGCGGGGTGTATCCCGCGGTGAGTCCGGGGCAGTGGACGGTGCGCCAGGGCGATACGCTGCAGTCGGTGGCCTCTGCGCTGTGGGGCGACAGCACGCTGTGGTATGTGCTGGCGGAGGCGAACGGGCTGAAGGGCGACGATGTGCTGAAGGCCGGCCAGGTGCTGACGGTGCCCAACCGGGTGACGAACGTGCATAACACGGCGAGTACTTTCAAGCCGTATGACCCGGGCCGTGCGATTGGCAATACGCAGCCGACGTTGCCGGATCCGCCCCCGCCGCCTTCGGCGGGGGGAAGTGGATGTGGTGGGATCGCCATGATCGTTGCGGTGGTGATTACGGCCATCGTGACCGCAGTGACTTATGGAGCGACCTCTGAACTTCTGTATGCCGAACTGGGCACGACGGCTGCGGCTGCGGGCACGGCGACGTCTGTGGGCGTGGGAGTGGCTGCGGGCGTGACGGCGGGAGCCGCGGGTGCTGCCGCGGGTCAGGGTGTGATGATGTCGGCCGGTCAGCAGAACGGTTTCAACTGGAATGGCCTGGCGCAGGGAGCGTTGACTGGGGCGTTGACTGGCGGGTTTGCTGCTTCCGGTGTGGGCAAGGCGCTGGCCGACGCGATGGGAGGGCTGGGTGAGGCGGGTAGCCAGATCGGTGCTCAGGCGGTGCTGGGGGCGGGACGCTCGGCGCTGACCCAAGGGCTCGGCATAGCAACGGGGCTGTCGCATGGGTTTGACTGGAAAGGTGTTGCGGCGAGTGCAATTGCGTCGGGTGCGGGGTATGGTGTTGGCCAGACGGCGGTGGGTAAAATACCGGTTGTGGGTGGAGTTGCGTCGGGAGTTGCGGCGGGCGCGGCGAGTACGTTAGCGCGTGGTGGCAGTCTTGGGCGCAATGTTGGGGCGATCACCGCGGATGCGATCGCATCCACGGTTGGAAACCTTGTAGTGAACCAGGTGCAGGCGCAAAGCGTCGGGAAAACTGCCGTGAGCGGTAACGGCAGCATGAGCGCACTGTATGGCTCTGGTGGCAGCTACGAAGAACTGGTGAGGCAGACGGCGCAGGCGAGCTACGGTGCCAATGCGGGCGATCAGTTTGCGTGGCTGGCCAATAGCCAGTTCACGCCCGGGGCGAGCGCGTATGGTTCGGCAGTGTCCACCATGAACCTGACGCCAGCCGATGAGCGTCTGCTGACGCTGGTGGACAACGGCAGATCGATTGTTGGCTCGTCGATCTCGCCGGACGTAATTGGCAAGGCTGTACCGTATCCGCCGATCTCGGTGAGTGTGTTGCCGGGAGGTACGCCGGGTAGCATCGGCGCGGCGCCGGGGCTGTTCGACGGTCTGGGCAACATTGCGAATGCGTACTGGAACGGGGCGATCGGACTGGGCGATGCGCTGGAGATGGGCGCGGGTCAGATCCGGGAGGTATTCCACCCGAAGGACGCGGTACTCAATGCCGCGACCGATGTGTCGGCCTGGGGTGTGCATCAGGGTGGTATCCTGGGAGGTGCGGCGCTGTACGGCGGTGCCCTGGTCGGCGGAGTTGCCGACGGGATGTTGCCGAATTCGAAGGCCGAGGCAGTGTTCAGCGTGGCTGGCGGTGCGGTTGCCGGCAAGCTGATCGGTCCAATGATCGGCGGTCTGGAAGGACTTGCGGCGCGTTCGGTGTATACGTCGTGGCTGGCTGAGGATGCGGGCAGTGTTGCGGGACGGGTGGGTACATCCGTGGCGCAAACGGCCGATGAGATGATCGGAAGCGCAGCCGATAAGTTTGGCTTCCGCATGGCCATTGTTGAAAATGGTCCTGCAAGTACAGCGCCAACGTTTCTATCGGGAGCGCAGTTTGCCGAGTTAGCTCCGAGTGGACTGATTAACCCAAGAACTATCCGTTTTAGTCAGGATAACGCCAGCGCGAATTTTAGACCGCCGTATGGGTCGGTTAACGAGTTCGTTGAAGGCCTGAAAAGTGGTGCTATTGAAGCCACTTCTATTGATCCGGTGCGGTTGGTTGAATTGAACAACAAGGTGTTTACGTTGGACAATCGACGTCTTTATAGCTTCCAGCAGGCAGGGGTTGACGTTCCATACCAGAAGCTGGATAGCATCCCTAAGCGTGAGTTGTTCAAATTCACAACTCAGAATGATGGGGTTTCGCTAGTGATTCGCGGAGGCAACAATGGTAGGTGATGATTTGTACGAGTACGCAAAGACAGTTCAGTCTCGCGAGGACTTTATAAAGTTTGTTGAGTATTTGAACGAGGATTACCGGCAGCAGCAGGCTCAATGGGAGAACCGCTCGCTAGGTGAGTTCCTGGGTGGGCTGTCATCGTTTGCCAACGACATGGCAGGCTACTACAAGAACATGGGTGAGACGGTAGACGTTGATGTCGTTTCATGGCGGCTGGTAGCTGAAATGCTGTTGGCGGCGACGGTGTACGGCAGTTGATTCAAGGCTCACGCGTTGCGTAGCCATTAAAGTGTATTAGCCTAGACCGGATCTGACAGGTAGTCGGGGAAGTGAGGTAAGGAACACGATTCAGCGAGGAATCAGTTTCTCCCTGGCGAGTTCAAGCGAATCGAGGAAGGTACGCATAGGCGTCTTGCCATAACACCATCGCCCCTGATGTTCGCGCTCATTGTTGTACTGGTCAAGCCATGCGTCGAGATCGCTTTGCAAGGTCGGGATCGAATCGTAGATCTTCCGGCGGAAGGCGATGCGATAGAACTCGTTGAGCATGGTCTTGTGAAGCCGCTCGACGATGCCGTTGGTTTGTGGAGAGCGCGCTTTGGTGCGGGTGTGATCGATGTTCTCCACGGCCAGATAAAGCTCGTATTCATGGTGCTCCGGGTTGCCGCAATACTCGGTACCCCGGTCAGTGAGCACGCGCACGAGCGGGATGCCATAGCTGTCGAAGAACGGAACGACGCGATCGTTGAGCAGGTCGGCGGCCGGCAGCGGTGTCTTCCGGTCGTAAAGCTTGGCGAACGCCACCTTCGAGTAGGTGTCGACGAAGGTTTGCTGATAGACCCGGCCCACGCCCTTGAGCGTACCAACGTAAAAGGTATCCTGGGCGCCGCAGTAGCCGGGGCATTCAGATTCGAACTCGCCGTGCGTTTCCTTTTCCAGTTTGGCGCGTTCAAGCGCCGCCAACTGCGATTCAGTCAACACCAGTCCTTCCTGGGCGGACTTGGCCTCCAGCGCCTTCAGGCGCTTGTTCATGGTCTCGAGGTCATGGCGCAACCAGATGCTACGCACCCCCTGAGGCGAGACGCTAAGGGCGTGGCGTTTGAGCACCTCGTTGGCGATACGGATCTGGCCGTAAGCGGGCAGTTCCAGGGCCAGTTCGACCACCGCCGCCTCGACCCGCGGATCCACGCGGTTCTTCAGCAGCGGGCGGTGGTGGGAGATTTCCTGCAGGGCCGCTTCGCCGCCCTTGTCGTACAGTTCCTTGAAGCGGTAGAAGCTGTCGCGGGAATAGCCCATTACCCGGCAGGCTTGGCTGACATTGCCCAGTTGCCGAGCCAGTTCGAGCATGCCGACCTTGGCACGGATGACTTTCTGTTCCTGAGTCATGGTTGACTCCTTGCGGTTTGCCGCGCGCGTTGCCGCTTCGGACTACGTCCTCCACGCCCACGCGCAACAGCACGAGAAACCGACCACTGTCAGATTTAGTCTAGGCTATTGCA
>NZ_FNCJ01000011.1 GCF_900100735.1 Paraburkholderia phenazinium | reverse complement strand
TCCGACGCGAGGAAGTTCTCACCCTGCCCCAGCCCGACGACGAGCGGCGAGCCCTGGCGTGCACCCACCACCGTATGCGGCTGATCCTTATGCAGTACGGCAATCGCATACGCGCCATGCAACTGCTTCACCGCCGCGCGCACCGCAGCGAACAGATCGCCCTGATACAGGCTATGCACCAGATGCGCGATCACTTCCGTATCGGTCTGCGAGACGAACTCGTAGCCCTTGCCGCGCAGCGTCTCGCGCAATGTTTCGTAGTTCTCGATGATGCCGTTATGCACCAGCGCCAGCGCGTTGCTCGAGAAGATCGGGTGGGCGTTGTCCGTGACCGGCGCGCCGTGCGTCGCCCAGCGCGTGTGGGCAATCCCCGTGGTGCCTTCAAGGTGGCTCTCGCGCACCTGTTCGTCGAGATCCGCCACCCGCGCGACGCTGCGCGCGCGCTGCGGTTCGCCATTGGCCAGCACGGCGACGCCGCACGAATCGTAGCCGCGATATTCGAGGCGACGCAGTCCTTCGATCAGGACGGGAACGATATTACGCTGCGCAACCGCGCCAACAATGCCGCACATAGATTCTTGATCCTTAGCAGGGGGTAGGTTTCAAGGCGTGCAGAAGTCGCACGCCGGAGGCCTTTCAGTTTTTTATTGATCGGACGAATGAAGCCCGTCTTCGAGTCATGGCCGATCGCCACGACGAGCCGGGAACGCAACCCAAGGAAGGATTATCGCCGACCCTTGCGTACCACCAGCCACTTCGGCGACTTAAAGCGGACGATGCTCACATAGAGCCAGACGTAGGTTGCCGCAAACACCATCACGAAGCAGAACAGATGTAGTGTATGCCGCCAGAACAGCGTCGCAGGGATCACGGCCACGAGGCACAGCAGCCAGAGATAAGGCGAAGTCAGCGAATTGCGTCGCGTCAGCTCGTGTGCGGTGCGTGCGCCCACTGCCCAGCGCATCAACCGTTTGTAGACCAGCATGTGCAGGTGGACGCCGTCGGGAATCCCGGGCGATATCCCGCGGATGAACTTCTTCCGGTAGATCGAGAAACACGTCTCGAAGATCGGATACATGAACAACAGCACCGGATACCACGCCGACACGTCGCGGTTGCGCATCACCAGCATGATCGACAGTTCCGCGAGCATGAAGCCGATGAAGTACGCACCGCCGTCACCCAGAAAGATCAGGCCGGCGGGGAAATTCCAGATGAAGAAGCCCATCACTGCGCCCATCATGATGAGCGAGGCGGACAGCACCACCGGATCCGAGACCTCGAATGCCACGTACGCCAACGATGCGAACATCATGAACGCAACCATCGACGCGAGGCCGTTGAAGCCGTCGATGATGTTGACGGCGTTCGCCAGCGCCGCCACGGCCAGCACGGTGACCGCGCAGGAAATCACTGCGTAGGAGAGCAGAAAGTCGAGCGGCGGCACGCTGATGCGAGTGACGGCGATATTCAGCAGGAAATAGGCAAGGGCAGCGGCCGCCATGGTGCACACGAGCCGTGCCAACGGCGAAACGCGCTTGGTCAGGTCTTCGATCAGCCCCGAGCCGAATGCCGGCAGGCCGCACGCCACCAGGCCCAGAATGCCGCTGGAGACCGCGGGATAGGCCCAATGCAACTGCACAGCCGACGCGACCAGCCCGATCAGGATGCCCGTGCCGCCGATCCGCGGTACCGGGCGCACGTGGAATTTCTGCACGCCTGCCAGATCGGTATCGGTGGAGAATTTTTCATGCAGATGCGCGTAGCGCACGATCAACAGTGTGACCAGAAGTGAGACGAGAAACCCGAGCGCGAAACTAAGCATGAAAGTGAGCCTGAGCGAGGACGCCGAATTATACAAACGAAACGCACGGGCCCCGAAAAGCAGGTCGCAACCGACTAGCGTTTCAAGCAGCGAACATGTCGATGCGCTGCCGCTTACGCCGCAGGCCCCTGACCGCGCCACTGAAGAAAATCTGCTGTTCCGTCATACTTGTTGTTTATCCGTTTGACTGAGCGACACCGATGTTTGGCAATCTCGCCGTTGCTTTCATTTTCTTTTCTATTGCGGGTAGTGCCTTTGCCGATGGCTATGCACGGCCTGTCGTGATGACGGGCGTCACGCAAATGTCCGACACGGCTGAACTGCACTTTGCGGCTGCTCCTGAGAACACCGGTACGCTCGTGATTCTTGGCGATCATACGAAAACGCCCAAGCAAACCTATCGTTTTGTTTACAGTGTGCCGGCGCAGCACAGCGCGGTCGATCCGGCGGTCAACCTCGATTTCGGCGACAAACAGAAACTGACCATTCTGTGCGATCCGCGATCGGACAACTGCATGTCGACCGGCTACGTCACTATGGGGACCGCAACCTTCTCCATGCTTTGGAAAGTGACACAACGATAGCAGCCACGCGTCGCGGTCCCACATAGTGACGCAGAAACCCGTAGGCTGCCCCCCGCAAACCCTTGCCTGTCATGGATTCCCCCTATCTAGCTTAGATCTCTAACGGCCGATATCCCGGATGCGGCGAAGTGCGAACGGGGAGCCTGGGTCATGCGTCGCCCGGCCAGGACGTTACGGAGAAATAATGCTAAATAACATCACAATTCGGGGCGGGTTGACGCTGGTCATCGGCGTGTTCGTCGCGTTTCTGCTGACCGTGATCGGGGTTGGTTACGGCGCACTCAAGCTGGCGAGCAATGGCCTCGAGGATGTGCAGCGCAATTCGGCGGCGCTGACGCACCTGAATGCCAGTTCTGCGAAGCTTCTGCAGGTGCGGCTCGCGCTCGGCAGCTACGAGACCTTGTTCAGCGTCGGCAAGCAAACCGACGATCTGTTGCCGGCGGCGCACAAGTTGCTGGTGGAGTCGAACAACGATTTCCGCACCTACGCGGCCGGTCCCTTTGGCAGCGATGACGAGCAGCGGCTCGCCCATGCAGTTGAAACCGCGCGCTCGGCGCTGGTCGATCAGGCGATCGAGCCTGAATTCAAGGCGCTCGCCGACAACGACTTCAATACCTTCCGCAATATCCAGGGCGAAACCGCCAATGGGTACTACGCCAGTTATGCGAAAGCCATCGACGCGCTTGAGCAGCTGGAAACCGATAGTCAGCAACGCGAAGCAGAAACGGCAGCCTCGCGGTTTCGCATCGCGACGCTGCTGTTTGCCGCGATTGGCGTGATTTCGGTCGTGATTGGCGTGATGTCACGCGTCGGCCTCTCGGCTGCGGTCCTCAAACCGGTGAACCAGACGATTCGCCATTTCCAGCGCATCGCGGCGGGTGACCTGACGATCGCGGTGAAAGTGCGCTCGCGCAACGAGATGGGCCAGTTGCTGGGGGCGCTGACGCAGATGCGCGATGGCCTCGTCGACACGGTCTCGAAGGTGCGGGGCAGCACGGGTGCAATTACGCAGGGCGCCAACGAGATCGCCTCAGGCAACGCCGATCTGTCGCGGCGCACCGAGCAGCAGGCGGCGGCGCTCGAGCAGACCGCGGCCAGCATGGAGGAGTTGTCAGCGACGGTGAAGCAGAACGCCGACAACGCCCAGCAGGCCAATCGCCTGGCTCACGGCGCGCTCGAGACGGTGACGCGCGGCGGCAGCGTGGTGGGCCGGGTGACCGAGACGATGGAGGGCATCACGGACTCGTCGCGCAAGGTCGCAGAGATCATCGGCATGATCGAAGGCATCGCCTTCCAGACCAACATCCTCGCCTTGAACGCGGCCGTCGAAGCGGCGCGCGCCGGCGAGCAGGGGCGCGGATTTGCGGTGGTGGCCTCGGAGGTGCGCAGCCTCGCGCAACGCTCCGGTGGCGCAGCCAAGGAGATCAAGGAACTGATCGGCGAGTCGGCGGCCAAGGTCGAGCAGGGTGCGTCATTGGTCGCGGAGGCGGGCAAGACGATGCACGAAGCGATGCAGTCGGTCGAACGCGTCACGGGCATCATGGGCGAAATCGAGGCGGCCGCGCTCGAGCAGAGCGAGGGCATCGCCCAGGTCAACAAGGCGATTACGCAGATCGACGAGGTCACCCAGCACAACGCGGCGCTGGTGGAACAGGCGGCTGCCGCCGCCAGGTCGCTCGAGGAGCAGGCAGCGGTGCTGAGGGAAGCCGTGGCGGTGTTTCGGGTTGAGGCTTAGGTGGATGTGCCGATCAACGTTGCTTGAAGACCCACAGCTTGGCGCTGGCAAAGTTGACGACCATCCCCGCGAGCGATCCGACCGCGACGGCCACGACCGGCAGGAACGGAATGCCCTTTAGCGTCAGCACGGTGGCGCTGTAGGCGCAATAGTTGACTACGCCGCCAACCGACATCGCCGCAAGATAACGCCACCATTCAACCCAGGCCGACTCCGTGCGCGCCGCCGCGAAGGTGTAGCGGCGATTGATTTGCCATGTGGCCCAGACGGCGCACAGGAAAGAAACCGCGCGGCCGGCGAAGTAGCCAAGACCCAATGCCAGGGTCAGGTAGAGGATGCCGGCATCCACCACGAAACCGACGACGCCGGCGATAACGAACTGCAGAACTTGGCGGTGCATGCTATTGAAGGCTCCAGTCGGTTCGGTGCAGGTTGTTCGGCATTTTAAACTCTGGCGCAATCGCTCCGTGAAAGTGCCATCATGAGCTGCGTCATCGCCATGAACCGTCGATAACCGTCACGGGGAACGTGTACCGGTTCGAGTTGTGCGTGGGAATATTGACGTGAAACACCACAAAGCCACTTCCGTCGATACAATCGCGTTGCCGTTACACCTGTTCCTTGCGCCGCGTTCATGTATAACTCTTTGCTCAATTACCGGTTTCGCGGATCCGCACTCATGACGGTTCACTCCTACCTCTGGAGCGTTGCCGTGAAAAGGAGCGCCGTCCTCGCAGGTATAGGCGTGCTGTCGGCATGCACCGCGGTATCGCCCATCGACTCACGCCAGGACGGTCACCTGACCGTGATGAGCCGGGCTCGCTGGAGCTTGACGTCCTGGAACCACGTGAGAAACGCTGGCGTGAAGCACGCGGCTGCGTACTGCAAAGCCCAGGACCGGCAGTTGCATTTAGTCGCCGTGCATACCCAGGGCGTCTGGGGGGTGACCGATCAGACGATCGAGGTGGTGTTCGATTGCTATTGATGGGCGGCCGGGGCTGAGTGCGGGCCGCCAGCCCGCGCCATCCCCGTCATACATTACGCGGCTGCGGTTGCCTGGATAAACGCCATCAAGCGGCCGTTGCTTTCCTCGATACCGTAGTAGGCCGCACGCGTGCGAGCTTCCGCTGCGGCTGTCTCGCGCGCCGTCTTGTCGGTGAGCAGGTGCGCAAGCGCATCCGCCATTGCGCCGACGTCGCCGACCGGCACCAGCGCCCCCGCTTTACCGCCGTCCAGAATCTCGCGTGGCCCGGTCGGGCAGTCGGTTGCAACGATCGCCTTGCCGATTGCGAGCGCCTCCAGCAGGACCATCGGCATCCCTTCGTATTTCGAACTCAGGACCAGCACCGAGGCACCCGCGACGATGGGGTGCGGATTATCCTGATGGCCGGCAAAATGCACACGCGCTCCGATACCCAGGTCGCGTGCCAGATTCTCCAGCTCGTCGCGGAATGCGCCGTTGCCGACGATCACCAGATGTTCCGCAACGGGGCCGCGCTTTAACAACTCAGCGTAGGCTCGCAACAGCGTGCGGTGATCCTTCTGAATTTCGTCGAGACGGGCGACCGACACAATGTAGGGCACGCCCTCAGGCGTGAGCCTCGCGGCATCGCGTGGCGCCGTGGCGCGTTCGCGGATCGAGGCGATATCGAGCGCGTTCGGCAGCACGATCACGCGTTCGAGCTTGCCCTGAAAAATCCGCTTCGCTTCGTCGGCCATGTGCTGGTTCAACGCGGCTACGCCGTCATAGCGACGGTATTGCTTGAGCAGCCGCTGGACCTTGCGGGGCCGGCCGCCCAGCCGCGCGTCGAAGCTGAAGTGATTGACGCCCAGCCAGGTGACGCCGAAGCGCCCGGACAAGCGCCGCAGCGACATGTCGAAATCGACGATCACGTCGACCTGTTGCGCGAGCTCCGCCACACGTTTGGCCACATGCGGGCGCACCGCCAGCGTGTTGTGGATGTCGCGCGCCACCCGCCCTAATTTGCTCAGGCGCCGTTCATAGCGTTTGGCCTGGAAGTACTTCAGCCACGGACGGTCCACCAGGACCTCGACCTTGACATCCGGCGGAATCAGCGCCCGAAAACGGCTTTCGAGGGCCGGCGAGGTATGCATGACCGAAAGTACGACTTTAAATCGGTTCCGATCGAGAATTCTCAACCATTGGATGATGGACGACTCAATGCCACCGTCGTTGAAGTCAGTAATGTGAAACAGAACGCGGACGCGTTCATCATCGGACGAGATCGGGTTTTTGGTGGGCATACGCTGGATGGAACAGGCCGCAAAACGAGCCTGCACTGTAACATTTCGGGTGGCCTGGAGGGGGGAGGTGCTTTAGCTCACGTCGTGCACTTCGGACAAGGTTTTGGCGTAATAGGTCAATCGAACGGGGGCAGAATGAATAAATTCCAATCCAGACTGGTGGAATCAAAGAGTCTGGCGGATTGGATCGGTTACGCGGTACCACATTGCGTCCGAGATTGTGCGGCCGGCAACGTTCTCGGTCCCCGTCGCGGGCGCAATGTGGCCTTGTCTTCACCACGGGGTATACGTCATGGAAAATGCAATTTATTGGCAAGGTCGTCAGGTCGGAATCGAGTGCGACGGCCGGATATTATGGTTTCCATCGGCGCCGAAGGAGGCGATCGACGCTTACGGACCGCAGGGGCTCGCAGCGGACAAAGCGGTGCCCAAGGATGATGACACCGCTCGCAACCTGCTCAAGGTCGCCAGATAAGGCTTTGGGACAGAACCCGTTGTCGGGGACGGCCTATGATTAGCCGTTCCCGACGCATGCTCTTACAGTTTCGCTACGCGTCCATAGGTGTCCTCGAAGCGCACGATGTCGTCCTCGCCGAGATACGCCCCCGATTGCACTTCGATCAACTCGAGAGGAATCTTGCCGGGGTTCAGCAGGCGGTGCGTGACGCCCAGCGGAATGTACGTCGACTGGTTCTCGGTCAGCATGATTTCCTGATCGCCATTGGTGACGAGGGCTGTGCCCTTCACCACGATCCAGTGTTCCGCGCGATGATGGTGCATCTGCAGGCTCAACTGGGCCGCTGGGTTGACGATAATGCGCTTCACCTGGAAGCGGTCACCCTGGTCGATTCCTTCGTAAGAACCCCAAGGCCGCACCACGCGGCGATGGGTGACGGATTCCTGGCGCCCTGATGCATTCAGCCGTTCGACGATCTTTTTGACATCCTGAGCTTTGTCGCGGTGGGCGACGAGCACGGCGTCGGCGGTTTCGACGATCACGATGTTGTCGAGCCCGATGGCTGCCACCATCCGGTGTTCAGCGCGAATGTACGAGTTCGACACAGCTTCGGTCAGCACGTCGCCAAGCAGAGCGTTGCCTGCTGCGTCGGGTTTGGCGATCTCGGCGAGCGCGGTCCACGAGCCGATGTCGTTCCAGCCGAGGTCCGCGGCCGCGATAACGGCGGCGTGGTCGGTCCGCTCCATCACCGCATAGTCGACCGACACGCTCGGGCAAGCGCCGAAAGCGTCTGCGTCGAGACGGATGAAGTCGTGATCGCGCTTGGCGAACTGCAGCGATTGCTCCGCCTGTTTGGCGATCTCCGGTTCGTAGCGGCGCAACTCCTCCATGTAGGTGGACGCCTTGAGCATGAACATGCCGCTGTTCCAGTGGTAACCGCCTTCCTTGAGGAAGCGCTCCGCTGTTTCGGCATTCGGCTTTTCGACGAACGCTTCGACGGAGTATGCGGTTGCGCCATCTGCGAGCGGTGCGCCGCCGCGGATGTAGCCGTAACCGGTGTGCGGCTCGGTAGGTTCAATGCCGAACGTGACGAGGTAGTTGTCCTTGGCGATCTGCGCGGCGGCTTCCGCAACCTTGGTAAAGGTCGCTTCGTTCAGGATCACGTGATCGGATGGCAGGACGAGCAACAGCGCTTCGGGCGATTCGTGCATCGCTAGCAGCGCCGCAACGGCGATAGCGGGGGCGGTGTTGCGGCCGACCGGCTCGAGCACGATCGATGATGGGTTGACCGCCACCTCACGCAATTGCTCGGCAACCAGAAAGCGCTGCTCGTTGTTTGTGACGACGATCGGCGCTGCGATGTCGCTAATGTTGCGCAGGCGCAGCGCGGTTTGCTGGACCAGCGTGTTCTCACCCGTGAGCTTCAGATACTGCTTCGGATAGCCGCCACGCGACATCGGCCACAGGCGCGTGCCGCTGCCGCCGCACAGGATGACTGGATAGATATTCATGTTGGTTTCTCTCTAACAAAAGTAGTTCTAACTACAGACTCATGTTCTTGGATGAGTGCTGGCGCTGCTTGATTTCTGATGTTTTTACCTGTCAGCCGCCGCGGGGCTTCTTTGCTGCCATTGCCCGCCGCGCCATATCGCGTGGCGAAGCGCGTTGCGGGTCCAACGTATGGCCTTCAAAAACGGACGGGCACGATTGCCGCGAACCTGTGCCAAGGGACGCGCCGCTAGCGGCGCGAGTTGCTCAACGACGGCCTCCGGCGTGGTGTAGAGGCGCATGCGCCAGTCCCAGTAGATCGGGTAACGCAGCAGCACGCCTGCCGTCAGCATGTCGAGTGACAGGCTCCTCTCGCGCCACGGCACGGGCGCGAGCGCATCATGTGTGAGACCCCATCCCGCATAGAAGGGCAGGCCGTAGGTGAACACCGCTTTACCGCGCAGCAGTGCGTCGAAGCCTGCGAGCGACGACAGCGTGTGAACCTCGTCCGCCGCATCGATGAGCGACAGAAGATCAGCATCTGTGTCGACCACGTCTGCTAGCCGTTGAGCGTCGATCAGACCGGCTCGATTGCCGGACAGCACATCCGGGTGCGGTTTGTACACGATGAACGCGTCGGGGCGGCGCTCGCGCACGTCGCGCAACAGGGCATCGGCGGTCGAGATGGCGCGGGTGCCGAGGCGGATCGATGCATCGTCGGCGACCTGCCCCGGGACAAGAACGACTTGTTTGTCCTTGGGCGCACGCCACGTCGGCCGACGTCGGCCGAGGTTGTATTTGGTGACGCCGAGCCTTACGACCTGTGCGCGCAACGCGGCAGCGCGGGCCAGCTCGGCGTCGCTGAAGTCCGTTTCGTTAAGCAGGACGGAAAGATCGCTCGGTTGGCTTGCATCGAAGTAGAGACCACGACGATCGATCACCTGGCTACGCGGCGCAATCATGTCCGAACCGAGACCGGGGGAGTGGAAGAAGCCGTCCTCGATGCGCACGCGAGCAGCATGAAGCGGTAGCCCTTCTGCGCTGCGCGCGCCCCAGAGCGCCGCGCATTCACCGGCGACGAGTGACTCCGGCTTGTGTGTCCAGCGCAGCGTGCCGCCGCCGGCCATGAGAAACGGCGTCGCGAACGGCCGCTTCCACCATTGAAATCGTACGCCGACCACTCGTTGCAGGTCGGCAAAGCGCTGCTGCACGGATGCCTGTAACTCGATGCTGTCCAGTAGATCGTCGAGGCAGCCGGGCGCGTGAGTGGCGGGATTCAGATAACGCGCGAAGCGCAGGAAGACGATGTCGAACAGTGCTGCCAGCGTTGGCCGTGCCGTGCGGCCGGGCAGACGGCAATCGTCATCCGTGAGTCCCCATCCCGCGTAATACGGCGCGCCGAACACGTGGAGCGGAACGCCTGCCAGCAACGCGTGCATACCCTCGGACGCCTGCATCGTGTAGACATGATCGACGTGTTGCAGCATGGCGCATGGTGAGTCGTGCGCGTCGGCGCGTTGAATGCGGGCGGGCAGCGCTCGAACCGTGGATGAAAGCCAGCGTCCGCAGCCTGCGTCGCCGGAGCGGGCAAGCCAGAATTCCGCCTCTGGGTGGGCCGCGCGTGCGACTTCGAGCATGCGCTCGAATGCATTACGGCGATTGCGAGTGGCGATCGCGCCAATGCTTCGCGAAGACGTGCGCTCATCGATCAGGAGAACACGGGTCGCGCGACGCGGCGCAAGTAGTGCAGCGGGAACGCGTGGTAGTGGATCACGGGTCCGGCTTGCACGCGTTACGAGCATCCGTTGCATTCGTCGTTGGACGTCGGCGCCCGCGCCCGCTGATGGCTCGCGTTCGAACGCCGTATTGAGCGCCTCCACGAAGGCTTGGGGGCTGGCGTCGGATACGGGCGCAACGAACCAGGACAGAATGGGCGCTCCGAAACGCGTATTCGACCAGATTGGCCCCGGCCAGGCCGCGTTGACGGGGACGCCGCGTGCGTGGGTGAGACGCAGGGCGAGGCGCCCGACTCCGCGATCGATCCACGGGGTGTCCCAGCGGCCTGCAAGCCAGCTTAGCAGGCGAAAGCCGCGCGTGAGGCCGCGTAGATCGGGCACGGCGCCCTGCAACGGCGGCGACGACGGGGTTAGCCGGGTCATCTAGTGCAGCGCGTCGAGGAAGGCGTCGACGTGTTCGAAATGCTCCGCCCAGGTCGGCTCGCGAAAACGCTCGATCCGCTTCAGTTGTTCGGCGCGCTCGGGGCTGTCTGCATCGGCAAAGGCATGAATACGGGCGATCCAGCCTGGGCCGTCGAGCGGATCGAGATAGTCGGGGATGTCGTCCGCGATCTCGTGAAAGACCTCCAGATCGCTTGCCAGCACTGGTACGTTGAGCGCCAACGCTTCGGCGAGCGGCATGCCGTAGCCCTCGACAAACGACGGGAAGAGCAGGGCTTGCGCATGTTGCAACCAGGCGTGCAGCCGCTCATCCGAGCAGTCCGCCTCCTCAATGACGACACCGCGCAGACTCGCGCAGCGTTCCAGCATGTCGACGACGTTCTCGCACTCCCAGCCACGGCGGCCGATCACGACGAGCTTCGGTGCGGCCGTACCCAGTTGTTCGACCAGACGCCGCCACACGTGCAGGATGAACCAGTGATTTTTACGCGGTTCGATCGTGCCGAGTATCACGAAGTACGGTGCTTCGATTGGACGAGCGCCGGGCGGCCGCGCAGTGACGCCCGACGCGAGGCGCGCGACAACGTTCGAGGGCAGGGGAAGGTCTGCATTGCGCGCTTCTGTCGTGAGTGAGTCGAGTGTTGCCTGCGAGTTGGTTATCAGTCCATCTGCGTGTTTCAGCGCGGTGTGAATCCGATTACGGTGAGTCTTGTCGACGCCAGGCCGGCAGTATTCTGCGTGCGTTAGCGGAATCAGGTCATGCACCATGAAAACAGACTTAATGTTCCGCTTGGCGATTGCCCGGTAATAGCGCGGATACTCCATTCCGTTGTGACTTGTATGCAACAGAATGCCCTGTTTGAAACTTGCCTCGAAAGCGCGATTAAGGCACGCGCGTACCACTAATCGGCGGATCGCATTTCGATTGCGGATTGATGACGCAAGCCAGGCAAACGTTTGCCGGGAGTCTCTCTCCGTTAATACAACGGAAAATCCGCGTTCACTCAAAAGAGCGCGCGCTTGCGGGCCATATCGCTCGATATACGCCAGTCCCACACGGTCTACCCCCGTGGGCAGAAGCCCGTCGTAGAGGCGTGTGAGGAGACGCGAGACGTCCAGAATAATGGTTGACACTGGATTGCTATGTGTTTTTTTGTGAGGCCATTTGGGCCTTTTTGTATCTTTTTTGACCTTTTGTACTCCGGCAAAAATTTAATTTGCCAGGCTGACAGTCTACCCGACAACATGCGACAATGCGCGCCAAACTTAAATCACACTAACTCGTGCACTAAATGTCGCGTCTGTCATGCAGTATCTATTTGGCTGCTCTTGTCCTGGGTGCAGCCTCGCTTAATGGCTGTTCGAGTATTCCTACCTCGGGGCCCAGCAGTGCACAAATCGACCGGGCATCGGGGGCAGCAAATCCGGCGGGTATTCAGATTGTCGATGTGACGGATGACATCGCGCGTAAGCTTTATGCAGAGCGCAGCACCGGCGATTTTTCCTCGACGCTTGGTAACGGCACGCTATTCCAGCAGCAATTGGGCGTTGGCGACACCATCGAAGTGTCGATCTGGGAAGCGCCGCCGGCGACGCTTTTTGGCGCAGCGCAAGGTGACGCGAAGGCTGGGACCAGCAATGCGCGGGTGACGGTGTTGCCTGATCAGACCATCGGCGGGGACGGCAACATCGATGTTCCGTTCGCTGGCCAAATCAAGGCGGCGGGCCGCACCCCTGGCGAGTTGCAGCGCGATATCACTGCGCGGCTCAAGAACATTGCTCATGACCCACAGGTGCTCGTGAAGCTGTCGCGCAACGAGACGTCGTACGTGACGGTGGTGGGCGACGTGGCCAGCAGCAACCGGATGGCCCTGACGGCTCGCGGCGAGCGCCTGCTGGATGCGCTCGCCGGTGCGGGCGGGGTCAAGCAGCCGGTCGACAAGATCACGATTCAGGTGACGCGCGGTAACACCGTTGCCTCCTTGCCGCTCGAGACGGTGATTCGCGACCCGCGTCAGAACGTGCCGCTACATGCCGGCGACGTGGTGACGGCGCTATTTCAGCCGTACAGCTTTATGGCGCTTGGGGCGACGGGCAAGAACGAGGAAATCAACTTCGAGGCGCAGGGCATCACGCTGGCGCAGGCTCTGGCGCGCGCTGGTGGTTTGCAGGACTCGCGCTCGGATGCGCAGGGTGTGTTCATTTTTCGGCTTGAAGATGCCAAGGCGCTGCCGTGGCCGATCTCGCCTGTCCGTACTACCGCCGACGGCAAGGTGCCGGTGGTGTACCGCGTGAACCTGCGTGATCCGAACTCGTTTTTCGTGGCGCAGAGCTTCATGATGGATAACAAGGATCTGTTGTATGTCTCGAATGCGCCGATCGCCGAAGTGCAGAAGTTTTTGAATGTGGTGTTCTCGGTGGCGTATCCGGTGATTACGGGGGTTCAGACGTTTAAGTGAGCGGAGTGCGCTAAAAGACGCTGGGATTCCTTAAGACCGTCTCGGACCATCCAGCAAGCGGCCTCATCTCGACGTCCAGGTCAGTCGGGCGGTTGACTCCAAGGTCCCCATTTCTGGGGACCTTAGTGAGTTCATGGGACCCGCGCCAGCAGCGGCGTCTCCTTCGTCAGAAAGTGCGTTCGACTACTTACACCCCGTTATCTTTCAACTCTAGTGGCGCGGCTACGGTTCCGGTCACAACGTCGTACCTTCCGGATGTGATGGCATGAGTATTGTTTCTTACGCGCAGAACTTTGAAGACGTGATGCTGTGGCGTGCCCTCAGCCAGGTCAAAAATGGTTTCTACATCGACGTAGGGGCCCAGCATCCCGTTATCGACTCTCTCAGCAAAGCGTTTTACGAAAAAGGCTGGCGCGGTATTCACGTTGAGGCGACACCGGTTTACGCGGAATTGCTGAGGCAAGACCGTCCGGACGAAACCGTATTGCAGGTGGCATTGGCCGCCAGCAATGGAATGCTGTCATTCTACGAAGTTCCCGAGACGGGGCTTTCTACCGGTGACGCAGAGATCGCACTCCGTCATCGCGAACGAGGGCTTACTGTTCGGGAGCTTGTTGTGCCGTGTGTCACTTTGGCGGATGTATTCGCCAAAGCGGGTGATCGCGATGTTCACTGGTTAAAGGTGGATGTCGAAGGTATGGAGCGCGCAGTTCTAGAGGGCTGGGGTGATTCGCCATGTCGACCATGGCTCGTCGTGGTCGAGAGTACGCTACCCAATACCCAAATCGAAACACATGAAGCATGGGAGTCGTTGCTGTTAGAGCGCGGCTACAGTTTCGTATACTTCGATGGGTTAAATCGCTTCTACGTCTGCGAAACTCACGCGCATTTTGCCACAACGTTTCGCGCCGGTCCGAATGTGTTTGACGGCTTCGCTCTTAGCGGGACCGCGCAGACTTCGTTCTGCTCGCTCATTAATTCGAGAGCCACTCGAAAGCACGAAGAGCAAGTTCAAGAAATCGCTCGCCTTGAACAGGAGAAGGCCCAATACCGAAAGCAGAGGGAAGAACTCGAACAAAAGTTCAGCCTAAGAGTTCGAGCAGTCGAAACGGAAAACCTGCGTCTTAGCAGTGCGCTAGCAGCAGATAGCTCTGCTCACACAAGGCGAGAACGAGCACTTGCAGATCTGGCTGCGAAAACAAGCCAAAAGTCGCGCGCGGCGCACGAGGCACTGCTCGCCGCTTTGGCGCAAAGGGAGCGGGAGTGTGGCCAGCAGGTGCTTGAGATCCAGAAAAGGGCCGAGCAAGAAAGAATTGAACAGATCAACGAGCTCAAGCGGGAGAGTGCCGCACGTGAAAGTGCGTGGGCTGCCTTCGAAGCTCAGACTAACCTCGGGACTCAAACTCTGCAGCGAACCATCGCTGAGCGTGAACGCCACTTCTCAGCGCAGCTATCTCGGGTGATAGACGAGGCTACTCAGGAGCGGGCCGAGCTCGGCAGACTTTATCGGCAGCAGGAGTCCTCCCTTCGCGGCGAGTTGGCCGAAAAGGAGCGAATTGTAGAGGCCAAACTGTTGGCTGCTGAGATGACGGCCCAACAAGCAGAACGAGAACTCGCGGCGCGTAGCGTTGAGCTCTCGGAGCAACTTGCCGCCGCTCAAGAAAAATTCGCCCAGGATGGTTTGGAGATTGCGCATAGATTCGAGCGCCTCGAAGCTGAGCTCATTAAGCAGAACACGTTGCGCTGCGAGGCTATTCGGGATGACTTGGCTCGCGCGGAGCGAGAGATCGCTGAAATGGCCGAACGTTCTGAGATGCGTGACGCAAAGCATAGCCGAGAGGCCGTCTTGCATCTTGATCGCATCGGCAAACTGCAGAAGCTTGTTGTCAGAAGTGAAGAGAGGCGATTGCGTAAATCGGCCTCAATGTTCCGAAAGTTTTCGCCTACTTCAATAAATATTGCCGCGGTCGCCCGTATCCACAATCTGGTTTCACTGCTGGATGCTGAGATTAATGAGAGCTCGGGGCTCCAGAGGATTGCTATGAATTCACAAGTTAGTGCGCAGATCAACTATCAGCCGACATTTGAGCAGAATGATCAAGGGATCTATGGTCTGGATGAGTTCCAGTCTCTGTATGATCGAAACTTTGTGCGGGCTGCATATCTGGCTATCTTGCGGCGAGAACCGGATCCGGACGGCGAGCGTCATTATCTGAAGCAGGTGCGGGCGGGGGTTGCTAAGGACGAAATACTCGACGATATTCTAAAGTCTGCCGAGGCCAGGAACTATAAGACGTCGATTCGTGGATTGGGCGCGGCGAGAGTCATTCGGCGGGCATGTCGAATTCCTGTGTTCGGGAAATTGGTCTTTGCGATCTTGTTTCTGCTGGATGTAACGAATCATCTTCAAGATCTTCGCGCGCTTGAAAATCACGTGATCAGGATCGCAGAAGAGTCGCAGGGGCGCTATCAGGCCGAGATTGGTAAAAACCGTGCCGGTAAGAATTAATTAAAGCGGCTTATTGAAATGAAAATTGTAACTCTTAGCACCTATTCTGCTGATGAGCCGCTTCACGGTGGGCAGCATCGCTTGCATAACATCGCGCAAAGCTATCAGGACGCAGGCAACACCGTACAGATGGTGGGTGTCTTGGGAAGTGAGCTATACCCAGCTGCGAAGGGATTTTTGCCATACCCGGGCATGCCTTCATTTGCGCCATATATTGAAAATTCCGCATTGATGGATGATTGGGCGATTGGCCAGCTATTTGAGCGAGATGATCAATATTTCAATCAACTCGCGGATTTGATTGAAGCCGAGCCCGATGTTATTCATGTCGAGCAACCTTGGCTATTTGGATTTGCCAAACGATACGTTTCGCAGCGAACGAATAAATCTGCAAAGATAGTTTACGGTTCGCAGAATATCGAGCACGAGCTTAAGTACAAGATCGTCAAAACGTATCTTGGCGTGGAGCTTGCCGAAGACGCACGACGAAGAGTGCTTCGCTGCGAGCTAGCCGCAATTGCCGGATCCGATGCAATCTGCTGCGTATCGGAAAATGATCTTGACTGGACCCGCAAGCATGCACGCGTAGAGAGTGTGCTTGCCGCGAACGGAGTGAAACGCAGAGACGTTACCGAAGCGGGATTGAGGGAGGCTAATAAAATTTCTGGCAACAGAAAATTTGCTTTGTATTGCGGTAGTGCTCACCCGCCAAATATCACAGGCTTTTACGATATCTTTGGTAAGGGTCTGGGATGCATTGCTCCAAATGAACGGATTGTGATTGCAGGCGGAGCGGGCGAGAGTATCAAGGGTGATCCGCGCTTCCCCAAAACCGCAGGCTTGGGGAATGCATGCGTCGTTGCCGGCATGGTTTCAGAAGACTGCTTGCAAGGGTTGATAGAAACGGCACATAGCATAATCTTGCCGATAACTCAGGGTGGTGGGACCAACTTGAAAACCGCCGAGGCACTATGGGCTGGCAAGCACATTGTTGCGACGCCGACGGCCATGCGCGGTTTCGAGCAGTTCTCCAAATCTCCAGGGGTGTCCGTTTTCGACGAACCCCCGCGGTTTTTGAGGGCACTGAGAGAGCGTATGAGCGCTCCGGCCAACGTCCTTACTCCAGACGAGAAAGATCAAAGAGAGTGCGTGCTGTGGGAGAACACGTTGCGACCTCTGGTTTCGTTGGTTTCCAGACTTTAAAAGTCAATTATTGATTATGGTTATGTCAGAACACAAAAGCGATCCAATAGTCTGGATGAACGTTACGACCAGCGCAAATTGGACGCGTCCACCGGTCGGAATTGTGCGAGTCGAGCAGGCGCTGTGTGAAGAACTGCTGAAAGCGCTCGGCCCGAATCGTTTCAAGGCCTGCGTTTGGCTGGACGGCGAATTTGTTGAGTGGGTGCCATCACAGCCGGATGAAGATGTAGCGACTGAGAAAGTGGTGGATATGCTGCTTCCGCGCACGCCATCTTTTACCATGGCAAGAAACTTCATTGCCCGGGCGATCAGGAAATTTGAGGTGGATAGGGATAAGTCTGACGAGAAAATCAATGGCTCGCTCGATATTCGTATTCCGCTTTCTACGAAAAATCGACTGAAGCCAAAGGCTGGTGATGTATTGATATCCGTCGGACTGGATTGGGATCAGCCTTATACGGCAGAGTTTCACAATTTGACCAGTCAACGGGGGATCAAGGTAATAACTTGCTGTTACGACTTGATTCCGGTGTTGTTTCCCCAGTATTGCGTCGGCGATGTGGCGAGCCGCTTCAAGGAATACTTCAACTCGCTTACTTGGGGTTCCTCTGGTGTCCTATGTATTTCTGAGCAGACGAAGCGGGACTATCTGAATCTTTGTGAGCAATTGGGAGCCCCGCAGCGGCCCACCTGCGTGATACCACTAGGTGACAATGTGCCGAAGAATATTGGTGACGTATCCAGTCAGTTGGAGCAACTGGCGTCCGAGCCGTTTATTCTGTTTGTTTCAACGATTGAGCGTAGAAAAAATCACGAAGTCCTCTACCGTGCGTATCACTTGCTGAGCAAGGCTGGGCACGCTAACAAGCTACCCAAGCTTGTTTTCGTTGGGATGCAGGGTTGGGGGGTGGGCGATCTACTCAAAGATGTCGAGCTCGATCCGCTGACACAAGGATTGATCGTTCAGTTGAATCACGTGAACGATGCAGAGTTGAATTTGCTCTACACAAAGGCAGCATTCTGCGTATATCCGTCCCTTTATGAGGGGTGGGGGTTGCCTGTGGGCGAAGCGTTGGCGCTAGGAAAAGCTGTATTGGCCTCCGATCAGGGTTCTCTTCCGGAGGTTGGCGGCGAAATGGTTCGTTATTTGTCGCCATGGGATCCTCAGGGCTGGGCCGATGCCATCCTTGAGTTGGTGACCGATCCTCAAATCGTCGATGAAATGGAAGCGCGCGCAAGTGAATCGTATTCGGTAAGAACGTGGAAAGAAACTGCGAGCGCCGTGGTGGGTTTTATTAAAACTATCACGAAAGAAGTGAATAGCGAGCCGATTGTTCTTTATCCGGGGTATGACTTTAGTACCCAGGTTGGGTTGCATGTGGGCGACCGCCTGCGCAGCGTGGGGCAACCTGGGTTTTTGATGTTTGGACCACATCGACCGTTGAGAGCCGGACATTACGAAGTCTCGATCATCGCCACTTCTGGGAAGGCGAATCAGGGCGGCATAACGCTCGATTTTGTTGCGAATGGTGGGGAAGACTGCTACTGGAGTGGAGAGGTACAGGCATCCCAATCCGGAGTCGGTGCGGAGAGCTCGCTCGCTTCTTTCGAAGTTCGTCTGGATCATGATATAGATGATTTTGAAATTCGCTGCATGGTCGATTCTGCCGCTCTGGATTTGAAAAAAGTCGTAATCGAGAGATTGGCCTGATAATCGCGAGTTGTTCGAGGCTGTGTCTGTCCGAAACGCAATCCGATTGCCGTGAACAATGCGGGAAATTGAGATTGCGTTAGCCTCACCTTTGTCTCGTCACGGGTGTCTCGGTAGATTGTTGAATGGCCGTTGAATAAGCGCCGGAAGTTATTGATTGAAGTGCCGGTGCTTTAAGTGGAATGTTGCGTTGGGAGTGCAGCCAATTGGATTGCTATGAGTAGAATTGCGCCATTTTCGGGTCGGATTGTATTCGACCACTTGGGTAAGACAGGCGGAATGGCCATCACATCATGGCTGACGAATGCTTTGGGCGCAGGCACGGTGACGCCTGATCTAAACGGAAATCACTCGGAGCTCTTGCGTGGTTACGGTGGACTTTTCCCAATCATTAGCGCACATATTATCTTTGATGGAGAGCTGGATCCTCGTTATGACTATATCACTCTATTGCGTGATCCAGTCGATCGAGTGCTGTCGTGGCTGTTCTACGCTGAAAATACTGTTCCTGATACACCGGAATTTCAGCGTCATAAGAATGGCGCGCGAAATTTTTTGCAGAGTAATGGAGAGATTGTCGATGATGAAATTCGGTCATCAATTTCGAATTACTATGTAGAGCATTTTGCGCAGATTCAGCGATTTTCGTCTAATATTTTCGATGGAAAAGTTGCTGCAGCTTTACAGTCATTGAGTGATTTTAAAATTGTAGGTTTGTATGAGGATTACTCGTCCTTTCTTTCTGATGTGTCCGACCTGGTTTGCTTGCCTGACCCAGGCACTATTGCCACGGTGAATCCTACAAACCAGCGGCCTAAGGTAAGAGAAATATCGCCTGCCCTGCGTGAACGGATTGTCGAGCTGAATCAACTTGACATACGCCTGTACGAGGAGGTTGTCGGATGGAAGGTGTCAGCCGGACAACGTCAGTCACGCAAGGATGTCACGTCAGTCGCATCGAAGTGGCAAAAGTACGAACCGGTCCGTGATCGAGTGATCACCACGCCAGATATCACGATTTTGACCGCGGCGTTACGGGGTGAGGCTGTCGTTTTTCACGGGGACTTGCTGACTTTCGATGTGGATTTTTTCTTGTCGCGACAGGTAGCCGATCTTGAGATGGGTGTTCACGTCTTCGATAGCGATCGACGTTGGGCCTTCGGTATCAACAGCTCTTTGTTGGATCAATGCCATCAGGACCTGCCGCGAGGCACATATCGTGTCATCCATCATCTGGTTGCCGATTTGCCGGCTGGCTCGTACACGGCAGGTTTTGCGTTTTCGGAAAAGGTTGGTGATGGCGTGCGTGACCTCGCCTGGTACGACAAGTTATGTGAATTTGAGGTGCATCACCGTGTGGAACGCCCCTTTGCCGGATATGCAAATCTGTCTGCTGAGATTGCGCTGACGCCTCTAGCGTCCGGTCTGGAGAGTCCGGTCGTCGAATATGCGTACGGCAGTGTCGCGCTCCGGACGCCCCCCGTTGAGATGGTTTCAGGCGAACACGTGCGACTGGACGTTGAAATAACTAACCACGGCGATCGACGGTGGATTGGAGATGGTTCGTGCCCGGTAAGGCTGTCCTATCACTGGCTTGGAATCGAAGGCGAAATGGCCGTGTTCGATGGTGAGCGAAGCTCCTTGCCCGATGGCGGTGTTCCAGCTTGGAAAGCCGTGATGACAAGTATGAGCGTCGTCGCGCCACCTGTGCCAGGACGCTATACGTTAGTACCAACGCTGGTGCAAGAGGGGCTTGGCTGGCTTGAGGAGATCGGGCTTGAAACGGCGGCTTACACCGTCGTCGTGACAACGGGGTGCGAGGTTTTGCCGGGGTAAGCACGTTTCTCTCCGGGATCTGAATGCATCGCGATCTTACTGTCGGGTAGAGAGTCCGGTTGTGAGACGCGATGGGTTCCTTTTCTATAACTAATGAGTTTAGTAAGTACGAGTACAAAAATGAAAAAAACAGCAGTCATCACGGGCATTACTGGACAAGACGGCGCTTACCTCGCCGAACTTCTGTTGGGAAAGGGCTACAAGGTTTACGGCACCTACCGCCGTACCAGCTCGGTCAATTTCTGGCGGATTGACGAACTGGGCATTGGTAAGCATCCCGATCTGCATTTGGTTGAATACGATTTGACCGATCTGGGCTCGAGCATTCGTTTGCTTCAGAACACTAAAGCCACAGAAGTCTACAACCTGGCTGCGCAGAGCTTCGTTGGGGTTTCATTCGATCAGCCCGCAACAACCGCACAGATCACCGGCATTGGCCCGCTGCATCTGCTCGAAGCGATTCGTATCGTGAACCCTGAGATTCGCTTCTATCAGGCAAGCACTTCTGAAATGTTTGGCCAAGTGCAGGCAATCCCGCAGGTGGAGAGCACGCCGTTTTATCCGCGCAGCCCGTATGGTGTTGCGAAGCTGTATGCGCACTGGATTACCGTCAACTACCGCGAGAGCTACAACATCTTTGGTAGCAGCGGGATTCTGTTTAATCACGAGTCGCCGTTGCGGGGGCGCGAATTCGTGACGCGCAAGATCACCGATAGCATCGCAAAGATCAGTCTGGGCAAGCTCGACGTTCTCGAGCTTGGCAATCTTGACGCCAAACGCGACTGGGGTTTTGCGAAGGAATACGTCGAGGGGATGTGGCGGATGCTGCAAGCAGATAAGGCGGATACCTATGTGCTTGCAACTAACCGCACCGAGACGGTGCGCGATTTCGTTACGATGGCTGCAAAGGCGGCGGATCTTGAATTGGTATGGGAAGGTCATGCCGAGAACGAGGTCGGCTTTGAGCGCGTGAGTGGCAGACCGCTTGTGAAGATCAACCCAAAGTTCTATCGCCCCGCCGAGGTCGAGTTGCTGATTGGCGACCCAGCAAAGGCTCGCGAGGAGTTGGGGTGGCATCCCGGCACCACGCTTGAGCAGCTTTGTCAGATGATGGTTGAGGCAGATATTCGCCGCAATAAAGCTGGCTTCTCCTTCTGACTATGTCCAAGGTTTTGATCACCGGGATCGGTGGGTTCACGGGCCGCCATCTTGCAGCGGAACTGGAGGATGGCGGTCACGAAGTGTGTGGTATCAGCCATGGTCCCAAGGCCGGAGCGCGCTGGCCCACTTATACGTGCGACTTGCTCGATCATGGCACGCTGACAGAGTTGCTCGCGCGCGAGCGGCCCGATGCTGTTGTTCATCTTGCTGCGATTTCTTTCGTCGCGCATGGTGACGCTAGCGCCATCTATCAAGCCAACGTGTTAGGAACCCGTAATCTGCTGAACTCGGTGGTTGCGTCGGGTTGCTCGCCGCGGTCGATATTACTTGCTAGCAGTGCCAACGTGTACGGCAACTCCGATCGCGAAGTTATCGATGAACACGTGCCCCCTGCTCCAGCGAACGACTATGCCGTTAGCAAGCTAGCGATGGAATACGTTGCGAATCTTTGGCGCGGCAAGCTCCCGATCACGATAGTGCGTCCGTTTAACTACACCGGCATCGGACAAAGCCCGAACTTCCTTTTGCCGAAGATTGTCGATCACTTTCGGCGAAAAGCGCCGCTGTTGGAACTGGGCAATCTGCATGTCGTTCGGGATTTCTCTGACGTACGAATGATTGTCCGCGCTTATGGCCGATTGCTACACGGTGACTTTGCCGGGCAAGTTTTCAACGTCTGCTCGGGGGCGGGACATGCATTGCTTGATGTGCTAACAATAATGAAAGAATTGACCGGATTTCAGCAAGAAATTCGAGTCAATCCGGCCTACCTTAGAAGCAACGAGGTCCATAGGCTGGTTGGTAACGGCGGGAAACTTCAACGAGCCATTGGTACGTTGCCTCGCATCTCGCTGCGCGAGACGCTGAGCTGGATGCTGGAGAGTGCCGCTTGAAATTGATCTTGGCGGTAGATGCACTCATCCCGCCGTTGACCGGCATTGGCCGGTACGCTTGGGAACTGGCGAGCCATTACCAGGCCTGCTCAAAAGAGTTCGACTCGATTCGCTACTATTTCGCGGACCGTTGGATTGCAGATCCTGCCGATATGCTGCAAGGTTTGGGATCTGAAGCGGTCACGCCGACGCGCGATCGTGGCTTCTTTCGTGCACCGAAAAGCTGGCGTCGATGGCGGATGCAGCGCGATTTGCGCCAACATGTATTCCATTCACCGAATTACTTCTTACCGGAGTCGGTTGATGGTGGAATTGTGACGGTGCATGATCTTTCCGTGTTCAAGTACCCGGAGACCCATCCAGCTGCACGGATCAAGCATTTCGAAAGCGGCTTTGCGTCGACGCTCAAGCGTGCTGCTCATCTGATTACGGATTCTGAAGCGATACGCGCCGAGGTCATCGACTATTTTGGATGGTCGCCGACGCGAATCACAGCGATCGGTTTGGGGGCGCGGCAGGAGTTTCGCCCTAGGAGCGCCCACGAGATAGCGGCTGAGTTGAACGAGCACGGCCTGGTCCACGGCGAGTATTCGTTGTGCGTTTCCACGCTCGAACCGCGCAAGCGGATTGACCGTCTACTTGCCGCGTATCTGGATCTGCCGTCCTCACTGCGTACCCGCTATCCATTGGTTTTAGCCGGCAGCACGGGGTGGTTGAGTGATGCTTTGCGGGAGCAGATCGAGCGGGGCGAGCGCGAAGGCTGGCTGAGGTACCTTGGCTTTGTCGAAGAGGCATTCCTCCCGTTGCTTTACTCGGGAGCAAGGGCATTTTTGTTTCCGTCGATATATGAGGGTTTCGGTCTTCCGGTGCTCGAAGCAATGGCAAGCGGCATACCGACTTTAACGTCAAACTGTTCGTCGTTGCCGGAAGTTGCAGATGGTGCGGCATGGCTCGTCGAACCGGACGATCATAAGTTGCTGCGCGATGGTATCGAGTTGGTATTGTGCGACGAAACCTGGCGGCGGGCCGCAACCGCACGCGGCTTACACGTCGCTAGCACGGTGAGTTGGGAGCGTTGCGCAAAGCGGACGCTCGCGGTGTGTCGACGCTTCGGTTGAGCTACCTTTGACGGTCGAGTTCTGCTATCAAGGCTTTTAGTTGCTCGGCACTCGCGGACCACGTCAGTGATTTCATTGCGTGGCTGGCGGGTGCAGCGCCGCGTTCGAGCTCGCTTAACCACCGTGCCAATTGAGGCGCGAGTTCGGCGCCAGTCTTTGCAGTGAAATAGGCCGCATGGTTCCCGGCGACTTCTCGGAATACGGGGAGATCGCGAAGCAATGCGGGCATGCCGTATTGCGCGGCTTCGACCAATGGTAGCCCGAATCCCTCGGCTTCAGACGCCATCACGAGGCCGTCGAGTTCAGTGTAGAGCTTTGTCAATTCGACGTCGTCGGTATCGGCGAACCAGTGCAGGCGCTTGCCGTTCTCAGGGTGACTTCTTAGACGGTCGATGAGCGCGTTGACGTGCCAGCCTTGCTTTCCCGCGATGATCAATGTTGATTTGACGCCGTCTTTCCACAGTAGTTCGAAGGCGTCGAGTACCTGCGCATGACCTTTTCGTGGCTCAATTGTGCCTACCATCAGAACAGTGGGGCATCCTGACAATTGGTTTCGACGCAGTGAGCGTGATGCGGCATTGTCTGGCAGAATGTCGCTGCTTGGCAGATCGGCTCCAAGGTGAAACCACCGGGCTGAAACCGCGGCATCGCTTAAGCCGAAGCGACATCTCATGCTGTCGCGCACTTCGTTTGAAACCGAGTTTGAGATGCAAAACAGGGCATCTGCGTGGATCGCCAGTGTAGACAGCCAATGCACGAACGACCGGCGCCCTCGTTGTGTGAACCAATGAGGATGAAGCAGCGGTAACAAGTCGTAGACGACGAAAGCGCAGCGCACCCCCGTTGCTTGCCACTGGAGCAACTCGAACTGGCGCCGGGGCAAAATACGACTGGTCAAATCGAGGCCGACGAAAATATCACCGTTCGATACTTGAACATACTCGTCCTCCCCGGGTGGCCCGGATGAGGTTAGAGATGCGACATAGCTGTTCGCGTAGCGATATCGTTGTTTTCTCGTCGCACGTACTGGCCGAACCTCGAATCCGGGTAGCGGTACATTCAGCAGTGGTAGCAGCAGGGACCGGACGACGCGTTGAATCCCAGTGCCCGCGTCATGCGAAGCGATGATCGACACGTCGATGAGTAACTGTCGGGCGCCGCGCTGCTCGACATCGTTAGTCGGCCGAAGCGCCATCACCGCGCGCCTTGCAGTTGCAACCTTGCGAGGTAGCAACCAGATAGCGACGAATTGTAGCGCTGCCGCCTTGAAGGTCTTGATCAGGTGGTGCACGGGCAATAGAACGCGAGCGGCCTCAACTCACGCTTTCCTGATAAAACGTAAAGGCTTCCTCGACTTCGTCGAACGTGTGCAGCTTACCTTGCACAAGTACGGCAGCCCGGTCGCAGTGTTCTCGGATGTATCCGGCATCATGGCTCACAATGATGAGCGACCTGTCCTTGCGCCGTTCGAACAACTCATGATGACACTTCTCGTGAAAACGGCTGTCGCCGACAGCGACGATTTCGTCGATCAAGAAGCAATCGAATTCGACAGCCATAGAAATAGCAAAGGCAAGTCGTGCTCGCATGCCGGCCGAGTAGCTCTTGACCGGTTCGCGTAGATAGTAGCCAAGTTCCGAGAACTCTTGAACGAACGGCTCTGCGGCCTTTGCGTCGGCACCGTAAACCCGGCAAATGAAGCGCAGGTTGTCCATGCCGGTCAGGCTGCCCTGAAATGCCCCGCCAAATGCTAACGGCCAGGACACGCTCATGCTGCGGCGAATCTTGCCTGCGGTCGGCAATTCCGCTCCGCTGATCATGCGGATCATCGTCGACTTGCCCGCACCATTTCGACCGAGGATGCCAATTTTCTCGCTTGGGTTGACGCGCAAGTTAATCTTGTCGAGAACGCGGCGTCGGCCTTGACGTGTGTGATAGTCCTTGCAGACTTCTCTCAGCTCGATCATTCGGGTTCAACTCGCTTGCCGGCATCCCGGACGAGGTATAGGCCGAGTAGCATCAGAACCATATCGCATGTGACCATGTAACCGATATCGTAGTGAGGTTTAACCAGCGATCCGAAGTATCCGCCGCGCAACATCTCGGTGCCGTGGACCATCGGCAAAATTAAAATTACCTTCTGGAATTTCTCTGGCAACCAGTCGACCATGAAAAGCGCGCCGGAAAGTGGGAACAGCACGTATGCCACCGTATGCCATACACGTTCGACTGCTTCGCTGCGCTCACTCAAAGCACCAATGACAAAACCGAGCCCACTGCCGAAAAAAGCGAGGAAGATCCAGCCGCCGAGGATCATCGAGATGTTTTGCGGAGGCTGCATCATCCCGACAGTCACGAAAAATACCGTCAAGAATACGAATGACATCGTCGCGCCGGCGATCTCCAGCAAAACCCGCGCCATGAAGAGATCGATGACGCGCACGTTGCGGTGATAGAGCAGTGACTGGTTGGGTTGAATGGCCAGTCCGCAGCGATTCGCGCAGTTACGCCATAGCAGAACCGACGAGTACCCCGTAACGGCGAATGAAGTAATCGGAAGTGACGACCCGTGCGTTGCTTTTGAAATGGTCCACAAGCCGAGCACACCCAGCGTAAACATCATTGGTTCGAAAAATACCCACAGAAAGCCAATGTTGTGTCTGCCATACCTTGTCAAGATCTCTCGCATCAAAAGCGCTCCCACAACGCGCCTTTGAATCTGCATGGACCTCAGTAGGGGAGTATCGTGATGCACGCTGTCCAATCCTCAGTCGTGGTGCTCGCGTACGCCCGCGAGCAGCAGACTCAACACGCCCCAAGCAATCATCCCGAGCGCAAAAACCTCAAAAATCCCCTTCAACCGCTTGGGCTCGATCGCCACATCAGGCGTATTCGGCTGCACCAGCCGTTCAAGATACAGCTGCTTGCGCTGAGCCTCGGCGCGAGCATTCTCCAACGCCGCCATGGTCGAAGCCAACTGCTTGTCGGCAAACTGGGAATCGAGCTGCAGTCGTGCATAGGCAGCCGCTTTGTTGGACAACGAGTTTGCGCCACCCGTTACGCCGCCGGTTGCTTCCTGGATCTGCTTTTCAAGTGTCGCAATGCTGGTCTTCAGCACCGGAATCTGCGGGTTTTGCGGAGAGATGGACTGCAACTGGATCAACTGTGTCTGCGCTGCAAACATTTGCGTCTGCAAGCTTGTGACCTGTTGCAACTGCAGGGCCGACTGTTTCTCGGGGTCGAAGACTGTGTACGAGTTCCGGTACGAAGCGAGTGCTGCCGCCGCGTCCTTCGCCTTGGCCGCAGCCAGATCCACCTGTTGCTGCGCGAATTGCACTGTGTCGACGGCCGCACGCTCATTCATGCGGTTGATCAGACGCTCGCTCATTTCCAGCAGCGTTTCGTTGATCTTCGCCGCGTCGCTCGCCGTATAGGCGCGAACCTGCAAGGTCGTGATCGCCGAGGTCGAATCCAGATCCACGGAGACAATGTGCTTGCCGTAGTATTTCCACAACGACTCGAAGCTTCCGTCTAGATGCCGCGAAAAGTGGCTTAGGAAGTCGCCGTGATTGCCATAAGCGTCGACAATGTAGTCACCCCGATTCAGTTCCTTGAGCGCGTCCCGGGACTGGATATAGTCGATCACCGGGTACGTGTCGTCTTGTGCTCGCGAAAAGCCAGTGCCCTGGAGTAGTGCGCCGACCACGCTTGTCTGGCTTTGCCGTTGCGGACTGCGTACCACGAAGCGGGATTCCGACACATAGATATCGGAGGCGATTACCCCGAAGTACAGGATGGCGATAGCAGTAGGCACCACGACAGTCAACGCAAAAATCCGGTTGACTCCCTTGATACGTTCGACGAGACCCTTCTTCTTCCCCGAGGGCGGCAGTGCCGCTTCATTGTTAGCTACGGTTTCCAACTCGTCTTGTCCAAACTGAATGGCTCTTTCAAATCCCTTAATGCGCCATTGGCGAAATCGAGGGAAGAGCAGAAATTACAGCAAAATTCCGCGGTAAGTTCTCGCGGAAACGTTTGAGACGGGGCCGCATGGTTGCGTTACCCCAGTGTGTCATTACCGCTTGGCGGCGCTTAGCCACGTGCGCTCAAGCGGACTGGCCCATACCCGGAGCTGCAACGCTAAAAACTTGAGCGAAACGCTAACGGCGGCTGATTATAGCCACCCCGTACCGACTGTGCTATCACCCCTGTGGTCCTTACGTCATATTTCCAGTTTTTTCTTTTTGTTTATGCTTGTTCCATCCCGTAATGTTGTATCCTTCGTCCCTTAGAATCACAACGCTACTAACCAGAAATCCAAGCTGGGCTAACGTCACCGGGTGGGCTAACGTCACCGGGGAAATAGCTTTTGCTAACGGGGCCCCCTTTGGCGAGGCCCGCGCTGCTACTCGACGTTTCTACATGCGCCGCTCCTTCTTGGCCCTGCAGGGCACGGCTTCGCCGTTTTTTAGCCGGCTCGCAGTTGCCTTGCGTGAGCGTGGTCATGCTGTGCGGCGGGTTAATTTCTGCGGTGGCGATCTGATTTATGCGGGCGGCGGTGACGCCTGGAATTTTTCCGGCCGTTCAGGTGATTTACCCGAGTGGTACGCCAATGTTCTGAATCTCGGCGATTTTACAGATGTCATTTTGTTCGGCGATTGTCGCGAGATTCACCGTCCCATGCATCCGGTTTCGCAAAGCAAAGGTTTGCGCGTTCATGTATTCGAGGAGGGTTATGTTCGTCCTCATTGGCTCACATTAGAGAAGCATGGCGTCAATGGCCGTTCGCAATTGCCGAGGGATCCCGCCTGGTATCTCGCACAGCGTAGTGTGACGCCAGCCAGTCCGGCCGGTATTCCCACCGGTTACAACCTCCGTGAACGCGCCTTTCACGACATCCGCTATCGCGCCGCCAATACGCTTTACGCTAAACAGTTCCCGCATTACCGCAGTCATCGCCCGCGCAACGGCTTCTTCGAATACTCGGGCCTGGCGGCGCGCGCGTTGCGACAGCGTCAGCATCATCGCGACGCGGAGCAGGTCACGCGCGAGCTGCTCGACGGCGCTCATGCTTATTACATATTTCCACTGCAACTGAACTCGGATGCGCAGATCGTCGTTCACTCGCCGTTCAATGGTGTTCGTGACGCCATTGAAAAGGTGTTGCGATCGTTCGCGCGGCATGCGCCGCCCGAGACGTTGCTGGTCATCAAGAACCATCCGCTCGACACAGGCCTGATCGACTATCGGCGCTATGGGGAGCAACTCGCTCGCGAGCTGGACATCGCCGGGCGTCTGCGCTTTATCGACGCGGGCCACTTGCCGACCCTGCTCGACCACGCGCGCGGCGCCGTCGTCGTCAACAGCACCGTCGGTTTGTCGGCGTTGCACCACCGCCGTCCCCTCATCGCACTCGGCACCGCGATTTACAGCATGCCGGGTCTGACCTGGCAGGGCACGCTAGACGACTTCTGGCTGCACGCGGAGCAGCCGGACATGCATCTCTATCAGTCGTTTCTGGACTATGTCGTCCACCACACCCAGATCAACGGCGACTTCTACACCCGCACCGGCATCGCCATGGCGACAGCGGGCGCAGTGCAACGTCTGGAAAGCGCCCTATGAGTAAAGGCCTGCCACGTCACATCGTCATCACGGGCGCAAGCGCGGGCTTGGGGCAAGCGCTCGCGCTCGCCTATGCGGCGCCCGGGGTGGTGCTTGGACTGGTGGGCCGCGACGCAGCACGGCTGAAGGCGTGCGCATCCGCATGCCAGGCACGCGGCGCCCAGGTTGAGACGGTGCTCACGGACGTGCGCGACGCCGCCACGATGCAGGCCGCGCTCGAACGCTTCGACGACACTTTCCCCATCGACCTGCTGATCGCCAACGCCGGCGTAGCAAGTACGCTCGCGTCGGCAAAGGACTGGGAAGAACTGGAACGCACGGCAGCCATCGTCGACACCAATTTCTACGGCGCGATGCATGCCGTCCTGCCGGTCGTCGCCCGCATGCGTCCGCGCCGTCACGGCCAGATTGCGCTCGTCAGTTCCATCGCGGCGTTGCGCGGCATGGCGATTTCGCCGGCCTATTGCGCCAGCAAGGCTGCGCTCAAGGCTTACGGCGACTCGGTGCGCCCGCTGCTGGCGCGCGATGGCGTGCGTCTGTCGATCGTGTTGCCCGGTTTCGTCAAGACGGCCATGAGCGATGTGTTTCCCGGCGACAAGCCATTCCTTTGGTCTGCAGACAAGGCCGCGCGGCATATTCAACGAAAGCTGGCAGCCTGCCGCTCGGAAATCGCGTTTCCTAACCTGCTCGCGTTCGGCATGTTGCTTCTGACCTTGCTACCCGCCACGCTGGCCGACGCGATTCTCGGCAAGCTGTCGTATCTGCCTCGCGAGGAGCGCTGATTGACGGGCGCGCTTGCACTGAGTCTGGCCGCGACCGCGGGCCTCGCGCTGGCGCCCGACGCGCTGGCCACCCCGCGCGCGGCATTGCGCCGCCCTCTGGCCGCGCTTGCGCTGCATGCGCTTGGTGTGATCTTCCTGTGCCTGTGCATGTTGCTGGCTAGCGGCCGCGTCCTGTTCTCCGAATTCGTCGCGCTCGCTCTCGTCGCCCTGATGGCCGGTGTCAGCAACGCCAAATACGCGTCGTTGCGCGAGCCATTCGTCTTCACCGATCTGAGCCTCTTCAGCCAGCTCTTTGCGCATCCACGTCTCTATCTGCCGTTCCTGAGCCCGGCCACGGTCGTCGCGATCGTCGTTGGCGTGGCTTTTCTGGTCGGTGGCTTTTTGCTCGATACGCCGCTCGCCTCGCGTCCGCTCGCGGCCGCAAGTCTCGCGGCGCTTGTCTGTCTGTCTGCGGCCTATCTGCTCGCCGCACGCTTGCCGCTTTCGCTGAACCCGGTCGAAGACCAGCAGCGTCACGGCTTCTTCGCGGTGTTCGTCGCGTATCTGTTGAACGGTTTGCAACCGGCCACGTTGCGAGCCTTCCGTCGCGCGCTGGAAGACGGTCCGTTCGCAAACGGCGCGCCCTCGTCGCATCCCGACGTGATCGTGATTCAAAGCGAGTCGTTTTTCGACGCGCGCCGGGTGGATGGCTCGATCACGCCTTCGATCCTCACGCATTTCGATGTGGCAACGTGCGAGTCGTTCGAGTACGGTGAGCTGAGCGTGCCGGCGTGGGGCGCCAACACCATGCGCACTGAGTTCGCCATGCTGACGGGCTTGTCGGAGTCGCGGCTCGGTTACGCGCGCTTCTACCCGTATGCCTTTGTGCGTCACGCCTGCTCGTCGCTGGCATCGTGGTTCCGGCGCGCAGGCTATCAGACGCTCGCGATTCACCCGTACTACGCGGATTTTTTCGGCCGCGAGCGCGTGTTTCGCCTATTGCATCTCGACCGCTTTCTCGACATTGCGTCGTTCGCCGGCGCGCCGCGCGTGGGTCCCTATGTGGCCGATGCGGCGGTCGCCGACGCCATCATCCGCGAACTCGATGCGCCGCGCGACAAGCCGGCCTTCATCTTCGCGATGACCATGGAAAACCATGGCCCCTTGCATCTCGAAGCGGTCGCAGCGGGTGAGGGCGCGGCATTCCATCCGCACGGCGACGCCGCGCCATGGCGCGACCTGACCGCTTACTTAAGACACCTTGCCAACGCGGACGCGATGATCGCGACGCTGCTTGCCTATCTGCGCAAGCGGCGGCGTGACACGGTGCTGTGTTTTTATGGCGATCACGTGCCGGCTTTGCCGCAGGTGTTCGCGAAGCTGGGCGGCGAGCCTGCCCGAAGCGACTACTTTATCTGGCGGAATTTCGGTGAAACACCCGCCAGGCAGCAAAATCAGCGCGTCGAAGCACTCGGCGCCGCGTTGCTTCGAGCTATCGAAGCGGGCGGTTTGAGCGAGACTTCGGCGGGCACGTTGCACACGACTAAACAACGATGACCAAACCGATTGCAATAGTGGGGATGGCGTGTCGCTTCCCTGGCCGCGTCAATGGACCGGACGATTTCTGGACCTTGCTGCGTGAAGAAAAGGATGCAGTCACGCAGGTGCCGCCTGATCGCTTCGGCACGGAGTTCTATCAGCATCCGTCGAAGCGCGAGCCGGGCAAGAGCTATACGTTCTCTGCGGGCGTGCTCGAGGATGTGGCGGGTTTCGATGCCGCCTTCTTCGGCATCTCGCCGCGCGAAGCGCAGCAGATGGACCCGCAGCAGCGCTTGCTGCTGGAGCTGGCGTGGGAAACCTTCGAGGACGCAGGCTTGCGTCCGCGCGATATGGAAGGCCGCAATTGCGGTGTCTATGTCGGTGTAGCGAGTCCGGACTACGGCTATCGCAGCATGGACGACATCGCGACCGTCGATCCGTATTCGGCCACCGGCAACACGCTGAGCATTGCCTCCAATCGCCTGTCGTATCTGTTCGACTTGCGCGGACCGAGCATGTCGGTGGATACCGCGTGCTCGTCGTCGCTGGTCGCTTTGCATCAGGCTTGTCAGGCGCTGCAGGCAGGCGACGCGGAAGTCGCGCTGGCCGGTGGCGTCAATCTGCTGATGCATCCGTTCGGCTTTGTGACTTTCTCGAAGGCCTCGATGCTTTCGCCGACCGGCCGCTGCCGGGCGTTCGATGCAGCCGGCGACGGCTACGTGCGTGCCGAAGGCGGCGCGCTGGTGCTGCTGAAGCCGCTCGAGCGCGCCTTGGCGGACGGCGACACGATCCATGCTGTGATCGCGGGCTCTGGCGTCAATTCGGATGGTTATTCGCAGGGCGGCATCAGCGTGCCAGGCGCAGCCACCCAGGCTGCCTTGCTCAAGAGCGTGTATGAGCGTGCCGGGGTCGATCCGCGTTCGCTCGCCTACCTGGAAGCGCACGGCACGGGTACCGCCGTAGGCGACCCGATCGAGGCGCGTGCGTTGATGGAAGTGGCAGCGGCGGGGCGCTCGGCCGACCGGCCGCTTCTGATCGGTTCGGTGAAGACCAACCTCGGTCACCTCGAAACGGCTTCCGGTATGGCCGGCTTGTTGAAGGCGGTGCTGTGCCTGAAGCATCGCGCGGTGCCGAGAACCCTGCACTTCAAGACGCCGAATCCCGAGATCGATTTTGCGGGTGGCAACCTGCGTGTGGTCGACCGCTTCACGCCGCTCGCTGCGGGGGACGAACCGCTTGCCATCGGCGTGAATTCGTTCGGCTTTGGCGGGACGAACGCCCACGTCGTGCTGCTGGAAGCACCGGCGCAGACGACGTCGGCCGCAAGCCCTCGTACGACCGATAGTGGCGCTGCCACTGACGCGCCTTTGGCGCCGCTCGTCCTGAGCGGGCGCTCGGCTGCCGCGTTGCCGGAGCTAGCGGCACTCTATTTGCGCAAGCTCGAAGACGGCGCGTCATGGGACGCGCTTGCGGTCCGTTCGGCACGCCACCGTCAATGGCTCGACCACCGGGCGATCATCGCACCGGCGAACGACGCGGAAGCTCGTGCCGCACTGACTGCGCTTGCCGCCCCCAGCGACGACGTGACGCTGCCCGCGCTCGTGCAGGGTCAGGCGCCCGGTGACGATGCGCGACTGGCGCTGGTGTTTTCAGGGAACGGCTCCCAATGGGCTGGCATGGGCCAGCAACTGCTCGCCCAGGAACCGGTCTTCCGTGCCGCGCTCGATGAGGTCGATGCCTTGTGGTGCGCCGACGGCAGTCCGTCGCTGGTCGACGTGCTGCGTGCTGGCGTCAGCGCCGAGTGGCTCGAGGCCACCGAGCATTCGCAGCCGCTGCTGTTCGCGATTCAGGTCGGCGTGACGCGCGTCATCGAGGCGCGTGGTGTGCCGTATGACGCGTGTCTCGGCCACAGCGTCGGCGAGGTCGCCGCTGCGTGGGCGGCTGGCGCGCTGTCGCTGACGCAGGCCGTGCGCGTCATCAAGATTCGCAGCCGTGCCCAGGCGCTCACGCGCGGCACGGGTCGCATGGCTGCGGCCGGCCTCGGTGAAGCGGCGATGGCCGCGCTGATTGCGCAATTGAATGTCGGCGGCGCGGTCGAGATCGCCGGCGTCAATAGTCCGCAGTCGGTCACGCTGGCGGGGTCCTTGGCGGCGCTGCAGGTCATCGAAGCGTCGTTGCGTGAAACCGGCCAGTTCTTCCAGATGCTCGATCTGGATTACGCCTTCCATAGCAGTCAGATGGACCGCATCCAGCCTGCTGTGCTGGACGGTCTGCATGAGCTGGCGCCGCAGGCCGGCGCGCACCGCTTCGTCTCGACGGTAACGGGCGCCGACCTGCAGGGCACGGCCCTCGATAGTCACTACTGGTGGCGCAACATTCGCGAGCCGGTGCGCTTCGGCGACGCGGTCGCTCATCTGATTGAGGACGGTGTGCGGCTCTTCCTCGAAGTCGGTCCGCACTCGATTCTGCGCACCTACGTCAAGCAGACGCTCGATCACGCGAAAGTCACCGGCCGCTCGCTGCCGACGCTCAAGCGTCATCACGATAGCGCGCAGATGTTGCATCACGCGATCTTTGCCGCCATCGCCAATGGCGCACGGGTCGATCTCGAACGCTTCGCGCCCGCCGTGGCCGGCGCCGCGCAGGTGACGCTGCCGGCCTACCCCTGGCAGCGTGAGCGCTACTGGCTCGGGCCGACCGCCGAAGCGTACAACCTCGTCAATCGCACGCGCGAGCATCCGCTGCTCGGCTATCGCCTGCGCGAACATACGCTCGCGTGGGAAAACCAGTTGGACCCGCTCAAACTCCCCATGCTCGCCGATCACGTGGTCGACGGCGGGGTGGCATTCCCCGGTGCGGGCTATGTCGAGATGGCGCTGGCGGCCGCTCGCGTGCACTTCGGCACCGAAGCCGTCGCGCTGGAGAACCTCGAAATCCGCCTGCCTGTGGTGTTCGCGCCGCAGCATGCCAAACTGTTCCGCTTCAGCGTCGATCCGCGCACCGCGAGCTTCACGATCGAAACACGCGACCGTATGACGGATGAGCCGTGGTCGCTGAACGTGACCGGTCGTCTGCTGGCGAGCGGTTGTGTGCTGAACGACACGTCGCTCGTGCCGGCCGCATCATTCGAACGCCTGCTGGCCCAGCCGGCCATGGCGGGCGAGACGCTCTACGCGAGCACAGCGGCGATCGGCCTGAGCTACGGCCCGGCGTTCCGCTGGGTGCGCTCGGTGCGCATGGCGGACGATGCCGCGCTAGCGGAAGTGGCGATTCCCGAGGCACTCGCCCGATCGCCAGAAGCGCTGGCGGCTTATGTATTGCATCCGGCGCTGATGGACAGCGGCTTCCATCCGCTGTTCGCCTTGCTTGCCCCGGAACACGCGCAAGCCGGCGCGGATCGCGCCGCCTATGTGCCGGTGCAACTGGGCCGTATCGACTATCTGCGCGGCGACTCGATTCGCTATGTGCTGGCGCGCATCGAGCGGCGCAATCCGCATTCGGTGGTGGCGTCGTTCGAGTTCGTCGATGCGCAAGGCCGCATCGTGGCGCGCCTTTCCGCTTGCCGCTTCCGTCGCGTCGACCTGATGGGCCGGCGTCAGAACGGCCCGGCGCGCTATGCCTATATCGTCGAGGCGAAGCCGCGCACCGACCAGCTCGATGCGCAAACGCTGCCGCAGCCGACGGCACTCGTCGAAGCGGCAGTGGCGTCGCTCGCGACACGTGAAGACAGCGCACGCCGTACCGCGCACCTGACGGAAATGCTGCCGCTGCTCGACGTGCTCGCGAGCGCCTACGCGCTGCGTGCACTCGACGCACTCGATGCGTTTGCCGCGCCCACGTTGCCTGCCTCTGCGCATCCGGCTTTGCTGACGCGTCTTGCTGCGATGCTGGTGGAAGACGGTCTGGCGCATTGGGAAGGTCAAAAGCTTGTGCGTGACGACACCGCATGCGCAGGCCTGCCGCCGCTCGAGGAGCTGTGGCGCGATTTGCTGGCCCAGTCTCCCGCGCACGTCGCCGAGCTGACGCTGCTGGCGCACTGCGGCGCAGCGTTGCCGGCGGTCTTGCGGGGCGAGGTGAGCGGCCCGCAGATCCTGGCGCCCGCACGCAGCAGTCTGGTCGAGCACTTCTTCGACGCGTCGCCGAGCTGGACGCACGTCAACGCCTTGGCGGGCGCTTGCCTGCAGCAGGCCGTCGACGCATGGAATCAGCCGCGGCGCCTGCGGGTCCTCGAACTCGACTCGCCGCATAGCGAGGTTCTGCAACCGCTGGGCGTTCATGTGGCGGTCTCGCGTTGCGATTACACCATCGCCGGTACCCACGAACAGCTCGGCGGCTTCGACGCGAGCGAGCACCCGTCGGTGCAGACCGCCTGTGTCGAATTCGGCGATCAGCCGAGGCTGTCCAGCATTGCCGATGGCGCACGTTATGACGTCGTAGTGGCGAGTCACGTGCTCGCCGCGCAGTCCAACCCGCGTGCGCTGCTGGCCGCCATGCGTGGCTGGCTCGCACCGGGTGCACTGATCGTTATCAGCGAAGCGCGCCGCAGCCGTCTCGCCGACATCGTGTTCAATCTCGATGCCGACGCGTCGAGCGTGCCGCAGACGTCCTGGCTTGCCCCGGCCGAACTCGTGCATCTGCTCGAAGAAGCGGGCTTCGAAAGCGTCGCCCGTCATACCGAGCAGGGTATCGACCTCGAAGGTGCGCCGACCCTGGTGGTCGCGCGTCAGCCGGGTGGCGGCGCGCAGGCCATTGTGCCGACGAGCGACGCAGACCAACTGGCATCGACAGCGCCGTCCGCACCGAAGCGCGCCCCGGCGCACTGGACCCTGCTGCATGCGCAAGGCGCCGGCGCGTTCGGCGACGCGCTGATGGGCGCATTGCTCGCAGCCGGACAGGAGACGTCCGTGCTGACGCTGGCGTCGCTGGATGACGCGCACAGCCTGCAAGCCGTCGCCGCTGCGAGTCCTGGTCTGTCGCATCACCTTGTGTTCGTCGCGCCCGATCAGGCGCTGCTAGCGGATGCCGACGGCGCGGATGTGATGCTCGCCCAGCGACAGACTTCGCTCGCACTCGCACGTGTGGTGCGCGCGCTTGGCTCGATCACGCATCTGACCTTGCCGAACCTGTGGATCGTCACCCGTGGCGGTGCGCCGCTCGCGACACCGTTCACCGATGCGGCAGCGCTGCGTCCCGAGCAGGCCACCTTGTGGGGGCTCGGCCGGGTGCTGGCCAATGAACATCCGGAACTGGCATGCCGGCTGGTCGATCTCGACCCGGCCTGTCACAACCCGGCTCAGGTCCTGACGCAGGAACTGCTGGCCGCCGATCCGGAAGAGGAAGTGCTGCTCACGCAACACGGCCGCTACGTGCCGCGCATGCTGCCGGCGGCGAGCGCCGAGCGCCGCAGCCCGCCGGCTGCGACGCTGCAGGCGCGCACCGAAGGCGTCGTGCTGGGCTTCGAGGCCCCCGGGTCGCTGCGCAACCTCGAATGGTTCGTGCTGCCGGAACGCGAGCTGGATGCCGACGAAGTCGAGATCGAGCCGGTCGCAACCGGCCTGAACTTCCGCGACGTGATGTATGCCATGGGGCTGCTCTCGGACGAGGCGGTTGAAAGCGGCTTTGCGGGCGCCACCATCGGCATGGAGCTGTCCGGGCGGATCGTGCGCGTAGGTCGCGACGTCAACCGCTTTGCACCGGGTGACGCGGTACTCGGTTTTGCACCGGCTTCATTTGCGACGCGAGTCCGCACGCGGGCTGCGGCGATAGGCCATAAGCCGGAGCGGCTCACATTCGAAGAAGCGGCGACCGTGCCCACCACCTTCTTTACCGCCTACTACGCACTGTGCGAGCTGGCGCGTTTGCGCCGCGGCGAGCGCGTGCTGGTGCATGGCGGTGCAGGCGGCGTCGGGATTGCCGCGATCCAGCTGGCGCTGCATCTGGGCGCCGAAGTGTTCGCCACGGCCGGCAGCCGCGAGAAGCGCGAGTTCGTGCGCCTGCTCGGCGCCGATCACGTGCTCGATTCGCGCAGTCTGTCGTTTGCCGATGAGATCCGCGAGCGCACCGGCGGCGCGGGCGTCGATATCGTGCTCAACTCGCTCGCCGGTGAAGCGATGGTGCGCAGTATCGATACGCTGCGTCCGTTCGGCCGTTTCCTCGAACTCGGCAAGCGCGATTTCTACGAAAACAGCAGCATCGGTCTGCGGCCGTTCCGCAACAACATCAGCTACTTCGGCATCGACGCCGATCAGTTGATGAGCGTGTTGCCCGAGCTGACCACGCAGATCTTCGACGAAGTGATGCAACTGTTCGCTGACGGCGTGCTGTACCCGCTGCCGTATCGGGCATTCCCGGCCGAACGGGTCGAAGAAGCCTTCCGTCATATGCAGCAGGCGCGCCAGATCGGCAAGATTCTGGTGACCTATCCGGCCGGCACACCGGCGCCGAAGCACAGCGCCAAGCCGGCTGCGGTCCTGCAACTCGATCCGGCTGCAGCCTATCTGATTGTCGGCGGCACGGGTGGGCTGGGCTTCGCCACGGCCCGCTGGATGATGACGCGCGGCGCGCGGCACCTGACGCTCGCGAGCCGCTCGGGTGTGCTGACGCCGGAACTGGCCGAGCAGGCCGCGCGCTGGCGTGCCGAGAGCGGCGTGCAGGTGCATGTCGCAGCCTGCGACGTGAACGATGCCGCCGCGCTCGATACCCTGCTCGCCACGATCGCCGCACGCGGTACGCCGCTCAAGGGCGTGCTGCATTCGGCGATGGTGATCGACGACGGTCTCGTGCGCAACCTCGATGACGAGCGCTTCGCCGCCGTGCTGGCGCCGAAACTGGCGGGTGGCTGGAACATGCATCGTGCGACCCGCGATCTCGCGCTGGATTTCTTCGTCGTCTATTCCTCGGCGACGACCTTCCTCGGCAATCCGGGCCAGGCGAGCTATGTGGCCGCCAACAGCTTCCTCGAAGCGCTGATCGCGCAGCGCCGCGCTGCAGGTCTCGCAGGCACCTACATGGCGTGGGGACCGCTCGACGATGTCGGCTTCCTGGCGCGCAACACGGAGACGCGCGAGGCGCTGCAGGCGCGCATCGGCGGTCTGTCGATCTCGTCGGCGGAAGCGCTGGCCGCGCTCGAACGCGCGATCCTCGAGATGCGCACCGGCGAGGCCGTCGTACGCCTCGACTGGAACGCGATTGCGCGCGGCATGCCGGCGGCGCGAGCCTCCCGCTACGCCGAATTGCACGGGCGCGGCGGGAACGAACCGGCACGCGACGGCGGCCTGCAACTGCGTACACAGATCGTTGCGTTGCCGCTCGCAGACGCGCTGCACCTCGTCGAAGAGACCTTGCAGGCGCAGATTGCCCGCATTCTGCATATGTCGCCCGAGAAGATCGAAAAGGATCGTTCCGTGCTCGACATGGGGATGGACTCGCTGATGGGCATGGAACTCGGCATGGCGGTCGAGGAGAGCTTCGAAGTGAAGCTCTCGGTGATGACGCTCGCCGAAGGCGCAACGGTGCAGTCGCTGGCGCGCAAGATCGTCGAATCCATCGTCGATCAGGCAAGCTGCGACGACTCGCAACTGGGCGCCATGGAAGCACAGGTTGCCGCGCTCGCTGCACAACATGCGCTCGACGTGGACGCCGGCGCGCTGGCCGATGTCGCCGCGGCAGTGGCCAACGAGTCGCAGGCACGAGCCGCTGCCGTGGAGACGCTCAAATGAACGCACCAGCCGGCTGGTGTAACGGGGCAGGTACGCTCGCCCGCCCACTCGAATTGAGCGGGCGCGGATTGCATACGGGGCGGCGCGTGCAGGTGCGCATCCTGCCTGGCGAGCCGGCAGCTACGCCAGCGGGTGAGCTAACGACTGAACCGCGCGGGATCGTGTTCCGCCGCATGCAGGCCGGGCGTGTGCTCGCGGAACTGTCTGTGAATCCGGCACTGCGTCGCGGCCAGCCGCTTTGCACGATGCTGCAGGACTCCGACGGCGTCGGCGTGCGCACGGTCGAGCATTTGCTGGCGTCGCTGCTTGCCTGCGAGATCGATCATGCAACCGTCGAACTCGATGCCGAAGAAGTGCCTATTCTCGACGGCAGCGCGGCGCCGTGGGTCGAGGCCATCCGCGCCTGCGGCCGCGTGGCGCTGCCTGACGCCAAGCGCTTCATTCGCGTGCTGCGTCCGTTGACGGTGACGGCCGGCGAGGGCAGAGGCCCGGCCCGCCGCATGAGCGTGGAACCGTCCGAGCGCTACGAGATGAGCGTGCGCAACGACCTGAAGGGTTTTGGCGAACTCCACTGGGAGGGCGCCATCACGCCCGAGACGTTCGCTACCGAGATTGCCCCGTCGCGTTCGTATGGACGCGTCAAATGGGCGGTGCCGGCGATCGTGGCGGGCTATCTGCGCGGCACGCCGATTTTGCGCGGCGCGCGGCCGTCCTGTACCGCTGCGATCGTGGGCAACAGCGTGCTCGGCGGCCTGCGCATGCCGGACGAGTTCGTGCGGCACCGGGTGCTCGATCTGGTGGGCGACCTGGCGCTGGCGGGTGCGCCGTTGCTTGGCCGCGTCACCGCTTTGCGGCCCAGTCATGAAATGAATTTCCGGCTCGTTGCCGCCCTGCTCGCCGCACGCGACGCATGGGAGTGGGCCGAGTTTCCAGCCTCAACCCCGTTCATCAAAGAGTAGAGACAACAGCATGGGATTGGGCGATCAGATCCGCCGCCAACTTGCGGCGAAGGCGTTGCAACGCCAGCTCGAACGCGTCTCGGAAGAGGCGAACGAACCGTTCATGCCGCCCGCGGCGGGTGCCGCCGGTGCATTGAGCAGCATGCAGCAGGCGGAGCGAGACAAGCTGTGCAGTTTCACCGAGATGCCCGGGTATCAGCAGGTGGAGATACTTCGCCAGATGAGCGACAAGCTGCAGGTTGCATCGCCGTTTTTCCGCGTGCATGACGGCGTGGCCGGTGCGACAACGCAGATCGGCGGCACCGAGTATCTCAACTACGCGAACTATAACTACCTCGGCTTTGCAGGCGATGCGCACGTTTCGGCACGCGCCAAGCAGGCCATCGACCGCTACGGCACGTCCGCGTCGGCGAGCCGGATGGTGGCGGGCGAGCGGCCGGTGCAACGCGAGCTGGAGCAAGCGCTCGCCGCGTTCTACGAAGTCGACGACTGCGTGGTCTTCGTCAGCGGTCACGCCACCAACGTGACGGTGATCGGCTCGCTGTTCGGCCCGGGCGACCTGATCGTGCACGACCAGCTTGCGCATAACAGCATCGTGCAGGGCGCACAGCTAAGCGGTGCGAAGCGTTTGAGTTTTCCGCATAACGACTGGCAGGCGCTCGACGCCTTGCTGGCCCGCGTGCGCAACGACTACCGGCGCGTGCTGATCGCGATTGAAGGTCTGTACAGCATGGACGGCGACTTGCCGGATCTTGCGCGCTTCGTCGAGATCAAGCAGCGCCATGCTGCTTTCCTGATGGTCGACGAGGCGCATTCGCTCGGTGTGCTGGGCGAGCGCGGCAAGGGCATTCGCGAGCACTGTGGGTTGCCGGGCGATGCCGTCGATATCTGGATGGGGACGTTGAGCAAGACGTTGGCGGGCTGTGGTGGCTTTATAGCGGGCTCGCAGGCGCTGATCGATATCCTGCGCCATCTCGCACCTGGCTTTCTCTACAGCGTCGGACTCGCGCCGACCTTGGCAGCAGCCTCGCTCGCGGCGCTGGAGCGCCTGATCGAAGAGCCGCAACGGGTCGCGTGGCTGCGTGGGCGCGGCCATCAGTTTCTCGACGAGGCACGCCGCGCAGGCCTCAATACTGGTACGAGCGCCGGTTATGCGGTGGTGCCGGTGATTACCGGTAGTTCGTTGAAGGCCGCGCAGTGGGCCAACGCGCTGTTCGAAGAGGGGATCAACGTGCAGCCGATTTTTTATCCTGCGGTAGAGGAGAAGGCGGCGCGTTTGCGCTTCTTCGTCTGCTCGACCCACGAGCCGGAGCAAATCAGCCGGACCGTCGCTGCGCTTGCGCGCCTGGCACGCTAGGCTGAAATTCGCTATGGATACCTATCAGCACATTCGTGTGGCGCCGGCGCCTAAGCAAGATGCGCTTGCCCTGACGTTTCGGCCGGCGCGCAAGAGCGATGCCGAAGTCTGCGCGCCACTGGTGTTCGCCTCGGGCGTACGCGAGTTTGGCTTCTTCCTCGGCGAATCGTCCGAGGTTTGCATCGCGTTCCTGCGCTTTGCGTTTGCCTCGGATGGTGGCCGCTTTTCGTGGCGGCGTCATCGGGTAGCCGTGGCGGCTGACGGAGCGGTGGTCGGTGTCATGGCTGCGCACGACGGGCGTTCGATCCTGCTCGACGATCCGCATGTCGCCATGATGTTGCTGCGCTTCTTCGGCGCGCGCCGCACGGTGAGCATGTTGCTGCGCGGCCTTGTGCTGGAGAGCGAATTGCCCGCACCGAAGCGTGCGCAGACACTGATCGCGCACTGCGCGACGCATGAGACGGTGCGCGGCACGGGTGTGTTCAGCGCGCTGTTCGACGACGCGTTGCGTGCGGGCGTGCCGGGCATGGCGACCGATCGAGAGATCGTGCTCGATGTGCTGCTCAGCAATACGCGAGCGCGGGAGTTGTACCGGCGCTTGGGGTTTGTCGAGTTGCCGCGGCCGCGCGAGCGTTCGAGAAAGTTGCCGCAGGAACTCGCATCGGTGCGCATGCGGCTCGAATGACGCTGCGCGCGCACAGCGTGCATCTCATTCACGCTCAGAACCGGTACGACACGCCGATCTGCACGGTGGGGTACCAACGGTAGGGCGAGACCTTCTGCTTGAGTTCCTGCAGACCGGTGGCGGCGATATCGCTGCTCATCGCCGGGCCGGCGAGACGCTCCAGCGTCGGCGATAACGTGTACGACACCTGCGGTATGCCGTAAGCGACGCCGAGGTCGGCGATAAATCCCAGGCCGCGTGCGGCAGACTGGTGCCCGTAGCCTATACCGAGGTAGGGCATCGCCGTCGGGTAGCGTACTTCCGCGGTGGCCGATTCGCCCGGATACGCGGGATACAGCTTGCCCTGGAATTCGTACATGCCGTTGCTGGGAGTAGACACGGCGGTGAGATGATCGTCGGTGAGGCGCAGGCCCCCGGTCAGGCGAAAGCCGCTAGCCGACCACGGGAAGAAGTCGCCGTAGACACCGCCTTGCCGAAGGTGGACCTCGTCCTCATACAGATTTCCGCCAATCGTGAAGTTGTGTGAGAAATTGAGTCCGTTGAAATCGGCATGGAGTCCGAACGATGGATTGACATTTAGCGCCGCGCCCAGCCCTACACCTTGTGTCCCGCCTTGCAAGAAGACCTCCTGCGCGCAGACATTCCCGGCCGAAAGGCTCGCGTACAGAATCCATATTGCCTTGGCGTTGCCCATGGGCGTCCCCCGTCCACCAGCAGGATTGACGCTGCCGGTTACGCTCGCGCTTATACCCGTTTCTATCGTTTCTACCAGGGACCTGGCGATGACGGCGATCCGGTTATGGGTCAAGTTATCGAGGGGGCTAGACGCTGTCTGTGGGGTGTCGCACTCATGCATGTCCGTCATTCTTCAGACAAAGACATGGCATATCTACCGTGATGGTGTACTCTGGGTTGCAGGTCTTGCCACTGTGAAAGAGGCGCCTATGATTTCGCTCACCCAAACCCCTCACGTACCTGGCGAGTTCACCATCCGGCCGATGACACCGGCTGAGATCGCACTCGCGCTCGACTGGGCCGCAACCGAAGGCTGGAACCCCGGCAAGCATGACCCGCAGTGCTTTAGAGCGGCCGATCCGGGCGGCTTTTTCATCGGCATACTGCGGGGCGAACCGATTGCCTGCATCTCAGCGGTTGCATACGACAATGCCTTCGGCTTCATTGGCCTTTACATCGTCAAACCCGAATTCCGCGGTATGGGGTTCGGCTTGCGCATCTGGCAACACGCGATGGCCTATTTAGGCAAGCGCAATATCGGTCTTGATGGGGTTGTCGCCCAACAGGCGAACTACAGGAAGTCGGGTTTTAAGCTCGCCTACCGGAATATTCGCTTTCAGGGCGTGATGACAGGCGAAACCCATGCCGACGTGAAGGAGGTAGCCACGCTACCCTTTGAGCAACTGCTTGCCTATGACGCACGCTTCTTCCCTTCGCGGCGTCCGGAATTCCTCGCGCAGTGGGTGGGGCAAGCCGACGCGGTTGCGTTGGCGGTCGTCTCCGAAGGCCGCATCAAGGGCTACGCTGTCCTGCGCGCGTGCCGGGAAGGGTGCAAGATCGGCCCGCTCTTCGCGGATGACGAGCACATTGCCGGGCACCTGCTTGGCGCACTGGCCGCCAGATTCCCTGGGCAACTTATTTCGCTCGATGTTCCAGAAGCCAACCCGGCCGCTGTCGCGTTGGCCGAGCGGCATGGCATGACCCGGATCTTTGAAACGGCGCGGATGTACACGAGGGAGGCGCCCGCGATCGAACTCGAAGGGGTGTTCGGTGTGACTACGTTTGAACTGGGTTAGTGATTAAATGTGAAGTGCCGGGCATGTTTCCAATAGCGTCGCCTTGCGCACCATCATGCTGAAGCGACGCCACCCGGTGCTGTCCCTCTGTTTCCCACTGTGCTTCCCGCAATGCAGCGAGGCCGAACATGGAATTCCTCACGGTAGCAATCGTCAAGTCCGAAGCGACCAACTTCGTCCTCGGGCAATCCCACTTCATCAAAACAGTGGAGGATCTGCACGAAGCAATGGTGGGCACGGTGCCGGGCATAAAGTTTGGTTTGGCCTTCTGTGAAGCATCGGGCAAACGCCTCGTGCGTCACTCGGGCACCGACGCCGGCCTCATCGAGCTGGCGTGCCAGAATGCCATGGCCATCGGCGCGGGCCATAGCTTCGTCATTTTTCTGGGGGATGGCTTTTACCCCGTCAATGTTCTGAACGCGATCAAGGCCGTGCCCGAGGTATGCCGGATCTTCTGCGCCACCGCGAATCCCACGCAGATTCTGCTCGCCGAGACTGATCAGGGGCGCGCTATCCTCGGTGTGGTCGACGGCTCCGGGCCGCTCGGCGTGGAGAACGCAGAGGACGTTCAATGGCGCAAGGATCTGTTACGCGCGATCGGCTACAAAGCGTAGGCGCTGAGCAAGGTATGGAGTCGATGATCCATGCCGATCAGCACGTTCCCGACGTTAGTTGGTTTTTTCCATGATTCTCAATTCCTTTCGCTCAAGCAGAGGAGGCGCCAAGCGCCGGTATCTCGCGATATGCTCGGTGCTCAAGTGGTCGTCCAGTGCCTTCCTGCTTTCCCAAATCTCATAGAAGGCAAAAGTGCGCGGGTCGGCCAAATCCCGATGCAGGTCGTAGCGGATCATGCCTGCATCAGCCGCCGTGGGCGCGATGAGACTAGACAGAAGATCCGCCAATTCGTTTTCCTTACCAGGTTTTGCTACGTTGATTGAGATGACGACGATTTCCGACATGAGATATTCCTGAAGATTAGTTTTCGACGGTCAGATTGCCGCTTATGAGGTACACGGCGTTGACTACCGCGTGGGTATTCTTGAAATAAATAAAGCCACACTTTAAACTCGCATGCCCGTAATGCAGAAATGCTGCATCGAACAAAGGCGATTTATGAACTGGGACGATACCCGGGTATTTCTGGCGGTACATCGCTCGGGGACCCTACGCGAAGCGGCTGCGCTTCTCAATGTCGACCAGGCGACGGTGGGGCGGCGGCTGACAGCCCTGGAAAAGGCCCTCGGGGCCAAGCTGTTTCTGAAGACATCGGCGGGATTCGTCGCGACGCCCGTTGGCGAACACTCGCTGCGGGCGGCAGAGGAAATGGAACGGGCGGCGTGCGAGTTCGAACTGCAAACGCGGGGCGCGGACGGCCGGCTCGAAGGTGAAGTCCGTGTAACGACAACCGATTCGCTGGCGATGGATTTCGTGGTGCCGGCGCTTCAATTGCTGCGGACCCGCCATCCGGCGATACGGGTCATATTGTCCACTTCAACACAAGTGTTCAACCTGACGAGGCGCGAGGCCGATCTGGCGGTCAGAACCGTGCGGCCCGATAATCCCGAGCTCATTTGCAGAAGACTCGCCCAATGGGACGTGGGCCTGTATGCAACCCGCGATTATCTCGATGCCCACGGTGAGCCCACGCCGGGAGACGCTTTCGAAGGACACGACCTGTTGATCTATCAGCCGTCGATTACCAGGAATCAAGGGGATTCGCTTTGCGGCGAATCGATGGCCAAAGGGCGTGTCGTCGCCGAGTTGAGTTCCAGTCTGATGCTGGCCACCTCCATTCGCGCGGGGCTGGGTATAGGCGAATTGCCCGTGTATATGGCGCAAACAGATAGCTCCCTGGTCCGCATCTGGCCCGAAAAGACACGCGCTGCGCCCTATGAGGCGTGGCTCGTGTCGCACACGGATCTGAATCGCGCGGCCCGCGTGCGGGCGGTGATCGACGCGATAAGCGATGCGTTCGATCGTTATCAGTAACGCCGGCACGACGCAGGGCCCGATCTTTGTCCATTACCCTCTTTGCAGCACAAGCCGTTTTCTGGCTGCGTGCCAGCGTGGAACGATAGCGAATGCGGCAACGAAGGCGAAGAGTGGCAACGCCGCGGCCAGTACGTGACTTCCTGTTCCAAGCAAGCCGCTTGACGTAGCCGCTGCGAGCGATGCGCTACCGATCTGGAAGAAGCCGACAAGTCCGGATGCGCTCGCCGCCCGGCCATGCTCGCTCGCGATCGCGCCGGACACCGCGAGAGACAGTGAAGAACCGTTCGAGAGGCTGATCAGGAACATCGGAAGCACGATCGCAAACACGCTCTTTACGTGCAATAGCTCTAGCGCAACGAATGCCAGGCCCCCGCTCACGAAGCAGGCCACACCGATTACCACGATCCCGTCATACGAGATTCGATCGAGCAGGCGCCGGGAGACCACGTTCGCGAGAATGATGCCCGCCGTGAGCGGCAGGTACAGCCACCCGCTTTGCGTTTCGGAAAATCCAAGACCGGAGAAAATAAACGGCGATTGCGTCAGGTAGACGAACCATGAGCAGTATATGGCGCATACGACGACCGTATAGCGTACAAAGGCGCGATCCATCAGGACCGCGAAAAAGCCTGCGAAGGGATTGATTCCGCCGCGACTCTCGACAGTAGCCGCTTTGGTTTCCTTGAGAAGGAACTGGACCAGGCAAAAGGCGACGGCGCCGAATCCTGCGACGAACAGAAAGTCGGCGCGCCAGCCAAACCAGACAGCCAGATATCCGCCGACTGCGGGAGCCAGCGCAGGGGACAGCGACACCAGCGGATAGACGATGCTATAGACCTTGGCGGACGTCTTCTTGTCGCAGGTATCGGCGATGATGGCGCGGCCGATCACCAGCCCCGATGCAGCGCCCAACGCTTCCAGCATCCGCCATCCCAGGAAGCTCGTAAAGCCGCCGGCATGTGCGCATCCGATCGATCCGGCGATGTACAGCAGTATCCCGAACGACAACACGGGTTTGCGGCCCCACCGATCGGACAGCGGGCCATAGAACAGTTGCGTCACTGCCAAAGCGATCAGATACGCGGACACCGTTTGCGGCATTTGCCACGCGCCGACGTGGAACTCGTGCGCCATATCGGGCATCGCGGGCAGGTAGACGTCCGATGCAATGAGGCCGAATGCGCTCAGCATCGACACCACGAGAATCAGCGAGAAGTTGGACATTTAAGCTTGAGGTTGTGGATGAGGCGATTCGCTGTGGGCGCCCAGGCGCAGGCGAATCAACCGCAATAGGAAGGCGAGGCGTGATCATAGAACGGGGTTCCTCGTGTGGGGACGTGTGAACATGCACGGCTGCCATGCAGTTTTGCTGCTGCGCGCCGGCAGCGGTGTGGATCGTCGGCTATGGTGTACTCTAGGTTGCATGCTTTGCCGCCGAGACTGGCGGCGGGCTGCTGCGAGAGGCGCCCATGATTTCGTTGACTCCAACTGAGGCTGCTGTGACCCTATCGAGCCGTGGAACCTCTACTTCTTGACCCCGGAACCCTGTGGCCGGCCATCCTGCGTCAAACGGAGCACGCGCTGCGTTGTGGCGCACTGCGGCCGATCGACACCACCCAGGCGCTGATCGAAGAGGGCGGCGTGCGCTTCATTGTCCGCCAGGTTTCGAGTCTCGCCCGCAAGGAAGAAGCGCGCCAGACGAGCAAAGCCAAGGCGGCTGGCGATCACAGTGCGTTCAATCCGTTCCTTCCTTATGACCCAGACCTTTTCGTCGCCGATCTCTCGGACACGCACGTTGCCTTGCTCAACAAATTCAATGTCATCGACCACCATCTCCTGATCGTCACCCGTAGTTTCAAATCTCAGGAAGCGCTGCTCGACCTGGCAGACTTCGCGGCACTGGTCGCCTGCATGGCCGAGTTCGATAGTGTGGGTTTCTACAATGGAGGCGCAGAGGCAGGAGCGAGTCAACCCCATAAGCATCTGCAGATGGTGCCCCTACCGCTTGATGCCTCAGGGGCGCCACTGCCCATTGAGTCCGTTCTTGCTCACGCACGCATGGAAGGTTCGACTGGAACGATACCTGCGTTGGACTTTCGCCATGCGTTCGCCCATCTCGACCTCGGGCCTTCCGGCTCGCCACATGCAGCGCAGACGGTCTTCGATTGCTACTGCGCGTTGCTCAAAGCCGTCGGCCTGCAGGCGATCGAGGTGAACGGTGAATTGCTCCAGTCGGCGCCCTATAACCTGCTTGTCGCACGCCGCTGGATGTTGCTTGTGCCGAGATCCGCCGAGTATGTCGAGGGCGTTTCGGTGAACGCGCTGGGTTTTGTGGGATCGCTCTTCGTGCGCAACGCCGCACAGATGCAAGTCATCCAGACGCTTGGCCCGATGACGCTGTTGCAACGCGCCGCAGTTCCATGCGTCTGAAGTTCGGCGTGGGCGTCACTCGGGGACGACAGCACTGCCGCCCAGATACGCTGCCCGCACCCGGTTATCCTGCGCCAGTTCGTGGGCCGACCCGGCGAGCGCGATACGGCCGCTTTCCAGCACATAGGCCCGATGTGCGATGCGCAGCGCCTGGCGCGCGTTCTGCTCGACAAGGAGGACGGATGTGCCTGCTTTGCAGATATCGGAGATCATGCCGAAGATCACGCGCACCAGCTTCGGCGCCAGTCCCATGGACGGTTCATCCAGCACGACGATACGAGGCCGCAACATCAAGGCACGCGCGATCGCCAGCATCTGCTGCTCACCGCCACTGAGCGTCCCAGCCAACTGGCTGCGCCGTTCGCCGAGGCGTGAAAAAGTTTCGTACACCTGCGCGATGCGCTGTTCCAGCACCACGCTCTCGCGCCGGATCAGATAAGCGCCGAGCCGGAGATTCTCCTCGACGGTCAACGCCCCGAACATGCGACGCCCCTCCGGCACATGCCCGAGACCCAGCGCCACGATCTGGTGGGCGCGCAAGCCTGTGAGCTGCTGCCCGGCCAGCACGATCGCTCCCGCGCGGGGGCGAATCAGGCCGGAAATGGCACGAAGCGTCGTAGTCTTTCCCGCTCCGTTGCTGCCGAGCAGCGCCACGATCTCGCCCTCGGCGACCTCCAGCGAGATGCCGTGCAGCACTTCGACGGTTCCATAGCTCACGTGCAGATCGCTTATTTCTAGGAGTCCCACAGCGATTTCTCCCCAGCAGGATCGTCGGCTGCTTCGTCCGCGTCGGCCGTCCCGAGATAGGCGTCGATCACACGCGGGTCGGCCTGGATCTCGGCTGGCGTTCCCTCGGCAATCAGGATGCCGTGATCCATGACGATGATCCTGTCCGACACGCTCATCACCAGCATCATGTCGTGTTCGATCAGCAGTACGGTCACGCCCAGATCCCGGATGCGCCGGATCAACTCCATCAAGGCATGCTTTTCGGTCGGGTTCATCCCCGCCGCCGGCTCGTCGAGCAGCAGCAGGTGCGGGTTGCTGGCGAGTGCGCGGGCAATCTCCAGCCGGCGTTGATCGCCATACGGCAGGTCAGCGGCACGCTCGCCTGCGCGTGCCGCGAGGCCGACAAAACCGAGCCAGCGCAAACCTTCCGCCGCGTGCTCCGCTTCCTCGGCGCGAGCGGAGGGCAAGGCCAGCAGTTCGGCGACGAGCAAGGTATGGAGTCGATGATCCATGCCGATCAGCACGTTCTCGAAGGCCGTCATGTTGGCAAACAGGCGGATGCCTTGAAAGGTGCGGGCCATGCCGGCATGGACGATGCGATGGGGCGCGCCGCCGGCCAGCGACGTTCCGCGCCACAACACCTCGCCGCCGGTCGGGCGGATCACGCCGGTGAGGCAGTTGAACACCGTTGTCTTGCCGGCGCCGTTAGGACCGATCAAGCTCAGGATCTCGCCGTTGCGCACTGTGAAACTGATCCCGCCGAGTGCCTGTACGCCGCCGAAGCGGCGTTGCATGCTGCGCACCTCGAGCAGGACTTCGCCGGCGACATTCTCGCGGGGGCGAAGGGTTTCGGGACCTCCGGCGTCCCCGGCACCCCCGGCACCAATAGGCGGTAGTGTCACCCGGCGCAGCGGCGCCGGCCACAGCCCTTGCGGTCTCGCCAGCATCAGGATGACGAGCCCGATCGCGAAAGCGAAAATCCGCCAGAGGTTGAGAAAGCGCAGCATCTCGGGCAGGCCCGCAACGATGACCGCGCCGAGGATGACGCCCGGAATGCTGCCCCGGCCGCCGAGTACGACGACGATCAAAATCGTCACGGACTGCAGATAGGTGAAGCCGGTCGGGTCGATGGTCCCGAAGCGCGCGGCGAACAGGCTGCCTGCCAGACCGCCGATCAATGCGCCCATCACGTAGGCGAGCATTTTGACACGCAGGGTCGGCACACCGACGGCTTCGGCAGCCGACTCGTCCTCCCGGATACTGGTCCAGGCGCGCCCGAGCCGCGATTTGCCGAGCCGGATGGCAAACCCCAGCACCAGCACGAGGAAGGCGATACCGAGTTCGTAGACCGCCCGCGGCGAACTGATTTCATAACCGAACAGACTCGGACTCTCGATGCCGTAGATACCGTTGGGCCCGCCCGTAATGTTCAGATTGGTGGCAACGATGCGTGTGATCTCGCCGAACCCGAGCGTGACGATGGCCAGATAGTCGCTGCGCAGGCGCAGGGTAGGGTAGCCGATGACAATCCCCGAAGCACCGGCAAACGCGAGGCTGAACGGCAGCGTTTCCCAGAACGAGAAGTGCAGCAGCGTTTCCAGCAACGCCGTGGTGTAGGCGCCAATCGCGAAGAAGGCGGCGTAACCGAGATCCAGCAAGCCAGCATAACCGACGACGATGTTCAGCCCGAGGCCCAGGATCGAATAGGTGGCGATGGTCAGGCCCACATCGACGAGATAGTTGCTGGCGACGGCCGGCAGAGCTGCGGCGGCGACCAGCAGCGCGACGCCGGCGGGGCGAGACCAACGCGATGCCGCCTGCACCGTGCTCATGATGGGCTACATTCTCTCGACGACGCGTTCGCCGAACAAACCGGTCGGCTTGATCACGAGTACGCCGATCAGTACGCCGAACACGAGCACATCGGTCCACCGCGAGGAAACGTAGCCAGCGCCAAACGACTCGAGCAGGCCGATCAGGATGCCGCCAGCCATCGCACCCGGGATATTGCCGATACCGCCGAGTACCGCCGCGGTAAACGCGCGCAGGCCCAGTACGAAACCCATGAAGAAATTGATCTGCGTGTAGTAGAGCCCTTCCATGACGCCTGCTACGGCGGCCAGCGCGGAGCCGAGGAAGAAGGTGAGCTGGATCAGCCGCTCGACATCGATGCCCATCAAACGCGCTGCGTCCTGATCGATCGCCAGCGCGCGCATCGCAGTGCCGATGAAGGTGCGGTGAACGAAGAAATACAGCCCGAGCATCAACGCAAAGCTGGCCACGATGATGCCGATCTCGGCAAACGTGATCTGCACACCGTCGAAAACCAGTCCTGCCTGGCTGAGCACGTGGGGATAGGTGTTGAAACCGGCGCCGTAGAGCAGCAGCACGCCGTTTTCCAGCGCCAGCGAGACGCCGAGCGCGGTGATCAGAATCGACAACCGTGGCGCGCGCAGCAGCGGCTGGTAGGCCACCCGCTCGATTGCGAGCCCGAGCGCGCCGGTGACCACCATCGCGACCACGAGCGCGATCAGCAGCGCCAACGCCAGCGGCAAGTGCGCTGCAGCAAGCACCGTCAGACCGGTCCAGCCGATGAACGCCCCCACCATGAACAGATCGCCATGCGCGAAGTTGATCAGCCGGATGATCCCGTAGACCATCGTGTAGCCGAGGGCGACGAGCGCATAGAACGAGCCGATCGTCAGCCCTTCGACAACAAACTGGAGGAAGGTGCTCATGGCGGGGCGGGCCGAATCGGGCCTGGAGCGGGCCTATTTCATCGCCATCCAGTGTCCGGCGGCATCTTGCCTCTGGTAAGGCGCGAAGTTGTCGCCGTGAACGATGATGGTGATGTACACCGCCACGCTGCGGTCACCCTTCGGGTTAAAGCCGATCGTCCCGGTCGCGCCCGGGTAGTTCGTGATCTTGTGCAGGGCGGCCGTGATCGCGGCAGGCGTCGACGACTTCGCGTCTGCGATCGCTTTCGCCGTCACGCCAACGGCATCGTATTCGTAGACCGAATACGGCCCCGGCCCTTGCCCATAGGCCTTTGTGTAGTCGTCCACGAAGCTGTGCGCGCCGCTCAGGAACTGCGCCAGCGGCGCTGTGGTGATGATCATGCCGTCGGCCGCCGGGCCGGCTGTCTTCATCAGCGTGGGGTCATTGGTGCCGTCGCCGCCCATCAAGGTCATCTTCAGCCCCAGTTGCCGGGCCTCCTTGACGATCAGCCCTGCCTCGGAGAAGTAGCCGGTGTAGTAGATCACGTCTGGCTTCAGCGAGGCGACGTGAGTCAGGGTTGGTGAGTAGTCCATCTGACCGGGTGTGATCGCATCGTCATAGACGACATCGACACCGTCCTTTTTCAGGGCTTCCACGGTGTTGTCGGCGAGGCCCTTGGCATAGGTCGTATTGTCGTTGATCACCGCCGCACGCTTCACGTGTAGCGAATTTTTCATGAAACTCGCGGCAAACGGCCCCTGCTCGTCGTCACGGCCAATCGTCCGGAAGACGTTGTCGTAGCCCATCTCGGTCAGCTTGGGATTGGTCGACGCGTCCAGCACGTAGGGAATCCCGGCGCGATGAAAGGTCGTCAATTCCGGCAGCGCCGCACTGGAACAGTAACCGCCGGCCACGGCGACCACGCCTGCGTCCACCAGCTTTTGCGCCGCCTGCACGGCCGTCTGTGCGTCGCAGGCGTCGTCCTCGGGCACCAGCTCGATCTGCATGCCGAGCACGCCACCTGTCGCATTGACCTTGGCGGCGGCAAGCTTGGCGCCATTGAGAATATCCGTGCCGGCATTGGCGGAGCTGCCCGACAGCGGCACGGGTACGCCGATCTTGATGGTCTGGCTTTGCGCTGAACTGGGGGCGATGCCGGCGAGCAGGGCCAGGGCGGCCGATGCCGCGATTGCTGTTTGCCGCAACGTACGAGCCGCGCCGGGCGAGCCATTCTTCTGATCAATCATGTTGGTGACTCCTTAATTATTGTGAAAGGGATCGACGGGATCCGCCACCCGGATCGACCGGCGACATCAGAAAATGTTTGGAAACGTAGGTTGCATGCGAGTTGAATCGGTCAGATCGAGCGCCTGACTATCGGACTCAGCAGCGTTACCATAAAAGTGCCTTTTTTATGATAGGTCTCGCCGCACATTTGGGCGGTATAGGGTATGCGCGTATAGAACACCATACAAAAAGCGGCGGCAACTTCGCATTTTTTGAACGGCAACCATGAGGGGAACGCATGAAAAGCGTTGTGCTGGGTGGCGGAATAGCGGGCGTCACGGCGGCGTATTACCTCGCCAGGGAGGGCCGCGAGGTGACGGTGATCGACCGCCGGCCGGGGGTCGCGCTCGAGACCAGCTTTGCCAACGCCGGTCTGGTCGCGCCCGGCCATTCGTACACATGGGCGTCGCCGCGTGCGCCGAAAATCCTGCTGAAATCGCTCTTCGTCGGAGGTCAGGCGCTGCGGCTCAAGCTCAACGCCGATCCGCACATGTGGGCCTGGTGCGTGCAGTTCCTGCGCAACTGCACGGCCGAGCGCTCGCGCCAGAACACCACGCGCAAGGTGAGGCTTTGCCGCTATGCACAAAGTCAGTTGCAGCAATTGAGCGCAGCCGAGCATCTGGAGTACGACCGCATCAGCCGCGGCCTGTTGTATCTCTATCGCGACGAAGCGTCTTTCGCGCGCGGCATCCAGAACATGTCGATCCTCGCGGATAACGGGCTGCTGCTCGAAACGCTGGATGCGGCGCAGGTGGTGGCGCGCGAGCCGGCGTTCGCGAGTGCGCGCGAGCGGATCGCCGGTGCGATCTACTGTCCAACTGACGAAAGTGGCGATGCGCACCTGTTCACCCGGGCGCTGAAAGAGGTGTGCGAGCGCCTTGGGGTGCGTTTCGAGTTCGATACCGCCATTAGCGCGATCGAGGCGTCCGGCGATCGGGTCATCGGAGTGCGCACGCCAGCCGGACTTGTGGGTGGCGACGAGTTCGTGCTGGCGCTCGGCTCCTGGTCGCCGATTCTGGCGCGGCGGCTGGGTTACCGGCTGCCGGTGTATCCGGTCAAGGGCTATTCCGCCACCTTTCCGGTTGGGCCGCAGCACCGTCCGCCGGATCTGGGCGGCGTCGATGAGAACCATCTCGTGGCGTGGGCGCGCTTTGGCCAACGCTTGCGCTTTACCGCGACCGCCGAATTCGCCGGTTATGATACGCGGCACACGCCCGCCGACTTCGGGACGATGCTGAAGGCCGCCCGAGAGTGGTTCCCTGACGGCGCCGACTATGGCCGCCCCACCTACTGGGCAGGTTTGCGTCCGATGACGCCCGAGGGCACGCCGCTGATTGGCCGCACACGCCACAGGAACCTGTATCTGAACACAGGTCACGGACACATGGGGTGGACCATGTCGTGTGGAACCGCAAAACTGCTGGTCGACATCATGGCCGGTCGCCAGCCCGAACTCGACATGACAGGGATGACACTGACATGAGCACGATTCAGTCTCAGGACGATACGTACATCAGGCTCGATCTCGCGCTGGATGAAGGCATCTGCCGGCGGGCCGCCATCGGGCTGGTGGTGCTCGCTACCGATCACACCATCGAACACGAATGGCGCAAACTGCTGACCCAGGATGGCGTGGCGTTCTACGAGAGCCGCATACTCAATTCGCCGGACATCACGCCGGAACGCCTCGTTGAAATGGAGGCGCGGATCGCAGCGGCGGTTGCGCTGATCAGGCCTGCAGAGCGAATCGATGTCGTGGCGTTCGGTTGCACGTCGGCGTCGATGGTGATCGGCGAGGAAAACGTATTCGCGCGCATCCGCGAGGCGCGCCCGGGCGTCGCGTGTACCACGCCGATTACGGCTGCGCTTGCTGCACTGCGCGCACTGGGCGTGCAGCGAGCCGCGTTATTGACACCCTATGTGCGCTCGATCAACGACTTCATGCGCGACTACATCGAGGCGCGCGGCATGCGCATTACACGCATGGCGTCGTTCGAGCATGCGAACGACAACGAGGTCGCACGGATCGACAAGGCCTCCTTGCAAGCTGCCGTCGAGCGGCTCGGGCAGAACCCCGACGTGGAAGCGGTTTTCGTGTCGTGCACCAGTCTGCGCATCGCCGAATTCGTTACCGAGCTGGAAGCGAGAATCGGCAAGCCGGTGATCTCCAGCAACTTCGCGATGGCCTGGCATGCGTTGCGGCTGGCGGGTGTGGAAGATCCTGAGCCGCAGCGTGGGCGGTTATTTGCGCTGTAGGCGGGGCGAAACGCTCATTTCCATTCCGGCTCCTGCAGCGTCATCCCATGCTGCCCTTTATATGCAGCGACGGCTGGCGAGGTCCAGCCGTCGAGCATCTGCGGCGCAAGCCGGTAGACCTCCACGCCAAGCGGCCGGCATACGTCCAGCGGATCGCGCGCGTCCGGACCCCACATCGGCACCGAGAGATCGCCGCCCGGACAGGTAGACAGCGCGCACAACAGATCGATTTCCGCGAAAAATTCGAGGTAGTCGCCCTTCTTTGCCGGGCATGCCTTCATGAAATATTTGTCCTCGAGATTGAGGCCCGTGCACTGGAACACGTTGAGCACATCGTGCACGTCGTATTCGGTCAGACCGTATGGAGCGATCGCGCGGGTGAGATTGGAGTGGCAGTGGAAATGAAAATCCTCGCCAGTCAGCATCCGGTTCACGTAGGGATCGCAACGGGTGCCGAGCAGGTCGTGAACCCGGCCACCATGCTCGTCGACGCCGTAGCCGGCGAGGCTGTCGTCGGTGATCGTCACCATCGGGCGCAGGAACGGCAGGGTCGACCACAGACGGTCGAAGATGCTGACGTGCGCCTGCTGTAGCTGGCGCGTGCGCGAAGCCCACATCCGCTCGCGCGGGTTGTGCCGGTTCCACAGGTTCAGGTCGGCCACCTGCGGACCTTCGATCGTGACGATCCGGAACACGTGGCCGGCCGGCACGGTCCACGCCCGGCCCGATCTGATTGGCACGACAATCGATTCGACCAGCGTGCGGGTGTCGTGCTGCGAGGCGATGCGCCGATAAAACGCCTTGTCGACGTCGAGTGCGGAACCTTGGGTGGACTGGTAAGCGGCGGGGTAATTCAACATGGCGCTGGCTCCTTGGGATGGCCGGCGAGCAGGTCGCGCAGAGGCACGCCGCTGTTTCGCCGATTCGCTGTTGATTGCTTTGATCCTAGCTCAGCGACGGGTTGTCCAAAAGCAGATCGGCGCGCCTGCGCGAACGGCGAACTCTCTGAAAGAATGCACCGGCCAAGTGCCTATAATTGATTGAGTGAAACCGGCTTATCCACAACGGGGCCAGCTTCGCGAGGCGGTCCATGGAACGAACCGCGCCATCAGATTTTTTCGGGAGGCGGACCATGCAAGGCGGTGATGCGGTCTTGAAGCAGGTGCTGGCGGCTTTTGAGCACGAATCGCACCTGAATCTGCACAATCATCCCATCCATATGAGTTTCAACGACGGCGCCTTGACTGTAGCGGGCGAGGTGCCGGATATCGCGTCCAAGAAGCGCATTGTCCGCTTGGCGCACTCTTTCAACGGCACCGCCGGGTTGGTGGACCATCTGCGCGTCAAAGTCGAGTCGCCGCTCGGTGACGGCGCTCTGCGCGACGCGGTGTGCGAGCGGCTCCTGCAAGCCGTCGATTTTCGCAACTGTGTGATCTGCGCATGCGTCAAAGGGCAGGTGGAGATACTGCGCGGCGCCATGGACGCCGCCGGTGACGGAGACGGCAGCGGCGCCATCGAAGTCACCATTCAGGACGGTGTGGTGACGCTGACGGGACAAGTGATCAGCCTGTCCCACAAGCGCCTGGCCGGCGTGCTCGCCTGGTGGGCCGGCAGTTGCCGCGAAGTGGTCAATCTGCTGGACGTATCTCCCGCCGAGGAAGACAGCGACGACGAAATTACCGAGGCCCTGCACCTGGTGCTGGAAACCGATCCCTGCGTGCGGGCCGACCAGATCGTGATCAAGTCGCAGAACCACAGGATTACCTTGGAGGGTTGGGTGTCGAGCGAGGCCGAGCGCCGGCAGGCGGAACAAGACGCCTGGTATCTGGACGCGATCGATCAGGTCGTCAACCGCATCGATGTGCGGGCCTGACGAGGTGCAGGCCCGATATTGTCAGTTGAATTTAGCACGCATTGCCGGCGTGTCTGGCATGAGCGGCAGGCCCCGAGCAGGATGTCAACGAGTACAGGCCTGGCCGCGGGGAGAAACGTATGTTCAAGCATCTGCTGGTGCCGACCGACGGTTCGGCGCTCTCCGACACCGCCATTCAGATGGCGGTGTCGTTCGCGAGAGAAGCTGGCGCGAAAGTCACCGGGCTCCATGTCATCCCGGAGATTCATGTTCTCGCGTACGGCACGGAAATGATTGCCGACGAGGAGGAACGAGTCGTTCAGGCCAGTCGAAAGCGTGCGGAAGACCACCTCGCGGTCATCGCCAGAGCGGCCGCGCAAGCCGGTGTCGAATGCGACACGGTGGCGGCGAACCACGCCCACCCGTATGAGGCGATTATCAGTGTCGCCGCACAACGAAACTGTGATCTTATCGTCATGGCGTCCCACGGACGCAGGGGTATGCGCGCCTTGTTGCTCGGCAGCGAGACTCAGAAGGTCCTGACGCACAGTCAGATCCCGGTTCTGGTGGTCCGGCAGCCGACGCATGCAGGCGGGGCCGCAGCAGTGGAAGCCACGAGGCCCGAGACGTATCACCCTTGATTTACCGTCTGGGTCCCCTCATACCCTCGGATTCCATTGCCGCGTTGCGCTCTTCGCTGGCCTCGATGGGTTCCATGGTTTCGTCGATGGAGGCGTTTGCGCGCTCCGTGGCCGCCTTGGTTTCATCGACGGTTTCGCCAGATTCGCCCTCGTCGTCGCCGGGGGGCTCCAGCATGTCGTGAAGCATGGCTTTCAGCTCCGGTGTGTCCCACGGCACGCCACGCCGCTTTTGCTGTTTTATATAGTGCCTGACTTCGGCGTCCTGCTCGGGAGTCAAGGGAAGACCGCGAAATGTGCTGGTGGGGGTAGCGTCGGTCATGGTATTGCTCCGGAGTCCATGCGGTCTCAGTGTAGCCCTGTTGTGGTCAGACGGCCTTAACTATCGGTCCGGGGCAAGTGGCTGGTGCGGGAGGCCGGTAGTCAGCCGCTGCGTCGCTCACTTTCCACATTCACCGTGAGCTCGCTGATGACGACCTACGACAAGGATAGCGACATCTACCTCGCAGGCGTCGGCTATCGTTTCTAGGTGGCGTGGATATGGTCGACGAGTGCCTCGAGCGCTTGCCGTAGTATGTCCCTGTTGACGGGGTCGTTCGCGATGGCGACCGGTTTGCCGGGAAAATCCAGGCTTCCTACCCGACAGGGCGGCGGCGAAGAGTGCGTGCGTGTTTGACGACGCCGAGCGCAGGCTGCCGGACATGGAAAGAAGGCGAAGCATATTGATTGAACTGTGACCAATCGGGCGCGTAGTATCCCATGCTGCGCTTTAGCTGTCCCTGACAGACGCTGAATGACCTAAGCCGCACTAACCGGAAGACCTGCAAACATGAAAAGAAAGGAGAGACCTCATGCCGAGCCTTGAGCGAGTGCGACCGGCTACGCTTATCGACCCTGTCTGGCGCATCGCGCTTCGCCTCGGATTCCGGTTCGCTCGCGCCTGGTGGTACCTTCGACGGCCTCGCCATGAGGGCGCACTAGTCGCAATCTACATCGGGCGCGCGTTGTTGCTTGTGAAGTCTTCGTACCGGGCCGAGTGGAATTTTCCCGGTGGTAGTGTGCGGCCCGGCGAGGCGCCTGATGCAGCGGCGCAGCGCGAAATGGAGGAGGAGATCGGTCTGTCGTCGCACGCATTGCTCCCCGCAGGCAGTGCCAGCGGCATTTGGGACGGGCGAAGAGACCGGGTCCATTTCTTTGAACTGCACCTCGATTGCCTACCCGAGCTGCGGCTTGATAATCGTGAGATTGTCGCCACGCATCTGGCGTCGCCGGAGGAATTGCACGGCATCGCGCTGACTGGGGCCGTCGCTGCGTATCTCCGCAGAGATCTCAGCGCTTAGTTGACCCTCTTCCTTTCGGGACGTCTCGACGGGGCCTTGTTCGCCACCGCCTTGGCAACTGAGATCTCGCGCAGGATCGAAACGCCAGGAATAAAAAGTCCACTCCTTGATACTTGGCAAACCTTAGTAATTTTGTTCAAAAGCTCGCTGCTCCAATCGTCTGAGCATATGTCGGCGTCTTCATCAGTGAATTCGCTGACCTGCGGGGAACGTTTGGATCGAATGGAACGCAGGCCATGGCGACGACGAAAGTTGTCCGAGTGGCAGATCGAATGGGCAAATCGTTTAACTTGTATGGAGGTTTGTGATGGCAACGTGGCAAACGATTACACAGACGGGTGGTCCTCTACGCTGGTTCGTCTGGGGCGGCAACATTACCAACCATGAAGCTTTCGCGTTTACGTTGGGGAGCGCGGAAAACAACGTCGGAGCGCTTATTTCCGACATTACCGTATTCGTCCACAACAACGACTCGGGCGGGGAGCCGAGCTATGGAATTACGCTCAACGCGGTAGATCAGTTCGCTAACCCCGTCGATCAGGGCATCACGGGAAACTTCGAAAGCAACGGTGTTTAGGAGACGAGCGATGAAAGTCAATCTGGTCAAGGATGCAAATGGGAAGGTCGTCGCGACCTTTGAGAATGCTCTTGCTGGCGGACCCTCGCTTCGGCCCGAGCCGAAGCCTGGGTTTACGGTGCAGGTGATCGAGGCTGCCGAAAATTACAAAGCGGATATCAAGGCATTTTACGAACAAAACAGCCGGTAGCACGCGCTCATTCAGACCTTCCGATTGTGGTGGCGCGGCTCGTGCCGAACTGCCGTCCGGTGGTGTTTGATGTCCAGACGTCCAGGATTCCACGCTCGTGAAATCCTGGCGCCGTTCCAAGGTCCGGCAGCAAAGTGCTGCACGTGAGCAGCCAGCATAATCGTCATTCCAGCAAGGCCTCCGTCACGCCCTCGGAAAACTGTTTGGGCCGGCCTTCGATGAGTAGCCGTTCCGGGTTCGACGGATCCCGCTCCACGTTGGGAAGTCCGTGAGCCATGAGCGCGCGGGCACAACCTATCCAGTCGGGGTTCCCTGGCCCTGTCGGCTCGTTGAGGGAGGCCCAGGACAGGGTGCCGAGCACATCGTCACCGAAGCCTTGCGTCTCACGCCAGCTCGCTCCGTGAGCGAGCAGAAAGGCCGTCAGTTCCGCGTCGCCACGAATGACCGCGTGGTTTAGCGCCGTCGCGTCCCAGTCGCCTCCACGCGCGGCGATGGGCCAGCCGAGTTCAACCATGACCTTGACCGCAGCGTTGGATCCCCATGCTGCGGTGTCCGGCAGTAGCCGCAGCCGGTCTTCCGGCAGCGAGCCTGGCAGCTCCGGATGTTGTGCCTGAATGCGGCGCGCCTCGATCGCGTCGGCGCGGGCACAGGCCGCCACGAATTCTTCATCCGCGGTGAGATTCTCCTCCGCTCCGTAGGCGCGCAAGAGCTCCACGACCTCCGGTAGACCGACCTGCGTCGCCAGCCGCCACGCACTGATGCCGGCGGCCGTGCGTGCCTTGGGATCGGCGCCGGCCGCGAGCAGTGCGGCAATATGGCGGGACGATCTGCGCACGGCGATCGCACGCAGCAGCGGAGCCCCCCAGACTTTCGTCGGTCCCTCTCCGGCCGGCTCGTTGGCATCGCCGCCATGAGCCAGCAACAGTTCGAGGGCGAGCGCGTCCGGCATGTCAAGCGCTCGCCGCAACGCATTCGTACCGGCTACGCGCGCGCCGTACCGAAGCAGCAGGCGCGTGCAGTCCGGGTTTTCCAGCGAGTGATAGAGCGATTCACCGTCATCGGGGTCGGCGCCGGCCTGCAGGAGCATCTCCGTGAGAGCCGGATCGCGGATGACTCCAGCCGCACCGTAAAGGGCAGACAGTGGACCCATCTCGTCGGGCGTTGCAAGGGAGGCGGGTGGAAACCGGTTACCGATACGCTGGTTGGGATCGGCCCCGGCCTGCAGAAGGTGCTGCGCGCACTCGCGTAGCCGTGGAGCGAATTCCGGCAGTAGTCCCAATCGGGAGTGCGTCACTGCGACTAGCGGCGGGAGCTTCAGCGTTCCCCCCACACGGTTCGTCCAGGCCGGATCGGCTTTGATTGTCCGGGCCACCACTTCGAGATGCCCTGCTGCGCAGGCGACGTAAGCGTCGGTTGCGAGAAGGTCGGGGTGTTCCTGCAGGAGCTGAACTGCGACGCGTGGCCGTGCCGCGTCATAGGTGCCGGTGACGTCGCCGCCATAGGCGAGGCCAAGCCAGCGGCGTATCTGAACCGCCTGTTCGTGATGCGCGAATGCGCTGGTTTCGACATACAGGGCGAGATCCGCCCAGGAAGAAAAACCATACTCGCGCGCGATGCAGGACTGCGCATCGTGCAGCCGAAGTTGCAGCGCTATGACTTCACTATCCGTGCGGTGCGCGGCGGCGGGAAGATGATGGACGAAGCGTGCGATCGCGGTTGCGTTGCCGTCGCGGTAGAGACGCAACAACTCCTTCGCCTGCTTCTTCAAATGGTCGAGATTGGCCCTGGAGGGCAGCTTGTTCATTGCGGATCCTCGTGCGTTTGATGGCCGAAGGTCCGCAATACCGCCAGCACAAAGGATGGTGAGATACTTGAGGCGCTCCTGCAGGTGGGTTCAACCCTTTCCGCGGACCCGGAAGCGGCCTGCACCGCTAATCCGGATGCTATGCGATGGCACGCAAGTCCGTCAACCCAGGTGCGTTCATATGAACGACGCGTCGCAAGCCTGGATTTTCGCCAGGCTTGGAGACATTCGTTCCCGGTCGCTGAGATGGACCGGATTAGAGACAGTGTGGAACGGCAGCCATTTATCAGGCTGGCGCAAACCCCTGCGGATTCTTCTCCTGCCACCGCCAGTGATCCGCGCACATGCGCTCGATGCCAAACTCCGCCTTCCAGCCGAGCAGCTTCGCCGCTGCGGCCGGATCCGCATAGCATGCAGCCACATCGCCCGGCCGCCGCGCCACGATCTCATACGGCACCGGCCGGCCTGAGGCCTTTTCGAACGAGCGCACCACCTCGAGCACGCTATAGCCCTGGCCCGTGCCCAGATTCACCACGAAGCTCGCATCGTGCTTCTCCAGCGCATCGAGCGCGGCAAGATGCCCACGCGCCAGGTCCACCACGTGGATGTAATCGCGCACGCCGGTGCCATCCAGCGTTTCGTAGTCCCCACCGAACACCCGCAACTTCTCCAGCTTGCCCACTGCTACCTGCGCGACATACGGCATCAGATTGTTCGGAATGCCAGCCGGATCTTCGCCAATCAGTCCGCTCTCATGTGCGCCCACCGGATTGAAGTAGCGCAGTGTCGCAATCCGCCAGCTCGGGTCCGCCACTTCGAGATCGCGCAGTACCTGCTCGGCGATCAGCTTCGATTGACCGTACGGGTTGGTGGCCGACAGCGGAAACGATTCGTCGATCGGCGAGCTCTTCGGCACGCCGTACACAGTCGCCGACGAGCTGAACACAAACTGCTTCACATTGCGATCGCGCATCACGCCCAGCAACGCGAGCAGGCTGCCGACATTGTTGCTGTAGTACTCGATCGGCTTTGCCACCGACTCGCCCACTGCCTTCAACGCCGCAAAGTGGATCGCGCCCGTCACCGGATGCGCGTCGAAAATGCGTTGCAGTGCGGCTTCGTCGCGCGCGTCGGCTTCGTAGAACGTCACGGCGCGGCCGGTGATCCGTTCGACGCGCTCGAGCGATTCGCGATTGCTGTTCACGAGATTGTCGATCACGACGACGTCGTAGCCGCCATTCAACAGTTCGACGCAGGTGTGCGAGCCGATAAAGCCCGCGCCGCCCGTTACCAGAATCGTGCCCTTAGTGGCCATACTGTGCTCCATTAAAGTGAAACGCCCGTCAAGTTCCGAACCAGGTCTTTATATTTTTCGACGACTACCCGCTCGTCGAATTCCGCCGCGACTTTCTGCCGGCCACGTTCGCCCATCGCGCGGCGTGCTTCGCCGCTCATCTCGAGCATCTGTGCGAGCCGCTCGGCGAGACTCTCCGCGTTGCGGACTTCGCACAGCAAACCATTGACGCCATTCGCGACCACTTCCCGGCAGCCGGGCACATCGGTCGCGACAATCGGCCGGCCCATCGCCGAGGCTTCCATCAGCGTGCGCGGCACCCCCTCACGATACGAGGGTAATACGACACAATCCGCGGCGGCGATAAACGGCCGCACGTCGTGCGCCTCGCCCAGGTATTCGATCACACCTTCCTGCTCCCATGCGGCCACTTCGGCGCGCGTGATCGCACTGGGATTATCCACGCCCACCGGCCCGAGCAGGCGGAAACGCGCCTGCGGAAAGCGCGCGCGCAAGCGCCGGGCCGCCTCCACATACTCGGCCACGCCTTTGTCCCACAGCAGCCGGCCGATCAGCACAAAGTCGAACTGGGCCTTGTCCGGCAGCGGCGTGAAAGCAAACTGCTCGAGGTCGACCCCTTCGCCGTGCAGGAGGCGGGCGCGTTCCGGATGCACGAGCAGCTTCTGATCGACGAAGGCGGCTTGATCGTCGCGGTTCAGAAACCAGACTTCGCGCGGAAAGCGGAAGGCAAAACGGTACAGCTTTTTGGCGACCTGCGCCGCGCGGCTCTGCTGGATGAAGACATAGCCGAGTCCGGTGGTCACCGCCACCGAATCGACGCCAGCCAGCCTGGCCGCGATCGAGCCGTAGATGTTCGGCTTGACCGTGTAGTGAAACACAATGTGCGGCCGGATCGTCCGGTAGTGGCGGTACAGCGCCCATAGCGTGCGCAGGTCGTCGCGTGGGTTGGTGCCTTTCGACGCCACCGGCAGATCGATGCAGCGGCAACCCATCCCGGTCAGCAGTTCGAAGGTGCGGTCGTGCGGCGCCAGCACCGTCACTTCGACGCCGCGTGCGACGAGTTCGCGGATCAGCCCTTGCCGGTACGTATAGATTGCCCACGCAGTATTGCAGACGAGTGTAATGCGCAAGGACACGTTGGAAACGTTGGGCTTCATGGTTCTTTTACAGGTGCTTGACGGGGGACGCCTGAGTGGTTCCTTGCCGGCTGCTTAGGTGCCGGCGCGCGGCGCAAACAGCCTGCGCTTGACGGCCTGCAACGTGCGATACGGCATGACGAGATGCAGCAGGTTCTTCGCGAGCCCGAGCCAGTCGTACAGGTTAGCCGCGTTGAAGTAACGCAGTTGCAGCCGCAGCGTCGAGCTCACCTGGCGGCGCCGCCTGGTGGCGCTAATGCCGCCTTCGTTCAGCTCGTAGTACAGGCCGAGCTCCGGCAGGTTTGCGCAGTCATAGCGTTCCATCAGACGCAGAAACAGATCGAGGTCTTCGGCGGAGCGGTATTCGGCGCGGTAATTGCCGACTGCGCGCACGGCATCGATACGCAGCGTCATCGAAGGATGCGCGAGGCAACTGCGGTAAAAGCGCATCCGGCGGATCGCGTCCGGTTCGGCGGGCGGTGTCAGCATGAAGAGCGGCTTGCCGTCGCGCGTGACCACCTGGGTCCACATGCCGAGACCGGCGACCCGTGGGTTCGCTTCCAGATACGCGCGTTGCTTCGCGAGCCGCTGCGGCACGGTCAGATCGCCCGCATCGATGCGGGCCGCATAGCGAAAACCGCGCTCGGCAAGCGCATCGATGCCGGTCTGCAGGGCCTTCTCGATGCCGCCGTTCTGCGGCATGCGCAAGACTTCGATCACGAGGTTCGGCAGGGCCGGCGCGACGATTGGCGGCGTGCTGCCGTCGTCGACGATCAGCACGTGGACGGAAGCGTCTTCGCTGAATGAGGCTAGCGTGCGCTCGACGTCGGCCTGGCCGTTATACGCCGGCATCAGCACTGCGACGTCGCCGAGGGCATCGTTCGACGGGCAGAGCCGTGCGTCCGCCAGGCGGTGCGGCGCGGGTGGCGTTGCTGCCGGCGCTTGCGGGTTGTGCGCAGAGGCGGGTGAATTCGTCATGGGCGCAGCTTGAAGCGAATGTAATAGAGGTTGACCGAGGCGGCGGCCAGGTAGCCGAGCGCGAGTCCGACCAGCGCGCCATAGGCGCCAAGGCGTGGAATCGCCAGCAGATTGACGACGAACGCCACGGCGAGCGCCAGCAGCCACTTCGCCAGCAGCACGAACTTGGCCTGATACTTCAGCACGATCAGGTTGCCGATCGCCTCGATACCGGCCGGCACGGAGAGCCACACGGCCCAGCGGAAAATCTCGATGGCGCCTTCGTAGGCCGGGCCGAACACGCGGCGGATGATGATCCCCGCCAGCAGGTCGAGCACCACCGCGCCGCCGATCATCAAGGCCGCGGTCATTGCGGTCAGGCGCCACATGTTGCGGCGCAGTTGAGCCGGGTTTTGGACCCGGTAGACGAAGGCGGGGGCGATGGTCTGCGCCAGCATCAACGCGAGCGTGATCCAGTTTTCGTTCAGTTGCTGGGCGGCTGAATAACGGCCGAGGTCGGCAAACGAAATGGCCCGTTCCAGCATCAAGCGGTCGAGTTTCAGGAACAGGTACATACAGATCAGGCCGAGCCAGAACACCGTGCCGGCCGTGGCGAAGTGCTTGAAGAGCGAGCGGTCGAGGTGCCAGCCGAGCTTGCCGCCATGACGGCGGATGTAATACCCGAGCAGCACGGCGCCGATTGCCGCCGATTCCAGCGCCCACAGCCAGCCGAAACGCGACGGCGTGGTGGCGGCCCGCACCAGCAGGTAGACGAGCCCCGCCTTGACGATGGCGGTGCTCATGCTGGTCAGCAATTGCGGCTTGCTGTAGGTCATGCTCTGCAGCCACGAATTGATCACGCCGACAAACGGCTCGCGGAACAGCATGGTCACGGCCAGCCCGGCCAGCATGGCGCCGACGAGCGGATCGGTGAGCCCGGCGGCAATGCCGATCCAGGTCAGCAGCAGCGCACCCGCCGAGACCGAAATGCGCAGCGCGAAGGCGCTCCCCAGCACGGTGCCCAGTTGCGCCGGCGGCCGGTTGACGATGGTCGGCACGAGGATTTCGGCGCCGCACACCCAGGTAATGGGCGAGAGCACCAGCAGCAGCGTATTGGCATACTGCCACTTGCCGAAGGTATCCGGGCCGAAGTAGCGCGCCAGCATGCCGCTGATGAGAATGGCGACGGCGATCTGCGTCAGCCGTTCCAGCCCGAGCCAGACGATATTCGCGAACGCCCGCGTCACGTCGGGATTGGTGAAGCGCTCGGAGAAGCGTTTGAGCGTCAGCATCCAGCGCCTGCCCGCGTAGCCCGATTCGTCGCGGCTGCCGGTGCGATTGCCCGCCTGGCCGTCCGAAGCGGCAACTTTGCAAGAGGAGGGCGTCTAAGCATTAGAATAGTCGTCTATAAGGCGTGTCAGAAAAGCGCAATTATAAGTTGGAACCGGAGTGCTTCCGGCAGGGGCGCCACGCGATGACCACCCAAGACCGCAGATAACCACACAAGGTACCGGTCAACTTTTCCAATGCACGCAAGTGAGCCAACCATGATCTCTAAATCTATTTTCAAGGCGTATGACATTCGCGGCGTGATCGGCAAGACACTCGACGCCGATACCGCTCGTCTGATCGGCCGCGCGTTCGGCAGTGAAGTGCGTGCGCAAGGCGGCGACGCCGTCGTGGTGGCCCGTGACGGCCGCCTGTCGGGTCCCGAACTGGTCGCAGCGCTGTCGGACGGCCTGCGCTCGGCGGGCGTCGATGTGGTCAATGTCGGCATGGTGCCGACGCCGGTCGGCTACTTTGCAGCGAGCGTGCCGCTGCAGTTGGCAGGCGGCGAGCGCCGCGTCGACTCGTGCATCGTCGTGACGGGCAGCCACAACCCGCCGGACTACAACGGCTTCAAGATGGTGCTGCGCGGTGCGGCCATCTACGGCGAGCAGATCCTCGGGCTGCATCAGCGCATCGTCGACGATAACTTCGCAAGCGGCAGCGGCAGCTACACCGACTACGACATCGCCGATGCTTACCTCGAGCGCATCGTCAGCGACATCAAGCTGGCTCGTCCGCTGAAGATCGTCGTGGATACGGGCAACGGCGTCGCCGGGGGGCTCGCACCGAAGCTATTCAAGAAGCTCGGCTGCGAACTGGTTGAACTGTTCACGGAAATCGACGGCAACTTCCCGAATCACCACCCGGACCCGGCTCACCCGGAAAACCTCCAGGACGTGATCAAGGCGCTGAAGGAAACCGACGCTGAAATCGGTTTCGCGTTCGACGGCGACGGCGATCGTCTGGGCGTGGTCACCAAGGACGGCCAGATCATCTATCCGGACCGTCAGTTGATGCTGTTCGCCGAGGAAGTGCTGTCGCGCAACAAGGGCGCGCAGATCATCTATGACGTCAAGTGCACGCGCAATCTGGCGAAATGGGTGAAGGACAAGGGCGGCGAGCCGCTGATGTGGAAGACCGGCCACTCGCTGGTGAAGGCCAAGCTGCGCGAAACCGGCGCCCCGCTGGCCGGCGAAATGAGCGGCCACGTGTTCTTCAAGGACCGCTGGTACGGCTTCGACGACGGCCTGTACACGGGGGCGCGTCTGCTGGAAATCCTCGCCCGCGTGGCCGATCCGAGCGCGCTGCTGAACTCGCTGCCCAATTCGCATTCCACGCCGGAGCTGCAACTGAAGCTCGAAGAAGGCGAAAACTTCGAACTGATCGCGCGTCTGCAAAAGAGCGCCCAGTTCACCGGCGCGGATGACGTCGTGAAGATCGACGGCCTGCGCGTCGAGTACCCGGACGGCTTCGGTCTGGCGCGTTCGTCGAACACCACGCCGGTCGTCGTGATGCGTTTCGAGGCGGATAACGACGCCGCGCTGACCCGCATTCAGGAAGACTTCCGCCGCGTGATTCTGGCGGAGAAGCCGGACGCCAAACTGCCGTTCTAACCGCTGCAAGGGCGGTGGCATGCATGGCCCGCCTGACGGCCGCCATGCGCGCCGGGTAGGATCGCCGCCAGACGCGGCGCGGTGCTTTTCTTGCCGCGCCGCGTTTTTTCATGTTTTTTGCACGCGGCAAGCTAAAATTGCCGTCCTTTCAACGCATCTTATGGCCGGATTGCCGGCGTTCCACTCTTGAGCGTGCAAAAGATACTGATCGTGCGGGTGTCGTCGCTGGGCGACGTCGTTCACAACATGCCGGTGATCGCGGACATTCGCCGCCGCCATCCCGATGCGCAGATCGACTGGCTCGTCGAAGAGAGCTTCATGGGGCTCGTGCAGCTTGTGGGCGGCGTGCGCCGGGCTATCCCCGTCTCGCTGCGGCGCTGGCGCAAGCGTCTGCTGTCGCTCGAGAACTGGCGCGAAATCGGCGCCTTCCGCCGCGCGCTCGCCGCCGAGAAGTACGATCTGGTGATCGACTGCCAGGGGCTGATCAAGACCGCATGGGTGGCCAGCATGGCGCGCGGGCCGGTGGTTGGCCTTGCCAACCGCACCGACGGCGCCGGCTTCGAATGGCCGGTGCGCTTCTTCTACGACAAGCGTGTGCCGATCGAGCCGCGTACCCATGTGGTGGAACGCACGCGCCAGCTCGTCGCCGCCGCGCTGAACGACCCGAAGCCCGAACCCACCGATGAGATCGATTTTGGCCTCGATACCGGCCGCGCCGCGCTGGCTCTGTCCGAGGCGAATCTGAACCTGCCGGTGCCGTACGTGGTGTTCGTGCATGCCACCTCGCGCGCCGACAAGCAATGGCCGGATGCCGCGTGGATCGAGCTGGGCCAGTCGCTGGTGCGGCGCGGCGCCTCGATCGTGCTGCCGTGGGGCAGCGACGCGGAACGCGTCACGAGCGAGCGGCTCGCCAAGGAATTCGGGGCGGCCGCGATCGTGCCGCCGCGGCTGTCGCTGCCGGCGGTGGTCGGCCTGATCGACGGCGCAGCGGCCACGGTCGGGGTTGACACAGGTCTAGTTCATATTGCGGCCGCGCTGAAGCGGCCTACGGTCGAGTTGTACAATTTCGCGACCGCCTGGCGCACTGGCGGCTACTGGTCGCCGAATGTGGTCAATCTCGGCACCGCTGGCCAGCCGCCGACGCTGCAGCAGGTGAAGTCCGCGCTGGCCGGGTTCGGGCTGCTATAGCGCCCGGCCTTACGCTCCATCCGCTTTTCAAGGGCGACCATGAACGAAACCCAGATCATCGAAGTTGCAAGCGCTGACTGGCACGGACACAACCTGTCTGTGCCGCGCGAAACGCTGCTGGCCGGCGTCGAACGCGGCAAGGTGCTGTATTTCCCGAATTTGCGTTTTGCGATCGAAGGCGGCGAACAAGCGCTGCTCGACCCGGCGCTGGCCGATCCGAACCGCAAGAACATCAGTCTCGAACCGAACGGTGGCGCACTGCATGGCGTGGTGGGCGACGCCGTGACGCAATCGGCGGTGCGCGCCTTGATCGCACGTTACCAGGCCAATGCGCGCTCGCTGGTGGATGGCCTGTTTCCCGAGTACGACGGCAAGCTGCGCGTGGCGCCGACGAGCCTGCGGCTGCATCAGGTGGAAACCCGCCAGACCTCGTGGCGCAAGGACGATAGCCGCCTGCACGTCGATGCCTTCCCGTCGCGGCCGAACTACGGCGAGCGGATCTTGCGCGTGTTCACCAACATCAACCCGAACGGCGCGCCGCGCGTGTGGCGGGTGGGCGAGCCGTTCGAGGAGATGGCCAAACGCTTCCTGCCGGGTATCAAGCCGCAGATGCCCGGTTCCGCATGGCTGATGAACCTGCTGCACGTGACCAAGTCGCCGCGCAGCGAATACGACCATCTGATGCTGAATCTGCACGACGGCATGAAGGCCGATCTCGAGTACCAGAAGTCGAGCCCGCAGGAGACCATGCCGTTTCCGCCGGGCTGCGTGTGGGTGTGTTTCTCCGATCAGACCTCGCACGCCGTGATGTCCGGGCAGTTCATGATGGAGCAGACCTTCTTCCTGCCGGTCAAGGCGATGGCGCAGCCCGAGTGCGCGCCGCTTGGCATTCTCGAACGCCTCAAGGGCAGGGCGCTGGTTTGAACGCCACGAGTGTTGCGCGAGGCCGCGCCGATTTCAACAATATTGCGGACGTGAGCGCGGAGCGTGGATGTTAAGGGCAATCTATAACGCGCTCTGGTGGATCATCGCGCCGGTGGCGGTGCTGCGTTTGCTGATCCGCTCGCGTAAGGAGCGCGGTTATCGCGAGCATATCGGCGAGCGCTTCGGCTACACGCGCGGCAGGCTGCCGGAGGACGATGCTCCGTTGATCTGGGTGCATGCGGTGTCGGTGGGCGAGACCCGCGCGGCGCAACCGCTGATCGAGGCGTTGATGAAAGCGCGGCCCGATGCGCGCATTCTGCTGACGCATATGACGCCGAGCGGGCGCGCTACCAGCGAGCAGATTTTCGGCGACCGCGTTTTGCGAAGCTACGTGCCGTATGACATGCCGCATCTGGTGCGGCGCTTTTTGCGCGCGTGGCGGCCGTCGCTTGGGTTGGTGATGGAAACCGAAGTGTGGCCGACGCTGATCGAGGAATGCCGGCGCGCCGATGTGCCGCTGGTGCTGACCAATGCGCGGATGTCGGCGCGCTCGTTCAAGCGGGCCGCGAAGTTCGGCAAGGGCACGCGCGAGGTGTTCGGTGGCTTTGCGCGAGTGCTGGCGCAGAGCCCGTCGGATGCGGAGCGTTTGACGGCGCTCGGCGCACGTAACGTCGCGGTGCTAGGGAATCTGAAGTTCGATATGAGCACGCCGCCTGAACTGGCGGCGCGTGGTCATGCCTGGCGTGCCGCGATCGGCATGCGGCCGGTGTGGGTGGCGGCGAGTACGCGCGAGGGCGAAGAGGAACTGGTGCTGCAGGCGTTTGCGGCGCTGGGTGTCGAGGATGCTTTGCTGATTCTGGTGCCGCGTCATCCGCAGCGCTTTAACGAAGTGGCGGCGCTGGTTGAGAGAACGGGGCTGCGGTGTGAGCGTCGGTCGACGTGGGCGCCGGGTGCGGCGGGGGCATCGGCGCAGAGTGCGGCGCGTGCGTTGCCGGCCAATGTGACCGTTTTGCTTGGTGACTCGATGGGTGAGCTAGGTGCTTACTATGCGGCGTCGGATCTGGCGTTTATCGGCGGCAGCTTGCTGCCGCTGGGTGGGCAGAATCTGATTGAAGCGTGTGCGGTGGGTGTGCCGGTGCTGATCGGGCCGCATGTGTTCAATTTCACGCAGGCTACGGCGGATGCGGTGGCGGCGGGTGCGGCGGTGCAGGTGCAGGATCCGGCGGATCTGGCGCGAGCGCTGCGTGAGTTGTTTAGCGATAAGGCGCGGCGCACGGCGATGAGTGGCGCGGCTTCAGCGTTTGCGGCGCGCCATCGCGGGGCGACGGCGCGGACGGTGGATGTTTTGATGGCGTTGTTGCCGGAGTGACCCTTGGCTGGGTTTGGATTGTCGGGCCGTTTTGTGCGGCGATAAATCGTATATCCTGCGAACAAAGGGTATTGACGCTCACCTTCACGCGCTACCCAACGCTTTCTAAATGATCTACCTATGACGCTCTTCACCGACCTCGGCTTCCAATGGGACCGCGCGGCGATTCCACAAGATCTGCCGACCCATTCGCTCAAACGTGTTTGCTTCCGCTTCCATCGGATGTTGCCGGAATTCGTGTGGGATGCGAGCGTACTCGAAGGCAATCCGTTCACGTTTCCTGAAGTCAAAACGCTTTTGGACGGCGTGACTGTCGGTGGCAGGAAGATTTCGGATCAGGAGCAGATCCTGAACCTCGCGGACAGTTCGAAGTATCTACTTTCGCTGGTTCAGCGAGAGAGGTTCGCGCTCGACAAGGCGACGTTCTGCGATCTGCACCGCATCGTCGCTCGCAACGAAGCGCTCGAATGGGGCGTGTTTCGTGGCGAAGGCGAAGAGACCCACTACACACCGGATGTGGCATTAGGGGAGAGGGGACGCTATACGCCGTTACCTACTGTTGCAGGCGCGCCCGAGTTGAATCGCGTTTTTGCAGCAGGCACGCGTGCACTCACCGAGCAGGTCGACAATCCCTTCGAGCGCGGTTGCGCCTTCTTTCTCTTTGGCGCATTGCAGCAGTTCTTCTTCGACGGCAACAACCGCACGTCGCGCTTCATGATGAACGGCGTGCTGATGTCGAACGGCATTGATGCGATCAGCGTGCCGGCTCAGCGCGCTGGCGACTTCAACGAGAAGATGGTGGGTTTCTATACTTCGAAGGATGCGACCGAGATGATGGCATTCCTTGTGGAATGCCATCCGGAGACTTGACGAGGCGCGCTATGCGTTATCGCCCGCGTTGGCACGTCAAACCGTCAGCAAACCCTTCTTCTCGATAAACGAGATCACCTCAGCCAAACCGTCGAGTGCCTTCAGATTGCACATCACGAACGGCCGCTCGCCGCGCATCTTCTTCGCGTCCGAAGCCATCACATCGAGATTCGCACCGACCATCGGCGCGAGGTCCGTCTTGTTGATCACCAGCAGATCCGACTTCGTGATACCCGGACCGCCCTTGCGCGGAATCTTCTCTCCACCTGCCACGTCGATCACATAGATCGTCAGGTCCGACAGTTCCGGGCTGAAGGTCGCCGCCAGGTTGTCGCCGCCCGATTCGATGAACACGATGTCCGCATCGGGAAAGCGCGTCAGCATGCGGTCGACGGCTTCCAGATTGATCGACGCGTCTTCACGGATCGCGGTGTGCGGGCAGCCGCCCGTTTCCACGCCCATGATCCGTTCCGCCGGTAGCGCGCCTGCCACCGTCAGCAGACGCTGGTCTTCTTTGGTGTAGATGTCGTTGGTGATCGCGACGAGGTCGTAGCGGTCACGCATCGCCTTGCAGAGCATTTCGAGCAGCGTAGTCTTGCCGGAGCCGACCGGGCCGCCAACGCCCACGCGCAGCGGCGGCAGTTTCTTGGTGCGATGAGCGGTGTGGTGCTGAAGTGCGTTCATGATCGATCTTTTCTAAGAGCGGAAGAGCCGCGAATACTGCGACTCGTGACGCGCCGACAAAATGCCGAGTTGCGGCGCGAAGGTGTTGATGTCGTCTGGCGCGGTGGCGAGCGCGCGTTGGACGGCGGCGTCGATGGGCCCACGCAACGCGACGATGATGCGTTGTCCTGCGAGTTGCCCAAGCGGGACGGCTTTCAAAGCGGCTGCTGCCTGGTTTTCAACCCAACTGAACGCGTAAGCGGCGAGTGCGGCGTCTGCAGGGACGTCGTGGGCGAAGGAGGCGTAGGCGAACGCAGTGGGTTGTGCCAGAGGCGTCATTGCCGCGAGCGTGGCGCGGCGATCGGCGTCGCCCCATTCGAGCGAAACGCACAATTGCCGCAACGACCAGCCCATCTGTTCGGTTTCGCGGCGCAGTTCCGCGGATTCACGGCTCGCGAGGAATTCGCTATTGGCGAGTGCGAGGCCCGCTGCGTCATGCGCGTGCCAGCGTTCGATCTGATGTGCGAGGAACGGTAGCTCGCCGAGCGCGAGCACGTTGGTGAGGCCGCTGGCGATCCAGTCGCGTGCGCTGTCGGCGTCGGTAATCAGGTGTGCTTCGATAGCCGCTTCCAGACCCTGCGAATAGCTGAACGCGCCGATCGGTAACGCCGGCGACGCGAGATGAAGCAGTGCCGTGAGTTCAGCGATGCGCATGTTTCGAGTGATCGTGGTCGCAGGACGCGTCGCAGTCGCTGTGGTCGTGCTCGTGGCTATGGTCGTGCCCATGGTCGTGTTCGTGGTCATGCGCGTGACTATGGCCTTCGTGCTCATGGTCATGTCCATGGCTATGATCATGCCCATGATGCTCGCCATAAACCTGCTGCGCGAGCGCATAGTCTTCAGCAAACGTCTCGTCATGCCCGTGCTTATGTCCACCGCCATAAGCCCCAGACTCCGGCTGAAACGGCAACGTCACCTGCTCGACCATCGCCCCGATCCGCTTGAGCATATCCGCGAGCACCGGATCGTATTCGAGCTTCAGATAATCCGCGCCCACTTCAACCGGCGTATGCCGATTGCCAAGGTGATAGGCCGCCCGCGTAAGCGTCAACCTATCCCGCGCGGTAACCATCAGCACCGCTTCGGCCGCCGCGACCACGCGCACCAGCCCACCGTCCTGCGCCACCAGCACATCGCCGTCGCGCAACACCGTGCCGCGCGGCAACACCAGCGCCACCTCTTCACCGTTGTCGAGCGTCGCCGCCAGACGGCTCTTGCGGCGCGCGTCGAAGTCGAGGGTGAGCGTCGGCGCGCGCTTGACCAGCACGGCAGCGAGCTTGACGTTGGGAGCGATCAGTTTGTCGATGGTGCGCATGGCTTAGAACAGGAAGTAACGTTGCGCCATCGGCAGCACGGTGGCCGGCTCGCAGGTCAGCAACTGGCCGTCCGCGATCACTTGATAGGTTTCCGGATCGACGCTGATCGCCGGACGCCAGGCGTTGTGAATCATGTCGGCCTTGCTGATGTTGCGGCAGTTCTTCACCGGCACGATCCGCTTGGTCAAACCGTAGCGCTCCGCGATACCTGCATCGGCGCTCATCTGCGACACAAAGGTCAGTGAGGTCCGTGCCAAAGCGCCGCCACGCGTGGCGAACATATCGCGGTAGTGCACCGGCTGCGGCGTCGGAATAGAGGCATTCGGATCGCCCATCTGCGCCATCGCGATCATGCCGCCCTTGAGAATCAGCGACGGCTTGATGCCGAAAAACGCCGGCTCCCAGAACACCAGATCGGCCCACTTGCCCGGTTCGATCGAGCCGACTTCGTGCGCGATGCCGTGCGTGATGGCCGGATTGATCGTGTACTTGGCGACATAGCGCTTGGCGCGGAAGTTATCGGCGCGCGCATTGTCTTCCGGCAGCGCACCGCGTTGCACCTTCATCTTGTGCGCGGTCTGCCACGTGCGGATGATCACTTCGCCCACGCGGCCCATGGCCTGCGAATCGGAGGAGAGCATCGACAGCGCACCGAGGTCATGCAGGATATCTTCGGCCGCGATGGTCTCGCGACGGATGCGAGACTCGGCAAACGCGATGTCCTCTGCAATCGACGGATCCAGGTGGTGGCACACCATCAGCATGTCGAGGTGCTCTTCGAGCGTATTGATGGTGTACGGCCGGGTCGGATTGGTCGACGACGGCAGCACGTTCGCCTCGCCGCAAACCTTGATGATGTCCGGTGCGTGGCCGCCGCCCGCGCCTTCGGTGTGATATGTGTGGATCGTGCGGCCCTTGAACGCAGCAACCGTCGCTTCGACGAAGCCGGCTTCGTTCAGCGTATCGGTGTGGATCGCGACCTGGGTGTCGGTGTCGTCGGCAACGGAAAGACAGTTATCGATTGCCGCAGGTGTCGAACCCCAGTCCTCATGCAGCTTGAGGCCGATTGCGCCCGCGGCGATCTGCTCGGTCGCCGGCTCAGGCAAGCTCACGTTGCCCTTGCCGAGAAAGCCGAGATTCATCGGATAGCCATCGGCGGCTTGCAGCATCCGTTCGAGATGCCACGGTCCGGGCGTACAGGTGGTGGCATTGGTGCCGGTGGCCGGACCGGTGCCGCCGCCGATCATCGTCGTCACGCCGCTCGCGAGCGCTTCGTCGATCTGTTGCGGGCTGATGAAGTGAATGTGCGTATCGATGCCGCCCGCCGTCACGATCAGCCCTTCACCGGCAATGACTTCGGTGGCCGCGCCAATAGGAATCGTCACGCCCGGCTGGATGTCCGGATTGCCAGCTTTGCCGATCGCCGCAATGCGGCCGTTCTTGATGCCGATATCGGCCTTGACGATGCCCCAGTGATCGAGGATCACCGCGTTGGTGACAACCGTATCGACCACCTCGGCCGCGACGCGCTGCGACTGGCCCATGCCGTCGCGGATCACCTTGCCGCCGCCGAACTTCACTTCTTCGCCGTAGGTGGTGTAGTCGCGTTCGATTTCGATCAGCAATTCGGTGTCGGCGAGTCGCACGCGATCGCCGGTCGTGGGGCCGAACATTTCCGCGTATGCGCGGCGGCCAATACGTAATGTCATGGTGTGAAGTCCGGAAAGTGACGGGGCGGGTGCGTGCAGCGCTCGATGCGGGGGCTAATGCCGCCGGCTCACAGCGGACCCATGACCTTGCTGTTGAAGCCGTAGACGACGCGCTGGCCCGCCAGTTCGACCAGCTCGACAGTGCGTTCCTGGCCTGGCTCGAAGCGCACGGCGGTGCCCGCGGCAATGTTCAGCCGAAAGCCGCGCGCCGCCTCACGGTCGAACGACAGCGCCGGATTCACTTCGTAGAAATGGTAGTGCGAGCCGATTTGCACCGGACGGTCGCCGGTGTTCGACACGGTGACTGTGACCGTTGCGCGGCCCGCGTTGAGTTCGTGCTCGCCGTCGTCGGTGAGAAGTTCGCCGGGAATCATCAGGAGCTCCGAAGGCAGGGTCAGGGAATCGGATGGTGGACGGTCACGAGTTTCGTGCCGTCGGGAAAGGTGGCTTCTACCTGAATGTCCGGAATCATTTCAGGTATGCCTTCCATCACGTCGTCACGAGTGAGCAGCGTGGTGCCGTAGTGCATGACTTCGGCAACCGTCTTGCCGTCGCGTGCCGCTTCCATTAGCGCTGCCGAAATGAACGCGATTGCTTCCGGGTAGTTCAGTTTCAGACCGCGCGCGCGACGGCGCTCGGCCAGCAGCGCAGCGGTGAAGATCAGCAGCTTGTCCTTCTCGCGGGGTGTCAGCTTCATCGGAGGTCTGGTTGGGTTGCGCCTGCCCAGCGGGACAGGCGCGCAATGCAATCGGGGGCGGGCATCATCAGGTTCGCGCAAGGACTGCCCGATGAGCCGCGACAAGCTTAACGCCAGATCAGCTTACAAAGATATGTGGCCAAATTGACGAGTCGATTACAGATGAGCCGGCAAGGGCGCGCCAAACCACTTCTTCGACATCGCGTTGAGCGTGCCGTCGGCCTTCGCTTGGGCGATAGCGCCGTTGACCTTCGCCATCAGCCGGCTTTCATTCTTGTTCATGCCGACGAAGCATGGTGAATCCTTTATAACGAACTTAGGTTCTGGGCGGCGTGGCGGATTCTTTGCATTGATGGCGGCGGCGACGATATTGCCCGCGGCGATCAGTTGCACCTGGCCGGAGAGGAACGCGGCAATGGTGGCGTTGTTGTCTTCGAAGCGCTTGATGGTGGCGTTCGGCGCCATCTGTGTGAGGGCGATTTCTTCGAGCGCGCCACGTGTGGCGCCGACTGTCACACCGGTGAGATCGGCGGGGCTGTTCACCTTGATGTCGGCGGGGCCGAATACGCCTTGATAGTAGGGGGCGTAGGCATTCGAGAAGTCGATCACCTTTTCGCGGTCAGGCGTTTTGCCGAGCGAGGAGATCACCAGATCCACTTTATTTGTCTGCAGGTAGGGGATGCGGTTCGCGCTGTTCACCGGTATCAGTTGCAACTTGACGTTCAGTGATTTGGCTAGCAGCGCGGCGGTGTCGATGTCGTAGCCTTGTGGTTGCATGTCGGGGCCGACCGAGCCGAATGGGGGATAGTCTTCCGGGACTGCTACTTTCAATACACCGGCTTTGGTGATGTTGTCGAGTGCGTCGGCTTGTGCAACGGGGGCGGTCAGTGCTAGCACTGGAGAGATCAATAAGGCGGCAAGCCAGGCGCGGCGCGTGTGGCGAATGAGCGGTCGAGTCATGGTCGTGAGCGGTGGTGAGCGAAGCGGTTGGCCATCGTCTGGTGCGGTGGCATCGTGGTGCTTTGGCTAGCAAGCTATGTGCCATGCTGGTGCAGTGGGCCTGCGCGGCGCGCTTAGGGTGGCTGTGCACCGTTGTGGGGCGGGGGTGTGCGCTGGTTTGGGGATTGAGGAGCGTTTCTTTTTTTGCCTGCGGCGCTTGGCGGGGTTCTTGCGGTGGTGGCCTTTCCTTGGTTTGTTATCGGTTTGTTCGTGTTTGTTTTTGGCTGTTTGCCTTACGGCGTTGGCCTTTCCTTGCATTCTTATCGGTCTATTAGCTTCGCCCCTGTGCGGGGCGGCACTTACTTTCTTTGCCGCCGCAAAGAAAGTAAGCAAAGAAAGCGGGCTCACACCGCCAGCGAGTAGTGAGCCATCTCGGTCTGCCATCGGGAACGGCCCAAGACGAGACCTGCCCTCGCATATTTACACCCAGTGACACAGGGCTCATTCATCCCGCGCGCGCACTTCGTGCGCCTCGGTACGGTTCATCACAGGGTTCTTGTGCGCGCCTACCTCGCATCGGCAGTATCGCAAATGTACGCTGACCGTGCTGTGCTGTGCTGTGCTGTGCTGTGCTGTGCTGTGCTGTGCTGTGCCGACCGCTCCGGGATTGTGGTCCCGGAGCGGTTGGCACGGTCGGCGTGCGTTTATTTGTTTCTTAGGTCGTCCAGATTCGCAGCGGCACTGCTTCGACGCCATGCACGACCGGACGCAATTGCAGCCAGCATTGCGTCAGCGCGCGTTGCAGTGACTCCATCGAACGCGCCACCGCCCGCACCAGCACCACCCCTGGCGTGACGCACGTGGCGGCCGCTCGCAGGGTGTCGTTGAACGGGAGGTCGGCGCTCAGCGTTTCGGCGAGCGTATCGTCGCAAGCGGGGCCGACCGCCCATAAGGTGCCGTAGGCGGGGAAGCTGGCGAGACCCTGGGGGGCGTCGCGCAGCGGATCGGTGGCGTCGAGGTTGGCGCGTTCGAGCCATAGCAATTGCCCGTCCGGACCGACGATCCGCGAGACTGCGCGGAGCGACCCGGCGGTCCAGCGTTCGCCCGCTGCCTGGCGGCCGATCTGGGTGGCATCCCAGCCAAGCGCGGTGGCTCCCTCGGCCATCGAGAGCGTGAACTCGAGCGTGGCGTTGGCGTGATCGAAGACGATGTTGTTCTGCGGCAGCCAGTCAAGCTTCGCATGCGCGCCGACGCGGACGTTGACTTGCTGCAGCGCGGCGCGTCCGTTCGACTTGTACCACTTGGTCGCGCCGGGTGTGGTCAGCACGGCGTGCGTCGCGGGATCGAGCGCCACGTCGATATGAAGCTGGTCGCCGCCCGCGATGCCCCCCGGCGGGTGCACGATTACCGCATGACAGATGGTCTGGCCTTCGGGGTAAAGCGGGCGTTGTACGCGCAGGGGGCCGTCGTGCAGGCGATGCGCAAGCGTCGTGCGTGCCCCGTGCTTCGCGAAGCCGAGTTCGAGCCTGGCGCGCCACTGGGCATGCGCAGCAGACTGCGCCGTGGCGAGTGTGACGTGGTTTTCATGAAGCGACATGCGAGTGTACGTAGTCGGGTGTGCGTGACGGCTGCTAAACCGCCGCTTAACCGGCGCGCTTGGGGTTCGGCGTGTGGCGAACCTGTTTCTGGCGACGATCAGCGCGGCATTGAGATGCGGCGAGGATAGCATGTGCCACTCGCACGACGCAGAGGATGGCCCGCTCGTCCGTGTCCGCGTGTACGACTATGTCTATCGCAGCGATTACACGGCGATGAGGGCGCGGACTCCGTCTGCATCCATGTTGGCGCCTTCACCTCCGGCGACGATTTCACCGCGGCTCATGACCCAGTATCGATCGGCGATCGCTTTCGCGAAGTCGTAGTACTGCTCGACGAGTAGGACGGTGAGGCCCATTTCTTCGACGAGTTGTCGCAGCGTCCGGCCGATGTCCTGGATGATGGAGGGTTGAATACCTTCGGTGGGTTCATCGAGGATGAGGAGTTGCGGCTCGCTCATGAGGGCGCGGCCGATGGCGAGTTGTTGCTGCTGACCGCCGGACAGGTCGCCGCCGCGGCGGCTGCGCATGTCTTTGAGGACGGGGAAGAGTTCGTAGATCCGGTCGGGGATTTTGGAGGGGGCTTTTTTGCTGGCTGCGCCGACGAGCAGATTCTCTTCGACCGTGAGACGCGGGAAGATATCGCGTCCTTGAGGGACGTAGGCGAGGCCGTTGGCTACGCGGGCATAAGTCGGCAGTTTGGTTAGGGGCGTTCCACGCCAGGCTATGTTGCCGCTCTTGGTTGGGACTACGCCCATCAGGCAACGGAGTAGGGTTGTTTTGCCTACGCCGTTGCGGCCCAACAGGACTGTTAGTTTGCCGTCCGGCACTGTTAGCTTTACATCGCGCAGGATGTGGCTGCCGCCGTAGTACTGGTTTAGGTGGTCTACTTCTAGCATTTTGCTCGTTCCCTAGGGTTCTTTTGTACTTGGCGTACGGGTTTTTGCCTGCGGCGCCTTGCTCTTTCGCTGTTTGCCTACGGCGTTGGCCTTTCCTTGCTTTGTTATCGGTCTATTAGCTTCGCCCCTGTGCGGGGCGGCACCTACTTTCTTTGCCGCCGCAAAGAAAGTAGGCAAAGAAAGCGGGCTCACCCCGCTAGCCCGTAGTGAGCCATCTCGGTCCACTTCCGGAAACGGCCCAAGACGAGACCCGCTCTCGCACATTCCCACTCGCTGACACAGCAGTCATCCGCTCCAGCGTCACGCTTCGCGCCCCGCCGTTCGGCATAACCCCTACTACACACGCCACAACTAAAACACCACCATCTCCCTTAACCGCTAACCGCTAACCGCTAACCGCTAACCGCTAACCGCTAACCGCTAACCGCTAACCGCTGAACCAAGAACCTCGAACGTGAGTGATTGTTTGGTGAACCCGACCGCGGCGCACGGAGTGCGAACGCGGGATGGATGAGTCCTTTGTCACTAAGTGGGGTGGTGCGAGGACAGGTCTTGTCTTCGGACCACTCCGGGTTAGCTCAAGTGGTGGACACCTAAGAGCTAGCGGTTGTCAGCCCGCTTTCTTTGCCTACTTTCTTTGCGGCGGCAAAGAAAGTAGGTGCCGCCCCGCACAGGGGCAAAGCTAATAGACCGATAACAAAGCAAGGAAAGGCCAACAAAATAAGGAAACCAAACAAAGATAAAGGCGCCGCAGGCAAAAAAAACCTACCTCCCCAGATAAGACTCAATGACAGTCTCATCCCTCTTAACCTCATCAAGAGTGCCATGAGCAAGAACCCGCCCTTCAGCCATAACAGTGACCTTGCCAGCGTCACCAGAAAGAGCAGCAACAAACTCCATATCATGCTCAACAACCATCATGGAACAAGTCCCACGAAGATGATTAAGAAGCTCTGCCAACTGCATAGTCTCATCATCGGTCATCCCCGCCGCAGGCTCATCAAGCAAGAGCAGCGCCGGTTGCTGCATAAGCAACATCCCAATCTCCAGCCGCTGCTTCTGCCCATGAGAAAGCTCACCAGCGAGTCTTCGAGCTTCACTCTCTAATCGAATCAACGAAAGCGTCTCTTCAATCCGCGCTTGAGCCTCACGATCCAGCCGTGCCCGCAAAGATGGCCACCACCCCTTATTGGTCTTCATCGCCAGCTCAAGATTCTCCCAAACCGGATGCTGCTCAAATACCGTCGGTTTCTGAAACTTGCGCCCAATCCCCGCGCGCGCAATCGAAGGCTCATTCATCCGCGTCAGGTCAATCGTCTGTCCCAGGAACACCTTGCCCGAATCGGGCTCCGTCTTCCCGGTAATCACATCCATCATCGTCGTCTTACCGGCGCCGTTCGGCCCGATGATGCAACGCAACTCCCCTGCATCGATCGATAGCGTCAACGCATTCAAGGCCCTAAACCCGTCGAAGCTGACCGTCACATCCTCGAGATACAGAATCGTCCCGTGCGATATGTCGATTTCGCCGGGTGTCACCACGCGCCCGAACTCGGGTACGCCGCTTAGCGAGCGTTCGGCAGGTTCTTCAGGCAAAGCCAGATCAGGCGTCATCGGGTTTTCGTTCATGTGCGGTTCCTCTTGCGCAGCGCGAGGTCGATCAACCCCATGATCCCGTTCGGCAGCAGCAACGGCACCAGCACAAAGATCAAGCCAAGAAAGAACAGCCAGTATTCAGGGAAATTCGCCGTGAAAAAGCTCTTCGCGCCATTCACCGCAAATGCGCCGATAATCGGCCCAATCAGCGTGCCGCGGCCGCCCACCGCCACCCAGATCGCCATCTCGATCGAATTGCCCGGCGACATCTCGCCCGGATTGATAATCCCTACTTGCGGCACGTACAGCGCCCCAGCAATCCCGCACAGTACCGCCGACACTGTCCAGATAAACAGCTTGTAGCCAAGCGGGCTGTAGCCGAGGAACATCAGTCGCGTTTCTCCGTCGCGTACCGCCGTCACGACGCGGCCGAGCTTCGAGGTCACAATCGCCCGGGCCCCCAGAAACGCCAGCACCAGTACCGCAAAGGTAATCAGAAACAGCGCCGTGCGCGTGCCCGGGTGGGTGATCGGGAAGCCACCGATCCGCTTGAAATCGGTAAAGCCGTTATTGCCGCCAAAGCCGGTTTCGTTGCGGTAGAACAGCAGCATCGCCGCGAACGTCAGCGCCTGCGTGATGATCGACAGGTACACGCCCTTCACCCGCGAGCGGAACGTGAAGAAGCCGAATACCCATGCCACCACGGCTGGCACCAGTACCACCAGCAGCAGCGCATACCAGAGGTGTTGCGTGCCCTCCCAGTACCATGGCAGCGCGTGCCAGTTGAGGAACACCATGAAGTCGGGCAAGTCGCTCTGATACACGCCCTCGTGGCCGATCGAGCGCATCAGGTACATGCCGATCGCGTAGCCGCCCAGCGCAAAGAACAGCGCGTGTCCCAGGCTCAGGATGCCGCAGTAGCCCCACACGAGGTCCAGCGCCAGCGCGCCGATTGCGTAGCACATGAACTTGCCCGTGAGCGTCATCATGTACGCGGAGAGGTGGAACGCACTCGTCTCCGGCAACACCAGTGAAGAGAACGGTACGCCCAGGCCGATCGCGATGATCAGTGCAATCAGCGCCAGCCATGCGGGGCGCGACAACAGCGCCGGGCGCGGCGGCAAGCCGAGCGCGAAGCCGCTTTGCGCCGCGCGTTCGGTGCCCGCCGGTGTGCCGGACGAAGTCACGGGAGCAGGGGAGGTTGCCGATGTCATCTCATACCTCCGCGCTGCGGCCCTTCAGGGCGAACATACCTTGCGGCCGTTTCTGGATGAACAGCACGATCAGCACCAGCACCGCGATCTTCGCCAGCACGGCGCCCCAGAACGGTTCGATCGCCTTGCTTATCAGCCCGAGCCCGAAGCCGCCGATCACCGTCCCCGCTAGTTGACCGACGCCACCCAGCACCACCGCCATGAACGAATCGATGATGTAGCTCTGGCCGAGATCCGGCCCGACGTTGCCGATCTGCGAGAGAGCACAACCGCCCAGTCCCGCAATGCCGGCGCCGAATGCAAAGGCATACGAATCGACTCGCGCGGTCTTCACGCCGACGCAGGCCGCCATGCGGCGATTCTGTGTGACGGCGCGCACGAACAGGCCGAGTCGCGTTTTAGTGAGGACTGCCCAGGCGATACCGACCACGATTAGCGAAAACGCCAGAATTGCTAGCCGGTTATATGGCAGGATCAGGCTCGGCAGCACGGTGACGCCGCCGCTCATCCACGACGGGTTTTCCACCTGCACGTTTTGCGCGCCGAAGATCATCCGTGTGGCCTGGATCAGGATCAGGCTCACGCCGAAGGTCGTCAGCAACGTTTCCAGCGGACGGCCGTACAGATGTTTGAGGACGAGCCGCTCCAGCACCATCCCCACCAGCGCCGCCGCGACGAACGAGGCCGGCACGGCGAGCAACGGGTACCAGTTGAACGCGCCGGGCGCGTAGTGCTGAAACAGGTTCTGCACGACATAGGTTGCATACGCGCCGATCATCAGGAATTCGCCGTGCGCCATGTTGATGACGCCAATCAGGCCGTACGTGATGGCGAGCCCCAATGCAGCAAGCAGCAACACGCTGCCAAGCGACAGCCCGGCGAACAGCGTGCCGGCAATCTGGCTGCGCCGCTGGATCGAATCGAGTTCGTCGATCCCGGCTTGAGCGGCGGCGCGCACGCGTTCGTCGCTCTCCATGAAGGTGCCGTCCGGCTTCTTCGCGACGAGCGGCCGCAGCAGTTCGTTCATGTCGAGGTCGTGGCGCGCGGCCACTAGTTGCACTGCTTCGAGGCGTGTAGCCGGATCGCTGTTGTGCAGCGCGGTCATCGCCCAGAGCGTGTCGAGGCGCTGCTTCAGGACCGGGTCGGTTTCCTTTGCGCGTTGTGCGTCGATCAGCGGCTTCATCGAGGGATCGGGATTTTGCAGCAGCGCGTTAATCGCCGCGCGGCGCGTTTCCAGATCCGGCGAATCGAGTTGCGAACCGGACAGGGCGCCTGAGACCTTCGAGCGCAACAGGTTGTTCAGCGTGACCGGCTGTGCATCGGGGGCGCTGACCGTCTTGCCGGAGATGGCGTCCTTGGTGGTGTCGCCCTCCTGGATCAGCACCTCGCCGGAGTCGGTGGTGAGCGCGTTGTCTTGGGACAGCGCTTTGAGCAGCGCCTGGGACGGTGCATCGTGATTGGCAATCAGCTTGTCGATGGCCGCGGATTTCGCGTCGAAGTCGTCGCCCGCGAGCGGGGCGATATCGGCCGGTGTCAGTGCAAATGCTGCGAGCGGCGCGAGCGCGAGCAGCGTCGACAGTGCGACGGCGAGCGTACCGATGCTGCGCCTTGCTAGCCTCAGAATGGAAAACGCCATGGTGCCCTTTGAAAATTAACCGGCGCGGCGGTGCGGCATCGAACCGTTAAGGATGCCGCATCGTCGAGCCGCTATAGAGGCGGTTGGATCGTCCCGCTGGCCGGATTTTTGTGGCGCAGCGGGACGAGTGGGCGCGCAGGAGGCGCGCCCTCCGTTACATCAGGCGACCCGCGAACGGCGCAGGAAGGCCGGAATCGAACTGACCACGTCCGGCTTGCCCGCGTTGCCGGCGATATACGGGCTCCACGGCTGCGCACGGATGGCCGTCTTGGTCCGCCACACCACGTTGAACTGGCCGTCGGCACGCACTTCGCCGATCATCACCGGCTTGTGCAGGTGGTGGTTGCCATCCATCGTCAGGACGAAGCCGGACGGCGCGTTGAAGGTCTGGCCGATCATCGCGACGCGAACCTTGTCGACATCGGTGCTCTTCGCTTTTTCGACGGCCTGCTTCCACATATGGATGCCAACGAAGGTCGCTTCCATCGGGTCGTTGGTCACGCGCTTGTCGCCGCCTGGCAGGTTGTTGTCCTTGACCCACTTGGCAAACATTGCCTTGAACTTGGTGTTCTCCGGATCGCGCAGCGACATGAAGTAGTTCCATGCGGCGAGGTTGCCCACCAGCGGTTTGGTGTCGATGCCGCGCAGTTCTTCTTCGCCCACCGAGAACGCCACTACCGGTACATCGGTCGCTTTCAGGCCCTGGTTGCCGAGTTCCTTGTAGAACGGCACGTTCGAGTCGCCGTTGACGGTCGAGATCACGGCCGTCTTGCCGCCTTGCGAGAAAGTCTTGATGTTGGCGACGATGGTCTGGTAGTCGCTGTGGCCGAACGGCGTGTAGACCTCCTGAATGTCGGCCTCCTGGACGCCTTTCGACTGCAGGAACGCGCGCAGGATCTTATTGGTGGTGCGCGGATAGACGTAGTCGGTGCCGAGCAGGAAGAAGCGCTTGGCGCCGCCGCCTTCGGCGCTCATCAGGTATTCGGTGGCCGGAATGGCCTGCTGGTTCGGCGCGGCGCCCGTGTAGAAGACGTTGCGCGACATTTCTTCGCCTTCGTACTGCACCGGGTAGAACAGCAGACCGTTGAGTTCCTCGAACACTGGCAGTACCGACTTGCGCGATACCGAAGTCCAGCAGCCGAACACCACCGCGCACTTGTCCTGGGTCAGGAGCTGGCGGGCCTTTTCGGCGAACAGCGGCCAGTTCGAGGCCGGGTCCACCACCACCGCTTCGATTTGCCTGCCGTTTACACCGCCGCTCTTGTTGATTTCCGCAATGGTCATCAACGCGGTGTCTTTTAGTGAGGTCTCCGAAATCGCCATCGTGCCAGACAGCGAATGCAGAATGCCGACTTTGATCGGCCCGCTGCTCGATTGTGCGTTAGCAAACGGACTCTGGCCGGCGAGCGCCAAAGCGCCCGATATTGACCCGAGCTGCAACAGACTGCGACGTTTCATTTGCCTACCCCTTGCCATTGGATTGAAGAGTGTTTTATGGGCGTCGTTTCCAGCCAACGAGGGCTGTCCTGCATGGCTTGCACGACTGTTACTGCAAGGCACATGCCAAGTGGTAAATCTGACTGGAAAGGGGCGTGGCGCGTGCTGCGATGCGGTCTGGGTGTACTCGGGCGATTGGGTGGCGATCTGACGGTCGTGCGCGAATCTGGTGCAATCTGTGGCATTTCGCTTCGTTGCGGTGCGTGTCGCGCTGCAACGAAGCGTGCCTGGACGCCAACGGGCGGGTACGGTGCATTGCCGCCGCGGGTTTGTGCATGAGCGTGCGGAGATTTGCGCCGGGTGAGGTCGGTTTGAGAGGGGCGTGTTGGCGCGCCGCAATGACAAGAGGCCGGCGCCTTGCGGGCGCCGGCCTCTTGTTCTTGTTTCAGTTGGTTTGGTGTTGTCGCGATTTAGAACGCGACGAACGGCCCGGTTTGCGAACCAACCTTGGCGTTGTTGAGCACGGTGTAGACGTTGCGGCCATAGAAGAACGGCAGACCCCAGATAAAGGCGCCGGACATCGGTGCGCCGAGACTGTCGTAGGCTGCGTACCCACTTGCCAACAGATTGGTGGCGTTGCCCAACGAGAACGTTGCAGTGGCGGGTGTACCGCTGCCGTTGCTCGCTTTCAGATTTGCCGACAGGCTGAGCAGCGATGGTGGCCCATACCATTTGTCCGACCAGACGAGCGTGGTCGGAATCGTGCCGTCATCAGGGAAGAAGTACACGTTCGAACCGCTGTCGATTGCGCTGTAACTATACGTGCGCCCCTTGTACACGGTCGCAAACAGACCATTCTGATTGAGCGGCACGATGTTCACGTTGGACGGCAACGTATTGTTCTGCTGGGTGCTAACTCCGAATGTCAATTGCCCAGTGGCGGTTAATTGACCGCCCGGCAGCAACGCGGGCAGGCTGATGATCGTGCCGTTGTTGTCCGACATGAAGCCGGCGACTGGGTTCATCACCTGGGTATCGAGTGGCACACGCGTGTTGGTGCATGAGCCTGACGACGTGCAGTAGTAGTAGGTCGCTGACAAGGTGGTTTGTGCAGCGGCGGGAAAGTCGCGTATGCCCGGACCGATGCCGATGACCCCTTTTGCACCGAGCGCGCTGATCGTGTTTAGGCTTAGGCCACCGTTTGTGATGCAATCCGACGGGGTGGCAAACGCTCCGTCGCCGATCACCTGGATCGGCAGATTGCCCGCGAGCTCATTGCCGATTGTCACGTCTGCGCGTTTGATCGACCCCCAAGTGTAACCGGAGTTGAATTGCGCGCATTGTGCGATTGGCGCATTACCGGTCGGGTCGTTAGTGGCGCCGGTTTGGGCTGGCAATTGGGATGCGAGTGCCGAGCCCAGCGCGCTGGCTACAACGCGGACGCCGACGGAGCCGGTGTCGAGCAGCATGTGATCGACGGTCGCGCATTGGCTGCTCCCTTGCATGCCGGGATAGCAAATGGTGGCAGTCACGTAGAGGCTGTTGATGCCGTTCAACGTGCGATCGACGATGATCGGTACGGTGTTGTTGGTGACGGGAGTCGGAGTTGGTGTCGGCGTAGGAGTTGGAGTTGGAGTCGGAGTCGGAGTCGGAGTCGGAGTCGGAGTCGGAGTCGGAGTCGGCGTCGAACCCGAACCCGAACCCGAACCAGTATTCGCGGTCGGGTCGGAGCTCGGGCTTGGGCTCGGAACCGGAGTCGGAGCCGGAGCCGGCCTCGGAGCGGGCGCCGGACTCGGACTCGGCGTAACCGGCACAGGCTTCACGCCCTTATCTTGCGACGCATTTGCATCGCTGTTGTCACTACCACCACCACCGCCACAGGCCGTGACCACCACACTAGCGCCAAGCACTACGAAGCAAAGCGTCTTGTTAATCTTCTTCATAATCGAGTATTCCGCAAACGTGCAAATTCGTCTTACTGCAGATCGTCGATGCTGACGCCTGCCGGTACAAGGCGTGGTAAATACGCCTTGCCGAAGAGATTGCCGGGACGGCCAACAGACTGGATCACGAGGTCGCTGCTGCGCTCGATCATCGGACCGATGCCATGGGGGCGTGCTTCAGCCGCGGAGACAAATCGTGGGAAGTAGCTGCCGAGCAGCGCGGTCATATCCGGGCGCACCGGACCTTGCCACGTGACTGCAAACACGACGTTGCTGGGCAGCGTGTACTCGCGCACGGCGACGCCGTCGGCGTTGACGGAGGTGTTCACGGAGTAGGCCGCCGTATTCTGCAGCATCGAGCGCACCGCCTTCGGAGCGGATGAACCTGCGCCCGGCGCGCCACCCAGCGCCGCGTGGGAAGCCAGCGGCAACAACGTTGCAATCGCCAGCGCGATCTTTACAAACTTCATCAAATTTGCTCCGAAAATAGGTCGGAGCATGTTGCCAGCGTGTTGCTTAGGAAAGCGTGAGAAATTTCCTGGTGATCAGCAGGAAAAGCCGTCATTGGTAGGGCTGTCCTCAGGGACGTAATGATTTAGGTGGAATTTCGCGACAAAAGCAGGACGGCACCCCACGGCACCGGCCCGCCATCGCAAACCCCGCCCCCGTCAAAACGCGACAAACGGCCCTGCTTGCGAGCCCACCTTGGTGTTTTCGAGTACGGTGTACACGCTGCGCCCATAGAAGAACGGCAGGCCCCAGAGGAAGCCCTCTTCGGACAGCATGTTGTTACTGATGACATCGTAAACAGGCAGGCTGGAGAGGTACATGCCGACGTTGTCATACGCAGCGTAGCCGCTCGACATCACGTTGCCCGCGTTGCCGATCGAGAAGGGCACCATGATGGGTTTGCTGGTCCCGTTGGTGGCTTCCATGGTTGCCGACAGGCCAAGCACGCTCGACGGTGCATACCACTCGCCCGTGGTGGGAATCGTCGAATCCGAGAAGGCGTAGCCGTTGGTACCGCTGTCAATCGCGCTATTGATGATCACGCGGCCCTGATACTGCGTCGTGAAAAAGCCGTTGCCATCCACTGGCACAATGTTCGGATTGGTCGGCAACGCATTGTTCGACTGCGTGCCGACACCGAATATCAGTTGTCCCGTCACGCTGGCCTGTCCGCCAGCGGGCAACGCAGGCAGGCGGATGATGGTGCCGTTGTTATTGGTAGCGAAAGCCGCGACCGGGTTCATGACCTGCTTGGCGAGCGGCATGCGCGTGCTGGTACATGAGTTTGTGCTCGAGCAATAGTAGTAGCCCGCCGGTATCAGCGATTTCACCGCAGCCGAGCTGTCGCGCACGGAATGGCCGATGCCGACAATGCCATTGAAGGCGCGGCTGCCGTTGGAGCCGAGTAGCGGGCTGAGGTTCGGGCCGCCACGCGAGATACAGTCCGCGGGCGTGGTATAGCCGCCATCGCCGATCACCTGGATCGGGATATTGCTCGCCTTCTTGCTGCCGATGGTGACATCCGCGCGTTTGACCGGTCCCCACACGTAACCGGAAGCGAATAGCGCGCATTGGACGATCGGCGCGGAGCCGACTGTATCGTCGGTGGCACCCGCTTGCGTCAACAACTGGGCTTTCAGCGCAGAGGGCAGTGCGCTGCTCGCAACACGCACGCCGACCGAGCCGGTATCGACGAGCATATTCTTCACCGTCACGCACTGACTGTTGTCGGCGGCTCCCGGCGGGCACAGCGTGACCGTGACGGACGGTTGGTTGACGCCTGCCATCGAGGTATCGACGACGATCGGCACCGTGTTGCTCGCGTCGACGGGCGGCGACGGCGGCGTGGGCGTAACCGGCCAGCTTGCTGAGGCCGGCCAGTTGATGCCACTGTTCGATGTGCTGTTTCCAGAGCCACCGCCGCCGCATGCTGAGAGGACCACGCTGACGCTCAGTAGCGCGATGCCAAGGGTGTTGTTCAACGTCTTCATTTTGATTGTGTTCCGGGAAAGCGGCGGCGCGTTACTGCAGGTTGTTGGCACGAAGATCGGCGGGCATGAGGCGCGGGAGGTAGGCCACGCCGAAGAAGTTTCCAGGGCGGCCGGCCGACTCGATCTGCAACTCGCCGTTGTGCTGGATCAGCGTGCCAGTGCCGCGCAAGCGTTCTTCGCCCGCGGAGACGAAGTTGGGGAAGTAGCTGCCAAGCAGCGCATTCATGTCGGGTCGCACTGGGCCTTGCCAGGTGACCGCGAAGACAACGTTGCTCGGCAGGACATACTCGCGCACGGTGATGCCGTCGGCGTCACGCGATTCATGCACCGAATAGGATGCGGTGGAGTACGTGGGTGCGGACGCCGAGGGTGATGGGGCGGACGATGCGGCTTGCTGCGTAGCGCGAAGCGACATCGGAGCGGATGACCCCGCAGCGGGGGCGCCCCCGAGCACAGCGTGGGAGGTGAGCGGCAACAGCGTCGCTGTGGCCAATGCGATCTTCACGAATCTCATCAGACTGCTCCGAAAATTGGGTCGGAGCATGTTGCCTTCAACTACCTAACTGGGCCGCCGGAAACTTCCTAACGTGGGACGCGAAATCTCGCTATGGAATAAAAAAAGCCACCGCATGGGTGGCTCTCAGATACAACGTTTCTTGCCAATCCGGCTGATTGGGTTCACGACAGCAAACCCACCCGCGAATCAATACGTCGGTACAGCCGGATCCACCTGGCGCGACCACGCATCGATCCCGCCTTGCAGATTGAACACGTCCTTATGCCCACGCGATTCGAGGAACATTGCGACTTGCGCGCTGCGTGCGCCGTGGTGGCACACGCAAACAATCTGCACATCATCGTCGAGCTCTTCGCTGCGGGCCGGAATCTCGCGCATCGGAATCGAGATGGCGCCGGCAATCGACGCCGTCTGGATTTCCCACGGCTCGCGCACGTCGAGAAGCACGGGCGCGGGACGCGATTTGTCGGCCAGCCATTCGGCAAGAGCGGGAGCGGTCAGGTTTTGCATCAGCGGGACATCCTTAGAACTTGAAGCGCGGCGGCTGCACGGCGTTGATCAGCGGCTCGACGTAGGTTTCGAACACATCGGCGATGCGATATTGCTTCTCGTCGATACGCGTGATGATCTGCGCCTTCATGACCGGCGCGGTGCCGACAAACGCTGCCAGACGGCCGCCGATCTTCAGATGATCGAGGATCTCCTGCGGCAGAACCGGCAGGCCGCCGGACACGCAGATGACGTCGTACGGCGCCGCTGCGGGCCAGCCGCGCGACGCGTCGCCGGTCACGACTTCCGCGTTCAGCACGCCGTTGGCGGCCAGGTTGGCCTTGGCCAGTTCAGCCAGTTCCGGTTCGATATCCACCGTCAGCACGTGTTGCGAGCGATGCGCGAGCAGTGCTGCCATATAACCCGAGCCCGCGCCGATTTCCAGCACGCTTTCGTGCTTTTTCACCGCCAGTTCCTGCAGCACGCGTGCTTCGACGCGCGGCGCCAGCATGTGCTGGCCAGCCGGCAACGGCACTTCGAAGTCGACGAAGGACAGTTCGCGGTAGACCGGAGGGACGAAATTTTCACGCTTGACGATGGAGAGCAGGTTCAGCACGTCCTGGTCGAGCACTTCCCAGGGGCGGATCTGCTGTTCGATCATGTTGAAACGCGCTTGCTCGATATTCATGGTGGATTCGGCGGTTCGGTTTAGGTGCGACCCGTTGGAGTCGGGACAACCGTGGAATTGTACCAAACCACGGGTGAAACCCCTCCCCAGACGGGCAGGCAAGCGGGAACGCGGGGCAAGCAGCGGGATAAGCAGCGGGCGCCCCCACGCCGGCCGTGCCGCAATCCGGCTCCGTGTTAGTCCCTACGAGACGGTCCTTGCGATTCGGTGTGCCATCGCCCAAGAATGTAATCGATTACATTTTCGGGACAGAAGAGCGTGCCCAGACTGCGCGAATCCGGAACCGCAGCGCCTCGAGCCGAGTTCGGCCCGCCGGACGGCATTTCCATTGCCGGTGTGGCCGAGCAGGCAGGGGTGTCGGTGGCGACGGTTTCGCGGGTGCTGAACGGCCACGCCAACGTGCGTCCCGCCACGCGCGACAAGGTGCTGGCCACGGTGGCCGCGAGCGGCTACCGCGTCAACGAACTGGCGCGCAATCTGCGGACCGCCGAAAGCCGGCTGCTGCTGACCATGGTGCCGGACGTCGGCAACCCGTTTTACGCGGAAATCGTCCGCGGCATCGACCGGGTCGCCCGTCAGCACGGCTATTTCATGCTGCTGTGCGACACCGGCGCCGATCCCGGCCGCGAGCGCAGCTATTTCGACCTGTTGCGGCGGCGCCGCGCGGACGGCGCGATCTGCCTCGATCCGGCCACCGTGCAGCAGGCCTTGGCCGAGGAGTCCGGCGCGCTGCCGTGGGTGGCGTGCTGCGAGTTCGATCCGGCGGTCGGCGTGCCATATGTGGGCATCGACAATTACCGGGCCGCCGGCGATGCGGTGCGGCATCTGCTGGTGCGCGGGCATCGCCGCATTGGCCTGATCAATTCCGACGTCGCCTACCTGTACGCGAAACAGCGCCAGCAGGGTTATCTCGACGCGCTGCGCGATGCCGGCATCACGCCGGACGAGCGTTGGCGCATGAATCTGAACAGCCTCGACTACGAGGCGGGTGCTTCCGCCGCGGCGCTCTTGATGGCGCAACGCGACGCGCCCAGCGCGCTCTTCGCCGTGTCGGACACGCTGGCGATCGGCGTGATCAACGGCTTGCGCAGTGTCGGCAAGCGGGTGCCGGACGACGTCGCGGTGGTGGGCTTCGACGATATCTCGCTCGCCGCCCAGATCGACCCGCCGCTCACCACCATTGCCCAGCCGATGCGCGAACTCGGCGAAACCGCTGCGCGCCTGTTGCTGCAGCGCCTGGCCAATCCGTTGGCAAACGTCCCCGGTGTGCTGTTGCCACACCGGCTCGTGATTCGCAGGAGTGCCTAAGCGATGAGCCTCGCCGTGCGCTTCGACGACATCCGCAAAGACTTCGGCCCTGTGCGCGTGCTGCACGGCGTGAGCTTCGAGCTGGCGCCCGGCCGCATCTACGGCCTGCTCGGCGAAAACGGGGCGGGCAAATCCACGCTGATGAAAATCCTCGCCGGCTACGAGGCGGCCACCAGCGGCACGCTGCTGATCGACGGCGCAGCGCAGCGGTTTGCCAGTTCGCGCGAGGCGGAAACGGCCGGCATCGTGCTGATTCACCAGGAGTTCAACCTGGCGGAGCATCTGTCGATTGCGCAGAACATGTATCTGGGCCACGAAAAACGCCGTGGCTGGCTGCTCGACGACGCGGCGATGCGCGCCGAGGCAACCCGCTACCTCGCGCAGGTGGGCTTGAGGAAGCCGCCGGATACCAAGGTGCGCGATCTGATCGTCGCCGAAAAGCAGATGGTGGAGATCGCCAAGGCGCTCTCGCGCAACGCGCGGCTCCTGATCATGGACGAACCGACCGCCACGCTCACGCCCGCCGAAACCGAGCGCCTGTTTGCGCTGATGATGCGACTGAAGGCCGACGGCGTCACGATCATCTACATCTCGCACAAGCTTGACGAAGTGGAGCACATCACCGACGAGGTAATCGTGATGCGCGACGGCCGCTTCGTCGCGCGCGGCGCAACCGCCGGCTTGGCGCGGCAGCAGATGGCCAACCTGATGGTCGGGCGCGACGTGTCCGACATGTTTCCGGACAAGGCGCCGGTGGCCGCTGACGCCGCGCTCGCGTTGAAGGTCGAAGGCCTCGTCGTGCCGCATTGGGTCGAAGATTTGAGCTTCGAAGTGCGCGCGGGCGAAGTGCTGGGTTTCGCCGGTCTGGTCGGAGCCGGCCGTACAGAAGCCTTCGAGGCGATCCTCGGCTTGCGCCGCCGCAGTGCCGGGCGCATCGAGATTGGCGGGCGCGCGGTCGATGTGAAAAGGCCGCGCGATGCCATGCGCCACGGTCTCACGTACCTCAGCGAGGACCGCAAAGGCAAGGCACTGCACGTCAATCTGAACTTGCAGGACAACCTCACGCTGATGACGCTCGAGCGCTACACGCATCCGCTGCTCGATCTGAAAGCGGGGCGGGTGGCCCTGCAGCAGGCGGTCAGCGATTTCGGCATTCGCACCGGCGACCTGTCGAGCCGCGCCCGCATGCTCTCGGGCGGCAACCAGCAGAAGCTCGCGCTCGCCAAGTTCCTGCAGCCCGACCCGAACGTGGTGGTGCTCGACGAGCCGACCCGCGGCGTCGATGTCGGCTCGAAGCGCGACATCTATTTCCTGATTCACCGGCTCGCCGCCCAGGGGCGCGCGGTGATCGTCATCTCATCTGAGCTGATCGAGCTGATCGGCCTGTGCCATCGCGTCGCCGTGATGCGCGCCGGCCGCCTGCAGGCCACGCTCGATCTCGACCACCTGACCGAAGAGGAGTTGATCGCTCATGCGACCGGCACCCACTGAAGCCGCGCAATCCGGACGTGCGCTGCGTCTCGCGCACCATCTGTATGGGCTGGGGCCGCTCGCGGGCCTCATCGTGCTGTGCATCGCCGGCACGCTGCTCAATCATGACTTCGCGACCATCGATAACCTGATGAACGTGCTCACCCGCACCTCGTTCATCGGCATCATCGCGGTCGGCGAGACCTTCGTGATCATCTCCGGGGGCATCGATCTGTCGGTCGGCTCGATGGCCGCGTTGATCGCCGGCAGCATGATCTGGCTGATGAACGGCTTGTCGGCGGGCGTGGGCGGCCACACCCTCGCGCCGCTGGCGATCATCGCCATCGGCATCGTGCTTGCGCTTGTATTGGGTGGACTGTTCGGCTGGGCGCACGGCCTCTTGATCACCAAGGGGCGCATCGAGCCGTTCATCGTCACGCTGGGCACGCTCGGCATTTTTCGCGCGGTGCTCACATGGCTCGCCGACGGCGGCGCGCTCACGCTCAACAACTCGTTGAGCGATCTCTACGGCCCTGTCTATTACGCGAGCCTGCTCGGCGTGCCGGTGCCGATCTGGGTGTTTCTCGTGGTGGCGGCGGGCGGCACGCTGATCCTCAACCGCACCGCGTTCGGCCGGCATGTGCAGGCAATCGGCTCGAACGAACAGGTCGCGCGCTACGCGGCGATCCGCGTCGATACGGTCAAGATCGTTACTTACGTACTGCTTGGTATTTGCGTCGGCGTCGCGACGGTGTTGTACGTGCCGCGGCTCGGTTCGGCCACGCCGACCACTGGAATCTTGTGGGAACTGGAGGCGATCGCGGCGGTGGTGGTCGGCGGCACCGCGCTCAAGGGCGGCGAGGGACGCGTGATCGGTACGGTGATCGGCGCGATCCTGCTTTCGGTGATCGCGAACATTCTCAATCTGACCAGCATCATCAGCGTGTATCTGAACGCGGCGGTGCAGGGCGCGGTGATTATCGTCGTGGCGTTTTTGCAGCGTGGGCGACGCTAAGCAGCAGTGCAAAAATCCGGGGCGCACGAAAGCGCTCACAAACTGGAGACACAACCATGAAGCAGGTCATTCGAGCGGTCGGCGCCGGCGTGCTGGCGTTGGGGATACTGGGGACGACGGGCGCAGCGCGCGCCGACGACAAGGTCGTTCTGGGCGTGGCGATACCGACGGCCGATCACGGCTTTACCGGCGGCATCGACTGGTGGGCCAACAAGGCCAAGGAGGACCTGGAGAAGGCGCATCCCGACCTGAAAGTGATCCTCAAAACCTCGGCGAGCGCGCCGGAACAGGCCAACCAGTTGCAGGACATGGTCACGGTCAACAAGATCAACGCGCTTGTGATCTTCCCGCATGAATCGGCTTCGCTGACCCAGCCCGTAGCGCAGGTGAAGAAGAAAGGCATCTACGTGACCGTGGTGGATCGCGGCCTGACCGACACCAGTGCGCAGGACGCTTACGTGGCCGGCGACAACACTGCCTTCGGCAGACTCGCCGGCGAGTACTTCTGCAAGACGCTGAACGGCCAGGGCGACATCGTTGCGCTGCGCGGCATTCCGACCACGCTCGATAACGAACGCTATACCGCGTTCACCAACGCATTGAAGGCGTGTCCCGGCGTGAAGGTGCTCGACGCGAAATACGCCAACTGGAATCGCGACGACGCGTTCAAGGTGATGCAGGATTACCTGACGCGCTTCAAGCATATCGATGCGGTCTGGTCCGCCGATGACGACATGTCGGTGGGCGTGCTCAAGGCCATCGATCAGGCGAAGCGCACGGACATCAAGGAAGTGCTCGGCGGCGCCGGCTCGAAAGAGATGGTCAAGCGTGTGATGGATGGCGACAGGCTCATCAACGCGGACGTCACGTATTCGCCCAAGTTCATCTACGACGCGATCAAGCTGACTGCCGAAGCCCGTCTGAAGGGCCAGACGTTGCCGCCGACGACGATCGTGCCGTCGGTGCTCATCACCAAGGACAATGCCAAAGACTACTACTTCCCGGATTCGCCGTTTTGATGTGCTGGGCCGCGCGCCCGGCGGCGTGCGGCCCAGGCTTTGAGCGAGGAGCGACACGATGAAAACCATCAAGGGGCCGGCGATCTATCTCGCCCAGTTCCTGGGCGACAAGGCGCCCTTCGATACGCTGGAGAACCTGGCCGGCTGGGCTGCCAAGCTCGGCTATGAGGGGATTCAGGTGCCGGTCGACGCACGCCTGATCGACCTCGAGCAGGCGGCGGCGAGCCAGACATATTGCGACGATCTGCTGGGCGTGGTGGCCGACGCCGGTGTCGAGATCACCGAGTTGGCGACCCATCTGCAGGGGCAACTGGTGGCGGTGCATCCGGCCTATGACCTGCTGTTCGACGGCTTCGCCGCACCGCACGTGCGCGGCAATCCAGCGGCGCGCACCGAGTGGGCCATCCAGCAACTGAAGCTGGCGGCGCAGGCGTCGCGGCGTCTCGGGCTCGACACGCATGTGTCGTTTTCCGGTGCACTGGCCTGGCCGTATATCTACCCGTGGCCGCAGCGGCCCGCGGGCCTCGTGGACGCCGCCTTCGATGAACTCGCGCGCCGCTGGACGCCGATTCTCGAGGCATTCGACGAGGTGGGCGTGGACGTTGCGTACGAACTGCATCCGGGCGAGGACCTGCACGACGGCGTGACGTTCGAGCGTTTTCTGGAGCGCCTGAACGGAACTCGCGCACGGCACCGCGCGAACATCCTGTTCGATCCGAGCCACTATGTTTTGCAGCAACTCGATTACCTTGCGTTCATCGATATCTATCACGAGCGCATTAAAGCCTTCCACGTCAAGGATGCGGAGTTTCGTCCAACGGGCAAGGCCGGTGTGTATGGGAGTTACAGCGGCTGGACCGAACGTCCGGGCCGCTTCAGGTCGCTTGGCGACGGCCAGATCGACTTCGGCGCGATCTTCTCGAAGATGGCGCAGTACGATTACCCGGGCTGGGCCGTCCTCGAATGGGAATGTGCACTGAAGCATCCGGAAGATGGCGCACGCGAGGGCGAGGAGTTCATTCGCCGTCACATCATTCGTGTCGCCGAACATACGTTCGACGACTTCGCCGGCAGCGGCGTAGACACTGCGCAATTGAAGCGCCTGCTGGGCCTCTGAGCAAGCGGCGTCGCGCGCTGGCGCGACGACCCATGTGGCGACGCGCGCCCAAACGCATCATCAAAGGAGCATCTCCCATGACACGAAAATTACGCCTGGGCATGGTCGGCGGCGGGCAGGGCGCCTTTATCGGCGCGGTGCATCGGATCGCCGCGCGCCTCGACGATCGCTTCGAACTGGTGGCGGGGGCCCTGTCGTCCGATCCCCAGCGAGCCGCGGCAAGCGCGGCGGAGGCCGGCATTGCCCGCAGTTACGCGCACTGGCGCGAGATGGCGCAAGCGGAAGCCGCGCGCGAGGACGACGGCATCGACGCGGTGGCGATCGTTACGCCCAACCATCTGCATGCGCCGGTCGCCACGGCGTTTCTCGAAGCCGGGATTCACGTGATCTGCGACAAACCGCTCGCGGTCTCGCTCGCCGAAGGGCAGGCGCTGGCGAAGCTCGCGCGCGAGAAGCACCTGCTGTTCGCGCTGACGCACACCTATTCCGGTTATCCGCTGGTGCGTCATGCGCGCGAACTGGTCGAGGCCGGCGAACTCGGCGAGGTGCGCGTCGTGCAGGTCGAATATGCGCAGGACTGGCTGGCGGAGCCGATCGAGACGACCGGCACCAACAAACAGGCCGGCTGGCGTACCGATCCGTCGCAGGCCGGCCCGGCAGGGTGTCTCGGCGATATCGGCACGCATGCGTATCACCTGGCCGCGTTTGTGACCGGGATGCAGCCTAAGTGGCTGTCGGCCGAACTGCACACCTTCGTGCCGGGCCGCCGCGTCGACGATCACGTGCAGGCGATGCTGCGCTATGAGAACGGCGCGCGCGGCATGCTGTGGGCAAGCCAGGTGGCGAGCGGCGCCGAGAACGCGCTGCGGCTGCGCGTATACGGCACGAAAGCGGGTCTATCCTTCGATCAGGAGAACCCCAACGAACTGTGGCTCACGCCGCTTGGCGGTCTCGCGCAGCGGCTCACCCGTGGCCGGGTGCGAAGCGCGATCGCCGCGCATGCGACGCGCGTTCCGCCCGGGCATCCGGAAGGCTACCTGGAGGCGTTCGCCCAGCTCTATCAAGACGCGGCGCTGCAGATCGAGGCGTTAAATGCCGGCCAGCCGCTGCCGCCGGAAAGCCGGCTTCTGACGACCGTAGACGACGGCGTCGCCGGATTGCACTTCATCGAAGCGGTGCTCGCAAGCAGCGCGGCCCATGGACAGATCCACGAAGTGCGGGGCGGGTAAGCATTGGGACGACGCGGTAAGATGCTGCGGTGCCCCTTTTCACGGACTCACGCATGTCGACTCCCCTCGCGTCCAGCCAGTCCAAAGCCGTTCGTAAACAGACCGTCCTGCTGCTTGGCGGCACGGGCCTGGTCGGCAGCGCTTGCCTGCGCCTGCTCGCCAGAGACGACCGCGTCGGCGAGGTTCGACAGCTTGTGCGCCGCGCCTCGGGGGCGGCGGTGACGGGGCTCAACGCGACCAACCGGGTCGTCGAGCATCTGATCGACTATGACTGGCCCGATGCGGATTCGGACGTGTTCGATGTCGATGCGGTCATCTGCGCGCTCGGCACCACCATCCGCACCGCGGGTTCGCAAGCTGCGTTCCGCAAAGTGGACTACGAGTACCCCCTGCGGATTGCCGGCATCGCACGCCGCCACGGCGCGTCGCACTTTGCGCTTGTCAGTGCGATCGGCGCCGATCCGCATGCCCGGACCTTTTACAGCCGGGTGAAAGGGAATGTGGAGGAAGGGCTGAGGAAACTCGACTATCCGACGCTGACGATCGTCAGGCCCTCGTTCCTGATGGGCGAGCGTACCGAGAGCCGGCCGCTGGAGAGCATTGCCCGGCACGTTGGCGTGTATCTACCGCTGAAGTGGCGCTCCGTCTCGGTGGAGCGGGTGGCGCGGGCGCTGGTGACCGAGGTGCTCAGCAACGACACGCGTGGCGTGAATATCATCGAGAACGATGCCTTGCATCGGGCGCCGCCGTTGTGCCGGTAGGCAGGCGCTTCGCTTCGCCAGTTCCGTTCAGGTCTCGTCGCGGCCTTTGCTCTTCCTGATCTGCTCTTCGAACGCCAGATCGAGCTTGCTGGCCTTGCGCGGCTTCGGCGGCCCGAAGGCGTCGACGAATTTGACGAAATCGTCGAGCGTCAGCGGGTCGGAGACTTTTTTGTCGGCGCCGCTCGATTTGTCGACCAGGTAAAACAGGCCGCCGGACAGGCTGATCGCCGCAAACTGCGGATTGCCGCTGCGGGTTTTCAGCCGTTCGACGGCGTGGATGGCTCGGGTGGTGCGCATGATGGGGTACGGCTGCGGAAGAAGGGGCAACTACTGTACTGCGATTGCGAAGTAACCTCAAACGCCCATTAGCTGTTCGGCGAACCTGGCGATGACGTGCGCAAAGTCCTGAAAGTTTCTATCGCCATCGCGCGTTCGGTAAGTCTCGCGGATTTTCTCGAGGTCTTCGTCAGTTGCGGACGCAAGAAACTCGTTATCGAACATACCTGCCAAAATCGCCTCGCGCCGATTGCGCAGTGCTGCAATGTCGAGTTTAAGGAGGTCGATCATATAACGTGCGTTTTCGTCGGCCTCATTTGCAGGGAGCAAACCGCCATCCAGCGCATATCGAAAGCGGTGTTCGTAGGCAGGGTCGAGCGGCGATATGCTTCGTTTCAAATCCAGGTGCTGGCCTTTCGCGTGACCACAATGGAGAGGGAGCCTTGGCGTGAGGGCCCGGATACATGACGCATGTAGATTGCGATACTCGAGCGCGAGGTCCTCACTCGCTTCCTGAGGAACGAAGTGCTCGATATGGCTTTCTTCCAGACTGATTCTTCGGCCGCAATAGCAGCAAGTACCGCCTTGTTCTGTCAGTAGAGCAAGGTGCACGTCGCGCTTTTCTGGATTCTGTAGGTCAGGGTATGACGGAGTCCATTCTTCGTTTACCTGCTCTTTCCACGCAGCAAGAGAATCAGGCTCTCTATCTTTTGCTACAAATCTCATCGGCCGAGAACCTCTTCGCGTTTCAGCAGCGCTTCTGCACGATTCAGATCAGCGATTCCCGGTGCATTGTTTCGCAAGTTGGCGAGCATTTGTCGTGCGGCGTCGAGCTCATTTCGTTCAAGCGCCGCAAACAGTTGTTCCAGATCGCCTTTGATCTCAGTTGGTCGGGCAGACGCGTCCATGATCTCTTCAAGGACAGCGCTGGAGTCGAGTCCGTAGCTCACCTGCGGATTCGAGGCGGAACCCGCGGTGAGTACGATGATCTGCTCCGGTTGCATTTCGCTAAGTATTTGTGGCGAATGGCTTGCGACGATGAACTGGACGGACGGGAAGGCTGCTTGCAATCCTCGCGTCAGGGACCGCTGCCACTTCGGATGCAAATGCATGTCGAGCTCGTCGATAAGTACGATCCCGGGCGTCTGAGTCATGACTTCTTGGCCAAGATGCGGATTCAGTAGGCAGATCCGCCTCGCAATGTCCGAGATCAGGCCGATAATTGCTTTTTGGCCATCGCTGAGATTTTCGAATATCGTGGGACGTCGTTCGGACAGCGCAGGCTGCTTCCATTCGACTAGCAGGCTCTTCTCTCGCATGTCGTATTTGACGCCTTCTGCTTCCTCTATAGCGTTGGAAATGGCGCTATTGACGAGTGCTAGTTCATCGTCGTGGACGTCATCAAAGGCGATGCCGGTTTCGGACGACACCTGGAAACGCTCAAGGCACTTGGAAATTACCCACGTGTTGAGCACGCCGGAGTCTGTGGAGGCGTCCCAGTAATTTCGATACCCGTCGGCTCGGCTGTACTTCTGAGTAGCCGCGGCCAACTCGTTATTTTGCGGCGTATTCCAGTGGCGGTTGGCACGATAGAAAGCCAGCACAGGGAGTGTTTGCCCGGGTTGGCTTGTTTCTGACTGGCCTTGGGCACGTAGCCACACGTTTCCCGGAGGTGACCCGAGCCACTCGATTGGCTTTGCCGCCGAAGCGCGCGTCACTCCCCAACTCACCGGCCTGCCGGCGAATGTTCCGCTTGCATCGACAACCACCGGATACTGCGGCTCGAACCTTAAGCGGCCTCCTGTTTCGAGCCGTTCAACGCGAATCGAGTCGGGCGCGAGTGGGGAATGAGCGTCGTTCCGAGGGCGGCGAAGTGTATAAATCCAGAAAAAGTCTCCGCGATCGCCCTTAGGAGCGAGGTTTTCCCACTGCCGTTGACCCCGATCAGCACATTGAAATTCGGCGTGAAGCAGGCCTCCAGATCACGATGGCATCGATAGTTGGTCAGTCTTACCTTATCGAATTTCATGATGATGTTTTCCGTTGCACTGCTCTATAACAATGACCTGCATCTCTCGTGGGGACTTTAGGCCGGTCGCGGACATGCCGCAGACGCATTGCAGGTTCTCGATAGATTCTACCTTTGGCGAACCGCGTCCGGTTTGTTGATATTGCTTCGCTTACTGACTCAAATACGTAAACTTCCCGTCCTTGATAATCCCCATCACGCTCGCGCGCTGATCGAGCCCGACGTGATCCTTGGCGCTGGTATTGACCACACCGTTCGGCACGACGAGTTCATGCGCGTGTTCCAGCTCATCGCGCAGCGCAACGCGAAACGCGGGGGTACCCGGTTGCGCCGTCTTCAATGCTCGCGCCACGGCATCCTGCAGACGCGGATAGACGCCCGCCGCATCGCCGGCGAACTGCGTAACCGTCCCCGGGCCGTACTTGGCCTCATACGCGTTCACGAATGCGAGCGCGGCCTTCTTCGCCGGATGATCGGCCGGCAGCGTACGCGCCACTACGACCGGCTGCGTCGGAAACAGCGTGCCTTCGACATCCTTGCCGCCGAGCTTGATGAATTCCGGCGTCGCGATGCCGTGCGTCTGGTAAATCGGGCCCTTGAAGCCACGTTCGATCAGCGTGCGCTGCGGCAGCACCGTCGGCGTCCCCGCGCCCGCGATCAGGATCGCATCGGGCTTGGCCGCCATCACCTTCAGCACCTGCCCCGTGACGCTCGCGTCGGTACGGTTAAAGCGCTCGGTGGCAACCAACTGGATATGCCGGAGCGCGGCGAACTTCGAAAACTCGTTGAGCCAGCTTTCGCCATAACCGTCCGCAAAGCCGATAAAACCCACCGTCTTGACGTTGTGGTTCGACATGTAGCGCGTCATCACGTCGGCCATCGCGCTATCGGTCTGCGCCATCTTGAAGGCCCAGATGCGCTTGCCTTCCTGCGGTTCTACGACGCTCGCCGAGCCGACCAGTGTGATCATCGGCGTCTGGCTCTCCGCGACCGGATCCAGCGCGGCCATCGCCGCCGGCGTGATATTCGGCCCGACGATCACGTCGACGTGGTCTTCGTTGATGAGCTTGTGAATGTTGCGCACCGCCGCGCCCGGGTCCGAGCCGTCGTCCAGGATGATGTAGTCGGCTTTCTGTCCGGCGATGGTGTCCGGCCACATCAGCATGGCGTTCTTGCTGGTAATGCCGATCACGGCCGCCGGGCCGGTGCTCGACAGATCGATGCCGACTTTCAGGTCGGCATGGGCAGCCGTAGCCGCAAGCAGTGCCCCGAGCACGGCCATGCCGCGCAGGGTCTTTTTATACGACGTCATCGGAGGTCTCCGTAGCAGGAAGCGGAAATTGAAGCCGCTCAAAAAACGCGCTGCAAGGGCCTGATCCCTTGGTGGCCAGGCGCGCAGCAACGGGTTTGAGCGGGCTCCTTATAGTTCGTACGTTTCGTGTTCGCCCTTGAGGGCCTGCTCGATCAGCTTGCGGTTCATGCTCGGCGACAACAGTTCGACGAGCGTATACACATAGCTGCGCAGATAGGCGCCGTTCTTGAGCGCGAGGCGCGTCACGTTGCTGCCGAACAGATGGCCGACCGGCATCGCCCGCAAATGGCGGTCGCGCTCGGCGTTAAAGGCGATGTCCGCCATGATCCCCACGCCCAAGCCCAGTTCGACGTAGGTCTTGATCACGTCGGCGTCGATCGCCTCGAGCACGATGTCCGGCGACAGCCCGCGCAGCCGGAACGCCTCGTTGATCTTGGTGCGGCCCGCAAACGCGTTGTCATACGTAATCAGCGGATATTGGGTCAGATCGTCGAGCGACAGCAGCTTCCGGTCGAGCAGCGGATGATCCGGCTGCATCACGGCGACGTGGTGCCACTGGAAGCAGGGCAGCGAGACCAGCTCCTTATAGTTAGCGATCGCTTCCGTGGCGATCGCCAGATCCGCCTGGTCGTGGATCACCATCTCGGCCACTTGCGTCGGGCTGCCTTGCAGAATCGAAAGGTGGACTTTCGGAAAACGCTTCTTGAATTCGGCGATGGCGGCCGGAAGTGAGTAGCGGGCCTGGGTGTGGGTGGCCGCGATGACGAGGTTGCCCTGGTCCTGCGCCGCGTAATCTTTACCGACGCGTTTCAGGCTCTCGACCTCCTGCAGGATCTTCTCGACCGAAGCGAGGATAATGCGCCCCGGCTCGGTCAGCGAGCGCACGCGCTTGCCGTGCCGCGTGAAGATTTCGACGCCCAACTCGTCTTCCAGCTCGATGATCGCCTTCGAGACGCCCGGCTGGCTTGTATACAGCGCCTTGGCCGCTTCCGTGAGGTTGAAGTTCTGCCGCACGGCCTCGCGCACGAAGCGGAACTGGTGCAGGTTCATATATAACCTCGTTGCATATCAAAAGAATTTTTTAGTCGTTTGAAGTATATGGGGAGTTTATTACTATTTCCCCATCTTTTTCAATATGGATATCTGTTTTTGTCATTAGCAAGTGAGCGGGGGGTCTAAAGGTCCCGCTCACCCGCACTGGCAAAGGCTGAGATCTTTGCGTGGCGCAACCGGAGCGCTGCGTGTAACGCAAACTGGGGTCCCCGAATGTACCAATACGATCAGTACGACCAGACCATCGTTGACGAACGGGTCGCGCAGTACGCCGATCAGGTTCGCCGCCGCTTGTCGGGCGAATTGAGCGAAGAGGAGTTCCGTCCGCTGCGCCTGCAGAACGGCCTGTACATGCAGCGCCATGCGTACATGCACCGCATCGCGATTCCGTACGGCAACCTGCGCAGCGACCAGATGCGCGTGCTGGCCCAGATCGCGCGCGAGCACGACCGCGGCTACGGCCACTTTTCGACGCGCTCGAACATCCAGTACAACTGGATCCAGCTCGAAGAAACGCCGGAAATCCTGCGCAAGCTCGCAGCTGTGCAGATGCACGGCATCCAGACCTCGGGCAACTGCATCCGCAACATCACCGCCGACCAGTTCGCCGGCGTCGCGCCCGACGAAGTCGTCGATCCGCGTCCGTGGGCCGAAATCCTGCGCCAATGGTCGACGTTTCACCCCGAATTCGCCTGGCTGCCGCGCAAGTTCAAGATTGCCGTGTCCGGCTCGAAGGAAGACCGTGCGGCCGTACAGATTCACGATCTGGGCGTTTATCTGAAGAAGAACGCACAGGGCGAACTGGTGGTCGACATCCTGGCCGGCGGCGGCATGGGCCGCACGCCGATCGTTGGTGCGATCATCCGCCGCGACCTGCCGTGGCAACACCTGTTGACCTACTGCGAAGCCGTGCTGCGCGTGTATAACCGCTACGGCCGCCGCGACAACATCTACAAGGCGCGCATCAAGATCCTGGTGAAGGCGTTGAGCCCGGAGAAGTTCTCGGCGCAGGTCGAAGAGGAATGGCAGCATCTGAAGGACGGCCCGTCGACGCTTACCCAAGCCGAGCTCGACCGTGTTTCGCAATACTTCCAGCCGCCGCAGTACGAAAAGCTGCCGGATACGGACGCTTCGTTCGAAAAGCATCTGCTGGAAGACCGTGGCTTTGCCCGCTGGGTCGAGCGCAATGTGCGTCCCCACAAAGTGGCAGGTTATGCTTCGGTCACGTTGTCGTTGAAGCCCACCACGATCGCCCCCGGCGACGCCACGGACACCCAGATGGAAGCCGTGGCCGACTGGGCCGACAAGTACTCGCTTGGCGAGATTCGCGTGTCGCACGAACAGAACCTGATTCTGGCGAACGTGCAGAAGCGCGATCTGTTCGAGCTGTGGGGCGAGGCCAAGGCGCAAGGTTTTGCGACGCCGAATATCGGCCTGTTGACCGACATCATCGCCTGCCCGGGCGGCGATTTCTGCTCGCTGGCCAACGCGAAGTCGATTCCGATTGCGCTGGCGATCCAGGAGCGCTTCAACGATCTGGATTACGTGTATGACCTCGGCGACGTGTCGCTGAACATCTCGGGTTGTATCAACGCTTGCGGCCACCATCACATCGGCAATATCGGCGTGCTGGGCGTCGATAAGGACGGCTCGGAGTGGTATCAGGTGACGCTCGGCGGCGAGCAGGGCAACGGCGCGACCGGTGCGCAGATCGGCCGCGTGATCGGCCCGTCGTTCGCGGCGGAAGAGATGCCGGACGTGGTGTCGAAGGTGATCGATACGTTCGCGGAGAATCGCCTTGAAGGCGAACGCTTCATCGACACGTACAACCGCATCGGCATGGCCCCGTTCAAGGAACGCGTGTACGCATCGCGTCAACCGGCTCACGCGTAACCGAGAGACAAGGAACTAGCAGATGGCTTCGATTATTAAAAACCGCGCGATCGTCAACGATGACTGGACGGTAGTGCGCGCAGCGGAAGACGGCGCCCTGCCCGCAGTGGACGCGCTGCCGGCCGGCAAGATCATTGTGCCGCTCGCCTTGTGGCAGGCTGCGCGCGAAGCGTTGAGCGCTTCGCGCAGCGCCGCTGACATCGCAGTGTGGCTCGCGCCGGACAGCGAACCGGCGGATATCGTCGGCGACTTCGACAAGATCGCGCTGATCGCCGTGGACTTCCCGGTGTTCCGCGACGGCCGCGGCTTCAGCATCGCGCGTCTGCTGCGCGAGCGCTATGGCTACAAGGGCGAGATTCGCGCGATCGGCGACGTGCTGCGCGATCAACTGACGTTCATGTTCCGCTGCGGCTTCGACGCGTATGCCGTGCGGGCCGACAAGGACCTCCACGACGCGCTGAAGGCGTTCGACGAATTCACCGTGCAGTATCAGGGCGCCGTGGATAATCCGTCGCCGCTGTTCCGCCGCCGTGAAGCGGCTGCGGCCGCGCAGAAGGCCGCGGTATGAACACCGCTGCCGAAATCAAGCCGGAACTGGCTGCGAAGATCGAGCGCCTGAACGCGCTGCTCGATTCGATCGCGGCCCGTCACGACAAGGTCAAGCTCGCCAGCAGTCTCGCGGCGGAAGACATGCTGCTCACGCACGCGATCCTGTCGCGCCAGGTGAAGATCGGCATCTTCTCGCTGAACACCGGCCGCCTGCATGCGGAAACGCTCGGCATGCTCGACCGTGTGCGCGAGCGCTACGGCTACGAGATCGAGCAGTTCCATCCGCAAGCGGCCGCGGTCGACGAATACGTCGGCTCGCACGGCGCGAACGCGTTTTACGAAAGCGTCGACCTGCGCAAGCGTTGCTGCGAGATCCGCAAGGTCGAGCCGCTCAACCGCGCGTTGTCGGACGTCAGCGCCTGGGTGACCGGACAGCGCCGCGAGCAGTCGGTGACGCGTGCCGAGTTGCACGAGGAAGAGCAGGACGCGGCGCGCAATATCGCCAAGTTCAATCCGCTTACGGACTGGACCGAAGCCGATGTGTGGGCCTATCTGACGGCGTTCGACGTGCCGGTCAACCCGCTGCATGCGCGCGGCTATCCGAGCATCGGTTGCGAGCCGTGTACGCGAGCGATCCGTCCCGGCGAGGACAGCCGGGCAGGGCGCTGGTGGTGGGAGTCGCGCGATACGAAGGAATGCGGCCTCCATATCACCACGATTCCGCTTGCAGTCGTCGGCGAAAACGCTTCTGCCTGAACGCCGAAGCCGATTGCGATTCTCGATAGAATATTTGTTTCGCGTGACGCGGGCAGCCGCTGGCGACACGAACTCACGAAGGACCCGAACATGAGCACTACGCTCGATTCCACTGTCAACGCACCGCTCACCACTACGGCGAACCGGATGGATCACCTGGACTGGCTCGAAGCTGAATCGATTCACATCCTGCGCGAACTGGTCGCCGAATGCAGCAAGCCCGCGCTGCTGTTTTCGGGCGGCAAGGACTCGGTCGTCGTGCTGCATCTGGCCTTGAAGGCATTCGGCCTCGGCGCGAACCGCAAGACCGTGCTGCCGTTCCCGCTCGTGCATATCGACACGGGCCACAACTATCAGGAAGTAATCGACTTCCGCGACCGCCGTGCCGAGGAAATCGGCGCGGAACTGGTGATTGGTCATGTCGAAGATTCGATCAAGCGCGGCACCGTGCGCCTGCGCCGCGAGACGGATTCGCGCAATGCTGCGCAAGCCGTCACGCTGCTCGAAACGATTGCAGAACATGAATTTACCGCGCTGATCGGCGGTGCCCGCCGCGACGAAGAAAAGGCCCGTGCGAAAGAGCGGATCTTCTCGTTCCGCGACGAATTCGGCCAATGGGATCCGAAGGCGCAGCGCCCGGAACTGTGGAGCCTGTACAACGCGCGTCTGCACAACGGCGAACACCTGCGCGTGTTCCCGATTTCAAACTGGACCGAACTGGACGTGTGGCAATACATCGCCCGCGAGCAGCTCGAACTGCCGTCGATCTACTACGCGCATCAGCGTGAGATCGTACGCCGCAACGGCCTGTTGGTGCCTGTTACGCCGCTCACGCCGATTCGTGAAGGCGAGACGAGCGAGGTGGCGCAAGTGCGCTTCCGCACGGTGGGCGACATTAGCTGCACCTGCCCGGTGGAAAGCGACGCCGACGATCTGGAGAAGATCATCGCCGAAACGGCCGTGACCGAAATCACGGAACGCGGCGCGACGCGGATGGACGACCAGGTCTCCGAAGCCGCGATGGAACAGCGTAAGAAGCAAGGTTATTTCTAAGCACACGACGGTAAGGACATCATGAGCATTCATCAACCGGAAGACCTCGGCGTGCTGCGCTTCATTACTGCGGGTAGCGTCGACGACGGCAAGAGCACCTTGATCGGGCGTCTGTTGTACGACAGCAAGGCGGTGCTTTCAGATCAGTTGTCGGCACTGTCGCGCGCGAAGAACAAGCGTACCGTGGGCGACGAAATCGACCTCTCGCTGCTGACCGACGGCCTCGAAGCCGAACGCGAGCAGGGCATCACGATCGATGTGGCGTATCGTTACTTCGCGACCGCGAAGCGCAAGTTCATCATCGCGGATACGCCGGGACACGAGCAGTACACGCGCAACATGGTGACGGGCGCATCGACGGCGCACGCAGCGATCATTCTGGTCGACGCGACGCGCGTCACGTTCGAAAACGGCGTGGCGCAACTGCTGCCGCAGACCAAGCGCCATAGCGCGATCGTCAAACTGCTCGGCCTGCAGCACGCGATTGTGGCGATCAACAAGATGGACCTGGTCGACTACAGCGAAACGCGTTTCAACGAAATCCGCGACGCGTACGTCGAACTTGCGCGTCAACTGGGCTTGACCGATGTGCGCTTCGTGCCGGTGTCGGCGCTGAAGGGCGACAACATCGTGACGCTGAGCGAACGCATGCCGTGGTACGGCGGCGAGCCGTTGCTGGACCTGCTCGAAGCGCTGCCGGTGGAGATTCCGACGGGCCAGGCGCTGCGCTTCCCGGTGCAGTGGGTGGCGCGCCAGGACGGCAGCCAGGCAGACGATTTCCGCGGCTACATGGGCCGGATCGAAGCGGGCGAAGTGAAGGTGGGCGACACGATCGTGGTGCTGCCGGCGAACCGCGAAGCGACGGTGGCGGAAATCATCGCCCCGGTGCCGGGCGGCACGGCGCAGGTGGAACGCGCCTTCGCGGGCCAGACGGTAACGATTCGCCTGGCGGAAGACGTGGACGTCTCGCGCGGCGACACGTTCGTGCTGCGCGCGGCGGCGCCGGAGCCGGCGAAGAAACTGGAAGCCGACCTTTGCTGGTTCGACGACACGCCTTTGTCGACGCAGCGCAAGTATCTGCTGAAGCAGACCACGAACACGGTGTTCGCGCGGATTGGTGCGATCAAGCAGGTGCTGGACGTGCATACGCTGTCGCACGCGACGGACCGTCACGATCTGACGATGAACGATATTGGCCGGGTAGCATTGACGCTGCAAAAGCCGCTGGTGTGCGACGTGTACGATTCGCACCAGGGCACGGGGGCATTCGTGCTGATCGATGAGGCGACGCACCACACGGTGGCGGCCGGGATGATCCGGGCGTTTTCGGCTTAAGGTCGTTTGCGCTTAGAATTGACGGCTGGGCCGAGTTAAGGATTGACTGCGGGGCCGCCTGAGGGATAGGCGGCGCGCTCGGGGCTTCGGACTTTGCGCGAACCGGACGAATGGGGTTGAGGCAAATGGGTAAGGTGTATCTGATCGGTGCAGGGCCGGGGGCCGCGGATCTCATCACGGTTCGGGGCGCGCGGCTGCTGGGCTTGGCGGATGTGGTGCTGCACGACGCGCTGGTCGAGCCGGCGATGCTCGAGTACGCGCCGCAAGCGCGCAAAATTGCGGTGGGCAAGCGCTGCGGTCAGCTGTCGACGGCGCAGCAGTTCATCAACAAGCAGATAGTGGATGCGGCGCAGGAGCATGACGTTGTGGTTCGCCTGAAGGGCGGCGATCCGATGTTGTTTGGGCGTGCCGATGAGGAGATGCGGGCGCTCGAGGCGGCTGGGATCGAGTATGAGGTGGTGCCGGGGATTACCGCTGCGCTGGCAAGTGCGGCCTCTTTGAAGCGGTCTTTGACGTTGCGGGGTGTTTCTCGTAGTGTTGCGCTTGCTACGCATAGCCGGGCGGCTGATACTCAGGCGATTCGTGAGCAGGTGAATGCCGATTCGTTGGTGTTTTACATGGGGCGGGATAGTGGGCCTGAGATTGCGCAGCAGTTGATCGACGCGGGGCGTGATGGCCGGACGCCTGTGGCGATTGTTGAGGCTTGCAGTACGGCTCGTGAGCGGATGCTCACACTCACGCTTGATGGGCTCGCCTGCGGCGAGGCTCAGCAGTGGCTCGATGCTTCGCAGCCTAGTCTTCTTATGATTGGGGAGGCTTTTGCTGCGCGGGATTCACAGAAGGATTCTGCTTTGGGCGCGATGCTTAGTGCGGCGTAGGTGTTGGTGGTTTGCCTGCGGCGCCTTGGTTTTGGTTGTTCGCTTATGGCGTTGGCCTTTCCTTGTTTTGTTATCGGTCTATTAGCTTCGCCCCTGTGCGGGGCGGCACTTACTTTCTTTGCCGCCGCAAAGAAAGTAAGCAAAGAAAGCGGGCTTCCAACCGCTAGCTCGTAGATGTCTCCCTCGCGCAGCTTCGTTAGTGGTCCGAAGACGAGACCTGCTCTCGCATTTCCACCGTTAGTGACACAGCGCTCATCCACCCCACTCCGCACTTCGTGCGTCGCGATTGGGTCTGCACGGGAACACCGGCAAGCCAAGATAGTTAGAATACCTACGGAGCTTGCAGGAGGGGTTATACCCTTCGGCGGGGCGCGCAGCGCAACGCTGGAACGGATGAGTGCTGTGTCACTGAGGGGGGATGTGCGAGAGCAGGTCTCGTCTTGGGCCGTTCCCGGAAGTGGACCGGGATGGCTCACTACCAACTAGCGGGGTGAGCCCGCTTTCTTTGCTTACTTTCTTTGCGGCGGCAAAGAAAGTAAGTGCCGCCCCGCACAGGGGCGAAGCTAATAGACCGATAACAAAACAAGGAAAGGCCAACACCGTAGGAACAACAGCCAAAGCAAGGCGCCGCAGGCAAACCCCGCCGAAAGCGCAAAACCCCACTAAACCTGCACTTGCCGAAGGCAATACGCAGCCACAGCCTCAAGCACACCCTCATCCTCCCCCACGGCAGTGGAGCAAAGAATCTGAACCCCAGGATGGGCATCACGACAAACCTCGAGCACCGCAGGTAAATCCCGCCTGACATGTCCACCTTGCCCAAAGAACACGGGCACGACAGTAACAGTAGAACACCCTTGAGCGACCTGCTCAGCCACAGCCGTAGGCAAATCCGGCTCCATCAACTCCAGAAACGCCAACGAAACAGGCCCGGCGGCGCCACGAGCCGCCCGCAGCTTATCAGCCAGACGAACAAACGGCTCCGCCCACCGAGAATCCCTCGCCCCATGCCCAAAAAGCACTATCCCATGCAAGGCCATGGCAAAACTCCTAATGCCGGTCGACCCACTTCAACCCGACCAACCCAAGCACGAGATACACCAACCCAGGCGTAGCCGCAGTCAAAGGCGCGGGCCAGGTATTCAACATGCCGATGTGCGAGAACAAGGTGTTGAACAACTGGAAACTCATCCCCAGCATAATCCCGCCAAACACCTTCACACCCACCACACCCGCTCGCGTATGCAGATACGCAAACGGCAACGACAGCACCAGCATCACTAACACCGCAAACGGATACAGCAGCTTTCGCCACAACGCAATCTCATACCGTTGCGTATCCTGATGGTTCTGCTGCAAATGCTCGATGTAGCGGAACAGATTGAACATCGACATATTGTCCGGCGAAACCAGCAGCACCGACAGAATCTGCGGCGTCAGTTCCGAGCGCAACGAATACTCCGGCAGCGTCGTCTGGTTCGCGCGGTACACCGGATTCAACGCGTCCTTCGGCGTGTTCGCCGCCGGCGCCACGTCCAGCAATTGCGTATCCGTCACGTCCTTCAGCAACCAGTGCCCCGGCGGCTGATATCTGCCGCTCTGCGCAATCCGCACGTTCGACAGGCGGAACTTCGAATCGAATTCGTAGATTCGCACGTCCGTAATCGTCGCGTCCGGCTGCAGCTTGCCGACGTTCACGAAGCGTGTCACCTGCTCGCCATCCGCGCGCGCCGTCAGCGTGTCCTTCACCCACACGCCCGACTCGAAGTTGGTCGACACCGCCGAACCCAACGCCTCCAGCCGCACCCGCTCCGACAACTGATCTGTATACGGTCCGATCACTTCGCCGATGACGTACGTCAGGAACACCAGCGGAATGCCGATCTTCAGCAGCGAGCGCAGTGCCTGGTTGGTTGCCAGACCCGAGACCCGGAAAATCGTGTACTCGGAGTTCGCGGCCATCTGCGCAAACACGTAGATCGAGCTGATCAGCGCGGCGACCGGAATGATTTCGTAGAAGCGCGACGGCGTTTGCAGCGCCACCCGCAGCACGGCATATTGGAACTTGTAGTTGCCGTGGCCGACCGAGTTCAGTTCGTTGATCAGGTCGAAAAAGAAGAACAGACCCGAAAACGCAAACAGGATAAAGATGAACGTAAGGTAGACCTGACGTGCGAAGTACTTTTCATAGATCCGCATCGGTCAGGCTCCCTGCGACGAACGGTGGAACATCGCCCGCGTAAATAGCGGCCGATTGCGCACGCGCAGCCAGAAAATAAACGCCACGATCGCCGCCACGATCACGTGCAGCCCGATCAGGCCAACCGGGAACGACATCTTGCCCTGCTCGATCCATGACTGCACGACGTTCAACAGGTTTGAATACGTCAGATAAATCAGCACTGCCATCACCAGGTTGATGGTGCGGCTGCGCCGCGGGTTCTGGTGGGCGAGCGGTATGGCCAGCAGCATCAGGTTCAACGCAATCAGCGGCAAGCCCGCGCGCCACGCAAACTCAGCGAGGTTGTCGCGGGTCGGGTTGCGCAGCAGTTCGAGCGTCGGTGTGCCGGTGGTGCTAGGCGTATTGACGACCGGCTGGCTCTGGATCTTCACGCCGTAGCGTTCGAACTCCATGATGCGGAAATCGGGCTTGCCCGGTTCGCCGTCGTAACGGCGGCCGTTCTCGAGCACGACGAAGCGGTCGCCGTTCTTGTGCACTTCGGTGTGTCCGGTCTTCGATACCACGACGTTGACCTTGCCGTTTTCGGTGCTCGTCACGAAGACGTTTTCGACGCGCGACTGGTCGGGCGACATCTTCTCGATGAAGAACACCCGGTGGCTCACCGCCGATTCGCGGAACTGGCCCGGCGCTAGCAGCGAGACCTCGTCGCGCTGCTGGAAGCGCGCGCGGATCAGCTTGTTCTGCTGGTTCGACCACGGCCAGCCGACGAACACGAAGAACATGATGAGGATGATGATGGGCGTCGCGAACACGCCGATCGGCTTGATGAAGCGCGTGAGGCTCACGCCCGAGGCCAGCCAGACGACCATTTCCGAGTCTCTGTACCAGCGCGTCAGGACGAACAGGATCGACACGAACAGGGTCGCGACCAGCATGATGGCCAGATAGCCGATCACGGTCAGGCCGATCAGGACCAGCACGTCGCGTGGATCGATCTCCCCGGAGGCGGCGAAGCCGACGATCCGGATCATCATCGTCGTCAGCACGAGCGTGAGGAGAACCATGAACACGGCACCAGCCGTGTACGCGAGTTCGCGCTGGAGGGAGCGTTCAAAGATCATTGTTGAGGAAGAGAGTGCGTGCGTTCGGGTACGGCCGGGTTGATCCCGTCAGACCCCGTGCAGCCGCCGCGGGAAAAATAGCGGATAATTGCGGCTTTCATCCTAAGCCCAGATTTTATCCGAGGACAAGCGCGATGGACTTTAGCATAAAAGCCTGTGATTGGAGCAAAGGCTCGTCAAACGGGTTCCTGACTGGAAAGTCCGATTGCATCGTGATCGGTATTTTCGAGTCACAAACGCTGTCGGGTGCCGCACTGGAGATCGATGCGGCCACCAAGGGTCTCCTGACCCGCATCATCAAAGCCGGCGACATGGACGGCAAGAGCGGCACCTCCCTGTTCCTGCACGAAGTGTCCGGTATCGGTGCTTCGCGCGTCCTGCTGGTGGGCCTCGGCAAGCAGGATGCCTTCAACCAGAAAGCCTACGGCGATGCCGTGCGGGCCGCCTGGCGCGCCATTCTGGCCACCAAGATCGTCCAGGTTACCTTCACGCTCGCCCAGTTGCCTATCCTCGAGCGCTCGGCCGACTGGGGCGTGCGCACCGCCATCCTTGCACTGCGCGAACTGTCGTACAAGTTCACGCAAATGAAGAGCAAGCCGGATACTACCCCGAAGGCGCTCAAACGCATCGTCTTCAGCGTCGACACGGGCGACGAGAAAGCGGCCAAAGTCGCCGCCAAGCAAGGCGCGGCGCTTGCCAACGGCATGGATCTGACGCGCGACCTCGGTAACCTGCCGGGCAATGTCTGCACCCCGGCTTACCTCGCCAACACCGCCAGGAAGCTCGCTAAAGACTGGAAGCTGAAGGTCGAAGTGCTGGGTCAGAAGCAGCTCGAAGCGCTGCGCATGGGTTCGTTCCTGTCGGTCACGCGCGGCTCGGTCGAACCGCCCCAGTTCATCGTGCTGCAGTACCAGGGCGCCGCCGCCAAGGCTGCGCCGATCGTGCTGGTCGGCAAGGGCATCACGTTCGACACCGGCGGCATTTCGCTCAAGCCGGGTGAGGGCATGGACGAGATGAAGTACGACATGCTCGGCGCCGGTTCGGTGCTCGGCACGCTGCGTGCTGTCGTGGAAATGGGCCTGAAGATCAACCTGGTGGTGATCGTTCCGACCTGCGAGAACATGCCGGCCGGCAACGCCACCAAGCCGGGCGACATCGTCACCAGCATGAAGGGTCTGACGATCGAAGTGCTGAACACCGACGCGGAAGGGCGCCTCATTCTGTGCGACGCGCTGACCTATGCGGAGCGCTTCAAGCCGGCAGCCGTGATCGACGTGGCTACCCTGACCGGTGCTTGCGTGATCGCGCTGGGCCATCACAACAGCGGCCTGTTCTCGAAAGACGACGCGCTGGCGGGCGAGCTGCTCGACGCTTCGCGCGAAGCGTCCGATCCGGCATGGCGCATGCCGCTCGACGAGGAATACCACGATCAGTTGAAGTCGAACTTCGCGGACCTCGCCAATATCGGCGGCCGTCCGGGCGGCAGCATCACGGCGGCGTGCTTCCTGTCGCGCTTTACCGAAGCGTACCCGTGGGCCCACCTCGACATCGCCGGCACGGCATGGAAGAGCGGCGCAGCGAAGGGCGCAACGGGCCGTCCGGTGCCGCTCCTGTCGCAGTTCCTCATTGATCGGGCCGCGGACGGTCGCGCAGCACAATGACCCATCGCAGTACCCATGCGCTTGATGGTGCGATGAGGTGGAGTCGCCGATGACGAGAATCGATTTTCACTCGAACGTCGGCGATTCGCTGTTGTACGCGTGCCGCCTCGCGCGCAAGGCGTACCTGGCCGGCCAGCCGACTATCGTGCTGGCCGAGCCGCCGCGGCTGCGCGCGTTCGACGAGCAGTTGTGGAGCTTTTCGCCGCTCGACTTCGTGCCGCACTGCTACGCCGACAGCCCGCTCGCCGCGCAAACGCCGATCGTGCTGGCTGCTACGCTCGACAACGTGCCGCATTACCAGGTGCTGCTGAATCTGGGAGCGGAGGTGCCGGCGCAGTTCGCGCGCTTCGAAAGATTGCTCGAAGTGGTCGGTAACGCACCCGACGAACTGGCTGCGGGCCGCGAACGCTATCGCTTCTATCGCGATCGCGGCTATGCTCTAAACAACTACAAGCAGGGCGGCTAGCGCCGCCGTGCCCCGCGCCTGACGGCGGCGAGCCGCCGCTGTCGCGGCTGGCCGGCAACGCGCTGGCACGTCATCGCCCGCTTCCTCGACGGAGTCTATTCGTGCCCGATTCGTCCGATACTACTTTCGATACCTCGATCCCGGTTCTGGATGAGGTCCTCGTGCCGGGCAAGCCCGAGCAAGCGCGTGCGCCCCGCGGCACGGGCGAGACTCAGCCCCAGGCTGCGGAGCCGGCTGACGGTGTGACCGTCCATGCCGTCACGCCGGCCCAGGTGCAGGCGTTCGAACTGCCGGAGCCGCCCGCACCGGACGAACTGGCCAAGGCGCCTGAGCCTGCGCCGTTCGAGCCGGCCACGGCGTTCCACTTTTCCCGTGCGCAGGCGGCGCCCGCCGTGCCGGTTACCAATCTCGACGCTGACGTGCTGGCCGAGCGCCTGCGTGGGCGTTTTGCCAGTTACCTAACGGGGGAAGGGCGCGCGGTGATCGAGGCGCGTTGCCGTGATGCGCTGCAGGACCACACCACGTGGCTGGTCAACCAGATCACGCGGGAAGTTGCACTGGCGCTGGAGACGGAGATGACCGGCTGGGTGCGCGAAGCGGTCGAAGAAGAGCTGGCGCGGCGCCCCAAAGAGCATTAAGCAGGGCGCCACGGGGCATTGAGCGCGTACTGAGCGCGCCCTTATTTCAGCGTCAGGATCCAGCCGGCCAGGATGGCGGCCTGGTCGGGCGTGAGTTGGGTGTTCGCGGGCATCGGCACCTGGCCCCATACGCCCGTGCTCCCGTCGATGATCTTGTGAGCGAGGTAGGTTTCCGCGTCCGCGCGGGAAGCGTATTTGGCGGCGACGTCATGCAAGGCCGGTCCCATGAACGGACGGTTCACCGAGTGACAGCTCATGCAGTTCTGCCGCTGGGCGAGAGCGAGGCCCGGCGCCGATTCGGCCCGTGCCGGGGCGTGGATCGAGAGAGCTGCCGCCAGCGCCAGTGCTGCATACGACATTGATTTCATTCTGGTCTCCGTCGGTGCAGGTGCCCGACTCGTGGTGCCAACATTATAAAAGGAAAGGGGCGCACGGTTTTCCGTGCGCCCCTTTGTTCTGCCTGAATGTCCAGCGGCCGCTGCGGCGGTTGCGTTGCGCGTTGACCGGAATCAACTCGCCACTGCTCTGCGCCTCCGGTTTTAGCCCGTCACCGCCCCCTTGTTGGCCGGCAGCGCTAGCGCCGAGTACTTGGCCAGCACGCCGCGCGTGTAACGCGGCTTCGGTTGCTGCCATGCGGCGCGCCGGCGTTCCAGCTCGGTGTCGTCGATGTTCAGTTGCAGCAGCAGCTTATGCGCGTCGATGGTGATCGAATCGCCTTCCTGTACGAATGCGATTGTGCCGCCCACGAACGCTTCCGGCGCGACGTGGCCTACCACCATGCCCCACGTGCCGCCCGAGAAGCGGCCGTCGGTTATCAGACCGACCGATTCGCCGAGACCCTTGCCGATAATCGCCGAAGTCGGCGCGAGCATTTCCGGCATCCCGGGGCCGCCCTTCGGTCCGAGGTAACGCAGCACCACCACATCTCCCGCCTTGATCTTGTCGGCCAGAATCGCTTCCAGCGCGCTTTGCTCGTCGTCGAATACGCGGGCCGGCCCGGTGATGACGGGGTTCTTCAGGCCGGTGATCTTGGCGACCGCGCCGTCCGTGGCCAGGTTGCCCTTCAGGATGGCGAGGTGGCCTTCCTTATACAGCGCCTTGTCGATCGGGAAGATCACCTGCTGGTCGGTGCGCGGCTTGCCCGGGACGTCCTTCAGTTCCTCGGCGATGGTCTTGCCGGTGATCGTGATGCAGTCGCCATGCAGGAGACCGGCGTCGAGCAGGATCTTCATGACCTGCGGAATGCCGCCGGCCTTGTGCAGATCGGTCGCCACGTACTGGCCCGAGGGCTTCAGGTTGCAGATCACCGGCACCTTCTTGCGCATGCGCTCGAAGTCTTCGATGCTCCATTCCACTTCAGCCGCATGGGCGATGGCGAGGAAGTGCAGCACGGCGTTGGTCGAGCCGCCCGTGGCCATGATCACGGCCACGGCGTTTTCGATCGACTTCCTGGTGATGATGTCGCGCGGCTTCAGATCCTTCTTGACCGCTTCGACCAGCACGCGCGCCGACTCGGCCGCCGAAGCCACTTTTTCCTCATCCGGATTGGCCATCGTCGACGAGTACAGCAGCGACATGCCCAGTGCTTCGAATGACGAGCTCATCGTGTTGGCGGTGTACATGCCGCCGCACGACCCTGTCGACGGGCAGGCGTTCTGTTCGACCCCTTCAAAATCTTCCTGCGACATCCGGCCGGCGGTGAATTCGCCGACTGCTTCGAACGACGACACGATGGTCAGGTCGACGCCCTTCCAGTTGCCCGGGCGGATCGTGCCGCCGTACACGTAAATAGCCGGCACGTTGGCGCGCAGCATGCCGATCATGCCGCCCGGCATGTTCTTGTCGCACCCGCCGATCACGACCACCCCGTCCATCCACTGGCCCTGCACGCAGGTCTCGATACAGTCGGCGATCACTTCGCGCGACACCAGCGAGTACTTCATGCCTTCGGTGCCCATCGACATGCCGTCGGAGATCGTCGGCGTGCCAAAGATCTGCGGATTCGCGTCGGCGCCTTTGACCGCGGCGACCGCTGCATCGGCGAGGCGCTGCAGGCCGGCGTTGCACGGCGTGATCGTCGAGTGGCCGTTGGCGATGCCGATCATCGGCTTGTCGAAGTCTTCCTTCTGATAGCCGAGGGCGTAATACATCGAACGGTTGGGCGAGCGCGCGACGCCTTGCGTGATGTTCTTCGAACGACGGTTGTACGGCATGGGGGTCTCCTCAAGGGTGCTCCGGCGCCTTCAGCCAGCTTCGGCTCCGCTCTGATCAGTTTAGGTGGTGGCGCGTCACGCAAGAATGCAGTTTCTCAATGTGCGCGTCTAATATATTATTCAAGGTCTATTAGGTCGTAAAATATATCAATCATGCTGCCCATCGCGCCCGATTTGCGCCAGTTGCGCTATTTCATCGCCGTGGCCGAAGAAAAGCACTTCGGCCACGCCGCCGCGCGGCTCTCGATGACGCAGCCGCCGCTCTCGCAGGCGATTCGCGCGCTGGAGGAGACGCTCGGCGTCGAGTTGTTCGCGCGTACCAAGCGTTCGGTCGAGTTGACCCCGGTCGGCGCCGACCTGTTGCCCGAAGTGCAGCGTCTGCTCGCTAGCGCCGAAGGGCTGCGGCCGCTCGCGCAAAGTCTCGCGCGCGGCGAGGCGGGGGTGTTGTCGCTCGCCTTCGTGTCGACCGCGGACTATGGCTTGCTGCCCTTGCTGCTGCGCGACTTCGGCGCCCGCTACCCACGCGTGCGGCTGCAACTGACCGAGGCCACCAGCGACGTGCAGATCGACGAACTGGTGGCCGGCCGCATCGACGCGGGTCTGGTGATTGCGCCGCTGCCGCCGCGTCACGCGGCGCAATTGTCGTGGCTGCCGATTTCCCGCGAACCGCTGGTGATTGCGATGTCGTCGGAGATGGCGGCACGTGTCGAAGGGCGAGGAGATAACGACGGCGCAGCGGCTGGCGCCGAGTGGAGCGACACGCCGGTCAGCCTGCGCGATCTCGGCGACGCACCGCTGGTGATCTTCCCGAGGCGTTTGGCGCCAGGCTTTTATGACATCATTATGGATTGCTACGGCGTGGCCGGTCTCACGCCGCGTATTGCCCAGGAAGCGATCCAGATGCAGACGATCGTGAGCCTCGTCTCGGCGGGCATGGGTGTCGCACTCGTGCCGCAATCGCTGCGTAACCTGCGCCGCACCGGTGTGGTGTACCGGCCGCTGCGCGAATCGGTGCCTGCCATCGAGACAGGTCTCGTGTGGCGCACCGCGCAGGTGAGTCCCGTGTTGGCCGGGTTTATCGGCATCGTCCGTGCGCATGCGGCCACCGTCGAGGCGGGCGGCGCGGCGCTGCTGCGAGGCGAGTGAAAGCTGCGGGGCTTACACTGCGCCTTTTTGCACGCCGTTGCGAACGCATCGCGCGGCGCGCCGTCCAACGCCAACCCGCTAAGCCTTATCGAAGCCGCTTTTTGAACCTGAACTGCCCATAACAACACGATGCACATTCATCCCAACTTCGACCCGATCGCGATCCATCTAGGGCCGCTCGCCGTACGCTGGTACGGTCTGATGTACCTGGTGGCATTCATCATGGCGATCGTCGTCGGCCGGCTGCGCTTGCGTTTGCCCTACGTCGCGGCGCAAGGCTGGACCGTCAAGGATATCGACGACATGCTGTTCTACGGCGTGCTCGGCACGATCTTCGGCGGCCGCCTCGGTTACGTGCTGTTCTACAAGGCGGATTACTACTTCGCGCATCCGCTCGACATCTTCAAGGTGTGGGAAGGCGGCATGTCGTTCCACGGCGGCTTCCTCGGCGTCACACTCGCGATGGTGCTATTTGCCTGGCAGCGCAAGCGCTCGTGGCTGCAGGTCACCGATTTCGTTGCGCCTATGGTGCCCACCGGGCTCGCGGCGGGCCGCCTCGGCAACTTCATCAACGGCGAGTTGTGGGGCCGCGTGACGGACCCGAACGCACCGTGGGCCATGATGTTCCCGGGCGCCTCGAACGACGACGCCATCTGGCTCACGCGCCATCCGGACCTGGCAGCAAAATGGCATCTGAATGAGATCTTCGCGCAATATCACATGCTGCCGCGTCATCCGTCGGAGCTGTACGAGATCGCGCTCGAAGGCATTACGCTGTTCTTCGTGCTGTGGTTCTTCTCGCGCAAGCCGCGTCCGCTCGGCGCCATTTCCGCGGTGTTCCTGATCGGCTACGGCCTCGCACGCTTCACGGTGGAATTCGCCCGTGAGCCGGACGACTTCCTCGGTCTGCTGGCCATGGGGCTTTCGATGGGACAGTGGCTGTCGCTGCCGATGATCCTGGTCGGCGCAGGGCTGCTGGCATGGGCTTACCGGCGCAAGGGCCGCGAAGCGGTCAAGGCTGTCGGCGCGAACTGATTCGAGCCGCGCTCGTTGCTCGTTGATCGTTGAAGCAGAAACGCCACGGCATGCCGTGGCGTTTTTGTTTGGTGCTGCTCATGTTGAGTATTCGCAGCAGGAAGCGGCCTCGCGTGCGGAGCGAGCGTCACTCCGCACGGGGCTGCTTCATCGTTACTTCATCTGCACCGAGCCCGACACGTTCACCGTGACCGTCGAGGTGCCCGCTTCGAGCGGCAGCGGTGCCGCGGCCTTGGCGTCGGCGCCCATCGCGCGCGCGCTCATCATCATCATGGGACGCGGCATCACGCCGTTTTGCCCGACGTTCACTTCGCGGATCGAATAGCCGCCGTAGCCGAATGCCTGAGCCGCAGCGCCCGCCTGCTTGCGGAACGAGGCGATCGCTTCACCGGTGAGCTTCTGTTCGGCGGCACGCTGCGCTTCCGGCGACAGCGAGAATTGCACGTTGCCGACTTGCATGTTCGATGCCATTTCGCCGGCCAGTTTCGAGGCCGCGGCGAAATCATGCGATTCGAGCACCACTTCGGTCCGGCCGCGCCATGCGGAGATACGGCCATCGCGATCGGTTGACGGATAGATTGCAAACGAACCGGTGCGTGCGGTAACGCCGCTCACGCCCTTGGCCTGGCGCAGTGCCGCGTCGGCGCGCTGGTTGAGCGTAGCGGTGAGGGCCGACGGATCGCTCGCTTCCTGTTCGTAGAACAGCGTGATGTTCACCACGTCCTGCGGGACCTCGGCGCTGGCTTGTGCGTTCAGCGACAGCACGCCGGCCGGTTCAGCTTGCGTGACACCCTGGGCGCGGGCAGCGGCCGAGGCGAAGGCAAACGGCGTAGAGAGAGCGATGGCGAGTGCGATGGCACGGGCGGCTTTTTGCGTCATTATTAGACTCCTTGCTTGAGCAGGTTATGCGCGATGACTGTATGCGGGCTGCGTGCGGCGGCCTCCCATGAAGCCGTCGCGACGCGTAACGCGTGCTCGACATCGGGATGGATCGTTCTACCCGATGGCACGCTGCTTGCGAGCCGCGCTTGTGACCCAATTAGGCGCACCCACCCCCGCCTTGGTTCCCCAACTTGACAATTGGCTTGCTGCGACGCGAGGTCACATGTCCGGCGCGCGAGCGCGACGTTGCCGCGTGGCCCGAGTGCATCCGGCCACGGCGCGTAGTCAAGATTGTTAAACGAGGCGCTTGGTGATGAAGCGCCACTCGGCCTCGGTGACCGGTGTGATGGACAGCCGGTTGCCTTTGGCGAGCACGCGCATGTCCGCGAGTTCGGCATGCTCGCGCAGCGCGGCCAGCGGAATCAACGGGAGTTTCTTCTTGAACACGACGTCGACGAGCACCCAGCGCGGCGTCTCAGGGGACGATTTCGGATCGTAGTACGGGCTTTTCGCGTCGAACTGCGTGGGGTCGGGGTAGGGTGTCGACGCTACTTCGGCGAGGCCGGCAATGCCCGGCTCGGGGCAGCTCGAATGATAGAAGAGGACCCCGTCGCCGATTTGCATCAGGTCGCGCATGAAATTGCGCGCCTGATAGTTGCGCACGCCGGTCCACGGCAAGATGTGTTGCGGTGCGTGGGCGAGGTGGTCGATGCTTGCTTCGTCCGGTTCGGACTTCATTAGCCAGTAGCGCATGAATCGAATTGAACGTTGAAAAGAAAGAGAAAACGCCGTAAATCAAGGCCTAAAAAGATGGGCGCAGGGTAGACGCAGTGTAGATGCAAAAGCGCAGACCCGAAAGCGTGGCCCCAAAGAAAAACGGCACCGGACTCCAGTCCGATGCCGTTTGATAAGGTCCCCGCCTTAGCCGCTAGGCCGGCATCCTGAACCTGAGGTTCAGAATTGGTCGCAGTTAGCAGCACTTCGGGTACATCAGACAGAGTGACGCGCACACCCGTGCTACAAATTTCCGCAACCGTGCACATGGCATTGGTTCAAGGAATATATGACCTTGGCGAACCAGGCAGGGAAGCTAAACTGATTGAATTCAAACGCTTGCTGGTCCCTTCGTGAATCTTGTGAGGCAGGACCGCGTACTTTGCGTGAATTCTAATTGGCCGTACAGCTACCGTACAGCTACTTCAAACCCTTTTACTGCATGCTGTACTGTTGAATCACAGTACCTAGCTGTTCGTTCATTTGATGCATTGTACGCCGGATTTCCTCGGCGGGAAATGCTTCTCCGTGTCGCACGCTCGCTTGCAGCTTAAGCAGTTCCGATGCCAGCGACAACGCAGCCATCACGGCGATGCGATCGACGCCGCGCACATTGCTGTGCGCGCGGATCTTCGACATCTCAGCGTCGACGCGTGCCACCGCTTCGAGCAGCGCAGCTTCGGTTTCCGGCGAGCAGGCGAGACGATAGGGCTGGCCGAGAATCGATACTTCGATCTGCTTGGTGGTCATGCGTTTTCTCCGTGGCGGGTGACGGCGTTACCGGCCTCTTCTTCCTGTGGCGCTGCTTCGAGCAGATCGAGCTGGTTGTCCGGCTCGTTGTGCGCACGCGCCCGCGGCAATTTTTCGAGGATCGCATTCAGGCGCACCTGGGCGTCGTCGATCTTGGCAGACAGGGCATCGCGCTCGGCTTGCAGCGCGTCGCGCTCTTCGCGCATCTGTGCGAGTTCGGCACGTGTTGCCTCGGCTTCGGCGCGCACTTGTGCGAGCTGTGTTTCGAGTGCTTGACGCGCTTCGTTGTGACGCTGGCTGATCGCAATCAGCCTGCCGATATTCTGTGAAAGTGTTTCGAGTTCGGTGAGCATGTGCTGCGTCCTCTAAAGACATCGCATTTTAGCGCGGAATGTCGCAGGTTCCGATAATTGTCTCGTTTCGAGACGTAACAGCATCGCTTTGTGCAGACTTCCGCTGCCGAAACGGTTGGAACGTACCCGTCAATTGCACATCGGTCAGTCTGCGAACGCACGGAAACTGGCCTGCTTGACCTTTCTTGACGGTTCTCGGTGCCACTCCTAAACTTGCGGCGCTTTGGGGCCGGCACACGTTTTCCAATGCGGTTTTCAAATGCGAACCCGCGAGTGTGCCACTACCCGAGAGGCGTGGGAAGGCGAGTCGATGCGTCGCTGCACCATAACCCGTACCCGTATTTCGGCTTCGCCAGACCGAACAGTTACTATCTGGGCTAGACCCTGAATCTCACCGAACGCTGGAAAGTTACTGCGAGCGATGCCGACGCGTTGCGTGCGCTCCAACGCAACGAGCCAACGTGGCGAACCCTTCGTACATGGCCGCGCAAATCCAGAATCTGCTGAACACTATGAACTGGCCTACACCTACAACCCGCCGCGTCGCGGCGCCGACCTCACGCTGGCCGCTCAGCAGTCATGATGCCGGGCCGGCGGCACTGAGGCTGCACGAATGAATCGCCTGTCCGTGCGCAGTCTGCCGCTCATGCACGCGAAGCGCGCCGCGGCGATCTGGTGTGTGCTCGCCGTGCTGGCGCTGGTGGTACTGATGGCGTCGCTGGCGCTCGGCAGCGTAGCGCTTTCGCCGGCCCGCGTGTTGGCCGCGCTGCTACCGCTGCCCGCGCATGGCGGCGCACCGGCCGACCTGGCGGGAGAAATCGTGCGCTCGCTGCGCTTGCCGCGCGCGCTGGCGGGTTTTGCGTGCGGCGCGTTGCTGGCGGTGGCCGGCGCGCTGCTGCAGGTGTTGCTGCGCAATCCGCTGGCCGAGCCGTATGTGCTGGGCGTATCCGGAGGAGCCGCGAGTTTCGCGCTGTTCGCGATGATGGCCGGTTGCGCGTGGTGGCTCGTCGATGCCAGCGCGTTCGCCGGGGCGTTCGTGTCGATCCTGCTGGTGCTCGGTCTCGCGCGCCGCGAGTTGTGGCGCGGCGAGCCGCAGGACACCTCGCCGCGTTTGCTGTTGACGGGCGCGGTGATCGCGGCAGGGTGGGGCGCGCTGATCACCTTGCTGTTGACGCTCGCGCCGGATAACCGCTTGCGCGGCATGTTGTTCTGGCTGACCGGCGATCTGAATGGTGGCGGCTTTCCCTGGCTCGCGCTCGCCGCGCTTGTGGCCGTGCTGGTTGCGATTCTGCCTGCTGCGCCTCAGCTCAACGTGCTGTTACGCGGCGATGCGGCAGCCCAGGCGCTGGGCGTCTCCGTGATGCGCCTGCGTTTGCGTGTCTATCTGGTCGCTTCGCTCGCGGCAGCAGCGGCCGTCACGACCGGCGGGACGATCGGCTTCGTGGGCCTGGTGGTCCCGCACACCTTGCGGCTTGCGTTCGGCAACGATCAACGCATGCTGTTGCCGGCCGCTGCGCTTGGCGGCGGTGTGGCGGTGATGGGCGCGGACCTCGTCGCTCGCACGGCGGTCGCGCCCGCCCAATTGCCGGTGGGTGTGATCACGGCGTTGATCGGCGTGCCGGTGTTCCTGTGGATGCTGTTGCGCAGGCCACGATGACGACACGCATGCTACCAGGGGCTTTGCATGCTTCACTCGCCCCTCCCGCCACATTGAGCGTGCAACACCTGACGTTGCGCGCAGGCGCGCGCACGCTGCTCGATCGTTTCACGCACACGTTCTATCCGGGCGAAGTCTGGTGCATCGCCGGGCCGAACGGTGCGGGCAAGACCACCTTGATTTCCGCGCTGGCCGGTCTGTTGCCGCCAGCGGCAGGTCACGTCGAACTGGACGGCGTGCGCTTGGCCGAGTGGCCGCTTGCATCGCTCGCACGACGCCGTGCGCTGATGCCGCAAAGCGCACACGACGCCTTCAGCGCGAGCGTGCTCGATATTGTGATGCTGAACCGCTTTCCGCATCTCGCGGGCTGGGGATGGGAGCGCCCGGCCGATCGCGCCGCTGCGCATGCCGCGCTCGACCTGCTCGGCCTCAGCGCGTTCGCCACCCGGGACGTGCTGTCGCTCTCGGGCGGCGAGCGGCAGCGCGTGGCGCTCGCCGCCGTGTTGTGCCAGGAGGCACCGTTGTTGCTTCTCGACGAGCCGCTGTCTCATCTCGACCTGCATCACCAGATCGACTGCCTCGAGGCATTGATTGGTTGGGCGGCCGAGCCGAAGCGTACAGTAGTGTTTTCGTGTCACGACCTGAACCTCGCGCGACGCTTTGCAACCCATGCGCTACTCCTGGATGGCGCAGGCTCGGCATTCGCAGGTCCGGTGCGCGAGGTGCTGACGCCGGCGCTGGCGAGCCGGGCCTTCGGTTATCCGCTGATCCTGCTGCAGGACGGCGGGCATGAGGCGTTGATTCCCGCGCCACGGCCGCACTCGGCGCAGAGCGGGGCGGCAGGACCGTCTTCATGACGCGCGCTACAGACTTTTCTCTTACTCGAATACCTATGACTTCGTCACTCGCATTGCCCGTCGTCGAACCGCTCGATCAGACGCTGCGCAAGACACTGCAACATCTGATCGATACGAAAACCAAGCCGCCCGGCAGCCTCGGGCGGCTCGAAACGCTCGCGCGGCAGATGGGCCTGATCCAGCGGACCACTCATCCTACGGTGCAACGTCCGGCAATGATCGTGTTCGCGGGCGACCATGGCATTGCTGAAGAAGGCGTGAGCCCGTATCCGCAGGCCGTGACTGCGCAGATGGTGGCGAATTTTCTGGCCGGCGGGGCGGCCATCAATGCGCTGAGCCGCGTCGCCGATATGACGCTCGAAGTGGTCAATGCAGGCATTGCGACGCCGCTGCCGGCTACCGAGGGGCTCGTCGATATCCCGGTTGCCGCGGGCACGCGCAACTTTGCCCATGAACCTGCGATGACGCGCGAGCAGGCGCTCGCCGCGATGCGTGCTGGAGCCGCGCGCGTGCGTCATCACGCGGCGCTCGGCACCAATGTGATCGGCTTCGGCGAGATGGGCATTGCCAATACGTCGGCGGCCGCCTGCCTGATGAGCCGTCTGTGCCGCGTGCCGATCGACGAATGCGTCGGACGCGGCACCGGTCTCGACAATGCCGGGCTCGCGAAGAAACGCAATGTGCTGGCCTCGGCGCTGGCGCATCATGCGCCGAGCGCCGATCCGTTGGTTGTGCTCGCAACCTTCGGGGGCTTCGAAATCGCCATGATGGCGGGCGCTTATCTCGCCGCCGCCGAAGCACGCATGACGATTCTCGTCGATGGGTTTATCGCCACTTCCGCGCTGCTGGTCGCCGATGCATTGGAGCCCAACGTGCGTGAATACTGCGTGTTCGCGCATGCCTCGAACGAAGCCGGGCATCGCCGCATGCTCGACCATTTCGGCGGAATTCCGCTGCTCGCACTCGACATGCGCCTGGGCGAAGGCACCGGTGCAGCGCTGGCCGTGCCCTTGCTGCGCGCCGCGACGGCCTTCCTCAACGAGATGGCCAGCTTCGAATCGGCCGGCGTCGCGGATCGCGATGCTTAAGCGGCTCACAGGCCTCGCATGCCGATGAATCCGCTGATGGAGTTGCGCTACTTCTTCACGGCGCTTGGCTATTTCACCCGCGTACCGGTGCCGCGCTGGGTCGGCTATGAACCGCACTATCTGAACGCGGCTGCGCGCTACTTTCCGCTGGTCGGCGTGCTGGTGGGCGGCCTCGCTGCGCTCGTCTATCTGGCGGCCCTGCATGTGTTTCCGCCGGGCGTGGCAGTGCTGCTGTCGATGGCCGCGACCCTGCTCGTCACCGGTGCGTTTCATGAGGACGGTCTGGCGGATTGCTGCGATGCGTTCGGTGGCGCCTATACGCGCGAGGACGTGCTGCGCATCATGCACGATTCGCGCATTGGCGCGTTCGGTGCAATTGCGCTGGTGATTGCGCTGGCTCTGAAGTGGCAGACGCTTGCGGCCTTGCCGCCGTTGCGCGCCGCAGGTCTGATGATTGCGGCGCACGCCGCGAGCAGAACCGGCGCGATCAGCTATCTGGCGACGCTCGATTACGTGCGTGCCGAGGGCAAGGCGAAGCCGGTCGCGCAACGCTTGAGCGGTGCGGCGTTCGCGCTGGCGGCGCTGTTCGGACTGCCGGCGCTGTTCTGGCCGGACTGGCGTTTCGGCTGTGCGGCGCTCATGCTGCTGGTGGTGCTGCGCGTCGTCATGGGCCGCTATTTCGTCAGACGCATTGGCGGCTATACCGGCGATTGCCTGGGCTTCGCGCAACAGATTTTTGAACTGGCTATCTATCTGTTGGGGCTTGCATGGATCTCGTCCTGATTCGTCATCCGGCGGTCGCCGTCGATGCGGGCGTCTGTTACGGGCACAGCGATGTCGCCCTGGCCGCCGACCCAGAGGAGTCTGCAACAGCGCTGGCGATGCGCCTCGCTACCTTGCAGGTGCCGCCGCCGCGCGTGCTGCTGGCGAGTCCGCTGCTGCGCTGTGCCTCGGTCGCCGCGGCGCTGGCGGGGAGTTTCGGTTGCGCCCATAGTTTCGACGACCGCTTGAAGGAAATGGATTTCGGCGCGTGGGAGCAACAGCGCTGGGACGCGATTGATCGCGCGCTGCTCGACGACTGGGCGGAGAATTTCGACCACTCGCGTGCGCATGGTGGCGAGAGCGTCGCGCAGTTTGTCGCGAGGGTGCAGGCGTGGCTCGATGCGTTTGCTCAGACACGCGAATGTTCGCCGGCGTATGTGGTGACGCATGCCGGCGTGATGCGGGTGATCGCCTCGTTGGTGCTTGGCGTGCCGGTGGCGCGCACGACCCAGTGGTCGCTCGAGATGGCGGGCGTGGCGTGGCTGCGGCGTGACGATGAGCAGCAAGTCTGGTCGCTGGTGCGCTGGAATGCCTGAGCGGTTCGCGTTATCAGTTGATCGCTAGTGCGCTTGACGTGAGCGCGCCGCTGCTCGCGGCTCACTCTTACTGTGCGTTGGCCGGCCTGCGCGAGCGTGCCACCTCCAGATCCTCACATAATTGCGCGGCGCCTTGCGCGATCCGCGGTGCAGGACGGTCGATCAAATCGCCGTCGATGGCGAACAGGTTGTTGCGCGCCACCGCCGTGACGCTCGGCCACGCACGCCATGCATCGAGTTTCGCCAGCGGCGCATCGGGCTTGGTGGCACCTGCCGATGCGGTCACGATGGCCTCCGGGTTGGCGGCAAGCACCGCCTCGGTCGAAACCGTCGGCACCAGCGGTTCGAGTTTGGCAAACACATTGCGGCCACCGCATAGCGTGATCACGTCGCTGATCATATGCGTGCCGTTGAGCGTCATCAGCGGTTGATCCCACACTTGATAGAACACGCTGACAGGCGGCCGGCTTGCATAGCGTGCGCGCAGCCGTGCGATGTCCTCGCGGTATGCGGTCGCGGCGGCATCTGCGGTGTCCGACGTGCCGAGCAGGGTGCCAAGCCGGGTCAGGGTGAGCGCCACGTCATCCAGTTGATGCGGCTCGCTGAAGAATAGCGCGATGTGCAACTCGCGCAGGCGTTCGAGTTGAGATTGAGCATTGCCGTGCCGCCAGACCACGATCAGATCGGGTTTCAGCGCGACGATGCGTTCGAGGTCGAGCGCCTTGTTGTCGCCGACGCGCGGCACCTGCTTCGCAGCCGGCGGGTAGTCGCTGTAGGACACGGCTCCTACCAGCTTTGCGCCGCCGCCCGCTGCGTAGATCAACTCGGTCACGTGCGGCGCGAGGCTGATCACGCGTTGGGCCGGGGCGGCGAGCGTGACGGTGGCGCCGGTGTCGTCGGTCGCGCTGACCGTGGCCTGTGCGGTCGACGCGAAAGCGCAGGCGAAGAGCGTGGCGCAGATGAGCGAGACGAAACGCGAAGCGAAAAACGAGGCGAAGCGTGAGGGTCGAGTCATGTGGCTGGCCGGCGCTCGGCGACGAGTAGGCGGAGGGTGAATGGGGTAGTTGGCTTCAGCCGGGACGTGCAGCATCGATGGTGCTCATACTTTCGCGCAGGCCTTCTTCGAACCGTCGCCATTCCTCCTCGGAGCCCGGCAGCCCGAAGCGCACGCTTCCCGAGGCGGCAAACAAACGCGTCCAGATGCCGCGCAACGCCAGTTGGTGATGCAACGCCGCGGCACGCGGATCGTCGGTCCACGCAAAGAGCGGTGTGCTGTGCGGCGAAAAACGTTGCGCCCGCAACAGTCCGGTCAGGCGCGCGCTGTCTGCTTCAAGCTGTGCGCGCATCCGACCTTGCCACACGAGATCCTTGAAGGCTGCGCTCACAGCATGCCGGGCGGGACCGCTGACGGTCCACGCGCCGAGTATTTCGCGCAAGCCGTCGAGCAGCGCCGGGTCGCTCAGCACGAAACCTGCGCGCACACCGGCGAGGCCGAAGAACTTGCCCGGCGAACGCAGCACGACGAGGCTTGGCCGATCGGCGTAGCCAGCCAGCGATGCGGCAGGAAGCGCATCGGCAAACGCTTCGTCGACCAGCAGCGTGCCGCCGCGCGCCGCCAGTTGCGCGTGCCATTGCAGGAGTTTGTCTACGCTCAGATGATGGGCAGTCGGGTTGTTCGGATTGACCACGACGGCGTGCGTGACCTCGTCGGGCAGCATGTCGCATGAGACGTCGAGCGGCGCGATCCTATGACCGGCCCGCTCGAACGCAGGTGCGTATTCGCTATAGGTGAGCGGGGCAATGGCGACCGTCGCGCGCGGCAACAGCGCAGGCAGCGAGCGGATCGCCGCCTGGCTGCCTGCGACCGGCAGCACATGCTGAGGAGAGGGGGCGCCGTAGTAGCCTGCGGCGCATGCGGCAAAGCCGTCGCCCTCATCGGGCAGGCGGCGCCATGCGTCGGCGGGTACCGGTGGCACTGGGTAGCCGTGCGGATTGATACCGGTCGAGAGGTCGAGCCACTGGGCGTACTGGATGTCGTAGCGCTGCGCCGCTTCATGCAGGTTGCCGCCGTGGACGACGCTGTGGACCACGCTGCGAACTATTGTGTTAGCCATGGAACGGGACGCTTAACAAGGCGAGCACGATCAGCACCGCGAGCCACAGAATTACCGTGCGCTCGACCAACTGCAGCGCCGCGACGATATGCGCGGTAGTGGCGGGTTGTCCGGCGCCGAGCGTGGGGCGCGCTTCGAGCGCGCCGTGATAGACGGCCGACCCGCCAAGCAGCACGTTCAGGCTGCCGGCGCCCGAGGCCATCACCGGCCCCGCGTTGGGGCTATCCCAGCGCGGCGCCTGGTCGCGCCAGCAGCGCCACGCAGTGCGCGTGTCGCCTAGCAGCGCGTAGCTCGCCGCTGTCAGGCGCGCGGGAATCCAGTTCAGCACGTCGTCGATGCGCGCGGCCGCCCAGCCGAAGCGCAGATAACGCGGCGTGCGATAGCCCCACATGGCATCGAGCGTGTTGGCGAGGCGAAACGCCAGCGCGCCTGGACCACCGGCAATGGCGAACCAGAACAGCGCGCCGAAGATCGCATCGTTGCCGTTTTCCAGCGCCGATTCGACCGCGGCGCGCGAGAGCGCGGCCTCGTCGGCATGGGCGGTTTCGCGCGAGACGATGCGCGAGGTCAGCAGGCGCGCCTCGGCGAGATTGCGTTGAGCGAGCGCGCGAGCGATTGGCGCAATGTGATCGTTGAGGCTGCGTGCGCCGAGCGCGAACCACAGCAGCAGGACGTGCACCGCGCAGGCCAGCACGAACGGCAGCACCGCAACGAGCCAGGCCGCGATCAGCACCGGCGGCAGCACGGCGAGCGCCCAGGCGGCAATACCCAGCAGCCGACCGCGCCGTCCGGTGTTCAGGCGCGCTTCGATCTGCATGGCGAGCTTGCCGAAGCCGACCAGCGGATGGGCGGTGCGCGGCTCGCCGAACCAGCGGTCGACGGCGACACCGGCGGTCGCGAGGGTGGCGATCAGGGGTAAGGACAGCACGACTAGCGGCTCGCGGACTTGAGCGCGAGCGGCAGCCCCGCGACCATCATCGTGACCTGAGTGCTCAATGCGGCGATGCGCTGATTGAGACGCCCGAGTTCATCGACGTATAGACGCGTCGCTGCGCCGAGTGGCACGACGCCCAAGCCGATCTCGTTGCTGACGACGATGATCTTGCCTTGAGCCGAACCGAGCGCGGCTTCGAACGCGGCGAGGCGCGCGAGATAGTCGTCGCTAGGTGCGGTCCCATCCGCCGGGCATAGCAGGTTGGCGAGCCACAGCGTCAGGCAGTCGATCAGGATGCAGTGGTCAGGCGCGTCGGCTTGCGCGACGGCCCCGGCGAGGTCGATCGAGGCTTCGAGCAATTGCCAGTGCGCCGGCCGCCGCGCGCGATGGTGGGCGATCCGGGCGGCGAATTCCTCGTCGCCCGCGCGCTGCGCAGTGGCGATATAGGTGACGGGCCGCGCGCTGTCGCTTGCGAGTTGTTCGGCATGCACGCTCTTGCCTGAGCGGGCGCCGCCGAGAACGAAGGTGAGGTCGCGGGGAATCATCGCGTGATTGTACCGGGGCGATGGGATAATGCCGGCTTCCATCAACCGGCCCGGCCCTCTGTTTCATGACGACGGTAAAGACTTCGAACTTGCCTGACGGCATGCGCGTACCGCGCGGCACGCTGATGATCCAGGGGACGACCTCCGATGCGGGCAAGAGCACGCTCGTGGCCGGCCTGTGCCGACTCGCGCGGCGCGCCGGCGTGCGGGTCGCGCCGTTCAAGCCGCAGAACATGGCGCTCAACAGCGCGGTGACGGTCGACGGCGGCGAGATCGGCCGCGCCCAGGCTCTGCAGGCCGTAGCGGCGGGCATCGCCGCGCACACCGATCTGAACCCGGTGCTGCTCAAGCCGACCAGCGATCGCGGCGCCCAGGTGATCATCCACGGCAAGGCGCGCATGAATCTCGATGCGCGCGCCTATCACGACTACAAGCCGGTGGCCTTCGAAGCGGTGCTGGCGTCATACGCGCGCCTGCAGGCCGGCTACGACACGATCTTCGTGGAAGGGGCGGGCAGTCCCGCGGAGATCAACCTGCGCGATCGCGATATCGCCAACATGGGTTTTGCGGAGGCGGTCGACTGCCCGGTCGTGCTGGTCGCGGATATCGATCGTGGCGGGGTGTTCGCGCATCTGACCGGGACGCTGGCGTGCCTGTCGGCGAGCGAGCAGGCGCGCGTGCGCGGTTTCATCATTAACCGGTTTCGCGGCGATATCAGCCTGCTCCAGCCGGGTCTCGACTGGCTCGAAGAGCGGACCGGCAAACCGGTGCTTGGCGTGGTGCCGTATCTGCATGGCCTCACGCTCGATGCCGAAGACATGTTGCCGCGCGAACTGCGGGCCGCGCAGGCCGCTGGGGCCGAAGCGCGCACGGCCTTGCGCGTCGTCGTGCCGGTGTTGCCGCATATCAGCAATCACACCGATTTCGACGCGCTGCGCTCGCACCCGCAGGTGGATTTTCATTACGTGCGCAGCGGTATGACGCCACCAGCGGCTGACCTGATGATCCTGCCGGGTTCGAAAAACGTGCAGGGCGATCTGGCGTTTCTGCGCGCACAAGGCTGGGACCAGGTGCTGCAACGTCACCTGCGCTACGGCGGCAAGGTGATCGGCATTTGCGGCGGCATGCAGATGCTCGGGCGCGAAGTGGCCGATCCGCATGGCGTCGAAGGGGCGCCGGGAAGCGTCGCGGGGCTTGGCTGGCTCGATTACTCGACGACCTTGACGCAAGAGAAGACGCTGAAGAACGTGACGGGTCGGTTAGCGCTGCCGGGCGCGGCAGATGTGGCCGGCTACGAGATTCATATGGGCGAGACTGAAGGCCCGGCTCTCGCTGCGCCGGCATTGCGGCTGGTCACGCCGGAGGGAGGGGAGCGGCCCGATGGCGCACTTTCTCCCGATGGGCAAATTCTCGCTACCTACGTGCACAGCTTGTTCGATACGCCAGCGGCTTGTGCTGCGCTGCTGGAATGGGCGGGTTTGAACGATGCCGGGACGATCGACTATCCGGCGCTGCGTGAAGCCTCACTGGACCGGCTGGCCGATACGCTGGCCGAGCATCTGGATCTGGCGAGGCTGTTTGCGGCGATTGGTTGATTCGCCTGTTTTTCATCTGGCGGCGATTGATTAACTCCTGATAGGAAATAATCTAAGCCTGCAAAGCAGTTTCTCCGACTCCACGGTTCGAATACAGTCCGGTCTATCGACGGCGCGCGTGCGTCGTCCCACCCAACTGACAAGGACTCTTGATGAACTCGAACCGTTCGGCCGATCTCGCCGCCACGCTCCTGCGCGTCGCGCTAGGCGTCTTGTATCTCGCGCACAGCCTGCAGAAGATTTTTGTTTTCACGCTGCCGGCTACGGCGCATTTCTTCGAATCGCTGGGTTTGCCGGGCTGGCTTGGCTATCTCACGGCCTTTGTCGAACTGGCGGGCGGGATCGCGCTGCTGCTTGGCGTGCAGGTGCGCTGGGTTGCATTGGTGCTGCTGCCGTTCATGCTCGGCGCGATGTCGGCTCACCTGCATAACGGCTGGGGCTTCGCGTCGCCGAACGGCGGCTGGGAATATCCGGCTTTCTGGGCGGTGACGCTGGTGGTGCAGGCGCTGCTCGGCGGGGGAGTGGGAGCGTTGAGCGGGGCGAAGGCGCCGCGGGCAGTGGCGGCTTGAGGGAACGCGTTGACGCGCATTTGACATTGAAACCCCTTCGGACGTGGGCCGGAGGGGTTTGTCGCCGGCTCAGCGGCGTGCAGGGCGTCGGAGTTCTTCGATGACGGATATCGTCATAGGCAGGGACCGGCGAGTCTCTTCCAGTTCCCGCGCGAAAGCCCTCCGGTTCCACGCTGCGGCGCGAATATGGATACCGCCGTCAACCGTCAGGTTCACTCTTACCTGGTCGCCTTGCTGGATGCCGAGGTGGCGCAAGTAGAGGTCGGGAATGCGTAGCGCAAGGCTATTGCCCCACTTTTCGATCTTAAGTTTCCTCGAGTCCTCGCGGATATTCGCTTTCTTGCACATTCCTTACCGAGCACGGAATTCAGCGCTGTGCTTTATACAGCGTCTGCTGTGCAATCTACAGCGCTTCATCCCTCACGCCAACACCATCTGCGTACACCGGAACAGCGCAATCGTCTTGCCGTTCGGATCGAACACGGTAGCGTCCCATACCTGGGTGGTCCGCCCCAGATGCACACCCTTGGCAACCGCCCGGATCGTGCCTTCGACGCACGTACCGAGGAAGTTGCTCTTCAGCTCGATCGTGGTGAAATTGCGCGCCGTGTCGGGCAGATGCGCGAGACACGCGTAACCACACGCCGTGTCAGCGAGCCCGATCACGGTAGCCGCATGCAGAAAGCCGTTAGGCGCCAGCAACTCCGGCCGCACGGTCAGCTCCGCCGTCAGCGAGCCCTGTTCCAGCGCACTCACCCGCACTCCCAACAAGTCGGGCAAGCGACCCCGCTGGCGCTCATGAAGGGCGTCGATCGTGCAGTCCGTGCGTAGTTTGCTCATGATATTTCGCTCCTTTTTGTAAGAATCGCGCCCCAAATAGCCCTTCAGGGCTTCGACCCGGCTGGATTTGTCGATATTATCAACGGCTGGATCGACGGGGTCGACGCAATCTCAGACTAGACGCGGCAAACCGGCTGGCGGCGCCAGCCATCTTCCCGGGAGTACTCATGACGGTAATCGTGGTGGCCAATCCGAAGGGCGGCGTGGGTAAGAGCACGCTATCGACCAATCTGGCCGGCTATTTCGCGGCGGCAGGCGAGTGGGTCGCACTGGCGGATCTGGACAAGCAGCATTCGGCCCACGCGTGGCTCGAACTGCGGCCCGCCACGCTGCCGCCGATCGAAGTCTGGGAAGTGGACCAGGAAACGCCCGCGAAGCCGCCCAAGGGGCTGGAGCACGCTGTGATCGATACGCCGGCGGGTTTGCACGGCAACCGGCTCGGCATTGCGCTGGATCTGGCGGATAAGGTGATCGTGCCGCTCCAGCCGTCGCTGTTCGATATTCTCGCCACCCAGGAATTTCTCGAGCGGCTCGCCAAAGAGAAGGCGGTGCGCAAGGGTGGGATCGAAATCGGTGTGGTGGGCATGCGGGTCGATGCCCGCACGCGCTCGGCGGAGCAACTGCATCGCTTTGTCGAGGGATTGAAGCTGCCCGTGCTGGGTTTCCTGCGCGACACGCAGAACTACGTGCAGCTAGCGGCGCATGGCCTGACGCTGTGGGATGTGGCGAAGAGCCGGGTGGAGAAAGATCTGGAGCAGTGGCAGCCGATCATCGAATGGCTCGAACGCAAGCCCAAACCTAAGGCTTAAGCGGGCCGGCGGGCGCAGCCATGTGACCTGCGGCGGCGCGCTCCATGTGGTTTCGGACGCGCCGCGGGTCTGGCTCCGGCGCTGCCGGCGCGCCGCGGTACTTCAGGTCCAGGTCTGGGTCGGCACGTGGTCGCGGCTGCCCTTGATCTTGTTGTTGTCGTCGACGAACACCAGATCCGGCTTCCAGCCCGCTTTCAATTCCGCTTCTTCCACCATCGCAAACGCCGCGATGATCACCAGGTCGCCCAGTTGCGCGCGCCGCGCCGCCGAGCCGTTCAGCGAGATCATGCCGCTGCCGCGCTCACCTTTGATCGCGTAGGTCGAGAACCGCTCGCCGTTGTTGATGTTCCAGATGTCGATGCGTTCGTTCTCGACGATATTCGCGGCTTCCAACAGATTCTCGTCGATCGCGCATGAGCCTTCGTAGTGCAGCTCGCAGTGCGTGACGGCGACGCGATGAATCTTCGATTTCAGCATGTGGCGTTGCATGACCGTTCCCTATGAGTCCTTTTGGGGGTGTTGCGGCGCGTTCCCGAGCGATCGGGAGCGTCAGATTTCGAGGTTGTCGATGAGGCGCGTGGCGCCCAGCTTGGCCGCGGCGAGCACGACGAGCGGGGCGTCGGTGTCCTGCGCGGTGGGCGGCAGCAGGTTCGAGCGCTTGCGCACGGCGATGTAGTCGGGCTGCCAGCCGCGGGCGGCGAGTGCGGCCATTGCTTCGCGCTCGACTGCCGCGAAATCGCGGTTGCCGGCCAGCACCGCGTCGCGCACCCGGTTCAGCTCGATCGCGAGCTTCGGCGCTTCGGCGCGCTCGGCTGCCTGCAGATAGCGGTTGCGCGAGCTGAGCGCGAGGCCGTCGGTGTCGCGCACGGTTTCAGCGGCGATGATTTCGGTCGGCAGCGCGAACTGCTGGCACATCTGGCGCACGATCATCAGTTGCTGGTAATCCTTCTTGCCGAACACCGCGACGCGCGGCTGCACACACGACATCAGCTTCATCACCACCGTACACACGCCCTGGAAGAAGCCCGGGCGGAATTCGCCCTCGAGGATGTCGCCCAGGTCGTGCGGCGGATGCACGCGGTATTCCTGCGGCTCCGGGTACAAATCGCGCTCGGTCGGCGCGAACAGCACGTAGACGTTCTCTTTCTGCAGCTTCTCGATGTCGGCTTCGAGCGTGCGGGGATACTTGTCGAAATCCTCGTTCGGCCCGAATTGCAGCCGGTTGACGAAAATGCTCGCCACCACCGGGTCGCCGTGCTGGCGCGCGAGGCGCATCAACGACAGATGGCCCTCGTGCAGATTGCCCATCGTCGGGACGAACGCAGTGCGGTTCTGGCCGCGCAACTGGTCGCGCAATTCGTGGATCGAGCTGATGACTTTCATGATCGGACGGTGTTTTCCTCGCGCGGCGCAGGACCCGGCGGGCACTTAAATGGTGCATGCCGCCCCATTTGGCCCGTCAGGCTCCCGTTCCGGTGATGACTGGTTCGGAGCGCCGGATTGTAGTGGATTTGTGGGTTGGGCGCACCGAAACGAGGCGTGCCTCTAGAGTGCGCCTAAGCCGGCAGCTCAGATGACAAACTCAGGCTGGCAAATAAGCGAGCCGCACGTAGATCGGCGCGAACGGTTCGGCCTGGGTGATCTCAATCAGCGATTCGCGCGACAGCTCCAGCATCGCAATGAAATTGACCACCACCACGGGCACGCCGCGCGAGACGTCGAACAGCTCCGTGAACTCCATGAAGCGCGCATTCTGCAGACGGCGCAGGATCACGCTCATATGCTCGCGTACCGACAGCTCTTCACGCGAAATCCGGTGGTGCTGCACGAGCTTGGCGCGCTTGATCACGTCGGCCCAGGCGGCGCGCAGATCTTCGCTGTTCACGTCCGGGAAGCGCGGCGTGATGCTTTGCTCGATATAAACGTCGGCGCGCAGGAAGTCGCGGCCCAGTTGCGGCAAATGGTCGATCCGCTGCGCGGCGAGCTTCATCTGCTCGTATTCGAGCAGGCGCCGCACGAGTTCGGCACGCGGGTCTTCCGCCTCTTCGCCGGTGTCGGCCTTCTTGACCGGCAGCAGCATGCGCGACTTGATCTCGATCAGCATGGCCGCCATCAGCAGATATTCGGAGGCGAGTTCGAGATTGGTCTGCCGCAACTGCTCGACATAGCCGAGGTACTGCGTGGTGACATCCGCCATGGGGATGTCGAGCACGTTGAAGTTCTGCTTGCGGATCAGGTATAGCAACAGATCCAGCGGGCCTTCGAACGTTTCGAGGAAGACTTCGAGCGCGTCCGGCGGGATGTAAAGATCCGTCGGCAGCTTGAAGAGCGGCTCGCCGTACAGGCGCGCGAAAGCGATACCGTCGACGGTATCAGGCGTCGAATCGGTCGCGGGCGCGGCGAGCGCAGCGTCGGGCTGCGCCTTCGCGGCGCGGGCCTCGTCGGCGGTGCTCACGCTTAGAAGTTCTGGTAGTACTGGTAGGCAGTCTGTTGCACGCGCGAGGCTTGCTGCTCAGCGCGTTCTTCGAGGTCGATCGGCTGCTTGTCCCACAGCAGCGAACGGCCACGGCGTTGTTCCGCCTCGAGATTGGGCTTTTGTTGCTTCAGCTGATTCAGGAACTGCGTGATGTCCGATTGATACATGGCTCAACGTCCGTGATAGAGAAGTGGCGGCGGCCCTCGGGGCCGTTGCGCGTGTCGAGCGCAATTTTACAGCAAGCGTCGCCCGCGGGCGAAAAACGCGCGGAACATCGGCACGGCTGCCGACTCCAAGGCGGGCGCGCCGCCAAGAGGGCACGAGGTTCGGTTACTTAGGGGGCGCCGAGAGGCCGCTGAGCTGGGCCGCCTAGGGGCTACCCAGCGGCCGGCCAGCGAAGTCCCTGTCGGCGCAGGCGCGCAGGGCGTAGATGGGGCCTGCAGATGCCAATTCTGAGATGATCGCGGGGCGGCTTCGGTGTGGTCAAATAGCGAGCTTGCCGGCTGCTGCAGGGGCTGGCAAGCCGAATCATTCATCAACAACGGCCGCGGAGGTCCTGTTTGGCGGGTTGTGCGATCGAACCGTCGCGTGTGCGGCATGGCAAACCGGGTGTGCGGCAGCGGCGGCTCGCTCGCAGCGCGCCGGGCGCGGCACGGCTGTTGCGCGCATGGCTGGCGTTCGGCCTCGTCTGGCTGGTGTTTGCCGGAGGCGAGGCGCGCGCAGCCTATAAGGTCGATATCGAGGCCTCGCCGCGCGCTGTGCGCAAGCTCCTCGAGGAGCACCTGGACATCGCCCGCTTCGCCAGGCGCGACGACATCAGCGACGACCAGTTCGGCTTTCTCGTCACCGCGACCCCGCAGCAGGTGCGCGACCTGACCGCCACGGCGGGCTATTTCTCGCCGGTCGTGCGCACCGACGTACGCACCATAGACGGCAAGAAGCGCGTCACGGTGAGCGTCGATCCCGGTCCGCAAACCACCATTTCGGCCATTGATCTGTCGTTCAAGGGGCCGGTGCTGACCGAAGACCCGGGGCAGCAAAACGCCACCCGCTTCGCTTTTTCGCTGCATCAAGGCGACCCGTTCTCGCAAGGGGGCTGGGACGACGCCAAGAACGCGGCGCTCAAGGCCCTGCAAGCGCGCCGCTATGTGGCGGCCAAGATCGCTCATTCCGAGGCGCGCATCGATCCGCGTACGCACGAGGCCAAGCTCTCGGTCACCTTCGATAGCGGGCCGACCTTCACAATTGGCAAGCTCGAAGTGTCCGGCACGCGGCGCTACCCCGAGCAGATCGTCGACAACGTGAACCCGATTTCGGTCGGCGCGATCTACGACGTGCAGCGCGTCGCCGAATTGCAGCGCCAGTTGCAGAACACGCCGTACTACGCGAGCGTCGCGATCGACGTCGCCAATGATCCGGCCAAGCCGATCGAGACGCCGGTGCGCGTGAAGGTCAGCGAGTATCCGTACAACAGCATCCGCGGCGGGGTGGGCTATGCGACCGACACCGGCCCGCAGGTCCAGGGCAACTACACGTACCTGAACACCTTCGGCGCCGCGTGGCCGTTCTCGGTGGGTGGGCGGATCGACCAGATCGAGCAGTTCGGCCAGATCCAGCTTTCGATGCCGCCGTGGCGGCGCGCCTGGACCAACAGCATGCTCGCGTCCTATACGACCACCGACGTGTCGGACACGCGCATCTACAGTATCCGTGCGGGGGTGCAGACCACACGCACCTCGCAGTTTATCGACTATGGGTATTCGGTCCTTTACTACCAGGACCGGCTCGACCAGAACGCCATCGGGCCGACCACCAGCCGCGCGCTGGTGCCCGCCTGGTCGTGGACCCGCCGCAACACCGACGACCCGTTGTTCCCGCGCTCCGGCAACCTGGTGCGTCTCGAAGCGGGCTTCGCGGTCAAGGGCGTGGCGACCGATCAGACCTTCGCTCGCGCTTACGCGCGCGGCCAGCAGTACTTTCCGATCGGCAAGGAAGACCTGCTGTTGTTCCGCGCCGAACTGGGCGGCGTGTTCACGGCGGGCAGTTCGAGCGGCGTCCCGGCCTCGCTGCTGTTCCGTGCGGGCGGCTCGAACTCGGTGCGCGGCTATGGGTACCAGAGCATCGGTAACAGCGTCGACGGCTCGGTGCTGCCGACCAAGTACCTCGTCACTGGCACGACTGAATATCAGCACTGGTTCAACCACGACTGGGGCGGCGCGGTGTTCTTCGATATCGGCACCGCCACCGATACGTGGCACGAGAAAGTGTTTTACCCGGGCGTGGGCTTTGGTGCGCGCTGGCGCAGCCCGGTTGGTCCGGTGAACGTCGACCTCGCGTACGGGATTCGCAACAAGCAGGTGCGGCCTTACCTGACGCTGGGCATCGCCTTCTGATTTTTCGGCCACACTTCGACCTCATTTGACCTTATTTGTCTTGACTAGCCTGATTCGCATGGTTCGAATATGACGACGGATGCTTCCGCCAACCCGCCTCCGCAGACGCCCGGTGACGCTACGCCGGGCGGCCCTGACACGCCTCCTCCCGTGCGCCGCCAGCGACGGCTGTGGAAGGCGCTGGCGTGGGCGATGGGCATGCCGGTGCTGCTGGTCGCGCTGGCAGCTGGGCTGTTGTACGGCGCGGTGGCGACCGAGCGCGGTACGGCCTACGCGTGGCAGGGCGCCGTCAAGCTGCTGGGCGGCCGGCTTGCCGGCAAGCTGGAGGGCGGCGCACTGGCGACCGGCGTGCGGTTGCGTCAGATCGAGTGGCGCAGTTTCGACGGCAGCGGCACCGATATCAAGATCGACAAGATTGACGGACGCTGGGCGCTGACGGACCGGCCGTGGCGTTTTGCGGTCGATTACCTGCATATCGGCACGATCGACGCGCGCATCGGTTCGTCAACCTCGCCAAGTAGCGGCCCTATTAGCTTGCCGCAGGATCTGCGTCTGCCGATGCAACTGGAGGTGCGCGATCTGCAGGTCGGCACGCTGCTGCTGCATGAGGGCGGGTCGACCACGGAGTTTTCGCACCTTCTGTTTCATGGGCGCAGCGATGGGGTGCATCACGAGGCCGCGATCGAGCGTTTCGACACGCCGTTCGGCGCGGTCACGGCGTCGGCCAAGCTCGACGGCATGCGGCCGTTCGCGCTGAGCGGCGACATCGGTTATGCCGGCAAGGTCAACGAGGAGCCGGTGCAGGTGGGCGGCCATTTGAGCGGCACGCTCGAAACCCTGGTCGCCGAGCTCGATGCGAGCGGCATGAAGCTCGCCGGCCACGCGCGTATCGAGGCGACGCCGTTTTCGGATGTGCCGTTGCAACGCGCCACGCTCACGTTCGATCACGTGAATCCGCAGGCGTTTGCGCCGGGGGCGCCGCTCGCCGATCTGGCGGTGCGGGCGGAATTGCAGCCGGTCGTGGGGGCGGCGGTGCAAGCGGCGGTGGCGGCAAGCGCCACGACAACCGCTAGCGCCGCGGTAGTCACCAGCGGTTCTTTGGCGGCCACCCATGACACCTCGCCCTCAGCCGCAAAGCCCGCAGCCGGCTTCGTCGTCGCAGGGCAGGTCTCAATCGTCAACGCCAAGCCTGGTGCGGTCGACGAAAACCTGCTGCCGCTCATCGACGCACACGCCGACGTGCGGCTCGACGCCAACGCGCAAAGCATCTCGAACCTGAAGCTGCGCCTCGTCAAGAACGCCACGGTGACCGGCACGGGCTCGCTGTCCGGCAAGCACGGCCAGCTCGACCTGCAGGTGGCCGGGCTCGACCTGAACGCGCTGGAAGCGAGCGTGCGCCCCACGCAGCTTGCCGGCCCAATCGGCATTCGCCTGAACGACGATGTGCAGAGCATCACGCTCGATCTGGCGGATCCGAAGGCGGCCCTGCGCGCCCAGGGCAAGGTGGTCTTCGACCCGGCGCGCATGAGCTTTAACGACGTGCGGATCACCTCGGGCCGGGGCCGCATCGACCTGTCTGGCGCGATCAAACACGATGCGAACTCCACCTACAACCTCAAGGCGCAACTGACCGATTTCGATCCGCTCGGGCTCACCTCGCAGATGCCCTCGCGGGTTCCGGCCAGCACACCGGGAAGCGCACCTAAAAGCGCCGCGGCGAATGCCAAGGCCCATGTGGCGGCGAAAGCGGCGGCAGCGAAACGGGCCGCCCCGGCACCGGCGCGCAAGATCGAAGCCCGCGTGAACGGCATGCTGAATGCAGCCGGCGTGCTTGGCCCCACCTTCACGACCAAGGCGGATTTCAAGCTTGGCGAAAGCGTCTACGACGGCTTGCCGTTGACGGGCGGCGGCACAGTCCAGTTGGCCGGCTCGCGGATTCTGCCGAGCCGGGCGAATCTCTCGGTGGCGGGCAACCAGGTCGATCTGCAAGGCAGCTTCGGCGCGCCTGGCGACCGGCTGCGCTTTCGCGTCGACGCGCCGGAACTCGAGCGCCTCGGCTTCGGGCTGGCGGGCGCGATGGCGGCCGATGGCGACGTCACCGGATCGTTCGCGCATCCGAACGTCCTGCTGAATTACAAGGCCGATAGCGTCGTGTTCGGCGCCAACCGCCTCGGCCATGCGGAAGGCCACGCCGAGTTGCGCGATGGCGCGAACGGCGCCATGGTCTTCACGACCGACGCCCGCGACCTGAGCGCGGAGGGCGTCGAGCTTGCGACGCTCAGCGCCCGCCTGAACGGCACGCGCGCGAAGCATACGTTGGAAGCGCAGGCCACCGGCAAGGTCTACCAGCGTCCGCTCGACGTGACGCTCGCGGCCAACGGAGGCCTCGCCGACACCCGCGAAGGCACCCGCTGGGACGGCACGGTCACGCAACTGCAGAATCGCGGCACGCCGGCGCTCAATCTCGAAGCGCCGCTCACGGTGAGCGCCGCGCCGAACCACGTCACGCTCGGCGCGGCCCGGCTCACGCTGGAAGGCGCGGTGCTCGACCTGAAGTCGTTCGCGCTGGATCACGGGCGCATCCAGTCGACTGGCTCGCTGACCGATATTTCGCTCGCGCGCCTCTTCACGCTGCGTCAGGAGATCACCGGCGAGCCGCCGCCGGTCAAGACCGATCTGGTGTTCGACGGCGACTGGGATTTCGCGCTCGGCAACACGGCGAGCGGCCATATCCAGTTGAAGCGCCGCGGCGGCGACGTGACGGTTGAGATCGGCAGCGGCCTCGCGTCGCTCGGCATCACCGACCTCGGGGCGCGCGCCGACTTCAGCGCCGGCAACCGTCTGAACGCCACGGTGCATGCGCAGGCGAGCCGGATCGGTGTAATCGACGCCGATGCTCACACCACGCTGGCGATGACCGACGGCGTGCTCGGCGTCAACGAGGAGGCGCCGCTCACCGGCAATGTGAACGCCAACGTGCCGTCCTTGAAGACGACGGGCGGCCTGTTCGGCCCGAGCTATCTGCTCGACGGGCACCTCGCGCTGAAGCTTGCGCTAGGCGGCACGGTGGCCAAGCCGAACCTGTCGGGGTCTCTGCTCGGCGACGGCCTGTCGGCCACCATGGTCGACCAGGGCGTGCAGTTGAAGGATGGCGTGATCCGCATCGCGCTTTCGCAGAATCTGGTCGACTTCCAGCAGGTCGAATTCCACGGCGGCAGCGGCACGCTGCGCGCCACCGGCCAGGTGCGCCTCGACGGCGCGGAGCCCGATCTGACGGCGAGCATCGTGGCCGACAAGCTCGAACTGTTCGCTTCGCCGGACCGCAAGCTGTCGCTGTCCGGCAGCGCCACGGTAGCCAACGGCGGGCACCTTGGCGCGATGGATATCAATGGCAAATTCACGGTCGATCGCGCGCTGTTCGACATGCCTGAGCAGGCCGCGCCGAGGCTCGGCGACGATGTGGTGGTCGTGCGACCCGACGGCACCGTGCCTGGCGAGAAGGCGCCCGGCGTGCCGGTCACCGACAAGCCGGTGGGCCGCTTCGCGCCGCACGCCAGCATCGACATCAATCTCGGCAAGGACTTCCGTTTCCGTGGCCAGGGCGCGGACCTCGGCCTGACTGGCACGATCACCGCGTTGAGCGCGCCGGACCTGCCGCTGCGCGCGGTCGGCAACGTGCGCGTGACCGAAGGTTCCACTTACACGGCGTTTGGCCGCAAGCTCGGCATCGAAAACGGTTTCTTCACTTTCAATGGACCGGTAGCGAATCCGGGCATCAACATTCTCGCCATGCGCCGCAACCAGCAGGTCGAGGCCGGGGTGCAGGTGACCGGCACGGTGGATGCGCCGGTCGCCAAGCTGGTGTCGGAGCCGAACGTGGCGGACAACGAGAAGCTCTCCTGGCTGCTGTTCGGCCATGGCACCGATCAGGGCAATAACCTCGGACAGCAGAGCACCATGACGACGGCCCTCGCGTTGCTCGGCAATGCGAGCGGCAAGCGGATTGCGCAGACCTTCGGTCTCGATGAGTTCTCGATCGGCACCAGCGATGTCGGACTCACCGATCCGCAAGTGGTGATGGTGTCGAAGGCGCTGAGCCAGTGGCTGGTGCTCGGTTATGAGCAGGGGCTGCAGTCGGCAAGCAACGCCTTCAAGGCTACGGTCAACCTGACGCGCTACTGGTCGGTGGTCGCTTACGGCGGCACCTTCCAGGGGGCGACGCTGTTTTACACGCGGCGCTACGACCGATGGCCGTGGGGCGGGGCGCGCCAGTAACGGCGCTAATCCATCGCGCCAATAAGCAAAAAGCACGTCGCATGACGTGCTTTTTGCATTTCCGGCGGCGCGGCGAGCGCCGTGGCTTTACTTGACTCGCATGCCCGGCTTCGCGCCGCTGTGCGGTTCGAGGATGTAGAGACCCGGTTCGGCCTTCTCGTCGGTTGCCGATGCCGCCAGCACCATCCCTTCGGACAGGCCGAACTTCATCTTGCGTGGCGCGAGGTTGGCCACCATTACCGTCAGCTTGCCGATCAGTTGCTCCGGCTGATAGGCCGACTTGATGCCGGAGAACACGTTCCGGGTTTTTTCCTCGCCGACGTCGAGCGTCAGTTGCAACAGCTTGTCCGAGCCGTCCACCGCGCGGCAGTCGACGATCTTGGCGATGCGCAAATCGATCTTCGCGAAGTCGTCGATTGAGATGATGCCGGACCCGTCGTCCTCGTCACCAGCCTTCGCTGCCGGAGCAACCGTCTTTGCCTTGGACTTGGTCTTCGCCTCGGCAGGCGCCGCCGCTTCGGTGGCTTGCAACGAATCGCGGTTGGCCGCCAGCAGCGCTTCGATCTGCTTCGGATCGACGCGCGTCATCAGATGCTTGTACGCGTTGATCGGACGCCCGGAACTTAGCGGCACGGTCGCATCGGACCACTTGAGCGGCTCGATGCCGAGGAACCCTTCGACGGCATCGGCAAGCTTCGGCAGCACCGGCTTCAACGCCAGCGACAGCAGGCGGAACGCTTCCACGCTGACGCTGCAGGTTTCATGCAGCGCGACTGCATTGGCCGGGTCTTTCGCCTGATCCCACGGTTTGGCGGTGTCGACATAGGCGTTGACCGCGTCGGCCAGTTCCATGGTCTGGCGCAGCGCGCGGTTGTACTCGCGCGCTTCGTAGTTGGCGGCGATCTGCGGGATCGCCGCGCGCAGCGTGCCGAGCAGCGGATGCTGCATCGCGCTGTCCAGGATGCGGCCGTCGAAACGCTTGATCAGGAAGCCCGCCGCGCGGCTCGCGATGTTCACGTACTTGCCGACCAGATCACTGTTCACGCGCGCCTGGAAGTCGTCGAGGTTCAGGTCGAGGTCTTCCATCGTGCTGTTGAGCTTGGCGGCGAAGTAATAGCGCAGCCATTCCGGATTGAGGCCCGTGTCGATCACGCTCTGCGCGGTGATGAAGGTGCCGCGCGACTTCGACATCTTCGCGCCATCCACCGTCAGGAAGCCGTGCGCAAACACGTTGGTCGGCGTGCGATGGCCCGAGAATTCGAGCATCGCCGGCCAGAACAGCGTGTGGAAGTACAGAATGTCTTTGCCGATGAAGTGGTACTGCTCAGCCGTCGAACCCTTGCGGATCCACGCATCGAAATCGATATCGCGCTTTTCGGCGAGGTTCTTGAAGCTCGCGTAGTAGCCGACCGGTGCATCCAGCCACACGTAGAAGTACTTGCCGGGCGCGCCGGGAATCTCGAAGCCGAAGTACGGCGCATCGCGCGAGATGTCCCAGTCGGCGAGTTTGGCCTCGCCGGCGTCGCCGAGCCATTCGCGCATCTTGTTGGTGGCTTCCGGCTGTGCGAGACCACCCACCCAACTGCGTAGGAAATTCTCGCAGCGCGAGTCGGACAGGCGGAAGAAGTAGTGTGTCGAAGTCTTGCGGATCGGCGTGGCGCCCGAGACGACTGAGTACGGATTGAGCAATTCCGTCGGCTGGTAAGTCGCGCCGCATACCTCGCAGTTGTCGCCGTACTGGTCTTTCGCGCCGCACTTCGGGCACTCGCCCTTGATGAAGCGGTCCGGCAGGAACATTTCCTTGACCGGGTCGTAGGCCTGTTCGATATCGCGCGCCTCGATCAGGCCCGCATCCTTGAGCGCCGTATAGACGGATTCGCTCAGCACGCGGTTCTCTTCCGAGTCGGTTGAATAGTAATTGTCGAAGGAAATACCGAAGCTGTCGAAATCGCGCTTGTGCTCTTGCCAGACGCGGTCGATCAGTTGCTTGGGCGTGATGCCTTCCTTTTCAGCCCGCAGCATGATCGGCGTGCCGTGCGTGTCGTCGGCGCCGACGTAGTAGACCTCGTGCCCGTGCATTCGCAGTGTCCGGACCCAAATGTCCGTCTGGATATATTCGACCAGATGGCCAATATGGATTTGCCCGTTCGCATACGGAAGGGCCGACGTGACGAGGATCTGGCGACGGCCGGACGGCGCGCCTGCGGGGAGACCGGTTGCGGATGCTGACATAGGGATTGTGAGGGCTTGCGGGGAGACGAAACTACGATTCTAGCAGGGCGGCCGCGGGGGAGCGGCTCTGGCGCCTCTGGCCTTGGTGCGCGGACCCGCACCAAAAAAAACCGGGGCTATGGGCCCCGGAGCAACAACGACAAGAGGAGAATGGTGCCGCGGCGGCAAAGCCAGCCACGTACCGTAAAGAGAGACAGCGGATTTTCCGGAGAGTTCGAAATATTTTTCGATTCGGTTACCGGAACGTGCAACCGCTCCCCGGGGGCTTTTCCAGCCGGGTGGAGCCACCCGGCCGGACCTGGCCGTCCCGGAGCGAGCAGGCCGTTCTACCCGGCCGCACCTGGCAGGCCGCCGCCCCATTCCCCAGGATACCAGCCGTTAGCCTGCGTGCTGCGCGGTGGCGCGCAGGTAGATTTCCACGCGGCGGTTCGCGGCGCGGCCGGCTTCCGTGTTGTTGTCAGCAACCGGATTGTTCTGGCCCATACCTTGTGCAGACAGGCGCTGCGGATTGATACCACGCTGGCCCAGGTAGCCGGTCACGCTTTGTGCGCGGTTCACCGACAGAGTCTGGTTGTAATCCGCCGAACCGGTGCTGTCCGTGTAACCGACCACTTGCGCGATCACCTCAGGATTCTGCTGGAGCGTCTGCGCCAGTTGATCCAGCACCGGCGCGAACGACGGCTTGACCGCATAGCTGTTGGTGTCGAACGTTACCGAGCTCGGGATGTTCAGCTTGAGCGAGCCGTCCGGCTGCTCGGTGATCTGCGTGCCGGTGCCCTTGGTGGCGCCCGACAGCTTGTTGTGAATCGCTTGCCAGTTGTAGCCGGTGATGCCGCCGACCGCTGCGCCCACGCCTGCGCCGATCGCCGCGCCCTTGCCGCCGCCGAAGATCGCGCCGATTGCCGCGCCCGTGCCGGCACCGACGCCTGTACCCACGGCCGTGTTAGTGCCTTGCTGGGTGGCACAGCCTGCCAGCAACGAACCGGCTACGGCGAAGACTGCCAGGCGAGTCATGACTTTTGCGTTCATTTTGATTCCTCTTGATTATTGAAGCGGGTCGCCCCTTGCGGATTGTCGAAAACGGCAACCACGCAGAAGCTACGCAAACACCTCGCCGGATTTCATGGCCCTCCTACAGCAATGAAGGGTCTTCCGGCAAGGCCTGACGCCAGCCACTACAATGATGACTGAAGTACGCAGCGATGCGACCCTGCGGCCTGCTGCTGCCGAAGGGTGCCCGGCAAGGCAAAATTTCGCAATGCTGCATAACAATTTTTTTCAATTTCCGGCTGACGGCCGAAGCTTTCGATTCCGCCGCGCCGCAAGTGTTCCCCAACGGAGTTTCAATGAGCATTGATCGGGCTTTGGTCGACGCCGCCCTCGCGACCGTCGCTGACCCTAACACGGGGCGCCCGTTTGCGGCGGCCAAGAACTTCCGGAACGTCGCTGTCGATGGTGCCACGGTTAGCGTCGAGGTGGTACTCGGCTATCCGGCCAAACGCCAGTTTGAAGCGGTCCGCACGCTGGTCGGCGACGCGCTGCGTGCGGTGCCGGGCGTGGCCGAGGCGCAGGTGCAGGTGTCGCAGCAGGTGGCGGCGCATACCGTGCAGCGCGGCGTGAAGTTGTTGCCGAACGTGAAGAACATCATTGCCGTGGCATCGGGCAAGGGTGGGGTCGGCAAGAGCACCACCGCGGTGAACCTGGCGCTGGCGCTGGCCAGCGAAGGCGCTTCGGTGGGGATTCTGGACGCCGATATCTACGGCCCGTCGCTGCCGATGATGCTTGGAATCGTTGGGCGCCCCGAGTCGGTGGACGGCCAATCGATGAATCCAATGCGCGGCCACGGCGTGCAGGCCAACTCGATCGGCTTTCTGATCGAGCAGGACAATCCGATGGTGTGGCGCGGCCCGATGGCGACTTCCGCGCTCGAACAGCTGCTGCGCCAGACCAACTGGCAAGACCTCGATTACCTGATCGTCGACATGCCGCCGGGTACCGGCGACATCCAGCTCACGCTGTCGCAGCGCGTGCCGGTGACCGGCGCGGTGATCGTCACTACGCCGCAGGACATTGCGCTGCTCGACGCGAAGAAGGGCCTCAAGATGTTCGAGAAGGTCGGCATTCCGATCCTCGGGATCGTCGAAAACATGGGCATCCACATCTGCTCGAACTGCGGTCACGAAGAGCATATTTTCGGCGCCGGCGGCGGTGACCGGATGGCCAGGGAGTACGGCGTCGAAGTGCTCGGTAGCCTGCCGCTCGACATCGCCATTCGCGAGCAGGCCGACTCCGGCCAGCCCACCGTGGTGGCCGATCCGGACGGCCGGATTGCGGAGACTTACCGCTCGATCGCACGCAAGGTGGCCATCCATATCGCCGAGCGGGCCCGCGACATGACCTCGAAGTTTCCCAATATCGTCGTGCAGAACACCTGAGCCTTCCTGCGCAAGGCTGCTGAGACGCGGCGGAAGGCGTTGGACACGCCTCCGCTCGCGGTATCATGTCGACTTCATCAGGTTCGGCTCGGCGAGTCGCAGGGGCGGCCGGCGGTCGACAAGAGGATCGCATGGGAAAACGAATTGACGGACAGGCGGTGCATGCGTTCATCGTCCTGGCTGCCAGCAGTCTGCTGTTATGCGGCTGCACTGCATTCCTGAGACCACAGGAGAAACGCGCCGATGCACAACTACTGCCCACAGTGGGGAATCAGGCGCGGGGTCTGGTCACGTTCATCGAGCGCTCGGACGGCGTGCAGGTGACCTACAACCTGAGCGGCTTGCCGCCCGATAGCGACCACGCACTGCAAGTGCACGAGCGTGGCGACTGCAATGCGGCGGACGGTTCCAGCGTCGGTCCGGTGTTCGCACCGGCGGCCGAGCGGCTGAAAATGGGCTCGCGGGTCGAGGGCGACCTCGGCAATATTCACGCGGATTCGACCGGCGTCGCCACCGGCTTTATCGTGGCCCCGGACGTCTCGCTCGACGGCATTCGCTCGGTGCTGCAACGCGCCGTCGTGCTGCATCGCGACGCTTCCGATCCTTACGCCTGGCCGCAGCATGGCGCAGGTGCGCCGCTTGCCTGCGGCGTGATCCGGCAGTAATGCCGCTTGATGCCTCATTGATGCCTCGTTGATGTGGCTTCGCTGCGCTGCAGCAGGGCGCGGCGGCATCCGGTCAAACGTCCGCGCCAACGAGGTTATGCGGTTTTCGGCGGCATGCCGGACGCATCGAAACCGCCCCCAGCCAGCCCTTATTTGCCGCAGTTGCGGCAGCGGCGCGCTGATCGCGTAAAATAAGCGCCTTTCTTCCGGCAGCACGCGGCCCCACGGGCCCCTGGCTGGACTTCACCCCCGACTTGACGCGGCGAGCAGCGTACACATATGACCATCAAATCCGACAAGTGGATCCGGCGCATGGCCGAATCGCACAAGATGATCGAGCCGTTTGTGCCCGATCAGGTGCGTCTTTCCGAGGACGGCCGGAAGATCGTTAGCTACGGCACGTCGAGCTACGGCTACGACATCCGCTGCGCTGACGAATTCAAGATCTTCACGAACATCAATTCGACGATCGTCGACCCCAAGAACTTCGACGAGAAGTCGTTTGTCGATTTCAAGGGTGATGTCTGCATCATCCCGCCGAACTCGTTCGCGCTGGCCCGTACGGTGGAGTATTTCCGCATCCCGCGTAGCGTCCTGACGGTGTGTCTGGGCAAGTCCACCTATGCCCGTTGCGGGATTATCGTCAACGTCACCCCGTTCGAACCGGAATGGGAAGGGCACGTGACGCTGGAATTCTCAAATACGACACCTTTGCCTGCGAAAATCTACGCGAACGAAGGTGTCGCCCAGGTGCTGTTTTTCGAAAGCGACGAAATTTGTGAGACGTCGTACGCGGATCGCGGCGGCAAATATCAAGGTCAGCATGGCGTGACGTTGCCCAAAACGTGACGCCCGCAGCGCACTGACCCACCCGGCTATACAGGTGACCGCTGCACTTTACAAAAGTCAGCGGTCGTTCCTTTTGGAGAATCGCCCATGAAGTTTCGTTTTCCCGTCGTCATCATTGACGAAGATTTCCGTTCCGAGAATATCTCGGGTTCCGGCATTCGGGCTCTCGCCGAAGCAATCGAGAAAGAAGGCGCGGAAGTGCTCGGGCTGACGAGCTATGGCGATCTGACCTCCTTCGCGCAGCAGTCGAGCCGTGCCTCGTGCTTCATCCTGTCGATCGACGACGATGAGCTGCTGCCGTACGTCGACAATGTCGTGGTCGAGGGCGAGACGCCTGAACTGGCCGCCGCGATCGTCGCACTGCGCGCGTTCGTGACGGAAGTGCGCCGCCGCAACGCCGATATTCCGATCTTCCTGTACGGCGAGACGCGGACCTCGCGCCACCTGCCGAACGACATCCTGCGTGAGCTGCACGGCTTCATCCACATGTTCGAGGACACGCCGGAGTTCGTCGCGCGCCACATCATCCGCGAAACCAAGGTGTACCTCGATTCGCTCGCGCCGCCGTTCTTCAAGGAGCTGGTGCAGTACGCGGACGAAGGTTCGTATTCATGGCACTGCCCCGGGCACTCGGGCGGCGTGGCGTTCCTGAAGAGCCCGCTCGGCCAGATGTTCCACCAGTTCTTCGGCGAGAACATGCTGCGTGCGGACGTCTGTAACGCCGTCGACGAACTCGGCCAGTTGCTCGACCACACCGGTCCGGTGGCCGCCTCCGAGCGCAACGCGGCGCGCATTTTCAGCGCCGACCACGTGTTCTTCGTGACCAACGGCACGTCGACCTCGAACAAGATCGTCTGGCACAGCACGGTTGCGCCGGGCGACATCGTGCTGGTGGACCGTAACTGCCACAAGTCGATCCTGCACGCGATCATGATGACCGGTGCGATTCCGGTGTTCCTCACGCCGACGCGCAACAACTTCGGCATCATCGGCCCGATTCCGCGCAGCGAGTTCGAGCCGGAGAACATCAAGAAGAAGATCGCGGCGAATCCGTTCGCCCGCGAAGCGCTCGCGAAGAATCCGAACCTCAAGCCGCGCATCCTGACCATTACGCAGAGCACCTACGACGGCGTGATCTACAACGTCGAGATGATCAAGGAAATGCTCGGCGACTGGCTCGATACGCTGCACTTCGACGAAGCGTGGCTGCCGCATGCCGAGTTCCATGAGTTCTATCAGGACATGCACGCGATCGGCGCGGGCCGTCCGCGCATCAGTGCGCTGGTGTTCGCCACGCACTCGACGCACAAGCTGCTGGCCGGCATTTCGCAGGCTTCGCAGATCGTCGTGCAGGACTCGAAGAACAGTAGCTTCGACAAGCACCGCTTCAACGAAGCGTATCTGATGCACACGTCGACGAGCCCGCAGTACGCGATCATCGCCTCGTGCGACGTGGCTGCGGCGATGATGGAAGCGCCGGGCGGTACTGCGCTGGTGGAGGAGTCGATCGCCGAAGCACTCGATTTCCGCCGCGCCATGCGCAAGGTCGACGACGAATACGGCGACGACTGGTTCTTCAAGGTGTGGGGTCCGGAGGAATTCGCGGAAGAGGGCATCGGCTCGCGCGAAGACTGGATGCTGCGCCCGAACGACGCCTGGCATGGCTTCGGCTCGCTGGTCGACGGCTTCAACATGCTCGACCCGATCAAGGCGACCATCGTCACGCCGGGTCTGGACATGGACGGCGGCTTCGGCGAATCCGGCATTCCGGCGGCGATCGTCACCAAGTACCTGGCCGAGCACGGCATCATCGTCGAGAAGACGGGTCTGTATTCGTTCTTCATCATGTTCACGATCGGCATTACGAAGGGCCGCTGGAACTCGATGGTGACCGAGCTGCAACAGTTCAAGGACGACTACGACAACAACCAGCCGCTGTGGCGCGTGCTGCCGAAGTTCGTCTCGCATCATCCGATGTACGAGCGCGTGGGCTTGCGCGATCTGTGCGAGCAGATCCACAGCGTCTATCGCGCCAATGACATTGCCCGCCTGACCACGGAGATGTACCTGTCGAGCATGGAGCCGGCCATGAAGCCGTCCGACGCGTTTGCCAAGCTGGCGCACCGCGAGATCGACCGGGTACCGATCGACGAACTCGAAGGCCGCGTCACGTCGATTCTGCTCACGCCGTATCCGCCGGGCATTCCGCTGCTGATTCCGGGCGAGCGCTTCAACAAGACGATCGTCAACTACCTGCGCTTTGCGCGTGAGTTCAACGAACGCTTCCCGGGCTTCCATACCGACATCCACGGCCTGGTAGGCGAGACGATCAACGGCCGCATCGAGTACTTCGTCGATTGCGTGCGCGGCTGAAGATGGGGCGGTTGCAACGGCTCGGCGGCGCCCGCAGGCTTGCCATCGCGGTAGTGCTGGCGGCGGCGTCGACCATGACGATCAACGCCCGCGCCGAAGTGGCCGCGGCCGATCCGATCGACGCGGCGATGCGCGCCTGTCTGGCGCGCAGCGACATGTCCTCGACGGCGGGCCAGTTGCAGTGCATGGAGAAGGCCCGCTTCGGCTGGCAGGCCGCGATGAACACCGCGTGGCAGCAGCTTCTGGCGAAGCTGCCGCCGGCGCGGCGCAAGGTGTGGGAAGAAAGCCAGACGCGCTGGCAGGCGTCGCGCGATGCGCAGGCGCCGCTGCTCGACGCGGTCTTTGCGACGGCGCACGGCGCCATGTACCAGATCGGTGAAGCGGACATGCAACTGCAGCCGGTTCGCGACCGCGCGCTGGCGCTGCGCAGCGCGGCTGCCGGTGCGGCTACCGGCGCGACCGCACCAGTTCGCCCGCGCGCGTGTTCGGCGGATGCACTGTGCGAGCACGCGACCTTCGACATGAACCGCTACTACCACCGTCTGCAGACGAAGCTACCGGCGCGTGCCCGCCCGACCCTGGTGCAGGCACAGCGGGCGTGGAACGCTTATCTGGTGGCGGCGACGGCGGTGACCGACGAGCGCGGCCGGGTGGACATCATCGGCGCGCGGGTGGCGACGCTCAAGCGCCTGTCGGAGACGGTCGGCAACGACTGAACGGGCCACGCGCGGCGGTGCTTGAGGGCACCGCTGTTTGGTGTATCTGTGGGTCGCCTTTGGGTTCGCCCAGCGGTGCGGGCATTAGCTGACCATGAACTGCTCTTCTTCCGGGCCGGGGATGACGAGGGCCGGTTCGCCGAGCAGATCGCGCATGGCGTCCTCGATATAGACGGACATCATGTTGAGGGCGAGGTCGTTGTCGTCGATGCCGAAGGGGTCTTCGAGCTGTGAGGCGATGGCTTCGTGGGCCATGAAGGCATACGCGACGAAGACGGCGAAGACTGGCGTAAAGATGCCGATGCTCTCGACGAGTCCGAACGGCAGCGCCGCGCAGAAGAAGTAGACGGTACGGTGAATCATCACCGAGTAGGCAAAAGGCAGCGGCGTAGAACCGATACGCTCGCATCCGCCGATGACATCCGAGAGTGAATTCAGATTGCGATCGAAGGCCAGCATGGCCATCGGGTCGATGGCGCCTGCGCGCGCCTGGCGGTGCACCCATTCTCCGAGCACGAGCATGAGGGTGGTGGGGCGATAGCGCGATGCCATGACACGTTCAAGCAGGGGCGCGGGCAGGCGCGCGGCCAGCTCTTCGCGGGGATCGGTTTTGCGGAGTTGGTGACGCAGTGCGTGGGGGAGCGCGCTGAGCAACTGCACGAATTCTTTGACTTCGTCGTTGCTTAGTGACTCGCGGGGCAGGGTGAGGGCCTGGCGGGTCATGGAGCGGGCGTCGTTGAGGAGTTGGCCCCAGAGCTTGCGGGCTTCCCACCAGCGGTCGTAGCTGGCGTTGTTTCGGAAACCGAGGAAGACGGCTAGCGCGATGCCGATGAGGGAGAACGGTGTTGTGCTTAGGTTGACCGTGATGTTCAGGATGTGGTCGTGGACGGCCACCGCGACGATCGAGATGCAGAAGATCAGGAAGAGGCGTGGTAGTAGTCGCGGGAGAACCGAGCCGCGCCAGGCTAGCAGCATGCGGAACCAGTGGAGGTGGGGGCGGATGATCATCGCAAGGGGTTTGGTTTTTTTGACCTTCGGTCGGTTTGGGTATTATCGCTCCTGTGGTGTTTGTTTTGCCTGCGGCGGCTCTTTGTTGGTTTGCCTACGGCGTTGGCCTTTCCTTGCATTCTTATCGGTCTATTAGCTTCGCCCCTGTGCGGGGCGGCACTTACTTTCTTTGCCACCGCAAAGAAAGTAAGCAAAGAAAGCGGGCTGACAACCGCCAGCTCGTAGTGAGCCGTCTCGGACTGCCACAGGGAACGGCCCAAGACGAGACCTGCCCTCGCACATTCCCACTCAGTGACACAGCACTCATCCGTTCCAGCGTCGCGCTGCGCGCCCCGCCGCCGGGCAGAACGCCTTCTGCCAATTCCGTAGGTATTCTAACTATTGCGGCTGCCCGCTTTCCCAGGCATACCCATCCGCGACGCACGTAGTGCGGAGTGGGGTGGATGAGCGCTGTGTCACAACCGTGGGAAATGCGAGGGCAGGTCTTGTCTTGGGCCGTTCCCGGTAGCAAACCGAGACGGCTTACTATCAACTAGCGGGGTGAGCCCGCTTTCTTTGCTTACTTTCTTTGCGGCGGCAAAGAAAGTAAGTGCCGCCCCGCACAGGGGCGAAGCTAATAGACCGATAAGAATGCAAGGAAAGGCCAACGCCATAAGAAAACCACAAAACCAAGGCGCCGCAGGCAAAAAGACCAAACCCCTACTTCAAAGCCAGCCGCGCAGCGGCCACAGCCTGACGTACTTGCTCCGGCGCGGTTCCACCAGGATGATTCCGGCTAGCCACAGACCCCTCAAGCGTCAAATACTCAAACACATCCTCCCCGATAAGATGCGCCACATTAGGCAATTCCGCCCGCATCTCATCGAGAGAAAGATCAGCCAAATCGCAATTACGATCAACACAAATCCGCACAGCATGTGCCACAGCCTCATGCGCATCGCGGAACGGCAGGCCACGCTTAACGAGATAATCTGCCAGGTCAGTAGCAGTCGAAAAACCTTGAAGTGCCGCAGCCCGCATAGCCTGCGGCTTAACCGTAATTCCCGCTACCATCTCCGCGAAAATGCGCAGCGTATCGGCAACGGTATCGACCGTGTCAAACAGCGGTTCTTTGTCTTCCTGGTTGTCCTTGTTGTACGCCAGAGGCTGACCCTTCATCAACGTCAGCAAGGCCATCAAGTGACCATTCACGCGCCCCGTCTTGCCGCGTGCCAGCTCGGGTACATCCGGGTTCTTCTTCTGCGGCATGATCGACGAGCCCGTGCAGAAGCGGTCCGCCAGGTCGATAAAGCCCACGCGCGGGCTCATCCACAGCACCAGCTCTTCCGAGAAACGCGACACGTGCGTCATCACCAGCGCCGACGCCGCCGTAAACTCAATCGCAAAGTCGCGATCCGATACCGCGTCCAGCGAGTTAGCGCAAATTCCATCGAAGCCCAGTGTCTTCGCCACCGCGTGGCGGTCGATCGGGTAGCTCGTGCCAGCCAGCGCCGCCGCGCCTAGCGGCAGGCGGTTCACGCGCGTGCGGCAGTCGCGCATGCGCTCGGCGTCGCGGGTGAACATCTCCACGTAGGCCAGCAAGTGGTGGCCGAACGTCACCGGCTGCGCCACCTGCAAATGCGTAAAGCCCGGCATGATCGTTTCAGCGTTCTGCTCCGCCAGGTCGATCAGCGCCGTGCGCAGATCCTTCAGCAAGCCGCCGATCCGGTCGATCTCGCCGCGCAGCCACAAGCGGATATCCGTCGCCACCTGGTCGTTGCGCGAGCGGCCCGTGTGCAGGCGCTTGCCCGCGTCGCCGATCAGCGCCGTCAGGCGAGCTTCGATGTTCAGGTGTACGTCTTCCAGGTCGAGTTGCCATTCGAACTCGCCTCGCTCGATCTCACCCTTGATCTGCGCCATGCCGCGCTGGATGGCCGTCAGGTCGTCGGCGCCGATGATCTTCTGCGCGGCCAGCATCGCGGCGTGCGCCAGCGAACCCTCGATGTCGACGAGCGCCAGTCGCTTGTCGAAGAAAACCGACGACGTGTAGCGCTTGACGAGCTCCGACATCGGCTCCGAGAAGCGAGCCGACCAGGCTTCGCCTTTTTTATGCAGTTGGGACGTCATGGTGTTGGGCAGTTGAGCTGTGAGGAGGCTGAATGCATTCGCCCGCACTGTCGCAGGCGCCGCCGAAGCGTGCAAAGACAGAGATTTTAACACCGGCCGCGGGCCTTAAAGACGCTGCCGGCGACGCGCCGTGCTCGTCGAAGCCCGTCGAAGCCCGTCGAAAGATGGGGGCGGCCAGAGCGGCCATGGCTCGCGTTCCTGTACCGCCAGTTCGCGATCCTCGCGGGATACGGGCTCGAGCCTGCCGTCGATCACTTCAGCGCAGCGCTAATCACATGCGATTTGCATACGACAAAGCGCCTTAATCAGCGTGACGGAAGTCCTTCTGCTGGGCAACGTTTGGAAAACGTTTACTCAATTTGTACTCGCTGATAATATTAGATAAAGACAAGGTGACGCCCGATAATTATGTTTCATAAGGAAAACGTTGCCCAAAGGAATATCTCAAAAATAATCGGCTTGTCAAAACGTTGTGGCATTTCAACCCAGTAGAAAAACGGAGGCAAAATGAAGAGCGGAATCGCGACCTGTTTAATTGGGGCGCTGTTGGTAAGCATGCTGTCGGCGTGCGGCGGCGGGAGCCCCGGCGGCGGAGCGGCGGCAGTTGCTCAAAAGCAAGTGGTTCAAGATGTAGCGCTGCCAGCGCTCAGCACCACCAGTCCGCCGGGGTCGAACTTCGATCTCACGCCGTTTACGCTGCAGTTGCCGACGGGCTCGTCAGGCAAGGTCGACACAGTCAGTGGCGCCAAGCTTGCCGCCGGCTACACGAACCCGTACTACTTCTATACCGACAGCTCGGACGGTTCCATGGTCATGATGGATCCCGCCCAGGGCTGGACTACCTCCGGTTCGCTGCATCCACGAGTCGAATTGCGTGAAAACGCAATCTGGAGCACGGACGGCACCAACAAGCTGGACGCCACGGTCGCCGTGACCCAGGTGCCGAACCACACCACCATCGGCCAGATTTTTCAGGGTAGCGGACCCAGCAAGCCTCTGTGCGAATTGCAGTTCACCTCAAGCGGTGTGGTGCAGCTGTTACTTGAGAGTACTAACCAGGGCGGAAGCTCGACGACGACTGCCATTGCCAGCGTTCCGCTCGGCACGGCGTTCAACTATGAGCTGAGCCTGACCGGCACCACGATTACCGTGACGGTCAACGGGACGGTGAAAACCTTTACGATGGATTCCAGCTTCGATGGCGAAAGTTTCTACTTCAAGGCTGGCGACTACGATCAATCCGCTGTGTCGGGCACGCCTTTGACGACCCCGGGCACCGTCGTCAAGTTCTCCGCTTTGACGCTGACACACCAGTAGGCGTTTCTGTTCATACTGGTCAGGTGTGGCCGAAGTGCCCCGGAAGCGACGGGGCACTACTTCGATCGTTCTTCAGCGCTTACGGCCGCATGTACAACATGCGCACGTTCGATCAGTAGCGCTTATTCGCGCACCAGCACCACCAGTTTCAGATCTTCCCGGTGCGCCGGCTTGAACGTGATCTGGTCGTACACCACTCGGCCATCGCGCGGATGGTTGAATTCGCGTCGGCCGCCTTCGCGTTCGCCCACGTCCTGCGAGGCCCAGAAGCGCGCAAAGGCGTCGCTCGTACTCGTCAGCGTATCGATCAGGCCGCGTGTGGGTGCGTCGCTCAGGTGCCGGATCGAGTCCGCGCGAAACTCCGCGGCGAGCCGCCGTGCCCGGGTTTCCCAGTCAACAATGAGTTCGCGCGCCGCCGGTTCCGTGAACGTGAAACGCAGCAGATTGCGGTCATGGGTGCCGTCCAGCCAGCCCACAAACAGGTCGGCCGCGCGCTCGTTCCAAGCCAGCGCGTTCCATTGCCGGTCCAGCACATAAGCTGGCGCGTTGACGAGTTGCACTGTCTCGAGCAGTGTTGCGGGAGCGTCGGCGGCGGCCGGGTCTGGCTCGGCTGGGTCGCGCTGCGCCGCCAGTTCGAACAGATAGGCCCGTTCGGCGCGCGACAGTTGCAATGCGACGGCGATCCGCGCCAGTGCATCGGCGGAGGCCGACACCGGCCGTCCTTGTTCGATCCACGTGTACCAGGTGGGGCTCACCCCGCACAGTTGCGCGACTTCCTCGCGGCGCAGGCCCGGCGTGCGTCGGCGCGGGCCGGGTGGCAGACCGACTGCCTGCGGCGAAAGCCGTTCGCGGTGGGCGCGGATGAAATCGCCCAGCGCGTGAGCGGGCGTCGCATCGAGCGGGGGCGGGGACGATTCGGCGGAGGGCGGCGTACTCATCGTGTCAGCAAGAGGGGTGTTGGCGATACCAGAATAATTGCTTAACTTGTACTGGTACAGGGTGGGCTCTATTGTAGCGGCTGGAACGGCGCATGCGCGCCGCGATGTGGCTCGCAAGCGATCCCGAGTCACCGTTCCATCCTCGCCACCAAGAGTAAGGGAGCCCTCATGAAGCATCACGATCAGGTCGCCGACGCCTTCGGCTCGACTGCTGCGTCTTATTTGACGAGTCATGTGCACGCCACCGGCGCCGATCTGCAAACGCTGGCGGCGTCCATCGCGGCGACGCCCGGCGCCACGGTGCTCGACATGGGATGCGGCGCCGGGCACGCGAGCTTTGCCGCTGCCCAGCATGCGCAAGCCGTGGTGGCTTATGACATCGCCCCGCAGATGCTCGCCACGGTTGCCGCAGCCGCCAAAGAGCGGGGTCTCGACAACATCCGCACCCAGCAAGGGGCGGCGGAAACCCTGCCGTTCGACGATGCGTCGTTCGACTGGGTCATTAGCCGGATGAGCGCGCATCACTGGCACGACGTGCCGAAGGCGCTGGCCGAAGTGCGGCGCGTGCTGAAGCCGGGCGGCCGGGTGTTGTTCATCGATATCGCCGGCATCGATCATCCGCTGCTCGACACGCATATCCAGGCGGTCGAGGTGCTGCGCGATGCCTCGCATATCCGCGACTATCGCGCGGACGAGTGGCTGGCCTATTTCGCGGCAGCGGGCTTCAAGGCGACGATTCGCGAGCGCTGGCGCCTGCCGATCGAGTTCGCCTCGTGGGTGGCGCGTATGCGTACGCCGGAGCCGCGCGTGGTGGCGATCCGCTCGTTGTGGACCAGCGCGCCAGATGAGGTGCGCCAGTATTTCGATGTGCAGGAGGACGGCTCGTTCAAGCTCGACGCGTTGATGATCGAGGCGAACTGAGGGGCGCCGACGGGCGGAGCATCCGCCCGTCGGCGCAAAACCTGCCTCAACCCGTATTGCGCAGCCCCGCCGCAATACCGTTGATGGTCAGGTGAATCCCGCGCCGCAAGCGCGCATTCGTATCGCCCGCGCGGTGGCGCTTGAGCAGTTCAACCTGCAAGTGATTCAGCGGGTCGAGATACGGGAAGCGGTTCTTGATCGAGCGCGCCAGCAGCGGATTGTCCGCGAGCCGTTCGCTCTTGCCCGTGATCTCGGAGAGCACCTTCGACGTACGCTCCCATTCCGCCACGATGCGCTCGAACACATGCTTGCGCAGCTTCTTGTCGGTCACGAGCGCAGCGTAGCGCGAGGCGACCGCGAGGTCGGTCTTCGCCAGCACCATGTCCATGTTCGACAGCAGGTTCGAGAAGAACGGCCAGGTCTTGTGCATCTTCTTGAGCAGCGCGAGGCGCCGGGCCCGCTCGGCATCGGAGGGCGCGCCGTCCAGATGCGCAGCCACCGCGCTGCCGAAGCCGTACCAGCCGGTCAGCAACAGGCGGCACTGGCCCCACGAGAAGCCCCATGGAATCGCCCGCAGGTCCTCGATCTTGCGCTGCTTCGGATCCTGCAGCTTGCGCGAGGCCGGACGGCTGCCGATGTTCAGCTCGGCGATCTCCGAAATCGGCGTCGACTCGAAGAAATACTCCTTGAAGCCGGGCGTTTCATAGACCAGCGCGCGGTACGAGGCCATCGCCGCGTCGGACAATTGCTGCATCGTTTCCTCGAAGGCCGGCAACTGCGCCGGCGTATTGCCGTGCGGCAGCAGCGAGGCTTCGAGCGTCGCGGCGACCACGGTTTCGAGGTTGCGGCGGCCGATTTCCGGATTGCCGAACTTGCTGGCGATCACTTCGCCCTGTTCGGTCAGACGAATCTGGCCGTCCACGGTGCCCGGCGGCTGCGAGAGGATGGCCTGGTAAGTCGGGCCGCCGCCGCGTCCTACTGTGCCTCCACGGCCATGGAACAGCCGCAGCGTCACGCCGCGTTCGTTGAACAGCGACACCAGCGCGAGTTCGGCGCGGTACAGTTCCCAGTTCGAGGTCAGGAAGCCGCCGTCCTTGTTGCTGTCCGAATAGCCAAGCATGACTTCCTGCTCGCCGCCTTGATGTTCGATCAGCGAATCGACACCCGGCAGCGCGATCAGGTCGCGCATGATGTGCGGAGCGTTTTGCAGGTCGGGGATCGTCTCGAACAGCGGAATCACCATCAGGCCGGCCTTGGCCGGATGGTGCGCGTCGCCGAGGAGCCCATTGAGCAGCCCGGTTTCCTTTTGCAGCAGCATCACTTCCACCAGATCGCTGACGGTTTCCGTGTGCGAGATGATGTAGTTACGCACGGCGCGCGGGCCGAATTTCTCGCGCGTCACGCGGGCGGCTTCGAGCACGCCCAGTTCGCTTTTCACCAGATCCGAATACTCGAGATACGGCGAGCGCAACAGGCGTGGCTGCGCGAGTTCGGATAGCAGCACGCGCAGCTTGTCGGCTTCGGACAGCGCTGCGTAGTCGGCTTCGACGCCGGCGCGCTTGAGCAATTCGGCGATCACCGCTTCGTGGATATCCGAGCTTTGCCGCAAGTCGATGCTGGCAAGGTGGAAGCCGAACACTTCGGCGGCGCGCGCGAGCGGCGACAGGCGCGGACTTGCCAGCGAGGCGCCGTGGTGCTCGGCCAGCGAATCGATCAGTACGTGCAGGTCGCGCGCGAACGCATCGGAGTCCTCGTAGGGTTGCGCGCGCACCGGCGCTGCGCCGCGGCCGGCGCTGCGCAACGGCACTGCGCCTTCGCCCAGGCGTACCCGCGAGCTTGCCGCGAGGCGCGTGTAGATGCCGATCAGCGCGCGGCGGTACGGCTCGTCGACGCGGTGCGGCGACTGGTCCGGCGAGGCGGCCGCCAGTTCCTTCAGCGCGTCGCTCGCGCCCGTCAGCAGGTTCGATACCGACAGCTCGGCGCCGAGCTTGTGCACCTGCTCCAGATAATGTTCGAAGATCACCGCGGCCTGGCGCGTGATGGCTTCTTCGAGCGTGGCGGCCGTGACGTTGGGATTGCCGTCGCGGTCGCCGCCGATCCAGCTGCCCATCTGGAAGAACGCCGGCAGGCGGGCGTCGAGACCGTGCTCGGCGAGCGCAGCTTCGACGTCGGCATACATGGCCGGGATTTCTTCGAGGAAGGTGGCGCGATAGTACGACAGCGCGTTCTCGATTTCGTCGGCCACCGTCAGGCGGGCGTCGCGCAGCATGCGCGTTTGCCACAGCGAGGTGACGCGGGCGCGCAGCATCGCTTCGTTGTGGGCGCGCTCGCGCTCGGTCAACTGCTGGTCGCGCTCGGCGAGCAGCCGCGCAATGTCGTGCTGCGCATCCAGAATGCTTTTGCGCTGCACTTCGGTGGGGTGGGCTGTCAGTACCGGGACGATCAACGCGTCGTTGAAAAACTGCTGCAGGACCGGCGTGGCGGCCGCGTTGGCCTCCATCAGCCGGTCGAGTGCATGAGCGATCGTACCGGCCTGCGAGGTCGAACCGGCCAGCGCGTGAATCCGGTGGCGGCGGTTGCGATGGCGATCTTCAGCAATGTTCGCCAGATGCGAAAAGTAGCTGAATGCCCGCACGACGCTCACGGTCTGCTCGGGGCTCAGCGAGCGCAACTTCTTGTCGAGCGTCTGCGCGGCGCTGCTATCGTCTTCGCGGCGAAAGCGCACCGCCGTTTGCCGGATCGTCTCGACCACGTCGAACACGGCGTCGCCTTCCTGCTCGCGCACCACGTCGCCGAGCAGGCGGCCCAGATAGCGGATGTCCTGGAAAAGCGGCTGGTCCTTGTCTTCACGCGTGCGGCTGCCGGCTTTCGGCGCCGGCGCTACCGTGTCTTTCGACACTTCATGCAGGATCGTGGCGGCCGTGCCGTTGCTGGCCGGCGTGCTGGCGCCGGCTTTGGTCTTCGAGGACTTGCCGGTTTTCGCGGCGCTTGCCGCATTGGCGGCTTTATCGGCCTTCCCGACCTTGGCGGCCTTGGCCGTTTTGACGGCTTGCGCGGTCTTGGCGGGGCGCTCGGCGCTGCGTTTGGCGAGGGCGCTGGACGTGGCCGGTGCGGTAGGGGCGACTACGGGCGCACCCGCAGAACCGTTGAGCGATGCAGTGTTGCGGCGGGCAGGGCGCGCCGATCCGGAAGACGTCACGATGGGTTTCCTCAGGGAAGCCAGGGTCTATTGAGAGATGGACTGCTACTACACGAACTACGCATGAACTACGTACGAACTGCGGGAACTGCAGAAACTTCGGTCACGACGAGAGCGGCAACAAACGCTGCAGGAAGCACGCGGGAGAGGAGAGGCCCCAAGTGCTGTCACGCGGTGCGCCGCATTGCATCATCCCGCATGATGCCTGATAGCGCGCGAACGATCGTGCGTGAACGGCGGCACAGCGATGGCTCGAGGCTTGCGATGCACCCGGCGCGAGCCTGTCTCCTCCAACACCGACGCGCCGGCACGGCCATCGGGCCGCTAAAGCGAGGTAGGGGCGCGTGCTAACATTGTTTGTTATTACCTCCCGTCATCCAGTGACCTTGCAATGAATTCCGAGACGCTTTCGGCGCCACCGCCCTCTACCCTGGTCATCGCTTCGCGGGAAAGCCGCCTCGCGATGTGGCAGGCTGAGCACGTACAGTGTGCGCTGCACAAATTATATCCATCTTGCGACGTAAAAATCCTCGGGATGACGACACGTGGCGATCAGATTCTCGATCGCACCTTATCGAAGGTTGGTGGTAAGGGCCTGTTCGTGAAGGAACTGGAGAACGCGCTGGCCGAAGGCCGTGCCGACCTGGCCGTTCATTCGCTCAAAGACGTGCCGATGGAGCTGCCGCCGGGTTTCGAGCTGTCCACCATCATGGAGCGCGAAGACCCGCGCGATGCCTTCGTTTCGAACGCCTACGATTCCCTCGCGGCATTGCCGGCGGGCAGCGTAGTCGGCACCTCCAGCCTGCGCCGCGAGGCGATGCTGCGCACGCGCTATCCGCAACTGGTCGTGCAACCGTTGCGCGGCAACCTCGATACGCGTCTGGCCAAACTCGACCGTGGCGACTATGCGGCGATCATTCTGGCCGCTGCGGGTCTGAAGCGCCTGGGTCTGGGCGAACGCATCCGCGCCTTGCTCGATCCCGAAGACAGCTTGCCGGCTGCAGGGCAGGGTGCGCTCGGCATCGAGATTCGCGCGGGGCGCCCCGAACTCGCGGCATGGCTCGCGCCGCTGCATCATGAGCACACCGCTGCGGCGGTCGAGGCCGAGCGGATGGTCTCGCGCGCGCTAGGCGGCAGTTGCGAAGTGCCGCTCGCGGCGTATGCCACGTGGCACGACGGCGCGCTGCATCTGCGCGGCATGGTTGCGACGCCTGATGGCCAGAGGGTGCTGAGCGCCCAGGCCTCGGCGCCGGCGCCGACCGTCGAACGCGCGCTGCAGTTGGGCCGCGAGGTTGCGGACGCCCTCGAAAGCCAGGGCGCGCTTGAAATCGTCCGTGCGCTCAGCACGGCGAGCGGTCCGGCGACTGACGCGTGATGGCGGAGCAGGCTAGCGTCAACTCATCCCCCAACTCGCCTGGCAAGGCGCGGTATACGGTTGTGGTCACGCGTCCGGCGGGGCAGTCGGCCGCGCTCGCGGCGCAACTGGCGGCGGCCGGCATTGCCACGCTCGAGTTTCCGCTGATCGACATCGCGCCCGCCGAGGACGCGGGACCGCTGCATGCGGCGCTCGGCGCGCTGGAACGCTATGCGCTAGTGGTGTTCGTCTCGCCCAACGCGGTCGATTACGCGTTCGGCCAGTTCGGCTCGATCTGGCCGCATGCGCTGCCGGTCGGCGTAGTCGGGCCGGGCAGCGTCGCGGCGCTGGCGCGTCACGGCGTAGAAGCGCCGGCGTATCGCGTGATCAGCCCGTCGGCCGCGGAGGACGACGAGGCGGCGCGGTTCGACTCCGAGGGCCTCTTTGCGGCGATCGACGCTGCGCTCGAGGTTGCCTCGCTCGAGGGCAAGCGCGTGCTGATCGTGCGCGGCGACGGCGGCCGCGAGTGGCTGGCCGAGCGTCTGCGTGAAGCAGGCGTGGAAGTGGAGACCGTGGCGGCCTACCGGCGGCTCGTGCCGGAGCCGTCCATCGGCGCCTGGACGCGGGTGCACGAACTGCTGGCGGGCGAGCCGCATGCGTGGCTCGTCACCAGCTCAGAGGGCGTGCGCAATCTGGACGAACTCGCCCGCGAACATCTGAACACCGGCGAAATCGCGCAACTGAAGCGCGCCACCCTCGTCACGCCACACCCACGCATCGCGCAGACCGCGCGCGGACTGGGTTTTGATAGCATTACGGTGTCCGGTGCGGGCGATGAGCGCATTGCCCATGCCTTGCTTCTAGCCGTACCTCCCGTTGTTCAACCGGTACCGACCAACCCGGCTCACTCACGCATGACTGAATCGAACGCATCCACGAACGCTTCACCCCAGCCGGCTACAACCGCTGCGTTGCCGCCCAATCCTCCCTTCACGCCCTACGAAGCGCAACAGCGCCGCAGCGCGAGCGGACCGTTGCTGTGGTTGGTCGTCGTGATCGTCGCCTGTGCCGCCACGGCGGGCGGCATTGCGCTTAATCGCAAGGTGATCCGTCTCGATCAGCAGTTGACCCAGCGTCAGCAGGCCAACGATGCGCAAACCGCCGAACTGCGCGTGAAAACCGATCAGGCGGTGACGACCGTTCACGACATCGATTCGCAGATGTCGCAACTCGACGGCAAGCTGGCCGATGCCCAACAGGCCCAGCAGGCGCTGCAGCAACAGTACGCAGACCTCGCGCGCAATCGCGACGATTGGACCCTCGCCGAAGTGGGGCAAATGCTCTCGAGCGCGAGCCAGCAGTTGCAACTGACGGGCAACACGCAACTCGCGCTGTTCGCACTGCAAAGCGCGGACACGCGTCTTGCGGCGTCAGACTCCCCGCAGGCGCTGGCGGTGCGCAAGGCGATTGCACAGGACATCGACAAGCTGAAGTCCGCCCCTTCGACCGATCTCACGGGCCTCGCCATCAAGCTCGACAACGCGATCGATCAGGTCGACTCACTGCCGCTCGACGGCGAAGCGCTGATCGCTCACACCGTGCCGCACGCCATGCCGCCCGCCGATACCGCCAAGGTCGCGGCGGCTACCGGCGAGCCGCGCTGGAAGGTGTGGTGGCAGGAGTTCTCGGCCGGGATTGGCCAGCAGTTGACGAGCCTCGTGCAGGTGCGCCGCATCGACAATGCCGATGCGATGCTGGTCACGCCGGATCAGGGTTACTTCGTGCGCGAGAACCTGAAGCTGCGCCTGCTGTCGGCGCGTCTCGCGCTGCTCTCGCGTAACCAGACCACGCTGAAGTCCGACCTGCACGCCGCCGACGCGGCGCTCGCGCGGTACTTCGACAACGCCTCCAAACGCACGCAAACCGTGCGCGAACTCGTCAAGGATGTCGACACCGGTTCGGCAGCGGTGGAAGTGCCGAACCTGAATACGAGCCTGCAGGCCGTCAATCAATACCGGAGCCGGGGTTAATCATGGCGATCCGGGGACTCCTGTGGTTGGCGTTGCTGTTTGTCATCGCGGTGGCATTGGCGACGGTCGGGCGCTTCGATACGGGGCAGGTGCTGCTGGTCTATCCGCCGTACCGGGTGGATGTGTCGCTGAACCTGTTCGTGGTCGCGCTGGTGGTGCTGTTTATCGTGGTGTATGCGCTGCTGCGCATCGTGCGCAACATCTGGCGCATGCCGCAGCGCGTGGCCGCTTACCGGGCCCGCTCGCGAGTGGCGAAGGCGCATGCAGCGCTGCGTGATGCGATCGGCAATCTGTACGCCGGACGCTTCTCGCGCGCTGAAAAAGCGGCGCGCGACGCGCTTGCCAATGGCGACAACAAGGGCGCGGCGGGCCTCGTCGCAGCCACCGCGGCGCACCGCATGCACGAGTACGCACGGCGCGACGAATGGCTCGCGCAGATCGACGAAGCGGACTGGCAGGACGCGCGCCTGATGGCGACCGCCGATATGCGTGCGGACGGCCGCGATGCGGACGGCGCGCTGGCCGCGTTGACGGAGATGCAGTCGCAAGGCGGGCGGCGGATTCATGCGCAGCAGATCATGTTGCGCGCGCAGCAGCAGTTGAAGAACTGGAGCGAAGTGCTCAAGCTCGTCAAGACACTGGAAAAGCGCGAGGCAATTCACCCGGCCGTGGCGGTGCGTCTCCGCCAGCTTGCCGCTGAGAACCTGTTGCGTGACCGGCGTCACAACGCGGATGCGCTGCTCGAATTGTGGCATTCGCTATCGCCCACCGAGCGGCACTCGCCGCGTCTCGCCGACCTCGCCGCGGAGTTGCTGGTGGCGCTCGGTCGCCCACACGACGCGCGCAAGATCGTCGAGGAAGCGCTCGCGCAGAACTGGGACGCGCGCCTGTTGCGCCGCTATCCGGACACGACCGGCGGCGATGCCTTGCCGCTGATCCAGAAGGCCGAAGCCTGGCAGAAGGAACGTCCGGACGATGCCGATCTGATGTTCACGCTGGGCCGTCTGTGCCTGCACCAGCAACTATGGGGTAAGGCGCAGTCGTTCCTCGAGGCGGCACTCAAGCTCGCTGACAACGAGACGCTGAAGATCCGTTCTCATCGCGCGCTCGCGCGCTTGCACGAGCAGCTTGGCGATACCGATAGGGCGAGCCAGCACTATCGGGAAAGCGCGCTCGCGATGAATATCGTCTGAGCGCGCGGCGTCTCTATTTGTTGACGAGCTTTGCCGGCACGGAAAGCGCAAGCAGTCCACCCAGCAGCATGAACGCCGCCAGCATGTACATGCCGGAGTCGTTCGCTGCGGTGGCCTGCTTGAGCCAGCCCACCGCATAGGGACTCAGAAAGCCGGCCAGATTGCCGATCGAATTGATCATCGCAATCCCTGCCGCCGCGCCGGTGCCGGCAAGAAACGCAGTGGGCAAACTCCAGAACAGCGGCAGCGTGGTGAGGATGCCCATGGTGGCGAGCGTAAGCGAAGCCATCGCCAGCAGCGTGTTATGCGCCCACACCACGGACAGCACCAGGCCGATCGCTCCTGCCAGTGCCGGTAGCGCGATATGCCAGCGCCGCTCGCGCCGGTGGTCCGCGCTGCGCGACACCAGCACCATTCCCACCACCGCCGCCGCAAACGGGATGGCCGAGAGCAGGCCGATCATGAACGCATCGGTCACGCCGGTCGCCTTGATGATGGTCGGCAGCCAGAAGCTCACGCCGTACAGCCCCATCACGAACGAGAAATAGATCAGGCTCATTAGCCAGACGCGCGGGCTGGCGAACACCTGGCGGATCGGCAGGTCATGCTTGGCCGCGTCTTCGGTGGAGATATTGCTTTCCAGCAGTTGCCGTTCTTCCGGCGTGAGCCAGGTGGCCTTGGCGATGCGGTCGTCGAGCACGACGAACACCAGAACGCCCACCACGATGGACGGGATGCCTTCGAGCAGGAACAGCCACTGCCAGCCATGCCAGCCGTTGGCGCCGTTGAAGGTCTTCAGGATGTAGCCCGACACCGGTCCGCCGATTACGCCCGACAGCGCAATGGCGGTCATGAACCAGGTGGTCATGCGGCCGCGCCGGTGCGCCGGATACCAGTAGGTCAGATACAGGATGATGCCGGGGAAGAAGCCCGCCTCGGCTAGGCCCAGCAGGAAGCGCATGACGTAGAACATGGTGGGCGTGGTGACGAACATCGTCAGCATCGAGATCACGCCCCACGACACCATGATCCGCGCAATCCACACCCGCGCGCCGACCTTGTGCAGGATCACGTTGCTGGGGATTTCGAAGATGAAGTAGCCCAGAAAGAAGATGCCTGCGCCGAAGCCGTAGACCGCATCGCTGAGGTTGAGATCCGTGGTCATCTGCAGCTTGGCGAAGCCGACGTTCACGCGATCGAGGTATGCCACCACGTAGCACAGCATCAGGAGCGGCGTGAGGCGCCACGCGACCTTGCGGTAGGTTGCTTCCTCGAAGGTGGATGGCGGCGCGCCCGCGCCGGGATGGTGAAGCGGATTCGCAGGACTGCCCATCGTGGTGTCTCCTCGTTTTCTTGTGGATTTGGGTGCCGCCGGGTTTTACATGGTGTTACCTGGTGTTGCCACCGCGAATTCCAATCACCTAGACGCAGCGACCGCCGTCCACCTCCAGGCACACGCCGGTGATGAACTCCGCTTCGTCCGAGGCCAGATAGAGACAGGCGTTGGCGATGTCCTGCGGGGTCGAGAGGCGGCCGAGCGGAATCCCCGCGAGAAAGCGCTTGCGGTTTTCCGGCGTATCTTCGACGCCCATGAACTCCGACAGCAAACCGGTTTCGCCCATCACGGGGTTGACGCAGTTGACGCGGATGCGCTCGGGGCCCAGTTCGGCCGCGAGCGCCTTGCTGGCGATGATCACCGCGCCCTTGCTGCCGTTGTACCAGACGAGGCCGGGCCGCGGGCGCACGCCCGCCGTGGATGCGATGTTGATGAACACGCCGCCGCCTTGCTGGCGGAAGTACGGCACGAAGGCCTGCACGCTCCAGTAGAGGCTTTTCACGTTGACCGCATAGACGCGGTCGAACTCGGCCTCCGTCACCTCGAGCACGGGCTTGTTGCGATGCGTGGTGCCGGCGTTGTTGACGACCACCTGGACACTGCCGAAGTCCTCGAGCGCGGCCTCGCGCAGGCGGGTCCAGTCGTCGCTGCGGGTGACGTCGCCGGCCACCGCGATGGCCTTGCCGCCCGCCAGCGCGATTTCGCTGGCAACGCGTTCGGCCGCCGGCCCGTTCAGATCGTTCACCACGACGTTGGCGCCTTCGCGCGCGAAGGTCTTGGCAATGCCCTCGCCGAAACCCGAGCCGCCACCGGTGACGATGGCCGTTTTACCTGTCAAACGCATGATGTCTCCGTTTTTATGTTGATCCTTGTTGGCCGTGCTCTGCATTAGCCGTGGCGGATCGCAACCGTCTTCAGCACCGTAAATCCGTACAGTGCCTCGAAGCCTTTTTCGCGCCCGTGACCCGAATGCTTGACGCCGCCGAACGGCAATTCCACGCCGCCGCCCGCGCCGTAATTGTTGATGAACACCTGGCCCGAGCGCACCCGCCGCGCAAGCCGCAACTGGCGCGCGCCGTCGCGCGTCCAGATGCCGGCGACCAACCCATACTTCGTGCCATTCGCGAGCGCCACCGCTTCGTCCTCGTCGGCGAAGGCCATCGCCGCGAGCACGGGACCGAACACCTCCTCATGCGCGAGGCGGTGGCCTGGCGGCACGTCGCGCAGCAAGGCCGGGGCCTGGTAGAAGCCGGTTTCCGGCGCGTCGTGGATCACTTCGCCGTGGGCCGCCATGGCGATCCCGTCGTGATGCGCGTCGGAGAGAAAATCCCATACGCGTTGCTGCTGTTTGGCGCTGATGAGCGGGCCGCAGTCGAGATCGGCATGGGCGGGCCCGACCCGCAGCGCATTGAAGGCCGTGGCGAGTCGCTCGAGCAGCGGCTCATAGACTGCGCGCTCGATCAGCACCCGGCTGCCTGCCGAACAGGTCTGTCCGGCGTTCTGCACGATGGCCGAGACGAGTACCGGCAACGCCGCATCGAGATCCGCATCGGCGAAGACGATCTGCGGCGACTTGCCGCCCAGTTCGAGGGTGACGGGCACGTGGTTTTCCGCCGCCATCTGCACGACCAGCTTGCCGGTTTCCGGCGAGCCGGTGAACGAGATGTGGTCGATGCCGGCATGGCTTGCAAGCGCGGCGCCCGCCTCATGGCCGTAACCGGTGACGATGTTCAGCGCGCCAGCCGGCAAGCCGGCCTCGGCAGCGAGTTCGGCCACCCGCAGCACCGACAGGCAGGCGTCCTCGGCCGGCTTGACGACGCATGCGTTGCCCGCCGCGAGCGCCGCGCCGACGCTGCGGCCGAAGATCTGCATGGGGTAGTTCCACGGCACGATGTGGCCCGTTACGCCGTGCGGCTCGCGCACGGTGAAGACGGTGTAGCCGGCCTGATAGGGGAGAGTCTCGCCGTGCAGTTTGTCGGCGGCGCCTGCGTAGAACTCGAAATAGCGGCCTAGCGCCGCCGCGTCTGCGCGTGCCTGGCGCAGCGGTTTGCCGGTGTCGCGCGCTTCGAGTTGCGCGAGTTCTTCATGACGCGCGGCGACCAGCATGGAAAGCCGGTACAGGATGCGTCCGCGTTCGGCTGCGCTGGCTGCCCCCCAGGCGCCTTCGAAGGCGCGCCGCGCCGCCTCTACCGCGGCGTCGATATCCGCGGCGGTGCCGCGGGCCAATTGCGTGAACGGCTGTCCGTCGGACGGATCGAGCACGGGAATCGTCTCGCCCCCGAGAGGGGCGGTCCATTCGCTGCCGATGAAGTGCTTCGCTTCTTCCATGCATGCTCCTGGCTGAAAAGGCTTCCGAGGCGCCCGCGAGTGCATCTGCAAGGGCGCCCGCAATCCCGCGTTCGCCCTCGTCCTGACGCGCGGTGCAGCGATGCGGTTGCAACGATTATCGCGCCGATCGTCACGGCGGTGCCATCGGCCGATTGGCTATAATGCTGTATTCCGCACTTGCGGCCCGCGGTGCCTTGTCTGATCTGAGTCAGACGCTGCAGCGCGCGCTGTGTTCCGACTTCCATCCTGATCAGAGAGCGCTCATGAGCTTCAATCACGTCCCCGCAGGGAAAGACCTCCCGCACGATTTCAACGTCATCATCGAAATCCCGGCGCAAAGCGATCCGGTGAAGTACGAAGCAGACAAGGATCTGGGCCTGCTCGTCGTCGACCGTTTCATCAGCACCGGCATGCGCTATCCGGCCAACTACGGCTTCATTCCGCAAACGCTGTCCGGCGACGGCGACCCGGTCGACGTGCTGGTGATTACGCCGTTCCCGCTGCTGGCTGGCTCGGTCGTGCGTGCGCGCGCGCTCGGCATGCTGCAAATGACGGACGAATCGGGCGTTGATGCCAAGCTGATCGCCGTGCCGCACGACAAGGTCTGCCCGATGACGGCAACGCTGAAGTCGATCGACGACGTGCCGGCGTATCTGAAAGACCAGATCAAGCACTTCTTCGAGCAATACAAGGCGCTCGAAAAGGGCAAGTGGGTGAAGGTCGAAGGCTGGGCAGATATCGATGCCGCCCACAAGGAAATCAGCGAAGGCGTGGCGAACTACAAGAAGTAAAGCAGCGCATTCGCGAAGTGAAAGCGTCAATTCACTGAAGCGAATGCCTCGCAGAGGTCGAGAGGCAAGCTGTTCTGGTTTGCCTCTCCATTGCACCGGGTTCCACCCGCCGCATTAAGGGTTTTCGCGCCGCGCCAGCGGGCTTCCCGCAAACGGGTCGTCACGCCAGTTGACCGTATCTCGCTTCGACTGGGTGGCTGCGGGCTGCTTCGACGACATTTGAAAATGCTCGATCGATTGTCCCGCACTCGTCGCCGCTTTCAGCCATTGCGGCATTTCTCCTTCACCGCTCCAGATATCGCCGGTTGCACTGCGGTAGCGCGCTTGCGCTTGCTTTTCTTGATCGCTTGCCAGTGCTGAAGCCAGGTCGTCTGCGGTAATACCAAACTCTGCCATGCGGTGGCGGAGGTAGGCGATGATGCTGTCGCGCTTCCTTTCGTCCATGGGATATACGTCCTTCAAATGGTTTTTCCGGCCCCAATGGGAGCACGGTGTGCGGGATATGCCGCGAATGGGGTGAATAACTGCGCCTGGCGTTGCCGCCGTCTGCCTCGTTTAGCCACGCTCAGCCACGTTTAGGCCCGCGCGTCATGCGCTGGGCGATTCTTGCTCTTCTGTTTCCACGATTACTTCCGCTTCGGCTTCCTCAGCCACCACCGCCGGCATAACCGATTCGAGGGTGCGTGCGCCCGCCGCCAAGGCGCGTTTTTCAGGCGCCGGCAATCGCTTGACCCAATATTCGGCGCGCGACGCGCTTGAGCGGTTCGCCAATTCGAACGATGCCAGCACCTGTACCGGTTTGCGGGAGCGCGTGTAACGCGCGCCGGTGCCGTTCAGATGTTTTTCGAAGCGCGCCTCTACGTCGACGGCAATGCCGGTATAAACGCTACCGTCAGCGCATTCGATCAAATAGAGAAACCACGGCATGGGTGCAGCCAATTCGATGGGGACGGCAGAAAAAAGGGCGGGTTGACGGCCCATAGCGCGGGGAAACAGGCGCTTCAGGTGCAAAGTGTCCCACAGAAATGGTTTGTCGTGGTTACAGCGTGGTGGCGAGGGGCAAAGTATTTTGCCGCGCCTCCTTAAAACCACGCCATTTAACTCTTGAACGGATTATGGTCGCGCAACTCGTCGACGTAGGCATGAATGCTGTTTGTCTCATTGTCGAGAAAGCGCGCCACCGCATCCGAGAACGCCGGATGAGCGAGCCAGTGCGTCGAACGGGTGACCGTGGGCAGGAAGCCGCGTGCCATCTTGTGCTCTCCTTGCGCGCCGCCCTCGAATACCGCGAGCTTCTCTTCGATGCAGAATTCTAGAGGCTGATAATAGGCGGTCTCGAAGTGCAGGCACGGCACATGTTCGAGCGCGCCCCAGTAGCGGCCATACAGCGTGCCGCCGGTCTTGTCGTCGCGCTGATATACGACGAGAGAACTGGCAATCGGCTTACCGTCGTATTCCGCGATCACGAGCAGTAGGTTCTCCGGCATCGTCGCGCCGATAGTGCGGAAGAACTCCAGATTCAGATACGGACTCGAAAAGTGCTCGCGATAGGTCTGCTTGTAGCACTTGGCGAAGAACCGCCATTGCGCATCGCTGATATCTTCGCCGCGCACGCGGCGCATCGTGACGCCCGCTTCGCGCACCTTGCGGCGCTCGGCGCGAATGTTCTTGCGCTTCTTCTGCTCGAGCGTCGAGAGGAAGTCGTCGAAGTCGCGATAGCCGTCGTTGAGCCAGTGAAACTGCACCCCCTCGCGCTGCATCATGCCGATTTCGGTGAGCGCCTCGGCCTCGCTGGCGGTCGGAAACAGCACATGCAGCGACGATACGTCCGCCTGTTCAGCAAACGCCATCAGCGTGGCTGCCAGATGGCGCAGCGCATGCGGGTCGGCAGCCAGCAGCCGGTTGCCCTGCACCGGCGTGAACGGCACGGCGCATAGCAGCTTCGGATAGTAGGTCAGGCCGTTGCGCTTGTAGGCGTCGGCCCATGCCCAGTCGAACACATATGTACCCACCTTCTTTTAAGCCATTTTTTGAACGGGTTGAACTTGCCATCAATGTAAGGTGGTTTAGGGCCCGAAGCTAGGCTTGGGGTGGCTTTTCTGCTCTTCATTTTATGGATTGGGCAAGCCGGCGTAGCCGGCGCGTCAGGTATTCGAGTGTGTGCAACTTCGGAACCGCCGTTAGGCGGCTGTCCACGCCCTTGTGGTGTGGGCAGCGGAGTTGTGCACACGGGGAGCGGACAGGAACCGAAGCGGCTTCGACTGGATTCTCCCAAACCATCGTGAACTTCACGTTTAGCCGCATTTCTGGATGCCTCGACGGGACCGTCTTGGTTCCCTAGGTGCTGATGAGCACTGCTGGGTCAACCTCCAATCCCTCGGCCAGCCTTTGAAGGTTGTCGAGCGTGATGTTTGTCACCGCCCGCTCAACCTGGCTCACGTATGTGCGGTGAAATCCGCACTGCTCGCTGAGAACTTCTTGGGAGATATCCTTTTCCAGCCGTAGTCGACGGACATGCTCAGCCAATCGGCGCCGCAAGTATGGGTCGATTTCTTTGTTAACAAATTCGCTCATGCCCGGGAGATTGGCGGAACACTATGTTCACGTCTACCGTGTATTCGTCTACTGTCTAAACATCTACTGTTTAAACGTATATACTGAAGGGGCGCGGTTAGAGGTGTTCCCGTCGGCGCGGATGCGGAGAGGTTCGGAGTTCGCGGCCTCAGCGTCACTTGCTAAATGAACTATCGGCTCGTGAATGAGGCTTCTCGTTGCTACCGCTATTTGTTGCATAAGGTACAAAAGAAGGAAGTAGTCCAGTGAACGCTAGCAATGGATGCGCTCGTGCGGAGGCGCTCGGTGACACGCACGCGATTGTCAAGGAATCACGTCCGTGGATGGCTATCGAGCAGCAACAGAAACTATTTTCGCGATACCCGTTGTTCTTCCGCTCAGTGCGCTATCCCGAGGTGTACCCGTCGAATCTCGCGTTTTTTGGTATCCAGTGCGGCCTTGGGTGGTATCCGATTATCGAAGCAGCTGCGCAAGAGATAGAGGCGGAGCTTCGCTCGATGTGGTGCGAGCAAGCTCCGAGTATCGAGAACATGGCGTCGCTGGACTACCAGCTACTGATGGACGAGAGTGCCGTGTTTCCGGTCATTCCATTTTGCGTTGATATTCGCGAAACAGAAGGACGACTCCAGATTCCGCTGCTCACTGGCTACTTATGCGATGAGGACGTGTGGCCTCGCATTGTTGGGTCTGCAGAAAAAGCGATGCGCATGGCCCGTGGCGTCTGCGAGCGTTGCGGAAAGCCAGGGAAGCTAAGGAAAATTTACTGGCATCACGTCTACTGCGACGAATGCTCAGCGCCCTTGCACTTCGAGAGTCCCGAAGAGCCAGCAGAACGATGAGGAAGCCGAACGGAGTCGTCGTAGTCAATGCTCGACCAGGTTAATGCGCTTCAAGCGCCCTACATGACTGATTGCGGTAGAAGGCCATATCGATGAGACAACCAATTTTTCCGATGGACCGGACCGCCCCTACGCTATTTGTTGATTTCGATGGGACACTACACAGTGGTCACGCTGTTCTCAGCGCAGATGGTCACGTGTCTCTCGACTCTGGTAGACCGCTATTCGAATACGCGCCGCTGCTTGTCGCAATGCTTGAGCCGTACCCGTCCGTGCAAATCGTCCTTACGACGTCCTGGCTACGGACACTGTCTGTCGAGAAGGTCATCTCACATCTGCCGCCGGCACTTGCTCGAAGGGTTGTCGATACGACACAGGATGTAAAGGCGCGATTGAGCTACATATTGAACGGCTCCGAGCGCACTTATGTCATTGCCAGGTATGCGCTTGGACATGACTTGAAGAACTGGCTCGCAATTGATGACTCCGTATACGACGCCTATCACATCGGCAGCGAACCCGGCCAACTGACGCAGAACTTCGTTCTCCTAGACGCGGGACGCGGCATCCGCGATGAAGCAGCCCAACAGCGAATTAGAGATTGGCTCATTGGTGTACACAGGGACAACAGCTCCGGGTGACTCCTGAACACCTGGAGGGGGTATGAAAAATTCACGAACCATGACGGTTCTGGTTCGAGCATTTCTAACATGACACACGTGACCGAGGCACTGTTGATGCTCAAAGTAACTGTCGAAATTTGGCCGGGCGGACGCGAAAGCGGTCGCAGGGTATTGGCAACTGCAAATATTGGACGAGTCAAAAATGGCGCGCTCGCTGACTACCGAGTCGAACTGAGCGAGGAGCCGCACGGGAAAATCTGCGGGTCCCTGCAAGACTACCCGCGCTACTCCGTGACCTTGTGGGACCTGGTAGCTCGCGCAATTGCGGTCGCGCTGACAGGGAAAGAGGAACTGCCTCAACGCCCGCAGCAGCTCAATGTTCCAGTTCGCACCTCCTCCGGTAATACCCCGTATGTGCGACTCCGGGAAATACCGGAACCTGCGCGAAGCCTGTTCGAAAAACGCATGGTCTATTCGACACGTCCGGTAATTGAAGAAGACCCACAGCCCATGGATTGCGTGTACGCATGGGACTGGACCGACTTTTTGGCCGGACGCAGGTAGTGCCGTCGAAATTTGCCTGGCGAGCTCCAACGTGAAATGGCTACTCCGTTTTGCTTCATCGCAGAAGAATATCGATTGTGTTGCCAAATGGCTCGGCGGGTCCATCGCGGTATTCGGCGTGGTCCTCGTTCTCGTCATCCTGGTCGCCAAGATTTTCAGATAGTCGCGTCTGTTCGGCAACGGTATCGTCGCCGAACGGATGGTTTCGGGAGGTCCAAAGTGAACGTCGAAGAAGTGGCGAGATACCTGTTTGTGAGTCGAACCCACGTGGACCTACTCATCGAGCGCGGCGATTTGACTGGCGCGTTCAACGATAGTGGGCAGTACCTCATCGACGACGCGTCTATCGAACGTTACCGTGCACGAAGGGGAATCGCCAGCAAAGCGTACTTCGACTCGCAGGACGAAAGCAAAAGCCCACTTGGTATATGAGACGCGGCGCCCTGACGCGAGTTTCGCCTCCGACCAGAAGCGGGGTACGGCGTGTCTTACTGGCGACGATACCTGGCTGTTCGAACCAAGCGGCAATATGTTGCTGGTTACAGCCAAAATCGCGTTCTATAGGCGGAATGTTGCCTGTAATTTCAGGGTTAGAGCGACGCATATTGGAGAGCAAATCGTGCAAACATCGCGGCAGTCGCGAATGTGTCAAACGCCGGAAGAGATGGGAGCGGTCCTGGGAGAACGGCTCAAGACGCTGCGCGTACATCGAAATTTGGACCAGGTTACGCTCTCGGCGCGCGCCGGTGTCAGCGTACGGGCTTTGCGTAATCTCGAGAGCGGCAACGGTTCATCGTTACATACCCTACTGGTGGTCCTGCGCGCGCTCGGTCGCGAACAATGGTTAGAAACCATTGCGCCGGTGTCGACCATCAACCCGCTCATGCTAACGAGGAAGGCAAAAGCACGGCAGCGCGCGAGCAAACCGAGACGGTCCGAATGAAGTATCGCGTCATCACGGTGGACTCGCCTCCGGTTTTTCAACCCGGAAAGTTAAATTTGATTCGGGTCGCTCCTATAGACGGGCACTTTTGCCCGAAGCGGATTTTTTGTGAGCGCTGAGGTAAGTCATGAAATGGCTATTTCGTTTTGCGTCTTCGCAGAGAAATGTCGATTTCGTGGTCGAGTGGGTCGGCCGGATAGCTCTGGTGCTCGGACTAATAGCTGGCATCGTCCTTGTGGTTGCAATCATCCGGAGATGACTTTCGTTCCGGCAGGGTGCGGGTGATGTCTATGAAGGAGTTCAGATGCCAACCTATGACGAGGATGTCTCCGCGTGGGCTTTTGAACAAGCTCGATTTCTGCGGGAACGTCGTTTCGACCTCCTGGACATCGAGCACCTTGCCGATGAAATTGAAGATGTCGCGAAGGCGGAACTGCGTGAGCTCACCAAACAGATGTCGGTCCTGCTCGCCTATCTACTCAAGTGGCACTACCTGCCAGCCGAGTGCACAGGCAGTCGTTCGGCAATGATTGAGGCTCGACGGCTAGATGTTGCCGAAATTCTGGACGACTCACCGAGCCTGCGAGCTCGGATTGATGAACCCCGAACTTCCCAGTTGATATGGGAGGACGCACTCGCTCAGGCGGCGATTGAAAGCGGACACGATTCGTTCCCATCGGAATGTCCTTGGGCTATCGACGACGTTCTTTCTGAGGGCTGGTTGCCAGACACCGCCTCGAAGCTTCGCCGCGTGGACCTGAGGGCCTTGGCATTCAACATGGACGCAACGTTTATACGCGTTGGCGGAAAAGGTGGTGCACGCATCCGCTACCGCCGAATTAATGTTGGGCGCCTTACCAAAGGCCTCAAAGCCAAAGCGGGGGCCATAATTTCGCGTATGGCACCGATGTTTTGCATGCTCGCGCCCGATGTGGTGGATACGATTCTCACCATGCCATCTGGGCCGCTCGGACGTTTGGTCAAAGCGAAGGTCCGTCGCGCACGAACACCGAAACACACTCGAGGATTGGTTAAGCGTCGTCCAGCAAGTACTGTCTTTCGTATCCGGGACAATCAGCGCTGATGGACCAATCCACTTCAATGCCGGATATCAACTCATCGTGAAACTTGCGATATCAACGAAGGAGGCGAAGTGACCCAAGTCTTTGCATGGGGCTATGTGGGATGGATGACGCAGCGGGCCTCGGGCTATTCGTTGTCGGGATACATCGACGGCCGGGATTTTGACGTTGTCACGGACTTGCCGCAAGAGGCTGAGAGGGAATTCACTCACGCAGCACGTTCGGCGTGGTTGCGCCGCAAAGTTCGGGTTCTCCGGGGGCTGCCCGCTCGGGAGTCTCAGCCCGTCAATTCGCTAGATACGTACCATGAAATTTCTCTCAGAGAGATTTTCGTGGCTGTCGTGACCGCGTTATGGAGCCGTGTATTCCGGTGACCGACTCATCAACAATCGGATGAAAGTGCGTAAATTCAAGCGTGCGCGCAGCCGCATCACGCTCGGTCCCGCATACTTACTTGGTGACGAAGCGGTGTGTCCAGCGAGTGCTGTCTGTATGAGGAAAACCATCTCACCGCGCTAGCCGTGGCCTTCGACCCACGCGCGACACCACGAGAGGTCTGTCATTTTGGTCACCTGTGTTGTTTGAGGCTGCATTTGCCTTCCGGCTACACGGCTGCTACGCTGACTCTGTGGTTTACACGAGGGCGGCGCAACTATTGGCATGGGATGCAATATGGCTTCGTATAAAGAATTGCTAGTGCAAAGGATGCTCTTGGATTTTTCGTCTAACTCACAAGCGACGCCTGAGTGGAGCATCAAAGAAATTAGTGCATATCTTAAGCACACGTCCATAACGCAAACTCGGGCTTATATCGCTCGCATATTTGGTGTGGACGGAACTTCAAGCTATTTGGGAGGGCAGAATGGCGAGAAAATTAAAAGATGGTTGTCTGACGTAGGCATTGCCGCTCCCTTTGAGGAGCTTTTCCTCATTGACGTCTCCTGCCATTGTGGCGCCGTTTGCTTCACCGTCGACGTCGCGCCCGTTGAAGTCAACGCGTGCGAATGCTCCATTTGCTGGCGATACGGCGCACTGTGGGCGTACTATGACGAACCGAGCGTCACGTTCCCCGCCGACAACGACTCGACCGACACTTACACTGACATGTGCAATGAGCACAGACTCGAATTTCATCGATGCAGCTTTTGCGGCTGCGTCACGCACTGGCGCGCGGTCGATGGAAGCCAGCCACGCATCGGCGTCAACGCACTCATGATGCCGCCCGACCTCATCGCAGAGGCACGCTTTTTGCGCAACGGTCAGCCGGCTGAGTGAGTTCCAACGAAGCGCCGAAGCTCGCGACCGTTGAAGGCCGGGAGGTGTAGCGATTTGGAGTATCGATTTATCCTCTGAGCCGGCCTGCCCGATTATCCAGCGCCATAAAAGGGACCCGCTTTTTAGGCGGGCAAGCCATGTGGAGCACATGCAGGCGAGCTGCCCGTAGTTTATCCGTCCCACGTAAGCGGGGTGCAGTGTTGAATGTAGCCGCTATCAGACTTCTGTTTGTTCCTTTCGACCCGACGTTGACAGGTCAGTCAGCAACCACTTTGCCGCGACGTCAGGTCCGGTCATGCCGTAGTCGGCAAACTTGAGTTCGCTGTCGTGGTAAGCGATTACGCTAGCGGACACCGCGCACCGACCAAACGTGTGTTCTGTGCGCTCACAGCCCAAACGCAGTTGTTTCAGCGACTTGCATTGCTTCGTGGCGAGTTGTCCACAGCTTTGCGAACAGATTCTGTGGACAACTCGACGACCTTAATCGAGGCGTAAGAGGTTCAAAACGTGTTAGCCATGAGTATTCGCGGCGGCCCGTTATCGGGCGGCTCCCGATGTGGGTCTGAGCGGCAGGCGCGTCGCCATAAACGATGAAATGATGTGCGTCCTTGGTGCGCAAGGTCTCAAATGCCTCTTCAAAGCTCAAAAACTTTTTGCGCCCTGACGACATTTCGGTGTGGTTGCGCTTGAATTCAATCAATACAAGCTTCGCGTCGCTGGCGAAGATACCGTCCCCAGCCCGCTCCTCGACTCCCGACCGTGGCGTAGCAAAATCGACTAGGGATTTCATTTGCAAGATGAACACGTACTCGACCGTTTTCTCCCACCACGCGTAGTGTTCGGACATTTTGTTCTGATTCCTCTTCGCTGCGATGCACTGCTAGTACGTTGCATCGATGCACGGTGACCGGAGACTGGGCACCACTAGAGGCGACTCTTGCAGCCGCTCGATGAGGCGGGACCAATACCCTGCCCAACCAGCCGCTGTCCCTGCTACGCGCGCCGGGGACGTCTGGGCACGACACAGCACGACACAGCACGACACAGCACGACACAGCACGACACAGCACGACACAGCACGACACAGCACGACACAGCACGACACAGCACGACACAGCAAGGCATAACCGATGCGATGCGCCGTGCACCTGGAATGGACGGCGATGTCAGATAATCCTGAATACGCCGAGCCAGTTCGGTCAAACTCTTCAAATGAAAAGGTAAAATTTTCTTCGCTTATGTTTGAATCAGAATAAATTTCACAGTTATGTGAAATGAATATATTAATTTTCAGATAACTGTCAAATGTTGTGTGGTCTCGGTGGGCGCGCCGTATTTTTTATCATATGATTTTGCTCGGTTTCAGGTTTTTATAAAACGGGGCAATGGGGTATGGGTGCGCAGGACCTGATTTCAAGCATCACGAGCGGAGTGAGCCAGGTTGACCGCCTGCTAAAGCTCGACACGCCTGCCGGACAGGACGTGCTATTGCCATTGCGGGTCGCGGGTAAATCACGGCTTGGGCGTAATTTCGATTACACGGTGGACATCGCGTCGCTGAACGGGACGCTTGAGCTGAAAAGTCTCATTGCGAAACCGGTCACGCTGTGGGTACAGCAGGCGGACAAATCCTATCTGCCCTTCAATGGGCTCGTATATGCCGCGCGAAAACTTGGGGCTGATGGTGCGCTCAGCTATTACCAGCTGAAATTTTCATCGTGGCTCCATTTCCTGAAGTTTCGCAAGGACGCACGGATTTTCCAGGACCAGACGCCGGACGAGATTCTCGCAGAGGTGTTCAGCGCCCATCCGCAGGCCCAGGGCGCATTTCGCTTTGCAGTCCTCAACCCGGCGCCGGCCCGCTCGTACTGCACCCAGTACGAAGACGACTGGAATTTCGTGAACCGAATCATGGAGTCGGAGGGGTGGTTCGGGTATTTCGAGCAGTCTGCCAACGGCAACGCACATACGCTCGTTATCACTGACGACCTGTACTCAGTTCCGCCGTCCAGCCCGCAGTCCATCGACTTCTCTCGGGCAAATGTGAGCGGGGAATCTCTTGCACTCGGCCTGACAGTAAGAGAGCGCAGCAAGCCGGCATCGTTGTAACGTTCGAGCCCGGCGCAGCCCCCAATCTTGCCGCCTGAGTCTTCCGCTACCAGGAAGTCCACGAGCAAGGCTGCATTCACATCGGTGACCGGCAGTTCATTTTCTGCGAGCAAGGCTTTTATGACACCGAGGTCATCACTTCGTGCGGCACGTATCTTCATGGCGAATGTATCAATGCTGGACCAGGCGGAAGGAAATATCACGCTACGCTAGTCGCCGCGTGGCGGCTAACTCGGACAGCTACAAAGAACGCGATTGCTGACACTATCGAGATGAGGAACACTGTCCACTCGACGGCCACGTATCCGTGCGTGAAGCTCCAGATACTGGCTGCGGCAATCGGCGCTATGCCCTTCGCGACGTTTGACGGGAAGGAAAGCATACCGCTGACCGCACCGTAGCCTTCGGTCCACATCAGGTCCTGGACAATTGTGCCTCGCAGGATTGTCATCATCCCGTTCGCAGCGCCGTAGCAGAGTGCAAACAACCACAGCATCACGGCCGTGTGCCCAGCGCTTATTAGGACGACGGTCGACAGCGGAAAGAGCGTTACGACGATGATGCCGACCGTACTGACGTGCACCGTCCGGCCGAATGTGAACCACACCGCACGGGCGGCGACCTGAGCCGGACCAATTAGCGCCATGGTTGTGACCAGCACGACGTTCGAGACACCGCGCTCGACCATGAGCGGAACCAGATGAAATGTGAGTGCCGCAAACGTCGCGTAGTAGGCTGTGAAGCACACCGCGAGCGCCCAGAAAACTGGAGAACGGAGCGCGCGACGTGTGGCTGCGTCGTTGGCCAGCTTTACTGCACCATTGGTTGGCCGGGAGCCCGGGTCCGCGCGCGAGGAGCGAATTGCCAGCACATGGATAGGCAGGCAGATAATCAGGTTGAGTGCCGCAAGCACAACAAGCGATGTACGCCACCCGACCGAGCCAACCAGAAACTGGGTCAGCGGTATGAAGACCGTGCTGGCAAATCCTGCGACCAGCGTGATGAGCGTGATTTTGGTGCGGAAGCTTCGCGGGTAGCGGTGCGTCACAACCGCGAAGACCGGGTCGTAAAACGTGCCGGCCATTGAAATGCCGAGACCTATCCACGCGACGAAGAGTGCAGTCAGCGACTGCGCGTCGGCCCAGAGCAGCAGCATCGCCGACGCGATAACCGAGCCGACGGCCATCACCCGGCGCCCGAGTCCGTGGTCAATCCAGCGGCCGATGGGATAGGCAGCGAACCCGGAGACCAGCAGCCCAACGGAAAGCGCGGCGTTCGTGGCTGTCCGGCTCCAACCCATTGTCTGCTCCATCGGCACAACGAGAAGCGAAAAGGAATAGTAGACGGAGCCCCATGAGACAAGCTGCGCCAGCGCCAAGGCCCATATAACCAATCGGTCCTGGCTGTCTGCCGGCGCGTTGTCTCCGCTGGCGTTCTCGGTTCGACTCGACATCGTGCTCAATTTGTTCAGCCTCTCTACTTGCTCAAGTTAGGGACGATGCCTGTGCGAAATGCGCTGCAACAGAAGAAAGTTGCTGAGGCGAGCCTCTGCGCCAAACCAGCGGCGAGGCGCTCGGCGTTAGGACCTATCTGGGGCATGGCGACCAGGCCCTGCGCTTCGTTGACGGTACCTAAAAAGCCGATTCCCTCCCGATTGCAGAAATGCTCAACACGTTGCGAGACAAATTTCACGCGTACCCTTTGGAGCATTGCCGCCATTCCGCTTTTCTGACCCTGCGTTGACAATGCGACGAAGGATTTCAAACCCTCGTCAGCCAGACGATTGCGAAGTCTCATCAGGGGCGTTTCCCAGTCGCATGGTGGACGCCAACGGCCGAGTGCTTCCGCATTCATCACTAGCACCGCTGCAGAGGAGCCGCCCGTGGCAAGGAAGCGCGCTATCGCAAGGTTCTCGTCGACGGCAGCCGTCAGCGCAATGGCCGACGCCACGTAGCCGGTTTCCCGCTGAAATGCCGACGATAGCCCAGCCGCTAGTGCCGCGCTCCCGGATGCAGACTCAGTACCCTCATCCTTCGTTTTGTGTTGGCAAACGTCCGCGCGCTCATGTGCGGCCAACAGGATGAGTCCCTGCGCGGAGCCGCATTGCCACCCTCCCGATGCCGGCAGGAGCCATTCAGACGAAACCCGGTCATCGCAGCTCATGGCACCCCTCCAAAGATTTCATATTTCCAGAATACCGGAAATGTTGTAGAATGCAAGTAACGAGTGAGGGTTGGTGCTGCTGGGGCGGAGCGAAGCCGGCTGAATGCACCCAATGCCTCCATATACTTGGAAGTATCAAATTGCAGGGTAATGAAATGACAGTTCACGCAATCAAGGGCGACCAGACATTCCCGGCCGCCAAACCAGATTTTTTCGACACTGACATCGCCGCGCGTCTTGGAATGGAAGGCCAACCGCCAGTGCGGATACTGCTGCTCTATGGCTCGCTTCGTGAGCGTTCGTACTCGCGTCTGCTCGTTGAAGAGGCGGCACGGCTGCTGCAGACATTCGGCGCCGAAACGCGGATTTTTGACCCGCGTGGTCTGCCGCATGCCGACGATGTTGATGTGAAGAACCATCCGAAAGTGAAAGAGCTGCTCGAGCTGTCCCTTTGGTCGGAAGGACACGTCTGGTGTAGCCCGGAGCGCCACGGCACCATCACCGGTCTGATAAAGACACAGATTGACCATCTGCCACTGGTCAGCGGCGGTATCCGGCCGACGCAGGGGCGCACGCTCGCCGTCATGCAGGTGAGTGGCGGCTCGCAGTCGTTCAACTCAGTCAATCAACTGCGTCAGCTCGGACGATGGATGCGCATGTTCACCATCCCCAACCAGTCGTCTGTTGCCCAGGCTTTTGAAGAATTCGAAGAGGACGGACGGATGAAACCGTCGTCCTACTACGACCGGTTGGTCGACGTGATGGAGGAGCTCGTGAAGTTCACGCTGCTGCTGCGCGGCCGTGCCGGGTATCTCGTTGACCGCTACAGCGAACGCGTGAAAGAAGACCGTCCACTCGACCCGGCAACCGACCTCGCTTCGCGTGCAATTGCCGACTATTCCCCTCAGGAAGCGAAGGCGAGTAACCAATAAAGGACTGTGATGGCAACCCTGGATTCGAAGCTTGCAGTCAAGGCGCTAGCGGCGCTCGCGCACGAGACCCGTCTCGCGGTATTCCGCCTTCTGGTCACCGCCGGACGTTCGGGTATGAGTCCGGGTGCCATTGCCGAAAAGCTGGGCCTCCCTGCGCCGACGTTGTCATTCCACCTGAAGGAGCTCGCACACGCTGAGCTCATCGAGGGCAAGAGTCAAGGCCGGTTCATCATCTACTGCGCCAGCTATGACCACATGCAGACATTAATGGATTTCCTGATGGAAAACTGCTGCGCGGCGGAGCAGGCAGAGCAATGCGGCTGCGCGACCAACGAAACGGAGGCGTAAATGAAGCGATTTCACGTGCACGTTGTTGTCCCGAAGCTCGACGAAAGCGTGCGTTTCTATAGCAGCATGTTCGGCGCACAGCCCACCGTGCTCAAAGACGACTACGCCAAGTGGATGCTCGAAGACCCGCGAATGAACTTCGCCATCTCAGCGCGCGGTGGTGAAACGGGTGTCAATCACCTGGGCTTTCAGGTCGACAGTGACGAGGAGCTGACCTCTCTTCGCGAACAGGTTGTCGCGGGAAGTGTCACCGTCGAGGACCAGCCCGGCGCACAGTGCTGCTACGCAAGCTCGAACAAATACTGGACGCAGGACCCAGCTGGCGTGCCTTGGGAGACGTACCACACGCTTGGTAACATTCCTATATTCGGCGCTGACAGCCGACAGGCACCGGTGTCAGAGTCCAGTAGCGCGTGCTGCGCGCCCGTCACGGCCATCCCTGCAGTGATTGAGAAAAGGTCGGATGGTGTCCGTAGCGATTGACCGGCTATTAGCTGACATGCAGTGCATGCCTGGGGATGCGTCCACACCAGGCTACCGTCAAGGACACCGGCCGCTTTGCGCTTTCAACGAGAGACGAATCAAATGAAGTTGCTATGGATGACCGACTTGCATTTGATGAGCGGCGGCGAAAAGCATCGCAGCGGCGTTGACCCGGCGGTTCGCCTACGGGTATGCCTCGATGACATGTTGGCTGAGCACGCAGATGCTGCACGACTCATCATCACCGGGGACCTCATACAGCTGCGGCACACTGCAGCCTACGGAATGCTGGCCGAAGCATTGGCCGAAGTGCCGATTCCAGTGCGCTTACTTGTCGGAAATCATGACGACCGTGAAGCATTGGCCCGAGCGTTTCCGGCACTGCAGCTATCGAACGGCTTCGTCCAAAACGCCGAGCAACTCAACGGCTACCAACTCATCTATCTTGATACGCTTGCCGACAATAGCATGCACTCCGGTCAGCTGAGTGCTGAACGACTCGCGTGGTTGGAGACGACCTTGGGAGAGAGTCAGGGGCCGGCGTTACTTTTCATGCACCATCCGCCAGCCACCGTCGGAATCCCGGCACTGGACAAGGCCAGGCTCAACGACGGAGACATCGAACTCGCGCGAATCCTGCAGCGTCACCGTCATCGACAGCCTTATCTGCTTTGTGGCCACCTGCACCGAAATGTCTCTGGTGTGTGGAAGGGGACGCCGTTCACGGTCATGACCGCGCCCTACATCGGATTCGCTCTGCGCATGCAGGAGCAAAAGCTTGTCGCAGTTGATGAGAATCCGGGGTACGGCGTAATTTTGTGCAACGAGGAAGGCGTCGTGATTCACACGAACTCGCTTCGGAAGCGGGTGGACACGCTGGAGACTCTGAGCGCGAGGTAGTGGATGCTTCCGCGACAAGCTTGCTGGCTAACACTTCACCTTTTTGCGCGGTTTGCAGTCTGCCGATTCGACGCCCTGACAGCAGTTCTCCGTCAGAAAGTCGACCAGGCCATTCATCTGGTCTATCTCCGGCGCGTAATAGACGAAACGGCCCTCCTGGCGTGACGACACCAGACCCGCATGGGTGAGTTCCTTGAGATGGAACGACAGCGTGGCGCTCGCCAGGTCCAGTTGCTCCTGAATGACGCCGACGCTTAGTCCGTCGGGGCCGGCCGTCACTAGCAGCCGAAAAATGCCCAAACGCGTGGGCTGTGCCAACGCTGAAAGGGCTTTGATTGCGTCTTTTTCCTTCATGGTGCACAAGTCGTCGAAATTAACCGACGATTCTAAACCTATTGAGATGACAGAGGGACGACAACTCGTTTTCGGGCGTATTTCGCGCCAGCATGTGGCCCGCTGTCAGCCGGCACGCCGGGCTGCGCGTCGGTGCCTATTGATGCGGTTCACGGCGACCACGATAAAGTACCCGGCTCACCAGGGTGGCGATTGTCGCCACGGCTGAATAGCCGAGAGCCGCCGGCGTCAGACCGACAAAAATCAGGCTGAGGATGGCTGCAATTGCGAACGTCATCTGCACAACACCCAGTGCAAACCGGAGAATCCCCCAGACGATGTAGTGCTTCCTGCGCGAACCCAGGACGCGTCCGCCACTCCCGGCAGGTTGGGCCGTCCGGTGTTCACCCCCCGAGTCCTCCTGGTGTCTGACCGCTTTCATGTCGTGGAGTCCGTCCGGTTTCAGCAGCAATCTACGAAGTGGCAAAAGTGCGGACTGACGCTATGCCCCTTCAGCTACGCCGCATTCTCGATTCGATGTGGCAATGGCACTCGCGTAAGCCTGTAACCGCTGCCGCGTACGGTTTCGATGATGGCTTCACAACCTATCGGTTTCAGGACGGAACGGAGCCGTTTGATATGTTCATCCACCGTCCGTTCCGCGATAAACGCGTGGTCGCCCCAGACCTGGTCCAGGATGAGAGCCCGACTGTGGACACGCTCGGGGTACGTAAGGAAGAAATGCAGAAGCTTGAACTCGGTCGGTCCGGGATACGCGGGTAACTCGACGCCGTTTTCCTTGACGTAGACACGATGTGCGCGAGGGTCGAGAGTCAGACCATTTACGGTCACTGCATCATTGGTAAGTTGCGGCGCGCGCCGACGAAGTACGGCCTTGATACGGGCAACCAGCTCCTTGGGGGAGAAAGGTCTGGATACGTAGTCGTCGGCGCTTGCCTCATGGCTATCCAGTGAATCTTTCTCCTCGGAGCGCGCCGTCAGCACGATGACCGGGACCTCACGGGTCCGCGAGTCCGCTCGAAGCGCTCGAAGAAAGACCGGGCCAGATGTTTCCGGCAACATCCAGTCCAGGACGATGAGGTCGGGCAGCACCTCAGCTATCAGTGCGTTCGCAGCATCGACATCCCGCACCTGCAGCGGGTGGTATCTCGCGTGTTTTATGTTAGCGGCCAGTAGTTCAGCTATCGCTAGCTCGTCTACGACTATCAGAATACTGGCAGGCATTGCCTCTCCCTCTTCATTCCTGGGCACCTGGCGTTTCCCGCAAAGGACGTTTTCGGGAAACGTGTCTTACATCGGTGCCTTTGACGATATAGACGATAAATTCGGCGATATTGGTCGCGTGGTCACCGATGCGCTCGATAGCTTTCGCCACAAACAGGTAGTCGAGGCTGACCGAAATGCTCCTTGGGTCTTCTGTCATGTAGCTGACAAGCTTTCGTACGAAGGCACGGAATTCCTCGTCGATAGCATCGTCGTCCTGGACAATCCGGGCCGCCGCCTCGGTATCCAGCCGCGCGAATGCATCGAGTGCCCTGTGAATCATGTGAGAAGCCATCTCGCCGGAGTGTTTGATTTCAGCAATGTTGATGGTCCGCGCGGCGCTGGCCTCAGCGATGCGGCGCGTCCGCTTCGCAATCTTTCGGGCCTCGTCGCCCGCGCGCTCGAGGTTGGTGATGGTCTTGGAAACGGACATCAGCAGTCGCAGGTCGCGGGCGGCCGGCTGCCGACGCGCGATGATGTTGCTGACTTCTTCATCGATGTCAATTTCCATGGCGTTGAGACGGTGCTCGTCCTCAAGCACTCGTTCCACGATGGCCAAATCAAGCGTGTCGAGCGCCGCCATCGCCTGTGCAATCTGCGACTCCACAAGTCCGCCCATTTCGAGCAGCCTGGTGGAAAGCAGATTCAGGTCGGCATCAAACTGGCTGGAGAGATGTTTATCGGACATGGCCTTTTCTTAGCCGAAGCGCCCCGTAATGTAGTCCTCGGTGGCCTTCTGGGTGGGTTTCGAGAAAATGTGTTCAGTGGTACCAAACTCAACAAGCTTGCCCAGATGCATGAAAGCCGTGTGCTCGGAGACGCGAGCGGCCTGTTGCATGTTGTGAGTCACGATGACCACCGTGTAGTGCTTGCGTAGTGTGTGCAGCAGTTCCTCAATCTTGCCTGTGGCTACCGGGTCCAGGGCGGAAGTGGGTTCGTCCAGTAGCAGCACTTCCGGGTCGATTGCGAGTGCGCGAGCAATGCACAGACGCTGCTGTTGACCGCCTGACAGCGCGAGCGCGCTCTGGTCCAGCTTGTCTTTGACTTCGTCCCACAGGGCTGACTGGCGAAGCGCGAACTCCACCCGCTCGTCGAGTTCGCTGCGTGTGAGGGCCTCATGGTGCGTGATGGCCAGCGCGATGTTGTCGTAAATTGACATCGTGAAGGGCGTCGGCTTTTGAAACACCATGCCCACTTCCAGCCGCAATTCGTTCAGTTTGAAGTGCGGGTCAAGAATGTTCTTGCCGTCGAGCTCAACGGTGCCAGTCGCAATCTGGTCCGGATATACCGAGTACATGCGGTTGAGTACGCGCAGCAATGTCGACTTGCCGCAGCCAGACGCGCCGATGATGGCCGTGACCTCCCGGTCCGGGAAATCGACGTTGACGTCGTAGAGCGCCTGACGTCGGCCATAGTGGAAATTGAGTCCGCGCACACTGATGCGGGCGCTTGTCGTGCTGGCAGATGGCATCTTAACGGGAGGCATGAGCGCGATTGAAGAAGGTGCGGGACAGGATGGCCAGAGCCAGGACGAAAACCGTCATCAGGAACGCGCCGGCCCATGCCAGCGAGTGCCACGCGTCGTAGGGGCTCATCGCGTACTGGAAGATGACAACCGGGATGTTGGCGAGCGGCCCGTTGGGTGTTGTCGACCAGTACTGGTTATTTAGCGCCGTGAAGAGCAGCGGCGCAGTTTCTCCGCTGATGCGCGCCACCGCGAGCAATGCGCCTGTCACGATGCCGGCGCTGGCAGCCTTCAACAGGATGCGATAACTGATTTTCCAGCGTGGGATGCCGAGGGACAACGCGGCTTCCCGCATGCTGTCCGGAATGAGCTGCAGCATTTCATCCGTGGTGCGGATAACGACGGGCAGCATGATAATGGCCAACGCCACAGCGCCAGCCCACCCGGAGAAGTGGCCGACCTGCCGCACGATGAGTTCGTATGTGAACAGGCCAATGACAATCGACGGCGCGCTCAGAAGGATGTCGTTGACGAAGCGGACGATTGCGCCAAGACGCGTGCGTCGTGCGTACTCTGCCAGATAGATTCCTGCCATCAGTCCGAGCGGTACGCCGATGAGCGACGCGATACCAATCATAAGAAAGCTGCCGTAAAGCGCGTTGAGAAGGCCCCCCTGCTGCCCTGGTGGCGGTGTCATCTGCGTGAAGAGACTCGGGCCGAGTGCAGCGATGCCGTTAATCACGGTAGTCGCCAGAATCCAGAACAGCCAGAACAGACCAAATAGCGTCGAGAGGACCGACAGGACGAAGACAACGTTGTTTGTTATCCGCCGACGGCGGAACTTAGCCATGTCGAAGGTCGTGTCCATCATTTCGCTCCCTCCATGCGGTTCAGGCGCAGCAGTAACAGCTTCGCGAGTCCGAGAACGACAAAGGTGACAACGAAAAGGACAAAGCCCAGTGCGATGAGCGACGACAGGTAGATGGGCGAATCGGCTTCGGTGAACTCGTTGGCGAGGGTCGCCGCGATGGAGTTGCTGGGGTCCAGCAGCGAAACGCTCAGGTCGTGGGCGTTGCCCAGCACGAAGGTCACCGCCATGGTTTCTCCCAACGCGCGTCCGAGGCCCAGGAAAATGGCTCCGATAACTGCTGAGCGCGTGTACGGAAGAACCACTTTCCGAATCACTTCCCACCGGGTTGCCCCGAGCGCAAAAGCAGATTCTTTGAGCATCTGTGGGGTCGCGGAGAAGACGTCGCGCATCACCGCGGTGATGAACGGGATAATCATGATGCCGAGAATCAGGCCGGCGGGCAGCATGCCAAGCCCGATGGGTGCACCGGAGAATAGCGGACCAATCAGCCAGGCATTGCCGAGCGTGTTGATGAGCCAGGGCTCCACGTGGTCGGCGAGCACCGGTGCGAACACGAACAGGCCCCACATGCCATAGATGATGCTGGGAATCGCAGCGAGCAGTTCGATTGCCGTGCTGACAGGTCCCTTCATCCAGCGCGGTGCAATTTCCGTGAGAAACATTGCAATGCCGAAGCTGATGGGGACCGCGATGAGCAGCGCCAGGAATGAACTCACCAGCGTGCCGTAGATTGGAATCAGAGCGCCGAATTTGTGAGCGACCGCATCCCAATCGGTGCTGACGAGAAAATGCCAGCCGAACGTCTGGAATGCGAGCCGTCCACCCCACAGCATCGAGAACGCGACGCCAGATAGGAGGACCAGGACGAATATCGCTGCGCTAAAAGCCGCAAACCAGAACATGCGGTCCGCCGCCGAGTCGGCTAGCCAGCGCTTTCGGGCCCTGAACGTCAGTTCGGTTCCGAGGATGGTGCCTTTGCGGCGTTCCCCCGGCAACCCTTTGGCCAACTCTTCTGCAGTAGTAGGCATCAGCATTTCCTCTACGGGTGGCGAGCGCTATCGGCTCCGCCACCTTGGGTTGCGGGACCGTCAGAACTTGAAGTTGGTCGACCAGTACGTCTCGATTTGCTTGACGAGCGGCTCCGGCAACGGAACGTAGTCAAGAGACTGTGCCTGCTGCTGGCCCTTCTCGAGCGCCCAGCGGAAGAAGTCGATGGTCGCCTTCGACTGCGCGGCGTTCTTCGGCTGCTTGTACATCACGATGAATGTCGTTGCGGTGACCGGATAGGCATCCGGCCCTGCGGCGTCGGTCATCACCAGGTCGAAGTCCTGCGCCTTGGACCAGTCGGCGGTCGCCGCCGCTGCCTGAAAAGATTTCGCATTCGGCTCAACGAAGTTGCCCGCCCTGTTCTGCACGGAGCCGTACGTCATCTTGTTCTGCAGCACGTAGGCGTACTCGACGTAGCCGATGGAATTCTTCAGGCGGTTCACGTAGGCTGCGACGCCTTCGTTACCTTTGCCGCCGACACCTGTGGGCCACGCGACTGACGTACCTTCACCGACCTTGCTCTTCCAGTCCGGGCTGACCTTCGAGAGGTAGTTGACCCAGTTGAACGTCGTACCCGAACCATCGGACCGGTGCACCACCGTTATGATTGCGTCCGGGAGCTTCAGCCCCGGGTTTACCTGCGCGATGGCGGGGTCACTCCACTTCCTGATTTTGCCCAGGTAGATGTCCGCGAGAATGGGCCCAGTGAAGCGAAGCTTGCCCGGCGTAACGCCTTCGATATTCACCACTGGAACGACGCCGCCGATGACAGAAGGAAACTGCCCCATTTCCTTGGCCTTCAGGTCTTCGATTGACATCGGCATGTCCGTTGCGCCGAAGTCGACCGTCGCAGCCTTGATTTGCGCGATACCGCCGCCTGAACCAATGGACTGGTAATTGACCTTGGTACCCGAAGTCTGGTTGTAGTCCGAAGACCACTTCGAGAGAATGGGGTACACGAAAGTGGAACCCGCGCCGGTGATTTCCACTGCCTGGGCGGCGACCGCGAAGGTTGCCGCCACCAGAGCACCCGCCAGACGTTGCACGAACCGCTTGTTCATCTTGGTCATCCTCGTAGGTAAGCATCATTTCCATAAAACTAGATACGTTACGACTGTCGGGATGCTAAGTATAGTTCGTGACATTCAGGTGACAAGGGTGCACGTTTGTGAAATTTATGTGACGAACGAATTGCCGCGCGGCTACTGAGGCATCATGCGACCGAGGCAACTTGCCGTACAGTGACATTTCCATTATATTGGAGATGTAGATATAACACGCCACTGCCTGAAACAGGCTGGAGAACCTCGTGACCGAACATCGCAAATACAACGTCCTGTTCCTCTGTACGCACAATTCCGCGCGCTCTATCCTTGCAGAAGCAGCGCTCAATCAGCTCGCTGGCGACCGCTTCGTCGGCCATAGCGCAGGCAGCCACCCAGGCACGGCTCCTAATCCTTTTGCACTGGACCTCCTGCGTTCGCAGGGAATTCCGGCGGAAGGGTTACGCAGCAAGAGCTGGGACGAATTTGCGGAAGATGGCGCACCGAAGATGGATTTCATCTTTACGGTGTGTGACGACGCAGCGGGCGAAGTCTGCCCGATTTGGCCTGGTCACCCGGCAAAAGCACACTGGGGCGTACCTGACCCGTCGAAGGCAGAAGGCTCGGACGATGACAGGCGCAAGGCGTTCCTGCATGCGTATGTGCAGATGAAGAAACGCATCGAGCTCTTCACGAACCTGCCGTTCGAGAAACTCGACCGTATGGCGGTCCAGCATGAAATGCAGAGCATCGGCACTTCGTTGCGTGAGAAGGGAGAGTAAGCATGGCGGGCAGTCAGACAGTCGCGAAAGCCGCGCGGCGCGAACCCGGTAGCATTGGCTTCTTCGAACGGTATCTGTCGGTCTGGGTCGCGCTGTGCATCGTGGCTGGTATTGTTCTTGGCAAGCTACTGCCCGGCGCGGTACACATCGTATCGACGCTTGAGGTCGCGCACGTCAACCTGCCGGTGGGCGTGCTCATCTGGGTCATGATTATCCCGATGCTGTTGCGCATCGACTTCGCATCGCTCGGCAAGGTGCGCAGCCAGGTAAAGGGCATCGGCGTGACGCTTGTCATCAACTGGGCGGTCAAGCCGTTCACCATGGCTTTTCTGGCATGGGTCTTCGTGCGGCATGCCTTTGCGTCGCTGCTGCCGGCCGACCAGTTGGACAGCTATGTTGCGGGCCTCATCCTGCTCGCTGCTGCGCCTTGCACAGCGATGGTCTTCGTGTGGAGTCAGCTGACGAAAGGTGACCCGTACTTCACGCTGTCGCAGGTCGCGCTGAATGACCTGATTATGGTTTTCGCGTTTGCCCCGGTCGTGGGTTTGCTGCTTGGTATCTCGAACATCACCGTGCCTTGGGATACGCTGCTGACGTCAGTGTTACTCTATATCGTCATCCCGGTCATCATCGCCCAGGTCCTTCGCAGGATTCTTTTGCGCAAGGGCGAGCAGCATTTCCAGCGCGCGCTGGCGAAAATTGGTCCGTTCTCCATCTCAGCACTTCTGTTGACGTTGGTGCTTCTGTTCGCATTCCAGGGCGAGCAAATCATCGCGCAGCCGCTGGTCATTTTGCTGTTGGCGGTGCCCATCCTGATTCAGGTGGTTATCAACGCCTCGCTCGCGTACCTGGCGAATCGCCAACTCGGCGTTCCGCATGACGTTGCTGCACCATCGTGCCTTATCGGAGCGTCCAACTTCTTCGAACTGGCCGTGGCGACGGCGATTAGTCTGTTCGGCCTGAAGTCCGGCGCAGCTCTGGCAACGGTGGTCGGCGTGCTCATCGAGGTGCCGGTCATGCTGGTCGTCGTCAAGGTGGTCAATTCGTCCCGACGCTGGTATCAACGCGAGTCTTGACGGAGGTCAGCCGACAGCCATCGCCCTGGAGCGCGGCTTTGTCGGCGACCCAAAGTCCCAAGCTAAAGGTACGCCGTCAGGTTGAGCGCGTACATCGACATCCCGACGAGAACTGTGCCTAGAATTATCAATGCCGGGTCTACCTTGAATCGAACCATCAATGGAAGAGTAATCAGCGCCGCGATTGCACTGACCGGACCCGTTACCGCGCTTTTCGCGAATGGATAGACGGTTGCAAGGAGCAGAGCCGCGCTCGCAATGACGATGCATTGAAGCGCGGAGTGCACCCGAGGGTGTCGCAAATATCGTCGAAACAGCAGGAGCAAGGGAAGGATGGCCAGTGCAGGCGCAGTCATCGCCGCCCATCCAGCGACCGCCCCTGGAGTACCTGCAGCCTGATATCCGACCGCAACCACGTACAGTCCCACTGGGCCCGGTGTGCTTCGCGTCACCACAACGGCCTCGTTGAGCTGCTCGTCCGTCAATACATGGCGATGCACGACCAGTTCATCGCGAACGACTGAAATCGACGCTAGCCCTGCGAAGCTCGTTACTGTGGCCTTGAGCAGGACGAGAAAAAGTATGAAAGCGTTCATGTCTTTCTCGGAAAGAGGAAACCCACGGCGCCCGCTGCGAGCAGGACATAAAACGGCGGAATTGCCGCCTGGGCAACGAGCGCAGCTGCTGCAACAGCGAGGACTCGCCATTGCGTCGCTCGACTGACGTTCGGTTTCACAATGGTCCAGCAGGTCACGGCCGTCACGCCGACTGCAGTTGCCATTGCTCCTCTCAGTCCGGCCGTGAAAAGGGCATTGCGCGCGAGTACGTCAATGGTTGCCATCACGGTAGCCGTAATGACCGCGCATGGGATAGAGGCTGCCAACAGGGTAATGACAGCCCCCCACCAGCCTCTCAGAAGCCAACCAATGCCGCAGCAAAACGCCAGCAGGTTTGTTCCGGGTGTCAGACGTGCAATCGCGAATACGTGGGAAAAATCCTCTTCTGGCAGCCATCTGTTCCGGTCAACAATTGCTCTGCGAATTGTTGCCACAGTGGCGCTGCCGCCACCAAAGGTCAGATTCGCATAGAGGACAAACGTCAGGCCCAGGCGAAGCAGACTTACGCGGACATTGCTCATTCAATTGGCTCCTCGCCAGATTGCCAGTCCGCCGACATGGCGTGGGTGGTTTGCTCCCGGAAAACGCGCCCGGCGTTACCAATTCGTACGGTAACTGGACTTTCTTCACTCACGCCGGCACGCCGGAGACTTCGCTCGCTGATTGTCAGCGACAGTGCTGCCCACCACGTTGTGCTGGTGCGGCAGCTGTCTCGGCAATCCTCCAGCCACGATAACGTCCGCGAAGCCGGGACAAACGCGCACAGGCACCTTTCGCCCCTCATGAAAGTACGCTGGTTCAGCGACTTTCAGCAGAATCAGGCGTCCGCCCGAACAAGAGCAACGCGATGGTCAAAACGCAGAAACCTGCTCCCGCATAGAACGTGGCGGCTGCACCCAGGCGGTCCCACAGGGAGCCCGCGATAACGCTGGACACAAGCGTAACGACTCCGCTGAGCAGATTGAAGAAGCCAAACGCGGTGCCGCGCAGTTGCGCAGGCGCGGTGTGAGCGACCATCGTGGCCAGCAGCCCCTGCGTCATCCCCATATGCAGCCCCCACAACGCCACACCCACGAGGACAACGCTCCAGTGCGTGCCTTGCGCGAGCACCACATCCGATGCAATCAATATGACGAGGCCCGCGACTAGCAATCTTGTGTGGCTCATCGTGTCGGCGAATTTCCCGAACGGATAGGCCGACAGCGCATACACGACGTTCATCGCGACCATCACGAGCGGGACCAGCGCAATCGGCACTCCACTTCCCATGGCCCGCAACACGAGAAATGCCTCACTGAACCGCGCCAGCGCAAATACCCCCCCCACCACAACCACCCACCGGTAGCTCGTGCTGAGTTGCCTGATGCTGTCCCAGCGAATCGGATTAACCCGCTTTGCGCCCGGCTCCCGCGCAGGCTCATCGATGCCAAACGTCAGCAGGGCGACCGCGAGCAGGCCAGGAATGACAGCAAGCCAGAAGGCGAGGCGGAAATTATCGGCCCACATCAGCATGATGACAACGGCCAGCAGCGGCCCGAGGAATGCGCCGATGGTGTCCAGTGACTGGCGAAGCCCGAATGCAGCGCCTCGCAGATGTGGCGGCGTGACATCAGCTACAAGCGCATCGCGCGGCGCGCCTCTGATACCTTTGCCCACCCGGTCCATGATGCGCGCGGTTACCACGATACCTATGCTCGGCGCCATAGCAAAAAACGGTTTGCTTAGCGCGCCCAGTCCGTACCCTGCAACGGCAAGCCATTTGCGATTTCCCAGATAGTCGCTGAGCGTTCCGGAAAACACCTTCACGATAGGAGCTATCGCCTCGGCAATACCTTCGATGACACCAATCGTGGTCGCGCTGGCTCCGAGAGCGGCCATAAGGAACATGGGCAACAGGCTATGGACGATTTCGGATGAAATATCCATGAACAGACTGACACAGCCGAGCACCCACACGCTGCTGGGAATTTGCCGTAGAACACTGACTCGCTGTCCAGTCTGCATGGAATCCAAACTCCTCAGGCCGCCGCATGCGACGGCTGCACCTCGACGGTGACATGAGACAGCCCCTTGAAGCGCTCGAGCACCGCGTGATAAAAGCGCGAGTCTCGTTGTGACTCAGTCGTCGCGACCGACACCACCGCGCTCATGTGACCAGGACCCACCCGCCATACATGCAGGTCGACGACCCTGTCGCCACCGTCCTCGATAGCGTGCCGCACGTTCTCCGCCATGCGCCGGTCGGGACTCATGTCGAGCAGGATTGCACCGGTGTCGCGCACCAACCCGTACGACCAGTTTGCAATCACCAGCGCTCCGATGATACCCGCCAACGGGTCCATCCAGAGCCAGCCAAACGTGCGCGCCAGCACCAGGCCGATAATGGCCAGCACAGAGACGGCCGCATCAGCCATCACGTGGATGTAGGCCGACCGGATGTTGTGGTCCCGGGTAGCCGCATCATGAGCGTCGTGGCCGTGCTCGTGCTCTTCGAATACGACCTCGTGCTCGCCGTCCACCATCCGCACGATGGCCCTGAAGGCGTGTGGTTCAGGAATGTCTTCCTTCGATTCCAGATAGCCACCACGGTCCGCGAAAGCGAATACCTGTTGCGTCCCGTCAGGCCGTACCGTCCTCACGGACACCGCCGACGAGTCCAGTCGCGAGTTCGCCGTTGCTGGCGTAATCCGGAACACGGGCGGCACACCATCCTCGAAGATGGAGACGGCAAACACGCCGGACGGCGCAAAAATCTTCTGCACCTCGTCTTCGTGAGCGGGGTCGCCATGACCATGCCCGTGGCTATGTCCGTGATGGTCGCCGCTCAGCAGCCACATGCTTGCCAGGTTGACCAGCAAGCCGACCACCGCGATGGGAATCGCTTCGCCGAAATGAATCGGTACGGGTGACAGAAATCGCGCCACTGCTTCGTAGCCAATCAGCACGGCAATCATCGCCAACACTATGGCACTCGTGAACCCTGCAAGGTCGCCCAGTTTGCCAGTACCGAACACGAAGCGGGAGTCGGTGGCGTGCTTGCGCGCGTATGTGTACGCGAGCGCTGCAATCAGCATCGCACCGGCATGTGTGGACATGTGCAGCCCGTCGGCAACGAGCGCGAGCGACCCGAACATGCTGCCGCCGACGATTTCAATCAGCATCATTGCGCTGCACAGCGCAATGACCGCCCATGTCCTGCGCTCATTCTGCTCGTGGGCCGCACCCAGAAAGATGTGGTCGTGTCCTGCGCCGAACGCGGCGTCCCTGAAATCACTCATGTTCTGCTCTACTTGAAATAGCTGTGAACGACTTCGATGAGCTGGTCTGTTGCGCTGCCGCCGGGCTCTTCGTGAGTGTCGGCATCGACGAGGTGATTCCTGATGTGGTCCTCCAGGACGACGGCCAGCAAGCCATTCATCGCTCCGCGGCAACTCGTAATGCGCTGCAGAACGTCCGAACAACCGTGCTCTTCCTCGAGTGCGCGCTCAATGGCTTCCACCTGCCCTTTAATACGGCGCACGCGGTTGAGAAGCTTCTGCTTTTCCTGAATAGTGTGGCCCAATGCTCCTCCCTCATACACCGATGGGGTATATTGTCCGTGGAGCATAGCATAGGGGGGTGGGGTATCTGGGAGCGGCGCGTGCGGGTAAGCTCTGGATGAGTAAGTGCGTACGTTTTCGTCACGGAGGGCCTGCGCGACACACCGGCGGCTCACCGCTTCGATTTAACCAGTCGACGGCTCCTGCCCGGCAATCCTGTGACGCCGCATCCGCTCCCATAAGCTCTTGCGCGAAATGCCCAACACTGCAGCCGTCTCAGCAATCCGCCCGTGGTGCTGAACTAGCGCATTGTTGATATAGAGCGTCTCACATCGGTCCATATAGGCGGACAGCGTGGGAGCGTCTGTTTGCTCCTCGTCGCCGTAAGCGGCATGGTCGCTGAATACATCAGCGGGCATCAGAACACTTCTGCCCGACAGCAGACACGCGCGCTCGAGGCGGTTGCGTAGCTCCCGCACGTTACCCGGCCAGTTGAACGCGACGAGCGCGGCCTCTGCGGCAGGATGAAGTTCTTTTGCAGGCTCACCGTTAGTCTCGGCATACGCCGATAAAAACCGGCGCGCAATCCATAGGACATCGTCGCTTCGTTCACGCAGAGGTGGCACACGCAACGTGACGACGTTCAGGCGATAGAACAGGTCTTCCCGGAATCGTCCTCCTTCGACCAGCTGCTGCAGGTCTCTGTGAGTCGCGCACACCAGACGGAAATTGCATTGCACATCGCGCTCGGCGCCTACCCTGCGAACGCGCTTCTCCTGAAGGACGCGCAACAACTTCACCTGCATCGCCAATGGCAATTCACCAATCTCGTCGAGAAACAATGTGCCGCTATGAGCAAGTTCAAAAAACCCTTTTTTCTGACGGTCCGCGCCGGTGAAAGCCCCGCGTTCGTAGCCGAAGAATTCGGCCTCCATCAGCGTGTCAGGGACTGCACCACAGTTCACGGCGATGAATGGCTCGTCCTGACCAGATGTTGCGACATCGTGGATATGCCTGGCGAGCACCTCCTTGCCTGAACCCGATTCGCCGTTGATGAGAATGGACGATGCCCGTTTCGCGATTTTGGGTACCACATCCGCGAGCTTCCTCATCGCAGTGGACACGCCAAGTGGCCCGTGTGCCGGCATCGCTTCTTCGGGAATGTTTGATGCCGATAACGCCTGAATCTTCTGGACCAGCTCAGCAATATCGAACGGTTTCGTAACGTAGTCCGCCACACCCGCCTTGAGCATCGACACCGCTTTGTCAATCGATGCGTATGCCGTCACGAGCATAAACGGCGGCACCTTCGTCATGGTCGAGGTCAGTCGCGTGTACAGTTCATCGCCAGAGAAGTCGGGCAGGCGCACATCACTGACGACGACCGCATAGCTTTTTCGCGGAATCGCGTCAAACGCTGCTGCCGCTCCTGTGTGCCAGTCGACTCCGAACCCCTCTAGCCGGAAGCGCTCCACCATGGACTCACCCATGATTGGGTCGTCTTCAACCAGACATATCAATGATTCACTCATGGCAGGTCTCCATATTTCTAATTGGTAGCGCGACTTCAAAGGTCGTCTCGCCGGGCACACTGCTTACCGATATCGTGCCGCCGAGCTGGGTCGCAATCTGGTAGCTCACCCACAAACCCAGCCCGTAGCTTCGCAGGCCATGCGCTTTCTGGTTTGGCCAGTACGGCTCAAATAGCTGGTCGACCACCTCGGTTGGTATGTGTTCACCCGAGTTCCACACCGTCACCCGCAGCTCCGACGCATCCATCGTGGCACGGCATCTGACGCTGCCGCCAGATTCGGCCGCCTTGATGGCATTGAGCAAGAGGTTCAGCACGAGCTGGCGAACCAGATGTGAAGGAATAGGAACGGCTTCTGTTGGCATCGACCATTCGAGAGCGACCTGCTTGGAAGCCAGCTGCGGCTGAATCAGGATGTTCAGGTCGTCCCAGTCCGCTGCACGCATCGCCGGCGAATCGAGTCGGGCCTCAAAGAGCAACGCGCCTACTGTGGCTCGAATCTGGGCAAGCCCGCGCTTGAGCAGAGCAAGCGTGCGAGTGGTCAGTCCGTCCGGACTACCGTGGGTGACGAGGGTGTCGACGGCGTTAATCATTCCGCCGAGCGGGTTGTTGATTTCGTGGACGATGCCGGCTGCCACGCGGCCGACCGCCGCAAGTCGCTCCGACACGACCATGTCGCGCTCCAGTTGCTGCTTCTCGGCCAGCTCGTCGAGCATCTCGCGAAAGCTCGTGGAGAGGCGTCCAATTTCGTCACGCCCGCTTGCCGACACTTCCTGCTTCAGCGTGTCGGGGTCATCCCTATGCACACGTGCCATCGCGTTGCTCAGCGTGTGCAAAGGCTTCGCCATCCTGTTGCCCCACCACCATCCGAGGGGAAGCAGTATTAGCAAGCTGCCGATGTTAAGCAACACCATTCGTCGCAACAACGTGTTCACGCTGTCGCGCAGCTTTTGTGTGTCGTACGTGATTGCGACATATCCCAGCGGACTGCCGTCTTCTGCTGTCACCGCCTGCGCCGCGACGATGTCGTCTGGTCCCAGAATGCTTGGAAAGCTGAAATAGAAGTTGTGTGGTCGGCTTTTCAAAGCGCTTATCGCGTGACTGATGGCATAGCCGTATCTCGATGCTGGAGACAGCGTTGCGTAGTACTTTGGGTCGGTCGCCGCATACACGCGCCCATTCGCGTCGAACACAATCAGCTCTTTTAGCGGATTGGCGGGTTCCTTTGCCGCAACCGGGGCACGCAGCACCTCGAATACACGAAACAGGTCGTCCCGGACGATTAGGTCCCGCACCGACAGCGCTGTCACGTTCGCAAGGTTATGGGCACCGCTCTCCACGTTGCGGCGTGCATCGGATAACGTGAACGAGATGAGCACCGCCGTCACCGCCAGTTCAGTCAGCAAGATGGCCAGCGTCAAGGCGACTGGAATCTTGTATCGGTAGCTGACGTTCTCCAGCATGTTCGTCTCACACCGGCATCGTGTCGGATAGTTTCACCAGGTTGCGAATATCGTCAAACAGCGCATCTGCGCCGATGACGAACCGGTCGAGGTTCAGGCGATTAAGCAAGTCGCGACCCACCGTGTCTTCCGTCATTCCGAGCAGCGCGGCTTGCAACTGCGCGAATGTGTCGACGCTGAGGCTTCGCCGTGCGACGATGGGTGGAAACCCGTAGAGCGGTGATTTCCAGGCGACACGCACCCCGGTCACGGCGTCAGGAACCTGCTTCGCAAGCGTGTCGAAAACGTAGCCATCAATTTCACCAGCGGCGGCGAGCCCGGATGCAACTGCCTCTACTACCTTGCGATGAGCGAAAGTGAAGAAGGTCTTGCTGAAGAAGCGTCGCGGGTCGATGCCGTGCCTGATGAGTTCGGTCCTTGGAACGAGGTAGCCTGAATTCGATTGCGGGTCGCTGTAGGCAAAGACACGATTGCCGAGCTCGACGATGTTCGTCGTAGACGTATCCGCAGCCGGAACGAGCAGATAGGAGCGGTATAACGGCTTTCCCTGGTATTGCGGCACTACAAGCAACTTCATCCGGTCTGCGTGCGTGACGTATGGGTAGCCGCACACCCAGGCGATGTCCAACTGGTCGGCTAGCAGCATCTCAGTGATTTCGCCGTAACTACCTCGCTGAACGAAATGTACCTCGGCGTCCAATTGCTCTTCCAGGCGAGCGCACCATTTGCCTAGCAGCCTGACCTGGTTGTCGAGGAAAACCGGGGTCGTCCCGAAAAGAACTTTTCGCGGCGATGCAGCATCGGCGGCACACGCCGGTCTCCTGGCTGTGACCAGCCCGGCGCCAACGGCGCAAAGTATCCTGCGTCGCCCGTTACTGAACGGTAACCCTGACATATCCCCGTCCTCTCCTGCCGTTACCGGTCTGAAACTAATTACGACGTCTCTAGGAACGTCGAATCGTCAGTTGCCGCTCCGCACGGCGTTCTGGTCGTTTTGGCATAGAGCTTGCCCTTGTCATCAAATAGTAACGGTTGCCCACACGGGTATCAAGGAGCAGGCATGTCCAAAGAAACACTTAGTCGGCGCACCTTCCTCAAGGTGAGCGGGACGAGCGTCGCAGCGACCGCGGCGGTGATAGTCAGGCCTGCCTGTGCCGCTGCAGCGCCTCCGGCCGCGGCCGCGACGCCGCAGACGAGCCATACGTTGCTGCCGTACCTCGCGAAGACTGTTGCCAGCGCTGGTCAGATGACACAGGGCACACCGCTGGTCTTCAGCTATCCGGACGCCGCGTCTCCTTGCGTCGCCGTGAAGCTGGGTGTCGCAGCGCCTGGTGGCGTTGGTCCCAATCAGGACATCGTCGCGTACAGCATGATGTGCACGCACATGGGGTGCCCTGTCGCCTTCGACTCTGGGACCAACACGTTCAAATGTGGTTGCCACTACAGCATGTTCGACGCGGAGAAGTCCGGCCAGATGATTGCCGGTCAGGCCACGGAGAACCTTCCGCGCGTGCGGCTCAGCTACGACGACAAGACTGGTCGGATATCAGCAACAGGCATCGACGGCATGTTGTACGGCCGCCAGGCCAACGTACTCTAATCAGGGGAACGACATGGACAATCAGAGCGACCGCATCACGTTGCCGCCGGTCGGCGCGCAGCGCACGAACATGACGTGCCACTTCTGCATCGTTGGTTGCGGCTACAACGTATTTAAATGGCCAGAAGACATGGAAGGCGGGCGGGCGCCATCGCAGAATGCACTCGGACTTGATTACACCAAACAGCTGCCCCCTCTGTCGGTGACGTTGACGCCGGCCATGACGAACGTCGTCCAGGACCGGGATGGAAGCCGGCACCGCATCATGATTGTTCCCGACCGGGAGTGTGTCGTGAACAGCGGGCTCAGTTCGACCCGCGGCGGCAAGATGGCGAGTTATATGTATAACGCCGATGGCCTCACGCGGGAGCGATTAAAGAACCCACGTCTTTATGCGGGCGACCAGTGGGTCGATACCGACTGGGACCATGCCATGGCGATTTACGCTGGGGTCCTGAAGCGGACCCTGGACAAGGATGGTCCTAGCGGCATAGTCTTCTCTGCGTTCGACCATGGCGGTGCTGGCGGTGGTTTTGAGAACACATGGGCAACAGGCAAGCTCATGTTCACTGCAATCCAGACGCCGATGGTGCGCATTCACAACAGACCCGCATACAACTCTGAATGTCATGCGACGCGCGAGATGGGCATCGGTGAACTGAACAACTCGTACGAAGATGCCGAGCTCGCCGACGTCATCATGGCCGTTGGTAACAATGCTTATGAGACGCAGACAAACTACTTCCTGAATCACTGGGTCCCGAACCTGCAGGGCGGCACTGCCGCCAAGAAAAAACAGCGGTTTCCCGGTGAAGCGACTCCCGCGACAAAGGTTATTTTCGTCGACCCCCGGCGCACTCCCACGATAGCAATCGCAGAGCAGGTCGCTGGCGCCGGAAACGTCCTGCATCTCGATATCCTGCCGGGCACCGACGTCGCTCTGTTCAACGGCCTCTTCACCTACGTCGTCGAACAGGGGTGGATTGACCGTGACTTCATCAACCAGCACACGAACGGGTTCGATGACGCCGTGAAGACCAACAGGATGTCGCTGGAAGATGCTAGCAAGGCAACAGGAGTTCCGGTCGAGAAGCTTCGTACAGCGGCAGAATGGGCCTATAAGCCAAAAGCGTCCGGGCAACTGCCGAGAACAATGCATGCCTACGAGAAGGGCATCATCTGGGGCAACGACAACTACCTTATCCAGTCGGCGCTCGTCGACCTCGTCCTTGCTACTCACAACGTTGGGCGTCGAGGCACGGGCGTCGTACGCATGGGTGGTCACCAGGAAGGCTATACGCGGCCACCGTACCCAGGAGACTCCAAAATCTATATTGACCAGCAACTCATCCACGACAAGGGTCGTGTGATGACCTGGTGGGCATGCAATAACTTCCAGACCAGCAACAACGCTGAGGCATTGCGCGAGGCGGTGCTGCGCCGGTCGCAAATCGTCAAGGTGGCGATGCAGAAAGCCAGAGGAGCAACCGACGCAGAGATGGTTGACGTCATCTTCGACGCGACGAGCAAAGGCGGATTGTTTGTCACGGCGGTCAACCTCTATCCGACAAAGCTCGCGGAAGCTGCCCACCTGTTGCTACCTGGCGCCCATCCAGGGGAGGTGAATCTGACCTCCATGAATGGCGAACGCCGGATGCGTCTGTCGCAGAAGTTCATGGACCCTCCCGGCAGCGCGATGGCCGATTCTCTCATTGTGGCGCGGGTAGCGAACACGTTGAAGGCGATGTATCAGGCCGAAGGCAATTCAGCGATGGTGGCCCGCTTTAGTGGCTTCGACTGGAAAACTGAGGAAGACGCATTCAACGACGGTTTCCGGCAGGTGGGGCAACCCGGTGTCGGAAAAATTGATAGTCAGGGCGGCCCGACCGGGAACCTCGTGACGTATGAGCGGTTGCGTGCGGCAGGAAACAACGGCGTGCAACTGCCCGCGCAGTCTTACACCGACGGGAAGCTGGTCGGCACCGAGATGCTTTACATCGATTCGAAGTTCGATACGCCGGACGGAAAGGCGCAGTTCAAGCCGGCACCATGGAATGGTTTGCCTAAAACCGTGGCCCAGCAAAAGGAGAAGTATCGCTTCTGGATTAACAACGGCCGGAACAATGAAGTCTGGCAGACCGCTTATCACGACCAGTACAACCAGTTCGTTCAGGCACGCTATCCGATGGCATACATCGAGATTAACCCGAACGATGCGAAGGAACTGAACATTTCGGCCGGCGACATCGTCGAGGTGTTCAACGACTTCGGCTCTACCTACGCGATGGCCTACCCAGCGAAGGAAATCAAGCCGAACCAGACGTTCATGATGTTCGGCTACGTCAACGGCATCCAGGGTGACGTGACCACCGACTGGACAGACCGCAACATCATTCCCTATTACAAAGGTACCTGGGCCAATCTCCGCCGAATTGGAGGCATGGAGGACTACAAGCGAACCGTGAGCTTCAAGAGCCGGCGCTTTGCCTGAATTTTTCCCGGCCGCGAGACATCCACTCGCGGCCTTTCTCACCGCACATAGGACCTTGAAGATGAATCGACTGCTTATCGCCTGCCTCACGATGTTCGCCACCAGCCATGCTTTCGCCGATGTAGATGCCGCAAAGGCACAGGAAATTGCCAGCAAGAATATGTGCTTCAGCTGTCACGCTGTCGACCACAAGGTAGTTGGCCCCGCATACCACGATGTCGGGGAAAAATACAAAGGAGATGCTGCAGCCATGGCCATGCTCATGAAGAAGGTCAAGGGCGGCGGGTCGGGCGTGTGGGGTGCCGTTGCGATGCCTCCGAATCCGGGCATCAGTGATGCCGACCTGAAGGTGGTACTGACGTGGGTGCTGGCCGGCGCCCCGAAGCAGTAATCCGGGAAGAACGCCATGTCACTGACAGCTCGACGGGTTATCGCCATTCACGTTGCGCCGCGACTGGCTGTCGCGACCCGGCGTGAGCCAACTGAAGGGAACACGTTCGACCTGCTGGGCCGGCCGCTCCGCGACCTTCGCGTCTCGCTAACCGACCGGTGCAACTTTCGCTGCACGTACTGCATGCCCAAGGATGTGTTCAACAAAGATTATCAGTACCTTGCCCGAGAACAGATTCTGTCGTTCGAAGAAATTGAGCGGCTGGCGCGCGAGGCGGTATCGCTCGGTGTTGAAAAGATACGTCTTACGGGTGGTGAGCCGCTGTTGCGCAAAGACATTGAGGTGCTCGTCAACCAACTGTCCCAGCTACGTACGCCGGATGGTGGCCCCGTGGATGTGACAATGACGACGAACGGCTCGTTGCTCGCCAGAAAGGCAGCCGCTCTGCGCGATGCCGGGATGACCCGCATCACTGTCAGCCTCGATGCGCTGGACCAGCATACTTTTAGTGCCATGAGCGGGAGCGATGCCAGTGTAGGTACAGTGCTTGACGGTATCGAAGCCGCGAGGCAACTCGGCTTCTCGCCGGTCAAGGTGAACACCGTCGTCAGACGGGGCGTCAACGAGGACCAGATTATCCCGATTGTCCGGCGGTTCAAGGGGACGGGAGTGACGCCGCGCTTTATCGAGTTCATGGATGTGGGAAGCACTAATCGCTGGGAACTACGCGAAGTCGTTCCTTCTGCAGAGCTTGTTCGGCGGATTGACTCGGTATTTCCCTTGACGCCGTCCGGCGCGCGCCCCGGACGTGCAACGTCGCGCACATTCGACTTTCTCGACGGGTCGGGTCGCGTTGGCTTCATCTCAAGTGTCACTGAACCGTTTTGCGCCGATTGCAGCCGGTTGAGGCTCACCGCTGACGGGAGGCTCTTCACGTGCCTTTTTGGCGCAGAAGGTGTGGATGTGCGCGCAGCGCTTCGCCACGGTGACGGTGACCTTGCCGGGATATTGCGCAGCGTCTGGTACGAAAGGTCTGAGCGCTATTCCGAACTGCGGGGCGAGTCTGGCGCGCCGGGGACGGCACAGCATGCCGAAATGTCATTGCTTGGCGGCTGAACGCGGCCCTATCGCACGCGCTTGCCGGTCTCGTCGACGACAACCTCACCGTCCTCTTTCACGAATGGCACTGTGCGGGCTTCGGGCAGGATGTCCAGAACTACTTCAGACGGTCGGCACAGCCGTACGCCGTGGTTGGTCACCACAAACGGGCGGTTGATGAGTATGGGGTGCTCGAGCATTTCGTCAATGAGCTCGTCATCGGTGATAAGTGCGTCATCCAGTCCCAACTCCGCATACGGAGTACCCTTCTGGCGTATGGCTTCCCGCACGCTCAACCCCGACCTCTGGATGAGGTCTATCAGTGTTTCGCGAGACGGAGGCGTTTTCAGATACTCGATAACGGCCGGTTCGATGCCGGCGTTGCGAATCATGGCGAGGGTGTTGCGCGAGGTTCCGCAGTCGGGGTTGTGGTAAATCGTGACGCTCATGGTGTCTGCTCCGCGAGGGAAGTTAGGTACTGGTTAATCTGTGCCGCGGTGGACCGGGCGCTACGCATCACGCCGATGAGGGTGGCAGATGCGAAGCCGCACCATTCGCCGTACCCCACAAGCCATAGTCGAGGCTCCGCGACCGAGCGACCCTCTACCACATCGACTCTGCCCGCGACGTTGACGACGTTCAAGGCCTGGAGATGTTCCAGTGCCGGCCGGAAGCCGGTGCACCAGATAACTGCGTCGACCCGCGAGCGGCTCCCATCCGCCCAGACAACGCCGTCATTAACGAAGTGCGTGAAAGGGCGAACCGACGTCAAAACGCCCCGCTCGCGTGCTTCGCGCACGGGCGGCACCATCACGACGTCGCCCAGACCGCCAGTCAGCGCGGGGTCCGGTCGGCCCTCGGAGCGGGCTTTCCACCGTTCGGTCGCACGTTCGAAGAGAACACGTCCGTCGACATCGTCCGGCAAGAACGTGGGCTCCTCCAACGTAACCCAGGTTGTGTGACAGACCTGCGACAGCTCGCCGAGTATCTGCGCACCTGAATTTCCTCCGCCTACAACCAGGACGTCCTTTCCGCGAAACCTCTCCGGGCTACGGTAGTGTGCCGAGTGGAGCTGCTCGCCTTCGAACCCGCCTTGTCCTGGGTAATCTGGAATGTAGGGGTGGCCCCAGGTGCCCGTGGCACTGACAACCGCTTTTGCGAGCCACGCGCCCTTGTCCGCCGATACGAGCAACCCGTCATCCCGACGCGACACGGACGTCACGTCCACCGGGCGTCGGACCGGAATTTCATAGCGCTTCTCATACTCGGTGAGATAGCGAATGACATGGTCTCGCGACGGGTATTGCTCGGAAGTGGGTGGCATCAACCAGCCTGGCAGCGAGCTCCACTGGGCGGGCGAAAAGAGGTGAAGCGAGTCCCAAGTATGCTGCCATGCTCCGCCAGGAGCCGGCTGGTCGTCGAGCACGACATAACCGATACCAGCACGGCGCAGGAACCAGGAAACGGCCAACGCGGATTGGCCGCCACCGATAACGGCGACGTCGATTGGGGTTGTCGCTGACGAATTACTGTTAGACATGGCGGATTGGGTGGCTGATACTTCGATAATACCGGATATGTTGTATTCAAATGTGAGTACGCGAGGTGTGCAGTGACTTCTGACCTGTCGAAGATTGCGAACGGCCTCGGGCCATCCGCCGCACGTTTGCAACTGCTCATTGAGCGTACGTTAGAACTTTACGGTGGCGTTGCCGACATGCCATTCACCGAGCAGCGCATGGCCCTCCGGGAACTCAATGGCTTGTTGGCGCGGATAACAGAAGCCGCACGTGACACGGCCGATGGGATTGAGGCACTGGCAGGTCGCAGCCCCTGAGCTTCCCGAGCCGCAGGAAGGGTCGATGTGTCCGATGCCGTGCAAGCACTGGCTACGCTCAGGCGTTGTTGTTGCCGAGCAGCCACATAACATGGGTTGGTTGGCGGCTTGTTGCTGGACGGTGTCCCGGATTAGAAGCGAGCATCACAAGCCCCGCCCCGTTTGCCCTTTAGCGCAATGACCTCGTAGATGTCTGGCGCCCAGAGGTAGTACCTGAGGGATTCAGTTTTGCCTTTCCGGTCTATGCAATATCCCTACAAAATTTAACCTTCAAGCGTGAAGCGCTGAACATTTCAAAGACGACCACCATCGAGGGTGTCACAGTCGTGCAGATACCAAAATTTCGGTGGCGGTACCGGGGTGTGGCATAAAATCATGCCACACCCGGCAGTGATTCAAGCCTGTTCAATCGGTCGCTTCGAACAACTCTCATCGGCAACTGCGATGCTAACTGACATTTTTGCGTATCGATATCTGAAATACCCGATTTGGTCGGCCTACTCGGAAGCAGAGAGGCGCCTTTTGAATCAAACAGTCAGTCTCGCGAAAGAGATTTACCCGGTCTTCAATCGCGACGGGAAGAAGGTCGAGGCAAACGAAGCGAAGTGGGAGCTCATTCATAATCGGCTCGCGCATGAGTATGGTGTCACTGAATTGGCGCAGCGCTACTACTCATTTGTGCAAAAGGGACCTATGGGGCAAGACTGGCCCACTTCTGGCTTTTTCACTTATGACCATGTCTGTGAGCAGTTCGTTATCTCTCAGCCGCCATCCAATCTAGCCAACGTCGACCGCTTCATCAAGGAGCGAATAAGCTTTATCGAGCTCGCTGTGCGCCTTCGCGAAGAGGAGGTCGCGGCAGCGAATGTTGAATTGCCGCGAGCTCTGCTAACAGCGAAAATTCGGTCGGCTGCAGGACGAGGAGGCATGAGGGTGCCGGGAAATCCTGAAGACAGCATGAAAGCTTTGAACGAATCGCTGAACGCTTCTTTCCGGTCGCAAGTTGACGAACTCAACGAACGATTCCGTCGAGCCGGGGCGTTCCTGACATACCACAACGGGTTCATTCAGGTAGCGACCGACGAAGTCATCGAAAGGGAAGTCGCCGCTCCATTCTGGCAACTCGTTGCCGACCCTACTTGGAAGAATGTCAGCATAGACATGGCGGAAGCTCTCGACCGACGTGACTCCAACGACAAGGACCCAGCCATATTTGCCTCGAAGGCGCTCGAGAGTGCCATCAAAATTGTGTCCGATTTGAAGGGTTGGACGCGCGGCAACGAAAGCGGTGCCTCTGCGTACATTGACAATCTTGTCAGCAAAAGCAACGGCTCGTTCCTCGCCATCTGGGAGGGAGAGCTGCTGCGAGACTATTTTCGGAAAGTGAGAAACTCGCTCGGACACGGGCCCGGTTCAGAGCCTATGCCGGGCCTGACGCAAGTCCAAACGGACTGGGCTATTGAGACCGCGATGTCTTGGGTTAAAACGCTTGTTCGTAGGCTGTGAGCCCAACTTTCGAACCACCCGGCTCTGAGGATACGATTGCTTCCACATGAGCGGCTAGCATGACTGCGCCCCGCCGGTTGGCCGGTTGGAGAAGGACCCGCCGGCCAGAACTCGGAAATTGACGGACACCGGCGCTCAATAGAACCCGGATTGAGTGTCTGGTAATCTGTCATCCTGACAATCCGACATTTCCGACGAGCAGCACGACATGCATCGTAGCGATTTTAAAAAGGCGACTGTGGAAGACCTCGCCAGAAGAGTGGCGCACAAGTGTTCAAATCCAGGCTGCAGCGTCATTACGGTAGGTCCACAGACCGGCGAACGGGGGACCGCGATTACAGGTGTCGCGGTGCACATTGCTGCCGCTTCGGCCGGAGGCCCACGTTATGACGCGGGGATGTCGATAGAAGAAAGAGCCGCGAGTAACAACGGTATTTGGCTGTGTGGAAATTGTGCGTTGTTGATTGACCGAGATGTCGCCGCATATCCTGTCGACAAGCTTGTCGATTGGAAACGCAGTGCGGAGGCTCGCGCGCTGGTGGCAATAAACAAGCCCCACTTCACAGGTGCCGAGAGTACGGTCAACGCTGTTCCGACGGGGGCGCAATCTGCCGAAGATGCGCTGGCGCGAACGGAAACCCGCAGCGGCCAACGAGATACAAACATTCAGGTCGACGCCCGGACGCTGATAAGCACTCAGGTGATGCTTCAAGAGCAACGCCGCCCCGCAAAGTTGGTCGGTGAAGGGTTCAGCAATGAGGCTCAAAAGCAGACCACGCTGAGCAAGTACTTGGAGCTCGAGACATGGACGCCGTTACTGGCATCGCTGCTCGTGTGCGGTATTCAACCGCAACTAGACTGCGTTGAAATGCCTGACGGCGCGATGGGTCTCGATAATCAGTTTATTGATGGCTCGTGGGACCGCTTTCACGAGGTACGTCGAGTTTTGACAATTTGGAACAGCCGCGAGAAGCGACCTGAAAAGGTCCGCCCCCGAGACTTTGTCGCTTGGTGCCAAACAAAGAGAATCAACACTGACTGGCTCAGCGAGATTGAAGTCAGTCCGCGGGTATACGAGCGAAACGCGTTGACCGAAAAGCACATTATCGAAATTGCAAGTGGCAGCGAGTTTGTGCTGGCAGCGAACATCCCAAGCTGGGTAGCCGAACGACTAGAACCGATAAAGCAAGCCCCAGCAGCAACGGGTAGCGTCGCGTAGAATCTCGGCACTCCGGTGGCAACTGCGGTTTAAGGCTGCCATTGCATGGGCTCTCAATGGCGGTTGCCTCCATAGGCTACCTCATACAACCGGACATTCAGAAATCATCGGGAAGCGAAGTACTTGATGGCTTATCTTCGAAGCCGAACAGAATACGGAGCAACTGACGCTCGCGCGTGTCGGCGGAGCCAACGTCTATCGACAATATTACCTGTCTGCACGGGCGCTGCTAGGTTTTTGGATGCCGCGCAGGTGACTTGGCTGCAGCGGAGCTCGTTCGGACGGACCCAATTCAGCTCGTTGGAAATCAGCAGGAGTAACAGACAACGCAGGACGTTTTCTTGCGCGAGCGGCGCATGGCATAGTGCGGTTATTTACAACAGTAGGAGCTACCGCAGTGGCAACACTCGAACAAATCCAGGCAAAACTGAAGAAGCTGCAAGCACAAGCCGAGGCTAACTACGACGACCAGCGCGCACGAGCTGGACTGGAAGCGCTGGCCACCTTGTCCGAAAAAACGCAGGTCGTGTTTCTCAGCCACCACGACCACCTAACGTCCATTGTCCGAGAAGTCTTTGGAAATGCCGTGAATGTGGTCCATCTCGATTCGCAATAGCGGAAGCCGTCGGCTCAAGCTGCGGGGAATGCGGCTCGCCCAAGCGCGGGCACCAGGCGACAGTTACGATGACCCAAATCTTGCCGACATTGATTCGAATAGCTGCAGTTGCGAACGTGCGATGTGAACAGCCGGCAGTGTCGGCAACGTTCGCGGCAACCGCGTGTAAGGCGCTCGTGGTAAAGGGTGTATGTGATTTTGGCGATGCCGGCAAGGAAGATTCTGTTCAGCGAGTTGCGGCGCTGCGGAGCGCAATGGTACTACGTGCGGTGCTAGAGGAGCACGTGGCGAGTTTCGGATAACAACCTCTCTCGCGTCTATACCCGAACACGGCCTGAAGGGATGCTCTTGCCGCGCGCACCTATCTGGCCTCGCCGCGCGACTCAGCCACATAGTGAATAAGCAAATTCCGTGACGACGGCGGCCGCTCGGGCGCTTGGGGGCGCCGCTTTCCGCATTCCTGTCGACCAGGACGGCTGTTCTTCTTGACTTGCGTTGGTCCCTGAAGACTTTTTCAGTTTCGGCGACAATGCTGGTTGTCGCCGCGCAGGCGGGAAGGTCGTTCAGGAGCAAAGCCAGGTGAGCAGTAAGGTCGAAATTCACGTCGTAGACTCAATCTCGGAGGTCCCCGCAGACCAGTGGAACGTGCTCGCCGACGGGAATCCGTTCGCGCAGCACGAATTCCTGTCAGCAATGCACGATACCGAATGCGCGTCAGCGGCCACCGGCTGGCGCCCATACTACCTCCTCATGCGACGGGGGCATGAGCTGGCTGGCGCCATGCCGCTATATCTGAAGTCGCATTCCCGCGGCGAATATGTCTTCGACCATGCGTGGGCAGACGCCTTCCAGCGTCATGGCCTGCGGTACTACCCGAAGCTGCTCTCCGCGGTGCCATTCTCGCCCGTGACGGGGCCGCGGCTACTTGCTGCGAGCCATGCTGACCGTGTGATGCTGGCACGGGGTGCGGTTGAACTGGCCAAGCAGCTCAACGTCTCCTCAATCCATGTTCTGTTTCCCCACGAGGCGGACCTTCAGGCTCTGACCGACGCTGGTTACATGCTCAGGGAAGGAGTCCAGTTCCACTGGGAGAATTTTGGCTACGAGAGTTTCGACGAGTTCCTGTCGAAGATGAGTCATGACAAGCGGAAGAAGGTGAAGCAAGACCGCCGTCGAGTGGCCGACGCCGGTGTCACTTTTCGATGGCTGCATGGGGCCGATGTCAATGCCGACGCCCTTGACTTTTTCTACGAGTGTTACGAGAACACTTACCGCGAGCACTGGAATCCTCCGTATCTGTCCCGGGAGTTTTTCGACCAGATTCACGCGACGATGCCCGACGCAATCATGCTCGTTATCGCAGAGGTTGGCGGGAAGCGGCTCGCTTGTGCGTTGAACATCGTTGCCGGCAACACGATGTACGGCCGGTACTGGGGAACGAAGGAGTTCGTATCGGGACTGCATTTTGAGACTTGCTATATGCAGGGTATCGAATACTGCATCGTGAATAGGCTGGCGAGCTTCGAGGGCGGAGCGCAGGGTGTGCACAAGATGTCACGTGGATTGCTGCCTACGGCGACCTGGTCGGCGCACTGGATTGCAGATAGCAGGTTTGCGCATGCCATCAGTGAGTTTCTGGACCGAGAGACGGCGGCGATGGATGAGCACATTGACGAACTCGAAGCACATACACCGTTCAAGCGACGCTCGTAATGTTCCCAAGGATTTAGGCGCAACCGGAAGGCGGAACAAGCATCGCACGCACATAGAAAGCTTCCATAATTCGGATGGCGATTTGAAGCCAAGTCGTCTGATAGTTGATTTCCCAGACAACCCATCGATTTGAACAGATGCAGCGAATCCCACATGGAACATGCGGGACTTCGTCATCAGCAAAACTTTCTAATCATCGTCTAACTTGGACGCATCCCCTCGCGCGGATGTAAGCCGTCGCGTTATCAATGAGTACCTCGACCATGAGACCGAAGCGATGGATGCGCAGATTGGCGAGCTAGAGGTGCACACGCCATTCAAGCGTCCGAAGTCTCCCGAATAAGCTCTGTTGCTTGCTCGATAAGCTTTCGGTCGTACGCATTTCTCACATTCGATTTTCCGGAGATGAGCTGGCCAAGGAGTGCGCGGACAGCCGCATTCTCGCTACGGAGCTGTGCGATTTCGTCGTTCAGTTCCGCGGCCTGATTACGCAGCTGCTGTTCGACGCTCATTTTGCGAATTCTGGACAGAACGCGGTGATACGCATCTTGAGAAACTATCGACTCATGGCCAAGGTCGTCTGCCACCGCCATCGCGATGTCCTCATACGCTAGTGAAAGACCTTCGCGTATGCGGAACTCAATTTCTTCAGCCCAGCGTTGTTCGGCGAATTTCCGCCGGAACGAATGGGTTGCCGCCCCCGCCTTTCGGCCAATTGCGCGGAAAGCTTTCCCAAAGATTTTAGACACGGCGCCATGAGTAAGCGGCCAGCCGCGAGTGGCGTTCGATGTAGACAGGAAAATTCGATTCCGGTGAATCGACTTGTCCGTTTCGGAACACCCGGCCTTCGCAAGCAGCTGACGCCGTTCCGTGTTGATGTAGCGATTGATTGCGATTGCGAGGTTCAGCGACACGGGGAACGCACGGTTGTAGCCGAATTTTTGCTCTGGTGGCACGACGGAAATATGGGTGAGGCCCTCGTCGATGGCCTTTTCGATGACTGCGTCAGAGAACACGTACGTTGTAAGGCTGTTCGCGCTGGCCCTTCGGAATCCCGTCGCATCTATCACGCGCATCAACAAGTCGTTCCTCGACGCAGCATCTTCGTCGCAGTGCTCCCAGAAGTATTCCCTCAGCTCAGCAAAGTCGGTCTCGGTCGCCCAATATTGTCTATCGCTCGTCCGCGACGACGAGCCAACATCTTTGTACAGTTTGGGGAAACGTTCTTTGGCGGAGCGGAATGAACGATGTGTGGAACGGCGTAAGAGCGGAAGAGACGAACGGACTGGGAACCGTTCAGAAGGCCCTACCACCCCCTCAATCAGAAGCGCATCTTCCTGTGCCCACGTTAAAAATTCATAGATGACACGCAAGCGCTGATTTGTCGTCCGCTTCGCGCTCTCTTCGTTTTTTGACTTCGGCTTCTTCCGCGTCTCCTCCTTCAGCCAGTCGCGGAAGCTGACCAAGTGCTCATCGTTGAGCTCGTCCCACTTCAGCTCCCGATGGGTTGCGAGGAAGCGTGCAAGGGGAACGAGCGCGTACACCACATTCTCGATGCCCGAGTGGAAAGCCGAAGGGTCCGCTCTCGTGTCTCGCATTTCTCGCGCTTTTGCGAGAATGTATTCCAAGAACGGTTCAATGATGTTTCGACGGTGGTCCCGAATCACGGCAATCCGGTATTTTTCCGACCAAGCTATCCACATCACAGAAACCGGGTATAGATACTTGCTCATCGTCGACTCCAGTCGAGTAAGGGTACGTACGAGCTTTCGCGGACTTCCTTGGTTAGCGCATCTCGCAACGAGTGTGCTAGGTCAACGATGACGAGCTGTTCAACCGCGCGAGTCGCGCTTCGCCACAGCCAGGAGTTGTTGAGGTTCTGGCTTGGCGCAGCCGCAATGATGACCTTTCGCCACCGGGACATCGAAGCATGATGAACTTGAACTGCGTGGCCTAACATCATCGATAGGCAATCGCGAGCGCTTACCTCCAACCAGCCGGCGGTGTCGAATTCAATCTTGGCTACGGCCGTTGAATTGCGGCACTTCGTCTTTCCAGTGTTCGGGAAAATTTCGGTTACCAACCCTCGGCTTCCATGAAACAACCCCCGACTGAAGTCTCGCGACATATATATGACTTGGTCGCCGACCGTAGCCGTTTGTTTATTCTGCAGGGATATGGTTGCGTGGGGGCTACCTTGTGACACGGCATAGTCGACAACCTCCTGATGCAGAGCGTCATTTAGCAACGTAGCGAGTGCCCGAGTCGAGGCAATGATGATGCCCTCCGATGGGTTCTCTTCGAAGATGGCCCGATACTGGGCAAGCACGGTGGACGTCAACCTATGCGTTGAGTCAACGGGCATATATTGGGCCAGTTCCGCGATAGCATGCAACGCATTGGCCGACGGCAGTAGCGCGGGAAGGCTCGCCAGCGGCGTGGGAATAGATGACGACTTGAATCGCTTTGTAGTATCGATGCTCGGAATAGCATCGCTTTGCATAAGCCCGGGAAAGATGTGTCCCGGACCAAAGGCAGGGAGCATTCTCCGGTCACCAACTAGCACCAACTTTGCTGCATCGGCAGTATTTCGCAGGAGTTTTTTCGCAGTAAGCAGGTCGAGCATCGAAGCCTCCAGAACGACGACGACTTTGCCTGTGACGTCAGGAGGGGGCCCGCCGTCGGTAAATTCACGAAGCCGATGCGTACGCACTTCCCCAGAAGATGGGCAGGCAAACGCTAGGGTAGGCGAGATGATGAGAGTCTCACCATTTATTGCCGATACTATCTCATCGATTGCCGTCGCCGCCGCGCCAGGCATGTTGACTAGGACAATCGGATTCTCTTGGATAAACCTGCCAAGTCTATCGAAAAGACCCGGGACCACATCGAGCCGAGGGCGTTTCTTTAGGAGCCAAGTTGGGTTTGGTTCGGAAGCGAGCAATCGCTGAAGATGAGACTGAATCTGCGTCTCGACTTTTGCGAGCGTCGCTCCCTGAATGTACTGGGCCCGACCAGTCTTCACTATTCGCATGCGCTTCGCCTGGATGCACCTGGAGAATGCGGTCTTGACGTCTGTATCGCCTCCAATGCGCTCCGCAAAAAGCTCCTCGAACTCAGACATGAACAGGGCCGCTCTCCCTTGTGACGCTCCTTCATTAAATATGGAGGCGGCAAAGCCAAGGTAGCGTCGGTTATCGTCGTGAGCGCAATGAAACATGCTGGTGGCTACGGCGTCTACCTCGTGCCACGGCGCAACAGCAAGCAGCCGGTAAGGATTTTCACGAACGACATCGACAATGTCGTTGCCCCATAGCCGCGCTGCCATTGACGCCGTATCCTGACTCACGCCGTGGTCAAGCAGAAAGCGTTTTGCCACTATCGTGGCTGAATAGTCGGTCCACGCAGCGACAAGGTCATGTGCGACGCTAAACTCGGCTCCGCAGGCAATCAGCTTGTCGACATCAGCATTCTCGAGAGTTGACAGAAGTTGCGAGCCAAGCCGTGCCGAAAGCTGCCGCTTAATAGGGTTCGGAACATGGACGAAGGTGTGATTCCCGCTGAGGAGGGTGTCTAAGGATGCGGGGCTGGCCGGTTCTGGAAGGACCGCCGCCGCGACGAGCTGAAGACCATAGTGACCACGCTCAAACTCGCCCTGTACGGAGAGCCGGTCACCAATGTCAGGGGCGTCACGAATAACATCGTAGTCCGCCTTCACGCGCACGCTCCGCACACTATCGTCTGGAAGAAAGCGAAATACGACCCCGCCGTGCGGCGACGCGTGAGTAATCCGAGTTGTCGTTCCAATCAGTATCACGCGCCTCTCCTATTCGTCATCGGTGCTGCGTCCGGTATCGTCGCTCCATCGGATGCGATTGAGCTCAGCCTTCAAACGGAGATTCTCGCGGTGGAGGCCGATAACATAAGCATGCCGCTGAGGGTCGGCGGAAGCGTCAGCTTGCCCCCGTTCGAACGCCGTTGGAATCGCTCGAAGCTTTACGTCCAGAGCTTCGAACAACTCCGTGATTCGCGGGTTGCTGGCAGCTGTCGAACGCGAGATGCTCAAGAGGTTTAGGATGGCCGTCCGAGACGCGCCACCATACTGATTGGTCGGCATTTCCTCCAGGCTCGTTTTCCGTATCCAGTCTCGTAGTGTATCCACGTTCGAGGCAGCCTTGACCGCCGTGCTCATGTTCTTTTGATGGCTCATACGATGGCAACTACCTTATAGGAGAAATTTTGGAAAGGAGCTCGGTGAGGCTTGCAATCTTTGCGTCCTTCTCCGCGGTCACGCGGGTCCACTCAACTTTATTGCCTTTGACCGCAGCCTTCGCTTCGCGCAATTCCCTCTCGGTCTTCGACATGCGCTCCCGCAGAGCAACTATCTCCTGTTCTTGCTTTTGGGCTAGCGATTGCCAAAAGCTGACTGATGATTCCAGTTCTGCAATCTGGGTGGTCTTGTTGGCAGTCTCCAGTTGAGTGATAGCCTTTGCTCGCAATGCTTTAAGAACGTCGTCCAGCCGCGATTGCAAATCCGGATGTGACTCCGGAGCAGTCCGTCGGCGCGTCTTTTTTAGGCGCTCGAGCTGAGGATAGAGGACTTTTGTGGCCTCGCAGTTTTGCGTTCCGTCCCAATTGGCAAAGTGAATGTCTCGCGTCGGAAAAAAGTCGAGGACACGTTCGCCCTCGGCGTCTCTCGCATAAACGCCCTTTGCGTCGCGAAGCCAAGGGATTTCCCTTGCCGCCCACACTTCAAGCACCTCGAGCTTCGCTATCAGGTCTGACCTCGGCGGAGCGTCGTCGCGTTGATTCGTTTCATCTTTCATCTCTCGCTCATCTCTTCCAATTCTGACCAGCTTTCCACGAGCTTCAGGATGATTTGCTTGTTTCCCTCTGCAATACGTCGGTCCGCCGCGAGGTACGCATCGATGTCCGCCGCATCTTTCTTTTTCGCCTCTCGCACTGCGCGCGGCAGGGTCATGTCCGCAGCCTCTAGGAGCAACCCGTCCCTCTCCTGTTCCAAATGATGTTGATAGCCCTTGGGGTTCATCAGATTGATGCAACCCCCGCAAACCTTGGGGCTGGCAACCTCGGGGTGTGGCTCTCCGTCGTGAGCGCAATTTGCTTTCTTCGCCGTATGTCGGGCAGTTCCCGCCATGCACATGCCGTGGCCGTTCTCCAAGGCAGCAAAGCCACGCCTGTTCATCTTGTCAGCCACGATTCTTCCCTTGGTTTCTACCGGAGCTAGAGCGAACGAACTGTCTCTCGAAAGGCGTGCGGTGAGCTTTAAAATGAGTCTCGAATAGATGCCGCCGACTGACTTGCCGCCGAGCAATTCAATCACCTTCGCAACGTGGTGCTCTTGCCGAACCTCAGAATTGATTGAGAGGAAGGATTCGTCGTCAGCTTCCTCCCGGCGGAAAAGCGCAGCGGATTTCTCTTCAGCCTTGCGGCCATGAGGGTCCAGGCCGTAGATGGCCGTCACGCCCATGTGAGAGTGGTCGAGGTGATACTGAAGGGCGGCGGCTACCGGATTGTCGTACCGGTTCACAAACAGGTTGCAATAAAACCTTCGAAATATGCTTCTATTCTTATTAAAAATGAGATTTTGTTCGATTCCGCATAGGCGGAAAAAATCACCGCAGTGCAAAGAAATTTCAAAGCTTGCCGGCTCCATGATGTGAGGCAAGTAGGATTTGAAATTTCTTAGCGCAAACAGTTTGTCTTCCCGGGCCCGAATCAGGTTCTCATCGGGAATTTTCCGGCTGCTACCCAGCGGACGGAATACTTGTGATAATTCTTCGAGTGCTCTGATGGAGTCCACGCAAGTTTTCGGTGCCCAGAATTCCTTGTAGTCCTGAAGAGTTTTTTCAATGTAGAAGTCTGCCTTGTAGTCCTCGCAGCCATCTTGCACTTTGTGAAGGCATCCAAAATATAGTCCGTAGGTACGGCCCTCGCCGGTTATTTCGTTTCGTCGGCGTGCAGTGGTCCCCGCTATAAGGAAAAACAGAGCGGTCTGATAGATGAGGGTCAACATCCGCAGCTTCTCGGGTTGACGTTTCGGGTCATCCAGTTCGGGAAGCGGAATGTGGTGTTGCGATTGAAACTTTTTCAAGGCCGTGCTGAAAATTCGCAGAGCCAATCTTTGGCGGCGTCGAATGTGAAGATGACTGTTCTTGTCGGATTCTTCGAGTTCGCTGCGGATGTCGTTAAGTATTTCGAGCAACGTGGGCCCGTAGTCGTAGAGCCAAGCAAGTGCCTGTTTTATGATGGCCACGGCTACTGGTAACGTGAGGGTCTTCGTTCTCCTATCTTGTGTTTTTGCCTTAAAGTAATCGGCGCAGGTTTTGGCCGCGTAGGGGAAAGCGACAAATGGGATTGCATCAAATCCATCGCGTGAGAAGCAAAATAAATTGATGGTATCGAGGACCCCTTTGCATGACTTTTCGGTCGGTGTGGGCGTATTATCTGCTTCGCTAAGTGGCGGCTTGATTTCTTTGGCGATTTCTCGATATTCCTCATAAAACCATTGAGGAATCATATGGGTGGCAATGCGAATTCCAGCTTGTATTTGCAGCTCTTCGACATTCAGGCTAAAATTGGTGTTGTTGAGAGTTTTCCTGCGAAGACTCTCATGGGGAATATCTGCTGATTTTAACTTGGTCAGAAGCCGTTTCAGTTGAAGGTCATAATCGTTGGCGTGCCACCAACCCAATTTCAAGACTTTTTGTTGGTATTCTGCGGCAAGGTCGCGAGTTACGTCGGATAGGCGATAGACGCCTTTCCCGATGCAGAAAGAGAAGAATCGAATTCCATGATTAAGAACTTGGGTCACATATGCACGGTGGTTTGCCTTTTTATTGCGTAACGCCGAGTTGATGGCGAACTTTAGTGTGGAGATAAAGTCTGGGAAATTTTTAAGCGGGATGGGTTCAGCTGAATAAATTGACAGCTCGCCAGCCGTAGAGATTGTAATTTCGGACAGCGGAAAGATGAGAGGTTCGCCCAACGCCTTACCATCTGCGCGTGAGTCGATAACTACGGTATTGTCGTCCCATTCACTGAGATAACGTCTGTTTTTGCGAACACCATCCCAGATGCTGGTTGCATTATCGATGGTGCTTGGGCGTTGCTGTGCTGCCGGTTTCGCGGCGGTCATTTATGTTCTCCTTCGATGTCTTTGAGTTTGCTCCCCAAGGGGCTCTGTGCGATGAATCGGTGCAGTGCTTCGCAAAACAAAATGCGGGGCAGGTGGTATTTGGCGAACCTTCGGGGGTTCTCGGAAACGAGCTTTGCACAGCTTTTTCTGTAATAGTTTTTCTGGTACACGCAGTAAGCTATCTCTTCCTCGCCGATTTGGAAGCTGAACGTGCCGTCCGAGTTTAGCCATCGGTCGGCAATCGAATCCCCATCCTCCGCGTGGAGCGAAGACGGCGGAAACAATAGAAGTGTTCGTGTAAGGCGAGATTTTCTGTCCTTGGCGTCGGGATTCACAAAGAGTTTTCCTGCCGCGAAGAGGTACGAATCAGACAGGATAGAGCCGAAGTCTTTTATGATTGACTCTTTTGATTGCCGTAGCGCCGCGCCATTGACATAGGTCAGTGTTGAGCCGGGATTTGCATGCCCCAAATCGGCTTGGGCTAGTCTTAAGTCGCGAGTCCGAACGTACTTCGTGTTGACGGCTTGCTTCCGTAAGTCGTCAATCAGGAATGGTGGGTGGCCTATAAAATCACAGAATTGTCGCGTTGCTTGCCCAATGTCTGGCACTCTGAACATTTGATTTCCTTGCTTTATTTTGAGCGACATGAGCAAGAAAAGTTGCCGAGTATCCGTTTTCGAATTTTTGTCAATGTTTGCCCGGTGGCTTAAAAGCAGATTGATGGCTCGTACAACGATTGGATTTTCCATTTTCACTGGTTTTGCTAGGTCGTCTTCTTCATAAATCTTACTCACTAAGCCGTTCGATTCTGACCGTTGCGGTGTGGATTGGACGGCAGAGCCCGAAGCGTTAGTTTCGGACCGTTGATTCTGGCCAGACTTCGACTTGTACCCATGGAGATAATATTTGCCGTCGATTTCCTCGATTCGGTCGGATGTGAGGGTGAGGACAGTGCTCGAATTCCATCCCGTTTCGAGCATAAGGAGGACTAAACATGCCATATAGACGTGCACGCTGAGATAATTTTCGCTCAGTAGTATTCCAAATTGCTCTTGGAATCCGCCGTGGGTCAGCAGTGGACTGAATGCTTCAATTTTTTGCGTGGGAAGGCGTATACAGTATGGTTTTTTATACAGCTCGTTTGCGTCCATGAGGTAGACACATACCGGAAGTAGTGCCTCGCTGTGAATCATCCGAATCGCGTAATGGGGGATTTTCTTCTTGTCGACTATGTGGTCGCATAAGAAGGGGGGCAAGTTCAAGTCATCAATCGCAATTCTCCGCGCCGCGCGTATTGACTCAACAACGAAATCATGTGCGTCGAGTACCGTAGCGCACAGCTCGACCAGAACGCGGTTCCGCCCTTCGAAGTGGGCTACTTGCTTCGTTCGGAGGTCCTCAAGGTCTGTGAATTCAATTGCGCTTGCCGGCCTTGCAAGTCGGGAATCTTCAAGGTTCGGATGCGGGCGGTCACTCAACGTATCTCGTGCTCGCGGAACCGGAGTCTTCAGCGACGTGTAGTAGCGTACGTCGCGGATAAGGTCGCCGGTAGCGAGTGGTACGGTTGGTCGCGAGAGAAATTGACGAACCTTTTGCGAATATTGGATAGCTGTGCCCACACCGCTGCGTTCGACCGTTGCGTCGACGGCTTCGAAGAGAGCGATGACATCTTCGCGCTGGAGTAACGTTACTGGTCTGTCGAGATAGGAGCGATAGGAAGGGTTCGACGCAAGCTGTACGATGAATCTGGCGACCGCGCCTGCTTCCGGGGTAGCCATTGGATTTGGTGCAGAGTCGACTGCGGCCTCCAGCCAACCTCCGCGCTGCAGACCCAAGGCGCCAGCGTTAATCTCATAGGTTGTATGCCGTGTTTTGGTGTGGGCCTTTGCCGATGCCGCGAGGAATATCTGGTCTCCCGTCCAGATGTGCTTACCCAGCTCCTTGATTGTGTAGCTCCGCCATCCCTTCGCCATCTTCACGCCCCAATCTCGTTTAGACGCTTGGGATGTTAGAGAAGGTCGAAGTTCTCCGCTATGTTATGTTGCGTAGAAAAAACGTATATAAAACAATGAGTTATTTGCCAACTGGTGCGGCTAACTTCCGGAAAGATAAGGGCTTTTTTTGTGTCGCTAGAGCTGTGCAGCTTGGTCAAAAACAGCGGAGCAACAAAAATTTTCTTTGGGGGTTGACGAGCCGCCTTGCCAATGCCTCGGTCGGGACCGACTGATTGCCTGTACAGCCGGCTACGAGGAAGAGGGGTTAGTCCTGAGCGACGCAGGGGAAAAGAATAAACCTCGACACGGACCCGTGCCGTCTGACCGCTTAGCACCCAATGCCGAGCCCCATTTTTGAACGCAAGCAACCGATGCTTCGCACACAGAAATCAATTCAACAAATCAATAACATACGACTCAATCAATCAGTCGGTCAAAATCGCGGCCGCCACATAAACGTCCGTACTCGCCGTATGAGTGCCCCTTCAGATACACCGGCGCGGCGGCCGCCAATCGTCCCGTGCGCGGGTCGGTCAGCGTGACGAACTGCGGCGCCCAGCCGGTATCGGCCACCGCGGACTGGCTCGCATGCAGCGCGCTCAGGAACTCATGCCGCAGAAACGGCGTGGGCTGTGCCTGCTGGGCGAGCAGGGCATTCCACTCGGCGGCGTCCACCTCGGAGGGCGAGGCCAGAATGCCCGTGCGATAATCAAAGCGTTGCTGGTTCAATCTGTTTGACTGTTCCTGATCTGAGCGGCGCTCCGCGTCTAGCGGGGCATCGTTCGTTTGTCCGTGTTGTTCCGACTCTGTCTGTTTCGTCGCGCCACCTGGCCGGCGTAACCGGCAAGCCGCGCGGCTTGCCCCCGATCCTGCCATGAAGACCCGAATCGCTCTTGCTCAACTGAATGTCACTGTCGGCGACTTTGCCGGCAACGTCGCGAAGATCGTCGCCGCGGCGCGCGCTGCGCACAACGATGGTGCGAAGCTGCTCGTCGCGCCCGAACTCGCGCTGTCCGGCTACCCGCCTGAAGACCTGCTGCTGCGCCCAGCCTTCTATGCTGCCAGTGCCGCCGCGCTCGCCGATCTCGCCGAACAATTGAAGCCGTTCGCCGGCCTGCACGTGGTGGTCGGTCACCCGCACCGCGACGCCGCGCACGGCCATGGTAAAGCAAACGCGCCAATCGAGCGCGGCGTGCCGCCAGTCGATACCTTCAACGCCGCGTCGCTGATCGTCGACGGCAAGGTGACCGGCACCTACCTGAAGCAGGATCTGCCCAACAGCGAAGTGTTCGACGAGAAGCGCTACTTCGCCTCGGACCCGAAGCCGTTCGTCTTCGAACTCGACGGTGTGAAGTACGGCGTGGTGATCTGCGAGGACGTCTGGCATGCGCCGGCGGCCCAGCAAGCCAAGGCGGCCGGCGCCCAGGTGCTGCTGATTCCGAACGGCTCGCCCTATCACCTGAACAAGGAAGCGGTGCGGGTGGACATCCTGCGGGCGCGGATTCGCGAGACCGGCCTGCCGATGGTCTATGTGAACATGGTCGGTGCGCAGGACGAACTGGTGTTCGACGGCGGCTCGTTCGTGCTCGACAGCCAAGGCGAGATGGTCGCGAAGATGCCGCAGTTCGAGGAAGGACACGCCATCGTCGAATTTGACGGCGCGCGCCCGGTGCCCACCACGGTGGCGCCGGAGCTGTCGCTGGAGGCGCAGGTCTATGCGGCGCTGGTGATGGGCGTGCGCGACTACATCAACAAGAACGGTTTCCCGGGTGCGTTGATCGGCCTGTCGGGCGGCGTGGATTCGGCGCTGGTGCTGGCCGTTGCCTGCGACGCGCTCGGCGCCGAACGGGTGCGCGCTGTAATGATGCCGTCGCGCTACACGGCGGATATTTCGACTACCGACGCCGCCGAGATGGCGCGCCGGGTTGGTGTGCGCTACGACGAGATTGCGATTGCGCCAATGTTCGACGCATTCCGCAGCTCGCTTGCCGATGAATTTGCCGGCCGCGCGGAAGACGCCACGGAAGAAAATATCCAGGCACGGATTCGCGGCACGCTGCTGATGGCGCTGTCCAACAAGTTCGGCTCGATCGTGCTGACCACCGGCAACAAGAGCGAGATGGCGGTCGGCTATTGCACGCTATATGGCGACATGGCGGGCGGCTTCGCCGTGATCAAGGACATCGCCAAGACGCTGGTCTACCGTCTGTGCCACTACCGCAACGCGGCCACCACGTTCCCTAAGCAGGACATCATCCCGGAGCGGATTCTGACCCGCGCGCCGTCGGCCGAGCTGCGCGAGAACCAGACCGACCAGGACAGTCTGCCGCCGTATGAAGTGCTCGACGCCATCATGCGCATGTACATGGAAGAAGACCGCTCGCTCGCCGAAATCATCGCGGCGGGCTATGCGGTGGATGACGTCAAGCGCGTGACGCGGCTCATCAAGATCAACGAGTACAAGCGCCGCCAGGCGCCGATCGGCATTCGCGTGACGCACCGCGCATTTGGCCGCGACTGGCGCTATCCGATTACGTCGCGCTATACCGAGCCGGTTGAATGAATGCCGCTGGCCGCGCAGCAAAAAGCGCGGCCCGCAACGCAGTCCGAATCAGGCGCGCGCCGGAATATCCGCAACGCATCCGGCGCAGCGTAGAATCAAAGCTATCTATTTGCTTTCGCTATTTCCGAACTATCCGATCAAGAGACGAGGTCCGCCATGAAGCGCATCACTGCAGTCATTAAACCGTTCAAGCTCGACGAAGTCCGCGAAGCGCTCGCAGAGGTCGGCCTGACAGGCTTGACCGTTACCGAAGTCAAAGGCTTTGGGCGCCAGAAGGGTCACACGGAGCTGTATCGTGGCGCCGAATACGTGGTCGACTTCCTGCCGAAAGTGAAGATCGAAGTGGTGGTGGCGAACGATCAGTGCGATCAGGTCATCGACGCGATCATCGGCGCGGCGCGCACTGGCAAGATCGGCGACGGCAAGATCTTCGTGGCGGATGTGGAGCGGGTGATCCGCATTCGTACCGGCGAGGAAAACGAAGCGGCGGTCTAAGGCGGCACCAACGAGCAACGCGTGCGGCGGACGCAGATCCGCTTACGCCAATAAAAAACGGTGCGATACCCTTGCGGACATCGCACCGATACGCGCCTCTCGCAGCAGCGTGAAAATGATTCTGGAGTTCTCTTGCCTACACCGTTCGCTTAGAACGAGTGTTGGATACCTGCATATACACCGGTTTGGCTGTGGCCAGCAATCGGGTTCTCGTTGTACGTAACCGAGCTGCCCGAACCGCTGTTGCCGCCAGCGCCAGCGCTGTTGGCATCGAGACCGAAGTTAGCCGTCTTGCTGTTACGCACGGTAGCGATCTGGATGTCGAGCAACGTACGCTTGGACAGGTTGTACGAACCACCAATCGTGTAGATGTTCGCGTTGCCTGCACCGTTGTTCGCGTTGACGTGATACACGGCTGCGATCAGTGCTGCGGCCGGCGTTGCCTGCCACGTCACGCCACCCCATTCCTGGTCGGTCGTCGTAGGCGTGCCGATAGGTACACCGGTTTCACCCGAAGTACGTGCGCCCTGGTACACGGCCTGAATCTTGAACTGGCCGAGGAACACGTTGATGCCGGCGAAGTACTCGCGGCCGTAGTTGAACGGACCGTTCGGGGCACCCGCGGTCGGATCGCCGAGGCTACCGTTGATGTTGTTGCGGATTTCGTCGTACAGGCCACGCACCTGGAACAGCGAGTTCGTGTAGGTCAACTGCACGCCGTCTTCACGACCTTGCGCCGAACCGTTGCCGCCGTTGAAGGCCGTCGAGTTCGAGAAGGCGTACTGGCCGTACACGTCAAAGCCGTAGAACTTCGGCGACTGGTACGAAATGTTGTTACTCGACTGCGGCCAGTTGCGGCCACGGACCAGCGATGCCGACGACCAGTTCGACTGACCGAACGGGTCGAAGTCCCACACGCCGTTCGAGATGAACAGTTCGCGACCGAGGAGCAGGGTACCGAACTGGTCGTTCGACATACCGACCGTTGCCCAGCGATTGAAGAGTCCGTTGTTGCCCGGGCCCGTGCCGTTCACCGTGCTGAACGAGCCTTCCAACTGGAACAGCACCTTGTTGCCGCCACCGATATCTTCAACGCCCTTCATACCCCACAGGCTCGTGCCCCAGTCGCCGCTCTCAACGCGGAAGCGCGAGGTGGAGCCCGTGTAGTTGGCATTCGGAAGGCCGCTGATGTATTCGACACCCGCATCCAGACGACCGTACAGCGTCACGCTGCTTTGTGCGTGCGCAACTACACCGGCCGACATCAGCGCCGCGGCGAGTAATGCTTTCTTCATCTTCTCCTCCATACCCTGTCAAAAGAAAAACCCAGTACTGCGAATGGTGTCCGGACGCCAGCGGCGCCGAACAGAAATCCGTACCAGGGAGACGGTTGGGGTCGATCGGGTGTGTTGTCATGACGATGCAGCCTGGGGCTATCTTTGCGTCATGCCGATCCCTCGTCGACCGGATCTCCTCTGCGTTTTTGAAGTGAAACTACTTTTAATCAACTTTGTTTTGGTACTTTGGTTACTAATTTATCAAAAATACCCAGGGCTGGGAGAAGAAATTGGTCTTGGGTCGCGCAGGTGTCTCCAAATTGCAATAGTGGTGTGCTCAACATCTTGACCCCATGTCCATAAAACACGATGAAACCCTTATGTGACAAGGGAATCACGGATCGGCGAAGGCAACCTTAAGGATTGCCACTATTGACGATGCAAAACGGTGGGAGTAGGGCAAAAAGCGGGATGCGAGAGCGATATTTGGGACGTTTGACGCCGCCAAATGCGATGCGGAAATGAAAAAGGCGCTTTTTGTAAGCGCCTTGTAATGCTACTTCAACTACAGCCGGTATCCTAAATGTTATCTCAACGTTATTTGAGGCTGCCGGAGAGGAATTGCTTGAGCCGTTCGCTCTTGGTGTTCTTGAATACTTCGTCCGGATGGCCCTCTTCTTCGACACGGCCCTGGTGCAGGAACATCACATGGTTCGACACGTTGCGGGCGAACGCCATCTCGTGGGTGACCACGATCATGGTGCGGCCTTCCTCGGCGAGCGTCTGCATCACCTTCAGCACTTCGCCTACCAGTTCGGGGTCGAGCGCCGAGGTCGGCTCGTCGAACAGCATCACGTCGGGGTGCATGGCTAGCGCGCGGGCAATCGCCACGCGTTGCTGCTGGCCGCCCGAGAGGTGCGAGGGATACTGCTTTTCCACTCGCGGTGCGAGGCCGACCTTCTCCAGGTACTGACGGGCGCGCTCTTCCGCCTCGCGGCGCGGCAGGCCGAGCACGTGCACCGGCGCCTCGATGATGTTCTCGAGCACGTTCATATGCGCCCACAGGTTGAAGTGCTGGAACACCATCGACAGCTTGGTGCGCACCCGCTGCAGCTGCTTCGGATCGGAGACCTTCAGCGCACCGGTCTTGGCCTTCTGCGTGCGCACTTCTTCGCCGTCGACGAAGATGCGTCCGGCGTTCGGTTGTTCGAGAAAGTTAATGCAGCGCAGCATCGTGCTCTTGCCCGAACCGGACGAGCCGATCACGCTGATTACGTCACCGGCGTTCGCGCGCAGCGAGACGCCCTTGAGAACTTCGTTGTCGCCGTATTGTTTGTGCAGCTCGTCGACGAAAAGCTTTTGCTTCCTGGTGTTCATGAATTGAGATCCTTGACGGCTTATTTGCCTTGCGGCCGCAAATAGGCGAGCCAGCGGCGCTCGGCGCGGCGGAACAGCCACACGAGCGTGAAAGAGATTGCCAGGTAGAGCAGGGCGGCGAGGCCGAATGCATTGAACGACTGATAGGTCGCCGAGTTCACGTCACGGGCGATCTTCAGGATGTCCGGCACGGTGGCGGTGAAGGCGACCGTGGTGGCGTGCAGCATCAGGATCACTTCGTTGCTGTAGTACGGCAGCGCGCGGCGCAGCGCCGACGGCAGGATGACGCGCCGGTACAGCGTGAACTGCGACATGCCGTAGGCGCGCGCGGCTTCGATCTCGCCGTAGGGCGTGGCCTTGATGGCGCCGGCGAAGATCTCCGTGGTGTACGCGCAGGTGTTCAGCGTGAAGGCGAGCAGCGTGCAATGCATGCCGTCGCGGAAGAAGGCGTTGGTCAGTTCGTGATTGCGGATCACTTCGAGGCTGTAAAGGCCGGTGTAGCAGAGCAACAACTGCACATACAAGGGCGTGCCGCGAAAGATGTACGTATACAGCCACACCAGACCCGAGAGCCATTTCTTCTTCGAGACTCGCGCGACCGATAGTGGAATCGACAGGCAGAAGCCGAGGCCGATCGACACCACCAGCAGCCACAAGGTGATCACGACGCCGGTGAAGCGGTAGCCGTCGCTGTAGAGGTAGTTGCGCCAGTATTCCTGAATGATCTCGATCATAGATCCGCCTTTCGTACGCCGGTCGAGTAGCGTTTTTCGAGGTACATCAGCACGAAGTTCGAAACCGTGGTGATGACGAGGTAGATGGCCCCGGCAAGCAGGGTGAAGAAGAAGAACCGCAGCGTGCCTTTGCCGGCGTCCTGCGAGGCCTTCACGACATCGGCGAGGCCGATGATCGACACCAGCGCGGTGGCTTTCACCATCACCTGCCAGTTATTGCCGATGCCCGGCAGTGCAAAGCGCATCATCTGCGGGAACATGATGCGGGAAAACACCTGCCAGCCGGTCATGCCGTAGGCGGCGCCCGCTTCGAGCTGGCCGCGCGGCACGGCGAGGAAGGCGCCGCGGAAGGTTTCGGTGAAGTACGCGCCGTAGATGAAGCCGAGTACCGCGACGCCGGCCACGAACGGGTCGATGTCGATCTGGTCCCAGCCGAGCAGGTCGGTCAGGTTGTTCAGCCAGATCTGCAGGCTGTAGAACAGCAGCAGCATCAGCACGAGGTCGGGTACGCCGCGCACAAGGGTCGTGTAGACCGTGCCCACACTGTATGAGAAGCGGTTCTTCGACAGTTTGGCTGCCGCGCCGAGCAGGCCCAGCACGAAAGCGAAGGCAAGCGACAGTACCGCCAGTTTGACGGTCTGCCAGGTGCCGTTAAGAAGCAACGGGCCGTAGCCTTGAAGAAACATATATGAGGGTCCTTGACGATGCGTGAGGTGCGCACCGCGAAAGACGCGGCTTGTTTGCACCGCGTGGTGTCTGGATTCCGACTGTTGTGCAGCGGGCGGCAGGCCGTCGCTATTCTAGGCGGTCAAAATTCTCGTGCCGGATCCGTTTTGGTGGGCCACGCGGCCGAGTCTGCCCGAAAAGGGCGGTATTTTACCCGAACGGGCGAGTCGTGCGAGTCTGCCGGCCTGGTACCCCTTAACGCGAGCGCGATTGCCTGCATTTATGGAACGATCCGGTGCGCCCGTGCGGGTTGTGCCGGATGCCGTGCGCCCCTACATTCGGTGCATCGCAACGCATTGACCGGGAGAACCCTATGATCGAGATCCGCCGCTCCGCCGAACGAGGCCATGCCAACCACGGCTGGCTCGACTCCTGGCACAGCTTCTCGTTTGCCGATTACTACGATCCGCAGCACATGCACTTCGGACCGCTGCGCGTGATCAACGAAGACCGCATTGCGGGCGGGCAGGGTTTCGGCACCCATGGGCACCGCGATATGGAGATCGTCACCTACGTGCTGGACGGCGCGCTCGCCCACCGCGACAGCATGGGCAACGGCTCGACCATCCGCCACGGCGACGTGCAGCGGATGAGCGCCGGCACCGGCGTGATGCACAGCGAGTTCAACGCGTCGCCCGACGAACCGGTGCATCTGCTGCAGATCTGGGTGTTGCCGAGGCGCGCGGGCGATCCGCCCGGCTACGAGGAAAAGCGCTTCGATGCTGCCGACAAGCGCGGCCGTCTGCGCATCGTCGCGTCGCCGGACGGGCGCGACGGTTCGGTGACGATTCACGCGGACGCGTCGATCTACGCCGCTCTGCTCGACGGCGCCGAACAGGCTGCGTTGCCGCTGGCGGCGGGCCGGCGCGCCTATGTGCACGTGGCGCGCGGGGCGCTGACGGTCAACGGCGAAGCGCTGCAGGCGGGCGATGCTGCGATGCTCGCCGATGCCGCTACAGTCAAGCTGGAGCAGGGGCGCGACGCTGAGGTGCTGGTATTCGATCTCGGCGCTCTGAACGGCTGATTGGGTCAGTCGCTGAGGTCTCGCAGCCGAGGGTAAGGCGAGCAGGGCAAGCCGCTACACCCTCGTTAGCGCGACGCAGAAACGAAAACGCCACGGAATTCGCTTCCGTGGCGTTTTTCTTTGGTGCTCAACGAGTGCCTGGCGGGCGGAGCCCGCCGGCCAGTTCGCTAACGGCTACTGCTTACTGGTTTGCCGCCGGAGCCGATGCCGCGCCCTTGCCATGCTCCCAGTGCTGGCGCATCTTTTCATGACGCTCTTCCATCTTCGCCCAATGCTGCTTGAGGGACGTGCTGACGATGGTCTTCTGCTGGTCGTTCAGGCCGTTGTAGAAGTTGAGCCAGGCGGCCGCAGTCTGTTCGCGCAGTTGATGGTTCTGCGCTTCGGCCTTCTCGTGCATGTCATGCAGCGCGTTCAGGTCGAGAATGGGTTGCTGTTGCATCGACTTCATCTGGTCGTGCATCTGCTTGTGGGCGGCACGTTCGGCCTCACGATTCTGTTTCATCGTGTCGAGCGCGGCTTGCCACTGTTTTTCCTGGTCCGGGCTCAGCTTCAACTGGGTGTGCAGCTGATTCATTTCCTGCATGAAGTGGCCGTGGTGCCAGCCCCCGGGGCCTCCCTGACCATTGGGTTGAGCGGCGTAAGCGCCAAGGCCGATTGCGAGCGATGCAGCGGCGACGGCGACGAAGCGTGACATTTTTGTGGACATGATTGGCTCCTTGTAATGGAATAGCCGACGATGCAAACACGGCAACACAGGACGGGATGCATTCGGTAAGACACAGCGTAAAGACCCGCGAGCGGCGCTGTGTTACCTGAGAGCGTGTCGCTATTACGCGACATTACGTGCGCCTTTCGTCGTAACACCCGGTAACCCTTTGCGGGGTGGCCGGCCCGGAAACCCCATCTGCTGCGCGTTAAACTTCATCCCATGGCTACTCAAATACTTGTCGTCGACGACGACGTCGAACTCCGCGATCTGCTGCGCGACTATCTGGCCCGTCAGGGCATCGAGGTTTCGGTGCTGCACGACGCCGGCTCGCTCGAGCGGCGGCTCGAGCGCGAGCGCCCGGATCTGATCGTGCTCGACCTGATGATGCCGGGCGTCGACGGCCTGACCGCGCTGCGCAAGCTGCGCGCCGCGGGTGACGACATCCCGGTGATCATGCTGACGGCGCGTGCCGACGACGTGGACCGCATCGTCGGTCTCGAACTGGGCGCAGACGACTACCTCGGCAAGCCGTTCAATCCGCGCGAACTGCTGGCGCGCGTGCAAGCGGTGCTGCGCCGCCGCCGCACGCTGCCCTCGGCGGCTGCGCCGGAGCAGCGCGAGCCGTTCACGTTCGGCCGCTTCACACTGGATTTCCAGTCGCGCACGCTGAATCTGGAAGACAAACCGCTGACCTTGTCGGGCAGCGAGTTCGCGCTACTGAAGATTTTTGTCAACCACCCCATGCGTACGCTGACGCGCGAGCGCCTGCTCGAACTGCTGCACGGTCCGGAATACGACGGCACCGACCGCGGTATCGACGTGCAGGTCTGGCGTCTGCGCCGCATTCTCGAAACCGATCCGTCCACTCCGCGCTTCATTCAGACCGTGCGCGGTCGCGGCTACGTGTTCGTGCCCGATGGCGAACAGCATGCGCCGGCCCATTGATTCGCTGTTCGGACGGCTGGCGTTGCTGGTCGTCGGGGTCCTGATGCTGTCGCATTTCGCGGGGTATGCGCTGTTTCGCCTCGAGCGCAACCAGTTCCAGAACCGCTATGCCGTAGAAGAGGCCACCTTCCTCGTCGACGCGGTGCGTCAGCACGTCGCCCATACGCCGGACCAGCCCCTGCCGTCGCGCGTGCGTCTGGTCGATCCGGCCGCGAAAGACGTGCCGCCGGAGCAGACCGATACGAATACGGCAATGAGCCGCTTCCTCGACGACGTGCGCGACCGCATGCCGCCGGGCACTCAGGTGCGCATCGGCGAACCGGGCAAGCCGCCGGTGTTGTGGGTGCGCCAGCCGACCGACCGCAACTGGATTGTCGTGCCGGTGCAGCCGCTGCGGCCGCCGCGTTCGGTCGACCGGATGGTGCTGTGGCTCACCATCATCTTCACGTTTGCGGTGATGGCCGCGCTCTTCGCCGCCTGGCAGTTGCAGCAGCCGTTGCGCTCGCTGGCCGGCGCGGTGGCGCGTTTCGGCCGCGGTTTGCCGGTGCCGCCGGTGCCCGAGCGCGGGCCGCGCGAATTGCGCCAGCTGACCCACGGCTTCAATCAGATGGTCCAGGAAGTGGCGCGCACGGAGAACGACCGCGCGGTGATGCTCGCGGGTGTCGCGCACGATCTGAAGACGCCGCTCGCGCGGCTGCGGCTGCGTGCGGAAATGATGGACGAGGCCAAGGTGCGCGACGGCGTGGTGCGCGACGTGGACTCGATGACGCATATCGTCGAACAGTTTCTGGTGTTCGCACATGACGGCGCCGACCGCAGCGAACCCGTCGAAGTGGATGCCCAATGCGAGCGCGTAGTGCGCAGCTACCGGGCGGTCGCAGCCGGCTCGTCGAGCGTGCTGACCGACCTGAAGGCGGGGCCGGACTTCCTGCTGCCGGCCGCCACGCTCGACCGGATTCTCTCGAACCTGCTCGATAACGCCCACGCCTATGGCGCCCCGCCTGTTGTCGTCGCGACGGCGCGCACTTCGACAGGTTTCACCCTGTCCGTGCAGGACAACGGCAGCGGCATCGCCGCCCAGGATCTGATCAATGCGAGCCGGCCGTTCGTGCGGCTCGACCCGGCTCGCGGCGGCAACGGCCATAGCGGGCTGGGGCTCGCCATCGTCGAGCGGCTGGTGCGGCGTGCCGGTGGCGAGTGGGAATTAGGCAATTACGGCGGCCGCGGCTTGCGGGTGCTGATGACGTTTCCGTTCGAGGTGGTGCCGCGCGTGACCTCGATCTCGGAGAGCGTTTGGTAAGTCACGCGGGCAAATGACGCAGGCAAATGACGCAGGTAAGGACTGCGAGTGGGTGGCGCGCGGTGCAGGGGAATGGCGCCCGTGAGGCGCCCCCGCAGCGACCGCGCTTACTTCACTGATTTCAATTACTCCGCAAACAGCGTATTCAACGCACCGGCCGCCTCGCTGTCCACCGTATTCCACGTCACGGTTTCTGCCTCGAAGATATAGTGCGTCGTGTACTTCCCAAGGCGCGCGAGAATCTCTTCCTGAATCAGCTCCGGCGCCACTTCCAGCTTCAGATACCACGCCGTCGACGATAAACGCGTCTGAAAGGCGCCGTATTCGGCAAGCAGATGGTCGAACGCGTCAGCATCCTGATCGCGGCAAACGATGACCAGATTTCCCTTCATGCAAATCTCCCGATAGAGCAGTGGCGACAAGCTTCGTATGAAGGTTGATGATACCTGCTTGGCCGCGTGTCCTCAGCACGCTCTTACCATGTCGTCGCGACGGTGCGCGCCGGCGGTGCGGTGTCGTCCGGCGGCAGCGCCTCGGTGCGGTCGCGGCCGCCCGACTTGGCGGCGTACAGCGCGAGGTCGGCGCGGCTCATGATCCGCTCGGGCAGGTCCTCCGCCGAGAGTTCGGTGATGCCGATCGACACGCTCAGGCTAGCCGACGCGGGCAGCTTGGTCGATGGCCTGGCCTTGAGCCGGGTGCGCAGCCGTTCGACCACCTCGCGTCCCCCCTCGAGCGCGGTGGCTGGCAACAGGATGCCGAACTCCTCGCCGCCCAGTCTGCCGATCGAGTCGCTGCCGCGCAGTTCGGCCCGGCAGGTATCGACAAAATGTTCGAGTGCGCGGTCGCCGGCAGCGTGGCCGAAGCAGTCGTTGATCTGCTTGAAGTGGTCGAGGTCGGCAATCGCCATGCACAGCGGCTCGCCGCTCGCACGGGCCCGTTCGATCTCGTGACGCAACAGGTCGAGGAAGTAGCGCCGCGACAAGGCGCCGGTCAGCGAATCGTGACGGGCCTCGGCGGACAGCAGCGTATTGGCCGATTGCAACTGCTCGGCGAGATCGCGCGTGGCGCGGTGATGGCGGCGCTCGCGCACATAGGAAACGGTGATCACCCACGCGAGTGCCGCGGTGCCCGCCAGCGTCAGAAACACCAGCAGGCGGTCGCGTTTATGGTTGCGCAGCAGCTCCGGCCACGCGGCAAGCGGATCCACCAGATGCGCGGACAGGCCCGAGTTGAGGCCGTCGCGCGATTCGTAGAGGGCAGGTTCGGGCCGTTCCGCCACGCCGAAGAGTTGCGCCGCAATGTCGGTAGGCACCCACGGTGCCTGTTCGCGTAGCCGCTGCATGTCCGCTTCGATCTGCACATTCGGGAAATCGAGCCGGCGGTAGGTATTGCGGCGCTCATCCGCGCTCATCTTGCGGACGTGTCCATCGGCCAGCGCATGTCCTTCGAGCGCGCTGTTGTGCGCCATGATGATGACGCCGTTTTCGTCGGCGACGAAGGTGCCCGCGTGGGCGACCCAGTGGCGCAAGCGCCCGATGCCGACCTTGGCGACCACCGCGCCGACCAGCACGCCGCCTTCGTCGTACACCGGCGCGGCAATGAAGATGCCCGGCTCGCCGCTCGCCCGGCCTACACCGTAAGCCTCGCCGAAGGCGCCCAGCAGGGCGTTGGTCAAATAGTTGCGCGAGCGCATGTCGATGCCGACGAAGTTGCGCGACTGTGCGTTGCTGGAGGCGATACACAGGCCGTTGGCGTTGACGAGCCAGATCGAGTCGAGTCCGGAGAAGCCTTGGGCGTCATGCAGGAAGTTGCTGACGGCGGTCAGTTGCGGCGCCTTGAGCAAGATGGCGCGCAGCATGGGCGGTGGCATGGCGCCGTTCGCCGCGTAGTTTTGCGATTGAGCGAGGGCGCGCTGGACGACGTCCATTTCTGCCATCGTCGCGGGAATGGCGCGGGACATGGAGAGGTCGCTGGCAATTACCTCCGCCATATTGTCGACGATCGAGGCGGACATTTGCCGTTGCGTGCGCAGCGCGGCATCGAGCTCTTGCTGAACCATCCGGTCCGCGATGATGCCGGACGCGAGCCAGCACAGGAGCACGACCAGCACTAAGCTGAGCGGTCCGGATGCCTGGCGCAAGGATTTCCTGTTCATCGACTCTCAGATCCGTCTGACTTTTATATGCAACCAGGTCAATCGTTGCAGCGCGCCGGCGCTGGGTCGTTGCTTGGGCGGCGAGTGTTCCGCGGCCTTCAGAGACGGGCTGGATTCAGATCATCCACGCCCGGCCGGCAGTAGCCGTCCGCCCTGTCTCGATTTTAACCGCCAGATGGCGCAGCGCCATCCGTTATTGCGGAATGTGGGCGCGTCAACAGGCTATTAACGGCTAGCGCGGGCGCTTTCTGAATGGGATTGCGGGTTTTCCAGCCCTATGGTCGACTCATTTGGTCCGAAAGGTTGTGCCTGAAACACAGGTTGTAGTAGTGTCGTGCCGTCCAAAACAAGGAAAGCTCGCCAACCGCCCATGACGGCGTCCGCCGTGACCGGCGGCCGGAGCGGCGCTGCAGGTCGGGGGTGGTTCGCCCGCGGCCCGGTTGCCGCTGGTCAATCTCTCTCCGACGCTATCGACTAACGCGCCTATGTTTGTTGCCATGCCTGATTTCCGCTTTCTTAACGTAGCCTACCCAACCAGGAAGGGTGCCTGATGGACTTCAGCTTCGATCTGAAACGCACCGCCAATGCTTCCGCCTGGCGGTTGCTGCCGAACGGCTGGGACTTCGTCGCCTTCCCGCTGATCATCTGCGTGATCGCTTTCACAGCGATCGGCTTTCACCAGACGCTCGCGCCGATGTCGACGCTCAAGACCCAGGTGATCTCGCTCGACCCGTCGAGCCTGCCCGAATACGCGCTGCGCACCACGCTGCGCATGCTGGCGGCGATGGTCGCCTCGCTGGCGTTCACACTGATCTACGGCACGCTCGCCGCCAAGAGCCGCCGCGCGGGTCTGGTGCTGGTGCCGATCCTGGACATCCTGCAATCGGTGCCGGTGCTCGGCTACATTTCGTTTACGGTCACGTTCTTCCTCGCGCTGTTCCCGGGCCGGGTGCTGGGCGCGGAGCTCGCAGCGATCTTCGCGATCTTCACGAGCCAGGCCTGGAACATGACGTTCAGCTTCTACCAGTCGCTGCGCACGGTGCCGCGCGACCTGGACGAAGTCTCGCGCGGCTTTCACCTGACCGGCTGGCAGCGTTTCTGGAAGCTCGAAGTGCCGTTCTCGATGCCAGGCCTCATCTGGAACATGATGATGTCGATGTCGGGCGGCTGGTTCTTCGTGGTGGCCTCCGAAGCGATCACGGTGGGCAACAACACGATCACGCTGCCGGGGATCGGCGCGTATCTGGCCCAGGCCATCTCGGACAAGAACCTGCACGCGGTGGGTTGGGTGATCCTGACGATGACAGTCGTGATTCTGGCTTATGACCAGTTTCTGTTCCGTCCGCTGGTGGCGTGGGCCGACAAGTTCCGCATGGAAACCACCAGCTCGGGCAACGCGCCGGAATCGTGGCTGCTCGACCTGGTGCGCCGCACCCGCCTGATTCACCGCCTGCTGGTGCCGATGGGCTGGATCTTCGCCAACGCCGCACGGGTGCCGATGCGCCTGCCGTCGTTCGCCCGCGTCAGCTTCCCGATGCCGCAGCGCCAGAAATCGTCGCGCGTCGGCGACATCGTCTGGGGGATCCTCGTGATTCTCCTCACGGTGTATGTCGTCTATCGTGTGGTGGCCTATGTGCGTACGGGTGTGACGCTCGACGAAGTGGGCCACGTGTTGGTGCTCGGCCTGATCACGCTGCTGCGCGTGGCGCTGCTGATCGCCATCTCCTCGGTGATCTGGGTGCCGATCGGCGTGCTGATCGGGCTGCGTCCGGCGCTCGCCGAGAAGATCCAGCCGCTTGCGCAGTTCCTGGCGGCGTTCCCGGCCAACCTGCTGTTCCCGGTATTCGTGATCGTCATCGTGCGCTTTCATCTGAATCCGGATATCTGGCTGTCGCCGCTGATCGTGCTCGGCACCCAGTGGTATATCCTCTTCAATGTGATTGCGGGTGCCAGTTCCTATCCGAACGACTACCGCGAAGCGGCCACCAACTTCGGCATCCGCGGCTGGCAGTGGTGGCGCAAGGCGATGCTGCCGGGCATTTTCCCGTACTACGTGACGGGCGCGATTACCGCCTCGGGCGGCGCGTGGAACGCGAGCATCGTGGCCGAGTTCGTGCAGTGGGGCGATACCAAGGTTCAGGCTCATGGCCTGGGTGCGTATATCGCTCAGACCACCGCCGCGGGCGACTTCCCGAAGATCATTCTCGGCATTGCCGTGATGTCCCTGTTTGTGACTTTGTTTAACCGCCTGCTGTGGCGTCCGATGTACGCCTATGCCGAATCCAAGCTTCGGCTCGATTGACAGGAATTTAAAGGCAAACCGCGATGCAAAATCCTAAAGCTGCCGTAACCGCTGCGCCGGTCCAGACCCCGACGACGCCGCCGCGCCTGGGTGAAGAGATTCTGGCCGTCAAGGACGTGTCCAGAGGCTTCAACAAGAATCAGGGCGAGCTGCTGGTGCTGGACGACGTGAACCTGTCGCTGCGTGAAGGCGAGATTGTCGGCATGCTGGGCCGTTCTGGCTCGGGCAAGTCGACGCTGCTGCGTATCATCGCCGGCCTGATCGAACCGACCGGCGGCGAGGTCTCGTACCTCGGCAAGCCGCTCGACGGTCCCGCCAAGGGTGTGGCGATGGTGTTCCAGACCTTCGCGCTGTTTCCGTGGCTGACCGTTCTGCAGAACGTGGAAGCCGGTCTCGAAGCCCAGGGCGTGGGTGCCCGCGAGCGCCGCGAACGCGCGCTGGCGGCGATTGACCTGATCGGTCTGGACGGGTTTGAGAACGCCTATCCGCGCGAACTCTCGGGCGGCATGCGTCAGCGCGTGGGCTTTGCCCGTGCGCTGGTGGTCGACCCGACCCTGCTCCTGATGGACGAGCCGTTCTCCGCGCTCGACGTGCTGACCGCCGAAACGCTGCGTACCGACCTGCTGGATCTGTGGACGCAGGGCCGCATGCCGATCAAGTCGGTGCTGATCGTCACGCACAACATTGAAGAAGCCGTGTTCATGTGCGACCGGATCCTGGTGCTGTCGTCGAACCCGGGCCGCGTGATCGCCGAGATCAAGGTGCCGTTCAATCATCCGCGTAACCGTCTCGATCCGGCATTCCGCCGTCTGGTGGACGAAATCTACGCCAAGATGACGGCGCGTCAGACCGACGAAGCAACCAAGAAGGGCCTGGAGCTGGGCAGCTGGTTGCCGCACGTCTCGACCAACCTGATGGCCGGTCTGATCGAAACGCTGGCTGCTGCGCCTTACCATGGCCGCGCCGACATGCCGGAAATCGCCCGCTCTCTGCATCTCGAAGTGGACGATCTGTTCCCGGTTGCCGAAGTGCTGCAGTATCTGGGCTTTGCCGACGTGCGTGAAGGCGATATTTTCCTGACGCCGCCGGCTCGCGTGTTTTCGGAGTTCGGCACCCAGGAACGCAAGATGATGTTCGCCGAGCATCTGCTGCGCCACGTGCCGCTCGCCGCGCGAATCAAGAAGGTGCTCAACGAGCGCCCGGGGCATCGCGCGCCGCGCGTGCGCTTCGAGCAGGAGCTGGAGGATTTTCTGTCGGACAGCGCCGCGGAAGAGACGCTCGACGCGGTGATCAACTGGGGCCGCTACGGCGAGATCTTCTCGTACAACGACCAGACGGAAATTTTCAGCCTCGAGGACGTCGAGTCCTGAGCGTCGCGGTTGCAGCTTGACGTAGTGGTCGAAGAGGGGCGGCAAGGTCAGACTTGCCGCCCCTCTTGTTTTATTGCAGGTTGCCCCAGCGTTCCACGGCCGGTTCGGCCGAAGCCCACTTCCAGCCCTTGTCCTGCAGGCACGCGCTGGCGGTGTACCAGTCTTCGTGCGCATCCGGCTTATCGCTGTCCGCCACCGAGAACACAAAGTCCTTGCAGATGGCGAGCGCCGAGGTGAATGCGCGCGTCACCCGCACTTCGCCGTGACCGTTCTCAATCGGCATGGTGTGCTTGACGCTCCACGGCTTGGTGGCGCCTACCGGCATGCCGCCGGCAAGCGCGGCGATCTCGTTCTGCTGGTCGCTGTGCATGTTGCGCATGTAGCGCTTCACCGCTTCGTCGGTGGCTGCTTGCACCGCAATGCCGACGCCGATGCCGACCGCCGGATTGGCGGTGACGAGCCCCGAGGCGACCCCGGCCGCAGCGCCGCTCGCTGCGCCTACCGACGAGCAGCCGCTCGTCAGCAGGCTGGCGCCGACGCACAGCGCGCCGGCCAGCACGAGACGCAGGCTCACGGGAGAATAAGCGACAGTCCGGCGCGGCGTCATTGCAGCGCGCCCCAGCGTTCGGTGGCGGGTTCGGCGGAGGCCCATTTCCACGCCGTGCCGTCGCGGCAGATGGAGGCGACATAGAACGCGCTGCTGGCCGGTTTGTCCTTGGTGGCGTCCGCATCCACCGAGAAGACGATTTCCTTGCAATCGAGCGCACCGGTGCTGATGGTGCGGCTCACGGTGACCCGGCCGTGTTCGTCGTCTTCGATCGGCACGCTGTGGGTGACGCTCCACGGCGCGACCGCGCCGACATCGAGCGGGCCCGCTATCCTGGCGATACCGTCCTGGGTGTTGCGGTGGACCACGCGTTCCGAGTACTGCACGCCGGCTTGCGCCGCAGCGACGACGCCGAGGCCGATACCGGTCGCAACGGTGGCGTTGCGGGTGACCTTGCTTGCGATCGCGGCTCCGGCGATACCGGCGCCGGTGGTGGCGCTTTCCGAGTAAACCGAGCTGCAGCCGCTCAAGCTTGCCGAGGCCAGCACGGCCACAGCAACGAACGACGAGACGAATGATATGGCGCTTGCACGCGGAGCCCGGTCGGCCCAGCGCGCACTACTGTTGTTTGATTTTTGCATTTCCCTGTCTGTGCTCCTGCCTCTGCCGTGCGCGCCGAGTGGCCGCGGCGTACTGGGCTGATACTGTGCCGCGCGCGACGCCGCAACATTTTGCAGGATGCCTTTTGCAATTGGCATAGGGAAAATGCAAGCAATTGCAAAAGATGATGCGACCCACAGCCTTTTCTGGCTTGGCTCGCCGTGCAGGGCGGAGTAGGTCGCGGTGGCCTTCATCGCAGTGTCCAGAAGCGGCGGCGCCGCTGGGCGGCCCCGCTCCGGGACAAACTGGATTGCCGCGCCGGCGGGGACAGGCGGGCCTCAGGGCTCGCTGTCCTCCGCCGCGTCGTCGGTGCCGTAGGTGCTGAGCCGGTTGTAGAGCGTCTTCAGGCTCACGCCGAGCGCTTTGGCCGCGCGTCGCTTGTCGCCGCCGCAGTACTTCAGCGTGCCGAGGATGATCTGCTTCTGCGCGTCAGCAAGCGGCGTGCCGATCCACACGCTCATCGAGTCGCCCTGGGTGACGGCCTTTTTCACGCGCGAGGCGAGATGCGGGTGCGGCAGCTCGACGGTCTTTTCGGCAAGAATGAAAGCCCGGTAGATGGCGTTTTTCAGCTCGCGCACATTGCCGGGCCACGACCAGGTGCGCAGTGTCTCGATGGACCGCTTGCTGAAGCTCTTGCTGGTGTTTTCCTGCACGTTCAAGGCGGCGAGGAAATGCTGTGCGAGCAGTTCGCGATCGCCTTCGCGCTCGCGTAGCGGCGGCGCGCGCAGCGGAAACACCGCGAGCCGGTACATCAGGTCCTCGCGCAGGCCGTTTTCCTTCACGGCGATCGCCGGGTCGCGGTTGGTGGCCGCAATCACGCGTACGTCGCCGCTGATTAGTTCATTGCCGCCAACCCGATAGAACGTGCCAGTCTCCAGCGCACGCAGCAGCTTGACCTGACGCACCGGCGCCATTTCGGTGATCTCGTCGAGAAACAGCGTGCCGCCGTTGGCGTGCTCAAAGTAGCCGATGCGCCCCTGCACCGCGCCGGTAAAGCTGCCTTTTTCATGGCCGAACAGTTCGGCTTCGATCAGTTCGTCGGGAATCGCGCCGCAGTTGACGGCGATGAAGGGCGCGTCCTTGCGCGCGCTCTGATCGTGAATCGTGCGGGCGATCAGTTCTTTGCCCGTGCCGGATTCGCCGATGATGAGGGCGGTTGCATCGGTCGATGCAACCCGTTCGATTTGATCGTATAAATCGAGCATCACGGGGGAGGAGCCATACAGCAGGCCGTATGACTTGAGCCCCGCCACGCCGTCCGTCACGCGAGACTTGCCCGCTGCCGCCGCGTCGGCGGTGGCAAGAGCAGGCGCGTCTAGATCGGTTGACGCCATAACCAGGTTGTCCTGTGCAAATGTGTTCGATGGTGCCGCGCAGGCGTGTCAAGCGCGTGAGCCTGTGCATGTGAGCAATGGGTCACTATCTCACAAAAATCGATTTAAGCATCGCTCGCACGACACGGCAATCCGCATGTCGATTGCGCGTGAAGCCTGAGGTGCCGTGCTAACGATTGCCCGGCCACGCTGTCCAATGAGCATGTACTGCTGCTTCGCTCCCCGGTGGGCGGCACGCGCTCGTTTTCATCAACTGGATGATCGGGTACGCCGTTTGCGACACCAGGACTTTTGGCTCGCTGGATACGTTACGGAGGATCGACTCATGGCACGGCCCAAGATTGGCATTTTCGGCGCGCTGGTCGCCGTCGGCGGTTTGCTGGCATGGCGCTGGGCGCAAAAGCATCGCGCTTCGCAAGCGAGTTTGAATCGCGAGCTGAACCGCTGGGAGGACGAGGGCGGGGCGGTCGTCGCGACCGCCCAGGCGGCGCCGGCCGCACCCGTCGTTGCGGCCGGCGGGGCACCCACCGCTGTCTCAAATGGAGCGCACCATCCGAATGGCCTCGGCGAGGCGTGGCCGTTTCCACATAGTTGAGAAGCGGCTGAGAAGCGCTGCGCGTGACAAGTTCCTGTTGCGCGCGACAGGGGCGCCAGGGAGGGCGCCAAGGGCGGCGCTCGAGGAGACGGACGTCACAGTTCGTCTCAATAAAGTTTTACAATAGTTATTGATGGAACAATAGGTCCGTTTGGCACCGCGCATCACGTAAATTGTTGCGAATTTGTGCCAAGTCATCCACAACCAGAACTTTCGGACTTTCGAGACGCGATGCCACACGTATTGATTGTCGATGACGACGCCGGTACCCGTGAGGCGCTTGCCGCCATCATTGGGGAAGACGGCCTCACTACCGCCACTGCCGGCGACCTGCGCGAAGCGCGCATCCAGTTGGTCCGGCAGATGCCGGATGTCGTATTTACTGACCTGAAGCTGCCGGACGGCAGCGGCGTGGACCTGTTCGAAGATCTCGACCCGCGCTCGGGCGTCGAAGTGATCGTGATTACCGGCCACGCCACGGTGGAATCGGCCGTGAACGCGCTGAAAATGGGCGCGACCGACTACCTCGTGAAGCCGATCAACATGCAGCGCGTGAAGGCGATCCTGTCGCGCCTGCCGCGTCCCGGCGACCTCAAGGCCGAAATCGGCACCTTGCGCGGCGAACTGCGGCGCATGGGCCGCTTCGGTTTGATGCTGGGCAATTCGCCGGCTATGCAGGAGGTCTACGACCAGATCAGCCGCGTGGCGCCGACGGCCGCCTCCGTGATGCTGGTGGGGGAGTCCGGCACCGGCAAGGAAGTCGCCGCGCAGACCGTGCACCAGTTGAGCTTGCGCCGCAAGCACGCCTTCCTCGCGGTCAACTGCGGGGCCATCTCGCCGAACCTGATCGAATCGGAAATGTTCGGCCATGAACGCGGCTCGTTCACGGGTGCAGACCGGCAGCACAAAGGCTATTTCGAGCGGGCCAACGGCGGCACGCTGTTCCTCGACGAAATCACCGAAATGCCGATCGAGTTGCAGGTCAAGCTGCTGCGCGTGCTCGAAACGGGCATGTTTATGCGGGTCGGCACGACCAAGGAAATCGAGACCGACGTTCGCCTGATTGCGGCCACCAATCGCGACCCGGAGCAGGCGGTGCTCGAAGGCAAACTGCGCCTTGACCTGTATCACCGCCTGAACGTGTTTCCGATCAGCCTGCCGCCGCTGCGCGAACGCGGCAAGGACGTCGACCTGCTCGCGCAGGCCTTCCTCGACGAGCTCAACGAGCGCCACAGCACCCGCAAGCACTTCCCCGCTGCGGTCAAGGAAATGCTGCTGTCGTATCCGTGGCCGGGCAACGTGCGCGAACTGAAGAACTATGTGCAGCGCGCGCACATCATGTCCGGCACGGATTCGGATAGCACGGCGACGGTGCCTTTGCAGATCACGCTGTCCAAACCGGCCGCCGGCACGGCGATCACGATTCCGTTCGGCACCTCACTTGCCGAGGCGGATCGCCAGTTGATTCTCGCCACGCTCGAGCAGTGCGGCGGCGTGAAAACGCGTGCCGCGGAAATCCTCGGCATCAGCCTGAAGACGCTGTACAACCGGCTGGTCGAATACGGCAACGATGCGAGCCGCGGCGAGGACGGCGACGCTTCAGACGAATCGCGGGCATTGGGCGGCGCCGACGTCTGACGCGCTGCCGGGGGCGTGTGCGCCACGGCATAGGCCTTGCTGCGATCCCTCCAAACGCACACAAGGAACTCCTATGCCGCTCCACGTCCCCGCTCCTACGCTCGAAGCGCATCGCCCCGAGCCGACTGATCCGCCCAATCCCGGCGAACCCGATACGGTGCCGGAGCCGACTCGCGAGCCGGGGGAACCGACCGCACCGCCGATCGGCGATCCGCCTCCGCAGCCCAATGAAACGCCGCACATTTCGCGCGGTGCAGTTCGCCCTATGATGTTCTGAAGCCGCTCTGCGCAGCGGCGGCCAGCCTTGGCCGCCGCCGGTCCGCTGGTTAAATCGAATTGCTGTACTTGTTACAAAGCCGGCGACGCTTTTACCGGCAAATTGACACCGCGGGCCCTAGACTATGTTCAAGCCGCCAACGAGGGCGGCGGGCTTTAGGGCCTGTTATAAGCGTGAACGGGCCCCAGGAGGCATCGATCATGAGACACCCGGCATTGCGGCGCTCCGCGCGCCATTCGAAGCGCGACTCGCGCCCCGGCAGTGGAGCGGGGGGGCCGCCGGCAGGACCGGATCCGGCCGGGCAGAACCGCGTCGCACCTGACGCCCCGCCGGATGGCGAGCACAACCAGGGCGGCGTGCGCCCGGAAGGACTCGAATACCAGCGCGACCTCGGCTCCGAGCAAGACGCCTGACCGATTTCGCCGGCGCCGGGCGAAACAGAAAATTCTTTTGCGTGATGCCCGCGAACGGCAGGTTTATCCCTGTCTGTCACATTTGCATACATTTTTATTTCGCCAGTTTTGAGATGCGGCACGCGACTTGCATGCACCAAGGCGGCACATCCCCGCATGCAACGAACAACTGAGTGAGGTGGAGCTCCAATGAGCAGATTGATCGTGGTATCGAATCGTGTCGCGCCGACGCAGGAAGGCCGCCCCGCAGCAGGCGGTCTTGCAATCGGTGTACTGGACGCCCTCAAGGAAACCGGTGGCGTATGGTTCGGCTGGAGCGGCGAGACGGTGGCGGAGCCGGCAGCGCCGGTGATCGAAAAGCAGGGCAACGTGACGTACGCGACGGTGGGTCTCACCAAGCGCGACTACGACCAGTACTACCGCGGCTTTTCGAACACGACGCTATGGCCGACTTTTCACTATCGTAACGACCTGTCGCGCTTCGATCGTCAGGAGTACGCCGGTTATCTGCGCGTGAATCAGACGCTCGCGAAGCAGTTGAAGGAGATGGTCAAGCCCGATGACATCATCTGGGTCCACGACTATCACCTGCTGCCGTTCGCCAAGTGTCTGCGCGAACTCGGCGTGAAGAATCCGATTGGCTTTTTCCTGCATATCCCGTTTCCGGTGCCGGAAGTGCTGCGCAGCGTGCCGCCGCATGAAGAGCTCGTGAAGGCTATGTGCAGCTATGACGTGGTCGGTTTTCAGACCGAAGCGGATCGGCAGTCGTTTGTCGACTATATCGAGCGCGGGCAACACGGCACGTCGAGCGAAGACGGCATGGTGCACGCCTATAACCGCTTCCTGAAAGTCGCGGCCTATCCGATCGGGATCTATCCCGATGCGATTGCCAAGGCCGCCGAGCAGTTCACCGATCGCAAGCCGGTGCGCAGCCTGCGCGACGGCATGCGCGGCCGCAAGCTGATCATGAGCGTGGACCGCCTCGATTATTCGAAGGGCCTGGTCGAGCGCTTCCAGGCCTTCGAGCGTCTGCTGCTCACCGCGCCGGGTTGGCACGGCCGCGTCTCGCTGGTGCAGATCGCACCGCCGACGCGCTCCGATGTGCAGACGTATCAGCGCATTCGTCAGACGCTTGAGGGTGAAGCCGGGCGCATCAACGGCCGCTTTGCGCAGCTCGACTGGACCCCGATCCAGTACCTGAACCGCAAGTACGAACGCAATCTGCTGATGGCGCTGTTCCGCCAGTCGCAGGTGGGCTATGTCACGCCGCTGCGCGACGGCATGAACCTGGTTGCAAAGGAGTACGTGGCATCTCAGGATCCGGCCGATCCGGGTGTGCTGGTGCTGTCGCAGTTTGCCGGCGCGGCCGAGCAGTTGCCGGGCGCACTGGTGGTGAACCCGTTCGACCTGTCGCAGATGGCCGAGGCGTTAGAGCGGGCGCTGTCGATGCCGCTCGCTGAACGCCAGGCGCGGCACGCGGACATGATGGCGCCGCTGCGCGAAAACAATCTCTCGGTGTGGCGCGATACCTTCCTGGCGGACCTGCGCCATGTGTCGACGGCGTCTTCGGTGACGGCCAAAGCGGTAAAGCTCGCAGACGTGACAGCGACTTGAAGCGCTGAAGGGCGCTCAATGACGCTGAGGGAGGCCTGGAGCAGCGCTGAATTAATGCGGCGTGGGGCTTCAGCTCTGGCGGTGGGTGGGAGCGGTTCTTACCTTTGCTGTCACGTCTAATCCATGATGCGGCTCGCCGGGTTTGCTCAGGCGCCCGCCGCTAACAAAACCTTCTCCACGGCGGCCGTCCGGCCGCCGTTTTTATTGGCGCTCTCGTAACGCGAGCCTTGCCAGGCGCGCGTTACGCGTGCTGCTGGTTCAGATCGCCAAGCGGCACAGGCGTCGCGGTCGGATCGAAGTCCGCCCAACGACCGCGCTGCCAGCGTCCGGAGGCGCGCTCGAGGTCGGTGCCGCCCGCTTCGCGCAGTACGGCGGCGGCGTCGAGCTGATTGTCCTCGCAGACATGCACGGCCACCAGTACACCTGAATTGCGCATCTCGTGATGGACGATCTCATGATGCGCAGCGCGCGCGTTGCGAGCCTGCAGGAACGCGCCGACCCGCAAGCCGAGATACGCCCCGACCCCCGCCGCGATTACGACCACCGGCAGCGACGCCGCGAACGCCATGAAGATTGCCGCGCCGATGATTGCCCCGGCGACCGCGCCGATGCTCGCGCCGTGGCCAGCCGGGTGGTGGAGTGGCGGCGCGGCGCTGGCTCCCGGATCGTGGTGATCCGGCGCGTGGCGCGCGTGCTGACCGCGTGGATTGACGAAGAACAGCGTGACGTCTTCTTCGACGAAGCCACGCTCGAACAGCTTTTGCGCAGCGGCTTCGGCAGCAGGAAACGTGGTAAAGCGTGCAGCGACGATGAGTGACATGGGAACCCCCTCGGCATCGTTCAGAAGCCATGCAGGGAAGTGCAGGGACGCCCGCTGCCACGCGATGCATGAAGATGCGGCGCGGGTTAGTGCCTTAGACATCACGGGGCACCGCAAGTGCGGGCCACCGTTATAAGAGGTTAGCACCGCGTGAGGGCTTTTTCACGGCTGGATGAGCGTGGGCTCAACGCTCGTTGAGGGCTCGACTGAGGTGGCTCGTTTAGAACCGCCCGATCAAAGCGCGTGTTCGTTTACGCGGCCGCGGGGCTCGCATGCTGCATCACCCGCATCGTGCTGACGACGGACGCCACTGCGGCAAAGCCCGCCGCGACATACAGCGCGATGGTCGGCCCATGTTGCGGTGCGATGCCGAAGATCAGCGCCACCAGCGCGGCGCCGAGCGTTTGTCCGGTCAGACGCGCGGTGCCCAGCATGCCGCTGGCGCCGCCGCTGCGTTCGCGCGGCGCGGCGGCCAGCATGGTGCGATTGTTGGGCGACTGGAAGATGCCGAAGCCCGCACCGCACAAGGCCATGCGCCAGGCAATCTGCAGCGGCTCAGGATGCGCGCCGAGCGTGGCAAGCAGCAGCAAACCCGCGGTCAGCGCGAGCAGTCCGATGCCCCCCAACCACCCCGCCGACAGCCGGTCCGACAGCACCCCCGATAACGGCGCCGCCACCACGATGACGAGCGGCCACGGTGTCATCAGCAGCCCGGTCTGGACCTGCGACAGTCCGAGCGTGTCCTGCAGCATGAACGGCAGCGACACGAAGGCGAGCATCTGCGCTGCGAACGAGCAAACCGACGTGCCGATCGACAGCGCAAACACCGGAATGCGCAGCAGATCGACAGGCAGGAGCGGCGCCGGTTGCGTCAACTGCCGGCGCACGAAGAAATAGCCGATCGCCACAGCACTGAGTAGTTCGAGCGCGACATAGCCCCAGGTTTCGCCATGCCCGAGTCCGTCGACAGCGAAGATCAGCAGGCCGAATACCAGGGCATTCATTACGGCACTGAGATAGTCGTAGGGCGCCTTATGCCCCGCATTGCCTGGCAGCGCCTTGAGGCCCGAGACGACCGCGGCGATCCCGATCGGTACGTTGATGGCGAAAAGCCACGGCCACGGGGCGATGGCCAGCACGCCCGAGGCCACCGTCGGGCCGACCGCGGAGGAGACCGCCACCACCATCGCATTGATGGCGACGCCGCGCCCCAAGTGGGCGCGCGGATAGATGGTGCGCACGAGGGCGGTATTGACGCTCATGATGCCCGCCGCGCCGAAGCCCTGGATCACGCGAGCGATCGCGAGCGTCGTCAGCGAGGTAGACAGCGAGCAGCCGAGCGAGGCGACCGTGAACAGGATCAGGCCGCCTAGATAGACGCGCCGGTAGCCGATCCGGTCGCCCAGCGACGCCAGCGGCAGCAGCGAAATGGTGATCGCCAGTTGATAGGCGTTGACGACCCAGATCGACGCCGCGGCGCTCGCATGTAGATCGCGGGCGATGGTCGGCAGCGCCACGTTGGCGATTGCGCTGTCGAGCACGGCGAGGGTAATGCCGAGCGCCACCACCACGATGGCCCAATAGCGCTGCGGCGGGGGCAGTCCCAGTTCGGTGTCGGGCGTGGGGGAGTGGGCGCCGCTGGGGGCGCCCGCAGGAATGGAACCGTTTTTGCCGGAGGCTGGTGCGTGCATCGCGTAGCGCGTCGTTTATTTCAGTTCGTACAGACCGGTATGCGTCGTCGAGTCGATTTCGTTCAGGTGCGTCATGAAGCGCGCGATCGCGTTGGTCGTCTCCGCATTGATCGGCAACTCCGCCACCTTTAGCGCGTGCAGGCGGAAGATGTAGCGGTGCGTTCTATCGCCGCGCGGCGGCGCGGCGCCACCGAAGCCCACCGTGCCGTAATCGTTGCGCACTTGCAGCGCGCCTAGTGGCAGCAGGCTGCTGTCGGCTGTGCCGGCGTTGCGCGGCAGCGAGCGGACATTGGCCGGAATGTTGACCACGACCCAGTGCCAGAAGCCGCTGCCGGTCGGCGCATCGGGATCGTGAACGGTCAGGGCGAAGCTTTGCGTATCCTCCGGCGGCGCCTCCCACTGCAAAGCCGGGGAGATGTTATCGCCGTCCACGCCGAATGCCTTGTCGTTGTATTCCTGGGCTTTCGGCATGAAGCCGTTGGTGGGGAAGTCGTCGGACCAGAGACGGAAGTCAGCCATCGTATGCCTCCTTAAGGTGGTTCTCAGATGGGTCGAGCTGCCGGAAAAGCGCATTGCGGACAGACCCGGGTGAGCCAATCGAGTGTATCACCGGCGGCTGTTTCTATTGTTCGAAGCGGGCAGTGCTCTGTCTCGCGTGTCAACTGCGTACTTCGAGTTCGGCGCCGTCGCTGTGCAGCCACTCGACCAGGCGTTGCAGCACGCCGTCGAGATCGCGGTTGGCGCCTCGCAACGCGCATTCCCACACCACGGCGACGCGCCAGCCGGAGGCGAGCAGGGCGGCGCGCGACTTCGCGTCGTTGCTGCGGTTGCGGCCGATTTTCTCGCGCCAGAACTCCGGGCGCGTCTGCGGCCATTTGAAGAGCGGGCAATCGTGGCCGTGCCAAAAGCAGCCGTGTACGAACACGACGGCGCGGTAGCGCGGCAGGACAATGTCGGGGCGTCCCGGCAGGTCGCGCGCGTCCAGACGGAAGCGGAACCCCTGCCGATGCAGCAGGCTGCGGATCAGCAGCTCCGGTTTCGTGTTGCGCCCGCGAATGCCGGACATCATCCGGCTGCGCGTGGCGGCATCGACGACGTCGACCATCAGCCCACGCGCACGCGCGCCTGCGGGGCGCTCCGGCGGGCCGCGACGGGGCGAGCGCCGGTGCCCCGTTGCGCCGTGTTCTTCCGCTTGGTTTGCCGTTCTTTTTGCGGCGCTGCCTCTAGCCCGGACCCGGCTGGCAGTCCGTCATTCAAGCCGTCTTCCGTGCCGCCGTGCAAGCTATCGCTGTGGACTGCGCTCTGCAGAGCGTTGCCGGCCGCAGCTTGTGAAACGCCGTTCGCCTGACTGTCCGCCGCGCCAAGCAGCGCCTGCACATGCGGCAGCATGATGCGCGCCACTTCCTGCATCACCGGCATGACGACGCTGTTGCCGAACTGGCGGTACGCCTGGGTGTCGCTGACCGGGATCCGGAAGGTGTCGGGAAAGCCCATCAGCCGCGCGCATTCGCGCGGCGTGAGTCGGCGCGGGCGCAGCCGCTTGCCCTGGGAGACGAGGATCTCGGAGCCGTCCTTGTGATAGCGGGCCGACAGGGTGCGCGTCACGCTGTCGGGGTAGGCCATGCCGAAGCCGAAGCCGTTGCCCGCCGCGCGGTGCTTTTCCGCATAGTTCTGCAGATAGGTCCACAGATTCGGCGTCAGCGTGTACTTCGGCTGCACGCGCTTTTTCGCGTGATCGAAGAAACGGTCGTGGTCCCACGGCAGCACCGGCTCGCTGCCGTCGGTGCGATGCAGGATCGAGCCGAGCCGCGGACCTTGCTCGGGCAGCCGCAGGTCGTCCCACGAGAACGCCGTCTTGCCGCGAAAGCCGACGATGATGATCCGCTCGCGGTGTTGCGGCGTGAAATGCTGGCCGTCGACGATGCGGTAGTGCACTTCGTAGCCCAGCTCTTCGCGCAGCGTCTGCAGGATCACCTCGAAGGTGCGGCCCTTGTCGTGCGACAGCAGGTTCTTCACGTTCTCCAGCAGGAACGCCGCGGGACGCTTGGCGGCGATGATGCGGGCAACGTCGAAGAACAGCGTCCCCTGGGTCGCGCACTCGAAGCCATGCGGCCGGCCCATCGCGTTCTTCTTGCTGACGCCCGCAATCGAGAACGGCTGGCAGGGAAAGCCGCCGAGCAGCACGTCGTGAGAGGGCACGTCGCTAGCGGGATACGACACAATGTCGCCAATGAACGAGTGATCCGCGCCGTAGTTCTCCAGGTAGGTCTTCTTGGAGAAGTCGTTCCATTCGCTGGTGAAGACGCACGCGCCGCCTTGCGCCTCGAAACCCATGCGGATGCCGCCGATGCCGGCAAACAGGTCGATGAAGCGGAAGTTGGCTTCACCACTCGCGCCGTGCTTGCTGGCGGCGCCTCCCTGCAGCAGATCGCGCAAGGCGGGCTCGAGCATTGCCGGACAAGGCGTTTCGCCCTTTTCCCAGCGGCGCACGGTCTTGATGTCCTTGCCGACGTGAGCGGCGATTTCTCGTTGGGTGAAGCGGGTGCGCGCCTGTTTTAGCAGCTCGAGCGGTGGGGCCTGGGTCACTAGCAGTCCTTGCTGGGGATTTTTGCGGACATTATGACCTGGAGTTGTCCCTTTTTTCCAGGATTCGTGGTTCGAACGGGCAAAATTGGCTCGGCTTGCCGCCTTGCGCAGCAAGCCATCTGTTGGCTAACGGTCAAGCTTCGTCAATTTCATGTCTGACAGATTGCGAGCGTTATTTAGGGTTGTTAGCCTACGTCCGGTGACGCAAGATCTCCGCGTTACGGTGTGTTCAAGCCGCGGCGTGGTCCGCGGCTTTTTTTACACGGTGCGTTGCCGGTAGAAATGACAAGCGGAGCGCGAGGCAGTGGGCAGCCGCGCCTGCGCTCAGCTCAGTCGCTGCGAAAGAGGCGGATGGTTTTCGTGCGCGCGGAGCGGCAGCGCCTTCCACGCGGGCACACAGCCTGCCGGGTCGAACTGGTCGAGTTGCAGCAGCAGACTGTCGACGGCGCACAGTTGCGCGTGGGACAGATGTCCGGCGTCGAGCAATCGGTGTAGACGCTTGCGCCAGTAGGCAGGCGGCAGGATCGACCCACCCAGATCGCCGAGCAGCGAGGGCTGCATCACACGGCGGATATGCGCGATATCCTGGTCGATGAGCGTCGCCGACAAGGTGTGGCTCGGCAGGGTGAGCGTGGGGTCCATGGCTCATTAACGGCAGGCCGAATCCTGACTTTAGGGGCGCAGCAGAATCTTTTCGAACGCGTCGGCGCGTGCCGGCAAGGGCTGGGCACAGCGGTTGCTGGGTAGGAACCACTGGCGCAACTTCGCGCCGGCATTGCAATCGCATGGAGCTACACATGAACAAAGACCAGGTGAAAGGTGTCGCTGAGCAGGTCAAGGGCAAGGTCAACGAGGCCGTCGGCAAGGCCACGGGCGACAAGGCCAAGGAATTGAAGGGTGATCTCCAGCAAGGCGCCGGCGAAATCCGCAAGGCCTACGGCGACGGCAAGGAACAAGCCAAGGACAACGCCAAGCGGAACGCACCGTAACAGGCAGGCCGGTTTGATGGAAAGGCGCTTCGGCGCCTTTTTGTTTGTCTGCCGCGCTGCGGCAACGGTGGCGAAGACCCCCCGCGCCCGGATGCGCTCGCCTAAACTGAATGCATCGACAGGGAGGTGTGCGATGACACCCGAAAAAGTGATCTCGATGTTCGAGCTGCAGTTCCTGGAGGGGAAGGCGCCGGTCAATGTCGAATATGTCTGTGCCGGCTTCGCGGATTGGCTCGCTTCGGCCTGGGAATACCTCGATGGCGAAGAAAAAGCCCTGTTGATGTCGGTTGGGGCGGCACTGTGGCGCGAGGGCTATAACCGGCGCGCCGGGACTGCGACGAACGATCCGTGGTGAGGTCGGCGATGTTTTGTGAGCCTCGCGGGCCTCAATTGATTAGCATGCCTTGTTATTGGGTGGAGTGCGAGGGTTGCCGATAGACCGCCTTTGCCGCCGCGCCGGAAAAATTTTGCAGGAGCGTTTATATTGGACGGCTTGTTCGCCGGGCCGGCTTGCCACGCATAGGCATTGTCGCCGCCTTCCGTCCATCCCGTCCAATAGGGCTTCTATGACCGATCTTTCCGCTTTTCCCATCACGGCCAAATGGCCGGCCGAGCATCCCGAACGCCTGCAGCTTTACTCGCTGCCCACGCCGAACGGCGTCAAGGTCTCGATCATGCTCGAGGAGACCGGCCTCGCTTACGAACCGCATCTGGTGCGCTTCGACACGAACGACCAGATGTCGGCGGAATTTCTCTCCCTCAATCCGAACAACAAGATCCCGGCCATCATCGATCCGAATGGACCTGACGGTAAGCCGCTCGCGCTCTTCGAATCAGGCGCGATCCTGATCTATCTCGCAGACAAGACCGGCCAGCTGATTCCGCAGGACACCGCCGGCCGCTACGAAACGATTCAATGGGTGATGTTCCAGATGGGCGGCATCGGCCCGATGTTCGGGCAAGTGGGCTTCTTCCACAAGTTTGCCGGCAAGGAGTATGAGGACAAGCGCCCGCGCGAGCGCTATGTCGCGGAGTCAAAGCGTCTGCTTGGCGTGCTGGAAGGGCGCCTCGCCGGCCGTGCGTGGATCATGGGCGACACTTACACGATCGCCGACATTGCGACCTTCCCGTGGGTGCGCAATCTGATTGGCTTTTACGAGGCTGCGGAGCTGGTGGGATTTGCGGATTTCCCCAATGTCAAACGGGTGCTCGATGCGTTTGTTGCGCGTCCGGCGGTGGCTCGCGGGCTGGAGATTCCGAAGCGGAACTGATGCCGCTGGACCTACACCGGCGACGCTAGCGCCTCGCGGACTGACGCGATGGCGCTGTCCCAATCACCCAACGCCGGCTGGCGAAAGATCTGCGCGTTCGGGTACCAAGGGCTGTCCTGGCGCTCCAGCATCCAGCGCCAGCAGGTGTCGAAGCGGTTCAGGATCCACACCGGCTTGCCGAGCGCACCGGCCAGATGTGCCACGGCCGTATCGACGGTGATGACAAGGTCGAGGTTTGCGACGAGCGCTGCGGTGTCGGCGAAGTCGGCGAGTTCTTCCGTGTAGTCGACGATCCGCTCACCGAGTTCCGGCCATTGGGTCAGTTGTTGTTCCGCAGGCCCTTTCTGCAGGCTGTAGAAACGGATTTGCTCTACATTGAGGACCGGACGCAGGGCGTCGAGTGTGATCGAGCGGCGGGCGTCGTTCTTTCTCAGCTCCGCCACATGCGGCCGGTTTCCGCCGGCCCAGACCAAGCCGGCCTTCAGCCTGCGGTCATCACCCGCATCGAGTGCGATACGCTCGGCCCAGCGCTGCGACGCCTGTGCGTCGGCGAACAGGTAAGGCACGGTCGCAGGAATGCTTGCAAGCTCTGTCTTGAACGCGAGCGGCAGACTGAGCAGTGGAGTATGGCAATCGAACGGCGGCAGCGGCTGGCCTTGTTCGATCAACTGCGCTACGCCTTCCAGACTTGCCAGCAGTCGCATCAGTTCCGGCGGCACTTCGAGCAGCACCCGCGCGCCCAGCGCCGCCACCATCGACACGTAGCGGCAGAACTGCAGCGTATCGCCCAGACCCTGCTCGGCATGCAGCAGGATAGTCTTGCCGTTGATGGCGAAGTCCCCCAGCCATAGCGGCTGCGCGAAGCCGCGTTGGCTTGCCTTGGTCCGGTTGCGTTGCCAGCGCCATTCGTATTTCGACCAGCCTTCTGCCAGCTTGCCCATCTGCAGCAGACAGAGCGATTCGTTCCAGTGCGCCTCGGCGAACCCGGGGTCCAACTTGAGCGCGCGCTCGTAGCTTTGCAGCGCTTCTTCGTGCTGACCCAGGTCGACGAGCGTCAAGCCGAGATTGTTCCAGGCGTCGGCAAGTGCCGGCGCGAATTCGAGCGCGCGCTGGTAGTTCAGTTGCGCGTCTTGCGGCCGGTTCAGATCGCTCAGGGCGTTCGCACGATTGCTCCACGCCTCCGCATAGTTCGGTTGTAACGCGATAGCCTGGTCGCAACTCACGAGTGCGTCTGCGGGGCGGCCGAGATCGCGCAGCACGCAGGCGCGGTTGCTCCACGCCTGCGCGAATTCCGGGCGCAACTTCAGCGCGCGCTCGAAGCTCGCCAGCGCTTCGGCGGGCAGATCCAGACCGGCCAGCGCGTTGCCGCGATTGTTCAGCGCATCGACGAAATCGGCTTGCAGGGCGAGCGCACGGTTTGCGCTGGCGAGCCCTTCCTTAAAGCGCCGCAGCGCGTTGTAGGCGAAGGCGAGATTGGAGTGAATCGGCGCCTGCATGCCGTTGATGGCGACCGCTTTCTTCAGCAGTTCGATTCCTTCGTCGAGACGGCCCGACTGCAGCGCCAGGGCGCCGAGCAACTGGATCGCATCGAAGTGCCTGGGCCGCAGCACGAGGATCTCGCGGTACACGTCCTCGGCCTCGGCATAGGCCGCGTTTTGCTGCAGGGCGAGCGCCTCGTGGAGCAGGTTGTCGATCTGGCGCTGCGGGTTCGCTGTCTTGCTCATAGAGTGCTTAAGGCTGGGCGCTTGCCTGAATGAACGGCTTGGCGTGGCCCGGCCGGATGGTCTTCGGTCGCGGTGTTTGGCTAGTCTGCCGCTTCCCCGGCGGCGCACGGGCGGCACTGGGGTAGGGCAGGCGGATGGCGGCGATTATCGCCGAAAAGAACGCGGCTGGCGTGGGCCGCGGCGACCCGGTGGAGTTTTCGGCCACCGGCGCTGGTGCACCTGACACGTCGCGCACCGACGATCTGGATTTCGGGCCGATGGACCATTCCATTGCCGTATGCAAGGCCGCTGCGCAAAGTGCCGGGCAGGGACGCTGCGTCAAAGTTCGGGCCTACGAGGCCTGTATGAAGACGCGTGGTTATCTGACCGTGCTCGGGCAGGAGAATCCTGCCGGATGCTGGCAGCCTACCTGGGAGCCGGATGTGCGTAAGCTGCTTCAGTGATGAGCGGGCGGGCTTCCAATTGAGGTGTTGCTAGCCATGCAAACAACAGACTGGTCGGTCGAACCGACGCTGTGCCGGGCCGCGCGTCCTGGTTGGCCTACGGTGTCGAAAGCCTGCCACTGACACAGAAGCGTTTGATACGTGGGTTTGCTTGCCCGATCCGCAGGGGGTAGTTCCTTGGCGCTACGAAGCAAGTTCAACCTGCGCGTGTCTGGAAGAGGGCGACTTCGTGCAAAGGTCGAACTCGTCGAGTTCCAGCAGCAAACTATCGACGGCGCGAAGCTGTGCGTTCGTCAGGTGCGTGGTGTCCAGTATCTGGTAAAGGCGCTGGCGCCAGTAGGCGGACGGCAGATACGAGCCGCCGAGATCCCCATGCAAGGCTGGCCGCATGACGCGGGCGATATGGGCGATGCCTTCGTCGATAAAGGTATTCATATGTGTCCCCGTAAATCCTGCCGGCTGGTCGGGCCGCTTGCGTTACGTCTGATGAATGTGGCGCATCGATGCATGTGCGTTTGACGTCGGTGCGCAGGAATTAGGTAGGAATCCGTTCAATTCCACGCGTCCCATGAATCGAAGAGTACGCGTGCGCCACGCCGCTCAATCAGACGAATACCGCTGGTTTACCGCGTCAATTCGCTTGCTGCGAATCGCCCGTGCGATGGGGTTGCCAGAGGGGCTGGTGTCCCGGGAGGTCCGGTGGCCGGGGATTGTGATGTTTGCGACAACAATGAATTCAAAATTTCGGTCTTCACCCCAGATTCGACGCCTCGTAGACTGTACTTACTCGCTACACACAACCGTGTTTGTAGCACTGCACAAGACAATCTTTGGAGGTCCCATCATGAAATCGCTCATCAAGGCTGTTGCTATTGCTGCCCTGCTTGCCGCCCCGGTTGTGTCGTTTGCTCAGACGAATGAACCCGTGACGCGCGCACAAGTGCGCAACGAACTGATCCAGCTGGAGAAAGCCGGATATAACCCGTCGATCTCGAACGACGAAGACTATCCGGCTGACATCCAGGCCGCCGAAGCACGCGTCGCCGCCGAAAAAGCGACCGCACAAGCCGACACAACCGGTTATGGCGCGAGCGCCAACGGCTCGACACAAGCCGGACAACGTACCGAAACCGTCGTGAGCCCGTACTCGCCGCCGGTTTATAACGTGCGCTGATCGATGGCGCGACCGGCGTGTGAATGCCGGTCGCGTAGCGCGCCAGTGAGTGGCGCTGGTTGATACGAGGCGGGCCCGCATCTCGAACGAGATGCGGGCCTGTTTGCATGGGTGGCGGTGTTTCGCCGGCTCGTGGCAGCGATTTGGGTTTTGCAGTATTTTTCACAGGCCTTGTTGAGACCCGTGTGATTGCCGTGACCACGTAACGGAAGGATCCGTTTATGAAAGAACGCAAGCCCTTTGATGCTGCCGTATGCCGTTTGCTCGATGAGCAAGCCGCCACCGCAGGCGCTCCGCCAGCCGTCGCCAACAATGAGGAGCGTGTGCACATGGCGCGCGGCTTCATGATGCGTGCGCTGGAAAGCCGGGTGTCGATTGCGGGGTTGCCGAACCGGGTCGAGACGCGTGACGTAGAGATGGCGGCGGGTTTGAGCGCGCGTCTATATCTGCCGCCTGTGGAGGCGGCGCCGCGACCAGTGATGGTGTATCTGCATGGCGGCGGCTGGGTGGTCGGCGCTGTGGCGACCGTCGATCCGTTCTGCCGACTCTTGAGCGAGGCGGCGGGGGTGATCATTGTCTCGGTCGAGTATCGGCTCGCACCCGAGCATCCCTATCCGGCAGCGTTGGAGGACACGCTTGCGGCTGTCGAATGGGCTGCGGAGCATGCACATGAGTTCGGCGGCGATGTGTCACGGCTCGCGTTGGGCGGCGATAGCGCCGGGGCGAATCTGGCCGCGGTGGCCGCGAACCGGATTTGCGGCGAGGCGCAGCCGCATGCGAATGTGCTGCGCGCGCTGCTGTTGCTCTATCCCGTGACGGATCATCCGAGTGCGGGCCATCCGTCGTATGCAGAGAACGCGGTCGGCTACGGGCTCGAAGCGAATCTGATGCGCTGGTTCTGGGAGCAGTATGCGCCGGGCATTTCACCCGACGATCCGAATGTTGCGCCGCTGCGCTTGCGTGAAGTGCCGGCGCTGCCGCCGACACTGGTGACAACCGCCGAATACGATGTGCTGCGCGATGAAGGTCTCGCTTATGTAGAGAAACTGAAGGCGGCGGGCGTGGCGCTTACTCACTTGCATGCGCCGGATATGGGGCATAACTTCCCGGTGACGCCGGCCCAGGTTGCGCGGTTTGCGCAGGGTGTCGAGACTTTGGGTGAGATTGCCGGGTGGTTGAAGGCGCGCCTGGTTGCTGGCTAGTCGGTGACAACAACGGATACGGGTTTGGGCTGAGTCAACTCGAAGCTGCGAACCCGGCCGGCGCGTACGTCGAGGATGAGCCGCTCGAGTAACTCGAGCTGGCGTGACTCAAGTTCAACGTTGCCGCTTGGCGTGGCTGTGATGGTCGCGAACCACGCGCGGCGACGCGCTATCAGATACGTCACGGCGCTCCCGCGCCCCATGAAAAACTTCTCCATTACCTTTGACCGTCTGTTGCAACGGTGTTTGCGTTAATGCGGGTGCGCAACTTAACACGTGGGTGTCGCGGGGAGAGAGTGGGTGAAGGGGGGGTAAGGCGGGGGGCTCGATCGTGGGTTTCACAATCTTCGTAAGCGCGGGGAAAGGGCGCGTCGCCACGTCATTGTGGCGGCGATTCCAACGATGGATCCCACGAGTACGATTGCACAGGCGAAGTAGAACAGCAACGGCACCTCGGCAATATCTGTGTCAGGGTCCGGTATGTCATTGTGCAGGAAGATCCTGAACCCGAGCCGGACGGTCTGGTCAAGCCAGAATGGCATTTCGCCCGGTAGCGTGACGTAATAGAGCGTCAGGTAGAAAGCGCTAACGATGGTTAGCGCCGTGCAGACACGCAGCCATGCAAGCAAAGCAAAGCGTCTCATTGGACGTTTACCGTTCCGTATGCCAGAAAGCCCCCGATAGTTCCGTACCGGATCTCGGGAAAAGTGACTTTACGGCACATTGCCCGAATGGATCATGCCGATGTTAGCTTTAGCGCAGGCACTGATTCGCCGCGCATATAAATATCCTGAATTTCATCCGTTTGACATTTCTTTGGCGTTCGTTGATTTTCCCGCGGACCATTGGTCTGTAGAATTGCGCGATTCAGACTGAAAATAAAGTCAGAGGCGGCATGGATACCCAGAACATAATCGGGGCGATCAGGGGCGGTCTTTCACAACAGGGCCGCCTGCTTAAACTGGACACTCCGGCAGGAAATAATGTCCTGCTTCCCCAGCGGGCTATCGGACGCTCACGGATCGGGCGCGATTTCACGTGGA
>NZ_FNCJ01000028.1 GCF_900100735.1 Paraburkholderia phenazinium | reverse complement strand
CGGTGTCGGTGTCGGTGTCGGTGTCGGTGTCGGCGTCGGTGTCGGCGTCGGTGTCGGTGTCGGCGTCCCACTCGTAGTCGAAGAAGGAATCCAGCAAGACTTCGTTACGCCAAAGTCGGGGTCCTTGCCAAACGCCGAGTTGGAGCACGTCACGCCATTGGTAAACGTCTCGGTCACGTTGTTGGCGGTCGTGCTGCCGCCATACGTGACCGGCTTGGTGCCGCTGAATGAACAGAAAGCATTCTCGTTCGCGCATTTGACAAGCGAACCGGCCGGCGTGGGCGTAGGTGCCGGCGTGCCCGTCGTCGGACCGTACCAGCAGCTCTTTGTATAGCCATAGGCCGGATCCGTGGCGGACACCACACCGTTTGTGCACTGCACGCCATTCGTGAACGGTCCATTGATGTCGTACATCAGCGAAGGACTCGTCGTGCCGAACACGACCATAGCGGTGCCCGTAAACGAGCACTTTTGGTTCTCGCTGGCGCAGTAAGTATAGGTGGTACCGTTGATCGTCAGGTTGCTTTGAGCGTTAGCAGTACTGCACATTGCCCCTGCCACGGGAAATAGCATCGCAATCAGGCGTTTCATTTCTTCGACCCCTGCTTATGATTATTGCAAGAACTTCTGATGGGCTATTTAGCCAAGCCCTGAAATGAAGCGCAAGCGACGCTCTTTGGGAATGCAGATTGCTGCAGTCCTTAGTTAAGTCAATTTCATCCGTCGAAAACGGACATTAAGAAGTGCTTTTCGGAATGATCGGATCACCGCACTCAAATACATGCTTGAGGAGCGGTAGCGCGGACACCTGGCTGCGGCCGTGCGACCACGCTTTTATGCAACTGTTCACGCCAAAGACGGCCTGAACCAACACAAGGCGTATCCTTCAGTCTGCCCGGGACACTCTGGCGGCCCCATGGCACTGTAAACAACAGGTAAGGAACCGTGCGCGTCAACCATCAGGCTTTTTTCTGCTCGCTATTCTTCGCACGGCTAGCAGACCAGATTCTGCTCTTCCTGGTGCCGCTCGTCGTATTCCAGACGACCCAGAAGGTCTCGTGGTCGGGCATCGCCTTTTTCATCGAGGCATTGCCGCGCTACCTCTTCTTCCCCTTGTTCGGCGCGTTCAGCGACCGCTTCTCGCCGCTCAAGCTGATGCGTATCAGTCAGATGTACCGGGCCGTCGTTTGTATTGCGGGGGTGACCGGCTATGCGCTCTTTGGTGGAATCGGCTGGCTGATTGCGCTGTCCGCCGCCTGCGGCATCCTGACCAGCCAGGGTTTCGTGGCGCGCGAGGTCATGCTGCCGCAGATCTTCAAGGCGCATAAGTTCGAGCGCGTGCTGGCGCTCTCGCAGCTGGCCGATCAGCTCGGCGTGGTGCTCGGCCCGATGGCCGCCGCGCTATTGCTCGGCTGGTGGCGCTGGGAGTTCGTGGTGGCCACGAGCGGCGCGCTGTTCCTGCTCGCGGATGGCGCGTTGCTGGTGTGGCAGCGCATGAGCGGCTTTCAGGCCGCCACGCCTGAACCGCCGCAAGGTCACTGGACCCAGCCGATGCGAACGGCGGTGCAGCACGTGCTGCATCTGCCCGGCTTGCAGAAAGTCATCCTGCTGGCTGCCGCCGAAAATCTCGTGATCGGCGTGACGCTCGCCACCTCCGCCGCGATGGTCACCGGTATTCATCATCAATCGGGACGCTATTACGCGGTGCTGCAGACTGTTGGCGCGGTCGCCACCGTGCTGATCCTGCTGACCATCGCGCGGGCCTCGTTTTCAAGGAGAACGCTGGGGCTGCTGGCGTTCCTGGCGATCTGCCTCGGCGGCCTGATCGCCGGCGCGAGTCCCGGCGCGTGGGGCTATGCAGTCGGCTTCGTGCTGATTATCGGCTTCGACAAGATGTTCAACGTGTATATCCGCAGCGCCCGCCAGAAGATCATTCCGCCCAAGGACTACGGCAAGACCACGGGCGTCATCATCCTGCTGAACAACCTGACGCAGCCGCTAGCCGGATTGCTGGTCGGCGTGTTCGCCAGCCGCGCGCATACCGGCTTGCTGATCGTGGTGCTGTCGCTGACGATGGGCGCCATCGGCGCTACGGCATCGATTGCCGGGCCCTGGTGGCGAAAGCGCCGCGCGGCCCGCGTCGCGCGTGAGCCGGGCTTATCGGAAGCCGGTGTAGTCGAAGGCGAGTGAGTGAGAGTGAGGCCTAGCGGCGCCGGCACCGAGCCGAGTGACAGCCCGATGACGTCGGCGCAAGCCGGCCTCACTACGTGGTCGCTTCGGCGGGCCCGATGCGCACGCCCTTGAAATGCCCCGCTTCGGGCGCCGCACCGCATTCGCGCAGCAGTGCGCGCAGGTCGTTGATGACCGGGAACACCTCGTGGTTCCAGTCGGCACCCTGGCGATCATGCGCTTCCTGTTCGCGTTCGACGATCCAGCGGTCTTCCTTGAAAATGCGCTCGGTAAACCAGACCAGCAGCGGCCATGCCATATCCAGCAGGACCGGAATGCCCGGCTTGCGGATCGACAGCAGGCCGAAGGTGCGATTGGTGCGCTGCTCGCGATCGAGCGGCACATACACAATCCACAGGTTCATCACGAGCGTCGAATCCGTCGTGCGAATCTGCAGCGTTTGATATGGATACTCGGTGCGGATGGTCATCACATCCTTGTCCGCGCCTTGCGTACCCTTGCGGCTCTGACCGAACACCAGCGCCTCGCCGATCGGCTGTTCGCCAGCCATCCGCGCGAACGTGTAGTCCACCTCCACCCAGCCCTCGCCGCGCCGCCGTCCAAGTGAACGCGCACGCATCTGCCCCATCTGCTTGCGGTGCAGGAACTGATGGTTCATGTCCATCAGGTTTTCATGCATGAACGAGTAATGGCACTTCACTTCGCGGCCGAAGCGGCGGGTCTTGTACGCCTTGTCGCCCAATGAAGCGAGCGGCGGCAGCGTCCGTTCCTCGGCCAGCGCAGGATTGCCTGGAAACACGAAAATCAGCCCCTGCTCCTCGCGGCACGGATACGAGCGCACGCCGTTGGGCAAACGCTCGCGGCCCAGATAGGGAATATCGACGCAGCGGCCTGTGCAGTCGTAGGTCCAGCCGTGATAGCAACAGCGGATCGTTTCGCCCTCCACCACCCCGCCGTGCAACGGCACCTGGCGATGTGCGCAGCGGTCTTCCAGCGCGAACGCCACGCCCGACTCGGTGCGCACCAGCACGATCGGCTCGCCGGCGAAGGTCACGCCATGGGCCTTGCCGCGCTTGACCTCGTGCGACCACGCGAGCGGATACCAGTAGTCGGGGTGAATCGGCACGCGGCGCAGGTCACGCACCGGCGAACCGGTGAACGCCTCTGCGGATGCGTCGTCGGCAGGCGAATCGATTGGCGTCTCGTTGGGTGCCTCGGTCGGTGCATCGATGGTGTTGCTATCCAGCGAAGGAACTCCATGCATGGGCGATGCCTCCTTGTAGCCTGAAAACCTGGGTGGGCCCGCCAAGGGTCGAGCGGCGAACCGTCATGGAACTCAGTCTACTAGAAGGTGCGGACCTGATGTTTTTAACCACGCATAGGGTTTCCCGCCAGGCAAGCCCGTGGAGGCGCTTAGCCTTCGTCCGTGGCCACCAGCCCGGAGCGGCGCTGCGCGCCCCAGACACGGCCACCCCGTAAAAAGTGCAGCCACCCCATCAGGGCGCCGGTATGCCGCAGCAGCTGAAATGTGAATGGCTCGGCAATCGCCGCCGCCATGGCGAGCCACAGGTTCGAGCCGACCCGCTGACCGGTCCAGCGGCGGTACAGATGGATGCACCACAGGTAGTACGCGAGATCGATGGCGGTCTTGGCGCCGATCACGCCGAAGATCGACAACACCAGCGTTTCGTGTCCGCCGAACAGAAAGCCGAGCAACAGCACGAATGCCGTCAGGCCGTAGATCGGCTGCATCGTGTCGATCGCCTTGACCGGCAGCATCAGCATGCCGAGCGTGCCGTAGCGCGGGTTGCCGGTCATGTCGCGGTTCCAGTACTGGGTCTGCAGGAAGCCCGCAAACCAGCGGCGGCGCTGCCGCAGAAAACTGCCGAGGGTGCCGGGCGCATCGGTTCGCCCTTGGGCGTCGCCCACCACGCGGACATCCCAGCCGAGCCCATGATCGACCGAATAGCGCCGCAGCCGATGGATCAGTTCATAGTCTTCCACCAGGCACTGCGGGTCGAAGCCACCTACCTCAACCAGCGCCTCGCGCTTGAACGAGGCAAACGCACCGGAGATCAGCAGCAGGCTGTCGGCGCGCATCCACGCAAAGCGCGCGACGAAGTTGCGCATGTACTCGTAGGTCTGGAACCACTGGAACACCCGGCCCGACACGTTTTTGCCGCAGACCGGCACGAGGATGCCCGCCGCCGCCACGAGCTTCGGCTCGCTCGCGAATGCAACACGCATCGCATAAGTTGCGTCGTCATCAAGCAGCGTATCGGCGTCGACGGTCATCACCGTCTCGGTGGTCATCTCCATGATGGCCGCGTTGAGCGCACGCGCCTTGCCGCCATGCGGCACCCGCAGCCAATAGAGGTTCGAATATAGCGAACTCGGTGCACTCAGTTCGCCTTCAGGCGCCGCGATGAGGCCGAAGCGCTCGGTCAGCAGCGCGCCCGTGCCGTCCGTCGAGCCGTCGTCGGCAATCACGATCTGTGCGAGGCCGTGGGTCTGACGCAAGAGCGCAGCCAGCGTCACAGGCAGCACGGCCGCCTCGTTGTGCGAGGCGACGATCACGCCCATGCTCGGCAAGCTGCGCTGGTCCAAATCGGGGTCGAGCGGCACGGGTGGGCGGATCAGCGGCAGCGTCTTGAACGTGACGAAGGCGAGCAGCAAGGTGTCGTAGAGCACGTAGGCAATACCGGTAGACCACGCCACCACGCCTTGCAGAAAAAACGCCCGCGCGAACAGCAGCAACCAGAGTACGACCACGCTGAAATGGATCAGCGTACTCAACAACGTGGTCGGGCGCGGCACGATACGAGGCGAGGCGAGCGCGAGGGCTTGTTCCAGAGTTCTCTTCAAAATAGCTACTGAATCTGTGGATACCGCGTGGTTAGGTTCAACGCTCGAGTTTGGAGTTCGAGCATGCGTGGCAAGCCCCCCGTCCTCAGGGAATCATGCGCTTCAAGACGGACTTGCGATCGATCCACTCGTGCTTGAGCGCGCCGCCCACGTGCATCGCGAGGAGCGCGTACAGCGCGTAGCCGAGCCAGGTGTGCAAGGCGCCGAAGCGGTCATGCAGGGTTTCCTTGAGCGTCGGATCGAGATTCATCACATAGCCGATACGCGGCCATGAGACCAGGTTGAAGAGCCGCATCGGATGCGTCGCCGCATCTTTCCAGGCCGAGTCGTGCAGCCAGCCCGAGAGCGGCAGGCCGATCATCAGCAGATACAGCAGGAAGTGCGCGATGTGCGCGGCCACACGCTCCCACGATGGAAACGCAGACGGCAACGGCGGCGGCCGATGCGAGACACGCCACAGGACGCGCAGCAGCACGAGGCCGAGCACGGTGATGCCGATCGACTTGTGGGTATCGATGACCGGCCGCACCCAGTCGTCAGGCAGCGAGTCGGCGCTAAGCCCGAGCACCACGTTGCAGATAATCAGGATCGCGATGATCCAGTGCAGCAGCATTGCCGTGCGGGTGTAGCGCGATACCGCCTGTACGCTGGTCGTATCGGTAAGCGGAGAGTTGGCCTGAGTGCTCATCGGTAATTCCGTCCGAAAAAATGCTCGAGTGCGAAAGCTATTTGAAATAAAAACCAATCCGGCGGTCAATCAAGCAGCTTAAAAGCGCAAAGGTTCGCGTACAACGATACAGCGGCTATCACGCTAACGCTGCGGCGCAGCGGTTTATTCCCAGCCTGCTTCATATTCCGCGAATCAATGATTTCCAAACATTTCGGCGGCAGCCCGGATGCCTGTCCGGCACCGCCCGGTGGTGACCCCTGGCTACTGCCCGTGCCGCCGAAAGCCGAAAAGCCGCAATCTTCCTATAAAACGGCTTACAGCGCGCAACGGATTTGCAAGGCGTTTGCTGCCACCTGGTGTCTATAGCCTGCACCCGGAAACAACATGGTAAAGATGCCCGGCATGTGGTTTTCGCATCTGTTCATTTCGGCCTGCGTGGCATAATCTGCGCCAATCATCGCTTCTTCCTCGTGCCCGGCGCGCAGCATGTTTCGTCTTCGCCTACAGAAAATCGGCAGCTTGCTAGGATTGCTCGCAATCCTGATGAGTACGCTTGCGCCGACTGTTTCGCAGGCGCTCGCCGCACATGACCGGCTTGGCCAGGCACTGGCGAGCTACTGCTCCGCGGACCCGGACAATAGCCAGGCCGCCCGCACCGGCAAGTCGTCGCCCTCTTCCGCCTACCATTGGCAGGCCTGCGCGTATTGCGGCATGCTGGCCCACGCGCCGGTCCTGCCGGGCACGGCCTCAGTCTTTATCGCCGCGTTATCGGTTGCGCGCGCACCCATCGCCGTTACGCGCGATACCGTCCACGTACCCCTCGTCTACACGGCTGCCCAGCCGCGAGCACCGCCGGTCCTCTCCTAAGTCGCTCTGTACCTGAACAGAATCCGCGCTGCACGAGCAGCTGCGGGATGTCGCCGCATCAGTACGCGGTGACGCATCAAGACAATTGGAGAAGGATTAGATCATGCGTACGCTTTTCAAACGGCACGCGGCGCCCGCACGCGCCGCCCTCATGGCGGCGGCCGGCGCCGCCTGCCTCGCCGGTTCGCCGACTGCTTCAGCCCACGCGGTGGTGGGCGACCGCGTGTTCCCCGCCACGCTGACGGTGGACGACCCCGGCGTCGGCGACGAATTCGATGCCCAGTTCGGTCACACCAAGACCCCGGACGACAGCGGCGACAACATGAACGTCAATACCGCGTCGTACGAGTGGGACAAGCTGATCACCAAGAACCTCGCGTTCAGCATCGCCAGCGACTACGTTAGCCAGAACGACCCGAACGGCGGCTCGGCGAAGGGCTGGGACAATATCACGGTCGGCGCGAAATACATGATCTACGCCAATGCGCGCCACGAATTCATGACCTCGATCGGCCTGCTCGCAGAGATTGGCGGCACCGGTTCGAAATCGATCGCAAGCTCGTATTCGACGCTGACGCCGAGCTTCTATTTCGGCAAAGGATTCGGCGACCTGCCGGCCTCGCTCAGCTACCTGCGGCCGTTCGCCATCACCGGTCAGCTCGGGCCGAACCTGACCACGGCCTCGTCGGCCAATGGGCCGAATTCGTTCGGCTGGGGTCTCACGCTGCAGTACAGCATTCCTTACCTGCAAAGCCAGGTGAAAGATCTCGGCATCCCGCAACCGTTCAACAACCTGTTCCTCGTTGTCGAAGCGCCGATGAGCACCTGCACGGCGGGCGCGTGCGCCGGTCAAACCACTGGCACGGTCAACCCGGGCTTTCTGTGGCTGAACCGCTATGGTCAGTTCGGCGTCGAAGCAACGATCCCGGTCAATCACCTGACCGGCAATCACGTAGGCGTACTATTCGACGCTCACCTGTATTTCGACGACATCTTCCCCAACTCGCTTGGCAAGCCGCTCTTCAACTAAATTCAACCCAATGAAAAACGCTCTCGTAAATTCATCCCTGGCGCGCGGCCTCGTCGCCGCGCTGACGCTAACGGTTGCGCAACTCGCGCACGCTCATGCCTATCCGACCCACCAGGCGCCGGGCGCTGGCGCAACCGTCTCCACCTCGCAAAAGGACGTGGCGATCGATTTCGACGACGGCCTTGAACCGGCCTTCAGCTCGATCACCGTGACCGACGCGCAGGGCAAGCCGGTGACGAGCGCCAAGGCCGTCGTCGATTCTTCGAACAAGAAGCATATGTCGGTGACGCTGAACCCGCTTACGCCGGGTGACTACACGGTCGCATGGGTCGCGGTCGCAGAAGATGGACACCGCACCCAAGGTCACTACACCTTCACGGTGAAGTAAGGGTGGATCCGCTCGTCGCCGTACAGATCGTCGTCCAGTCTGCGCAGGATCTGCTGTTCGCGGTGGCGGCCGGGGCACTCGTGTGCAGTGCGATGCTTGGGCGGCAACATCAGGGCTGCCCGGCAGCTTCGGCTGCGCTCGGCCGCTTGCGACTCGGCGCTCTCGGCGCGCTCGCGCTTGCCTGCATGCTGTTCCTCTGGCTGGAGGCAGCCGTCATGAGCGGCTCGTCGTTCAGTGAGGCCGGTGCAGCAGTGAGCGCCGTGCTGACGCAGTCGCACTTCGGGATTGCGTGGTCGGTGGGCTTCGCCGGTGTGGTGCTCGCGTGCCTCGCCGGTGTCCGCCACAGCCGCGCGGCATGGTGGCTTGCGGCAGCGGGCATGGTGATCTATCTGGCGGGCAAGGCCGCCGCCAGTCACGCCGCCGACGCCGGCGATTTCACGCTGCGCGAAGCCGTGCATGTGCTGCACCTCGGGGCGACGGCGTTGTGGGCGGGCAGCGTGATTGCTGCAGCACCGCTGCTGTGGCGCTGGGGGGTGGCGGCCTCCGAAGCGGCGTCCAGTGAGTCCGCCAGCCGCGTGAGGTTCTGCACGCACCTGTCGCATCTGGCAACGGGCGCGCTCGCGGTGGTCATCGTGACTGGTATCTATAACGCGACTCAGGACACGGCGCACCTTACCGCACCGTTGCTCAGCGTGCTGTACGGCCGCGTGCTGACGCTCAAGCTACTGTTCGTCACGTCCGCGGTGCTGCTGGGCGGCTACAACCGCATGATCTATCTGCCGCGCCTGCAGCACACTGCGGCCGATGGCGGGCAGGCTTATAGCGATGCACAGCGCAGCTTCGACCGGCTACTAGCCGTCGAGGCCATCGCCATGCTGGCGGTATTGGCTATCGCAGGCGTGCTAGGCCACACCTCGCCGTCGGGCGGCTAAAACAATCGTTCACGCCGGCGCGGAGACTACAACGCGCCGGCGCCTCCCTCCCTATCGCTCAACGCCGCGCAATCACCGCGGTGGACTCGACGCGCTCCTCGAGCCAGCCATCGGCGGCGTGACCTTCGAGCAAGCTGCGCACACGCTCCAGCAATTCATCGAGCCGCGAGCCGAGGCGCTCGCGCGACAAGCTCGACATCGACAGTGCCCGCGAGATCAGTGAATCAAGTGTCACGCGCCGCTTCTCAATGATCGACACGCGTTCCAGCGACGCGAACGCCGACCTCAGCAACACGGTTTCGTGATTTTCAAAACCCGCGGATTTGCGCTGCTCGCGCGCCGGATCGGTTTGCGAGTAATCGTCGAGCAGCGCGCGGTATTGTGCATGCCACGGCGTAGCGGGATCGTCGGGATGCGAGGTGGCAAACAGCACCAACGCGCCAGCAGGATCGATGAGCTGATCCAGCCGCGCCAGCGTATCGGGCCGGTCCATCCAGTGAAATGCGCGGCCGATCACGGCGATCTGAAAGCGGCCGAACGCCGGCGACAGGTCGTAGGAACTGCCGAGGCGGTGTTCGATGTTCGGTGCGAGACCGAGTCCCAGACCCGCGGCGATGCGCAGCATCTCCGGCTCAGGGTCGAGGGCCACGCCCTTGTCGATCCACGTGGAGAACGCCAGCGACAGTTGCCCCGGTCCACAGCCGAGATCGAGCAGGCGCTGCGTGCCGTCGAGCCGGCATGATTCGGCCACGCGCCGGATCAGCCGTGGCGAATAGGCCTGGCGGCCACCCAGGTAGTAAGCGGCGTTGTTCTTGAAGCGATCGGGTACGAAGGGGATCGGTGTGCTCATGGGCGGTTCCGGTGAAAGCCGCGCGGTGGTGGGATGTGGAGCGGGGACGTTGAGCGGCGCGCAGCTCGCAAAGTATGCCGCTGCGCGGCGTTCGCTGTCGAGGCGGCGGTACACGAGACCGTAGCCGCGCAGCACTGACAGTAAGCGGCCGCGCCTCAATGCAGCACTCACACGATTTGGAGGGGGCGGCCCACCGCACTTCAAGCCGGACAGGCCGCCAACGAAAGTTGACGCGTAGCCTATCCCTTCCAGCGTCTGTTAGCCTTGTGACCAGCGTATCGCGCGCCCGCTATTCCGCAGATGACAGAAAGCGCGCCCCAGCATACAAAGAAAGCGTTAGCGATTGTCGGGTTGGTGTCGAACAGACTACCTTTGCCGCGCAAAACAACTGTTCCCCAGAAAAATAACGCCCCCCAACAAACGAGGCTAGATGAGATTATTCCCACAAGGAACCCCGCTAACACTCTCATGATGTTCTTATGAACAGCGTAGGTCGCTATGATCTGCGGGGGTTGCGCGCATTTGTAATCGACCCTATCTCCGCCTACGGCCTGGCGCCTGCCCCGGACGTCAGGTCAAGAAAACGCATCGAGTCAGGGAGACTCGCGCCGCGAACAATCACACCCGTGCTCTTGCACGCGTTACACCATGCGTCATCGCCTATAAAAACCAACTGACGATACTTGCCGTCCGTACCCTGTATGTTGCAACAGCGGCTGGACGTGGAAACATAGCTGCCTTCTACGCTGTCAAGTGGGTCGCCTTCGACGACGCCATAGAAAATTGCCATCTCCTCAGACTCCTGCGGGGTTGAAATACTTATTTCCGCGAGCCTAACTTCTTCGATCTGGAAGCTATATTAAAAAAGTCTGAAAGATAAATTGACGTTGGTGAATGTCAATGTTGACGTCATAGATGTTTATCTATTGATATCGTCTGCATTGCGGCCTTCTTATGGAGTACAGACCATGAAATCAACCATCAACAAGGGGAAACACCACGCAGGTGCTCGTGGATCACATTAAACAGAGGCACCGCTTCGACGTTAGTGGCTGTTTCCGGAATAGGTCGGCCCGCCGTGGCGCGCAAATCACCCAACAAAGCGCTCACTCTATCGCACCGCCCTCGGCTGTAAAAGCCTGACCTTCTGACGCACCTCCGCCTGCCCCCATACTGTCCGCACGCGCCTGCGCATCAAACAGCGCCAATAACCCTTCAACCGAGTTGAACATCGCCTGCCCGTTATGCCCAACGCCCGGCACCTGCCAGCAGCGATGCGCAAGCTGCGGATGCCGGCTACTCAAGTAGGCAAAGTAAGCGCGCCCACGCGCCAACCGGTGCAGCCCTTGCGCATTGGCAGCGCACGAACGGTCGAGCGCTTGATGCTGAGGGTCGCAGTCGGCCTCGCCGAGCAGATAGATCACGTCGCTGCGAGCGTAACGTTGTTCGAGCACCTCAAACGCAGCGCCACTCGCGTATCGCGGCGGTTGATGAATGCCGTACTTCCATGTATTGACGCCGGCACAGGCGTGTTCGTCAACGGGACTAAATCCGCTCTCGCCATCCGGACGGCGGTTGTCGAAATACACATACGACGACGGATTGGCGATCACATAGCGGCAATGAACGCCTCGCTCCTCAAGCAACGCCGCCGCACGCCCCACCACCGCGTAACGATGCGCCACCTGCGCGCCGCCCGAATGGCCAGCAATCACTACCTCGCGCAACGTACCAAAGCGCGAGCGGTCCGCCAGCGCTTCGACCAGACTATCGAGGATATCGAACGAACTGAGCGGTGCCGGCCCGAGCGCATCGTCACCGCCCATCCAGCCTGTCCAGTCCCAGTGCAGCGTGTCTTGATCGAGACCATGAGCCGCGATATCCGCACTGGCGAGAAACTGCGGCACGAGCAGCAAGGTGTCGGCGGCGCTCACATCAGCCGCGGCCAGGGCGCGTTGTGCGGACAACAGATACGCATCCGCGTCGCGCAGCCGGCCGTGCAGCACGATGACGACGCGGCTCACCCGCATCTCCGACGCGTCATCCGCGGAGCGATAAACCGGCACCGAGCCGAAGCCACGCGCCGTGCTGACGCGCAAGCGTCCGCTGGCGACTTCGCGCACCGGGTATTCGTTGCGTGGTCGCGCCGGCTCGTGGGTACTGAAATCCGTCATGGTCGAATCAACGTGAAGGAAGGAAATTAGTCGTGCGGCACGGCATCAGGATCGCGCCATAAGCGCCGCCCGGAGCGGCTCAGTCCGACCAGCAACAGCGAGACGATCGCCGCAAAAATCAGGTAATACGCTGGCACCAGATTCGAACCAGTCAGGCTGATCAGCGTCGTCACGGTCAAGGGCGCCAGCCCGCCGAAGAGCGTGACGGCGATGTTGTACGACAGCGCCACGCCGGTGGAACGCGTCGCCGTCGGGAAGAGTTGCGTCAGCATCCCCGGATGCGGGCCGGACATGATGCTCAACACCAGCGTGGCGATCATCTGCGCGGTGAAGAGGCGTTCCGCCGTCGGCTGTGCGACCACCCACGCGAACAGCGGATACGCGATCACTGCCCATATCACCACAACCGGGAAGAACACTCGCCAGGCGCCGACACGATCCGCGAGCTTGCCCGCCAGCGGATACGCGACGATGCTGATCAGACCCGAGACAGCCGTGCCCAGCAAAGCGTTCTTCAGCGGCAGATGCAACTGGCGCTCGACATACAGCGGCAAGAAGGAGTGCCACAGATAATTGGTCGCCGCGCCGACGATAATCACGCCCATCGCACACAGGCACGCATCGCTGCGCTCGCGCAAGAACTGCCGCATCGACTGGCGCGGTGCATGCCCGAGCCGCTCGCGTAGCTCGAGGAATTCCGGCGACTCGCCCACCTTATGGCGGATGTAAAAGCCGATCGGTCCGATCAGCGCGCCAAGCAGGAACGGCACGCGCCAACCCCAGGATTCCAGCGACGCCCGGTCCAGATGTGTGGTCAGCAGATACCCGCACGCCGACGACAGCAGCAACGCGAACGCCTGCGATGTCATCTGGAAACTGCCGTAGAACATCTTTTTGCCGCGCGGCGCGTATTCCGACAGCATCGCGGCTGCCGTAGCAAACTCACCGCCCACCGACAGGCCTTGCAGCACTCGCGAGAGCAGCACCAGCAAGGGCGCGGCAATACCGATACTGCTATAGCCGGGCGTCAGGCCCATCAACAGCGTGCTGGCCGCCATCAGCAGGATCAGCAGCGACAAAGCGCGCCGCCGCCCCACGCGGTCGGCGTAGGCGCCCAGCACAATACCGCCGAGCGGCCTGACGACGAAGCCAATCGCAAAAGTCGCGAGCGTCAGCACCGTGGACAGAAACGCGTTGCCCACCGGAAAGAACACATGCGAGATGGTCTTGGCGAAGTAGCCGTAGATGAGAAAGTCGAACCACTCGAGACCGTTGCCGATCACCGAGGCGATCACGGCCCGCCGCACCTGCGAGGCCGCCGGCATGGAGGTGGGATGCGCGGGTGACTGCGCGGCGGAAAGCATCGAGTCCATGGGTCTCCTATGTCGACCGGAGTGGGTGCGAAGCACTTACTCCGGTCCCATGCAACATGGTTGCGAAACGTCTTGTTTATGCCTCAAGCGTACGGTCGATCGCGGTAAATGTAAAATACCGATCAAACGACCCTGCCATACGTTTCACATATATGAGGCATTGCGATGGAATTGCGGCATCTGCGTTACTTCCTGGCAGTGGCCGACGAGCGGCAGTTCACCCGCGCCGCCGCGAAGCTGCATATTCAGCAACCGCCGCTGTCGCAGCAGATTCAGGCGCTCGAAAGTGAAATCGGCTTCGCGCTGTTCACTCGGGTAGCGCGCGGCGTCGAATTAACCTCGGCCGGCGCGTCCTTTGCCGACGATGCGCGCGCCGTCCTGCAGGCGCTCGACCAGGCCGTCGCGAAAGGCAAAGGCATCGCGGACGGCCGGATCGGCTCGGTGCGGATCGCGCTGACCAGCTCATCGGCGTTTCATCCGCTCGCGCCGGCCGCGATCCGCGCGTTCCGTGAGGCCTGCCCGGACATCGCCATCGATCTCAACGAAATCAACGCCGCAGAGATTATCGAGCGGATGGTGAGCGGCCGCATCGACGCCGCTATCCTGCGCAAGCCGAGCGACACACCCGAGGAACTGCGCTTCGATCTGCTGCTGGAGGAGAGCATGGTGCTGGTGCTGCCGGTGGGACATCGTCTGCTGAAGGGGCGCAGCAAGTCAGGCCGGATGCGTCCGGTCGCGCTCGATGCACTGGCCGACGAAGCGTTTATTTTTGTGCGCCGTCCCGGCGCGCGTGGCATGTACGCTGATTTCATCGACGCCTGCGAAGCGGCCGGCTTCAAACCGCGTGTCGCTAGCGAGGTGCCGCGCATGTTGAGCGCGATCAATCTGGTGGCGGCCGGCACCGGCGTGACGCTGGTGCCGGCGTCGATGCAGCGCTACCAGCAGGAAAGCGTGGTGTATTGCCCGATCGATAGTGAGGCTGCGATCACCGCACCGCTGCATCTGGTCACGCACCGCGATTCCGGCAATCCAGCCGCGACGCGCTTTGCTCAGACGGTGATTGAATTCGCCCAGGCGCAACAGCGCTAGCCGCCCGCCCCGGGTAGGGTAGGGTCGCCAGAGACTAACGCTTCTCAAAGCGATAGTGCCCAACCCCCCACTCGTTGCCGTTCGCATAGGCGAACAACGCCGCCACAGATGCGTCCCAAGACGCACGCCCCAAACGAGGCCACCGAGCGAATACGCCCAGACCGGATCGACCATGCCCGCGTTTGCCGATTTCAGTTGCCACACCCAGACGGCGGAAAACACGAGGACGAGTCCGATCAACGCAATCACGGCGGCGACGACAGGCGGCATGACGTTCTCGTTCGATGGCGATACCCGCTTATACGCAGGCAGACGCGGAACGGATGCGGCGCTTACGCCATACAGCGATCAACTCGCGTCGTCGCAGGCCGTAGCGCTGGCGACCGGGGTCGACTGGCGCTCGCCCACACCTAGATAGCGCAGTGTCGCGAGCGCAGCCAACACGGTGATGGCCGCCAAGCCGTACGTCAGCAGATGAAACGCGTCTGCGTAGTGCTGCCGGAGCAACACCAGCGGGACACCTGGCAATATCGCCGCGGCGCCGCTGAGGTCGCCGGTGGCGAGCCGCTGCGCGGCCAGATCGATCGGCGTGCGCAGCGAACCGCTCGCGCCCGCCATCGCGCCTGGCGCGAAACGCGCAAGCGTGGCGGCAAGCGGCGCCAGACCCGCTGCCGCAAAACCGGCCAGCGCCGCGCTGACCATCGCCAGTGCGAGCCCCTCGCCCGCCACACGGGTCGTGCTGAAGATACCGGTTGCCATGCCGGCACGCTCCTTCGGCACGACGCTGACCGACAGGCCATCCATCAAGCCCCACGGCAAGCCGGTGCCAATCCCGATCACCGCCATCGGCACCAGCAGTGCGACAGGTTCTGCACCCACCGGCACGCCCCCTAGCCAAAGCAAGCCGGCTGCCGCGATCAGCAGGCCGAGGCTGGAGATCAGCCCAGGCGAGGCGTGCCGGGTCAGACGCACGGCGAGCATGGGCATGAAGAGCATCGGCGCCGAGAGCGCAATCATCATCAGACCGGCATTGAGCGGCGCATACCCCTCGATGCCGACAAAGCGGATCGGCAAGATCACGAGCAGCACCACGAAGCAGTAGCAGGTCGCAATCGGCAGCAGTTGCACGCCGACAAAGCGACGGTAGCGAAACAGCGAGAGATCGAGCATCGGCCGCGCGCTGCGCCGCTCAATCAGTGCGAAGGCGACGAGCGCGACGGCGGCGGCCGCCAACAGCGCTCCGATCACCGGATCGCCCCAGCCGAGATCGGGCGCTTCCAGAATCGCGACCGTGAAGAGGCCGAGCGCCGCCGTGAAGCTCGCCATGCCGGGCCAATCGACGGCGGCTGCGTGCGGGTCGCGCGTCTCCGGCATGCCGGGCGCCGCCAGCAGCAGCGCCAGCGCGCCGAGCAATGCGGTCGAGACAAACACCGCGCGCCAGCCGAACAGTTCGATCAGACCGCCGGCCAGCACCGGGCCGAATGCAAGACCGACACCGAAGGTGGTGCCCAGCAGGCTGAAGGCGCGGGTCCGGGCGTGACCGTCGAACTCCTGCGCCAACGCCGCCGAGCCGCCCGCCAGTGCGGCAGCGGCGCCGACGCCTTGCGCCGCGCGCAGCAGGTCGACCCAGACGGTGCCAGGTGCGAGGGCAAGCAGCATCGACATCAGTGAGAACACGCTCACCCCGGCGAGGAACACCCGGCGGCGGCCGAAGCGGTCGGCCAGCGTGCCGGCAGCCATCAGGCAACTGCCGAAGGCGAGCATGAAGGCGTTGGTTATCCAGTTGAGCGCCACCGGGCCGCCGCCCAGCGCGCGGCCGATCGCCGGCGTGGCGATGGCCCCGGCCGAGAAACTGAGCGGCAGAATCACCGCCGCGACGCAGACTGCGGCCAGCACGGTAGCAGCTCGCGAGGCGCTGTGAGCAATTGAATCAGACATAGGGCTTCCTTGAGGTTCAGCCTGCCGCACGAGCGGAGTCGGCAACAGGCATGAGCACAGACATCGTGAAAATCGGGTCAGCCCAGTCTAATTACGGAATCGAACGTGATAAATACTGCTAGAGTTGGCTTAATCCGGACAAAAATTCTCGAATGACGCCATGGAAAACCTCACCGGCATGATCGCGTTCGTCCATACGGTCGAGGCTTCGAGCTTTGTCGGCGCCGCGCAGCGGCTGGGCTTGTCGGCGTCCGCCGTGGGCAAGAGCGTGGCGCGCCTCGAACAGCACCTCGGCGTGCGGCTTTTGCAGCGCAGCACCCGGCGCGTCAGCATGACGGACGACGGCGAGCGCTTCTACGAGCGCTGCTGCCAGATCCTCGAGGCCGTGCACGACGCCGAAACCATGATGCTGCAGGCCAAAGCGACGCCGCGCGGTCGCCTGCGGGTGAGCCTGCCCACCATCGGCTACCGCTTCTTGTTGCCGATCCTGCCCGAGTTCACCGCGCGCTATCCGGAGATCGACCTCGAATTTGATTTCAACGATCGCCTGGTCGACGTCATCGAAGGCGGCTTCGACGCCGCCATCCGCAGCGGCCCGCTGGACGATTCGCAACTGATGGCCAAGCGGCTCGGGCCGTTCTGCTTCGTGCTGTGCGCGTCGCCGGCGTATCTGCAACGGCACGGCATGCCGCAGGTGCCCGGCGATCTGGCGCAACATGCCTGCCTGCGTTTTCGCTTTCCGACCTCGGGCAAACTGGAACCGTGGCGCTTTCGCGATTTGCCCGAAGACACCGTGGAGCGCTTTCCGACCGCCATGATCTGCAACAACATGGAGGCGATGCGCGCGGCGGCGGAACTCGGTCTCGGCATTGCCTACATGCCGGACTTCCTTGCCCGCGATGCGTTGCAAAGCGGCGCGTTGCAAGCGGTGCTCGCTGGACATCTGGCGCAAGCTGGGCAGTTCTCGGTGCTGTGGCCGTCGAACCGGCAGTTGTCGCCGAAGCTGCGGGCCTGGGTTGATTTTCTGTCGGAGCGGTTGTTTGCGGAGTCGAAGGTGGGGGTTAGTTAGTGCGCGTCGCGTAGATTGCTACACTACCCTCCACCCAGCCCGATCCACCGCGCCACCGCCACGCGCCGCCCAGCATCGAGACCTGTCAAAACCATGTCCGCCCGTTTCAACGCGCCCTTCACCGCACTACTCGCCGCCGCCCTGTTCGGCGCGACGACGCCGTTTGCCAAAGCCCTGCTAGGCACGCTCTCGCCGTTCATGGTGGCGGGCCTGTTCTACCTCGGCAGCGGCATCGGCCTGGCCATCACGATCCTCGTGCGCCGCATGAGACTGAGCACCGACGAGCGCGCCAATGAAGGCCAGATCCATTTGCGCGAAGTCCCGTGGCTGCTTGGCGCAATCGCCACCGGCGGGGTCGCCGGCCCTGCCCTGCTGATGCTGGGACTGAACGCCACGCCGGCCGCCACCAGTTCGCTGCTGCTGAACCTCGAAGGCGTCTTCACCGCGGTGATCGCGTGGGTGGTGTTTCGCGAGAACGTCGACCTGCAGGTGTTTCTAGGCATGGTGGCGATCGTGGCCGGAGGCGTCGCACTATCCTGGCACCCGGGAGCGACGGGTCTGCCGCTCGGCGCACTGCTGGTGGCCGCAGCCTGTGCATGCTGGGCCATCGACAACAACCTGACGCGCAAAGTCTCGACCAACGACGCGATGGTCATCGCCTGCCTGAAGGGACTGGTCGCCGGGTCGGTGAACTTCGTGATTGCCTTGTTGCTCGGCGCCAAGCTTCCCCATCTCGGCACGATGGCGGCCGCGATGGTGACCGGTTTCGCTGGCTACGGGATCAGTCTGGTGCTGTTCGTACTCGCGCTGCGTAATCTCGGCACGGCGCGCACCGGCGCGTATTTCTCAGTCGCGCCCCTGTTCGGCGTGACGATCTCGCTGATCCTCTGGCCCGAGATGCCGCCGCTGCTGTTCTGGGTTGCCGCGGCGTTGATGGCATTCGGCATCTGGCTACATATCCGCGAGCGCCACGATCATCCGCATACGCATCACGAGCTGGATCACAATCACCGGCACCGCCATGACGAGCATCATCAACACGTGCATGACTTCGCCTGGGATGGCGAGGAACCGCATGCGCATCCGCACCGTCATGCACCAATCACGCACACGCATGCGCATTTCCCAGATATTCATCATCGCCACTCGCATTGAGCAGACAAATCGCGTCTTGCGATCGCACCCTTTCGCGATCGCAAGCAAAACGGGGCCTGTAGCAGGCGCTTGATAGGACGATTCAATTGGCATGGTGGCCGGCCTCGTCCTCTAATGGAAATCCTGTCGTTTGCGGCACCCCCCTGCCAAACCCGGAGATCCACATGGCTCAGCACCAGCCCAACGTTGACGAAGTTGTACGGACCATCGCCGCGGAAACCAATACCCCCACGGAAACGGTCTCGAAGATCTACGCCGACACTTTGGCCGACTATAAGACTGACGCCCGCGTGTTCGATTACATGCCACTGCTGGTGGCCAAGAAAGTGCGCGACACGCTGCGCCGAACGGCGAACCGGAAAATTTAGCGCCGAGGTGCGGCAGGTTTCGTACAGCAGCTTGCCTGTTCTCTGATCCATGTCGCGCCGTTGAGCGCGGCATGCTCACGCATGTTCGGAGCTTGCGGCACGCTCGCCGCTCAGCGAGCGCACGATCTGTGCAAGCCGTGCGACCAAACCATCCGCGTCCTCGGGGGGAATGCTGGCATAGCCCAGCATAAAACCGTTGTACCGGGTGCTATCCGTACGCGCATCGCAGTACGTGCTGAGCGATGCGATGGTCAGCCCGTGCGCACGCGTGACCTCCGTCACATCCGCATCGACCAGCGGCGCATCGAGACGGACCGTCAGATGCATGCCGCCGCTATCCGACGAGATGGTGACCAGGTCTGCCATGTGACGCTCGAGCGCAGCGACCAGTGCCGCGCGGCGCTCCTGATACATCCGGCGCATGCGCCGCAGATGGCGCGCGTATTTGCCGCTTTCGATGAAGTCCGCCAAAGCGATCTGCTCCGCCACTCGCCCCTGGCGGGCGATCTCGCTATGCGCAACCTCGACTTCCTTAGCTACATGAGCCGGCACGATCATGAACCCCATTCGCAGAGCCGGAAAAATGGTCTTGCTGAAGGTGCCCAGATAGATGACGGGTGCGTTCTCCGTCAGCCCCTGGATTGATGGCAACGGTGGCCCGTTGTGCCGCAGCTCGCTATCGTAGTCATCCTCGATGATCCACGCACCGCGTTCGATTGCGTGCTCGATGATCGACCAACGCCGCTCGAGGCTCAACACGCTGCCGAGCGGGTACTGATGCGAAGGCGTGATGTAGATCAGATGAGGCGGTGTGCGCTGCCAGTGCTCCTGCGTCGGTGCAATGCCAGCGGCGTCGACCGGGATGGGTTCAAGGCTCAATCCAGCCGCCCGGAACGCGGACTTCGCACCGTTATAGCCTGGGTCCTCCATCCAGACGCGCTCGCCTGGATCGGCCAGCATGCAGGCGCACAGGTCGAGACTCGCCTGCGTGCCCGAGGTAATGAACACCTGCTCGGCCGAACACCGCACGCCGCGCGATACCCGCACATATTCGGCAATCGCTCGCCTCAAGGCAGGATGCCCCGCGTTGTTGCGGTAATCCAGTTCACGCGGGTCGAGCGAACGCCACGCGCGCTCCAGGGAGTTGCGCCATTGCGCCATCGGAAACTCGGTGAGCGCGGGCACACCGGGACGAAACGGCGCGGGGTCATCGGCGCGGGTCCGCTCGCGCGGCAGAGCGGCGACACGTCGTGACAAGCGGCTAAGCGGAACGCCGGCGCGATCGACTTGCGGCGCCGGTGGCACAGCCGCCCGGCTCACCATGCTCACTACCGAGCCGTGACGGCTGGTGCTGACGAACCCCTCTTCGGTGAGCCGCTCGTAGGCGTAAAGCACGGAATTGCGGGCAATGCCCAACTGCTCGGCAAGCGCGCGGGTGGGGACAAGTTGGCTGCCATGCCGGATATCGCCGTCGAGGATCGCGCGGCGCAGGCTTTCGTACAACAACTTCTGCTGCGTGAGCTTGCGGCCGCCCAGTTGCTTCGCGAAGTTCGACATTAACAGGCCGTAGTCCAAATCCGTGGCTCCAGATTGTTGTGCTTCTGTGGAGCTAACAATGGTGCCACAAATTTTTTAAGCTGACGGCATGGTCGCACTGCAGGCCGCCGGGACGATGGTCCGAGCGTCGAGCGCGGCCCGTTAACCGAAAGGGCCGCCGCCATGGACACCTCCGCTCTCACTGAACCTGCGCATGCCCGTGATGCGTCGACAGCGCCACGACGCCATGTACGCGTTAAATGGGTCGCGTGGGTGGTCGCTTTTGTCTTGCTCGCGCTGGCTTATGACAGTATGGATCCCGCGAAGGAGGCCACTGCGCGACTGGATGCTTGCCTTGCGGCTTCTGGCGCACCGCTAACGGTATCGGCGAGCGCACGACGGGCAGCGCCGCAGCCCAGGGATCATGACACTCAAGACCAGACGTTTGCTGCCGCCCTGCTCGCCTGTTCGACCCAACCGTAGGCGTCCGGCGAAAAACGACTCAGGCCCTTCCATGTTTGAAAGCACCCTGACAAGGACTCCCTCCCATGACTCACCCGATCCAGATCCGTCCAGTGACCCCCGCCGATTTTCCGGCCTGGCTGCCGCTGTGGGACGCCTACAACGCCTTCTACGGACGTTCAGGTGAAACGGCGTTGCCCCGCGACATCACGCTTCTCACATGGACGCGCTTCTTCGACGGCTACGAGCCCATGCATGCGATGGTCGCCGAGCGCGACGGGCAACTGCTCGGACTTGTCCACTATCTTTATCATCGAAGCACGATAGCGGCGGGGCCGACCTGCTACCTGCAGGATCTCTATACGTTGGAGAGCGAGCGTGGCAGGGGCGTTGGACGGGCACTGATCGAAGCTGTCTATGAACAGGCTAAGGCGCACGGTTCGAAGCGCGTGTATTGGCAAACCCATGAGACGAACCAGACGGCGATGAAGCTCTATGACGGCGTCGCGGACAGGTCGGGGTTTGTGGTGTATCGGAAGGCGTTGTAGAGGCGGGCGGGGACACCTCAACGAGAGACGCAAATAGAAAGGGCGCACCCCCACCGGTGCGCCCTACCCTTCTCAGCTGCAACTACCCAGCCCTTACCTAAGCCTCCAGTTGCTCCAATACCTTCCCCTTCGTTTCGATCCCGAGGAAGTGCACCGTCAGCGCCGCCAGGAACGGCACCGCGGCAAGAATATAAAACGCGACGTCGAGATGACCGCCCACCATCGTCTTCGACACGATCGCCGGTGCGAAGATCGCCGCTACCTTCAGCCACGCACCGCCCACGCCGCAACCAAACGCGCGAATGCTGGTCGGATACAACTCCGGCGTGTACACATATGCCGTGATGAAGCCGCATGCGAGGAAGCCCAGCGCAAACGCGCAGCAGGTCGCCACCACATACACGGACGAATTGTGGAACACACCCGCCAGCGCCAACGACACCGCACACAGCACGAACGACAGATTGATAATCGGCTTGCGCCCCACCTTGTCGACCAGCAACGCACAGGTCAGCGAACCGATCACGCCCAGCACGGAAGCCGCCACCGCCAGGTTCAGCGCCAGTTGCAACGGCGCGTGATACACCGTGCGATAGATGGTCGGCAGCCAGGTGGAAAGACCGTACTGGATAAAGCCGCACGTCACCCACAGCATCGCCACTGCCAGCGTGCGCTTCAAATAAGCCGGCCCGAACAGATCGCCCATCCGGCGCTTCGGATGACGGTTCGCCAGCGCATCGAACTCGGCTGCATGTTCGACAGGCGCGAGCGGACCCTTAGCCGCGCGTTCGAATGCCAGCACGGCGGCATCCGCATCGGCCATCCGCTCACGCTCGGCCAGCCAGCGCGGCGACTCCGGCACCAGCTTGCGCAACACGAAGAACAGAATCAATGGCAAGCCGCCAATGAAATACATCGCCTGCCAGCCGAAGCGCGGCACGATCCAGGCGCCCAACGCATTTGACGCCAGCAACCCCACTGGAAAAACGATTTCATACAGCAGTACGAAGCGGCCACGGCCATGCGCGCGGCTGATCTCGTTGATATAGGTGGCCGCCACCGGCAACTCACCGCCAAGACCCAAGCCCTGAATGATCCGCAGCACGACGAACGCCGCAAACGTCGGCGCGAAGCCGCACGCAATACTCGTCACGCCGATAATCCCTGAGCTCAACGCAATCGCACGCACTCGCCCTTTGCGTTCCGCGTACCAGGGAAACACGAACGCTCCCACCAGTTGCCCGATCGATCCCGATGCGATCAGAAAGCCGATCTCCCACGGCGTGAGCCCCCATTTCTGGATCAGGATTGGCAGCGTCGCTGCGATGGCGATCACATCGAAGCCGTCGAAGAACGTTGCGAGACCGATCAGGATCCGCGCGCGGACCTGCATCGCGTTACCCGGCAAGCGTTCCAGGCGCGCAATGATCGAGCCCCGGGTCACAGGGCCTGAGACACCGGCGCCGCTGCGGTCCCCCATAGTGTTGTCGATGGTTCTCATGCCGTTGTCGCCGTCCGAAAAGAGTTACGCGAGCGCCGTGCTGGCGTCAGTCAGAGTTGCAAGGTCGATCGTGCGGCCCTGGTTCATCCATTTGCGCGCGAGTTTCAAATCGCGCGGTGTATTGATCGCAATCGCCCCGCGAATCGCGCTGTCTTCCACGTAGAAAAGCGTCGCGCGTTTGCCGGGCAGATCGCCGCGCACCGCGAGTTGTGCGTCGTTGGGAATGTCGCCGAGAATCTGCAGGTTGACGTCGTACTGATCGGACCAGAACCACGGAATATCCGCATAGGGCTCGAATACGCCGAGCAATGCCTTCGCCGCGGAGATGGCCTGGTTCTGCGCATTCGCCCACGATTCGAGCCGCACGCGGCGCTTCAGCCACGCGCTCGGATGGTTTGCCACGTCGCCGCACGCGAAGATGCGCGGGTCCGAGGTTGCGCCGAAGTGGTCGACCACAATGCCGTCCGCAATCGCGAGTCCGGCTCCTTCTGCCAGCGCGGTATGCGGTGTGAGGCCGATACCGGCGACGGCGAAATCGGCGTCGAGCGTCGTGCCGTCGGCCAGCGTGGCGCGCACGCGCCGAGCGTCGTTCGGGTGATCGTCGAGCGAGACGAGGCCCGAGTTCAGGCGCACATCCACGCCGTTCGCCCGATGCAGTTCAACCAGGAAATCCGAGATCGCCGGCGGTACCGAGCGGGCACACAAGCGCGGCGCACCTTCGACTACCGTCGCGGCCACGCCGAGCTTGCGCGCGGTCGCCGCCACTTCCAGCCCGATCCAGCCGCCGCCGATTACCAGCACGTGCTGGCTCGCCCGCAGGCGTTCGCCCAGCGCGACGGCTTCATCGAGCGTGCGCAGGTATGCGATGTTCGAGGTCTTCACCAGCGCGTTCGGCAAGCGGCGCGCCGCACCGCCCGTGGCGATGACCAGCCGATCGTATTGCACTTCGCGGCCCGACTGCGTGCGGACGATGCGCTGCACACGGTCAATCGAGGTGGCCGTGTCCGGTTGCCACGCTTCGATATTCAGCGCGTCGAAGTCGTCCGGCTTGACGAGGCGCACGCTGTCGATGTCCGCTTCGCCTGCCAGCACCGCCTTCGAAAGCGGCGGACGTTCATACGGCAGATGGATCTCATCGGCGATCATCACAAGGCGGCCATCGAAGCCTTCCTTGCGCAGCGTCTTCACGACCCAACCGGCTGCCTGGCCACCGCCGATCACGACGATCGTGCGGGGTGCCTCCAAGGCTGCGTGTCCGTTTGATGCAGCAGCGTCAGTCATGTTTGCGCTCCGTCATGAACTTGCCTTCCGGCGCCTTCGCATTCTTCTGGCGGCGGGTGTTGCCGTCGATGCCGCCATCGATCGCCCATTCGGCGAACACCGTCGGACCCGGCTCGAAGTCGCGCGGCTGCCACTCGGGCGTGAGCTGGTCTTCATCCGCGTAGTACTCGATCAGCGCGCCGGCCGGGTTCTGGAAGTACCAGAAGTAAGCCGACGACACCGGATGACGGCCCGGGCCGAGCTGCGTATCCCATCCGCAGCGGCTGATATGCATGCCGCCGCCGAACACTTCGTGAATATCGCGCACCGTGAACGCCACGTGGTTCAGGCCACGCTTGCCGTTCGGCAGCGCCAACAGGAACAGGTCGTGATGGCCACCGTGCGGCGCGCAGCGCAGGAATGCGCCACGGCCCGGATAACGGTCCGACATCTCGAAGCCCAGCATCTCCTGATAGAACTTCTCCGTCTCGGCCAGGTTATTCGTGAAGAACACCACATGCCCGACTTCCACCGGCTCCGCGCGTTCATAGATCGGCGAGGGTTGGTTGACGCGCAGCGTCTGGCCCCACACGTTCGACGGCGAGCCGTGCGTTTCGACTTCGCGCTTACGTGTCACCTCAACGCGAATCGCCATGCCGTTCGGGTCGATACAACCCACGGCGTTGTCGTTCTCAAAGTGACCCGGTTGACCGGCAAAGCGGCCACGCAGCGCATCGAGTTCAGCACGCGTCGCTACACCCCACGTCACTTCGCGCAACGTCGGACCTTCTTCGAAAGCAGGCGGCAGCGACGGATCGTTCGAATCGACCACGAGAACCGTGCAGCCGTTCAGCGATTCGAAGCGGGCACGCGTCTCGTCGTGGGAGACTTCTTTCAAACCCCAGTCGGCGAAAAAGCGCCGGCAGGTTTCGAGGTCCGTTACACCGTAGGTAATCTGTTCAATGCCGAGAATCGTCATGTCGTGCCTCGTGTTACTTAGTTCGCCTGGGGCGCATTAGCCCACGCCAGCGGCGCGTCGTTCAAGCCCCAGTAGAGGCTCTTCTGTTGCATGTATTCGCGGATGCCGAGGCGCCCTTTCTCGCGGCCCATGCCGCTCTCTTTCCAGCCGGAGAACGGCGTCGAGATGGAGAACAGCTTGTAGGTGTTGATCCACACGGTGCCGGCTTCGAGCGCACGGGCAACGCGCCAGGCGCGCTTGTAGTCGCGCGTCCAGATGCCGGCGGCGAGACCGAACACGCTGTCGTTGGCCTCCTTGAGCAGCGAGGCCTCGTCGTCGAAGGGCATCGCTACCAGCACCGGTCCGAAAATTTCTTCCTGGCAGATACGAGCGCTGTTCGACAGACCGTCGAGAATCGTCGGCTGATAGAAGTTGCCCTGTTCGCGTCCGTCGCCCACCGGCCGTTCGCCGCCGCACAGCAGGCGTCCGCCTTCTTCCAGGCCCAAAGCGACATACCGTTCCACCGATTCGCGATGCGCTGGCGTAATCAACGGACCCATTTGCGTTTCAGGTTGTGACGGATCGCCGACGCGCAGCTTGCGTGCGCCTTCGGTCAAACGCTTCATGAAGGCGTCGTAGATCGAGCGTTGGACGAACAAGCGCGAGCCTGCGATGCATGCTTCGCCCGACGAGCTGAAGATGCCGTACAGGACACCGTTGACGGCGTGATCGAGATCCGCGTCATCGAACACGATGGTCGGCGACTTTCCGCCCAGTTCGAGCGACACGGGCATCAGCTTGTCGGCAGCGATGCGGGCGATGCCGCGGCCCACTTCCGTGCCGCCGGTAAACGAAACCTTCTTCACGAGCGGATGGCGCACCAGCACGTCACCGATCACCGAGCCTTTGCCAGGCAGTACGCTCAGCACGCCCTTCGGCACACCCGCCTCTTCACAGATGCGCGCCAAAGCGAGCGAGACCAGCGGCGTGACTTCAGCAGGCTTCAACACCACCGCGTTACCACCAGCAAGCGCGGGTGCGAGCTTTTGCGCATCCGAGGCGATCGGCGAGTTCCACGGCGTAATCGCCGCGATCACGCCAATCGGCTCATGCACGCTCATCGTCATGTAGTCGCCGCGCGAAGGCGTCAGTTCTTCATCGAGCGTTTCAAGGCAAGCGGCAAAGTAGCGGAACGTGTTGGCCGCGCTTGCCACCAGCACGCGTGTTTCGCCGATCGGCTTGCCGTTATCGCGCCGTTGCAGATTCGCCAGCGCTTCGTGACGCGCCATGATCAGGTCGGCGATCCGGTACAGGATCAGCGCGCGTTGATGCGGCTTGAGACCGGCCCAATCCGCCTTGCGCCATGCTACGTCCGCAGCTTCGACCGCGTCGCGAGCATCGTCGGCGTTGGCCGTCGAGATTTCCATGTTGACCGACTGATCCGCCGGATACAGGCTTTTATACGGGTTGCCACGCCCCTGCCGCCATTCGCCGCCGATGAAAATATCGCCGGTGGGCACGAGGCTGGTATCGAAGTGAGTCATGTCGGTCATCCGCTCAGTTACATCTCATCAAATCACGCAACGCGCCGCGCGGTTGCGCAGGGCACGGATCGCGCTGAACGCGGTCAGCGCGGAAGTCTTGGGGTTGTCCGGCAGCGGCTTGCCGCACATTTCAAGCGACATCTCGCCGAACGCGCCACGCGCCAGAATCCTGTGTACGTTGCGCGACACCGCCGGGTCCGCAATCAGCCGCACAATCGTCTGATCAAGCCCGAGACCGGCCAGCGCAATCGTCGCCGCCACGTTGGCATTCTTCGGATAAAGCCGCGCCGCTTCGCGCGCGCTGCCTTCGAAGATGATCCGCTCTTCCGTCAGGCTGTGCAGGTCGCAGACCTCTTCGGCGGGCGTGCCGAGCCAGCCGGTCGGCGGCTTGCGGCCGGTGTACAGCACTTCGTCGAGACCACCCAGTTTTGCCGCAGCCAGCGCATCCACGCCGCCAATCGCTCCGGACAGCAGCGTGAGCGTCGCATCGCCTTCGTCCGCCGCGGCGGAGAGTGCGTCGAGCAACAACACATCCGAGAGCGCGCCGATCGAAGCCACTGCGCAATCGGTGCCGGCCTTCAGCAGCGGCACGACATGGTCGACGAGCGCGCTGTGGCCCGCGCATTCCAGCGCGAACTGCGGGCGGCTGTTCAACGCCGCCACCGACGACACCACATCCACCGACGCGCCCACCACTTCACGCACCGCCGCCGCATGACGCTCGGGGACGATCACGTGCGACACGCGCACCTGAGGGTCCGCCGCGACCGAGCGATACACCGCCTGGCCGATCGCGCCAAAGCCGATCATCGCAACATCCACGGGCGCGTGATGTCCCATGTGCTGACGATCACGCATGTTCCGGCTCCTGCTTCTTGACCGGAGGGCCGGCAAACGCGGTGGCGAACGAGCCGACCGACAGCATGTCCACTTCCACCAGTACCGGGCCAGTCTTCGCCAGACCTTCGCGGATAATCTCGTCCGCGTCGTCGAGCGACTTGATGCGGTAGTGGGTGAGCTTCAAGCTCTCGCAGAACTGTGCGAAGTCCGGTTGATGCAGATCCACGAAGCAGCGGCGGCCGCCGTAGTGCGCGTCCTGAATATTGCGGATGACGCCGTAGCACTGGTCGTTCATCAGCACGATCATTACGTTGGCGTTTTCCTGCACGGCCGTAGCGAGTTCGCCGACGTTGACCATCAAGCCGCCGTCGCCGACCAGGCATACGGTCTTCGCAGCCGTTTCAGCCAGCGCCGCACCGATTGCCATCTGCATGCCCTGGCCGATACCGCCTCCCAGCGCGTGAACCCCTGCGCGCGGCGTGAAAATCTTCAGCAGGCGGTTGCCCCATGTGCTGTTCGAGATCGTCACATCACGGACCCAGTTGTAGTCCGTGCCTACCGAGCGTTGCAGTGCATCGACGAGGCGCTTGTACGGGCCGAGGCCCTTGCCCACATCTGCTACGGCGATTTCGCGGGCGGCGGCAAGATCGGCGGCAAACGTCGGATCCACCTTCAGGCGGCCTTCGAGCAGCGTTGCGAGTTCTTCCAGCACCACAGCGGAATCGCCATGCACGAACAGATCGTTGCGATAGCCACGGTTGTCGGCCAGTGCGTCGGCGTCGATGCGGTACAGCGGTTGCGGCAGCGCCAGCTTGTACTTCAACGTTTCATTGCCGCGCAGACGCGAGCCGACCACGAGAACCGCATCGCAAGTCTTGTAGAAGCTTTCCACCGACGCATGCACGTTGAACGCGCCGAGCGTCGCCGGATGATCTTCCGGCAGGATGCCGCGGCCCTGCACGCTGGTCACGACGCCAAAGCCCAGCGCCACCAGACGTTCCACTGCTGCACGTGCATGGCGCGTACCGCCGCCCAGCCACAGCAACGGGCGCTTGGCCTTGACCAGTTCTTCGGCGAGTTGTGCGACGCGCTTGCTATCGTGAGTCAAAGTCGTCACATGCGGCGCGCCAAGATCAGCCGGCCATTCGATTTCCGCAGCCTGGATGTCGATCGGAATCTCGACGCTCACCGGGCCGCTCGGCGCGGTTTGCGCCACGCGCACCGCTTCGCGAATGGTCGGCAGCGCGGTTTCAGCGGTGCGCACGCGGAACGCCGCCTTCGAAATCGACGACAGCATCGACAACTGGTCCGGCGCTTCGTGGATATACGCGAGGTCCTGATCGAGGTATTCGGTTTCGATCTGGCCGGTGATATGCAGCAACGACGTGCCGGCAGTCAGCGCTTCGACCATCGCACCCGCCGCGTTACCGGCTGCCGTGCCCGTGCTGGTGAACGCCACACCGAGGCCACCCGAGACGCGCGCCAGACCATCGGCCATGTTGACGGCACCGGCCTCGCCGCGTGCGCCGACATAGCGGATCTTGCCGCGATTGTTGATCGCGTCGAGGATCGGCATGTTGTGGATCGAAATCACGCCGAACGTGGTGCGAACGCCGCATTGCTCGAGAAAGGCGGCAATCAGCTCGCCGACGGTGGTTTTATTAGACATGTCGTGCATTGCCTCCAGAGACATCGATATGACTGCCCGTCGTATAGGACGACAGGTTGGTAGCCAGATAAAAGAGTGCCTGTGCGGCCTCTTCGGGACGGCCGAAGCGGCCAAGCGGAATGTTTTTCTTGCGTGCGAGTTCTGCGGTCCAGTCTTCCCAGCTCTGGCCCGGCTCGGCTTGCGTGGCGAAGCGGCGGCGCCATTGGCCCGACTCGACGATGCCGATCAGAATCGAATTCACGCGGATACGCTGCGGTGCGAGTTCCACCGCGAGCGACTTGATGAGGCTCAGCAAGCCGGCGCGCGCCGAGGACGTTGCCACCATATGCGGCTCCGGCTGCAGCGCCAGCAGCGAATTCACGCAGACGATCGAGGCGTTGCCCGTGCCGGCCGCATCGCGCAGCATCGGCAGGAACGCGCGGGTCGGGCGGATCACGCTGAAATACTTGAGGTCGAGTTCTTCGCGCCAGGCGTCGTCGGTGGTGTCGGCGAAGGTCGAGACGCGGCCCTGGCCGGCGTTGTTCACCAGCATGTCGGTGCGGCCAAAGCGCGCCTGCACCGCTTGCGCGAAAGCGTTCACTTCCGCGGCGTCAAGCACGTCGCAGCGCGCGGCCAGCAGTTGCGCCGCCGGAAACTGCGCCTTTAGCGACGCTTCCGCTTGTGCGAGCCGCTCGGCATCGCGTCCGCAGATCGCGACCGATGCGCCTGCACGCAGAAACAGTTCGGCAGTCGCGAGGCCAATGCCGGACGAGCCGCCCGTCACCACCGCTACCTGCCCGGTCAAATCGATTTGGATCATTAGAGCCCCAATGCCTTCATGTATTTGCTGCCTGCTCCCGGCCCGTTTTTGGGCCGGTAGTTCAGGCGCTGCGAGAGTTCATCGGCCGCGCGGCGGACCTTGTCGATCAGGCCGCTGTCGAGCAGCGACGCATCGATTTCCGGCCGTGGAATCGTCGTCGTGATCACCGCGACGATGCGGCCCGTGTCGTTGCGCACCGGCGCGGTCACGACCGAAATGCCGCGCTCGAAGGACGATTCGCTGATCGCGAAGCCGCGCTGCGCGTCGTCGCGAATCCGTTCGTATAGCTCTTCGATGGTTTCCGGCGTGAGCTTGGTAAAGCGATGCAGCTTGCGCTCGGGATACAGCACGCGCAGATCGTCGAGCGTCAGGTCGCCCATCAGCACCTGGCCATGCGTCGTCGCATGAGCGGGCAGACGCGTCCCGACGTTCACCTTCACCGAGCTGAAAATCGGCGTATGGCTTTGTGCCTTGGCGACGAACACGACGTCGCGTCCATCGCGAATCAGGATGTGGCTCGTCAGACCCGTATCGTTGCGCAGCGCCTCGATGATCGGCAAACCGAGGTCGGTCAGTTCGAGCGAGCTCAGGTATTCGAAGCCCAGGCGCAACACCGCGACGCCGAGGCGATAGTTACGGTCCTTGTCGGCACGCTCGAGAAAGCCGAGCGATTCGAGCGTTTGCAGCAGACGGAACACCGTCGTGCGGGGAATCTTCAGGCGCCGGGACAACTCCGGGGCACCGAGTACCGGCTCGCGGGGCGAGAACTCGCTAAGAATCTTCAGACCACGTTCGAGACCCGGCACCTTGTAGCCAGGATCGGCCCGGTCGTCGTCTCGGTCGTCGTCTGTTACGCGCTCGGCGTTAATCGTGTCGGGCGTCATTCAGTGGCTCCGTGGTGCCGCGCTGGCGCGGCAGAACGTGTCGATGAGCGCGGTATACGCGTCAGCGGCTTCGATATATCCGGCGTGGCCGGCACGCGGCACCACCTGCAAAGGCGTGCGTGCGGCTTGAGCGAGTCGTTCGCAGGCGGACGGCGGCGTGATAGTGTCGTCGGCGCCGACTGCAACGTTGATGCGGCCGCGATAGCGGGCGAGGTCTGCGGCGAGATCGGCGTTGGCGAGCAGATGCGTGGCTTGCGCGTAACCGTGCGGCAGGATGCGCGCCATATTCCAGCGCACCCATGCACGCGCCGTCTCGTCCGCGTGTTGCGACAGCATGTTCGCGCTGCGCTTTTCGGCGAGACCTTCGGGGCCGAGTTCGGCCAGCATCGCGAGGCGCTGATCGCGCTTCGTTTCGCGCACCTCGGCAGCCGCCGCGCCGTAACCGCCGGCAGGCGACAGCAGCAACAGGCCCGCGACCCGCTGCGGATTGGCAGCAGCGAACGCACCCGCGATGATCGCGCCCAGCGAATGCCCGACCAGTACGCAACACTCGATGCCAAGCGCGTCGAGCCAGCCGCGCAGCACGTCCGCGTAGTCCGCAGCTTTGGGCGAAGCGGGTTCAACCGGATTGGACACGCCGTACCCCGGTGCATCCCATGCCAGTACACGACGCGTGGCGCCCAGCGCTTCAAACTGCTGCACCCACGACGCCGCACCCGAACCGATGCCATGCAGCAATACGAGCGGCAACGCGTCGTTGCGCGCCGAAGAAGCGGGTTGGGCTTCGCAATATCCCACGATCTGCTGCTCCGCGGTGACGAGCTGCTGCATCGGGAAGTGCGCAAGACGCACTTCGAGCGAGGCAGCGAGATCGGCAGTGGTGGACGGGATAGCGGACATGGGTTCTATCTGCAAGTGCAAGATGTGGTGGCTTCAGTACGGCACCGTGCGGCGCACGGTGCCGTGTTGTCTATCGCTAGCAGCGGGCGCTCAACCTGCAGCACCCCGCTCTCGCTTGACGCGTAAGGCTTAGCGCTTCAGTTTGGCCAGCGGCGAATCCGGCGGATACGTCGGCGTGATCGGCTTCGGCGAACCGAGCATCACGCACATCAGCGCATCTTCTTCACCGATATTCACTTCGGTGCGATACACCCCCGGTGGCACCGAGATCAGATCGCGTTCGCCGAGCACCGATTCCCAGGTCTGGCCGTCGCGCTCGCAGATCACCTTCATCTTGCCGCGCAGCACGAAGAAAATTTCTTCGACATCCATATGAATATGGCTCGGGCCGATGTTGCCGGCCGGAATCACCATGGTCGAGAACGTGAAGCCGCCAGCCGGCACCGTGTTGACATCCTTCGCGACGCCCGTGCCGCCCGTGCCCACATAGCGCATCTGCGCACGGCGATACTTCGGGTCATAGTCGGCCTGGAACTTCAGCGCGTCCCAGTCGTAGCGACGGGTTGCGAGGCGCGCCACGCGCGATTCCATCCACTGCTCAAAGCTGGCTTCCGCGGGTTGATCCCACGACTTACGTTCGATTTCGGTGTCCGCCATCTCTTTCTCCTTTCGGTCAAGACAAGATCAATTCATCACAAAGCCGCCGTTCACCGGCAGCAACTGGCCGGTCACGAAACGTGCGGCATCGGACAACAGGAACAGGACCGGCCCCGTCACATCGTCGGGAACCTGGGCGCGGGTCAGCGCGCGGCCTTGCAGGTAATACTCGTGACGCTCGGCGGGCACGTATGCGGTCGCCTCGACTTCGGTCAGGCCCGGCGCAATCGCGTTGACCGTGATGCCGTGTGCGCCGAACTCACGCGCCAGCGAACGAGTCATCGCGATCACCGCGCCCTTGCTCGCGACATACGCCAGCAGCTTCGGCGCACCCCACATCGCCGTATCCGAGGCGATGTTGACGATGCTGCCGCGCCCCGAATCGCGCAGATGCGGCAGTGCTGCGGTGCTCATCAGCCAGGTGCCGCGCACGTTGACGTTCATCACCGCGTCCCACGTATCGACCGTCAGCTCGCCGGCGAACTTGCCGCCGGAGTTGGTGATCGCCGCGTTGTTGATGAGCGCGTCGAGTCCGCCGAGCAGCGCGACGGCCTCAGCGACGAAGTTCTGGATGTTCGACGGTTCGGCGAGGTCCAGCGGCAGGAAGTGCACCGCTTGACCTTCGCCCTGGAGCGTGTCGGCGAGCGCACGGCCTTCGTCGTGCAACACGTCGCCGAACACCACTTGCGCGCCGGCTTGCGCCAGCGAGCGCACAAACGCTGCGCCGAGACCGCGCGCGCCGCCCGTGACGATCACGCGCCGGCCATTCAGTGCCGCGAGCACAGCGTTGGCGTTATGCATGGCTATGTCCTGCTGCTGCACCCGCTTCGGCGGTGGCAGCTTGCGCACGGTGCGCGGCGAGCGCCTCGAAATCCTGCTGGGCGCGCTGGCGCAACATGCGGCGCACACGCGTCATGCCCACATCGTGCTGATAGAGGAATTCGTGCTGGCGGGCATTCGGCGCCATGCTTTCGAGGACGTAGCGGTCCTGTTCCAGCACGTCCCAATGCAGGCCTTCGAGACGGTTGCGGTACATGAAGCGCCATGCATCGCGCTGCCAGCCCGACACCTTGCGGGTACGCCAGAAGTAAACCTGGCAGTTGTTTTCGTCGACGGGCACGGCGAAGCCGATGATCCCGAAGTTGCCACCCGGGCCAAACTTCTTCTTGTACGGAATCGCCAGACGCATCCACAGGCAGCCCGTTTCGCCCAGTTCAACCCAGTCGAAGTTGACGTCGCGCTGGCCGACCTTTTCGAACATCAAACCGGTCTCGGTCTTGCGCACACGCATGTCGGCCTGCTTGTCGCCTTCGGCCATCGAGTGCGAAGTGGCGTGCAGATACGCGCCGTGCATCGGGTCCATCACGTTGTCGATCGCGTACTGGTAGTTGCACTTCCAGTTCGACATGCACAGGAAGCTCGCATACTCCTCGCCCACCAGTTCTTCCGGCAGCACGAGCGGTGCGGGCTCCTTGTGCGCGTCGTCGCCGAACCACAGGAAGATCGCGCCGGCGTGTTCCTGCACCGGGTACGACTTCACGCACTTCTGGCCTTCGAGCGGGCAGTTCGAGACCGCCGGCACCTTCGTGACCATACCGCCGCCGTCGATTTCAATGCCGTGATACCAGCAGGCGACGCTGCCGCCGAGGTTCCAGCCGAGCGACAGACGCGCGCCGCGGTGCGGGCAACGGTCTTCCAGCGCGTGAACCAGGCCTTCCTGATCGCGCCACAGCACGATCTGGTCGCCCAGGCGCGTCAGGCCGATCGGCGCATTGCCGACTTGCCAGCTCGGCGCGACCGGGTACCAGTAGTTGCGCAGGCCGAGGTCGAGGTAAGCCTGAAGCGGATCGGCTGTGCCGTGATCCGTCGTGTTGGTAGTAGTGGGGGACGTCATGGAAAGACTCCGGATGCGGTGCAGTGAGACGGGTTCGCTCGGTTGTTCGGGGCTCGCGCTTACTCGGCGAGCAGACGGAATTCGGCGGTCAGGCGCTCGGCGGTCCATGCCGCGCCTTCCGGAGTCCGGAAGCCGACGCGATTCAAGCCGTCGACCACTTCCTGCAACTCCACTGCGCCTGCATCGAACACCTTCTCGAGCGCGTCGCCGAAGTCGTTCTCGTATTGCGTCGGTTCGGCCTTGCGGGTTTGCCACACGAGGTTTTGTGCCTCGCCCGGCTTTTCGATGACGCCCTTGCCGGCCACGTTGTTCGGCTGCGGCGCGAGCCACGGCTTCAGGGAGGGATTGAATTTCACGGCTTGCTCTCGCATGTCATTCCACCTTGATCTGGATTTCTTCACCGGCGAGACGAACCGCGTACACCTTCAGGTCGCGGCCGCCCGGCTCTTTCAAGCACTTGCCAGTCGGGATATGGAACACGGCTTCGTGCAACGGGCATTCGACGGTATCGCCGTCGACAAAGCCCTGCGTCAGCAACGCGTACGCATGGGGGCAGACGTTTTCCAGCGCGTACAGCGCATCGCCCACCTTGTAGATGCCGATCTCCGAGCCCTCGAGCTTGAACTCGAGCGGCGCGTCTTCGGACAGGTCGCCGGCATGTCCGGCGCAACGCCATTGTTCAGTCATTTGCTACCTTCTCCTGGAGCCTTTTCTGTTCCACCTAAGAAACAGCAGTTCGTGTATGGACAATTATAGGAGCCGCTTTGCCGAGAAAAAAAGAAAAATCTGCGGCGTTACGGGAAAACACTGATGTGGCGTCGGGCAGACACCCCAGCCCTTACCTCCCTGACAACGGGACCAGCGTTACGTCCCTATTCCCTAAGGCTTTTCTGTCGGCATCCGAAGCAATCCTTCGCACGGCATTCGGGTTTCCTCGGGGCTCAAAAATTTATTTTGACCACTTCTGAAGACCCTATACTTTCCATAGGCGATACACACGCCCATAGGTGGAACAAACAAGAAGCGAAGTTTTGGCGCATAAACCACGACCAACGCTCCCTCACTCAATGCACTACAGACGGCGGAATGGGATCTAGCTATTCGTCATATGATCAGGAGAACCAACGGTGAAAAGAATCATTGCAGTCGGACTTACGGCCATGTGTGCCGCGTCAGGGGCATGGGCACAAAGCAGTGTCACGCTTTACGGTAGTCTGGATGCCGGAGTCGCGTACATCAGCAATGTCGGCGGAAGTACGAAATGGATCGCGGAACAGGGCAACATGCAGCCCGACCGTTGGGGCCTGAAGGGTGTCGAGGATCTGGGTGGTGGTCTGCACGCCATCTTCCAGTTGGAAAACGGCTTCTATACGACGACGGGGGCAATGGCGTCGGCCGGCACGTTGTGGAATCGCCAGGCGTATGTGGGTCTTAGCTCGGATCAGATCGGTTCGCTGACGCTGGGTCACCAGACGCCGTTCAACTTCGACGTGCTGGGTCCGCTGAGCACCGGGTATCTCGCCGCCAGCTGGTATGCGTTCCACCCGGGCAATATCGACCAGTTGGCCGACACGAGTGTGGTGCCGTTCAACAACTCGGTGAAGTTCCGCTCGGCAAGCTTTAGCGGCTTCTCATTCGGCGCGATGATGGGTCTCGGCAACACGACTGACTTCGCGACCGGGCGCACCTTGAGCTTCGCGGCCAGCTATGCGAACGGTCCGTTCAAGGCAGGCGCGGTCTACTCGAACGAGCATGACCAGACGCCGTCGATCGTCACGACCGGCATCACGAACTTCCAGGGTGTGGCAGCCGCCAACTACACGGCGGACAAGGTCGAGAACATGGGCGCCGGGCTGTCGTACCAGTTCGGCAACCTGCTGGTGCATGGCCTGTACACGCGCGTGAAGCTGGACTCGCCGGGGTACTCGAGCACGTATCAGACCTACGACGCGGGGGCGAACTATCAGTTCACGCCGTTTAACAGCGTGGCGGGCGGTGCTGCGACGACGAGCTTCGACGGTCACCGCTGGACGCAGTTCGAGATCGGCGATATCTACGCGCTGTCGAAGTCGACCCAGGTGTATGTGAATGCGCTGTATGAGCGTGCGGGTTCGAATACGGACGCTGCGTTCTTCACGGCAGGCGTCTCGAATGGCCGCAATCAGATGGTGTTCCTGACAGGTGTGCACCACTCGTTCTAATGAGGTAAGCGGCCGGGTGCCATGCAGCCGGACCGCGCTTCGTTTAGCCGGCTGCCCCACACATCCGGGCCGCCCTTTGGCTAGCTGGCCGCCACAGTCCTGCGGCGCGCCTCGGCCACAGTCGGATCTTCGATACGTGGCCGGTAATTAAGGCGCGTTGACAGTTCCACCGCCGCATTGCACACCGCCGCAATCAGCGGTTCGCGGTCGCCGGCCTCGCCGATATCCGAGCGCGGCACCGTGACCGTCAACGCAGCCACGATGCGGCCAGTCTGGTCGCGCACGGGCGCCGTCACCACCGAAATCCCACGCTCGAACGAAGCCTCGCTCACGGCATAGCCGAGCGCCGCGCTTTCACGCACACGTTCGTTGAGTTCTTCGACGGTCGCCGGCGTGCGATCCGTAAAGCGCTCGAGCTGCGGCTCGGGATAAAGCTGGCGTAATTCCTCGAAACTCAGATCGCCCATCAACACCTGGCCATGCACGGTGGCATGCGCCGGCAGACGTGTGCCGACATGCACCTTGACCGAGCTGAACATCGGATCATGCGCCTGGGCTTTCGCGACGAACACCACATCGCGCTGATCGCGGATCAGCAGGTGCGCGCTCAGTCCCGTGGCATCACGCAGGCGTTCGAGCAGCGGCGTGCCGACATCGGTCAATTCAAGCGAACTCAAATATTCGAAGCCGAGCCGCAACACCGCGACGCCGAGTCGGAAATGACGGTCGCCATTGACGCGCTCCAGAAAACCGAGCGCTTCGAGCGTCTGCAGCAGGCGGAAGGTGGTGGTACGAGGAATGCCGATGCGCTTCGACAGTTCCGGCGCGCCTAGCACCGGTTCGCGTGCGCTGAACTCCGCAAGAATGCGCAGGCCCCGTTCGAGACCCGGGACGAGATAGGTCGAACCGCCGGCGCTCTCTTCGTCGGCGGTTTCGCTGAGATCAACGGGTGCTGCGGCCTCGTCTTGAGCCGTCGGCGCATCGCCGCGCGGTTTGGCCGCTTTGCGTCCCGCTCCTGTCATGTTTTCTTTTGCCATATCCGGCTATGGTTCGTGCTGATCGTCTACAGATCAGCATGATAGCGCGAAGCGTCGCGGGCCAATTTGGCCTGATGGGACGAATTCTGGCATCGTACGGTCTCACCACGCTTGCCACACAAAAGCACGAAGTACCGGCTGCGGCGCGACTGGGATGACCGGCGCGCAAGAGTGGCCCAGACCTGAGGAGCAAGACCGATGAATCAGAACGACGATTTGCCCGTGCCGCATCCGAACGCGGAGCTTGCCGGCGACGACAGCCCCGACAACCCCGAGCGCCGCCGGGTTCTAACCGGCATCGCAGCGGTGGGGCTCGGACTCGCCCTCTCCGGCTGCAACACCGAAGAGCTGGCGACGGGCGCCCCGCGCAGCGCAGCCGACCTCCGCCTCGACGCCGCCTTGAACGATCAGGTCAAGCAGATCGTGGTGATCTACGCGGAGAACCGCAGCTTCGCCAATCTGTACGGCAACTTCCCGGGCTTGCAGCATCCGCTCGATGCCGTGCCCGCAGAGCGCTATGTGCAGCTCGACCGCGACGGCAAGACACCGCTGCCGCAGTTGCCGAAGATCTGGGGCGGCCTCGTGCCGCAAGCTCAGGAAGTGGACGGCAAGCGCTACATGATCGGCGAGCGTGACATCGTCGATCTGAACAACAAGCCGTTCCGCATCACCGATGCGCAAGGCGCACCGCTGCCGAACGGCGTGATTACGCGCGACCTGTGGCACCGGTTCTATCAGAACCAGATGCAGATCAACGCCGGGCGCAACAACCAGTTTGTCGCGTGGGCCGACTCGGGTGGTCTGGTGATGGGGCACTACCGGAACTCCGCCGAGACGCTGCGGATCTGGAATCTCGCGCAGCAATACACGCTGTGCGACAACTTCTTCATGGCGGCCTTCGGCGGCTCGTGGCTCAACCACATCTTCCTGATCTCTGCGCAAGCGCCGCTCGTACCGGATGTGCATAACACCGCGGCGAAGCAGTTCGTGTCGGTGATCGAAGGGGATGATCCGACCGGTACCCGGCTCAAGGTCGCGGCCCATTCGCCGGCCTCCGCGCTCGATGGCCCGCCGAAGTTCGTCAACGACGGCCTGTTCACTCCCGACGGTTACGCCGTCAACACCATGGCGCCGCCGTATCAGCCGAGCTTCGTGCCGCCTGCGCCGGGGGGCAATCCGACCACGGCCGATCTGTCCAATCCGCGCGTGCTGCCGCCGCAAAGCTACGCGACTATCGGCGATCGTCTGTCGGATAAGGGCGTGAGTTGGGCGTGGTACGCCGGCGCGTGGCAGTACGCGATCGACCATAAGGACACGGGCGACGTGCCGGACTTCCAGTACCACCATCAGCCGTTCAACTACTTCGTCAACTACGCGCCGGGCACCGACGCGCGCCGCCAGCATCTGCGCGATGCCGGCGTGGGCGACGACGCGTCGACCAACCGCCTGCTCGCCGATATCGACGCGGGGCGCCTGCCTGCTGTTACGTTCTACAAGCCGCAAGGCAATCTGAACATGCATGCGGGATATGCGGACGTCGAATCCGGCGACCGTCATATCGCCGCGGTGATCGACCATCTGCAGCGCAGCCCGCAGTGGGCGAATACGGTGGTGATCGTGACCGTCGATGAGAACGGCGGGTGGTGGGATCCGGTGTCGCCGCCGAAGGGCGACCGCTGGGGTCCGGGTTCGCGAATTCCTGCGCTGGTGGTGTCGCCGCTGGCGAAGAAGGGCTATGTGGATCACACGGTCTATGACACCAATTCGATTCTGCGCTTCATTACCCGGGTGCATGGATTGAAGCCGCTTGAAGGGGTGGTGGCGCGTGATCGTGCGTTTGCGCAGAATGGGCTGGCGCCGTTGGGGGATTTGACTAGTACGTTGGCGCTTGTCTGATTAGGGTCAATGGTTGTTGTGGGTCTAGCGGTCCCGTCGGCTTGGCTGGCGGGACCGCTTGCCGTTAACAGGTATGCAGGGAGTAAGTAGGCACTCACCTCGCCAGTTGCCTGCCTGCGCTCTTGTTTCGTCCTTATTGCGCTTTGGCCTTCAACTTCTCCACCACCGAATCCGAGATCTGCTGCGCGGTGTTTTTGATCGTGGATTTCTGGTCGTGGCCAGCCATCACGAACTTCGCGGCGATTACGTAGGGATTGAGCTTGATGAAGGCGCCGGGTTTGTCTTTGCTGGAGCCTTCCTCGGTGTTCTCGTAGAGCGGTGGCAAGGTGGGGTTGGACAGATCGTCGAGCGAGACCGCGACCTGAAAATTACTCTGGCCCGCGCCGAAGCCCACCATCGCGCGCTGCAAGCGGTTGCCCTCGTCGACACTCAGAAACACGCCTCGCACTTGCCAGCCGGTAGCGGGTAATGCCGCGCCGGGTGGAAGGCGGCGCGCGTCGATGCCGGCTTTCGTGAGGTCGGCGATGAGGTCGTCTGCCATATCGGCGACGATCTCTTTGGCTTGGGTCTGGGGGTCTTTCGATTGCCGTAGCGGGCCGCTCGGCAACGCGCTGCCTAAGCGCCGCAACCGGCTGCCGGGACCGCTGTCCGGTTTGACGTTGGCGACGTCGAGGTCGAAGTCGGCCACGTAGACAACGGGCGCGGGTGTTGGAAACGGCGCCGGGTCGGCCGCGAAGCTGGCCGCTGCCATCGTGCTAAGCCACACCGCGGCAACGGTGGGCTGCATCCATCGACGTGCCATGACGCGCCTCCGCGATCGTAGTATCGACGCCGCTATGGTACAGGGCTAAGGCGGCGGGGCAAGGCTGGTATGTGCTCATAATGCAGCAGTATCTTTTCCGCGCGAGATAAGGCTTTGAGTGATGAGCTACGCCATTGGCTATCCTCATTGATTTCCTGTCCGCCTGCTATCGCCCCTGAACCATCGTTCGACCTCGCGCCATCTCAACGGCTGCTTCCAAGGCGCAACCGCCATTCACGCCGCCGAGCTGGCCGGCGAATATTCGGCCAGAGCCGACGTTGGCCGATCAGGCACGTGCGGCCGTTCCAGGTCGCTTTGCCGACATTCAGATGTCGGCGCTGGGGAGGCGGCTATCCGTGCCGTCGACAACGCGAGAGAGATCACTTGCAGTTCGTTGCGGTCTCGTCCGCAGAGCCGCCGTCACAGTCAGCGCATGAAATTTATCAGGCCGTAAGTGGCGTCCATCTGCGGAAGAGATGGATTGCATCTCAATATGTCGTCTTCTCAGGAGGCCGGTGCGCTCCTACCATTCGTGTTCGGCCAGCGGGCCGATCTGCAAGCTCTCGCGCCTCTAGCGGGGTGCTTGGGTCGTCGTCCCGTTGCTGGACTTCGGCTCCGCCAGTCGCGGGAGCCCGCTTTTTAATGACGAAAGGATGAAAGATCATGAAAAACTTAGAAGGCAAGATTGCAGTCGTCACGGGCGGTAGCAGTGGGATTGGCTTGGCCACAGCCAAGCGCTTCGTGGATGAGGGTGCGCATGTCGTAATCACTGGGCGCCGGGAGAAAGAGCTGAAAGAGGCCGCCACGCACATTAAGAAAAACGTTACGACGGTCGTGGGCGATGTGTCGCGCCTGGAAGATCTGGATCGCCTCTTTGCTATCGTGAAGGAGAAACATGGTCACATCGACATTCTCTTCGCGAACGCGGGCGCAGGGACAATCGCACCGCTCGCGGTAGCTAGTGAGGCCCATTTTGACCAGACCTTCGACGTGAACGTGAAGGGAATGTTCTTTACGGTGCAGAAGGCCCTTCCCCTCTTCAAAGACGGCGGTTCGATTATCCTGAACTCTTCGGTCTCGAACGTGCTCGGGCTTCCAGGATTTACTGCTTACGCCGCGAGTAAGGCGGCTGTGCGCAACTTCGCGCGCGGCTGGGCCTTGGAATTGAAAGACCGCAAGATCCGCGTGAATTGTATGAGCCCCGGAGCAATCGACACCCCGGCCTTGGCGACTACGACGGGCCTTACCGCTGAACAGGCCGAGCAAGCAGTCGCACAATTCACCACGCAGATCCCAATGGGCCGCAGGGGCATGCCCGAGGAAATCGCTGCAGCAGTCACGTTCCTCGCCTCTGATGAAAGTTCTTACATCACCGGTATCGATCTTCCCGTCGATGGGGGGATGGCGCAGGGCTGACCCGACGCGGTCCTGTGGCTGGACTTACGGGTACGCCGTTCTCATTGGTAGCGACACGACATATGCGACCGATCGAGCGCGATCCGACCGCGGAAATGGAAAAGAAAACAAAGGCGATGCTATGAGCGCCGAGAAGAACGTCCAGATCGTGAGGAATCTCTTCGTCGCGATCAGCCGTGCGATAGGCACAGCATGTTGACACTGGTTGCCGAAGACATCGAGTGGATCATCCCCCCGCAGCGATTGGCCGTTGGGTGGAACGCATCGCGGACGCGCTGGGGTGGGGGCCGCATATCAGATGGCCTCCGAGGAGGTGCCGATGACCATTTCGTCTTTGCCACTGCCGCCCTGAACGACAAGATCACGAACATCCCGGAGTACATTAACACGCAGGCGCTGGCGCTGGCGCGGGCCGCTCAGAGGAACGCGTCCGCGCCAGCGAAGCGCCGGCCTTAGCGGCATTCTTCGCGGTCTATGGCGAATGAGCCGTGGACCGATGCCTTGCACGTCATACGCTCGTCGAATTCTCTACCGTGAAGGAGATACCATGTACGACCAATCCGAGCTAGCGGAGTTGATCCGCTTCTCACGCGTCGATACGGGCGCCACCGTCATCGACGTTTACCCGGGCGACGGCGACTGGACCCGTCTCTTTTCAGACGTCGTGGGACCCGAAGGACGGGTCTACAGCTTCGTGCCGGCCGAAGTCGCCCACTTCAAGAACGATCCGGTCGGCCTCATGCGGACGCTTGCGAAGGAGCCGGGCCGAGAGAACGTCGAGGTCGTTTCGGCGGACCTCGTGGCGATGCCGCGGGCCACTCGACCGGCGGATGTCCTGTGGCTGCACCTGTTCTACCACGACCTCCACACTGCGCTTATGCAGGCCAAAGGCGCAACGGCGGCGGAGTTCAACCGAGCCGTCTACGAGCGACTGAAGTCCGGTGGGTACTATGTCATCGTCGATCACGCCACCGCCGCCGGAGTGGGCATGAGCAACGCCCAGTCGCTGCATCGGATTGACCCTGCGTCCGTGCGCGAGGAGGTGGAAGCGGCAGGCTTCGTACTGGACGCGGAAAGCACCGTTCTCGCCAACAAGGACGATCCGCACTCGAGCAAAGTGTTCGACCCCTCGATCAAGGGTGAAACCGATCGCTTCGCCTATCGGTTTGTGAAGCCCTAACGAGTCCTGCCGCCCACTTAATGTCGAGCTCGCCACTGGGTGCAGACAACTTGATGCGAGTTGATCAAGAGAGACGCCATCGAGCATGCAGTTGCGTTCTTTCGCACCACGTGATGATTCGCATCTCAATATACCGCCCTCCTGACTCGGGGCCAGTTGCCAGCCTCGACTTCTGGATGGCCAACAAGTATTGCGCACGCGTTGAACTACGGCCTACCGTCCAAGCACATGGACGCGGAACGCGCTTGGCCGGTGCCAAGCGAGAAAAGATTCTCTGCCGTGTGCACGCTTTCCGAGTTGCACGAGCACTATCCATCGCTAAAACGGATGGTTCGGTTCTCAATATCAGCGCTTCTCACGAGCCCGCTTCGGCCGCAGCATTCGAAATCAGAGCGTTCGAACGCTTCGTTTCCATTCATTCGCGAGGTCTACCATGCAGCTTCTTCATCTTGATTCCAGCGTGCTCGGTGCGGTGTCGGCGAGCCGTCGATTGTCCGCCGAGATCGTTGCCCGGCAGCTCGCTCTCCTCCCTGACCTAGCGGTCACGTACCGCGACTTGGCGGCTGATCCACCACTCCACCTCTCTGGGGCGCACATGGCAGCGCGCATGGGCGAGGTCATCGAAGACGCGACCCTCAATGAGGACTTGGTCAAGGGCAACGCTTACCTGGACGAACTGCTCGCAGCAGACATTGTTGTGATCGGCGCGCCGATGTACAACTTTTCGATTCCCACATCCCTGAAGGCCTGGATCGACCGCATCGCCGTAGCCGGCAAGACGTTCAGCTATACAGCCGCCGGCCCTGAAGGTCTGCTGAAAAACAAGAAGGCCTTTATCGCGTCGGTGCGTGGCCATGGCCAGCCCCGGATCCCAATCATGGCCCAAGCAGGGGGCGATTTGCGATGTTCGAAGCGACAACACTGCGCCCTCAGCCGCCGGTCCATAAGCATTCGTATAGGTCAGAAAATGGAGAGCTTTCGATGAGCATCGAAGAGAACGTCCAAGTCGTCAAAGACTTCTTTGCAGCAACGGGCAGCGGCGATAGACGACGTCTGCTGTCGTTGTGCGCCGAAGATATCGAGTGGATCGTTCCCGGCGAGGGTTGGGCCTTGGCCGGGACGCATCGCGGGCATGCCGGACTGGAGGATTTGCTCCAGAAGGCCTCCGGTCTGGAAACGTCATTCCCCGAGCCTCCAGAATTCGTCGCGCAGGGAGACCGGGTGTTGATGACTGGCCTCGCTAGGGGAAAAGTGAAGGCCACGAATAGGCCGTTCGAAGATTATTTCGTCTTTGCCATGACCGTTCGAAATGGCAAGGTGACGAACATCCGGGAGTACGTTGACACGCAAGCACTGGCGCGAGCATCCGAGCCGCGAGTGTAGGACGATCGAGCACTGCATGCCTAGCGCTGGAGTTTTGCGGGTTCAGGCGACTCTTTTGCGCTCGACCAGTCTTTCAGATGCTCAACGAGCCAGCGGCCAGCTGGACCAGGAGGCGTTGCGGCTGGGTAGACGGCAGAAATGGTCAGCATGGCTCCGGCGCGCGGGACACCATCGACGTCAAGGGCGACCAGGTCACCGGAGGCAATGTCTTTCTCCACCATGTGAAGAGGCATCCCTCCCCAGCCGACACAGTCCTTGAGCAACGCATATTTCGTGGACAGATCGGCCAGGCGCCAGGTCGTAGACGATAGGACCCCGTAGTCGCGGCCAGCGAGCAGCTGTGAACGATCGGTCAAGACCAGTTGCACGTGCTTGGAGAGTTCCTTCTTGGGGATATGGCCCTCGAAGTTTGCAAGCGGGTGGCCACGCGCAGCAACCATCACCAACGGGACGGTGCCGAGGCGGTCGACAGCCAGCGACGGGAAGTCCATTGGGAGTGAGGCGAGGATGCCCAACGTGCAGCGCCCCTCCAGTACCGGCTGATACCCAGCACCCAAACCCTCCACGAAGATCCGTAACGGCGTCAACGGGAAGCGCTTGGCGAACGCTCTGGCTGCCTCGCTGATGGCGGCAGTGGGAAAGAAGACATCGAACACCACGGAGAGCTCGGCCTCGACTCCCGAGGCCATGAGCTTTGCCCGAGCTTTGAGGGTGTCAACACCCGATACGATGGCCCGCGCATCCGCAAGAAGGAGCACGCCTTCAGGCGTTAGTTTTGGGAAACGCCCTGACCTGTCGAATAGTGTGATGCCGATCTGCTCCTCCAAAGCACTCACCCAGCCACTGACTGCGGACTGCACGCGGTTCAAGCGTCGAGCCGCCGCGGAGAAGCTTCCTTCGTCCACCGCGGCGATGAATGTTCTGAGCTGGTCGAGGGATACGCCGTCGAGCATATAAGCCTTTATCTATCTCTGAGAGGGATGTCTCGCATCGCAATATACCGGCTTCTCAGAGTGGGTGGCGGCCCCCATCATTGGTACCCATTGAAGCGCACAGCTGGAGCGCGCCACCGAGCAGAATGCGTCGCTCGTCGAGGAAGCGGCGGCTGCGCTCGACGAGCAGGCCCAGCGACTGCGCGAGACTGCGGCGGTGCTCCGCGTATAACCGCTCCGGGTCGGGAGTGTGAGTTCACCTATGCAGGAAGCTGCCGTCCGGCTGCTCGATTCCGCCACTGTCAGCAATCCGCCGCATTGCTGACGCAGAACCCAGCTCGTCCCAATGTCGGCAACGGCCGACAAGCAACCCTTCAACATTTCGAGTTGGATGGCCGGTTCCTGAGTGGAACCGACGCCTGGAATCTTCGCCCTGCGCATCCCCCCGCCCAGCACCACAACACAGCGGCTGCCGACCATGCCAGAAAATCCGCCCTTGCGCTCGATGCTCGTTTACGATATTTTTTGCTACATTATGCTCACTCATCAGCCAAACTGAGACCTCCAAATGCAGCGAACACGCCAGGACGCAATGGACGGGCTTCTACCCGACGAACGTGAACGACTCATTCTGGAGCGGCTGCGAACCCGAGGCCGCGTTCTGGCCTCCGAACTAGCGGTCGAACTCAATACATCTGAACATACCGTCCGCCGTCACTTACGCGACCTGGCCGACGCGGGACACTGCCGGCGCGTCTACGGCGGCGCCCTGCTCACCTCGCCAGCCGACCAACCTGCAGCAACCCGTATGCGCGAAAGCGTCGACCGAAAGGCATGCCTCGCCGAGGTCGCTGTGTCGATCGTGCGGCCCAAGCAGGTCATTTTGCTGGACGCCGGCACAACCAATGTCGCGATCGCAGCGGCGTTACCAGACAACGCGGACCTGACGGTGGTGACGAACTCGCCGGAGGCTTGCGCACGCATGCTCGATCGCCCCGGTTTCGATGTGATCCTGATTGGCGGCCGGGTCGGCAGGCAGGTGGGTGGCTCCATAGGCGCGACAGCAATGCTTCAAGTCCAGCAGATCAAAGCCGATCTGTGCTTTCTCGGCGCGTGTGCACTCGATCCAGTTGAAGGCATCGCCGCATTCGACGCCGAAGATGCCGAACTGAAGCGAGCAATGATCAAGGCAAGCGGCCTCGTCGCCATCGCGATGACTTCGGAGAAGCTGATGACTTCCGCGCCGTTCATTGTTGCGCCGGCATCTGCGATCGATTATCTGATCGTGGAATCGCAACTCTCGGCCGATAGCCTGACCGAACTCCAGAAAGTCTGCGACACCGTCATGGTGGCCACGCCATGAAACCCGTCAAAGAGCGTTTTGCCACCCTCGCAGTGTTTCTCGCCAATGGATTCGGGATCGGCGCCTGGGCCGTCGAGGTTCCGCGCATCAAGGCGGCCCTCTCGCTGAGCGACACCACATTAGGGTTGGGGCTATTTGCCTTTGCGCTGGGCGCCATTGTCACAATGCCGCTTGCCGGACGGCTAGCGCCCCGGTTCGGAAGCGGTCGCGCCACCGCGCTACTTGGCGTGGCATTCGTCGTCGCACTGCCGTTACCCGCGTTCGCGCCCAACATCCTGTCGCTCGGTCTGGCTCTGCTCATGCTCGGCGCGACTAACGGTGCGCTCGACGTTTCGATGAACGGGCACGCGAGCACGATTGAAGCGGAATGGCGCTCACCGATCATGTCTTCGTTCCATGCTGCCTGGAGTGCAGGCGGACTTTTAGGCGCCGCGTCCGGCGCCATGCTTCAGAAATGGGGTGTCGGTGTCATCGGCGGTCTGATGCTGCCGGGCCTATTTATCGGAGTGCTGATTGTCTGCGCCGCTGTGGCCGCTCTGCGCGACATTGGACCTCGCGCCAGCGCACCCACTAGCGGATTGGCGTTGCCCTCGGCCGCTGTCATGAAACTTGCCGCACTGGCATTCCTTTGCATGATGATGGAGGGCGCAATAGCTGACTGGAGTGCCGTGTTCTTGCGCTCGGTTCTGAGCGGAGAGGCGAGCGTCGCCGCCATCGGTTATTCGGCGTTCGCTTTTTCAATGGCGGCATGCCGGATTGTCGGCGATGTATCCGTGCGTCGCTTTGGCTCGGAGAGGGTCACAGCGCTTGGTGGCCTGGTCGCAGCCACGGGGCTTGCACTCGTGCTGGATCTGCCGAACGTCGTGACTGCGTGTGTAGGATTCGCACTCGTGGGCGTTGGCCTGGCCAATGTCGTCCCGGTCATTTTCAGCGCGGCGGGACGCTCGACTTTGACGCCGGCTGTCGGTGTGTCGATGGCTGCCACGGCCGGGTATGCAGGCTTCCTGGTGGGGCCGCCTATGATCGGATTCGGCGCGGGGCTCGTCGGGTTACGGTTGGCGTTGTGCGTGCTGCTCGTCGCCGCATTGGTCGTTTTCCTGGTGGGCGGCAAGGCTGTCCGCAACGCCAGTCTGGCAACAATCGCGAATTAGCATGTTGAGCGGTAGCGACAGTGTTGCAGACCGGGATGAATCTTTTGATAGACGTTGTATCGACATCTACCCAGGCACCTGACCTCCCGTCCGATATTGACTGGGGTTCACACCCGCCACCTTGCGCATAAGGCGTCTAAGGGCCGTGGCATCCTCATAGCCCACCTGTTCGGCGACTTGCTCGATGGCCATCCTGCTCGATTCGATCAGCATCCGGGCGCGATTCAGCCGCACACTCTGCACCAGCGCCAACGTACTCTTGCCCGTGGCCGCTTTTACGCGCCGCGCCAGCGTTCTCTGAGACATGGCAAATTCGTCTGCCAGCACGCCAATGCTGGGCGGATGCGGCAACGCGGATTCGATGCGCGCCACCAGACGGCCGATCAACTCGTTTCCGTTGGACAACATCGTCGGCGCGACAAAGCGCGCTTGCGCTTGACGAGCGTCTACAAGCAGAACCCGGCTCACTGCGTCAGCCAGGGCAACGCCAAACCGCGTCCGTAGAAGGTGAAGCATCAAATCGGTCTGCGCAAATGCAGCGCCGGCCGTACTCACGGCGCTGTCCGCACAAACCATCCTGTCGGCATCGACAATGCAACTGGGTTCTAACCGCTGTAGTTGAGCCGCCAGCCACCAGGACGTTGTGACCCGACGCTGCGCCAGCAGCCCGGCGGCCTGAAGCAGAAACACTGCGGAGCAGGACGCCGCGACGTGGCTGCCCGAGGCGGCATGCGCGGCAACGGCCTGGATCGCCAGCCGCGCATCTTCTTGCGTCAAACGGGTTGCGATTGCGCTCGCATCGTCGATCCCCAATCCGGGCACGATCCAGGTCGCCCCATCAGAGCGAAACCGTTTCGGCAACGCTGCGGCTTCGATGTGCATGCCGCTGCTCACGGGTACGGAGCCCCCGGATGGCGACATAACGCGCCAGGTTGGACGTGCCAGATGCAGACGCGGCGCCAGGACCGATGCCGCATGCAGGACATCCAGAGTCGCAGCCACGCTTGTCGCGTAAGCACCCGGCAGCACCAGAACAGTGAAATCGTTCATTGACTGAAAACGCTTTAAAAGTGTCTAAACGGACACTAGAAGCTTACTCGCCTGGAGCGCCTAATGCAGGCATTCCCTAACAGGAGACAAGTTGATGGCGAACGCCAGCATGAAAGAGGATGACAGCCTCGACGACTTCACGCGCCGCGCAATCACGCTCGACGGCGTGACAAAGATCGTTCACGTGGCCGGATCAGGACCGGCTGTGATCGTCATGACGGAGATGCCGGGCATTAGTCCGCATGTCGCACGGTTCAGCCGCTGGGTGCGCGATGCAGGTATGACGGTCTACATGCCGTCGCTCTTCGGTCGAGACGGCGCCGTACCGGATGCCGAAGCGGGTGCAGCCGTCTTCCGGCGAGCCTGTGTCAGTGCAGAGTTTCGCGCATTAGCCGGCAATCAGTCGAGCCCGGTGACACAGTGGCTCAGGGCGCTGGCGGGACTGGCACATGAGGAGTGCGGCGGCCCAGGCGTCGGTGCGATTGGCATGTGCTTTACCGGTAACTTTGCACTCTCGATGATGCTTGAGCCTGCGATGCTGGCACCTGTGCTTTGCCAGCCGTCGCTACCACTGGACAACCCCGGTGGCATTGAGATGGCGCCCGACGAACTCGCGGCAGTCCGAGAGCGTCTCGAGCGGGAAAACCTCACGGTGTTGGCCTATCGATTTGAAGGTGACCGTTTTTGCAGAGCCGAGCGCTTTGCTGCCTATGCAGCCGGACTTGGCGAGCGTTTCGTCGGGCGCGTGCTCCCCGATAGTGCTGCCAACCGTGACGTGCCTTCGTTCTTCGCCCAGCATGTGGCGTGCCCTCACAGTGTCGTGACTGCCCACCTGATCGATAAGGCCGGCGAGCCGACAGCGGAGGCTCGCGACCAGATCGTGTCGTTCTTTGTTCAGCGACTCACATTCGGATAGCGCCATTGTCCCGGCCGGCGAGCAGGGGGGATGTTCTTCCACGTCGCGATGGGCGCGGTGTGCCGTCGGAATACGCGGTCACCACAGGAGGCCCAACATCGCCGCCTTGACCGCCGCCTCGGTCTTGTTCATCGCATTGAGCTTGCGCATCGTGTTGACCAGATGAAATTTTACGGTCCGTTCGTCGACCGACATGATCATGCCGATTTCCACATAGGTCTTTCCCGACGCCGACCATCTCAGGGCTTCGCGTTCACGGCTCGTCAGTTCGACCGCGTACCGAGCGGCGAAATCCGCCTGCATTGCGCCGCTGACCGCGTTGACGAGCCATAACATCCGGTATTCCTTGGAAACGAGTTCAAGCGGGTCGATCGGCTCGCCTGATCGCACCATGCTAACCAATCCGACCGGTCCGTTTCGAGCGATTGTGGGCATGCTCCAGCCGTAACGCAGTCCGTGATGAGCGGCTTCCTCCCAGAACTCAAGATTTTGCGTCTGGCCATCCGCTTGCCAGACCAGCGGCATCGATTGTGTCAGGCTGTGCCGAACCGTGGGGTCGACCGCGAAATAGTTGGAGCTGACATATCGATCTTCCCAGGCGTCCGGGTAATCGGACTGGAGCGTAAATCGCGGATTGCTGATCGGAAACGGAACGCAAGTTCCGAATGCACAGTATTCGAAACCCAGTTCCCTGACCGCAAACGACAATTTCCGAAAGATATCGGCCTCGGATCGAGTCGATGCGAATAAATCCAAATACGTTTCTCTCCACATATGCATGGCGGCACCTGCGTTAAATGCATCTGGAAACGACTACGCGCACTGCGAATCATGCTGATTAAATAAGTTAATTCGAAATTCCAGCGGCCAGTTACTCACGCTGCATTTTCTGAATGTGAAGACGGTGATCGGCATTGTATTTATGCGGCATACGGCAGGAACCAGAGAAATCTGGTCGCCAGCTTATTACACAAATCCTTCAAATCCCTATCGGCACACCAACGTATCCCTACCCTGCCCATTCGGGCAGCTTCTTCCGTGGAATAAGAAAAGATTAAATAGTAATAACACTTCTGCCAGCTCTCGATGGGCTGGGCCACGATGAGTTCGATACTGGCTATCGATCAGACATTTGCTTCAGTTCAATTGGCTGACAGGACTGACTTCATGACCTTATTGGCGGAATGCTACATCAAGGAAAAATTCCCTTTCAGGGAGCGCAAGCCGTTGGGCCTACGCGTCCAGGAGCACTTCCTCTCCCGCGTGGCGATCACCTATGAGATGACGCCCCACGCACCGGACGACCCGAACGTCCGCGATGCATACGACGCTCTCAAGGAAGAGATCCTGATGCAATTCGAGTTCATGTCCAGGCACGACATCAGGGTCCGCCCGTTCCTTGGTCAAGGGCAGCCCTATGCCAATTCAGCCGACATGATGGCCCGGGTGGCATCGACCAGCACGCTATACGTCTATCTGACCTCGCGTGGATATGGCAGCGATGCCTCGGCACCGGCCGACCATCCGATGCTTGAACTCAGCGACATCGTGATCGACGGTTGCCGGTTTACATACAACGACCTGTTCCGGGCCGTCCACGACTACTACTGCCACTATTCCCCACGCCAGGATTTTTCGCTGCAGGGTGAATGCATGGCGGCACTGCATCATCTCGAACTGCTGTCGTCCACGGCAGGCCGCGCCGTTTTCACCGAAACAGTCGGCCAGATATGCTGGTTCTACCGCGGCGCCCACCTTCTCGATCGAACGCTGCGCCTGCCGACACGCATCGACAGCGACTACACACCGCCACGCTCGCGGCGCTATCCTCCGCAAAAAGCGATGCTGCTGCCGGCCTGCTTGATCGAACGGTTTCGCGAGAGCGTCGTCGAGCCGTGGATAGGTCAACCGGCATGAACGAGCGAGAATTGATGTCGCTTCGCTTGAGGCTTGCATCGAAGATGCCCGTGCTGCTCGATGGCGCCACCGCCACCGAACTGCAGCGCCGCGGCTTCGAGATGCAGCCGCCCCTGTGGTCCGCCCAGGCCTTGCTGACGCCCGAGGGGCGCGCGGCGCTGCTGGAAATTCATGGCGAGTATGTCGAGGCAGGCGCGGACATCATCACTGCCAACACATTCCGGACTACCCGGAAGGCCGTCTCGGCAAGCAACCAGCGCATCGCCGCCGCGGAACTGACCGCCATCGCCATCGGCCTGGCCCGGCAAGCGATCGACCAGTTCGCCGGCGACCGGCAGGTCCTGATCGCCGGGTCGCTCGCTCCCATCGGCGACGCCTACCGTCCCGAAGACACACCGTCCAGCGGCATTTTGCGTGAGGAACACCACGATTCGATCGCTGGTCTGCTCGACGCCGGTGCCGATCTCATCCTGGCGGAAACGATCAACACGTGGCGGGAGGCGGAGGTGATTGGAGCGTTATGCCGCGAGATGCAGGCTCCGTTCATCGTCAGCTTCGTCTGCAACCATGACGGTCTGCTGCTTAGCGGCGAGGACTACGCACCGCTGACGCGCTTCGTCACCGAATTTGCTCCCCTCGCCATCAGCGTCAATTGCAGCAATCTGGCGGCGACGCACCTGGCGCTGTCGCGTTTGCCGTCGGTCAGCGATCTCGCCCTCGGCGCCTATCCGAATGTCGAAGACCGGTCTACCGAGCTCGCCGACACCCCCGGCGGTTATTTGCGCCCCAACGTTTCAACGCGACAGTTCGTCGAATTCATCAGCGAGAGCGCTTCGCGCTATGGGCTGAGTCTCGTCGGCGGTTGCTGCGGCACATCGCCCCGATATATCGCGGCACTGCGAAAACTCGTCGACGCCGGCGCGATGTGAGCGCCATCTATAAGGAATACCTATGAATATGATTTCCGCGAGCCAGGAACAGCGGCAAACCTGGAATGCGCTCGCTCAGGCGTGGGAACACTGGGGCGACGCATTCGAGCGCGGTGCAAGCTATGTCAGCCGGGCGCTGATCGACAGCGCCGCCCTCAAGGCCGGCGATCACGTCCTCGACGTGGCGACCGGCCTTGGCGAACCGGCCCTGAGCATCGCCGCGCAGGTCGGACGCAACGGACATGTGACAGGCATCGACATCTCCGAAGAAATGATCGCGGTAGCGCGCCGGCGCCTGGGCACGGTCACCAACGTATCGTTCGTCGCGGCCGATGCCGAACATTTCGTACCGGATTCGCGCTATCAAGTCGTGACGAGCCGGTTCGGGCTGATGTTCATGCCGAATCGGCAGGCGTGCCTGCTCCGCTTGCGGGACGCAATGACACCCGGGGGACGGCTCGTCTTTTCCACCTGGAGTACACCAGACAAGGTACCGATGATCAGCCTAGCCGTCGGCTTCTTCGTTCGCGAGCTGGATCTACCACCGCCGCCGCCCGGCAAGCCCAACCCGTTCTGCATGGCCGACGAACGGGCGGTACTCGCCGAGCTCGATGCCGCGGGCTTCGGACAGGCTCGTTGCGAACGGATTGTCGCCCCGTTCATGTTCGAGACCCTGGCTGAGTTCGTCCGCTTCTCCCGCGACCTGATCCCACCCGGCATCGGCGCGGCTATCGCCGAACGCGCCTCGCCGGAACGGATCGCCGCCTTGTGGACGAAGTTCGCCGAAGCGGCCGGCCGCTTCGTGCGGGCCGATGGCACCGTATCGCTGCCTTCCCACGCCCTCTGCTTCTCCGCCCAACGATGAGCGGCGAAGCCATTCTTTGCCTCATTTTCATAATTCTCAACAAGGTGCCTGCATGAGCATTCATCCGTCGCATATCGCCGATATCAACCTGGCCGACGAAGGCCGTGAACTGACCGAGTGGGCGCGGCGCAGCATGCCCGTTCTCGAATCGATCCGCCAGCGCTTCGAGCGCGAACGGCCGCTGGCGGGCCGCGTCATCGGCGCATGTCTGCATATCACGGCTGAGACCTCCAATCTGATCGAAACGCTGCGTGCCGGCGGCGCCAAGGTGTTCCTCTGCGCATCCAATCCGATCAGCACGCAAGACCCGGTCACCGCCTATCTATCGTCGCAGGGCATACATGTCTACGCGATTCACGGCGAGGATCTGAAAACCTACGAGAGCCACTGCCACATGGTGCTCGACGCGCAACCGCACGTGGTGATCGACGACGGGGGCGATCTCACCAAACTGCTGCATTCGGACTACGCGTCCGCCGCCGCGAACATCGTCGGCGGACTCGAGGAAACGACCACCGGCGTGATCCGCGTGAAGAACCTGGAGCGCATGGGCGGACTCAAGTATCCGATCATCGCGATCAACGATTCCAAGACCAAGCATATGTTCGACAACCGGTACGGCACCGGCCAATCGACCGTCGACGCGATCCTCCGCGCGACCAACATGCTGCTGGCCGGCAAGAAATTCGTCGTGGCTGGATTCGGCATGTGCGGTCGCGGTGTGGCAATGCGCGCGGCAGGAATGGGCGCCGACGTGATCGTTACCGAGATCGATCCGGTCCGCGCTCTTGAAGCGGTCATGGAAGGCTTCCGTGTCATGCCGATGGAACAGGCAGCGCCGCTCGGCGACGTGTTCGTCACCGTGACGGGCAACAAATCCATCATCGACGACCGTCACTTCGCCGCGATGAAGGACAACGTCGTGCTTGCCAATGCCGGCCACTTCGATTGCGAGATCGATCTGGTTCGCTTGCGCGCCCTGTCCACCGGTACCCAGAAGATCCGCTCGGACATCGAGCAGTTCACGCTAGCGAGCGGACAACGCATCTCGGTGTTGGCCGAGGGGCGCCTCGTCAATCTGTGCGCGGCCGAGGGGCACCCGGCCGAAGTGATGGACATGTCGTTCTCGAACCAGGCACTTGGTTGCGAGTATCTGCTCAAACATCCAGGCCTGCCGGTCGGCGTGCTGGATATGCCGGCGGATGTCGACACGATGATCGCCTCGCTGAAGCTCGCGTCGCGCGACATCGAGATCGACGTGCTCACGTCCGAGCAGCAGGCCTATCTCGACGCTTGGGAGGAAGGCACGAAGAAGGATCTCGAAGTCGAGAGCGTCGTCTGATGAAATTCGACACGATCGCGGTACATGTCGGCCAGGAGCCGGATCCGGTCACGGGGGCAGTCGTCCCGCCCCTTCATCTGGCGACGACGTTCGCGCAGGAACACCAGGAGCCGCTGCGCTATTTCTACGGCCGGGGTGAGAATCCGACCCGTGAAGCACTCGAACGCTGCCTGGCCGCACTGGAAGGCAGCGGGTACGCGCTCGCCTTCGCCTCCGGGCAAGCTGCGGGCGCCGCGGCGCTGAGTTTGCTGCGCCCAGGCGACACGTTCCTGTGCTCGGACGACGTCTATGGCGGGACGCTCGATCTGTTCCTGGCGCTGGAGGTAAGCAGCGGCCTGCGACACCACAAGGTCGACATGAGCGACCTGGAGGCCGTGGATGCCGCCCTCTCCCGTGGAGTGCGTCTCGTGTGGATCGAGACACCCACCAATCCGACGCTAAAACTGGCGGACCTGCGGGCGATCTGCGCGCTCGCGAAGCGGCGCGAGGCGCTGGTACTGGTGGACAACACCTTCGCCAGCCCGTATCTGCAGCGCCCGCTCGATCTCGACGCCGATTTCGTTCTCTACAGCACGACTAAATACCTCGCCGGTCACGGCGATGTCATCGGCGGCGCCCTGATCTCGCGCGACGAGTCACATCACCGCGCTCTCGCCAGGCATCGCACGGTGACGGGCGCGGTGCCCGGCCCGCTCGACTGCTACCTGGTTCACCGGGGTGTCAAAACGCTGGGCCTGCGCGTCGAGCGCCAGGTCGCCAACGCGCGGGTACTGGTCGAGCTGCTGCTGCGATCGTCGAAGGTATCGCGTGTCATCTATCCCGGTCTCGACTCGCATCCGCAGCACGCGCTATGCGCGCGGCAGATGACCGGCCCGGGCGCGATCATCTCGTTCGAGTATCTCGGCGACGTAACGGCTCTGATGCATGGGCTGAAGTATTTCCATTGCGCCGTGAGTCTAGGTGCCGTGTTCTCGCTAATCGAATGTCCCGCGCTCATGACACATCGCGCCGTGCCGGACGAACTCAAGCGCAGCCTCGGCATCACCCCGAACCTGATTCGCCTGTCAGTCGGCATCGAGGATATCGCCGATCTGTCTGCCGATCTGGCGCGCTATTTGTAACCCCGACGCCATCGCGTTCGCTCCCCTTTCAAGCAAAAGGTCATCATGTCTCTCCACCAAGCCAAGAAAGATTTCCCGATCTTCACGCATGACGAAGGCCTGATCTATCTCGACAACGCGGCAACGACACAAAAGCCAGCCTCGGTCATCGATGCCATGACGCACTACTACAGTCACATCAATGCGAACGTCGGGCGCAGTGTCCACAAGCTCAGTAACCGTTCGCACGAAGCCTACGAAGCCAGCCGCCAGACCCTCGGACAGTTCGTCAATGCCGCTTCGAGCAACAGCATCGTCTTCACCAAGGGCACCACCGAAGCGATCAACTTCGTCGCGCAGAATTTCGCCAAACGATGCCTGAAGCCGGGCGACGAGGTCGTGGTCACCGGCATGGAGCACCACTCCAACCTGCTGCCCTGGCAGACGGCCTGCGAGGAGGCAGGCGCCACCCTGCGCGTGGTGCCGGTGGACGCAACGGGACGGATCCGGCTGGAGGACTACCAGGCGCTGCTGTCGCCCCAGACCCGGCTGGTCGCGATCGCCCACGTGTCGAATGTTCTAGGTGTCACCAATCCGGTGAAGGAAATGGCCCGTCTCGCACGCGAACGCGATATTCCCGTCCTGATCGACGGCGCTCAGGCCATCGCGCACCTGAAGGTCGACGTGCAAGATCTCGATGTCGATTTCTACTGCTTCTCCGGTCACAAGATGTATGGGCCGCAGGGCATCGGCGTCCTGTATATCCATCCGCGCCAGACGGAATGGCTCGCGCCGTTTCAGACAGGCGGCGGCGTCGCCTATGGCGTCAATTACGAACGCGTGACGCATTACCTGCCGGCGCCGCACCGCTTCGAGGCCGGCACGCCCAACGTGGCGGGCGCCGTCGGACTTGCGCGCGCGGCCAGCTACCTCGCCGCCTTCGGTCTCGACGCCGTTCAGCAGCACGATCAAGAGCTGTTCTTCCATGCCGTAAAGCAGCTTGGCGGCCTGCCGGGAGTACAGCTGTTCGGCGCACCCGGCGAGCCGGGCAGCATCCTGTCGTTCGGCATCCGCGACCTGCATCCTTACGACGTGGGTAACCACCTGAACAATTTCGACATCGCTGTACGCACTGGCGTGCATTGTGCAATACCGCTCGTCGACAGCCTGGGCGTTCTGGGTACCGTGCGCATGTCGTTCAGCGTCTATAACACGCCGGCCGATATCGACAAAGTGGCCGAGGCTCTGGTCAGCGTCAAACCCGGGCAATGGACAAAGGAACACCCGACGTCGCGCTTCCTGCACTGAACGGACCAGCCGCCATGTCGCTCTCCTCGCGCTCTGCCCTGACCTGGACTCCTCTCCTGCTGGCCATGTTTGAACTGGCGGTCTATCTGTCCAACGACATGTTCCTGCCCGCGCTGCCGGTCATGCGTAGTGACCTGTCCGCTGGCACCAGCCTGGCTCAGCAGACACTGACGCTGTGGTTCCTCGGTGGCGCCGTATTCAATCTGCTGCTGGGCCCAGTGTCAGATCGTTTCGGACGCAAGCCGGTGTTGCTGGCGTGGGGCGTGCTGTTCTGCGCGAGTTCGCTGGTCTGCGCCACAACCAGCGACATCGCGGCTTTCCTGACGGCGCGTTTCCTCCAGGGGGCAACCGTGGCCGCCGTCGCCGTATGCGGCTACGCGACGATCCACGAATTGATGGACGAGACGGCGGCGGTCAAAACGCTCGGCTGGATGAGCTTTCTCACCGTGCTGGCGCCGGCCTTCGGTCCCACGCTCGGCGGCATCGTCGTCGAGTGGTGGGCGTGGCGTCCGATCTTCGGGCTGATCGGCGCGGCGGCCGCGATCATCGTCTTGCTGATCGCGTGGCGCGTGCCGGAAAGTCATCCGGCGGCGCGCCGCACCTCGCTGCAAATGAGCGGTGTCATCGCGCGTTACCGCCGCGTGCTCGGCAGTCCGGCCTTTATGGTGAATACAGCGTCCGCGGCAATCCTCTTCGGCGGCACGCTGGCGTGGATCGTATCCAGCCCGCATCTGTTGGTCGAGGTGCAAGGCTACAGCCCCGTTCGGTACGGGCTGACCCAGCTTCTGCTGTTCATCGGCTTCATGATCGGCGCAGCCGTGGTGAACGGACAGGTATCGGCGTTACGAAAGGAAGTGTTCACGCGCGCCGGCATCACGCTGGCGTTCACAGGAGGCCTGCTGATGTTGCTGTCCGGGTGGGCGTTCGAATCCGTGTGGCCACTTCTTGCAGGTGTATTCGTCTACAACGTGGGTAACGGCCTGACGTTCGCGATCTTCCAGCGCATGGCAATGGACGGAAGCGCCGAGCCGGCCGGCGCCAAGATGGCCATGTTCGCCACCGCCATGGTGTCGTGCGCTACGCTCAGCAGCTTGCTGGCCAGCTTCGCTGGCCGCGACATGTGGCGCTTCGTGGCGCTCATGTTCACCGTTGCGGCAATCGCAGTGGCCGCGATCCGCCTGAGCTGGCGCCGCCGACGGGTCCTGGAGCTGTCCGGCGAATAGACCTGACGACATCGCTGTCCGACGCGCTAAGAGACAAAACCCGCCTTGAGGGCGGGTTTTGCTTACAGAAGTTCATGCGCTGGAGGCTCTTAACCGTCGCGGTGGCCGGTCCAGTCCGGTAGTCCACCACCAATATAAAAAGACCGTAACCAAATTCAGGACATATTGCAATACTGCCCTTGCACCGGCCTAGCGTGTTCACCGAAAGCTCGGGGGGTTATGGAATCTTCGTACAACTCGCGCAATTCCTCCAGCGTCAGACCGGAATCGTTCGCGAGCTGGTCATACAACGTGACTTGGCTTTGGAGCGTGGCCAGTTGCTGGGTGAGGTTGGTCACCTCGGAGTTGAGCTGCGCCAATGTCGCTTGTACTGCGGCGAGCGCCTTGGAGTCGGCGACACGCCCGTCGGCGGCGACGCCATACATGAGCGCGTCTTTTAGCTCCTCACGAACCGGGGCACGGACCTGCTGTCGAAAACCCTTATCCCTCTGCTGGTTGTACGCCGTACGCTGGACCAACGGTGCGATGACACGGCTAGCGGTTACCGTTTGAATCATGCGACACACGGCCCAGCTGGGATTTTGATAGTTCACCATCTTCGCAAGCTCAGAGGTGACCTCCACTGACGCCTTCTCGGAAGGGTCCGGGCGACGAGAGCTGATGGGTATCACTTGAATCAAGTCTTCCCTGGAACGCGGGAGAACCTGATTGACGATAGCCAGCCGGCGCTTTGGCATGCTATACAGCTGGACGGTGTCCACGTAGCGCTTATTACCATCAAAAAAAAGCCCGGTTGCTTTACCAACGCTCAGCGAGTGTCCAAACTCGACCTCGACGAGCGACCAAGGGTGCAAAAAAGAGCGAATCTTTTGACTCCTGCGGGCGACAACGATTTCCTTCAGATAATACTGGCTGCCGACTTGCGCGCGCCGATGGAGCGTAACGATATACGTGAGCGGCGCGGCCACCGGGTCTCGGTAAACCGCCAATACCTGCCACCGATACTCCGGATGCCCCGCGAACTTCTTCGTAAAAAAGATCGGGGCGTCAGGCTTCGGCTCGCTCGGCAACAGTACTTCGTCGATACTTGTGTGGGATTCGGAACCAAGCGTGAGATACGAGATTGCGCCAGTCGCCGGATCGCCTGCGCCCCATTCGCCCGCGATGCAGCATTGAGTCCCCAGCAAACGCATTCACCACTGCGTTGCACTGGGCCGCACGCCTCAAGCAAGATCCTTCACCAACGCTGCCCGCACCCGCGGCTCGATCGTCACCGTAGGCACCGGATAATTCGGATGATCGCAGCCAATCTGCAACGCCGCCCCGTCGCGCAGCCGCGCTTTCATCGCCGGTGTGAGCTCGAAGCGCACAAAGTGCACCGCCGAAGTCTTCTGATCGTTGTCGCGCTCAAGATCCTCATCGGCAATCGCATAGACCGGTGACTCGCCCTCCACCTGCAAAAACACCTGATCCTCGATGCCGATCAACCGCGCTAGCGCCGCTTGCCGCTCGATCTCGTTTTCATATTCGATCTGCATCGTCGCCTTCAGATTGCTGCCATCCGGCACCAGCGGCAAATAAGCGTTCAGTTCACCCTGAATGCCGTCCTCGTCGAAAATCTTCTCGATGTGGAGCATCTCCTGAATCTGATAGCGGATCGTGGTTTCATCTTCGAACAGGAACGTGACGTGGTTGCCGAGCGGCACGGTGCGATCTTTCTTGTGCTCGATCACCTGGGCGCGCAGGGTAATGCGCGACTTCGAATAATTCTCGAGCGACAGCAGCGAATTGCGGGCGATGCTCATCTCGGTGTCCTTCCAGTCAGTGGGGTTATCAGAGGCCGTACGCCTTGCGCAGCAGCGTGAGCGGATGCGCAAGTTGTCCTTTCGACAAACCGTTTTCGTCGAGCCCCTGTTCGATATGATGGCCGGCCAGTTGGCAGTCCGACGAAATATAGTCGGGGTGCGGCTGGGCCATCGCCTTGAAAACCGGCGTGCCGATCTGCATCGCCGTGCGGTGAAACTCCTTTTTGACGCCGAACGTGCCGGCATGTCCTGAACAGCGCTCGACGACCGTGACCTGTGTATCGGGCACCAGCGCCAGCGTTTCGGAGGTTTTACGGCCGATGTTCTGCACCCGCGCATGGCAGGGCACGTGATACGACACTTTGCCCAGCGCGGTCTTGAAGTCGGTTTTCAGCAGACCGTCGCGATTGCGCGACACGAAGTATTCGAACGGATCCCAGAACGCCTCGCTGACGGCGCGCACATCGGCATCGTCGGGGAACATCAGCGGCAGTTCGTGCTTGTACATCAGCACGCAACTCGGAATCGCGCCGATGATCGCGTAGCCCTCGCGGGCATATTTCGCGAGCACCGGCAGATTCTTTTCCTTCTTGGCGGCGACGCCCTCCAGATTGCCCTGTTCGAGCAACGGCATGCCGCAGCACGCTTCGCTCTTCACCAGTTCGTAGGGAATCTCGTTGTGCGCAAGCACGGCCAGCAGATCGTGACCGATCCCCGGTTCGTTGAAATTCACATAACAGGTAGCGTAAATCGCGACTTTGCCGGGCGTACGTTCACCGTCGCGCACTGGCATGTCCGGCGACTTCTTTGCCGCACTGCGAAATTTTCGCGTAGCGAAATCGGGCAGCCAGGCGTTCCTGTCGACGCCCAGCGCGTTCTCCATCACACCGCGCGCAGCCGCCGTGTGATTGACCGCGTTGACCGTCTGCGTGACCACCGGAATGCCCGCGAAGTGGCCGAGCGCGTCGGTGTTCGAGAGAAACTTGTCGCGCAGCTTGACGTCGCCGCGTTTGTAATCGACCGCCTTGGCGCGCAGCATCAGGTGCGGAAAATCCACGTTCCACGCATGCGGCGGCACATAGGGGCACTTGGTCATGTAGCACAGGTCGCACAGGTAACACTGATCGACGACCTTGCCGAACTCGGCTTTGTCGACCTCGTGCGCTTCGCCGGTGTCAGTGGCGTCGACCAGGTCGAACAGCGTGGGAAACGCGCCGCACAGCGAGACGCAGCGGCGACACCCCGCGCAGATATCGAAGACGCGCGCCAACTCCTGGTCAAGCGCCTCCTGATCGTAGAACGCATCCGAAAGCCAATCGAGCGGATGCCGGGTAGGCGCCTCCAGGCTGCCTTCTTTGTGGGGCATGGAGTCAGACTCCTTGAATGCTTTTGCGCTTTTCTCTTCAGACTATGGAACGTGCACATGAGCGCGCACAGCCGTGGCGGTTGCCACGACGGCGACCGTGCGCCGCACCATGCGTCGCGCCGGCACGAACGGGAGCCTGCGGACCCTTACCGCAAGCTCCCGCTGTTTCTTCAGTCTGTTTCAGTGAAGCTGGCGTTCGCGCCGCTGCGTGCGGCGTCAATCGACCAATGCTTCGAGCGCCTTCGTGTAGCGGTTGGCGTGACTACGCTCAGCTTTGGCGAGCGTTTCAAACCAGTTGGCGATCTCGTCGAAACCCTCTTCGCGTGCGGCCTTTGCCATGCCCGGATACATATCGGTGTATTCATGGGTTTCGCCGGCAATCGCCGCCTGCAGGTTTTGCCGCGACGAACCGAACGGCAGTCCAGTGGCCGGGTCGCCTACTGCTTCGAGATATTCGAGGTGGCCGTGTGCATGACCCGTTTCGCCTTCGGCGGTCGAGCGGAATAGCGCCGCGACATCGTTCTGGCCCTCAACGTCTGCCTTGGCTGCGAAATACAGGTAACGACGATTCGCCTGCGATTCACCGGCGAACGCTGCCTTCAGATTCTCCTCGGTCTTCGAACCCTTGAGTTGCGACATCTGAACCTCCATGCAAGCCTGTAATGTGGGGCGCGCGACGGTGGACGAGTTCGTCCGCAGGACTGCCGGGCAGACGCGCGTGGCTGCACCGCATCTTTTAATCTAGAAGCTGTGCAAGACGTTCCCCAATTGTGTTTTTCAATGCCGTCGATAGTCATTGGCCTTGCATAACGCAAAGGTCGGTCTAGACTGTTAAGGCGATACTTCGCACTCTGTGTAACGGAACTGCCATGCGCCTGACCATTCTGATCAACGGTTCCGATCCCACCGTCAATCACGACTACGCTGTGCTATGGCTCGATACCGATGAGCATCGGTGGTCGAGAGAAGCGCATCAAGGGATCGATCTGCCCCCCTGGGGCGAACTCCACGACGCCGACGGCGTCACCACCCTGTGCGCGCCCAGCACCGACGCGCCGCTGTGTACACTGCGCGGCCTGCACGTGGACCGCAAGCAGCGCGTCAGTTCGGCGGAGGGCTCGGCCGCCTGGACGTGCGTGCCGGCGCGTGCGCCGGCAACCGGTTACTGGCGGCTGCAGGCTGTCGACCGTCAGCCCATTCATGCGGAACACCGCGTTTTCGATAGCTAGGCTGAGAAGCCGGGGCGCCATTGCGCCCCTTTCCTGAACACAGGCTTCGGACGTGAGGCTTGGGTCGCGCAAGTAGCACGCGCGACGCTATACTTTTGCCCCCGTTCCTCCGCTGCCTGACCCATGAAGAAGTGGTTTGCCTCCCTGCTGTTTGCTGTCGCGGCGCACGCGATAGCTGCCTCCTCCTGCACCGACTTCACGCCCAACGCCCAGTGGCCGGTGCTGACCAACCAGAAGATGGCGCCGAAGACGCGCATGCTCTGTTACTCGGACTTCGCGGTCCTGCACTCCGGCATCACGCATGGACCGCTCTGGTCCGCCGAACATCTGACGCGCGATCATATTGAAGCCGCCCAGGACATGGTGCGCACCAACAAGTTTTTCGAGGACGCGCGTCTGCCGGACGGCGAAGGCGCGACGCTTGCCGACTACAAGCGCAGCGGCTATGACCGCGGCCATATGAGCCCGGCAGGCAACCGCTGGAATCAGCAGGGGATGGCACAGTCGTTTTCGCTGGCGAATGTCGTGCCGCAGAATCGCGAGAACAATCAGCGCCTGTGGGCGCGCATCGAAACCTCGGTGCGCAAGATCGCCACCCGCTACGACGACACCTACGTGGTAACCGGGCCGATGTTCACCGGCCAGCAATTGCAGACCATCGGACCGACGCGCGTGTTCGTGCCGACGCAATTGTTCAAGGTGGTGTACGTGCCGTCGACGCAGATGGCATTCGCGGTAGTGGTCGACAATGTCTCGACGAATCGCTACAACATCAAATCCGTTCACGAACTCGAAGCCATGAGCGGCATCCGCTTTCCGGGCATTCCCGAGTCAGTGAAAGATCAGCGTCCTGGAGGACTCAAAGGTGTTTAACGCTTTCTCGAACGACGACGAGGTACTCAATATTCAGGGCGATGCGCTGACGCTCAGCAACGGCGCGACCCGCATCACGCTGACCGGCACACTTGAGCTGACGAAAGATCAACGCGGCCTGAAGGCGGCGCTCGCGTTGAAGGAAGCGCTCGACGCTATTGTCGGAACATTGCGGGCTCAGGCCAACCTGCCTGAGCGGATCAAGGACGAACCGGATGCCAAACCGGGAGTGGTCGACAATCCGTTCAAGTGACGAGCAGCGCTACGGTGGACGCGATGCTTAATTTGATTAAGTGCGGTAGCACACAGAAGCTCGCAATTTGCAGACGTACCGTGTACGACGACGGATGAGCAATGCCTCAGCTCAACCTCTCCCGCTACACAAGCAAGCCGCGCAGGGGCAGTAATGGACTCGGAATATCTGCAGTTGCCGGCGCACGTGCAATCGTGAACACGCCCATCGATTCCCTGCAGATCGGCATGCGCCGCCCGCTGGCACGCCCCGACGGTCTCGACCGGATGCTCCAGACCATGGCCGCAGCGTTGCCTGGCCAAGGTGTCAATGTGCGCAGTCCAAGCGCCGCCACGCCTACCGCTCCCACCTCATCAAGTTCCATGCTGCTGACGTTGGCCAACGCGCAGGCAAGCCTCGGAAAACTGCTCCGGCGGCCAGTCGTGAAGCCGGATGCGCTCGAACCCGAAAGCAAACCCGATCTGGTCGCGCTGCACTTCGCGCCACACGCTGCGCCAATCCTCGGCAAGTTCGGCAAAGTGCCGCGCGTCGTCCATTTTCATGGCTCGTGGGTCGACGAACACCGTACCGACCGCAGCGCTGCTTTGCTCGGCCCCTTGCGCTACGGTCTCGAGTGGACGGTGTATCACGGCGGCACGCGTCATATCGTGCTGTCGCGTGAGTCGGCCGACGTCCTGCATATGCGCTACCGCGTACCGGAGGAGCGGATTCGTGTGGTGCCAGGATGTGTCGATACCTCGCGCTTTGCGTTGCGCGCCACCAGGAAGCAGGCGCGCAAGCGCCTCGCCATGCCGCAAGACCGGCCGGTGCTGCTGTGCGTGCGGCCGCTCATCCCGCGCATGGGGCTTGACGAACTGATCGACGCGATCTTTGTGGTCAAGCTGGTGGTGCCCGACGTATTTCTTGTCATCGTCGGCGCCGGGCCGGAGCAGGAGTCGCTCGCCGCCCGCATCGTCGCACGCGGCCTCGAAGCCCAGGTGCAGCTCGCGGGCTTCGTCTCCGACGATGCGTTACCGCAGTACTACCGCGCCGCCGATCTGACGGTCGTGCCTACCGTCGCGATGCAAGACTGCGGGCTGACCGCAATCGAATCGCTCGCCACAGGTACCCCGGTTCTGGTGACAGCCGAAGGTGGCGCCGCGGAAACGGTAGCGCGCCTATCGGATCATCTGGTGCTGTCGTCGGGTGGTTACCAGGCGCTCGGCAATGGAATTACCGACGCGTTGCGCGGCGTGCGCGTGATGCCGAGCGCCGATGCTTGCCGGCGTTACGCACGCAAGCATTTCGACGATGCGGTAGTCGCAGCGCAAATCGCCGAAGTCTATCGCGACGCAATAGAGACGTACTGAGCGACACGCCCCTGCCGCCATCGCGCAAGCAGCGCGGCATCTCTCGAACCGGTTGCCGCTTCTTCAGACGCATCGCTCTGAAGAGCTCGCCAATTCGGTATTCACATTTCTTAAGGAAAACTTAAATCGTCATATAGGTGAGGGTTAAATGCGCCTCTATGCTTCTTGAGAAGCATATGTATCCGCCGTTACGTTTTGTCACCAGAACAGCGTCAACTCCTTTGATCCGGCTAGCGTTAAACCGGCAGCGCTGAACCTTTTCAGCCGCCACACAAGGAGTTAAATCATGAAGAAGATTTTCGCTGCTCTCGCTTCCGCCCTGCTCGTTTCGACGGCCTTCGCACAGACTGCTGCTCCGACTGCGGCACCGGCCATGTCAGGCGATCAACAAACTCAAGCGGCTGGTCAGGCCAACCTCAAGGCTGGCGGCGCCACCTCCAACGACGCAGCGAAGACCGACGCCTCGGCCAAGCAAGCCAGCACGGGTGCCGACAAGACCGAAGCCAAGGTGAAGGCCAAGAAGACCAAGAGCGGAACTGCTCACGTACAAAAGACCCAGGCCAAGAAGGTCAGCAAGAAGAAGCACGCCGCCGTTGCCAGCGCTGAAAAGACCAAAGCCACCGGGGAAGCCAGCAAGGAGGCCAGCACCGCGCCGGTCAAGACGGACGGCGCCAAGACCGACACCGCTAAAACCAATTAAGGTGCTCGGTTCTCGACATAATCCGGCCGCCAGGTCTTAACAGTCGAAGCCGAATATGCCGTTGGGGAAGGCGAGTTTGCGGACTCGCCTTTTTTACGTAGTTGCCATGCGGACCGTGTTCAAACCGACGGGCGTCTATTTTCGTCGGGATCGGCTAACGCCATCAATTTATTGACGTCGACGATTTCTATTTCCGCATACCGCAGTTGCAATGCGCCCTGCATTTCGAACTGCTTAAGAATCTGATTGATTGTTTGCCGCGACAACGCCAGCATCATCGCGAGATCTTCCTGCGGCACCTTCAGCACGCGCCGCGACACGCCCGGTTCGCCGTAGCCGCCCGCCATCAGCAGCAAGCGGCGCGCGATGCGCTGCGCCGCCGGCAACAGCGCGGCTTCCTCGATCGCATCGAAAGCAAGCCGCAGCTTTTGCGTCAGCAGCAGGCCGAACGGGTGCCAGTATTGCGGCATGCGTTCGAGTAGCGCCGCCAGTTCCGCACGTGGGATATGAAACAACACGGAGTCGCGTTCGGCATACGCGTCGTGCGTGCGCGCGCGACCGTCGAACAATGCAATCTCGCCGAACCAGTTGACCGGCTCGATCACCGCGAGCAACGCCTCCTTGCCGGCAGCGCTCGCCGCACCAATGCGCACGAGACCATCCAGCAGGCAGTAGAGTCCGTCGTCGGGATCGCCGCGCATGAAGAGCCGCTCGCCTGCCTGCAGGCGCTCCACGCGGCCGAGTTCCGCTAGTTGCGAGCGCAACGCCTCGGGCGCCGCGCGAAACCACGCGCTGCGTTCGAGCACCGCGAGCGGGTCATTCGAGGAGAAGGATGAACTCATAGGCTGGCACCGTGCAGGACTGAAGTGCGGGGATTGTCGGCTACCCGAAGGTTTGAATTCCGTTTGGGCACGATTATGATGACTTTGACCGAGGAGCGGCACCCATGAGAACGCTGACCGAGCAGTTGACCCAGTACGCGGCCTACCACCGCGACCGGCGCAATATCGCCACGCATTTCGTCGGCATTCCAATGATCGTGCTGGCGCTCGCGGTACTGTTGAGCCGCCCTGCATGGATGGTCGCCGCGCTGCCGTTACCGGTCTCCCCGGCATGGGTGTTGTTCGTAGTGGCCACGCTCTACTATCTTGTGCTCGATGTGCCGCTCGGCCTGATGATGGTCGTCGTCTCGGCACTATGCCTCGCCTGCGGCCAATGGCTTGCCGCCCAATCCACGCTGACCTGGCTGGCTGCCGGCATTGGTCTCTTCGTGGTCGGCTGGGTGTTTCAGTTTGTCGGCCACATGGCCTACGAGCATCGCAAGCCCGCCTTCGTCGACGATCTGGTCGGGCTGCTGATCGGTCCGCTGTTCGTGCTGGCCGAAGCGTTGTTCGGTTTTGGCTGGCGCCCGGCGCTACGCGAAGCGATCGAAGCCGAAGTGGGCGCGACGCGTATCAATCCGGATCGCGCGCCAGCGCATCACGGGCGTTGACGCGTCCGGCGGCGCAGACAGAATCAATCGCACAAACGCTGTAATACGCTGGGGTTAGCGTTCGCTGAACGCGCTTCAGCGCGGCGCAAAACGCACCAGCCGCACGCCGTGCAATGCCGTCAGGCCTACCGCCAGCCAGATTGGCACATAGGTGGCAAGTTGTTGCGCGGTCAACGTCTCGCCCAGCAGCGTGACGGACACCAGCACCAGCAAGACCGGTTCCACGTAGCCGAGGATGCCGAACAGCGCCATCGGCAACAGGCGGCTCGCCTTCAGATACGACGCCAGCGCAACCGTGCTCAGCGCGCCGAGGCCGGGCAGCAGCAGGAAAATCATATCGAGGCGCCCCGCCACCAACGTCAGCGAACCGCCGATCACCACTTGCGCAATCGCGAACGGCAGCAGCAAGGTCATTTCCAGCGCGAACGCCGTCAGTGAATCCGCGTTGATTTTGCGGCGCAGCACGAAGTACGGCGGATAGCCGAGCGCGACCAGCAGCGTCGGCCATGAAAACGCTCCCGTCGCCCAGAGTTCATGTGCGACGCCCACTGCCGCGCAGGCCACCGCGAGCCACTGCAAGCCGTCGATGCGTTCGCGATAGTAGAGGCGCCCCACTAACACCATCGTCAGCGGCAGCAGGAAGTAACCGAGCGAGACTTCCAGCATGCGACCGTGCAACGGCGCCCACAGGAACACCCAAAGCTGCGCACCGAGCATCGCCGCGCTGGCCGCGAGCGCAAGGCCGATACGCGGCTCACTCACGGCTCGCGCCACCAGTTGCCGCAACAGCGGCAGGCGCTGCCGCAGGGCAATCAGCAAGAGTGCGCCGGGGACGGTCCAGACCACGCGCCACGCGAAAATATCGAGCCCGCTCAAAGGCGCGAGCAGTTTGACGTAGGCCGATAGCAATGCAAACAACGTCGAGGCGCTGACCGACAGTGCGATGCCCCGTCCCGGTTCATAAGTGTTCATCGGATGGATGCCCTCATGCGGGCATGCGTAGCACGCGCCGAGCAAGGCGACGCGGCACGGTGTATTCTCATTGGAAAATTTGTCTCTCAAACGCGCAGCGCCTGACATGCGGCGCTAGTCATCGCGATTCGTTTCAGTTTGATGATGCTCATGACGCAAGCCGGCATTCTAGACGTCTTGCCGGTAAGACGCGCCGCCGCGTGTTTGCGCGCAAGCGCGCTTCTTGCTTGATCACCCCGGCTCGTCCGGCGAATGCGCCGTCCCTGCGGACACTCAGTCCGCTCCTTCCTGACGCTCGCGACACCGTTCAGTGTCGCGCCCGTAAACACCCCTGCTGACAGAAAACCGTCACCGGAACGTGAAAACTGGAGCAAGCATGACTCAGCCAGCCCTATCGCAGGATGTCTCGCCCGATTTCGCCGCCGAGGTTCGCGCCGGGCTCACCCATGCGCCGCAGAAGGAGTTGCCGTCCAAATACCTGTATGACGAAGTCGGCTCCGCGCTGTTCGAAGTGATCACCGTGCTGCCCGAATACGGCGTCACGCGTGCGGAAGAGCGGCTCCTCGCCAAGCACGCGGCGGACATCGTGGCGCAGCTTCCGCACGACGTCACCGTTGCCGAACTGGGTAGCGGCAGCGGGCGCAAGACGCGGCGAATTCTGGAAGCGCTGTGTAAAAAGCGCCCCACTTCGTACTGTCCGATTGAAATTTCGCGCAGCGCGTTGCAATTGTGTCGGCGCGAACTGGGCGATATCGAGCGCATTTCGATCGTCGGCTACGAGCGCGATTACCTGGCGGGTCTCGCGGAGGTGAGCAAGAAACGCGCGTCCGGCGAACGGTTGCTGGTGCTGTTTCTCGGCAGCACGATCGGCAATTTCGGCCGCCTCGCAGCGACGCGCTTTCTGCGTTCGATCCGCAGCATGCTGGCGCCCGGCGACGCGTTGCTGCTCGGCACCGATCTCGAGAAGCCGATCCCGGTGCTGGTGGCCGCTTACGACGATCCGATCGGCGTCACCGCGTCCTTCAACCTGAACCTGCTCGCGCGCATCAATCGCGAACTGGGCGGCGATTTTCCGCTCGATGCGTTCGAGCACGTGGCGCGCTTCAATCCCGACGCACGCAGCATCGAAATGCATCTGCGCGCGCGGCGTCCCGTCACGGCGCACGTGCGCGCCGCGCAACTGACGGTGACGCTCGAAGCAGGCGAGACCATCTGGACCGAGAGCAGCCACAAGTACCGGGCCGAAGAAGTTCATGCGATCGCCGACGACGCCGGTTTCGCCTGCAGTCATCAGTGGGTCGAGCGGGAATGGGGATTCGCGGAGAGCCTGCTGGTGGCGCAATAGGGTTGGTTTGACGTGCGCGCGACGGCGTCTCGCCATCACGCGCGCCACGTCATCCGCGGCACTTCGCTCAGTGCTGCTCGAAGCGGTCGTAGCGCTTCTCCGTCAACCGCTCTTCGCCGGCCACTTCGCTCACGCGAGCGGCCGGCGGCCCGTGGCGCAGCCACGAGAGCATCCGGTCTACCTGATTGGCCGGTCCCTGCAAGATGGCTTCAACCGAACCATCGTCGAGGTTGGCCACCCATCCTTTGATACCGAGCGCGTGCGCCTGGCGTACCGTCGCGTGGCGGAAACCCACGCCTTGCACGACGCCGCGCACCCGCACGTAATACGTTTCGATCCGCGAATCCAGATCCGGGCCTGTCATGCCATCCTCTCTGTGAGCAATCTTTCAAGCCGGCATTCTAGTCGCGTCGTGACGAGAATGCTTGCACGAGATTAAGCATAAGAATGACTCGCGGCGCGACACGCGGCGCACGCGCCACGTACAATCCGACGACCGCCACGCAGGGAATTGGAAAAGAATGATGGATCAGAACCGCGATCTCGTACTCGTCACCGGCGCTTCCGGCTTTGTCGGCTCGGCGGTAGCGCGCATCGCGCAAGAGAAGGGTTTCAAGGTGCGCGTGCTGGTGCGCGCCACCAGTCCGCGCCGTAACGTCGAGGCGCTCGACGCGGAAATCGTCGTGGGCGACATGCGCGACGAAGCATCGATGCGCGTCGCGCTGCGCGGCGTGCGCTATCTGCTGCACGTCGCGGCCGACTATCGGCTGTGGGCGCCGGACCCGAGCGAGATCGAACGCTCGAATCTGGAAGGCACCGAAGCCACCATGCGTGCGGCGCTCAAGGAAGGTGTCGAACGCATCGTCTACACCAGCAGCGTGGCGACGCTGAAGGTGACAAGCTCCGGCCAGTCGGCCGACGAGACGTCGCCGCTCAAGGCCGACCAGGCGATCGGCGTGTACAAGCGCAGCAAGGTGCTGGCCGAGCGCGCGGTCGAGCGGATGATTGCGAAGGACGGCCTGCCCGCGGTGATCGTCAATCCGTCGACGCCCATCGGCCCGCGCGACGTCAAACCCACGCCGACCGGCCGCATCATCGTCGAGGCGGCGCTCGGCAAGATCCCGGCCTTCGTGGACACGGGGCTGAACCTCGTGCACGTCGATGACGTCGCGGCCGGGCACTTCCTTGCGCTGGAACGCGGCAAGATCGGCGAGCGCTATATTCTCGGCGGCGAGAACCTGCCGCTGCAGGCGATGCTCGCCGATATCGCCGCGCTCACCGGGCGCAAAGCTCCGACCATCAGCCTGCCGCGCTGGCCGCTCTACCCGCTGGCGATGGGCGCCGAGGCGGTCGCGAAGATCACCAAGCGAGAACCGTTTGTGACCGTCGACGGTCTGAAGATGTCGAAGAACAAGATGTACTTCACGTCCGCGAAGGCGGAACGCGAGCTCGGCTACCGTGCCCGGCCCTACCGCGAGGGTCTGGCCGATGCGCTCGAGTGGTTCAGGCAAGCGGGGTATCTGAAGGCGTAACGACGGGTCATCTGGACTGACCCGCATCAAACCTCTGGACAGACCCGCACGCACTTTGTTACAACGTCGCCCGACCCGCGGCGGGCCGCAGCCCGCGCGCAACAGGTAAAATCGCGGGTCTTACCAGAGAATCCTCGCATGAACCTTCACGAACAGCTCGGCGCGCTTGAAGTGGGCGTCGATCAGCTTATCCAGGCTGTCGTGGCCCCGCAGGCCCAAAACATCCCAGAGACATCCGCAGCAAACGCAACGCCCGAGGCGCCTGCTCAGCAGGCTGGAGCGGCTGTGCAGGCTGCATCCACGCCGGCCTCGGCACCGGCCGTGGCGAGCGAAAACACGCCGGCAGTTGCGACGGATGCTGCAGCGGCAGCACCGGAAGAAACGCACGCAGAAGTGGCAACGCAAGCTGCCGCAGCAGCAACCGCCGCGCAAGAAGAGAAGCCCACGCTATCGATCGGCCGCCCGGCCCAGAACGAAATCACGATGACCATCAGTGGCAAGACGGTGTCGCTGCGTCCCGAGCAGGTGGGTCAGTTGATCGAGGAGCTGTCGAATGCGCGTGCCTCGATGACGCCCGAGCCGCCCATGGGCGTGCCGCCCGGCTGGCGCTTCGTGTCGACCCGCAATCCGGTCATGGCCGTGCAGAAGCAGTCGAACGGCGACCGCTTGCTGATCATGCGTCATACCGGCCACGGCTGGGTGCCGTTCTCGTTGTCGCCGGATAACGTGATTCAGTTGTACGCGCTGCTGACGCAGCGGTAATTCACGGGTTTTGATGCGGCGGCGCTACCGCCGCGCTGGCCGCACCGTCTTGAAACCCGTGTTGCAACAAGCGGCGACGCCTTGCACGCCGCCGCGCCCTGCAGTTCTACCTCGCGGCCTTACCGATCCTGCTGCACCGGCGCCTGCACACGCGCCTTCCACTGACCACCCTTGCCGCGCCAATAACGCACCGCTGACGCAAACGTCGCGCCGACATAGAACAACGCCACGAGCGGCAGAAACGGCGCCCACAGCGGCGAGCGGCCGTAATAGCGCAGCATTGGCGCATACGCGCAGCACATCGCCGCCCAGGCGAGCCACGCGGGCCAGCACAGCGGCCCGAGCGCCAGCGCCGCGACCGGCGGGATCAGATAGATGATCGTCATACCCGCCAGCGTCCCGGCCAGCAGCCACGCGGAGTAGTGCAACTGCGTGAACGCGGTGCGCGCGATCATGTTCCAGATCTCGCGCCAGTTGTCGTAGGGGCGCAGCGAGATGCTGCGCGCCGCCACGTCCAGCCGGATCGGATGACGCCCTTGGCCCCGATGCTTGATACGCGCAGCGAGACTGCAATCGTCGATCAGTTCGGCACGGATCGACTCGATACCGCCCGCTTCTTCCAGCGCCGTGCGCCGCACCAGCATGCAGCCGCCGGCCGCCGCGGCCGTCTTGTTGCGCGGGTTGTTGACCCACGAGAACGGATACAGCTTGGCGAAGAAAAACACGAAGGCGGGAATCAGCGCCTTTTCCCAGAACGAGTCGCAGCGCAGCCGCACCATCAGCGAGACGAGGTCGCGCTGTTCCGCATCGGCACGGGCGACGAGCTGCGTCACCGCATCCGCAGGGTGGCCGATGTCCGCATCGGTCAGCAGCAGAAAGTCGGCCGGCAGACCCAACGTCCGCACCGCCTCGATACCTTGCGACTGCGCCCAGACCTTGCCGGACCAGCCCGGCGGCAGCGGCTTTGCGGTGAGCACCGTCAAGCGGTCGGGGCACTGCAACTGCAGCGCGGCGGCGCGGGCAGCGTCGGCGGTGCCGTCGGTGCTGTGATCGTCGACGACGATCACGTGGAACGGACCCGGGTACTCCTGGGCGAGCAGCGTGCTGACCGCTTGCGCGATCACATCGGCTTCATTGCGCGCCGGCACCACGGCGGCCACCGCCGGCCAGGCGTCGCGCGGCGTGCTCGCGAGCGGCGCCGCGGGACGCGCCCGCCAGAACCCGCCGCGGAAAAACAGCAGCACACACCAGATCAGTAGCGAAAGACACGACAGAAGAAACAGAACCACCTGCATTACGCGTTGCCCTCAATCGAAGTGGCGCGCATGCTGACGCGCCGGGACAGCCACATCGCGAGCGCGCGCGCCGTGACAACAAACCAGTCGAAGCCATCGAGCGCCGGCCGATGGCGGAAAACATCGTAGCCTGCGCGCTCGAAGCGCTCCAGAATCCGCAGACCACCTTGGACAATGCCGCACAGCACGAGCCCCGCGCGGCCGGGCAGGCGCAGCGCGAGCGGCGCCCCGCGGATCAGCATCGTGCGCGCGCAGGCGACCTCGTAGGCCATCATGGCGCGCCACGCATCGTCGACCACGCCGTCAGCGATGCTGGCCTCGCGCACCTTGAAGCGCGCGAGATCGCTTTGCGGCAGGTAGACGCGGCCTTTTTTCCAGTCGATCGCGATGTCCTGCCAGAAATTGATCAGATGCAGCGCCGTGCAGATCGTATCGGAATCGGCCAGATTGGCCGGGCTCGCCGCGCCGAACAGGTGCAGCAACAACTGACCCACCGGGTGCGCGGAACGCCCGCAATACGCGAGCAATACCGAGCGGTCCGCGAAGCGGGTGGTGTCGATCTCCTGATGGAGCGCCGCGACCAGATCGTAGAGCGGCGCGAGCGGCAGTTTATACTGTGCAACCACGCCAGCGAGCTTGCCGAACAGCAGCGGATGCACCGGCGCCAGGTAGCCGCTGGCCACGGCGTCGAGGCCAGCATGGAAATCGGCGAGGCGCGCATGGCGCTCAGCGGCGCTCCAGTCGCCTTCCTCGACGATATCCGCAGCCGTACGGGCGACCTGATAGATCACGCCGACGGGAGCCCGCAACGCCTTTGGCAGAAATGCACCGGCGATCGGAAAGTTTTCGTATTGGTCGGCTTCCATGCGGCGAGCCTCGAATCTATTCGTAATGCGGTTGTAATAATCCACCGCAGGGCCACATAGTTTAAGGGTTCCGCACCGGGACTGCAGCGCGCAATTCTTGCCGGACGGGCCTTACAGGCTACTTGAGGCGGACCCGGCCAGAGCAAAGCGCGCCCGATAGCGTTAGAATGCGCGTTTGGTTTTCGTCTACCGGCTTTACGTCGGGTTTTAGACATCAATTATTATCATGGTCGCGGCGATAAAGTCGTTTTTACCGGCTTCTTCGAAACCTGCGTCAGTCGGAGTTCGGCAGCCTATGCGAGTCATCCTTGCTCAACCCCGTGGCTTTTGTGCGGGGGTGGTCCGGGCGATCGAAATCGTCGATCGCGCGTTGCAGCAACACGGCGCACCTGTGTATGTGCGTCACGAAATCGTCCACAATCGGCATGTGGTCGACAACCTGCGTCAAAAAGGGGCGCGCTTTGTCGAAGAACTCGATGAGGTGCCGGAAGGCGCCGTGGCGATTTTCAGCGCGCACGGCGTAGCCCAGAGCGTCGAACGCGCCGCGGAACAACGCGGCCTCGACGTGCTCGACGCGACCTGCCCGCTCGTCACCAAGGTGCACGTGCAGGGGCGCCAGTACGTGGGCGCCGGCCGCACGCTGATCCTGATCGGCCACGCGGGGCATCCCGAGGTTGAAGGCACGATTGGCCAGATCCCCGGCCCGGTGCTGCTGGTGCAAAGCGAGGCCGAGGTCGCGCATCTGGACTTGCCGCTGGACGCACCGCTTGCCTACGTGACGCAGACGACACTGTCGGTGGACGACACGCGCGGCATCATCGACGCATTGCAGCGCCGCTTCAGCAACATTGTCGGCCCGGATACGCGGGACATCTGCTATGCCACGCAAAACCGCCAGGCAGCGGTGCGCGAGTTGAGCACGCAGGTTGAAGTGTTGCTGGTGGTGGGCGCGACGAACAGTTCGAACTCGAACCGGCTGCGCGAGATTGGCAGCGAAACGGGCGTCCCGAGCTATCTGGTTGCGGATGGTTCGGAAGTGAAGCCGGAATGGTTTGCGAATGTGCAGACGGTCGGCATCACGGCAGGTGCTTCGGCGCCTGAAGAAATGGTTGAAAACGTAATCGATGCGCTGCGCGCATTGGGGCCTGTCGACGTATCGACGATGGCGGGCCGTGAAGAAAAAGTTGAGTTCAAGTTGCCGTCAAAGCTGACGCAACCTCTCGCCGCACGCGAAGTTTAAGGAGGACATCTTGTCTATTCCGTTGCTCCAGAAAGTCCGGGTTGGCGCATACATCATGCGTCAGCACCTGTCGCGCAATAAGCGCTATCCGCTGGCACTGATGCTCGAGCCGCTGTTCCGCTGCAATCTTGCGTGCAATGGTTGCGGCAAGATTGACTATCCGGATCCCATCCTGAACCAACGCCTGTCGCTCGAAGAGTGTCTCGGCGCAGTGGACGAATGCGGCGCACCGGTCGTTTCGATTGCAGGCGGCGAGCCGCTGCTGCACAAGGAAATGCCGCGGATCGTGAAGGGCATCATCGCGCGCAAGAAGTTCGTGTACCTGTGCACGAATGCGCTGCTGATGGAAAAGAAGATGGACGACTACCAGCCGAATCCGTACTTCGTGTGGTCGGTGCATCTGGACGGCGACGAGCAGGCGCACGATCACTCGGTGTCGCAAGAAGGCGTGTACGTGAAGGCCGTCGCCGCGATCAAGGAAGCGAAGCGCCGCGGTTTCCGCGTCAACATCAACTGCACGCTGTTCAACGACGCCGTGCCGGAGCGCGTTGCGAAGTTCTTCGATACGGTCAAGGAAATGGGCGTGGACGGCATTACCGTCTCGCCGGGTTATGCGTATGAACGCGCGCCGGATCAGCAGCACTTCCTGAACCGGGACAAGACGAAGCACCTGTTCCGCGAGATTTTCAAGCGCGGCAACAATGGCAAGAACTGGTCGTTTAGCCAGTCGGCGATGTTCCTGGACTTCCTGGCCGGCAATCAGACGTATCAATGCACGCCGTGGGGCAATCCGGCGCGTACGGTGTTTGGCTGGCAGAAGCCGTGCTATCTGGTCGGCGAAGGGTATGTGAAGACCTTCAAGGAACTGATGGAGACGACGGAGTGGGAGAAGTACGGTACCGGTAACTATGAGAAGTGTGCTGATTGCATGGTGCACTGTGGGTTTGAGGCTACCGCTGTGATGGATACGGTGACTCATCCGCTGAAGGCTCTTAAGGTTTCGCTGCGCGGGCCTAAGGTTACTGGTGAGTTTGTTAAGGATATTCCTCTGGATAAGCAGCGGCCTGCTGAGTATGTTTTCTCGCGGCATGTTGAGATTAAGCTTGAGGAAATTGGCAGGGCTGGGAAGGGGAAGAAGGTTCAAACGGCTACAGCTCACTAAAAGCTGCCCGCTTTTGGGGCCCTTCGCGGGGCTTCCTCTTGCTCTTGTTGTTTGCTTGAAGCGCATCGGGGTTTTGACGGTGCGCTTTTTGCTTTTTTTGTTGCCCTTTTCAGGTGGGTTTTGCCTGCGGCGCTTTTGGTTTTCTTAGGGTGTTGGCCTTTCCTTGATTTCTTAGTGGTCTATTAGCTTCGCCCCTGCGCGGGGCGGCACTTACTTTCTTTGCCGCCGCAAAGAAAGTAAGCAAAGAAAGCGGGCTTCACACCGCTAGCTCGTAGTGAGCCATCTCTCGTCTTGAGCCGGAAACGGCCCAAGACGAGACCTGCCCTCGCATTTCCCACGTTAGTGACACAGCAGTCATCCGTTCCAGCGTCGCGCTGCGCGCCCC
>NZ_FNCJ01000008.1 GCF_900100735.1 Paraburkholderia phenazinium | reverse complement strand
GGACCATCCGCACCATTGACCCGATCGGCCATATCGGTTCCGCGTTGATTCATCCGCTTGCGTTTGCGTTGTTGACCGTGGTGTTTTCTGGCGGCACGGTGTGGGCCTGGCCGCTGGCGCTTGCGGCATTGCTCGCCCGATTAGCGTTGAAGATGCAATCGGATCACGCGTTGCGGCAGCCGCACCACGACCTGTGGCTGCTGCCGTTCTGGGACATCGTGTCGTTTCTTATCTTCGTCGCCAGCTTCTTCTCGACGCGGGTGATCTGGCGAGGCTTTAGCTTCACGGTGGACGGCAACGGCTTGCTGTCGCCGGTTCAAGATGAATAAGTAGGTGGAGTATGCAGGTGGCCTCCGGGTCCGACGCTTTGATCGTCCTCGCCGGACATCGGGCCGAAGCTCGTCGGTACGATCACGAGAGGGTGAGTCGTTGTGTCATGCGTGTCGGCCAGTGCGAAGGCCTCTGCAATCTCCTGCACGTCCTGACGCACCATGGTCACCTCGAACGGCAGGTGTGCTGCAAAAGGATCCCAGTCGAAGCATCCGACAACCGTGGACTGCCAGGCGTCGCGCGGCAAGCTCGAGGCGAACTGAACCAGTCCTTCAAACGCGGTAATCGAATTCATCAGCAGGCCAGCGGGGAGCCGGCCGAGGCTCTCGTAGCGATGCGCAAGCGCGCACCTCGCAGACGAAGCGTCATACCCGAAGCATTCGACAGCATCGGCCGCCGGACTTATGCCCCGAGCCTCAAAGGCGTCGCGGAACCCGGCAATGCGCATGTCCGTCGCATACTCATCTACTACACCGCCAAGAAACAGCAACTCAGCAGGGGAGTCGCCGCGCGCCATCATCTTTGCCGGCAATACGTCTGTCAGCACGCGGGCGCCGCCACGGTTGTCCGACACGACTGACGGCGCGCCCGGGCCGGGATATCGAGGCACCGGTCGCCTCGGCGAAAGCAACCAGGGCTATCTGGGTTCGTGTACCATCGACTTCGCGCAGTTCTTCCATGCACTTGCGATGATCGACTACCAAGGCGTGATCACGTTCGAGAGCTTCTCATCGACGGTGGTGAACGAGCAATTGTCCAACGCTCTGGCGATCTGGCGGAACTTGTGGGACGACGGCATGGATCTGGCCAGTCACGCGCGTACCTTTATCGCTGGAGGGATCAATGCCGCGGCCAAGGCGAGGGCTTATCACCAGGACGATGCGCCGTTGAGGTGCTGAGGCGAGTGCGGCGGCGCTCCCTCGCCGCCTGCTAGCAACGAGTTTTCCCAAACCACACCAAAGAAATTGTCTCGATGATCGAAAATCACTTTCTGGTCCGGCTAGAGCGGCTGATCGCTGACGGCGAGCGCCGTATCCTCGGCTTGGTTGGCGCGCCGGGCGCCGGCAAATCAACGCTGGCGCAGGCTATTCTCGAAAGACTGCCTGGCCGCGCGGTTGTGGTGCCAATGGACGGATTTCATCTCGCGAACGTCGAACTCGAGCGTCTTGGCCGCGCTTCCCGCAAGGGCGCCGAAGATACGTTCGACAGTGCGGGTTACGTTGCCCTGCTGGAACGTCTGCGCGCCCAGCGTAATGACGAAGTGATTTATGCCCCCACGTTTCGGCGTGAAATTGAAGAACCGGTCGCCGGAGCCATTCCCGTTATGCCGGACACGCCATTGGTGATTACCGAAGGCAACTATCTGTTGCTCGAGCGCGGCCACTGGAAGGCCGTTCGGCCGCTGCTTGACGAAGCGTGGTATGTCGATCTTGTTCCAGAAGTGCGCAGACAGCGGCTTGTAGACCGTCATGTGAAGTTCGGTCGCGATGAGGCCGCTGCGCGAGACTGGGTTCAGCACACCGACGAGGTGAACGCAGCGCTGATCGAGTCGACGCGAGCGCGCGCCGATATGGTCTTTCACTGGACCTCGCAGAGTGGAGATGCCGTGCCCGTCGATGGTGAAGAGTAGCGGTCTAAGTGACACCACCGCCGTGGCATAACCGCGGCGGTTCGACGTGAGCTGCCTCAAACCCGCCAGGCCGGGCCATCAGGAAAGCCGTACTGATCGAGCGAATCTGCATGTATTTCGATGCTATAGCCGGGACGTTTCGGCGGCATGTAGCGGCCGTTGCGAATCACAACAGGATCGACGAAATGCTCATGCAGATGGTCCACATATTCGAGCACGCGGTTTTCTAGCGACGCCGATACGCAGATATAGTCGAACAGCGAAATATGCTGCACGTACTCGCACAAACCGACGCCGCCCGCATGCGGACACACGGGCACGCCGTATTTCGCCGCCATCAGCAAGACGACGATCACCTCGTTCAGACCGCCCAGGCGGCAGCTATCGATCTGGCAGAAGTCGATGGCATGCGCCTGCAGCAACTGCTTGAACATCACGCGGTTCTGGCAATGTTCGCCCGTCGCGACACCGATCGGGTGAAGCCGCTGCCGGATGGCCGCGTGGCCGAGAATGTCATCGGGACTCGTGGGTTCCTCGATCCACCATGGGTCGAACTCGGCCAGACAGCGCATATTCGCTATCGCTTCGTCGACATCCCACACCTGGTTCGCATCCATCATCAGCTTCAGGTCTGGGCCGATTTCTTCACGCAGGATGCGGGCCCGGCGCATATCCTCCTGGAGACTGCCGCCCACCTTCTGCTTGAAGTGCGTCCAGCCCTGTGCGACACCTTCGCGTGCGAGCCGGCGAATCTTGTCGTCGTCGTAGCCGAGCCAACCGGCTGAAGTCGTGTAGGCGGGATAGCCGTGCGCCAACATTTCCTGCTCGCGCTCGTCCTTGGTCCGGGCATGGCGGTGCAGCATGGCGATGGCTTCTTGCGGTGTAATCGCGTCGGTCACATAGCGGAAGTCGAGGCAACGCACGAGTTCCTCGGGGCTCATATCGACCAGCAGCTTCCACACCGGCTTGCCTTGCGCTTTTGCCCACAGGTCCCAGGCTGCATTGACGACCGCCGCCGTCGCCAGATGAATCGCGCCCTTGTCCGGACCGATCCAGCGCAACTGGCTGTCCGAGGTCAGCGCGCGCCAGAAAGCGCCCATGTTCGCCGCGATCTCTTCAAGCGTTCTGCCGACGACAAGCGGGGCAAGCGCCTGTGCCGCAGTCACACAGATCTCGTTGCCGCGTCCGATGGTGAAGGTCAGGCCATGACCCGTGAGCGAGTCCGGCGCATCGGTTTCGAGCGTCACGTAGGTGGCGGAGTAGTCGGGCGCGGCGTTCATCGCGTCGGAGCCATCGAGTGAGCGTGAGGTCGGAAACCGTATGTCGCGAACCGACAGCCTTGTGATCGTGGTCATCTGAGCACCCTCCCGGGGCAACTGCTAACGACATCCGTCGATGCAAAAGGAGGGCCGTGGCGTTCAAGGACGCCGCGACCCTGCCTCGCTCACTACGCCGCAGCAGCAACGCTCAGTCGTAGAGCACGGCGGCAATCTTGGGATCGTTGATATTGCTCTTGTCGTACCAGTAAAAGCCCGTGTCGACTTTCTTGGGCAGCGTTTCGCCCTTCAGCGCCTTCACCGCGGAGTCGACCACGCATTTGCCGATGCCGATCGGGTTCTGCGTAATGGCGCCGTACATCAGGCCCGACGTGATGTCCTCCTTTTGCTCCTTGCCCGAGTCATAGCCGATCAGGACCAGCTTCTTGCCCGATTCCTTGACGCCGATTGCAGCGCCTTCCGCCGAGCCTTCATTCGAGCCGAAAATGCCCTTGAGATTGGGATTGGCCTGGATCATCGTCTTGGCGATTTCCGCCGACTTCAGGTGGTCGCCGCCGCCATACTGGACCGAGACGATCTTGATGTTCGGATGCTTGGCCTTCATCTCGTTCAGGAAGCCGTCGCGGCGATCGACGCCGGTACGGCTCGTCTGGTCGTGCACGATCAGGCCCACCTCGCCGGAGTCGCCGATCGCCTCGGCCATCTTGTCGGCGGCGAGGGCGGCTGCGGCAATGTTGTCGGTGGCGCAGGTCGTCAGCGGAATGTCGCTGTCGACGCCCGAGTCGAAGGCAATGACCGGGATTTTTTGAGCCTGTGCCCGCCGCAGCAGCGGAATAGCCGCCTTGCTATCGAGCGCGGCGATGCCGAGTGCCTGAGGCTTCTTGGCGAGCGCGGCCGAGAGCATGTCGATCTGCTTGTCGACCATCGCCTCGGTTTCCGGACCCTCGAACGAGATCCTGACGTTTTGCTCCTTCGCCGACTGTTCTGCGCCGGCTTTGACGGCTTGCCAGAACTGATGCTGGAAGCCCTTCGAGATGAGCGGGATATAGGGTTCGTCCGCGAGCGTGACACTCGTGCCGCCAACGAGCGCGCCGACGCCGAGCACGACGCCGATTAGTCTTCTTTTCAACATGGGGTATCTCCTCCTGGGGTGGGCCATTCAACCTTCAGCCGTTGGGGGAGCCTGTCGCGCTCCCTTTTCTTGGTACTTTGAGCTTGATCCCGTTCTTCAGCCTCTCCCGCGCGCCGTCAGCTTTTCTTGCGCCGCAAAATATCCGCGTAGACCGCGAGAATGATGATGAGACCGGTCACCACAATCTGCCATTCCTGCGCGACGGACAGGATGCGCAGGCCGTTGGTCAGCACGCTCATGATGAACGCGCCGATGATCGTGCCGAGAATCGTGCCCGAACCGCCGGAGAGCGAGGTCCCGCCGATCACCACGGCGGCGATGGCTTCGAGTTCATAGCCCTGGCCTAGCGCCGGCTGGGCCGAGTTCAGCCGCGAGGCGATGAGCAGCCCGGCGATGCCGCAAATCGAGCCGCCCAGGGCGTAAATGGCGATTTTCCAGCGATCGACATTCACGCCGGACAGGCGCACGGCCTCTTCGTTGCTGCCGAGCGCAAACGTATAGCGGCCGAGCGCCGTGCGGTTGAGCATGATCGAACTCACCACCGCAAGAAAGAACAGGATCAGGACCGCGTTTGGAATAGGCATGCTCGGCAGCACATAACCGATCAGCGAATCCTGCGAGATCATGTAGAAATTTTCGGTGTCGGTGAAGTAGATCGGCTTGTCGGCGGAGACGACGAGCGAAAGCCCCTTGAGCAGCATCATCATGCCGAGGGTGGCAATGAACGGCGGGATTTTCATCTTCGCCGTGAGCGTGCCCGAAACGGTTCCGCAGACTGCGCCAGTGCCGATCGCAGCAAGAACACCGGTCCACATCGGCAAACGCCAGTAAGTCAGAAACACACCGCAAATGACCGCCGTAAACGTCATCAAGGTGCCGACCGACAAATCGATGCCGCCGGTGATGATCACGAAGGTGCAGGCAATCGCCAGCACGCCGTTGACCGCCGTCGCCTGCAGAATCCCAAGCATGTTGTCCATCTGCATGAAAGCGGGGGACGCGAAGCTGAAAAACACCAGCAGCAGGATCAGGCTGCCGAAGGCGAGCAGCTTTTGCAGGGCGGCAGGCGCGAAAAGACGGGCTCGAAGTCCCGAGGATCTTTCCTTGTTACCCAGCGCCGGCGTATCCGATGGCAGTGTCATGAAATGGACCTATCGAGGTTCATGCCGCTTTTAGGGTTTCACGCAGCGTCGCCAGATGCATGATGCGTTCTTGCGTCGCCTCCTTGGCGGAGAGTTCGCCGGTAATACGGCCTTCGCACATCACGACGATACGGTCGCTCATCCGCAGGATTTCCGGCAGCTCCGACGAGATCATCACGATCGCCTTGCCTTGCCCGGCGAGCGAGCGCAGGAGCTTGTAGATCTCGCTCTTGGCGCCGACATCGATGCCGCGCGTCGGCTCGTCGAAGAACAGCACGTCGCAGTCTCGTTCGAGCCATTTGGCAATGACGATTTTCTGCTGATTGCCTCCCGAGAGGAGCCGCACCTGCTGCGCCGGCGACGGCGTGCGAATGGCCAGCAATTTGATGAAATGGGAGGCGGTGCGGCGGATCTGGGTGCGGCGCAAGAAGAAGTTAAGCGAGAGGAATTTGCCCAAGTTGGACATCACGATGTTGGATTCGACATCCATGCCGGTAGCAAGTCCAAAACGCTTGCGGTCCTCCGAGAGGTAGCCGATACCGCGCGCCACCGCATCGCTCGGTCTCCTGATCGCCGCCTTTACGCCTTTCACCACTATTTCGCCGGAGTCGACTGGATCGGCGCCGAACACCGCACGGGCAACCTCGGTGCGCCCGGCGCCCATCAAGCCTGCAAAGCCCAATATCTCGCCTTTGTGCAACGCAAAACTCACGTCTCTGACGAGCGGGCCGGCGTTCAGATTTTTGACTTCGAGCGCGACTTCGCCTTTATCCGCGGCACCGTGCGAAGGCTCGACGTCGGCTAAGGTTCGCCCGACCATCATGCCGATGATCGCTTCGACGCTGGTGTCGCGGGCGGTGACGGTGGCCACATATTCGCCGTCACGCATAACGGTGACGCGGTCGGCGATCTGCTTGAGTTCATCCATCTTGTGGGAGATATAGATGACGCCGACGCCCCGGATTTTCAGCTCGCGGATGATGCGGAACAGCTCGGCAATCTCGGCGTCGTTGAGCGCCGAGGTGGGCTCGTCCATGATCAGGACGCGCGAATCGAACGACAAGGCCTTGGCGATCTCCACCATCTGCTGCTTGGCGACCGTCAGCGTGCCGACCACGGCGCGCGGGTCGAGATTGACATGCATGCGGGCAAGAATCTCGCGCGCCTGCGCGTTGAGCTTGTCTTCGTCCAGGAACAGGCCGAGGCGCCCGCGCGGCTCGCGGCCGATGAACATATTCTGGGCAACGCTCAGATGATTCATCAACTGGAGTTCCTGATGAATGATGCATACGCCCACGGCCTGCGCCTCACGCGGAGTTGAGAACGCCACCGGCTGGCCGTCATAGAGGAATTCGCCGGAATCGCGGGTGTACACGCCGGCGAGGATTTTCATCAGCGTCGACTTGCCGGCGCCATTCTCGCCCATTAGCGCGTGGACTTCGCCCGCCATGAGTTCGAACTGGACTTCGTGGAGCGCCCGCACGCCGGGAAAGCTCTTGTTGAGCCTTTTGACGGAAATGAGAGGGGTCATGGTGCGGATTGAAAGACCACGCCGCCACGGCCGCAGACCTCGGTGCGAGATGCGGGTTGCACAAACGCCGGGCGTTGCCGGAGATCACGGCTGAAATCGCAACGAGAAGCCAGACACATGCCTAGTGCCCCCCAAACCGATGTGCCACTACTTTACGCTGCTAGACCGCAGCGACTCAATTAGGCATTCCCTAATATCATAGGTAAACCTGTTCATCGTAGGTAAACATGTCGGGTGCTGGTTTCCCACTATTTGTTATCGCACCGGTTCCGTTTGGTGTGCAGTGCAACAAACGGATCCGTGCGTTTGGGTGCCTTTAGGTATCGAAGTAAAGGTAAAACTCCCATGGGTGCGGCCGCAGTTTGAGCGTGTCGATTTCGCGTTTGCGCTTGTATTCGATCCAGGTCTGGATGACGTCGTCGGTGAACACATCGCCTTTGCGCAGGAAGCCATCGTCGGCCTCCAGGGCGGCGAGCGATGCTTCGAGCGAACCGGGAACCTGCTGTATGTTCCGGGCCTCCTCGGGCGGAAGGTCGTAGATGTTCCGGTCGAGCGGGTCGCCCGGATCAGTCCTGTTTTCAATCCCGTCAAGGCCGGCCATGAGCATCGCCGCAAACGCCAGATACGCATTGGCCGACGGGTCCGGACAGCGGAACTCGACGCGCCGCGCATTCGGCGAAGCGGAATACATCGGAATACGCGCAGCGGCCGAACGGTTGCGCTGCGACATCGCCAGGTTCACCGGCGCCTCATATCCGGGCACCAGACGTTTATATGAATTGGTCGTTGGCGCGCAGAAAGCCATCAGTGCCGGCGCGTGCTTCAGTAAGCCACCGATGTACCAGCGGCACAATTCGGAAGTCAACGCCCAACCGGCTGCGTCGTAAAAGAGATTCGAGTCGTCTTTCCATAGGCTCTGATGGCAGTGCATGCCGCTCGCGTTGTCGGTGAACAACGGCTTCGGCATAAACGTAGCCACTTTTCCGTGCCGGCGCGCGACGTTCTTGCAAACGTACTTGTAGATCATCACGTTGTCGGCCATGCGCGTGAGCGTGGCAAAACGCATGTCGATTTCGTTCTGACCGGCGGTCGCCACCTCATGGTGATGCACTTCGATCTGCACGCCCGTCTGCTGCAGCGTCAGTGCAATTTCCGAGCGGATCTCCTGCAGCGTATCGTGCGGCGGCACCGGGAAATAGCCCTCTTTGTAGCGCTGTTTATAGCCGAGATTGCCGCCGCCGTACGCACCCTCATCGCGACCGGTGTTCCAGTCTCCCTCGGCGGATTCGACATAGTAGTAGCCGCAGTGCTGGTCCTGTCCGAAGCGGATCGAGTCGAAGATGAAGAACTCGAGTTCGGGCCCGAAATAACACGTGGTGGCGATACCGGTCTGGCGCAGATAGTTTTCCGCTTTCTTCGCGACATAGCGCGGATCGCGTGAATACGGTTGCTGCAGCACAGGGTCGACCACGTCGCAGATGATCGAGAGCGTCGGTGTGGCGCACACCGGGTCGATAAAGGCGGTGCTCGGATCGGGCCGCAGCAGCATGTCCGACTCGTGAATTTCCTGAAAGCCGCGGATCGAAGAGCCGTCGAAGCCGATCCCGGCGCTGAAGAGATCTTCATGAACCTCGGGGAGTGTGATAGAGAAGTGTTGCCAGAGACCCGGCAAGTCGGTGAATTTCAGATCGACGATCTGCACGCCGTTTTGTTTTAGCAGATCGCTCACATCGCTTGCGCTTTGCGGTCGAGCGACACGGTAGCTGCCTGCTTCGACGGATACCTCGAAAGGCGAATGGGAAGGTCCTTGCGTGGTGGACATGGGATTTCTCCTCACTGGCCATTTGCCTGACCTTCAATCTGACAAGTCCGCGTGCGAAACGCAGCGGACTCCTGAAGGCTAGCGATCTTCGGCCAGTGCTTTCAGATGGGCGTCGCCGGCGTCTTGAGCAGCGGCACGTGTCGTATAGGTTTCGTCCGAAACAAGCGAGCGCTTCACCTTTTGCGCCGTGAAGTCGACTAGCGTGATGACCCAGACGTAGGCGCCGGCCTGTTCGGCAACTTGCACGAAAGCGCGGACATTGCCGCCGTTATCTCCGTTCATAGTGTGAGCTCCTTGGAAAAGCGTTTGCATGCTGGATGGATCTCTACGATAGCTTGCCCAGAATCGCCCCGATTTCGCTCTTGTTGAAAGCGCGCAGCGTCTGCGTACGGATATTGCCTGCGGAGCCGACCGCAAAGCCGAATGCGGCGAAGCTTTGCTCGTCGGGTGCTTCGATAATGGTGACAATGTCGTACTCGCCGATCGTCCAGTAGATCTCTTTCATCTCGCAGCCAAAACTTTTGGCCAATTCCGCCGACTGACTCGCCCGTTGCGGGCTGTTTTTGATGGTGCGGATGCCTTGATCCGTAAACTGTGAAAGAACCACATAGGTCGCCATGACGATTCTCCTTGCGATTGAAGCCTGGCAGTATTCGTACGCCTAGCGATACCGTGAGCGTCGTAGCGCGCTGTTTACAGGACCGTTTCGTGCGCCCTTAGATTTTAGGCAATGGGCGGCGAACATGTGGTCGAACCGGGCTAATCTGATAATCTTGTTCAAAGCAATGCTGCAGTGTGACAACTCGCACCGGAAACGAAAACGCATTCGTAGAAGTATGATGAGTTATGCAACCGCGACGATGGAAGTCGATCTGTTCCAAAGGTCCGACTAGCTTGAATCGATTCGCATAAGAATCGAGTTGGCGGTGCCGGGCTCCGATTCATTTTCAATAGTGTTGGAGGTGAAATGGCTACTTATGCGATTGATGGCGTGCGCATCAACCCTGCAAGCGACCGCGTCACGCACGTGCGCTGGGCGCTGATCGATCCGAAGACGAACGAATGGTCGTCTCAACCCGCAATCGTCGAGGTGGCGGCAGCGGTCAACGCGATCCATGCGGGGGATGTGGTCTGGTCGGTTTTTACCCTCGGCGGCAGGCGATTTCTTGGGCCGAAAATCAAGGCAGTGGCCCACACCAACGGCGACGACGGGATCGACACGGACGTTCCGGATGGCCACGTCGAAAAATGCATTGATGACCTGCCGGCTGTTTGACCGATTGCCGGTCTGCATGAGATTTCGACGAAGTCATATGGAGTGCGAAACTGCTGGTGGAAGAAGCGTAGTTGTTGGTGCGCCAGCCGACTGGCACGACCGCACGTATGACCGTTTCGCCTTGGATGCCGCCGTAGAGGTCGCTCCGGGGCCGAGTCGCATTTCACTCGGCCCGGGATCCGTCTTTGCAACGGCACCTGCCTGCCTTCAATGCTTCAGGCAGGTGTCGGCGTTCTTCCAGGTGCAGGTATCGAGGCCGGTATGGATGAGCGGCTTTACTGTCTTCCCTTCTGCGAGGTCACGCATCACCATGGCTGCCCGATAGCCCATTTCCTCCGGCCGTTGACCGACGAGGACATTGACCTTGTGGTCCTTGAGGGCCTGCAGTTCCGGTCCGAGCGTATCGGCCGAGACAATCACGAACTTGCCATCCTGGATCTTCTGCATGATAGGCGCGACGACCTGCGAATAAGCTTGCGGGGCAAACAGCGGCCAACCGCCTTCGAGCACGAAGGCGTCAAGACTGTTGGCGTTGGCGGTCAACGTGTCCTGCATCATCTGGTTTGCTTTGGCGGCGTCGTCATTCACGTAGAGTGGGCAGGCGCTGATCTCTTGCCAGCCGTTTTCGCCAGCGAGCTTGGCGATTCCCTTCTTGCCCGAGAGTACGTCGCGCGTGCCCTGCGCGCGCTGGTTGATATTCTCGGCCGCGGGATTGCCCATCACGAGGCAGATATTGCCGCCCTTCGGCATAAGCAACTTCAACTGCTCGCCGAGCTTGACGCCCAGATCGTAATTGTCGGTGCCAACATAGCTCTTGCGCAGCGAAGCGTCCTTCGGCAACAAATCGGCATCCGCGGTAATGACCGGGATCGTCACATTGCGGCGGCGCAACACTTCGGCCACGGCTGGGGCGTTCGAAGGCGAGATCGCGATTGCCGACACACCCTTGGTCAAGAGGTCGTCGATAAGCTGTACTTCGGCGCTTTCGTCTGCGGCCGTTGCGGGGCCGGTGTAGTAGCAGGTGTAGCCTTCCTTGTTGAGTTCCTTGTTCGCCCGGTCGCATCCCTGGTGCATGAGGTCGAAGTAGGGGTTGTCGAGACCCTTCACCACCAGCGCGAGGGTCTTATCGGCTGCGAAGGCGGGGGAGGCCAGCATTGCGAGCCCTCCGATCGCGGCAAGACACATCAAAGCTTTCTTCATTGTTTCCTCCTTGTCGACCAGAGTTGGCGCTTTATCTGTCGGCCGGAGTTGGCGCTTTAGCGCCTACTCTGGTCCCATGCAAAGCACTTGATCCGGTCCCATGCGAAGCTGCTGGCGCCGGTTCTACGGCGTTCATGTCTGCTCGCATCATTTTCATCATAGTCCTAAGGAAAGCCCATTTCTGAGCTTTCACCCGCGCGCGGAACCTTCGCATCTTGTGAACCTGTGCGCCCGGCAGTTCCGCGTCTCGACCGGCCGCATTTTCGTAGCACCGACCCACTCTGACCGGTGCTTCCGAAGACGTTTCAATCCCCTTGCCGCTCGCCGCCGAGCCGGTTGAAGAGCACGGCGATGATAATGAAGGCGCCAACCAGGGTCCCCTGCCAGAAAGAGTCGACGCCGAGCAGGATCAGGCTGTTGCGGATGACTTCGATGAGTGCCGCGCCGACCACGGTGCCGAAGGTGCTGCCGACGCCGCCTATGAGATTGGTGCCGCCGATCACGGTCGCGGCGATCACACGCAATTCGTCGCCTGTGCCTAGACCCGTGGTCACCGCGCCGAGCCAGCCGACTTCGAGGATGGCCGCGACGCCCGCCATCAGGCCAGCGAGCACATAGACGGAGCAGATGACGCGGCGCACCGGAACGCCGGTGAGATTCGCGGCATGACGGTTGCCGCCAACCGCGAAGACGTAGCGGCCCCAGCGCGTCCAGGTAAAGGCGAACCAGAACAGCACGGCGAATACCACCAGGAACCACACCGGATTGGCGAGCCCCAAGGTCGAGCCGCCGCCGAGCGCAAGGAGTTTGCTGCCGTCGGGACCGAAGTCGAAAATGGTCCGGCTACCGGAGAACACTAGCGCGAGGCTGCGGCCGATGCTCAGCATGCCGAGCGTCACGACGAACGGCTGCATGTCGAGATAGGCGATGAGCAGACCGTTCACGAGACCGACGATCCCTGCGGTCAGGAGCCCCATGCCGATACCGGCCCAGATCGGATAGCCCGCGTTCATGACCACCGAGAGGACAATACCGCTGATACCGATCGTCGAGCCGACCGAAATATCGATGCCGCCCGTGATGATCACCGCCATCATGCCAAGCGCGACGATCGCAACGAAGGCAAAGTTACGCGTGACGTTGAAAAGATTCTGCGGCGTCGCAAAGGTCGAGGTCGCGAACGACAGCAGGATGCAGGCGACGATCGTGGCGAGCACCACCCAGAACACCTGGCTCGCGAGCAACCCCGTCCAACGGGTATGGGTCTTCGCGGCTTGTGGATCATCAAGCAGTGTCGGGATTCGCGAGGGCCTTTCAGGCTGATCGTTCAATTTCTGGGCTCCTGTTGGTTGCACCTGGCGCTTTAGCGTCGAGTGCGACCCCATGCATAGCCGTGCGAGGCAGGTTCAGGCGGTGGCGATGGCTCCGGTGATGAGGCCGGTCACTTCTTCCGGAGAGGTTGCTTCGGTGTTCTTGTCCGCGACCTTGCGTCCGCGCCGCATCACGACCACGCGGTGGGCGACGGCGAAAACGTCGGGCATGCGGTGGCTGATGAGAATGACCGCGATGCCATGTTCGGACAGGCGTTTGATGAGGTCGAGCACCTCCGCTACCTGGCGGACGCTGATCGCTGCGGTCGGCTCGTCCATGATGACGAGCCGCGCCTCGGACAGGCGCGTGCGAGCGATCGCCACTGCCTGTCGCTGACCTCCCGACATCTGGCGGACGAGATCACGGGGGCGCGTCTCGGACTTCAGTTCTTTGAAGAGCTCGCCGGCGCGCCGATACATGGCCGCGTGATCGAGAATGCGGATGGGCCCGAAGCCGACCCGGGGCTCGCGGCCGAGGAAGACATTGGCAGCCGCCGTGAGGTTGTTGCACAGCGCGAGGTCCTGATAGACGACTTCAATCCCCTGGGCGCGCGCGTCAACCGGCTTGCTGAAATGCACCTGCTTGCCGTCGATGAGGATTTCGCCGTGCGAGGGGGGGAAGTTCCCAGCGATGACCTTCACCAGCGTCGATTTCCCTGCGCCGTTGTCTCCCATGAGCCCGACGACCTGACCCGGCTCCAGACTGAGGCTCATCTCGGTCAGGGCCTGAATGGCGCCGAAGTGCTTGGAAACGCCTCTGAGCTCCAGAAGACTCATGGATTGTCGCGCTCGCTCCAGTGGAGCCGCCCATTTTTCGGCAGGGCGACCGGTAGTCAACATGCTATTGCCAAGATTTTTTTATAGCACAACCGCGTCTTTTGGCAAGCCAGCTTCGGTCCCCTGGTTTATCTGCGACCCGATGGGCGCGCGGGCCTCATTCTTGTAGGAAAGCTTGTGGACGTTTGGGCATCCGAACCTATTCGACGGCCGAGGCCGCGATAGCGCACGCTTTTTGCTTGAGTGTAGTGGTTGTTGGCAAGGCGACGCGCGAGATTCGTCCGCGAAGTGCCCGCAGTTGCCGGCAACTCACGAGGGGGTCGCGATGCGAACACTACATGACACGGTACGCGCTGCAATTTTTTCCATGGCGATCGCACTGCTCGCGGCATGCGGCGGGAGCGGAGGCGGTTCGGGTAGTGGCGGCTCAGCCACACCGGCAGGCGGCATCAATCTGCAGATTGTCTCATTCGGCGATAGCCTTTCAGATGTCGGGACCTATGCGCCGATCGCCAGCGCGGTTGGCGGGGGGCGTTTTACGACCAATCCCGGACAGGTGTGGACTCAGGATGTTGCGCAATACTACGGGAATACGCTAAGCGCTGCCTATACCATCGACATTACGCAAAAACTCAGTGCGCAGGGCGGCCTCGGCTATGCGGAAGGTGGTGCGACAGTGGCGACGCCGGCAAACCAGAACGACTTCCTCACCGACGTGATCGGCGACGTCGAAATGCCGGTCAATCAGCAGGTTTCGAGCTATCTGACCACGTATGGGAGCTTTAACTCCGGTCAACTGGTGCTTGTCTGGGCCGGCGCGAACGATGTGCTGCGCGCTGGGGCGCTACCGGCCGCGGCACAGACCGTGGAGACGGCGGCCACCACGCTCGCTCAGCTGGTTGGGCAGGTTGTGCAGGCAGGCGCGACCCATGTCGTGGTGGTCAATCTTCCGAACATTGGACTGTCGCCCAAGGGTCTCGCTCAGCCGGATGGCGGGGCAACCTTCACCCAGTTATCGCAACTCTTCAACAATACGCTGAACGCCGCCTTACAGGCCAACGGTCTGCAAGCCAAGCTTATCCAGATCGATTCCTATACGTGGTTGAATCAGATCATCGCGAATTTTCAAGCAAATGGCTTCACCGTATCGAATACCGGCCAGGCCTGTAACCCTACGACAACACCCGACGACACCTCATTGCTCTGCTCGCCGGCAACCTACGTGAGCGCCAACGCGGACCAGACCTACATGTTCGCTGACGACCTTCATCCGACGACGCATCTGCACACGCTCTTTGCTCAGTACGTGGAGCAGCAGATCGCCAGCAGCGGCCTGGGTCACTGAGTCTGGGAGAATCGTTTGTTTGAGGTGGGCGCCTTGCGGTGCCCGTCCCCTCGAATTCGATTCGACAGGCACCTCAAGAGATTTTCGTTCCTGCGGATGAGATTTCACTCGCTCCGCATCAAGAGAAAATCACTGCAAGCATTAAGCCGGCACTTCGGCCGTATAGCCAATCTGCAGATTCTGATCCCAGCCGAAAGCGGAGTAGTTCGGCTTGACCGTATCGACGCGGACGATCCGCAGCGTAAAGTCGGTATTCGTGACCTTCACGACGGTGGTCGCAAACGTGTCGTTGAGGACGCCGGGATAGTTGGGATCTTGTAGCGTGGTGACCGTGACGACCGGTGTGCGCGAGAACGACGCCGGAAACGGCACTCTGACGGTGAGCGGCGAATTGATCCATTGCGTGGTGGGCGGCGAAGCGAATTTGCCGACCGAATGAGTGCTGACGATTCTTTCTGCCATTGCAATTCTCCAAATATGGATATATCGATCCGCGGAAACACATAGTTTCGCGGTGGGCCACTGCAATTCCGTTTTAAAGCGGGTGCCGTCTGCAAACAAGCTGTGAACATTGTCAGGGTATGTTGGAGCAATCCTGTCGACGTAAGCCGCTGTGGCTTCCAGAGTTCGCTGTACGGCAAGCTGGCGTTAGATGCCCGCTGCAGTTTCGCAGACCGTAACACTTAGGCGGCCAGGCTCGAACATGAAGGACGGGGCAATGCCGAACGCGGAGCGAAAGGTGCGCGATAGATGAGCGGAGTCGGCGAATCCCCGGTCGCAGCGCAACGAGCGAAGGAACGCAGCCGCGGGTCGAACGGCAAGGAGGCGAGGCCAGTGCTTTCGCGACCGGCAAAGCGGGCCCACTCAATACTTTCGGGTTCGAGATACAGCACCGCCGAGGCCCCGAACGCCGGATGCGCATGCAGGGTATCCGGCGGGACGAGAAGCAGATCGGCGCGCACTACGTTGGGCGCTACGGCGACGAGACGACGCTTCTGCAACTCGCCGCGCAACTCGAACAAGCCGCACCCTGGGCACAGCGTAGTCCCGAGCTCGAAGCGTGAACGTTGAACCGGTACGACCCGCACAACCTGTTTCGTCACAACCAGAACATCAAACCCTCTGCTTCATAGCGATTATCCGTTGCGCATGAGTCGATATCACCTTGATTAGCGAGCTTGAGTTGCCGGGTTAAGAGAATGATTGATCTGGATAAGTCAGGGGCTTAAAGGAGTTTTCATTCCATTCGATCCGTGCAAGAATCGTTGGCTATTCTGAACGGGTTCTATTTTCGAAAGCTCCTGGGAGATATGAAATGCCTGTAATTGGTATCGATCATGTGCAATTGGCCATGCCGGCGGGCGGCGAGGATGATGCAAGGCGGTTTTTCGGTGAGATTCTGGGCTTGCAGGAGTTGCAGAAACCCGCTGACACAGCCGGGCGCGGTGGTCTTTGGTATCAATGCGGGCCCATGCAGTTGCATCTCGGTGTGCAGAAGGATTTTTCCCCCGCTTTGAAAGCGCACCCGGGTTTGCTGGTCGACCGGCTGGAACCGATTGTCGAAGAACTAAAAACCGCCGGCTATCCATTGTCGGCCGATGTGGCGATCAAGGGATTCTCGAGAATCTTCACAATCGATCCGTTCGGAAACCGAATTGAATTGCTGGAGCGTGTCGCCTAGCCGGGATAGTTGTCGAAAAATTGCAAGCGCTAAACAGGTATTCTTTGCGCCAATCTACGCGTTTGGCGGCTTCGTCGAACAGAACCGCATTGTGGTTCCGGATTGCTATGCGTATGTGGTGGCCGAGGATCGCTGGCACGCCATCCATCCTCTATCGCGCGGTTCGTGCGGAGCCATTTCCGTCGTGGCCGGGAACGGCCAGATTCACGCGATAGGCGGGCGCGATACCCGGTCGGTTGACTGGCACTAAGCGGTCTTGCGTAGCACGCAATATGACCCGCGGACCGATACATGGAGCACGCTCGCACCCATGCTTACGCCTCGCCACGGCATGGGCGCGGCAGTGATTGCGGACGCGATCCACGTGGCCGGAGGCGGCCCAATGAATGGCGGCGTCTTTCAGACTTCGATTCATGAGGTATGGATGGGCTGATTGGAAATATCCGGAGCAGTGGCTCGGTTCCGGCCGCCGCCGCCCAGCCGGCGTCTCCCCGCTGAATATCGCAAACGCCGTGCACCGGCGCCAGAGCAAGTCTTGAGAACGTAGAGCACGCTTCAGGTTTCTTTATCGAAGCGATGAGAACGTTCAATTGTTCTTTTCCCGTTCCTCGCAGCATCATGCAAACGTGCGACGAAACGGCTGGCATGGAATATGAAATGCCGTCCGAAGCACGCCACCCGGTCCCTGGCCCCGGCTAAAGCTATGGCACCGATAGTTTGTTTCACGCGAGAGGACTTCTGCGATGAGTACGCCAGCCGCCCGTCTGGGAATGACCGAACGAACCACGCTGGCCATCGGCGAGGTTCTGGCTGGGCGCAGCGCCGGCATCCGCTCCGCGCTCTTGTTCGCCGGCCCGGCTGTGGTCGCTTCTATCGCGTACATGGACCCGGGCAATTTCGCCACCAACCTTCAGGCCGGGGCACGCTACGGCTACTCGTTGCTTTGGGTGGTGCTGGTTGCCAACATCGTCGCCATGCTGTTCCAGGCGCTTTCGGCGAGGCTGGGCATCGTCACGAACCGCAATCTCGCCGAAATGTCCCGCGAGCATTTTCCGGCTCCCGTGGTCTATGCAATGTGGGGAATCAGCGAGATCGCCGCAATGGCGACTGACCTTGCAGAGTTTCTCGGCGGCGCGATTGGCCTGGCACTCCTGTTTCACCTGCCTCTGCTTATTGGCATGGCAGTGACCGGGCTTGTAACTTACGCGATCCTGACGGCCGAGAAGCAAGGCTTCCGCCCGATCGAGCTGGTTATCGGCGGTCTTATTGCCGCGATTGCCCTGTCTTATGTGATCGAACTGCTGATTGTGCACGTGGCATGGGGAGCCGCGGCGCACGGAACGTTCGTACCGCAGTTGCATGGTTCAGGGGCGCTCAGCGTCGCCGTCGGTATTATCGGCGCCACGGTGATGCCACACGCCATCTACCTGCACTCCGGCCTCACGCAAAATCGCGCACCCGCGCGTACCGATGTTGCGCGCCGCCGGCTCGTGCGCTTCTCGAACCGCGAAGTCGTCATCGCGCTGACGCTCGCCGGTCTCGTCAATATGGCAATGGTCATCATGGCATCCGGCGCATTTCATGCCGGTCATCCCGACGTGGCCGAGATCGAGACGGCCTATCACACCTTGACGCCTTTGCTTGGCGCCGGCGCAGCCGGAGTCTTCCTGGTTTCGCTGCTCGCCTCAGGCGTTTCCAGTTCGGTGGTCGGAACGATGGCAGGGCAAATGATCATGCAAGGCTTCGTGGGCTTTCGTCTTCCAGTCTGGCTGCGCCGACTTGTGACGATGGTGCCCGCATTCGTCGTCGTGGCGCTCGGTGTCAACGCAACCGATGCGCTTGTCTACAGCCAGGTGGTATTGAGTTTTGCTCTGCCGGTGCCGATGATCGCGCTCGTGATCTTTACCAGCCGACGCGACATCATGGGCGCGTTCGTGAATAGCCGACTGGTATCGGTCGCCGCGATTTTGGGGACCGCAACGATTCTGGCCCTCAACGTAATCCTGCTGTTGCAGACTTTTGGCGTCGCCATCCCAGGAATCCCCACGGCCGGGTGACCCCTTTTACGGAAGCCCTGCCATACCGAGCCAACGCGAGCCAACGGCCACCCTCTATCAGCGTAGCTATATACGTGGTATTCGCGTTGGACGCCTTGCTGGTGGATCGCTTCCGCCCTAACCTGAATCTCACATTCAGCCGTCCTTCCAATAGTTTCCTGGACGGGCTTTTCTCATGCAATCCATGCACTGACGAACTCCCGATTCCGGAAGTCGAAGTTCCTATTGGAGAAGACATGCACGACAGCCTCCTCTCAGTCGTCGTTACACGGAAATGGCAACTTGCCGAGAGTTACCATGCCGTTGAACTTCAAACCAGGTCCCGATCGGAGCTTCCGTCGTTTGACGATGGAGCTTGTGTCACACTTGCTCGCGACAACATCGTCTCCAAGGGAAGAACCTATCCCCTGTGCAGTTTTGCGTCTCGACCGCGTGCCTATGTCATCGCGGTGAGACAGGATGATGGCGATACGGACACAGAGACCGCTGACATCTCACTGAGCCAAGGAGACGAGGCGTTTATCGAAACGCCACGGAGTCCTGCCGTTATTTTAGACGGTCCCACCCGATCGATACTTTTTGCTGGAGGCGTTGGCGCGGCATCGATCGCCGGAATCGCGAAACGGCTCGACGCGGCAGGTCAAAAATTCGAGCTGCACAACTTCGCTCGTTCACCTGAACGCGCAGTCCTTCGGGAAGAACTTGACGCTCTTAAAAGCGAAGGTAGGGTGCATCACCATTTTGGCCTGGATGCAGAGCAGTTGGAGCAGGCAACTTCTCACGCGATGAGCCCAGCGCATGCGAACACTCAGATCTACTGCAGTGGTCCCCCAGCATTTATGGATCTCATTGCGCGCCAGGCTCGCGAATGGGTGTATCCGGGCAATATCCACAAGATTGTCCTGGGTGACAGAATAAATTCATAGTCACGTCTTTTAAGACTCCACCTGCGCGCCCGGTTTATTCCCCGCGGAAGCCGTCATTGCGCGGCTCACCGTGCCGCTGCGCAGCGTCCCCAGCGTATCTAATGCTCGCGCACGCTGCGGCCCGGTGTACGGCATATCCGCATGCAGCCACAGCAGCGGAAACAGCAGGTTAAAGCGTTGTACTCGCTCGGGCGGCGGCAGTCTCGTCACACCGGCGCCGGGGCCAGAAGCACCGGAACTGCGATCGCGCAGCGAGGAAAGACCGAGCGACGGCAGCTTGCCAAAACGCTGCTGCGCGCCGAGCAGATCCATCGAAAGCTCCATGATTGAGGCTGCGAATTGCAGTTGCGGGCTGGCGGACAACTGTCCCAGCAACCCCAGCATCGCGCCGCACCACGCATCGCGCAGCGCCCCATTACGCATCCCTTCCTGACCCGGCTCCGCATACTGCCCGGCAATCGCCTCGAGCTGTCTCGTGGGCGGCGGCACCACGCCGCTATTCTTGCGCACCTTCATCGTCGGCGCGGCGTCCGAATCATGCTCGTCCGAGTGATCGTCATGCGACTGCCCGCCGCCGCCACGGCCGCGTCCGTCGCGGTTCACCGCATGGCTGTCGGCGTGATGTGCGTCGGCCTCGTCGGGTCCGTCGTCGTCGAGTCCCGCGCCGCCGCCGCGTTGCTTCTTCGCCGCGCGGCGCTTGCGCGCCAACTGGTCGGCCATCTTTCTGGCGCGCACCGAGCTGACCGACGGACCGCGTTGCGGGTCTTGTCCGTAGGTGAAATTGGTCGTGCCGCGATACAGCGCTGCGAATTGCACGCCGTTTCGGGCACCCTGGGCATTGGCGCTTTTCTGCTGGGCATCGGCCGTGTGCTGCGCATTGGCCGCTGCCGTTTCGTTGCCGTTCGAGTGGGAGACCCGGCTCATAAGCTTAGCCTCGCGTGAGGTCGGCAGTCGAGGCGCCGCGTCACAGCGGCACCGCCGCCTGCAGGATTTCGTTGGCGAAGTGCAGGACCGCCGCGCATGATAGCGGCGCAGCGATGACGATGGCGACCGTCACCGCAATCAGCTTGACCGCATGCGAGAGCGTTTGATCCTGCATCGAGGTGATCGCCTGCAGGAACGACACGCCGAGGCCGACCACCGCCGCGACGATCACCGGCGGCAGCGAGACGGTCAGGCACAGCAGCATGCCTTCGGTGGTGTAGCGGATCAGCGAATCGATATCCATGGTGGCCCCTCGCTACTTATAGGTCATGACAAGGCCGTGAATCAGCGTCGACCAGCCGTCCATCACCACGAACAGCAACAGCTTGAACGGGATCGCGACGTTGGTCGGCGTCACCTGGTTCAGTCCCATCGCCAGCAGCACGTTGGCGATGATCAGATCGACCACGATAAACGCGATGTACAACAGAAAGCCGATCTTGAACGCGTCGGTCAGCTCGGTCAGTGTGAAGGCCGGCGCGAGCACGATCAGATCATCTTCCTTGAGTTCCTGCGCTTCTTCCTTCGGCCAGACGACGCCGGCCGAGCGCAGGAAGAAGCGCTTTTCGCGCTCCTGAGCATGTTTTTCCAGAAACTGACGAAACGGCTCGCGCGCGGCGCCGAACGCCTGGATCAGCGCCTGCGACGGCTGCGTCGCGAGCTGCTGGCCCTCGAGCGTCTTGGCGGCCTGCATGCCGATAGGCGCCATTACGTACACCGACACCAGGATCGCAATGCCGTTGAGCACCATGTTGGGCGGCACTTGCTGTACGCCGAGCGCATTGCGCAGCAGGCCGAGCACCACGACGATCTTGGCGTAGGAGGTGACCACCATGGCGACGAACGGCAGCAGGCTGATGGCGACGACGACGAGCAGCAGCCCGGTAATATCACTGAACTGGACCATGCCTGTGCGCCATGCGAATGATGCGAATGCCGAGATGCTCGCCGACCGTGACGAGCTCGCCATAGCCGATGGTTTGTCCGTGCGCGACGAGGCGCAGTTGCGCGTCGGCAACCGGCACGGGCAGCTCCACGACGTAGCCGGGGCCGAGCGCCGACAACTGCGCAAGCGGCAGGGCGACCGTGTCGATCTCGAACTGCACGGGCAGCTCGAGTTCGCCGATACGGATCGGATCCTCGGGTTGATCGATGGCGAGCCCGGCGTCGGCGCTCGCCGGGTCCAGCTCTTCTGACATGTTCGGCTCCTTGACGATGACGAGCGATTGCCCGTCGATTTCCACAGCGGCGCACAGACGCGTGAGCCCGGGGGTGCCCCACGCGGCGACGGCGCGCGGCCGCGTGCGGGGTACAGAAGGGTCGGTGGGCGCTACGAGCAGCGTCGTGTTCAATGATGCAAACACGCCTCGCAACAGCACGTCGCCGGGTTCGAGCGCGTTCAGCGTCTCCACGGGCAGTGGCTTGCTGCCGATGATCAGGCGGCCCGGGATCGCCAGTTCGGGCTGCGGCAGGGGCGTAGAGATGGCGCTAGCCGCACCAGGGTTCGCCGGCGAGGCGGCATCCGGAGTCGGACGCAACAGCGCGTCGAGCAGGTCGTAGCAACGCAGATCGGCGCAGACGGCAAGATCGAAGCGCCTGCCGTCCAGCACGAACGACAGCGTGACGGCATGCGTCTCGCTCAACGAAGCGCGGTGCAGCTGGCCAGCCGCGCTGCGTTCAGGACTGCGCGCGGTCTCGCTCAAACGCCGGCGGCGCACGGCGACCACACGCGGATCCTTGAAGCCAAAGCGCGTCAGTTGCGCGAGCAACGGTTCCAGCACCACGCCGGCGACGGCATTGCGTAGCGCGATGTCCGCGGACGAGGTGGCCATCGAGGGTGCGAGCGGCGTCACTGTTGCATGTACAAGGCTCGCGGGTGCATCGCGTTCAGGCCAGGCGGCGATTGCGAGTGCCGGGTACGCCTGCAGATCAAGCGCCACCTGCACGGCGGCTATAGCTGTACCCGTACCTGCCGGCAAGGCCAGCGTGAGTTCGACGACCGCGGGGTCGGCAAAGTGTGCGTCCACCGTGCGTGGGTCGCTCACAGTAGCGCATAATTCCGCGGTTCCACATAGGGCGGCGGCGCGCATCGCGAGCCGTGCATCGCAGACGCTGCGTGTCACGCGGGCCGCCGCACGACTGATCACTGGTGGCCGCAGCGGCGCGATGGTGGCCTCGGGGGTAGGCTGTTCCGCTTGCCCGGGCATTGCGCCACGCTGCTGCAAGTGCTCCACTGCGCCGCGTGCGGGCCGTCCTTGCGCATCGTCGCGCGCTGCTTCTGCGGTCCTCGGTTCGGCTAGGGGATGGGCCATGCGTTGGGAATCAGTCACCAGACAGTGAGTTCGATTTCGCGGGCTTCACCCCACGCGCGCAGCATCGTGTCGAGCTCTCTCTCGAGCAGGCTGCTATGGTCCAAGAGTAACTGGCGCGCTGCCAGATCCGGCGCGTCGAACCGAAGCTGGAGCCTGAAACGCGAAAGCGATAGATACAAGGTGGTCTGCGGCAGCAGTTTCTGATCGAGCGGCAACTGCACTTCCCAATTGCCGGCGTCGGCAATCGCACGCTCGCTGCAGAAGGTGCCGATTTCACGCGCAAGCGAGCCGAGCAGATGCAGGCAGCGTTGCTGCTGCTGGTAGACCGCCGAGACCACCGGCATCGCCGCACCGGCGACGCGGGCCCTGAGGGCCTGGCGCTCGGGGGAGTCGGCGGCCTCATCCGCGGCGCTGCCCGGCGAGCGGGTGGAGGTGTGAGCGGCAGCGCCGTCCCACGGCCTTGCAACTTGCGGGTCAGGTTCGCGTGCGAACGGGCGGGGCGCTTGCACGCCGCTCTCGTCTTGTGGGGCGTCTTCACCGTCGCTCTGGCCGTCAGCCTGTGCGTGTGCGTTGGCGTCGCCGCCCAGACGATGCAACACGCGCCGTCGTCCGAGCAACGAGGCGTAGTCGAACTGGCGGCCACGCGAGCCACTTGCGGGCGAGGGTGCGGCAGACGCATCGTCATAAGCATCGTCTTGGCCTGGAATGATGCGCAGATGGCGCGACTCGATATGGGTCATCGCGGCGGCCTTAGATCGACACGCGGCCAAGCGGCCGCAGTTCGACATGCTCGCCGAGTTCCTGGTACGAATACACGGCGAGCCAGCCGAGCCGCGCTTCGATCATGCGACGCACGTAGCGGCGAATGTCCATGGAGGTGACGAGCGCCACGCCCTCGCGCGGCGTCATGCCGACGAACGACTGGATCTTGTCGATCAGCAGCGTCGCTTCATCCGGCGGCAGCGCGAGGAAATTGCCGGTAGGGGTCTGCTTGATCGCCTGGCGGATATGCTGTTCGACCGGCATGTCGAACAGCACCGCCGAGAGCGTGCGTTCGCCGCGGGCGGCGCGATGTGCAAGGAAGCGCGACAGGTCGCCGCGCACGTACTCGGTGAGCATCAGCATGTCTTTCTCTTTCGGTCCCCAGGTGATCAGGCTTTCCATGATCGTGCGCACGTTGCGAATCGAGATCTGTTCTTCGAGCAGGCGGCGCAGCACGTCGGCAATCCGCTGCGGCGGTAGCACCTTCTGCACTTCAGCGACAAGACCGGGGTAGTCGCTGGCGAGCTGGTCGAGAATCCATTGCACTTCCTGAATGCCGAGAAAAAGCGGTGCATGCCGCCGCATCAGCGCAACCGATGCGTGTGCAATCACCTGCTCGGCGCGCCATACCGGCGTCTTGGCGGGCACCGCACGCTCCTCCAGCCAATGCGTAGCCGCGCCGCTCGTATCGATCGGGCCGCGCTCTTCGCTTTGTGCGAGCAGCGTGGCGAGCGCGTTAGCTTCCTCGTTGCCGGGGATGGCCACCGCCGCCGCGCTCGATTGCCCCATGCGGGTTGCTTCCGGCAGCATCACCTTGCCGGCGGGGAGTTCGATGGCCAGTTGCGGCACGTCGTGTACGAGGATTTCGCAGGTCGCGGCGGGCAGTGCGGCATAGCTCCACATCGTGATGCCGGGAAACGGCAGTCCAAGCTCTTCCTGCAAGCGTGCCCGTTCGCTTTCGAACGACTTGTCGAGCGCGGGCATGGTGAGCCGCGCCACCAGGTCCGGAGCGATCCGCACGCCGAGGGCGCAAGTGAACTGCGGCGCGCGGGCGAGGATGGCGGGCACGTCGATTTTCGAACCGGAGCGCTGCATGGCATGCAGCGATTCGAGTTCGTGGTTTTGCTGCTGCGGCTTCTTTTTATCGAGGCGGTAAGCGGTAAAGGCGAGGGTGCCTGACAGCAGCACGAACAACACGGCAGGGAAACCCGGCACGGCCGCGAAGCCGAGCAGCAACACCGCCGCGAAATAGAGTGCGCGCGAACTGGAACCGAGCTGCCGGCCGATTTCGTCGCCGAGCGAACCGTGCTTGGCCTGGCGCTCGTCGGCCACGCGGGTGATCATCACGCCTGCCGCCACCGAGAGCAGCAGCGAGGGAATCTGCGACACCATTGCATCGCCGATCGACAGGATCGAGAAACGGTTGGCCGCCTCGCCCGCGCTCATGTTGTGATACGCCACGCCTACCGCGATACCGGCGACGATATTGATCGCGGTGATGATCAGCCCGGCAATCGCGTCGCCCTTGACGAACTTCATCGCGCCGTCCATGCCGCCGTGCAACTGACTTTCGACGGCGAGCGTAGCGCGCTTTCTGCGCGCTTCTTCGGCGGTCAGCAGGTTGGCGCGCAAGTCGGCGTCGATACTCATCTGCTTGCCCGGCAAGGCGTCGAGCGTAAAGCGCGCACCGACTTCGGCCACTCGTTCCGAGCCTTTGGCGATCACGATGAACTGCACGGTGGTGATAATCACAAACACCACGAGGCCTACCACCAGGTTGCCGCCCACCACCAGCTCACCGAAGCTCTCGATGATATTGCCGGCTTCGGCATGCAGCAGGATCGACTTGGTGGAGGCAATGTTCAGCGACAGGCGGTATAGCGTGGTGAACAGCAGCAGCGACGGAAACGCGGAAAGCGAGACCACGTCCGGCACATACATGGTCACCATTAGCAGGGTCACGCTGATCGTGATGTTCACGCCGAGCAGTATGTCGATCAGGGCGGGCGGCAGCGGCAGGATCATCAGCGAGATGATCGCGACGATCAGCGCCACGATGCCGACTTCGCCACCTGCGGGGAGTTTCAGCGTCTTGAGCATGGATTGGGTCTCTAGTCGAAGTGCTTGGTACTTAGTGGGGCGCTTGAGGCGCCACATCGTCGTGGCCGGCTGATTCACGCCGCACGCCGATCGCATCGACCCAGCGCAGAATCGCCGCCACCGTTTCGAACAGCTCCTCGGGGATCGGCTGGTCGACACCGACCTTGTACAGGGCACGGGCCACCGGCGGATTGCCGATGATCGGCACGCCGGCATCGCGGGCGGCATGGCGCAAATGCGCGGCTTGTTCGTCCATGCCCTTGGCGATCACGCGCGGCAGCGGATGTTCCTCGGGCGCATAGCGCACGGCGACGGCGTAGTGGGTCGGGTTCACCACCATCATGTTCGCCATCCCCACCTTCGATTGCGGCGGCGCGGTGGCCATCTCGCGCGCCAGGCGCCGCCGTTCGCCCTTGATGCGCGGGTCGCCTTCCTGATTCTTGTGTTCGCGTTTGACCTCGTCCTTGCTCATCTTCATCTTCTTCATGAACATGAAGCTCTGCAGCTTGACGTCGGCCGCGCCGACCAGCACAAATATCGCCGCCGCAACCATGAACAGCTTGAGCAGGATCTCCCAGAACATCCGCACCAGACCGGGCAACGGTTGATAGAGCGAGCCGACGATCAACGGAAACAGCCATTTGATCGACTCCCACATCACGCAGAAAATAATCGCCGCCTTGACAACCATCTTGGCGCACTCGATCAGCGTGCGTACCGAGAAAATCCGCTTCAGGCCCGCTGCCGGGCTGACCGCTTTCGGGTCGGGCGTCACCGGTTTGGTGGAGATCTGGATGCCCACCTGGCCGAGCGAGCCCGCAATGGCCGCGAGCGCCGCGGTGCACACACACGGCACGATGGCCGAGAGCGCGACCCCGCCGAGCTTGTAGAGCTGCGTGTTCATATTGGTCAGCGAATGGTCCCCGCCGACGAAGGTCATGGCCGTGTCCACCACGGCGCGCATCGCATCGCTAAAGCGGCTCGCGCCGCCGGCCAGCAACACCACCACCGCCAGCATCGAGATGGAATCGGTCAGATCGCTGCTGCGCGAAACCTGGCCTTCCTTGCGCGCGTCTTTCAGCTTTTTGTCTGTGGGTTCTTCGGTCTTTTCGTCGCTCATGCGTCGGCTCGGCTAGATGGGGCGGCAAGGCGCTCGGCGGGCTTGCGCCGCCACGCTCGTTCGACGATAACGCTCGCCCGCTGGCGCCATGCCGCGCGAAGCGAAGCTGTCGCACGCCTTGCGAAGCCCGCCATGCGCCCGGGTGCTCGCGACCGTGTCTTTACGGCGCCCGCCTAGGGCGTAGCGCGCCATGCGCCGCTCCGGCTTCGCTTGCGCTGCGCTCGCTTCGTGTCGTAGCGCTTGCACACCGGCGTCAGTTGCTATGTTTGACGCGTCCTTCATGACCGGCTGCGCGTGGCGTGGCCGCTTTCAACGTCTCTCCCAGGAGTGAGTCGCCATGACCGCCAGCACGCCGGAATACATGAACTGCAGCCCTAATGTGATCGGCGGGCTGATCGAAACCGTTTCGACTGCCTTGCTTAGCAACTTCCCGAAGGTCTCCGCCGATCCATACGACATCGAACTGGTGCTCGACGCGCTGCGCGTGCTGCGTCCGCGCGTGACCGAGATCGATACGCTCGACGGCATCCTGCATATGGTGCGCGGCCATTGGGACGATGCGATCCACGTGCTGCGCCAGGTCGGCGAAAACGCACCGCGCTTCGGTTATGCGAAGGCGCTGCTGGCGTTCTGCCTGTCGGCCAAGGGCGATCCGGACTGGAAGCAATGCGCCACCGAGGCGATGGAGATCAACCCGAGCCGCGACACCCAGTCGCTGGTGCGGGCGCTCGAAGCGCGCGAGGACCTGCTCAATGCGATGCGTGTGCGCCGCAACGGCGGCCAGTTCGTCACGCCGGCCTCGTGCGAAGCGCTTGCTGAGTTCAATGAGCAGGCCGAAGCGGCTGAGTCGACCCCCGAGGCTCCTGTAGCGGCTGCCGTGGCGCCAGCACCGCTCGCTATACAGATGCCGCACGCATCGTTCCTGCGCGCTTGATACACGCTCAGTCTTCTCCGCATTTTCCCCATCTGCCACGGAGCCGCCGATGACCGTCAACGTCAATACGTCAGCGCTACATGCCTCGCTCGAACAGTTGTCGCAGGGGGCGGCCGCGCCTGGTGCGCAAACGCCCACGCAGCTTGCCGACAAGTTCCAGTCGCTGATGCAGAAGGCGCCGATGAGCGCGCCCGCGGCGCCGCAGAACGACGGCACCGCGGTGGCCTCGAAGCTGGTCGCCGCGCAGGACGCGGAACTGCAGCACACCGTCAACGATGCGCTCGATCTCGCCCAGCGTGCGCCGACCCTGACGATGAACGAGATGAGCGCGGGCACGATCCGCATGACGCTCGAACTCGCCAGCACGCAGCTCGATCTGGAAGCGAAGATGGGCGTGGTCGACTCGTCGAAGTCGGCCATCGAAACGCTGATGAAAAACCAATAAGACCGTTGTCGAGGACGCAGCTGTCTCGGCTCGTCCGTCATGCGAGGAATCGCGAGGCTTAGCAATGTCCGACCGAACGCCGATTCGCCGCCGCAGCGTGCCCTTGCTGTGCGTGCTTGCGCTGTGCGTGCTGCTCGCCGGCTGCAAGAAAGAGCTGTACGGCAACCTGTCCGAGCAGGATGTCAACGAGATGGTGGTGGCGCTGCTCGAGCGCGGTGTCGATGCGACCAAGGAAACGCCGGACGCGGGCAAGACCTGGTCGCTCGAAGTCGACGATGGGCAGCTCGTGCGCGCCATGGAAGTGTTGCGCGCCCGCGGCTTGCCGCATAACAAGTTCGACGATCTTGGCGATCTGTTCAAGAAGGACGGTCTTGTTTCGACGCCGACCGAAGAACGCGTGCGCTTTATCTATGGCATGTCGCAAGAGTTGTCTTCGACCTTGTCGAAGATCGACGGCGTGCTGGTAGCGCGCGTACAGATCGTACTGCCGAATAACGATCCGCTCGCACAGACCATCAAGCCTTCCTCGGCGGCCGTGTTTATCAAGTACCGTCCGGACTCGGATATCGGCACGCTGGTGCCGCAGATCAAGACGCTGGTGATGCATAGCGTGGAAGGGCTCACGTACGACCAGGTCAGTGTGACGGCGGTCGCGGCCGATCCAGTCGAACTATCGCAACTGCCGCAATCGAGCGGTGTGCCGGGATGGCTGTTCGGTGTGCTGGCTGGCGCCACCGTGCTGGTGGCGACCGCGCTGCTGGTGCTGGCACGTCGTGGAGTGCTGGCCGGGCGCTCGGGCGGTGCGGCGGGCGGCGCAGGCGCGGTTGCCGGCGACGCGGCGGCGGGCCGTTTTGGCGGGCTGCTGGCGCGCTTGCGGCGGCCGGGCGCGGCGGGTTGAATGTCCGTGTGCTGCCAATGAACGCCCCTGTCGATTTGCCGTTTATGCGCGCGGCTGCGGCGCTCGACGCGTATCGCCGCAATCTGGCAGAGACGGCCCGTTGGGCGGATCCATCGTGGAGCGCGGCGTTGCTCGGCGCCGACGCTGCGCAGCTTGCCGGCTGGCAGGCAGTCCTCGTGTGGGCCAGTGCCCCGGCGCTGGAAAGCTGTTCACGGGCGCTTGCCCAGGCCGCCGGAGTACGCATGCCGTCGCTCGACGTATTGACACAGCCTGCGTTGCGGACTGCGTTACCGCCTGCGTCAGCCGGTTCGGGCCTCGCGGGCGGTGCCGGCTCGTCCGCGGCGTTGGCGAATGCAGCGGGCCAGTCAGCCGCCCAACCCAATGCCGCCTTGCTCGACGTCTTGCCCGCGCAGACCGGCTTGCAGGTGCTGCGCATGCGTGCGCTGTCATTCCGGCGTGCGGAGGCGCGACGCCTGATCGACAAACGCAGCCGCTCGCAGTTGTCCGAGTGGGCGGGCGTCGGCATCGACCGTCTCACTCAGGACGCCCATCTGGCGGACGCTCCCGATACGGCACGCCTTGTCGCGCGCGTGGCGATGCCTCCACTCGCTGCCCTCGACGCTGCAGGCCTCGCGCTCGAAGGCTGTGCGCTGCTGCTGCGCGATCTCACGACGGCCGACCCCGCCGGCCCGCGCCTGCCGTTTCCTTTGCTCAGGCTTGCGCTGCCGCGCGTCCTGCCGACGCCGCCCTGGCTTGCCGCCGTGCCGCCGCAGCTCGACGCGCTCGGTACGGCACGGCTCTTTGCGCGTCTGTCTGAACTGCTACCGGAGTGGGCATGGCTATTTGGTTGAAAAGTGCCCGGTCGGCGCCCGGCGAGATCGACGCTAACGGCCTCGTGACGCGTGTCGGCGCCGCCGGTGATGTGATTTCGCGGGAGACCTTCGGCACGCTGGTGTCGATCGACGCTGCCTATGCCGAACTCGCGGCTGACCGCGAAGCGCTGCTGGCCGCCGCGCGTGAAGCGGCTGCAGAGATTGTCGAAGCGGGCCATGCCCAGGCCGCGCAGATTATCGAAGAAGCGCAGCGCGAATATGACACGGCCGCCGAGCAGGGCTATCGCGACGGCTGCGACCGCGCGCTCGCCGACTGGATGGAGCGCCTCGCCGACGTGGCCGACGCGCAGAGTCAGTTGCAGATTCGCATGCGTGAGCGGCTCGCGGGGATTGTCGCGTCGGCCGTCGAGCAGATCGTGCGGGTGGAGCGCCACGAGGCGCTGTTCGAGCGGGCGCTGGCGACGGTGGACCGGATCGTCGATGGCGCGACCTATCTGCGCGTCGCCGTCCATCCCGACGACTACGACGAAGCGAAGGCGACCTTCGACCGGCTCGCCGCGCGCTGGCACGAACTGGGGCGGCCGATTCCGCTCTCGGTCGTAGCCGACAAGCGGCTCGGCCCGGGCAGTTGTGTCTGCGAATCGGACTTCGGCACCGTTGATGCGAGTCTCGACACGCAGCTTCGCGCGATGCGCAGTGCGGTGTCGCGCGCCTTGAAGCGCTCGGTCGAAGAGGCCGAAGCGACCGAACAGGCCGAGGCGGACGCGGCAGCAGAGGCAGCCGAAGCGACGGAGCTGAAAGATGCCGCAGGTGAGGCCGAGGCGACCTATGCCGAAGATGGCCACGGATTGAATACGAACGAAGCAGAGGCCACCGGCGAGGAAACCGCATGAGCACGCCATGGCTTGCCCGCACGATCGACTTCGAGCGGCTGACCGACGCGATCGAACGCGAAATTCTTGCTGAACCGGGCGTGGCGCGCACCGGCAAGGTGCTCGAAGTGATCGGTACGCTGATCAAGGTCGCGGGCCTCGACGTCTCGCTCGGCGAACTATGCGAGCTGCGTGCGCCGAACGGCACGCTGTTGCAGCACGCCGAAGTGATCGGTTTTACCCGTGATGTGGCGCTGCTATCGCCGTTTTCGCGGCTGGAGAATATCTCGCGCTCGACCCAGGTGATCGGCCTTGGCCGCCCGCTCGCGGTGAAAGTGGGCGATATGCTGCTTGGCCGCGTGATCGACAGTCTTGGCGAACCGGTGGACGGCGGCCCGCCCATCGAGTCCGATACGCTGCGGCCCGTATTCGCCTCGCCGCCGGATCCGATGAACCGCCGCATGATCGACGCACCGCTCGTCACTGGCGTGCGGGTCGTGGACGCCATGATGACGCTTGCCGAAGGGCAGCGGATGGGCATTTTCGCGCCGGCCGGTGTGGGCAAAAGTACCTTGCTCGGCATGTTCGCGCGCGGCGCCTCGTGCGACGTTAACGTGATCGCGCTGATCGGCGAGCGCGGCCGTGAAGTGCGCGAGTTCGTAGAACTGATTCTTGGGCCGGAAGGAATGGCGCGTTCGGTGGTCGTCTGCGCGACGTCGGACCGCTCGTCCATGGAGCGCGCCAAGGCCGCCTATGTGGCGACCGCGATTGCCGAATACTTCCGCGACCGCGGCCAGCGCGTGCTGCTGATGATGGACTCGCTGACGCGTTTCGCGCGGGCTGGCCGTGAGATAGGCTTGGCTGCCGGTGAACCCCCTGCCCGGCGCGGTTTTCCGCCGTCGATTTTTGCAGAGCTGCCACGCCTGCTCGAGCGCGCCGGCATGGGCGAGACGGGCTCGATTACCGCTTTGTACACGGTGCTTGCCGAAGACGATAGCGGCAGCGACCCGATTGCGGAAGAGGTGCGCGGGATTCTCGACGGCCATATGATCCTTTCGCGTGAGATTGCGGCAAAGAATCAGTACCCGGCCATCGACGTCCTCGCGAGCCTCTCGCGCGTGATGTCGCAGGTCGTGCCCGAGCAATATGTGCAGGCGGCGGCGCGGATCCGCGAACTGATGGCAAAGCATCGCGAGGTGGAGATGCTCTTGCAGATCGGCGAATATCAGCCGGGCACCAACGCGCTTGCGGACGAGGCAATCGCCAAGCTCGATTCGATCAAAGCGTTTCTCTCGCAGCGCACGGCCGACTACGCCGCGCCCGGCGATACGGAAGCGCAGTTGTATGCATTGAGTGGGATCGGCTAATGGCAGCGTCGAAAGGGGGAAGCGGTTCGCGGGACCGCCGCATCATCGCGCTCGAGCGCTCATGCACACGGCGGCGGCGTCTCGACGACACGCTGCGCGTGGCGCTCACCACGCAGCGCGGCACCCATGCGACGCTCGAAGCGATGCGCGACGCCAAGGCCGCGCAGGTCGAGCGCGAAGTGGGCATCCTGCGTTTCTATCAGCATCGCATCGAGGCGATGATGACTGGCACCGAGGCGTTCTCGCTCGACGAGATGAACGGTTGCCGCCGTTATCTGGATGTGGTCGGCGAACGGCTGCGCGCGCTGGAAGGCGAGCTGGCGCAAGCCGAAGCGGCTGTGCACAACAGTACGGCCGCAATCGAAAAGATCCAGCGCGATATCGCGCTCAATCAAGGCCGTATCGATCTATGCGGCGAGCGCATCGTGCAGATTCGCCGCCAGCACGACGAGGTCGCGGAAAACGCCAGTGACGAAGAAGCGGAAGAGACCGCGCTTGCGCGACGCTTCCAGCAGCAGAGGGCGCAAGCTTGAACGATATCTTTTCCGCGCTGCCGCAACTCGGCCAGTTGCTGGTCGGCTATATCACGCTGATGGGCGTGTGCTCGTTGCGCCTCTTTATCGTGATGTTTATCTTTCCGCCTACGGCCGACGGTTTGCTGCAAGGCGTGGTGCGCAACGCCATCGTGCTGTTGTTCAGCTCGTATGTCGCCTATGGCCAACCGGCTTCGTTTATCGAATCGCTGCATGGGGTCGCGCTGCTCGAGATCGGCTTGCGCGAAGGGGTGATCGGTCTGGTGATCGGCTATGCAGCGTCTATCGTCTTCTGGGTAGCGGAAGGCGCCGGAACGTATATCGACGATCTGACCGGCTATAACAGCTTGCAAATCACCAATCCGACCCGCCAGGAGCAATCCACGCCTACGGCCACGCTGCTCGGCCAGGTGGCCACCGTTGCATTCTGGGCGCTCGGCGGCATGACATATTTGCTCGGCACGCTCTATGAGTCGTATCACTGGTGGCCGATTACCGCGACGGGAATCAACGTCTCGAACATGCTCGAGTCGTTCGTCGTGCAGCAGACCGATACGCTGATGCAGACAGTCGCCAAGCTCGCTGCGCCGATGATGCTGATCCTGTTGCTGATTGACTTCGCCTTTGGCTTCGCCGCAAAGTCCGCCTCCAAACTCGATCTGATGACCTTGAGCCAGCCGGTCAAGGGAGCGGTGACCGTGCTGATGCTGGCGCTTTTCGTTGGCATCTTCGTGGACCAGGTGCGCGAGCAGGTCACGCTGGTGGGTCTCGCTGCGGAATTCCGACCCTTAACGCATGCATCGGGCAAGCCTTGAGCTTTGCTTGAGAAACGTACAGCCTCGATGAAAAAGAGGTGCTTGAGAAACTTGAGAGTTCAACACTCAACACTTCTCAAATGCGCGTCAAATGTCAGATTTATTGAAAGTTCGGCTTGAGCGTTTCGCTACATTGACTCCATCCGATGACGCGTGCTTGCAGTGCGCGACGCGGTCCGCAATCAGAGGAGTCGAACATGTTCTCGATGCTGTACTTCCCCGTTGTCGCCGCTCTCGCTACACCTAATCCCGACGCCGAACCGGCGCTGACTACCCGGTACCTCGATGTGCTGCTCGACGGCAAGCTAGGCGCGGCGCGCCAGCAGGTGAGCCGCTGGGCCGAAGAGGCGGGCGCCGCCGAGCACGCGTCCTCCGGCCTGCAATTGCATGCCGATATGCAGTTGATGCTCGGCATTGAAGTGGAAGCCGAAGAAAACTACCGCCGCTCGCAAAAACTGATTCGTTCATCGAAGCATGCGATTCGAATTGCCTCGTGCCGTAACGCCGCCTGGCAGGCGTTTTTCCGGCACCGGCTCGGCACTGCGCTGGCGTGTTTCTCGCGCGTGGCGGATGAGCCGGAAATCGAGCCTGCGCGCGCGGCGGAAGCGCATTTCGGCATGGTCTGCGTGCTGCAGGAACTCGGCCGGACCGGCGAGGCGAGCGACGCGCTCGAAAGCCTGACGGAGCTGGTGGAGCGCGATATCGACGAGCACCTCGATCACTGGCACGACCTGCTTGCGACGCTGCGTTTCGACCTCGCCGTGCAGAGTGAAGTGCGCAGCGCCAGCGCACTGGGCGACCATGTGTACTGGCAGTCGGCTCTATCGAGCGACCGCGTGCTGCGCCTGCCGCAGGCCGCCGACACGTCTGTGGACCTCCTGCGCGAGGCCGTGCAAGGAGTTCGCTCGCCGCTGCTACGCGGCCGCATCGACTATCTGAAGCGCTTGCGGCTTGCCGCCTGTGCAGACCGCGATGCGATGGGTGGACTGCAGGACTATCTGAACTGGGCGCGCGAGCAGGGTCTTGGCGACTATCAGCGTACCTTGCGTCTGGAGATTGCCTTGGCGACGCTCGCTGGCGCCGCGCCGCACCTGGCCCACTCGGTGCTCGAGCCGCTGCATCAGATTGGCCGCAACGGCACCACTGGCCACCGTCATCTGGAGTATCTGTATTGCACCGCCAAGACGCGCCAGGCTCAGGGGCGCACGCAAGAATCGCTGCAGCTCTATAGCCGTTATGCGCTCGTGGCCATGCAATGTCTGCGCGAAGATTCGCATGTAAAGGCCCCCACATTCAACCGTAGCGCCAAGCCGTCGCCGCAACTGGACGACGTCAGCGCGCGTTTGCCGGCCAAATACCGCCGCGCTTATGGCTATGTGCTCGACAATCTCGACCGGCGCGACCTGTCGGTGCGTGAAGTCGCAGCCGAGATTGGCGTGACCGAGCGGGCCTTGCAGAGCGCGTTCAAGAATTTCCTCGGACTCTCGCCCACCGAACTGATCCGGCGCCAGCGCATGGAGCGCATTCGTGCCGAGCTGACCGAAGGCTCGTATGCGAGCGAGCGCGGCGTGCTGAGCGCCGCGAGCAAATGGGGCGTGCAGAACCGCTCGACGCTCGTCAACGGGTATCGCAAGCAGTTCCATGAAGCGCCCTCCGAGACGCTCGAACGATAAAGCCTTGCAGCGCGCCGCCATTTCTTATTTACCTTCACCCACACGACTCCATGAAATCGAAGAGGCTACTTTGCGCCACGTGGCTCGCTGCGTCGCTCGCCTTCACCACGCCCGAGCCGGCGAATGCGGCACCCGTTCACTGGCGCAGTTCGACGGTGCATATCGCCGTAGAGGGCAAAGATCTAAAAGATGTCTTGCGCGATTTCACGGCGAGCCAAGGGGTGGCCGCCTCGATCGCGGGCAATGTGCAGGGCACCGTGACCGGGCACTTCGATACGTCGCCGCAGCGCTTTCTCGATACGCTTGCATCGACGTTCGGTTTCGTCTGGTTCTATGACGGCAGCGTGCTGTCGATCAGCAGCGCCAACGACATCACCCATCAGGTGATCAAGCTCGATCACGCGTCGCCGGCGGACCTGCGCGCGGCGCTGCAAACCATGAGTATCGACGATACGCGTTTTCCGATTGCCTATGACGAGGCGGCCGGCACGGCGCTCGTCAATGGGCCGCCACAGTATGTGCAGCTCGTGATGGAAGTCGCGCAGCGTCTTGACGACAATGCAAGCCGTCGCGGTGGCTCGGTGATTCGCGTGTTCAAGCTGAAAAATGCCTGGGCCGCGGATCATAAGGTGCGCATCGACGGCAGTACGATCACGGTGCCCGGCGTGGCCACCGTGTTGTCGAATATGTATCACGCGAAACAGGAGCAGGCGGGCGGCGGCAATTCGCAGAACTCCGTGACCCCGAACCTGCAACGCCTGCAGCCGATGAACGACGTCAATGGCGGTGGCTCCGGTGGCGGCCTGCAGACCCTGTTGCCGCCACTGCCCGCCAATATGCCGCAGGGGCAAGGGCAGGATACCTCGCTCGGCGGCCTCGCCGGCAATGCTGCGCCGCCTAACTTTGGGAATGGCGGGAATGTCGGCTACGGCAATGCACCGGGCCGCTCGCAAGGCGGCGAGCTGGCGAGCGGCGGCGATCTTACCTTGCCGATCATGCAGGCCGACCCGACCACCAACTCGGTGCTGATCCGCGATACGCCGCAACGGATCGACCAGTACGCGTCATTGATCGACAAACTGGATACGCGGCCCAAGCTGATCGAGATCGAGGCGCATATCATTGAAATCGATGACGACCTGCTGGCGCAGATCGGCGTCGACTGGCGTGCGCATAACAGCCATGTTGACCTGCAGACCGGTAACGGCGCGCAGCCGCAAAACAGCTTCGCGAACGGCCAGCTCAATCCGGGCTTCGGCACTACCACGCTGGCGGACGGCACCACTGTGGTGGATTCGACGCCGTTGGGCGGTTCGATTGCCGCGGTGATCGGCGGCGCCGGGCGCTATCTGATGGCGCGCATCAATGCGCTGCAGACCGACTCGAAGGCGAAAATCGATGCGTCGCCGAAGGTGGCGACGCTCGACAACGTCGAAGCGGTGATGGACAACACCACGAAGTTCTTTGTACGCGTCTCGGGCTATACCTCGGCAGACCTGTATAGCGTGTCGACCGGTGTGTCGCTGCGCGTGCTGCCGATGGTCGTGACCGACAACGGTCAGACCCGTATCAAGCTGGACGTGCATATCGAGGACGGCCAGTTGACCGGCCAGCAGGTGGACAGCATTCCAGTGATCACCAGCAGCGAGATCAATACGCAGGCGTTTGTCGGCGAGGGCGAGAGCCTGTTGATTGCCGGCTATAGCACCGACAACAACTCCAACGGAGTAGCGGGTGTGCCGGGGCTCTCGAAGATTCCGCTTATTGGAGCGCTGTTTCGCTACAACAACGACCAGCATACGCATATGGAGCGGGTATTCCTGCTGACGCCGCGGGTACTGAGTTTGTGATGACGGTGCGGGCGCCTTCGGGCAGGGCGCCTTCGCGCGCCCTACGCTTTAGTGGCGGCGCTTCCTCATGTTCATTGGCGTCGGCCGCTTCATGGGTCGCATCGCTGCATGACTCGACCCGGTAGCCGTGGGCGTAGCGGGTACGCAGTTGCACACCTGCCGTGCCGTTCAGATCCAGCTTTTTGCGCAGCTTGTAGATATGCTGCTCGAGCGTGCGGCCGACAATATCCTCCGTGCTGCCCCAGATCGCACCGGCAATCTGCTTGCGGCTCACATATTCACCAGCCCGCGAAAACAGCAGCCAGGTAATCGCAAACTCGCGCACTGTCAGACGCACGCTGCGCTCGTGGATCTGCACAACGCTGGCGCGCCGGTCCAGCCGGTAGGCGCCGAGCGTGAGACTGTCGTCTACGTGGGCGGGTGAGTCCGACTGGATGCGCCGCAGGGCGAGCCGCGTGCGCGCAGCCAGCTCGCCGGGATTGAGCGGCGCCATGACGATATCGTCGGCGCCCGCGCCGAACGCTCGCTCGATGCTGCTGCGATCCGCAAAGTCGCCGACGAAAATCAGCGCCGCGCGCCAGTCGTCGTAACAGGCCCGATGGGCAAGCGCGGCGCGCATCGACTCGATGCCGCTCGACGCATCCACGAAGATCACGTCGTAATCGTCGCGTGCGATGGCGCGCGACAGCGCGGTGTCGTCGCGAAAACGGCGGCATTCGATCGCTTCATCGGCCGTGGTGCTTGCGGGGGCGATATCGCTGAAATCACTGAAGCATTGGCAAATCCGATTGAACAGATTGCCGTTGGTGGTTAGCACGGCGAATTTCAACATGTTCTCCGGAATTCAGGCGAAACGGCGCCCTGCGCCGCGGTTGGCCGCGGTGCAGTCGGTACGTTCGGTGGGCGTATGGAGCGCTCAGTGCGACGGAGCGGAGAATCGATCCGTTGCACCGCGCGAGAAGAGAAGCGGTGTAGCGCTTACTTGACCTGTTCGACCTGGCCGCGAATTTCACCGCCCGGGTTCCTGGCGGTATGCACGTTGAAATACCAGTTGCCGGCCAGCAGTTCGCTTTCCTGCGCGGCCGTTAGCGTGGCCTGGCCTTCGATCGGGCTAGGCAGCTTGTCCATCGGAATCGGGATCGCAACCGGTGCGTTCTTGCCGGCAGGCGCGGGGCCGTGGAAATGCGCCATGCTGGCCGGGCCGGTGAGGTCCGCATAGGTGACCTTCCATTGCAGTACTTTCGACGACGTGTCGTAGGTCGCCGTCAGTTCACCGTGTCCGTCGCTGGTTTTGGGCGGCACTTCAGCGGAGGCAAGCAGGTCGGCTTTCAGGTTGAGCGTGTCGGCAACGGCAAGCGCGGGTGCCGCGAGACTCAGCGACAACGCGACAGCGGTGAGCATTCGATTCAGTTTCATGGACGTCTCGTGGAAGGGAAAAAAATAACCTGCGACACAATCCGGTCTGGCTGCGTGGCGGCGAGACCTTGCGTGCTCGGTTACTTCAATGAACGCCTGGCGTTCGTGGCTTATTCCCTGACGTGACGGAATTTTTTACGCAGGAGCAGTGGCGCTTGCGCGGCGCGTCTGACGGGCACGGCGCGCGTGGGCTGCCTTGGGGCAAGCGGCGCGTCCGGTTCGACAGGCCGCAGGCGCCGGCGCCGGCGCCGGCGATTAGCGCCGCTGTCGCGTGCCGTTGCGCAGCAAGGCAGCGGGAACGGTCAGTGAGCCATATGCGGCGCTATCGCCGTTAGGTTTGGCGCTGGCGGGCGCGACGAAGTTTGCCACGAGGTTCACCGGGCTCAATGCGCCGAGGCTCCAGAGGGCCGCGTATTGCCCCCATGGCTGGGCCGTGCGGGCAGCTTCGCTGTCGTGCGGATGCACGTCCAGTGGGCGGGACGCGCGGCAAAGCGGCGGCTCGTCTTCGAGCGCGGCCTCAGCGTCTCGCACCGCCTCGATGACATGCAAGACGCCGTTGCTAACCGGCTGGCTGCGGCGGGTGGCCCGAGGCGGCGCAGTGAGCGGATGGCCGGTGTCGATGGCCGCGTCCAGATCGATCTCCGTAAGCGCATCGCATAGCTCGACCCGGTAGCCGTGGGCGTACATGGTGCGCAGTTGTACGCCGGAGGCGCCGTTTAAGCCCAGCTTCTTGCGCAGCTTGTAGATATGCTGCTCGAGCGTACGGCCGACGATATCCTCGGTGCTGCTCCAGATCGCACCGGCGATCTGGCGCCGGCTCACATACTCGCCAGCCCGCGAAAACAGCAGCCAGGCAATCGCAAACTCGCGCACGGTGAGGCGCACGATATGGTCATTGACCAGCACCACACCCGCACGGCGATCGAGCTTGTACGGGCCGAGGGCCGCCCAGTCTTCGGTCGGCGCGGCCGGGGTCGACTGGAAGCGGCGCAGCGCGAGGAAGGTGCGAGCCGCCAGTTCACTGCGGTCTACCGGCGACAGCACGACGTCGTCGGCGCCAGCTTCGAAAGCTCGCTCGATGCTGTCGCGATCGGGGAAGGCGCCCACTACGATCAACGGCGCGCGCCGGTCTCCATAGCAAGCGCGGCGGGCGAACACCGCACGGGTCGAATCGATGCCGGTGGCCGCGTCGACGAGGATTGCGTGGTAGTCCTCGCGATAGATCGCTCGCGACAACGCCACGTCGTCATGAAAGCGGCTGCACTCGATCGTGTCGTCTCCGAAGCACTGGCAAATCAGATTGAACAGACTGCTGTTGGTGGTCATCACGGCGAATTTCAACATGCCCTCCAGGACAGATACCAACGGTTGCTTCGAATGACGAACTGCACGACCCGAAAGTTAAGACCCCACAACTATCAGGGCTGTAACGAATTGTTTCGCTCGGGTGTTGCAGTGGATTACAGCTAAACAAGGGGCTTGTCTTGCGAGTTAATTGATAAGACGAATAACCGCGCAGATGCCGGGAAGTTGCCGTAAGTTACAGCGGTAAGCATGTAGCCGGTACCAATTGCAGACTTGTGGTGCAAGTCCGGTAAAAGCGACCTTAATTTCCCTGAATCGCACGCGATGCAAAGGTTCTCGCCGCCTTTCAGTACCGAAAGGCGGATTAAGTTTTGTTGAGAATCCACTAAACGGATCGGAAGACCTTGCTTCGCGTCCGCATGAGCTTTGTTGAATCTGTGCGCGAGACGCATCTTTAAACTGGGTAGCAGGACAATCGCCTTTTATGCAATTGAGATCGTCATTGATGCCATTGCAATGGTCTTTATGCCATTTCGCTTGATTTCGTTTGGCCGCGTTTGGGTTTTTGTTATCGATTTCTTTTATGCGTTTTATTCCTTCACGCCTGATCATCCTGCTCTGAGTTGCCCATGTCCTTCCTGTTGAACGCGTGGTATGTCGCCGCCTTCGCGCACGAGGTGCGCACCGATGCGCCGTTTGCGCGCACGCTGCTTGGGCGGCCTGTGGTGCTGTATCGCGATGCCGCCCATCGGGCCATCGCACTCGACGACCGCTGTGCGCATCGCTTTGCGCCGCTGTCGAAAGGGCGCATGGTCGAAGGTGCGCTCGAGTGTCCATATCACGGCCTGCGCTTTGGGGCCTCGGGCCAGTGCGTGCACAATCCGCACGGCGATGGCCGCGTGCCGAGCGGCGCAAAGGTGCGGACCTATCCCGCTATCGAACGCTACGGCGCGGTCTGGTTCTGGCCAGGAGACCCCGAGCGGGCAGATGCTGCGTTGCTGCCGTCGTTTCCGTTTGTCGACCCGGAGGTGGCGTACACGCATGACGGCTATCTGCTGAGCCGCGCTCACTACCAGTTGAGCGCGGACAATCTGCTCGATCTGAGTCACTTCCAGTTCCTGCATCCCGATACGCTCGGCAGCGAAGCGATTGCACGTGGCGATGTCCAGGCAGGCAATGTGGGCGATACGGTGTGGGTGCGACGGGTGGCGCATGACGAGGTGTTGCCGCCGTTCGTGGCAAACGGCTTCGGCATTCCGCCCGGTGCGCGCGTGGACCGCTGGATGGACGTGCGCTGGACGCCGCCGGGCTTGCTGTCGATCATGGTGGGCGTGACGCCGGTCGGCATGGCGCGCGAGGCGGGCTTGATCGCGCCGTCGGCGCATTGGCTCACGCCCGAGACCGAACGGACCACGCATTACTTCTTCGCTTTTGGCTTGCCGAAGGAGATGGGCGAGGCGGCCCGCGAAATGGTGCGTTACGCGGTGGATGGGCTGATGAAGCCATTCGAGCAGGAAGACCTGCCGATGCTCGAGGCGCAGCAACGCAGCCTTGGCGAGAGCGATTTCTGGGCGCTGCAACCGGCCTTGCTGCCGATCGATGCAGGGGCGATTCGCGCGCGCCGGATTATGGAGCGGTTGATTGCCGAGGAGCGCGCGGCGCAAGCAGGGCAAGCAGATCACGCGGTAGTGGCGAATCAGGCAGCGGCGGGCAAGGCATCCGCGCCAGAGACTGCAACGACCCAGACCGTGCCCGTCGAGTCGCTGCGCCGCTCTTCACGGGCGGCGGCATAGTGGCGGCCGTCCTCGAGGAATGCGTGGTGGCGGAGTCGCTCAACGCGGTATGGGTGGACGGCATTGCCGACGCGCTCAGCGTGGCTGGCGTGCGGCATGCGGTGCTATGTCCGGGTGGACGCGCCAGTGCGATGTGCCTCGCGTTTGACGCGCATCCGGGCATCGCGGTCGAGATGGTCTGCACCGACGAGCGCAGCGGCGGCTTCGTGGCGCTTGGCATCGCCAGGGTGACTGGTGGGCCGGTGGCGATTGTCACCACCTCCGGCTCGGCGGTGGCGAACGTTCTGCCGGCACTGATCGAAGCCGATGCCTCCGATATCCCGTTGGTGGTGCTCACCTGCGACCGGCCGCGCGCGCTACGCGGCGCCGGCTTCGGACAGATGGCCGACCACCTTGGCGCGACCCGTGCCTTCGTGAGAGCGCAGGCCGATCTCGATGACCCGTTCGATTCGGTAGCGGCGTTCGAGCAGGCTCGCTCAGCGTTAAACAATGCACTGATAGCGATGCTGGGTGGCGCAGAGTGTGAGAACGTGCAGACGTTGCGGGTCGATGCGCATCCTGCTCCTGTGCGCGCCTCGCGTGGGCCAGTGCATGTGAATGTGCCGCTGGCTGGCGTCTACGACGCGACCGAGACGCATCCCGTGTCACGCGAAACGGTCGCCGCTGCGCGTCAACGGCGCGCGTTTGCATTGCCTGCCAGCACGAAGGTACGCGACGGCGCGACGACGCCTTCGGCCATCGTCGAACGTGTCGTCGCCCGCGCACGGCTGGCGCGCGGTGCCGGAGGCTTGCCGAGTGGGCCTGGCTTCGACGGCTTGATCGTTGTCGGTCCCGAGCCGGGTGCGCCGCTTGAAGCGATTGTTGCGCTGGCGGCAGCGACGGGTTTTCCGGTGCTCGCCGATGCTGCTAGCGGAATGCGTGCAGGGCCTGCGGCGCTCGCGCCAGCCCAGGCTGCGCGTGGTGCTGCGGGGGCGCTGATCGTCAATGCGTTCGACGTGCTCGGCGGCGCAGGCCGCATGGCGGCCGAGCGGCCGGATCTGATCGTGCGCTTCGGTATTGCACCGGTGTTGCCGTTGCTGCACACGTATCTCGAAGCGGTGACCGACGTGCCAGCGATCAAGGTCGCGCCGCATCGCGTGGCGCATGACTATCTGCATCAGGCGCTCGATCCGCGTGATGTACTGGTGGCGCCTGGCAGCAAGGCGTTGGCGGAGCTGGGAGATGCGCTGTGCGATGCCGTGCGGGTTGGCAATGCTAGCGCGGTGTCCGCAGTGTCATTTGCCTGGCGTGACCGCTGGGCCAGCGTCGCCAGCTATGGTGCACGCGAGCGGCGAGCTTGCGTCGCGACGCTGGGCTGGGGCGAAGTCGCGGCAACCCATCAGGTGTTCGCTGCTGGGGGATTTGGCTTTGTTCATATCGGCAATTCAATGTCGATGCGCCACGCCGATATTGGCTACGACGTGCGTACGCAGGTTCAGGATATCTACGTCAATCGGGGTGTGAGCGGTATCGACGGCACGCTTTCGACCTTTATCGGCGAGGCGCTGGTGCGGCGCGACGCAGGCCTGCTGGTGCTTGGCGACCAGGCATTCATTCACGATCTGTCGGCACTCGCGAGCGCGCAGCGGCTCGATACGCCGGCCTGCGTGTGCGTGGTGGACAACGGTGGCGGAGCGATCTTCGACTTTCTGCCGATTGCCCGCTCGCCCGCCTATGTCAGGACGATTCGTAATCCTTATAAGATCGGCATTGGTGCGTTAGCGCAAGGGTTCGGGCTTGCGCATCGGCGGGTGGAAAGTCGCGAAGCGTTAAGCGAGGCGCTCGATGCGGCGCCCGGCCACGCGGGAATGACGATTGTTGAAATCTCCGTGGATGCCTTCTCCGGCGCCGCGCAAATGCAATTACTCGCGCAAGCGTTGGGAGCAGCGTGATGTGGGATGTTGCCATTCAAGATGATCCGCTGCAGCGCTCGCTTGCCGCGTTGCAAAGGTATGCGAGCGCTGCAGCGCCGGATAAAGTGTTCCTGGACGACATGCAGCAGCGCATCGATGCGGCACGGCGTGTGCTGGCCCGTGCGCCGTCCGCTGCCACGCGCCGCAAAACCTTGGGCGCTGCACCTCGCATCCTGCTTCTCGGCTATAGCGGTGCAGGCAACACGGGCGCGGATTTGCGCACCATCGAGACCATTGCTCAATTGCAGCGGCTGTTTGCGCCGCAAGACCCACAGCTCACGCTATTGGCGATTGGCGACTGCTTCGATCATCCGTTGCTGGAGGCGACACCTAAACTTGCCCCCGAGCTTCCTTATCTGCCCGATGCGCTCGACGCCGCGATTCTTGACGCCGATCTCGTGCTCAATGTCGAAGGCTCGACTTACACGTCGAAGTTTTCCGACTCGCTCGCCGGCGTTCTGATTGGCGGCGTCGCGCTGGCTGCGGCCCACGGGCTGCCGGCGCTCGCGTATGGCGTCGATAGCGGCGCAATGAGCGAGGCGTTGACCCGCTTTGTCACGCGCAATTCGGCGCGTGGACAGATCATCTGCCGCAACGAAGCTGCCCGTGCACAGCTTGCGCCGCTCGGCGTGCAGACGCAGGCCGGCGCCGATACGGCGTGGACCTATCGGGCGCCGCACAGTGCGCGGGCGGCGGCACGCGGTGCAAGGGTGGTCGCGCTATGCCCAAATAATCCGTTCTGGTGGCCGGTCGCGGCGGACGCGCGGCGTGCTCATCTGCTCGATGCGCGCCGCGAGACCTCGCCGTTTCGCTACGGGCCGTTGCATTTCCACACGTGGGACGCGGCGCGGGCGGCGGCTTACGATGCCTACCTCGCGCGTTTTGCCGCGATTGCGGCAGGTTTGCGCGAGCAAGGCTATACGCCGGTGCTGGTCGGCATGGAACAGCTCGACCGCGCCGCTTGCGAGGATCTGGCGGCGCGGCTGCCGTTTGCCGTTGAGATTGTCGCGCGCAGCGCCGCGCGGCTCGACGAGGTGGCCGCCACCGTGGCGCAGGCTGCGTGCGCCGTGACGACCCGCTACCACGCCGCGGTGCTGGCGATCTCGCATGGCGTGCCCGTGTTTGGCCTCTCGATGGACACCCGCATCGACCGTCTGCTGGACGAGGCCGGTTGCCGTGCGTGGAGCGCGGCCTGCGATACCGCCGACGGCGCGCAGTTGGCATTGGCTAAGCTCGGCACGCTGGAGACGCCGCAGGTGCGTGCGGAACTGGTTGCGGGTTATGCGCGGTATGCCGACGCGCAGCGGGCGCGCTTTGGCGAGATGGGGCGCCAGGTGCTGGCAGCGCTGGGGGACGCCTAAGCGGTCGTCCCAGCGCCTAATGCTTTTGGCGCCTTCAACACCGTTGGCGCCTCTACCAACCTTAACGCGTTCACTACCTTGGCCGCCTCGACCGCTACCACGCGAGCGTCGCCTCCCGCTGCTCAGCCGGGCTTCGCTGCTGCCGTGCATGCACAGTAGCTTGATCCGCAAAGACCGGCAGCACCTTGTCGGCAAACCTTCGCAACGACGCCATCACCTTGTCGTGGGCTAACGCACCGAACCAAAAGCTCGCGCTGAAGTAGTCGCAACCGAGACCGCTTTGAATCCGGCGCAACTGGTGGATGCATTCGTCGGCAGTCCCTATGACCAGAAAATCGTCGCGCAACGCCTGTTCCGATGGTTCATCTGGAAACGGCTGGGCCGGCACCACGCCGTCGATCACGTCGCCCATATCGTGGCGCAAACGCAGCGTGGCGCGGCCGTTCCAGCGCGCCTGTTCGACGGCTTCACTCGCTTCGGCCTCGCTTTGCGCGACATACACCGGCCGTTGCGTGCCGATGCGAAGCGACGCGAGTCCCGCCGCGAGATCCGGATATTGCTCGCGGACGTTGGTCAGCTTCGAAATCGGTTCGAGCACGCCGGTGAACAGGTTGGCGCGCCGCTGGACCGCCTTTTCCACTGACGCATGCCGGCTCGAATTCACCACCAGCCAGAGCGGAAGCGCGGCTTGCAGCGGTTGCGGCACGAGCGTGGTGCGGGCAATCCTGAAGTGCTCGCCCGTGTAGGCGAACACCGGCTCGCGCAAGGCGTGCAGCAGCACGTCGACGGCTTCGTCGTCGCGTGCCGCCGCGGCGCCTTTGACGAGCCCGAAGCGTTCGTACTGATAGGCCTGATAGCCGCTGCCGAGACCGGCTTCGACACGCCCGCCGCTCAGCACATCGAGCGCCGCCAGCTCCTCTGCGATCACCAACGGGTGATGCAGCGGCACCGGAACGATTGCTGGTCCGAGCCGCAGGTGCCTTGTGCGCGCTGCGATATGCGACAACAGCAGCAGTGGCCGCGACGAGTGCGAGTAGTTGGTGAAGTGGTGCTCGGCGAGCCACAGGTGGCTATAACCGAGCTGGTCGGCGGCAGCGGCCATGTCGATGGCACGCTGATAAAGCTCCGCGGCGGGGCGTGGCTCGGGCGCGGGCATGGTCAGAAACAAGCCGAATTGCATCGTCGACTCCTACGGGTCAGGGGGCGGTCGAGGCCGCTGGCGTGGTCGAAGAGGCGATCGGCGCCACGCCCTTGGCACGATAGAACATATAGGTGGCCGCATACGGAACCAGCAGCCGCGAGCCTTCGATCTCGCAGGTCGGCTGCGGCGGCAGGCCGCCCGAGGTGTCGATGCGCTGGATCGAACTGATGTTCGAGAAACGCCCATTTCCCGGGCGTGGCGTCGCGACGTAGCCAGCGTCGTAGCGTGCCCAGGTCAGTGCGTTGGCGCCGACCTGGCTTTCGGCCACGGTGGTGGTCTTCACATAGCTGCCGTCATACGAGAGAAAGTAGTGGCCCGGGGCGACCGTGCCGACGCTTTGGCCACCGGCATCCACCAGCGTGGCTTCGGAGCCGAACGGGTCCCATAGCAATTGGGTATGGTCGGTACGCACGCCGCCGACGGTGCCGGTCGTGCTCGCCGCGCTGGGGGCGCCGAAGCGGGTGAGCGGGTCGGCCGGAAGCGCGGTTCTGCGACAGATATAGGTTTCGTCGCCGTGGGTGGTCATGATTTCCTGCAGTACTTCGTCCTGGCTTGCGCGCAGGGCAACGGGCAGGGCGTCGTTGGCCGTCGGCGGCGGCTTGCGCGGCGTGGCACAGCCGCCGAGCATCAGCAGGCCGATGCTGCCCAGCAGGACGATAAGCCCGCAAAGCGAGCGGGCAGGGCGCGACGGAAGACCTTTCATCGGGGTGTTGAATATGTAGAGGGTAAAGAAGCTGGCGTTCGATACCGCAATGACAACCGATCTGCCGGCGCCGCTCGTTGTGCAACACGAAACGCTGCACGGTAAAACGCACGGACTGGTCGCGGTTCGCGTTCTCATGCTTAGGTTCGCTGCTGGCCGGCTAAAGAGAGCCCGGCAACCGATACTGGCAAGCGACGGACCGCGTCACCGGCGCAGCGTGTTCTTATGTCCTCCTTACTCATATCCCTCTTCAAGCGGCGATGGAATCGAACCTGCCCTCTGCTTCCCTGATCGAGTCTGAACGCCGCGATGAAACGCGCATGGGTGGCGCCGATCTGTCGCGCGCCTGGCTTACAACGATCCGCCAATACATTCGCGGCGAGTCCGCCGACGGCAATCTGGCGGGCGATCACGGGGCTGCGTTGACGCCGATCACTGCCGCAGAATGTGCGGCGCGTCTGGCCGATGCCGACTGCGTGTTCGCCGAGTGGCTCGCGCCCTTGGGACGCTCGGCTGCGCAGGTGGCGGGTGTCGAACCGGCGCGCATTGCCGCCGCGCTCAATCATATGCACCACGAGTCGCGCCGCTTGACGATGTGCGATGACGCGCTGCTCGACAATCTGGTCGAACTGGCGCGCACGGTGATCGAACAACGTGTGCCGGGCGATTTCATCGAAGCGGGTGCCTGGCGCGGCGGCATGACCATCCTGATGCGCGCCGCGCTCACGGCATTCGGCGACAGGCATCGCAGCGTCTGGGTGGCCGACTCGTTTGCCGGACTGCCCGCACCGGATCCCGCGAGCGAGTTGCGCGACGCGATCTGGCATCACTTGATGCGCGCGGTGGGGCTGCTGCAGAGCGATCTCGAAGCGGTGCGCAGCGCATTTGCGCGTGCCGGGTTGCTCGACCATCGTGTGCGCTTTCTGCCCGGATGGTTTGCCGATACGCTGCCGCATGCGCCGATTGAACGGCTCGCGCTGATGCGCCTCGATGGCGACTGGTACGACTCCACGCGCGACGCGCTGGACGCGCTGTATTCGCGTTTGTCGCCGGGTGGGTTTGCGATCGTCGACGACTATGGCTTGCCGACCGGATGCGCGCGAGCGGTGGACGAATACCGTGCGCAGTACGGCATCGATGCGCCGCTTAGGTGGGTCAATGCGCAGGCCGTGTATTGGCGCAAGCCGTCGTGAACGCGAATCTGCTTGATCTGCTGGTGGCGCGGCTGGCAGAGCATTACGTCGCGTTGCCTCAAGCCGCGGCGGTCGATTTGATCGTCAGCGACGATCCTCAATACAGCCGGCGTTTTGTGTTGGGGCGGGTGGTTGAGATGCGACGGTTGCCGGATGAGGGCAGTGGGTTCGAGGGCGCTGTTACGGCCAACAGCTTCGGCAACACCTCTGGCAAGACCTCCGCCGCAGACCTGCCCCAGGCAGCCACCCGCATTACGACGACTTACGCGGTGCTGGCCGCCATGCTTGCCGATCCGACCGGATTCGATGCGCGCAGCGCCGCTGTGCTTCAGCTCGGCGGCGTGCGGATCGAAGGCGCCGCGCGGCTCGCGGCTTACTGGCTGCAATTGCTCAAGCGGCCGTCAGATGAGGGCCGTGCCGCGCTTTCGCGCGCGCGTGAGCGTGCGCCTCACTGGCTGGACGCGGTGTCCGTATTCGAAGCCGCGCATATCAATCATGAGCGAGCGCCCACAGTTTCGCCAGACACGGCAATCGCCACCGCACTCGACCGCAGCGTCCCGCTGCATCTGCGCGGCGTGCTGCGTTGGCCCGAGACCGCCTGGACGCTGACGGACTGGCGCAAGCACGAAGCGTCGACGGTATTGCGGATGAACCCGGCCAACGGGCAGCCGCAATCCGTCGGCACATTTATCGATGCACTCGAAACGCCGGAGGCACCCGAAGCACCCGGGTCGAACACCGCTGCGGAGCCGCCCTATACCGAAGGCTGCCTGCTACCCGCCGCCTGGGAAGCCCGCTTCGAGATGCCGGTCTTGTCCGCCCCGATGTTCGGCCCAGCCCAGCTTTGGTTCGGCCGCCGCCGCGAGCATGCGCTCGTTACGCGCCTGCATTGCGATCTGGCGAATTCGTTTCTCGCCCAGGTGCATGGCCGCAAGCGCGTCCGTCTATATAGCCCGTCGCAGGACGAGGTGGTCTATGCGTTCGACGCGTTCAATACCTACCGTCCGTGCCGGGTCGATGCCGCCGCGCCCGACCTTGCGCGCTTTCCGCGTTTTGCCGAGGCGCGCGGTGTCGATGTGGTCATCGAACCAGGCGATCTGCTGGTGATTCCCACCGGCTGGTTTCATTGTGTCTGGGCGCTCGATCACGTGCTGTCGATCAGCCGCTTCGTCAGTGAAGCGCAAGCGGCGGCGCTCGCTTCGCATTTGCGTATATAACGCCGCACAGATCTGGCAGGAGTCGCGCGGCAATGCCGGCGCCAGCAGCACCAACAGCAATGGCATGACCGACGCCGGCCTGATGCAGGTCGATCCGGCGACGTTCGCGGGCCTCCAGCAGGAGCATCCGCAACTGCAGGGCAAGAATCTGTCCGACCCGTCCACCAATATTCTCGCCGTCGCGTACTACATGAGCGACATGGCCAGGCAGTTCGGCGGCAACTGGGACGAAGCCTTGCGCGCCTACAACTCTGGCCCGGATCAGGTGAAACCGGGTAACCTCTCGGATGTCTCGATCGGCGACCCGAACTACGTGAACGAAGTGACCCAGTTTGCGTCGACGATACAACAGGGTGGTCAACTGCCTGCCTGAGACGGCGTGCTGCAACGACACGCGCGGGGTTTGCTCCGGTCCATCTCAAGTAAAGGATTGAATGAACTCGTCACGCACCCGCGGCGCCTTCGCGCGCCATTGGTTTTTCCGCCCGGCGGCTTCGCTCGCCCTATTCACCACATTGACCTGCGCGGCGCTGCCGATGAGCGCCTATGCGCAAACGCCAGCCGGCTCGATGGGCAAGATCTGCGCCGCCCGCGCCAACAACGCCAAACTGATCGCGCTCGACCGCGACGCCGGTGTGACCAAAGAGCAGGAGTGGCGCAAGACCCAGGCCGTGGTGCAGGCCATGCCGCCCGAACGTCAGGCGTATGCGCAGGCGGAACTGTCGTCGTTTATCGACGGTTTATACGGCCGCTACGCGAAGCTGCCGCCGCAGCAGGTCTACACGCAATATCTGGCGTACTGCGAAGGACAGTCTTCGGGTGGGGGCGCAACGCGCACGCCGTGAGGCCGTGAGGTCGTCAGGCCAGCGTGCGCGTCCTGTTGTTTAGTTCGCCGCGAGCATCGAAATACCTGCGTCGCCGAACAGCGTCTGCGTGCTGTTAGCGGAGATATTTTTCGCCAGAGCCGACAAATCGACCCCTTCGGGCTTGCCGATCAACGCATAGCTGAGCGCGGCGTGGCGCCACGTCACGACGTTCATGCTGTCGATGTGCTGTTCGGCGATTGCTGCGTCAGCCTGCGTGTCCTTCATCACGCATAGGGCAATCGGTGCGCCTTGCTGCGGCAGATAGACGATCTGCACCAGCGGCTTGTCGTTAAAGCGCAGCCGCTGCACGCGCTTGAAGGTCAAACCCGCCTGACTCAGATCCGGAATCCGTAAGTCGAGCCCGTCCTGATGACGGATCTCGTCGAGCGTTTGCGCCGACAACTCGGCATTCACCGGCACCTGGGCGATGGTCTCGCGCGAATAGAGCTGCTGATAACCGGCTGCCGCCGCGACCCAGCTCGATGCCTGCGGGTCGGCCGCGGCTACTGTCGCGGCGGAGTTGGCGTCGGGACCGGCGCCGAGGCCCGGCACAAAGCGCAGGCCGATGCCGCAGCAGAACACTCCGGCAACGAAGGCGACCGCCAGCCACGGCGCCGCTTCGCGCAGCCGCGAGCGCACCGGCGCGGAGGGGGGAGCGAATGGGCTGTGCTCGAGCGCCGCGTCATTGGCGCCCGGTGTGGCGATGCGCTGCGCATGGGCGCGTGCCATCGCCGCGACGGCTTCGGTCAAACTGTCCGGCACCGGCGGCAATTTTTGCTGCGCGAAGGCTTCCGTATAAGGCAAGCGCGACGTCTGCAACTGGGCAACGAATTCGGCGACATCAGGCGACACAGCGATCTCCTTTTCGACCTCCTGGCATTCCTCTGCAGACAGTTCGCCGTCCACATATGCCATCAGCAGGATAGAGTCCATTTTCATGAGACCGGGTCCTTACTCGCGACTGCAACTTTGCTTCGCTGACTGTCCCGCACCCCGAACAGCGCGCCGATGGTCTGGCGCGCCCGTGACAGGCGGCTCATGACCGTGCCGATCGGCACGTCGAGCACCTGGGCGGCTTCGATATAACTGAGCCCTTCGACGGCCACCAGCAGCATCACCACACGCTGCGGTTCCGGCAGCCTTGCCACCGCGGCGACAATCTGGCTATTGATGGCGTTTTCCTCCGGCGTGCGCACGGCAGGATCGGCGACGGTCTCGAGCATTTCATCATCCCATTCCGTGCTGGAGCGGTTGCGCCGGCTGCGGGCGCGCAACTCGTTGATCCACGTGGAATGCACGATGGCGAACATCCAGCTCAGCGCGGACGTGCCGGGCTGCAACTGGTGCGAGCGTTCGAGCGCGCGCACGCAGGCGCGCTGCACCAGGTCTTCGGCGTCGTGCCGGTCGCCTGCAATGCGTAGCGCAAACGCCCACAAGCGCGGCAGCAAGGCCGGGAGCAGGCTGGGTAAATCCGAACCGGTCGTCGACATGGTTCCGTGTTTGCGCAAGGACAGATGGCAGGATTCTAGCGATAAACCGCGGTCCATGCTGGAGCTGGGGTTCGAAAGCTGGCCACGCCGAGGCGCCGGGCCGACTCGGGCACATGCGGATTCCCCGTGGCCAGACGAAGCGGTTACAGTCAATAAACGGTCAGCCATCGACGCGAAGCCTGTGGTCTGCGGAATCGGATGTTCGATGAACGTTCCGCTTCGTCAGATGGACAAACCGGTATCGCGAACGCTTTATTCACGACGGAGGGGAACCGATGCCGCATCGAGTGCTTTCCCTGCGTCGGCGCTGGCGCAAAGCCGTGCGCAAGTGCGTAGCGGTGGTCACCCAGGCCGTGGGCCGCCACCCGTTTCTTGCCGGCATTGCGGGCACAGCGGTGGCGATGGCCATGGCGAGCCTGACCTTTCTGACGCTTTACGACGGCCGCGCCGACGCGTTGCTCCACGCGCACGAAACGTCGGAAAACCTGGTATCGCTGATTTCCAGCGACCTCGCGCGCAATGTCGAGATCTATGACCTGTCGCTGCACTCGATGGTCGATGGCGCGCAGAATCCGCAGACCTGGCAACTGCCCGCCGCGCTGCGCCAATCGGTCCTGTTCGACCGGGCGACCACCGCCGCCTATCTAGGCGGCGCCTATGTGCTGGATGCCAGCGGCCGCGTGGTTGCGTCGCAGAAGGGCGAGCTCAATCCGGCAGTGCGGCTCGACGACCGCGACTATTTTGTCGCTCAACAGCGCAATCCATATGTGGGTCTATTCGTCTCGCATCCGTTTCGCTCACGGCTGCGCGGCGGCAATCTGTCGATCGGGCTGACGCGGCGCATCAACGGCCCGGATGGCGCCTTTGCGGGTGTCGCGCTCCTGGCTATCCGGATTGAGTATTTCCAGCGTCTGCTCGACAAGATCAACACCGGTAAAGCTGGCTCGGTATTTATCGCCCTCGACGATGGCACGCTGCTGGCCCGCAAGCCGTATACCGTCGAGCAGATCGGCACCAGCATCGCGAAGTCGCCGACGTTTCAACGGATGGCGTCCCAAGCCGAGGGTTCCTATGTGGCGAACTCTGCCGTGGATGGCGTGCTGCGCATCTTTACCTTTGCGCATGTGCCGTCCACGCCGTTGATCGCGGTCGTGGCGCCGTCCGTGGACGAGGTGTTCGCCGAGTGGCGCCGCCGCAGCCTGGTTGCCGGCGGTCTGACGCTGGCGTTGGGTACGGTGTTCGTAGTGGTGGCATGGCTGCTGGCGTTCACGCTGCAGGACAAGGTGGCGGCGCAGGCGGAGCTGGTCAGGCTGGCGGCCACCGATCCGCTGACCGGCCTCAGCAACCGGCGTGTCCTCGACAGCCGGCTGGACGAAGAATGGCTGCGCGCGCGGCGCAGCGGCAGTGCGATGTCGGTATTGTTCGTGGACGTCGATTACTTCAAGCGGTTTAACGATACCTATGGCCATGCGGCCGGCGACGAAGTGCTGATCGCGGTGGCGGAATGCATTGCCACGGTGGTGCGGCGCTCGGTGGATCTGGTGGCCCGCTATGGCGGCGAGGAGTTTGCCGTCGTGCTGCCCGATACCTCGGCGGAAGGGGCGCTGATTGTCGCGGAGAAGATTCGTAAGAAGGTCCAGGGGATGAGCGTGTTCGATGGGGCGAGCGACGAGCATGGCTCGGTGACGGTGAGCGTGGGCTGTGCGACCTGCTTGCCGGCCGAAGGCGGTAGCGTCTCGGGGTTGATGGGGGAGGCGGATGCGCAACTCTATGCGGCGAAGTCGGCGGGGCGGAATCGGGTGAGGGCGGCGGATTGATCGGGCAGGATGCCTACACATCCCGAAGCCGGCGCTGGGGGACCAACAAAGGAATCTTCACATCGATATGAGCAAATATCGTTGGACTGCCTGTTAGCGCAGCCTTTACATTCTGCCTTCATTGCGAAAACAAAGAGCAAACACATATGTAATGCATATTTAAGGCAGGACGGCATCCTTGCTCTGCGGGTATTGAGTCATTCGTCAATCGCTATTGCCTCGATGCAATGCAAGGTTTCCGGACCAGGTTCGATCCACCGCGCAATCCATAAAAATTTTCCTGACCGGCGTCTTCCAGAAAGATGCCGGATGGATTAACTCGCGCATAAAAAATGACTGACAGGATTGATTGAAATAATGCGGCTTGAATGACGTATTGGCCGGAATTGCTTAGTCGATAACTGTGGTTCGCTTTTAGCATCACCCACCGATAACAAAAATGATCATCGATAAAGATTTCACACATTCGGCAAGAATGGGTTTGGTCTCGCTCGGACTGGCGAGTCTGCTTGGGATGACGGCGGGTCTGGCTGGCGCGCAGGAGGCCGGGGCGGGCGTACCGGCGGCCGTCGCCGCGGATGCGCCGGCGCCTGCGAGTGCGGCGAAAGGGAGCGCGAATAAATATACCGCCAGTTTAGGAACCGTCGTCGTAACGGGCTCGCGGATTCCGCGCGCCGACAAGGAAGGCGCGACAGGCGTTACCGTTATTACGGGCAAGGAGCTAGAGGAAAAAGGCTATAGAAATGTCTACGATGCGATCAGCCAGCAAACCCAGAATACCGGCTTCACGCAGGGGGCCGATTACGGAAATACTTTTACGCCTGCTGCCGATACGATCAGCTTGCGGGGTTTGGGCCCAAACCATACACTGGTATTGATCGATGGGCGCCGTGTCGCCGACTATCCGGTCGCATACGATGGCAACACCAATTTCGTCAATATAGCGAATATTCCATCCGCATTGGTCGACCGGATTGAAATCCTGAATGGCGCGGGTTCTGCCATTTACGGTTCCGATGCGATTGCGGGTGTCGTGAATATCATCATGAAAAAGCATAAGGACGGCGTCGAGGTGAATGTGAAAGGGGGCGTCACCCAGATGGGCGGCGGCGCAAACGGCCGCCTGCAGATTACCGGCGGCAAGGAGTTCGGCGACCTCAGCACGATCTTCGGTATCGAGGTAAGCAAGACCAACCCGATCTGGGCGACGCAACGCGACTTCATGTCATCCACCTCCCTCGAAGGCGAGACGCCCACTTCCGTGTGGTCGCAACAGAACCTCGACACCGGCCGTTATTTCGGCGCTCCCGGCGCCTGCGCCGGACTCGGCGGCGCATTCGGCGGCACGGTCTCCACCGTCAATAGCAAGAACGGGGCATATTGCGGCAGCGGCAAGGCCAAACCGATGTTCTGGACCACCCAGACGAACAACGCCAGCGAAAACCTGTACGGCGGCCTTGAATACCGGCTCAGCGACAAGACCACGCTGTTCGGCACCGCGTCGGTGGCGTGGGATCAGACCATGAACAACACGCGCGGCCCGAGCTGGACTTCGGCCGCGGCCGGCCCCGGCTACTTCTACAACCAGACGACGGGTGCCGACGAAGTGTGGAGCAAGCGCTTTGCGCCCGAAGAGATCGGCGGGGCGTCGGCGTGGAACAAGCGCTGGAACGATACGTCGGGCAACCTGGCGCTCGGCGTGCGCGGGGAGATTGGCGACAGTAGCTGGAATTACGAAGCGGCCTACAGCGCGTCGGGCTACGAGAGCAGGGCCACGGTGCCGCGTCTTCTGTCGAGCATGGATACGTATTATCTCGGCCCGCAGCTCGGCGCTACGGCCGATGGCGTGCCCATTTACGCACCCAACGCCACCCGCTTCTCGACGCCGCTCGCGCCAGGCCAATTCGCCTCGATGTACGGCGAGTCGGCAAGCCAGAACAATTCGTGGACGCAGACCCTCAGCCTGAGCGCCAATGGCGATCTGTTCAAATTGCCCGCAGGCCCCGTCAAGGCGGCGGGCGTTCTCGAATACGGCACCCAGGGGTTCAGCAATACGCCGGACCCGCTGATCAATCAGGGGGCGTATTACAACGCCGGCGATGCGCAGAACATCAGCGGCAACCGCAAGCGTTATGCGGCGGCACTCGAACTCAATGTGCCGATCTTCAGGCAGCTCAATGCGAGCCTCGCGGGCCGTTACGACGACTACAGCTTTAGCGGTCGCAACGAGGGCTCGTTCACGTATAACCTCGGCCTCGAATATCGTCCGCTCAGGGCGCTGCTATTGCGCAGCAACTATGGGACGAGTTTTCGCGCGCCCGACATGAACTACATCTACCAGGGACGCACTAAGGGCTACTACGAAAGCACGACCGACTACTACCGCTGCAATCAGGCGGGCCAGCCGCTCAGCACCTGCGAGTTCGCGAACGTGTCGCCGGGTGTGAACTACATTCAGACGGGTAATCCCAACCTCAAGCCCGAGAATGGCCGGTCGTGGGGTTACGGGTTTGTGTTTTCGCCCTCGGCGGACGTCGATCTGTCGGCTGACTACTACAACATCCGCATCGATAATCTGGTGACCGTGATCGACCCGGACAACCTGCTGCGCACCGAAGCAAAATGCCGTGACGGCGAGTTGAATATCAATTCGCCCGATTGCCAGGATGCGTTGAGACGCGTGATCCGCAACCCGATGACCGCCGTGCTGGACCCGGGCGCGATCAACACCATCCTCGTGAATCCGATCAATGCGGCGATGGAGCGGACCAGCGGCTTCGACCTGGGCGGCAAGTGGCGGATGCGCACGCAGGGATACGGCAACTTTCTCTGGACCGCCAGTTTCACCAAGGTGCTAAGCCATAAATATCAGCAATCGGCGAACAGCCCCGAGCAGGATCTGCTGCATTCGCTGCAGAATCCTACCGGCAACCCGGAGTGGCCGGACAAGCTGATGGTCAGCCTGACCTGGTCGCTGCCGACGTGGACCTCGACGCTGCAGGTCGAGCGCTACGGCAAGGTGCCTAACGCTGCGCAAACGGCTTATCTGTCGCCCACCGCGCTGGCGAATCTGAGCGTTGCCCATCAGTTCTCGAAAGACACCTCGGTGATGCTGATCGTCAACAACCTGATGAACACGATCAAGCATGACGACTCCGCGGGATGGCCGTACTACACCGTCGGCTATTACATGCCATATGGACGGATGTTCTGGCTGGAACTCAGCCATCGCTTCAACTGAACAAGAGAAAAAGATGAAAATGACGATTCGACTTCGCACCCTTGCAGCCTCGCTCATGCTGGCCGCCGCCAGTGCCGCCAGTGCCGCCAGTGCCGCCAGTGCCGCCAGTGCCGCCAGTGCCGCCCAAACGCCGCCCGCGCCCGTGCATTTGCCGCCCGGCATCGCGTGGCAGCAAGGCGACGTGAATGCCGCGTTCGCGCTGGCGAAGGCGTCGAATAAACCGTTGCTGCTGTTCTGGGGCGCTGTCTGGTGTCCGCCCTGCAATCAGGTCAAGGCGACCATTTTTAGTCAGCAGGCGTTCAAGGATCGCTCGAGCTTTTTCGTGCCGGTCTATCTCGACGGCGACAGCGAGAGTGCGCAAAAGCTCGGCGAGCGCTTCAAGGTGCGCGGCTATCCGACCATGATCCTGTTCCAGCCGGACGGCACCGAGATTACGCGCTTGCCGGGCGAGGTCGATCCCGCGCGTTATATGCAGGCGCTTTCGCTTGGCATGAACGCGACGCATCCGGTCAGGCAGACGCTGGCAAGCGCGCTGAAGAACGGCGCGCGGCTCAAGCCCGACGAGTGGCGCATGCTGGCCGATTATTCATGGGACACCGACGGCGATCTGCCGGTGCCGGCCGAGCGTATCGCCGAGACCCTGCAGACGCTTGCCAGTCACGCGCGAGCCGACCATGCGCCGGCCGAGGCGCTGCGGCTCGAACTGAAGGCAGTGGCCACCGCTGCCGTGGGAGAGCCTAAACAAACTGGCACCCTCGACAAGACGGCCGCACTGGCGGCGGTGGGTGAGGTACTGAAGGACCCGAAGCTCAGTCGCAGCGATTTCGACGTGCTGGTGGCGAGTCCCGCGGAAATCACGGCCTATCTGAGCGCCAAAGATACGCCTGCGCGAAACCGTCTCGTGAAGCAGTGGGACGACGCGCTTACCGTCCTCGCGGCGGATAATTCCCTCTCCGCGACAGACCGGCTGTCGGCTCTCGATGGCCGCGTGTCGCTGGCCCGGCTCGATGCGCCAAAGGGCGCGCCGCTCGCGAGTCCGCTGCTCGATACGGTTCGTCAGCAGGTCGCAGCGGCTGACAAGGCCACGACCAACGTGTACGAGCGGCAGTCGGTGATCAGCGCAGGCGCCGATACGCTGACCGACGCGGGTTTGCTCGACGAGTCCGATGCCTTGCTGAAGGCGGAGCTCAAGCGCTCGCCGGCTCCCTACTATTTCATGTCGGGACTGGCGTCGAATGCGAAGGCGCGCGGCGATAAGGCGACGGCGCTGAGCTGGTACCAGCAGGCCTATGACGCATCGAACGGGCCGGCGACCCGGCTGCGTTGGGGCGCAAGCTATTTCAGCGGCCTGGTCGAACTGGCGCCGGATGACGCGCCGCGTATCCAGGGTCTCGCCACCAGCCTGCTGACCCAGGTCGGCCAGACGCCCAACGCTTTCTACGGCACCAACCGGCGCGCGCTGACAAAGGTTGTGACGCGACTTGCCCAGTGGAACAAGGGCGGCGCTCACGATTCGACCGTACAGACCGTGGCAAAGCAGCTCGAGGGCATTTGCAGCAAGCTGCCGGCTGGCGATCCGCAGGTCGCGGCCTGCGAAAGCCTGCTTCAGCCGGTCAAGGCTTAATAACGTCTCCTGCCGCGCCGCCGTCCGGCACCCAAGCGGTTGCCGGGCGGCGGCGGCGCGCTCTACGCCGCAGCAAGCGGTTCGTCAGATGTGACCGGCGCGACAGGCGCCGCGGTCACCCACCAGCTCCCCGATCCGTTTTTGTTATCGCACCTTCCTATACTCGAATTGTTGCGGTATCGGCCGCGCCGTATATTGGCTGACACCAACACAACCACAACCGTTATGCGGCGCGAGCCGGGTCACGGAAGCGAGACACGCGATGAACCGAATCGATCTGGAGGGGCGTACCGTCGTCATTACCGGCGGGGCGCGCGGTATTGGTTATGCAGTGGCGCAGCGCGCGCTGAACTCGGGCGCTTCGGTCGCGCTCTGGGATGTCGATGCGGCGCGCCTCGAACGCAGCCGGGGCGAACTGGCTGAACTGGGCAAGGTGTCGGCGGCGACGGTTGAGTTGACCGACGAAGCCTCGGTAACGAATGCCGTTGCCGAAACCTTGGCCGCCCATGGCAGCATCGACGTGCTGATCAACTGCGCGGGCATCACCGGCGGCAACGGTACGACATGGGAGCTGGAACCCGAAGTCTGGCGCCGGGTGATCGACGTGAACCTGATCGGCCCGTATCTAACATGCCGCGCCGTCGTTCCGCAGATGCTCAAGCAGGGCTATGGCCGCATCGTCAATATCGCTTCAGTGGCCGGTAAGGAAGGTAATCCGAACGCGTCGCACTACAGTGCCTCGAAGGCCGGGCTGATTGGCTTAACCAAATCGCTTGGCAAAGAACTGGCCACCAAAAACATTCTGGTCAACGCCGTTACGCCGGCGGCCGCCAAGACCGAGATCTTCGATTCGATGTCGCAGCAGCATATCGATTACATGCTTTCGAAGATCCCGATGAACCGCTTTCTGTTGCCCGAAGAGGCAGCCTCGTTGATCTTGTGGCTGTCGTCGGAAGATTGCGCGTTTAGTACTGGCGCGGTGTTCGATTTGTCGGGTGGGCGCGCGACTTATTGAGGTTGCGCCGAGCCTATCGAGTCCGCTGAAGTCCGCATAGACGGGCACTACCGAAGCGGCCGTGTGTGACAGGCGGGCTGCTACGCCTGCAAGCCCGGCTCAGGAGACGCCATGAATCCAACTTTGCCCGCTACCCTCGAGGCGATCAACAGCAAGGTGATGCGGCGCCTGTTGCCGTTTCTTCTGCTGATGTATGTGCTGGCCTTTCTCGACCGCGCCAATATCGGCTTCGCGCAAAAGGCGTTGCAGCACGATACCGGCTTGTCGAACGCCGCGTTTGCTTTCGGCGCCGGGGTGTTCTTCATCGGCTACGCCTTGTTTGAAGTGCCAAGCAATCTGCTGCTGCATCGGGTCGGCGCGCGCCTTTGGATGTGCCGCATCATGGTGACATGGGGGCTTGTGTCGGCCTCCATGTGCCTCGCGCATACCGCGAGCGCCTTCTACATGCTGCGCTTTCTGCTCGGCGTCGCCGAAGCCGGTTTCTTTCCGGGCGTTATCTATTACCTCACGCACTGGTTTCCGCAGTCGGCACGCGCGCGAGCGGTGGGGGTGTTCTATTTCGGCGCACCGCTCGCATTTATCTTCGGTAGCCCGCTCTCGGGCTTGCTGCTCGATTTGCATGGCGCCGCCGGTCTGGCCGGCTGGCAATGGCTGTTTCTGATTGAAGGCGCCATGGCGGTGGCGGTCGGCGTATGGGCGTTCTGGTATCTGGACAATCGCCCCGAAGACGCCCGCTGGCTCGATATCGCGCAACGCGCCACCCTGCGCGAGGCGCTCGACCAGGATGCCCGCGATGCCTCCGCCCACGGCCCGCGCAACCTGCTCGCCGCATTGTTCGACCGGCGTGTGCTCGCGCTCTCGGGGATCTATCTGCTGATCCAGATGAGCGTATATGGCGTGATCTTCTATCTGCCGCAACAGGTGGCGGCGTTGATGGGCACCACAGTCGGCTTGCGCGTTGGGCTCGTTGCAGCGCTACCTTGGCTGTGTGCGCTTGCTATGACATGGATCGTGCCGCGTCGCGCGGATCGCACCGGTGGGCATCGCCGCTGGGCGGTCGCGTTATTGGCGCTGGCCGGACTCGGCATCGGCGCATCCGGATTGGCGCATAACCCCTTGTTCGCGCTTGCCGCGTTGTGTTGCGCCGCCAGCGGCTTTATCGCCGCGCAGCCGCTGTTCTGGACCTTTCCCACCCGTTATCTGACCGGCGCCGCCGCCGCGGGCGGCATCGCGCTGATCAATTCGCTCGGCAGCCTCGGCGGTTTTATCGCGCCGTCGCTGCGTACCGCCGCGGAACATGCGTTCGCTTCGACCTCGGCGGGCCTGCTGCTGCTCGGTGCAGCGAGTCTGCTGGCCGCGCTGCTGATCGGCACGCTGTTTCGCCGGAATAGTGCGCCAACCGAGCAGCCCATGAAGCCATTGATACACCGCGCCCGCTGATTGATCGACAGCCGCGCTTAACTGCCCTGCAAACGGAGCCTTTCTTATGGCGATGCCTACTATCAAGCATGTGCGTGCCTTTATCGTCCGTGGCGGTGGCGCGGATTATCACGACCAGGCCGACGGTCACTGGATCGACGACCATATCTCGACGCCGATGGCGCGCTATCCCGAGTACCGGCAGAGCCGCCAGTCGTTCGGCATCAATGTGCTCGGCACCCTGGTGGTCGAGATCGAAGCGAGCGATGGCACCGTCGGCTTTGCGGTCACGACGGGCGGCGAGATCGGCGCGTTTATCGTCGAGAAGCATCTGGCGCGTTTCCTCGAAGGCCAGCTTGTCACCGATATCGAGAAGATGTGGGATCAGATGTATTTCGCCACGCTTTACTACGGCCGCAAGGGCGTCGTGCTGAATACGATTTCCGGCGTCGATCTGGCGTTGTGGGATCTGCTCGCCAAAGTCCGCAAGGAGCCGGTGTATCAACTGCTGGGCGGCCCCGTGCGCGACGAACTGGTGTTCTATGCGACCGGCGCGCGGCCCGACCTCGCCAAGGAGATGGGCTTTATCGGCGGCAAGCTGCCCTTGCAACATGGACCGGCCGAGGGCGAGGCTGGACTCAAGCTCAATCTCGAACGCCTCGCCGAGATGCGCAGCCGCGTCGGCGACGATTTCTGGCTGATGTTCGATTGCTGGATGAGTCTCGACGTGACATACGCCACCAAGCTCGCGTACGCAGCGCATGAGTACGGCCTCAAATGGCTGGAAGAATGCCTGCCGCCGGACGACTACTGGGGTTACGCCGAACTGCGCCGTAACGTGCCGCGCGGCATGATGGTCTCGACGGGCGAGCACGAGGCGACGCGCTGGGGCTTTCGCATGCTGCTGGAAATGAACTGCTGCGATCTGATCCAGCCGGACGTGGGCTGGTGCGGCGGCATGACCGAGCTGATCAAGATTTCCGCGCTGGCCGATGCGCATAACGTGATGGTGGTGCCGCATGGTTCGTCGGTGTACAGCTATCACTTTGTGGTCACGCGCCACAACTCGCCGTTCGCCGAGTTTCTGATGATGGCGCCCAAGGCTGATCAGGTGGTGCCGATGTTTACGCCGCTGCTGCTCGATGAACCGGTGCCCGTGAATGGCCGGATGAAGGTGCCGGAGACGCCGGGCTTCGGGGTGCGGCTCAATCCGGAGTGTGCGTTGGTGCGGCCTTATCCACGTTGAAGTGCGCGCGTTGAACTTCAAGCGCCGCACGCAAGACTGAAAGATATCAACCGCCAGACCGACCAAGGAGAACCAAGTGCTGCTCAAAGACAAGGTAGTGATCGTCACAGGCGGATCGCGCGGCATTGGCCGGGCGATCGCCGTGGCCTGCGCACGTGAAGGCGCCGATGTGGCGATCAACTACTGGGGCGATAACGATGCATCGTACGGACGCCGCTCCGCCGTCGAAGAGGTCCTGGCCGAGATCGAAGCACTAGGCCGGCGAGCGCTCGCCGTAGAGGGCAATGTTGCTGCACGCGAGACCGGTACGGAGCTGGTGCGGCGCACGGTGGAGGCCTTTGGCAAAGTCGACGTGCTGGCAAGCAATGCGGGAATCTGCCCATTCCACGCGTTTCTCGACATGCCCCCCGAGGTGCTGGAGACGACCGTAGCGGTCAACCTGAATGGCGCGTTCTTCATGACCCAGGCTGCGGCACAGCAGATGAGGGCGCAGGGCACGGGCGGCGCGATTGTCGCCACCAGTTCGATTAGCGCACTCGTGGGCGGCGGCATGCAGACGCATTACACGCCGACCAAGGCTGGCGTGCATTCGCTGATGCAGTCGTGCGCGATTGCATTGGGACCGTATGGGATTCGCTGCAATTCGGTGATGCCCGGCACGATCGCCACGGACCTGAACGCCGAGGACCTCGCTGACGAAGCCAAGAAAGCCTACTTCGAGAAACGCATTCCGTTAGGCAGGCTAGGGCGTCCCGACGATGTCGCGGACTGCGTGGTGTTTCTCGCCTCGGACTATGCGCGCTATGTCACCGGTGCGGCGTTGCTGGTGGACGGTGGTCTGTTCGTCAACCTGCAGTGAATGCGCGCGACTCAGTGAGCGGGCAGGGGCAGGATAGGGGTAACAGCGGGACCAACGGCGGGGTCAACAGCGCCGCCACCCGCGCTGTCCGGTTGAACGCCTGCTTCACGGGCGAGCTTATGCGAAACGCTGCGAAGCAAGTCGATGAAATGCAGCGCCGGTTCGGCGAGCGGTTCTTCCTTGCGCGTAAGAATGCCGAAGCCGGCGAGGCTCTTGCCGATTTCAACAGGCAGCGCAACCAGCAGCTTGCCGCGCACATGATCGCGCACCACGGATTCGGGCAGCATCGCCACGGCATCGTAGTTTTCGAGCAATTGCAGGGTGGCGAAAATCGACGCGCATTCGGTCAGATTGACCGGGGTGGCGAGCCCCGCACGGGCCAGTTCTTCTTCGAACAACACCCGCGCCGGACTGGTGATGGGCTGAGCGACCCACGGCCAGTCGATCAACTCGCGCAAGCTAATCGCGGCGCGCTGCGCCAGCGGATGCGCGGTGCGCACCACCAGCATCAAGGTCTCGCGGGCGAGCGGCTCGAAGCTGAAATCGTTGTGCTGCAGCGGATTGGTCAACCGGCCGAGCGCGAGATCGACCTCGCGGCGGTGCAGCAACTGGACCACCTGATCGCTGGTTTCGCCGAGGATGCGCACATTGAGGCGCGGCCGTTCGGTTTTCAGCGCGGCTACCGCCATGGCGAGCAGGTCGGGCGCGGCGCCCATGATGGCGCCCACCGTCAATTGGCCATGTCCGCCTTTGCGTTTGACGTCGAGGTCCTCGGCGAAGCGGGTCAGTTCCGCCAGCGCGCGGCGGGCATAGGCAAGGGTGACGACGCCAAGCGGCGTGGGCTGCATGCCGCGCGCGTTACGCTCGAACAGCAGGAAGCCGAACGCTTCTTCGATATCGCCCAACATGCGGGATGCACTTGGTTGAGCGACATTGACGGCGTCGGCGGCCTGATGGAGGTTGCGGGCATCGTCGAGCGCGACGAGCAGCGCCAGATGCTTGAATTTGAGCCGGTTGACGAGGGCGACAGTGGCAGCGTTCTGGCTCATGGGGCAGCGGCGGTGGCGGATGCGTTAGCAGATGCGGATGGCAGCAGCAGGTGGCAAATGCGTGGTCGTGCGATCCGGTTTCTGGATCGCCCAATCCCAACAACGGATTGAGATGCTATCGACCCAGGAATTATAGTCGGTTCAGACGCTTCCCCCAGAAAGCGCCCCGAAGATGAAAAGCAACGACGGGAGACAGGCCGCAATGGAAACAATCGCTTTCCGCATGGTGCTTAACCCAGGCATGCGCGAGGAGTACGAACGCCGGCATCGGGAGATCTGGCCCGAGCTGGTTGTTGCATTGCACGAGGCCGGCGTGCGCGACTACCGCATCTTTTTCGACGCTGGTACCGATCACCTCTTTGCCATCCTGACGCGTACTTCCGATCATCATATGGACCGTTCGGACCGTAGAAGCAGGAGACCCGCCCCATGCAAGTGATCGACCCGCATATTCATCTGTGGGATCTCAAGACGCATCGTTACCCGTGGCTTGAAAATCCGGGCGTGTCGTTCGTCGGCGATGCGCGCGCGCTGAAACACGACTATTTGCTGGCCGATCTGTGCGGCGAAGCGGGCGAGATCGAGATTCTGAAAGTGGTGCATGTGGAGGCGAATCACGACCCGGCCGATCCGGTCGAGGAAACCCGCTGGCTGCAGGGCATCGCGAGCGCGGCAGGCTCGCACGGCATGCCGAACGGTATCGTCGCCGCGGCCGATTTCGCCGCGCCGAATGCCGCGCAAGTCCTCGAAGCGCATGCCGCCTTTGCCAATACGCGCGGTGTGCGGCAGATCCTGAACGTGCATGAGAACAAGCTGTTCGACTATATCGGCCGTCATCTGATGCGCGATTCGTTATGGCGCGAGAATTTTGCGCTGCTGCGCCGCTACGGCCTGTCGTTCGATCTGCAACTGTATCCGTCGCAGATGGATGAAGCGGTGGCGCTGGCCGAGGCTCATTCCGATACGCAGTTCATCGTCAATCATGCAGGCATGTTTGTGGATCGTAATAGCGTGGCGGGATATCGCGCCTGGCGCGACGGCATGCGGCGTCTCGCCGGTTGCGCGAATGTCGCCGTGAAAATCAGCGGCCTTGCGATGTTCGACCATCATTGGACCGTGGATAGCCTGCGCCCCTATGTGCTGGAAACGATCGATGCGTTCGGCGTCGAGCGCGCCATGTTTGCATCGAATTTCCCGGTGGACCGCTTGTTTGGCTCGTATCAGGATCTTTGGCAGGCCTATGCTTCGATTGTTGCCGACGCGAGCATTGCCGAGCAAGACGCGCTGTTTCGCCGTAACGCGGAGCGTATCTACCGGATCTGACCGATTGGAAGTGGCGTAGCAATATCCCCGATGAAACGCGGCACGCAGGTCAAGCCGCACGATGGAGGAGACAGCCAGTGCAGGAACAGACAACCGCTGCGCCCCGGCTTGAACTGCGGCACGCAAGCAAATCGTTCGGCCGGGTCCGCGCGCTATCGGATGGCGACCTAAAGCTATGGCCGGGCGAAGTGCATGCGCTGCTCGGCGAAAACGGCGCGGGCAAATCGACGCTCGTGAAGATTCTCGCGGGCGTGCATCAGCCCGATACCGGCGAGATTACGGTCGACGGCGTGGCGCGGCGTTTTGCGACGCCCGCCGAGGCACGCGATGCCGGTCTGGCGGTGATTTACCAGGAACCCACGCTGTTTTTCGACCTCTCGATTGCCGAGAATATTTTCATGGGACGGCAACCGGTGGACCGTATCGGGCGGATCCAGTACGACGCGATGCGCCGCGAAGTGGACGGCCTGCTGGCATCGCTCGGCGTCGATCTGCAGGCGGATCAGTTGGTGCGCGGGCTGTCCATTGCGGATCAGCAGGTGATCGAGATTGCCAAGGCGCTTTCGCTGAATGCGAACGTGCTGATCATGGATGAGCCGACCGCGGCGTTGTCCCTGACCGAAGTGGAGCGGCTGTTTGCGATTGTGCGCAAGCTGCGTGAACGCGATGTGGCGATTCTGTTTATTACCCACCGTCTCGATGAGGTGTTCGCGCTGACGCAGCATGTCACCATCATGCGTGATGGGGCCAAGGTGTTCGATGCGCCCACGGCCGAACTGACCACGGCGGCGATCGTCGCGAAGATGGTCGGACGCGATCTGGAGAGTTTCTATCCGAAGGCGGAGGTTGCGCCGGGCGAAGTGCGCTTGTCGGTGCGCGGACTGACGCGGCTCGGCGTGTTCAAGGACATCTCGTTCGAGGTCCGCGCGGGCGAGATTGTTGCGCTGGCCGGTCTGGTCGGTGCAGGGCGCAGCGAAGTGGCGCGGGCGATCTTCGGTATTGATCCGCTCGATGCGGGCGAGGTGTGGATCGCCGGCAAGCCACTCGCCACCGGGCGGCCCGCGGCGGCGGTGCGGGCAGGGCTTGCGTTGGTGCCGGAGGATCGCCGCCAGCAGGGGCTGGCGCTGGAGCTGAGCATCGCGCGCAATGCGTCGATGACGGTCCTTGGGCGTCTCGTCAAACACGGACTCATTTCCACCCGCAGCGAAACGCAACTGGCGGCGCAATGGGGCACACGGCTGCGTCTGAAAGCGGGCGACGCCAACGCGCCGGTCGGCACACTTTCCGGCGGCAATCAGCAGAAGGTCGTACTCGGTAAATGGCTGGCCACTGATCCCAAGGTCTTGATCATCGACGAACCCACTCGCGGCATTGACGTTGGCGCCAAGGCGGAGGTGTATAGCGCACTGGCCGAACTGGTCACGAATGGGATGGCCGTGCTGATGATCTCGAGCGAACTGCCGGAAGTGCTCGGCATGGCCGACCGGGTGCTGGTCATGCACGAAGGACGGATCAGCGCCGAGATCGCACGCGCCGATGCGAACGAAGAGCGGATCATGGGCGCCGCCCTCGGCCAGCCCGTCAACCCACTAGGGCACGCCGCATGATGCGCCATTCCCATACTCATCCTCATCCGGCGCCGGTGCAGCCTCCCATCGCTGGCGGCGCTACCCCGACGAAAGCGGGCGGTCTGGTCGCGGCGCTGGCGAAGAGCCGTGAAACCACGCTGTTTGTCGTGCTGGTGCTGCTGATTGCCGGCACAGGCCTCGCGCGGCCGCAGTTTCTGAATCTGCAGAATCTGCGCGACGTGCTGCTGAATGTGTCGATTATCAGCTTGCTGACGGCGGGCATGACGGTTGTGATCCTGATGCGGCATATCGACCTTTCGGTGGGGTCGACGGTCGGGATTAGCGCTTATGCCGTCGGCAGCCTGTATGTCGCGTTTCCACATATGCCGGTGCTGGTGGCGCTGGCAGCGGGATTAGGTATCGGCCTCGTGGCGGGTGGCATCAATGCGCTGCTGGTGGCCGTGGGGCGCGTGCCTTCGCTGGTCGCGACGCTGTCCACGCTCTATATCTTCCGCGGCGCCGACTACGCGTGGGTGCATGGCGGGCAGATCAACGCCACCAGCTTGCCTGATGCGTATTCGCGGCTGGCGACCGGCGTGGTGCTCGGCGTGCCGACGCTGGCGTTGATCGCGCTGTTGGTGCTGGTCGGATTGTCGGTCTATCTGAAGCAGTTTCGCGGCGGACGTGAGCACTATGCGATCGGCTCGAATCCGGAGGCGGCGCGCCTGGCAGGCGTCAATGTCGAACGCCGGGTGATGTCGGGCTTTCTGCTATCCGGTGCGATTGCGGGCTTTGCCGGAGCACTATGGCTGGCGCGCTTCGGCACCGTGGATGCGAGCACGGCGAAGGGCATCGAACTACAGGTGGTGGCCGCCGCGGTGGTGGGTAGCGTGGCGATTACGGGCGGCGTCGGCACCATTCTCGGCGCGACGCTTGGCGCGCTCGTGCTCGGCGTCATCAGCATTGCGCTGGTGGTGCTGCGCGTGTCGCCGTTCTGGGAGCAAGCGATTCAAGGCGCACTGATTGTCGCCGCCATTGCGGCCGACACGTTGCTGGCCCGCTCGGTTGCCAAACGCATGATGAGGAAACGCGATCATGGCTAAACCCGATTCTGCCTTGCTGACCCGCAAACGCGAAACGCCTTTGCGCTGGGAAATATTGCTGGTCATCGTGCTGGTGTTGTCGCTGGCGTTGGGCAGGATGCTGTCGCCAGTGTTTCTGACCGGCGCGAATATCAGCAACGTGCTGGCCGATCTGACCGAGATTGCTTTGATGGCGCTGCCGATGACCTTGATTATCGTGGCCGCCGAAATCGACCTGTCGGTGGCATCGGTGCTCGGGGCCTCGAGCGCGCTGATGGGGGTGCTGTGGCATATGGGCTTGCCGATGCCAGTGGTAATCGGCCTGGTGCTGATAGTCGGCGCACTGGCCGGGCTGTTGAACGGCCTCGTGATCGTCAAGCTGAATCTGCCTTCGCTTGCCGTGACGATCGGCACGCTGGCGCTGTTTCGCGGTCTGGCGTATGTGCTGCTCGGCGATCAGGCGGTCGCGGATTTTCCGGCGGGCTATACGGCGTTCGGCATGAACAATCTCGGCGCGACGTTTATTCCGTTGCCGTTTGTGATTGTGATCGTCAGCGCAGTGCTGTTCACCGTGCTGCTGCAGGCCACGGCGTTCGGCCGCAGTCTCTATGCGATTGGAGCGAATCCGACCGCTGCGACGTTCTCCGGCATCGAGGTTGCGAAAATCCGTCTGCGTCTGTTTGTTTTGTCCGGCTTCATGAGCGCGCTGGCCGGTGTGGTTTACACCCTGCGTTTTACCAGCGCACGCGGCGACAACGGTGAGGGGTTCGAACTGTCCGTGATCGCGGCGGTGCTGTTCGGTGGCGTGAGCATTTTCGGCGGACGCGGTTCGATGGTTGGCGTATTGCTGTCGCTGCTGATTATCGGCGTGCTGAAAAATGCTTTGACGCTCGATGACGTCTCCAGCGAGACGCTTACGATCGTCACCGGCGTACTGCTGCTCGCCTCCGTGTTGATCCCCAATCTGGTGGCTCGCTGGCGGGCGATGCGCGACCGCCGGTTTATCGCAAAGTCTGCTGCTTCGTAGCCTAGCGTTGCCTTGCCGTACGACCGTTGTGCGGCGTGCCGTTCCTGATATCAACAACCCGGACGCTGCAACGTCCGATTATTCAGCCAGGAGACACTTCATGTTCAAACCCCTACGTCAGGCCGGAGCGCTCGCGCTCTGCGTCGCCCTGCTGGGCATCAGTTGCGCGGCGGGCGCAGCCGATATCAAAAGCGGCCTGAAGATTGCCTATATCCCGAAGCAGATCAATAACCCGTATGAGGTGATTGCCGATAACGGCGGCATGGCCGCGATCAAGGAATTCGGCGGTGTCGGCAAGGTGGTGGGCCCGTCGGATGCGGGCGCCTCGTCGCAGGTGCAATACATCAATACGCTGATTACGCAGCGCCAGGATGCGATTGTGATTGCCGCCAACGATGCGAACGCGGTCGTGCCTTACCTGAAAAAAGCAATGTCGCAGGGCATCAAGGTCGTGACCTTCGACTCGGACACGGCGCCGGAAGGACGGCAACTATTTGTGAATCAGGCTAACGCGGAAGGGATTGGGCGTGGGCAGATCCAGCTGGTGGCGAAACTGATGGGCGGCGAGGGCGAGTTTGCGATTCTCTCGGCGACGCCCAATGCGACCAACCAGAACACGTGGATCAAGTGGATGCAGGAGGAGTTGAAAAAGCCCGAGTACGCGAAGATGAAGCTGGTGAAGATCGCGTATGGCAATGATGACGATCAGAAGTCGTTTGTCGAGACCCAGGGCTTGCTGCAGGCGTATCCGAACCTGAAGGCGATTATTGCGCCGACGACGGTGGGGATTGCAGCGGCGGCGCGTTATATCTCGTCGTCTTCGAGCAAGGGCAAGGTGGATGTGACGGGTCTCGGTACACCGAACCAGATGCGTGCGTTCGTCAAGAACGGCACAGTCAAGGCGTTCCAGTTGTGGGATCCGAATCAGCTTGGCTATCTGGCCGCGTATGCCGCGGCGGCGCTCGCTTCGGGCACGATTACCGGTAAGGAAGGCGAATCGTTCGATGCAGGCAAGCTAGGCAAACGCACGATTGGGCCGCAGGGCGAAATTATCCTTGGACCGCCGACCACGTTCGACTCCGGCAATATCGATAACTTTAACTTCTAGCGCGTTTTTTGCGCCGAGGGATGCTTCCGGATGTCAGACAAAAACGCCCTACGGGGCGTTTTTGCGGTGGCGTGGCGGAGTTTGCCTCGTGCTCGTGCCCGCTTTTTCTTCCTTGAATGGCCGGTTTCGGCGCTATACGCTCATAGGGCTTGTCTCTCTCAAGGAGCCGGTCATGAAAGGCGCTGCGGTGAATGTGCATTTCGATGCAAGGTTTATGGTGCTGGACCTGGCCGATGGCCGGGCGGCTCACTTTCCACTGAGCCAGTTTCCGGCGCTGGCGTCGGCCTCGCCGATGGAGCGGGAGCACTTCGCCATCTCGATCGACAAGCAGCGGCTCTACTGGCCGGAACTGCAGCAGGATTTGAGCGTGACGGCGCTGCTGCAGCCGCTGGATGAGAACACGCTGCACTGATTGTGCTTGACTGAGGCATGACACGGCCGGCGCTCGCCGGCCGCTCTTTTGCGTGCAACGGCGGCGTTGCACCGCTCCTGTATGTGTCTTTCTGCTGCGCACCCACAGCGTCTTCTCATGATGGTTGTATGGCAAGGTGTCATGTCGGGTAAACACTCGGGCATCCAATTTGTCCGGTATGTTTTCCTAATTTGCAGGCTAAATCTGCCAAAAAACATAAAACATCCATTTTGCCAAGGCGCGTCAATTTCCATTTCTCTAATGTTGCTTGACAACTATTCCGCCGGTTGATTATCTTGGCGTCCAGCACACGGCGGCACACTGGAGGAGCAAATGGGCAAGGTTAGAGGCATGCGCTGGTGGATGATCGGACTCGTCACGTCGGGTCTGATCGTCAACTACATTGCGCGCAATTCGCTGGCGGTGGCCGCGCCGGAAATGAACCGGCTGCTGAGCATCTCGACGGCGCAGTACTCGTATATCGTCGCGTCGTTCCAGGCCGCCTATATGGTGATGCAACCGGTGGCGGGTTACGTTTTAGACGTGGTCGGCACCAAGATCGGCTTTGCACTGTTTGCGATTGCGTGGTCGGGCGCCTGCATGCTGCACGGCACCGCCAACGGCTGGATTTCGCTCGCGGTGTTTCGCGGCATGCTGGGCCTCACCGAAGCCGCCGGCATTCCCTCCGGCCTCAAGGCCACCTCCGAATGGTTTCCCGCCAAAGAGCGCTCCATTGCTACCGGCTGGTTCAATATCGGCTCTTCGATTGGCGCAGTGATTGCGCCGCCGCTCGTGGTCTGGTGGGTTCTGCACGGCAACTGGCGCATGGCGTTCGTCTCCATCGGCGTGCTCGGCCTTGTGTGGAGCCTGCTGTGGCTGCTGCTGTACCGTGCCCCCAAAGATCAGCCGCGCCTCTCCGATACCGAGCGCGACTATATCCTCGCGGGCCAGGAAGCAAAGCACAAGACCAGCAGCGCAAGCCGGCCTTCGTGGCGCGCCATTATCAAGCGCCGCGCCTTTTGGGGCATCGCGATTCCGCGCTTTCTGGCCGAGCCGGCCTGGCAAACCTTCAACTTCTGGATTCCGCTCTATATGGTGAGCGTGCGTCATATGAACCTGAAGGAAATCGCCATGTTCGCGTGGCTGCCGTTTCTTGCCGCAGACATCGGTTGCGTGCTTGGGGGCTATCTTGCGCCGTGGTATCAGAAGCGCTTTAACACCTCGCTGATTACCTCGCGCAAGCTGGTGGTAGTGACCGGGTCTGTGTGTATGATCGGACCGGCGTGTATCGGTCTGGCGACGAGCCCGTATGTGGCGATCGCGCTGTTTTGTATTGGCGGCTTCGCGCATCAGACGCTGTCCGGCGCGCTTTATACGCTCGCCTCCGATGTGTTCGGCAAGAACGATGTCGCGACTGCCACGGGTTTGACCGGCATGGCTGGCTACGCGGGGGCTACGCTGTTTTCGCTGGCGGTGGGTGTGGTGGTGGCGCTGGTCGGTTATGACCCGCTGTTTGTGGCGCTCGCCTGCTTCGACCTGCTCGGGGCGGTGGTCGTGTGGCTGGTGTTGAAGGAGCCCGCCGAGCCACAAACGCGCGCAGCCGATGCAGTTCCACCCGTTGCCGACGCGGCGCATGCATAAGAAAGGCCGTCGTCCGTCCGGCAACGGCTCGTACTCAACGGGAGCCGCGGGAACAATGGCAGCAACGGGACGCCGAACGGCCGCGGCAGAATCGGAGAAGCAGGCAGGATGAGCAAGCAACAGGAATCGATGGGTAAGCCGTTTCGGCGGCTTTTGCTGACCGGCGCGGCCGGCAATCTGGGCCGGCAGTTGCGCGGCGCGTTGGCGCAATGGGCCGATATCGTGCGGCTGTCCGATATTGTGCCGCTGGGCGAAGCCGCCGCGCACGAAGAGCACGTGGTGCTGGATCTGGCGGACCGTGAGGCGGTGGATGCGTTGCTCGAAGGTGTCGACGCGGTCGTGCATCTGGGCGGCATTTCCGTCGATGCACCGTTCGACGATCTATTGGAAGCGAATATCCGCGGCGTCTACAACCTCTATGCGTCGGCACAGAGGCATGGTGTAAAGCGTGTGCTGTTTGCCAGCTCCAATCATGCAATCGGTTTTCATCCGACCACGACCGTGCTCGATGCCGATGCGCCGTTGCGGCCCGACAGTCTCTATGGCGTGACAAAGTGTTTTGGCGAATCGCTGTCGCGCTACTATTTCGACCGCTTCGGTCTGGAGACGGTCTGTCTGCGTATCGGTTCTTCATTCGAGGAACCGAAGAATCCGCGCATGCTGGTGACCTATCTGAGCTATCGGGACTTTATCGAACTGGTGCGCTGCTCGCTGTTCACGAACCGCGTGGGGCATGCAATCGTGTATGGCGTGTCGAACAATCGGGTCTTGTGGTGGGATAACAGCAAGGCCTCGTTCCTCGGTTACCGGCCGCAGGATAGCTCCACGCAGTTCGATGGGCTGTTTCCGGTTCAGGCGCCGACAGAGGATATCGACGATCCGGCGCAGCGTTTTCAGGGTGGAGCGTTCGTGGTGGGCCTGCCGCTGCCCTGATTGATCTAAGCCCGCTCCTGGTCGCCACCGCGTGCCGCCCGCCTGATCACCTGCGGCGGCTGCCCAAACGCACGCAAAAAAGCGCGCCGCATCCGCTCGCGATCCCCGAAGCCGGTATCCCGTGCGACGATTTCGATGGGATGCAGCCCCGACTCCAGCATCAGACGCGCCGCCTCGATACGCAGATGTTCGACCGCCTTGGCGGGCGACTGGCCCGTTTCCGCGCGGAACGCCCGGCTGAATTGACGTGGGCTCAAATGCGCGGCCTCGGCAAGCTGCTCCACCGATAATTCGGTATGCAGATTGTTCTTCGCATAGGCGAGAGCAGTCTGGATGCGGTCCGAGCGCGGTTCCAGTTCGAGCAGCGCGGAAAACTGCGACTGGCCTCCCGCCCGGCGGTGGTAGACGACCAGCTTCTTCGCCACCGAGCGCGCAACTTCGGCGCCGGTGTCCTTTTCGACCAACGCGAGCGCGAGGTCGATACACGCGCTCATACCCGCGGAAGTCCACACGGGCCCATCGATAATAAAGATCCGATCTTCCTCCAGCTTCACAGCCGGATAGGCCGCCCGTAAGCGGGCCGCGAAGAACCAGTGCGTGGTGGCGCGGCGGCCGTCGAGCAGCCCGGCTTGCGCCAGATTGAACGCCCCCGTGCAGGTTGCGCCGATCCGCCGGCAGGTCTGAGCCGAGCGTTGCAGAAACGCGATCAGCCCGCTACTCGGTTCGATCACCTCGTTATCTCCCACCACCAGCACCGTATCGAAACGGCTGTCGTCGAACGGCTGGGTTTCCACGGAAAACCCGCCCGATGAGCGCACCGGCCCGCCATGCTCGGAAAGCAGGACGACCTCATACAGCGCTTTGCCAGCCGTGATATTGGCAAACTCGAATACGGTGGTAACGGCGAGGTTGATTACCTGGAAGCCGGGATAGAGCGCAATTCCGATCCGCAACATGACGGTGTCCTGGGGAGGAGAAGGGTAATGTTCCAGTCATGGCCTAAAAAGTGGCATCTATGACATTGGAGACATCCCATTATGCGCTTACGCTGCGTTTCATGCAGACCGACATGGGTCGGCGCAACTGGAGAAATCTGATGAACGACACGACACATAAGGGCACGGCCCTCATTACCGGTGCTTCTTCGGGGATCGGCGCAGTCTATGCCGACCGCCTGGCCCGCCGCGGCTACGATCTGATTCTGGTCGCCCGCAACCGCGAGCGCCTCGACGCGCTTGCCAACCGGCTGACCTCCGCGACCGGCCGTTCGGTGGAAGTGGTCCCCGCCGACCTCGGGCTCAAGGCCGATGTACGGCGCGTCGAAGACATTCTGCGGACCGATTCGAGCATCACCATGCTGGTGAACAATGCCGGCATCGGCGGCGCCGGACCGCTGCTGGTTTCCGATGTCGACAAGATGGAAGCCATGATCGAGCTGAATGTCACGGCGCTGACGCGGCTGAGCTATGCCATTGCCCCGGTGTTTGTGGCGCGCGGCAAGGGCACCATTATCAATATCGCGTCGATCGTGGCGGTGGCGCCGGAAGTGCTGAACGGTGTCTACGGCGGCACCAAGGCATTCGTGCTGGCGTTTAGCCAGTCGTTGCATCACGAACTCGGCGGCAAGGGCATCCGCGTGCAAGCCGTGCTGCCTGGCGCGACCCGCACCGAGTTCTGGGACATCGCCGGTCAGCCCGTGGAAAACCTGCCGCAGGGTATCGTGATGAGCGCCGACGATCTTGTCGATGCGGCGCTTGCCGGTCTCGATCTGGGCGAATTCGCGACGGTTCCGTCGCTGCCCGACGCGGCGGACTGGGAGGCGTTCGAGGCGGCGCGTGCGGCGTTGGGCCCGAACCTGTCGCGCAGCCAACCGGCGGCGCGGTATGGGGTGCGCTCGGCGGTGTGACACGGCGCGAAACTCAAGGCGGTGGTTGCCCCCGCCGCCGCGAACGGGATGGCTTAATTCCGGAGCAACTTTGCGGTAATCTCCAGACGCTCAGTCCAGCATTCGGCGGCGCGGGTCCACGAACCCGGCCGCCAACCGCTCGTCGTCGAGCCCACTACGAGGTGCCGTATGGATTATCTGGAGAGTCTGCGGGTGTTCCGCGCCGTCGTCGAGGCACGCAGCTTTACGCGCGCGGCCGATATGCTCGGCCTGACCACGCCGATCGTGTCACGCTCCATCGCTGGACTCGAGCGCCGTCTCGGCAGCCGTCTGTTTAACCGGACCACGCGGCAAGTCTCGCTTACCGAGGCAGCAGAACGTTTCTATGAAGGCTGCGCGCGAATTCTGGACGACCTGGAAGCGCTCGAAGCGGACGCCTCGGCGCAGACGCTCGAGCCGAGCGGGGTGCTGCGCCTTGTCGCGCACACCACGGCCACCGTCAACCGGCTGGTGCCGCTGATTTCCACCTTCAAGCACAAGCATCCCAAGGTGAACCTCGACGTGACGCTCACGGAGCGGCCCGTCGACCTGGTGGCGGACGGCTACGATCTCGGCATCGTGCTGCCCTTTATGCTGAGCTCCGACACGGTTGTCACGCGACTTCTGGAGCGCATGGCCCTGGTGATGGTCGCGAGCCCGGCGTATCTGCAACGGCATTCACGGCCGACCCATCCGTCCGAACTGGCCGAACATACGTTCGTGGTGTTCTCACCGGCGTTTCGCAAACCCCAGTTGACCTTCCGGCTCGGCAACGAGGACCTGGTCGTGCCGCTCAAGTACGACATCGCTTCGAATAACGCGGTATTCAACCGCGAAATGTTGCTGGAGGGATTTGGCATCGGCACGGTGCCGGCGGCGCTTGCCCAGGGCGAACTGGCGAGCGGCAGGCTGGTCGCCATTCTCGAAGAATTCGAAGTGATCGATGCGACGCTCGAGCTCCGGCTCGCGTACAACACGCGCACGCTACTGCCGGCCAAGGTAAAAGCCTTTGTTGAGCACGCGGCGGAGTTCTTTGCCGAAGTGTCGACCGCGAACGCGGCGTCGACAAACGCGGTCCCTGCAAAGGCAGCGCCTGCCAGGGCGGCCCCCGCTGACACGGCCCCCGCTGACACGGCGCCCGCTGACACGGCGTCCGCAAAGGCGCCCCCTGCCAAAGCGTCGCCCGGGTCGAAGCGCAGGTGACAGGTCTGATGATTGGCCGGTCGGCCCACGACGTCTGAGCCGGACCTTCCTGCTAAAGCCCCTCGCTAGCCGCAACTCTTGTCGCGGTCGCAACAATGAGATGTGCCCGCGAGATTGATCCAGAGAGGCGGCGTCACTACTCTGTGCACATGCACACAAACTCACCCGAAAACGACGATTGCTTCGCGATTCGTCAGGCCGCCCGGCATATTTCCCAGCTTTACGAACGCCATTTGTCGGAAGCCGATCTCACGCCGACTCAGTTCAGCATTCTCGGGGCACTACGGCGCGGCGCGAATCTGACGATGCTCGAGCTGGCGCAGGCCATGGTGATGGATCGGACCACGCTAGTGCGGGCACTCAGGCCCTTGCTGCGTAATGGGCTGGTCGCCAACGAAGCGGGTGGGGCAGGTACGCGGCGTCTTCAGTTGGGGCTGACGGCAAGCGGCCACGCCAGACTGGATCGGGCGATGGCGTATTGGCTGGCGGCTCAGAACGAATTTGAGCGCAAGTTCGGGCCGCAGCGGGCGGCCAGTCTGCGACGCGAGCTGTTCCGTGTCACGCGCGAGGTTTCAAAGGCTTAAGGAAAGATTGGGCCAGTGGCCCGCATCGCTCACGCAGCTCTTTATTTAATGTAGTGCATATACACAGGTGAAATCATGTCGACTCCTTCAACGTCCGTCTCCGCCGTTCCTGAGCCGTCTGCGAAAGTATCAAAGGGTGGCCGCATTCCGTGGATGCGCCTCGCCTACGGCGCTGTGGCGGTGGTGCTGGCCGCCGCAGCGGCCTACTGGGTCCTTGTCTTGCGCTTCGAGCAATCTACCGACGACGCCTATGTCGGCGGCAACGTCACGGTGATGGCGCCGAAGGTTACCGGCTTTATCAGTGACATCCTGGTGCAGGACAACCAGCACGTCAGTGCGAACCAGGTGTTGATCCGGCTCGATGCGCGCGACTACGACGCGAAACTGGCTCAGGCCAACGCGGAGGTGGATAGCGCTCGCGCCGCCGTGGTGGAGTTGCAAGCCAAACAGACCTTGCAGGCCGCGGTGATCAACCAGCACCAGGCGGAGGTGCGGGCCTCCTCGGCGGAACTGACGCGCAGCGCCGAAGACCAGACGCGTTACCGCGAACTGGTCAAGGACGATGCCGTCTCCAACCAGATTGTGGAACGGGCCGATGCCGATTTCTCCAAGGCGCAGGCAGCCGTACAGAGCAACAGCGCAGCGGTGCAGGCCGCGCAACGCGAACTCGATGTGCTCGGTGCGCAGATCGCCGACGCCCAGGCACGCGTCAATACCGCGCTGGCAGAGCAACGGGTCGCGCAATTGAACGTCGAGTACACGACGATTCGCTCGCCGGTCGACGGCTATATCGGCAACCGCACGGCGCGGGTTGGCATGCTGGCGAATATCGGCGCACCGCTGCTGACGGTGGTGCCGTCCACCGATCTCTGGGTGGACGCGAACTTCAAGGAAGACCAGCTCAAGAAGATGCAGATCGGCGACAAGGCCGACGTCGCGCTCGATGCCTCTAGCCTGCCGTTGCATGGTTATGTCGAAAGCCTTGCGCCTGCCACGGGCGCCACCTTTAGTGTGCTGCCGCCCGAGAACGCTACCGGCAACTTCACCAAGATCGTGCAGCGCGTACCGGTGCGGATTCGCCTGAATGTGCCGCGCGGCATGGAGAGCGTATTGCGCCCTGGCCTGTCGGCGACGGTCGAAGTACATCTGGCCGACGGCTCGCAAGCGTCGAGCGGTCATTGAGCAGACAGGGCCAACATCATGACAAGCGCTCATCCGCTCGATCCTGCGTCCCAGCCCATGCAGCAACGCGTGTTTGCATTCGCACTCATGTGTCTGGGATTTTTTATGGCAACCCTGGATATCCAGATCGTCGCGTCCTCACTGAGGGATATTGGTGGCGGGCTCTCTGCGAGTCAGGATGAGTTGTCATGGGTCCAGACGGCTTATCTGATCGCGGAAATTCTCGTGATTCCGATGTCGGGCTGGCTTTCCAAAGTGTTTTCGACGCGCTGGCTATTCGTCGCCTCGGCCGTGGGCTTTACCGTGACCAGCATGCTGTGCGGCATCGCCTGGGATATCAATTCGATGATCCTGTTTCGCGGCCTGCAGGGCGCGATGGGCGCCGCGATGATTCCCACCGTCTTTACCACCGCATTCGTGCTGTTTCCCGGCAAGCAACGGCTCGTTGCGTCTACCACCATCGGTGCGCTTGCGTCGCTGGCGCCCGCCATCGGCCCAGTGATTGGCGGCTGGATCACGGATCAATGGTCGTGGCACTGGCTGTTTTACCTGAACCTTGTGCCGGGTGTGGTCGTTGCGGCTTTGGTGCCGAAGTACGTGAATATCGACAAGCCCGACCTGTCGCTGCTCAAGAAGGGAGATTACCTGGGTATCCTGTTGATGTGCGGATTTCTCGGCTGCCTCGAGTATGTGCTCGAAGAAGGCCCGCGCAAGAACTGGTTTGGCGATCACATCATCGTTACCTGTACGTGGATCTCCGCGATCTGCGGCTTTCTCTTCATCGTCCATGCGCTGACGACCGGGGACCCGATCGTGGATCTGCGCGCGCTGAAAGTAAGAAATTTTGGCATCGGTAGCTTGCTGTCGTTCATCACGGGGATCGGAATTTTTGTGGCGGTTTTCCTCACGCCGTTGTTCCTGAGTCAGGTGCGGGGCTTTAGCTCGCTGCAGATTGGCATCGCCTTGCTGTCGGTTGGCGTATTCCAACTGCTCGCGTTGTGTGTCTACGCTGTTGCTACGCGATTTTTCAGCATGCGAGTGCTGTTGCTGTTCGGTCTGATCTGCTTCGGACTGGGCTGTTACCTGTACACGCCACTGACTAACGATTGGGGCTGGCAGCAATTGCTCCTGCCGCAAGCGCTGCGCGGCATCGGTCAACAGTTCGCGGTGCCGCCGATCGTGACCATGGCGCTTGGCTCGCTGCCGCAGTCGCGGCTGAAATCGGCCAGCGGCCTGTTTAACCTGATGCGTAATCTCGGTGGGGCGATCGGTATCGCGGTCAGCGCGACGATGCTTAACGACCGCCTCAATTTCCACTATCTGCGGCTCAACGAAAGCGTCACCGTCGGCCGTCCGCAAGTGGAGTCCGTGTTGTCGGAGCAGACCACGCATTGGTCAGCGGTGGCCGGGGACGTATTGAATGCAACCCAATCCGGGCTTGCCAACCTTCACGCACTGGTGATGCGCGAAGCATTGGTGCTGACTTACTCCGACACGTTCTATGTGCTGTCGCTGTGTTTCGTGGTCGCGATAGCCAGTCTTATCTTTTCCCAACCTATCTCTAGCGCCGCGCCACCGCCGGACGCACATTGAGGCCAATCATGAAAAAGCATTTGATAGCCATTCTGGCTAGTCTTTCGGTGGCCGCATGTGCGGTCCAGCCTGCCGCCCATTCCGACCTGCCGGCCACCGTCAAAACCGTCGCGCCGGTCAACTGGAGCGTTGAGGCGCCGCAGGACGCCGTGGACGCGAAGACCTGGTGGTCGCAGTTCGGCGATCCGGTGCTCGATCAACTGGTGGATTCGGTGCTGACCGGCAACCTCGATCTGCAGGCGGCCGCGGAGCGCGTCAAGCAGGCGCAGGCCATCACCACGCAAAAGCACGCGGTGCTGCTGCCTGAACTCGATGCGACGGCTAACGCTGCGGATAGCCGCATCAATACGCCGCCGCCGCTCGGCTATGTGAAGCAGGGCGGTGTGGGCCTCGCACTGAACTGGTCGCCCGATGTGTTCGGCGGCGAGCGGCTCGATCTGCTGGCGGCCCAGGCGCAACTGGTCGGGCAACGGCATGCCGAGGATGCGCTGAGGCTCGCGCTCGCGGCCAATACCGCATCCGCCTATGTCGATTTGCGCTGGGCGCAGTCGGAGTTGCAGATTCTGCAGGATAACCAGGTAATCCGGCAGCGCGCATTGCAGCTTACTCAGGAGCGTCTGAAGTATGGGTTATCGACGCAACTTGATGTGGCGCGTGCGCAAAACCAGCTGGATGAGCTGCAGGCGCGGATCCCGCGTGCGCAATCGACGATTCAGCACGAACTGAGCTTGATTGCCGTGTATTCGGGTCGCACGCCCGAATCGGTGGATAAGCTGGTTCTGGCAACGCCTGGCCCGATTCCCAATCCGGAAGGCGCGGCGCCCGAGACCTTGCCGTCCGAAGCGCTGTTGCGCCGCCCGGATGTGCTGGTGGCCTACGCAACGGTTGAACAGCGTGCCGCCGAAGTGGGTGTATCGCGGGCGGAGCGTTATCCGAAGTTCACGCTCAATCTGAGTGACGGCTTGCTGGCCGCTTCGTATCTTGGCTTGCCTACGCTGACCGATAACCTGTTTAGCGCGGCGTTGAACGCCACCAGCCCGATTTTCAACGCGGGGCGGATCACGGCCGATATCCAGCAGAGCGAAAGCAAAATGCGCGAATCGCAACTGAACCTGCAGGAGACGATGCTGCAGGCGCTCAAGGATGTGGAAGATACCCGCAGCGATCTGGTCAGTACTACAGCGTCGACGCAAAAGCTGACCGATGCATTGGGCGCGTCGGACCAGTCGCTCAAGCTGGCCAACCAGTTGTATAAGGGCGGTGCGACGGACTTCCTCGATGTGCTGTCCGCGCAGCAGACTTATCTGCAGGACTCCGATTCGCTGAATCAGGCGAAGCGCGAGCATGCGCTGGCTGCGGTGGCGTTGTACCGGTCGCTGGGGGGCGGGTGGAGCCAGGCTGGCGGGCCGGCGCTTGCTTCGAGTGAGCAGGTGGCGGGCGAGTGAGGGTGGCAGGCTGGAGTCGATCCGAACCTGGGTCCGCTCCAGCCGGCAACTACCACCCGCTAGTCAAAGGCTCGACGACCAACCTGCCACCGCCCATCCCAGCATCCCCATTCGGACACCCACCATCCAATACGCGACATCGGCAAACTAGCCACGACGCATTGCACCATCGCCTCAATCCCCCGCCCAGCAAGGCTTCCAGCCTCCCGCTAACGCCCGTGCTTTTCCAGACGTGTCGCATTTCCGCAAGCGTCTGTCGCAATTAGTCGGCCTATCGGGGTTTTTTCTGGCAACTATGTAGGCAGACAGTGCGGGCCGGCGCCTGCACCACGAGGAGATTGACTCAATGAATTCCCCCAAGGTCGTAGTCGAAGGATTATGTAAGGTTTTCGGAGCCAATCCCAAGCTGGCGCTCGATATGCTGGCTAGCGGTTCCACCAAGGACGAAGTGCAGGCAAAAACCGGCCACATCGTCGGCGTTCATAACGTCTCCTTCGACGTGCAGGAAGGAGAGATTTTCGTGCTGATGGGCCTGTCGGGTTCCGGCAAGTCGACGCTGATCCGCCTGATCAACCGGCTGGTCGAGCCGACCGCAGGCAAGGTGCTGGTCGATGGCCGCGATATTGCTGCCGTGCGCCGCTCCGAGCTGACCTCGCTGCGCCGCACCGATATGAGCATGGTGTTCCAGTCGTTTGCGCTAATGCCGCAACGCACGGTACTCTCGAACGCGGCATTCGGCCTCGAAGTGGCCGGGGTGGGCCGCAAGGAACGCGAAAAGCGCGCGCTCGGCGTGCTTGAACAGGTTGGGCTCGCAAACTTCGCACAGAAGCTGCCGGCCGAATTGTCAGGCGGCATGCAGCAGCGCGTCGGCCTGGCGCGTGCGCTGGCCGTCAACCCGTCGCTGATGATTATGGATGAAGCGTTCTCCGCGCTCGATCCGCTCAAGCGCAAGGAAATGCAGAACGTGCTGCTGGAACTGCAAAAGAACCAGCGCCGCACGATCATGTTCGTCTCGCACGATCTCGAAGAGGCGCTGCGCATCGGCAACCGGATTGCGATTATGGAAGGTGGCCGGGTGGTGCAGATCGGCACGCCGCAGGAAATTATCAGCAACCCGGCCGACGATTATGTGCGGGCGTTTTTCGAAGGTGTGGATACGAGCCGCTATCTGACCGCCGGTGATCTGATGCAGACCAACGATATCCCCCTGGTGCGCAATCTGGATCAAACGAGCGTCGCGGCATCGCTCAACGGCAGCGCCGAATACGCGTTCGTGCTCGATGCCGAACGACGGATTCGCGGTTTCGTGACCCGCGATGCAATCGGCAACGCCGCGCCGGATCTGCGCAAGGTGGAGTGTATTTCGCTGGGCGCATCGCTGGAGCATGTGGTGTCGCGCGTTTGCGCGAATGCGACCGCGCTGCCGGTGGTCGATGACGATGAACGCTATTGCGGCTCTGTCAACAAAGCGGCTGTCCTGAAGATTCTTACGCGCAATCGAGGTTCCCATGTCTGAGATGATCCCGCTCGGCCGCTGGGTCGATGATTCCGTTCACTATCTGCTCGATCACGACGCGAATACCTTCGACGCAATCGGTAAAACCATCGAGAGCTTTGCCGCGCTGATCGAACATGGCCTGCAGGCGATTCCGATGTGGGCGTTGATGGCCTTCTTTATCGGTATCGGCCTGTGGCGGGTGGGCTGGCGTTTTGCGTTCTTTACGACGCTCGCGCTTTTGCTGATCTACGCGACCGGCTTCTGGGACGAGACGGTGATTACGCTCGGCCTCACGTTGTCCTCCACCTTGATCAGTCTGCTGTTCGGCATTCCACTCGGTATCTGGACCGCCAAAAACAAGCATGTGGCAATGGTGGTACGGCCGATTCTCGATCTGATGCAGACCATGCCCGCCTTTGTCTATCTGATCCCGGCAGCGATGCTGTTTGGTCTCGGGCGCGTGCCGGGGATTCTCTCTACCGTGATCTTTGCGATGCCGCCGGCCGTGCGCCTGACGAGCCTCGGTATCCGTCATGTCAACCGCGAGATTGTCGAAGCAGGCCAGGCGTTCGGCTGTACGCCGTGGCAACTGCTCTATAAGGTGCAGTTTCCAAACGCGCTGCCGTCGATCATGCAGGGCGTCAATCAGACCATCATGATGGCGCTCTCGATGGTGATTATCGCCTCGATGGTTGGCGCAGGCGGTCTTGGTAACGACGTGCTGGCGAGTATCCAGCGCCTCGATATCGGGCTCGGCTTCGAGAGCGGTCTTTCCGTGGTGTTGCTGGCGATCATTCTGGACCGTATCACCGAAAGCTTTGGCCGCTCGCCGGGCACCGCAATCGCGCCGCGTTTCGCGGGTTTGCGCAATGTCATGCGGGTGCGCCGCGAACAGCCTGCCGTACAAAGCTGATTCTTCGCACCCGAATACAGAAACCTTGGTTAGCTCAAATGTAACTCGTGCATCGCGAAGGCCCTCGGGCCCTCGCGATGGAACAACTCACCCTGAGCATCATGGAGCGCGACGTGACGTTTGCTACGACTGAATTGGCCCGCTCGCCCCGCCTTAGCGCGCCATTGTCGAGTCTTGCGCATTTCGGTTTTCTGACGCTGCCCAGTTTTTCGATGATCGCCTTTACCAGTGCGATCGAAGTCTTGCGCATGGCCAACTATGTGGGCCGTGCACAGCATTACCGCTGGTCGGTGCTGACGCCGGATGGCGTCGCCGCGCGCGCCAGCAACGGCATGACGGTCAAGCCGACCCGCACGCTGGAAGAGGCGGGGATGCCCGATGTGCTGATCGTCTGTGGCGGCACGCAGATTCGCAGCGTGGTCGATTCGGACATCAAGACCTTGCTCGGCGATGTGGCGCAGCAGGGCGTACCGCTCGGCGGAATCTGCACAGGGGCTTATGCGTTGATGTCGGCGGGGCTGCTCGACGATTACCGCTGTACCGTGCATTGGGAGGATCTGTCGGCGTTGCATAAGGAATTCCCGCGCGTGCATTTCGCGGACGAGCTGTTTGTCATCGACCGCGACCGTCTGACCTGCACCGGCGGCACGGCGCCGCTCGATCTGATGCTCAATCTGGTGGAGAGCCGTCTAGGTCAAAGCCTGGCTGCTCAGGTATCCGAACAATTTATTCTGGAGCGGATTCGCAGCGCGAGCGATCCGCAACCCATTCCTGTCGATGCCCGAGTGGGTTTTTCTCGCGCTGAGCTGATCGAGGTGGTGCGCCTGATGGAGGCGAATATCGAAGAGCCGCTGTCGCTGGAGGAACTGGCGCGCCTCGTGCAGCTTTCGCAGCGCCATTTGCAGCGCATGTTCAAGGTCTATCTCAGCGTCTCGCCGACGCATTATTACCTGACGCTGCGTCTGCGCCGTGCCCGCGACCTGCTGCGCACGACCGATGCATCCATTGCGCGCGTGACAACGGTATGCGGTTTTCACTCGCCGTGTCATTTCAGCAAGGCATACCGGGCGCAGTTCGGCCATGCACCGAGTGTGGAGCGTCGTCAACCGAATTAAGTCAACAACAAGCGTGGAGAGAACGGAAATGAATAGAAAGTGCATGGTAGCGGCCTGCGTACTCGGGCTGGCAAGCGCAATGGCTCACGCCGCGGATCCGGCTGTGTGCCGCGATGTGCGATTTGCCGATGTGGGCTGGACCGATATCGCAGCGACCACCGGGCTCGCCTCGACGGTGTTCGAAGGCCTGGGTTACCACCCCACCAAGACGATTGCCTCGGTGCCGATTACCTTTGCGGGGATCAAAAGCAAGCAGATCGATGTGTTTCTTGGCTACTGGGCGCCGACCATGGACCCGATCATCACGCCATTCGTCAAGGCCGGCACGATCAAGGTGCTGGCGACGCCGAATCTGACCGGCGCGAAATACACGCTGGCGGTGCCGGACTATGTGTATAACGGCGGCCTGAAGAATTTTGCCGATATCCAGAAGTACGCGGACAAACTCAACGGCAAGATCTACGGTATCGAGCCAGGCAATGACGGCAATGCGCTGATCAAGAAAATGATCGATGGCAATCAGTTTGGCCTTGGAAAATTCAAGCTGGTCGAATCGAGCGAGGCGGGCATGCTGGTCGAAGTCAATCGCGCAGTCCGCGAAAAGCAATGGATCGTGTTTCTCGGCTGGGAACCGCATCCGATGAATGTCCAGATGAAGATCGATTATCTGGCCGGTGGCGACGATGTATTTGGGCCGAACTACGGCGAAGCGAAGGTATTTACGGCGACGCCGCCTGACTACGCGGCGCGCTGCCCGAATGCGGCGAAGCTGGTGTCGAATCTGCAGTTCACCACCGCAATCGAAAACCATGTGATGGTGCCGATCATGAACAAGACCGACGCAAACCAGGCGGCGCTCGACTGGCTAAAGGCCAATCCGCAAGTGCTGGATCAGTGGCTGGCGGGTGTCACGACGATCGATGGCAAGCCGGGGCTGCCGGCCGTGAAGTCGTATATCGCGTCGCACTGAGGTGTAAGAGAGTCTCCATGTAGTGTCTCCATGTAGCGGGGCGTGTGTTGGGCCGCCGGGTCCTGCATGCGCTCCGCGCTTTTTTATTGTGGCGTGGCTTCGGTTCGCCGCGTTACGCGCGGATCTGGAACCCTGCTGCATATCCGTCCGGATCGCTACCGTCCCATACCCGGCCATCGATCAAAACCTGCGAGACCGTTTCAGCCGGAATCGCAATGCCGATGTGGCTTGCCGCGTCGCGATACAGCCCGGTCTGATTGATCGCCGCAGCAATCTCGCGATAGTCGTTGCGATGCTCGATCATCCCCCAGCGCTCGTATTGGGTCAGAAACCATACGCCGTCGTCGGGGCGCGGATAGTTCACCGTGCCTTCTTCGAAGAACCGCACGGGCAGCCGATTGGGGGCGAGCGATGTGCTGTCGCGGGTCAGGCGCCGCGCGATCAACGCTTCATCAATGCCGATAAATTCCGGGCGCACCAGCCAACGCGCAATCTCGTTGCGATGTCCTTCGCCGTCGAGCCAGCGGCAGGCTTCGAGCATGGTTTGCACCAACGCTTGCGCGGTGTGGGGATGCTGGTTCACAAAGTCGCGCCGGCAGGCGAGGACCTTCTCTGGATGATCCGGCCAGATTTCGCTGCTATAGGCGATTGTGCGGCCGATGCCACGCGCTTGCGCTGCGGCATTCCACGGTTCGCCGACGCACAGTCCATCGAGCCGGTCTTCCGCCAGCGCTGCGACCATATGCGGTGGCGGGATCACTACGCTTTCGATATCGCGCAGCGGATGCACGCCTTGCGATGCTAGCCAGTAGTACAGCCACATGGCATGGGTGCCGGTTGGGAAGGTCTGCGCGAAGACCGGCTTGCGGCCAAGCGTCGCCAGCGCCCGCGGCAGCGTTTGGTGTTCGGTCAGCGCATCGGCCAGACGGTTCGACAGCGTAATGGCCTGGCCATTGCGGTTGAGCACCATCAGCACGGCCATATCCGTTTGCGGACCGCCAAGGCCGAGCTGCACGCCGTATGGGAGACCGTATAACGCGTGAGCTGCATCCAGTTCGCCGGCCAGCAGTTTGTCGCGCAGCGCGGCCCATGACGGCTGACGCGATAGCTCCAGGGTCAGGCCATGTGCATGTCCGAATTCGAGCAGCTTGGCAGCGACGAGCGGCGCTGCGTCGGCAAGCGAGACAAAGCCGAGCCGCAGATGCGTTTTTTCAAGCGGCATCGGCGTGGAGGGTGGGATAAGGGGAGCAGGCTGGTTCATGGGCCACGCTTTATTTTGGCAAATCGGCGGCCATCACAATCTGGCGCGCGACTTCGGCGAGCTTGACGCCCTGGTTCATCGCACGCTTACGCAGGCTCGCATAAGCGGCGGGTTCGGCCAGCTTTTCCTGATCCATTAGCAGACGTTTGGCGCGATCGATCAGTTTGCGCTCGGCCAGTTCGTTTTCGACCTGGGCGAGCCGTTCGCGTAGTTGCGTCTCCTGGGCAAAGCGGGCTAGTGCCACTTCGAGGATCGGCGCGAGCTTTTCGGAGGCGAGGCCCTCGACCAGATACGCGGTGACGCCTGCGCCCACAGCGTCACGAATCAGTTGCTGGTTGCTGTCGTTGCTGAACATTAGCACGGGACGCGGCGCGGTCGCGTTCATTACCGCCAGTTGTTCGAGCGTATCGCGTGAGGGCGATTCGGTGTCGATGATGATCACATCGGGCCGCTCGCTTTCGACCCTGCGGTGGAGCGCCTGCGAGGTCGCCGTACCGGCCAGCATGTCGTAGCCGAGCCGCGCGAGGGCGTCGCGTAGATCGCCTATCGGCTTGTCTGTGTCGGTTACGAGCAATACACGCAGCATGGTTCGCTTGGGGGCAGCGGCATCGGGAGGTTGGCGTCGGTTTTAGAAGCTCTTCGCGCGCTTGGCTTTGCGATGGCTGGGGAGCAGATCGACCTTTAAGCAAGCTGTATGCCATCCGGATGAATTGTTGCGACACCTATGCGGTAGTGGCTTCGCACCCGGCGCGCGGCCTGTTGGAATGCACGGTAGCGGTGCGCGACATATGGGGCGCACAGAAATGGCGCGTGACCAGCGAGCGCCGGTCATGGCGTGTTCGCGACTGCGATGAAATGAATCGCAGCCGGCCGGTTAAGCCGTGTTCGCCTCTGCCTCCGGCCACAGGCGCGGGAAAAGATAGCGGAACAGGCTGATGGGCAGTGCGAGTTCGACGGGGCCCTTCGGTGTCCTGGCGCGGATAATGCCCAGCTTGAACAGATCTGCCAAAGCGCGATCCGCGCTTCGCGCGGGTAGCCCCATCATGCCTTTGAATCTGGCTCGGTCCATTGACCGGACTGTCGCGAGGTAAGCAAGCGGCTGAGCTGCTTCGGTTTTCAGATAGCGGGTGTCTTCCTTGGTGGCCTCGGCCGCCAGCATCTGTGCCAGCCTTGCTTCAAACGCCTGCATTTGCAGCATGCCGTCCATAAACCCGATTTGATCCAGACAGATACTCATAGCGAAGGTGATGAATTCCACCAGTCCGCTTTCGCTCAATACGCCTCTGCCGTCGTAATCCCCCTTGCGACGAGCGTCGGCCCCCACAAGATGGCTGTAGTACGCCGCGTGCTCTCGCGCAAAACCTCGCATGGGTGACCATAACCCTTGCGTCAGGCCCAGCGCGGAGAGTCCGATATGCGTATGCAGGCGGGCGGTACGACCATTGCCGTCCAGAAACGGGTGAATCCAGGCCAATCTATGGTGGCTCGCCATCAGGCCGATCACCGCCGTCTCGCCCGAACGGGTGTAGCGATAGCCGCGATGCCATTCCTCCATAAAGTTTGCCACCGTGGCCGGATCGGGAGGGATATGCACGCCTACCTTAACGCCCCGGTCGCGCCATACACCGGGTGTGATCGTTTCCTCGTTTCCCTCGTCATCCATCTGGATCAGGTCCTCCGCCGACAACTGATCGTGAAGGTGCCGGTGAATCGCTTGCGGGACGGTGCTTTGGAAAAGCGTATCGGAGTCGAAGGACGGAAAGCTTTCCTCGCCCCAACGCTCCGTGGCGATATGAGCGACCGCGATACGCTGCTTACGTGCTTCTGCCGGCTTGCTGGAAAAATCCTTCTGAAGCGCCTGCTCGATCAGCAGCGGTTCAGTGTGCTGGCCTTCTATCTTGTTCGTGTAGTACGAGTTCATGGGGCGCAGCGCCTCACGCAATAGATCGCGCAGATGCGGCATGCCGTGCGCAGCCAGATCTTTGGCTTGCCCGATGACTTCGGCCGCCAGCGGACGCAAGCTATTGAGCTTCGGGTCAGAAGGAAGCAGGGGGTGCATCTGATGGACCGCATGGTACGGGTATTTCGATTCGGTGCTGCTCATGGTCGCTTTCGTGGCGGATCTCGTGGTCGATCTTACAATAAAATTATAGCCTTAAAAATCCTTTTATTACAGATAGATAGAAGTTTTGTGGTCGATCGCGTGGCGGATCTTTTGGCGGATATATTAAGAGATCTCCAGCGACAAAGTCAGCATGCGGCAACCGTTCGCAAGACGCTATCGGCTAAGTGCTAACCCCTATTTCCACCGCCCAATCCCGAGGAATACGATCCGCCTCATCAAATTATAGAACGTCGTTCTATCAGATAGAACGACGACAAGGCAACTCGAAAGAGGCTCGCAATGGTTTCCCTCCCGCTTTCCGGCATTCGCGTGTTGGATCTGTCGAACGTCCTTTCGGGGCCGTTTTGCACTTATCAGCTTGCGCTACTCGGCGCAGATGTCCTCAAGATCGAGAATCCCGCCGGCGGCGATCTGGCGCGCCGTTTGGGCGCCGATCCGCAAGCCTCGGCGCGCAATATGGGCGCGTCCTTTGTGGCAGTGAATGCCGGCAAGGAATCGCTGACGCTCAATCTGAAGCACGAGGCGGGTAAAGACATCTTGCGCAAGCTGGTGGCCGAGGCCGATGTGCTGGTCGAAAATTTCCGGCCCGGTGTAATGGACCGGCTCGGCCTGGGCGCGCAAGCGCTCCTGGAGGTCAATCCGCGCCTCGTCTACTGCGCGATTTCCGGCTTCGGCAACGATGGCCCGCTGGCGCATCGTCCAGCCTACGACCAGATTATCCAGGGCATGTCGGGGGCGATGAGCGTCACGGGCGATGCTGATAGCGCGCCGCTGCGGGTCGGTTATCCGGTGGCGGACACCGTCGGCGGCATGAGCGCGGCACTGGCGATTTGCGCGGCGGTGGTGGCAGCGCAGCGTACGGGCGAGGGCAGGGTAATCGATGTCTCGATGCTCGAGGCGACGCTCTCCAGTATGGGCTGGGTGGTCTCAAACTATCTGAATGCTGGCGTCACGCCCACGCCCATGGGCAATGAAAATTTCACCGCTGCCCCCTCCGGAACCTTTGTCTGCGGCGAAGGCATGCTGAATATCGCCGCTAACGAGACCAAGCAGTTTATTGCGTTATGCGAACTGATCGGCCGGCCGGATTTGCCGCACGACGAACGCTTTAGCGAGCGCAATACGCGCAAGCGCTATCGCCTCGAACTGAAGCGGGAGATCGAAGCGGCGCTCGCCCATGACACCGCCAGCAACTGGGAACAACGCATGACCGCAGCCGGCGTGCCGGCAGGACTCGTGCTCAGCGTGCCCGAGGCGATTGGCCAGCCGCAGCTTGTCGAGCGCGCATTTGTCCATGAGTTGCAGGACGGCGAAACCATCCAGCGTGTCACGCGCGCCGGCTTCCGCTTTGCCGACGCTCACGGCGAAGTATCGAATGGCGCGCCGGCTTCGCGCGCACCGCATCTATCCGAACACACGGACGCGCATTTGCAGCGTCTCGGTTTTGACGCGAGCGCGATTGCGCGGCTGCGAGAAGACGGCGTCATCTAGGCCCGCATCGCGAAGAGACCCGACTGGAGGAGAGGAGTTCATGAGACAAGCATCAAACGCGGTTGCGCGCGCCGGATTTGCGAGCACTGCGGAGCACAACGCCGATCAGGAAACCCAGGCGCGCGGCATTGTCGCGCGGCTCGACCGCCTGCCGGCCACGCGGCATATCTGGACGATCGTGTTTCTGCTGTCGCTGGGCGGCTGTTTCGAGTTCTACGATCTGTTTATGACCGGCTATATCGCGCCGGGGCTGATCGAGAGCGGTCTGTTCGTCAAGACGTCCACGTCGATCTTTGCCATGAACAGTATCGCGGCTTTCGTGGCGGCAACCTTCCTTGGGCTGTTTATTGGCACCATGGGGCTCGGTTTTCTGGCCGACCGTTTCGGCCGCCGACGCATCTTCGTGGTGGCATTGCTGGCCTATACGGCGGCCAGCATCATGATGGCGTTTCAGCAAAGCGCCCTCGGCATCAATATTTTTCGTCTGCTTGCGGGAATCGGACTCGGCGTCGAGATGGTCACCATCAACACTTACGTTGCCGAACTAATGCCGAAGAGTTTGCGCGGCCGGGCCTTTGCGATCACGCAGATCGTGCCGTATTGCGCGGTGCCGGTGGTCGCCTTGATGTCGTGGTGGCTGGTGCCGCAGCAGCCCTTCGGTCTCGATGGCTGGCGTTGGGTCGTGCTGGCGAGCGCGGTGGGCGCGGCGATCGTTTGGGTGATTCGCCTGGGCATTCCCGAAAGTCCGCGCTGGCTGGTGACGCGCGGCCGTCTCGACGAAGCGGCGCGCGTGACGCAGCAGATCGAGCGCGTGGTCGAGCGTCAGTACCGGCGCCCGCTGCCGCCACCTGTGCCGCATACCCATAGCGTGCCCACGGTCGAGCGGCGCTTTCGTGACATCCTGAAAGCGCCGTATTTGAAGCGCACGATCATGATGTCGGTCTATAACGCGGTCTCGGTGATTGGCTTTTACGGCTTTAGCAACTGGATTCCCTCATTGCTGACGAGCAAGGGCATCAATCTCGTACATAGCTTGCAATACTCGTTTTTGATGTCGATTGCGCTGCCGCTTGGGCCAACTCTGTTTTTCTACTTTGCCGACAAGGTCGAACGCAAATGGAGTCTGGTCGGCGCGTCGGGTGCGATTGCGGTGTTCGGGCTCGCCTTTGCGCATCAGACCGGCTCGCTGGGGTTGATTGTGTTCGGCTTCTGCATGAACCTTGCGCTAACCATCATGACTTACTCGTTCCAGACCTATCAGTCGGAGCTGTATCCAACGGAGATCCGTGCGCGGGCCATTGGCTTCGTCTACTCATGGAGCCGTCTAAGCGCGATTTTCTCCGGTTTTCTGGTGGCGTTTTTTCTGCGTGATTTCGGCGCGAACGGCGTGTTCATCATGATCAGCAGTTGCATGGTGTTTGTGATGCTGCTGATCGGCATCATGGGGCCGGCTACCAAAGGTCTGGCACTCGAAGACATCAATCGTTGACATGAGCATCATGACAAATTCACCGCTCGACCCCGCTACCCTTGCCGCCAATTACTGGAGCACCTCGATCATCGATATTCACCCGGGTTCGATCCAGGTGCGCGGCTATCCGATTCAGGAACTGATCGGCCAGATCAGTTTTCCGCAGATGATCTGGCTGATGTTGCGCGGCGATTTGCCGAGCGCGGGCGAGGCGCGTTTGCTGGAGGCGGCGCTGGTGGCGTCGGTCGATCACGGCCCGCATGCGCCGTCGATTGCGATATCGCGCATGGCGGTCAGTTGCGGCTTGCCCCTGAACGGAGCCATGGCGTCGGCGCTCAATACGCTTGACGATGTGCACGGCGGCGCAGGGCAGCAGGCTGTCGAGATTTTCCATGCGATCGAGAAGGCACAGGCCGACGGAGCCGCCCTCGCGGATGCGGTGGAATCCTGTATCGACACCTTTATCGCCGAACACGGCAAATATCTGCCGGGTTTCGGGCACCGCTTCCATCCCGTCGATCCGCGTGCAGGCCGGCTGCTGGGTATGGTGGATGAGGCCGCGGCCCAGGGTGTCGTCTCCGGACGGTACGCTGCGATTGCACGCGGTATCGAAGCGTTACTCAAGGAGCGCAAGTCGAAGCCGATTCCAATGAATATCGACGGCGCCACCGCCGTGATCTACGCCGAACTTGGCTTCGCCCCCGAACTGGCGCGCGGCGTCTTCTGCCTGTCGCGCGCGGTCGGTATTCTGTCGCATGCCTGGGAGCAGCGCGGACGCGGCGAGCGCAACAAGGGGCCGATGCCGCGCCAGATGGCCTATCGCTATACCGGGCCCGCTACGCGCCATCTCGAACACGAAGAGGGCGGGCAATGAACTGGTATCCCGCGCCGCCCGTGCTCGGCACCGCGGTTTATACGACGATGCCGCAAGCACTGCGCCGCCACGAAGTGACGGAATGGTCGCGAGCCAACAAGGGCGGGGCGGTAGTCGATTCGTTTATCGAAGGTCCGTGTTTCGATCCGCATGGCAATCTATATCTCGTCGATATTCCGCATGGGCGCATCATACGGATCTCGCCGGAACTGCAATGGAGCGTGGTCGCCGAATACGACGGGGAGCCGAACGGCTTGGCATGGCATCCCGATGGCCGCGTGCTGATTGCGGACTACAAGAACGGCATTCTCGCGCTTGATCCCACGAACGGCTCCGTGAGCCCAGTAATTGCCCGGCGCAATAGCGAGCGCTTCAAAGGTCCGAACGATCTGATCATCGCCAGCAACGGCGATATCTACTTTACCGATCAGGGTCAGACTGGCCTGCACGATCCAACCGGACGCGTCTACCGCTTGCGTCCCGATGGCCGGCTCGACTGTCTGATCTCGAATGGTCCGAGTCCGAACGGGCTCGTGCTGAGCCCCGACGAGAAGGTGTTGTTTGTCGCGATGACGCGCGACAACTCTGTCTGGCGTTTGCCGCTGCTGGCGGACGGCAGTACGAGCAAGGTCGGACGGTTTGCGCAGTTCTATGGCGTAAGCGGACCGGATGGTCTGGCAATGGATCGCAGCGGCAATCTGTTTGTCGCGCACGCGTCGCTCGGCGCGGTGTTTGTGCTGAATCCACATGGCGAGGGGATCGCCAAACTCGAATCGTGTGCGGGCCGCACGATCACCAACGTCACGTTTGGCGGCGCGCAGCACAGCACGCTGTTCATCACGGATTCGAGCAGCGGGGCGGTTTTGTCTGCGCAGTGGAGCACGCCGGGCTTGGGCGGGTAAAATGGCGTTCTGTCAGGCATAACGCCTGGCGCCCCTTGCCGCTTGCACACCGCCTATGGCCGCTTCCAGATCATCCAAGTCATCCAAGTCATCCAAGCCCTCCAATCCTTCTAGCCCGGACGACGCCGAAGCCGTCGCAGGCCCATCGTCCGCACCGGACGGCGTCGCCGCGCTCGATCGAGCCTTTGCGATTCTGTTTGCGTTCCGCCCCAACGACAAAGGCGTGTCGCTCGCTGAGCTGGCGGCCCGCACCGGGCTCTACAAAAGCACGATCCTGCGGCTGATCGCTTCGCTCACGCATCACCGCATGCTGCTGCGCTCGGACGAGGGCCTCTACTACGTCGGCCCGGCCACCTTGCAACTGGGCGCGCTCTATCAACGCAGTCTGCAACTCGGCGATGTGGTGTTGCCATTGATGCGCCGGCTGCGCGACGAGAGCGGCGAAAGCGTGTCGTTTTATGTGCGCCAGAAGCACCTGCGCGTCTGTTTGCATCGGGTCGATTCGACCCATGCGATTCGCGATCATGTGCGCGAGGGCGACGTCCTGCCCATGGACAAAGGCTCGGGCGGGCGCGTGCTAAGCGCGTTCGACGGCGGGCGGGGGGAACTGTACGAGCGGATCCGTCACGACGGCTATTACCTGTCGCTCGGGGAGCGGGATGCGGAAACGGCGGGTATTTCGACGCCGGTGTTTTCGGCGGCACAGCGGCTTGCCGGCACGTTTACGCTGGCAGGGCCGCGTTCGCGTGTCGACGAAGCATTGATGCTGCGCATGCGTCGGCCAATGCTGGAAACGGCAATTGAGGCGAGCGAGCAGCTTGGCGGAGATGTGACCCCGCTGCGCGCCGCTCTGGCATTGCTGGAGCCGGAGAAGGCGCGCGAAAAGCTACGCTAGCGGGTAGCGGCCGTCACAGCGACGGCAAACCTGCCGCCGTTTTAACGACGACGGAACTGCGTATTGCGGGCGCCGCCGCCACCGGAGGCGCGTTCGTCCTTGTGACGGAAATTGATCCGTCCTTTGGTCAGGTCGTAGACCGACAGCTCGAGCGTCACGCGGTCGCCCGCGAGAATACGAATGTGATTCTTGCGCATGCGTCCGGATGCGTAAGCGCCAACCACGACGCCGTTGTCGAGCGTCACGCGGTAACGGCTATCCGGAAGTACTTCGTCGACGATACCGTCAAGTTCAAGCAGTTCTTCTTTCGCCATGCATAACTCCTGGTCGATGGGGTAAGGGGGCTTTGCTTAACGGCAAAGCGTGTAATGCGGTAGGGCGGACGGCTGGGCAGCACATCCGCTGGAAATGAAGCAGCTCGGCGCGCACGGCGCGCCTTGCGAGGCTGGGGTTGCCGCGCGGTTGCTGATCAAAGATCGGCGACCGACTGGCCGTCTACACGGCCGTCGATCAACTGTTCCGCGTGCGCCATGCACGCGAGGCGGGCCTTGCCCGTGCCTTCGAACGGCCACAGATACGGCAGGCGGAACACCCGGCCGTCGGCAGCCGGATTGGCGCCGACGCGGCAGATGCGCACCGACGCTTCATAACCGGCGTCCGGATTGCGGCTGGTCGTACCGTCAGCGGGACGGCGCGGATACACGAGCGGATGGATTTCGTAGCCTTTGTAAGTCTTGACAACTGAATTCATGTAGTACTTGTCCTGTATTACGTGGCTGCCGTGTCACGCGTGTTACGCGCGGCACAACAGACCCGGCAGCGCTGCACCTTCGGGCGCGCCGCCATGGAAAAAGAGTGGCACAGGCCCGATGGCAGGGGGCTTGAGCGCAGCCGCGCAAATTCGCGGATTCGATGGAGAAGAAACACGCTAATGTCGCGCGGACATCAGGCGCATGAAAAGCTGCACAACTCGCGACGGCGAATGCGTGCTGCACATTGCCGGAGTGACGGGATCGCCGACAGGCGGCGGTCGAACAGTCGGGGGTGGTGCGGAGATGCCCGGGGAAGCCCCGTTAATGCTGCCGGTACTGCGAATGCGGAATACAGCTATTCCAATATGATGCACTAAATGGGGGGGATTGGATAGCAAAAACTGCCAGGCGCGCGGCGCCTGGCGCAAAATTGATGCGGCAAAAGCCCCCGCCGGCCTTGCTGGGCATGGCGGGAGCCATGTGGCACCGGCGTCAGCCGGTAACTCGCGCGGCCTCGCGGTTTAGCGGGTCGTTTCGGCGATGCGTTTCTTCAGTTCGCGCGACGCGGCGAGCGGAATGCGGGCGTCGTCCCACACGGCCAGCCATTCGACTTCCTTCGAGGTGAAAATCTGGCCGTGATTGCGCAGCGTGTATTGCAGTGAATCGATGATGTGATTGCGGATGATTTCGGGCGTGCCTTCATCGTCAAGCACGGCGCGAAACGCTTCTAGCGTGGCCATTCGTTGCTCCGTGAAATAGGTCGTCCATTTATCGCACGAAAAAATTCTGCCCGCCAAGCGAACAAAAATGCAGCCGTGCTACATTTTGCAACCTCTTCAACCGGCAACCACAGAAGGACCCGAACCGTGCGCTATCAGCACTACAAAGGCGGAATCTACGAACTGATTTGCGAAGCGACGCTGGAGTCGGATCCGAGCGTGACGATGATTGTCTATCGCGCCGCAAATGGTACGATCTGGACCCGTCCAGCTTCGGTATTTTTCGAGCTGATCGACCATGAAGGCGGCAAGGTGCCGCGCTTCGCTCCAATCAACTGATCCGGCGCGTCACACAGACAGGCCAGCCGGATGTCATAAGGAAAATCTGCATGCGCCTGCTGCTTGCCATCATCCTGCCGTGGTTCCAGTTCTTTACGATCGGCCGTCCGTTGGCGGGGATCATCTGCCTGATTTTGCAGATCACGCTGATCGGCTGGATTCCGGCGGCGATCTGGTCTGTGTATGCGCTTAGCCAGTACAAGACGGACCAGAAGATCGAGCGCGCGCTCGGTTCGCGGCGCTAAAGCGGCTGCTACGCCTATTTGGCGTTGGTAAACTGGCCGGTGAGCGGATTGATACGACGCGCGAACCCGATCAATGCGAGTATGCCGAGCGGCGACAGAATAAAGAATGCGAGCAGCATGATGGTGTTTGGGATGGTGGAGTGGCGTCAGTGTAGTACGTTGCTTGCATTAGAAAATCACCGGAAAGGACAACACACTGTTCAGTTTGCGCGAACTAACGAATGCGGTGCTCTCGCCCGTCCAGCCTGACGCTGCGGTTAGTCAATGCGGCCTCGCCCGGCGACGTGAAATTTTCTGTAAAGAGATCGCTTTATTAATAGCGACGGAAAAACGGCGCGCAAACGTTAAAGTTAGACCGAAATAGATTGGATGCGACTCCATGGAAGCAAACGACGGATTGATGCCCGCTGATATAGCACCGGTTATCTGGATGACGGGGCTGCCCGGCGCCGGTAAAAGCACGATTGCGCAGGCGCTGCAGGCTCAGTTGCTGAGCGAGGGCGCGAAAGTGGTCGTGCTCGATGGCGATGCACTTAGAACGGGGCTTTGCTCGGATCTTGGCTTTTCGGATCTGGACCGCATCGAGAATGTGCGCCGGATCGCTCATGTGGCGAAGCTGTTTCAGCAGACCGGGCATGTCGTGGTCGTGGCAACCATTTCGCCGCTGGCAACCCAGCGCGAGATGGCTCGCGCGATCGTCGGCGACGGCTTTCTGGAAACCTTTATCTCAGCCTCGGCCGATGTCTGCTCGCAGCGCGATCCGAAGGGCATGTATGCGCAGGCGCGCATCGGCAAGATTGCACAATTCACGGGCGTGTCGTCACGTTATGAGGCGCCGGCTAATCCAGACCTGGTCATCGAGACATCGCATTGCCGCGTCGAGAGTGCCGTTGCAACGATTATTTTGCGTTTGGGTAAAAGCGTTCGAACGGGGGGCATTAAAAGCACGGGCCGACGGTTGGGGGCATGACCCGGATCAAGGTCAGAAGGCAGCGCTTCGGAAAGGACTCTTCCAGACCGAGCGGTTAATCTGCCGGGCGCGAGCCGCTACATTAGCTATGCGTGCTGAAGTCCCGTGCGCGCGAGAGAGTTGACCCCAGCCATCGGTTTCGGTGGCTGGGGATTTTTTTAGACATCGGTTTGTCACGGCGCTGAGCCTATCTCCACCGCATCCGGCACCTCGAGTACCAGATCCGACTCCGCCACCGCCACGCACGGCAGAATCCACCCCTCCGCCTTTTCTTCCCGCGACAATCCGGGCCATTCAATCGTGTACGAGACCGTACCGCTCACCATCCGGCACATACATGTCCTGCACGTTCCATTGCGGCACGAGCGCGGCAAACGCAGATCGGCGAAGCCGGCGGCTTCGAGAACAGTCAGCGAGTCGGGTGCTTCGAAGCTGTGTCCTAGTGGTTCGACGCGAACGGAGAAGGGAGGCTTCATGAAATCGACACCCCGAGCAGCCGCCCCACGCCGAACGTAAACGCCGCGGCAATCAGGCCGATCACAATCTGCCGGAACGCAGAGAACGCCGCGCCGCGGCCGTTAAACAACGAGGTGAATACGCCCACTGCGGCCAACCCAATGCCGCTCAAGCCGATGCATTGCAGAATTGCCGGCAGCCCGTGCGCCCACAAGAACGGCATGGCCGGGAAAATCGCCCCCAGCGAAAACAGGCAAAACGACACGCCTGCCGCCGACCATGGATTGCCGCCGAGCTCAGCCGGATCGAGCCCGAGTTCCTCGCGGGTGAGGGTATCGAGCGCCTTATCCTTGTCGCGCATGATCTGGCTGGCGATGCGGCGTGCCTCGCCGGCCTCGATCCCCTTGGCCTGATAGATTAGCGCGAGTTCGTGACGTTCGGCGTCGGGCGTATGTTCGATCTCGTCAGCTTCCTTGGCGATCTGCGTACGGGCCAGCTCGCGTGCGTTAGTCACGGAGAGCCACTCGCCGAGCGCCATCGAGCATGCCCCTGCAATCAGGCCGGCAAACGCCGTCAAGAGAATCGCCTTGTTGCCGGTGCCCGCGCCCGCCACGCCCATAATCAAACAAAAGTTCGACACCAGCCCGTCGTTCGCACCGAGCACGGCCGCGCGTAAATCGTTGCCCGAGCGCACGCCTTTGTGCCACTCCTCGGCATTGGCGATCTGCGCGCCCTTCGGCTCGTCTTTCGAGTAGACCCTCGAGTTCCCCTTGACCGCCCCGTTGCGGGCCTCTTCCACCACCGCCTGCACGACGTCCGCATGATGCTGCTCCTCAGCGGACAGGCGCGCCGCATCCGGCTGATTCGCGTACTTATTGCGGTCCGCATACTCGGCGGCGGCAAGCGTGGGCAGCACGAACGACGGCCCGAAGGTATGCACCAGGGCGCGCATCAGATGCGTTTTCACGCTACGCCTCGGCAGTCGTGCATGAATGCCATTCGCATGCAGCTTGTCGAGCCATACCTGGGCGTGCTCGCGCTCAGAATCTGCGAGTTGCTGGAACACGTTGCGGCGGGCCGCATCTTTTTCGACGTGGGCGAGCGTCTCGTACAGCGCGGCGCTGTCGAGTTCGTCGGCGAGATTGGCGCGGTAGCGTTTGAGTTCGTGTCGGGAGGCCATGGGTGACGGATTCGCGCGGGGTCAGCTTCGAAGCTTAACCCGGCACGGTGCGTCAGATGGGCAAACCCCCACGTCCCGGTTTGACTGCGAATGCCAATACGTCCAATTGTGCTGCCCGATTGCGGGCCTCAATGGACGCGGCTGCGGCGCAGATAGCGGTACACCGTATTGCGAGCGAGGCCCAGTTCGCGTGCTGCGGCCGAAACATTGCCGCCGTGGCGTGAGAGGGTTTGTGCGATCAACGTGGTCTGCCAGTCCTCCATCCGGGCGGGGGATGAGGGTGGGTCCGAAGCGGCATGGGCCGCGTCTGCCGCCGCATCTCCCGCCGCGTCGGCAACCCCCTCGCAGTCATGCAGGAAATCCTCCGGCAGATGCTCGAGATCGATCTGCGCCGCCCCCTCGGCCATGATCGCGGCCGTGCGCAGCACGTTCGCCAGTTGTCGCAGATTGCCGGGCCAACGGCAGCGCCTGAAAGACTCGAGTACATCCTCGGAGACCCCCATGGGCAGCCGCTCGCCTTCGCGCTGCACGTCGAGGATACGCGTCACCAGTTCGGTCAGATCGGTGCGCTCGCTCAGCGCAGGCAAGCTCACGACGAGTCCGTTGATGCGGTAGTACAGGTCTTCGCGGAAGCTCCCGGCTTCGATCATGGCGCGCAGGTTGCGGTGGGTCGCGCAGACGATCCGCAGATCGACCGGTATTGCCCGCGTGCTGCCAAGCGGCGCCACCGTGCGTTCCTGCAGCACCCGCATCAGCCGTACCTGCTGGGCAAGCGGCATATCGCCGATCTCGTCGAGAAACAGCGTGCCGCCGTCGGCCTGCACGATCTTGCCGACGCTGCCGCGCTTTTTGGCGCCGGTAAAGGCGCCGTCTTCATAGCCGAACAGTTCGGCTTCGATCAGCGTGTCCGGCAGCGACGCGCAGTTGAGCGCGACAAACGGCGCGGCGCGGCGCGGCGAATCCTGATGGATCGCGCGGGCCAGCCATTCCTTGCCGGTGCCGGTCTTGCCGAGCACGAGAATCGGAATGTCGCGGCCGCGGACCTTGGCGACCCGCCGCAGGACCGCCGCCATCTGTGGGTCGCCGGTATCGAGGGCGGCGAGCGTCACCGGCGCGGCCGGGCGGGCGGCGGGGCGTGTCGTGGTGGCCGCGCCGGCGCCCGCTTGCGCCGCGAGACTGCCGGCCGGCAGTAGATGGCGCGGCGCCGCGAATTCTCCGCGCGCGATCACGCGCACGCCGCTTGGCAAGGTGAGGGTGGTGCATTCGCCCGGCGCGCGGAGGGTCTGTTGCAACAAGGCGGGAAAGGCACTGCCGAACAGCGCCTCGAACGGTTGCCGCTGTAACTCCGCGAGCGGTTGTCCCAACTGGAACAGCGCACTGCGGTTAGCGGACAGAAACGTGCCGTCCGGTGCAAACGCCGCGAGCCCTTCATAGAGCGTGCCGATAAATTCGGCGCGAGCGTGAAAGTGGATGCGTACCGCGTCGGCGAACTGGTTGGAAAACAGATGGTTCTCGATCATCTGCGCGGACATTCGCACCAGCGCCAGCGTGTGCTTATGAAACCCGCGCGTGTCGCCGCTCACATCGAGTGCGCCGATCGTACGGCCATAGGGATCGGCGATGGGGGCGCACGAACAGGTCAGAATCCGGTTGGCATGAAGAAAGTGTTCGTCGGCATGCACGACGGTGGGCTGGCCCTCGACCAGCGCCGTGCCAATGGCGTTGGTGCCGCGATCGGCCTCGGCCCATGACACCCCTGGACACAGCGCAACCCGGTTGGCCTTTTCGATAAAGTCGTTGTCGCCGAGGCTATGCAGGATCACCCCGTGACTGTCGGTAAGCAGCACCATGCTTTGCGTATCGACGATCTGCGCATGCAGCGTCTCCATCACCGGCAGGGCATGCGTGTACAACGAATGATTGCGTTCGACAAGACCGCGCAGCGCCGGCTGGCGCAACGGGTGGAAGTCGGGTGTTTCCGTGGCGCGCAGTCCTGTTTCGAGTGAGCGCGCATGAGCCTGCGCAAGCCGTTCGGGCCGGTCCGTCAGTGGGCGGACAGCCATAGGCGCCGTAGTGGGCGTGCCAGGGCGATGGGTCACTGCTCGTCTCCGGTTGGATTTCGACACAGGGGGTACGTTGCCCGCCCGTTGCCATCCTGCAGCGCAGCATGCCGCGCAGCCGAAGATTCATCTTACAGGATTGCGGCGCGCCGCTGCATTGCACCCGCGGGCAACTCCGGGCTTGCGTTCGCGTGCAGAGGTGCAATGATTCAAGATATGGGATGCGCTCGCGCCGCGTCCCGCCGAGGCCTTGCTCGCCTCGACAGCGCCAGTTCGGGAGTACGCCATGGTGCATACGGAATTCAGGGTCGTTCTCGCAGTGTTGGCGACGTTTGCCGCGCTAGTGGGGATAGCGGTAGCGATTCACGGCATGCTGTTCGACGAGGACGAGGTGACCTTGTCCGGCGCCGCGGCAATCGCCGTCGGTATCGCCGCCAGTGCCTTTCTGTTGAATCTCTGGCCAAGGGATCGCGAATAGATACATCGCCTTGTGCGGGCGGGCGGCACGATGCGCGAGGCGCACCGCGCCGGAGGGCCGCTCTGTTGCGACGCGTCAGCGATTGGCCGCAGGCTGCACCAGATTGGTCAATCTGGAAGGAAAACTTGCGGCCCGCAGGAAGTCGTCTAAAGTGAATGAAATCAACCGCATCAAGCGTGTTTGCACACCTTTTTGCGTTTGTTGTGACCCGCGCCTCGACCGTGGAAGGAGGCAACTAAAAACAGGCGTGCGCGGCCTAGCTTGATCCACCCGTCAAACCAAGGCGAATCCCATGCAGATCATTTTCCCGAACGAAACCCCTGAGTATTCGGGGCGCGAACTCACTCTCGCGTTCCCGGCAATGGTCGATGGCGAAAGGGTGGAGTGCATGATTACCGCCGAGGCGCTCGAAGACCACTATGGGGCGGCCTCGTACCGCCTCGAAGACATGATCGGCGCGTTTGCCGCTCATCGGACCCGGATCGAAGCGGCCACGCGCCGCTTGCTGTCGGAAACGAGTGCGCAATGCCTCGTGCTGCGCAGCGGCTATGTGCGCTTCTATGAAGCGAACTGGCGCAATTGACCGTTGCTAAGGGTTGCTAACGGCTGCTGAGTTGGGCTGCTAAGTGTGGGCTATAGGAGCCCACACCGCTTCGACTTGCCGCTGCGCCGGAGCGCAGCAAATCGGCTTGTCCCTTATTCGGAGCCGAGATAGAAATAGCGGAACAGGAACACCGCTGCGATGATCCACACCACCAGCTTGACCTGGCGTGCCCGGCCGGTCAGCAGCTTGAGTCCCGCGTACGAGATAAAGCCGAATGCCACGCCGTTGGCGATCGAATAGGTGAACGGCATCAGCAAGGCCGTCAGCGCGGCGGGGACCACTTCCGTGGCGTCGTCCCAAGGCAGGTCGACCATTTCGCGCAGCATCAGGCACGAGACATAGAGCAGCGCCGGGGCAGTCGCATAGCCGGGCACGACGCCCGCGAGCGGCGCAAAGAACAGCGCGGCGAGAAACAGCACGGCAACCGTGATCGCCGTTACGCCGGTGCGGCCGCCGGCCTGCACGCCCGAGGCGCTTTCGATATAAGCCGTGGTCGACGAGGTGCCCAGCAGCGAGCCCGCGAGGATCGCTGTGCTGTCGGCGAGCAGCGCCTTGTTCAGACGGTGCATCTTGCCTTGGACCAGCAGGCCCGCGCGGTTGGCGACGCCCATCAGCGTGCCGGTTGCATCGAACAGTTCGACGAGGAAGAACACCAGGATGACGTTGAGCACGCCGGTCGACAGTGCGGCGCGAATGTCGAGATGAAACAGCGTGGCGTCGATCGACGGCGGCGCGGACACGATGCCGTGAAACTGGTTGCCGCCGAAGAAGAAGCTGAGCACGGTTACGCCCACAATGCCGATCAGGATTGCGCCGCGCACCCGCAGGAAGTCGAGCGTGACAATCGCGAAAAAGCCGATGATCGCGAGAATCACATGCGGGTCATGCAGGTTGCCGAGCGTCACCAGGGTGGCCGGGTTGCCGACCACCACGCCGGCCGTCTTCAGCGAAATAATCGCGAGAAAGAGCCCGATACCCGCGGTGATGGCAATGCGGATTGAGTGCGGAATGCCGTTGACGATCACCTCGCGCACCCGGAACAGCGTGACGATCATAAAGAGACACCCGGAGATAAACACGGCGCCCAGCGCGGCCTGCCAGGTGAAGCCCATGCCTTTGACCACCGTATAGGCAAAGTAGGCGTTCAGACCCATGCCCGGCGCGCAGGCAATCGGGTAGTTGGCGTAGAGGCCCATGATCAGCGAGCCCAATGCCGCCACGAGGCAGGTCGCCACGAAGACGGCGTCCTTGGGCATGCCCGCATCGCCGAGGATCGCCGGATTGACGAAGATGATGTAGGCCATCGTCAGGAAGGTGGTCAGGCCCGCGAGCAGTTCGGTGCGCAGGTTGGTGCCAGCTTCGTCGAAGCCGAAGTATCGTTTTACGGAGTCCATGAGGCGAGTTCCGGGTCGTGATGAAGTCGTTTGTTATGGTGGTTGTCACGCGCTGCCGCTTCTGATGACGGCAGGCGCGCGCACAGCGCTACGGGCGGATTGTAGTCACGATTACCGGTGAAGTACCGCACGGCCACGTCTGCCGTGGAGCGGATGCAACAGTTCGGGGGCAACCTGACGGCGTCACTCAGGGGTGTCCTCAGGGACGCCGCTTCGGACAGTCACGTCAGGGCGTGGCGTGGGGCCGCCGGTATCGAAGGGGCGAAATGATACCTTGCCGAAGGGGAAGGCGGGCCAACCGCGCGCTGGACGCCTCAAACGAGCCTGCTTACTGCGCGCAGGCCCCGGCATTGCCCGCCGCAGCGCGCTGCTGCGCGACGATCCGGCCCGCGCGTTGTGCGTTTTCCGGGTAGTCGGCCCAGTCGAGCGGGTCATAGCCGGCGGCACGCCACTGCGTCAGATCCGCCCTGACTTCAGCGCGCGTCTTCGGCCCATTCGGGTTGCAAGCCCCTTGTGCCTGCGCAAAAGCGGTTGTGACGCAGCAGGCCGCAAGCAGCGCAGCCAAGCTAATGTGAGAAATGGCTTTCATAACACGCTCCAATCGAGCAATCAGGATAATCCCTAAATTTTAGGGTTCGCTTCCCCACCTCAGAAGGGGGGAATCTGCAAAGCATCATTGCGTGCTGCGGAATAAGCGCGGCTCACGACACGGATGGCTTGCCGAGCCGGTCGAGCACGGCATTCAGCAAGTCGATCGGCAGCGGAAACACGATGGTCGAATTCTTGTCCGCGGCGATCGTCGTAAGCGTCTGCAAATAACGCAACTGCATGGCCTGCGGTTGCCGCGCCAGCGTCTGCGCCGCCTCCAGCAGGTGTTGCGAGGCCTGCAACTCGCCCTCCGCATGAATCACCTTGGCGCGCCGCTCGCGTTCGGCTTCGGCCTGGCGCGCGATGGCGCGGATCATCGTTTCGTTGATATCCACATGCTTGATTTCGACGATCGCCACCTTGATGCCCCAGGCGTCGGTTTGCGCATCGAGCACCTTCTGGATATCCGCGTTGAGCTGTTCGCGAGCGGCCAGCAGATCGTCGAGTTCGTGCTTGCCGAGCACGGCGCGCAGGGTGGTCTGCGACAATTGGCTGGTCGCTTCGAAGTATTTGGCAACCTGAATCACGGCGCGCTCCGGATCGACCACGCGGAAATACACCACGGCGTTGACCTTGACCGAGACGTTGTCGCGCGTAATCACGTCCTGCGGCGGCACATCGAACACGACGGTGCGCAGATCCATCCGCACCACTTGCTGGACGATCGGGATAATCAGCACCAGCCCGGGGCCCTTGACCTTCCAGAAGCGCCCGAGCATAAACACGACCCCGCGTTCGTATTCACGAAAGATGCGGATCGACGAGGCGATCAGGATCGCCGCCAGTACGATCAGAATGCTGCCGAAGCCGAATGTGAAACCGATCATGAGCGTTCTCCGTATTGTGATTTTTGTGGTCCCTCAGTCGGTACGACGGTGAGCGTCAGGCCGCGCCTGCCCGTCACGCGCACCGCGTGGCCCGGCGCAAGCGGCGCCGCGCTGCACACCTGCCAGCGCTCGCCATGGACCCGCGCCCAGCCTTCGCCCGCCGCCGAGTTGCCATGCGGCACGAGGCCGCCGTCGAGCACCACGCCCACGCTGCCGATCAACGCCTCCGAACCGGTCACCACCGGCCGGCGGCGGGCGCGCATGGCCACGCTCGATACGGTGAAAACGAATAGCGCACTGAACGCGGTAACGGCCGCGATCACCGGCAGCGGAATGCCGTAGCCGGGCACGTCGGTATCGATCAGCATGAGCCCGCCGACCACGAAGGCCACAATGCCGCCAAAGCCGAGCGCGCCGAAGGTAGGCAGAAACGCTTCGGCAATCAGGAAGGCGAGGCCCAGAAAGATCAGGGCGAGACCCACGTAGTTGATAGGCAGCATCTGCATCGCAAAGAGGCCGATCAGCAGGCTGATGGCGCCCACCACCCCGGGCAGCACGAAGCCCGGATTGGCGAACTCGAAGAACAGGCCATACATGCCGATCATCAGCAGAATCAAGGCTACGTTCGGGTCCGTGATGACGGCAAGGAAATGGCTGCGCCAGTCCTGTTCTAGCGTGGTGATGGGCGCATTGGCCGTGTTCAGCCGCTGGTCGCCCGACGCGGTATTGACCGTGCGGCCGTCGAGCTGGCGCAGCAGGTCGGGCACGTCGCGGGCGGTCAGGTCGATCACATGCTGCGCCAGCGCTTCGTTGGCCGACAGGCTCACGGCTTCGCGCACGGCATGTTCGCCCCAGTCGGCGTTGCGGCCGCGCAGTTGCGCGAGACCGCGGATATAGGCGGCTGCGTCGTGGACCTGTTTGCGGGTCTCGGTCGATTGGCTGTCGGTTGGCGCGGAGCTTTGGCCGGGCGGTGCGGCGTTCTGGCCCGGCGGCTCGGCGCCGCCCATACCGAGCTGGATCGGCGTCGCGGCGCCGAGATTGGTGCCTGGCGCCATCGCCGCGAGATGGCTGGCATAGACGATATAGGTGCCCGCGCTCGCGGCGCGTGCCCCGCTTGGACCCACGAACGCCGCCACCGGCACGGGTGAGCCCAGGATCGCCTTGATGATCTGCCGCATCGAGGTATCGAGGCCGCCGGGGGTGTCGAGTTGCAGCACCACGAGTTGCGCCCGCTCCTGCGCGGCGCGTTGCAGGCCGCGCACGATAAAGTCGGCGCTAGCCGGGCCTATCGCGCCGTTGACGGGGATGACCACCACGCTGCCGGGCGCTGCCGCGGCCTCGAGGCGGGGCGTGGAAGCGCTAAAGAGGGTGCCGGCGAACGCCAAGAGGAGGCCTAGCGCGGCAATGCCGCGCAGGGACCGGAGCGCAAGACCGCCGGGGATACGCCGGCGGCGCGGGCCGGATTGCCGAAACGGGAGAAACGGGTACTTTCTCATCGCGAACGGCCGGGGCGCCGCATCGACGGTGGCCGGAGCTTACCAGGCCTTATCGAACCCAATCGAGCGGCGCGGGCCGGAAAAAGGGCGGGCCTGCTGTTTATAGCTTAGTCCGATTCAGCCGGATGCGTGAGATTGCCCCGCGCCAGCCGGTAGTCGGTCGGCCGCATGCCGGTCCATTTGCGAAACGCGCGATGGAACGCACTCGGCTCGGCAAAGCCCACCCGCGCCGCAATCTCGGCAATCGTGCGCCCGCTGTCCTGCAGTTCGCCGATTGCGATGTCGCGCCGCAGATCGTCCTTGATCGACTGGTAGGTGTAGCCCTCTTGCTTGAGATGCCGCCGCATGGTCGCTTCGGCCAGATGCAGGCGCTGCGCCATCTCGTCGGCAGCCGGCCAGCCGGCCATCGGCAAGGTGCGCAGCAGCTTGCGCACCCGCGCGGCCAGCGAACCCGGATTGCGGTACTTGACCACAAAGCTGCCTGGTGCATCGCGCAGAAACGGCTTGATCGACTGCGTCGTCTGGATCACCGGCAGTTCGAGAAACGCTGGCGCCAGGTCGACATAGGTGGTGTCCTGGTTAAAGCGCATGTCTTCGCAGAACATCAGCCGGTATTCTTGCGCCGCGGCCGGTTCGGCACAGCGAAAGCGCGCGGTCAGCAACGGAATGCGCCGGCCGACCAGCCAGCAGACCAGCCCGTATACAAGGATGAAGTAGGTCGCGTAGGCGAACATGGTCGGCTGCGGCGTGCCTTCGCGATGACTGAACGTGAGGCGCACGCGCTCCGGCTCCGAGCTGAGCTGCGCGCTCAGATCGTCGAGGATCAGACGCATGAAGCTGAGCGCCCGGGTCAGCGCATGGGCGCCGTCGCGCGCCGTCAGGGCGCACTGGGTCATGGCGATAAAACTGCCGCAGCGCATCGGGTGCGAGTCCTGGCCGAAAAATTCGTCGTCGAGCGCCCGGGCAATGCCGGCCCAGAGCGCGCCGTATTGCGCCGAGGAGACCCGGCTCCTGGGCGCGTTGAGTATCTGCGGCGCGATGCCGGCCGCATCGATCAGCGGCAGCACGTCGAGCCCGCGTGCGCGCGCCAGCGCGAGGGTCTCTTCGACGAGGCTCAGCGAGATCGTCCCTTTATGGTTTTTCGGAGTCATCGAGTCAAAGCAAAGTGCAGGGCATGGGCTTGGTGGCCGGGTGGAAAATGCGGCGCGCCAAACACGGGGCGGCAACCGTGGCGTGGCAAACGCGCTCAACCATCCCTTGGCTGGATAATGCAATTCTCATAACGGCATGCCGGTCCAGCTTGTTCAACCATGCCGGGATGGCAAATGCGCTCACGCAGAATGATCGGGCAGAGCATCGAAGCTGTCCAGTAGCTTGCCTACACTTGTCCACACCTGGACGGAGACGCAAGCCTGAATCATGGACAATTTCTACACTGACGACCAACGGATGATCCGCGACGCGGCACGCGACTTTTCAGTCGATTGCCTTGCACCCCACGCGGCGCAATGGGACCGCGAAGCGAAACTGCCGGACGAGGTGGTCAAGCAGATGGGCGAGCTGGGCTTCCTCGGCATGATCGTGCCGTCCGAGTGGGGTGGTTCGTACACCGACTATGTGGCCTATGCGCTGGCGCTCGAAGAGATCGCCGCCGGCTGTGCCTCCTGCGCGACCCTGATGAGCGTGCACAACTCGGTGGGCTGCGGCCCGATTCTCAACTTCGGCAACGAGGCGCAGAAAAAAGAATACCTGGAGGATCTCGCCACCGGGCGTCGGATTGGCGCTTTCTGCCTGACCGAGCCGCAGGCCGGCTCGGAGGCCAACAACCTGCGCACCCGGGCGGAGCTGCGCGACGGCAAGTGGATCCTCAACGGCAGCAAGCAGTTCGTGACCAACGGCGCGCGGGCCAATATCGCCATCGTGTTTGCCGTGACCGACCCGGAGCTCGGCAAGCGCGGCCTGTCGGCCTTCATCGTGCCGACCGATACACCCGGTTTCAATGTGGGCCGGCCTGAGCACAAGCTCGGTATCCGCGCCTCGGATACCTGCCCGATCTCGCTCGACGACTGCGCCGTGCCCGAGGCCAATCTGCTGGGCCAGCGCGGTGAAGGGCTGCGCATTGCCCTGTCGAACCTCGAAGGCGGGCGCATCGGCATTGCTGCGCAGGCGGTGGGTATCGCGCGGGCGGCTTTCGATGCTGCGCGTCTCTACGCCAATGAACGGACCCAGTTCGGTAAGGCTATTAAGGAACACCAGTCGGTCGCCAATATGCTGGCCGATATGACAACGCGTCTGAATGCGGCGCGACTCCTGGTGCATCACGCGGCGCGGCTGCGCAGCGCGGGCAAGCCGTGCCTGTCCGAGGCCTCGCAGGCGAAGCTGTATGCTTCCGAGATCGCCGAGGAAGTCTGCTCGCACGCCATCCAGATTCACGGCGGTTACGGCTATCTCGAGGACTATGCGGTGGAGCGCCATTATCGCGATGCTCGTATCACGCAGATTTACGAGGGCACCAGCGAAGTACAAAGAATGGTGATTGCGCGGCAGGTTTAGGCGCAGAATAAATCGCCAATAGAGCGCATCCGCGCCACCTTGCAACAAGTTGCATGGGACGGGAGTAATCGCTAAAGCGCTAACTCCCGTCGACAGGAGACAACGATGACCGTGCCGGCCCTTTCGACGCAGCGCTTTCTCGACGCCCGCGACCTGTTGTTGCGTCATCGAACCGACTATGAGCGCGCCTATCGCGAGTTCGCGTGGCCGGCGCTCGACGAGTTCAACTGGGCGCTCGACTATTTCGACGCGATCGCGCAGAACAACGACAAACCGGCGCTATGGATCGTCGACGATCCTGCCAGCGCGGGCACCCAGTATTCGTATGCGCAGATGTCGGAGCGCTCGGCGCGCATGGCGAATTTCCTGCGCGGTATCGGCGTGGGGCGCGGCGATCGTCTGCTGTTGATGCTGCCCAACCGCGTCGAACTTTGGGACGTGATGCTGGCGGCGATGAAGCTCGGCGCCATCGTGCTGCCCGCTACCACCCAGCTTTCCGCCGACGATGTGCGCGACCGCGTGCAGATCGGCGAGGCAAAATTCGTCGTGGTGGACAGCGCGGAGCTGGCGAAATTCGAGGGGCTTGAGATCCCGCTGACGCGCGTCTGCGTCGGCACGCCGCGCGCAGGCTGGATCGATCTGGCCGGCGCCTACGATGCCGCGCCGCACTTTACGCCAGACGGCCCGACCCGCGCCACCGATCCGCTGCTGTTGTACTTCACCTCGGGTACGACGTCGAAGCCTAAACTCGTCGAACATACGCATCAAAGCTATCCGGTCGGCCATTTGTCGACGATGTACTGGATCGGCCTGCAACCCGGCGATATCCACTGGAATATCAGCTCGCCCGGCTGGGCCAAGCATGCATGGAGCTGCTTCTACGCGCCGTGGAATGCACAGGCTTGCGTGTTCGTTTTCAACTACGCGCGCTTTGTGCCGCGGGAAACCCTCGACGTGCTGGTGCGCTGCAGCGTGACGACGCTGTGCGCGCCGCCAACCGTCTGGCGCATGCTGGTGCAGGAGCCGCTCGCAGATTATCCGGTCAAGCTGCGCGAGATCGTTGGCGCGGGCGAGCCGTTGAATCCCGAGATTATCGAACGCGTGCGTCATGCCTGGGACGTAACGATCCGCGATGGCTTCGGCCAGACCGAGACCACCTGCCAGATCGGCAACTCGCCCGGGCAGCCGGTGGTGGCCGGCTCGATGGGGCGGCCCTTGCCCGGCTACCGGATCGAACTGGTCGACGCCGACGATCACCCGGCGAGCGAAGGCGAAATCGCCTTGCCGCTGGCGCACCGTCCGCTTGGCCTGATGACGGGCTACGCGAACAACGCCAACGCCACGGTGCAGGCGATGCGCAATGGCTACTACCACACCTCCGATGTGGCGATGCGCCGCGACGATGGCTACTACGTGTATGTGGGCCGCGCCGACGATGTGTTCAAGTCGTCCGATTACCGGCTCAGCCCGTTCGAGCTGGAGAGCGTGCTGATCGAACACGACGCGATTGCCGAAGCCGCAGTGGTGCCGAGTGCCGACGCGGTGCGCCTGTCGGTACCCAAAGCCTTCGTCACGTTGCGGCATGGCTATGAAGCCAGCCCCGAACTGGCGCGCAGCGTATTCCAGTTTTCGCGCGAAAAGCTCTCGCCGTACAAGCGGATCCGGCGCCTGCAGTTCAGCGATTTGCCCAAGACCATCTCCGGCAAGATCCGCCGCGTCGAACTGCGGCGCCGCGAACTGGAACGGGAGACTCAGCCCGCCCGCGAGCCCGGCGAGTACTGGGAAGAGGACTTCCCGGATCTCTCCAGTTCGAACGGTAAATAGACAGGCAGCCTGCCGTGTGACGGCAGGCTGCCGTGCAGTCACGACTTCGACGGGCCGCTCGCTCGCGGCGGCCCTTGCCCTGACATTCCACCCGGAAACCGATGATGATCGAACTCGACTACGCCAACCAGGGCGCCATTGCGCTCTTGACCCTGAAACGCCCGCCGGCGAATGCCTTTACGCCGGATGGCCTGCTGCAACTGCAGCACACCGTCGAACGCCTGAATGCCGATGAGCGGGTGCGCGCCATCGTCATCACCGGCGACGGCCCGAAATTCTTTAGCGCCGGCGCCGATCTGAACACCTTCGCCGATGGCGATCGCGAAGTGGCGCGCACTGCCGCGGCACGCTTCGGCGCCGCCTTCGAGACGCTGCAGAACGCGCGTGCCGTGGTGATCGCCGCGATCAACGGCTATGCGATGGGCGGCGGACTCGAATGCGCGCTGGCCTGCGATATTCGTATCGCCGAGCAGCATGCGCAGCTCGCGTTGCCGGAAACGGCAGTCGGCCTGCTGCCGTGCGGTTGCGGCACGCAGACGCTGCCGTGGCTGGTCGGTGAAGGCTGGGCCAAGCGGATGATCCTGACCGGCGAGCGTGTCGACGCCGCCACGGCGCTGCGCATTGGCCTCGTCGAAGAAGTGGTGGAGAAGGGCGCGGCGCGCGAGGCCGCACTGACGATGGCGACCCGTGTCACCACGCTCAGCCCGCAAGCCGTTTCATTCAGCAAGAGCCTGATTCACCAGGCCCGTCATGGCGTGCCGCGCTCGGCGGCGCTGGCAGTGGAGCGCGAGCGCTTTGTCGATCTGTTCGACGGTCCGGATCAGCGCGAAGGCGTCAACGCGTTTCTCGAAAAGCGGCCGCCGCAATGGCATGTGACGCAGACTGGCCACGCGGACGCCAGCGAGTAAGAATGGGTAGTACGACTATGCATTGGTAGCGCGTCGAAGCGGTGGCGTCCAGGTCGACCCATTCGTTGAGGTAAAAGAGCGCGCTGCCCCTTCAGCACGCTCTTTTTACCTCATATTTAACGTTTACGTAATAATCGGAGGAGTGGCCGTCTCGATCCATCAACCGTCAAAAGTGCGCAGGCATGGCTTTCAGTGAACCAAGGTCTCCATTTTTGAAATGGACCGTCTCCTCCGCCCAGCACCTGAGCGCCGACAACCGGCAGGTATTGCTCGCCAATCTCTTCACGCGAACCTCCTCGATTGTATTTGCGGCGATTTGCGAAATCAGCGTCTGCGCGACGGCTTACTACCTTCATCCGAACACCCTGTACGCCTTCTGGTTCGGCGCGGTCGTCGCACTGCTGATGACCCGCCTGACACTGATTTATCTGTGCTCGCGCCGTAGCGAGCACGGTCAGCCTACGCCGACCTCGGCATTTCTGGTGGCAAGCATTCTCTGGAGCGCGCTGTTCGGCTTTGGCAGTTTTCTGTGCAATATCAGCGGAGATCAAACGCTTTTCCTGCTCGGCAACGTTTGCGCGGTCGGTTTGATCGGTGGCCTCGCCGGGCGCAATGCCGGCACGCCGCGTCTCGTGCTGATCCAGATATCGCTGATTCTCGGGCTCCTGGGGTTGGGTGCGGCGCTTTCGCCGGGCAACGGCAAGCTCGTCCTGCTGTTCCAGGCACCATTCTGCGCGGCCGGTTTCTTTACGGTTGCGCTACGCAGCAATCGCGACACGGTCGCGTTGCTGATGGCGCGTGAAAGCAGCCATCGCCTTGCGCGCCACGACAGCCTCACCGGCCTGCCTAATCGCGCGCATATCAACGAACTGCTGCTGGAGCGCACCGAAGCGGGTTCCGCAAGCCCGGATCACGCGTTTGCGGTTCTGCTGATCGATCTCGACGGCTTCAAGGCCATCAATGACAGCCTCGGTCATGCGGCCGGCGATCAGATACTTCAGGAAGCCGCGCTGCGCCTGCGCGAGATCGTGCCGAGCGGAGGCCTGATTGGACGTCTGGCTGGCGACGAATTCGTCGCCATCTCCGACGGTGCGCCGCCTGCTCACGAGGTCCGTTCGCTGGCAGACCGCATCGTCAAGACGCTGGCGCGCCCCTTTGCGCTTAACGAAGCGCGCGTGCATATCGGCGCGAGCGTGGGCATTTCGCTGTTTCCGGAGCACGGCAAGACGGGGCCGCAGTTGCTGATTTGCGCGGATCGCGCCTTGTACGCAGTCAAACGCAACGGCAAGAGTGCGTTTGCCGTGTTCGACGCCGACAAGCACGTTTCTGACGAAAGTTTGAGCCTGCTGCGCAGCGACCTGGAAGGCGCCATGCAGTCGTTTACCGGTCTGCGGATGGAATATCAGCCGATCATCGATCTCAACGACGGCACCATCTCGGGCCGCGAGGCCTTGCTTCGCTGGACGCACCCGACGCGCGGCGAGCTGTCCCCAGTGGCCTTTATTCCAACTGCCGAACGAACCGGTCTGGTGCTTGCACTGGGGGAGTGGGCGCTGCTGCGCTCCTGCGACGAGGCGGTGGGCTGGCGCGATGGCGCGCCTGTCGCGGTCAATGTGTCACCGGTGCAATTGCGCGAGGAATCGTTCGCCGCGACGGTCGAAGCAATCCTTCGGAAAACGAAATTGCCACCCGAGCGCCTGAATATCGAGGTCACGGAGACCGTGCTGCTAAGCGACGATATTGCCACCCGGCGCAACGTCGCAAGGTTGCGCGCCTTGGGCATCGGGCTGGCGCTGGATGACTTCGGAACCGGATTCTCGACGATGTCGACGCTGGTGCGCTTTTCGTTCGACAAGCTCAAGATCGACAGCTCGTTCGTCAAGGAAGCGGTGCACCGGCGTGAATCGGCCGCGGTGGTTCGCGGCATTGTGGCATTGGCCCGGGAAATGGGCATGCCGACTACCGCAGAGGGCATCGAAACACCGGAGCAACTGGAGTTCGTCCGCGCCTGCGGCTGCACACACGCCCAAGGCTTCCTGCTAGGCAAGCCGGAGCGCGGCGGCGAAATTCCGCGTATTGAAGAGGGGCTGGCCGCACAGGGCGCCGACGAAGGCCGGGAGATCGGCTAGCGCTAACAAAGTATGCAATGCACATATTCGATTGCGCGTCTCCAGGGTAACTCCTCGGTGGAAATCAGCGGCATCAAATAAAGTTAGACGCTCTGCGTGCCGTAAAGCAGGGGTAGCGATTAACTCTGGAGATTCGATGCCCACGCAAATGTCGACGCAAACGCGTTTTACCTTGATCGCCTGTGCTTTCTTTGCGGCGATGATATTAGGCACGTTTGCCGTGATCCGGCTATTCGTCACACCTGATCTGGCGACGCTGGAAGGCAAGGTGATTGGCAGCGACGTCGACCAGATTTCCATTCAGATCAGCGAGCAGCTGCGCCAGGTGGAAGCCCAGCAACGCAGCATCACCCAGACCGTAGCGGTGCTGGATAGTGACCAGATCGACAAATTGCAGCCGGCACTGGTCGACCAGTACGGCGATCAGAATGTCTTCGGCGGCGGCATCTGGCCGTTGCCTAATAAACGCGAGCAGGGCCGCGACAAGTTCAGTACCTTCTACGCGCGCGACGCGGCAACCGGCAAACTGGTTGTCAACACGCACTGGAACTCGCCCGAATCCCTCAACTACTGGGAGCAGCCGTGGTACGAGAACGGCAAGACCGCGCCCAAAGGTCATTGCAAGTGGGCGAAGGCGTATCAGGACGATGCCAGCCCGCAGCCGCGCACCAACTGTGCGATGGCCATCTATAAGGGCGATGAGCTCTACGGCGTCGCCACGATCGACGTGACGCTGGGCTTTTTCAACCACCTCGTCGCGGACATGGAAGACAGGATTCACGGTCAGATCCTGATCGTGGAAGCGGACGGCAAGATCGTCAGCAATAGCTCGAAGATCAGCAGCAATATCGTGCTGAAGAATGTTTCCGATATCGCCTCCAGCTCGCCGATGGCCGCGGAAATCCAGCATCTGCTGCCCGATGTGCAAGGCGGCAGTGCCACCCAAGGCACATTCGACTCGCCCGACGGCGCACAGACGCTGTTCCTCAAGCCGATTCCGGGCAGCCCGTGGTTGATCGCAACCGCGGTGCCGTCGGCGTCGCTGGCGGTCAACAGCAACCGGATTCTTGCCAAGCTGGCGTCGATCCAGGTGCCGATGGCAATCTTGCTGCTGGCGCTCGTGCTCGGCGGCATTCACGTGTTCATGAAGCGCCTCGCCGTGCTCAAGGGCAATATCGACGACCTGTCGGTAGGCGAAGCGGATCTGACCCGGCGTTTGCCCGAAACCGGCGGCAAGGAGTTTGGCGAGGTCGCGGCAAGCTTCAACCGCTTTATCCAGCGGCTGCAGGGCGTACTGACTCAGGTGGTGGCAGGCGCTTCGTCGCTCACCGAAGCCTCGCACGAGATCTCCAGCGGCAACAAGGATCTGTCGGCCCGTACCGAGAGCCAGGCAGCGTCGCTGCAGGAGACGGCCGCGTCGATGGAAGAGATCACCGGCACTGTCAAGCAGAACGCGGGCAACGCCAATCAGGCCAACAAGCTGGCGACGGATGCCTCGAAGGTCGCCTCGCGCGGCGGCATGGTGATTGGCGAAGTGGTGGAGACCATGGCGTCGATCAGCGAGTCGTCGAAGAAGATCGTCGACATCATCGGTGTGATCGATAGCATTGCGTTCCAGACCAATATTCTGGCGCTCAATGCCTCGGTCGAGGCGGCGCGTGCCGGTGAGCAGGGCCGGGGCTTTGCGGTGGTGGCGAGCGAAGTGCGCAACCTTGCGCAACGTGCAGCCGCAGCCGCGAAGGACATCAAGTCGCTGATCTCGGACTCTGCCGCCAAGGTCGATTCGGGCAGCACGCTGGTTGCCAATGCCGGTTCGACCATGGGCGAGATCATTTCGACTACTGCGCAAGTCGCCACGATCATGGACGAAATCATGAATGCGAGCGAAGAGCAGAGCCGTGGGATCGAAGAAGTGGGCCGGGCAATTACGCAACTGGACGGCACGACCCAGCAAAACGCCGCGCTGGTGGAGCAACTGGCCGCCTCGGCCATGTCGATGCAGGACCAGACGACCAAGCTTCGTCAGGTGATCAGCGAGTTCAAGCTGTAAAGCGCTTCTGCCGCGGTGTTGTGGCAGACATGAGGGGGCGGCCAGTGGCCGCCCCCTCGTTGCATCGGGATCAAGCTTCGCTCAGCGGCTCCGGATGGAACTCCGTCGCCGGGTTCGGCGGCGCTTTGGCGGCCGCTGCCTGCACCCGGCCGACCCACAATATCCCCACCATTGCGATAGCCACCGCGACCCAGCCGACCGTGCCATAACCGGCAATCTGGCCGCTCGCCGTATTGGTCAGCATCAAGCCACCGAGCCACGCGCCGCAGCCCATACCCAGTGCCTGGATCGCGCTATTGGCGCTCAGAAACGCGCCGCGACGGCTCGGCTCGGGCACCGTGGTGAGAAGCGCTTGCATCGGCACGATCCGCCCGGACACCGCCACCATAAAGAACGGGAAGAACAGTACCACCGCTATGAAGGGCAGGTCGGGCAGATGGGTGACGAACAGCACCGGCAGCATCGACACCAGGGCAATAATGCGAAACACCCGGTGCTTGCCGTAGCGGTCGGCGAGGCGGCCGATGGCGCGCGAGGTAAAGAATGTCGCGAAGCCGCCGCCCATATAGATCCACGACAGATGCGCAGGCGGCACGCCGTGATTCAGCACCAGCATCGGCGCGATAAACGGGATCACCATCATATGCGACAACATCATGATGAAGGTGAGCGCAAACGCTTTCAGATGACGCGGATTGCTGAGCAGGCGGCCGAGATCGGGCAAGACCTGGCGCAACGGCGGCGGCCGGCGGCTCAAGTGTTCAGCGAGCGGCGGCACGATCCGCGCGCCGCCAAACCAGATCAGCACGGAGAGCACCACCAGCAGCATGAACGGCGCTGCCCAACTGAAGTGTGCCCCGAGCATTACGCCGGCCGGCACGCCGGCAATTGCGGCCAGCGAGAAGGAGGTCATGATGGTGCCGGTGGCCGCACCGCGCCGCTGAACCGGGATTACATCGCTGACGATCGCCATGATCACCGAGGCGAGCACGCCGCCCGTGATGCCGGCAAACGCGCGTGCCGCGAGCAACAGCGGATAGCTGCTGGCAAGGGCGCAACCCAGGTTGGAAAGCGCGAACAACGCATAGACGATGAGCAGCAATTTGCGCCGGTCGAAGCGGTCGATATAAGTGGCGGCGAACAGGCCCGAGAGTCCCGAACACCATGAATAGGCCGACACCGCCGTCGCGAACGCCGCCGGCGTGATGCCGAAGGTGTGCATGATCTGCGGTCCTAACGGCATCATGATCATGAAGTCCATGATGATGGTGAACTGCGTCAGCGCGAGCAGCCAGAGTAGACGCCGTTCGTGCTTGGTGCTGATGGAGTACATCGGCAAGATCCTTGAATAGGTAAAAGCCAGCCGTACGGCTGGCGACAGGCACTGCGCGGTTTCAGTCGTCGAGGTTTTCGTGAACCGCTTCGGCGCCCTGTTTCCAGTAGCTCGCTGCGCGGATCCGCGATTTGTCGACGCCGCGTTCGGTGCACAGGTGATAACGGACTGCGCGCATCGTCGCCGATTCGCCCGCTGCCCACACATAGCCTTCGCCGTCCGGCAGATAGGTGTCGCGCACCGCTTGCAGCAGCGCATCGCCGCGATACGGCGAATCGCTGCGGTAGCACCACACGGCATGCAACTCGGCGTCGGTGTCGAATTCCATGCGCGCCGACGGATCGGCCACTTCGAGCACCGCTGCCACGCGCGTACCGGCGGGCAGCTCCTGCAGACGCCGGGCAATCGCCGGCAGGGCGGTCTCATCGCCAATCAGCAGATGCCAGTCGAAGCCGGTCGGAATCACCAGCGAGCCGCGTGGGCCGCCCACGCCCAGATACTGTCCGACCTTCGCCTGGGCCGCCCAGCTGGCGGCCGGTCCGGCTTCGTGCATGGCGAACTCGATATCCAGTTCGCGCGCGTCACGGTCGTAGCGACGCGGCGTGAAATCGCGCGCCACCGGGCGCGGTTGATCCTCCGGGAAGACCGGACCGTTCGGGCCGGCGCTCGGCAACACAGGCTTGTCGGCGCCCGGTGCGGGGAAGAAGACCTTGATATGGTCGTCGAACGACGCCGATACGAAGTCTTGCAGATCGTCGCCGGTGAAGGTGACGCGAATCAGGTGAGGCGTCAGCGGTTGAACGCGCTTGACTTGCAGCAGACGAAATTTCAGGGGGTGACGTACGCGGGAGACCGCGAGATCGGACCTGGTCAGCATAAGTGTTCTCTCCAATTATGTCGGGTAGCGCTGGGGATGCCGGCCGCAGGGGCTCAGAGATCGCCCGCGCCGGTGTCGGGGGCGTTAGCTGTACCGGCAGCGCCTGGATTGCCTTCGATTTCAGCGGTGGCGCGCGCGAGAATGGCCGCGATGCGGCGTTGCTCGGCGGCCGGCACGTTGTCACGGCGGAACAAGGCATGCTTGAGCGCGCGGCGTGCTTCGATCAACTCCGGCAGCCAGCCGCCTTCGCTCGGGTCCAACGGCTCTTCGCCGGCAAACGCGCGCCGCACCGAATCCATCTTGCGGGCGATATGGGTCAGCTTGGCGAGCATCAGTTCGGCGCGTTCGCGGTTGTCAGCGAGGTGCTGGCGGCCGGGTTCGGCCAGTTCGTAGCGCTTGCGGTTGCCTTCGAGCTGGACTGTGACGTAGCCCAGTTCTTCAAGGTAGGTCAGCGCGGGATAGACCATGCCCGGGCTCGGGCTATAGAAGCCGTTCGAGCGCGCTTCGAGCGCCTTGATCAACTCGTAGCCGTGGCTCGGCTGGGCGTCCAGCAGGGCCAGCAGCAACAGTTGCAGATCGTCCGAGGTGAATTTGCGGCCGCGCGGGAAACCGTCGCCGTCACCGCCGCCGAAACCCCCAGGGCCGCCACCGAAGCCACCAGGACCGCCGCCGAATCGGCCGCCGCGCTCGCCGCCGCGGTGGTGGTGACGGCCAATTGCATGCCACAGCGCGTGCAGTGAGAAACGGTCGGGGGAATACTGGCCGTCGGTGTCGTGGTGACGGCGGGAGTGATGGGAATGACGCATCTGGGTACTCCGTGTTGTATCTTAAGATGTGTCGTAAGATATATATCTAAAGATAGTTTGTCAAACACGAAATGTGGGGCGGGATCGGGGGCTGTCGTGCCTGTCGCCACGATCGAGCTCTCGCAACGCTTGTGCTACAGCAGCAATCGCACGCGCCACATCCTGCCCGTTGGTCTGCCAGTTGCATACAGACACTCGCATGCAGCGCTTCCCGCGCCAGGTGGTGTTGCTGAATAATGCTTCGCCGCTAGCCAGAACCGCATTGGTGAGCGCATCAGTCCATTCGTCGTGGTCACTCTCCGTGGCTCCCGGCCGGGGATCCAGAAAGCGCACCAGCCCCTGATTGATTTGCGGCTCCCACATCAACTCGGCGCCGGGAAGAGCGGAGATGCCGGTCACGAGGCTATGCGCCGCATCGCAACAACCATCGATCAAAGCGGCAACGCCACGGCGACCCAGTTGGCGCAGCGCGGCATAAGTCGCCACGCCTCGTCCGCGTCTTGACCAATCCGGATTCCAGTCCTTTTGTTCGCGAACCTGATCGTTGTGCGATATGTAGCTTGCTTCGTAGGACATCGCATTACGATGCGCCTGCGGATGCGCAACGAAGGCAAAACCGCTGTCGTACGGCACGTTTAGCCATTTGTGCCCATCGGTCGACCACGAATCGGCATGCTCGACGCCCGACAGCAGATGTTTATAACGTGCACTGACGTTAGCCCACAGGCCGAAAGCTCCATCGACATGTACCCATGCGTTATAGCGATGCGCGAGTGGAATCAGGTCAGCGAAGCAGTCATACGCACCAATGTTGAGGTCGCCTGCCTGCAGCAAGACAATCGTGGGCGTGTCCGGGGAATTCTCCAGTGCCAGCTCGAGCGTTGCCGCATCCAGTTGACCGGCCTGGTTGGTGCGCAGTCCTGTCACCGAATCTGTTCCCATCCCTAGCAAGCGCGTTGCGCGCGTGATGCTGCCGTGAAATTGATCGCTGCTCAGGATACGGATCTTCGGCGCGCCGAAGAGGCCGTCCCGTTCAACCTGCCAACCCCGCTTCGCGAGCAATGCGTTTCGCGCTGCCGCCAAGGCGGTCACGTGCGCCATCTGGCAACCACTAGTCAACGCAAAGCTGGCGTGATCCGGCAAACCAAGCAAGTCTTTTAACCAGTCGCCGCATGCCTCTTCAATCACCGCTTCCGCGGGGCTGCATGCGTACGATGCGGCATTTTGGTCCCAGGCGCTGGTCAACCAGTCCGCCGCCAAGGCGGCGGGCAACGAGCCGCCTATCACCCACCCAAAAAATCGGCCGCCGGCACTGCCCATGATGCCTCCGGCGGTGTCGGCGACCAGTTCATCAATCACCTGCTCCGCGGGCATGCCCTCGCTGTTGAGCGGTTTCAGCAGGCGTTCGCGTAACGTATGCAAACTTGCGCGAGCCGCGACAGGGCTATGCTCCAGGCTTTCCAGATGCGCCAACGAGTGATTCAGAGCGTGCTCAAGTGCCGGGCGAAAAGCGGATGTCTCGTTCATGCGGAATTCCAGCGTAGAGGTGACTGGGTGATAACCACGCGTGCTGGCGCAGCTTGCGCTACAGGCGCGGGTTCGAATATTCGACATTCGCTCCAAGTTTAGCCAGGCAGCACGCCTTTGGTTGGCAGTTTCCTGAATCAGCGAACTCACACTACCGACCCATAGGACATTCGGCGGAAGGCCGTAGCCCTCCGCTGCTGCTATCGGGTCTCGCGGTCGTTTCTTGTCGTCCGCGCGCGACGATTCATGCCGGCTGGTAGACGGCCGCCACGACGCCAGAGCTGAAGGGAGTCGCGCTGATCAGGCGCAGATCAACCGGGCTGCGCAGTCCGGAGAACAGCTGTTGGCCTCGGCGCAGTGCAACCGGATGAATGACCATTCGATATTCGTCAATGAGGCCGGAGGCAACGAGGCTTTGGGCGAACCGAGCGCCCCCTTGCGCAAGGATGAAGTTGCCCGGCTGTTCCTTCATCTTCAACACGAGCTTTCTTTTTGTTGCCGTTGAGCTGGCCATAATGCCTCCTGAGTCTTTCGGTGGTTCCTGGAGCGAGGATTCCAATGTCGATTTTGGCCTCGTCGCATAGCTACGACGAACGACAGGGGCACGATTCGACATGGTCCGAAAAACAGGTTCAGAGGACCTGCGGTGGGTTCGACGCGGGGTTGATATCCGAGTATCCGCAAGCGGCTAACTGCCCGACGAATGGTTTGAATTTGCTCTCGAGTATCGCCAGTGGCCGCGATGCGACGGGGTATCGGCGCGTGTCTCAAGAGCTAGCAGAGGGCTCCTGAGTGACTGCTTGTGGCCGATAGCCTTGGGTGCCAGATATTCCAGCGAGGATCGCCGCCTCGACCAAACGGTTAGGCGTCGCTGGCGATCGGCGCCTCGAGAAGGCAACCAAACTCGCGGGCAAAGTCGACAGAGACGCGCGCATGGACTGCGCCTTGCTTGTCAAAGAACCGCTGCGTCCCGCCAAGACTGAACACACCTTCATGCCAGATGTTTGGGTGGATGTAGAGACCCTGCTGTCCATCGAAGCGAAAGCACACGAACTTCTCTGGCGCAATGTCGTCCCCGGGCAATGCCAGTGGAACGTAGAACGGACGATGGTCGAGCGGAAAGAACAGTTGCCCGCCATCCGGGTGGTAGTTCGCGTGCCAAAGCAACATGCGTTCCGGGGCATTGACGCTGTCTTCGCGGGCTGCTTCAGGCTCCCTTGCGTACGCAAGGATGTAGTGACCGCCCACGGCCTCGTTTCGACCGTAGAGAATATCTCCTCGCCATTCGCTCACAAATGTGCCCTCGGTTGTGCCGGCCTCATCACCGGTTCCGGGGTCGATGGGCCTGGTGCCCACCGCCGGCCACTGCACAATCTCGATCGGGCACTCGCTCGGGTCTGTCACAAGCCTCCCAAATCCTTCAAGCGTTGCAGGGGTCGCGTCGACCACAGGCATCGACACGCGCCGGAGGCCGGGAGGAAGGGCGGGCTTGAGGTAATCGATCTCTTGGGACATCGGCACACTTTACACGGGTTGAAGATGCTGACGCAGATGCTCGAACAAGGCGTTTAGCCGACCTTTGTACACCTGAAAACGGCCACTGCGGCAACGTCGGACCGAACGGCAGATACGGGTCGCGCGCCAACGATCATCGAAGGGTGGCGGTAGGCCCGTCCATTCATTCGACAATAGCCTCAAATCGGTCGACAATCCGCAACGTCCACGAACCAACGAAGGCTGAATGACTTCGAGCGATGTTGCACAGGAGCTTACATGAATCCAGTTTCCGATCTTTCTGTTTTATTAAAGACGTTGGAGCCGGTGCTTAATCCGGGCGTGTTTGTATTTGCTTCGGTCAAGGACGGTCATGCCATTGATCCGGCCGTCATCGTTGCTTCAATCCGGGAGCCTGAGGGTTTGTCGGTCATTGTGAGCGAGACGGACGCGGCGATCAGCGGCTTGAATGCGTTGTTCAAGTGCGCCTGGATTACGTTGACCGTGAATTCAGCCTTGGATGCAGTGGGGTTGACCGCTGCCTTCGCCAGTGCATTGGGTCACTCAGGCATTAGCTATAACGTGGTGGCGGGCGCGTACCACGATCATATTTTTGTTCCTCTCGAATCGGCACAGACGGCAATGCAGGTACTCCATCAGTTGCAGATGGATGGCGGCATCGCGTAACGACTAACAGGTTGAGGCGGAACAATCAGCGGTGCGGCCAACTTGAGACCGTCGAGTTCAGTCGCCGGCGATATCGCCGGTCGGCACCCATTGCTGCCCGTTGAAGCGGACGAGATAAAGCTGCTTGATCGGGCGATAGTCGGTAGGCGATGTCGAAATCCGAATGCCGGGCCGCAGCATGCCCAGCTCGAGGTTCAGGCTTGCGGCCTGCTTCATCACGTTCTCCCGGGTCAGATCGTTGCCGCATTGCTTGAGCACCGCGACCAGAGTCTGCGCGACTTCATAGCCGTAGACGTTGTTGGCGTCACGCTCGTTGGCTTCGGTGTTGTATTGCTTCATCCAGGCGAGAAACGCGCGCACGTCGGGGTCCTGCCTGGAACGAGGGTCGCTCCAGCCTTTCGAGCGCGCGTTCGTGATGATGCCGTTGGCTCTCTCGAGACCCGCAGGTTCGATAAACGCCGCGATGGACAGCGACCCGTTTGGAATGAACTGCAACGGGTGCCAATCGATGTCGTAAGCCTTGCGTATCGCTGCGGTCGCGAACTGGCCGAATGTCATGTTCAAGAACACGTTGGCGCCCGAGTCCTTGAGTGCGGCGACATGCGCGCCGATCCCGGCCGGATCGCCATACGAGAACACCTCTTCCTTGACGATCATCGTTGCCGCCTTTTCGCCCAGCGCTTCGCGAATGGCGCTCACATATTCGTGTCCTGCTTCGTCGCTACCGTAGAGCACGCCGATCTTCGCGTCGGGCTTGTTGCGCAGGATGTACCTGGCATAGGCGGCCGCCTCGGTGTGGCGCGAGGCTTCCCAGCCCATCGTCCAGGGGAAGTGCTGTGGATCGTCGAACGTCGATGCGTTGCTCGCGACGAAGAGCTGCGGCACATGTTTCTCGTTCATATACGGGCGGATCGCGAGATTGCTCGCTGCGCCGAACACGCTGACTAGCAGCAGCACCTGTTCTTCGTCGACGAGTTTGTGCGCGAGCGCGACCGCGGTCTGCACGTTCGAGCCGCTGTCGACGCTTACGAAATCTATCTTGCGGCCGTTGATGCCGCCTTCGTCGTTGATCTTCCGAAAGTACGCCGCCTCGGCGCGCGCGACCTGGCCGTATTCGGCGAACTCGCCGGTGTAGGCCGTCACGTTGCCCACTTTGATCTCGGTATCGGATGCGCCAGGATCGTATTTGCCCTGTGCCGATGCAACGGGGCACGCCATGCATGCCGCCATGAACGCGAGCGAGGCGAGGTGGAACATGTGGCTGTTCATACGGGTCGCCTCCGTTCGACTTATTGCGTGCTATGGCGAGACGGGCGCGGCGGCTGGTGATGCGCGCCGCCCCGCTTTCATCTTAGGGCGGGGCGTGAGGGCGGTCTAGCGCGCTTTGAGGGGTAGTCCTCGTTTCGGTGCAAAATCTGCGGTCAGTTCGACGATGCGAGGTAAACAGTCATTCGGCATCAGTCACTCATGTGATCAATAGAAACAAACCGGCGAGTGATCCGCGTCGGGGCGATCAAAAAATCGACTGCCCAGTGAGCGTGGTTAGCCATTCCAGCGACTTCACACCCGCAAGCGAGTTGCCGTTCGCATCGAGCCCCGGCGACCACACGCAAACCGCCATTTCCCCCGGCAGCACCGCGACGATCCCACCACCAACCCCGCTCTTCGCCGGCAAGCCAACGCGAAAGACAAAGTCTCCGGCAGCATCGTAAGTACCGCAGGTCAGCATCAACGCCGACAGGCGCTTCGCCGAGCTCGCATCGAGGATTTGCTCGCCCGACACCGGCGCCACGCCGCCATTGGCGAGGAAGAGGGCGGCTTTCGCCAGCTCGACGCAGCTCATCGAGATCGCACATTGCCGGCAATACGCGTCGATCACCGCGTCGACCGGCATTTCCATATTGCCGAAGCTTGCCATGAAGTGCGCCATGGCCTGGTTGCGGTGCGCGTGTTGCAACTCGGACTGCGCGACGCGCAAGTCGTAGTCGATCGTCACCTCGCCGGTGAGCCGCCGCATAAACTCCACCAGCGCCGTCTCCGCCTGTACGAAGCGGCGGCACAGCACGTCGGTCACGACCAGCGCGCCGGCGTTGATAAACGGATTGCGCGGCTTGCCTTGCTCCGATTCGAGCTGCACCAGCGAATTGAACGGCGTGCCCGACGGTTCGCGGCCGACGCGCTGCCACAGCTCGTCGCCGAGCAGCCGGAACGCCATCGTGCAGGCGAATAGCTTCGAGATACTCTGGATCGAGAAGCGGGTGTCGGCTTCGCCCGTGCGGAAGACCTCGCCGGCCGTCGTGACGATGGCCATGCCGAAGCTATTGGCCGGGACTTTTGCCAGTTCGGGAATGTAGTCGGCAACGCGGCCGGTTCCCAGATAGGGCTGCAGATCGCGATGAATCTGTTCGAGGATGCCTTGGTAGTTCATGAGCAGGAGCGAGCGTGGGAGCCGCGATTTTACTGGCAAGCCGCCGCAAATGGCGAATCGGCCAGAGCATGGCCCGGCCGATCACCTTGTTCGCGTCGTGCTCAGTGAGCTCCGGCCGCGTCTGCTCCGCCGCCGCCCTTGGAGGGCCGCGTAATCCAGATCAACGGAATGATCAGAATAAAGATAATCGCCGACACAAAGAAAATATCGTTCAGCCCCATCATTGCTGCCTGCGTATTCACCGTGAAGTCGAACAGCGCGTGCGCCGACTGGGTGTTCAGATGCAGCAGCGACTGGGTCGAATCGATCTGCTGGTTAAACACCGGATTGTCGATCGTGGCCTGCTCCGTCAGCCGCGCATGGTGGAGCACCGTGCGGTTATTCCACTCATTGCCGGCAATCGAGGTACCCACCGCGCCGCAAAACACCCGCGCAAAATTCGACAGACCCGCCGCCGCCGGGATCTTGTTTGGCGGCTGCCCGGACAGAATGATCGCGGTCAGCGGCACGAAAAACAGCGCCATCGGAATGCCTTGCAGCAGGGTTGGGATCACCAGATGCCAGGTGTCGATCTCGATCACGTACTTCGAGCGCATATAGAACACAATCGCAAAGCCGATAAAGGCAAGCGTGGCGATGATCCGGGCGTCCGAGCGGGGCAGAACCCGGCCCATGACCGGCGCGAGAATCACCGCGAACACGCCGAGCGGCGCGGTCACGAGGCCGGCGTCCACCGAGCGGTAGTTCAGGTACTCCTGCATCCATTGCGGTAGCAGCACGAGATTGCCGAAGAACACCCCATAGGCCACCGAGATCGCAATGGTGCCGCCGAGGAAATTGCGCTGCTTAAAGAGGCGTAGGTCGACGATCGGATTCTCCTCGGTCAGCTCCCAGACAAGGAAGAACGCAAAACTGATCACTGCGGTAATGCCCAGAATGACAATCACCGGCGAGGAGAACCAGTCGAGATCCTTACCCTTGTCGAGCATCACCTGCAAGGAGGCGACCCAGGTGACCAGCAGGCCGAGGCCAACCACGTCGATCGGCGGCTTGCGGGTGGCCGTTTCGCGGGTGCGATAGATCATCCACGTGACCCCGGCGGCGAAAATGCCCACCGGAATATTGATGTAGAAAATCCACGACCAGCTATAGCTATCGGTGATCCAGCCGCCGAGCGCAGGCCCGGCAATCGGGCCGACCGTGGCGGTCATGGCCCATAAGGCGAGGGCGGTGGACGATTTCTCCTTGGGATACGAGCCGAGCAGAATCGCCTGCGACAGCGGAATCAGCGGGCCAGCCACCGCGCCTTGCAGCACGCGTGCGAGCAGCAGGATGGGCAGCGTCGGGGCGATGCCGCACAGCCACGACGACAGCACGAACATCAGGATGGCGCCGACGAACAGCTTGACCTGGCCGATGCGCTGCGTGAGCCAGCCGGTCAGCGGAATCGACACGGCATTGGCCGCGGCGAATACGGTAATCACCCAGGTGCCTTCGTCCACCGACACGCCGAGGTTGCCCGAGATGGTCGGAATCGCGACATTGGCGATGGACGTATCGAGCACGTTCATGAAGGTGGCAAGCGCGACCGCGATCGTCGCCAGCACGAGCTGGCCGCCTTTGAGCGGCGGTGGCGGCGGGGGCGATGCGGGCGCAGTGGCGGGCTGGCTCAATCGATTCTCCGGAGCAGGGTAATGAGGCGATGCGGTTGCGCGGTGCCGGCTTGCGGGAAGGCGAGCGACAAGCCCTTCGCCCAGCAGATGCAAAACAGCTACCGGCAGCCTACCAGCATTCCCTCAACAGGGTTGTCGGCGGCGGCACGAGTTAGCTTGGCAAAGGCGGCAAAAAGCGACGCGAAAGCGTATGCTCGCGGCTGTGAACTGAATGGTGTGGCGGGTGTGGCGTTTGCCAAGCACACGCCTACGCAGATAAAGGATCGGAAAGAAAAGGAATCGCGATGGCCTGGAAACAATTCGAACACGGCTGGCGCCTCGCGCCCGCCGCTGCTCCCGCAGACAAACCGGCGCGTGCGCTGGTCGTGCTGCTGCACGGCGTGGGCAGCAACGCGCAGGACCTATTGCCGCTAGCCGATAGCTGGAGCAAGGCGCTGCCGGATGTTGCCTTTACCTCGCTCGACGGTAGTGAGCGTTTCGAGGGCGGCTTCGGCGGCCGGCAGTGGTTCAGCTTGCGCGATGTGAACGAGGCCAACCGTATTGGCCGTGTCGCCGACGCATATCCGGCGCTGCGCCGCATGCTCGACGCCGAACTGGCGCATTGGCAGCTAGCTTTCGATAAGCTTTCGCTGGTGGGCTTCTCGCAAGGCTCGATGATGGCGCTTCATCATGCAGCGACCAGCAACGACGCGCCTGCTGCGGTGGTTGCCTACTCCGGCCGGCTCGCCTCGCCGATCACCACGGCGGCCCGCACACCGTTGACGCTGGTGCACGGCGTCGAAGATCCGGTGATTCCGGTGCTGGAGCTCGAGCGCGCGGCCCACGCTTTTAGCGACGCGGGCTTTGCCGTCGGCGCATTTGCGCTGCCGGGTATTGGTCATACGATTTCGACCGAAGGCTTGATACTGGGACGCGATGCACTGGTGCGTGCACTCGGTGCGAAGGCGGCCTGAAAAATGCGGAAATGAAGCCGCAATTGTAAAGTCGCCCTAAAGAATTTGATCTGCTTGCCGTTAATGGTTCATTAGCGTGAAAATCACGCGCGCCGTATCGGAATCCCGCCACGCCCTCAAAAGCGTCAAGTGGATCGCCGTGCGGCACGGGGAAATCATCGCAGCGTCCCACAAGGGCGATAACGACCAAAGCAGAGCCTATATATGGCCAGATCGAAGCCGCACCATTCGTTGTTCAGGGGCTTGTTCCGTCACACCGTGGCGGTCGACCTCGGCACGGCTAATACGCTTATCTATACCGACGACGGCGGCATTGTGCTTAATCAGCCGTCCGTGGTGTGTTTCCAGAAGCGTCTCGACGCGGGGCGGAAGCGGGTCGCGGCAGTCGGCAGTGAGGCCAAACAGCTCCTCGGCCGCGCACCCAACAATCTCGAGACCGTACGGCCGATGCGCCACGGCGTGATCGCCAATTTTTCCGCAGCCGAACACATGATCCGGCAGTTTGTCGATATGGCGCGGCCGCGTCCGTTCTTCGGCCGCCGCGCGGCTTTCACGATCTGCGTGCCGGCCGGCGCGACCCAGGTGGAGCGGCGCGCGATCAAGGAAGCGGCGGTCGCGGCGGGCGCATGGAAGGTCAGCCTGATCGGCGAATCGCTGGCTTCTGCTGTCGGCGCGGGCTTGCCAGTGACCTCGGCTACCGGCTCCATGGTGGTCGATATCGGCGGCGGCACGACCGAAGTCGGTGTGATCGCGCTGGGCGGCATGGCCTATAACGGCTCGATCCGCGTCGGCGGCGACCAGTTCGACTCGGCGATCGTCAACTATGTGCGTAACCTGTATGGCGTGGTGCTGGGAGAACAGACCGCGGAGCACGTCAAAAAGACCATCGGCTCGGCGATGCGCGATGTGCCGATGGAGCGCATGAACGCGACCGGCCGCAGCGTCGACGACGGCTTGCCGCGCACGGTCGAACTGAATAACCACGATATCGCCGATGCTATCGACGGGCCGCTGCGCCACGTGATCGGCGCGGTGAAGTCGGCGCTCGAAAACGCGCCGGCCGAACTGGTGACGGATATCGCCGACACCGGCATTGTCCTGACCGGCGGCGGCGCGCTGCTTGCCAACCTCGGACGGCGTTTGACTGCCGAACTCGGGCTCGCAGTGCGCGTGGCCGACGAGCCGCTCACGTGCGCGGTGCGCGGCGCCGGGGCCGCTGCGGAAGCGGGCTTGCTCGACGAGCTCGTCTACGAATAAGCGTGACCACCAGCCTGCGGCCGCGGCCGGCGGGCGTGGAGGCGTGAAATAAAAGCGGGGGCGCACGGCACGCAGCGGCTGGGCGCGCGTCGCGACCTGTGTGACAATACTGCCTCACCCGCTGACCCTGTCGCCCCAACGGGGCTGCACGGCGCACTTCGTTCCACTTCACCTTAGAAGAACCGGCACGCCTGATGGGCGCTCGCCGTGTTGTCCCCGAATCGACCCGTGACTCATCCCACTCCTGTTTTATCCCCGTCGTTTATCGAATTGTCGAGCGGCTTGCGCATGCCTTATGTTGTCGAAGGCGAGGGCGAACTGCTGCTGTTCGTGCATGGCTCGCTGTGCGATTTCCGCTATTGGCAGCCGCAACTCGACGGGTTGGCGAAGCACTATCGCTGCGTCGCCGTCAGCCTGACACACTACTGGCCGGTCACCGATACCGAGGCCGACCTGCCGTTTAGCTGGAACGATCACGCGGATGAACTGGCCGAATTCATCGAGCGCTTCGGCGCAGGGCCGGCGCACGTGGTCGGCCATTCGCGCGGTGGCTGTGTGGCGTTTCATTTTGCACGGCGCCATGCGCAGCATCTGCGCACCTTGACGCTCGCCGACCCCGGCGGTCCCTTGCAGATTGCTGGGCGGCCGACTGCCGTTTTGCCGGAAACGGTCAATGCGTTGCGTGCGCGTGCCGCTCAGTTGATCGAGGAGGGGAATGTGGACGCGGGTCTGCAACTGTTCGTCGATTCAGTGAGCCGCCCGGGTTTCTGGGCGAAAAGCACGCAGGCGTTCCGCACCATGGCGATCGACAATGCGCACACATTGGCGCGCCAGTTCCGCGATCCGCTGCCCGCGTACGTGCCGGAAGAAGCCGCACAGGTGCGCTGCCCGGTGTTGCTGATCGACGGGGAAAAGAGTCCCGAGATGTTCCGGCGTGCCGCGAATGCGCTTGCTTCGTGGTTGCCGGAGGCGCGGCGCGAGACTGTGCGCGGCGCGTCGCACGGGATGAATCTCGCACACCCCGCGGCGTTCAATCGCTATGTCGACGAGTTTATCCGCAACGTAGGCGCGGCAGGTCAGGGCTGATCGAACGGCTGGTCCTGGACCAGGCGGCATGCTCCATGCCGCTGGCCTGCGCGGCTGGCCCATGCCGCCGCCGATCAGCTCGCGGCATGGCCGCGGCGCTTAACCCTTGCGGTGAGCGTCCGCGTCGAGCGCAACTTCGGCGGCTTCGCCGACCAGGCCGTGGTAGTACAGGTGCACGCCGATCGCGAGCGAGTCGTTGCGGATTTCCTGGAAGGCCTTCCAGGCCTTGACCGGGTCTTTGAACACCAGGTAGTGTGCTTCATTGGCCACGAGGCCCGCGACTTGATGCAGGCCATGGCCGTGCAGCTTCGCGACGAGTGCGTCGAGGCTGTGGTGCGTGCGCGCGTCCGTGCGCGGGTACAGCATGTGCAGCACCGCGACGTTTTGCGTCTTCAGTGCAGCCGACAAGGCCACCACGATGTCCTGATGGTTCAAGGCGGTGACGATGCTGTCTTCCGTGTGGTCGTGATCCGGAAACAGCGTTTCGAGAGAGGCATTCATCTGCTAATCCTGTTCTTCTGACTGGATAAAAAGACCTGCCGCGAACGGCAGGCCAAAAACATCGATGTGTGTTTTGCAGGGGAAGCAAGACACGGTGTGAGTATCGCAGACGGAGCGCGCTTATGCTGCGTAACCGTTGCAAAACATTGTTGCGCGAACCACGCTGCCTTTCATTTAGCTGGCAAAACGCGTGGCCGCAATAGATGGGGACCGGGTGCCGGTTTTAAAGCGGATTAAAAGCACATTCCAATTCGATTAACAACGAATGTTGCTTAGGTAGAGATGGATTGTTGCGGTCAATCGCCGCAATTAATTGACGCCGGAGCCGTAAAATGCGTAGCCATGAGCCGGAGCATGGCGAGCAACGATAGCACTCGTAGTCCGGCACGTGTGCGATGTGATAGCAAAAGGAAAGCGTAGATGAACGACTCGAAGACACACGCAACGCTGAAGTTTTCTGACAGCGACCAGACCATTGATCTGCCGATCTACAAGGGCACCCTTGGCCCGGACGTGATCGACATCCGCAAGCTGTACGGCCAGACTGGCAAATTCACGTACGACCCGGGCTTTATGTCCACGGCGGCGTGCAATTCGGCCATCACGTATATCGACGGCGACAAGGGCGAGCTGCTGTATCGCGGCTACCCGATCGACAACCTCGCGCAGAATGCCGACTTCCTCGAGTCCTGCTTCCTGCTGCTGAACGGCGAACTGCCGAACGCCAAGGAAAAGGAAGCGTTTGTTGCCAGCATCAAGCAGCACACGATGGTGCACGAGCAGATGCACTTCTTCTTCCGCGGTTTCCGTCGCGACGCGCACCCGATGGCGATTCTGGTGGCGGCAGTCGGCGCGCTGTCGGCGTTCTATCACGACTCGCTCGACATCAATAACCCGCAGCACCGCGAAATCTCGGCGGCCCGCATGATCGCGAAGCTGCCGACGCTGGTGGCGATGGCGTACAAGTACAGCATCGGCCAGCCGTTCGTGTATCCGAAGAACGACCTGTCGTACAGCGCGAACTTCATGCACATGATGTTCTCGAACCCGTGCGAAGAGTACAAGGTCAACGACGTGCTGGTGCGCGCACTCGACCGTATCCTGATCCTGCACGCGGACCACGAGCAGAACGCGTCGACCTCGACGGTGCGTCTGGCGGGTTCGTCGGGCGCTAACCCGTTTGCGTGTATCGCAGCCGGTATCGCCTGCCTGTGGGGCCCGGCACACGGCGGCGCGAACGAAGCGGCGCTGAACATGCTGGAAGAGATCGGCTCGGTCGACAACATTCCTGAGTTCATCAAGCAGGTGAAGGACAAGAACTCGGGCGTGAAGCTGATGGGCTTCGGTCACCGCGTGTACAAGAACTACGACCCGCGTGCCAAGCTGATGCGCGAAACCTGCCACGAAGTGCTGGAAGAGCTGGGCCTGCACGACGACCCGCTGTTCAAGCTGGCCATGGCGCTGGAAAAGATCGCGCTGGAAGACGAATACTTCGTGTCGCGCAAGCTGTACCCGAACGTCGACTTCTACTCGGGCATCGTGCAACGTGCACTGGGCATCCCGACCTCGATGTTCACGTGTATCTTCGCGATGGCGCGTACGGTGGGCTGGATTGCGCAATGGAACGAGATGATTGCCGATCCGGAGCAGAAGATTGGCCGTCCGCGTCAGTTGTTTGTTGGGGATACGGCGCGGGTAGCGAAGCCGGTCGCACAACGTTGATTGATTGAAGGGCTGGCTTGAGCACAACTCAAGTGCAGACCCATAGCGGGCGTTGTCTCCAGATAGGGGTACAGCGCCCGCTGTCCGTTTACGCCAGGATTGGCGCCTGGGGTACGCCGACACTTACGCCAAAACTGCATGACGCGTGCCACCTGCGCTTATGCACCGTCGCGGCGCCCCGCCCGTAGCGATTTGTTACGCCTTCGACCCACCCCACTAGCTCAAATCCACCACAGTCCTGTGTTAAGTTCATCCGACGGGCGCAGACCCTCTACAATCGGAACGAAGCCCATAGCACAGGAGCAAGCTGATGCAGCAACCCGAAGCCCTTGGTGGACTCTCAGGCGGCGTGGACCATGTCGAACACGAACCGGATGGCGCATTTATCCCGCCGGAAAACCTCAACGTCGCCAGCGCGAACCAGTTCGTGCTCAAGTCGGGCGACACCTTTATCGTTAACGACCCGCTCGGCGACATTACCGGTCATGACGACGGCCTGTTCGTCAACGACACGCGGGTGCTCTCGCAACTGCGGTTGACCTTCGGCGGACGCGCACCGTCGCTGCTCTCCGGCAGCGTCAGCAGCGACAACACCGCATTCACCGCGCATCTGACCAACCGGCCCTTGCCGCCGCTCGGTGGCGACAGCACCCCCGAGGGCGTGATTCACGTCGAGCGGGTGCGCGTGTTGTCGGGCACCGTGCTCAACGAAGCGATCGAACTGACCAACTACGGCACGAAAGACGCGGTCGTGCCGCTTTCCATTTCTTTCGCCAGCGACTTCCGCGACATGTTCGAAGTGCGCGGCCTGAAACGCGACAAGCAGGGCAGCATCGAACCGGCGCGCGTCGAGAACGGCGAGGTGCTGCTCGGCTACGTGGGGCTCGATAACGTCGCCCGCAATGTCGGGATCGCGTTCTCGCCGACCCCGGACAAGCTTTTCGCCAACCGTGCCGATTACACCGTGAACTTGCCGGCCCAGGCGTGCGTGTCGATCTACCTCGCGGTGGACGTGCAGGTGAAGGCCGAAAAGCCGGTTGCCAGCGCGGATGTGGCGAAGTCGGCCCATGCGTTGAGCGAGGCGCACCTGTCGCAGATCGACACGGTGCGTCCGCGCGTCGGTCGCGCCGCCGTGCGCGCGGCGCTGGTCGACGCCCACCTGGTGATGCGCGAGCGACGCCGGGCGACGGCGCGAGTACGCTCGAGCAATCCGCTGTTTAACGCATGGATCGACCGCTCGCTCGCCGATCTCGGTCTGCTCACCACCGATCTGGAAACCGGCCCTTATCCATATGCCGGGATCCCGTGGTTTTCGACCCCGTTTGGCCGCGATGCGCTGATTACCTCGCTGCAGACCCTCTGGCTGCAGCCGGGCCTGGCGCGCGGCGTCCTGCGCTTTCTTGCCGAGCATCAGGCGCGTGAGAATTCGGCGTTTCGCGATGCGGCGGTCGGCAAGATCATGCATGAGATGCGCAAGAGCGAAATGGCGGCTACCGGCGAGGTGCCGTTCGCGCTGTATTACGGCGGGGTCGACTCCACGCCCTTGTTTATCGTGCTGGCCGGCGCTTATGTGGCGCGCACCAACGACGTCGCCCTGATCGACGAGTTGTGGCCGGCGCTGGTGCGCGCGGCGCAATGGGTCGCGGGCGTGTGCGACAAGAACCGCTATGGCCTGCTCGACTATCAGCGCGAATCGGATGGTGGTCTCGCGAATCAGGGCTGGAAGGACAGTCACGATTCTGTCTTCCACGCTGATGGGCGTTTCCCTGACGGCCCGATTGCGCTCGTCGAAGTGCAGGCCTATGCGAGCGCCGCGTTCGACACCATGGCGCACTTCGCCACGCTGCGCGGTCAGGCCGACGATGCGGCCGGTTACAGCCAGCGCGCGAAGCACATCCGCGAATGCGTGGAAGAAAAATACTGGATGGAAGAGGCGGGTTTCTATGGCATCGCGCTCGACGGCCATGGCGAACTTTGCCGAGTGATGGCTTCGAATGCCGGGCATCTGCTGGCCTTCGGTCTGCCGTCGCGAGAACGCGGCGAAGCGGTGGTGCGCGGCCTGGAATCAACGCTGTTCCACACCGGCTGGGGCGTGCGTACCCTCGCTGCAGGACAGGCGCGCTTCAACCCAATGGCGTATCACAACGGCTCGGTCTGGCCGCACGACAACGCGCTGTGCGCCCGCGGCGTGGCGCGTTACGGCGGCAAGGCGACTGCGGTGAAGCTGCTGCAGGCGCTGTTCCAGGCGGCGGTCAATTTCGACATGCGTCTGCCCGAACTGTTCTGCGGCTTCCCGCGCCGGCGTGGCGAGCCGCCTACCGCGTATCCGGTGGCCTGCTTGCCGCAGGCATGGGCCGCGGGTTCGCCGTTCATGATGCTGGAAGCATGTCTGGGCGTCACGGTGGACGCAGCAAGGCGCGAAGTGCTGATCGAACAGCCGATGCTGCCTGAAGGTATCGACTGGCTGGAAATCGGCGATATGCGGGTTGGCGATTCGAGCGTGACCATCACGTTCCGGCGCGTGGCCGGCAAGGTGGTGGCCTCGGCCGAACAGGGCGACGTGCGGGTTGTGGCCTTGTTGTAAAGGTAAGGTAGGCGTCGTGGTGCATGCGGTAGCCCGGGTGGTAACATTTGTTGTCAACTTACTTCCCGGTCCATCGCATGCCCGACAGTTTCGACCAGCTCGCCGCCCTGATCCGGGCGCGCTTCTCAGAACTGAGTCCGCAATTCCAGATGGGAGCCGCTTTCCTGCTGGATCATCCCGACGAAGTCGCAGTCTCCTCCATGCGCAAGGTGGCCGAACGGGCCCAGGTGCAACCTGCATCGCTCGTGCGGCTCTCGCAGCAACTCGGTTTTCCAGGCTGGAACGAACTGCGTAACCTCTTCGTGGCACGCGTGCGCACGCGGCCGGAGCCGCTCGCCAGCCGTGCCCGTTCGCTCGTCAAGGCCAATGCCAAAGACGCGCTGGCGCACGATCTGCTGGTCGCGCAACAACACAACCTGGAAGTCACCGCGGCTCACAATGCGCGTGTCACGGTCGAGACAGCGCGTCTCCTGCGTCGTGCGCCGCATGTGCATGTGGCCGGGTTTCGCTCGTGCTATGCGGTGGCGTTCGGCCTCGTGTACGGCTATCGGTTGTTCCGCTCCTCGGTATCGCTGCTAACAGGTGAGGCGGGCACCCTGGAGATGCAACTGCGCACCATTGCGCGCGATAGCGCGACCATCGTCATCAGCTTTGCGCCGTATTCGGTGGAAGCTGCGCGGGTGGCCGAAGCTGCGCTCGAAAAAGGCAGCAAGCTGATTGCGATTACAGACAGCGCAGTGTCGCCGATCGCGCTGAACGCCGACAAGGTGCTGATCTTTTCTCACGAAAGCCCGTCATTCTTTCCGTCCCTTGTCGCGGCCACCGCGATTGCGGAATCGCTCGTCGCGCATCTGCTCGCGCTGGAAGGCGCCGATGCCGTCGAGCAGCTAGAAATTGCCGAACGTTCGTTGCATGCAAAGGGCGCGTACGTTCCTTAGACGCACTTGAGGTGCGCAGCGCGCTGCAATGGCGCGCTGCACCATCGGCGTCGAATTGGTAAGCCCCGATTTACCGCCGACTCCCGTCTTAGGTTATTTGGCATCCCTGACCTATACTCAAAAAAGCATTTTCGGCCCATCACGGTGGGCAAGATTCAGAAATACATGCAGCAAATATGATCATTTAACCCGTTTGTTACGGGAGTCGATCGACTGCTGGACACGTGACCTCCGTGCTTTCTCGCCACGTATCTTTTGCCGGCCTAAAAAAGAATGCGGTAAGGAGTGGAGGCTCGATCATGGCAGAAGCAGATGGCGTTCCCTATGGGCGCAAGACTCAGCATGCGCCCGCTCTCAAGGAAGTACACATTATCTGGATCACCGCGGGCCTTGGCTGCGACGGCGATTCGGTATCGATTACAGCCGCAACCCAGCCAAGCATTGAGGACGTGATTCTCGGTGCAATTCCCGGTTTGCCTAAGGTTCATCTGCACAATCCCGTGCTGGCGTATGAAAACGGCGACGAGTTTCTGGTTCCCTTTCATCAGGCCGCACGTGGTGAGTTGGAGAACTTCGTGCTGGTAGTCGAAGGCTCGATTCCAAACGAACGTATCAATCGCGAGGGATATTGGGCCGCATTGGGTACCGACCCGGATACGCATGAACCGATCACGATTCCGCAATGGCTCGACCGGCTGGCGCCACGCGCGCTGGCGGTGGTCGGCGCCGGAACGTGTGCAACTTACGGCGGCATTCATGCGATGGAAGGCAATCCTACCGGTTGCATGGGCCTCGCCGATTATCTCGGCTGGAAATGGAAGTCGAAAGCCGGTTTGCCGATTGTGAATGTGCCAGGTTGTCCGGTGCAGCCGGACAATTTTATGGAAACGCTGCTGTATCTGCTCTATCAGCTGGCGGGTCTCGCGCCGATGATTCCGCTCGACGATGCGCTACGACCCAAGTGGTTGTTTACTCGCACCGTGCACGACGGTTGCGATCGTGCGGGCTCCTACGAGCAGGCAATCTTCGCCACCGAATACGGCAGCCCGAATTGCATCGTCAAGCTCGGCTGCTGGGGGCCGGTGGTGCAATGCAATGTCCCCAAGCGCGGCTGGATGGCGGGGATTGGCGGGTGCCCGAATGTCGGCGGTATCTGCATTGGCTGCACGATGCCGGGCTTCCCCGACAAGTTCATGCCCTTCATGGACGAGCCGCCGGGAGCGGTCCTCTCGTCGAATCTCATCAAGACCTATGGCCCGCTGATTCGCAGTTTGCGCAAGCTGACCAACACGACGCTCAATGACGAGCCGAAATGGCGGCATAACCGCTCGGAACTTACCACCGGTTACCGTCGTTGAATGGCGGAATGCGACTTGTCAGCAGGGAGATATTCATGGCAACTATTACCGCACCCGAAACCACGACGCGCCCGAGTGCCGCGCCGGGCAAACTGGTCGAAATGAATTGGGATCCGATTACACGGATTGTCGGCAGTCTGGGGATTTACACCAAGATCGATTTTGCGAACCGGCGGGTGGCCGAATGCTACAGCACCTCGTCGATCTTTCGCGGCTACAGCATCTTTATGAAGGGCAAAGACCCGCGCGATGCGCACTTTATTACCAGCCGCATTTGCGGTATCTGCGGCGACAACCACGCGACCTGTTCAGTGTATGCGCAGAACATGGCGTATGGCGTCAAGCCGCCGGCGATTGCCGAGTGGATAGTCAACCTGGGCGAAGCGGCCGAATATATGTTCGACCACAACATCTTCCAGGACAATCTGGTCGGTGTCGATTTCTGCGAGCAGATGGTCAAGGAAACCAATCCCGGGGTCTGGGACAAGGCGCAGAAAGCCGCGGCGCCGCATGCTGACGCGCATGGCTACAAGACGATTGCCGACATCATGCGGGCGCTCAACCCGTTCACCGGCGAGTTCTACCGCGAGACGCTGATGGTGAGCCGTTATACGCGCGAGATGTTCTGCCTGATGGAGGGGCGCCATGTGCACCCGTCCACGCTTTATCCTGGCGGTGTGGGCACCGTGCCGACCATCCAGTTGTTTACCGACTACATCACGCGGCTGATGAAATATGTCGAGTTCATGAAGAAGGTGGTGCCGCTGCATGACGATCTGTTCGACTTCTTCTACGAGGCCCTGCCGGGTTACGAAGAAGTGGGGCGGCGCCGTATCCTGCTCGGCTGCTGGGGTTCGTTCCAGGACCCGAATGTGTGCGACTACAGCTACAAGACAATGACGCAATGGGGCCGCGGCATGTTCGTGACCCCGGGTGTGGTGGTGGACGGCGAACTGGTGACCACCGATCTGGTGGATATCAACCTGAACATCCGCATCCTGTTGGGCAGTTCGTATTACGACGATTGGGATCACGAAGAAACCTTCGTCAAGACCGATCCGCTCGGCAATCCGGTGGACCGCAAGCACCCGTGGAATCAAACGACGCTGCCGCATCCGCAAAAGCGCAAGTTCGACGGCAACTACACGTGGGTGATGTCGCCACGCTGGCTCGACAAGCGTACCGGCGACCATCTTGCGCTCGATACCGGTGGTGGACCGATTGCGCGCTTGTGGGCGACGGCGCTGGCGGGGCTGGTCGATATCGGCTATATCAAGGCCACCGGTCATAGCGTCAAGATCTATCTGCCCAAGACCGCCTTGAAGCCGGAAGTCGAGTTCGAATGGAAGATCCCGAAGTGGAGCAACGCGATCGAACGCGACCGCGCCCGCACCTATTTCCAGGCCTATTCGGCTGCGGCCGCTCTGTATTTCGCGGAGCAGGCGCTGGCCGAGTTGCACGCGGGCCGCACGCGCACGTTTAGCCCATTCACGGTGCCGGACGAAGGGATTGGTTGCGGCTTCCATGAGGCGGTGCGCGGTGTGCTCTCGCACCATCTGGTGATTCGCGACGGCAAGATCGCCAACTACCACCCGTATCCGCCTACACCCTGGAATGCCAATCCGCGTGATATCTACGGCACACCCGGACCCTATGAGGACGCAGTACAGAACACGCCGATCTTCGAAGAAAACGGTCCGGACAAGTTCAAGGGTATCGACATCATGCGCGCGGTGCGCAGTTTCGATCCGTGCCTGCCGTGCGGCGTGCATATGTATGTCGGCAACGGCAAGACCATCGATACTTCGCATTCGCCAACCTTCGGTGTCATGCAGGGAGCGCACAAATGACCGACGCCCGGACGATCGAAGCCCAACAACGCCGCATCGAAGAGCTGATTGCGGCGCTGGATGCGCTCGAAGATCCGCGCGCAAGGGAGCCGGCCAAGGAACTGCTGCAGGTGGTGCTCGATCTGCATGCCAACGGCTTGTCGCGCCTGATGGAGATCGTGGTGGCGGCGGGCGTCGTGGACGAGGCGCTGATCGCGGCGCTGGAGCGCGATCAGCAGGTGTCGGCGCTGCTGTTGCTGCATGGCTTGCATCCGCAGGACTTGCCGACCCGCGTGGCGCGTGCTGTCGAGAAGATGCGGCCGCTGCTCGGTGCCCAGGGGATTCAGATCGAACTGATCGATGCCGCCGAAGAGGTCGTGGTGGTGAAGGTGTCTGGACGCTTGCAGGGCAAGCATAACTCGGTGGGCGAACTACGCCAGGAAATCGAGCGTGCGTTGTTCGAGGCTGCGCCTGAGGCGATGCGTGTCGAGATTGCGGGACTGCCTGATGTGAACGTGCATGAGCTGCGTTTTGTGCCAAGCCACGCCGATGCAAAAAGCCGGATCGAGGCCGGCGCGCGGTGATGCCCGCCGGCGCCGAAGGACGCGGCTGGGTCGCGCGTCTGCACCAGTTCGCGCGTCAGGCGCCCGACGTGCGCTGCGAATTGTGCGCGGCGCCGATTCTGCCCGACCATCCGCATCTGTTCGAAGTCAACAAACGTCAGTTGTATTGCTGCTGCCGGGCCTGCGCGCTGTTGTTCGGCGGCCAGCAGGGCGCGCATTACCGGCCGGTGCCGCGCGATAGCCGTTATCTCGACGGCTTTCGCATGACCGATGAGCAGTGGGACGCGCTCGGCATCCCGATCGATATCGCTTTCTTCTTTTATGACAGCAGCGTGCGGCGCGTCGTCGCGCTGTACCCAGGTCCGGCGGGCGCCACGCAGTCGGCACTCGACCTGAGCGCATGGGACGAACTGGTGACCGGCAATCCCGTGCTTGCGCAATTGCAGCCCGATGTCGAAGCCTTGCTGGTGAATCGCAGCGAAGGTGCGCGTGACTACTACCGCGTGCCGATCGATCAGTGCTATGCGTTGACCGGCCTGATCCGCGCGCGTTGGCGCGGCTTGTCGGGGGGCGCTCAGGTATGGGACGCGATTCGCAGTTTCTTTACCGCACTCAAACGCCATGGCCGTGTGCCGGAGGGCCTGCTGCATGCCTGATCTGGCTTTCACTGTGGAACGTGCCGAGGTCGCGCCGTATGCCGCCGCGCCGTTGCTACTGTTCAAGCTGCGTATTGTGACAAACGCGGCGACAACTGCAACGACAAACGCGACTACAACTGCGGCCACGCCCCCGGCGAGCGAACCGGTTGCCAGCATTACGCTGCAATGCCAGATTCAGATCGAGGCCACCCGGCGCCGTTATGTAGAGGCCGAGCAGGAGGGCCTGCAGGATCTGTTCGGCACACCGCAGCGCTGGGGCGAGACTTTGCGCACGATGCTATGGACCCATACGACGGTCGTCGTGCCGCCGTTCGAGGGCGAGTGCGTAATCGATCTGCCGGTGCCATGCAGTTACGACTTCAATGTCGCGGCCACCAAATATTTTCATGCGCTGGAAAGCGCGGGTGAAATCCCGTTGATGCTGCAGTTCAGCGGCACGGTGTTCTATCGCGACGCGGACGATGCCTTACAGGTCGCGCCGATTCCATGGCACAAGGAAGCTGCGTTCCGTTTGCCGGTCTCGCTATGGCGCGACATGATGGAGCGCTACTACCCGAACGGCGCATGGTTGTGCCTGCAACGGGAGGTGTTCGACCGGCTCTCGCGCTACAAGACGCGGCATGGGCTTGCCAGCTGGGAGCAAACGGTCGATGGCCTGCTCGACGGCGTCGAGGAGGATATCTCATGACTCCAGTCGAAAGCGTCGTTCAGGCTGTGCTGTACGAGGGCTACATGCTCTATCCGTACCGGCCGTCTTCGGTGAAGAACCGGCAGCGCTGGACTTTTGGCGGCGTCTATCCACGTGCTTACTCGCAGGCGTCGGGCAGCGATCCGTGGCTGATGCAGAGCGAGTTCCTGGTGCGTGGCGATGCCCGCACCCGGGTCGCGCTGCGGCCGGGCTTTCTGCAGGTGATCGAGCGAATCGTACTGAATGCGCCGAGCGCGTCGCACGGCGCGCCTGCCTCCGAGGCGCTGGCGTGGCGCCAGGTGCCGATGCTCGATATCGACCAGCGCCGCTATTACCCCTGGCAGGAAGCCGTCGAGCGGCATATCCGGATTCCGGAGTTCGCGCTGGGCGAACTGCCTGGCGCACCTCGGGACATCGCCTTTTCATTCGATGCCGGCAGCGATGTCGAGACCCTGGCCGATAGCAAGCGCGTGGTACGCGGTGCATTGCGGCGCCACCGCTACCAAGTGAAAGGCCGGGTGGAAGTGGCAGCCGAACAGGTGGGCGCCGGCGCGTACCGGCTGACGGTCCGTATCCTCAACGAAACGCCGTTGAAGCAGGCGGATACGCTGAAACGCGACGCCGCCTCGCTTTATGCACTGGTGTCGTGTCACACGGTTCTGACCGTCAAGGACGGCGAGTGCGTGTCGTTAATCGATCCGCCGCCGGAACTCGAGGCGGCGGCTGCCCTATGCAAGAACATCGGCGCCTGGCCGGTGCTGGTGGGCGACGAGGCGCAGCCCGACACGATGCTGGCTTCGCCGATCATCCTCTACGACTTCCCTCAAATCGCGCCTGAAAGCGCCGGGGATCTGTTCGATTCGACCGAAATCGACGAAATCCTGACGCTGCGCATTCTCACCATGACCGACGACGAAAAGCGCGAGATGGCCGCCACCGACGAGCGTGCCCGGACCTTGCTCGCACGCACCGAAAGTCTCGACGCGCAGCAGATGCAGAAGCTGCACGGCACGATGCGCCAGATTCGCCCGCTTGGCGTGCCTGGCGTCCCGGCCGCATTTCCCGTGTCGGCGCAGGACGCGCACTTCGAGCCGGTGTCGCCGTGGGCCGAACTCGATGCGCGTCCGCATCTTGCGTGCGTCCGCGTGGCGGGTGTCGAGATCCAGGTGGGCGATCACGTGCGCCTGCATCCGCGTTGCCGCGCGGACATCTTCGATATTGCCTTGAGCGGCATGGTCGCGACCATCGAGTCGATCGAGCGCGATTTCGACGACCGTGTGCATGTGGCGGTGACGATCGACGACGATCCCGGCAAGGATCTCGGCATGGCGCGCATGCCCGGCCATCGCTTCTTTTTCGGGCCGGACGAAATCGAGCCGTTGACCGATGGTGGGAGGCGCGCATGAGCGGCATCCTGGTGGCAGGTATCGGCAACGTGTTTCTCGGCGACGACGGTTTCGGTGTCGAAGTGGTGCGGCGTCTCGAAGCGCGCGGCGGAGCACCGTTCCGCACCGATGGGACTGCTGAGGTGCGAGTGGTGGATTTCGGCATTCGCGGAATCGACCTGTGCTACGCGCTGCTCGACGGCGTGGACGCCGCGATCCTGATCGATGCGACCCAGCGCGGCGGTGCACCGGGCACGCTGTACCTGATCGAGCCGTCGCGGGACGAGACGGAGGGGGCGGCTGCCGATCCCTATGCGCCGCCAGTCCTGATGTCGCCGCATGAGATGGATCCGGTCAAGGTGCTGCAGACGGTGCGGATGCTGGGCGGCGGTTGCGAAGACATTGTGGTGCTCGGTTGCGAGCCGGCCGATTTCGGCTTCGAGCACGGTGAAGAGGGCCGCATGGGACTGAGTCCCGTGGTGGGCGCGGTGGTGGATCAGGCGGCCGATATGGTCGAAACGCTGATTGCGCAAACGATGGAACGGCTGAGCCTGCGCACGGTTTAGCGGATCGGCAGGACAGTGCGCTTTGATGGGATGTTCGACCAGGGAGGCATGATGAAAGGATTCCTAAAGTACCTCGTGTTACCGGCGCTCGTAGTGGGGCTGCTCGCCAATGTGAAGGACATTAAGCGTTACCTGCGCATGCGCAGCATGTAGCCGATTGCCAGGGGGAAAGGTGATGAGCACCAGCATGCATCCGCCGGGCGGCCGGTCTGGCTCGGTCCGGCCTGTCGGTGAGGAAATTCGTGTGCGCGGACTGGTCCAGGGTGTCGGCTTTCGGCCCACCGTATGGCGGCTTGCGCACGACTGTGGGCTGCGCGGCGACGTGCGCAACGATAGCGACGGCGTGCTGATTCACGCCTGCGGCGACGTCTGGACCGTGGAGCAGTTTCTTGCGCGTCTGCAGGCCGAATGTCCGCCGCTCGCGCGAATCGATGCGATCGAGCGCCATGAATGGCTGTCGGTGGCGGAGATGGACGATTTCCGCATCGTGCCGAGCGCCGGCGGTCCGGTGCAGACCGGTGTCGTGCCGGATGCGGTGACGTGCGCGGACTGCCTCGCGGAGATTGCCGACCCGGCCAACCGGCGTTACCGCTATCCGTTTACGAACTGCACGCATTGCGGCCCGCGGCTGTCGATTATCGACGCGATTCCCTATGATCGCGCCAACACCACGATGTCGGCATTCGCGATGTGCGATGCGTGTCGTGCCGAATACGAGAATCCCGCGGACCGCCGCTTTCATGCGCAGCCGGTGGCCTGTGCGGTATGCGGGCCGCGCGTGTGGCTCGAAGCGCCGGACGGCGCGCCGCTGGAGACCTCGTCCGATGCGTGTGTGGCGGCCAGCGTCGCGTTGCAGCGCGGCTCGATTGTGGCGGTTAAAGGGCTGGGCGGTTTTCAACTGGCGTGCGATGCCTGCGACGAAGCTGCGGTTGCGCGCCTGCGGCGTCTGAAGCGCCGCGAGCGCAAGCCGTTTGCGTTGCTTGCCCGCGATCTCGAAGTGGTGCGCCGCTATGCGCCCGTCGACGATGTCGAGCGGGCCTTGCTGCAGAGCGCGGCGGGCCCGATTGTGATTCTGCGTACGCACGACACCTCCGCTAGCGCAGCAGCGGATCCGCTCGCGCCGATCGCCCCGAGCGTCGCGCCAGGTGTCGGCACACTCGGCTTTATGTTGCCGTCCACGCCGTTACATCGTCTACTGGTCGAGTCGTTCGACCGGCCGCTGGTATTGACGAGCGGCAACACCAGCGACGAGCCGCAATGTATCGACAATGCCGACGCCCGGGCACGGCTTGGGCGGATTGCCGACCTGTTCCTGATGCATGACCGTGACGTAGCGCGGCGGGTGGACGATTCGGTAGCGCGTGTGGTGTTCGGCGCGCCTCGGGTAGTACGCCGCTCGCGCGGCTATGCGCCGGCGCCGCTGATGTTGCCGGAGGGCTTCGAGGACACGCCCGCGATTCTCGCGATGGGCGGCGAACTGAAGAACACCTTCTGCTTGAGCCGCGCGGCGCAGGCCATCGTCTCGCACCATATGGGCGATCTCGAAGACGCGCTCACGTACGCGGACTATCGCCGCTCGGTAATGCAGTATCTGACGCTATTCGAGCATGAGCCGCAAGTGGTGGCGCTCGATTTGCATCCGGAGTATCTGTCGCGCAAGATCGGTTGCGATCTCGCGCAGGCGCGGCAATGGCCGCTTGAAGAGGTGCAGCATCACCATGCGCATATCGCTTCGTGCATGGCGGAAAACGGCCTGCCTATCGACGCGCAGCCGGTGCTGGGCGTGGCGCTCGACGGTCTTGGCTACGGCGCCGACGGAACGTTATGGGGCGGCGAGTTTATGCTCGCGGGCTATCGCGACTTTATCCGTCTCGGCATGTTCAAACCAGTGGCGATGCCCGGCGGCGTGCGGGCGATTCATGAGCCCTGGCGCAACACCTATGCCCATTTGTTGGCGGCATTCGGCTGGGAGACGTTCGCGCAGCGTTATGCCGGACTCGACTTGCAGCGATTTTTTGCCGCGCGGCCGCGTGACATGCTCGATTCGATGATCGCGCAGGGCGTCAACAGTCCGCTTGCGAGTTCCGCTGGCCGGCTGTTCGACGCGGTGGCAGCCGCCACCGGCCTGTGCCGTGAACGCGTGCTGTACGAGGGACAAGCTGCGGTGGAATTCGAAGCGCTGGTGGACCCGCTGGCGCTAAGCGAAGAGGACGACGCGCGAGCCTATCCGTTCGGGCTGGCGCGTGAGACGCAAGGTGGTTTGCGTTGCCTCGACCCGCAGCCGATGTGGACCGCGTTGCTCGACGACCTGCAACGCGCGACACCGGTGCCGGTGATCGCGGCGCGTTTTCACAAGGGCTTGGCCATCGCCATTGTGCAGATGGTTGAGTTGCTGGTTGATGAGCTGATTCAAGCGGGCGCTGCGAGGGGCAGTGGGGCGGGCATGTCGCCTGGCGATGCACCCCTGGTTCCACTCAGCTTGCGTGCGGCGGCGCCGGACGTAGCGCTGTCCGGAGGCGTGTTCCAGAATCGCGTGCTGCTCGAACAGGTGGCGGCGCGTCTTGTTGCCGCGGGCTTGCGCGTCTTGTCGCATCGCCAGGTGCCCGCTAACGATGGCGGCCTGTCCCTCGGGCAAGCCGTCGTCGCGGCAGCGCGCAGGCGTGCGCCATGAACTTTTCTTCAATGCAAGCTTAGCGGAGCGTACCATGTGCCTGGGCATCCCCGGACAGATCGTCGAAGTCACCGATGCGGAAAACCACCTGGCGCTCGTCAATGTGGGCGGGGTGCGGCGCGTCATCAATATCGCATTTATCGTCGATGACGAGCGGCCCGTGGCGGCCTGTGTCGGGCAGTGGGTGCTGGTGCATGTCGGCTTTGCGATGAGTCTGCTCGATGAAGCGGAGGCCGCGCGCACCTTGGCCTTGCTGCATGAACTGGGCGTCGCGCAAGCCGAATTCGCGGAGTTGCGCGGCGCGTCTTAGGAGAAAGGCCATGCCCGAACATGAATCATTACAAGGGCTCTATCCATTCCTGCATGGAGGCAAGCAGGATCCGCACAAGCTCGATGCCGCGTTGCTCGAATCGGTCCAGCAGAAAGCGCAGGACAGTATGGACACCAAACGGCGCTTTTTCGAGGCGAACGGCGCCGCCGTGGTCGCAGTCGCGCATGCTATCGCCGGTGTCTATCGGCGCGACGGCCGTCTGTTCACGATGGGCAATGGCGGTTCGAGTTGCGACGCCGCCCATATAGCTGTCGAATTTTTGCATCCGGTCACTACTGGCAGGCCGGCGCTTACCGCCATCAATCTCGTCGCCGACACCGCCATGATGACGGCGGTGGGCAACGACGTGGGCTTTTCGCATATCTTCGTCCGGCAACTGGTCGCCCAGGCGCGGCATGGCGATGCGCTAATCGGCGTGTCGACCAGCGGCAACTCCGACAACCTGCTCGCGGCGTTCGCCAAGGGGCGGGCAATGGGCCTGCTGAACATTGGTCTCGCTGGCCATGACGGCGGCCGGATGGCGGCAAGCCCCGATCTCGACCATTGCCTGATTGTGCCGAGCGATAGCATTCATCGCGTGCAGGAGACCCACGTGGCGATTTATCACATCCTGTGGGACCTCGTACATACGCTGCTGGCCGACGAGCGCGGCGGTCTGGGGCTGGGAGGACTGCGATGAAATATGTCGACGAGTTTCGCGATCCCCACAAGGCCGAGACGCTGGCAAAGGAGATTCGCACCTTGGTGGCGCGGATCGAATGGGCCAAACAGCGCCCGCTGCAGATCATGGAAGTATGTGGTGGCCACACGCATACGATATTTCGCTACGGTATCCAGCAACTGTTGCCCGATACCGTGGAGTTCGTTCATGGCCCTGGCTGCCCTGTTTGCGTGCTGCCAATGGGGCGTGTCGACGATTGCGTGGCGCTTGCCGAACGTCCCGAGGTGATCTTTACGACCTTTGGCGACGCGATGCGGGTGCCCGGTTCCAGGAAAAGCCTGTTGAAGGCCAAGGCGGACGGCGCCGATGTGCGGATGGTCTATTCGCCGCTCGATGCGCTAAAGATTGCACAACTCAATCCGGCGCGCGAGGTCATTTTCTTCGGCCTCGGCTTTGAAACCACGATGCCGAGCACGGCGATGACGGTATTGCAGGCCAAGGCGCAGGGCCTGAAGAATTTCTCGCTGTTCTGCAATCACATCACGATCATTCCGACCATCAAGGCGATTCTCGATTCGCCTGATCTGCACCTCGACGGCTTTCTCGGCCCGGGGCATGTCAGCATGGTGATCGGCACGCGGCCCTACGAGTTTATCGCGCAGCACTATCACAAGCCGATCACCGTCGCCGGATTCGAGCCGCTCGACGTGCTGCAGTCGATGTGGATGGTGTTGCGGCAGATCGCCGAAGGGCGCTGCGAGGTGGAGAACCAGTATGGCCGCATCGTGCCGCAGAACGGCAACGCGCAGGCCTTGTCGGCGATCCAGCAGGTGTTCGAGTTACGCGAGTTTTTCGAATGGCGCGGGCTCGGCTCGATCGACCACTCCGGCGTGCGGATTCGCGAGGCGTTTGCGGCCTTCGATGCGGAGCGCAAGTTCGCTGTGCCGAACCTCAAGATCGCCGATCCTAAAGCCTGCCAATGCGGCGAAGTGCTGAAGGGCGTTATCAAACCGCATCAATGCAAGGTGTTCGGCACGGCCTGCACGCCGGAGGCGCCGCTCGGCTCGCTGATGGTGTCTAGCGAAGGGGCGTGTGCCGCGTACTACAACTATGGGCGCATCGATACGTCACGGCTCGAGCGCCGCGCCGCGGCGCGCGCGACGGTCGAACGGGGAGGTCGCTGATGAACGATCGGGCCTCTGGCCGTATCGATGGCGAGGCGGCGTCTACGGCACCCGCCGACGCATCGACGGGCGCTGCGTTCAAACCGCGCCGGGCCGCACACGTTCGCGACGTCTCGGTCAACCTCGCCCACGGCAGCGGCGGACGTGCGATGCGCGATCTGATCGAAGATGTATTCGTCTCGACCTTCGACAATCCCACGCTCTCGGCACTCGAAGATCAGGCGTTGATTCCGCTTGCGCAACTGGGCGCTTACGGTGACCGCCTCGCCTTTACCACCGATAGCTACGTGGTCGACCCGCTGTTCTTTCCGGGTGGCGATATCGGCACGCTCGCGGTATCCGGCACCGTCAACGACCTGGCGGTGTCCGGCGCGACGCCGCTGTTTCTGTCCTGCGGGATGGTGATTGAGGAGGGCTTCGCCGTCGACAGCTTGCGGCGCGTTGCAGCCAGCATGCAGCGGATTGCGCTGGAAGCGGGCGTCGTCATCGTGACCGGCGATACCAAGGTGGTGGAACGAGGGTGCGCGGACAAGCTCTTTATCAACACCGCCGGGATCGGCGTGGTGCGGCGCGATATCTCGATCTCCGCGAGCGGCGCGCGACCCGGCGACGTCGTGATCGTCAACGGCTATCTTGGCGATCACGGGGCGGCGATTCTGGTTGCGCGCCAGCAGCTTGCGCTCGAGTCCGATGTGCAAAGCGACTGTGCTCCGCTCAACGGCCTGATCGCCGCAATGCTGGCGGCATGTCCCGAGATTCATTGCCTGCGCGATGCGACCCGCGGCGGGGTGGCGACCGTGCTCAACGAGTTCGCGCATAGTTCGAATGTGACGATCCGGATTCGTGAGTCAGATGTGCCGCTGCGCGAAGAGGTGAAAGGTGCCTGCGAGATTCTTGGCCTCGATCCGCTTTATCTCGCCAACGAGGGCAAGCTGGTGGCGGTGGTGCCGCCGCAAGCGGCCGACAGGGTATTGGCTGCGATGCACGCCCATCCACTGGGCCGCCAGGCGGCGGCGATCGGTGAGGTGGAGGACGGCCCGAGCGGGTTGGTGGTGCTCCATACGGTGTTCGGCGGGCAGCGCATTGTCGATATGCTGGTCGGCGAGCAATTGCCGCGTATTTGCTAGTGCGCTGAGCGGTTGAGAAAAGCGGGGTTTGGCAAAGCGCGTCAGGGTGTAACGGAAGAGCCGGTTTGGGAGTCGCGTCGTGCATGAGATGAGCATAGCGAGCAGCGTCGTCGAGATCTGCGCCGAGCAGGCGGGAGGCGCGCGGGTGACGCGCGTGACGCTCGAGATCGGCCAGCTCTCCGCCGTGATGCCCGAGGCGATTCGCTTTTGCTTTGACGTGTGTGCGCGAGATACGCTGGTCGAAGGCGCAGCGCTGGAAATTATCGAAACACCTGGGCAGGCGCGCTGTCTTGCTTGCGGCGCCACGCTGGCGCTGGAGGAACCGTTCGGCCAATGCGAATGCGGCAGCGTCGATCTGGAGCTGATCTCCGGTCAGCAACTGAAGATCAGACAGATGGAGGTGATGTGATGTGTACGACCTGTGGATGCAACGGCACGCAAGCGGTGACTGTGACGGAGATGGAGGGGCAGGCGGGCGAACGGGGGGAGGCGCGAGATCATGTCCATGGGCATGAGCATACGCATAGTCATGAGCACAGCCATCCGCATGACCATGAGCACGCTGACGGGCATACGCACGATCACGAGCATGACCACGACTACCCGCACCCGCACGCTGCGAGCGAAGCCCTCGCGCTTAATCCCGCCGAAACCCACGCCCGCGCACACGGCACGTCAATCACTCTAGAGCAGGACATTCTGGCAAAAAACCAGCTTCTAGCCGAACGCAATCGCGGCTGGCTCGCAGGTCGCTCGATCCTGGCGCTCAATCTCGTCAGCTCACCGGGTGCCGGCAAAACCACGCTGCTCGAACGCACCATCCGCGACCTCGGCGAGACCTTGCCGCTCACGGTGATCGAAGGCGACCAGGCCACCCTCAACGACGCGCAACGGATTCGCGCGACTGGCGCTCGCGTGGTCCAGATCAACACCGGCACCGGCTGTCATCTCGATGCCGAGATGGTTTCTCGCGGCCTGACCCAGCTCGACCCGGCGTTGCGCTCGGTCGTCATGATCGAGAACGTGGGCAACCTCGTATGTCCCGCTCTGTTCGATCTGGGTGAGCAGGCGAAAGTGGTGATTCTTTCGGTGACCGAGGGAGAGGACAAACCGGTCAAATACCCTCACATGTTTCGCGCCAGTAGCCTGATGCTGCTGAACAAGATCGACCTCCTGCCACACCTTCGCTTCGAATTGGCGCGATGCATCGAGTACGCGCGCCGCGTCAATCCGGCCATCGAGATCCTGCAAGTGTCGGCGCAAACCGGCGAGGGGATGGACGCCTGGTATGACTGGCTGCGCTCGCACAGCGAGACTTGTCGCTAAGGGACCACGCCTGGGCTCCATTCGGTGTCGTGGCTTGTTAGTTGACAACATATGTTGCTGTGGGATATAAATCCGTATCGAGTGTTGAATCGATATCGTCGTGGCCACGCGTCCTGACGGCATCCTTTCAGCACCGCTGCACGGGGCAAGGCGGTTCGCGTTGTCATGTCCTTGCGGCGCCATCGCAAGCAGGTCATGAACGAGGCATAACCGTCAATGCAGGAATGGAGTCTTTTCCGGGTGACTGGCCGACCGGATGACATCGGTTACCGGTTGGGTGAGCTGGCGCGGCCGGTCATGGCGGCGTATATGGCACAGAGTGCCGCCTGGCAATGGATTAGCCAGTGGCGCGGCCACCCGTTAGTGGAGGGCTTGCGGCGTGCGGCCGAAACCCACTTCCCCTCGCTCATAGCAGAACTCGACGGCATGGCCGCGGGCTTGGAGTGGCCCGTGGAGGACGTGTTTCTATGGAACTGTCGAGGCGAGCTGATTCACAACGCGCCCGATGGCTGCACGACGCTGGCGGCCGTTTCGGGTAACGCGCGTTTCATCGCCCACAATGAAGACGGCGATCCGTATCTGCGCGAGCGGTGTTTCCTCGTAGACGTTCAGCCCGCCGGCAAACCGGGCTTCATCAGCTTCTACTATCCGGGTTCGCTGCCCGGGCGCACGTTTGCTGCCAACCGTGCCGGCCTCGTACAGGCCATCAACAATCTGCGCATCCGTGTGCCGGCCGTGGGCGTGCCGCGCATGATCCTCGCGCGCGCCGTTCTCGATACCCGCTCACTGGACGAGGCCGTCGCACTGTTACGCGAGCTGCCGCGCGCCAGTGGCTTTCATCACACACTCGGCTGTGTCGGCGATGCCCGGTTGTTGAGCATCGAGGCCACGGTACAGCGCTGCTCGGTCGCGGCTGTTACACCGCGGTTCGGCCATGCCAATCATCTGATCCACAACGGATGCGATAGCGAAGCGCAGATCGTGACCGATTCGTCCCGCGATCGCCAGGCACGCGTCGATGCCTTGCTGCCGTCGCTTCGCACACCGGTGAGCGACGATGCGCTGCTACGCGTGTTGCTTGACCAGGCTCCCGCCGGGCTGCCAATCTTTCGCGACGACCCGCTCGATCCCGACGACGAAAACACCTTGGCTAGCGCGCTGTTTCGCATCGAAGCAGACGGTGTGGCGATGCAGGTCTATCGCCAAAGCCATTGTGCGTTCGATACCTTCATCCCCAAGGCTGCGGGTCCGCAAGCCGCCTTCTGAGCGCCATCCTGCGAATCCTGCGATAAGGAACCGTATGTCTACCGTGTTTCACCGTGCCCCGAAGCAAACTCTGCCAGTCGCCGTAGCGGGGGATGGCATCGAGATTATCGATTCCACCGGCAAGCGCTATCTCGATGCATCGGGCGGCGCCGCCGTCTCGTGTCTCGGCCATAGCAACCAGCGCGTGATCGATGCGATCCGGCGCCAGTCGCAGCAGTTGCCGTATGCGCACACCTCGTTCTTTACGACGCAAGTGGCCGAAGAACTCGCGGATCGCCTCGTAGCGGACGCGCCGCAGGGACTCGAGCATGTGTACTTCGTCTCAGGCGGCTCGGAAGCCATTGAAGCGGCGCTGAAACTGGCACGCCAGTATTTCGTCGAAAAGGGCGAGCCGCAGCGCCGGCATTTCATTGCGCGCCGCCAGAGCTATCACGGCAATACGCTGGGCGCTCTGGCGATAGGCGGCAATGCCTGGCGCCGCGAGCCGTTTTTGCCGATCCTGATCGAGGCACACCACGTCAGCCCGTGCTACGCCTATCGCGAGCAACGTGCCGACGAAACCGAAGAAGCATTTGCGCAGCGTCTTGCGGATGAACTGGAACAGAAGATTCTCGAACTCGGCGTGGAGACGGTGGCGGCCTTCGTCGCCGAGACGGTAGTGGGTGCAACCGCCGGTGCAGTGCCGCCGGTGCGAGAATATTTCCGCAAGATTCGCGCGGTCTGCGACCGCTATGGCGTGCTGCTGATTCTCGATGAGATCATGTCCGGCATGGGCCGCACCGGTTATCTTTACGCGTGCGAAGAAGACGGCGTCGCACCTGACCTGCTGACTATTGCGAAGGGGCTGGGCGCCGGTTATCAGCCGATTGGCGCGACGCTGGTTAGCAAGCGCATTTACGACACGATCGTCGGCGGCTCAGGATTTTTCCAGCATGGCCATACCTATATCGGGCATGCAACGGCCTGCGCCGCCGCACTCGAGGTGCAACGTGTAATCGCCGAAGACAAGCTGCTGCAAAATGTGCAGGCGCGCGGCGAACAGTTGCGTGCGCAACTTCGCGAGTACTACACGCAGCATCCGCATATCGGCGATGTGCGCGGGCGAGGGCTGTTCGTCGGTGTCGAGCTGGTGCGGGAGCGGGACAGCAAGACCCCGTTCGATCCGCAGCTCAAGCTGCATGCGGCTATCAAACGCGAGGCGTTTGCGCGCGGGCTGATGGTGTATCCGATGGGCGGGACCGTCGACGGCCAGAATGGCGATCATGTGCTGCTGGCGCCGCCGTTTATCTGCACGGCGCAGGACATCGACAACATTGTCGGCCGCCTTGCGGATGCGATCGGCGCAGCACTTCATTCGACCGGCGTGCGCGCGGCATCGCGAGCGTGAGCCGCCGCTTCAATACTAGTGAGAGTTTCCATGAGCGACCGTTTGCCACCTTTCGATGCAGCGCATGCCACGCCTGAGCAGAAAGCCGTACTCGACGAGATCTTGTCCGGTCCACGCGGGAATCTGAATGGTCCGTTTCTGGGCTGGATCCGCAGTCCGGATCTCGCGCAACAGGCGCAGCGGCTAGGCGCGTTTTGCCGCTACCGGACCGGTCTGCCGCTGCGCTTGTCGGAGCTGGCGATTCTGGTGACGGCGGCGCGCTGGCAGGCCCAGGCCGAGTGGTATATCCACTATCCGATCGCGCTCGATGCGGGTATTTCGGAGGCCGACGCGGAGGCCATCCGTACCGGCCGGCGGCCGGTGTTTGCGGATCCCGACGAGGCGCTGATCTACGCCTTTTCGAACGAGCTATATGACACGAAGCGCGTCTCCGATGCCACTTATGCGGCGACGGTTGCGCGCTTTGGGCATGAGGTCACGATCAATCTGGTCGGCTTGCTCGGCTACTACGCGCTGGTCGCGATGACCCTAAATGTGTTCGGCATGCGCGCCGTTGGGCAAGTGACGTTGCCGTTTGCGGAGTGAGGCGAGGGCTATCCCTGCGCCCCCAACTCCTCCAGAAAATCCTGCGCCCGCTGCGACAGGTGAGGCGCAAGAATCAGCGCCCTGGCAGCGGCGACGGCCACGCGTGGGCGGGCCGCTTCCTCCAGTGAGTCACTCGCCGCCGCCAACCATTCCGGAAATTTTTCCATTAGCGCGTCGATCAGCACGGCCGCCTGGCGGCGGTCCTTGTCCGCCTTGAGCGCGTGCGACGCAGTGCGCAGCGTGCTGACGATCAGCTTGTGAAGCGCAAACCGCGCCGGGTCCGGCAGCATCACCGGAATCGCATGTTCCTTGCCGAGCACAAAGCCCTGTGCCGGGTTCGACACCAGGTATTTGAAGTAGGGCAGGCCGGTTGCGTGTGCCCGCAAGTGGGGTAGGGGCCTGGTCTCGTAAGCCTCGGTGCCCGGTACGAGCAGATCCACTTTGAGGGGCTGTCCACGGGCCTTGAACGATGTCGAGGGCCTGCGCGAATCCAGTTCGGGCACTTCGAGAAAGGGCAGGCTGCTGTCGCGCAGGATATCCAGAAAGCTGCGCTCCTCCGGAATGGCCACCGAAATGGTCCCTGCGCTGCCGATATCGATATCCTCGGTCCGGTAGTTCGTGGGCAGGTGAACCCCGAGGCTGTTCAGCAGCGCGCCGAAGGCATGGGAGCCCACCAGCACGCCGCCATGGCCGAAAATGCCCGCATTGAAAAGCGTCGCAATGGTGAGCGCAGACGAGTTGTCCGCCGCAGCAAAGCCTGCCTTGCGCAGCACCTGAACGTCGGCGCCGAGGGCGCGCATTTCCGCGCTCTCCAGCAGTCTGGCTTCGAGAGCTGCCTCGGTATCTGGCTCTCCCGCGCGGCCCAGCGAGGTTTCCTTGTGTTTTCCCGAGGCCAGATACACGCGCCAGTAGAGGTACGTTTTGCCGTCGACGGTCTTTTGCGCGGCCGATCCCGGGGAATGCAACGGAACGCGCGCTTGCGTGCCGGCGCGCTCGGTCACCGAGGAGTACAGCGTTTGCAATGCGTCGTTGTGAAAGTCGGCCATGAACGATACCGTTTATACCTTACGATCTTATCTTAGGGTATAAATCATGCCCGGTCAAACTTATACCTTGTTATTAAATGTTAAGGTATAAATTCGTGCAAGGTCGCTTGGTCGAGGGGACGCGGCGGCCTGCGAAACGCCCATCGTCCCTCGCCGCCGCCAACCCTCATAAGCGCCTATGATGAAGTTCGGTCTACGCCCGCGTCTGTCGCGCTGCGTGGCATGCATCGACCGCCGCCGAACCCGCAAGAACCCGGGCGTGACCGTGTTGCGGCAGGCGTCCAGGTGAGTAGCACAGCAGCGCCGACAGGGCACCTATGGAGAGAGCGATGAAGCGCAAGGCATCAGCGGTCTGGCAAGGCGGCCTGCAGGACGGAAAAGGCACGATTTCTACTGACAGCGGGGTTCTGAAGGACACCCAGTATTCGTTCGCGACGCGTTTTGAGAACGGCATCGGCACCAACCCGGAAGAGTTGATCGCGGCGGCGCATGCCGGGTGCTTCTCCATGGCGCTTTCGGCGGAGCTGGGTAAGGCGGGTATCAAGCCCGAACGCATCGGCACTACGGCCACCTTGACGCTCGACAAGGCCGACGGCGGCTTCGCCATCAGCGCGGTTCATCTCGACGTCAAGGTGAAAATCCCCGGCGGCGACCGGGCTGCGTTCGAAAAAGCCACGGCGGACGCCAAGGCCGGTTGCCCGGTCTCCAAGGTGCTGAAGGCCACCATCACCATGGATGCGACCCTCGAAACCTGAGCGCAGGACAGCAGATAAACCGTTCCACGTAGACAGGCACGTGGGCGCCGAGCCGGCGCCCACGCTCACATTGGCGGCGCGACCCCATCCTTTTCGACCACCACCCGTTGCGCCACAAACGCCCCCTGCGCCGCGGGCGTGGCGACCACGAACACCTTCTTCCCCGCCGTCAGATCGGTGCGGTTAGCTGGTGTAAAGGTCACGACCGGTACATTCGGCGGCACCGTCACCACGTTGTTGCCGCCCTTGTACGACAGCTTCAGATCGCGGCCGTTGGTGCCCTCGGCCACCTCGTCGACGTTCGCGTTCGTCATCGAGCTGTTAGGCCCCAGGTCCCACGCGTAATGACCTTCACCGGTGCCGCGCGCGGCTTCCGGAAACACCACCACTTCGGTGGCGGTCAGCTTGCCGTCGGTTCCCGTGGTGGCTGCCGTGCCGATGAACGAGCCGGGTTTGATATCGGCCAGTTGCATCGCCTTGACCGCCGAAATGCCGACGTTCGGCGCCAGGTCGATCGAGACCGTATCGCCGCTGCGGCGATGCACCTGCAGGACGTCGCCGTTGAGCGAGACGACTTCGCCGCGAATCCGCGTGGGTTTGACGGCTGGCGTCTGCGCAAGCGCAACGCCGGCGAATGCTAGCGTCACAAGGGTAACGCCGAGTTTCAGGCGAATGGACATGGAACCTCCGTGCAATGTGGTTGAGTTGAAAGTCAGGATGCCGCTCAGGAACCGCCGAACCAGTTGTAGCCCTGGTTCTCCCAGTAACCGCCGGGATATTCGTTCGTCACCGTGATCGCGACGATATGCTTGGGATTCTTGTAGCCGAGCTTGGTGGGCATGCGCAGCTTCATCGGAAAGCCATACTTCTGCGGCAGCACCTGGCCGTCGTAGGTGAGCGTAAGCAGCGTCTGCGCATGCAGCGCGGTGGGCATGTCGATACTTGTCCAGTAGTTGTCGGCGCAATGCAACGCGACGAAGCGCGCGGTGGTGTCGGCGCCGGCTCGCTTGAGGAAATCGGCAAAGCGCACGCCGCCCCAGCGGCCAATTGCGCTCCATCCTTCAATGCAGATATGCCGCGTGATCTGATCCTGCTGCGGCAACGCGTGCAACTCATCGAGCGTCCATACGCGTTTGCCGTTCGCGAGACCGCCTACCTGGAGGCGGTAGGTGGCGGCGTCGACGTCCGGGACATCGTCGATGTCATAGAACGCGTTGAAGGGAAACGGCCGCGTGATCATCGACTCCGGATAGGTCGGCGCCATCCGGTTCGGATCGAACAGCAGGGCCTGCACCTCGTCGTTGAAGAACGAGATCCGGCGCAGCATCGTATTGACCGACTTGTCGGTATTCAGATCGCAGCCGGATAGCAGGGCGAGCCCGCCGAGCGAGAGAATCCGCTTGCCGAGCAGGCGCCGCGCCGGATCCTTCAATGCCTTGTGGGCATCCTTGAGGATGGCATCGCCATGCGACGCTAGCGTGCTGCCCGGTTTGCCGTGAGGTTTGCGTAGCGCCATGTCTAGCGTCCTCGAATCATCAGAAGCAGCGAGCGCGGCACCAGCGCGACCATCACGACATGCACGGCGAAAAAGGCCACCAGCACGCTCATGCAGACGAAGTGCACGACGCGCGCATTGTCGTAGCCACCCATCACTGTGCGCAGCAGAGGAAATTGCACCGACTTCCACACCGCCAGCCCCGACAGCACCAGCAGCACGATATCCACGATCACCACCAGATAGGCGAGCTTCTGGATGGCGTTGTAGCGTGACAGGTCGTTGTGGGTGAGGCGGCCGCGCAAAGCCGCGAGCGTATCGGCGGCGAGCGCCCGAAAACTGAGCGGCAGCAGTTTGTCGCGCAGCCGTCCTGAAACCAGATTGAGGCCAAGGTAGACGAGGAAGTTCGCCACCAGCAGCCACATCACCGCGAAGTGCCAAAGCAGCGCACCGCCGAGCCAGCCCCCCAGGGTGATCGCTGCCGGAAACTGCAGGGCAGGAAAGATCGGCGAGGCGTTATAGACCTGCCAGCCGCTCATGACCATCAGGATGACGGCCAGCGCGTTGACCCAGTGCGTGATGCGGACCCACACGGGTTGAATCGTGGTGTGACTCAAAGGTCTCTCGCGGTTGGTGGCGTTGCGCGTGGGGCGGGGCGCCCACGCGGGCCGGCCGCGCGTCGACGCCCGCGCGGGCGCGTCGCAGCTAGCTCGGCTTCAAGACGGCGAACACCGTCCGGCCACGCTTATTCCAGCGAAGCGAAAAGAATTTTTCTTACGGAAGGATAACGGCCTGGATGCGCGGAGGATCTTACGGACGCGTGTCTTGCTGAGCCATGCGAATCAGCGTGGAGCGGTTGCCGACACCGAGCTTTTGGAATGCGCGGTCGACGTGGGTGCGCACGGTGGTGTACGAGATGCCGAGGCGCTCGGCGATCTGTTTGTCGAGCAAGCCTTCCATGATGAGGCTCACCACTTCCTGCTCACGCGCGGTCAGGGCTTTGAGAACGCGCTCTGAAATCAGACGGGTCTGAGCCGGCACGGCTCCACTCAAACCGGCCGTCGCGCGAGCGCGGGCAAGCGCGGTCGTGAAGGCTGGGCGAATCAGTTCGGCCAGCGCGAGATCGTGGTCCGAGAAATTGTCGCGCTGCTTGCCGCGCCAGATGCGCAGGTCGCCAATGTTCGTATCGCCCGACCACGCAAAAATGTCCATGCCCCAATGCAGCCCGTCGCGGCGCAAGAAGTCGTTGAACAGCTCGGTGCGGACGAGTTCCTGCTGGGGAATCACATCGGTTACGCGCACCGCTTGCCGGCAATCGTGCAACAAGGGGGTGACCGTGTCGTGATACTGGTAGTAGAGCTCGTAGTCGGACAGGTTGTCATCCGACATATTGAGTGCGACGCGATTCACATACTCTTTCTTCGTCGCATCCCATACGTACGAGCCGAGGTAATCCGCGCGCAGCAGATCCAGCATTCTGACGCCGACTTCCCGGCGCATTAAATCCTCCGGCAAGGCGTCGGCAAGAACGGAGAAGATGTCTGAGACCACAGCGGTCTCACGGCTTGTCAGATACATGGTATTCCGGACCGCTCGAAAATCGGCGTGGAGCCTGCGCCAGCTGTCGTCTGGCCTGAAAGAATCAAATTAAGAAACAATTGCCGGCCAGCTTACACGGCCAAAGTTAATGATTCAAGCAGCCAGCGAAAATGCCGTTAAACCGTGAGCGTGATAGTTTCCTGGCGGCCGGGAACGTGCGTGAATGCGGGTCCCGGCTCGCCACCATTTGCACGTTTATTTTTAGCCATCGAGGAGCAGTATGTCGTTTATTCCGAATCTTCGCCGTCGCCCACATCCTGTTGCCGCCGATTTCACCGCCGCGGCGCTAAAGAGTCCCAGTTTTGGCTACATCGATACGCTGTTCGACTACGGCGCCTATCTGAGTGCTGCGCCCGACGCCCTTGGGCGGGTGCCGCCGGCAGCGGCGAACGGCACGATCGCGATTATCGGCGCGGGCATCGCCGGGCTTGTCTGCGCGTATGAACTGCTGCGCGCAGGCGCGGCGAATGTGGTGCTGTTCGAAGCCTCGGAGCGCATCGGCGGCCGTGCCTGGAGTTCGCCCTTTACGGAAGCCGCGCCCGAGTTTCTCGCCGAGTTGGGCGCGATGCGCTTTCCGCCCAGCGAATATAGCCTGTTCCACTATCTCGACCGCTTTGGCATCCAGGCCACCTCGAGCTTTCCGGACCCCGGCGCGGTTTTGACCAACCTCGGCTATCAAGGCAAGACCTATACGTGGCCGGCACACGGCAATCCGCCCGATATGTTCGCGACGGTCAACGCCGGCTGGAGTGCCTTCATCAGCCAGGGCTTTACGCCGGAGACCGGACCCGCGCTGATTGCGCCGGTGGCAATTACCGAACTGCTGCGCAGCGGGCAAAGCGCGGCGGCACGCGAAGCCTGGCAGGCCTATATCGATGCGTTCGGCAACGAGAGCTTCTACAGTGCGCTGTGCCGAATGTTCGGCAGTGCCAACCCGCCGGGCGGCAAACGCTGGAGCTTTCCTCAAGACTACGAGCTGTTCGGTGCGCTCGGCGTAGGGTCGGGCGGTCTGGGGCCGATGTACCCGGTCGCCTTTCTCGAGATCGTGCGGCTGATGGTGGATGAACTCGAAACCGACCAGCTGTTCATTCCCGCGGGGATCGAATCGCTCGCGCGGGCATTTTCGTCACAGGTTTTCGGGCGGCGCTCGATCGCACAACGCGTGATCAAGACGGCGGTTTCGCGGATCAGCCGTGACGCGACAGGGGTGAAGCTGTGGCTTGCGGACGGCACCACGCACTACGCTGAGCGCGTAATCGTGACTGCTAGCACACGTGCCATGCAGATCGACATGGCGCTCAATGCAGCAGGCTCATCGCTTTCGCCGCAACAGTGCACGGCAATCAGCGATGTGCATCTGACGAGCTCCTCAAAGGTCTTCGTGATGACCCAGCGCAAGTTCTGGCTGGACGAGAGCCTGCCGGCCAACATTCAGACCGACACGTTGGTGCGGGGCGTCTATTGCCTCGACTATGCGCCGCAGAACCCCAATTCAGCCGGCGTCGTGCTGCTCAGTTATGCGTGGGAGGATGACGCGATCAAGCAGCTGGCATTGGGCGAGAACCGGCAACGCGTGCAGCGGCTGGTGACGGATCTTGCGCAAACCAACGCGGCATTTGCGCGGCATGTGGTGCCGATCGACAACGACTACGACACCTATGTGCGAGTGATCGACTGGGATCTGGAGCGCGGTTACTACGGTGCCTTCAAGTTGAATTTTGCCGGTGGCGATGGCTATAGCCAGCAACTCTTCTTCCAGTTCCAGGCCAGCCGGGACGCGTCGACCGATCCCTACATCTACCTTGCAGGCGACAGCTGCTCGTTCACGGGAGGGTGGGTGGAAGGGGCCTTGCAGACCGGGGTCAATGCGGTTTGTGCGGTGATTCGCAGCCTCGGCGGCGAATTATACGGCCCCTCCAACCCGCTCGACGACATGACGCCGCAATACGATTACGGCGGGCGCGCGGCGAGCTGATTGACGCTTTTAAGCCGTGCCAATCGTTTGCGCAGCCCATTTTAGATAAAAAAAGACCCGCGCAAGGCGGGTCTCATCTCTCAGGTTCTGCGGCGCCCTATGTATCAGGTGTTGTGTATGCAGTTTCGCCGGGTCCGGCATCTGCTTTGGATCCGGTACTCCAAACGAATATACCCGATGCATATTCTGGCTCCATCCTCATTTCTGAGGACAAAAAAACGCCAGCTTACGCTGGCGTTAAAAGTTCTGGCTATTCCGAGGGCTGCCAGAACCTGAGAGACGGTGCCGCGCGACGGGCGCACAGATGCGTGTGTCGCAGCGATGAGTGAAGATGATTCAAAGAACTGCACGTCCCCTAATCTTACTGCTAAATCGTCTTCAGGAAATCAAAATCAACAAGCTGTCAGATTTCACAGCTATTTGTATCAACTTCAATGCACTATAAATACGCTGCGGGCGCGATGCGCAGTTATCACGCAGCAATCTTGTGCGGCTTGCATGTGAACGCGTGGAGCGGATCGCTAGATCAACCCGGTAGCGACGGCCTTGACCACGGCTTGCACCTTGTTGGTCGCGGCCAGTTTCAGCAGCACGTTGTTGACGTGAAAATTGACCGTCCGCTCGGAGATACTGAGGATCTTGCCGATTTCGTATGAGGTCTTGCCTTCGCCAGTCCAGCGCAGTACCTCGCGCTCGCGGGCGGTGAGCGGCGTGCTCACTTCAGGCACGAGTTTGCTTTCGAGGAATTGACCCATCCGCATGTGACAGAGATTCGATAGCCAGTTGGCCGGCAACTGAAGGTTCTCTACCTCGCTGGGCGATAACGGGTCCGCATGGCGCGACATGGTTAGCAGTCCGAAGGCACCATGGGCCGTCCAGCTGGATTGGGCAACGCCGACCTTGATGCCGAAATCCCCGGCGTCGGACCACAAGCGTGGTGCTTCGTCGTACATGGCGTAGGGCCAGACGATCAGATTAGTGTTGCGCATGCCCTCGCGCACGGTTGGGTCGATCTCGAGAAAGCCGCTGGTTTGATAGTGCGTCATCCAGCCAGGTGGGTAGGAATCGAAAATCTTGACCGCCGGTTTCGACACCGGCAGCGGCATGCGAATCCCGTAGCAGCAGTATTCGAATCCAAGCTTCCTGGCGAACGACGTAATTTCCTTGAATAGTGCGTATTCGTCTCTGGCAGCGTAAAACGATTGGTAAGCATCCTGAAAATACGATTCCATTTCAGATCCCCCGATCTAACAACCTTTTATCGACAAAAGCCCGTCCGATTCCGCCAAAGACACAGGCCCGATGAAACTTTCTGCGCTGCGTTTCCATCTCCCATCGTCCGACGGCTATATCCGTGTTCCCGAGGCCATGTTGAGCCGCCTGACGCTGGCGCATGTGTCGTCGGGACTCGACGCGGAGTTGTTGGCCGATCTGCGCGCGGATGCTATTGAAGCGTTTAATGCCGGTTACACGGAATGGCAGGGCGCAATTCACCCCCTGACATCTCACTTCTCAGTTGCTTGGGATTGGTATATCGAACGCACGTCAGGTGCGTTCTTGATCGCCTGGGGCGACGTGAGAAGCAACCTCATGGGCGTCGATCGCTCAGGTACCGATCTGGGAATGGTATGCACCGCGCAAGCGCTCATACGCCGGCTCATCCGTTTGAACTGGTCGCATACAGTGGCAGCCACCGTTGCGCCGCACACAGGTATACAGCAGGAGGTTTTCCCCCCTGTTTACCGTCACTAAGTGCCGCGGCAGCCATGCATCGGTTACGAATATCCTGCTGTTTATTTATAAGCAAAAGGGCCGCGCTTTGCAATCGTAAATTCGTTTTTCGGTAAAGCATTTCAGCGGCCGAAAATTTTTTGTCATAAAGCCCTGTCAACTCTGTCAGTTACCGCGTGCTTTTCCACGGGCTCTAATTCGCTCGATAAAAAGAGACCCCGGGGGCATCATGCGGACTGACATTCACGACGATGGACGGTTGCCCGACGGGGTGGGCGACGCGCTTGCTCAGTATCGGCACGAGATCTTCGTCAAGCAGCTCGGCTGGCAGCTACCGATGGCGGATAACTGCTACGAGCGCGACCAGTACGACCGCGACGATACGGTCTATGTGGTCGGACGTGACGAAGCCGGTTCGATTTGCGGCTGTGCGAGGCTGCTGCCGACCACCCGGCCGTATCTTCTCAAAGAGCTGTTTCCCTTTCTGCTTGCGCAGGGAATGGACGCGCCCGAATCGCCGGAGGTCTGGGAACTGTCGCGCTTCGCGGCAAGTCCACTGGCGGCTGGACAGCCCGAGGGCGAGCCGCTCAGCCGGGCGTTTCGGCCGATGCTGGCGTCGGTCGTGCGCTGTGCAGCACAACTCGGCGCGCGGCAAATCATTGGCGTCACCTACCTGAGCATGGAGCGGCTGTTTCGCCGTGTCGACGTGCACGCGCACCGGGCCGGACAAGCACAATGTATCGACGGCCGGATGGTGGTTGCCTGCTGGATCGATATCGACAGTCAGACTCTTGCGGCGCTCGATATCGAACTCGCGTGTGATGAGGCCGGTGAACCGGCTGGATGCCTGCGGCCGCAGCGTGCGCGTCAAATGGCGATGCGGCAGGCATCGTAAAAATCCGTAACGGTCGCATTCGATTTTTTTGAAAAATCTTGAATTCTTCCGTATCGACATATTAGTATCACACCCGAACGCGACACTTTGCTCGGCTGTGTGTCCTGGACGCACATAGCTTTTGCACTTTATGAGTGCACACATATAAAGAGAATAAACGAGGCATCGAATACCCGATTGGCGTCGCCTGCCTTGTTGGCGTGACGTGCAACTGGGGGTTCGCATCGCAGACTGTGTGATGCGGGCCGCGATGGCGCGGTGGCCGTCATGGATCGCATCTGCCCCGGGGGGGGGCAGGTGGCATGGGCCCGATCCAATGGTTGTACGGCCCCAAAGCGTCCGCTCAGACGGGCGCGGTATCAGTGCGCATCTGCTCAGGCAGGTGTACGGGATACGCCCATGCCCATCGAAAAACAGGTTGTTCCGCTCCCGACAGGCCGGAAGGTCTACCTCGAGCATCACGTATTCAATCCGGCTTTCGAAACCGTCATTCTGATCAACGGCGCATTAGCGACTACCGCGTCGTTTGGGCAGACAATCAAATATCTAGGCGAACGCTATAACGCGATCTGTTTCGATTTACCTTATGCGGGGCAATCGAAAGCTTTTAACGTAGGCGATTTCGTCCTGACCAAGGACGATGAAGTCGACATTCTGTTGCACCTGATCGGCGTCTTCGAACCGGCTTTCCTGCTTTCGGTGTCGTGGGGCGGGGTGGCCTCGCTGCTGGCGCTCTCGCGCAGGCAAACCAGCGTGCGGCGAGCGGTGATCGCGTCGTTCTCGCCGCTGCTCAACGCGGCCATGACCGGCTACGTGAGCTGCGCGCGCGATTACATTGCTGCGGGCGAAAACCTCAAAGCCGCACAGCTGCTTAACGATACCGTCGGCCGTCATCTGCCCCGGATCATGAAGCTCTACAACTACCGGTATCTGTCGACGCTGCCGCGCCAGGAACAGGAGCAGGTGGCGTTCCACGTCGACCAGATTCTGGCGATTCGTCCGGAGCATTACCTGCACGAATTCCGCAACATCCGCTGCGAGCTGAAGTTCATCAATGGCGAGCTGGATGAGTACACCACACCCGACGATGTGCGGACGCTGGCGATGCATCTTGCCCGCGCCGAATTCGCCACCATCGAGCAGGCCGGTCACTTTCTCGATCTGGAGGGGCGTCATCAGTTGCGGCAGGTGCGCACGGCGATCTTCGATTTCCTCGGCGAAGCGGCCTGCGGGGTGGCGAGCGAGGCGTTCGCACCGTTGCGCGTTGCGGCCGAGCGGGCCGTTGTCACTCATTCAGAACAGGTTGCGCTACCGTGAATATCGTTCAAAGCATTGCCATTGTGATTCCGTGGACGCTGTGGCTGATCTATTGGATTGCCACCTCGAAGCGGGTCAAGCAGACCGCACAACGAGAGACGTCGAATTCTCGTACCCTGCAGTCGATTCCGCTGATTGTCGGCGGCGCGCTGATCATCGTGCCGGACCTGACTGCCAGCGCGTGGGCACCTGACTGGCAGCAACTGCAGGTGGCGCAGTTCGCGGGTATCGGCGTCCTGCTTGCCGGTCTCGCGTTTTCGGTCTGGGCGCGTCTGCATCTCGGCACCAACTGGAGCGTCTCGGTCACGCTCAAGGAGGGCCACGAGCTGGTGCGCAGCGGCCCGTACCGGCTGGTGCGGCATCCTATCTATACGGGTTGCCTGCTGGCGCTTGCCGGAGCCGTGCTGATCGGCGGAGAGTGGCGCTGTGTGGCTGGCCTGTTGCTGATTTTTGCGTCGCTCGCCTATAAGGTGCGGGTCGAGGAAAGCTGGTTGACGCGTTACTTTGGCGCTGCCTATACGCAGTACCGCCGGGACGTGGCCGCGCTGATTCCCGGTCTCTACTGACGCGCGCCGGACATACAGTCATGGCCAAACTCATCATTACCGCGATCGGCTCTGCCGGCGACGTGCATCCGCTGATCGGCATCGGCGCGGCGCTGGCGGCGCGCGGGCATCGGATCATCTTTTGCACGCATGTACCGTTTGCGGAGCTGGTCGAGCAGCGCGGCTTCGAGTTCGTCCCGATCGGCACGCATGAAGCCTATGCGACGGCGATGGCCGACCCGGCACTATGGAATCCGCGCACCTCGTTTCGAACTTTGTGGAACGTGATTGCTCCGACCTTGCGCACGCATTTCGATACGCTCGCCTCGCTCGCCGACGCCGATACGGTGCTGGTGGGCACGCTATGGGCGTTTTCGGCACGGCTGATGCAGGAGGTCCACGGGGTTCCGTTGGTCTCGGTGCAGGTGTCGCCGTCGACCTTGTTATCGGCCCACGCGCCGCCTACCCATAAGCGGCTGACGATCCCGCGACGCTTGCCGCTCGCCTTGAAGGCCGGCTTGCTGAGCCTCGTGGAGCATCATGTGCTCGACAAAGTGTGCGGCCCGGCGCTAAACGCGTTGCGCGGCGAACTCGGCCTTGAGCCGGTGCGACGCATCATGGGCGACTGGTTGCATTCGACCGACGGCATCTTGTGTCTCTTTCCCGACTGGTTTGCGCCGCCGCAGCCCGACTGGCCGAAGCCGCATCTGCTAAGCGGCTTTCCGCTGTTCAACGATCTCGGCGGGTTGCCGCCCGACCCCGAACTCGAAGCTTTTCTCGCTGCGGGCGAGCGTCCGCTGGTCTTTACAGCGGGCTCGACACTGATCGATCAGGCAACCTACACACATGCGGTGCAGGAGGCACTGCGCCTGAGCGGGCTGCGTGGGATTCTGCTCACGCCGGATGCGGCGGGGTTGGGAACGCCTGGGGGCGCGAGCGATGCAACGCCCGTTGTGCACGGCGCGCTGCTCAAACGCCGTTATGTGCCCATGGGGACCTTGCTGCCGCGCTGCCGTGCGCTGGTGCATCACGGCGGCATCGGCACGGCGGCGCTCGCCTATGCCGCAGGGGTTGCACAGATCGTCACGCCGTTTGCCCATGACCAGTTCGATAACGCGCAGCGCGTGGCCGACAGCGGTTGCGGCATGCGCGTCGATGCGCCCGTCAACGGCTGGACGCTGGCGCGTGCCATCGACAAGGTGTTGAGCAACCCATCGATGGCGCTTCAGTGCGGCCGCATCCAGGAGCGCCTCGGCGTTGCCGCGGACGGCTGTGAGGTGGCCGCGGCATATATCGAGCGTTTCGTCCAGCGACCCGCTGCGTCGGCCTGCGCGCCTGGGCAGGTGGAGCGCGCGTGGTCAGAAGCGTATCAGGTGCAAGGCGCATGAGCGCTTCGTCTACCCCGGCGCAAGCCATCGCCACCGGGCCGGGCGAGAGCGGGGCGCCGCCTTCCATGCGCGGCGCCAGGCTCGCGCTGCTGACCTTCGCCTTGTCGCTGGCGACTTTTATCGAGGTGCTGGATTCGACCGTCACCAACGTCGCGGTCCCGGCGATCTCGGGCGGCCTCGGTGTATCGAACAGCCAGGGCACGTGGGTTATCAGTTCCTATTCGGTCGCGGCAGCCATTGCCGTGCCGCTGACCGGCTGGCTGTCGAGGCGGGTAGGCGAGACACGCCTGTTTGTCACTGCCGTGATCCTGTTTACGCTGACTTCGCTACTGTGCGGCATCGCCGGCGATTTCCACCTGCTGGTCGTGTGCCGTACCCTGCAGGGGCTCTTCTCCGGGCCGATGGTGCCGCTCTCGCAGACGATCCTGCTGCGCACTTTCCCGCCCGAGAAGCGCGTTGTCGCACTCGCGTTATGGGCGATGACGGTTCTGTTGGCGCCGATCTTCGGGCCGGTGGTCGGGGGCTGGATCATCGACAATTTCTCGTGGCCGTGGATATTCCTGATTAACCTGCCGATCGGCCTGTTTTCGTTTGCGGTCTGCACTGCGCTGTTGCGGCCAACCGGACGTCGAACGAAACCGGAGCCGATCGATCTGGTCGGTATCGCGCTGTTGGTGGTGGGCGTCGGCTCGTTGCAGGCCATGCTCGATCTGGGCCACGATGCGGGCTGGTTCGATTCGTCGCTGATCCTCGCGCTGGCCATCGTCGCGGTGCTCGCGATCGGCTCGCTGCTGATCTGGGAGGCGGGCGAAACGCATCCGGTGGTCGATCTGAGCCTCTTCAAGGATCGAACCTTTTCGTTCTGCGTATTGATCATCTCGCTCGGCATGATGAGCTTCTCGGTGGTCGGCGTGATCTTTCCACTCTGGCTGCAGGCGGTGATGGGCTATACCGCCTACCACGCGGGGCTCGCCACCGCCCCACTGGGCATTCTGGCGCTGGTCTTCTCGATTCTGGTGGGGCTATTCTCGGCGCGCTTCGACGCGCGGGTGCTGGCAACCTTCGGCTTTCTCGTGTTTGCCGGCGTGCTGTGGTGGGATGCGCATTTCACCTTGACGATGACCTTTACGCAAATCATTACGCCGGGCTTGATTCAGGGCATCGGCCTGCCATGCTTCTTTATTCCACTGACGGCCGCCACGCTCTCGCGCGTGCCGGACGAGAAGCTCGCGGCCGCCTCCAGCCTGTCGAACTTCCTGCGCACGCTATCGGCGGCGTTCGGCACCGCGATGAGCGTGACCTTGTGGGACAACCGCGCCAGTTACCACTACGACATCGTTGCGCAGTCGGTGACTCATGCGTCGGCCAATACCCAGCGTTTCGTGCAAGCGCTGCACGGTATGGGTATCCAGGGTACGCGCGAATTCACCACGCTGCATCAGATCGTGCAACAGCAGGCCTACATGATGGCAACCGGCGACATGTTCTTGATGGCGAGCCTCACCTGTATCGTGCTGGCCGCCATGATGTGGTTGACCCGGCCGAGACGCGGCGCCGCCGCGACGCTGGGTCACTGAGCCTATGATGGAGCGAACTGCGATGACAACCCTTGGCGCCCTGGTGGTTCTGTTTCATCCGACGGCCGAAGAACTGGCGCGGGTTGTCGCTCTGCGTGAGCGCTGCGATAGCCTGACGGTAGTCGACAACTCGCCGCAGCCGGATCTCGCTGTCGCGGCGCGTCTTCAGGCCTGCGGCATTACGCTGCTGCATAACGGTAATCGCAATGGCATTGCCGGTGCGCTCAATTGCGGACTTGCCAGCCAGTTCGAGCAGGGGGTGGATGCCGTCGCCTTGTTCGATCAGGACTCCGTGGTGCCCGGCGGTTATTTTCCCGTTATGCGTGCCGCGTGCATCGCGCTCGGCACGGGTTCCTTCCTCGCCGGCCCGCGTATCTTTGACGAAAACGATCAGCGCTTCCTGCCTGAATTGAGCACGGACGGCCTTACGGTGCAGCGTCTGAAGCTGCACGAGGGGGCCGTGCCGCAACGCTGCGCCTTTCTGATCTCATCCGGTTGCGTGATTTCGCGCCAGGCGTTCGAGACGCTCGGCCGCTTCGACGAACCGCTCTTTATCGATCATGTGGATACGGAATACTGCCTGCGGGCCTTGGCGTGCAACGTTCCGCTGTATGTCATACCGTCGTTGATCCTCTCGCACAAGATTGGTGAACGGCGCCGCCATCAGCTTGGGCCGTTCCATATGACGGCGACCAATCATCCCTGGTATCGGCGCTACTACAGCGCACGCAATGCCATGCAGATCGGGCTGCAGTACGGCATGCGTTTTCCGGTCGCCATCGTGCCGAATCTGCTGACGCTGTGGCAGATCGTGCAGGTGCTGTTGCTTGAAAAGGACAAACTCGCCAAGCTCAACGGAATTCTGCTCGGCATGTCGGATGGCCTGTTCGGTCGCCTTGGTCCATTGGAGCGCACGCGTCCGGCGCTTGCGGAGCGCTTCGCACATAGGACGCAGTGCTAATGAACAACGTTCTTCTTAAACAGTGGCTGGGGCAAGCGCTGGTGCTGCTGGTCGCGCTGACACTTGCCGGCTGCGTCGACGATGCCGGCTTGCACGCCAACGTGAAACCGTTGACGCCCGCGGCAGATGCGCTTGCGAAGACAACCGGTACCCAGACAAACGGGACGTGGCCCACGCCCGAGTGGGTCGCGCAGTATCGCGATCCGCAACTGGACGAACTGGTTGGCGAGGCGCTGCAGCAAAATCCGGACATGCAGATCGCGAAGGCGCGGATCGGCGTCGCGCAGTCGCAGCTTGAACAGTTCGCGTCGCTGACGGGACTCACGGGCACCGCAGGGGCGACCGTCACCAAGGCGCGCTTGCCGCAGCCGCCGAACGCGGCGAATGTGTCGGTGGCGGGCGAGACGATTCCCGTGCAACTCTTTAGCGATCCGACAGCGTCACCGTCAGCCCTGTTTGCAGGGCTGAGCTATCAGTTCGACCTGTGGGGCAAGAATGCCGCCATGACGCGTGGGCTATTGTCCGAGCGCGATGCCGCGCGAGTGGATGCGGAGCAGGCGCGGCTCTCGCTGACGGTCGCAATCGTCACGCTGTATTTCGAACTGGATCAGGCCTACGCCTTGCAGGACAACCTGCAGGAAAAGCAGCATGCAAGCGAATTTGTGAACGACGTGCTGCGCGAGCGGTTCGCGCGTGGCCTCGACAACGCGTACGACGCAGCGGACGCCGTGCTCAAGCAAAACCGCCTCGTCGCGCAGATGGAACTCAACGACGAACGCATCAAGCTCACGCAGTTGCAGCTAGGGGTGCTGAGCGGTCGCGGCGCGGAACGCGGACTCACGATCCGCCGGCCGCAGCTGGCTGACCTCGCGGACCTTGACGCAGCGGGACTGCCGGCTCGGTTGCCGGTCGATCTGCTGGGGCGGCGCCCGGATATCGTCGCCGCCCGCTTGCGCGCCGAGGCCGCGGTGGCGAACGTCGACTCGACGCGCGCACAGTTCTACCCGGATGTGAATCTGGTGGCCTTCGCTGGCTTAACGGCACTGACTCCTGCATCACTGTTTACCCACCAGGCGCTGACCGGCTCGGTCGGTCCGGCGATCTCACTGCCGATCTTCGACCGCAGCCGCCTGCGTGCCAAACTGGGTGGCGATTTTGCCAGCGTCGATGTGGCGCTCAGCCTGTACAACAAGGCCATCGAGCAGGCGCTAGGCGAAGTGGCGCAACGGCTGACGTCGTTGCGCACCGTCGACAAACTGGTGCAACAGCAGGCGCAGGCGGTCGACGCCGCCACGCGCATCGTCGCGGTTGCCGACCAGCGCCATCAGCGCGGCCTCGTCATGCAAAAGGACGTGATGCTGGCCGACCTGACACTGCTTGACGAGCGCGCCGAGCAGGTGGAGCTGGAGACGCAGCGCCGGATGTTGCAGGTTCAACTGGTCGCCGCGCTAGGCGGGGGCTTTGACGAGCAGAAAATTGCGGGGCCGCCGATTTCCCATTTTCAGGCTGCCTTTCCTTCACACGGCCGGATCACGGATACGCACTTCGACTGAATGTACAACGACAAGAACGATATAGACCGGGCTGGCCAGTCCCAGGCTGCCGCGCTGCGGCATGATCAGGATGCGCGGCGTGCGACGCGGCGCCGCCGGCTCGCCGTCTTTCTGGGCGTGGCCGCCGTGGTGGCGCTGGTCGCGATTGGCTGGTGGTTCTTCAATGCGCGCTTCTACGAGGAGACCGACGATGCCTACGTCGCCGGCAATATCGTACAGATCGCCGCGCAGATTCCCGGCACCGTCACGGATATCCTCGTCGACAACACACAGCGCGTGAAGGTTGGGCAAGCGCTGGTGAAGCTCGACGATACCGAGGCAAGCGTCGCTTACACCCAGGCGCAGGCGCAACTCGCGCTGGCGGTGCGGCAGGTGGCCAACGCGAACCTCTCGCGCGGCTTATATGTGGAGGCGATCAAGGCGCGCCGCGCGGAGCTGGCGCTGGCGCAGCAGGTGCTGGCGGCGCGCGATCACTCGCCAATCGAGATCGTTGCCCCGGAAGAACTGGCGCGTGCCCGTGAAACCGTGGCGGTGGCCGAGGCCAATCTCGCTTCGGCCCAATCGCAACTGGACGCGGCGCGCGCGCTCGGCAGTGGGCAAGCGGTCGAGGCGAATCCTTCCGTGCAGCAGGCAGCGGCGCAACTGCGGCTCGCGTTTCGCAATCTGCAGCGCTCGACGATCGTCTCGCCGGTCGACGGCACGGTGGGGCAGCGCTCGGTGCAGATGGGGCAGCAGGTTGGGCCGGGCGTGCCGTTGATGTCGATTATTCCGCTGGAGCGGCTGTGGGTTGAGGCCAATTTCAAGGAAGGGCAGATCCGCCATATGCGGGTCGGTCAGCCGGTGCGGATTGTCTCGGACGTGTATGGCTCGCAGGTGGTGTATCGCGGCCGGGTGGAGGGCTTCTCGGCAGGGACGGGCAGCGCTTTTTCGATGCTGCCTTCGCAGAACGCGGCCGGTAACTGGATCAAGGTGGTGCAGCGCGTGCCGATTGTGATCTCGCTTGACCCGGACGATTTGAATGCGCATCCGCTGCGTTTGGGGTTGTCGATGCAGGTGTCGGTGGATACGCATGTGCGCACGGGACAACTGATCGGCAAGGATACGCCGGCGCCGCAGCAGAATACGCGGGTGTATGAGAAGGGGGCAGGGGAGGCGGAGAAGGTGATTGCGAGGGTTATTCGGGAGAATGTGGGGTTGTAATGGGGGAGCCAGAAACCCCACCCCCAGTAGGCTTGATTTGTTGAATGGATAGTCATAATATCCATTCCCATGAGCCAAGCCACCACCTCGAAGAAGACCCGCACTACGAGCGCCCGCGGGCGCCCGCGCGAATTCGACACGGCCACGGTGCTGGCACATGCCAGCGAAGTGTTCTGGCGCCACGGCTACCACGCCACCTCGATCGACGACCTCTGCAAGGCCACCGGTCTATTGCGCGGCAGTCTTTACGGCGTCTTCGGCGACAAGCACGGCATCATGCTGGCAGCGCTCGATCATTACGCGGACGGCTCGATTGCTCGCCTCGCCGAGCGCCTAAACGCGCCGTTGCCGCCTCAGGAAGCGCTGCGCAACGCGATTCTGCATTACACCAAGGTGTCGTCGGCGCTTGCGCCGCAGCGCAGTTGCCTGATTACAAACACCACGCTGGAAATGCAGACAGACGACGAGGCGCTGCGCACCCGCATTGCCGCGATCCAGCGCCGCATGGCAACGCTGCTCGCCGCCGCCGTGATTCGCGGCCAGGCGAGCGGCGACTTCAACTCCACACTCGACGAAAAGGCCGTCAGCAATTTTCTGCTGTGCATCATCCAGGGGCTACGTGTACTCGGCCGGGTCGCGCACGACGAGCAAGAGCTAACAGCAATCGTCGACGTAGCGATGCGCGCGCTCGTGTAAATTTTTTTACCTAATTATTGAACGATCAGTCATGAATAGCGAATGCATGAAATCTACGCCAGTGGCGTTTGCCGTGCCGCGGGCGAGTGCCGCACCTGGCGCCGGCGACGTGGCCGAAGCAGCTCCGCGCTTCGAGCGTCAGGGGCTCGCGCTCGCTGTGTTGTTCGTCGGTGCGTTTCTCGCGCCGCTCGATTACTTCATTGTCAATCTGGCGCTGCCGGCGATCCATACCGGGCTCGGCGCCACGGATGCGCAGTTGCAGCTAATCGTCTCGGCGTATGCGTCCGCGTATGCCGTGCTCTTGATCACCGGCGGCCGGCTGGGCGACCTGTTCGGGCGCCGCCGCATGTTTATGACCGGCATGGCGGGCTTCGTGGTGGCGTCGGCCTTGTGCGGTTTTGCGCCGGGCGGGCACATGCTGGTGATCGCGCGGATCGTCCAAGGCATGGCCGCCGCCGTGATGGCGCCGCAGGTGCTGGCCACCATTCGTGCGGTGGTGCCGCTCGCACAACAAACCCGCGTGATGAGCTTCTACGGATTCGTGTTCGGGCTCGCCTCCATTGCCGGACAACTCGGCGGCGGCGCACTGATTACCTACCGGCCGTTCGGTCTCGACTGGCGCGCCATCTTCCTGATCAACATTCCGGTCGGCATCCTCGCGTTTATCGGCACCTGGAAATTCGTGCCGGAAAACCAGCCCGCCGTGCGTACCGGCGTGGACCTGAAGGGTGTCGGTTTGCTGTCGCTATTGCTGCTGCTTGTGATCTATCCGATGACCCACGGCCGCGAGGCCGGCTGGCCTGCCTGGACCTTTGTGATGTTTGCGCTGAGCGTGCCGGCCTTCGCGCTCTTCGTCGCCACGGAGCGGCGAGCCGAGCGTCGCGGCGGTCATCCGCTTGTCGACCTGCAATTGTTCCGCAATCCGGCGTTCGCGCTGGGCCTCGTGCTGGCCTTTCTGTTCTACTGCAACAGCGCCTTCTTTCTGACCTACGGCATCTTCCTGCAGACCGGTTTGCACTGGACACCGCTTGCCTCGGGCCTCGCCATCATGCCGTTTGCGATCGGCTTCGTGGTCGGGCCGCTGACCTCGCCCGCGGTGGTGCGGCGCATGGGTGGCCATGTGCTGACGCTTGGGTTTTCGATGATGACCGTCGGCTTTACGGTAACCGGCTGGTCGGCCACCCATGCTGCCGCGCCGGATCTGCTGTTCTATTGCGGGCTGGTGTGCGCCGGTGTCGGCCATGGCTTGCTGCTGCCGTCGATCATGCGCACCGTGCTCGCGGAAGTCGTGCCGCAGAAGGCGGGGCTGGCTTCGGGCGTGGTCACGTCGACCCTGCAGATCGGCTCGGCGTTCGGTACTGCGGCCATCAGCGGCGCGTTCTTCGGCGTGCTGGGCGGCCGGGCGACACCGGATGCGTACGCGCATGCCTTCCAGTACAGCCTCGGCATCAATGCGTTGTTGATGCTGGTGTGTATCGGCCTGAGTGCACTACTCGTGCGCCATCAGCGACTCGCTATTCACCATTAAGGTGACAATTGCAACCACAGGAATATTTCACTGCACCGTCTTAATGCGATGCGCCCTCCATTGGTGATATTCATGGATGGGTGATTGGTTTATGGGTGATTTTCGCAATAATTGATCGGATAAAAATCGTTTCGTACCTGAAACGAAAATACCAATGTCTGAGGAATCCGACTCAGCACATTTTACGGCTGCAGCGTTCGGGGACACGTAGTTTGTTCCCGCTCTCAGACCCGCCTGGCGGGGGAGGCGGAGTTTGCTGAATAGGATTTAGCTACCCGATCATTGTTTCATTCGCAGAGCCGATGATCGAAATCAAATTCCCGTCAGTGTAAATACGGTATCGTTAAAAATCACTTGCGGGCGAGAATTTCAATTGTTAATCTTGGCAAACTTTTTAAATATTTCGCCAGCCGCCTGGCTGAGACCATGGGTTAAAACAGTTCACTGCTTTCGTATCGGGGATTGATATGCTGACCGCTACTCTCGACGCATTCGATACACCGTCAATCGTGCCGCTGCATGTCGGCGACGTCGTTACGCTCAAATCGGGCGGCCCGCGCATGACGGTCACCTATGCGGGTCCCGTTGCACTCACTACAGGTGATTGGGTGGTTTGCCAGTGGTTCGACGACCAGGGCGAATTGCGCCAGGAGATGTTCGAGCAGGAGCGGGTCCAGCTCGAACCGCGCTCCATTCCGGCAGGCTCCGTGAAACTGGGCAGCTTCGGACGCGTCGCGCACCACGGCTGATTCGCGCTCAGTTGCCCTCGGGCAACTGAGGCTGCCTTGAGGGTGCCCGACGTTCCCCGCGGTCGCTCTCGCTTGCCCTGATTCGCGTCGCCCTGCACTCAGGCTGCCAGTGGCTTACCTACGGCCTTGGCCATTTCCGTGGTCGAGGCCCAGCCAAGTCCCTCGTAAAGCGGGCGCCCCATCTGCGTGGCGTGCAAAATCGCATACGGCAGACCCCGTTCGCTAAACGCCGCCTCCGAGCGGTCCATCAAAGCGCGTGCAATGCCGCGCTGCCGGTGGCTCGGCTCCACGTAGACATTCAGCACGTAGCCGCGCCGGTCCTGCTCCGGGTGCAGCGGATGCGGCGGCCAGTCGATTTCCATTAGCCCAATCCCCGCCACCGGCGTGTCGCCGTCCAGCGTGATAAAGCCGAAGTACGAGCCATCGGCGAGCCGCGGTTGCAGCCACGTGCGGAACGCCGGCGTCATCTGGTCGAGCAGGGCGGCGTCGCGTCCTGCCTCACGGAACATTTCATAGCGGTGGCGGCAGATCAGATCGAGATCGCCGGCATTGAGAGGCCGGGTGTGCAGCATGATCACCGCCGGGCTTCCGTTGCCATGCGCACCGCGAGGCCGGCAAGCACGGTTCCCATCAACCAGCGTTGGACCAGAATCCATCCGGGACGCCGCGCGAGAAACACCGCGATCGAGCCGGCCATCATCGCCACCAGCGAATTGATCGTCAGGCTAAACGCAATCTGCACCGAACCCAGCACCAGCGATTGCTCCAGCACGTGGCCCTGTTGCGGATCGATGAACTGCGGCAGCAGCGAGAGATACAGCACGGCGATTTTGGGGTTCAGCAGGTTGGTGACGAAGCCCATGGCAAACAGCTTGCGCGGGCTGTCGGCCGGCAGGTCGCGCACCTGAAACGGCGAGCGCCCACCCGGTTTGATGGCTTGCCACGCGAGCCAGAGCATATACATTGCGCCGCCGAAGCGCAGCGCGTCATACGCAAACGGCACGGCCAGCAGCAGGGCCGTGATGCCGAGCGCAGCACTGAACATATAGAACACGAAGCCGAGCGCCACACCGCCAAGCGAAATCAGGCCCGCGGTACGCCCCTGGCAGATCGAGCGCGAGACGAGGTACAGCATGTTCGGGCCGGGCGTGAGCGCCATGCCGAGCGCGACGAGACCAAAGGTCAGCAACTTGCTGAGTTCAGGCATTGCAGGGCTCCAGTGAGAGTAATGCGTCGGTTGATCGGACCGGTCGATTATTTCATGCGTGGCGAAAAGCGGGCAATTAGCCGGACGGCTGGGTGGGCAAATGGTGAAATATAAAGGGAGGCTGCCCAGGAGCCCAGGAGCCCAGGAGCCGCGGCGACGTGGTGCCGTGGCGACGTGGGCCGCGCAAAAAGGTAGCGCGAGCGCTCAGCGCTCGTTTTTATTCCGGCTCGTCCGGCTCTGCACGCGTTGAATCAACATGGTCGAAAAGGTTCGCATCCTGACGACGCGCCGCGTTTCGTTCACTTCGGTGGCGACGTCTTTCGGCGGGTTCGGCTGCAGCGCCCAGTACAACGCGGCCAGCCAGCCGAAACCGGTCCAGCCGAGGCAGGCGTTGAACAGCGCAAGCGTCAACAGGTCGTGACGCTTGCGCCGGTCCGCAAGAATCGCCGGCAGGAAGTACACCCCGAGTGCGATGACCGCAGCCACCGCTTGAACAACTGTGCTGCCCAGCATCGCGGGACTCCCGGCGTAGTGCCAATCTTCCAATTGTCGCGCGATTGTGCAATTCGCGCAGAGGGGACCTGCCGCGCCCACGTTTTCGCGCTCCTGGCCTCAGTTTCAGGAATGTTGCGACGCGGCGTCCCGGCAGCTTTGCACACCCCTGGCCGAATGGGGGACTTCAGGGCGGCAGCGGAGAGGACTATCATGTACGTTTTGACCGACCGACCGGACAGCCAATATGATTTCCGACGACACCACCCAGCAGGCCAGGAAGATCAACCACGACACGCTACGCGAGTTCGTGGATCGCAAGTGGAACGACGAGATCGTGCCGGCGCTCACCGACTATATCGCCGTGCCCGCCAAGAGCCCGGGTTTCGACGCGGACTGGGTCAAACACGGCTTTATCGACCGGGTGGTGACGGACGCGGCGCAATGGGCCGAGCAACAGCCCGTGAAGGGCCTGAAGCTGGAGGTGATCCGCTTGCCGGGCCGCACCCCGGTGATCTTCTTCGAAACGGCGGCCACCCGCTCGGGCAGCACCGAGACGATCGTGCTGTATGGCCACCTCGACAAGCAGCCCGAGTTCGACGGCTGGCGTAACGACCTCGGCCCGTGGACGCCCAAGCTGGAAGACGGCAAGCTCTACGGCCGCGGCGGCGCGGACGATGGCTATGCGATCTACGCGAGTCTGACCGCCTTGGCCGCGCTCGACGCCCAGGGCATCGAGCGGCCGCGCTGCGTCGGGCTGATCGAAACCTGTGAGGAGTCGGGCAGCTATGACCTGCTGCCGTATGTCGACGCGCTGCGCGAGCGGCTCGGCAAAGTGGGGCTGGTGGTCTGTCTCGATTCCGGCGCCGGCAACTACGACCAGTTGTGGCTGACCACCTCGCTGCGCGGCCTTGTCTCTGGCGACCTCGAAGTCCATGTGCTCGACGAAGGCATTCATTCGGGCGGCTATGGCGGTATTACGCCGTCGAGCTTCCGCATCATGCGGCAACTGTTCGACCGTCTCGAAGACGCCTCGAACGGCAACCTGTTGCCGAAGGGCTTCCATGCGCCGATTCCGGCGGACCGACTGCGCGAAGCGGAAGCCACTGCCCAGATTCTGGGCGACGACGTCTGGAAGAAGATTCCGTGGGCGTGCGGCCAGGACGGCCGCCAGGTGCTGCCTACCACGACCGATCCGAAAGAGGCGCTGCTCAACTCCACCTGGCGTCCGTCCCTCTCGGTGACGGGAGCGGCCGGTTTGCCGGCCATCGCCGATGCCGGCAATGTGCTGCGTCCGCGCACCGCCTTCAAGCTGTCGCTGCGCCTGCCGCCGCTGCTCGATGCGGTCAAGGCAGTCGCGGAACTGAAAGCGCTGCTCGAGTTCGATCCGCCCTATAACGCCAAGGTCACTTTCAAGCCGGACGCCGGTGCGGCCACCGGCTGGAGCGCGCCGGAACTGGCGCCGTGGCTCGCCTCGGCGCTGAACGACGCGTCGCGCCAGCATTACGGTGCGGACTGCGCCTATATGGGCCAGGGCGGCACGATCCCGTTGATGAACGTCTTGAAGGAAGGCTTCCCGCATTCGCAGTTCATGGTGTGCGGCGTACTTGGGCCGAAGTCGAACGCACACGGGCCGAACGAGTTCCTGCATGTGCCCTATGGCAAGAAGCTGACGGCGGCGGTGGCCGATGTGATCGCCGCGGCGCCGTGATTTGAGCGCTCCGCGTGCAGTGCAAACGACACCGCTCAGGATTGCGGCGTCTTCGCTGCACGCGTTCGTTGCGGTTATTCCCGCGGCGCCTTCAGTGCGCCGCCTCTCGCGCCATATCTCACACCATGTCGCGCGCGCATTACATTTCCTGACAGTAAAGAATTACCGTCGCTCCCCTCTGTGGCAATAAATTCCGTATTCGAGCGCTTTCCGATTTACTTTTCGGATTGACGCAATGGTTTTTGCACGTCCTATTGCACGTCTTCTGGTGCGCAATCGTTTGCGCGTGCACGTCCCCTCTCTGTTTGAAACTTCCTCCGCACCCCTCCCGCCAAGGGATTGCAAGGACGACTTGTGTTCGTCCGTTAGCAAACCCGCTCCCACCATATTGAGGTCTGCTTTAGGCTCGACTTGCATTACCGCCGTTTAACCTTAAAGGACCACTAAAAATGAATCTTCACAACCATCACGCCTGCCGTCCGTTCCTCGAAGCGGGTAATTTGTCGCAGATTTCCGCCTACTACGAAGAGGGGCGCAACATCATGTGGATGATGTTGCGTGCGCAGCCGCGTCCCTGTTTTAACCTTGAACTGGTGCACGATATTCTGGGCCTCGCCCAGGCCGCGCGTGAGTCAGGTTTGCCGATCGACTTCTGGGTGACGGGCTCGCTGATTCCGGCGATGTACAACGTCGGCGGCGATCTCGACTTCTTTGCCGAGACCATCCGCGCCGGCAGGCGTCAGGCCTTGATGTCGTACGCGCGGGCTTGTGTCGATTGCGTGCATGCCGCGGCACGCGGCTTCGATACCGGCGCGATTTCGATTGCGATGGTGGAGGGGACCGCGCTCGGGGGAGGCTTCGAAGCCGCACTCGCACATCACTTTCTGCTCGCGCAGAACGACGCGCGCATGGGTTTCCCGGAGATCGCCTTCAATCTGTTCCCGGGCATGGGCGGATACTCGCTCGTCGCCCGCAAGGCCGGCATGCGCCTCGCGGAAGAGCTGATCGGCACCGGCGAGTCGCACACCGCGGAATGGTATGCGGGCAAGGGACTGGTCGACCAGTTGTTCGAACCGGGTGAGGCCTATGTGGCGACGCGTACCTTTGTCGACACCCTGCGCCCCAAGATGAACGGCATTCGCGCCATGCTGCGAGCCCGTCAGCGGGTGCTGCAGCTCTCGCGCGCCGAACTGATGGAGATTACCGAAGACTGGGTGGAGGCCGCGTTCACGATTGAAGAGAAGGATCTGGCCTTCATGGAGCGGCTGGTGATGCTGCAGAACCGCCGCACCTCCAGCCTGCGCCAGACTAGCGCAAACATTGCCTAGCTGGAGCGAAGCTCAGGCGATCAGCCTGAGCTTCTGCCGCTCGCGCAGCCATTGTTCGAACTCAGCGGCCGGCATTGGCTGGCCGTACAGGAAGCCCTGCACATACTCCACCCCGAGCCCCTTCATAAACGCTTCTTCCGCTTCCGTTTCGATCCCTTCAGCCACCACCTTGAAATTCAGCTCCTGGGCCACCGCCACCATCGAGCGCACCAGCGCCTGGGCCTTGGTATTCTCGTTGATCGAGCGCACGAAGCTGCGATCGAGCTTGATGACATCGAGCGGTATCCGCCCGAGTTGCGAGAGCGACGAATAGCCGGTGCCGAAGTCGTCGAGGTGCACCTGGGCGCCCAGTTGCCGGAACTGCGTAATCAACTCGATCGCGGCGGCTTCATCTTCGATCAGGCAGCTTTCGGTGAGTTCGAGATCGACGAGGCATGGGTCGAGCCCCGCCTGCTTTAACGCTTCGGCGAAGTGCCGGACCACCGCGGTATCCACCAGTTGGCGCGCCGACACGTTGATCGCGACCCGCAGGTTGAAGCCCGCCGCCTTCCAGCGCGCGGCCTGCAGGGCGGCCGTCTGCATGACCCAGCGGCCGAGGTGGCCGATCAGCCCCGATTCTTCGGCATAGCGAATGAATTCGGTCGGCATGATCTGGCCGCGTTCCGGCGAATTCCAGCGTATCAGCGCCTCGGCGCCGGTCACAACGCCGGTCGAAATCGACAGCTTCGGCTGGTAGTAGAGCGTGAACTGGCCTTCGTCGATGCCGCGCCGCAGGTTGGTGTCGAGCCACATATACTCGGCAACCTTGCGGTCCATCTCCTGCGAAAACACCCGGTACGTGCGCTTGCCTTCGTCCTTGGCGACGTACATCGCGGTGTCGGCCGAACGGATCAGCGATTCGAGACTGTCGCCGTGCTCCGGGGACAGCGCGATGCCGATCGAGCAGCCGGTGTACACCTCGACGAGCCCGAGGCTGAACGGCGTGCGCATGCGCTCCAGAATGCGCTGCGCGGTGGCTTCCAGCGAGGCGGCGCTGCCGGTTGCGGCCAGCACGATAAATTCGTCGCCGCCCAGCCGCGCGAGCGTGTCGCCTTCGTCCAGGCAGGTGCTGATGGCGGCGGAGACGTCCTTGATCAGGCGGTCGCCGAACACATGACCGTAGTGGTCGTTGACCTTCTTGAAGTTGTCGAGATCGAGGAACAGAATGCCGACCGACACATCGTCCGCGGCGTTTGAGATCGCCGCGCGGATCTTGTCCTGAATCGCGTTGCGATTGGCGAGGCCGGTCAGCGAATCGGTGTTGGCCAGTTCGGTCAGCCGCTCTTGTGCGCGGCGCTCTTCGGTGATGTCGGTGCCCGAGCAGATCAGGAACTGCTCGTCGACGCCACTGCCGCTCTGCACGAACTTGTTGCGAAACAGGAAGAGCCGCTCGCCGTGCACGGTCCTCACGAGCCGCTCCACTTCGTAGGAGACGCCGCGGTTAAAGAAACCGGCGATGTTCTGGCTCGACGCCGCGCCCGCCTCGGACGACATAAAGAGCGCCCAGACACTGCGGCCGACAATGTCTTCCTCTTTCATGCCGGTGAGTTCTTCGGCGAGCCGGTTGAAACGCTGGATGCGGCCATTGCGGTCGACGATCACGACCACCGAATTGACCTCCGACACCACCTGTTCGGCGAACGACAGACCGTGAACCAGGTCGCGTGCCACCGATTCGGTGTCTTCATAGGCCGAGGCCGTGCCTGCCCATAGGTTGCTGGTGAGTTTCTTGCCGACCAGGTGCAGCCGTAACGGCTCGCCGAGCAGGCGCACGTCGAGAATCAGGTGGGAGGTAATGCCGGTCAGACAGCGAATCTGTGCGGCCTGGTGCGGGTTCAGGGGGATGGCGGCATTGGCCGGCATGTCGCCCGTGACCGGCGTCAGCTCCAGCGCGTTGCTGTCTTTGGACAGACGCCAGCAAGGGCTGCTTGTGCCGAACTGGGCATAGAGCACCTGGTCGTGTTGGTCGTCGTTCATGTCATTTCCCGGGCAAGGTGTGCCTGCGGGCCGCCAGCGTGGGCCGCGAAGCTGGCGGGTGGCAAACAGTCTACATCAGATGTAAGGCTGACTTTTATTGTACCCAAGGCAGCCGGCACGTATGGTAGTAACGGCAAGGTACTATGAACCTTTAGACAAATGTTAAATATTAGTGCCGCCGTGCCAGTCTGAGACGCATCTGTTCCCGCGTTTCGGCGTCGGCATCGGTGAGATAAATAAACTCGCCCGCCACCAGCGTGGCGACCGCCACGCCGTCCCGATACAGCACGCGATTGCCGGCGACCGCCGGCACCTTGTCGCCCGGGAGCAGCGTACCGACCAGATTCAATGGATCGGTGGCGGCAACGCAGACCAGGGCGCCGTCGTCGGCATGGCGGCGTACTTCGCGCAGCAGCGGGATCGCTTCAGGCAGCGCGAACTGTTCACCGGCGAGGCCATTGACGAAGCGCCCGCCGCGTACCAGACCGCGTGCTTCGAGCCGCTGCAGCACGCGCAGCAGATCGCGCCAGGGCGGCAGCCATTCCGCTTCGCGGGCCAGCAGACGCCAGAATACGACGCCATAGCGGCGTAACAAGGTCATCGCCAGGTGTTCGAGCACTTCCGGTGCAAGCAACGGGGCGCGGGCTGTGGCGGTGGCGGGTGACGCGGACGAGGTGGACGAGGTGGGTGTGGGGCTCACCTGAACCGCAAGCGTGCTGCGCGGGCGTACCAGTGCCCAGCGGCCGGCATCGTCCATGCCGCCGATCAGCGCGCCACCGCGTGGCCGCCGGTGGTGATGGGCCTGGCGCTTCGCGGCGGGTTTGAGCAGGGCACGCAAGCCTGCGAAACTGTCCGAGTTCACCAATCCCGCTGCGACCAGTTCGCCCAAGGCGTTTTCCAGTTCGATCCCGAGCAGGCGCGTGTCTCCCAGCAGCTCGTCGAAGAACATCGCGCCGTGTTTCATCAGCGTGTCATAGACGCTTTGGGCCCGTGGCGACAACTCGGCCGGCTTGCTTTGATCGATCAGCGTGCTCCACAGGCCGATGTCGCGCCGTGGCAGCAAGACGATCGGCGTGCTGCGCACCGGGGCGGCGGCGGTGCGGGTGCGCTCGGTGAGGCGCGTCCAGACCAGCTTGCCGGAGCGGCACAGCTCGTCGAGCGAGGTGATCGAATAGTCCTTGAGGCGGGCGGGCAGGATGTCTTCCTCCCACGCCGTAGCGGCGGCCTCGAATCCGGCCATTTGATCCAGCACGGCCGCGAGCGCGTCGCGGTCTTCGCCGCGTGTCGAGGGCGTCAGATGTTGCCACTCGAACAGGAAGCGCATGAAGTCGTGCCGTTCGACTGGCTCGATTTCCCGCCGCAAGCGCCGCACGGTATAGCGGTGAATCCGCGCCAGCAGATGCCGCTCGCACCATTCTTCTGCGTTTGCGCCCGGCGTGAAGCGGCCCCGCATCACGTAGCCTTGTGCTTCGAGCGCGCTCAGGGCGCGCTCCACGGTGCCTGGCGGCAGGCCCAGTGCGCCGGCAATCGACGCCACCGGTAGTGGGCCGAAACCCGTGAGCCGGGCGCGGATCACGTCGACTAGCGCTTCATCCGCGTTCCATGGTTCCGTAAAGCCCTTGGGGGCGGCGATAGATGGCTCGAAGGAGGCTTCAGGGTAGATGGCGTGCAGACAGGTCAGGCGTTCGGCCGGCAGCCAGAGCGCCGCGCCGGCCGAGGTGCGTAAGCGGGTTGCGCGGCGCGCCTCGGCGAGCGCCGCGAGCCATGCTGGCCAGTCCGGGTTGTTTTGCGCTTCGGCGTCGGTGACGCAGGCAAGGCCAGTCAGCGTCTCGTGCATTTCGTCGAGGTTGCGCGGCTGCGGCCACGCTTCCTCGCGCACGCCGGCAATCGCGTCGGCATCGAGGGCGCCCAGGTCGTCCGCAGAGGCGGGATCGGACCAGCGGCGGTTGAGCACGGCCTGGGTGCGGCGCTCTTCGATCGGCGCGTCGTCGAGATACGCGTAAGGCTTGGCGGTGAGGATCTCGGCTGCGAGCGGCGAGGGCGCCGGCAACTCGCGCGTGACCAGTTTCACCTGTCCCTGTTCGATCCGGCGTAGCAGGCTGAGCCAGCCTTCGGTGTCCATCGCTTCGTGCAGGCAGTCGTCAATGGTCTGATCGACTAAAGGATGATGCGGCAGTTCGCGCTCGCCGACGATGTTCTCGAGGCACGCCACCTGGTCGGGGAATACGGCCGCCAGCAGGTCTTCGCTGCGCATGCGCTGCAGTTGCGGTGCGGTTTTGCGGCCGCCGCTATAGCGCGGCAGGGCGAGCGAGGTGGTAGCGTTCCAGCGCCAGCGCACGCCGAACAGCGGCGCGTCGAGCAGGGCCTGGATCAGCAGATGCTCGGCCGTGTTCGAGTGCAGGTAGCGCCAGACCTTGTCCAGCGCGAAACTGTGGCTGCCGGTCAGCGAAAGGATGATGGCGTCCTCGGTGGCCGCGGCCTGCAATTCGAAATTGAAGGTGCGGCAAAAGCGCTTGCGCAACGCGAGGCCCCACGCTCGATTGATGCGGCTGCCGAATGGCGCATGAATCACCAGTTGCGTGCCGCCCGATTCGTCGAAGAAGCGCTCCATCACCAGCGTGTTTTGCGTGGGTAGCGCGCTCAAGGCGGCGCGTGCTCGCGCGAGGTAGTCGACGATCTGGCGCGCGGCGGCTTCGTCCATGCGGAGCGTGGTGGTGAGCCAGGCGATGGCGTGTTCGAGACGCCGCTCGGTACGGCGTGGCGCAGCCACGGCTGTGGATACGGTTGCGTGTGCAACTTCCGCAGCTACAGCCGCTTCTTCCGGCTGTGGCTCGTCGTCACTCAGCAACCGCTCGATCTGCGAGCGCAAGCGCGCCACGCCGAACGACAGTTCATCGCTGCGCCCCGGCGCTTCGCCGAGCCAGAATGGGATATTGGGCGGCTGTCCCCGCGCATCTTCCACTCGCACCCGGCCGGCTTCTACGCGCAGGATCCGGTAAGAGGCATTGCCGAGCTGAAACACGTCGCCCGCCAGACTCTCGACGGCGAAGTCCTCGTTGACCGTGCCGATATTCACGGCCTGCGGTTCGAGGATCACCGCATAGTCGGCGTTCTCGGGAATCGTGCCGCCCGAGGTCACCGCCACCAGCTTGCCGCCGCGCCGGCCGCGCAGCGTACCGCTCACCGCGTCGCGATGCAGATACGCGCCGCGCGGGCCATGACGGCTGGTATAGCCTTCGGCAAGCATCCGCAGCACGGCGTCGTATTGCTCGCGGGTTAGCTCGGCGTAGGGGGCGGCACGCCGCATCAGGTCGAACAGCGCGTCCTCGCTCCATTCGGCGCTGGAGATTTCCGCGACGATCTGCTGGGCTAGCACGTCGAGCGGCGCGCGCGGGATCTGCAGGGCATCGAGCTCGCCGCGGCGCACGCAATCGAGCAAGGCCGCGCATTCGATCAGGTCGTCGCGCGAGGCGGGAAAGAGACGCCCCTTCGGCATTCCACCCACGTGGTGCCCGGAGCGCCCGACACGTTGCAGGAACGGTGCGATTGCGCGCGGCGAACCCATCTGGCAAACCAGATCGACATCGCCGATATCGATACCGAGTTCCAGTGAAGCCGTCGCGATCAGCACGCGCAAGTCGCCGCGCTTGAGGCGCTGCTCGGCATCGAAGCGGTGTTCCTTGGCGAGGCTGCCGTGGTGTGCGGCGACCGCTTCCTTGCCGAGGCGCTCGGTCAGATGACGCGCGGCCCGCTCGGCCATGCGGCGCGTGTTGACGAAGATCAGCGTGGTGCGGTGCTGCGCAATCAGTTCGGCGAGCCGGTTGTAGACCAGCTCCCAAACCTCGTTGGCCATTACCGCTTCGAGCGGCACTGGCGGAATCTCCAGCGCCAGATCGCGAGCGCGCACATGACCGACATCGACGATCGCGCAGTCCGCGGGTTCCGCGCTGTTCACGCTCGCGCCGCCCACCAGAAAACGCGCGACCGCGCCGATCGGCTTTTGCGTCGCCGACAGGCCGATGCGCGGCAGGCGCCGGCCGCACAGCGCGTCGAGCCGTTCGAGGCTGAGGGTGAGGTGGCTGCCGCGCTTGCTGCCGGCAAGCGCATGGATTTCGTCGACGATCACGGTGCGGGTGGTCGCCAGCATGCGGCGCCCCGAGTCGGAGCCGAGCAGCACATAGAGCGACTCCGGCGTCGTCACGAGAATATGCGGCGCCTGCTTGCGCAGCGCATTGCGCTCCTGCTGGGTGGTGTCGCCGGTGCGCACGGCGGTGCGGATCTCGAGCGGCGCGAGGCCGCGCTGCGCAAGTTCGGCTGCGATCCCTTCCAGCGGCCGTTGCAGGTTCAGGCGTATATCGTTCGACAGCGCCTTGAGCGGCGAAACATAGACCACCAGCGTTTCGTCCGGCAGCGCGCCGCCGTTGGCGAGGCCTTGCTGGACCAGATCGTCGAGCGCCGACAGAAACGCCGTGAGGGTCTTGCCCGAGCCCGTGGGGGCGGCGACCAGCGTCGAGCGGCCGCTGCGGATGAACGGCCATGCGGCGAGCTGGGCGTCGGTCGGGGCAGGAAACGTTTTCAGGAACCAGCCGGCCACCGCGGGATGAAAACTGTCCAGCACGCCGCTCGGGGAGGAGGCGGGAGTCATGCTGGCGTAGATGGGGGCGCGACGGGCCATATCCAGAGGGGCAACGTGTGAGAAGCCAAGGAGCAAGTCTCGCAGGTTTTTGCAGGGCGCGCCACGTGGTGTACGGCGGTCGCCAAGCGGCAGCTTTTGCTGCTCTCCGGCTGTGGTCCAGGTAGCGATTGCCGCGGCTGCGTTTTAGCGCCTGGCGTTCGCTTTGGGCTTGTGTTACTGGTTGGCACCGCGTCTGCTGGATTTTGCCCTCTGCAGTATTCTCATCAGGATCCTCACCCAGTCGGAGTCACAACGATGCGTTATAACCAGCTAGGCCGTACCGGCCTGTTTGTTTCCGAACTCTGTCTTGGTACGATGACCTTCGGCGGCGGCGAAGGCATGTGGCGGCAGATTGGCGATCTGCAGCAGGCCGACGCCGAACGGCTCGTCGGACGGGCGCTCGACGCCGGCATCAACTTCATCGATACCGCCGACGTCTATGCACAAGGTCTGTCCGAGCAGATCACCGGCGTTGCGCTGAGAAACCTCAAGGTGCCGCGCGATCAGGTGGTGGTCGCCACCAAGGTTTTCGGCGCGACGGCGGAATCTCCCAATACGCGCGGCGCCTCGCGTTATCACATCATGGATGGCATCAAGGCGAGCCTCAAACGCCTGCAGCTCGATCACATCGACCTGTACCAGATCCATGGCTTCGATCCTGCCACGCCGATCGAAGAAACGGTCCGCGCGCTCGATACGCTGGTCCAGCAAGGTCATGTGCGCTACGTCGGCGTGTCGAACTGGGCCGCCTGGCAGATCGTCAAGGCGCTCGGGATTGCGGAGCGGCTGGGCCTGGCGCGCTTCGAGACGCTGCAGGCGTATTACACGCTAGCGGGCCGCGATCTGGAGCGCGAGCTGGTGCCGATGCTGCACAGCGAAGGGCTCGGGCTGATGGTCTGGAGTCCGTTGGCTGGCGGCCTGCTAAGCGGCAAGTACGGCCGCGAGCAGCAGGGCGAAGCCGGCAGCCGCCGGACGACCTTCGATTTTCCGCCGGTGAATCGCGAGCGCGCCTACGACTGTATCGATACGATGCGCGGTATCGCCGAGGCAAAAGGCGTGTCGGTGGCGCAGATCGCGCTGGCGTGGTTGCTGCATCAACGGGCGGTGACGACGGTGATTGTCGGTGCGAAGAAAGTCGAGCAACTCGATGACAATATCGCGGCCACCAAGGTGGAATTGAGCGCCGATGAACTGGCGAAGCTCGATGCGATCAGCGTGTTGCCGTCCGAATATCCGGGCTGGATGCTGGAGCGTCAGGGCGAGCCGCGCCGCACGCAATTGAAGGAAAGCAGCCCGCGCCGGTTGAAGTAAGCGGCCTGCGGTATCAGGCGGGCGCACGGTAAGACCTGCGCCCGCCGCCGCTGCTCAGGTTTTGCCGAACCAGCGCTTCTCGATAGCGCGGATCAGCCAGCACACCAGCAACGCGCTGACGGTGCCGAGCGTCACTTCGCCGAGCCGGATCAGCGCGACTTCCCAGGCCGGTCCGATGCGCGGCACCAGTAGCATGATCGTGGCGGTAATGCCGCCAAGACGCGCCGCGCTGCCGATATTCGCGCACCAGCACAAGATGATGGCCGCGCCGACCGTCACCATATACGCAATGAAATACCCGTCGCCCAGCACGGCGCCGGCGAGACCGCACACGCCGCCCACCATCGCGCCGATAAACTGGTCGCGCGACAGGTTGCGCGTATCCACATAGCTATGCTGGCTGACCGCAATTGCCGTGATGGCGGCCCAGAACGGCTGCTCGGCATGCAGATGACGGGCGAGCGTAAAAGCGATGCTTGCGCCCATGACCGCCTGCACGGCCATGACGCAGCCCTCTATTAACCGGTCGGAGAACGGCAGCGTTTTCAGGAACGCGAACAGCGAATTCGCGGCGCTCGCCTGCGCGGCGCGCCGGGTCTGGTGGGATTCCGTCATAGAGGTTGGGGCGCTTTCGACGAGGCCGTTCTGCGGAGCTACGTATTCTATCGGCTCGGGCGTGGTGGTGGCGGCGCGCGGGGGGAGGGGCGCGGTGCAGGCGCGCACGAGTGCCGCAACGCACCTACGGCGCGCGGCCGAACGCGATGCGCAGCTTGCGCTTGGCCTGCTCCAGCGTGGCACGCGTAAAAAGCGTCCCGGCGATTGCAATTCTTGCGCACCGCTTGCTGGACTCACCGGCTGAGCGGGTCGAGCAGCCCTGCGCCAGCATGCTTTTCCATGCCTTGCGAATTCGGCCCGTTTCTTGCTGCACTGCACAGAGAGAACGTCCGGCCGCCGCCCTTGACAGCCACTCTGCCTGCTTCGAGCGCCGCGCCCGCGCCTTCACGGGACCTCGCTCCAGGCTGCAGCAGGCGAAGCGGGACCACGGATGAACACCCAGGCTTTTTATCGGAATCAGCATGACCGCGGATCGATTCAACTCGCGCGCCCACACTCGTCACGGCCGTGGCCGCGGCGCCGACACTCGTACTCCGGCCAGCCACGGTCACGGCCGCGTGCGCGAGCCGGCAGCCACACCGCAGGACAAGCGGCAACCGATCAGCCCACAGCAGGCAGCCGCCCAGCCAATCAGCGCGACGCAGATCCTCATTGCGCTGCTGGTCGCGCCGCTTGCCTGGCTGGCTCAGGTGGGGATCGCGGATATGGTGTTGGGCGCCAGTTGCGCGGTGGGCAGCCCGCTATTCGTTGTGCACACGATGGCGTGGACACCGCTCACCGTGGTGCTCGTCAGTCTGGTCTGTTTGATCTTCGGCGGTTTCGGCACCCTCGTGGCATGGCGCAACCTGTGGCGGACCGCGCGCATCCCATGGCGTTTCCCGTCGGCGCTCAAGGGCACACGCGCCGAGCGCGACTGGTTTCTGGCACGCCTCTCCGCGTTGTCCAGTTCGATGTTCATCCTCGGCCTGATTGCGACTGAGATTGCGATCCTCATCATCGCCCCGTGCAGCCCGTGGTAGATCAGGGTCGTGCGGCCACCTCGTCGAGGTGCAGCAGCAGATCGTCGGGGTCTTCATAAACCCGCAGCGCACCGGCGCGCTCGAGTTCATCCTGCCCGTATCCGCCCGATAGCAGGCCCACTCCCAACGCGCGGCAGCGCTGCGCGGCGAGCATGTCCCAGATGCTGTCGCCGACCACCACGCTTTGCTCGATCGGCACACCCAGCCGGTGGGCCGCCGCGATGAACAGATCGGGGTCGGGCTTGGCATATTTGACGGCGTCACGCGTCACGACGACCGTTTTCTCCGGATCGACACCGAGCGCGGCCAGGTTCACGGCGGCGGTTTCCATCCGGCCGCTTGTCGCGATCGCCCAGCGCGTGCCGCTTTCGGTCAGCGCCTCGAGCAGTTCGCGTGCACCGGGCAGCGGCCGCACCTGGTTGCCGAGCTGGCGATACGCTTCGGCATGCGCCTGCCGCAGCCGCTCGATACGCTCGGCGCTCATTTCGCTGTGCGTTTCGCGTAACAGCTGATGGGTGAACAGGCCGCCGCTCATGCCGATCTTGCGATGGATGCGCCATACGGACAGTTCGATTCCCTCCTGATCGAGTGCCTGCTTCCAGGCGAGGACGTGCTGATAGACGCTGTCGACCAGCGTGCCGTCGAGGTCGAACAGGAAGGCGGTTTCAATGCGCATGGTGTTCCTCCGGAAACGGGTGGCGATGCTGCGAAAAGCAGTATGGTGCACCTTTGTGCGCGAGGATGGGCGAGGAAGTTCACAGCTAGGGGCTGGGCGCTTGCGAACCCACGCGCCGCGTATCGAGCCGGACAGGCAAGGCAGATGCCCATGTCGCCGCGTATGCCGCGCGGAACGCCCCTTGCGGCGCTTCCATGCAGAAGCCGAGAGCTACGGGTGATCGAGGAGATTCGACAGGCATAGCGCTTGCTGCCTGGCTCGGTGAACGGAACACGTGAAGTTCTGATGAGGTGAGGCATAGCTTGCCGCGTGACCCGGCCCGATGCCGGTTCAAGCCATTTCCACGCTCGCAAAGGAGAAATGCATATGACTAAGTCACTTAAGGGCTGCAAGGTGGCGGTCTTCGCAGTCGATGGTTTCGAGCAGGCGGAGCTTTTCGAACCGAAGCGCGCGCTGGCCGAGGCTGGCGCCACGGTGCACGTCGTCTCCGCGAAGCCGGGCAAGATCCAGGGCTTTAAACATGTCGACAAAGGCGATGCAGTCGACGTCGACGCGGCCTTCGACAAGGCCAGTGCGGATCAATACGACGCGCTCGTGTTGCCGGGCGGCTTGGTGAACAGCGATGCGATTCGCCTGCTGCCGCAAGCACAGGCCTTCAATAGAACGTTGATTGCGCACCTAACGAAGCGCAAGCCGGGCCAACAGCACTCGAAGCAATCCTAACCGAGCGCGCCATGAATGCAATTCTGCCTCGGCCAGCCTATGAGGACGCCACCATGCGCATTACCTTTCCTGACGACGCACCTGGCTTCGACGGCTCGAGCCTGACCGTGCAGTTTACGGCCAGAGTGGACGGTGAACCGGTGATCTGCGCCATTACGGCCGAGGCACTGGAAGATCACTTCGGCGCGCGATCGGCGCTGGAAGAGTCGCTGCTTGCCGCCTTCGAACAGGGCCGGCGCCGGATCCGCTCGGTCTGCGCCGAAGCGCTCGATCAGAGCGGCGGTGCAGCGGTGATTCTGCATAGCGGCCTTTTCCGGGTCGAAGGAATGGAGCCAGGTCATGTGCAATGAAGCGCGCCACAGAGGACGCGCCCACGACCATCTTTCGCGCTGACAAGGAGGGTTTATGTCGCTGATCCTAACTTCTACCGCGTTCCAGGTTCACGCTGGCGTCAAACCAAAAAAAGGCGGCGGCCTGATACGTTCGGCTGCCGCGCGCCAAACCTTAAACCCAGATTCTCAGTGAGGACCGTTGCGGATGAAGCGCGTCATCTGTGGGGCGCTCGCCGCGCGTGACTGCGCAGGCAACCTGCGCGAGGCCCTGATGCGGCGTGCCGCATTCGAGTGGGGTGCCTCGGGCGTGCCCTTCAGCCGTCGCGCACCGTTGCAGGCAGGAGTGTCTGAGCAACCTCCATGCCATTTACGCCCAGCTCCGCAGAAGCCCTTGCTGCTTTGGGCTTCTGCGTTGGAGCGATGGTGTGCGCCGGCAACATTTACGTCGCTGGGTAAGTTTGCCAGGCCGGCGCCGGTGTGCCTCGACAAAGCGCGCTGCGCCCCGCTATTTCTTGCACGCCGGGCACGCGGCATGCGGGACAAGAGGCGAGTCGCAGCCACCCCGGCAGCGAACTGGATGAACCACGAAACCCCGGAGGAATGCAATGTCTACCAACGTGACCGCTGTATTGAACGATCTGGTTGAAACGTCGAAGGATGGCGAGCGTGGCTTTCGTAAGGCCGCCGAAGATGCGCATGATCCGCAGCTCAAGGCGCTATTCGTGTCGCGGGCGGAAGACTGCTCGCGGGGCGCGCGTGAACTGCAGGACCTGGTCCAGCGACTGGGCGGCAAGCCTGAGACGGGTGGCACGGTAGCGGGCGCGCTTCATCGCGGCTGGACCGATGTCAAGTCCGCCGTGGCGGGCCGTACCGACCACACCATTCTTGCCGACTGCGAAAAGGGTGAGGACGTCGCGAAGAAACGCTATCACGACGCACTTGAGAAGGATCTGCCGGCCGACGTGCGTATCGTGGTCGAGCAGCAGTTCCAGGGCGTCCTGCAGAACCACGATCGCATTCGCGATCTGCGTGATCAGTTCGCCGCTGCGAAGAATTAACCTCGGTCGAAACTCACGCGCATCGCGGCAGGCCTGGACCTGCCGCTGTCTTTTGTCGCTCATTTTCGTGGCTTACTTTCGTGGCTCACTCGGCCACCACCTTCAGACGATTCTTGACGCTTTGCACGCCGTCCACGTTTTGCGTGACTTCCGCTGCGGCCGCCTTGTCATCGGCGCTCGGCACCGTGCCGGTGAGCCACACCACGCCCTTGCGGGTCTTCACGTGAATATGGGTGGACTTGACGTTCTTCGCGCCGAGCAGATCAGCCTTCACTTTGGTCGTGATCGTGCCGTCGTCGATATGCTGGCCCATGGTTTCCGAACTGGCCGGCGGGGCGGACGCGCTGGTTTGAGCGGTGGCGTTCAGAGCGAAAGTGACACAGGCGATAGCGCCGGCTGCCTTGAGAGTAGGGAGGGTCTTCATAAATGATGCTCCTTTGCTGTTGTTGATAGGGGATGCGGTTTCGTTACCTCGATCCGTCCACAACGCCTGTCCGCAAGCCGCGTGCCCGACTTCGCAAGACGCGGCCCAGGCTGGCGCCTGCCCCCCGCTTTTCCCCGTGTAGCAGGTGGATTCACCCGCTGGATCGCGGTCTCAGGGGCAGGCCCGCCGATTGCCCATCGTCCCTCCGCATTTTTCCGGCCGGTTGTAAAAAATGGCGCGCAATCGCTCTTTCGGGACCGCCAGAAAAATCTAAAGCTGAGAAAAAACAGCAGGTTGCGAGAGCTGGTACGGCAGTTGCTGTGCATAGGTCACAGGACTTTTTCGAACTGTTCACAGGACCTCACTACAATGCCGCCCTCAATCGAACTACGCACAAGGCAGTCGCTCGCACTGACACCGCGCTTGCAGCAGTCGGTGCGGCTGTTGCAACTGTCGTCGCTCGAGTTCCAGCAGGAATTGCGGACTGCGCTCGACACTAATCCGTTCCTCGAATACGACTCGACCGATACCGAAGACGTTGCGCTCGCAACTTCTTCCTCTAGCGACGATAACGTCGCTGCCATGGGTGGCGATACCGTTACCGCAACCGAACCCGAGACGATAATGGAGCGCGCGGCGGCCGAGACAGCTGAAAGCGTGTCCCAGGATGACTCGTCTGGCGATTTCTCCGGCGAGTTCTCCGGGGATTCGTTTAGCCGCAGCTCAGCCCGCCAGAACGGCGACTCGGAGGGCAGCGATCCGGCCGAGTGGGCCCGCGCCCAACCGACGCTGCGTGAACAATTGCACGATGCGTTGCGGCTATACCGGCTCGATCAGCGCGACCGCGAAGTGGCACGGTTCGTCATCGAGGCGCTCGATGACGACGGTTACCTGCGTCAGGATCTGGCCGATCTCGCTGCGATCGTCGACCTTGAACCGGCCTTGACGGAAGAGGAATTGCTGGTGGCGCTGCGCCTCGTGCAGTCGCTCGACCGGCCGGGCCTCGGCGCCCGTTCGCTGTCCGAGTGTCTTGCGCTGCAATTACATGCCATGCCTGCCGACGTGCCGGGCCGCGAGGTGGCGCTCGCGATCGCCGAGCATCACCTCGAACGGCTCGCACGCCGCGAGCAGGCGGAACTGCAAAAGCAGATCGGCTGTTCGGCAGAAGAGCTGCGCGTGGCCTGCGCCCTGGTGCGCAAGCTCGACCCCAAGCCGGGCAACTTCTACGGCCGTACCGAAGACAACTATGTCGTGCCCGACGTGATCGTGCGCCAGGTACGCAACAAATGGATCGTTACGATCAACCCGGCCGTGCAGCCGCGCGCCCGCATCCATCGCATGTATGCGGAGTTGTTTGCGCAGTCGGCGGGCGCGGGCCGCTCGCCGCTTGCGCAGCAACTGCAGGAGGCACGCTGGCTGATCCGCAACGCGCAACAGCGTTTCGATACGATCCAGCGCGTGGCCGAGTGCATCGTCGCGCATCAGAAGGCCTTCTTCCAGTATGGCGAAATCGCGCTCAAGCCCATGGTGCTGCGTGACGTAGCCGAGGAACTGGATCTGCACGAGTCCACCATCTCCCGTGCGACCGGCAACAAGTACATGGCCACGCCGCGCGGTATTTTCGAATTCAAACACTTTTTCCCGCGTGAGCTTGGCACCGAAAGCGGCGGCACGTGTTCGGCTGCTGCGGTGCGTGCGCTGCTCAAGGAAATGATCGCCGCCGAAAACACCAGCGATCCGCTTTCGGATGTGACGCTCGCCCGCATGCTGGCCGAGCAGGGCGTGCTGGTGGCGCGCCGGACCGTGGCGAAGTACCGCCACCTCATGAAGGTGCCGCCGGCCGAATTGCGCCGGCAGATCTAATTTCTCCATCGTTGCGGCCTCTCAGCGCCTCTCGGCGAGGTCGCAACGATGGACGTTTCTCCCACTCCCCATTACATTGTTGACCGGACAGCGCGTCATCGCATCATCGCGATGGGGCGAAGGCGCGCCTGCGCCCGGTCCGTCCTTGCCTGCGCGGCAAGGCGTAATGGAACATATCTCGAACATGACGTGCCGGCGCGTCCGGCAGGTTGCAACGGCGGAGCAGGACAGGGCGGGCTGGCCCCGCTGTCCGGCCCGCGAGGAGTGGGGATGAAGTATTCAAATCTGGTCGAGCGCCTGCAAGGCAAGCGCACGTCCGCGTGGGAGATTCATCATGCCGCGCAACAGGCGCGCGCGAGAGGCGAGGACGTGATCGTGCTGAGCGTGGGCGACCCCGACTTTGCGACGCCCGAGGCAATCGTCGAGCGGGCGGTCGAGGCCTTGCGCAGTGGGGACACGCACTACACCGCGGTGGTGGGGCGCGAGCCGCTGCGCGCCGCGATTGCGCGCGAGCATACCCGCACCACCGGCAGACCTGCCGGCGTGGAGAACGTCATGCTGTGCGCCGGCGCGCAGAACGGCATCTTCGCGACCTCGCTGTGTCTGTGCGAAGCCGGCGACGAAGTGATCGTGCCGGAGCCGCTCTATCTGACTTACGAAGCGTGCGTGCGCGCTTCGGGCGCGACCCTCGTCCCCGTGCCGGTCGACCCGGCGCGTGGCTTCCACCTGGATTGCGATGCGCTCGAAGCGGCCATCACCCCGCGCACCAAGGCGATTTTCTTTGCCACACCCTGTAACCCGACCGGCGTCGTGATGCCGCGCGCCGATCTGGAACGCATCGCGCAACTTGCCCGTCAGCACGACCTGTGGGTGTTGTCCGATGAGGTCTATGCCGACCTGACCTTCGAACGCGAGCACGTCAGTATCGCATCGCTCGAGGGCATGGCCGAGCGGACGGTGACGGTCGCGAGCCTGTCGAAATCGCATGCCATGGCGGGCTGGCGGGTGGGTTGGGCGATCGGGCCGGCGGAGCTGATCGGCCATCTGGGCCGGCTCGCGCTGTGCATGCTCTATGGGTTGCCGGGCTTCATTCAGGAGGGGGCGTTGACCGCGTTCGAGCAGAAGGCGCGGATCGTCGCCGAGATGCGCGAGGTTTACCGCCGACGCCGCGATGTGGTCTATGAACGCTTGAGCCGGGTGGCGGGACTGCGCTGCCTGCTGCCCGAAGCCGGCATGTTCATGATGGTCGATGTAAGCGGTTGCGGCCTCGACACTGTCGATTTCACCTGGCAACTGTTTCGTGCGCAAGGCGTCTCGCTGCTCGATGCCAGCGCGTTCGGCGAGACCGCCAATGGTTTCGTGCGGCTCGGCTTTGTGGTCGACGAGGCGCGTCTGGCCGAGGCATGCGACCGGATCGCGGCGTTTGTCGCCAGCTTGAAGGTTGGGGTGCCGGCGCTGAAGGCAGGCTAAAACGCTTGCGCTGCGACGCCGCTGATTCGGAATGGATAAAGCGGCGATCTTAATACCCTGTTTACGTCGGGCGGACAGGTTTTTGTTCGCCCGATACATGATTCCACGTACTGTTCATTGCACGCTAATAACCAGCGGGCGATATGCAGAACAAACAAACGAACAGGGGGAGCGAAAGCCGCGCCGCGCGGGCCGCACGCCTGGTGGGCTTGACGTTGGGCGCGTTGGCACTGTCATTTACGAGTGCGATGCAGGCGGCCGAGGCGCCGGTGATAACGGACGTGCCGGGCGTCGCTGCGCCGAGCATTGAGACGCCGGATGTCGCTATGCCGGCGTTCGATGCGGCGAGCATGACGCCGCCAGTGGTTGCCAGCCAGCCGGCGGGCACAGCTAGAGCATCGGCGTTGGTTGAAATTGCAACTATCCTGTCAGGGCAATTTCGCCTCGCGCGTGGCGAGTCCAATGCGATTGCAAACGCCGTGCTCGATGCCGCAAACCGCTTCGCAATGTCACCGGTCCTGCTGCTCGGCGTGATTGCCACCGAATCCGGCTTTAACCGCCGCGCGGTCAGTTCCGCCGGCGCCAAAGGCCTGATGCAGGTGCTGCCTTCGGCGCATCCGCAACTGGTTTCGGGCGGCAAGGATCTGTCCGATCCGGTTGTCAACGTGACTATCGGCTCGTCGATCCTGCGCGGCTATCTGGACGATGCGGGCGGCGACATGAATTCGGCGTTGTCGCGCTATAGCGGCGGCGGTAAAGGCTATGCGCGGCGGGTTGCGCTACACATGCAGCAGTTCTCCGAGCGGCTGCACGCGCAACCCGACCCGTTCGTCAAGGTCTCGCTGGTCGAACCGCGCTGATGGGCGTCGCAGTACGATCGCGATTCCAACGCTCGAAGCCGCCGGCGATTCACGCCCGGGCCGGTGCGCCGTTCAGCGTGGATGCCATACCGGATGCGGGCGAGATGCGGACGCTATAATTGCGCCATCCAGTTGCGGCCGCTGCGTTCAGAGCAAGCGTCACGCGCCCTGGCGACGCTGCCTGTTATGTCGCAGCCCGTCACGCCCTCTATCGCTACGCCACTCTCGCCCATGCAATTTCACCCGATTCAGTCCTTCACGCGCAAACGCCTGTCCGACGTCGTGTCCGACCAGATCAAACGCCTGATCTCGGACGGCGCCTTGATGCCGGGCGACCGCCTGCCCGCCGAACGCGATCTGGCGACGCAATTGGGCGTGTCGCGGCCATCGTTGCGTGAGGCGCTGATCCGGCTGGAGGCAGACGGCTACATTGAAACTTCGGGGCGGGGCGGCTTTACCGTTGTCGACGTGACCGCGCCGATCATCTCGAAGCCGCTGGCCGAACTGCTGCTGCAAAATCCGCGCACCAGCGCCGATATCCTCGAGTTGCGCCAAGGGCTGGAATCGATCTCGACCGTCTACGCTGCCGAGCGTGCCACCGCGGCGGACCTGCAGAAGATCGAGGTTGCGTTCGAAGCGCTCAAGGCCTGCGCGCTCTCCGACGACCGCGCGAACCTGGCGGAACTGGATGCCGCCTTTCACCTGGCGATCGCCGATTCGACACACAACATCGCGCTGGCGCATGTCATGCACGGCATCCATACGCTGATCCGCGAGGGGATGCGGCAATACCACCGGCTGATCGACTATGACGACGCCAAAGAGCAGCAACTGCTGACCCAGCATCAGGCGATTTTCGATGCCGTCATGGCGCGTGACGCGCAAAAGGCCCGCAAGGCGGCCGAGCGTCATTTGACCTACGTGCGCGAATTGTATGAAGAAGAGGCGGCGAAACCGTCGTGAGCACTGAGGGGCGCCGCAGGCGCCCCCGCTGGCCGTGGCTTGCACTGCCTCCGGCACGGACTAGCCAACTCCGGCCACTCTCCGCGACGCTCCATCCCCCGATTCTGCGATTGACACGTCTTTTCTACTTCCTTATATTCTTGGTCAGACCAACAAGACCAGTCATACTGGTCGAGCAAGTGCATGACGTCGGCATCAACCGCGCGGAATTCGCAGTAGAGTAGATATAGGTTTGCGCGGTTCGCCCGGCATTGCTTCGTCCCCCCAATAAGCTGGCCCTGGAAACCATGAAAGTCGCACTTTTCATCCCTTGCTTTATCGACGCGTTCTATCCGGAAGTCGGAATCGCGACGCTCGAATTGCTCGAACGCTTCGGTATTGAAGTCGACTATCCGCAGGAGCAGACCTGCTGCGGACAGCCGATGGGCAACAGCGGCGCCCAGGCCGAAGCGGCCGGCACCGAGCAGGTGTTCGCCCGCAACTTCGCCGGCTACGACTACATCGTCGGACCGTCGGCAAGCTGCATCCATCACGTGCGCGAGCACCTGACTGCCATCGAGCAGACCGACGCGGTGAAGAAAGTGCGGGCCAGTGCGTATGAACTGGTCGAGTTCCTGCACGACGTGCTGGGCGTGCGCGAGTTTCCGTGGGCTGAGTTTCCGCATCGGGTAGGACTCCACAATAGCTGCAGCGCGTTGCGGCATCTGAAGGAAGCGTCGATATCCGAAGTGGCCGGGGTGCCGTTCTCGAAGCCCTTGACCTTGCTGAAGGGCGTCAAGGGCATTGAGTTCGTCAAGCCCGCGCGCCCCGATGAGTGCTGCGGTTTCGGCGGCACGTTCTCGGTGACCGAGGAGCCGGTGTCGGTACGCATGGGGCAGGACAAGGTCCGCGACCATCTGAATGCGGGGGCGGAATATATCGTCTCGGGCGACATGTCGTGCCTGATGCACCAGCAGGGCTGTGCAGAACGGATGAAAGCCGATGCACGCTTTATCCATATCGCGCAGGTTTTGAACGGAGCGCGCGAATGAGCCGGATCGACCACGCGAAAGCCGCAGGCGCTTTCATTGCGAAAACCGAGCATGTGGCGTTTCACGACAAGCGCCTGTGGGATCTGCGCGAAAAACGCGACGCCCAGGCGCACAACATTGCTGAATGGGAAACTCTGCGCGAACTGGCATCCGGCATCAAGGAACATACGCTCTCGCATCTGTCGGAGTACCTGGAACAGTTTGCCTCGGCGGCCGAAGCAAACGGCGTGGTGGTGCACTGGGCCGCGACGGCCGAAGAGCATAACCAGTTGGTCTACAAGATCATGTCGGAGCGCGGCATGACGACGCTCGTCAAGAGCAAGTCGATGCTCACCGACGAATGCGCGATGCGCGACTATCTCGAGCCGCGCGGCATTACCGTGATGGAAACGGACCTCGGCGAGCGCATCCAGCAGCTCGACCATCAGGATCCGAGTCATATGGTGGTGCCTGCGGTGCACAAGCTGCGCGGCGACGTCGCGCAATTGTTTGGCCGCACCATCGGCACGGACCCGGAGAACAGCGACATCCATTACCTCGCTGAAAGCCAGCGGATGAATACGCGGCCGTATTTCGTGCGCGAGAAAACCGCTGGCATGACGGGCTGCAATTTCGCCGTGGCGGAAACGGGCACGGTGGTGGTATGCACCAACGAAGGCAACGCGGATCTGTCGGCCAATGTGCCGCCGCTGCATATTGCGTCTATCGGCATCGAGAAAGTGATTCCCAAGATTGCCGACCTCGGCGTGTTTATCCGCATGTTGTCGCGCAGCGCGCTCGGCTCGCCGATCACGCAGTACACCTCGCATTTTCGCGCGCCGCGTCCGGGCACCGAGATGCACTTCATCCTCGTCGACCACGGCCGTTCCGAGCGGCTCGCGATGCAGGACTTCTGGTATTCGCTCAAATGCATTCGCTGCGGCGCCTGCATGAACACCTGCCCGGTGTACCGGCGCAGTGGCGGGCTTTCGTATGGCGGCACGTATTCGGGTCCGATTGGCGCGATCATCAATCCCACCTTCGATCTGAAGCGCTATAGCGCGCTGCCGTTTGCCTCGACGCTAAACGGCAGTTGCACGAATGTGTGCCCGGTGAAGATCAATATCCACGAGCAGATCTACAAGTGGCGCGAAGTGATTACCGAGCGCCACGAAGTGCCGTTCGTCAAACAGGAAGTGCTGAAGATGGCCGGCCGTCTGCTGGCCAGTCCGACACTGTACCGGGCGACGGTGGCGTCGATGGGCGGCGCGCTGCGCCGGCTGCCGAATTTCGTGCTGTATAACCCGCTCAATATCTGGGGCCGTCAGCGCGAACTGCCGGAAGCGCCGAAGCTGACGTTTCACGCGTGGTACCGAAAGAATCGTGGAGGTGGTGATGACAACGCGTGAAGCATTCCTCGCGAAAGTGCGCGCGGCCCAGCCCGAGGCGCGGCAGCGTCCCGTGGTGCCGCTGTTCGCCTCGCCTGGCAGCGATCTGCGCGAGCGCTTTACCAGCGCGCTGGCAGGGATGGGCGGCGCCTGTGTCGATGCGGGATCGGCAGCCGAGGTGCTGGCGTTGATCCATGAGCGTTTCGGCGCACAGGCCTCGATCTGCTCGGCGACGGCCGAGGTGCCGGGCACCCGGGCGCTGAGCGCCGATACGCCGCCGGCCTCGCTGCAGGACGTCGATGTGGGCGTGGTACGGGCTCGCTTTGGTGTCGCCGAGACCGGCTCGGTGTGGTTCAGCGAACAGGAGTATCGCGTCAATGCCATTGGTTATCTGGTCCAGCATCTGATTGTGCTGCTCGACCCGGCGCAGATTGTCGATGGCTTGCAGGACGTGTACCGCCGCCCGGACTTTCGCGATGCGCGTTACGCGGCGCTGGTGACCGGGCCGTCGGCGACCGCGGATATCGAAGGCGTCCTGATTCGCGGCGCCCAGGGCGTGCGCTCGTTGACCGTGGTGTGGCTTGCGCCGCAGTGATCGCAGAGTGGCGCGCGGGCAGGCCTCAGCGGGTGACACGCGGGGTCGTGCGCAGGCTGCTGAGTGTGAGAGCCGCCAGCGTGCAGGTGACGAGGGTCGTGAACAGATAGAGACCGCCTGGCCCCGCCAGCGCCATCAATGCCGAGGCGAGCGTCGGACCGGCGCTGGCGCCAAGCGAGAAGATCAGCAGCAGGCCGGCGCTGACGGCGATGCGCTGTTCGGCTGGAATGCAATCGTTGACGTACGAGGTCACTACACCGTACAGCGAGAACACCACGCTGACATACACGTAACCCAGCACTTCGACTAGCGTGCCACCAGGCAGCAAGAACAGGAGCAAGCTGCAGGCCGCCGCGAGCGCAGTGATGGCCGTAATGATGATGCGTCTGTCGAACAGGTCGGCGAGCCGCGCGACCGGCCATTGGGGCAGGAGCGCCGCAAGCAGCGCGAAGCCCATGAAGTGCGAGACGTCGGTGACGGAATAGCCGAGGCGGCGCATGAACACCGGCTGCAGCGTATAGAAGCCGCTGTTCAGCAGACCGGCGGCGAGACAGCCATACACGCCGAGTGGCGCCCATTTGTAGACCGTGCTCAAACCCGAGAGTCCTCGGGCGAGGCGCGAACCGGCGCCGCTGCCTGGGGTCTCCGCGGGCGCCGGCGGAATGGGCGCATTGCCGGCTAGCGCGACCGGAATCAGCGAGGCCGAAAACAGCGCACTGACTAAGCTAAAGAGGGCGAAGCCGGCCGGGTCGGCGAGGCCAATGAGAAACTGTCCGGTGCCGACGCCCAGATAGTTGGTGATCAAGTACGCAGAGAACACGCGTCCGCGCTGGGCGTTGCTCGCCACTTGATGCAGCCAGCTTTCGACTACCGTGAAAATGCCGACGAGGCAAAAGCCCATCACAAAGCGCAACGCGACCCACGTCGCGGCCGAGCTCCACGTGGCATAACCGAGCGCGCAGCATGCCGAGACTGCGGCAAAGGTCACGAAGGCGCGATGATGGCCGACCCGTCCGATCAAGCCCCCGCCCCATAACGCGCCGACCATGAAGCCAACGTAATACGCCGATTGCACCACGCCAACCACCAGCGACGGCGTTTGCTGCTGGATCAGCCGCAGCGAGATCAGGGTGCCGAGCAGGCCGTTGCCGGTAATGAGAATGGCATAGCCGAGCAGCAGGATGGCGGTCGCCTGCAGGCTGCTGACGGTTGCCGTGGCACCCGCGGGTTGGGCAGGGTGGGCGGACTGGGATGCCTCCGCCGCGTGCGCGGGCGGCTGCAAGGTGCCGCCGATCAGCGGCGCGACGGGCCGGTTGACCGATTCGTTGAACGTGGGCGTGCGCGCCTCGTCGAGTGCTGGCTCGTCGTCGCCGTTTGCCTGCGCGGAGGATAGACCGGCTGCCGCGTCGCGGGCCCAGGAGTCGTTGGCCGGTTTCATGATGTGCGTCGGGTGCCGTGCATGGGTGCAGTCTCTGGACTGTAGTCGCCGCGCGTCGCCAGCGCCTGGCAGCAATACGACACCGCCTTGCGGAGAAGCGACTTTCGGTTGCGGAGCCGGGGGCGGCGGCGCAACCGCCGCGCAACACATGTTGGCCTAACTCGGGTGCGCGATGCAATTGCTGCAATTCACACAATTGATGCGGTCGAGGGGGCGGGGATGGGCGGCGACGCTTTCGACCGCATCGTTCGGGGGCAGAAGCCTGGCTACAATGTGGGCCTTCCATATCGGTTTGGCATCTTCAATGACTACACGGCAGAGGTTGACTACGGCGGTGCTTGCCGCGCTTGTCTGGATCGTCGTCGATCAGCTCACAAAGGCGCTGTTCAAGCAGATTTTGACGCCGGGCGAGATCGTGTCGCTCCTTGCAGGAAGCCTTGTAATTGTTCCAATCTATAACCACGGCGCATTCTTGAGCCTTGGGGCTGGCATGTCCGAGTCGACCCGCAATCTCGTCTTCGTATATGGCGTACTGGCGACCCTTGTGGGTTTGCTTGTATGGCTCGTGCGTTCGCGCAGACTTGGCGCTATCGAAGTTGTCGCGATCGCGAGCATTTTGGGCGGGGGGCTGAGCAATCTTCTCGACCGTTGTCTTTACGATGGCCGAGTGTTCGATTTCCTCAATATGGGAATCGGGCAGTTGCGGACGGGCGTATTCAACATTGCGGACGTTGGAATTATGGTTGGCTTGGCGCTGCTTCTCCTCAGTGGTCGGCAGCGCAAGCCTGCGTTGCCCGCGTCGACGAACGCTTGAGCATCGATTACCCGGCGGTATTTGTCGACGCGTCAGCGACTTGCCCCTCGGCGTGGGTTCAGATGCGATGCGGACCAACAATGCCCAGTTTGGTCATGCGCCGGTACAGGGTCGCGCGCGAGATGCCAAGCGCCGCGGCCGCCGCGTTTGGCCGCCACTGGTGATGTGTGAGTGCTTCGACAATGCGTGTGCGTTCGTCGGTCCCGCTCTCGACGTACTGTTTCGAACCGCCCTTGCTATCAGGCATCAACAGTGCGCCGATATCCGGCGACACGTGCCGTAGTTCGACCCGGGTCGAATCGCACACCGCGCACGCGTAGCGCAAAACATTGCGCAACTGGCGGATGTTGCCGGGCCACGCGAATGCGCACAGACGTGCCGCGAGCTGCGCATCGAGCGTGAGAACATGGCCCGCCATTTGCGCTTCCTCGTCGAACACCGCATCGATCACCTTGCGAATGTCCGCGCGCTCGCGCAGCGGCGGCATCTGTAGCGTCGCGCCGCTTAACCGGTAGTACAGATCCTCGCGGAATACGCCTTCGCTGACCATCTGCGCCAGGTCGCGGTGGGTTGCGCAGATCACCTCGATATCCACGCGCACCGGTGCATCGCCACCGAGCGGAACCACTTCGCCTTCGGCGAGCACGCGCAACAGACGCGTTTGCAGATTGAGCGGCATGTCGCCGATCTCATCGAGAAACAGCGTGCCGGTGTGCGCGAGCGCAATCTTGCCGCGAGCGCCGCGGCTGCGTGCGCCGGTGAAGGCACCCGGCGCGTAGCCGAACAGTTCGCTTTCGATCAGTGCTTCGGGGATCGCTCCGCAATTCACCGCGACGAACGGCCGGCTGCGTCGCAGGCCCGAATCATGCACGGCGCGTGCGAATACTTCCTTGCCGACGCCGGTTTCCCCGAGAATCAGGATCGGCAGCCGCTTGCCCGCGATGCGCAAGGCCACCTGTGCATTCTGCGCGATCCGCGCATCCGCACTGTGCAGGAAGCGGCCGAGGGCGCCGAGGTGGCTGTCCGCGTGGGTTTCGCGCGGAGCGCTTGCCTCAGGGCTGCAGCGTGTCGCGCGTCGCAGCGGCGCGCGGATCCGCGCATACAGCATCGCGCCGGTGCCGCGCAGGCGTAATCCGATAATCGCGTCGGTGCGCGCGACATCATGCAGATGCACGGCTGAAGTATCGAATACTTCGTCGATGTGGCGTGGCGCGTTGAGTCCGGGGATGCATTCGTGCGCCTTCCGGTTCGCGGCGACCAGGTTGCCGCATTCGTCGAAGGCGATCAGCACTTCCGGTTGGGCCTCGACGAAGTTGCGGCTTGCATGGCCAAACAGAATCCAGTGCTGCGTCGTCTGATTGAGGAAGTAGCCGTCTTCGATGAGTCCTGCGCTTTGCCGCACCAGTTGAAACACGAGACGCTGGCTGTCGCGGTTATCCGGCGACTGCACCGCCGAGGCGTCGAGCACGCCGATCATTTCGCCTGTCGGCGCAAAGATGGGCGCCGCGCTGCAGGTCAGCGTCGTGAACGCCGCGCGAAAATGATCGGTCTTGTGGACTGTGATCGGCGCCAGATCGGTTAATACATTCGCTACGCCACAGGTGCCTTCCTCGCGCTCCGACCAGCAGGAGCCGATGTACAGCCCTGCATGTTTGAAGTCGCTGCGGCGGTCGCGGTCGATGCGATAGTCGATCGTGACGCCATGCGCGTCGGTCAGCATCACGCAATAGTCGGCTACACGAATCATCTCGTGCAGGCGTGACAGGCATTGGCCCGATGCTCGCAGGAAAGCCTCTTCCTTGCTTTGTACTTCGCGCAGTTCGGCGGAAGTGAGCACGCGCGGTCCAATCGCGGAACCGGGGTCAAGACGATATTCCTCGAACGAGCGCTGCCATGACGACACGAGACGCGACGAACCGGCTGGCGCGGGCAGCCGTCCTTCGATGGCGCCGCGCACCCGGTCGACGTGCTGCGTTTGAGAGACATAGGGCATGGCCGGCTCCCGTGGAGTCACGCGGTGTCTGCAGGCTGTTTTTGTAGCACATCTGTCGTGCGCAATCACACTGCAATGCAGCATGTGAGACCGGTGAGACGTTTGTCTCAAGGGACGTCGAGACTTCGCTGATTTGGCCCAGAGGCGTATGCGGTGGGGCTTTGCGCGTTTTCTGCTGGGACCGTTGAGACGTGTGCGTTAGCGTCCAACCCGTGCTTGAGACGTCTCAAGCGCTGTGCGGTGTGTTTCGTCGCAGATGACCAGCGACGCGTTTACGTGCTGAAACCCCTTTAAACAAGCAGCTTTCGTCGCCTTATGTGCTCGTCTGAGTGCTTTGGCACAGCCTTTGCAGTGTCCTTGTCATCATGAAGCGCGGTGGTTGTCGGTGCTTCACAAAATAATCCGCCGCGCGTGCGGATAAGAGAAGGAGACAAGACAGTGCCATCGCCCCTCACCGTCGGTGTGATCGCGAACCCCGCATCGGGGCGCGACATTCGCCGTCTCACCAGCCATGCGTCGGTGTTTCCGACTTCGGAGAAAGCAAACATGGTGGTGCGCCTGCTTGCCGGCCTCGGCGCGCTCGGCGTCGATCGCGTGCTGACGCTGCGTGACCGGACCGGCGTCGCGGCGCTGCTGCTGCGCGCGCTCGATACCCATGCGGCGCTCGCCGAGCCGCAGCGCTGGCCCGCGGTTGAATTCATCGATCAGCCGATTATGGACAGTGTGGCGGACACCCACGCCGGGGTTGCCGCGATGGTGCGCGCGGAAGTCGGGCTGATTGCCGTGCTGGGCGGCGACGGCACGCACCGCGCGGTGGCCGCGCATTGCGGCGACGTGCCGTTGCTGACGCTTTCCACCGGCACCAACAACGCCTTTCCTGATCTGCGCGAGGCGACGGTCGCGGGCCTCGCGGGCGCACTGGTTGCCTCCGGCGCCGTGCCGGCGGAGGTTGCATTGAGGCGCAACAAGCGTCTGCTGGTCCGCTGCGTGGCGGGGCCAAATCGCGGCCGCGAGGAGCTTGCGCTCGTCGACGTGTGCGTCAGCCGGCAGCGCTTCGTGGGCGCTCGGGCGATTTCCGAGCCGGCAGATATCGAAACGCTCTTTTTGACGTTTGCTGCGCCCGACGGCATCGGGTTGTCGTCGATCGGCGGTGCATGGGCGCCGGTGGAGCGCACGGCATCGCATGGCTTGCATCTGTGCTTCGCCCGTAACGGCGAAACGGGTGTGCCGCTCGTTGCGCCCATCGCACCTGGACGGGTCGAGCAGGTGACGATGCGCACCTGCGAGCGTTTCGAGGTCGGCGTCTCGATGCCGCTCGATACCGATCACGGCACGCTCGCCTTCGACGGTGAGCGCGAAATCGAACTCGAGCGCGACGACCGGTATGAAATTTCGCTCGACTGGGGCGGCCCGCTTACGGTGGATGTCGAGCGCACGTTGCGTTATGCCGTCTCGCATCAGCTCATGCGCGAGGCGGCCTACGCGGCCTCCGCTGTGATGCGGACGGCATCGAGCCGCGGCGGTTAGCAGATAGCAGGGAGTCGGCGCCGGGTACGGCGCCGATCCGTTGTACGAAGTTCAGTGAAGCAGGCAGTGCATTTGATTCATTCCAAGGAGACACACCATGTCGGTTTCGAGTCAGTTGAGCAAGGAAAAGCTGCTGGAGGCGTACCGGATGATGCGCACGATCCGCGAGTTCGAGGAGCGTCTGCATGTTGAATTCGCCACCGGCGAAATTCCCGGGTTCGTGCACCTGTATGCCGGCGAAGAGGCGTCGGCGGTGGGCACGATGATGCACCTGAATGTCGCGGACTATGTCGCCACCACCCATCGTGGCCACGGCCATTGCATCGCGAAAGGCGTCGACGTGCGCGGCATGATGGCCGAGATCTATGGCCGCAAGACAGGGGTATGCCACGGTAAGGGCGGCTCGATGCACATCGCCGATCTGTCGAAGGGGATGCTCGGGGCGAACGGGATTGTGGGCGCAGGCGGGCCGCTGATCTGCGGCGCGGCGCTTGCCGCCAAGTACAAGAAAAGCGGCGGCGTCGGCGTGTGCTTTTTCGGCGATGGCGCGTCGAACCAGGGCGTGATCTTCGAATCGATGAATCTCGCTTCGGTGTGGCGCCTGCCGGCGATCTTCGTCGCCGAGAACAACGGTTATGCGGAGGCGACCTCATCGACGTGGTCGGTGGCGACCGACAACATCGCCGATCGTGCGAGCGGCTTTGGAATGCCGGGCGTGATCGTCGATGGCTTCGATTTCTTCGCGGTGCACGAGGCGCTGGGTGAAGCGATTGAACGGGCGCGTAATGGTGGCGGGCCCACACTCGTCGAAGTGAAGTTCTCGCGATACTTCGGTCACTTCGAAGGCGACGCGCAAACCTATCGCGCGCCTGGCGAAGTGCAGAAGTTGCGCGACGAGAAGGACTGCCTGAAGCGCTTCGAGGAACGCGTGGTGCGCGCGGAAATGCTTACCGCCGACCAGTTGCGCGGCATCGACGCGAAGGTCAAGCAGTTGATCGACGATGCGGTGAGCGAGGCCAAAGCCGCGCCGCTGCCGACTGCGGAAGATCTGCTGACCGACGTGTACGTGTCGTACCCGTAACGCGCGCTGCACACCCAACCGATTTAGCAATCATCTTGCATGGCACTGGAGACAGACATGGCACGGAAAATCACATTCTCTCAGGCAATCAACGAAGCCCTGAGTCAGGAGATGGCGCGCGACGAGAGCGTCATCGTGATGGGTGAGGACAACGCGGGCGGCGCAGGCTCGCCCGGCGAGCAGGACGCGTGGGGTGGCGTGCTCGGCGTCACCAAGGGGCTGTTCCACAAGTATCCGGGGCGCGTGCTCGATACGCCGCTCTCGGAAGGCGGCTATATCGGCGCGGCAGTGGGCGCAGCGGCGTGCGGGATGCGTCCGGTGGCGGAATTGATGTTTATCGACTTCATGGGCGTGTGCTTCGATCAGATCTTCAATCAGGCCGCCAAGTTTCGCTATATGTTCGGCGGCAAAGCAGTCACGCCGGTGGTGATTCGCGCGATGCAGGGCGCGGGCCTGCGCGCCGCGGCCCAGCACTCGCAGATGCTGACCTCGCTGTTTACCCATATCCCCGGGCTGAAGGTGGTGTGCCCGTCGACGCCATATGACGCCAAGGGCTTGCTGATCCAGGCGATCCGCGACAACGATCCGGTGATTTTCTGCGAGCACAAACTGCTGTACGGCCGCGAAGGCGATGTGCCGGAAGCATCGTATGCGATTCCATTTGGCGAGGCGAATGTGGTGCGTGAAGGCGACGACGCCACCATCGTGACCTATGGACGCATGGTGCACTTCGCAACCGACGCCGCGGAAAAGCTCGCCAAGGACGGTATCCAGGTCGAGGTGATCGACTTGCGCACCACCTCGCCGCTCGACGAAGAGACCATCCTCGAGAGCGCGGAGCGAACCGGACGCGTCGTGGTGGTGGATGAAGCGAACCCGCGTTGCTCGATTGCAACGGATATCGCCGCACTGGTTGCGCAACGCGCCTTCCATTCACTGAAGGCACCGATCGAGCTCGTCACCGCGCCGCACACACCCGCGCCGTTTGCCGGGGTGCTGGAGGATATGTATATCCCGTCGGCCGAGAAAGTCGCCGCGGCCGTTCTGAAAGTGAGGAGCTGAGCAATGCCGATTCATATGATTACGATGCCCAAGTGGGGCCTCTCGATGGAGCAGGGGCAGGTCAACGGCTGGCTAAAGGCGGTGGGCGACAAGGTTGGCAAAGGTGACGAAGTGCTCGACGTCGAGACGGACAAGATCTCGTCCGGCGTCGAATGCGCGTTCGAAGGGACGCTGCGCAGACAGGTGGCACAAGAGGGCGATACGCTGCCGATCGGTGCGCTGCTAGGCGTGGTGGCTGACCCACAAACGCCGGATGCGGAGATCGATCAGGCGGTAGAGGCTTTTCAGCGCGATTTCGTCCCGCCAAGCGCGGATGCCGCCGACGCGGGTCCACAACCCGAGAAGTCGCAGATCGCCGGGCGGACCGTGCGCTATCTGAAGATCGGCGAGGGTGGCACGCCCGCGGTGCTGATCCACGGTTTCGGCGGCGACCTGAACAACTGGCTCTTCAATCATGCCGATCTCGCAGCGCATCGTGCTGTGTGGGCGCTCGATTTACCGGGACACGGCGAGTCCGGAAAGGCTGTCGAGACGGGCGATGCCGAGGAACTGGCTGCGAGCGTGATCGCATTCCTCGACGATCGTGGCATCGAGCGGGCGCATCTCGTCGGACATTCGATGGGTAGTCTCGTGGCGATGACTGTGGCGGAAAAGGCGCCGCAGCGGGTCGCTTCGTTATCCTTGATCGCGGGCGCCGGCCTCGGCAAAGAGATCAACCGCGAATATATCGAAGGCTTTGTGGCCGGTAGCAGCCGCAACACGCTGAAACCGCATCTGACGAAGCTATTCGCGGATCCCTCACTGGTGACGCGGCAACTGATCGAGGACATCGTCAAATATAAACGTCTGGAGGGCGTGAACGAAAGCTTGCAGAAGATAGCGTCTTCCGCGTTCGAGGGTGACGTGCAACGCCGGCTCAACCGTGACCGGCTGGCTGAGCTGGCGCCGCGCACGCTGGTGATCTGGGGTGCGCAGGACCAGATCATCCCGGCCAGTCACGCGCAAGGTTTGCCCCAGGGCATCCGCGTGCATGTGATCGACGGCAAAGGTCATATGGTGCAGATGGAGGCGGCATCGGAGGTGAATCGCCTGCTCAACGACTTCCTCGGAGCCTAGCCATGGACGCCGCCGTTCATCATGACAGCGTCACAGCGCTGGGCCAGCACGGGCTGCGCAGCCGCGAGAAGCTTGCGCGGATTCCGGTGAAGATCGTGCCGGCGGCCGGCGACGCGTTGCCCAAGCCGCCCTGGTTGCACGCAAGGCCGATGATGAGCGAGACGGTGGCCGCCATGGCGGCGATCCTGCGCGAGCACCGCTTGCATTCGGTGTGCGAGGAGGCGATGTGCCCGAATATCGGCGAGTGTTTCGCGCAGCGCACGGCGACGTTCATGATCATGGGCGGGATCTGCACGCGGCGTTGCGCGTTTTGCGACGTCGCGCATGGACGGCCCGGGGCGCTGGATCAGGATGAACCGGAGCGGCTCGCCGATGCGGTCGCGGCGCTCGGCTTGCGCTACGTCGTGATTACGTCGGTGGACCGCGACGATCTGCGCGACGGCGGCGCCGGGCACTTCGCGCGATGCATTGCGCTGCTGCGCGAGCGCGTGCCGGGAATCCGCGTCGAAGTGCTGACGCCGGATTTTCGCGGCCGGATCGAGCGCGCGCTGACGGCTTTGGCAGGTGCGTGGCCGGATGTCTTCAATCACAACATCGAGACGGTGCCTGCGCTGTATCGGGCGGCGCGGCCGGGTGCTGATTATGGCGGCTCGCTTGAATTGCTGGCGCGCGTTAAGCGTGTCAATGAGTTGGTGGTGACTAAATCCGGCTTGATGGTTGGGCTCGGAGAGGCCGATGCCGAACTGCTCGAAACCATGCGGGATTTGCGGGCACATCAGGTAGATTTGCTGACGATCGGCCAATACCTGGCGCCGTCGCGGTTTCATCTGCCGGTGCAGCGGTATGTGACGCCGCAGGCGTTTGAAGCGTTGCGCGAGGAAGGGTTAGGGATGGGCTTTCGCGAAGTCGTAGCTGGTCCGCTGGTGCGTTCTTCGTATCACGCGGATCAGGTGGGGGTGCGCTGATCGCCGATCCAACACCGCCCACAAATCGCATCGGTTATTTTACGCTCCAACGCGACGCAATATGCACCAGGCATAATTCATTTTCCGAAAATATTGCTGAAAATTCGCACATTGTTCTAAGGGGAGCGGCGCAGAAACGGGAAGCGTACCCCCCCAATTTGAGCCCCCAACCCATCTTGTGACATTATTTGCCAGCGCCGACCCCGGGCCCGTTGATAGGCGACCCGTTTCGCATAACGGCCCGGGAAAGACGCAGCACGCGCTCCGACGCGTACGGAGCTGGAACGCCAGACCTTCATCCGGTCATTCTCTGTGAGGCAAAACCATGAAGTCGAAACTTGTCGTACCGCTTCTGATCGTATCGTTACTGGGTACGTCCGTTACCGCTATTGCACAGCAGCACGATAATGATCACGGCGGTGGCCACCCGCCGCCGCATGGACATGGCCACGGGCCGGCGCCGCGCGAAGCCACTATGGGCGGGCCGGGCGGCCCGGTTCCCCACAACGATTGGCACAAGGGTGAACGGCTTCCGGCAGAGTATCGGGACCGCAACTATGTGGTCGACAACTGGCACGAGCACGGCCTGCAAGCGCCGCCGCGCGGGTATCAGTGGGTTGGCGTGAACGGGGACTATGTACTCGCCGCGGTCGCCACGGGTGTGATCGCCAGTGTTCTGCTTGCCGGGCACTAAGCAACCGAACCAAAACCGGTTGGTGCTCGTACGGACAAACAATCCTTCATTCTGAAGACTGCGGGTGCTGTCGCGCGTTGTGACGGGCGACAGCACTGCGCTATTCCGCTTCCCACGCCTTAGCGTTACGCCTGGATTACAGGTTTTCCTTGAAGAACGGCACCACCTTGGCCAGCCCCAGCGCTACTGGCTCGGGTTTGTCATATAGGCGTAGTGCGACCACCCCTGCGCCACCACAGGGTGTTTATTCTTTGAAGCCGCGCACGTGGTGGCGGTTCCGATCACGCCCATGCTTGAGATGGCGGTGGTTGGCGCACCCGAGTACTTCAAGCGCCATGGGGTGCCGGCGACGCCAGCCGACCTTGCAGAGCATGACTGCGTGGCGTACCGCCATACCTCGAGCGGCGCCGTGTATCGCTGGGAGTTCAATTCCCCGGGGCCGAACGGACATGCTTTCGAGGTCGAGCCTCAGGGCACGCTCATCACCAACGATGATGAAAGCATGACTCGCGCAGCGCTTCAGGGAGCGGGTCTGATACATCACTTCGAAATTGCGGTGCGCCGGCAATTGTCGGATGGCTCGCTGGTTCGTGTGCTGCAGCCGTGGTGCAAGCCATTCGCGGGGTTCTACCTCTATATCCCCTCGCGTGACAGGATGCCGCCAAAGGTTCGCGCTTTCACCGATTTCCTCGTCGAAAAGCGCAGCCTTCTCGAGGCGGGAGGAAAGCTGGGCAAAGACGTACCTGTCAAGGCTGGATCCCGGCGGCGCCAAGGTTGACAGCGGGGAGCGCCGGATTGCGCCGCCCGGTAGCCTTCCGCGAGTCACCAGGAGTATTTTGTCGTATTGCCTGCACACGATCGTCGCTCTTTCTTTCATGGCTACCCAATCTTCGTTCAGGTGCTATTGTTGAATGGCGAATCGTGTGTGTCGGTTCGCTACGGGGCTCGACGATTACCACGTCCGCTCGATTTGGGAGTGAGCTCGCTGGATAAAGTTACTGAAGCAGTCTTTATCTGTCAGGAAGACCAGCCTGCCATCCGCTCCCGGCGTTATTGTGACGGGGAGAATATACGATGAAAACCCGCTCGTCATTGGAGATCTGCTTGCCGCTTGTTTTGTGTATGGCGGCATGCCTGGCGTCGCTTCCGACTCTTATCCTCTGTCTCATCTGGCTTACGTTCGGCGCCTGTTCGATTGGCCACCGTTCCCTGGCAGAGTTGTCCGCGGATGGAATCCCGCGCCAGTGGCTTCATGGTCCTCGCAGCATATGTCTTTGGGTTTACCACCTCGCATGGTGGCCGTGGTACATGCGCTTTGAACTGCGTGAGATCTTCGCGCGCGCTGGAGAAGCTATCCGATCGGGTTACCGCCGGGTAAGGCGTCACGGATCGCCCCGCGCTTCAAAGCAAAGGTCGGACGTGCAGGATAAGTAACGCTTGGCGCGCTGGCCCCGTGGGGCCGAGGAAGCCGGTCCTCATCCGTGTCAGCGTGGACCAATCTGAGCCGCTTGCGACTGCTGTCCAGATTGGTGTTTGGGCAACTGTACCTGTCACACCCGCGATTCACCAAGGCACAATGTCAGGCCCGACCGTCGGCAAGCGCATCGCCGGATGGCGGTCGAATTTCTGCGTCTAGCGTACAAGCCTACTAAATGACAGCATTGATATCCCTTGTCCTGTTCGATATGGACGATGTCCTCTCGCACTATGACCGCACCGCCCGAGTCAATCACCTCTCCGTTCTATCGGGCCGAACGCCCGAAGCTGTCCACCGGACGATCTGGGCCTCCGGGTTAGAAGATCGTGTAGACGCCGGCTTGATAAGCGACGACGAATATTTGATCGCGATGGGCGAGCTCCTGGGTTGCCGCATCACTCGCGATGATTGGCTTGCGGCTCGCCGGGCATCGATTTCACCCAACCTCGAGGTGCTCGCGCTGGCACAAGCGCTGTCCGCGCGATACCGCATTGCCGTTTTGACTAACAATTGTCGGCTGGTCACTGAGAACCTCCAATATCTCAATCCAGAGGTAGCTGAACTCTTCGGCACTCACGTCTACGCATCGGCTTCATTTGGCGCGGCCAAGCCGGCATCTCATGTTTATCTTCGCTGCCTTGACGTCATCGGGATTGGCGCGGCCGAAACCCTGTTTATCGACGACCTCGAGGTAAACGTGACGGGGGCAATCAGTGCGGGGCTTCAAGGGCACGTGTTCACCGGTGCCGCGTCGCTATCGCGAGAGCTGGAGCGACGCAAGTTGCTGTAGTCGCGTCACGGTGTGAACCATTACGGACAACAAGCAGGATCGCATCGACTGTTTGCGAAAAGCCCAAAGCCTCGATGCGATGTTTGATCCAATCATTGTGTCAGCCGTGTTTGGGTCGCGTAAGGAGAGCGCGGCTGTGTTTGAGTCTGCCTTGACCCACTGCGGGATAAGACCCGACGAGAGCGTCTTCATCGATAACACGCCGAGCAATCTGATCGCGCCGAGTGCCATCGGCATGAAGGTCATTTTCCACGATGACGAAGAAAACGATATCGACAAGCTGATCGCGACGCTCACCGACGAATTGAAAGTGCGCCTGAACTAAAGTGGCTTGCTTGCGCCGGCGCTGCGGGTCAGGCGATGCTCCAGCACGACCCTCCCGTAATGCGGAGCGCCTCCATCAACCTGGTCGTACTCGGTTGTTCACGCTTGCCGGTCGACAAAATCGCCAGGCGCTACGGGATCGGCAGCGGCGGTCAGTTGGCCAAACTGTTCAGAAAATATCTGGCGACGACACCCACCGACCACCGGATGCGCGAGGAGGCGCCTCCGGGCGGCATCCTGATGTGTGCGCAGCGCGGCTCCCGCGGTCAGGGCTTGCGTGACGGCTGGATAGTCCAACGTGCGAAGCCGATTGCAATGATGATCGCTTCGGCCCTCATAAACGGAAAGGCGATTCCGAGTGAGACCCTTGCCATCGATGACGTTGCGTTAATCGAGGAAGACGTTGCGCTCGGCCGACGCTTCGGCTTTGGCGGCAAGCTGGTGGACAAGCCGATCATCGATCGCGCTCGACGGATCGAGGCGGGTTGAACGCCGAATCATGGAAACGATGAAACGGCGCGAGCTTCTCCATATGCGAGCGATCATGCTACGAGGCTATCGTCGTAAGGATGGCTCTTACGATATCGCTTTCAGGTAGCTGTGTTTCGAGTCCTGACAATCTACAACATACCGCCATCCCTCAAGCCGTCGCTGCGGCCTGCGTCACCGCCCGAAAGCGCTGTAACGCCTCGCCGCTCTCACGGAACAAATGAACGTGACGCAGCGCGAAACTGGCATCGACCGATTGCCCATCGGACGTGGTCGATTCCCCCGAGCCTTTGACCTGAATCAGGACACCGTCATCCAGATTCACATGCAGCAAGGTCTCGCCGCCGAGATGCTCGACCACCATCACCTTGCCGGACAGCTTGCCCTGCAGATCACCCGCTGCAACGCCCGTTTCAGACAGATGCTCCGGACGGATGCCAAGGGTCAATGCGTCGCCTGCTTTCACCCCCTCTGCGATGAACGGCAAGGTGATAGATGTGCCGCCAGGCAAGCCGATCGTCACGCCTGCCGCGTCGGCGCGCTGTACCTTCACGGCGAGGAAGTTCATCTTCGGCGACCCGATAAACCCCGCAACGAAGCGATTCTTCGGCGCCCTGTAGAGCTCGAGGGGCGAACCGATCTGTTCGACCTTGCCGTTGTTCAACACGACAATCCGGTCCGCCATGGTCATGGCTTCCGTTTGGTCGTGCGTAACATAGATCATGGTTGCATTGAGTTGCTTATGCAGCTTGATCAACTCGAGTCGCATCTGAACGCGCAATGCCGCATCGAGATTGGACAAGGGTTCGTCAAACAGAAACACCTTAGGCTCGCGTACGATCGATCGTCCAATTGCAACGCGCTGGCGTTGCCCGCCGGATAGGGCGCGAGGTTTGCGATCGAGCAGTTGCTCGATCTGCAGGATCTGTGCCGCACGCTGCACGCGTTCCTTGATTTGCGCCTCGGGCAGCTTGATCATACGCAGTCCGAACGCAATGTTCTCGTAGACCGACATGTGCGGATACAGCGCATAGGACTGGAACACCATCGCCACGCCCCGTTGTGATGGTTCGAGCTCGGTAACGTCTTCATCGCCAATCAGGATCTGGCCGGAGTCGCCGCGTTCCAGGCCGGCAATGGTGCGAAGCAGCGTGGATTTGCCGCAGCCGGAAGGTCCGACGAACACCATGAATTCACGATCGGTTACGGAGATGTCGATGCTCTTCAACACTTCCGTCCCGCCAAATGTCTTGCGGATCTGCTGCACTTGAACTGCACTCATGCTTGTCTCCGTCTGATACGCGCGCCGTGGGACGGCGCGACCAAGGTAGCGGTTTTGTGTGCGCCTACGTCCTGCAACGCAGCATGCGCCCCTTGTCGAATTTGTCCTTGACAACCAGTTCGGGTCCAAATATACAATTGTAATTACAGAATTACAAGTGAAACGAACCAGGCCGACCCCGCCCAGCAAGGGTCCCTTTAACAAGAACTACCCAACAACCCTGTTGCATGGGATTGGAGACAGGCATGAAGAAGCATCACGTGCAGGCGGCGTTCGCGCTGCTGAGCGTCACAGCGTCGTTCCTGGCCGCATCTAACGCGTCCGCCTGGACACTGAAGGAGGCCGCGGCGCCGTATTCGGGCACCACCATCAGTGCCATTTTTCTCGACCGGCCGGGCTACAAGGCGGCGTCGAAGCTGATTCCTCAGTTCGAGAAAGAGACCGGCATCAAGGTGCACACGGAGGTGGTCCCCTACGAGAACACCCGTGAAAAAGAAGTGCTCAACTTCGTGGGCGGTGGCGATCAGGACGTCGTGTTGGTAGACGTGGTGTGGATCGGCGAGTTTGCGAGCAACAAGTGGCTGGTTCCCATCAAGACCTTCACTGACAACCCCAAACTGGCCGACCCCAATCTCAATCTGGGAGACTTTTTCCCGATCCTGCTCGACTCGTTTGGCACGTGGGACAAGACCACCTACGGTCTTCCGTTCGATAACTATTCAGGCTTGATGTTCTACAACAAGTGCATGTTGAAGGACGCCGGTTTTGACGAACCGCCGAAGACCTGGGACGAGTTGCTCAACGTCTACGCGCCGAAGCTCACGAAGCCGGACAAGAACCAGTATGCGTTCGCGCTGCAATCGCGCCGTGGCGAAACACAATCGGCCGATAGCTTCATGCGCATGCTGTGGCCCAACGGCGGCTCGCTGCTCGATGCGAAGTTCAGGTCGAATCTCATGTCGCCGCAATCGCGGGCTGGGCTCGAATATCGGCAGAAGCTGATGAAGTACATGCCGCCGGGCATCGTCGACTATGACCATGCCGAGTCCGTGAATGCGCTTGCCCAAGGGCAGGTCGCCATGATCACCGAGTGGTCGGCGTTTTATCCAACCTTGACCGATCCGAGCAAGTCGAAAATCGGCAGCTGTCTTGCCATTACGACCGAACCCAGGGGACCTGCCGGACTCAAGCCCGCGCTGGGCGGTTTTTCGCTGGCGGTGAACGCCAAGTCGAATGCGAAGAAACAGGCGGCGGCGTGGCTCTTTATCCAGTGGATCACTTCGGAACAAATGGCCAAGCCTTATCTGGATGCAGGCGGTGTGAGCGGCCGCATGTCCGTCTACAAGGATCCGGCGGTACAGAGCAAGTATCCGTTTGTGAAGCCGATGGTGGAATCGTGGCAGGGCGGCGTGCCCGACTATCGGCCTCGCTTCCCGGAATGGCCTGCCGTGTCTGAAGTGATTGGCGAGTGGGGCAGCAAGATCATGCTCGGACAGGTTTCGGTCAAGGACGGGGCGCAGACCATCGGCACCAAGACCGAAGAAATCCTGCAGAAAGCGGGCTATTACGACGGCAAGAAGCCCTTGCTGAAGTAAGACCGGTGCGGGCGAGGCGCCAGATGTGCCGCCTCGCCCGCTCGAGCATGCCAACCCGCGGAGACGATCGATGCTGAAGACCACGGTACCACCAGCGAGCAGCGCCATGCGCCGGCGCCAGCCTGCGCGCTTTCGCTTCATGCCGCGCTCGCCGGCGTTCTGGTTTCTCTTCCCCGCCGTCGCGGCGCTGGCGATCATCGGCATCTACCCGCTGCTGCTCGCGCTCTACAACTCGTTTCATCTGTACAAGCTTGCGGATGTCGCTGCCGGCACGCCATTTGTCGGACTCGATAACTACATCGCCACGCTCTCCGATCCGTCGTTCTGGGGAGCGCTCGGTCGTACCGTGTTGTTTCTCTGCCTGACCTTGCCGATCGAAATTGCCTTGGGGCTATTTGCGGCATTGATGCTGCACCGCACGGCGCTGCCGTGGCTGCGGGTGGCGGCGCGTGTCGGTCTGGTGATTCCGATGGCGACCACCTACGCGGTGGTCGGTCTGATCGGGCGTCTGATCTTTAACCGCCAGTTCGGCGTGGTCAACTACTTGCTCGGTTTCTTCGGTATTCCGCCGCTCGACTGGCTTGCCGATCCCACGCTCGCTGTCGTGTCCGTGATGATCATGGACATCTGGCAATGGACGCCGTTCTGCGCGCTGATCCTGCTCGCGGGTCTTGCGATGGTGCCGAAGGAGGCCGAAGAAGCGGCCCGGCTCGAGACACCGAAGTGGAGCAAGATCCTCTGGCATTTGCAGCGTCCCTATCTGTTGCCGGGACTCACCGCGATCCTGATTCTGCGTTCCGCCGATATGCTCAAGATGTTCGACGCCGTATTTACGATGACGCGCGGCGGTCCCGGCACGGCGACCGAGTTCATCAGCATCTATATCCAGCGCATCGCGTTCCGCCTGTTCGATCAGGGTATGGCGTCGGCCCAGGCGGTGCTGCTGCTGATCCTGACGATCGTGTTGTCGCGGCTCTATATTCGTTTCGTTTATCGGGAGGCGGTGTGAGCACATCAACGGATACCAGCATGCAAGTTTTGCCGCTATCGCCGCGTGCACGCCGTGCGAAGAATGCGCGGCGCCGCGCGACGGTGTGGCACGCAATCGGCTTGCTGATCGTGTTTCTCACCTCGGTGTTTCCGTTCTACTGGATGGTGACGACCAGCCTGAAGAGCCAGGCCGACGCGCTTGCCATGCCGCCGGTGTGGTTGTTCAAGCCGACGCTCGCGCACTACATCGACGCGCTGTTCGAGCACGACGTCGCACACAGCCTGTTGAACTCGCTGATTGTGGCGAGCAGCACGACGTTCCTGGCGATCCTGCTCGGCACGCCGGCAGCCTACGCGCTCGCACGCTTCGAATTTCGCGGCAAGGAAGACCTGTGGTTCTGGTTCATCTCGAACCGGATGGTGAGCCCGGTGGTGCTCGCCGTGCCGTTTTTCCTGATTGCGACGAAGCTCGACCTGGTCGATACGCATATCGTCCTGATCCTGCTTTATCTGACGTTCTCGCTCCCCATCGTCGTATGGATCTGCACCGATCAGTTCCGCAATATTCCGGTCGAAATCGATGAAGCGGCGCGTCTGGACGGGGCTTCCGCGTGGCGCGTGTTCTGGCGGATCAATTTGCCGCTGGCGATGCCGGGCATCGTCGTATCCGCGATCTTCGCGTTCATCTTTTCGTGGAACGATCTGCTCTATGCGCTGGTGCTCACGCGCACCGACGCCATCACATCACCGGTTGCCGCGACCAGTTATATGAGCGGCTACGAGTTGCCGTGGGGCGAAATCATGGCCACCGGTACGCTGATCGTGCTGCCGATGGTGGTGTTCGCGCTGGCGGTATCGGGTCGGCTCGTGCAGGGACTCACGATGGGCGCGGTGAAATGATGCACCGCGTGCGGCACGGTGAATTACTATCCTGTTGTGCCAATCGAAACCCATCATGCTCATGAATAAATCCATGCCACCCGCAGTGACGTCGCAGACCGAATCCTCTGTAGATATCGAAGAGGAGTTGCAGGCGCGCGTCGCGTGGCATTACTACGTCGGCAATCTTACGCAACAGGAGATTGCGCAGTTGATTGGCAGCAATCGGGTGCGGGTGAACCGGCTGCTCGCCGCGAGCCGCGAATCGGGGATGGTGCAGATCACCATCAATAGCCGTCTTGCGCCTTGTGTGGCGCTCGAAGAGATGCTGGTCAAGCGTTTCGGGCTCGAGGCCGCGGTTGTGGTGCCATCGGGCGCCGACACGGAGGCCAACATGGCCGCACTCGGCATAGGCGCGGCGAATTACCTGAGTGGGCAGATCGAGGCGGGGCAGACCGTCGGCCTCGGTTGGGGCCGTACGATTCGCGCGGTGCTGCGCGCATTGCCGCAACGCACTTACGGGGGAATCTCGGCGGTGTCGTTGCAAGGCGGCCTGTCGCATTGCCCGAGCATTAACACGTTCGACATCGTGTCCGACTTTGCAAACCTGTGTCAGGCAGACGGTTTCCTGTTCCCCGCGCCGATCTACGTGAGCAGTCAGGCGGTGCGCGACGTCCTGCTAAAGGAAGATGCCGTGCGCGAGACTTATGAACGGGCGCGCCAGTCGGATCTGGTTCTACTGACCTGCGGCGACCTCACTGAGTCTCTGGTAGTGACCTACGGCATCAACGATCCCGAGCAGGTGAGGGCGCTGCAAAAAGCGGGGGCGGTGGGCGACATGCTCGGTCATTTCATGGATGCCGATGGCGAGGCGATCGACCATCCGCTGAACCGTCGCACAGTCGCGATCTCGCTCGAGGATCTGCGCAAGATCCAGCGCGTGATTCTGGTGAGCGGCGGCGCGAAAAAGTTTGCCGTGACGCGGGCTGCATTGCGCGGCCGCTATCCGTCGGTGTTGGTGACCGACGAGGAGACTGCTCAGCGTCTGTGCGACGAAGCTTGACAGGCATAGTCAACGGCGTAAGCCTTGCAGTAGAAGTAAACGACTGCCGCGAGGCCGGCTGAGTTCATTTTCGTTTATCCCATAGCAGAGGGCTTCAATCATGGAAGCACTGGTTCTCGAAGAGGCGCGCCGCATTAGCTTGCGCCCGTTCACCTTGCCGCAAGTCGTGGGTCCGCGCGATGTGCGGATTCGCATCAATACGGTGGGCATTTGCGGCAGCGACATTCATTATTATCAGCACGGCCGCATCGGGCCTTTCGTCGTCAATGAACCGATGGTGCTCGGTCACGAAGCGGCCGGCACGGTGATCCAGATTGGCGATGAGGTGACGCATCTGAAGGTCGGCGATCGTGTCTGCATGGAACCCGGCGTGCCGGACATGGCATCACGGGCCTCGCGTGAGGGCATGTATAACCTCGATCCGAGCGTGCGGTTCTGGGCGACGCCGCCCGTGCATGGGTGCCTCACGCCGTTCGTCGTGCATCCTGCCGCGTTCACGTTCAAGCTGCCGGACAATGTCAGTTTCGCGGAAGGCGCGATTGTCGAGCCGTTGGCGATTGGCATGCAGGCGGCAACCAAGGCGAAGATCAAGCCGGGGGATGTGGCCGTTATTCTGGGTGCGGGGACGATCGGCATGATGTGCGCTCTCGCGGCGCTCGCCGGCGGTTGCAGCCGCGCGATCGTGTGCGATCTGGTGCCGGAGAAACTCGAGCTGATCGGCAACGTGCAGGGTGTGACCGCGGTCAATATCCGTGACCGGAAACCGAAGGACGTGGTCGCCGAACTCACCGATGGGTGGGGCGCCAACGTTGTGTTCGAGGCGAGCGGGAACGAAAAGGCCTTCGACGGCATCGTCGACCTGCTGTGTCCCGGTGGCTGCCTCGTGCTGGTCGGCATGCCGCAACACGCGGTGCCGCTCGATATTGTCGCGCTGCAGATCAAGGAAGTGCGGATCGAATCGGTGTTCCGCTACGCCAATATGTTCCCGCGGGCGATCCAGCTTATCGCCTCGGGCCGGCTCGATATCAAGCCGTTTATCTCGCGCTCGTTTGCGTTTGCGGACGGCATTCGGGCCTTCGAAGAAGCAGCCAGCGGCAAGCCGACGGACGTGAAGGTCCAGATCGTCATGGAGTGATGCGTACAGATTCAGGTGAGGTGGTCGGGTCCCCAGTCGGTTGCATCATGCGTGGCGCACATGTAACGGATGGCATGCTCGCAGAACCGCTGCCCAGTTCCCGCTGCATCAGCACCGTGTCCACCCATTGGCCGAACTTGAAACCGACGGACGCGAGCGTTCCGATCGTGCGGAATCCGAGACTCTCATGCAGCGCAATCGACCCCTTATTGCCGCTATTGCCTATCACGGCGAGCATCTGCCGCCATGGCCCTTGCTCGCACCGGTTGATCAGTTCCGTGAGCAGCGCTCGTCCGATTCCATGACCGTTGAGGCCATGCTCTACGTAGATCGAATCCTCGATTGTGTAGCGGTATGCCGGACGCGGCCGATAGGCCGTCGCGTACGCATAGCCAACCACGCGACCCTGCATCTCTGCGACCAGGTATGGAAGCCCAGCCTTCAATACCGTGTCGCGGCGCCCTGACATATCGTCAGGAGAGGGCGGTGTTTCTTCGAACGAGGCGCTGCCATTCAACACGTGGTACGCATAGATGGCCTGAACCGCCGTCATGTCGGCCGTCACCGCATCGCGAACCCGAATCCCACTATCAACCATTGATTCCACCGCTTGCCTCATATCCTGGACCGGGATGTTGGAGATACGCCAAGGGCGGCCCACTCCCCCGGCATCTGAGATGCATGATGCACCGATCACATATATAAAGGAAGATTTGGTATCTTATGCAATCGATAAGGAATTCTTTGGCATGAAGAGCCTGAATCTCGACTACCTGAAGACCTTCGTTGCCGTGGTCGAACACGGCAGTTTTTCTGCTGCGGCCGATTCTCTGCGGCTCACCCAGCCGGCAGTGAGCCTGCAGATTCGCCAGCTCGAGAAAAGCCTCGGCGCCGTCTTGATCGAGCGCGTCGGTCGCGTCGCCAGGGCAACCGTGGCGGGCGAGGAGCTGCTGACACACGCTGCCGGGATTGACGCCGCCGTCACGTCGGCAATGACCGCCGTGTCCCGTCACGCGGCAGAAGGCATGGGGCGGATGCGCATCGGCACTGGTGCTACTGCCTGCATCTTTTTGCTTCCGCCCATCCTGACCAATCTGCGCCAACGATTTGCCAACCTCGAAATCACGGTAACGACGGGCAATACCACGGAAATCGTCAAAGCGGTCGAGGACAATACCCTCGACGTCGGGCTGGTCACGATGCCCGTAGCGAGCCGCAGCCTGTACATTACGCCGGTCATGGATGATGAGTTTGTGCTTGTTGCCCCAGCAGCCATGCAACTGCCCAGCCGCATCACAGCCGCTGCGCTTTCGACCCGGCCTGTCATCGTGTTCGAACCCGGCGGCAATACCCGCCGTGTCACCGATGAATGGTTTGCGAGGAGCGGGACGAAACTCAAACCGGTGATGTCGCTGGGAAGCGTGGAGGCAACCAAGGCGATGGTCGGTGTCGGCCTCGGCTGTGCGATCCTTCCTGAGCTAGCCGTCCGCAATATGGCCTCGGGTGGCCGGACGGTGGTTAGATCCTTGTCTCCGCGTCTTCATCGCAGGTTGGTGGCGGTAGTCAGGCGCGACAAACGGCTGAATGGCGGCCTTGCCGAGATCCTCAAGTCGTTCCGGAATCTGTCTGAAACCGCCGGTGGTCTTTGAGCTTCAAGGAGGTAACGGTGCGGATGTCGCACCCCGACTGCCACCGGTGGCGACTTGTGGCTACGTGTGGCAACATCGCGCTGATCGCCAAATCACTCCGGGCCTTGCGTAGGCCCACACACTCGAGGGGAGTTCATGTTCGACCACGTCAAATTCGGAGTCAGCGACTATGCAGCGAGCAAAACGTTCTTCCTCAAGGCACTCGAACCGATCGGCGTAGCTGTCGTCGCCGAGAGGCCGGCGCCGGCGTACGGTGTCGAGCTTAGCCCACAGGGTAAGGCTTCATTGTGCCTGTACCCGACCGAGGAGAAGCCGGCACATCTCCACCTGGCGTTCACGGCCGAGACTCGCCAGCAAGTCGATGCTTTCTATCGCGCGGCCGTGGAGGCGGGTGGCAAAGACAATGGCGCGCCTGGTCTGCGTCCGAACTACCACGCGAACTACTATGCAGCCTTTGTCATTGGTCCGGACGGGCACAACATCGAAGTGGTTTGCCACCAACCCGAGGCCTGACCCTTCCGTCGAGCGGCCTCGCTCGCCAGGCCAGGCCGCCTCGCATGTCAAACGCTGAGCGGACCTGATTGGTCGTTGTTTCGTCGGCCGGTACTTTAATTTTCCTTTCGCCCCACTTCTTCAGCCATGACGATCGCCTTCGAATCACCCGATCAGCCGGACGTGATCGGCCTCATTGCTGAGCTGGACGCCTATCAGGACAGCCTGTACCCACCAGAGAGCCGGCACATCCTTGATCTGGCGTCGTTGAAGCAACCCAATGTCCTGTTTGCCGTTGCGAGGGATAGTACGGGTGAGGCAATCGGCTGTGGGGCGATCGTCCTCTGCCCTGAGTTTGGCGAACTCAAACGTATGTATGTCAGTCCTCGTGGCCGAGGGCAGGGTGTCGCCAGGAAGCTCCTGGCTCTGCTCGAGTCACGGGCAATAAGCGCTGGCTGTAAGTTGTTCAAGCTCGAAACCGGACCGTATCAGCACGAGGCGCTGGCTTTGTATGCCGCAGCCGGCTATGAGCGCCGGGGACCGTTTAGCGATTACACAAACGACCCACTGAGTGTATTCATGCAGAAACACATCACAGCCTGAACTCCCGGTCAGTTCAAGCACTGGCCAGCGAACAATCATATTACGCTGAATATTTCTAATTTATTACGATGGCTATCGCGAGTGGCTGCGATATATTTGGACTTTTGAAAACCCGGGCTGCGCAGCGGCTGGGAGCGATTAGCTACAGTATCTACCTGGTTCATGGCATATGCTTGCATATGGCATTTTCAAGCGCCACGTTGCGGGAATTCGCATTCGGCTCGATCACGCAATATTGGGCGGTGGTGTTAGTGACTGCTCTGATGGTCACTGGCGTCTCGTCTCTAACCTTCGCTTTGATCGAACGACCGGGCATCCTTTTGGGCCGGGGGGTGCTCGGTCGATCGGGGTTATCGCGAGCCGACTGGGGCGGCAAACCTGTCGCCGGTGACATGAAAGCGCACGGAACGTAAGACTGCAAGCGAGGCAATGCAGTTGCCGTATCGCACGGCCTGCAAAGCCCATCCAGTTATGCGGAAGTCATGCGGACTCCGCACGAAAAGCGCGGCTCATGAACATCGCATGGATGGATCGAGGCGAGCGGTGTTCAATTAGGGCGCTTCTCGAGCACATCTTTAACGACGGGGAGCGCCGTAAAGACATTTGGCCAGCCCGCGTAAAACGCGAGTTGGGTCATTACTTCCGAAGCCTGCGCCTTCGTCAGCACGTTATCCATCGCCCGGTTCAGGTGATAAGTCAGTTGCGCGACTTGTCCGGTGGCCACCAGCGCGCTGACCGTCACGAGACTCCGATCACGCGGAGCGAGACCTGGCCGCAGCCAGAGGTCGCGGAAAAGCGTATCCCTTGTGAATTGGACCACCCCGGGCGCCACAGCGCCGAAGTTCTGCTCGACTGCGGCGTCACGCTGAGCTTCCGCGGCCTCGTCGAGAGGGAGACGCTCGCCGGACGCTGGTGGCAACTGCCCGGCGTTGATGCCGCGCTTTTCGAAAACCGCGCTGGTAACCATAGCGGCCGACGCGGCATTGGCCCAGCCGGAATAGAACGCCAGATGCGTGATGATCTCCGAAATTTCGCCGGGTTTCAGACCGCTGTCGAGGGCTAGGTCCACGTAATAGGGCATCTCCGCGCTCTGATTGCGCGCAATCAAAACCGAGAGCGTCACAATGCTGCGGTCTCGTGCGGACAGTTGGGGGCGCTTCCACAAATCGCCCAGCACCACGTTGGTCGTATACCGTTCAAGGGCGGGCGAGACCGCGCGTATGGCTTCATGCGTGCTGGCGGGAGGGCGGGCGTTTGAACTTTCCATATCTGTTTTCCTTTCGATTGGCGAGCAGGCCGCGAAGCCGAGGGAGAGCACGGCCATCGCTACGGCGATGAATTTCATGGGGCATTTCCCTAAGCGGACGGTTCGCGACATTGACAAAATTAACCTTCACGCGCGTGCGCGACTAGGTACTAAAATCAGCAAACACCTATGAAATGGATTCATCAATGCCCCGCGAGAACTACAACGACCTGCTTGCCTTCATAGCCGTCGCGCGCGAGCGCAGTTTTACCCGTGCTGCGGCACAACTTGGCGTGTCGCAATCTGCGTTGAGTCACACGATTCGTGCGCTCGAAACCCGACTCGGACTGCGCCTTTTGACCCGCACCACGCGCAGCGTCTCGCCGACTGAAGCGGGCGAGCGTCTGCTGCAGACCGTCGCGCCCCGCTTTGAGGAGATCGAAGCCGAACTGGCCGCCGTGACCGAGTTTCGTGACAAACCAGCCGGGACCATTCGCATCACCGCGACCGACTACGCGACCAAGACAGTGTTGTGGCCCAGACTGTCGAAGGTCCTGCGCAAGTACCCGGAAATCAAGGTCGAAATCATCACGGACTACGGTCTCTCCGATATCGTGGCCGATCGCTACGACATAGGTGTTCGCAACGGCGATCAGGTTGCCAAAGACATGATCGCGGTGCGCATCGCGCCCGATTTGCGCATGGCGATCGTTGGCTCTCCGGCGTATCTGGAGAAGCGGGCATTGCCAAAGACTCCGCAAGATCTGACCACGCACAACTGCATCAATCTTCGTTTGCCGACCCTTGGCGGCTTTTATCCGTGGGAACTGAAAAAGGGCAATCGGGAAGTCCAGGTGAGAGTGGAGGGCCAGTTCGCCTTCAACGGGACCTATCAGATGCTGGAGGCGGCCTTATCCGGCTACGGTCTGGCATACGTGCCGGCAGATCTGGTGCAGACACATGTCGCAGCCGGCCGCCTTGTCTGGGTGCTGGAAGATTGGTGTCCCACCTTCCAGGGCTTGCATGCCTATTACGCCAGTCGTCGGGAATCGTCACGCGCGATGACCATCGTGATCGACGCAATCCGTTATCGTGCAGAAGACCAGAGGCGGTGAAGCCGTCACCTATTCATGAGTGTGGCTCATAACGGTTTGCTGTTTATAGGGCTTTATCGATAGACCCTGGCTGCCTATCATCAAACTTCTCGTTAGCAACCGCAGGCACCGTCTGCACGGAGAAGATTGATGGACTATCGATATCTGGGTCGTAGCGCCCTCAAGGTTTCGCCCCTATGTCTGGGCGCCATGATGTTCGGCGGCGAAACGGACGAGGCTACCTCGAAGCGAATTCTCGACAAGGCATTCGATCAGGGTGTGAACTTCCTCGATACCGCCGACGTTTATCACGCTGGACGCTCCGAGGAAATCGTTGGCCGCGCGATCGCCGAGCGGCGTGATAGCTGGGTGGTTGCGACGAAGTTCGGCTACCCGAGCACGCCAGGCCCGAATGAACAGGGGCAATCGCGCAAATGGATCTTCCAGTCGGTCGAAGCCAGTCTGAAGCGCCTCGGCACTGACTATATCGACGTTCTCTATTTTCATCGGGCGCTCGTCGATGCGCCCCTCGAGGAAGGTGTGCGTGCGATTGGCGATCTGATCCGTCAGGGCAAGGTCCGATACTTCGGCCTGTCCAACTTCCGCGGCTGGCGCATTGCAGAAATCGTGCGTCTGGCCGATCAGCTCGGCATGGATCGCCCCGTCGCGATCGAGCCTGTGTACAACATGGTTGACCGTACCGCAGAGGTCGAACTGTTGCCCGCAGCAGGGCACTACGGAATCGGCGTCGTTCCCTACAGCCCGCTTGCGCGCGGCGTGTTGACCGGCAAATATGCTCTCGACGGCGCACCGCCGGCGGACTCCCGCGCGGGACGCGGCGACAAACGGATCCAGCAGACCGAGTGGCGTCCCGAATCCCTGGCCATCGCGCAAAAGCTCGCGGCTCACGCCGCTGAACGCGGTACGACTTCGATTGCCTTCGCGATAGCCTGGGTGCTCAAGAACAAACTGGTGAGCTCCGCCATTGCAGGCCCGCGTACGGAAGCGCACTGGGATAGCTACATCGAAGCGCTCAATGTGCAATTGGGACCGGACGACGAAAAGTTCGTGGACAGTCTGGTTCCCCCCGGCCACGCATCGACGCCGGGCTACACGGACCCCAACTATCCGGTCGAAGGCCGCCGCGTCATCGTGTGATCGGCAACATGAGCGGCAAAAACCACTGCGGCATTCTGGATGAAGGCAACGCGTTATGAATATATCTTTTGAGAACAAAGTCGCACTCGTGACCGGTGCGGCGTCCGGGCTCGGCCTGGCGGCAGCCAAGGCTTTTGCTGCATCGGGTGCTTCAGTTGTGCTGGCGGATTGGGATGAGAAGTCCGTGCAAACTGCTGCAGACGAATTGAAGACCCAAGGTCACACCGTGCTCGCCGTCCGTTGCGACGTAGCTGACGATGCCCAGGTAGAGGCGATGGTTGCGCAGGCTGTGGAGGCCTTTGGAAAGCTGGATGTCGCCTATAACAACGCTGGCGTTCAAAACGTCCTGGCCGAGACGGCTGATTCTCCGAGGGAGGATTACGATCGGGTCATGTCGATCAACCTGGGCGGTGTCTGGAGCTGCATGAAGTTCGAGTTGCAGCAGATGCGAAAACAGGGGAGTGGCGCGATCGTCAATTGCTCGTCACTTGGCGGTCTCGTTGGCGGCGCCGAGCGCGCGACCTACCACGCTGCAAAACACGGCGTACTTGGGCTGACCAAGAGCGCGGCCCTCGAATATGCTGCGCGAGGCATTCGGGTGAACGCCATCTGCCCTGGTCTCATCTGGACACCGATGGCCGAGAAGATGGCAGCCTCTGGCCAGGCCGAAGCACTCGACGCGATGCTGAAGGTTATTCCGATGGGCCGGCATGGAAGACCGGAAGAGATCGCCGATGCCGTTCTTTGGTTGTGTAGCGACGCGGCAAGCTACGTGACCGGTCAGTCGATCTCGGTGGACGGTGGTTTCGTCATGCGCTAAGTTCGCGAAACGCCCCCGCTGGGGCGTTTCTACACAGATCAAGCGCCTCAGCAGTGTTCCAGAGCGTTCGACAGGTCGGCAATCAGGTCGTCGGGATGCTCCAACCCCACCGACACGCGAATCAGACCTTCCGTCACGCCTGCCGCAGCGCGCGCGTCGGCGGGAACGCCCGAATGCGTCGTCGAAGCGGGGTGGCAGATCAGCGACTCGGTGCCGCCCAGGCTCACGGCCGACTTGAACAGCGTCAGGCCGTTGATGAACCGGAACGCTTGCTCGCGACCGCCATCCAGGACGAAAGCAAACGTCGAGCCGGGCCCGGTGCATTGACGCTGATAGACCGCCTGATAGGTCGGATCCTCGATCAGCTCCGAATGCAGGACCTTCACCGGACGATGCGGATTGGTCGCGAGCCAGCGCGCGACGGCGCTACCGCTGCGTGCTGCTTGCTGCATGCGCAGCACCAGGGTCTCCATGGAGCGCGTAATCATCCACGACGAATGCGGATCGAGTTGCGAGCCAAGCGCGCTGCGGATGGAGCGGACTTTCGTAATCAGGGCACGACTGCCGGTCACGCCGCCCGCCACCAGATCGCTATGGCCGCCGATGTACTTCGTCAACGAATACACGCTCAGATCGATGCCTTGCCGCGACGGCTTCTGGTACAGCGGTCCCAGCAGCGTGTTGTCGCATACCGAAAGAGGGCGATAGCCGTGACGCGCTTCGAACGCGTCGATCTCGCTGCGCAGCCCTTGCAGGTCGAACAGCGCATTGGTCGGGTTGGCCGGCGTCTCGACGTAGCACATCCGCACGTGGCCCTTTTGCGCCGCCGCTTCGAGTGCGTCGCGGATCGCCGTCACCGAAAGACCATCCTCGATCACCTGGGAGCGGATGCCCCATTCCGGCAGAAACTTTGAAATCAGCGTTTCGGTGCCGCCATAAAGCGGTACGGACTGCACCACACAATCGCCCGGGCGCAGGAATGCCAGCAGGATTGCTGCGATGGCGGACATGCCGCTCGAGGTCACGACAGCGGCTTCGGAGTCGTCGAGCAAGGCAAGACGATCTTCGACAATCTCGAGATTCGGGTGATTGAAGCGGCTATACACGAGGCCTGCGCTTTCGCCTTCAGGCAAAGGCTTGCGGCCCGACACCATGTCGAAGAAGTCGGCGCCGTCCTCGGCGGTGCGAAACGCGAACGTCGAGGTCAAGAAAACCGGCGGCTTGACCGATCCTTCAGACAAAAACGGATCGTAGCCGTACGACATCATCTGCGTCTCGGGATGCAGATCGCGACCGGCGATCGTGCGCTTGTGATAGTTGCGATAGGCCATGCTTTCTCCGTGCCATGTCGTGGGGAAGGATGAACGGTGGTTGCAATCCCAGTACGCATAACGCTCAAAGAGGATCGCTCTCTGCGCTAGCGCGTGAGTATGCCACTCCATGGCGGCGATTTACAGCGAGGAATGCGAAGCGAAAATGAAAGCCGGCCACCCGAAGGTGGCCGGCTTCCTCTTGCTTGAAACCGCAAATGATCATGGCGGGCGAGCCAACCCGCATAACGTGGTTTTCGGTGCGCCTGGGGACGATGCGCAGGCCGCCGCGCACGCACCGGGCACGTAGCGCGTGTGCCTCAGACGGAAGCGCGCAGCTTCTTGGCAGCCGCCACCATGTTGGTCAGCGCCGGAATGACTTCTTCCCACTGGCGCGTCTTCAGGCCACAGTCCGGATTCACCCACAGGCGTTGCGCAGGAACGCGTTCAGCGGCCTTCTTCATCAGTTGAACGATGTGTTCTTCGGTCGGGATGTTCGGCGAGTGAATGTCGTACACGCCCGGGCCGATTTCGTTCGGGTAGTTGAAGTTGTCGAATGCGTCCAGCAACTCCATATCCGAGCGCGAGGTCTCGATGGTGATGACGTCGGCGTCCATGTCGGCGATCGACGCGATGATGTCGTTGAACTCGGAATAGCACATATGGGTGTGGATCTGCGTTTCGTCATCCACGCCGTTGGCGGTGATGCGGAACGACGTCACTGCCCAGTCGAGGTATTCCTGCCATTGCGACTTGCGCAGCGGCAGACCTTCGCGCAAGGCTGCTTCGTCGATCTGGATCACGCGCACGCCGGCCTTTTCGAGGTCCAGCACTTCTTCGCGGATCGCCAGCGCCAACTGGTAGCACGACACGGAACGCGGCTGGTCGTCGCGCACGAAGGACCAGTTCAGGATCGTGACCGGGCCGGTCAGCATGCCCTTCATCGGCTTGCTGGTGAGCGACTGGGCGTACTTGATCCATTCGACGGTCATCGCCTTCGGACGGCTGATGTCGCCGAACAGGATAGGCGGCTTCACGCAACGCGAGCCATACGACTGCACCCAGCCGAACTGGCTGAACGCATAGCCGTCGAGCTGCTCGCCGAAGTATTCGACCATATCGTTACGCTCAGCTTCGCCGTGCACCAGCACGTCCAGCCCCAGCGCTTCCTGTTCGCGTACGCTGCGTTCGATCTCGGCGCGCATTGCGGTCTTGTAACCGGCTTCGTCCAGCGCGCCGCTCTTGAACTGGCTGCGTGCATGGCGGATCGTGCTGGTCTGCGGGAACGAACCGATGGTCGTGGTCGGGTAAGCCGGCAGCTTCAACAGTGCGGCCTGCTTGTCGGCGCGCGCCGGGTAGGTGTTCTTGCGCTGACCCAGAGCCGGGCTGATCTTCGCGAGGGCGGCCTTGACTGCCGGGTTGTTCACACGCGGCGACGCACGACGCGCGGCGATCGCGGCGCGGTTGGCGGCCAGTTCTGCCTTGACGGCGTCGCGGCCGTGGTTCAACGCGCTAGCCAGCAGCTTCAGTTCGCCCAGTTTTTGCAGCGCGAAGGCGAGCCACGAGCGGACTTCCACGTCCAGCTTCTGTTCGCTTTCGAGGTCCACCGGCACGTGCAGCAACGAGCACGACGGTGCGATCCACAGACGCTCGCCCAGTTGCTTCGCAACCGGTTCGAGCCAGTCGAGGACGCTCGCCAGATCCGTCTTCCAGATGTTGCGGCCGTTGATCACGCCGAGCGACAGCACGCGGTCCTGCGGCAATTGTGCAATTACGGCGTCGACTTCAGCGCGCGCGTTGATCGCATCCAGATGCAGGCCTTGCACCGGCAGCTTGACGGCCAGCGACAGGTTGTTGAGCAACTGGCCGAAGTACGTCGCCAGCAACAGCTTCACCGTGCCGTTCGCCAGCGCCTGGTAGGCGGTGACATACGCTTGCTGCCACTCGGCAGACAGTTCGGTCACGAGGATCGGCTCGTCGATCTGCACCCATTCGACGCCTTGCGCCGCCAGCGTGCTCAGCAGTTCCGCGTAGACCGGCAAGATGCGCGGCAGCAGGGCCAGCTTGTCGGAGTCGTCCTTGGCCTTGCCGAGCGCGAGGTACGTTACGGGGCCGACGATCACCGGCTTGGCCTTGACGCCTTGTGCCTTGGCCTCAGCCAGCTGTTCCAGCAGGCGCGACGGGTCGAGCTTGAATTCGGTGCTCACGCTGAATTCGGGGACGATGTAGTGATAGTTGGTGTCGAACCACTTGGTCATCTCGCCGGCAGCAACGCCGCCGCAGCATGCGCCGTGGTCTTCGGCACACTTGGCCGAGCGGCCGCGGGCGACGCGGAAGTAGTTGTCGAGGGTGTCGCCGTGGAAGCCTTGCACGCGTTCCGGCAGGTTACCCAGCATGAAGCTCATGTCCAGCACCTGGTCGTAGAAGGCGAAATCGCCCACCGCCGCCAGACCGAGGTCGGCCTGGTGCGCCCAGTGACGCTGGCGCAACTGGGCTCCCAGCGCTTTCAGTTCGCCGAGCGATGACTCGCCTTTCCAGTATGACTCGAGTGCGAATTTCAGTTCGCGCTTCGCGCCGATGCGGGGGAAGCCTAGATTGTGTGTCGTTGCCATCGTGTCGCCTTGATTCGGTCAGGTTGCGGATGGCTGCATCCTAGCGAAGGCGTTTTATGAAGTAAAATGGTGATAATTCAACGAACCATTAGTTTTGCTCATGTGTCATCATGCTTGAGAGAATTCATCTGGCCATCGTCCAGGCGGTGGACAAGCACGGCTCGCTTACCGCGGCGGCGGACATCCTGTGCGTCACGCAATCCGCGCTCAGCCACTCCATGAAAAAGCTGGAGCAGCAACTGGGTACGGATATCTGGTTGCGCGAGGGGCGCAGCCTGCGCCTGACTCAGGCCGGTGAATACCTGCTTGCCGTCGCCAATCGCGTGCTGCCGCAACTGGATCTGGCCGAGCAGCGCCTTAAGCAGTACGCGCAGGGCGAGCGGGGCGCGCTGCGCATCGGTATGGAGTGCCATCCCTGCTACCAGTGGTTGCTCAAGGTGGTCTCGCCTTATCTGGCGCGCTGGCCGGACGTGGATGTCGACGTCAAGCAGAAATTCCAGTTTGGCGGAATCGGCGCCTTGTTTGGCTACGAGATCGACCTGCTGGTGACGCCGGATCCGCTCTACAAGCCCGGCTTGCGTTTCGAACCGGTGTTCGACTATGAGCAGGTGCTGGTGGTGAACCGCGAGCACCCGCTGGCGGGCGTCGAGTATGTGAAACCGGAGCAGTTGACGCGCGAGGTGTTGGTCACGTATCCGGTGGAGACCGACCGGCTCGACATATACAATCAGTTTCTGATGCCGGCTGGCATCACGCCACGGCGCCACAAGGCGATCGAGACCACCGATATCATGCTGCAGATGGTGGCGAGCGGCAGGGGCGTCGCGGCGCTGCCGCGCTGGCTGGTGGAAGAGTATGCCGGCAAGATGAATCTCGTGCCGGTGCGGTTGGGGCGAAAGGGCATCGCCAAGCAGATTTTCCTCGGCGCCCGTGAGACCGACACCGAAATTGATTACCTCAAGGCCTTCATCGAGCTGGCGCGCAAGCCGTTAGCCCCCGATGCCGACACGGCTTTATCAACCTGATCCCAACGTCCATGCTGCTACGCGACCCCATTCACGGCGATATCGAGCTGAGCAGTGTCGAAACGGCGGTGCTCGACCTGCCTGTCATGCAGCGGCTGCGCGGCATCAAGCAGCTCGGCACGGCGCACCTGGTCTACCCGGGAGCGCTCCATACACGCTTTGATCACTCCATCGGGGTGTGTGCCGTCGCGCACCGGATCGTGGCGGGGCTGCGCCGCTCGGGCGTGCAGATTCCCGCTGAACTCGAAGAAGCCATCGGCGTGGCTGCTTTGCTTCACGACGTCACGCACGTGCCGTTCGGCCACACACTCGAAGACGAACGCCGTTTGTTCGCGCGGCACGACAAAGGCTCGCGCCTTGTGGACATGTTCGCGGGTGAGCTGGGCGATGCCTTGGCTCGCCTGGGCATTCGGGACGCGGTGGGGAGCCTGCTTGGCCTGCCATCGCCTGAAAGCGTACCGCGTTGGGCACAGGAGATCGTATCGGGCAGTATCGATGCCGACCTGCTCGACTATTTGCGCCGCGACAGCTTCTTTACCGGTCTCTCCCACGACTACGACGACCGGATCTTCCGCTGCTTTGCCGAGCACGACGCTCGTCTGGTGATCAGGCTGGCCAAGCATGGCATGGACAGGCCCGATGCCCGTTCGGAAATCATCGGCGTGCTGCGGGTGCGATACTTCCTCACCGAACGCGTCTACTATCACCACACCAAGGTGGTGGCGGGCGCGATGATTTCCAAAGCGGTGGAGATCGCACTCGATCATGGCGTGCTGGCCGAGAGCGATCTGCTGGAGCTCAACGACTGGACACTGCTTGATCGCCTCGCGCGTTGCCGTATCGCGGATGCCGCCGCCCTTGCGCGCCGCACCTTGAACCGCGACCTGCTCAAACGCGGCTACGTGGTCTCCGGCCGCAGCGTGCCCCTCGCTCTGCGCAAGGACTGGGTGGCGCGCTACCACGCGTCGCGCATACAGCGCGCGCAGGCCGAGGCGGAGCTGGCGGAAAAGCTGGATCTGCCGTTTGCGGACGTCGTGTTGTACTGCCCGGCGCTGACCGCCATGAAAGAAGCCGCCGTGCCTGTCGAAACCAGCCGCGGACTCGAATCTCTGAACGATGCCGGCAGCGGGACTTTCGCAGAGATAAGCGCACTGCAGGATCGCTATGCCGATCTGTGGCGGTTCTATCTCTTCGTGCCGGCACATGCGGTTGGGCGTGCCGCGCTGATTGCGGCCGAGATGTTCCAGACGCCATGTGAGCTCACCTCGCGGCACGTCTGAATCAGTCAGATTGGCCCCGCCACCTCTTTGTTATTCGTGACGCGCATTTGCCGTTTTTCGATAACACTCCGTTTTTCGTCCCCCTATGATCGTCTGCACCCGTTGCCGGTACGGCGGCCCGTGCGGCCGGCGCTATCGGCATGGCTGCCAGCATCAAGGAGCGCGGAGTATTACCCCAGCCGATCATCACCATAAAGAATACTGATTGTTGTTGATCGGGATTTTTCTCGTTCCTAAGATGAATCGACTGTAAGAAAAACAAGCGGTTACCCGGAGACACTGTCTATGGATGCGCATGCGAAGCCCGAACGGGCAATCAAAACAGTAGAGGATGCGATTCGCCTGGTAGAGGCGAGCCGGCTGACACATATCAAGGTCGGTCTGTCCGACGTCGATGGCGTTCTGCGCGGAAAATATTTGCGCAAGGATAAATTCCTGGCGGCACTGCGTTCAGGTTTCGCGTTCTGCAATGTCGTACTGGGCTGGGACGTGGACGACCAGATGTACGACAACACGAAATATACGGGCTGGCATACCGCCTATCCGGACGCCATGGTGCGCATCGTGCCGGAGAGCTGCCGGCGTCTGCCGCTGGAACAGGGCGACGGCGAAGACATGTTGTTCTTCCTGTGTGAATTCGCAGAGGATGCCGAAGCAATCTGTCCGCGCGGCCTGTTGAAGCGCGTATTGAAGCGTGCGGCCGAGATGGGTTTCGAAGCTTTCGCTGCACTTGAATATGAATTCTTCATGTTCGAGGAGACGCCGCACTCGGCGCGCGAAAAGAATTACCGCGGCCTGAAGAACTGGACGCCGGGCAATTTCGGCTATTCGGTGCTCCGCAGTACGGTCGAGGGCGATTTTTACCGGCAATTGCTCGATATGTGCGAGCAGATGGATATGCCGATCGAAGGGCTGCATACCGAAACCGGCCCCGGCGTGCTGGAGGCCGCGATTGCGGTGGACAGCGCGGCTGACATGGCGGACAAGGCCATCCTGTTCAAGACTTTCACCAAGGCACTGGCCCAGAAGAACAATCTGATGGCCACCTTCATGGCGAAATGGTCGCATGAGCATCCGGGGCAGAGCGGTCATATCCACATGTCCTTGCGCGAGACGAGTACCGGCAAGTCGGCGTTTTACGACGAAAGCCGCCCCTACAACATGAGCGCGAAGCAAGCCAGCTTTATGGCGGGCGTGCAGCGCTATCTGCCCGAATTCATGTCGATGTTCGCGCAGACCGTCAATAGCTATTCGCGCCTGGTGCCGGGTTACTGGGCGCCGCTCGATGCCACCTGGGGCGTCGAGAATCGAACCACGGCCTTGCGCCTGATTCCGGGTTCGGAGAAGTCTCAGCGTGTGGAAGTCCGCATCGGTTCGGCCGACGCCAATCCCTATATCGCCCTGGCAGCCGCGTTGGGCGCCGGCTTGTATGGCATTGAGCAGGGCCTGGATCCGGAGCAGATCGTCAAGGGCAACGCGTATACGCAGGACTTTCCCGCCCATCTGAAGCTACCCAACACCCTGTGGGAGTCTGCGCAGCGACTGCGCCATTCCGAAGCCGCCAAGACCTTGTTTGGCGAAGCGTTTGTCGAGCACTTTGTCGCGACTCGCGAATGGGAAGAGCGGCAGTTCCGTCGGCATGTGACCGATTGGGAACTGGCCCGCTATTTCGAAATTATCTGAGCCCAAGAGTTCAAGCCCACCATGACGAAAGACGAGTTGACTACCATTAGCCCGATCGACGGCAGCGAATTCGTGCGCCGGCCCTATGCGAGCGAGTCGCAGATCGAGCAGACGCTAAGGCGTGCGCAGACTGCCCAGAAAGCGTGGGCTGCAAGACCTCTGTCGGAGCGGCTCGCGCTGGTTGGCCGTGCCGTCGAGCACTTTGTCGAGAACAAGGCGGCCGTCGCCGAAGCGATTACGCGCCAGATGGGACGCCCGCTGCGCTATACCGGCGGCGAGGTGGACGGCTTTGCCGCACGGGCGCGCCATATGATGGCGATTGCGGAAGATGCCTTGAAGCCCGTGCAGGTGGAACCGCAAGCGGGCTTTACGCGGTTTGTTTCGCGTGAACCGGTTGGCGTGGTGTTGACCATCGCGCCGTGGAATTACCCCTTGCTGACGGCGGTCAACAGCATCGTGCCGGCATTGCTGGCGGGTAACACGGTGATTCTCAAGCACTCCGATCAGACGCCGTTGTGCGCGGAACTGATTCATCAGGCCTTTGTTCAGGCCGAGTTGCCCGAGGGCGTATTCCAGTATCTGCATGTCGACCATGAACGTGTGCGTCGGTTGATCCGCGCGAACGAGATCGGCTTTGTCTGTTTCACCGGTTCGGTGGGCGGCGGCCGTATCGTCGAAGAAGCGGCGGCGGGGCGCTTTATCGGTGTTGGGCTGGAACTGGGCGGTAACGATCCGGCCTACGTGCGAAGCGATGCCAAGCTCGATCACGCCGTGGAGACGCTCGTCGACGGCGCCTTCTTTAACTCTGGCCAGTCGTGTTGCGGTATCCAGCGTATCTATGTGGCTCAGCCGCTGTACAACGACTTTGTCGAGCGCGCCGTAGCGCTGACGAAGCAGTATGTATTGGGCAATCCGCTCGATGCGCAAACCACCTTGGGCCCGGTTGTGCGCACGGCGGCCGCGGACGGGGTGCGGGCGGTGATCGCCGATGCTCTCGCCAAAGGCGCCAAAAATCTGCTCGACGAAAGCCAGTTCGGCTTGTCGCGGGCCGGCACGCCTTATGTGGCGCCGGGCGTGTTCGTGAATGTCGATCACGGCATGACGTTGATGAACGACGAGTGTTTCGGACCGGTGGTCGGCATCATGCCTGTTTCCGGAGACGAGCAAGCGATTGAACTGATGAACGACAGCCCGTACGGGTTGACCGCGAGTGTCTTTACCCGCGACGAAGAAGCCGCGCTATCGATCGGGCGGCGTGTCGAAACCGGCACCTTCTTTATGAACCGCTGCGATTATCTCGACCCGGCGCTCGCCTGGACCGGGGTGAAGAATACCGGCCGGGGCGCGACCTTGTCGGTGGTCGGCTACGAGCACCTGACGCGACCCAAATCTTTTCATCTGAAAACCGGCGTCTGACCGGGACTCTCGAAGGAATTTCGCATGTCACTTCCGTCCGTCAACTGGAATTACCCGACCGCAGTCAAGGTCGGCGCAGGCCGCGTTCGCGAATTGCCGCAATGGTGTGAAAGTCTCGGCATGCGCCGGCCGTTGCTGATTACCGATCCTGGTCTGGCGGCATTGCCGCTGATCGGCAGCGTGCTCGATCACTGCCGCTCTGCCGGCCTCGAGTGCGGGCTGTTTCACGATATCAAGGGCAATCCGACCGGCAAGAATGTCGACGATGGCGTGGCGATTTTCAAGGCCGGCGGCCACGACGGTGTAATCGCCTTCGGCGGCGGCTCGGCGCTCGATGCGGCCAAGGCCGTGGCGCTGATGGTTGGGCAGGATCGTCCGCTGTGGGATTTCGAAGATGTCGGCGACAACTATCTGCGCGTCAACGTGGCCGGTATGGCGCCCGTGGTGGCGGTGCCGACTACCGCCGGGACCGGCTCGGAAGTCGGGCGGGCTTCGGTGATCACCGACGACCACGCCCACGTGAAACGGATCATCTTTCACGCGAAGATGTTGCCCGCGGTCGTCATTCTCGATCCTGAAGTAACGGTAGGTTTGCCGGCGAAACTGACGGCGGCGACTGGCATGGACGCCTTGTCGCATAACCTCGAAGCCTATTGTTCGCCGTTTTATCACCCAATGGCCACGGGCATCGCGCTCGAGGGTATCCGGTTGATCAAGCAGTTTTTGCCACGTGCGGTCAAGGACGGTCAGGATCTCGATGCTCGCCTGCAAATGCTGGTGGCGTCGAGCATGGGCGCCACCGCGTTTCAGCGCGGCCTGGGGGCGATGCATGCGCTGGCCCATCCGTTGGGTGCGTTGTATGACGCCCACCACGGCATGCTCAACGCCATCCTGATGCCCTATGTGCTCAAGGCCAACGAATCGGCTATCGCGGAGCGGATCGAATTGTTGGCGCGCTACCTCGAGCTGGCACAGCCGTCGTTCGCGTCTTTCCTCGACTGGGTCTTGACGATGCGCGAATCGCTCGGCATTCCCCACACGCTGAGCGAGATAGGCATCGATGCGCGAGAGGCGGCGAAGGTCGGCGAAATGGCCGTGGTCGACGGCTCCGCCGGGACCAACCCGATTCCGTTTAGTGCTGCCGACTATAGCCGTATTTTCGTAACGGCAGTCGAAGGCATGTTGTAACGCCAATCGGCACGAGTCAGCTTTATTGAGAGGATGGTGTGGCAAGAATCGGCATCGCGGGTTTTTTACACGAGACGAATACCTTCGCCGCCAGCCGGGCGCGCTTCGCTACTTTCGTCGAGGCGGATGCGTGGCCCGGTCTGCTGGTTGGCGAGGAGATGTTCGGCGCGGTTTCGGGCGTCAACCTGGCGATCGACGGTTTTATCCAGGCTGCGCAGCCGTTGCACCAACTGGTGCCGCTATTGTGGGCCTCGGCCAACCCTAGCGGCCCAGTGACCGAAGATGCGTTCGAAGCGATTGCCTTCATGCTCGACCGCATGATCCGTGATGCGGGTCCGTTAGACGCGCTGTTTCTCGATCTGCACGGCGCGATGGTGAGCGAGCATCTGGAGGACGGCGAGGGCGAGTTGCTGCGGCGCCTGCGGCACAGAGTCGGCGCCACGCTGCCGATTGTCGTAGCGCTCGATTATCACGCCAATATCACACCGGCCATGTTCGAACATGCGAGCGGCCTGCTGACGTACCGCAGCTATCCGCATGTCGATATGGCGCAGACCGGGCAGCGTGCCCAGGTGTTGCTCGACCGTTTGCTTGGCGGCAGAGTGTTGCACAAGGGCTTTCGCCAGTTACCCTTTCTGATTCCCATGCCTTGGCAAAGCACATTGACCGAACCGATGCGCGGTTTGATTGCGCTCGGCGAATCGCTGGCATCGGAACAGGTTTTTGCGGCCGAGTTTGTGCCGGGTTTCCCGCTTGCCGATATCTACCATAGTGGCCCCAGCGTGATTGCCTATGGCCATGATCGGATGGCGGTCGAGCGGGCGGTCGCATCGTTGACGCAGGCTGCTCTTGCCAGCCAGGCCGATTTCGGCGGACATCTGTATGCGCCGACCGAGGCGGTCGCATATGCGCTTGAGCAGGGGGTGCGAGCGGAGGGCGCTACTACGGTCATCCTGGCCGACACCCAGGACAACCCGGGCGGTGGAGGGAGCGGCGATACGACCGATATCCTGCACGAACTGCTGCGGCAACAAGCGCAGCGGGTATGCGCTGGCGTGTTGTGCGATGCCCGATTTGTCGAAGCGGCAACGCATGCTGGCATCGGTGCTGTTATTGAGGTTCCGTTGGGTGGGTCTAGCGGCGTAGGGGCGCCTCCTCTGCAGGTTCCGTTTGAAGTGCTAGCACTGGGAACCGGCCGTTTCACCGGCACGGGACCGTTCTATCTTGGCTGCCAGATGGATCTCGGGCCGATGGCACGAGTGCGGTGCGGTGGCCCTCGCGGCGTCGAGATCGTAGTGTCGAGCCGCAAACAGCAGGCCGCCGATCAGGCCATGTTCCGCCATGTCGGCGCCGATCCAGCGGACTACCGCATCCTGGTCCTAAAGAGCTCGGTCCATTTCCGGGCCGATTTTGCCGCCTTGGCCGAGGAAATTCTGGTAGTGGCCGCGCCCGGGGTCAACGTCGCGGATTTGCGCCAGTTGCGTTACGAAAAATTGAGGCCGGGCATCAGGCTGCTTTGAAATCAGCCCAACACAATGGAGGGGAGCAGCCACGGCGCGTTCGCATCGATGATCGGCAGGAAGCGATTCTTCAGCAATTGCACGCTGTCTTGAGCGAGTTGCTGCGGCAGCAAACCCAGATCGTCCTGACGGGCGACCATGGTGAGTTCGCGGAAGAACTCCTCGCCGGGAATCGGCAGCAGGCGAAACGCCTGCGAGAACTTGTTGTCCGGGGTCAGCCCCGACTGCAACAGGCATAGCGGCGTGGTGATGGTCCAGCCGGCATTGGCCATCACGAGAGACATGATGGCGAAGGTATTGTCGAGCTGCAGGCGTACCGGTGGTTGAATCCCCCATTTCTCCAACTGGGTTTCGATGCTGCGGCCAATCACGGTGGTATTGCTGTAGCGGATGAAGTCGTCTCTGACCAGCAGGCTGCGCAGCGAGGGTACGGTTCCTTTGAAGTCGCCGGGCAACACCAGTACGAATGGTTCGCGCAAGATACGCTGACGGTACAGCGAAGGGTTTTTTGAAACCGCATCATCGGAGACGATAATGTCTACGCGTCTGGACAACAAGGCTTCGGCATGTTGATGCGATTGGCCGGTCACCATCGACCAGTTGGAGGTGCGCTGCCGTATTGCGGCCAGCAGCTCGGCGCCGATGCTGGTAGCCATGGAATCGACCAGCGCAATGCGAATATGTTTGAGCGGTTCGCCGTGCGGCTTGCAGAACTCTTGACTCAAATGCCTGGCGTCGTCCAGCAGCGCGCAGGCCCGGTTGTAGAACTGGCGACCCACGGGTGTCAGCATTGGGGGCCGTTGCGAGCGGTCCAGCAATTGCAGATTGAGGGTTTGTTCCAGGTTCGATAGCGTTTGCGAGACCGAAGACTGCGTGAGGTTGAGCCGTTGACCGGCGGCCGTCATGCCACCGGATTCGACGACGAGCACGAAGACTTCGAGCGCCTTCAGATCGAAATTGATGCCATTTTGCATAAGACCGGCTGATTTGCCGCCGCGAGAAGTAGCCAGGAGCGCGTGGGGTGCGCCACACCTCGGCGTAGTGTACCCGCTGTGAGCGGTGGAGTAAAAACGGCACTCAAACCTGACAAGTACGCATATGACTTTATTTTCTGCTGAGCCAGAGCTTGAAGGATCCTATGGGTCGTCGATTGCGGACGCCGCGGCGCCGGACCTTGCAGACGGTTTTTGCGTCAGCACGAGGGTCGCGAGAGATGCGGACGAGCAAGCAAGAAATCTTTCGGGCTGGCGGCAAACCTACGATCAACTGACGCCCGGTGCCTTTTCCGGTAGCGTGAGCGAGTTATGTCTGCTCGACATGACGGTATTCTGTGAAACCACCAGTCATGCGCTGCGGCAAACCTGCGAGGTTGGTTCGGATGCCTACTGGTTCGGCATTCCGTTGAAAAATGATGGCCCAGGTTTGATCGACGGTCATCTGATTGCGGACGACGCGCTCGCGGTGATGCGCGGGCGGGACGAGTTCGAGTTGGTGACGGCGGGCGGATACCGGATCCTGGGCGTGGTGATCGACGAAGCCGAATTACGCACCTATGCCCACGAGGTCGAGCGCATCGATTTTTCTGACGAGGTGCTGAGACGGCAGATTCTCCATGTCGGCGCAGCGCGCAAGGCTCACTTGTGCGAAGCCTTATCGATTCTCTTGCAGACTGCGCAAGAAGATTCGCAGCCGCTTTCCGCTGTCGCAAGCGCTAACGTGCAGTCGTGTGTCCTTGCCATGTTGTTCGATCTGGCGGGCTCGTGGCAAACCGACGATCTGCCTGAAAGCCGCTCGAAATCGGATCGATATTGGATCGTCATGCAGGCGCGTGACTATATCCTCGCCAACCGTAATCGCCCGGTTTCGGTCCCCGAGTTGTGCCGCCAGTTTCACGTCAGCCGGCGTACCTTGCAGTACTGTTTCAAAGAGACCTTGGGCATGACGCCCATGTCGTATCTGCGAGCGATCCGGCTCAATGGCGTGCGGCGCGATTTGAGCTCACCGCAGGACCGGCTGCCGAAAACGGTGCAAGGCGTTGCTGCCGATTGGGGGTTCTGGCATTTGAGCCAGTTCGCGACGGACTATCGCAAGCTATTCGGCAAGCTGCCTTCGGAGTCGTTGCGCGAGGCGGTCCAATAAGGCCGCGTCGCGTCGCGTCGCGTCGCATCGCATGCGGTGCGAGTGCTTTCACCTGCTATGAGCGTGCCGCGCTCGCCCAAGCTGCCGCCGCCTTTGCTCGATCCAAATCCCTCCTTGCCATGCGGATAGTTCCGCAGTAGTATTTTAATCCATAACCATATGGCTATGGATTCAATATGCCGAACGCCCAGGATATGCTCTTCAGAACGCTCGCCGATCCGACCCGGCGAGCTATCTTCGAACGCTTGTGTCGCGAAGGAGAGCAAACGGTCGCCGCCCTGACGGCTCAAGCCGGCGTTTCGCAACCGGCCGTGTCCAAGCATCTTGCGCTCTTGAAGCAAGCCGGCCTCGTGCTCGACCGCCATCAAGGTCGCCAGACACACTACAGCGCACAGTTCGGCGCGCTTGCTCCACTGTTCGACTGGACAAGTCAGATGGCCAGTTTCTGGCAGAGCCGGTTCGACCTCCTCGAAGACCTGCTGAAAAGGATGGACCAATGAACGACAAGCTGACCGAAACGCTCTCCGTCGTCGTCGAACGTGAGATGCCTCATCCGCCAGAAAAGATCTGGCGCGCGCTGACTCAACCACACCTGATCGAGGAGTGGCTGATGAAGAGCGACTTCAAGCCCGACATGGGCCACCGTTTCAATCTTCGTGCAGACTGGGGCGCTGTCGACTGCGAGGTTCTCGTAGTCGAGCCAAACAAAACGCTGTCTTACACCTGGGCGGCCTACGGTCTAGAGAGTGTCGTCACCTGGACTCTTACCCCTACGAGTACGGGGACGCACCTGCGCATGGAACAGTCGGGCTTCAGGCCGGATCAGCAGCAGGCGTACCATGGCGCCGGGTACGGGTGGAAGAAGTTCTTCGCGAACCTTGAGCAGGTGTTGGCGCGGATAGATTGATGCCGGCACAACTAAAAACGGGAGATCCAATGAAGCCTTCGGAACAAATCGACCAACTGATCGCAGGAATTACAGACTGGCGTGGCAAAACGTTCGCTACTGTCCGCAAGACTATCCTCGCGGCCGATCGAGACATCGTCGAGGAATGGAAGTGGATGGGAAGTCCGGTGTGGTCTCGCGACGGAATGATTGCGGTCGCGAATGCCCATAAAGGGAAGGTGAAGGTTACTTTTGCGCACGGGGCGGGCTTGCCGGATCCCGACAAGCTCTTTAACGCGGGCCTTGAAGGCAACGCGAGGCGGGCGATCGATTTTTTCGAGGGTGACGAGGTGAATGAGCGTGCGCTAAAAAAGCTCGTCCTTGCCGCTATTGAATACAACCAGCTCAAATTGAAGAAGAACGCGCCAGCGCGTTCCCGAGCGAAAGCAAAGAGCGAAGAGGCGTGAGGTTGGCGGGCCTCAACTTTATCTTTAGCCGATAGTACGTCTCAATCCAAGAGATTCCATGAGCGATATAGCAGGGACCGCGGGATATGGCGCCGAGGCGGCGAAGCTGGCCATCCAGTATGAAAGCATTAAATTCGAGGATGTTCATAGGGATGTGATTCACTTGATCCCTCTGAAAGCCAGTCACGTGCTCGACATCGGGGCCGGTTCCGGCCGCGATGCAGCGGCGCTTGCCAAGCTTGGGCATCAGGTCGTAGCAGTCGAACCAACGCCGGAGTTGAGGAGCGAAGGGCAACGGCTTCACGCGCTTGCGAATCTCGAATGGGTTGATGATCAGTTGCCTATGCTGCATGTCATGCGCGGCAGGCGTCAGCGATTTGATCTGATCTTGCTGACTGCCGTCTGGATGCATCTCGATGCGTCGGAGCGCGAAATAGCTATGTTCGCGATTGCGGAGTTGCTGGATGAGGGTGGCCTGGTGATTATGTCTCTCAGGCATGGCCCAGTGCCGGTTGGGCGGCGCATGTTCGATGTGTCCGCGGACGAGACGGTCGCGCTTGGGATGCGGGCTGGACTGCACAAGCATCATTGCAGCAGTCGCGAGGATATGCTTGGGAGAGCGGATGTGAGTTGGAGCTTTGTTGGGTTGAGGAGGTAGCAGTGGGATCTGGAAGTATCGTCATCCGCACCGCGATGCCCGCAGACGCTACGGCTCTTCAATCGTTGTATCGCCAATCAGGCTTAATCGCCGGCCAGTGATACAAAGCGACCGCTCCGCGCATGCGTCCTTGCCGGGTGGCGGCCACCTGACGACCGCGAAACCAGAACGCAACCGATACGACCCGTGTGCCGGGCTTTAACATTCCGTCGAGCAGGTTGGCCAGCTTAACCATCGGATTGCGCATCAAATAGCAGGTCACTGCATCGGCATCTGCCAGGTCGCGCTTGTTGAAGTCTCCCCATATCAGCGAAACATTCGGCATCTTGCGGGTCCGGAACCGAGCCACCAGGTAGGGCAGAGGCGATATTTCGATGCCTCGCACCTCGGCATTCGGGAACGCGCGTGCCAAAGCGATCACAAGCGCGCCCCAGCCGCTGCCTAGCTCATAGATGACCGCCCGTTGCGGAAGGTTCGCGTCTTTCAATAGCGCAATGGCGTCAGCGGCTTCAGACGCGCTCAAGGAAAGCGAAGGGACGCCCGTCAATAGCTGAACGACAATGAGCGATAAACAAGCAGTGGTGACGACGAAGATCGCCAGAAACGAAACGATATCTGACATGGCGGGTTGCCGGTTCGCTATGTGCTTTTCAAGTGCCGTCAATTCGTCAGCCGAGGTGACGGCGTTCTATCGGTGCAATGCGCTTAGCCTTCCTGACGAGTAGGGCGGAACAGGATTTCGTTCACATCCACTTCCGGCGGCTGGCTAATTGCGAAGGCCACCGCGCGGGCGAAAGATTCGGCCGGGATCGCGATGTCTTCGTAGAATTTTTGCACAAATCCGGCGACGCCGGGCTCAGTGATACTGCTCGGGAGTTCGGTGGCCACGGCGCATGGAGAGATAACCGAGGCTGGCGAGCATCTGCTGCGGCGAGTCGGCCCGGCGCTGGCCGACCTGGAAGATGGAATCAACGAAGTGGCCTCGGCAGGCGACCGGCCATCTGGATCGATACGGATCAGCGCCGCCGAAGCCGGGGCCAAACCGCTGGTTCGTCATGTCCTGCCGGATTTTCTGGCCGCTTATCCCGGCATCCACGTCGAAATTGTCGTGGACACCCGGCTCGTGGATATCGTCGCCGACGGTTTTGATGCCGGCATCCGGGTTCTTGGCGACGTGCCGCGCGATATGATTGCCGTCGAATTCGGCCCCGGGTTCCGCTTCGCCGCAGTCGCGTCACCGGCTTATCTTTCGCACCACAAACCGCCGAAAACCCCGCAGGACCTGAAGCAGCATAGGTGCATCCGTTTCCGGTTTGCGAGCGGCACGCTCTATCGCTGGGATCTGGAACGCCGGGGCAGCAGCGCCAGCATCGACGTTGACGGTCCGATGACGCTTGGCAATACGAACCTGATGGTCGATGCCGCGCTGGCCGCCATCGGCATTGCGTGGGTTCCGGAGTATCACGTGGTGGAGCACCTCGCGTCTGGCCGACTGGTGCATCTGCTTCCTGACTGGAGCCCTTCGTTACCGGGCTTGTGTCTCTACTATCCGGCCAATCGACATTCGCCGACCACGCTCAGGCTGTTTTCGCAGGCCGTGCGCGAATGGGCCAAGTGGGAGTCTCGTTAGAGGAAACGTAGCAGACCTTTGTACCTTCAATAGATTACGCCGCACCACGCAACCGGCGCGTGGGCTCTGTCCTATGCAGATGCACGGCATAGGTGTCCCAAGGCAATTTGATGCCTTGTTCCGAGCTTTTGGAAATCTGAACCAGAATCCGTCCTGCCTCACCGCGGTGATAACCGCCATGGGTCACGACATGGGTCAGCATTTCTTCGCGCGTCATATACCCATTGTCGCCATCGGTGAAGGCAAACGCAACAGATTCGGACAGCATCGCCGGTGTAACCGTCCGCAGGTAGTCAAGGTACCACTGGTCTGTCGCCGCCAGGTTAGCACGCAGTTCTGCGAGATCTGGGGTGTCCGGCGTATTGTCCGCCTGGAAGTGATGAGGTTCGCCTGTGAGATGAGCGACGAAGATCCTGTTCACCACCAGGCAATGATTCATCAAGCGGATGGCAAGATGCAGTTCCGCAGGATGACGCTCTGCGCTCACGCTATCCATTGCATCGAGGAGCTCGCCATTGGCCCACGCCTGATAGCGGAACATCTTCAGCAGCAATTCACTTACACCCATCGTGTCACTCTCCTGATTCGAACAAAATGTGAGCTTGGCTCCCACATTATTTCGGGAGAGATCTCACATGTCTACTCGCGTTTCCGATCTTGCAGTTGCGCTGCGAAACAAGCCGCGCCAAGCTATTTTCAGGGCCGAGGTACTGGCAAGCGTCGCGGCATGAACTCGCGTTCTGGATTCTTCTACCGCTACGGCGTACCTCGCGAAGGTGCGCCCATCCCACCGGTTTTGCTATCATTACTGTATAAACATACAGCCCCCGTGATTGCCTTTGGTGACAGATGCTCCCTGACGCGCCTTCCGTCGCTCCTGCTGAGGTTCCTTTCGCTGTCGCCGGCGCGCCTTCGGCTACTGCTAACGTCTCCGGAACCTCCTCCGCGCCGCAACCCGTCTCGCCCGCCGCCCTGTACTACCTGCTGAATTTCGAGCGGGCGCTGGCATGGCTCGCCGGGCGCTATGACGACATCTTTAGCCCTGACGAACGCAGTTTCCTCGAAGCCTTCCGCAGCCTGCCCCAAACCTCACGGGCCTTGCTGGTCCGAATGCTGATGCGCAAAGGCACGTTGTTCAGGGCGAGCCGCCTGAGCTACGAGGAGATCGGCTGTCCGCTGCACGCCGCTGCGCCGCTGGTCGCGCTCGGCTGGATCGATCCCGCGCCGCACCTGAGTCTCGATGAGTTGTTCGCGCTCGCCACCCGCCCCGAGCTAGTGCAGATGTTCGCCGGCATCCTCGCGCGCAAGGGTAGCCGCAAGTCGGATTTGCTCGACGGGCTGCGAGCCACGCACGGCGACCCGCGTCCCTTTGATGTCTGGAACCCGCAGTCCACCGACCAGGTTTTCCATGTCGCCATCGCGCCGCTGTGCGAGCGTCTGCGGCTAATGTTCTTCGGCAACATGCACCAGGACTGGTCGGAATTCGTCCTCGCCGACCTCGGCGTGTTCCAGTACGAAACGGTGGCCTTCGCACCGTCGTCGCGGGCCTTCCGTCAGCGTGCAGATGTGGATGGCTATCTCGCCTTGCAAGCCTGCCGGGAAACGCTTGAAACGCTTGCGGAGGGCGAACCCATCGAGCCGTTGCTTGCCGAAATCCACGCCATCGAAACCACCAACCCGTGGCTCGAAACTCGCCGCGCCAAGCTGCTGTTTCTCATCGGCCAGCATTGCGAGCGTTATCAGCAGTGGGACACGGCGCTCACCGTCTATGGCGCTTGCAGGTGGCCGGGGGCACGTCATCGGCGCATGCGGGTGCTGGAGCGCTGCGGCCGTTTCGAGGCGGCTTTGACGCTGGCGTTGCAGGGAGCCGAAGCGCCGGAAAGCGAAGAGGAGCGGCAGCGCGTGGTGCGCATGCTGCCGCGCTTGCAGCGCCGCTTGGGCCACCCAGTTGCGAAGGCAGCTGTGGCGCGCCGCATCGAGCGCAGTGCGCTGGTATTGGTGAGGCCCGCCGCACCGTTTGCCGTCGAATATGCGGCGCGCGACCACCTGAGCAGCGCAGAGGCGCCGGTCCATTACGTCGAGAACGCGCTGATCAACTCGCTTTTCGGTCTGCTGTGCTGGGAGCCGGTTTTTGCGGCGATTCCGGGTGCGTTCTTCCATCCGTTCCAGCGCGGCCCAGCCGATCTCCATGCGCCCGATTTCCATACGCGCCGCGCCGCCCAGTTCGACGCCTGCCTCGCGCAGCTCGACACAGGGGTATATCGCGAGACGATCCTGCGGCACCTCGAGAGCAAAGCCGGGCTGCAGTCGCCGTTTGTGTTCTGGGGTGTCCTCACACCCGAACTGATCACGCAGGCACTCGACCGTCTGCCGGCCGCGCATCTGAAACTGTGGTTCGAGCGCTTACTGCGCGATATCCGCAGCAACCGCTCCGGTCTGCCCGATCTGGTGCGATTCTGGCCGGCCGAGCGGCGCTACGAGTTGATCGAGGTGAAGGGCCCAGGCGATCGTCTGCAGGACAACCAGATCCGTTGGCTGGAATACTGCGCACAGCACAGCATGCCGGTGCGGGTGCTCGACGTTCGCTGGGCCGACGACGCACTTGCAACCGGCGACGAGGCTGCCGCATGAGCTACGTGGTGGCGGTGCGGGCGATGTGCGAGTTCACCGCGCGGCGGGGCGATCTCGACCTGCGCTTTACCCCTGCGCCCACGGCGTCGGAAGGGATTGCCGGGCACGCCACCGTGGCTTCGCGGCGCGGCAGCGGCTACGAAGCGGAAATCACACTCGCCGGCACGCACCGCAGCCTGAGCGTGCGCGGCCGGGCCGACGGCTACGATGCCAGGCTCAACCGGCTCGAGGAGGTCAAGACCTATCGCGGCGATCTCGAGGCGATGCCGGACAATCATCGCGTGCTGCATTGGGCCCAGGCGCTCGTCTACGGGCATCTGCTGTGCCAGACACGCGGGCTTGCCGAACTGCACGTCGCGCTGGTGTACTTCGACATCGCCAGCCAGAAGGAAACCATCCTGACGCAGTTGCATAGTGCGGCTGCGCTGGAGGCGTTCTTTGTCGAGCAGTGCGAACGGTTTATCGGGTGGGCGATGCAAGAGGAAGCGCACCGCAGCGCACGCAACGCAGCCTTGAGCACGCTGGCGTTTCCGCATGGCCAGTTCCGCAGTGGTCAGCGTGAGCTGGCGGTCTCCGCCTATCGTGCCGCGCGCGACGGGCAGAATCTGATGGCGCAAGCGCCAACCGGCATCGGCAAGACGCTTGCGACGATTTTTCCGCTGTTGAAGGCTTGCGCCGAGGATCAGGTGGAGCGGATCTTCTTCCTGACCGCGAAAACGCCGGGGCGTGCCCTCGCGCTGGATGCGATCGAGACGCTGCACGCCAGCGCCGCGTCCGCAGCGGACGCTGCTGCAAGCCTCGACACCGCCGCCACGAGCCCCGCCGCCACGTCACCTCTACCGCTACGCACGCTGGAACTGGTCGCCCGCGACAAAGCTTGCGAGCACCCCGACAAGGCCTGCCACGGCGACTCTTGCCCGCTCGCTCGCGGCTTCTACGACCGACTCGACGCCGCCCGCAGCATGGCGCTGGCCGGGAATCGCCTGGACCGGGCGGCGGTCCGCACGGCGGCGCTCGCGCATGACGTCTGTCCGTACTATCTCGCACAGGAACTCGCGCGCTGGAGCGACGTGGTGGTGGGCGACTACAACTACTACTACGACAGCAGCGCGCTGCTGTATGCGCTCACGCAGATGAACCAGTGGCGGGTCGCGGTGCTGGTCGACGAAGCGCACAACCTGCTCGACCGGGCGCGTCGCATGTACACGGCTTCGCTGGAACAAACGGCGTTCCGGGCCGCCCGTAAGAGCGCACCCGCTGGGCTGCGCAAGCCGCTCGAACGGCTGAACCGCGAGTGGAATGCCTTGAATCGTGCGCAGACCGATGCCTACCAGGTGCATCCGGACATTCCGCCGCGTCTGTTGAGCGCTGCGCAAAACCTGATCGGCGCGGTCACCGAGCAGCTAGCCGAAGCGCCGCTGTCGATCGACGAAACCCAACTGCGTTTCTATTTCGACGCGATGCATTTCGTCTCGCTCGCCGAGCAGTTCGGCGAGCACTCGGTGTTCGACGCAACGCTCGCGCCGGACCGCTTTGCCGCCCGTCCGAAAACCGCCTCGACCCTGTGCGTACGCAACGTGATTCCCGCGCCGTTCCTCGCCCCGCGCTATGCAGCGGCGCGCACCACGGTGATGTTCTCGGGCACGCTCAGCCCGCATCATTTCTATCGCGATACGCTCGGGCTGCCGGAAGAGACGCGCTGGCTCGACGTCGAGGGGCCGTTTCGCGCGGAGCAACTGAAGGTGCACGTGGCCGGTCACGTGTCGACCCGCTGGCGCGACCGCGAGCGCTCGCTCGTACCGATCGTCGATCTGATCGCGCAGCAGTACGCCGCCCAGCCCGGCAATTACCTGGGTTTCCTGAGCAGTTTCGATTATCTGCAGCGCGTGGTGGCGTTGATGCGCGAACGTTATCCGGAGCTGCCGGTGTGGGTGCAAGAGCAGGGCATGGACGAGGCCGCGCGCGAAGCCTTTCTGGCGCGCTTCAGAGCGATGGGCCGCGGTGTCGGCTTTGCGGTGCTGGGCGGGGCGTTTTCGGAGGGCGTCGACCTGGTGGGCGAACAACTGATCGGCGCCTTTATCGCCACGCTCGGCCTGCCGCAGATGAACGACGTCAACGAGCAGATGCGCCGCACCATGGAGGCGAAGTTCGGCAACGGCTACGACTACATGTATCTGTATCCGGGCCTGCAGAAGGTAGTGCAGGCAGCGGGGCGGGTGATTCGCACGGAGCAGGATGTAGGCGTCGTCCATCTGATCGACGACCGCTACCGCCGCCCCGAGGTGCGCCGCTTGCTGCCCCGCTGGTGGCAGGTGCCGTAAGCTCAGGAAGCGGAGCGCTTCGGCGAATCTGCCTGCACTTGCGCCGCTGCTGGCGCTGGTGTCGGCGCGGGTGTTGAGCTTGGCGCTGCCGCCGGCGCCTCAGACGCAAGCGGATCTCCTGCAGCCGTCTCTTGCGGCTCCGCCGTCGCCGCCTGAGCATCGCCCCGCACGAACACCGTCCGCTGCGGATTGGCGATCTGGATGCCGCGTGCCTGAAACAGGTCGAGTACGCGCCGGTTGAATTCGCGCTGCACCCCCCAGCGTCCGCTGTCGCGGCACTGGATCTGCCCGGTCAGCGTGACCGCGGCGCCGTCCACCGAATCCACGCCCCAGAATGCGAAGTCGGACAGAATGCCGTCCTTGAACTGCGGGTCGTCGCGCAACGACGCACCGATTTCCTTGAGCGTCGCAATCGCCAGCTCTACATCCTGGCCATAGATGATGCTGACCTTGACCGCCGCGTTGCCGAGGCCGCGATTGGTGTTGTTGACCGTCGACACCGAACTGAACGGCACCGTGTAGAGCGAGCCGTCGCCGCCGCGTAGCCGCACGGTGCGGATCGACAGATATTCGACCGTGCCCGATACGCCGGCGAGCGTCACCCAGTCGCCTACCTGCATGGCGTTCTCCATCAGCAGGAAGATCCCGGTGATGAAATCCTGCACCAGCTTTTGCGAACCGAAGCCGAGCGCCACACCGAAGATACTGGCGCCGGCGAGCAGCGGCCCGATGTTCACGCCGAGTTCGCTGAGGCCGGTCAGCACCACCACCAGCGCGATCACGACGAACAGCAGGCTGCGTAGCATTGGTAACAGCGTGCGCAAGCGGGCGGCGCGCACCAGATCGCCGGCGGTGGTCCACTTGTGCAGACGTCGCTCGACGGCGACATTGGCCGCTTCCCAGACGAACAGCGCGACGCCGGCGGCCACCGCAATCGTAATGAGCGCGGAAGCGAGCCGGTGGCCGATGGTGCCGCTTTCGAACAGCACCCGCACGTTCGCATCCCACACCTGCAGCAGGACGAGCACCGTAGCGGCGCCGACCACCGACGAGACGATGCGGCGCAGCAACGGGTAATAGCGGTACGCGTGTTGATGCACGAGGGAGTCGTTGGTCTGGCCGTCCTGGCTGTCGAACAGCCGCGCAAGCGCGCCGAAGATCACGATCGACAGGACTCGTGCGCCGACCAGCACCGCAATCGAGATGCCGCCGAGATGCACCAGCGCGTGATAGCCGTTGCGCACGTCGAGCGCCCACACGAACCACAGCGCCATTACCGCGAACACGCTGACGGTAGCCCACGAGTCGGCCAGTGCATTGCCGAACACCGCCAGAGAACGGCTCGCGGCACAATGGGCCCGGATGCGTCGGGCAACCGGCCGGCGGCATTGCAGGATCAGCAGCGAGATCATGACGTGGCCGATCAGTGCGACTACCTTCATCAATGCGAGATGGGCCGCTTCGTTGAGGCCGAGCGCCACCGCGGTTTCGGCGAGCGCCGAGCCGGCGCCGACCACGCTGACGATCGTTACCACCCAGCGCTGTGTAAAGGCCGCCCACGTGGTGCCCATCTGCAGCAGACGCAGACGTGGGGCGTCGGGCTGCAGGAAGAAGCCGCTGACGATCACGATCAGGCGGCACAGGACGTAGATGTCGATGATCGAATCGAGCGCGTGGTCTTGCGGTGTGCCGTCGTCGGTGAGGATAGACATCAGCAGGCTCGCTGCGCCGATGAATACGGCGAGCGGTACGAACCGGACCAGCATGCGCAATGCGGCGCGCGGCAAACGGCGCAGCAGCGAGTAGTGATGCGCGGCGTGGCGCTTGACCGACGTGTCGCTCGACGGCGGTGCAGCGGGAGCGGCTGCTGCCGCTGTCGCTGTCGCTGCCGCAGAGGCCGCAGCGTCGGCCGCCTGCGTGACCTCGGAGGGTTCGTCGAAGAACAGCTCACGCGGATCGACGTTGCGGCGGATCGCCAGTGCGTGAATAGCGCGCCGTAGCAGGCGGCGTGCCAGCCACTCGAGCGCGAGAGCGGGCAGCAGGGCGCCCAGCAGCGTCAGCACAATGCTGCCCAGCTCCGCCCGATGTTGCGGGCTGCTCATCAGATCGGTCCACCAGAACCGCACGGACGACATGTCCAGCAGGGCCGCCAACGAGCGGCGCAGCGCGAGCGCTACCTGCACGGCGCCATGTGCACCTTGGCGCGCCAGTTGCGAGGCCAGGCCATTCGACTCGAACGCCTCATGGACCGTGGCGGCCGCGCCGCTTGCCGCCGCCGGCGCGGAAGCGAGCGCTGCGGCAGAGGCAGGCGCGGGGGCGCTGAGCGCACCGGCAGCGGCGATCGCATGCAGCGTGTCCTCGATCTGCGCCCGCCGTTGCGGATCGTTGAGGACGGCCAGCGCCTCGCGGGCCTGCTCCGGCGTCAGCGTGACAGCAGGATGGGGCGCGGCTGCGGCGGGCTGCGCAGGTGCGGCAAGGGCCGGTACGGCGCACAGAATCAGAAACCAGACGACAAGTAGTTTGCGCATAGGGGAATCAGCAGGACGGCCGTGCGGCGCGGCGCCGTCCGGATACAGGCCGGTTCGGCCGAAATGACGGAGATATAAGACGACAGCGGCCCAGCTACACAAGTTCCGCACGACGGGGACGGATCGGGTATCAATCAGTCACTCCCCCGGTTATGTCGGTGAATCGTAAGCAGGGCTCAGGCGTCGATTATGCCCGTCCCGGACCGCGCGGTGCGCCGAGCGCGCCGTCCACGAGGGGTGTTCCTGCATTGCGTGTTGTCATGCACGCGTGCCATTATCGACGCTCCACCCACGGAGAAACACCATGGCGACGCAAGCACCTGACGACCATGCCGCCGGCGCGCCCGGGCAAGCGGCTTGCGGGACTCTGCCGGGCCAGGTGGTCTTCGTTCTGCAGGGCGGCGGGGCGCTCGGGGCTTATCAGGCCGGTGTGTACGAAGCACTGCATGAAGCGCAGATCGAGCCCGAATGGGTCATCGGCACGTCGATTGGGGCGATCAACGGTGCGATCATCGCCGGCAATCCACCCGAACAGCGTATCGAGCGCCTCAAGCACTTCTGGGATCAGGTGGCCTATCACGGTAGCGCCACCGCCGGCTGGCTGCCCTTCCTCGACGCCTGGCTGCGCAACGTGTCGATCATGACGCGCGGCATCCCGGCATTCTTCGCGCCGCGCCCCAGCGCCTTGCTTGGCCTGCATGAACCGGACGGCATGTGGCCGGCGGCCTTGTATTCGACGCAGCCGCTGCGCGAGACGCTGCTCTCGCTGATCGATTTCGCTTACCTGAACAACCAGCAGACCCGTTTGACCGTGGGCGCGGTGAGCGTCGGCAGCGGGCGCATGCGTTACTTCACGAACCGCGACGCGCCGCTCGATGTCGACCATATCATGGCGTCGGCTGCGTTTCCGCCAGGTTTTCCGTCCGTGCGGCTGGAAGGCGAGACCTGGTGGGACGGCGGCATCTACTCCAATACCCCGCTCGAAGCCGTGCTCGACGACCATCCGCGGCGCGATTCGGTGATTTTTGCGGTGCAGTTGTGGCCGGCGCATGGACCGGAACCGAAGTCGGTCTGGCAGGCCATGAGCCGGCAACGCGACATTCAGTATTCGAGCCGGGCCGAGAGCCACCTCGAGCGGCAGAAGCAGATCCACCGGCTGCGGCACGTGATTCGCGAACTGGAGCACTACATTCCCGCCGAGCAGCGCGACGCCGCAGAGGTGAGGGAGTTGCTCGGCTGGGGCTGCGGCACCACCATGCAGGTGATCGAACTCGACGCGCCGCGCCTCACAGGCGACGACCTGCACAAGGACATCGATTTCTCCGCGGGCGGTATCCAGCGGCGCTGGAAGGCCGGTTACGAGAACACCGTACGCATGCTGGAGAAGGCGCCGTGGCGCGAGCCGCCCGATCCGATGGAAGGCATTGCCGTGTACCGCTCGGATCCCGAGGCCGATCCCACTGCTCGCTGAGCGCCGCAGCGGCGCTGGTAAGCCGCAAGGAACGTACGCGGCCGTCTGCGGCTTTCGGGTTCAATCAGCTCGTTCAATGATGCGACACAGTGAGCGAGGGTAACTCCCGCTCACTCTCTTCGTCGTCCTGCGGCGCCCCTGCGTCTGCCGACGCGCGGCCCGCGGCCCCTTCCTGATTGATGCGATTAGCATGTATCAGCCGGTACAGCGTGGCGCGCGAGACGCCCAGATCGGCTGCCGCCTCCGAGAGTTTGTAGCCGTGCCGCTGCAAGGCCTGCTCGATCGCATCCTTCTCTGCCTTGCTGCGAATTTCGGCCAGCGTCACGGCCGGCGCATTGGCGGATTGCGGCAAGCCGAGATCGGCAGCGGTGATAAACCGTCCTTCGCTCATGACGACCGCACGCCGCACGCAATTGATCAGTTCGCGCACGTTGCCGGGCCACGCATAGTTGGACATTGCGACGACCGCATCGCTCGAAAAGCCGCGAATCTTGCGGGCGCCGTCTTGCTTGTACATGCTGAGCGCATAGTTCGCCAGCAGCTTGATATCGCCACCCCGCTCGCGCAGCGGCGGTTCGATCAGCCGCAGCACGCAGAGGCGGTGATACAGGTCGGAACGGAAGCGCCCGTCTTCGACGGCCTTCTCCAGATCGACGTGGGTGGCCGAGATAACCCGCACATCCACCTTGATCTCGCTGCTGCCGCCGAGCCGCTCGATCGTGCCTTCCTGCAGGAAGCGCAGCAGCACCGCCTGGCACTCGTGCGGCATGTCGCCGATTTCGTCGAGAAACAGCGTGCCCTGGTGCGCGCTTTCGATCCGCCCGGTCTTGCGCTGCACCGCGCCGGTAAAGGCGCCGCGTTCGTGGCCGAACAGTTCGGCTTGCAGCAAGGTAGGTGGAATCGCCGCGCAGTTGATCGCCACGAAGGCCTGAGCGGAGCGCGACGAGCGCACGTGGATGGCGCGCGCCGTCAATTCCTTGCCGGTGCCCGATTCGCCGGCGACAAACACCGGCGCATCCGTGGCTGCGCACTTATCGATGTGCCGGTAGAGCTGCAGCATCGCCTCGCACTGACCGACCATCTCGTGCCGGCCCATCGAAGGCTCCGGCGTGACGCGGGCCTTGCGCAGGTTCGACAGGCCATGGGCATGGCCCAGCGTGAAGAGGAGCCGCTCGTTCAGGCACGGGCGGGTGACGAAATCGAAGCAATAGTCGAGGATAAAACGGCCTACCAGTTCGTTCTCGGCCTGGCCCGGGGCGATCTGCGCGACCCAGTTGGCCTCGCCGCGCCGCATGCATGTCTCGAGGGCCGACAGATACTGGGTCGTACAGTCTTCCGGCAATTCGATCAGGCCGACCTTGATATTGTCCCGCTCGATCATGCGCTCGGCGATGGCGGTGGTTTTGGCATGGACCACCTGCCAGCCGCACGCGGAGAGGAACTTGGCGAGAATTTCGTCGGGCCTGGCGGAAACGCACAGCACAGTGCGCTCAATGTCATGCGGCGTGTCAGAGACGTTCATGTTACCCCCGGTTCGATACAGCGCTCACGGTTGCTGGGCTGGGTCATGCGAAGGATGCTTCAGGCGTAACCACTGGCCGGGATCGCACCAGTCCTGCAGCGTTGCGCACAGCACCTTGCGTTTCGCTTGCGGCGGCCATTCCGTGCCTCGGCGCGGATCCCGCATGGCGGCCGGCTGACACATCGCGCCCACGGCCGCGTTGGCCGCTCACCATGAAATCTATGACACGCTGAATAATTTGTTCGAACGAACGCTTATTTTTCATTTCATCCCCCGATGACGACCGTTGAGAGGTTTTCTGCCGGTTTCTCTATATTGCGCTCTAAGCGGCGCATGGGCCAAAGATAGATCAAAACAATTGCGCTTGCCATACGAGCAAATCTGGATGAGGCACATGGCACGGCCGTTCGCCCTGACGGGGCGCGAGATGCAGCATGTTTCAAATCTGACTCAATCTCAAGAATGCCGCGCACTAATCGTGTGACGGGATTGTTGATAATTTGAGCGGAATATTTGACCGGTCGCCGTATTTTATTGAAACAAATCCGGTGAGATTCCATTGAACCTCTATTCCCACATAGCTTTGCGCAGCCACGCAAGGAGCGCCGGCGAGCTGTCAGGGCGCGCCGCGCCTGATCCGCGCCTCATCCGGTTCTGCGCGCTGGGTGGCCGGCCAATTCTGACCGATCCTCGCAGGTCGGGGTGCTGGCCACTGGTTGGTTGATTCTAGCGTGCGGCGGGCGTCTCACAATTGAGACACTTTGGGCTGCGTGCGGTAGCCCACATATCGGTCATCGAGCGCTTGCCGCTGATCCGGTGAGCGAACCCTGGGTGCCGCCGGACGCCCCAGGCTCAGAACTTCGCGCGGTGCGTCGCTGCCGCGGCAGGACACCCTTACCGGCCCCGTCGTTGGCTTCCGCAAATTTTCCTCCGCGGCCGAGTCGCAACGTTGCAACAGTTTTTTCGCTGCGCGGCGCCCGGCCTGTCGGGCCGGCCGGTGCGCTGGCCGCTACCCCGGGCGTAGCAACGTGTTGTGCGTGCCTGGCACGGTCGTCGCTACATGTCCTGCAACCGGCAACGCAGCAAGCACGCGAGGCCGGACCAGAAGGGCAGGACAAAGCAGGGCGGGGCACGACAAGCGGCGCGGGGAAGCACGGGCAGGGCGGGGAAACCGGGAGCGCGAAGACGCTCAGCAGGGGGCGCAAAGACGCTCGACAGGCAGTGCGGAAAGGCACAGGGAAGGTATAACAAGACGTACCATCAAACCCATCTCAACGGGCGCGACGGGGCCAGCCAGGAAATGGCGCGACGAGGCCAACACGGCAAGCAAGCCTTCACAGAAAGGCTTAGCAGGAAGGTTTTTACTACGGGCGAATCAACAGCCCGATCGGCAGCCACCTGACGGGGGCGGGTGTTCCCCCGCCAGGTGCAGACCGATTGCATCGACGCTTTGCGGGGACGGCATATGCCGGGCGGCAGATCGGAACAACACGATCGCCACGGGGAACGGAGCGGCCGATTGCAGCGCGGTACGACGCCGGCGTTGATGATCCCTCGCTTTTCTCTTTTGCCTCGCCGACCTTCGGTACGAAGGCGGCTTTCCGGCAACCATCCCGACAAACCGCTCCTGTTCGATTCTGTTGGAGTACCACCCGCGCAATCCTGCCAGGCAGTTAAATAAGGAGTGCGACATGAAAAATATAAAACGAATGGGGACATTGGCGGTGACGCTTGCCGGCACGCTGGCGATGGGGCTGTCTGCCTCGCGCGGCATGCAGCCGGTGGCGGCGCCGGCGGCAAGGATTGCGGTGGCTGCGGTCGATATCGACCTTGGCCAGCATCTCGCGCCGCGCTTCATCAAGCTGATCGATTGTCCCCCGGGCCATGTTCCGCCCGGCGCGTTTGACGATCCACGCAAACTCGATGGCCGCGTGCTGAAGGCGAGCTTGCGGCGCGGCGAGCCGCTCGTAGAAGAGACGCTGCAACCTGTGGCCTCATCGAGCGGCATGACCGGCGTCGTCCACGCGGCTCTGCTGCCGTTCAGCGTGCGATTGAGCGGAATCGACGGCGTGCAGGGGCTGACACTGCCGGGCAATCATGTCGATATCGTCGCCGAAGGGCGGGCGTCCGGCGATGCTGCGCATGGTGTCGCGCAGACGGGTGCTGCTACGACGGTGCTGCTGCAGCAGGTGCTGGTGTTGTCGGTGACGCGCCACGTGGACCGCTTCGCCGTTTGGCCGCGCGCGACCGAGGTCGTCACGCTTGCGGTGACGCCCGCCGACGCCGCGCGGATCGAGCTGGCGCGCCGCACAGGAACGCTGTCGTTACAGCTTCACAACCGGGCAGATCGTTACAGCGACGATGCTGACGAGGCGGCCTGGCTTGCGCTGCTCGACGAGCCGGCCTTGCGCCTCGCGCCAATCAGTTGGACGAAACGGGGCGGGGCCTAGGCGCTGCAGTTTCCCGAATCGGCCGCCGCACCACGCGGCGCTTCAGCTTTTCTCATACAGCCGCTGCCGCTCACGTCATATCGTGAGCGTTGCCGGTGCGTCTCGGGCCCGCCAGGGCGACATCATCCTTTGCAATCTCTGCTCAAGCCTTTCCCGGTTCGCTTGCACACAATGTAAGAACTCTTATATGATGTTCGAACTCATACATCATTGGCGGCGGGCAGAGCTTGCGATTGCACGGGCAGGCCGTGGCGCCGCTAACCCACGGAGGGTGCCGCAATGGCCGAATGTATTTTTCTTGCCGGTGCAACAGGCGCGATCGGGCGCCGCCTTGCGCCTTTGTACGTAGCGTCGGGCTGGCGCGTGGTCGGCACGACGCGCTCATCGGCGAAGGCGGCGCTGCTGCGCGAGCTAGGCGTGGAACCGCTGGTTGTCGACGTGTTCGATGCCGCCGCGTTACACGACGCGCTCGCCGCGGCGCGACCGCAAGTGGTGGTGCATCAACTGACCGACCTGCCGCCCGCTCTCGACCCGGCTCGCATGGCCGAGGCGGCGCAGCGCAACGCCCGGATTCGCTCCGAAGGGACCCGCAATCTGGTGGCTGCCGCGGTTGCTGCGGGCGCGCAGCGCATGCTCGCGCAAAGCATCGGCTTCGCGTACGCGGACGGCCCGCTACCGCATAACGAGGACGATCCGCTCGACAGCGATTTCGACGGCCCGCGCGGCGTCACCTTGCGCGGGGTGGCGAGCCTCGAACAGCAGGTGCTGCAAGCCCCGCTGGAGGCCATCGTGCTGCGCTATGGGCGGCTCTATGGTCCCGGTACCGGGTTCGGGACCGCTTCGGGCGCAGGCCCGGTCCACGTCGATGCTGCGGCGCGCGCCGCCGAATTGGCGCTGACGCGTGGCACGCCAGGCATCTACAACATCGCCGAAACCGACGGCACGCTCGACTGTGCCAAGGCAGAGCGGCTGCTCGGCTGGCGCGCGGACTGGAGAATCGCACCATGATCGCTGAACCCGTAAAGCTGGAAGCCGGACTCGAGATACGCTATGTGGACCACCCAGCCGAAGCCGCCGCCTGCTTTGCGCTAATGCACGAACTGCGGCCGCACCTCGCCTCCAGCGCGGAATTCATCGAACGCTGGCAGCGCCAGGTAGCGGTCGGCTATCGTCTGCTAGCGCTGTGGCGTGGCACGAAGCCGGTGGCGCTGGCGGGCTTCCGGGTGCAGGACAATCTGATTCACGGTCCGCATTTCTACGTGGACGATCTCGTTACCGAGGCCGCCGCGCGTAGCACCGGCTACGGCCAGTTGCTGATGGACCGGCTCAAGGCCGAAGGGCGTGCGCTCGGCTGCGCGAAGCTAGTGCTGGACACGCCGCTGACCAATACGCTTGGCCACCGCTTTTATTATCGGCAGGGGCTGCTCGCTACCGCCTTGCGTTTCAATACACCGCTTTAGGAGGAATGGGCTACATGAGCGTTCTGTTGCATATCAGCGCGAGCACGCGCGGCGACGCATCGCACAGCCGCAGAATCGGGCGGCAACTGGTCGACGAGCTGCAGCGGAGGCACGGCGGCCCGTTGCGAGTCATCGCGCGTGACCTCGCGGCCCAGCCTCCGGCGTATCCGGACCGCTCCTTTGTCGAGGCCGCGCTGATGCCGCAGGCGCAGCGCGGTGCAACGCAAGCAGAGGCGTTAGCGTTATCAGAAGAGTTGATTGCCGAGCTGGAAGGCGCCGATGCTCTGGTGATCGATACGCCCATGCACAATTTCACGGTGCCGGCGGTACTCAAGGCGTGGATCGATCAGGTGGTGCGGATCGGCCGGACCTTTGTCAGCAGCCGCGAAGGGAAGGAGGGCCTGTTGCAGGACCGGCCGGTGTTCCTGGTGGTCGCTTGCGGCGGCGCCGTACCGGAGCCGCCGACGCCAAGCGGTCAAATCGACTTTCTCACGCCTTACCTGCGTTACGTGCTGGGAACAATCGGACTGCGAAACGTTTCGGCGCTGCGTTTGACGAGCCTCGCGCGCGGCGCTGGCGAGATCGCCCAGGCCGACGCCCATGCGGCAGAGTGGATAGCGGCTGCCGCGGCTGGCTGGGCAGGACAGGACCGGCATCGGAAAATCTGACGCATCCGCCGGATTATTTTCTGTAAATTATGCCGCTTTATGCCTTCGATCTGAATAAGGCCATTTGACCGGGCCGGCTGAATAAAAAGGCCGCCAGAACTCCAACAAATACTATACATGGCCGGTCGCCCTCATTTAGAATCCGCACATCCGTGAATATGAGCGGAACATGATGCTTATGCAATTCACATGAATTTGACGTTTCGTCAAGCTGTAGTGAAATCGTCATTGTTCAGCGTTAGATAAAACGATATGTGGCCATCACGCGAACGGGCAGGCGACGTTCGCGGCATGGCCATTTTGCCGCTGGTTTGTTATGCATGGCTGTATGCGGAATGGGTCGGCCGTGTGCCGTCTGAATCAACGGGTGTTTGCGTGCTGCCGGCAGTGTTCGGGGAATCCGCACAAGTGCGGCGCAAATGCGATTTTCTCCTGAATATCCGCACGCCATTGCGGGCAGGCAGCATCCCAGGCGTGATTCGATTATTTCATTGAGTTTTAAACAAGGAGCAGCGATGGGTTGGCGTAATCGTTTTAATCATATTGAAGCCCAAGGGCAGTCTGCGTTGCCGGGTTTGCGTCAGCTGGCCGCCGTGGTGGCTGCGTGCGTGGTGCTAGGTGCGTGCAGCACGTCCAATGACGCCGCCAACGACGCCGCAGCAAAAGCCGCAGCCGTCCCGGTCGGGGAACTGGCAAAGGGCACCGTGATTCCGGTCGGCAACGCGCCGGAGGGTCTGGATATCAGCGCCGACAGCAAGTGGCTGTACGCAACCAGCAACGGCGACAACACGCTGGCGGTGGTGGATCTGGCGAACCGCAATGTGAGCAAGACGATCGACGGTCACGCGCCGGTCAAGACCTCGGACGACTGCCCGGACAACTTCTGCCGCGGCGTCGGCGCGGTTGGCGTGGCAGTCGATGCGAACGGCCGCCGCGCTTATGTGAGCTCGCTGCGTCCCGATTCGCTGGCGTTCGTGGATCTGGACAAAGGGCGCATCCTGCGCACGGTCCGGGCCCAGCGCTTTCCGCAGAATGTCGTGCTGTCGCCGGATGGCCGCCGTGCCTATGTGATGAATGTCGTGTCGAACACGGTGTCGGTGTTCGAGACCGCCAATGGCCGTCCGCTCGGCCGCTTCGCGCTGAAGGGCGGCGATGCGCATGACCAGCCGTTCGGGCGTCCGGTCGGCATGGTCCTGTCGTCGGACGGCAAACGCCTGTTCGTCACCAACGGCGTGGCGGGCACAGTCGAGGTGTTCAATACCCTGAATCGCAGGCTGATCGGCAGCATCGATGCGGCCGGCGCACTCGATGTCCAGGTCGACCCGCATAGCGGCAATCTGCTGGTGCTCGCGCGTGACGGCATCGTCGAATACGATGCGCAGACCCTCAAGCCTGCCAATACGCTGCATTTCTGCGGCACGCCGACGGCCTACCATTTCGTGCTGAGCCCGGACGGCAATACGCTGGCAGTCTCGTTGTCGCAAGACGGTGTGGTGACGACCGTCGCGCGTGACAGCGGCAAGGTGAATGGCGGCTACGCAGCCGGTGACAACCCGCAGGCGCTGCGCTATACGCCGGACGGCGCGACCCTCGCGGTCGTTTCGAATGGCGGCGTGGTCCTGTTCAACGCGTCGGATCGTAGCGGTGCGCGTGCCTATCTGGCCAAGCACGGCGAACTGTTCTGCCCGGCGCCGCAGGCAAGCTGAGTGTTGTATTGAGTCAGTCGTAAGGGCGCCGTGATCGATCCTTCACAGGGTTGGTCCGGCGTCTCTGCTCTCCGGTATGCCGTACCATAGCGGATGCCGACGATGAGCGAGGGCCACGCTCTCCCGGCGTGCCGTGGCGGGCGTTGGCTGCCCTCAGATGATGGCCCTTTGTGCCGGCCACACCGAGACGCCCGCTGAAGCGATCGCAAAGCGATGCTGGGTGCCCTGGCGCAAACGCGTGTCCTCGCTGGCAAGATCGAAATACGCGCCGGCTATTTCCACATGGATATAACGCTCGCCACGGCGCAGCTCGATGGCGTCGATCGTGCCCAGGTACGGACCGTCGGACGTCGCTACCAGCGCGTGTGACGACACCCGCCACATGGCCCGCTGGCCCGCCGCAATCGAACTCGCGGTTGTTTTCACCCGCAGGCCGGCGCCGATTTCAAGCCATCCATCCTCGCGCATTACGCCTTCGCCCACGTTGTGCAGACCGAGCAATTCGGCCACGCGCATGGTCGCGGGTTGCTCGTAGACCGTTTCGATCGGACCAGCCTGCAGCACGCGTCCCTGTTCGATCACCAGCACTTCGTCGGCCAGCAGCGCGGCTTCGTCGGGATCGTGAGTCACGATGATCGTCACCGCCGCAATCTCGCGCTGCAGGGTCCGTAGCGACTGCTGCAAACGCCGGCGGCGCGGCGTATCGAGCGCGGCGAACGGCTCGTCGAACAGCAGAAGCTGGCTGTGACGCGTCAGCGCCCGTGCCAGCGCGACCCGCTGACGTTGACCGAACGACAGTTGATGCGGCAGCCGCCCAACCAGCGCAGCGAGGCCCAGATGCTCGAGCCAGTAGCGCGCGCTGACGGCGTCCGCGTCGACCGGGAAGGCCAGTTGCTGGGCCACTGTCATATGCGGGAACAGGCCGTAGTCCTGCGGCATGTAACCGATCTGGCGGCGCTCCGGCGGCAAGGCATCCAGATCCGCGGCGCCGAGGCGTACCGAGCCGTGCTCGTTACGTTCGAGTCCGGCGATCAATCGCAGCGCCAGCGACTTGCCGGAACCCGATGGGCCAATGATCGCAAGCCGCCGGGTGGCCGGCGTCCACGCGATGTCGAGGTCGAAGGCGCCGAGATGGCGGGTCAACTGAAACGCAAGGCGCAGCGGCTCCTCGTCAGCCGGCGCCGAGTGGCCGACGAGCGGATCGGCCACGTCCTCGCCGTTTTCCAGTGGCGCGATGGCGCCCGTCACGCGACGGCTATAGATCGACAGTGCGGCGCACACAATCGCGATGGCGAGCGTGGGCAGCAGCAACGGCATCATGGCCGGCAATCCCTGGCCGCCGAATACGACATAGGTATAGACCGGCAGCGAGTAGGGGTGGTACGCCACCATCACCGTCGCGCCGAATTCGCCGAAGGCGCGCAGCCAGGCGAGCGCCAGTCCGGCCCGGATTGCCGGCCAGGCGACCGGTAGCGTGACGCGAAAGAAACGGCTGCCAGCATGATGGCCGAGGGTCGCGGCGACGTCGTCGAAGACCGGATCGACGGCGGCAAACGCGGATTTGGCCGCGATGATCAGGAAGGGCGCCGCGACAAACGTTTCGGCCAGCACGATGCCGGCGAACGAATCGGTCAAGGCGCCGCCCGTCAACTGGCCCACCCAGCTATACGGTCCGAGCAAAAACAGCAGCAGCACGCCGCTCGTTAGCGGCGGCAGCGCGAGCGGCAACTGCACGACAAAGCCGAGCAGCGCCACCTTGCGCGAGTTGGAGCGAGCCAGAAAATAGCCGAGCGGCACCCCGCCAATCAGAATGACGAGCGCGGCGACGCTGGCGCTCGCGGCGGAGACGGCCACCGCCGACCACGTGGCGTGCCAGTCGACATTGGCCCAGTCGGCCGCGCCCAGCTGCGGCACGCTGGCGATGAACGGCGCGCACAGATACGCCGCCAGCAGCGCGGCCAGCCAGAAAAGCGGCCGGGCCGCGATACGCTTCATGGCTTACTGAGCCGCATCGATCACCGCCTGCACCGACGGCGGCACAGCCTGGCCATTGCCGGTGACGGCCGGCTTGATGACATCGACGCCATGCGCCTTCAACAGCGCGCGGCCTTCCGCGCTCAGCAGGAAGTCCACGAAGCGGACTGCGCCGGTGCTATTGGGCGCATCGTTCAGGATAGTCAGCGTATAGCTGGCCTTGGCTTTCAATTCCGGTGCGGGCTGCAGCGCCGGGATTTTCAGGTCGGACGTCTCGGTGGAGTAGAAGAAGCCGGCGTCGAGCTGGCCCGATTGCAGCCGGCCGACCAGGGTTTCCTCAGGCAACACCTGGGCGGGATTGTCCGGCGCGCCCAGCGTCTTTTCGACGAGATCAGGCTGATGGTAGAGCTCGGCGGCCCTGGTCATCATCTCGACTGTGAATGCGCCCTTCGGATCGAGCTTGGGATCGGTGCGGCCGATGCGGATGCCCGGCTCCTGCAGCACCTGGTCCCAGCGCTTCGTCTTGAAGTCGGCGGCGAACTTGCTCTTCGGGTTGTAGCCGATCATCAGCGGCGACTCGGCGAAATTGACGTACCAGCTCACGTGGTCGCCGTTCTCGGCGCCCATCAGGCTCTGGTTGACCTTCGGGCTGGCGCTGATGAACACATCGCCGCGGCGCAGCTTGCCCTTGATCTCATTGGCGATCTTGTTCGAACCCGCTGCATAGCCGCGGAACTGCAGGCCAGTGGCTTTCTCGAAGGCGGGGCCGACGCTGCGCTCCATCAGGTTGACCAGCGAGCCTGCGTAAAGCACGTTCACGGTGCTGTCCTGGGCGAAGCTGGGGGTGGCGGCCACCACGCCGGCGACCACTGTGAGAGATGCAAGCAGCTTGCGAATCATGCCGTTTCCCGTAGCGTTATAAAGACCGATATATTACGACGCCATCGTGCGCAGTGGGTCGCTTCGACGGGCTCGCGGGTATAGATCGGGCCATATGTCGGGTATGCCGTGCGGCCCCTTGCCGCGCCGGGCGGGGAGGTTCGTAATATATGTGAGAATATAGCGCGGCGTGGTGGGTGTGCCGCACGATGTGGGCACGCCTTGTGCCACAAGCCGTATTCGTTGCCGGAGGATCCGCCAGCATGGACTCGATGAACCTGAGCGCCGAACTCGCGCACGAGCCGGCGCTCGCCAGCGATTTTGTCCTGAGCGGGCGCGTGCTGCGGCCGCTGTCGCTATCGCTTGACCAGCTCAGAGCCTACGAAAGTGTTCTGGCATCACCGTTCGACCTGCGCTGCTTTACGACCAACCGCTATATTCGCCGCGTCGGCCGCTATCGGGGCGTGCGTCTGACCGATCTGATCGCCGAAGCCGGTTTGCGTAACGAGGCGCCAGGGGATTTCAAACGGATGGTGTTCGTCGCGGGAGCCTGGGATGGTTACGCGGTAACGTTTTCGTGGCACGAATTGTTCAACACGCCGGTGGGCGAGCACGCGCTGATTGCTTACGAGTGTGACGGCGAACCCCTGAGTGCGGAAGAGGGCGCGCCAATACTGTTTTCGGGTGCGGACATCATGGCGGCGCCGCGGCACGTCAAGCGCCTGGCGCGGATCGATGTGCAGGTACTGCGGCCCTTGTAATGCGCTAGAAAGCTGTGCATGGGGTTCAACCGGTTTTTGGCTGCACCGGTGCGCATTCGCCCGGCGGTAGTCGTACCATGAGTCAATCGCTGCGCGACGCTCATACCATGCCTGACGACACGCTCTCCAGTTCACCGGCCCGGTCCCGCGCCCGGTTGTGAAGACTATGGGTTTTGCTTTCCGCATGCGTCCTAAGGCGATGCCGAATCTGTCTCGAGGGTGTTGCTGAGTTGCATGGAGGGGTGTTGCCTGGCAAGCCGCTTCGTGTATGCTTTCGCGCATGGCCGAATCCGCGAAAATCAAACCTGCCCCGGCGAAACCGGCAAAACCGGCGAAGAAAGCCGCCGCCAAAACCGGCGTTAAAGCCGTCGCTCAAGCCCCCGCGAAAGCTCCCACCGCAGCCCGCGGCAAAGCGCGGCCGGAGGTGCGCTTCCGCATGCGTATCCGCAAGGCCGGCACCGTTGCGCTCGGACCGGGTAAGGTCGAATTGCTCGAAGCCGTGCGCGAACATGGCTCCATCTCGGCTGCGGCCCGCAGCCTCGATATGTCGTACCGGCGCGCATGGTTGCTGATCGACGAACTGAATCAGTCGCTTAAGTCGCCCGCCACCGTTTCCGAGCAGGGTGGACAGAGCGGCGGCGGTTGCGTACTCACATCGGTTGGCGAGAACATTGTCCGCCTCTATCGCGACGTCGAGGCGCAAGCCGAAAAAGCTTGTGCCAAAGAGATTGCCGAACTGATCCGGCTGATGCGGGCCTGAAGGGCCTCACCCGGCGAGCCCAAGCCAACCCTCGGCCAGCCTCACTTGGCCTCACCCGTGCCGCAGGCAAAACGCCGATGGCGGCCGCGCATGCGGCACGACGTTTTGCGAAGCACCCCGGTCGGTCTGCAAGCGCGCGATTAAATCGATGAAACTGGCCACGCTCGCCGTTCGCAGCGGGTGATAGTCCACCTGATGACGTTCGCATACGCGCTTGAGCATATTCATCGAATCGTGGTCGATGCAGTCCACCGGAAACACCACGAGGTCGGCGCCCGGTAACGCAGCCGCCAGCAAGCCCTTGCGATCCTCCACGCCGCCATCGTGCACGACCAGTTCGCCGCCCGCCGAACCCACGAGCGCCTTGAGCGCCGCGTTCGAGCCCGGCCGGCCGCCGACATACACCACACGCTTGCCCTCTACGCCGGCGAGCCCTGCGTGGCGCGTGTCGGGCTGATCGAGCGCCTCTAGTGTGGCGCGCTCTAGCGCGTAGCATTCCGACTGCACCACCTTCAGCAACGCCAGCGCCTGATCGCGACTCTCGCGCAGTGCCTGCGCCGTACCCTGATCCTCCAGCGCACGTTGCTCCGCGGCTTCGCGGCGGCTGGTGTGGAGCGCGAGACGCTGCTCGGATTCCTTGAGTTTGTCCTGCAGCGTTTTGACTTCTTCCACCAGACTTGCCGTGTCGGCGGATGGCTGACGCCCAGCCTGGGCAGTCAGTTTGACGACCTGCTCGGTCAACTGTGCAATCGCCGCATCGCGCTGGGTGCTGATCTCGTGCAGCCGGTTCTGTTGCCGCTCGACCTTGTCGCGCAGCGCGGCATTTTCCTCTTCGAGCGCTACGAGCCGGCGAATATCCGCGCGATTGGCCGCGCCCACGAGGTGCGACAGCATGTGCAGTTCGCCGAAGGCCGCCTGACGCACCGGCATCGTCGCGTACGGATGGGTCATCAGCGCCCAGTAAGCGGGCGGAATGTCGCCGTTCTTCAGCGATTCATTCCATAGCGCTACCAGCGCCGCTTCGTCGCGCGCCTGATCGAAGCGGCGGATCGCGCCGGCGTAGCGTTCGTCGAGCGCCTTGTGCAGCGCCTTGCCGCCCGCGCCACCGGCAATCGCCAGTTCGACGGCGGCATGGTGAATCTCGAGGTCGGTCGCGCGCTGGCGATCCAGATCCGTGAATCTGGGGACGAGCTTGCGTAATTCGTGGGTGGTCAGGCAAGTGCCGATGATCGAGCAGTGCATATGCGAGTCCAGCTCCGCGAGACGGGTGCGGCGCCGTGCACCGGCGAGCTGCGCGGAGGACGGGCCGGCGCAACAGGCATCGGCCGCGCGCAGGCGGCTGCCTGCGCTCTCGTTGGCGCGGGCATCGGCGGGGCGAGCGAGGCGAAACGGGGGAGCTTGCATGACGACCTCGAATGCGGTTTCAGTGGCAGGCCGCGCCGGCCACGGAGGCCGGATGATCCCGAAGCTGCCACTATCAGTCTCAGTAGCGCAATATACCATTGAATATAACGCTAGGCATGCGAGGCACCCTTACGTAAACGGACAACAGGGTGCTTTCCGGCGAGAAAGCACCCCTGCCATCCGTACGACGCACTGGCTGTTTACTTCGGTAACAGAACCTTGTCGACGACCATGATGATGCCGTTGCTCTGGTAGACGTCGTAGGTCGAGATATCGGCGGTATGGCCGCCTTCGTCGGTTACCACGATGTTATGCGGGCCGTTTTCGGAGAACGTCAGCATTTCGCCGTTGACGGTCTTGAGCGATGTTTTGCCACCGCCCTCCTTGATCGCCGCGTCGAGCTTGCGGAAGTCGTAGCGTCCCGGAATCACGTGATAAGTCAGGATGCTCGTCAGCGTGGCCTTGTTTTCCGGCTTCACGAGGTTGTCGACCGTGCCCGGCGGCAGCGCGGCAAACGCTTCATTGGTCGGCGCAAACACGGTGAAAGGTCCAGCGCCTTTCAGCGTATCCACGAGGCCGGCTGCTTTGACGGCGGCGACCAGCGTCGTATGGTCCGCGGAATTGACCGCGTTATCGACGATGTCTTTGCTCGGATACATCGCTTGTCCGCCGACCATGACGGTTTCGCTGGCGGCATAAGCGCCCGCGGACAGTGACAAGGCGGTCAAGGCAACATAGATCATGCGTTTCATGGTGGTCTCCCAAGAGCACAACGCGCAATTGCGCTGCGTTAATGGCATATACGGAGAGTTGCCTCAGTCGGATGCAACGCGGCGTCGTGCATCGTCAAGAAACGCGCGCACAGCCGGGGCGCGTTCGAAGCGCCGGAAGGCGAGCGCAATTTCGGAGGGGATCGGCTTGCCGCTGATCGGACGGTACACGACGCCAGGCAAGGCGATGCAGTCGGCGAGCGTGTGCGGCACGACAGCCACATTGCCGCCCAACGACACACAAGCCAGCACCGCAGCCAGCGTGCCGGGGCGCGGACCGAGCTGCGGGGAGAAGCGGCCGCGTCTTGCGAGTTCGTAGGTGCCGGCTTCCTGCTCGGGCAATACGAAGCGTTGATCGCGCAATTGCGCCGGCGTGAGCGACGCCATCTGCGCCAGTTCGGAATCCGCCGGCAGGGCAAGGACAAAGGTGTCGCGGTACACCGTGACGGTCTGGATGCCTTCCATGGATGGCAGGGGCGGGCGGACATACGCGGCGTCGAGCTGGCCGTCGTTGAGGAGGGCCGGTACGCGTTCCATCGGCACCTCGCGGATCATCACCTCGATGCGCGGATGCGCTGCACGGAAGCCGCCTACCGCTTCACGCAATACACCGGCATACGCAGCCGATGCCACATAGCCGATTTCGATCCGTCCCAGCTCGCCACGCTCGGCGAGCGCAGCGCGTTCCGCGCCGCGCGCGAGATGGTCGAGCGCCGGCAGCACCTCCGCGAGATACGCCTCGCCGGCGGCAGTCAGCGCCACCGAGCGTTTGGTTCGATGAAACAGGCGCGCGCCCAGCAACCGTTCGGCTTCCTGAATGTGTTTGGTGAGCTGCGGTGCGGCGATCTCCAGTTCATCTGCGGCCCGCGCGAAATGCAGATGTTTGGCGACGCAGACCACACAGCGGATATGGCGCAGTTCGAGCTGCCGCATCGTATTGCCTCAAGAGTTAATTATTTTGTCATTCTATGATAATGACAGGCAATAGAGGCACGGCTAGGATGGGATCGATCTTTTCCAGTCCTGGTGGACCTTATGTCTGAACATCGTGACAGCGCGCGCTATATCCTGGCCACGGCCTCCGCAACCTGCGCCCTCATCGTCCTCGACACCAACGTGGTGGCGGTCTCCTTGCCCTCGATTGCCCGCACGTTTCAGGCGAGCTTTGCGGACGTCGAGTGGGTGGTCAGCGCCTATATGGTCGCGTTTGCGTCATGTTTGCTGCCGGCGGGCGGTCTGGCCGACCGCTTCGGTCGCAAGCGCATGCTGCTGCTGGGGCTCGCCGTGTTCTTCCTGGCGTCGCTTGGCTGTGGCCTCGCGCCATCGGCGGCGTTGCTCGATCTCGCCCGCGCTGCGAAGGGCGTTGGTGCGGCGATGTTGCTTACCGCTGCACTCGCGGTGATCGCCAATACGTTTCATGAGGGTCCCGAACGGATTCGCGCATGGGCCGTATGGGGCACCTGCATGGGACTGGCGACCACCGTCGCGCCGCTGGTTGGCGGTGTCATCACGCAATGGCTGGGCTGGCGCTGGATCTTCCTGCTGAATTTGCCAGTGTGTGCGGTGCTGGCCGCCAGCGCGTCGCGTTTCATCAAGGAATCGCGCAATCCTGCAGCCGGACCGATCGACGCCGCCGGCAGCGCCTTGTTCGGTCTTGCACTGGCACTGGGCATCTGGGCCTTGATCGAAGCGCCGGCAGCGGGCTGGGCGAGCTGGCTGACCGGTGCGAGACTCTCGGCGGCCGCGCTGTTGCTGGTTGGGTTTATCCAGGTGCAGCGGCTGCGCGCGCATGCGATGGTCGATCTCGCGCTGTTTCGCCAGCCGCGTTTTGTGGCCGCTGTGCTGGCCATGTTCGGCTATGCCGCTTGCGCGCAGGTGATGATGACGTTCCTGCCGTTATATTTGCAGAATGCCTTCGGGCTATCGGCGATTGCGGCCGGTCTGGGGATGCTGCCGTTTGCGTTGGCGATGGTCGCCGGTCCGTATCTCGGCGCCGCGCTGGCGCGGCAGGTTTCTTCGATGACGCTGCTGAGCGCCGGCCTGCTGCTGATCGGCGCGGGCAATCTGCTGACTGCCAGGGTTGCCGGTGCGGCGAGTTATGGCCTCGTGGCACTCGGCATGGTGACGACGGGCCTCGGTGCCGGGCTACTGAACGGCGACACGCAAAAGGCGATCATGGCCTACGTGCCGCGGAACCGCACCGGGATGGCCTCGGGCATCAGCACGACCACGCGCTTTACGGCCATTGTGACGTCGGTCGGCGTGCTCGGTGCGGTCCTGGCGGCGCGGACCAAGGCCGCGTTTTACGCGCGGCCCGAGGTGACGCCCGCCATCCGGCGCACGCTCGATACGGATTTCCTGTCGCGCGTGCTGGCCGGCGATATCGCGCAGGCGAGCCTGCATTTGCCGCCTGCCGTGCGTGCGTCTCTTGCCGGTGCTGCCCATGCGAGTTTCGCCAGCGGCTTTGCAGCGGCGCTCTATCTGGCGGCTGCGGCGGCTGCGATGATTGCCGTGGCGGTGCGGTGGCTGGCTAACCGCGCGTCTGAGGAAGCGCCTGCGCACGTGTCCGGCTGCACGCCTTCCCGCGAACCTTCCTGATCGGGCGGCTAGCCTTCCAGGCCGATCGCCGCGCCGCGCGGGCTGAGCGTTTAACTGGCAAAATGCTCCACTTGCAGTTCTGATGCGCCTGGCATCAATGCTGATTCGCGCCCCCTTGGGCGCGGCTGCGGCGATTGCGACGCGTTAGACCGGCTTGCAGTGCCTGCGTCGCGACGACGCTACCTTGAGATCACAACGGGACCAATATAACGATGAGTCATCCCAACACCGAGTTGATCGAACGATTCTACAAAGCCTTCCAGCAGCGCGACGCCGAAGCGATGGCCGCGTGCTACACCGATGACATTGTCTTCAGCGATCCGGCCTTCGGCGAACTGCGTGGCGAGGAGGCTCGCGACATGTGGCGCATGCTGGTGGAGCGCGCCCAGGAGTTCTCGCTAATCTACGACTCAGTCGATGCCAATGAACGCACCGGCAGCGCGCATTGGGCGGCGCGCTATCTGTTCAGTCAGACGGGACGCACGGTGGTCAACCGGATTCAGGCGCAGTTCGTGTTTTGCGACGGACGTATCGCCGAGCATCGCGATAGCTTCGATCTGTGGCGCTGGTCGCGTCAGGCTTTGGGCTTCAAGGGCGCCTTGCTCGGCTGGACACCTGCGGCGCAACGTGCAATCCGCGCGCAGGCTCGCAGAGGCCTCGACGCTTATCGGGCGAAACGCGCCTGAGCGCTGGCCGGACGCGTTAGCCATCCGGCCTACTTGCACGAGCGGGTCCCGATGATGCAGTATTTCGTCAGCGTGAGTGCCTCGCTTGAATAGCCAGCGGAGCGCCGCGCGCGGAACCGTCAACACGCGTCAACACCGATCAGCACCTGTCAACACCAATAGGACGAGTAACGATGCCTGTCGTGGATGCGGCCTGGGAGGACTGGCTGGCCACCAATGCGAAACGTGGCTGTACTGTGGATTCGATGGTGGAAGCCATGGTGCGAGCCGGCTTCGACTCGTTTTCCGCCAGCGTTGCGGTGCAGCACGCGATCAGTGCGTTGGGCGGCCAACCCGCGGTGGTGGCTGACGGCGCGGGAACTGTCGGCCATCCGGCCACGCCGGGCATGGTCCACGCCGACGCCGGCATGCAGGCCAGCGTCGTCAAGCCTGCCCCGAGTGCTTATAAGTACGACGCCGCGCCCGTGGCGCGCGGCAACCTGATTCACGCGTTCGACCGCGACGTCAAAGTGCTGATGCGCTGCGAGCGGCCGCAAGTGATTGTGTTTGGCGAGGTGCTTTCGCCAGACGAGTGCAACGAGCTGATCGAACGTTCGCGCCACCGGCTCAAGCGTTCTACCACCGTCAATCCGGAGACCGGTCAGGAGGACGTAATCCGCAACCGCACCAGCGAGGGCATCTGGTTTCAGCGCGGCGAGGACGCGTTGATCGAGCGGCTGGATCAGCGCATTGCCAGCCTGATGAACTGGCCGGTGGAGAACGGCGAGGGCCTGCAGATCCTGCACTACAACACGAGCGGCGAATACCGTCCGCATTTCGACTACTTTCCGCCGGATCAACCGGGCAGTGCGGTTCACACGGCCCGCGGCGGCCAGCGGGTGGCGACCCTGATCGTCTACCTAAACGACGTGGCGGACGGCGGCGAAACGATTTTTCCGGACGCGGGACTGTCGGTTGCCGGCAAGCAGGGCGGCGCGGTGTATTTCCGCTACCTGAACGGCCAGCGGCAACTCGATCCGCTCACCCTGCACGGCGGCGCGCCGGTGCTGGGCGGCGAGAAATGGATCATGACGAAGTGGATGCGGGAGGGGCCGTACCTTTGATGCCGGCCCGGCCCGGGTTGAGGGTGTGGCCCCAACCCGCCTGTAGCGCCTTGCTGTGCCAACCGGCACAGCCCGCTTTATGCAGCGCGACCTACTTCATGCAGCACGGCGTCGAAGAAATGCGCCTGCGCATCGGCATCTGAGCGCGCATAAGCCCGGTTGATGCCGCTAATCACCGCGCGGATCGACGCGGTAATCAGATTCGCGTCGATGCCCACGCCGAACGCGTTGCCCACCACCTGCGCACCCGCCATTTCGGCAATCGCAATCGCCTTCGCGTCGGCGCCTTGGGTGAGCGCACGTTCTTCGTAGTGCTGGATTCGCACCGGTGTACGCAGTGCGTGCATCAGCGCATCGAGCGGGCCGTTGCCTTCGCCGGCCAGCACGGTGCGCTCGCCGGCGATCTCCACCGTCAGCTTGATGCGTTCGCGACCTGCGTCTTCAGACAGCGAGTGGCTGATATAGCGCAGCGGCGCCTCGCTGCGCACATACTCGTCCTGGAACACTTCCCAGATCTGCTGAGCGGTGACTTCCTGGCCGCTGTCGTCGGTGAGTTGCTGGACGGCCGAACTGAAGTCCACCTGCAGACGGCGCGGCAGCACCACGCCATGGGTCTGCTCGAGCAGATACGCAATACCGCCTTTGCCCGACTGACTATTGACGCGAATGATCGAATCGTAGGTGCGGCCCAGATCGCGCGGGTCGATCGGCAGATACGGGATTTCCCAGCGTGCGTCGTCCTTCTGCACGGCAAAGCCTTTCTTGATCGCGTCCTGGTGCGATCCCGAGAATGCCGTGAAGACGAGGTCGCCGACGTACGGATGGCGCGGATGCACCGGCAATTGCGTGCATTCTTCGGCGGTGCGGGCGACTTCATTGATGTTCGAGAAGTCGAGGCCCGGATCGATACCTTGCGTGTACAGATTGAGCGCGAGCGTCACGAGGTCGACGTTGCCGGTGCGCTCGCCGTTGCCGAACAGACAGCCCTCGACGCGATCGGCGCCTGCCATCACCGCCAGTTCCGCCGCCGCGACCGCCGTGCCGCGATCGTTGTGTGGATGCACGGACACGATGAGCGAATCGCGCCGGGCCAGATTGCGGTGCATCCATTCAATCTGGTCTGCGTAGACGTTCGGTGTAGCCATCTCGACCGTTGCCGGCAGGTTGACGATGGCTTTGTGTTCGGGCGTCGGTTGCCAGACGTCGAACACGGCGTCGCACACTTCCTTGGCGAATTCGAGTTCGGTGCCGCTGAATACTTCCGGGCTGTATTGCAGCGTGAACGCCGTTTCCGGGTTGGCCTCGACGAGCCGCTGCATCGTGCGCGCCGCGTTCACCGCCAGCTGCTTGACGCCGTCGCGCTCCAGTCCGAAGACGATCTTGCGGAATTCCGGTGCGGTGGCGTTGTACAGGTGAACGATCGCGCGGGGCACGCCGCGCAGCGATTCGAAGGTGCGCTCGATCAGGTCGTCGCGCGCCTGGGTCAGCACTTCGATCGTGACGTCATCCGGAATGTGGCCGCCTTCGATCAGTTCGCGCACGAAGTTGAAGTCGGTTTCGGAGGCCGACGGAAACGCCACTTCGATTTCCTTGAAGCCGATCTGTACCAGCGTCTTGAACATGCGCATCTTGCGTTGCGCGTTCATCGGCTCGAACAGCGCCTGATTGCCGTCGCGCAGGTCGGTGCTCATCCAGATCGGCGCATGCGTGATGGTGCGCGACGGCCAGGTGCGCTCAGGCAAGTTGATGGGGGCGAAGGGGCGGTACTTGCTAGCAGGATTTTTCAGCATGATGGGCTCGTGAGTTCAGAAAAGACGGCAAAGGATCCGTGGAGCGTAAAAGGGACGAGACTGGAACGAGACGAAGCGCGGCCGCCGGTTGGCAACCGGGGCAAGGTCAGCAAAGCTGGGGAATCAGAGGCGCTTCAGATGCGTTAGATGCAGGAAGCGCGTAGCAGCAGACCTAGCCCGGTAGAGCGGGCTAGTAGTAGGAGGGATAGCAGGGTCTGTGCGGCAAACATGGGCGTAATAGAATCACAAACAGCAGTTCGCGTCAAGCAATGCTTGTATGGTCCACGGGTTGAGCAGGGTCCGAGCAAAGCCTGAGCGCAGCCTGAGCAAGGCTCGTAAGACCCGCAAAACCTGGAAAAGCCCGCGGCAAACCCCAGGCAAACCCTGTACGAGAGCCGTCGTCATTGCCGCGCCGTAGTGCCCAGTGGGCGCGCAGCCAGATCTTTCAGCGCCGTCCAGCAATTGCTGTAACCCATGCGCAGGATCATCAGGCCGATCACGCCTGCGGCGACATGGTCGAGTATTGGCACGCCCGCCATGCTGCCGAGGATACCGAGCGTGGCAACCAGCGCCGACACCGCGTCGACCCGCGCATGCCACGCGCTCGCGAGCAGCACGCTCGAATGGCTGAGCTTGGCCTCGGCGCGCATATAGCGGAACAGCGTCTCTTTGGCGAGCATTACGAACACCGCAACGAGCAACGCGCTGATCCGCACCGTCTTGCTGACGCTCAGGATGGTGGCGGGCTCGATGCTGTGCCACAGCATCTCGACAGCAGTGCCGATCAGCAGCACGCCGATCAACAGGGTGGCGAGGGAAGCATGGAAGCTGCCGTCGGCGCCGGCGGCGCGCCGGCCGGACGCGGTGCTGGCGCCAAGGAACAGAACCGCAATCACGACACCGTCCGCGGCGAGATCGCTGAGCGTATGGATACCGTCCGCCACCAGGCCGTCGGAATGGGCGAAGTGGCCGATGACAATCTGCATCGTCATCAGAGCGGCATTCAGCGTGGCGCTCACATAGGCAGCCTTGAAGGAACTGCCGCGCGACTGGCGGGGACGCTCTGACAGCGATGTCATTGGGTGGACGATCTTGTAGTAATTCCAGCAAGCTAACCGTCCAACGTTGCGCGGATGTGACAGTGCGGGCGAGCCGGCCGCCTGGAACACGCTTTCCAGTTCCTATACGAGTGCACAAAATGCATTGGGCACAACCCCGGGTTGCCTGAGCCATGCGCTGCGAAAAAGCAGCCCGTGTCTTCGGAATTTTCCCGCAAATGGGATTGATAGGATCACATACCATTTTCGGTTTGCCGGCGCATGGCCCGGGCCATATGCCAGCGGAACGCGCAAACCGAATGTGAGATGAGAACGTATGCCTGAAGTCAATGTTGCTGTGGAAGAGTGGCTCGCCGATCACGCCAGCCGCGGCTGCGATGCGGGAGCGATGATCGACGCCATGGTCCAGGTCGGCTTTGAGCGGGCAGTGGCGGATAAAGCCGTGCACGACGCGCTGTTGGTCGCCACCGGCCGTTATACGGAAGACAACTTTCCGCATGGTGTCGAAGCCGCGAATGGCGAATACCGCTACGACGCTGCACCGGTCGCCGAGGGCAATGTGATCCGCGCATACGATCGCGACATCGAGGTGCTGAAGCGCCACGCGCGCCCGCAAGTCATCGTGTTCGGCAACGTCCTCAGTGCGGACGAATGCGTGGAATTGATCTCACGCGCCCGGCCCAAGCTCAAGCGGTCGACCACCGTGAATCCCGAGAACGGCAGCCAGGACATCATCGCGAACCGCACCAGCCAGGGCATGTTCTTCGGCCGCGGCGAGGATCCGTTTATCGAAGGTCTGGAGCGGCGGATTGCCAGTCTGATGAGCTGGCCGGTCGAGCATGGCGAGGGGTTTCAGATCCTGAACTATCAGGTCGGTGCGGAATACCGCGCCCACTTCGACTACTTCCCGCCGCAGCAGGCTGGCAGCGCCGTCCATACGGCGCGCAGCGGCAACCGCGTCGCGACTCTTGTGTTGTATCTCAACGACGTGCCGGGCGGCGGTGAGACGTTCTTCCCGGACGCGGACATTTCGGTGGAGGCCAGGCAGGGCTGCGCGGTGTATTTCCGCTATATGAACGCCCAGCGCCAACTCGATCCGCTGACGCTGCACGGCGGCGCGCCTGTGCTCGAAGGCGAGAAATGGATCATGACGAAGTGGGTGCGCGAGCGCCCGTTTGTCTGAGGCGGAGTTTGCCACGACCTGAAGCGCGTCGTGAGGCCGTGCGGCAAGCAAGAACGCAGCACATCAGTCTTCCAGATATGGCAGCATGCACGTCTCGAACGACGCCGGCGGGGGCTCGAGCCTGCCTCGTCGTCAAGTCACATTGACGGAGACGGCATCATGCATAAGAAAGACACACGCCGCAGCGCACTCAAGACGTTCGGCCTGGCCGCCGGCGCCGCCCTGCTCAGCGCAACTGGTCAATCGCGCGCCGCGCCAATGAGTGCCGCGTCGTTGCTGCCGGAGGGCGCCGCAAGTCTTCGGCAATTGACACGGCGCCTCAACGAGGCGCCGCGCCGCCGCGACTTCAAGGCGGTGCCGATGATTCTGCAGAGTCCCGATCAATGGGACCATGAGGCGCTCTCGGAGGTGTTTGCCTATCGCGGCGGTGCGCGCCAGGTATGGGATAACACGGAGATCGCGGGGCCATGGCTCAATCTGATGCGCAATACATTGAACGCGCAGATCTGGTCGTATAAGCATCCGGGCTTTCTGGCGGTGTCGGCTACCCATGGCAGCGCGCATCTGGCATTGTTCGATCAGATGATGTGGGACAAGTACGGGCTCGCCAGTTTCGCCGGCACCGGGTTCACGAAAAACACCTTGCTCGAAGAACAGGCCGCCGGCACCGCCGATCCGGCCGACTACGAACTCGCCGACGGGGCCTTCTCGTTACACGACAACAGCATTCCGGCCTTGCAACGGCGCGGGGTGGTGTTGCTCTCGTGCCATAATGCCATCTGGGAATGCGCGGCGCGTCTGATCGCCGCGGACAAGAATCCCGACAAACTATCCATCGACGCACTCGCCGCCGAGCTGACCAACCATGTGATTCCCGACGCGATCGTGACGCCGGGCGCGGTGGGCACCCTGGTCGAACTTCAGCAGGCTGGCTTTCATTACGCCCGCTCGTAGCCGATTGCGCATGCCACCTGGCATCCTTCAACCGCATCCCAGGCAAATCATGAGCAATACAGCCACCCTCCGCGCCAGGCTGGCGCAACTGTTGCGCGCGGGCCTCGCCTGCGCGCTGTGTGGCGCCGCGGCGTTCTCGCATGCCGCCGCGCCGGCTGCGGATCAGCCGGATATCTTTCCGCCCTGGCAGCACGGCAGGAATAACGATGCACAGAACCGCGGGCTCGAATTCACCGCGCCGCAAATCGATGTGCTGGCCGACTTTCACGGCGATCTTACGGCGCCGAAGCTGGTGCTGTATGTCGGCGGCAACTACTTCTTCGCCATGGCGCCGCTCGTCGAGCGCTTCGAGAGCGACTACCCGGAGTTTCGCGGCCGGATCTACTGGGAGACGCTTCCGCCTGGTCAACTGGTCAAGCAGATCGAGGAAGGCGGCACGATCACGGTCGGCAATATGACCTGGACGGTCAAGGCCGATGCCTACTTCGCCGGGCTGGAGAAGGTCAAGGAGCTGATCGCGGATGGCACGCTAAGCGGGCCCGCCGTGCCATATGTGACCAATCAGCTGACGATTATGGTTCAGGCCGGCAATCCGAAGAAGATTGCTTCGCTTAGCAATCTGGGCGCGCCTGACGTGCGTCTGGCTATGCCGAACCTTGAGTTCGAAGGCGTCGCGCGCCAGATTCAGGCGTCGCTCAGGAAGGCGGGCGGCGATGCGTTGGTGTCCACCGTATATGACGCCAAGGTGCACGACGGCTCGACTGTGCTGACGCAGATCCACCACCGCCAGACGCCGCTCTTTCTGATGCAGGACCGCGTCGATGCCGGGGTCGTCTGGCAATCCGAAGCCGTGTTCCAGGAGCAGATCGGCCATCCGCTTAGCCATGTGGACATTCCCGCTGCGCAAAACACCATAGGCGTCTACGCCGGGGCGGAAGTGCGCGGCGCGGCTCACCTGGAGGCTGCGCGGAAATGGCTGGCGTTTATCCGCTCGCCGGCCGCGCTCGAGATCTTCGAGCGCTATGGCTTTCGTCCGTATCAAGCGGCAAACTGATTGATCCTGCAGCGCGGGCTGCCTGAAGCGTCATCGGCAGACCCGCGCATAGAAATAGAACGAAGGCTTCAGACATATGAACCCACGCCGTATCTACAGAAAAGCAGTCCGACTGGCGGGCTGCTTCATTGGCCTCGCCGCTGTGTCGAGTTTGTCATTTGCTGCGGCCGACAGCGTGCCGGCTGGCAAGATCATAGCGCTACAGGGCACGGCCAACGGCGTTACTGCCTGTGTCGGCTGCCACGGCGCCAACGGCGAGGGTAATACGGCGGCGGGTTTTCCGCGCCTGGCAGGCTTGAGCGCGTCTTATCTGGCGGATCAACTGACCGCGTTTGCTTCGGCACAACGGCAAAACGCAATCATGCAACCCCAAGCCAAACTGCTGTCGCCGGACGAGCGTGTGGCCGTGGCGCAGTATTTCAGCCAGTTGCCGGCGCCTGCGGGGCTTCCTTCTGCGGATCGTCAAGGCATTCAGCCCTCGGATGCTGGCGCTTGGCTCGCCACGCGCGGCCGTTGGGACGTTGAACTGCCGGCCTGCGTGCAGTGTCATGGACCGGCCGGCGTTGGCGTTGCGCCGACCTTTCCGCCGCTGGCCGGCCAGCCGGCTGCATACCTCGCCAGCCAGTTGCTGGCGTGGAAAAAGGGGTTGCGCCCGCCGGGTCCGATGGGCTTGATGCCGGCGGTTGCTGCCAAGCTGTCTGATGCAGATATCACGGCAGTTGCGGCCTACTATGCAGGCGAGGCGCCGACTCCGGGTGGCGCCGGCAACGCTGCAGGCGCCGCCGCAGGCACAGTTACGCCGCAAGGGAGCGGGCAATGAACCCAATCAACCGTCACGCACGGAATTCCCGGTTTGCCGCAATCGTCATGGTGCTGGCACCAACGTTGACGCTGGCGCCGCTCGCCGCACAGGCGGCCGATGGCGGCGCAGTCCCCTCGGCCGCACCGGTTGCGGCTTCGTCGACGCCGGGCGCCGCGCAGGCTCAACACTTCACGCCTCCAGCAGAGACCGCGATGCCCAGCGGCGACTTCGGCCAATCCGTCAAGCTAGGCGAGCAGATCTTCATTCACACGAAAGAGTATGCCGGCCAGTACGTCGGCAACTCGCTGAACTGCGCGAGTTGCCATCTGGACGCGGGCCGTAAAGCCGATTCCGGTCCGTTGTGGGCCGCGTACATTTCCTATCCCGCGTATCGGAGCAAGACCGGCCACGTCAATTCCTTTGCCGAACGTATGCAGGGATGCTTCGACTACAGCATGAACGGCAAGGCGCCGCCGCTTGGCGACCCGGTGCTGGTCGCACTCGAAAGCTACGCGTTCTGGCTGGCGAAAGGCGCGCCGGTCGGCACGGACCTGGCGGGGCGCGGTTATCCGAAGCTCGCCGCTCCGGCGCAAAAACCGGACTACGCCCGAGGTGCGCAGTTGTACGCGCAACATTGCGCGCTGTGCCACGGGGCGGGCGGTCAGGGGCAGTCAGTGGATGGCAAGACCGTATTCCCGCCGCTGTGGGGCGCCCAGTCGTTCAACTGGGGCGCGGGCATGCATGAGATCCAGAACGCCGCGGGTTTTATCAAGGCCAATATGCCGCTGGGCCTGAGCGGTACGCTGACCGATCAACAGGCGTGGGATGTGGCGACCTTCATGGACAGCCAGCCGCGTCCGCAAGATCCGCGTTTCACCGGCTCAGTGGAGGCGACGCGGGCGAAGTACCATGATTCGCCCTGGTCGATGTACGGCAAGACAGTGAACGGGCACATGCTGGGCAGCGAGTAGCCGGCCGCGTTAGTGGCGGTTGCTTATTTGCCGCCAACGCGCCGTATGGCGTCGTACACAAGACCCTACACGCTCACGACGCGTCCTGGCGCCGCGAGCCGCCGCCGACGCTCTGGCCGGCGTCGTGCGCCATCTGCCAGTAGCCCCACATCGACACCAGCGTGAGCAGCCCGGCGCACAGGAAGGCGATGCGGAAGTCGTCCAGCGTGAAGACACGCCCCGAGGTCTCGCCGTTGAAGACGGCCGCGCCGCGCAGCGCCACTGCGCCGAAGGCAATGCCGAGGCCGATCGTCATCTGCGCCGCCGCGCTCCACAGCGTGCTGGCCGCGCTCATTTGCGGCTGGGCGACGTCCGCATAGGCGAGGGTGGCGAGCGTCGAGAACTGCATCGAGCGCGCCACGCCGTACACGAACACCACGAGCAATACCCATGTGAGCGGGGTGTCCGGCGTCAGCAGGCCGCAGGCGATCGTAAACACGCCCGCCACCGCGACGTCAACAATCGACACCAGCCGGAAGCCATAGCGCTGCAGGATGCGCGTGGTCAGCGCCTTCATGCCCAGATTGCCGAGCGCGCTCGCCAGCAACAACAGCCCCGACTTGAACGCGGACAACCCGAAGCCGATCTGGAACAGCAGCGGCATCAGATACGGTACGGCGCCGATCCCGATGCGCGTGAACGAACCGGTCACCACCGTCACGGAGAAGGTGGGAATCTTGAGCGTCGAGACGTCGATCAGCGGATGCGGATGACGCTGTGCATGGCGGAACGCGATAAAGCCGAACACCAAACCCGCCGCCACGAAGGCGCCTGCCACCCAAGGGTTTTCGCCGGGCTGGCTGGCGAGTTCCGCGCCGTACAGGATCGACGTGAGGGTGGCGCCGCTCAGCAGCAGGCCGACGAGATCGAGCGGCCGGCGTTCGCTGCCGCGCAGGTTCGGCACCAGCGCGACGACCGCCGCCATCACCGCGATACCGAACGGCACGTTCAGCAGGAAGATCCAGCGCCAGTTCGCATAGGTGGTGATAAAGCCGCCCACCGGCGGCCCGACCACCGGCGCGACAATCGCCGGCCAGGTAATGGTGGAGATGGCCTGCATCAAGCGGCTTTTCTCGGTGCTGCGTACCACGATCAGCCGGCCCACCGGCACCATCATGGCCCCGCCCATGCCCTGCAACAAACGCGCGGCAGTGAATTCCGCGACGTTTTGCGACATCCCGCACAAGATGGAGGCCAGCGTGAACACGGCAATGGCGCTAAAGAACACCGTGCGCGAACCGCAGCGGTCGGCCACCCAGCCGCTCACGGGAATGAAAATCGCCAGCGCCAGCATATAGGCCGTCATGCCGAGGCTGAGGCTATTCGGCCCGACGCCGAAGGAATGCGCCATTTGCGGCAAAGCCGTGGCGATCACCGTGGTGTCGAGGTACTCCATAAAGAAGGTTGCCGCAACGATATACGGCAACCAGCCGATGAAGCTGGGGCGAGCCTGGCTGGCGGTCATGGCGTCGCCTCTTGCGGCTGGACTGTCTGTGCTTGAAGGACGGCGTGGGTACGGGCGCGCGACCGCCCGTGCTGATGTTGGCTTCGATTCATGCTGTTGCTGCTTCCTCTAAAGCGTGTGTCCGACTGGCGGCGCCTGTGCCCGAACTGCCGGAAACCACCGGTGAAACAAGCGTCCGTGCGCGGCGCAAATGTTGAAGTATTGCTCAAGTCGGCCAAGCGCTGCATCCGAAGCGGGCGATTTTGTCCCGCTGAGGTTGTCCGGGCACCCCGCGCGCAGGCGGCTGTGGCGGCCGTTCCGGGTTTTTCGTGTGGAAATAGGCAATAGCAATCGTCATGATTTAAACAATCAACTTTTTCTATTAAGTGTTTCTAGACATACTGTCCTCACTTTCTCCACCACGTAACCAAGAGGACGCAACAAATGCCGATCATCAACAGCCAAGTCAAACCTTTCAAGGCAACCGCTTACCACAACGGCGACTTCAAGACCGTCACCGAAGAAAGCCTCAAGGGCAAGTGGTCCGTCTTCGTGTTCTACCCGGCGGACTTCACGTTTGTGTGCCCGACCGAACTGGGTGACCTGGCCGATCGTTATGCCGAATTCAAGAAGCTCGGCGTTGAAATCTACAGCGTCTCGACCGATACGCATTTCACCCACAAGGCATGGCACGACACGTCGGACACGATCCAGAAGATCCAGTATCCGATGATCGCCGATCCGACGCTGGCCATCTCGCGCAACTTCGACGTGCTGATCGAAGAAGAAGGCCTGGCGCTGCGTGGCACCTTCGTGATCAACCCGGAAGGCGAGATCAAGCTGTGCGAAATCCACGACAACGGCATTGGCCGTGACGCCGGCGAACTGCTGCGCAAGGTTCAGGCTGCGCAATACATCGCGGCTCACCCGGGCGAAGTGTGCCCCGCCAAGTGGACGCCGGGCGCAGAAACGCTGACCCCGTCGCTCGACCTGGTCGGCAAGATCTAAGCCGCCGCGCCTTAGCTCAGCTTCATCGCAATACGCGCCACTTGCTGGCGCTTCCACGTGCGGACCGCATCACGCGTCATGCAGCTTGCATGCGGTCCGCACGGCTCCTCGCCATGCCATACGGTGGCGCGCGGAGCCCAACCCCTCGTCACGGAATTCGAATCGCCATGCTGGACGCCAATCTCAAGACTCAGTTGAAATCGTACCTGGAAAAGGTCAGCCGGCCGATCGAGATCATCGCCTCGCTCGACGACAGCGCCAAATCGCAAGAACTGCTGGCACTGCTCGACGACATCGCGTCGCTGTCGGAACGCGTCACCGTGATCGAGCGGCGCGGCGACGCGGAGCGCAAGCCCTCGTTCTCGATTGGCGAACCCGGCAAGGAAAGCGGCATCCGCTTCGCCGGCATCCCGATGGGACATGAATTCACCTCGCTCGTACTGGCGCTGCTGCAGGTAGGCGGCCACCCGGTCAAGCTCGACGACGCAGTGATCGAACAGATCCGCGAACTCGACGGCGACTATCAGTTTGAAACCTATTTCTCGCTGTCGTGCCAGAACTGCCCGGAAGTCGTGCAGGCGCTGAACGTGATGGCTTTGATCAACCCGCGCATCCGCCACGTGGCGATCGACGGCGCGGTGTTCCAGAACGAAGTCGAAGCGCGCCAGATCATGGCGGTACCGACCATGTTCCTGAACGGCGAAGTGTTTGGCCAGGGGCGTAGCGGCGTGAAGGAAATTCTCGCCAAGCTCGATACCGGCGCAGGCGCCCGTGCAGCCAGGGAACTGGCGAAGAAGCCGGTATTCGACGTGCTGATCGTCGGCGGCGGCCCGGCGGGCGCCGCTGCGGCGATTTACTCGGCACGCAAGGGCATCAAGACGGGCGTGGTCGCGGAACGCTTCGGCGGCCAGGTGCTCGACACGCTCGCTATTGAAAATTTCGTCTCTGTTCAGGAGACCGAAGGACCGAAGTTCGCCACGGCGCTCGAGCAGCACGTGAAGAGCTACGAAGTGGACATCATGGATGTACAGCGTGCCGAAGCGCTGATTCCCGGCCGCATCAACGAAGTGCGTCTGGCAAGCGGCGCGGTGCTGAAGGCGAAGACCATCGTGCTTGCCACCGGTGCCCGCTGGCGCGAAATCAACGTGCCCGGCGAGCGCGAGTACCGCAACCACGGCGTGGCCTACTGCCCGCACTGCGATGGCCCGCTGTTCAAGGGCAAGCGCGTGGCGGTGATCGGCGGCGGTAACTCGGGCGTCGAAGCGGCGATCGATCTGGCCGGCATCGTGCGCGAAGTCACGCTGTTCGAATACGGTGCGCAACTGCGCGCTGACGAAGTGCTGCAACGCAAGCTGCGCAGCCTCGCCAACGTGACGATCGTGACCCAGGCGCAGACCACCGAGATCACCGGCGACGGCAAGAAGGTCAATGGCCTCGTCTATAAGGATCTGCGCTCGGGCGAAACCAGGCAGGTCGAGCTGGAAGGCGTGTTCGTGCAGATCGGTCTGGTGCCGAACACCGAATGGCTGAAGGGCACGCTCGAACTGTCGAAGCATGGCGAGATCGTGGTCGATGCCCGTGGCGCTACCTCCGTGCCGGGCGTGTTTGCGGCTGGCGACGTGACCACGGTGCCGTTCAAGCAGATCGTGATTGCGGTGGGCGAAGGCGCCAAGGCCTCGCTTTCCGCCTTCGATCATCTGATCCGCAACAGTGCGGAGGATGAAGTGGAAGTCGAGGAAGAGGCCGCACTCGCGGAAGGTTGAACTCTCTTCGTGAACGGCGGGCGTGGTTGATCACGCCACGCCATGCCTGTTGCATTGCAATGAAGCCCGCCTTTCGCGGGCTTCATCGTTTTCGGCTGCCGTGCCGCAAAGCGAGGAGGTTGCCAGGCAACGCCGGTCGCCCTACGCCCGTTTCATTCAGACGCTTGACACAGGCCACTGCTGGCGCGGCCGCCGCCGCTTTGTTTGGAGTCCGATGCCTGGATTGATTGCTTGGCGAAGTGACGCGCCACGCCATATAAATCTGAAAGCCGGACCAGGCCTTTCGTTGCAAGCGCTTCCGCGTACGCGGACGAGGGGCACCATAGAACAAGGAGGGAGACAATGGCATCTATGCAAGCGGCGCCCAAGCGTTGGGTCGACGGCAAGCGCTATCTGTGGCTGCTCGGCGCGCTGACGATTACGTTGCCGCTGCACGCGGCCAATCTCGCGCTGAAGACCGGCTGGCATATCTTCTGGTGGTTCGGCCCGATCTTCGTGTTCGGCATTATCCCGGTTCTTGACTACTTCATCGGCGACGACCCGAGCAATCCACCCGAGGAGATTGTCTCCGTCCTTGAGCGCGAGCGCTATTACAGGCGCATCGTTTACCTCGCCACGTTTATCGAGTACGTGTCGTTTTTCGGCGCGCTCTGGATTGTCGGAACTCATGCGCTCGCCTGGTACGACTATCTCGGCTTTGCGCTGTCGCTCGGTGCGGCGACCGGCGTCTCGATCAATACGGCTCACGAGCTCGGTCACAAGACGGATCGCTTCGAACGCTGGCTGGCGAAGGTCACGCTCGCGCCGGTCGCATATGGTCACTTCTTCGTCGAACACAACCGCGGGCACCATGTGCGGGTGGCGACGCCGCCCGATCCGGCTAGCGCGCGCTATGGCGAATCGTTCTGGGCATTCCTGCCGCGCACCGTGCTGGGTAGCATCGCTTCAGCATGGCGGCTCGAGAAAGAGCGGCTGGCGCGTAACGGCCAATCGCCATGGACCTGGCGCAACGAAGTGCTGCATTCGTGGGCGATGACTGCCGTGCTATGGGGCGTGGTGATTGCGCTGTTCGGCAAGGTGGTGATCCCGTTCCTGCTGATTCAGGCTGCATACGGTGCGTCGCTGCTCGAAGTGGTCAACTATCTGGAGCACTACGGGCTGGGCCGCAAGCTGCTGCCGAGCGGCCGTTATGAGCGCTGTCGTCCCGAGCATTCGTGGAACAGCAATCGCATCGTCACGAACCTGTTCCTGTATCAGTTGCAACGCCATGCCGATCATCACGCCAACCCGACCCGGTCGTATCAGGCCCTGCGCCATTTCGACGGCGCACCGCAACTGCCGTCCGGTTACGCGACGATGATCATGCTCGCCTATGTGCCGCCGCTCTGGTTCCGCGTGATGAATCCGCGCGTGGTGGCGCATTATCACGGCAACATGGAGCAGTCGAATATCAAGCCTGCGATTCGCGAGCGGGTGCTGGCGCAGTTCGCTGGGGCGGGTGGATGAAACGAGTTGACGCGGCGATTTCGCATCGCCGCGCCAGATGATTGTGCTTGTTGTGCTTGTTGTGCTTCGACCCGCCGTGTCACCAGGCGGGTCGCACCGCATTTACTTCCGGTCGAACGAATACTTGCCCGGGCCGGTCACGCTCAACAACAGCAAGCCGCCGATGATGCTGACGTTCTTGTAGAAGTTGATCATGTTCACATATTGCTCCATGCCGCTCATGGTCCAATAGTGGTGTGCAATGAACGCGGTGCCCAGCGTATAGAGCGCGAGCAGCACAGCCAACGGGCGCGTATAGAGGCCCACGACGATCGCGATGCCCACCACAAATTCCATCACCACCGCAATCACCGCCGAGATCTCCGGCATCGGCGCGCCGGTCTGCGTCATATAGGCCACGGTGCCCGAGAAGCCGGTCAGCTTCGACCAGCCGAACAGGACGAACAACGCCATCAACAGAATCCGTGTGACCAGAATCAGCTCGTCCTTGCGGTTTTCAAACAGGGTATAGCGCATGATTTTCTCCTTTAAGACCAAAGTTCGGACATCTCGATGTTGCGCAGGTCGAACACCAGCACTTCGGCGTCGTGGCCCTGCGTGAACGACAAAACCTGTTCGTTGCGCACCCGTGCGCCGTCGCCTTCGCCGAGCGCGACGCCGTTCACGGTGATGCTGCCGCGCGCCACGTGGACATATGCGTACCGGTCAGCCGCCAGTTCCAGCCGGGCGCTCTCGTCGCCGTCGAACAGGCCCGCATAGACACGCGTGTCCTGTTGCACCGCCAGCGACTCGTTCGCGCCGTCCGGCGAGATCACAAGGCGCAGCGCACCGCGCTTTTCCGCCGTACCGAAGTGGCTTTGCTGATAACGCGGCGGCGTGCCTTTGAGCGCCGGCGCAATCCAGATCTGCAGGAAATGCACGGGTTCGCTGCGCGAATGGTTGTATTCGCTATGGGCGACGCCGGTGCCTGCGCTCATCAACTGGATGTCGCCGGGCACGATCACCGAGCCGGTGCCCATGGTGTCCTTATGTTCCAGCGCGCCTTCCAGCACGTACGAAAAGATCTCCATGTCCCGGTGCGGATGCTTGCCGAAACCTTGGGCCGGTGCGACGCGGTCGTCGTTGATCACCAGCAGGTCCGAAAAGCCGTTCTGCTTCGGGTCATGGTAATTGGCGAAGGAAAACGTATGACGCGAACTGAGCCAGCCGTGCTCCGCGCGGCCGCGTTGATTGGCGTGTCTGATTTCAAGCATGTTGTTTCTCCTTGATTGTGCGATCCGGCCAGGTTGTCGTCCGTGATCCATGAACAGCAGTTTACGTCAATCAATGTGTTTATAATCATGCCTGAATCGGAAACACTGTCACGTAATGGTGGACAATATCCGTCAGCAATCAAGCGGGGCAATCAGGAGAAGGGCGATGCAACTCGACGACATGCGCATCTTCGTCGCCACGGTTGACGCGCACAATTTCACGACCGCGGCCAACCGGCTGTCGCTGTCGAAGCAGTTCGTCAGCCGGCGCGTCATGGCGCTGGAAGAGGCACTCGGCGTGCGGCTCCTGATCCGCAACACGCGCAAGCTCGCCGTCACCGAACTCGGCCAGGAATTTTACGAGCGGGCCAAGCGGATTCTTGGCGAGGTGGCAGAGGCGGAACAGGCCATGTCCTTGCGGCGCGGCTCGCCGCATGGGCTGCTGCGCCTGAGCGCGCCGATGTCGTTCGGCATGGTGCATCTGTCGCCGCTGGTGGCCATGTTCCTGCGCAAACACACCGACGTGCGCTTCGATATGGAACTGAGCGACCGCACGGTGGACGTGGTCGGCGAAGGTTTCGACATGGCGATCCGCATTGGCACGCTGGCCGACTCGACGCTGATCGCGCAAAAGCTCGCTGAAGTGCGGATGGTGGCCTGTTGCAGCCCGCAGTATCTGCGCCGGCGCGGCACGCCTGCGGGGCCGGCCGATCTGGAGCGCCACGCGTGCCTGGTGTACGGACATGGCGGCCCGGCAAGCTGGGAGTTCGTGGTGGACGGCGTGCACAAGGCGGTCGAGGTGCGCGGACCGCTACGCGCGAACAACGGCGAATTGATTCGCGATGCGGCCATCGCCGGGCTCGGCATTGCGCGCTTGCCGGATTTCATCGTCGCGGCGGCGCTCAAGAGCGGCGAGCTGGTCACCGTGCTGGAGCCGTTTCTGCCGCGAGTAGCGGCGCTCTACGCGGTCTATCCGCAGCACCGGCAAAGCTCGAGCACGATCCAGGCGTTCACGGCATTCTTGCGCGAGCAATTGGCGAAAACCATGGGTGGCTGAACGCTTCAGGGCGCCAATGGGAGGGTGGCGTGGCCGTGGATCAACCTGCGCCCTCAAACCACGCCGAGCAATTCCTTCAGATGCGCCGTCTTCGAGCGGCTGACCGGCACCTGGGTTTGCTCCGCATCGTCCATCACGAGATTCACGCTTTCGTCCGATTTAACCAGTTCGACGGCATACAGCAGGCTCACGATATGGCTGCGATGCACGCGCAGATAGATGCTGTTGTCGAGCCGCAGTTCCAGGTCCCCCAACGACAGATTGGACAGGTAGTGGTCGTCCCTGGTCACGATCGTGATGTAGTGGCCGTCGCCCTGAAAGCGCACCACATCCTTCAGGTCGATCAGGATCACGCGGTTGCCACGGTACACCGGAATCTTGAACAGGCGGCGCGGCTGCGCAACGGGGCCGCCAAGGCCGTTGCTTTCGCCGGCCTGCTGTCCCGACGGCTCGGTGGTGAGATCGGTGACGTCGTAGAAAATCATGCAGGTGCCGCAGGCGCCGTCCGCGCCGCTCATCTTCGACACCTTGATCATGAGAATGCGGTCGGGGATATTGATCATCATCGCCACCGGTGGCGGCGATTTGACGGGGCAGCCACCCGCGTCGCGCGAGTGCAGCAAAAAACGCAGCTTGTCGCGGCTCTTTTCCGGGTGCAGCTGCACTACGTCGATGCCGAACAGTTTGTCCTGCTTGACGCCGAGCGACTGTTCGCCCGCAGGACCGAGGATCTGCAGCGCGACATCGTTGAACGCGGTGACATGGCCTTGCTCGTCGAGCCAGACCATGCCGGGATTGAACTGCTCCAGCCGGTGCTGGAAAGTCTCGCTGCGACGTGACTCGGAGGCCGGCGGCGCGGCGCGCTCAAGCGGTTTCATACGGGTCTCCATGCCCTCATGGGGCGTGTCCGGGCGCCTGAACGCGCCGCGTCCGCTATCTGTTCTTACCCATTTTCGCGCAAATTTCCGGGCCATTCACGCAGGTAAACCCGCCATTCGGGAAAGCGGCGGCAGCGATGCTGCGGCGCGTTGTGAAGCGGATATTTCATTGACCTAACGAAGCGGGCAGTCTTGCGCGCGTTGCCTATTGTCTGATCCTGCTCCGCTTTCATGTACGTTTTCCGCTAGTTGAGGCGCGTGTGCCGCCGTTCGGGAAATCGCGTTGAATTGCTGCATTGCATTGTGAAATGCTCGAACAGGAATGAGGGGCCATGACGCTCCCGTTCGCAGGCGCGATGACAACAAAGGAGGCAGGTGTGATCCCACGTCCATTCGAATATCACGTTCCGCGCAGCTTGCCGGAAGCCATCGCGCTGCTGAACCAGCACGGCGAGGGGGCCAAGCTGCTCGCCGGTGGGCACAGTCTGTTACCGATGATGAAGCTGCGCTTTGCCGAGCCGGAGCATCTGATCGACCTGGGCAAGCTGAGCGAGCTCAAGGGGATTCGCGAGGTGGACGGCGAAATCCGCATCGGTGCGATGACGACCGAAAACGAGCTGATCTGGTCCGAACTGCTGCAAACGCGTTGCCCCTTGCTCGTGGAAGGCGCGCGGCAGATTTCGGATCCGCAGGTGCGTTATCGCGGCACGCTCGGCGGCGATATCTCCCACGGCGATCCGGGCAACGACCATCCGGCGCTGATGATCGCGCTCGACGCGGCCTTTGTGCTCGCGAGCGAGCGCGGTGAACGCGTGGTGCCGGCGGACGGCTTCTTTGTCGGCACATACGCGACGCTGCTCGAACCCGGCGAGATATTGACGGAGATTCGCATTCCGCTGCCTGCGCCGGGTACGGGCTATTGCTACGCCAAGCTGAAGCGCAAAACCGGCGACTTCGCGACCGCGGCTACGGCGGTGACGCTGCGCATGAATGCGGGCGCGGTCGACGATGTGCGCATTGCGCTGACGAATGTCGCCGAAACGGCCATCCGCGCAACCGATGCCGAGCAGGCGCTGCGCGGCAAGCCTCTCGATGAAGCCTCGATCGCCGAAGCCGCGCGCCTCGCGATGAGCATCTGTGCGCCCGTAGCCGATCTGCGCGGCGACCCCGAATACAAGACCGCGATGGCGGGCGAAATGACGCGGCGTGCGCTGGCGAGCGCCTATGCGCGTGCGGCACATTGAAACCACGAGTCCTGGAGAACACGGCATGAGCAAAAAGATCATGGTGTCGTTCAAGCTGAACGGCAAGGAAACGGACGTGGTGGTCGAGCCGCGCGAGTTGCTGATTCATACCCTGCGCGAAAAGTGTCTGCATACCGGACCGCATATCGGCTGCGAGACGTCGCATTGCGGCGCGTGCACGGTGGATTTCGATGGCATGTCGGTGAAGTCCTGCACGATGCTGACGGTGCAGGCAGAAGGCGCCGAGGTGTTGACCGTCGAAGGGCTTGCGCAAGGCGGCGATCTGCATGCACTGCAGGAAGGCTTCATGCAAGAGCACGGCCTGCAGTGCGGCTTCTGTACGCCCGGCATGCTGATGCGGGCGTATCGCCTGTTGCAAGAGAACCCCGACCCGAGTGAAGAGGAAATCCGCTACTGGATGGCGGGTAACCTATGCCGCTGTACGGGCTACCAGAACATCGTAAAGGCAGTGCAGTACGCGGCGCGCAAGCTGCGCGGTGAAGCTGTGGAAACTTCGCATCCGCTGATGGCCGCGGAAACCGCAGATAACCACTGACGAGACAGAGGCACGCCATGGGAAATCTCGACGCTAATCTCGATCGTCTCGCCGCGCTGGAAGGCATGGGCTGCTCCCGCAAGCGCCGCGAAGATCCGCGTTTCATTCAGGGCAAAGGCACCTACGTCGACGACATCAAGATGCCGGGGATGCTGTTCGGCGTGATGGTTCGCAGTCCGTATGCGCATGCGAGGGTGAAGAAGATCGACAAGTCACGCGCGCTCGCGCATCCGGGCGTGCATGCGGTGCTCACCGCCGACGATCTGAAGCCGCTCAAGCTGCACTGGATGCCGACGCTTGCCGGCGACGTGCAGGCCGTGCTGGCCGACGAAAAGGTCTGCTTCCAGAACCAGGAGGTGGCCTTCGTGGTCGCCGATGACCGCTATGTGGCGGCCGACGCGGCAGAGCTGGTTGAAGTGGAGTACGAAGAGCTGCCTGCCGTGGTCGATCCGCTGGCGGCGCTAGCGCCGGATGCGCCGGTGATCCGCGAAGACATCCGCGACAAGCCGGCCGGTGCGCATGGCGCACGCCGCCATCCGAACCACATCTTCACCTGGAACATCGGCGACAAGGACAAGACCGACCGCGTGTTCGACCATGCCGACGTGACGGTGAAGCAGCAGATGCTGTATCCGCGCGTGCATCCGTGTCCGCTGGAAACCTGCGGCTGCGTTGCCTCGTTCGACAAGGTACGCGGCGATCTGACGGTCTATATCACCTCGCAGGCGCCGCACGTGGTGCGCACCGTGGTCGGCTTGCTGTCCTCGATCCCGGAGTCGAAAATCCGCATCATTTCGCCGGATGTCGGCGGCGGTTTCGGCAATAAGGTCGGCGTGTACCCGGGTTATGTCGTGTCAATTGTCGCTTCCATCGTGCTGGGGCGGCCGGTCAAGTGGATCGAATCGCGCTCGGAAAATCTCAGCAGCACCGCGTTTGCGCGCGACTATCTGATGACGGGCGAACTGGCCGCGGATAGCGACGGCCGCATCAAGGCGCTGCGCGTGCATGTGACGGCCGACCACGGCGCTTTCGACGCCTGCGCCGACCCGACCAAGTGGCCGGCCGGCATGTTCCACGTCTGCACCGGCTCGTATGCGATTCCGAATGCGTTCGTTTCGGTGGACGGGGTCTACACCAACAAGTTTCCCGGTGGCGTCGCTTACCGTTGCTCGTTCAGGGTGACCGAGGCGGTGTATCTGATCGAACGGATGGTCGACGTACTGGCGCAGAGGCTCGGCATCGACAAGGCCGAAATCCGCCTGCGCAACTTTATTCGCAAGGACCAGTTTCCCTATACCACGCCGCTCGGGCTCGAATACGATTCGGGCGATTACGAGCCGGCGTTGAAGAAAGTGCTTGCCGCAGTCGACTATCCGGCGCTGCGCGCCGAGCAGGCCGCGCGGCGAGCCGACCCTCACGCGGAGTGGCTGATGGGGATCGGCGTGGTGAATTTCACTGAGATCGTGGGCGCCGGGCCGTCGAAGATGTGCGATATCCTCGGCGTCGGCATGTTCGATTCCTGTGAGATTCGGGTGCACCCGGATGGCTCGGCCATCGCGCGGATGGGCACGATCACGCAAGGGCAGGGCCATCAGACCACTTACGCGCAAATCATCGCCTCCGAAGCCGGCATTCCGGCCTCGGTGATTACGGTCGAAGAAGGGGATACGTCGACCGCGCCCTATGGACTCGGCACATACGGCTCGCGCTCCACACCAGTGGCAGGGGCGGCCGTGGCGCGGGCCTCGCGTAAGATTCGCGAAAAGGCCCGGCAGATCGCCGCGCATCTGCTCGAAGCGAGTCCGGGCGACGTGGAGTTCGACCTCGACCGCTTCGTGCTGAAGGGCTCGCCCGAGCAGTTCAAGACGATCAAGGAAGTGGCCTGGGCCGCCTATAACAACGTGCCCGAAGGCATGGAAATGGGCCTCGAAGCGGTCGACTACTACGATCCGCCCAACTTCACGTTCCCGTTCGGCGCCTACGTGTGCGTGCTGGAGGTGAACCGCTATACCGGCGAGACGCGCGTGCGCCGCTTCTACGCGCTCGACGACTGCGGCACGCGGATCAATCCGATGATTATCGAAGGGCAGATTCACGGTGGCCTCACCGAAGGCTTTGCGGTCGCGATGGGGCAGGAGATGCCGTACGACGAAGCCGGCAATCTGCTCGGCGCGACGCTGCTCGATTACTTCGTGCCGACTTCGGTCGAAACGCCGCGTTGGGAGACCGACTTCACGGTGACACCGTCGCCGCATCATCCGATCGGCGCCAAGGGTGTCGCTGAATCGCCGCACGTCGGGTCGATTCCGTGCTTTACCTCGGCGATGGTGGATGCGTTCGCGCATCTCGGCGTCACGCACATGAACATGCCGCATAACGCCTGGCGCGTCTGGCAGCAATGCCGCGCACTGGGGCTGACGAGGCAGTAGCGCGGCGAACTCGCAAAGGATGCTGGGATGAAAGTCGCACTCGATAAGGTGTTCCCACTTGACGCCACGGCGGAGAGCGCGTGGCAGCTCCTGCAGGACATCGAGACTGTCGCGGGCTGTATGCCGGGCGCGAAGATTACCGAGCGCATCGACGAGACCCATTACAAAGGCACGATCACCGTGCGGCTAGGGCCGGCCACCATGGCGTTCAAGGGTGAGATCGAGGTGTTGAATCTCGATCCCGCAGTACGCAGCCTGCATATGGTCGGCAAAGGTTCCGATACGACCGGCACCTCGGCGGCGTCGATGGATCTCACCGCTGCGGTGCGGGCCACGGGCGCCACCTGCGAACTGGCGGGCAAAAGCGAAGTCACGATGAGCGGCAAAGCGGCCGCGCTAGGCGGGCGGCTGATGGGGCCGGTGGCGGACCAGATGCTCAAGCAGTTTGTGGCGAATTTCGCGGTGCGGTTGCAGGCGTTGCAAGCGCGGCAGGCGGAAGCTGCCGGGGATGGCGTGGCCGCAGCCGGGGTCACAGGTACGGCCACCACTGCGACTACGGCTTCGGCTTCGAGCGCTGCAGCCGCGACCACCACCGCGACACCGGAACCCGCCGCGCCTCCCGCCGAGCTGAACGGTCTCGCAATGGCATGGGCTATCTTGCGCGACTGGCTGCATGGGCTGTTCTCGCACAAGACGGTCTGAGCATCGAGACCGCGATGGCAACCGACCGCATGAACGATGTCGTCAGCCTGCAGCAGCGGCTCGCGCAGCACGGTTTCATCGCGGAGCGCAGCTTCGCCGCCACGCTGCTGCTGACGATGGAAATGCGCCGCCCGCTGCTGCTCGAAGGCGAGGCCGGCGTAGGCAAGACCGAAGTCGCCAAAGCGCTCGCCAGATTGCTCGACACACGGCTGATCCGGCTGCAGTGCTACGAGGGACTGGACGCGCATTCGGCGCTCTACGAATGGAATTATCAGCACCAGTTGCTGGCGATCAAATTGCTGGAGCAGGACGCGCGCTCGGTTCAGGACAAGGAACAGGACATCTTCTCCGAACGCTATCTGCTCAAACGCCCGCTGCTCGAAGCGATTACGACCACACCCGCGCCGGTCCTGCTGATCGACGAAATCGACCGTACTGACGAAGCTTTCGAGGCCTATCTGCTGGAACTGCTGTCGGACTTCCAGATGTCGATACCGGAACTCGGTGTGATCCGGGCCACCGAACGCCCCTTCGTGATTCTGACTTCGAACGGCACCCGCGAGATCTCGGATGCGTTGCGGCGCCGCTGTCTCTACCAGTACGTCGACTATCCGGGCTTCGACAAGGAACTGCTGATCGTGCGCACCCAGGCGCCGGAGGTGCCGGAGAAACTGGCGCGGCAGATGGTCGAATTCGTGCAGTCGGTGCGCCAGATGGACCTGCAGAAAAAGCCTGGGCTCGCCGAAACGCTCGATTGGGTTGCGGCCTTGCTCAGGCTCGGTGTGAGCTCGATCGATGAAGATGGTGTGGAGCGAGTCATGGATTCGCTCGCGGCGCTCGTGAAGACGCGCGAGGATCAGGCCGGCATGACACGCTCCGTGGTTGAAAAACTGGTGGCGTCATGTTGAACGGGATCCCCAGCGCCGCCGACCGCGCCCCGCCGCTAAACCTCGAAGACGCGCTCGTGGCGCGTTACACGGGTTTTGCCAACTGGCTGCGGGCGAACGATTTTCACGTGACCTCGAGTGACGTGGCGGCGTCGCTGGAGGTGGCGCAGCGTATGGGGCAACTGGACAGCGAACTGCTGCGCTGGAGTCTGCGGGCGTTGCTGTGTTCGCGGGCTGAGGAGTGGCGCCGCTTCGACACCTTGTTCGAGGCGTATTTTTTCGCGCCGAATCGCCGCAAGCTCGGCGAGTCGCGGGCGGCCGGCGCGGGCCGTCTCGAAACCGGCGACACCGCTGGCCGGCGCGACGCGAGCGAAGGCACGCCGCTCGGCCTCGACGGCCCCGGTGAGGGCGATCCGAACGAGACGCAAGGTTCGACGGTCGAGCAGGGCGCTTCCATGGAAGCGTCGCTCGCCCATGCGGACTTCCGGCATCTGAACCAGCCCGACGAACTGTTTGCGATAGACGATGCGATCCGCCGCTTCGCCCAGCGCTTGCAGGGCATCCAGTTGCGCCGCGAACAGCGCGCCAGCAGCGGGCGGGTCATCGATATGGCGTGGACGATCCGCCGCAGTGTCTCGCGCGGCGGCCTGCCGCTCGAACTCCGCTGGCGGCGCAAGCAGCGCCAGCGTCCGCGCATCGTGCTGCTGCTGGATGTGAGCCGCTCGATGAGCCTGTACAGCTTCTTCTATCTGCGGCTCGCGCGGGTGCTGACGGCGCGCGTGTCGGACGTGCACTGCTTTATTTTCCATACGCGACTGGTGGGCATCGAACAGGCGTTGCGCGACCCCGATCCGCGGCGCGCCCAGGAGCGCTTGCATCTTATGTCCGCAGGCTGGGCTGGAGGCACGCGAATCGGCGATAGCCTGGGCGAATTCAATCAGCAGTACGCAGCGAAGCTGCTGCATTCGCGCACCGCGGTCGTTGTGGTCAGCGACGGCTACGACGCTGGCGACACCGAACGCCTGCAGCAGTCGCTTGCCGCGATCCGGCGCCGTTGCCGTTGTCTGGTGTGGCTCAACCCGCTCGCGAGCCGTGCCGATTTCACCCCGGCGAGCGCCGGCATGCAGGCGGCGCTCCCGTATATCGATCTGTTGGCAGGCGCCCGCGACCTGGCGAGTCTCGAACGGGTGCTGCCTCAAGTGTTGTCCACTCTCCAATGAACACCGATACTTGCGCGACTCTTTTGCAACTCGAGCAACGGCTGATCGACCGCTGTGAGCCGTTCGCGGTGGCGACCGTGATCCGGGCCGTGCCGCCGAGCTCCGCGTGGGTCGGGGCGCAGGCCCTGATCGAAGCCAACGGGGAGCTGCACGGCTGGATCGGTGGCGGCTGTTCCCGGGCAATCGTGATTCAGGCCGCGCAGCAGGCGATCCGCACAGGACAGCCCAAGCGCGTGCGCATCAGCAACGCGCCAGGCTGGTCGGAGGCCGACATCCAGGCCGGTATCCAGGCCGCCATTCAGGCCGATGAGGAGGCGGGAATCGAAACGCATGCGATGCCGTGCGCCAGCAACGGCGCCATCGAACTGTTCATCCAGCCGACCCTGCCCGCGCCGTCGGTTCTCGTGCTCGGCTCGACCCCCACCGCGCTCGAAGCCTGTGTGCTGGCGCAGCGGGTCGGCTTGCGCGTGTGCGCCGCGGCGTCGGTCACCGCCCCGTTTGCCGGCCTTGGACTGGTGCGCGTCCTGCAAGGATTCGACGCCGCAGCGTTCGACGACCTGAAGCCACAACTGATTCTGGTCGCAACCCAGGGCGACAACGACGAGGCGGCGCTTGAAGCGGCGTTGCGCAGCGAGGCGGCGGGCGTGCTGCTGGTGGCGAGCCGCCGCAAGGCCGACGCGTTGCGCGAGACGATGCAGGCGCGCGGCATTGCGGCCGCGCGGCTGGCGGCGCTGCAAGCACCCGCAGGCCCGTCGATCCACGCTCACACGCCGCAGGAGATCGCGTTGGGCGCGGTCGCCGGACTGGTCATGCTGCGCCGCGAACAGGAGGAAGCAGCAGCGTTGGCCGAGCGCTCGACGCCGGCGAGCGGAGAAGTGGTGCAGGGCTTGCCGCCGTGTGAGTCGATGACATCCGTCGAGCCGCCGGGCGCGAGCGCGCGCTACGTGAACCCGGTGTGCGGCATGGCCGTCGAGATCGCCTCGGCAAAGCACGTGATCGAATGGGGCGGCCAACGGGTCTATTTCTGCTGCGACGGTTGCAAAACCGAGTTCGAACGCGATCCGGAAAAGTATCTGGGCGCGGCTCCGACGGCGGCGCTCGCGCCTGTCGCTCCACTTAACCCGGATGAGCGACAGGCGGGCCATGCGGCCGATCAATCGGTCGCACCGCTGGAAAAACCATGAGTCTCGGGATGAATAACGGCGCGCTCGCGCAGACGCCGGCCTTCTCGGCAGTTGTGCTGGCGGCCGGCACGTCTTCGAGAATGGAAGGTCAGCATAAGCTGCTGCTGCCGGTCGGTGGTGAGCCGGCGGTGCGGCGCACGGTGAGCGCGCTGAGCGCCGCCGGTCCGGCCGAAATCGTGGTGGTGACGGGCTTCCGCGGACGCGCCGTGATGGAAGCCCTCGATGGTTTGCCGGTGCGGTTTCAGCCCAATCCGCGTTACGAAGAAGGACAAATGACCTCGGTGGCAGCGGGAGTGGCCGCCCTGGCTGCGCCCTGCGACCTCGTGCTGGTCTGCCTTGCCGACCAGGTTTTGCTGAACGCAGCGGATTACCGCGAACTGGTGGACGCTTACGCGGCGATGCCACGTGGCTCGATCCTCGTGCCCGCTTTCAACGGACAGCGTGGCAATCCGGTGGCTTTTTCGGTGAGCTACGCCGCGGAGGTCGTCAGCGGCCATATCAATCCGGGGTGCCGCAAGCTGATCGCCGAGCATCCGGATGAAGTGTTTATCCACGAGGCGGCCCACGACCGGTTCACAATCGATATGGATACGCCGGAAGACTATGCGCGGATCCTGGCGCGCCTTGCTGTATAGCGACAAGTCCCCTCCCAAACCCCGCCGCGAACCACCCTCAACCGATCAGGCCCGGATATTGCGATGTTCGAGCCTGCCAGATTCCAGCCGTATGGCGCGTGAATTCACAGCAGCCGTCAAGTTCGGCCAGCGGTGAATTCACTTGCAGCCAACGGCTGAATCGTATGTACTAGCCGCTGAAAAAATTACCTGTCCATGCACGTCTGCGTGGCAGCCGTTACAGTCTCACAAGGGAATTCGGAAGGCGGACAGTCAATTCATTCGCGGCTAACGCGATCGGAGGATTGGTGTCGAACAGACGGACAACACGGGCGGTCCCGAGCCGCAACAACCAGGCAACAGCGCGCACGCCGTGGCTGGCGGTCGCCACTATCGCGGGCTTTGCTGTCATGCCCGCCCCGGCCAGGGCACAAACCCCGGCGCCGCTGCAGGAGTGGCAGTATTCGGCAGGGGTTCCGCTGGAAAAGCTGATGGAGCCGCAGATCCCCACATGGCAAGTCGCGGTCGGTGCCGCCGGGGCCTTTCAGCCGCGCTATGACGGCGCGGATCGCTATCACTTCGAGGGTGGTCCGAGTGTCGACATCCGCTATAGCGACCTGTACTTTGCTTCAACAGGTGAAGGCTTCGGCGCCAACGTCCTGCAAGGTCCGAACTGGCGGATCAGCCTTGCCGCCGCCTACGATCTGGGCCGGCGCGGCCAGGACGACGACGAGCATCTGCATGGCCTCGGCAACATCAACCCCGCGCCCGAGCTGAAGCTGGCCGCCGATTACGTGGTGTCGAAGGAGTTCCCGCTGGTGCTGCGCGCCGATATCCGCCGCAGCTTCGGCGGCTCGAACGGCTGGGTCGGCGATATCGGCGCATACATGCCGTTGCCGGGCAGCTCGAAGACCTTCTTCTGGTTCGCCGGACCAAGTCTGACCTTCGCGGATTCGAAGTACATGAACAGTTGGTTCGGCGTCAGCGAGGCGCAGGCTGCCGACTCCAGCTACTCGTACTATCACGCGAGCGCCGGCCTCAAGTCGGCAGGCTTCGGCGTCAGCGCGATCTGGTTCTTCCAGAAACACTGGTTCGCAGCCTGCGACTTCGCGCTAGAACAGCTCGTGGGCAGTGCGGCGCGCAGCCCGATCACGCAGCGTGCATCCAATGGCGTGCTCGACCTGTCGATCAACTATCAGTTTTGATCCGATCGAGCGGGATCGGCGCTCCCGGCGCAGGCTCGGCCGCGCCAGCGTACGTCCCGCTGGGCAGGCCTAGCAGACCGTCGTCGGCGCTTCGGCGACAAGCTGCTTTTGTCCAGCTCTGAGCAGGCCCTCGACCATGCGCGTCTCGGCTCGCGCGATCATTTCGAGCGAGGCCGCCGACAGTTGCGCATCCAGAATCGATAGCGCCGCGCACAGGCGCGGGTACTCGTCATCGCCTAAGGTCCAGCCGTCCTGCTGATGCTCGGCGGCATCGAGCTGGACCATCGCGGCATGTGCGCTTTCGACGTACTGCAAACCCTCGGGCTCGAGTCCGAGACGGCACAGTTCCTCGGACACCAGAAAATGCCGGCCCAAGGTCATAAACAGATCCCGCGAACCGTGTCCGCGTCGAAACGCATCGAGTGCGGTGTAGCACTGCAGGAGCATGGCCTGCGTGACCGGCTCGTGCGCCGCGCGGCTGAAAGTGAGGGCGCGCAGAAGCGGCGACATGGCTGGCTGGTTGCGTTTGCGGCTGTGCGATTTATTGGGCATGACGGTTTAAACCTCGTTCTATAACGCTCGGCCCGCTACCGGAACCTTCTACAGGCAATGCACCGGCGGGGTAGTAAGCAACCTTGAGTGTGCGTCTTGTCAGCATCATGGCAAGCCACAATTAAAGCAGGCTTAAACGGCGAGGGTGGTGTCAACGAGATTGCGATCGCGAATTTGGCGGTCGACGGCTAAAAAAAAAGCCCTGTCCCGCAGGGGACAGGGCTCGACAGGATGGAAGAGTCGCACAGGCGCGTGGATGCTTGCCGACCTGTTCCCATCTCAACACAACACAACGCTGTTGAAACCAACTGCTGCGTAAAACGTGGTCCTTCACCTTCGCTTTGCTACAAACCCCTGTTGCTTTTATTGCATGTGATGCGAGAAGCACTTTGGTGATGCGTTTACTGCAACTGCCGGATGGCTACCGGTTACTGCGTGGTCGATGCTTTGTGCTGCCTAATGCTTGCTGCTTGCTGCGTCATGCCTACTGCGGGTTCTTACCAGATACTGCCTGTTGCTGACTGCGGACTACCGTCTTACGTACTGCGTGCTACGACTGCGGTTTTCTACTGCCACTTCTGGAACTGCCCTGCAGGTACGGTCAAAACAACGCGGGGGGAAGACCGCGTATGGGCTGGTGGTTCGTTGCGCCCATGGAAACCAGTGTAAAGGCGAAGAAATGAAAACGATCCGGCGAAACGAGGGGAATTGGCAGTGCAGTTCAGCGAATTGCCGACGACGGAAGCCACAGCGCACCTGAAAGGCGCTCGCTTCGGGCGCGGCGGGCACGCCCGTCAAACCGGCCGGATGTGACGGCGAGCAGCACCCGTCCAACCAGTGCCACCCTTTTCGCCGTAGCGGGAACGGCGCTTGCGGCGCTACTGCTGCCGCGACGTCGAGTCGCTTACTTCAGGAGGACATCATGAACAAGGATCAAGTGAAGGGCGTGGCAGAGAAGGTCAAGGGCAAGGCCAACGAAGTCGCCGGGAAGGCTACGGGGAATGTGGCCCGCGAATTGAAGGGCGATATCCAGCAGGACATGGGGCAAGCCCGAAAAGATATGGGCGACGCACGCGAAGATGCCGGGCATGCGGCGAAGGACCACGCCAAGCGCACCCATTAACGGCGTGTTCGATGCGCCGGGCGTCGCGTAGGGTGGGTATCGTCAGATGAGTTTCCTGACGGTTTCCTGCCTCGTGGCGCCTTTGGTCATTGATATGTCGAACATATTAAATGCCAATGACATGATCCCAGGATCGAGGTGCTGTCCTTTCTGCAGACAGCTTCTGCTTCATTGAGCGATTCTTCGTCCCCACGACGTATGAAGAAACCGGCGATGTTCCCGCTGCGGGCCTCTCGTTGCGCACCGAAGCGGTGCTGTGTTGATCGATTTGGCGCACGCCGGGGTATCCGCGCCACGCAAGCATGCAAGCGTTAAATCCGGCATTTGATCAAAAGACCGTCAGGCGGTCAGTTGACCAGATCGGCATAAAACTTGCCTTCGTCAGCCAGTAAAAAGCGTCTCCAGTGTGCCGGAGCCAACCCAGGCCCTCTTGTTCAGCAAGGGGAATCCGAACCTGTCGAGTCAATCGGCAGGATAGTCACGCACTGGCAAGAGAGCGATCCACGAAGGGGAGGACATCATGTTTGAGTCCGTGCCGATTACGGCCAGCAAGGTAGTGGATGGGGAAACGGTGCGCGCCGAGTATCTGTGCGATACGGGGCGCCTGCGCATCATCGGTGAGCGCACCGTGCATGCCGAATGGTTCCCGCCGCATTCCTGGTTCGCCATTGCCTCGAGTTCCGGACACAGCCGATGGGGCACCCGGCCCGACGAAGCCGACCTGTTGCTGCTTATCGATAACTTCATGGGGTATTCGAGTCACGACACCTTTGCACTAGTGCGGCGCTGACCCGGCTTGTAGAATTGAAAAAGCAGCAGCCGGTTGATCGGCAACAAGTAGAAGTGCAGGGTGGCGTATTCGCGTCATCCTTCGGCAGGTGATGGACGCAGCGGCTCGGGCGTAAAACGTAGCGATCGGATGCTCGCCATGGCCAGGCGGTGGACCGGAGTTCCTCAGCGAGATGTTCTTCGCGGGGATCCCCCACCCTTGGAAATCGAGAGGCTGGCAGCCATGTTTACTTTCGTCGTTGTCGTTGCCATTACGGCTTTCATTCCGTACGTCGCCGCACCCGGAATCGCAAACGGGGTGAAGGCCGTCACGTCCCATCCCTCCGCGGACGCCGGTGCACCGTACATGGCCCCCGGAGCCTACCCAACGCTTGACGCGGCAAAGCGCATTCCCGCCGACCGCCAGGACAATCAACGCATGGGGTGATTCGTCGGGGGATGAGCAGGGGGGGCACCAACACCTGCTCGTCAAAGCGTGCTGTAATTCGGACCACACCAAGTCGATATTCAAACGCGCCATGCAGATTAATACCCTGCTTCAGACGCAGGCATTGTCGGTACTGGATTACCGCTGCGCTGCCGCGCCGGGTGACAAACCCTACGCCGAGCTATTTGCCACGCATTCCATTTCTTACGTGCGCAAAGGAAGCTTTGGTTGCTGTTTGCGTGGCCGCAACTATGAGCTTGTCCCAGGCTCGTTGCTGGTGGGCCATGCCGGCGACGAGTACCGGTGCACTCACGACCATCATGGCGGCGGCGATGAATGCCTTTCTTTTCAATTCGCGCCGGAACTCATCGAGACCATTGCCGATGACAGCCGAATCTGGCGCGCAGGCTGGATGCCGCCGCTGCCGGAATTGATGATCCTCGGTGAACTTGCGCAATCGGCCGCGGCGGGATGCAGCGATGTCAGCGTCGAGGAAGTCGCGCTGATGCTGACCCAGCGTTTTGTCGAGGTATTTTCCGGGCACGTTTCGGCCTGCAACAGGCCGACTGCGCTCGACCGGCGCCGCGCCGTGGAAGCCGCGCTGTGGATCGACGCACATTCAAGTGAAACGATTGGTCTCGATACCGTCGCACGCGAAACGGGATTGAGTCCGTTTCACTTTTTGCGCATGTTTACCGGCGTGCTCGGGGTGACTCCCCATCAATATCTGGTGCGCTCGCGACTGCGCCACGCAGTCCGGCTGCTGACCGAGGAGACACGGGCCATCACGGACATTGCTCTCGATGTCGGATTCAACGATCTCTCCAACTTCGTGCGCACCTTCCAACGTGCTGCGGGCTTATCCCCTGGCCGTTTCCGGCGCGTCATTCATGGCGACCGCAAGATTTTCCAAGATCGGTTCGATTCGCCCGTCTAGCATGGTCTCTCCAACAACCCGGAGACAACACCATGTTCGACCATGTCGGTCTGAAGGTAAATAATCTGGATGCCAGCAGACGCTTTTACACGGCTGCGCTCGCCCCATTAGGCTACGTAATCGACAGTTCTGGCAGTGGCTTTGGCCCGAAGGATGAGCCGGCATTGTGGCTTTATGAGTCTACCGATGTGCAAGGCGACACACATGTGGCATTGCGGGCAAACAGTCGGTCCGCAGTCGACCGATTCCATCGGGACGGTCTGAAGGCTGGCGGGCGCGATCACGGTGCGCCGGGTTTGCGTGCCGACTACAGCCCAAACTATTACGCCGCGTTCCTGCTCGATCCGGACGGCAACAATGTCGAAGCGGTGTGCTTCAGCGAGGGCCGCTAGCGATGGCTTCCATTCGTCGTGAAATCGTAATCGACGCATCGCCCGAGCAGGTTTGGGATGCGGTGCGCGATATCGGCGCGCTGCATACGCGCCTGGTGCCCGGCTTCGTCGTCGATACGCAACTGGAGGACGGCGCGCGTGTGGTCACCTTTGGCAATGGTATGGTTGTACGGGAACTCATCATTGACGTCGATGACAATACGCACCGAATCGCGTGGGCATCCGTTGGCACCGCCATGACACATTACAGCGCCTCGTTCCAGGCATTCCCCGAGAATGGACGCACGCGCGGAGTGTGGATTGCCGACTTGCTGCCTCACGAGATGGCGCCTGCTATTACCGCAATGATCGAGCAAGGACTTGCCGCGATGAAGCGTGCCATGGAAATGCCGGTCAACCCATGACCACACCGGACGTGCCTGACCGCTACCCGTGACTATCGACCCAGGCACGCGCCCAGTCGAGGCCCGCAAAACGGGCCTCATCCTCGCTATCGAAGGTGCCGAGCACGCCCGAACCTTCAACGAGCTTGCTGCCGCGGGTGATCGTGCCGCTTGCGGCATAGCCGTCGTTCTGGACGATGGCGTGGCCCCAGATCGCATAGCCCTTGTAGATTTCAGATTCCATTTGTTGTCTGCATAGAGGCGACCCCTGATCGTAGCCCTTAGCGCACCACGGAAACAGACGTGCGCCCAGTACCCACCTGCAGAATATTGCCTTCGGGCGTCACGATCCGCGGAATGTCGAGAAACCGCGGGCTCGTCGCTTTCTTCGATGCGTCCACACCAGCAGGCTTGCCCGCCGACGCTTTGGCGAGCGGGTCCGCGATACGGCGCGGCGCGACCTTGCTCATGCCGTGCGAGAGGAGCGCGGGCTTGCCGGTTTTGGGCTTGCATTTGCCAGCGGGCTGGCCGATGCGGGCCTCAGGCGGATTCCATATTTCCACGTAATGCTCGCCGGCGACGGCGGTTGACGCGACCGCGAGCAGTAGGGCGGCCGCGCTGACAAATCGCAGCATGTGTTCTCCATAGGTTCGCCCGATGGGGCGCAGCGCGCTACACAAAGGCGGCCATTTCCGGCATGGGGTGATTGACGACGGTACGAACGCGCATCTGCATGGTGCCGCTCCCGAAAGGGCCGCTTGACGGTCAGGAAAGAGGATTGCGAGTACTGTACATTCATACAGGTTTTTGTGCAATCCGGGCCAATCCTCTATCAATCGAGGCAGTCCTTGGGATCGTCTTGCCGGCCACCGCCCGCCCACCCAGGAGTTAGACGTTCAGCGCCTCCGGCTCCTTGCAGCGGATGGCCACGGCCACCGAACTGCCGACGATCAGGATGATGCCGAGCAGCGACAGCAAGCCGACCGACTCACCCCACAATACGTATCCGAATAGCGTGGCCCAGACGATGCTCGTGTAGTTGAACGGCGCGAGCACGCCGACTTCGCCGTGGCGGAATGCCGACGTCATCAGCAGTTGCCCCGTACCGGCAGCCACGCCGAGCAAGATGAGGATGCCAAGGTGGTCGAGGCTCGGCGTGCGCCACGCGAAGAGCAGCGAGAACCCCATCACTACCGTGCCGATCAGGGTCGAATACAGGACGATCAGGCTGGCGTTTTCTGCGGTGCCGATACGCTTGATCTGAATGACGGAGAGCGCACCGAAGACGGCGCTCAGCAGAATCAACAAGGCGCCGGTGAGATTCGACGAGGCGCCGCCAGGCCGCACCACCAGCACGATACCCATGAAGCCGAATACGGCGGCCAGCAGGTCGCGGCGGCGCAGTGCCGCTTTCAGGAGCAACGGCGAGAGGACGATGAGGAACAGGGTTTCCGTATAGGCCAGGGCGACCGCTTCGCTGAGCGGCACGTAGCGCAGGCCGGCGAAGAAAAACGCCAGCGAGGCCATCAGCGCCACGGCGCGCTCGAGATGCGCGCGCCAGTGCCGGGTGCGCAGCAATTGGGGGCCTTGTCCGGCTCGCGCGGCGAGCAGCAGCGCCGGGCCGAGGCCAAACAGCATGCGGAAGAAGGTGATTTCGTTGGCCGGGTAGTGCGCGGTGATGGACTTGGCGAGCGCGTCGACCACGGCAAAGCAGAACATGGCGGCGAGCATCTGCGCGATGCTGCGCAGGGGCAGGGTGGTGCTGGGCGAGGTGGCGATTTGCATCGAGGCTCGGGGTGTCGGCAGCGTGGCAAGCGGGGCGCGGGGTCGATGATAACGCGGGCACTGCCCGTTACGCTCACGCCCTTACCGCTCAAGCACCGATTCCGCCTTCGCCAGCGCCCGCCACTGCGCCGGCGTCATCCCCACTTGCCGTTTGAACACGCGCTGAAACGCCGCGTCCGACTGATAACCCACCGCCTCGCCGATTTCGGCAATCCCGAGGCTGGTCTGCGCAAGCTTGCGGCCCGCTAGCGCCATGCGGATTTCCGTTAGCACGTCGCTGGCCGAGCGGCCGATCGCCTCGTCGAAGTGCCGTGCGAACGTGGCGCGCGACATATGGCATAGCTCCGCCAGTTCGGGCAAGGTCCAGGGCTTGCCGGGTTCATCGAACATCGCCGCGACGGCAGGTTGCAGACGCGGACGTTGCGCGAGCGCCAACAGGCCGCGCGGCGGCTCGTCGGCGTGGCTGGCAAAGCGCAGGGTAAGCGCGAACAGCGCGCCTGACAGGTGGTTCACCAAGGTCTCGCTCGCCGGCCCCTGTTCGAGCGCCTCCTCGCGCATGAGCTGGATCAGGCGGGCAAGGCGGCTATTGGCGAACTCACCGTCACGTTGTGCGGCGTCCACGTCGTCGCCCGGCGCGACGCTATGCACGAGCAGGCGCCCCGGCAAATGGTCGCGCAACAACCGCTCCGGCACCGCAGGCAGCAAAAACCGCCCACACAGAATATCGACAGCCGCGCCCGTGCCTTCATTGGTCGCGACGGTCAGTCCATCGACCTGCCGCGCACTCGCCGCCGTCACCGCGCCGCTGCTTCCATCGTGCAGCGCGTGCGGTGCGCCGGCTGGAAATAGCACGATATCGCCCGCCGTCATGCGCAACGGCTCGCCATGCCCGTCCTCGATCACCGCTTCGCCACGCAAAAGCACGTGATAAGGAATCTCGCGCGCATCCGCCGCGGGTTCGTCGATCCGCCACGGTGCGCCGAAATGGCAGCGCACGTCGAGCCGGCCGGCGACGGGCATCAAGGCAAGTAAGCGGCTCAGCAGATCCATGACGGGGTTCCGATTGGTTGAGACATCGATTGAGACGCTTGAGACGTTTGAGCATGAAATTGCTAAATTGTGGCATTAAATTACTCGCCGTACCTCACTACACTGACTTCCATGCCATACGACATGGCTAGCAGATGCAGATAAACCCAACCTCAAGGAGTCGATCATGTCCCGTCTTACCGCAATCAAGCCCGAAGCCGCTACCGGCGCCGCAGCAGAACTGTTCGCCAAGATCAAGAAGGCGGCCGGCAAGGTACCGAACGCCTACGCGACCGTGGGCACGCACAGCCCGGCCGCGCTGGGCGCGATGCTGAATGTCGACGCCGTGCTGGCGAGCGGCAGCCTCGCCAAGGCCGACATCGAAGTCATCAAGCTCGCTGTCAGCGAGGTCGCGGGCTGTGACTACTGTATCGCCGCCCACACGTTGATGGGCAAGTTCGCCGGCCTGTCGCCGGACACGATGAAGCAGGTGCGCGCCGGCTCGGCAAGCGGCGACGCGAAGCGCGATGCGTTGGTGCGCTTTGTGCGGATACTCGTCACGACGAGCGGCACGGTCGCGGCTGATGAGGTCGAAGCGATTCGCGGTGCTGGTTATAGCGAACAGCAGGTGATCGAAATCAATCTGGCGATTGCGTCGATCACCTTTACTAACCTGGTGAACCGCGTGAACGACACCACCCTGGACTTTCCGGCCGTGGCGTAAGGTTGTGCTGCAACCAGCCGGGCCGGGCATTTTGGCATCGCTCGGCCCTTCCCAAACCCCATGCTTTGCATATGCGCATTGATTGGTTCGCATCGGACTGACGCGTCCTTATCCTAGACATCGCTACGGCGATGGCGCCGCCCGCTTGCGGCGCTTCGAGCCGGCACGAACTTGCAAAGGACGCACATGGCTTCATCAGGACACTCCAACCGCGACGCGCAGCCGGCCGACGCCAGCCGTCGTTCGCTTCTGAAAACCGCAGCAGCGCTAGCGCTTGGAACCGGCGCCGTGCTCGCCGGTGGCGCAGCTGCGCTGCTGGCGAGCCAGCCCGCACTGGCTCAAGGGAATTCGAAAACGCTGCGCATCGGTTTTCAGAAATACGGCAACTTCGTGGTCTTGAAGGCGCACGGCACGCTCGAAAAGCGACTCGCACCGCAAGGTATCAGCGTGCAATGGCTGGAATTCCCTGCCGGGCCGCAACTGCTGGAAGGATTGAATGCGGGCGCGGTGGATGTCGGCACGGTCGGCGAAACGCCGCCCATCTTCGCGCAGGCCGCAGGGGTCGACTTCGTCTATATCGCCAACGAACCGGCGGCGCCCAAAGGCGAGGCGCTGGTAGTCCAGCACGATTCGCCGATCAAGACCGTCGCCGACCTGCGCGGCAAGAAGGTCGCGCTCAATCGCGGCTCGAACGTCCACTTCCTGCTGGTCAAGGCGTTGCAGCGCGCCGGTCTCGCGTACACGGACATCCAGCCGGTCTATCTGACCCCGGCCGACGCCCGCGCGGCCTTCGTGCAGGGCAGCGTCGACGCATGGGTGATCTGGGATCCGTATCTGGCCGCCATCGAGCGCCAGGTGAATGCGCGGGTCCTGACCAATGGTGAAGGGATCGTGCGCAACACGCAGTATTACGTCGCCACCCGCAAGTTCGCCGAAGCCCAGCCACAAGTGCTGCATACGCTGCTCGACGAGTTGAACCAGGTAGACGAGTGGGGCCGCGCTAACGTCCCTGCCGTGGCGGCGCAGTTGTCGCCGCTGGTCGGTCTGGATACCGCCACGCTCGAAGTGGCGCTGGGACGCGCCGGCTACGGCGTGCAACCGATTACCGATGCGACCCTCGCGTATCAGCAGCAGATTGCCGATACCTTCACCGATCTCAAGCTGATTCCGAAGAAGCTGACGGTCGCGGATGCGCGCTGGAACAGCGTGGGGTAAGCGGACACCGCTGCAAGGCAGTACACCCGGCAAACATCCGCAGCCGCACTACATGCCCTTGAACTGATCGGCATAGAGGCGGCTCACGCTCAGTTTTGCCGGGTGGCCGCGCAGGCTGAGTGTGAGCTTGCCCGATTCGTCGCGAGAGGCGCTGGCAATCACATCCGCACGCACCACCGTGCCCCGATGGATTTGCCAGAACTGCTGCGGATCGAGTTGCACGAGGAGTTCGCGCAACGACGTGCGAATCAGGTGTTCGCGCTCGGCCGTCATGACCCGGACGTATTTGTCCGCCGCCTCGAAGTACAGCACATCGCCGACCGGAATCATCGTGATCGTATTGCCCGCGCTCGCCTGGATCATGCGCAACGGGGCGGTGGCCTGCGCGGCGCCGTTTTGCGTCGAGGCGTCCGGCAGGCCTGCGGCACGAGGCGCTGCGGCGCCGAACAGCGCTCGCAACTGGTCGATCATCGGCGTCAGCGCCAACTCTCCCGTTTGTGGCTGCTCACGCTGCTCACGCGCCTGCAACGCCGCTTGCAGGCGTGCGCAGGTTTTGGCCAGGCGCTCGGGTTGCACGGGCTTGAGGACATAGTCGAGTGCGGCGCGCTCGAAGGCGTGCAGCGCATATTCGTCGTACGCGGTGACGAACACCAGCAGCGGCAGCGGCCGGCCCGAGTCGGGCCAGTCTTCGGCGAGCGCCTGCGCGGCTTCGAGCCCGCTCATGCCCGGCATGCGGATATCGAGGAACAGCAGGTCCGGCTGCAGCGTGAGACCCTGCTGCAGCGCAGACGCGCCGTCGCCGACGCTGGCGACGATGCGCAGTTCCGGCCACAAACGGGCCAGTTCGGCTTGCAGATTGGCGGCCAGCAGGGGTTCGTCTTCAGCGATCAGGGCGGTGGCGTACATAAGCGGAGCAGGAAGAAAGAAGTGGGCCGGCGCTCAGGCGACGGGGAGGCGCACGACAGCTAGTGCACCGCCGCGGCCGTCATCGGGCGTGGTCAGTTCGAGGGAGGCGGCGTTGCCATATAAGGCAGCAAGCCGTTCGCGCACCTGTTGCATGCCAAAGCGGCTGCCGTGCGCGGCCGCCGCGCCGAGGCCCACGCCGGTGTCGCGCACGCTCAGGCAGAGTCCGTGGCCGTCGCGCCGGGCCGTGACTTCAATCTGTCCGCCCGACACGCTCGGCTCGAGCCCGTGCTTGATCGCATTCTCGACCAGCGGTTGCAGCAGCAGCGGTGGTACGGGCAAGCCGCTCAGCTCGGCAGGGAGATCGAGCGTGCCGCGCAGGCGCGGCCCCATGCGCACCTGCATCAACTCCAGGTAATCGCCGATCCGCGCAAACTCGGCGCAGAGCGCATGCGAGTCCGAGCGCGAGGCGTCGAGCGTGGCGCGCAGGAAGCCGTTCAGATGATCGAGCATCGCCTGAGCCCGCTGCGGATCCTGGCCGATCAGCACGCGCAGGTTGGCGAGCGTATTGAACAGCATATGCGGCTCGAGCTGCGACACCAGCAGCTTGAGCTGATTCTCGGCGGCGGTGCGCCGCGCAGCTTGCGCCTGCGCTTCCGTTGCGGCCAGCCGGCCGCGTGCGTAGAAAAAATAGGTGCAGCCGATCGAGAGCGCAAACGCGGGCGCCAGGGTTGGCACGAGCGTCTGCAGATTGCGCAGGAAACCAATTGGCGCGTGATGCGTGCCGGTCAGCAGGTCGCCTAGCGCATGGCCGCCGAGATAACCCACCACCGCGGACATAGCCACCCACGGCGCCATCAAAGCCCAACCCGGCCAGCGCCGTTGTGTGGCGGGGGTGCCCGGCGGCAATTCATTTGCGCTCCCGCCGCCGGACCGGATAAATCTGGCCGACAAACCGTAGCGGCCCGCTTCGATCAAGGTCTGAATGCACAGCGCGACGGTGAACGAGTAGATCAGATTGGGGACGAACGAGGCGTCCGAAAACGGGCCGAACAGGAAGGTGCTCGCGAGTGCGATGAGAATCGTGATTCTCAGTTCACGCCAAAGCCAGTAGAACATGATGCGGTACGGGGGCATGTGGCTGTCCGGGTTCAGACGTTGGTCGAGCGGGTTGGCGAGCGGTCGAAGACTGCGGCGAACAGGCTTTGCGGGTGCGGGTCGCGCCATTCGGCGCATGCCGCCGATTGTAGCGGTTGGGCGCGCAGCTACGGCTGGGGCGTGAGAGCGAGGACAAAGGCGAGGCGACGCACGTCAGCCGACCCGTTGGCCTTGGTCCGCCCGGCGCATCAATACGCCGTGTCGCGCGGCAACGCCTGCCGTACCGCGCGCCATACCGCCAGCGCACGAGCGAGAAAGGCGCCGCTAAATGCGCCGTAGACGAAGCCTGCAAAACCGGCGATCCCGTCGTCCAGAGCCAGTCCCGGGTAGGTCGCCCGTACCACGCTGACGCCGAACTTGATGCAGAAGAGTCCCAGCATCAAAACGAGCGGCAGCCAGCTACCGGGCATCAGCACGCTGCGCTCGGCTTCGAGCCATTGGACTTCGCCCCACACCCGGAAGCCCTGACACAGCGTCACGACCGCCACCACGCCGGTAGCCCAGGCAACCAGCGCCAGCGGTTGGCGGGAAAAAGCCGACGCGAGGCCGTAAAAAGACAGAATGGCCATCACGACTGGCAACGCAGTGGCGCTGCGCAACGATCTGCGGCGCATGACTGTTTGCTTGAACCCCATGGCGATCAGGGCGGCAAGCACGCCCCAGACCCAGTTAGGCGTCTGTTGGAGAATGTCGGTGAACATGATGGTGGGCTCCTTGTCTATCAACGAGGGTTTCAATGACACGCATGTTCAGCCGGTTTGCCGCCACGTTCGAGCGGTTTGCGACAAAATGCCAAGGGGCGGCGCGAGACGGCCCGGATCCGGCGCGAAGCGTGGCTGACGCGAACGTCAGCGAGCCCGCCTGGCGCTGGGGTAGCTAGCCGCGCGCCTGAAAGCGTATGTAATCTGCACTGATGGTTGCCGTACAGAAAGCGCGGGGCAAAGGTCCTATAGGTTGGGAACTGGCTCCGCACGCCGGACACCTGCCAGGATAGGGGTTGCATGACCATGAGAATGTGCTTTCCCAATGCGCTGAGCATGCTGACCGCGATCGGCGCGACGCTCTATGCGATCTCGTCGTCCGCGTACGAACTCGACGCGCAGCTGGACTGCAGCTCCAACGCCCATACCTTCATCGCTTCGCTGCAGAGCGACCAGTTCATCGAAGCGGAACCGATGCATGTGGAAGCGAATTCCGTGAACGCGTTTCGCCCGACGCGCGGCAGCGAGCTGACGGCCTTTGGATTCCGGGTCTACGCGGTGCTCGGCTACGATCAGAACGACGAGCTATTTCATAAGGGCAGCGGGCAGGCCATGACGGGGTCGATGTACGGCGTGGTGGTGTTCGGCGCGAGCGAGTCGGTCAAGACGCATCTGCATGATGCGGGCAGCGAGGCGGCGGTGCATGAAGTGCTGCCGCTGATCATGACCGCCGTGCTGTGCAAGAGCAATTGAGGCGGTCAAAAAGGCAAACCCGGCGGGCGCCGACTGCAAAGCCGTTCAGGCCCGTTGAGCCCTCCCGGTCTTTGCGGTGGCAAAGTAACCTTGGGTGTCTCAGTTCGACCAGGCGCGGCCATCGATCGTCCAGTCGCGAACATCCGGTCAAGACTGTTAGTGCTCCTTTGGAGATAGAGCGCCGAAGTCAGCGTCGGCCACAGGCGGTCCTCGACTAACGGGCGCATCGCCGATCATGCCGTCAATCGCGTTGGCGAACTGCCGCCATGCGCTGTCGCTGATCAGCTTCGTCCTGCCAACGCCTGAGCGCGCTGCACAAACATTCACCACGTCAACATGGAGCATCTAGAGTCTCGGATCTCCCATTAAAGATACGTGCTATCTTTTGTATGTGCTATATTTCAATTTAAAGGATAGCAAGTACATATGAAGACCACAAAATCCAGGCAACAACAAACCCAGCGTCTGATCTTGCAAGCCACAGTCGACTTGATGACCGAACACGGTTTCGACAACGCCAGCATGAAACAGATAGCTCGCGCGGCTGGGATCGGCGACGCCACGATCTACAAATACTTCCCCACCAAGGAAAAGTTGGTGCTGGGGTATTTCGAACAATCGATCAACGATGCCATTGCCGCAACCCTCGGCACGACGGGCTTTGCCAGTTATACGCTGGAAGAACGTTTGCAGCGCCTGGTGGACGCATTGCTGGAAATATTGCTGGGCGATCGTGAATTCGTCGCCGTCGCACGTGAGCTGGTGGGCAAGTCGCCGACGCTGATGATGGGCGACGCGCTGCCCGGAAAGCTCGCCATCAAGCAGCAGGTTGTCGCCTTTCTCGATGCCGCCGAAGCGGCCGGCGGCATTGCGCCTTGCGACTTCAAGCCGCTCATCGGCGGCCTGTTCGCGGACTATTTGCTGGCGGTGATCGTGTATTGGCTCAACGACGGCTCGGACGAACTTGCCGACACGACCCGCCTGGTCGATTTGACGCTGGCGCTGCTGGTGCAAGTGCTGGAGAGCGGCTTGCTCAACAAATTGTCGGATCTGGCCGGATTCCTGTTGCGCAGCCAACTCGCGCGCCTGATGCAAAACGGCTCGGCCTTGCTCGACTTGGTGCAGCTTGCTCGTCCGCTCATGCGTCATCCGAAAGCCGCTAGTCATGGCGCGTAACGAAAAACTCTCCACCGGCACGCTTGCGAGGGGAACGATCACCGGCCTGGCTGTCGCGCAAGCCGGCATCGTTCATCTGGGACACCTCGCACGCAACCGCTCCGGCGAAGAAGCTTCCGAGGGGCAGCAGGCACGGCACGAAGCCGAGTTAGGACGAATCCTGTTTCGCGCGCTCAATCGGCTCAAGGGCACGGCACTGAAGGCTTCGCAACTGCTGAGCATGGAAGCGGGATTGCTCCCGGAAGGCGTGCGCCTGCAACTGGCGCGCGGCTTCCATCAGGCCACGCCGCTCAATCGCGCGCTGGTGCACCGGGTTTTCAGGCAAGAGTTTTCTCGGGATGCAGACCAGCTTTTCCAATGCTTCGACCCGCAGGCTTTTGCCGCTGCGAGCCTGGGGCAGGTACATCATGCGGAATTGCACGGCGGCGAACGGGTGGTCGTGAAACTGCAGTATCCCGGCATCGCTACCTCGATCGGCGTCGATATGCGGATGATCCGCACCCTGTTGCAAGGCTTGCGGCTAAGTACCGATCTGCTGCCCGACAACGAAATCGTCGAGCGGTTCATGGCCGACATTGAATACAAACTCGCTGAAGAAGTCGATTACACACACGAAGCGGATCAACTGCGTTGGTTCGGCGCGCATGCGTCGTTACCTGGGATATTTGTCCCGCAACCGATTGCGAGCCACAGCACTCGGCACGTGCTCACGATGCAGGCAGTTGACGGCCTGCATCTGGATGCCTGGCTGGCCACGAACCCGACGCGGCAGGCACGCGATCGCGCCGGGCAACTCCTGTTCGACTGGTTCTTGCAAAGCGCCTTCGTATGGCGGCGCTTGCATGCCGATCCGCATCCCGGCAATTTCCTTTTCCAGGCGGACGGTCGAATCGGCGTGGTTGACTTCGGCTGCACCAAGACGATTTCCCCCGGCTTTGCTGCGGTCGTGGCAAAAGCATGGTGCGCGGTGCTGCGGCACGGGCCCGGCGGCGACGGCGAGGCGTTGCGGCACAACTATGTCGACTTTGGAATGATCTCGCCGAATTTGTCGGTCGACGAATTTGAGCGGGAATTGATGCCTGCATTGGCGTCGTTGCAGGCTTGGCAGATCGCGCCTTTTCGCACGTCGCGCTTCGACTTCGCAAGCCGATCGCCGTATCCCGCATTTGAGGCAACGCAGCAGCGCAAGATCGCTCGCTACATGACCGGGTTTCGTGACGAGATTCCGTATTTTGAACGGGCTTACCTGGGCCTCAACCACATGCTCAAAGCCTTGGGCGCAAAGGTGTCGACCGACAACCCGTGGATCAACCGAGGAGCATCAATAGGGTAGCAGCAACGGCGTGGATTATTTTTTCCCTTGGCGTCATTCATTGCGTCGCCGGGGTGGCGATGTTCAAGAAGCTGCTCGCTGAAGCAATAAAAAATTGTCGCACCTATTACATTGGAAATTTCATCTGGGGTACTCATGACAAACAAAGTCTTGCTGATTCCCACGCCGACGGCGGCAATTCGTGCGTCAGGATTGACGCACATTGATTTCGCCGATGGTTATTCCTGTCAGGCAGATCGAACCTACGTCGACGCCGAACAGGCAGCGCGCGCCGTGTTTGCCGATCCGCCATACATGGTCAGATGTCTGATGGCCTTGCGTAACGGAATCGTGGCGCCGTTCGGACTAAGGGCAAGTATTGACTTTAGCGATCGCGGGCTGGGGAAGATTGACGTGTTTCCGATTATTTCAAACACGGGTGCTGAAGTGGTCGTCGGTGGTGACGACAAGCATCTGGATTTTCGGACCTGGATAAGCATCCAACCGGGTCTGAAGGGATCGGAAGTGACGATTTCAACCTTGGTCAAAATCAACAATCCCCTTGGAAGAGTCTACTTGTTTGTCATCATGCCGTTTCATAGGCTCCTGTCTCGCTCGCTGCTACAACTGGCTGTCAATCGGCGCGACAACGTGTCTCCAGAGGCCAGGTAGGTACATTCCGGTGAAATACCACAGGAGGGGTTATGTCTGAGCGCAACAATAAGCTCCACGGTTGCTGGCGGCTGGTTTCTCTTGATACTGAACTTCAGGATTCAAAGGGGCGCACGCAACCGTGGGGCGCCGACCCCAATGGGTATCTTATCCTCGGTTCCGATGGGCGAATGATGACACTCATTACAGCAAAGGCGCGGGAGCCTGGAAATACAGAGGAGAAACTGGCGGCACTTTTCCGTACCATGATGGCCTATACAGGTCGGTATTGGATAGATGGTGACAGGCTCATCACAAAGATTGACTCGTCCTGGAACGAAGCCTGGAACGGCAGTGAGCAGGAGCGATTCTACAAGCTTGATGGAGACACGCTCGACATCATTTCGGCCTGGATGCCGAATCCCTTAGATTCCGGAAAATCAATGGGGCGGGGTATTCTCAGTTTTAGGCGCGAGTAATTTTCCCCACACCGAGTTGCGAGGGGGACGCAGACGATCCGGTGGCCTAAACCGTGAACTCGGTGCTCACGACATCCGACAACTCCCCTCCGTGATCAAGCCCTTGTTCATGATCACGATCGGGAGTCGGAGTAGCGCGAGTTGCGTGAGATGCCGCGCTCGCGGTCCCACTCCCACTCTCTGATGGACAACGGCGTAATCAAGCCGTAGATCTCGTATGGCTGCTCGGGCAGATAGCAACTTGACATTGCGCCGCCGGAAGCGGTGACGCGTCTTGGGGGCAATTTCGGATCTTTGACTTTGGGGCGAGACCAACTCAGCAGTCGCTATGATGAAGCGGCCGACCGTCGCATCGTCGGGGCTGGCTGGCGCCGCGAGTACCGTCGCTCGTCCCTATGCGCAGGCATGAATTTTGCAATCGAAGTCCCGCCCCGGTTCCCTTGCAGGCTCCTCATGCCGAGACCTTCGTTTTCCACCCAGCTTTACGCGCTGTGGATCCTTATCGCCGTACTGTGCTGCCTGCTGACCACAACCGTGTGGGTGATGCTGTCGTCGGCGCTCGGGGAGCGCGTCGCCGATGCGAAGCAGCAGGCCGCCACGGCCTGCGCGGCGGTCGCGTCGCGCTACGACATGTCGGTGCAGCGGCCGGGCGAAACGAATGTCGATCTCATGCACGCCGTGCTCGACCTCGTCCTGGTCCGCACGGAAGGGATCGAAGGCGGGTTCTGGACTTCCGAACCCGCGCCCAGTGCACCGAGCGGCTTTCTCGCCTACGCGTTTCCCACCTACGAAGGTAGCGGTCTCAAACGCGATATACCCGAGGCTGAGACACCGCTCATTCTTCGCACGCTGCGAAACGTGGTCAGCGCCGGCCAGATGCGCGCCGGCGTCGTCTCTGGAGGCGCCGATGCGGTAGTCGCCGTCGCCTGTCCGGTTCCGCGTCATGCCGGTCTGCTCGTCTGGATGCTCACGCGCGCGCGGCCGCCGCTCGGGCCGTATGGGGCCCTGGCCGCGACTTTCCTCGCGGGCGTGCTCGCGATCATCGTGGCGCTGGCGCTACTGCTCGCGATGGCGCTCAGACGCTGGAAGCGCAACCTCACGCGGCTCGAACAGGCGCTTGCGCCAGACGGTCGACTCGAGCAGGGCAGGCGGATCGATCGACTTGGCGAGCGCGATCTGGACCATATCGTCGACGCGCTGAATCGCTATGTCGAACGCGCAGAGCACCTGCAACGCGAGGCGAACGAGTTGAGCGCGAAACTCGCGCAGGCGGAACGCTTCGGCGCGCTTGGCAAGATGGCCGCACAGATCGCCCACGAAATCCGCAATCCGGTGGGCGCCATGCGGCTCAAGGCGGAAAACGCGCTGGCGGGCGACGCCGCCCGGCGCGAATCCGCGCTGAAGATCATCATCGAGCAGGTGGGGCGCATCGAGTCGCAGTTGTCGAGCCTGCTCGCGCTTACCCAGCCCGTCACCGTTCGCGCGCAGGAAGTCGACCTGCGCGCGTGGCTTGCCGGACTGGTTCGTACGCACGAATCGCGGGCGGAAAGCCGGCACGTAAGCTTGCAGGCTGAAGCTGGATCCTGCACGACGCATCCGGTCTTCGATGCCGCGCAACTGGCGCGCGCGCTCGATAACCTGATCGTCAACGCGCTGCGTCACGCACCGTCCGGCGGACACGTCACGGTCAGGGCGCGTGCCATGTCGGAGGATGACGGCGAGCGGCTCCGGCTCGAAGTGATCGACGATGGCCCCGGCGTGAGTGCAGGCGAGCGCCAACGCATCTTCGAGCCGTTCGTCACAGGCCGGCCCGACGGGTCGGGTCTGGGCCTCGCCGTTGTGCGCGAGATCGCATCGGCGCATGGCGGCCGCGCGTGGCTCGAGGACAATCCGGAATTGACCTGTTTTGTAATCGATATGCCATGGCGACCATCCTGATCATCGACGACGACGACGCCTTCCGTGACGGCCTCGCGGAAACCATCCAGGACCTTGGATACACGCCGCTCGAGGCACGTTCGGGCGAAGAAGCGATCGAACGTCTGCGCGAGGAGGCGTCGCCCGACTGCATCTTTCTCGACTTCCGGCTGCCGGGCGCGGACGGCCTTTCCGTGCTCGAAACGCTGCGTGGGACGGCTGGTCTGCAGGACGTGCCGGTCGTGATGCTGACCGCGTACGCGACCAGCGACAACACGATCGGCGCGATGCGGCTCGGCGCCTTCGAGCATCTGACCAAACCGGTTGGCCGCGACGAGATCGCCACGCTCCTCGCGCGCATCCTCGCAACCCGCGCCAATACGCCTGCTCCACAGGCGATCCACAGATTCGCGGACGACACGCCCTCGCGCGAACCGCAGTTGCTCGGCATCAGCGAAGCCATGCGCGACGTACAGAAGCGCCTCGGCCGCGCGGCCGGCACCAACTCGACGGTGCTGATTACCGGTGAGACGGGCACCGGCAAGGAAGTGGCGGCGAGCGTGCTGCATCGTGCGTCGGCGCGTGTGGGCGGACCGTTCATCGCCGTGAACTGTGCGGCGATCCCGGAAGACCTGCTCGAGAGCGAACTCTTCGGCCACGCCAGGGGCGCATTCACCGGTGCACATGCAGAGCGGCGCGGTCGCTTCGAAGAAGCGCATGGCGGCACACTTTTTCTCGACGAGATCGGCGATATGCCGCTCGCGATGCAGGCGAAGCTGCTGCGCGTGCTGCAAGAGCGGCAGATCACGCCGCTCGGAACCAACCGGCCGCTTGCTGTCGATGTACGCGTGGTGGCCGCGACGCATCGCGACCTGCCGGCGATGGTCGCAGCGGGCACGTTCCGGCAGGATCTATCGTATCGGCTCAGTGTGATTCCGTTGCACATGCCGCCTTTACGCGAGCGCGTAGCCGACATTCTGCCGCTGGCGGAGCATTTCCTCGCGGCCGTCGCGGGTCCCTCCGAAGCGGCGCGCAAGCATCTCTCCGCGGACGCCCAGCGCCTGCTCGTCGGCTTCAGCTGGCCCGGCAACGTGCGGGAACTCGCCAACGCCATCGAACGCGCGAGCGCGCTTGCGCCTGCCGCGCTGCTGACCCGCGAAGATTTCGCCTTCCTGTTCGATCCGGCCGCGAACGACGCTTATGCGATTCCCGCGGGCCTCATCGACCTTCCGCTGAACGACGCTCTCGCACAACTCGAACGCGCCCTCATCGTCCGGGCGCTTGCGCTCGCCGATGGCAATCGCGCCGAAGCGGCACGCAGGCTCGGCATCAGCCGCCAGTCGCTCTACACGCGTCTGGCGAATCTCGGCTTGTCCGACTCCTGACCGTTCGAAGGTGTCCAGGGTGTCCAGTAACCGGACAGCACCTGTCCGGTTACTGGACACCGCAGCCCTGCTGTGTTGCGTCGCTGCCCGGCAGCATGGGATTTCTGGCCGATGGCATAGGCCTTGCAAAAAGCTCCTCGTCTTACGAAGGAGTGGACCATGCAAGCGATTCCGAATTACCCACTTGGCAGCATCGCCACGCGCATCCTGAGCGCGATGAGCCTCGCAGCGCTCATGGCGGCGAGCAACGGATGTGCCGCCCAGACTCAACCTGAGCCGCCAACCGCGCCTGCACCTGCACCGTCGCCGGCCGCAACCGGCGCGACACCCCCCGTGCCGCCGCCCGGCGTCGCTGCCATGGCGCCGCCCCCGCCGCCAGCCGGCGGCCCGGCGCCGCTCACCGATGCCGGAAATCTCACGACCGCGCAGGGCATCGTCGCGCGTTTTCTTACCAATCCGGATGGCGACGTCGACGGCTTGCTGACGAGCGACGGCCTGCTCGTGCGAGTCCCGCCGCACATGGGCCCGCAGCTTACGTCGATGGTTCGTCCTGGCGACAACGTGCAGGTGAGCGGGAGGCGCGATGTGGGCGGCGCGCTCGCGGCGCAGCGCATCACCGACACGCGCAGCGGCCAGCAACTAGAAAATCAGCCGCCACTGCCGGGCACCCAGCGGCTGCCGCTTGAGCTACGCGGCGTCGCGCTGTCGCCTCTCAGCGTGCAGGGCCAGGTGGCGCACGTCACGACCGCGCCACGCGGCGAGCCGGACGGCGTGATCCTCGCCGACGGCACCGTGATCCGGCTGACACCACCGATCGCCCAGCAGTTTCCGACGCTCGTGCAAACCGGCGCGAAGGTCTCGGCGCAAGGCTACGGCACGCGCACCCCGTATGGCACGGCGCTGCAGGCGACGGCATTCGGACCGCCCGGCAATCTGACCCGGCTCTACGATCGCGCGCCACCGGCCCCTTGAGCGCGCCCGATAACCGCACCTGACATTCACCGGTTCAACCATCATCGAAAAAAGGACCCTGACCATGCATTGGATTGATCCCGACAGCCTTCCCGAAACGCGCGGCACGGTAACGCGTTTTCTTTTGAATCCGCACGGCGAACTGGATGGCTTCGTGCTCGGCTCGCGTCAGATGCAACAAGTCCATTTTCCGCCCCATCTGTCGCGGCAGGTCGCGCGGCTCGTGGCGGTGGGCGACGCGGTGCGCGTACGTGGCGTCAAGCCGCGCGGCGCAAACATGATCGCGGCCGTCTCGCTCACGTCGAAGACGGGCAAGGTCATTCTCGACGAAGGCCCGCCTCGCGACGGCGAGAAACATCCTCACCCTGACGCTGAGCGCAGCCCCATGGAGGCGAGCGGCGAAGTGCTGCTGTCACTGTTCGGTCCGAAGGGCGAGTTGCGCGGTGCGCTGCTGGACGATGGCACGTCGTTGCGCATGCCACCGCATGCCGCCGCCGAGCTGGCGTCGTACCTGGCGCCAGGGGCGCATGTCCATGCGTGGGGACATGGCATGAGGAACCGGTACGGGCGAACCGTTGAAGTGGACGAGATCGCCGAACTCATCGACGCGGAAACCCGACACGAATAGCCACCGATGGTGATCGAACCATGAATCCCCAGTACGCGCTCGAAGGGCTCAACTTCTTCATGGCCGATGTCCAGGCAGGCATCGGGCCGTTTCTCGGCGTCTTTCTGCAGGCCCATGGCTGGCATCCCGACGCGATCGGCACGGTGATGACGCTCGGTGGCATAGCGGGCATGCTCGCGACTTCGCCGGCCGGCGCGCTCGTCGATGCGACCCGTCACAAGCGCGGCGTGATTGTCGCGGCAGGTGTGATGACGACGCTCGCCTCGCTCGTGCTATGGGTGGCACATACGTACTGGATGGTCGCCGCGTCGCAGATCCTCACGGCGGTGACGGGCGCCGCGCTCGGGCCGGCCGTGGCGGGCGTGACGCTCGGCATGGTCCACGAGCGCGGCTTCGACCGGCAGTTTGGCCGCAACCAGGTGGCCAATCACGCGGGCAACGTGGTTGGCGCAGCGCTGTCGGGCTGGCTTGGCTGGCGCTATGGTTTCGGCGCGGTGTTTGCGCTCGCGGGCGTCTTCGGCGCGCTGTCGGTCGTCTCGACGTTGCTGATCCGGCGTGATTCCATCGATCACGACCGCGCACGGGGCCTGGCTGCTGCCCCCTCCACGCAGGAGCACGAACAGGCGAGCGGCTTTCGCGTGCTGCTGACGTGCCGCCCGCTGCTGCTGTTGTCCGCCGCGCTCGCGATGTTTCACCTCGGTAATGCCGCGATGCTGCCGCTCTACGGCCTCGCAGTTGTCGCCGCGCATAAGGGCGACCCGAGCGCGTTTACCGCGCAGACGATCGTCGTGGCGCAACTGGTGATGGTCTTCGCGGCGTACTTCGCGAACCGGTTGATCCAGCGCGTCGGGTACTGGGGTGTGATCCTCATCACCTTTCTTGCGCTGCCGCTGCGTGGGCTGGTCGCGGCGCTGTTGATCTCGGCCTGGGGGGTATGGCCCGTGCAGGCGCTCGATGGCATTGGCGCGGGTCTGCAAAGCGTGGCCGTTCCAGCGCTCATCGTGCGGCTACTGCAGGGCACCGGGCGTGTCAACGTCGGACAGGGCGTGGTGATGACCGTGCAGGGCGTAGGTGCAGCGCTGAGTCCTGCACTCGGCGGTGTCCTCGCGCAGCACTTCGGCTATGCGGCGTCCTTTCTCGTGCTGGGCGCCGTGTCGATGGGCTCGCTTGCGCTGTGGCTGCTGTTCGGCACCTCCCTGAAAAAGGCCTGTGGCATTCGCAACGATCTCGCCAACCACAATCCGCTCGCTACATGAATCCCACTTTCCTCTCCTGGGGTATCGCGCTTGCCGCTACCGCTGGCGTTATCCTGCGTCCCTTCCGATGGCCAGAAGCGATCTGGGCAGTGACAGGCGCGGTGCTGCTCGTCGCGCTCGGGCTGCTTCCTGTCAGCCTCGCGCTGCAGGCGGTCGCAAAAGGCGCCGACGTCTATCTGTTCCTCATCGGCATGATGCTGCTGTCGGAGCTGGGTCGCCGTGAGGGACTGTTCGACTGGATCGCAGTGCTTGCCGTGAACCACGCGAAGGGCTCGCCGCGCAGGCTCTTTCTGCTGGTGTACCTGGTCGGCGTCGTGGTGACGACGTTTCTGTCGAACGATGCCGCTGCCGTCGTGCTGACGCCCGCCGTGTTCGCCGCCGCGAAGAAGGCGAATATGAAGCCGTTGCCGTTGTTGTTCGTGTGCGCGTTCATCGCCAACGCGGCGAGTTTCGTCCTGCCAATCTCGAATCCCGCCAATCTCGTGCTTTACGCGAATCACACGCCGGCGTTGGACTTGTGGGTGGCGCGCTTCGCCGTGCCGTCGGTGCTGTCGATCGTCGTGACGTTCTTCATGCTGCGCTGGACGCAACGTCGGGATCTGCAAGGGGAGTGCGCCTCAGGTCTGCCGGTGGACACGCTCAGCGTGAACGGCAAGGTGGCGCTGGCGGGCATCGGCGTGACCGCGATCGCGTTGCTTGCCGTCTCCGCCCTCGATCTGCAGCTCGGCCTGCCGACCGCGACGCGGCGCAGAGCATCAATGCGACGACGCGTGCCAATGCCAGGCGGACCATGGAGCTGTTCATCACAAGCGGCGAGGACAAAGTCAGCAAAATTTATCAATCGATCGACGCCAACAAGAAGACCATCGACGAGGCGCTTGAAACGCTCGACAGGCTGTCTTTCTCGCCCGACGAAAAAGAGCAAGCGAAGGTCAAGGAATCCCGCGTCGCCTATGTGGCCTCCTTCAGCAAGGTCGCCAGGTTGATCGCAGCGGAAAAGCGCCATGAGGCCGTCAATATGATGAGTGGCGAAACCCTTCCTGCCCTGGATCTGCTCCAGCAGCGCATCACGGACATGCTGAATCTGGAGAAAAAGCTGGTGGCTGCCGATGGTACCGAAACCACGCAAAACATCGAGTCGGCCCGCAATCTGATGATCGGGTTGGGCCTGGCGGCTACATCGACCGGTTGATACGCAACCAACAACGGCCTTCCAATGTTCTCGCGAGCGGGCGGTCATGATCGATCACGGCATCGTTGCCGTCGATGTGAAACTTGGTATGGAGCCTAGACACCGAACAGCGAGAAATTGTTGAGGTGCCGCGAAAATACTGTCTCAGCGTAGAAATCAAGCGCATCTTGAGTGCGCAGCGTGTATGTCCGAAGCTCGTAGGCTCGCATGGTGGACTCCTGTTGCAGGATAGTGATTTATCGTCACGTCCATTGTTGGACGTGACGCAGCATTTCTACTTATCCCAGACTAGGCGGGGGAACGGCGCCGATCTGGATAAAGACGTCGAGGGTGTTGAGTTCGTCCCAATGCTCGACGAAGCGGTCATTCTCGACCCGCCAGATGTCGATCGAGCGCATGGCAAAGGCATTGCCAGTCGCGGGGTAGCCGAGGAGGTTTCCAGTGTGTGTGCCGTCGTAACGGTAACGGCCGACCACCCGCGAGCCGTCCGCCGAGACGAAGACGTCTTCCGCAGTCACCTTGAGGTCGGGTACACCCGCGATGATGGCGCCAAGGACTTTCTTTGAACCCTCCAGGCCCGGTTCGGCGAAGGCGTTGTGGTTGACATAATTGGGAGCCTTGATCTCGTCGAGGCGCGATAGATCGTGGCTGGACATGATCTCGGCGAAAAGATAGCCGAGCTTGACCAGATCAGTTGTCGTTGGGATCGTCATATTTCGTCCTTTTCAGTTTCAGTTGCGAAGAGGTGGCCGGGCCTGATCGGATCGACCGTCATGTTTCGTTCAGTTTCCAGTTAGCTTTTACCTGGCGCCGAAGATGAGGCACGCGCCAGTTGCGACAATGACCATCCCTGTAAAGCCATGAATGCCCAAGGCGGCGCCTCTGCTTCCTCCCGATCGAAGGACTGTCGCCATGTCGCCAAATGCGATGAGGCTCGCCACGAGCATGAATTCGCCGAGCAACCGCGGCGATCCATTGGCCATGAGCAGGAAGACAAAAAGGCCGGCTGCGATATCTCGAGTGCCCTTCACAGACAGCCAGGCGGCAAGTTCTGTTGACGGCGGTGGTGAATTGGCGATGCCGAAGCCGGCTGATGCTGCGGCAGGGCCCCACCAGAAGCGCGACCCGAGGAAAAGAATCCCGACCGCGATCAGGGCGGAGAGCGCATATCCCGTAAAAATCATTTGAATCTCCTATCGATTGAAGAAATACTAGCGTTGCTAGATATTTGCGTCAAGCAAAAACCTAGCATTGACAGAAATAAGTGCATCGCTACAATTTCAGCTGTCTGCCCGTACAACGCAGTGAGCTCCAATGTGCGGAGTGCGATGAACCCGTTCCTGGCCCATTGCGTGAACTTGGCGAGGCCGAGGGTTACGTCGAACTGACTGGTCTCCGTGTCGCGGGCTCAGGTGTCGAAAGTCCATCCAGCGGGTGCATCTTGAGGCGCGTGGCGTCGATGACTGCCAGTGGGCGTGCTCGAACACAGCGGCGCCCCACGATGTTTAAAAGTTAGTGGTCTGGGAGATCTAAGGTTGAGTGTCACAGAGCGGAAAAGCAGACAACGGGCTGAGCGCGAAGCCCGCATTATTGCGGCAGCGCGCGTGATCGCAGAGCGCGAAGGGTGGGATGCCGTCACAGTCCGCCGCCTGGCCGACGAGATCGAATATAGCCAGCCAGTCCTCTATTCACATTTCGAGAATAGGGATGCGATTGTTGCCGCCGTTGCGGTCGAGGGTTTCCAGGAGATCACCGTAGCTCTTCAGCAAGCGGCGCGTGGCTCGACCGGTCAAAACGCACTCGAGAATGTCGCCATGGCCTATCTCGGCTTTGCATTGCGGCACCCGGCACTCTACGAGGCCATGTTCATCCTCCCGACGGATCTACGGTTCGCCGAAGCTGAAACCAGACCGGAACTGCGGGCTGCTTTCGACGCTCTCGCTTCGGTCGTAGCGCCGTTCTGCGTCGACGTAGAGGTCATGACCGAGACCTTTTGGGCAGCCCTTCATGGGCTCGCCGAACTCGAACGCTCCGGCCGAATCAGGCCCACCGCGCGCGCTGAACGCATCATGGTTGTAGTTCGAGCACTCCTCGTTTCTCGAGACAACCCTCTCGAGTCCCGCTCATAAACCAAGAGGCGGGATTGCCACGCTCGTATTGCCGGCTAACTGCTTCCGGTTGTTCGAGGGCCGATGAGTGACCACACTGAGACACCAAGGTTAATTTCGCGCTGGGAATGGCCTTCGCAATCTCCTCGGACTGGTCTGGCGGTGTGAGAGGGCCATGCGAGATAGGTGCGGAGCGGCTCCTGTACCTTGCAAGCAGCCGTGGCGAGCGCGGGGTGACGATCGACTCTCGTGGGTCGTTCTGAGCCGATCGCTATCGGGCTCCGTTCGTTGCTGCAAAGAAATCCTTCGCAATCTGAACATTCTCTTCGATGCTCATCGTAGCTCTCCGTTTTCCTTACGTCGGATTGTGACCGATCGAATCGGATACGTTATGGTCAACGAGGCAGGATCGCATCACAATTTATCAGTCGAACTTGATCAAGTCCTTAAAGATCAGTTGACCCCAGCTATTTCCGCGCGCCTGCACAAGCTGCCCACCTTCCGAGAGTCCGCCAAGTTTGATCGGCGAGAAACCGAGCGTTTCCGCAAGCGCACCAATCTCTGCTGCGGCGCCGTCATCGTCGCTCGCCAGGAACACGACTCTCCTGCCACCATGTACGGCCGGATCCTGGCCAAGGACAGCAGCGCCCAAATGATTGAAGCCCTTAACCAGTCTTGCACCGGTGAAGGCCTGTGCGACGACCTTGGAAGAAGGCTGTCCTCCCAGTTCCTCAGGGGATACGCCGTAGGCATTGGTCACATCGATGATGGTCTTGCCGTTCCAGCTCGGCAGCACCTTCGCGACATCCGGATGCGACTCGAAACGGACAGCCAAAAAGATGATGTCCGCCTTGACCGCTTCCGCCAGTTTTTTGGGAATGATCTCGGGTCCGATCGCGGCCGCAGCGGATGCAAAGCTTTCCGGATCGCGCGTGGTTGCCACGGATACTTCGATGCCGTTGCGGGCGAACGCCTTGGCCAGGGCCCGGCCAATATTGCCGAAGCCGATAATTGCGTAGCTCATATATTTTCCTTCAGTTTGCCGAGCCCTACGGCGCTCCGAATAATCGAATGGAGCGCCGTAGGGCGAAGCACGTCAGAGTTGCGCCAGGCCGCCGTCGACGGCGACCTCGCTGGCGGTCATGAAGCTGCTGTCCGACGACGCGAGAAAGGCAGCCGCCGCCCCGACCTCCGCCGGATCGCCCATGTGCTGGAGCGCAGTCATCGAGCCGTAGGCCTTCAGGCCCTCCTCGCCGAGTGCTTGCTTCGCAAGTTCGGTCGCGACCGCCCCGGGCGACAGCACGTTTACGCGGATACCAGAGCCCTTCAGGTCCTCCGCCCAGGTCCGCGCCAGGTTACGCACTGCCGCCTTGCTTGCGCTGTAGGCGGTGAACGCCGCGGCGCCCGTGGTGCCGGCGCTTGATCCGGTCAGGATGATCGAGCCGCCCTTGCTCATCAGCGGCAGCGCCTTCTGGACCGTGAAGATCGTACCCTTCACATTGATGTCGAAGGTTTCGTCAATGTGCTTGGCGGTGATCTCGCCGAGCCGAAGCTGACTTCCCACCCCGGCATTGGCGAAGACGACGTCGAGCGTTCCGCGCTCGGCCTTCACCGCTGCGTAAAGCCGGTCGAGGTCGGCCTCATCTGAAACCGAGCCCTTCACCGCGCGGGCATTGAGCCCAAGTTCATCCACAGCGGCGTCGAGCGCTTCCTGCCGGCGGCCGAAGATGAAGACGAAGGCACCTTCCTCGATGAAGCGCTTTGCAGCGGCGAGGCCGATGCCGGTGGCGCCACCGGTGATCACTGCTGTCTTTCCATTCAGTCTGGTCATGTCGTGCATCCTTCCTTGGAGTCGTACGGAAGCAGAAACTGCTTCCTTGAGACAAGTATGCAGTTCTGATAACCTAGCGACAAGTATGCACCTTTTGGTAACCATGAAAAATGACTGACTGTTCTCAAGCTTGCGGTGGCCACTACTCCTACGGGCTCGCCGCCACGCTCAGCATCATTTCGGGCAAGTGGAAGCCGTTGATCCTGTACTTCCTGCTCGACGGCCCGAAGCGCTACGGCGAGCTCAAGCGCAACGTCCATGGCGTCAGCGCCAAGGTGCTGATTCAGCAATTGAAGGAACTGGAGGCCGATCGCGTGCTGGCGAGGACCGACTACAAGGAGGTGCCACCGCGCGTGGACTACGCGCTTACCCCGCTCGGTCGCAGTCTGGCCGACAAGATTGTCCCGCTGTGCACCTGGGGAACCGAGAACATGGCAGAAATGGTGAGCATTCTCGCCGAGCGCGACAGGTTGCTTTAGCAAGAGGGCAATCGCGCCCTGTCACATCGCGCGAACGATATGCGTACGCCGATTGATTAATGCAAGGTCGCGTCTAAGGCTTCGCATTTTCCGGCGTCGGCCATTTTCGGTTATCTGGTTATTTGAAAAGGCTTTTCAGGTTTCCGAAAAGCAGGTCACGCTGCCGTGAATGCCGCGACTTCGTTTGTCAACGCATCTATCGCGCTGCGTACGCGTTGGGGCAGATGAGGCGTTGCCGGCCAGATCAAGGAGATGTTCGACACGATGGCGCCTGCGGCTGGGAGCACTTCCACGAGTTCACCGGCGCGAAGCCGGTCACGTACTAGCCAGTGCGCCAGCCAGGCCAGACCAAAGCCCGCTGCGACAGCATCAGCGATTGCTTCGATATCGTTGAGATTAAGCTTTGCCGGGGGGGTGACGTAACAGGGTGAACTGCCCGTCCGTAGAAACGACCACGGCTGAACCCGCCCACGCCGACCATAAGCGATCGCTTGATGAGCCGCGAGATCGGCAAGTGTTTCGGGCGTGCCATTTTCCTTGAGATAACGAGGTGACGCGCACACCAGCATGCGTTCTGTAGCAATCTCGCGGGTCATCAGGCCAGCGCTTTGTCCAGGAGGTCCATTGCGCACGCAGAGATCGAATCCGTCGTCGACAAGATCGACCAGTCGGTCACTGAAATGCATGTCCAGCTCGAGTTTCGGATGCGCTGCGGAGAGTCGCAATAGAATCGGCGCGACACATCGGCGGCCGAACAGCACGGGCATCGATACACGCAATCTGCCGCGAATCTCGGTGCGACCGGAGTCCATGAGATCCTGGCCGGCACGTAACTCGACAAGCGCGCGCTGGCAATACTCGTAAAACGATTGACCGTCTTCAGTGAGACTTTGCGTGCGGGTGGTCCGATGAAAAAGCCGGCCGCCGACGCGCTCTTCAAGGCGCGAGACCGCCTTCCCCACAGCGGAGCGTGACAGATTCAGCCGACGCGCTGCATCAGAAAAACTGCCGGCTTCCACTACGGCGACAAATGCGGGAATGTCCTTGAATTCTTCGGTCACGGCCATCCTGTTTGTAGCATTTAGAGAGCCAATATCGAGAAAACATATCCGCACTGTAGACTAAAAATCGACGATAAGATAGGCGCATCGACTCAGATCAGCGAGTTCAAACGTCACCTTGGAGAACTGACATGATCGATCGCCGACATTTTCTAGGAGTCGCGCTGGGCTCCTTTCTAGTCGCCAGGATGGCTGAGTCCAAACCGGCTCCTGCTTCAGTACGGTTAAGCGAACTCGGCCCGGAGAATCAGACGCTCGTCGAGCGCACCGGTCTTTGGGACGTGACCGAGACGTTGTGGAGTTCGCCGTCGGCACCGCCTGAGACAACGACCGGACTGGTTGCCGAGCGTCGCCTGATTGGCTCGATGCTGCAGGAGTTCCTATATACCGCCAGCGACCGCGCGGTGATCCTGCGGATTGATTATCTGAGTTTCAATCGGGTTGAAGGCCGGTGGGATTATGTATCGATGGATACTCGCGCCGCAGTCGGCATCATGCCGGCGTGGAGCTTCGCGCGAGGCGATGCGGACAATATCACCCTCACGTTCGAGCCATTCGCCTGGCCGGGCGAGGGCGTTGCAGTCTCCGGCCAGATGTTGCGGATGGACGAAGTGATCAGCCATCAGGGACTTGACCGGGACAGGAAAGACCAGCATTTCATCATGGCGGACGGAACCGGGACAGCATGGCTCGCGCATCAGTACCTATATACGCGTCGGGAGCGGCAATTCTAGATATTTCCCCGCCCTAACCAAAGTCAACTGTAGCGGTAAAATTGCCCACCGGATGGACCCGAGGGTCCATTTTTTTCGGACGCTGCCGTTAACCGGGTCATCGGCTATCCGCGAAACCTTGGCAATCCTTCGCCGCTGAATCCGCTTACCCCAACCCGACTCTACCTCCGCGACTGCGGGACAACGCTGTTAGGACCGGGTGCAACCATTAGAGCATTAGCGTGTCTCTTTCCATGACCACCGGAAAACTGGCTGTTCTCGCTGGCCGCCATCCTTTGATCGTCGGCATACTCGGTAGTCTGATGGCATTGGGCGTGTTGGCGATCAGTCTGATCACGCTTCTGGCCGCCCGCGAGACCGCCGTCGAACATGCCCATGAAACGTCCAGAAACGTCACTGCCGTGTTGGTCAGCAATATCGCCAGGACGATTGAAACGTCAAATAACTCGCTTCTCGCCGTGATTTCGGCGCTGGACAAGCCTGTGGTCCAAAGCATGGATCCTGACCTGCGTCACGAATTGCTGTTTGACCGAACCGCGGCCAGGTACGTCACCGGGATGGGGGTCACGGACGATCAGGGTCGTCTTGTCGACGGCTGCTGTTCCAGCTCTCATAAATGGGATTTCAGCGATCGGGACTATTTCTTGGTTCACCGCCAGTCGGCGAATGTCGGGCTCTATGTGTCATCAGTCTACCGGGCGCGGTCGCGGCCAGGCGCGCAGTCAATCGCGATCTCGAGAAGGATGAACCGGCCCGACGGGTCATTCGGCGGGGTAGCGATTGTCGCTATAGACGTCGAGTATTTCAGGCAACTCCTTACAAAACTGGACGTGGGGCCAAAGGGTATCACTGCGATCGTACGGACGGACGGCAGCCTGGTGGCCAGAAATCCCCCAAGCAGCCAGGCCGGGCTGGCCAATGTGGGTAGATCTCCCGTATTTCCGCGTATGGTGAACCATGATTCCGGGTTCTATGCTGCTCGATCGATCTCGGACGGCGTACTTCGTCTGTATACATTCCAGCGCATTCCCGGCACGCCACTCATCGCCGTTGTCGCGCCGGCGGAAAGCGACGTACTGGCCTCCTGGAAGCAGTTGTCATGGATAGTCGGGATTGCCGCATCGTCCGTTAGCCTGGCGTTCTGTGCAGCGGTTTGGTTGCTTGCGTTTGCACTGCGGGACCAGGTAAAGACTCAGGTGCTACTTACAGAGCTGACGCAAACCGACGCGTTGACAGGGCTCAAGAACCGCCGTGCCCTCGACGAGGTGCTCGAAAACGAGTGGGGCAGACTTCAGCGCAACGATGGTTGCTTGTCGCTGCTGTTCGTCGATGCGGATAACTTCAAGAAATACAATGACAGCCACGGCCATGCTCAGGGCGATATAGCGTTACAACATCTCGCGGAGTGCATCAATCGTCACGCGCGTCGTCGTGGCGATGTCGCGGCACGATATGGTGGGGAAGAATTCGTTGTGGTGTTACCCGACACGGACGAAACGGGCGCGGCTCAGATTGCTGAAGCAATACGTCTTGAAGTCGAGCATGGGCGAAAGACTGTGTCTTCTGCGACAATTTCGCCCTTCACAGTGAGTATTGGATGCGCGACCGGTCGACGCTCACGTCCCGTGTCGCTGGATGAATTGACTAATTCAGCTGATCTGGCGTTGTACGCGGCCAAAAGAAGTGGAAGGAACGCTGTTGTCTTCGCAGATGATATTGCCGCACCGGCTGAGTCGCAGAATTGATTGCATTCCTTGGCTGGGGCCGTCTCATTCTGACATCACAGCGTCATCAGCATCTGTCATGTAGGATAGCCGCCAGCGCGTCCCTCACATTGCCGATCACACCTTTCCAACGTTGAGTGGCATCGCGCTGACGGAACAGATACATGTCCTTGGGGTACCACGGCGACTGCACGCCCGTGTGGTGCCAGCGCCAGTCGACGCCGCGGTGCGGCAGCATCACCCAGCAAGCCACGCCCAGTGCTCCAGCCAGGTGAGCGACAGCAGTATCCACACAGATCACCAGATTGAGCTGCCCGACGATGGCAGCGGTATCACCGAAATCACGAATCTCGTCACCCAGGCAGACTGTCGGCTGTTGCGCCGCGCACGCCCGCGCCTCGGCCTCGGCGCCGCCCACCTGAAGACTGATGAAACGCACGCCTGGCACCGACCACAACGGCAGTAACTCCGAGAAATGGCGCAACGAACGCTCGGCGTCGTTCTCGTGTTCGGGGTTGCCCTTCCACACGAGTCCGACGCGGATGCCGTCGTCCGGCAGACGCGCGCGCCATGCTTCGAGGCGGTTGGTGAATACACCGACATAGGGAATCGACGCGGGGATCGACTCGAGCGTCGTGCCGAAGCGGCCAGGCAGACTCAACAACGAATCCCAGTAATCGTGCACCTGCAGCGCTTGTGGGTCCGTGATCAACGCGTCGATGCCTTGCACTGTCCGCAGCAGCGGCGCGAGCGCCGGTTTGCAGGCCACCGAGAGCTTCGTGAGGCCACGCGCTTTCAGCAGACTCGCATAACGGACAAACTGAATGGTGTCGCCATAGCCCTGCTCGGGCAGCAGCAGGAGCGTCTTGCCGTGCAGATCTTCACCGCTCCATTGCGGAAAAGGCAGAGCGCCATGCTCGTGGAATACCTGCGAGCGGGCTTCGTAATACGTCCAGCCTTGCACATAACGGCCCGTGGCGAGCAGCATAAGCCCATAGTTGTAGCGCACTTCCGGATTGTCGGGTTGCAGTTCGAGCGCGCGGCGATATTCGGTCTCGGCTTCATCGTAGCGCTGCAGGCCTTCGAGCGTGTCCGCCAGGTTCGAGCGGATCTGCGCCGCATCGGGCAGCACTTCGAGTGCGCTCCGGTAATGCTCCACGGCCTCCGCCAAGCGAGCCGACTTGCGCAGCAGATTGGCCAGGTTGTTGTGAACCACACCAAGGTGGTCGCCGGTTTCGAGCAAGGCGCGGTACAGGCGTTCAGCGCCGGCGAAGTCGCCTTTTTGCTGGGCGTCGAACGCCGCGTCGACAAGCTCAAGACCGGCGCCGGGCGCGCGGCGATGCGAAGGCTGTTGGTTCATAAGACAGATGGTTTGCGCTCGATGGCGGCAAGCAGTGTCTTGCAGATGGACCGTTCGGCACGTCAAGGCTGGCGTACCGGCTCAAGCAAGGTAACGCGTCATTCTACCGCCGCACCTACCATCGGCACGCAAGTGTGCAAGCTTATGAAACTATCGGTGTACACGATACATTGGATACTAAATAACGATTTTTCATTTGCTTATAACCGTCTTAGGATGCACGGGTACGTTGCCGCCGCCCCACGACGGTGCAGCCCCAGGAGGCATAGATGGAACACCACGCGCGCACGCAAAACGAAAAACTCGAAGTCAAAACCACCACTTGCTACATGTGCGCCTGCCGCTGCGGCATTCGCGTGCATCTGCGCGACGGCGAAGTGCGCTATATCGAAGGCAACCCTGACCATCCGCTCAACCAGGGCGTGATCTGCGCGAAGGGATCGTCGGGGATCATGAAGCAATACTCGCCCGCGCGCCTGACCCAGCCGTTGATGCGCAAAGCGGGCGCTGAGCGCGGCAGCGCGCAGTTCGAACCGGTTTCGTGGGAAGTGGCGTTCGACACCCTCGAAAAACGTCTCGCCCATCTGCGCGCCACCGATCCGAAGAAGTTCGCGCTCTTCACCGGCCGCGACCAGATGCAGGCGCTCACGGGCCTGTTTGCCAGGCAGTTCGGCACGCCCAATTACGCGGCGCACGGCGGCTTTTGCTCGGCCAATATGGCAGCCGGGATGATCTATACGATCGGCGGCTCATTCTGGGAGTTCGGCGGCCCCGACCTCGATAGCGCCAAGCTGTTCTTCATGATCGGCACCGCCGAGGACCATCACTCCAATCCGCTGAAAATCGCGCTCTCGAAGTTCAAGCGCGCGGGCGGCCGCTTCATCGCCATCAACCCGATCCGCACAGGCTACGCCGCAATCGCCGACGAATGGGTGCCGATTCGCCCGGGCACCGACGGCGCGTTGTTCATGGCGCTGATCCACGAACTGCTGGCAACCGACTCTTACGATCGCGAGTTCGTCACGCGTTATACGAACGCGGCCGAACTGCTCGATATGAACGCCGATAGCGATGCGTTTGGGTTGTTCGTGCGCGAGCCGGGACTGCCCGAAGTCAATCCGCTGTTTCCGCAAAACCACCTGTGGTGGGATCTGAAGACGCAACGCGCGGTGCGGCATCACACGCCGGGAGCACAGCCGGCTATCGAGGGCAATTACACGCTCGATGACGGCACGCCGGTGACACCATCGTTCGCCTTGTTGCGCGACCGCGTGGCGGATACGACGCCGGAGTGGGCTGCCGAGATCACCGGCATCCCCGCCGATGTGATCCGCCGCCTTGCGCGCGAAATGGCGCAGACGGCACGCGATCACAAGATCAGCTTGCCGATCCGGTGGACCGACGCCTGGGGTGAAACGCACGAAACCGTCACCGGCAATCCGATTGCCTTTCACGCGATGCGTGGTCTCGCGGCGCATTCGAACGGCTTTCAATCGATCCGCGCGCTGGCGGTGCTGATGTCGCTGATGGGCACGATCGACCGGCCCGGCGGCTTTCGTCACAAGTCGCCGTATCCGCGTGCGGTGCCGCCCTCGGCCAAACCGCCGAACAACCCTGACGCCGTGCAACCGAATACGCCGCTCGCCAGTGGTCCGCTCGGCTGGCCGGCGGCGCCCGAGGACCTGTTTATCGACAGCGACGGCGAGCCTGTGCGGATCGACAAGGCGTTCTCTTGGGAATACCCGCTTGCCGTGCACGGGCTGATGCATAGCGTGATCACCAACGCATGGCGCGGCGATCCTTACCCGATCGATACGCTGCTGATTTTCATGGCCAACATGGCATGGAACTCGTCGATGAACACGGTCGAAGTCCGCAAGATGCTGGTGGACAAGCACGAGAACGGCGAATACAAAATCCCGTTCCTGGTGGTCTGCGACGCGTTCCAGTCGGAGATGACCGCGTTCGCCGATCTGATCCTGCCCGACACGACTTATCTGGAGCGCCACGATGCGATGTCGGTGCTCGACCGGCCGATCTCCGAGTTCGACGGTCCGGTGGACTCCGTACGCGTGCCGGTGGTGCCGCCGACCGGCGAATGCAAGCCGTTCCAGGAAGTGCTGATCGAACTGGCGAGCCGCCTGAAGCTGCCCGCGTTCACGACGAAAGAGGGCACGCGCAAGTTCCGCGACTATCCGGACTTCATCGTCAACTTCCAGACGGCGCCGGATTCCGGCGTGGGATTCCTGATCGGCTGGCGCGGCAAGGACGGCGACAAGGCGCTGGTGGGCGAGCCGAACCCGAACCAATGGGAGCAGTACGCCAATAACAACTGCGTGTTTCATTACACGCTGCCGGAAACGCTGCAATACATGCGTGGCGTGAATGGGCCGTATCTGAAGTGGTCGGTCGAGAATGGCTTTCGCAAGTTCGACACGCCGATCGTGATCCAGCTTTACTCGGACGTGATGCAGAAATTCCGTCTCGCCGCGCAAGGCAAGACGACGGGCCGGCAACCGCCCGATCATCTGCGCGGCCGGGTCGAGCGTTACTTCGATCCGCTACCGTTCTGGTACGAGCCGCTCGAACTGGCCGCCACGGATCGCACGCGTTTTCCGCTTGCTGCGGTTACGCAACGACCGATGGCGATGTACCACTCGTGGGACTCGCAAAACGCCTGGCTGCGGCAGATTCACGGCGAAAACTACCTGTTTATGAATCCGTTGATGGCGCGCGAGAACGGCATCGAAGACGGCGGCTGGATCTATGTCGAATCGCCATGGGGCAAGGTGCGCTGCATGGCGCGCTATAGCGAGGCGGTGGAGCCGGGCACGGTGTGGACCTGGAACGCGATCGGCAAGGCCGCGGGTGCATGGAACCTCGGGCCGGATGCCAACGAATCGCAGCGCGGCTTCCTGCTCAACCACCTGATCACCGACGAGTTGCCCGGTGCCACGCCTGGCGACGCGCGCATGTCGAACTCCGATCCGATCACCGGGCAGGCTGCCTGGTACGACGTGCGGGTGCGTGTCTATCCGGCCGAAGCCGATGCCGATCACACTTTGCCGCAATTCGCGCCGATGCAGCCGTTGCCCGGATCGACCGGTGTTGTGCAGCGCATCGTGCAGACTTACTTCGCCGGCCGCGGCGAGTTTGCCGCGCGTCTGCGTGGCGCCGGCAAGCAAAAATGACGAGGAATCTCCGATGACCCAGATGGCGCTCGTAATCGATCTGAACGTCTGCGTGGGATGCCATGCATGCGTGACGAGCTGCAAGGAATGGAACACGTCCGGCGAGGCCGGCAGTCTTGCCGATCTGCGTCCCTACGACGCCGATCCGTCCGGCACGTTCTTCAACCGTGTGCAGACCTTCGAGGCCGGCGAGTTTCCGCTCACCGATACGATCCACTTTCCGAAGTCGTGCCTGCACTGCGAGGATCCGCCGTGCGTGCCGGTCTGTCCGACCGGTGCGAGCTATAAGCGCAAGGAAGACGGGCTCGTGTTGGTGGACTTCGACAAATGCATTGGCTGCAAATACTGCGCATGGGCCTGTCCTTACGGCGCACGTGAGCTCGACGAAGAACGCCAGGAGATGACCAAGTGCACGCTATGTGCGGATCGCATCCATAACGAGGCGCTGCCCGAGCGCGACCGCAAGCCGGCCTGCGTGCTGGCGTGTCCGACTTCGGCGCGGCTGTTTGGCGATATTCACGATCCGGATTCGGTGGTGTCGCAGGCGATTCGCGAGCGGGGTGGCTATCAGTTGATGCCGGAGTGGGAGACCAAACCCGCCAATCATTATTTGCCGCGCCAGAAAACGACGGGCTGTGGTGGCGAGGCTTGCTCGTGCAAGTCGCAAGGTAGCGCCGAGGCTTTGGTTGCGGACGCAACGAGCGGGCCTGCTGCCGTTGATACTCCTCTCACGCAGGGACAACTGCGCACCGAGCGGCGCGGACCCGTCGCCGGCATGCTGGACCGCGTCTTCAATATCTTGAGTCTGGGGAGGGGCACATGAAGCCCGCATTTTCCGTGGTATTTCTGACCACGCTGAGCGGCGCGGGGCAGGGGCTGCTGATCGCGCTATTCGGCGTCGAACTGGCCGTACGGCTCGGGTTGATTGCCGCTGGCGCGGTGCCGCCGCAGATGTTCTTTGTGCTTGGTGCGGCTCTCGCGGTTGTGCTGGGTGGCTTGGGACTGCTGGCTTCGTTTTTCCACCTCGGGCATCCGGAGCGAGCATGGCGGGCCATTGCGATGTGGCGGACCTCGTGGCTGTCGCGCGAATGTCTCGCTTTACCGGCGTTTCTCGGCTGTGCGTTTGCGTATGGCGTGGCGCATTGGCTCGGCTCGCCGTGGTCGCTGGCGATTGGCGCCCTCGGCGTGCTCGCGAGTGCCGCTCTGTTCGTGTGTACCTCGATGATTTACGCGTGCCTGCGTTTCCTGCAGGAATGGGCCACACCGCTGACGATGGTCAATTTCGTGCTGCTCGGCTGCGCGTCGGGTTTCACGATTGCGACCGCGTGCGCCGCATGGTTTGCACCGGGACTGGTGGGCGGGTTGGCCGTTTGGGCTGGTGCGTTGACGCTAGCAGGCTGCGCAAGCCGCGTCGCGTCGCTGCGGCACAATGCGCGCTTGCGGCCTAAGTCGACCGTGCAGAGCGCAACCGGCATCAAGTCTGCGAAGCTGGAGCAGAAGTCGCGCGGCTTTACGGCGGGCGCGTTCAATCTACGCGAGTTCTTTCACGGCAAGACGCCGCAGGCGCTGCGTCGGATCAAGTGGACCTTTCTGCTTGGCGCCTTCGCGGTGCCGGTGGTGTTGATCGCGCTGGGCGGCAGTGTCTCGTCTTTGGCGGCATCGTTCTGGCTGCTGTGTGCGGCGTGTGCCGTGCAGTACGCCGGGCTGGTGGCGGAGCGGTGGTTCTTCTTCGCAGAAGCTCGGCATCCGCAGAATCTTTACTATCGGCAGGCTGCCTGAGGGCACCTGGCGGTGCGGCTCTCAAATAATTTCATCCCCGCTGCCAGCGGCATCCGTTAACGCTTGCCGCCGGCGGGGGATGCACTTCATTGGGCTTGTGGCGTAGCAACTGCCGCACCCGTAATGCCCGACGCACCCGACGCCGCCGCCGCAGGCTGCGCAGCGGCCGCCCTCGGCGGCGCATCCTTCACATACCGATCGAACCACCGCTGCATCTCATACACGAGCTGCTCGTTCGATTCGAGCGCCGAATACCAGTGCGGTTCATGCGGCAACATCACCAGCCGTGTCGTGCCACCATTACCACGCAGCGCCTCGTACAGCATCGTCGCCTGCAACGGGGTCGTGCCCGGGTTCGCGTCGTCCGTGCCGTGCACGATCAGGAGCGGCGTCTTCAACTGGTCCGCGTAGAAGAACGGCGACACCTTCAGATAGACATCCTGCGCCTGCCACACCGAGCGCCGCTCGTTCTGGAAGCCAAACGGCGTGAGCGTCTTGTTGTACGAGCCGCTGGTCGCCACACCCGCGCGGAACAGATCGGAATGCGCCAACAGATTGGCGGTCATCAGCGCGCCGTGGCTGTGACCCGTCACACCGATGCGGTCCGGATCGACCACCCCAAGCCGCACTGCCTCGTCGACCGCAGCCTTGGCGTCGGCGACGAGCTGCTCGTTGTAGGTGTCGTACGCGTGCTTCGGATCGCCGATGATCGGGAATGACACATTGTCGATGATCGCGTAGCCGGCGAGCAGCATCAGCCGGTAGTTCTTCAGGCGCGTGAACGTCTGCTCGGACCCGCTTACCTGGCCGGCGGTCGCCGCATCGGCATAGTCGAGCGGATAGGCGTACAGGATTGCAGGCACCCGCGTGCCTTCCTTGTAGCCGGGCGGCGTGTAAAGCGTGAACGACAGGTCGAGCCCGTCGGCGCGTTTGTATTTGACCAGACGCTTCTTGATCTGGCGAACCACCGGTGTCGGATCGACGAGGTGGGTGAGCGCAGTCGTGCTCGATGCGTAGCGGGCTTCACCGTCCGGTGCGTCGAGCGGGGCATCGAGTGTGCGTTCGAACAGGTTCGGCGGATCGACCGGCGTCTGGTGCCAGGTCAGGAACGACTGTGTACCTTGGCCGGTGAACGCGACGAAGTACTCGAGAGCGGCCTTGTCGCTGCGGAACAGGCGCTCGGTCTTGAGCGTCGCGAGGTCGAGCCGGTCGAGGAACGGCCGGTTGCCGGCCGGCGAAGCGCCTTGTCCGTCGAGGAAGATCGCGCCGTCGTCGACACGGATCACGCGGAAGCCGTTCGGCTGGATCCGCGTAACCGGCGTGCCGGGGTCCTTGTATTGCTCGTCGCTCGACATGTCCCACAGCACGCGCTGTGTGACCTGCGGGGCGTCGACGTCGACCATGAAGGTGCGCTGCCAGTGACGGTTGTTATCGTACTCGGAGAGCAGCGCGAGATCCGGCTGCGAGGTCCAGCCAAAGCCCGCATATCGCTGGTGCAGGCGCGTCACTTCACGCGGCGCGGTGTCGAAAGGCGCCTTCTGCATCATGACCTTGTCGCGCGCCGGCACGTCGACGTTCCAGTCGCCGCCGTCGAGCGCTTCGGCCCACACCAGCGTGGCCGGTTCGGTCGACCGCCAGGAGAAGCTGCGCGGCCCGAGCGGCACGCCAGCAATCGGCACCCGGTCGGCCAGCGGGCGAGACACGATCAGGTGGGTCGCGATGTGCGCGCGGTTCGCAATGTCCCATACCGTGTAATCGTGCGGGAAGCGCTCCGCGGTCGTGACGTACGAATACGGCCGTTGGATCGTCGACACCAGCACGTGCCGTCCATCCGGCGCCGTAGCGATGCCGTCAAACAGCGCGGGCGCTCCGAGCGGCGCGACGGTGGCCGTACGTGTGTCGACCAGCGCGAGCTGCGAGGCGGCGTAGTAGTCGAACAGGGCTTCGTCCTGCACGTTGCTGAGCGTGTCGCGCGCTTCGTAGGTGCTGCTCTGGCCGCGTTTGCCGTCGGATTCCTGGATGCTCGGGCCGACCGACGCCTCGGTAGCAACCGGCGGCGGGCCGCTGTGCGGCGGAACGAGCTTCACGAGCAGCGAGGTCTGGTTGGGCATCCACGTCAGTTCGTCGCCGAACATCGGGTTTAACTGCACGCCAGGAATCTTGCGGACCGCGCCGGTGTCGCCATCGCCGACCCACAGCTCGACTGAGTGCGCGGTCACGTTCTCGAACGCGAAACGCTTGCCGTCGGCGCTCCAACGCGGGCGGGTCGCGCAGACGCCGGCCGGCAGCGCGACCGGCCGCGTGGCGCCGCTTGCGAACGGCACCAGCTCGAAGCGGGTTGCGCACGATGGGATGCCGTAGCCGCCGGGCGTGTCGTGGCGGCTACGGTTGGCGGGTTCGAGGCGCACGCCCGCGAGCCGCAGGAACGGCGTCGCGACCCGCGCGATGGACGGATATTCCTGATAGGTCACCAGCAGCGCCCGGTCGGCGGTTGGACTGATGACTGGCGTCGGCTGCGGCGGCGCGAGCATCACATCGAGGATCGCTTTGGACGGCTGGTTGTAACCCGAGGCGGCGGGCTGGGACGGGGCCGCCGTCGTGGTGGTCGGCTGGGCGAGTGCGGCTTGAGCGGTGATCGACAGGACGAACGCGGCAATCGCGAGATGGGAAGTGACGGAGTGAGAGGTCATCGTCTGCGTGACAGGTTTCCAGAAATGAAGTCGTCAGGTGAAACTGAAACACGCAGTATTGCATGCGGCGGGCGCGGGGCCTCCGGCACACCTGTCAAATCTTCGCTCAGTGCGGCAAAGCGGTTTGGTAAGATCCGCCTTTATACCCGCGCGATCCCGTCATGCTGGCACTCAAGCTCACGCTTGTCCCCGTCTTCCTGTTGATCGTGTCCATGTCGGGCAAGTGGTGGGGGCCTGCCGTCGCGGGCTGGCTCGCCGGGCTGCCGGTGGTGGCGGGGCCGATTCTCTACCTGCTGGTGCTGGCCCACGGGCCGCAATTCGGCGCGCATGCCGCCACGCTCGCGCTTTCGGCGATCCTCGCCTCCGAAGCCTTCAATTTCGCCTACGCCTGGACCTGCCGGGCCTGCGCCTGGCCAATTGCCCTGGCGGCCGGGCTTGCAACCTGGCTGGCCGCAGCCTGTGCGCTGTCGTTCCTGCCTGTCTCGCCGTTTTGGGCGCTGGGCGTTGCGCTGACGGCGGTGCTGTTCGGACAGTCGTTTCTTCCGCGTAGTGCCGCTGTTGCGGCGGGCGCGCCGCTGACCCGTATCGACCTCGTTAGCCGCATGCTCGCAGGGATGGCGCTCACCCTGTTGGTGACGGCGCTCTCTGGTTGGGCGGGTGCGAGCTGGAGCGGCCTGCTTGCGGTGTTTCCGCTGCTGGGCAGCGTGCTGTCGGTGTCGTCACATCGTGCGCATGGCGCCGACTTCGTTATTGCCTTGCTGCGTGGAATGGTGCTGGGGCGGTTTTCGTTCGCGGCGTTCTGCCTGTTTCTGGCGTTCGCGCTGCCGCATCAGCCGCCGCTCGTGGCGTTTGCGGAAGCGGCTGCGCTCGCGATCTGCGTGCAGGGCTGCACCCGGGGTCTGGCGAGTGCAAACCGCGCACGGGCCGCCACGCCAGGCGTTGTGGCGGCGGAGTAAGCGGACTATTGCGAGTTGCGTTGCAGCCGAGTCACCTCGACCTTGTCCGCTCCGGCCTGACCTGACCTGACCTGACCTGACCTGACCTGACCCGACCTGACCCGACCTGACCCGACCCGACC
>NZ_FNCJ01000002.1 GCF_900100735.1 Paraburkholderia phenazinium | reverse complement strand
CTCGCGTCGCCATCAAGCGCCCACACTTATCGGCTGTTAATTTTTAAAGATCGATTACGCATTCACCACCGAAACCGCACCAACTTCACCTACCCGGCACCGCTTCGTTCTGCGTCGCTGCATCAGCAGCAGAGAAACGAGATTATGAAGAACTTTCGCTACGCCGTCAACAGGTTTTTTCAACTTCCTGAACCTGCCCACTTCGCCGAAAGCCTTGCCACTGCTGGCTCTCCCGCTCCCCGCGCTCCGTTTTCCGGAACGCGAAAGAACGAGATTCTAGCGAGCCGACCTGCAGCTTGCAAGCGTTATTTTGAACGCCCATAAAGGACGTGGGGACCCCACGCGACGCTCACGCCGCGCACAGGTCAATCTAGAAGAATGAAGCCCTGCTTCACGCCACGGCGTGTGCCTCCATCACCCGCTCGACGACTCCCAGGTAATGGTCGACATCCGGGGTGACACGGTTCGCCTCTTTAGCGAGATCGTCCCAGCGACGCACGCGCAGCGCGTCGTCCGCATAGGGTTTGTTCAGAAACGCATCCGCTTCCTGCTGACTGAAGATCCCGCCCTGCAATTCGAGACTACGCACCGAATCCGCCGAGAGGCGGCCGAAGTAGGTCGCGTCGATCGCACAAAGGCAGCGCTTGGCATCGACATGAAGGCGAATCGGCTCCAGCACCGCCTCTGGCAAAACCGGTCGCAGGAACGGTAACGCAAAGTATTGATGCAGATCGTCGATGCCGCGTTCGCTCGGCGTGTCGCCGAAACGGTTCAGCAAATGCCCGAGGTCATGCAGGAAAGCGGCCGCGACCAGTTCGTCGCTTGCGCCCTCCTCTTCTGCCAGCGCCGCGCTTTGCAGCGCATGCTCCAACTGTGTGACCCGCTCGCCGCTATAGGCCAGGTTACCGTGCTGCTCAAACAGTGTACGAATATCATCCAGACTCAAAGCCACACCACTACTCCCAAGGTAATGAAAACGTCTTGAGGTTGGTAAAGCTCTTCATGGCTTCCTGCACCCCTTCCTTGTAACCCAGACCCGAATCCTTGATGCCGCCAAACGGCGTCAGCTCAAGCCGGTATCCGGGCACTTCCCACACATTCACCGTACCGACCCGCAATTCATTGATGAAACGCGTGATCGCATCCTGACGATTCGTACACACCCCCGACGACAAACCGAACGCCGTGCCATTGCTGATCCGGATTGCGTCGTCGAGCGTGTCAAACGTGATGATGGGCGACACGGGCCCGAAGGTCTCTTCGCGCACCAGCGACATCGCCGGCTCCACGCGGTCGACCACCGTCGGCGCATACAGCGCGCCCTCGCGCTGGTTGCCGATCAGCAGTCGCGCGCCCTGGGCCACTGCCTCATTGACGCGTGCTTCGAAAAGCCGTGCCGCGGCTTCGTCAATGACGGTGCCCATCTGGTTGGCCGCATCAAACGGATCACCGTAGGACCATGCGCTCGTCTTTTCCACCACCAGTTCAGTAAATCTCGCCGCCACGCTCTTTTGCACCAGCATGCGCTTGACGGCCGTACAGCGTTGGCCCGAGTTCTTATAGGAACCCTGTACGGCGAGCGTGGCCGCGCGTTCGAGGTCGGCGTCTTCCAGCACGATCAACGGATCGTTGCCACCCAGCTCGAGCACGACGCGCCGATAGGCCGCCTTCGCCGCGATGTATTTGCCAATCGCGACGCCGCCCGTGAATGTCACCAGTTCGGCGAGCGGGTGCGTAATCAGTTCGTCGCAGATCTCGCGCGGATCGCCGGTCAGCACCTGCAGCATCGGCTCCGGCAAGCCGGCTTCATAAAGTAGGTCCGCCAGATAGAAAGCCGACAACGGCACCTTCTCCGAAGGCTTCAACAACACACGGTTGTTGGTGGCAATCGCCGGCGCAACCTTGTGCGCCACCTGGTTCATTGGATGATTGAACGGCGTAATGGCGACAATCACCCCCGCCAGCGGTTCGCGCTGCGCAAACACACGGCGCTTCTTGCCATGCGGCGTCAGGTCGCACGAAAAGCTCTGCCCGTCGTCGCGCAGCGCTTCGATCGCCGCGAACTTGAGCACATCGGCGACGCGTCCGATCTCATAACGCGAATCCTGTTTCGACAAGCCGGATTCGAGCGAGATCAGATCCGAGGCCGCTTCACAGCGCTGGCGCAGCAAGTCAGCCGCGCGCTCGAGAATCTGCGAGCGCTCGTAACGCGTCAGCTTCGACTGATAAGCGCCTGCGTATTCGAACGCGGCGCGCACATCGTCAACGCTTGCCAACGGTACCGTGCCGACGCGCAATCCGGTATACGGATCGAACACGTCGAGCGTGCGTTCACGCTGCGCGCGCTCGCCTTTCAGGCGCAGCGCTTCGGCGCGAAACGCAGGATGGTCCGTCAGCACGGCATTCACGATGCCACCACGTGGTTCAACGCAAGGTCGAACACGTCGAAGTTGCGCAAGCGCTTGCCGTCGGTCAGTCCCGCCAGGCGCCGATTGAAAATCAGCGGCACTTCCTGTTCGGAGATCCCGCCGTGCGAACGCAACGGCACGGTCAGCCCCGAGAGATCATGCTCATCGCGCCGCGTGCCGAGCACCACGTCGCGCTTGCTAACCACCACGATATCGCCGACGCGATCATTCGGCAGTTCGAAGCGTTCGCAGGCCGCGCGATTGTCCAGCACCACTTCGACGCCTGCGAGACCGCCAATCCGTTCGATCACCTGCCCCACGTTCACGTCAGGCGGCAGATAGATCGTGGCAAACGAGCCGAGCGCGCCGTGGTGGACCACATACGGATCCGTAATCGGCAAAATCACCCGAGTCTTGCGCGCGCCGAGCCATTCGTCCATCACATCCTGCAGATAGATCACGTTCGGCTCGCCGGTGTGCGGATCGTGCTTCGCATTCATGCCGTGGTCGGCAGTCAGGCCGATCACCCAGCCCAGCGCGTCGAGCTGGGCCAGATAGCCGTCCATCATCGCGTAGAAGTCGTTCGCGCCTTGAGTGCCGGGCGCCCACTTGTGCTGGATGTAGTCGGTGGTGGACAGATACATCAGGTCGAGCTTGCGCGTTTGCGCGAGACGCACGCCAGCGGCGAAGACGAATTCCGACAAACCCGCGCTGTACACATCCGGCACCGGCAAGCCGACCAGATCGAGCACGTCGGCGATGCCGTTTTCCGCCAGCGTCACCGTATCCGCCTTCTCCGCCGAGAAACAGATGCCCTTCAGTTGCCAGCCGAGCAAGCGGCGCAACTTGTCTTTCGCGGTAACCACTGCAACCGCTGCACCCACTTGCGCCGCCGCAGCCAGCAGCGTGCCGGCGCGCAGGTAGGCCGGATCGTTCATCATCACCTCAGCACCCTCGCCGCCATTGGCCTGCGGGTCCCAGAAGTAATTGCCGCAAATACCATGCACCGAAGGCGGCACGCCGCAGACGATCGACAGGTTATTGGGGTTGGTGAATGACGGGATCACGCAATCGCCTTTGAGCGCCGCGCCCTCTTTCAGCATCTTGCCGATGAACGGGGCGACGCCCGCAGCGACCGCCGCCTCGAGGTAGTCGTACTCGCAACCGTCGACGCAGACCACCACCGTCGGCCGCTTCGACAGCCGGTACGCACGGCCATTCACGCCAATGCTGAGCTCGCTCTGCTCGGACTGAATTGACATCGCTTTCTTCCCTGCGCGTCGCTTACGCGCGTTCTTCGTCGATCGGGGCTGACGACGGCAGCAGCGCGCCGCGTTGTCCAGCCGGTTCACAGGCTTCGTGCGCGCGTTGCCGCCCGCCGTTGACATGCGCATGCATCAACGCCGCGGCGTGTTCGGCATCGCGCGAGGCCAGCGCCGTCAGGATAGCGCGGTGCTCGGCAAGCGAGCGCTCCATCGCATCGGCATGCACCACCAGCGCGGCGCGCCGGAACAGGCTCAATTCGCCCACGAGGCGCCGGTATGTCTCGTACAGCTTGCCATTGCCCGCCGCTGCCACGATGCCGTCGTGAAACGCCACATTGGCGCGCGCGTAAGCGTCGTGGTCATGCGCGTCGAGCGCGCTGCGCATCGCCTCGACCTGCTTGCGCAGACCCGCCAGTTGCGCTGCATCGATGTTCGATGCCAGCATCCGGCAGGCCGCCTCTTCGAGCACGCCGCGCACCGCATAAATCTCGTCCGCCTCCGCCAGCGACACAACCCGCACGAACACGCCGCGGTTCTTTTCTGTCGTGACGAGCCCGGCCTGCTCGAGCGCACGGAAAGCTTCGCGCACCGGCCCGCGCGAGACCTGCAGGCGCGCGGCCCAGTCCGCCTCGTTGAGCTTGGCGCCGGGCGCGATAGCACCCTCAATGATGTTGCGCTCGATCTCGTCGCGAACCAGCGCCGTGAGCGAATGCCGGCGTACGACGTCAATCGGATCAGCTGCTGCAGTTTCCATATTTTCGGTCATTTCGACATTTTTTGCCACATCTACATGTGTCGAACGGCAACGTGACGTTCGACACCGGAAGTCAGGGCAATCCGCGGGTCAGTCGGCCCGGCGGCGCGGAACCCGTGCGGCGATCAGCAGCAGCGCAGCGAGCGAGACAAGCAGCAGGATCAGCGAAAGTGCGGAAGCCGGCAGGTAATAACCGCGCTCGACCTGGCCGACGACGACGATCGGCACCGTCGCGAATCCAGGCGGATAGACGGTCAGCGTCGCGCCCAGTTCGCCGAGCGAAAGCGCAAAACCGAGCGCAAGACTGGCACGGATGGCCGGCACCAGTTGCGGCAGGACGACCCGGCGCAGCACCATCGACGGCGGCGCGCCGAGACTGGCGGCTGCCTCGCGCAGGATGGTCAGTTCGGGGCGCAAGGCCGCAGCCGCGCAGCGGTAGCAGAACGGCAGCACCAGCGCGAGCTGCACGAATACGACAATCGCCGCCGAGCTCGACAGATCGAGCGGACGCTTGTGATACGCAATCAGCACGGCGAGCCCCAGCACCACGCTCGGCACGCCGTTCGGCATCATCGCGATCGTATCGACGAGCGCACCGAGCCCGCGGCGATCGCGCCCTTCGAGCGCCAGCGCCAACCAAAGCCCGAGGATGGTGCCGAGCACGGCAACGCCGAAGCCGATCTCGAGACTCGTGCTGAGCGCATCGAAGTCGCTCGAACCGAGCCGCTCGAACCAGCGCATGCTGAAGCCGTCGGGCAGAATCGTGCCGGACCAGTGCGCGGCGACGCTGGAGAGCGCCACCACCACTACCGGCAAGACGAACAGCCAGAAGCACAGCAACGCGGCGAAGCCGAGAAACGCAGCGCCAAGGATGCGCGTGAGCAGGCTACGCTGCACCGGCCGCGCACGCTTGTGCATGACCGGCAATACAGTGGGATCCAGTTCGACGGCCATTACCGTGCTCCTCTAACCTTGCGTCGGTTGACCTGGCGGTACAACGCATACAGCGACAAAGACATCATCAGCATCACAACCGCGCCCGCGGCGGCGGTCGGCAGGTCGAGATCGACCGTTGCCGAACTGTAGATGGCCACCGGCAGCGTAATCAGATGCGCGCTACCGAGCACCAGCAGAATGCCGAACTCGTTGAGCGTCAGCAGAAAACACAAGATCGTGCCGGCTGCGATGCCCGGCCACGCCAGCGGCAGGATCACCTTGAAGGCCACCATCAGGCCGTTCGCACCGAGGCTGCGGGCAGCTTCGATCAGGCGCATATCGAGCGTCGCGAACGAAGCGAGTGTCGGGCGCACCACGAACGGCGCGTAGAACACCACTTCCGCGAGAATCACGCCGCCCACGCCGAACAGGAAATCGAGCGGTGGCGCCTGCAGATGGAACAGGCGCTGCAGACCGATACTCACCGAGCCTTGCGAGCCGTACAAAAAGATAAGCGTGAAGGCGACAAGGAACGACGGAAACGCGACGAAGAGTTCAAGGAAGCGGGTCACGAGCCGCGCACCCGGAAACGGCTTGAAGAACAGCAGCGCTGCAAGCGCCACGCCAAGCAGTGAGGCGAGACCGGCGCTGGCAAACAGGATCCACAACGTCGTGCCGACCACGCCGCGCGTCTCGGGATTGCCAAAGAAGCTGGCGTAGGCCTGCAAGCCGAAGCCCCCATGCGGGCCGGTCAGGCTCAGCAACACCAGCCGCACCAGCGGGTAAATCACCAGCGGCCCCAACACCACCACGGCGAGGAACAGCAGATGCCATTGCGCCGCGCGTTCGCGGCGGCGGACCGCGGCCGCATGCGAAGCGAAGGTGGCGGCGCGCTGCGCGTCGCCGAGCGCGTCGGGACTGTTAGGGGTTGATAAGGACGACATCGTCTGCCTCATAGCGCAAGGAGATACGCGCGCCCTTTTCGGGCGACATGCCGTGGCCGCGCTGCATCGTGACGAGCACGGGTTCGTTGGGCATCGCATCGAGGGCGACCGATACGGACAGCACCGCGCCGTACCATTCAACCGAGGTAATCATGCCGTGCAGGTGCCCTTCGCCGAGCGGCACGATCCGCAGCGCCTCGGGACGCAGGCAGGCAACCCGCTCACGTTCGTTGTAGCGCGCATCGCCGAGCGCGAAAGCCACATTCGGCGGCAGCAGATTGGCCGCGCCGAGATAACGCGCGACAAAGCCGTCGTTCGGCTGGTCGTACAGTTGCTGCGGCGTGCCGAGCTGCGCGATATGGCCTTCGCGCATCAGCAGCGTGCGGTCGGACAACACCAACGCGTCGTCCTGATCGTGCGTCACGCAAACAATGGTCAGATTCGGCAGGCGCTCATGCAGCGCCTTCAGTTCGGAACGCACCGACGCGCGCAGATTGGCATCGAGTGCGGAAAGAGGTTCGTCGAGCAACAGCACATCCGGCTCGATCACGAGCGCACGCGCAAGCGCCACGCGCTGCTGCATGCCGCCCGAAAGTTGTGCGGGCATCACATGGCCCGAATCGCCTAGTTGCACGAGCTTGAGCGCATCCGCCACGCGGCGGGCAATGTCTTTGGACGACTCGCGGCGCGCGCGCAGACCGAACGCCACATTCTCGAACACCGACAAATGCGGAAACAGCGCATAACTCTGGAACAGCAGCCCCAGATTGCGCTTGTGCGGCGGCACATGCGTGAGGTCGTGGCCGGCCACCGTCAAGGTGCCGGCGAGACCGTCCGCTTCGATGAATCCGGCGATGAAACGCAACAACGTCGTCTTGCCGCAGCCGCTACGGCCGAGCACGGTCAGCAATTCGCCGCGCTCGATGTTCAGCGACAGGTCGTCGAGCACCGTACGCGTCCCGAAACGCACGGTCAGGTGCTCGATCTGCACGCCGCCGGGCGTGCCCGGTTGCGCTGCAGCGAGCGCCTCCGGTGAGGCGCCGAGCGCGCCAGGGGCAAGAGTTGCGGTATTCACCGGATTCATCCTCCAACTAAGCTAGTGCGGGTAAAGACCTCGCAGCGCGCCCGCCGGTCAGCTAATCGACATTGAGCTAACCGGCGGGCAGGCCGCGAGGCTTACTGCGAGATTTACTGCGCCGGCTTGACGACTTCGACCTGCTTGCCGGAGTCACCGATCACATCGTTCTTCCAACGTGCCGTCCAGTCAGCCTTCTTCGCCATGACCTGGTTCCAGTCCACCGGAATCAGCTTCACGCCGGCAATCGCCTGCTTCACCGCTTCGCCGTTCTTGCCGGCGAGCGGGACGTCCGTGCGGCCCGGGATACCGAAGATGTCCGGCACCTTGGCTTGCACTTCCTTCGACATCAGGTAGTCGATCAGCTTCTTGCCTTCAGCCTGGTTCGGGCCGTTCTTGATCAGACCGATCGCGTACGGCAACTGGAACGTGGTGGGCTTGCCGCCAGCCGATGCTGCGAGGAAGATCGGCTTGAGCGACAGGCCGCCGTTGGCTGCGTCGTCCAGATCCATCTGCAGGTCGCCGTTGGCAACCGAGATTTCGTTGCGCGACAGCAGCACGTCGAGGTAGCCCGTACCCTTGGTGTGGAACTTGGCGCTTTGTTCGAGCTTCTTCAGATAGTCGAACGCCTTGTCTTCACCCATCAGCGAGGTCGTCAGGATGATCACGGCCATGCCGTCGCCGGCGGTTGCCGGGTTCGAGTAGGCGATCTTGCCCGTGTAATCCGGGTGCAGCAGGTCAGCGAAGGTCTTCGGCTGGGTCTTCACAACATCCGGGTTGATCGCGAACGAGAAGTAGTTGTTCACGAACGTTGCCCACGTACCGTTGGACGCCTTGGCGATCGCCGGCACGTTCTTGTAGTTGGCGCTCTGGTAAGCCTGCAGCAGGCCGGACTGATCCGCTTGCTGGATGAACGGCGGCAATGTGACGATCACGTCGGCCTTCGGCTGGTCCTTCTCGATGGTCGCGCGGTTCACCACTTCACCGCTACCGGCCGTGACGATGTTGACCTTGACGCCTTCCTGCTTTTCAAAGCCCGGCAGCACGTCCTTGTAGAGGTTTTCGAGGCCGTCAGCCGTGTACAGCACCACCGAATCGGCAGCCTGGGCCGGCAGCGCAGCGCCGCCGAACGCAGCAGCCACCACGAGTGCCGGCAGGGTTTTGCGGACAATGCTGGCAGTCGCGCGAAGGTGATTCGTCGTTTTCATGTCGTTCTCTCCGAAAGGCAAAAAACCAGACGGTCGGGGGGAACCCGATACCTGTTGTGATTTGACGGCGGTAGCGCCGCGCCGATTACGTTTGCCCACAGCCGATTGCCAGGTTTGTGCGATTGCAGATTGCTGACAACCCCGCTGCTTCCTTTCCAGCCAGACTTACAGCGAACCTCACATCTCGGCGCTGCCTGCCTTGCCTGAACGGGCACCGCAAGGATTGCAGTTTTCCGTGACAGCGCCGTGACCATTCTGTCGATTTCCAACAAATGACACAATTCGCCAATAATATGCAAGTGACCACTTGTGCAGAAAAAGTGCATTCATTGGACGACGGAGGCTTTGTGATTCTTGGAAACGACCCGATCCTGCTGACCCCGGGGCCACTCTCGACCTCACCCGCGACGCGTCAGGCGATGTTGCGCGACTGGGGATCGTGGGATGCCGCCTTTAACCGCATGACTCAAACCGTGTGCGCCGACCTCGTCCAGATCGTACACGGTGAAACTGACTACGTTTGCGTGCCGTTGCAAGGCAGCGGCACGTTCGCCGTCGAAGCGGCCATCGGTACGCTGGTGCCGCGCCAGGGTTGCGTGCTGGTGCCGAACAACGGCGCTTACTGTGCGCGCATTATCCGCATCCTGCAGCGGCTCGGCATTTCGTATGTGGAATTGCCGCTGCGAGAGGACGAGCCCGTCAATGCAGCGGCGATCGAGGACGCCTTCAATCGCGGCTCACGCATTACGCATGTGGCGCTTGTGCATCTGGAGACCAGCGCCGGCCTGCTCAATCCGCTCGACGATATCGCCGCAGTATGTCAGCGGCACGGCAAGAGTCTGGTTGTCGACGCTATGAGCTCGTTCGGCGCCCTGCCGATCGACCTGCGCCGGGGCGGCATCGACGCGCTCGTGTCGGCGAGCGGCAAATGTCTGGAAGGCGTGCCGGGGATGGGCTTTGTGATCGTGCGGCGTAGCGTGCTGGAAGCGGCCGACGGGCGTTCGCCCTCTTTGGCACTCGATCTGCATGACCAATACGCCTATATGCAGAAGACCACGCAGTGGCGTTTCACCCCACCCACTCACGTAGTCGCCGCACTACGCAGCGCGCTCGACCAGTTCATTGCAGAAGGCGGACAACCCGCGCGTGGCGCGCGCTACACGCGCAACTGCGCGGCGCTGATCGAGGGCATGAAGACGCTCGGCTTCGAGCCGTTTCTGAAGCCGGAGGTGCAGGCGCCGGTAATCGTCACCTTTCATGCACCGCGCGATCCAGCGTGGAAGTTCGCGGATTTCTATGCTGCCGTGCGGGAGGCGGGTTATGTGCTGTATCCAGGCAAGCTGACCCAGGTGGAGACGTTTCGGGTGGGTTGTATCGGAGCAATCGATGCCAACGAGCTCCACAACGCGGTTGCAGCGATCGGCCGCACGCTGGCCTGTCTCGGCCTGAGCGTCAAATAGGGCCGGCGCCCAGGGAGGTGCGAGGATTGCTAAAGGGGTAGGCGACGCTGAGGCGCTGCGGTGGGCGCGATGCAAGCGCCGCGGCGAGCATCAGAGAAGCGTTGCGGTAAGCGGCAAAGAAGCGCTGCTCAGGCGATCAGCAGTTCCGGCCCGCGCGCGGCAATCGCCTTGACGAGCGCGCGGTCCGGCGCAAGCTCCGTGACCAGGTAGCGCGCGCTCTCAAACCCGTTGATACGCACCGGCGTGACGCGTCCAAACTTGGAATTGTCCGCCACCACGACCGCCAGGTTCGCGGCCGAGATCATCCGGCCGCGCACTTCGGCGGCCATGCGGGTGTAATCGGTCAGCCACGCTTCGGAGGAAATGCCGCCCGCGCCGACAAAGGCAAAATCCGCGTGGTATTGGGTCAACTGGTGGACCGTATCGAGGCCGAAGGTGGCGTCCTCGTTCTCCGAAAGCTCGCCGCCCAGCAGCGTGACGCGATTGTCGTTGCGGCGGCCGAGCAGTAGCGCGATGCGCCAGTCATTGGTATAGACCGTGAGCCGGTGCCGCCCGGTCAGCGCCCGGGCGACAGCCTGGGTGGTGCTGCCTGAGTCGATGACGAGCGAAGCGCCGTCCGGCACCAGTTCGGCCGCACGTTCGCCGATCGCCCGCTTGGCGCCGGCATTGGCCGCTTCGCGCACGTCCAGATCGGGTTCGCGCCGGTCGCCCGAGAGCGCCCCGCCGTGGGTGGTCACGATCAGGCCGCGCCCGGCCAGCGTATTGAGGTCGCGCCGGATCGTCTCGCGCGACACGTTCAGTTCGCGCACCAGCTCGGCCACCGACAATGCGCCGTTCCTGGTGACTTGCGCGAGGATATATTGATGACGTTGTTCTGCAAGCATCGATAGACGGCCGGCAAGCGGCGCACTTAGGTTCGGGAGTGCGCCGTATTGTAGTACGCGCGAGGCCCGGATGCTCCTATTGCGGCTGCTTCCCTGCTAACCTGAGCGCCTGGCCGCGCTTCGCCCGATGCGCGCGGCGTCAATCGATCTGCCCATGCCGCCACTGTTTCGCCGACTACTGCTGCTGTACCACGCGCTGCGTTTCGGCGCACGCCTGATCTGGCTCGCGGCGCCGCACGAGCACAAGCTGCACTGGGCGATCACGCTCGTGAAGCGCGTGCATGCAAGCGCAGGCGGCCGCAACAGCTTGCATAACATGCTGCCGGTGCTGGGGCCGCTTGCCAGCAACTTCATGCAGAGCCTCGCGGAGCGCCCGGAACTCGCCACCGGCACGCTGCACGACGCCTTCGATGCGATTGGCCGGCTGGAGCAGCCGCTACCGCCGCAGGAGGTCGAGTCGGCTCTCGCGAGTGCGCTTGGACGTCCGCCTGCCAGCCTGTTCGCGCAGATCGACCTGGTCCCGGCGCGGAGTGGCTTTGCCGAGCAGACCCACCTCGCCCGGCTCGCCGTGCCCGTCAACGGCCACCGCGATATCGCGATCAAGTTCGTCCGCGCGGCGCAGGTCCAGCAGATCGCCGACGAACTCGCCTTGCTGCGCTGGGTGGCGCGCTGGATGGAGAAATTCTCCGGCGGGGCGCGCCGGCTGCAGGTCAGCGCGCTCGCGCAGTCGTTCACCGACGACGTGCTACGACGCTTCGACCTGCGTGCCGAGGCCGCCAATCTGAGCCAGACCGGTCATCACTTCGACGGCGACAAGCGCCTCGTGGTGCCGGAGGTCATCTGGGAACTGTGCACCGCTTACACGCTCGCGATGCAGCACATCGAGACGCTGGCCGCGACCGATCTCCCCGGCCTGCTCGAGCATCGCGTCAAGCTCGCGCCGCTGGCAACGCATCTCGTCGAGGTCGTCACCGAGCAGGCCTTCGAGCATGGATTCTTTCACGCGACCTTCGACGCCGAGCGGGTGCGCGTAAGCATCGAGCCCGACACGCTGGGCCGCATCGTGCTGGCTGAATTCGCAGCGATGTCGAGCCTTTCCTCGCACGAGCGCGAATTCTTCGTGCACGGAGCCACCGCGTTGTTCGAGCAGGACTATGCGCGCCTCGCCGATTTGCATCGCGATGCCGGCCATGTCGAGCAGACCACGCGCACGGAAGTGCTGGAAGCGGAACTGCGCCGGCGCAGCGAGGCGCATTTCGCAGCGGAGCCCGAGGACCGCTCGGCGGGCGCGCTGTTTCATCATCTGCTGCATGCCGTCCAGCCGTTCGAAGGCGCCGTCTCGCCGCGGCTCGCGACCGCCCAGCGTTCGTTTCAGCAAGCCGAGGCGCTGGCGCGCGCACTGCATCCGGGGGTGGATACCTGGAATGTCGCGCGCACCGTGCTGGCCGGCATCGCACGGCGCGACATCGACCATCGCGGCTGGATCAAACGCATCGCCCTGGAGCTGCCCCATCTCGCCCATATGTTGCCGCGCATGCCGCAGTTGGCAGTACGTTATCTGCAGCGCCAGCACGATGCGGCGGGGGCGCGGCAGCACGAGCAGTTGCTGCGCGAGATCGGCACGGAGTACCGGCGCACGCGGGTTCTGCTATGGGCCTGTGCCGTGTGCGGAGGGGTGCTTGGCGCGGGGGCAATGCTGCTGACACGCTGACGCGGTGAGGTGAGGCGGCGCCAGCGTCACGGGCGAGTTGGCCTCACGGCTTGTCTTGTTCGAACCCGACCTCTGTTGCGAATGCAGGTTCGAACAAGACAAGCCGCGCCGCCCCACGCAATACTGCGAGCTTTTTACGCCGCCCCTGACGACGTCTCATGCTCGCTACCTTCACCGCCGCTGTCTTTGTCGTGTTGTGGTCAACGGGCTTTGTGGTTGCCCGCGCGATCACGCCGTTTGCCGATCCCAACCTGTTCCTGCTCGCCCGCTTCGGCGGCACCGCACTGCTGTTCGCGCTCGCCGCAGGGTTCGCGCGCGCCAGCTGGCCGCGTGGACGCGATCTCATCAAACATCTGTTCGCAGGTGCACTCCTGCAAGGGGTCTATCTCGGCGCCGGCTATTGGGCCGTGGCGCAGGGACTGAGCGCCGGTGTGATGGCCTTGCTCGGCGCGCTACAGCCGCTCCTGACCGCCGCCCTCGCCGCCCCGCTGTTCGGCGAGCGGCTGTCGCGGCGCGGCTGGGCAGGCATGGCGCTCGGACTCGCAGGCGTCGCATTCGCGCTGCAACCGAAACTGGCGGCGAGCGCGCCGCATCTACCTCATGCAGCGCATGGCGGGGCGCCCGGCTGGCTGGTGGTCGGCGTATCGATTCTGGCGGTCGGGGCGATCACTGCGGGCACGCTGTTCCAGAAGACCTCGCTCGCGCGCGCAGATATTCGCAGCGCCAGCGCGGTGCAGAACTTCGGCGCGGCAATCGTCGCGGCGTTGCTTGCGCTGGCGCTGGGCGAACACCGCTGGGTGGCCTCGCCTACGCTATGGGCGTCGCTCGCGTGGGGCATCGTGATGCTTTCGGGCATCGGCGTGACGCTACTGGTATGGATGGTCCGGCGCGGCGACGCGGCGCGAGCCACCGCGTTGCTGTTTCTGGCGCCGCCTTTGGCCGCACTCGAGGGCTATTTCGGCTTCGGCGAAACCTTGCTGACTGTGCAGATCGCCGGTTTCGCCGTAGCATTGCTGGGGGTGCTGCTGGCGCGCTCATGAGGCAGCGCGGCAAGTGGATTCCGCCCTACTGCCTTTGCCACCCCTGCTGCATCGAGCGCCGGATTCGTCTCTACAGCCCCGCTCACCTCAATCAGCCGTATCCGCCTTCTCCGGCACCTTCGCACGGGCCTTGCTACCCGGAGCCGGCGACCACGCGGGGCGCGCTTTGCGCTCCGAATCGACCACGACGATGTAGCGGCCCGCCCACGGCGTCACCTGACGGTCCGTGTGGAGCACCCACAACGATTTACCTGATTCGACCAGCGCCTCGTACTCGGCGTCGAGAATGCCGTAGTGGTCGAGGAAGACGTTCAGCGATGCGGGAATCCGCACACAGCCTTTCGAATGACGGATCCCGAGCAACGGTTCGAGCTTGTCAGGGTCCGTGGCGTGCATCTGGAAACGAATCGGCGACATGCCGCCCTTGCCCCAGCCCCGCTCAGCTTGCGCCCAGCCGAGATCGAAGATCCGCATGTCGCGCTTGCCGTAGCCGCGAATGCCGTTTTCGTTCATCGTGCCTTCGGCGCGGAAATCCATGTTGTCCGGGGTATGTTCGAACACGCCAAGCGGCGTGATGAAGTGATCGAACTCCCCAGGCCGGCCGGTGGCCACCGGCGAGGCGCCGATCATGACCCACGGGTCCGCCGGCGTCGGGCGGAAATAGATGAAGAGCGCCTGAACGTTGGCGTTGCGGTCCACCAGCACCACATACTCGCCCGACAGATTACCCAGTTGAGCCTGGTCAAGCGCGGCCTGGAGCCGTTGACCGTACTCTTGCTGCACCGTTGCTGGCACTTTCAGGCGGCGCGTCACGTCGCGGGCGAACACGGCGCGTAACAGCAGCGCCCGATGCGGATCGACCACGCCCGACGCGTCCGGAGCTGCGACGGCGGAGGCCGTAACATCGACCGGCGGGGCGGCCTCAGCAGGCTTCTGCGCCCCAGCCGCAAAAACCGGCCCGCACGACAGCGCGAAGAATGCGGCAATCAATCCACGGCATATATTTCTGACGCGCAGCACCCGGCGAGCGGTACTTCGATTCATTCCGGCCCATTGGATATTTCCGGATTGCGCAAGCGGGTCAAGCCGTTTCTTCTGGTTCATCGTGTAGTTGAGCAAACCTGCTTATCATTGACCGTTCGACGGCTCATGCAGAATACATCTGGACACGATCTTACTAAGCACACCGGTTTCTGTCGATCATCGCTCAGGCATATTGCAGCGAACCGGGCGGCGATTATCGGAGATTTATGTGACGCGGCGCGAACCGATTTAAATTCAAACGCCTGGTGCATTTAAACTTGCCCGTCCGGCCTTTTGCCGCAAGGCAATTGCATACCACTTATAGAGGAAGAAGATGGACCAACACGATTCGGCCGAACGCCAACGGCGCATTGCCGCGGAGATGCACATCAGCGACGAATTCGTTGCAGAGCGCGAGATCGAGCGGCGCGTCGGCTTCCTCGTGCAGTATCTGCGGGCGAGCGGCCTGAAGACCTACGTGCTCGGCATCAGCGGAGGTGTCGACTCGACCACCGCCGGGCGTCTCGCGCAGCTTGCCGTCGAACGGCTACGCTTAGAGGGTTACGAAGCGCGTTTCGTCGCGGTGCGCCTGCCCTATGGCGTTCAGCAAGACGAGGCGGATGCGCAGCAGGCGCTCGCCTTCATTCGCGCCGATGAAAACCTGACCATCGATGTGAAGCCCGCCGCCGATGCGATGCTCGCCTCGCTACGCGCGGCCAGCATGCCGTTCGCGGACGCAGCGCAGGAGGACTTCGTGCACGGCAACATCAAGGCGCGCCAGCGGATGATTGCACAATATGCGGTAGCGGGAGCGCGGGCTGGCGTGGTGATCGGCACCGACCACGCAGCCGAGTCGGTAATGGGTTTCTTCACCAAGTTCGGCGACGGCGGCGCCGACGTGCTCCCGCTCGCGGGCCTCAACAAACGCAGGGTACGCGCCGTTGCCCGCGCGTTAGGCGCGCCGGATGCGCTCGCGCACAAAGTCCCGACGGCAGACCTGGAAATGTTGCGTCCGCAACGCCCCGACGAAGATGCGTATGGCATCCCCTACGACGCAATCGATGATTTCCTGGAGGGCAAGCCGGTTGCCGATGCGGTCCGCGAGACCGTATTGCGCTTCTACGAGAACACGCGCCACAAGCGGGCGCTGCCGTACACGCCGTTCGACCGGCCTGCGCAGTCGTGAAGCGTCATCGCGCATCAGCCGGTGCGCGATGACGCGACTGTATACCGCGAGCGACTAAGGACCGCGATCGCGGCCCTCGCTGCCGCTTCCCCAACCTGCCCGCACGACGCCGAAGCGCTCAGCCAGCGGGTGGCGGTTGTTCGCCGAACAATTCGCCGCTCGCCGACAGCGGAACGCCCCCGAGATGCTTACCCTGCAATTGCCGTGCGATCACTTCGCCGACATAGGGGCCGTCGGTCTTCAATTCGACCAGCGCATACGCCTTGGGCGTTCCAATCTCATGGATTGTCATGCTTTTCGCGTAGTGACCCAGCTCATGCGAGAGAAACTCGCGCACTTCCTGCTCGGAGCACGACTCGGCGATGTTCCAGACGAACAGGTTCATGGTCGCGACACCTTAGCGGACGCGGCGGTCCGTGGAGCGGATACGAATGGGCTGGAGACTTGCGCGCTTTTTCGCCTCTGCAGCAGCGGCGGCACGGATGAGTGCGGCTCCGAGTACGGCCAATGACAGATATAAGGCAATCATTTGAAATCTCCCCTTCGAATTTCGTCCTGTTAATGCACTGTACCTGAATAACCGCGCAGACAAATACTTAAGCGCACGCTCTTTGATCGAACTTTGATCGAACCGCGGCATTTTGCAAAAAGCGCGTGGAAGACCGGGGGAAAAAAGGTAACAGGGAAGCAGTCTGATCGGGGATTGGCGGACTGACAAAGCGTCAGTCCGCGCTTTTCTGGGCCGGCAACACGCCCGTCGGGCGCATCTGCCGAATTACGCCGGTGGCGTCGTCTATTTCATGGTCCGATATCGCGGCCGCCGGTTGCCACGTCGACACCACTCGCGTTGCAGGAGCTACGGCCAAAACCAGCGTAAGCCGCCGACCAGTTGCCGGCGATCGTGGCCTGGGCGTCGCTCAGGCTCATCTTGCCCGCGCAGACGCAATGTTTGAGATGCACGACGAAGCGCGCCTTGCGGCGCTCGCCGCTCGCGCCTGCCCACGGTAGCAGATCGAGATTGGCTGGTGCGTCGGGCGAGCCGCCCAGCAAAACCGGCACGCGCCGGTCGATCGCGTAGTCGGCGCCATCCTCGGGATCGATGCCGTGCTGAGCGAGCAAACGCGCCTTATGCGCCATCATCACGTCGAAAGGCGGTGACACTGCGTCAGAGTAGTCCGGGCGGCAGATCGTCTCGGTGATCGATTGCTGGGTCACGCGCTCGTCGAGCATTGCCGCATTCTGTGCGGCCGCTTGACCGGCGCGCAGTCCGGCAACGGCGCCGAGCATCATCACGACACCGATGCGCACCGTGCGAGCGGCCCGTGCGCCACTCGCAGCCCGTAGGCCGTGGTGGCCACGGGCGCCCTTCGACGCACAACCGGTACTCGATTTTCCACTGCGCAGCGGCGTGCCGCGCCTGCCTACCTTTCCTGGATTCATTCTTTGGCGCGCCAGGCTTTGACGCGCAATTGTTAAATTCGCAAGGCAATTAAAACACATTCGTTCTGTGAGCGGAAAATTCAGCTTGCGTATGTAAGGTGTTTGCGCAGAGCGCCCCCGGCTTGCGGCCGGGGTTGCACTCTGCTGCGGCCCGCCATCCTGGTGCACCCAGCTGCCCGGCTAACCGGGCAGCAACCGGGCAGCATCCAACGCCTAGCTGGCCCGGCGAGCCTGCAGAGCCCGGACCCGGCTCAACGCCGCCGGGTCCGCCACTGCAGCGTCATACATCTTCGCCAGATCCGCTTTGAGCACAGTGCGCGAACCGCCGTCGAGATAGACCATGTGCCCCGACGGATAGAAACGCGCGGACAGGTTCAGGCGCACCTGCGGGCTGACCAGCGGCATATGCTGCAGGTCGAGCACCGTCTGGTAGAACGGCGTGACGAAATCGTAAAAGCCATTCGCCGACAACACCTTCAGGTCGACATTGAGCGCCATCACCGCGGCAAGGTCGCCGGCGGTGTAGAGAATCACATTGCCCTTCGCGTCCACGCCCTTCTGTGCGCCCGTCGGATCGATGTGACTGAAGTCCCAGTACTGGAACGCCTGGTCGTTCAGGTCGGTGAACGACGAATTCGACGTGTAGAGCAGCTGCTCGTTGAGATAGACGTTCCACATGGTCGTGTAGACGCCCGTCACCGCCGTCATGGTCGGATCGTTGCCGCCGGAGTTCGGATTGATTTTCCCTGCAATGCCGGTGTCGACGGCGGTTACGCGGCCGTCATACTCGCCGAGCGCGAGCCCCTTCGACTTCAGCAGCGTGGTCAGAAACAGCGAGTTGCCACGGCTGTCGTAGGCGGCAATATCGAGGCTCCACGCGAGCAGCGTGGCTTTGTCGATGCCCGTGTACTCGCTGAGCTTTTCGACCGTGGCGTTATCCGTGGCCGGCACTTTGCGCAAGGCGGCCAGATAGTCGGTGCGCGAGAACTGGGCGACCTCTTCGGCAAAGGCGCCGAGATCGGTCGGGGTGGGCGCGACGCCAAGCTTCTTGTGGTACCAGGCGTCGGCCGCGGCCGTGGGCAACGCGCCAACCGGGTTGCCGGACTGCGTGTAGTCGAGAATCGAAGACTGCAGCGTCACGCCGTTCAGATCGACACCGTCTTCATGCAGCATGTAAGCCAGCACACAGCTGCGCGCGGTGCCGTACGATTCGCCATAGAGAAATTTGGGCGAGTTCCAGCGGTTGTTCTTGGTCAGGAAGCGTTTGATGAACTGCTTGATCGAAGTGGCGTCCTGGTCGACGCCCCAGAAATCGCGGTTCTTGTTCGGCGCGATCGCCGCCGAATAACCGGTGCCGATGGGATTGATAAACACCAGATCGCTCTTGTCGAGCAGGCTGTCGGGATTGTCTTCCAGTGAATACGGCGCAGGCGGCGTGAAGCTCGGCATGGCCGTCTTGATGCGGCGCGGCGCAAACGAGCCGAGCAGCACGAATACCGACGACGAGCCCGGACCGCCGTTATAGAAAAACGTGACGGGGCGCGCTTCTTCCTTCTGGTTGTCTTCCGTAAACGCCACGTAGAACATCTTGGCGTTGGGCTGGGAACTGCTCGAATCGACCGTCACCAGATGGCCTGCCGTCGCGGTATAGGCAATCTTGCGGCCGCCGATCACGATCGAGTGTTTGGTAATGGCGGCGTTCTCGGTCGTATCAGTGACGGAATCGTTGGGCCCATTACCGTATGCGACCGGATCGAAAAACGGCTGATCTCCTGAGGGGTGCGGCGCCGCCTTCGCGGCCGCCCCGACGGGAGCAGCATGGGAGTTGTGAGACGACTGCGGACTGCCGGAAGCTGACTCGGTATTCGTCATGTTCGCTCCATCGAATTCGTTTTACGTCGCTTTTGTCATGTAGGCGCCATAGAAGCGCTGTCTCAAGCCATGCACCACTCTGCTTTGCAACCTGTCACAAACAGGCGCCCGTTTCGCCGCGCGCCCGCTCGCAAGACTATAGTGCCGCCGCGATCTTCTGACCATTGGGGCTGCCAAGCCCGGTACACGCGTCCCAACCCGGCGAGGCTTCATATCCGCCGTTGTTGCCTTGCGTGATGTCGTTAAGGGCGCTCGGCGCGGCATACAGCTTCGGATTGACAAAACCGACCGGCGAGCCCTTGGCCGCATTGATGCGCGCGATCAGCGCCGCCCACAGCGGCGCCACCGCGCTCGTGCCGCCCACCACGGTCTGGGAACCGTCGATTAGCACGTCGTAGCCGGTGACCGGCGATGCATCGCCCGCCACGTCGGGTACGCCGCGCCCGGAGAGCGGCGTTTGCACGCCCTCGGTGCTGGTCGAAAAGAGGCCCTGCTGCCACGTGGGCACGGCAAACGCGGTGCTCACACCGCCGCCGCTAGCACCACCCTGGGTGCCGTCGTTCCACACCACCTCCTGGGCAATGGTTTGCCCCGAAGCGGTCAGCCTGGTGCCGCCGCAAGCCAGCACGTACGGGCTCGAGGCCGGAAAATCCACCACATTGGTGCTGCTCGAACCGTCCGTCGAGCCGCTATCGCCCGAGGCCACGCAGACCGTCACGCCCATGGTCGCCGCGGACTGCAGGACACTGTTGAAAGCCTGCTGGGACTGCGCGGTCCATGAGGTCTCCGGGCCGCCCCAACTGATGGAGATGACCGACGGCTTGTTAATCGTATCGTGCACCGCGCGGCTCACCGCATCAATGAAGCCCGTGTCGGTGTTGGTGGTGAAATACACCGCGATTTTTGCTCCCGGCGCGACTGCACCGACCACCTCGACATCGAGCGTCACCTCGCCGTCCGGGCCGCTCGGGTCGCCGGTCGGCTTGTTCTTGCCCTTGTCGACGCCTACGGCGACCACCGTAGGCGCGCTCACGCCAAGACCCGAAAAATAGGTATTCAGATCGGAGCTCTCATAGCCGCCGCCGAGTTCGATAATGCCGACACACTCGCCGCTGCCGTCGCCTTGCGGGTACTGGTAGAGGGCGGCAACCTGCAACGGCGTGAAGGCGCCCGACTGTTGCGCGGTGGACGGATGGAACGGCGGCCGGATGCGGAAATGCGGACGCGCCTGCGGCCGGTTGTCGAGCCCAAGCACAGCCGTAACGATGCCCAACAGATTGTCGGGCACGCTGATGACGCCGGTACGGCCGCGGTACTGGCCGATCGAATGATGCTCGTAGTGCTGCAGCTGGACACCGAATGCGGTTTGAAACTGTGCAATCGTGCCGCCCAGAACAACGGTGCGCGCGGCTGGATCTTCACGCACCACGGTGAGACCGGCTTGAACCGCGAACGCCTTGACCTTCGCAATGTCCTCCGCTGCCGCGCCGAACTCCTTGGCGAAGGCTTCGCGCGACAGGGGTTTGACACCTGGATCGCCCGCTTCGATCTTGCCAAGCAACGCATCGAACTGCGCCTGGGCGGCACGGCGCAGGACGACGTGGACTTCAATCCGTTCCGCCGGATCGCAATGCCCGATGAGTTTTGAACCTTCCGCTACCGCTCTTTCACTTCCTTGCAGGGGATGCTTGGCCATAGTTTCGATACTCCTCGGTGCACAGCCGTGTAGCTGTGCGTTGATCCCGGCGGGCATGCGCCGCGTAGCGCAACAGGGTTGCGGCACAACCCGCGCAGGTGACTGGTTGCTGGACATCGTCAAGCCGTCCGACAAATCCATTCGAACACAGTTCCAGCGCGCGCAACAGTTGTCCAGATGGCCAGGTCAATGCACGCGTCACACCGGTCGCGCTATGATGCTTCAGCGGCGAACCCGCCGTTGCATTGGCCCGTGCGCAAACCTGCACGCGTCGACGAATCCGAGTGAATCAGAGGAACGTTCCATGCCCATTTCGATGTATCAAGCCTCCGTGCCCGTGCTGGTGCGCGGCCTGACCTGCCTGCAAGCCATTCTCGGCAAGGCCGAAGCACATGCTGCCGAAAAGCAGATCGACCCGTCGGTGTTCATCGGCGCCCGGCTCTTCCCAGACATGCTGCCGCTCGTGCGCCAGGTCTACATCGTCACGGATACGGCCAAGGGTTGCGCCGCACGCCTCGCCGGCGTGGAGCCGCCCAAGTACGACGACGTCGAGGTGACGTTCGAAGACTTGCAGACCCGTATTCAGAAAACGATTGATTACCTGAAGGAATTCAATGCCGCGCAGATCGACGGTTCGGAAGAACGCGCGGTCACGCTGAAGATGCGCACCGGGCCGGTCGAGTTCACGGGCCTTAGCTACCTGCTGCAGTTCGCGCTGCCGAACTTCTACTTCCATGTGACGACCACGTACGACATCTTGCGTCATAACGGCGTCGAACTCGGCAAGCTCGACTACCTCGGCGGCCGCTAAGCGGAAGACAAACAGAAGACACGCGCAAGGCCGGCGCAGCTGAGGCGCAAGGCATGCGCGGATCGGGCGGAGGTTAGACAGCCACTAGCGCCCGCTCGCCTGGGCGGCGCTCGCAGCGATGCTCAGACACGCGGCTGGAATGCGATGATCCCCATTCCAGCCAGCGTGAAAGCGACGCCCGCCAGATCCCAGACAGTCGGACGCACCTGTTCGACCCACCAGAGCCAAAGAATCGCCACGGCGACATACACGCCGCCATAGGCCGCATAGACACGGCCGGCTGCGGCGCCATGCAGCGTCAATAGCCAGGCGAAGGCGGCGAGGCTCAGCGCGCCCGGCACGAGCAGCCATGCCGAGCCGCCCTCCTTCAACCAGCGCCAAGGAAGGTAGCAACCGAGAATCTCGGCGATGGCGGTGACGACATACAGCAGAAAAGTCTTCATTGAACGACGGGGCGGGTTTGCAGTTGATTGTGAGCGGATAACGACACCCTCGGCGCCGTCGGGTCCAGCGCCTTTATTAACACAATCACCTTGCCAATGTGTCGCTGGCATAGCGGCCGGGCGCCGCCACCCGGCCGGAACGCCGGACAGCGGGCCGTTAGTCGAGCGACAGGCGCAGTGCGAAGCCGATCAGCGCGGCGGAGAAGGTCCAGCGCTGCACGGTCTGTGCAAGGGGATGCGAGCGCATCCAGTTCGAAATGCGCGCTGCGCCAATCGCATAGACGGCGTCGAAACACACGCCGATCGCGACCAGGATCACGCCGAGCTCGACCATCTGCAAGGCGACCGGCCCCGCCTCCGGGCGTACGAACTGCGGCAGCAGCACCGAGCAGAACAGCAGCGCCTTCGGGTTGAGCAGGTTGGTCAACAGCCCTTTGACGAAAGCGGCCCGCAATGGCCGCGGCTCGACCGCCATGGCGCCGCCTGCCGGCAAGGCAAAAACCGGTGAGCGGAAGATCTGCACCGCGACCCATGCCAGGTACACCGCGCCGCCGTAGCGAACCACTTCGTAGAGCCACGGCGCGCTGCGCAGCAGTGCGGCCACGCCGCAGGCCGACAAGGTCACATGCGTCGCCCGGGCAATGCCGAGGCCGCCGGCGGTGGCAAAACCGGTGCGCGCGCCGCGTCCAATGCTCGTCTGCAGCAGAAGCGCCATGTCCGGTCCGGGCACCGCGTAGACGACGAACAATGCGGCGATATAGACGATCAGGAGATGCGCGGAAATCATGTAAACCTCACGTTGATAAGGGCTCTATCTTGCTATTGGAGCGTGAGGGATTTCTGGCGAATTGCAGAGGGAATAGTAGGGTCATTAGGGGAATGCGCTACCATATCGGCCTCTCATAGCATTTTCCCCTTGCGATGAACGACCTCGACAAAGTCGACCGCGCAATCCTTGCCGCGCTGCAAAAAGATGGACGCATGTCCAATGCCCGCCTCGCCGAGACTGTCGGCCTGAGCGAAACCCCTTGTGCGCGGCGCCTCAAGCGCCTCGAGAACGACGGCTACATCGACCAGTACCGGGCCATGTTGTCGCGTTCCGCCCTCGGTTTCGGGGTGGTCGCGTTCGTCTATGTGCGTTTTGCGGTACACGACCGCGCGGTGGCCACCCGCTTCGAGCGCGAAGTGCAGGCCATTCCGCGCATCCTCTCGTGCCATAACGTCTCGGGTAGCGCGGATTACATACTGCAGGTCGTGGCGCGCGATCTGGACGACTATGGAACCTTCATGCGCGACGAGATGCGCAGCCTGCCGGGTGTGACGTCGGTGGAGTCGTCGCTGTCGTTGCGCGAGGTCAAGGCCAACGGCGGCTTGCCGCTAATCTGATCCCCCTGCCCGGTGCGCGCGCGCAAAGCCGTTCATGGCATAGTGACCGGCACGGCGTCGGCGCCGGACCAACTACGGAGTGTTACCTGATGAATCACGAAGAAGCGCGAGCCGAAGAATCGCGCGCCATGGAGCGCGTGCTGGCTGCCACGCAACGCGTGCAGGCGGCGTTCAAGTCGCTGCAATCGCAATTTCCGCCAGCCGGCGAAGGCCGGCCCTCGCAATTCGCGCTGCAGACTTTCGATGCGGCGCTGCAGGAACTTGAAGACGCGCAAGCCGCGTTCGACGAATTGCTCGGCGATTTGCTTGACGGGAACCGGTGACTGACTTAGCGGCGTCGCGCCCTGCCAGACCGGCGCAGGCTCACAGCCCACCGTATTCGCGCGGCGGTTCGCCGGTCTTTTCGAGGGTGGGTCGGCGCGGATCGCCGCGCCCCGGGGGGCTTGACCGTTAGTTGCCTTTTTGGCGACGTTTTAGCAAGCGGCGTTTTGCCAAGCTTTGGGCGGCGCAATCGCAGCCTTCCGGCACGGCTGCGGCGCCGTCCTCGGTCGCGACCGCCGCTGAATGAAAAAAGGCCCTCGCGCAACGGACCGATAGTCAGTCCATGCACGAGGGCCCTTCTCCCCCTACCGCTTCTGCTTATACCGCGCGCCTTAACGCCGCGCCGACAAACGCCGCACCACTGAGACCAGCGCATCGACCTCGTCGCAGGTGTTGTAGAACGCCAGCGACGGCCGCACGGTTGCCTCGACGCCGAAACGCCTCAGGATCGGCTGGGCGCAGTGATGCCCCGAGCGCACCGCGATGCCCTCTTCGTTGAGCGCCTGCCCGACCTCTTCCGTCTCATAGCCCTTCAACACGAACGACAACACGCTCGCCTTATCCTTCGCAGTGCCAATCAGACGCACACCCGGTACCGGCTGCAGCACACTCGCCGCATACGCCAGCAGATCATGCTCGTAGCGAGCGATGTTCTCGATACCCACGCGGTTCACGTAATCGATTGCCGCACCCAGCCCCACCGCATCCGCGATGTTGCCGGTCCCGGCTTCGAAACGGTTCGGCGGCGGCTGGAACACGGTGCGCTCGAACGTCACGTCGGCGATCATGTTGCCGCCACCCTGCCAGGGCGGCATATCGTCGAGAATCGCGCGCTTGCCGTACACCACGCCGATACCGGTCGGCCCGAACACCTTGTGGCCCGAGAACACGAAGAAGTCAGCATCGATCGCCTGAACATCGACGCGCATATGCGACACGGACTGCGCGCCGTCGACCAGCGCTTTCGCGCCGGCACGGTGCGCCATCTCGACGATCTCCTTGACCGGCACCACGGTGCCAAGCGCATTCGAGACCTGCGTCACCGAGACGATCTTCGTGCGATCGTTCAACAGCTTGCGGTATTCGTCGAGCAGAACCTGGCCGGAATCGTCGACCGGAATCACACGTAGCTTCGCCCCGGTTTGCGCGGCAAGCTGCTGCCACGGCACGATATTCGCGTGATGCTCGAGGTTCGAGACGATGATTTCATCGCCCTCGCCGACATTCTGCACACCCCAGGACTTCGCGATCAGATTGATCGCCTCGGTGGTGCCGCGCACGAAGATGATTTCATCCGGCGAGGCCGCGCCAATGAAACGCTGCACCTTGCTGCGCGCCGCCTCATACGCATCCGTTGCGCGGCCCGCTAACGCATGGGCGGCACGATGGATGTTCGAGTTCTCGTGGGCATAGAAATACGCCAGACGGTCGATCACGGCCTGCGGCTTGTGCGTCGTGGCCGCGTTGTCGAACCACACCAGTTGCCGGCCATTCACCCGCTCCGAGAGAATCGGAAAGTCACGCCGGATGGCATTGACGTCGAACGGCGGATGAGCCGAGGCGGCTGCGTTCGGCACACCGTGCGGGCCACCCGCAGGATCGCCGGGCCGCCGCGCTTCGTCGAGGACGTAGCGTGAACCAGCACTGCGCTCAACACCGGCATCGCGCAAGCCGACATCGTAAGGAAAGCGCTGGACCGACAGCAACGAGCGCAGATCCGCCTCGCCTGGCAGCCCGAACGATTGAGCCGTGACCGAATCGCTGGGCGGCACGACGATATCCTGGCTACCCGGGCCGGCGCTGCGCCGCGTATCGCCCCGCTCGTCGAGGAAGTAATACGGCGACGCGGCGGCTGGGGCGCTTGAAGCCGCGCCTGAAGCCGCACTTGAAGCCCCGCCCGCCGACGGACGTTGCGCGCCATGCCCTTCCGGCACACCCAACGCCGCGCCACCAAAGCGCGGTTCGAGCGCCGGTGCAATCGTCACCACGCTATCCGGCAAGCCATTTTGCGCAGCGGCATGCGGCACCAGCGCGGGCGCACGGTTGCCGAGCGACAGCACATGCGTCGGTGCAGACGGCAGCAGGTTGGCGCCAGCCACCTTACCCTGCGGCAGCGCAGCGCCCGGCACGCCGGTGCCGAAACCGCCCGGGCCCGCGAGCGGCGAACCCGCCGGCGCCGGATTGCTCGCGGTCGACAGCACGGGCGCCGCCACCGGCAACGCCGACGCAAACGAGGCAGACGACGTGGCTGAAGCAGCGTCGTTCAGATGACCCACGGGCGACCCGGCAGACACCCCGCCACCCGGCAGCGCGGCGAAAAAGTCGCCGGCCAGACGCGCGAGCGTCGCGGGATCGGGCAAGCCGGCCGGCAGCGTCTGCGGCACATCGTGCGGCACGCCAGCGCCTGACGGATTACTTGTAGGTGTCTGGATAGTCATGGTACTTACCGATCTCCACGTCATCGAGAACCGCCAGCGCGTCCGGCGAATGCACCGCCAGCGAGCAGTACAGGGAAATCAGGTAGGACGCGATCGCATGGCTGTTGATGCCCATGAAGCGCACCGACAAGCCCGGACCCTGTTCGCCGGCGACACCCGGCTGGAACAGGCCGACCACGCCCTGGCGCTTATCGCCGACGCGCAGCAACAGGATCTTGGTCTTGCCATCGGCAACCGGCACCTTGTCCGACGGCACCAGCGGAATCCCGCGCCACGTCAGGAACTGCGAGCCGAACAGGCTGACGGTCGGCGGCGGCACGCCACGGCGCGTGCATTCACGGCCAAAGGCAGCAATCGCGAGCGGGTGGGTCAGGAAGAACGCCGGCTCTTTCCACACCTTGGTCAGCAGTTCGTCCAGATCGTCAGGGGTCGGCGCGCCCGTCAGCGGAAACACGCGCTGTTCTTCGGCGACGTTGGCAAGCAGCCCATAATCAGGATTGTTGATCAGTTGGCTTTCCTGCAATTCCTTGATCGTTTCGATCGTCAGGCGCAGTTGTTCCTTGATCTGGTCATGCGGACTGCTGTACAGATCGGAAATCCGCGTATGCACATCGAGCACCGTGCTGACCGCATTCAGAAAGTACTCGCGCGGTTGCTCTTCATACGGCACGAAGGTGCGCGGCAACACCGTCTCGTCTTCGCGCTGGGTGCAGGCAACCTTCACGGCGTCCGGATTCTTGACCTGATTCAGGCGGTAGATACCCGCTTCGACCGGCACCCATTGCAGCAGATGCGTCAACCAGCGCGGCGTGATGGTCGCAAGTTGGGGAACGGTCTTGGTGGCATTGGCTAGTTGCCGTGCGGCGTTATCGCTAAGCGCCGTATGGCCGCTCGCTATGGTCGACATGTGTGGCTCCGGGGTTGATAGAAGAAAAACGGGAAAGCTTATGACGAGACGTCATTATCAAGACGGGGCCTGATCCTGTTCAACATGCTATAGACATCAGTTGGACGTTTATGGCGTGGTCGACAAGGTAGAAAGTGTTGCGGGCGGCGCGATCGTTGTGGCAATGGCGCCGCTGCCGCCAAACGACGAACGCAGCAGGCTGGCGATCGGCACGCCGAAAGCTGCGGCTAGTTTGTCGACCGTGACGATCGAAGCAATCGCACTGCCGCGCTCGATCTCGCCAACATAGGAGCGGTTCAGGCCGGCATGCTCGGCGAGTTGCTCCTGCGACCAGGCGCGCGCCTCACGCAATTCGCGCACTGCCGCGCCGAAGTTTTTGACGAGCGTGCTCATGGGGCGGCGCTCTCTACTGGAGAGGAGGTTTCAACCGGCGGCAACGACCCGGACCCCTGTCGTCCGTACTGCGCGCCGTTGGCTAGCGTCGGCTGTTTCGCTTCGTTCCGCGAGACCGCCTGGGTGACGTGGCTACCCGGCGCGACATCCTCGGTAAGCCACACGTTGCCACCAATCACCGAGCCGCGTCCAAGCGTGACCCGCCCAAGAATGGTCGCGCCCGCATAGATCACCACATCCTCCTCAACGATCGGATGACGGGCGAGCCCCTTCTCCAGATGGCCTGCGGCATCACGCGGAAAGCGCTTGGCGCCGAGCGTCACCGCCTGATAGAGGCGCACGCGCTGGCCGATCACGGCCGTCTCGCCGATCACCACGCCAGTGCCGTGATCGATAAAGAATCCAGCGCCGATCTGCGCGCCCGGATGAATGTCGATGCCGGTCTCCGCATGGGCCTGCTCGGCGACGATCCGTGCCAGCAAGGGCAGCCCGAGCCGGTACAACTCGTGCGCGAGCCGGTGATGAATCATCGCCAGAATGCCTGGGTAGCACAGCACCACCTCGTCGACGCTACCGGCCGCCGGATCGCCGTGGAAGGCAGCCAGCACGTCGCTGTCCAGCAAACTGCGGATCTCCGGCAGGCGCGCGGCAAACTTGCGCACCGCGCTACTCGCCTGCGCCTCGATAAACTCGTCGGCGCGCGTGTGATGGCGCGCCTTGTAGTTCAACTCGAGCCGGGCCTGAGCCAGTAGCGCATGGAGCGCGGCATCCAGCGCATTCGCAACGTAGAAATTCTCGCTTTCCTGGCGCAGGTCGGGTGGCCCGAGGCGCATCGGAAACAGCACGCCCTTGAGGGTATCGATCACACTGGCCATTGCCTCGCGCGCCGGCAAGTCGCGCCCGCCGGGTTCGAGGGAGCGCTTTTGCGCGTCGCGCCACTGCTGACGCACGGTTTGAAGCGAGCGGACGATATCGTCAATGTCAAATATGGCCACAGTCAGTGCTCCCCGTCCTGAAGTTGGAACCGCTTAATCCTGAACCCACGGCAAGCCGTGGAAACGCCAGCCGTTCTGCCGGCCGCGCTGCTGCTGCGCGTCCAGGTCGCCTTCGAATCCTTCCCGGACGTTGAAGACCCGGCTCAATCCAGCCTTGGTTGCCGCTTCAGCGGCGAGCGCCGAACGGTTGCCGCTGCGGCACAGCAGCAGCACCACCGCATCCTTGCCGGTCTTCGCCTCCAGCTCGCGCGCAAAGCGCGGATTACGGTTCAGGCTGGTGCCGGTCGCCCACGCAACATGCAGGCTGTCCGGCACATAACCGACGAACTTGCGCTCCTCTGCGGAACGCACGTCGACCAGCACCGCCTCGCCTGCGGAAAACAGCGCCCACGCGTCCTGCGGAGAAATCCCGCCGGCGTACGGCAAACCCGCAGCAACGGCGGCTTCGCGGGCCGCTACCAGCGCCGCATGGGTGGTTCGCTCTGCCAATTCAACTGTCATGATGTCTCCTTGCTCATCTGTCGTACCCGTCCGGTTACCCACCGAACAGTGATGCTGGCCGGGCGCGGCGCAAACCCATGAGCGTCACCGCCTATAGCCATCAAAGCGAACTATGCAAGTCCGCCCTCCAAAGCAGAACCAATAAATTCATATTTCTAAATAAGCACCCGCATGGGTGCTCGAGCGACGAGACATGAGGGGCGCTGCTCCGCTCGCTGTCCGCAAAACGGAAAATCGATAGCACAATTTCTTCGTTTGACCTGTTCGGCTCTGTCACTACACTCGGCCTCCATCTTGTTATGACAAGTTGATCATGTCCCGAACGAATCTCGTGCCGCTTTCACCGCAGCCGCTCTACGCGCAGATCAAGGACGCGTTGCGCGCGCGGATTCTCGATGGCACCTACGCGCCGCACAGTCAGATGCCGTCGGAACACGAACTGTGCGCGATGTTCGACGTCAGCCGCATTACAGTCCGTCAGGCGCTTGGCGATCTGCAAAAGGAGGGCTTGCTCTTCAAGCTGCACGGCAAAGGCACCTTCGTCTCCAAGCCCAAGGCGTTCCAGAATGTGACCTCGCTGCAGGGGTTTGCGGAGGCCATGGAATCGATGGGCTACGAAATCGTCAATCAGCTGCGCAGCTTTCGTACGGTTAAGGCCGACCGGCACGTCGCGGCCAGGCTCAAGCTTGCTGAGGGCGCGCCAGTGACCGAGATCCATCGCACCCGCCTGCTGAATCGCGAGCCGGTCTCACTCGAACTCACGTGGGTCCCGGAAGCATTCGGCAAACGCCTCGCCAACGCAGATCTCGCGACCCGCGACATCTTTCTGATTCTCGAGAACGACTGCGGCGTGCCGCTCGGCCATGCCGACATCGCCATCGACGCGATCCTCGCGGACGACGACATTGTCGACGCCCTGCGTGTCGAAGAAGGCAGTCCGGTGCTGCGCATCGAGCGCCTCACCCACGATGCTTCCGGCACGCCCATCGACTACGAATACCTCTACTTCCGCGGCGACGCGTTCCAATACCGGCTGCGCACCGATCGCCAGAAACCGCGCCGCAACGCAAGGACAACGCAATGAATACGCATGTACTGGAGTACGACATCGTCGTGGTAGGCGGTGGCACGGCCGGGCCGATGGCGGCCATCAAGGCGAAGGAACGCAATCCGGAGTTGAAGGTGCTGTTGCTCGAAAAAGCCAATGTCAAGCGCAGCGGCGCGATCTCGATGGGAATGGACGGCTTGAACAACGCAGTCATTCCGGGTCACGCGACGCCCGAGCAGTACACGCGGGAAATCACGATCGCTAACGACGGCATTGTCGATCAGGAAGCCGTCTACGCATATGCGAAGCACAGCTTCACGACGATCGAGCAGCTCGACCGCTGGGGCGTGAAGTTCGAGAAGGACGGCACCGGCGACTACGCGGTCAAGAAGGTCCACCACATGGGTTCGTACGTGCTGCCGATGCCCGAAGGGCACGACATCAAGAAGGTGCTGTACCGCCAGTTGAAGCGGGCACGTATTTCGATCACCAATCGCATCGTCGCCACGCGCCTCTTGACCGATGCACAAGGACGGGTCTGCGGCGTGCTCGGCTTCGACTGCCGCACGGCGGACTTCTACGTGGTGCGCGCCAAGGCCGTGATTCTCGCCTGCGGCGCAGCGGGACGGTTGGGCTTGCCGTCATCCGGCTATCTAATGGGTACCTACGAGAACCCGACCAATGCCGGCGATGGCTACGCGATGGCCTATCACGCGGGGGCCGCGCTCGCGAACCTCGAATGCTTCCAGATCAATCCGCTGATCAAGGACTACAACGGTCCGGCGTGCGCCTATGTGACCGGGCCGCTTGGCGGCTTTACGGCCAATGGCAAGGGCGAACGCTTCATCGAATGCGACTACTGGAGCGGTCAGATGATGTGGGAGTTCTATCAGGAACTGCAAAGCGGCAATGGCCCCGTGTTCCTGAAGCTCGACCATCTCGCGGAAGAAACGATCCAGACCATCGAGCAAATCCTGCACACCAACGAACGCCCCAGCCGCGGACGATTCCACGCCGGGCGCAACACCGACTACCGGCAGCAGATGGTCGAAATGCACATCTCGGAGATCGGTTTTTGCAGCGGACATAGCGCGTCAGGGGTCTATGTGAACGCGCGCGCCGAAACCACCGTAGCGGGACTCTACTCAGCCGGCGATATGGCGGCCGTACCGCATAACTACATGCTCGGCGCGTTCACCTATGGCTGGTTTGCCGGTCAGAACGCGGCGGAATATGTGCAAGGACACGAGCACGCGCCCGTCGACGAACAGCAGGTTGCTGCCGAACGTGAGCGCGTCTACGCGCCACTCGAACGTGCCAATGGCCATGCGCCGTCGCAAGTCGAATACAAGCTGCGGCGCATGGTGAACGACTATCTGCAACCGCCGAAGGTCACGCGCAAGATGGAGATCGGTTTGCAGCGCTTTGCGGAAATCGCCGAGGACATCGAAGCAATCAAGGCCGTCAATCCCCATGAGCTGATGCGCGCGGCAGAAGTTCGCGCCATCCGCGACTGCGCGGAAATGGCAGCGCGCGCCTCGCTGTTTCGCACCGAAAGCCGTTGGGGTCTGTATCACCACCGGGTCGACTATCCCGAGCGCGACGATGCGCAGTGGTTCTGCCATACGCATCTGCGCAAGGACGAGCATGGCCGCATGAGCAGCGAGAAACGTGCAGTCGAGCCTTATATCGTGCCGCTGGCCGAAGACGAGCGCAGCGCTTACCAGAACCTGCGCATCCGCGAATCCAGCGCGCTTGCCGCTGTCATCTGAGAGTCGATTGCCATGTCCTATACCCCACACGAGATCTTTCAGCGCAGCAGCGCCCCCGTCACGATCGACGAGGACCTGTGTATCGCCGACAAGGGCTGCACCGTCTGTGTCGACGTCTGCCCGCTCGACCTGCTCGCCATCGACTTGAGCAAGGGCAAAGCCTATATGCAGTTCGACGAATGCTGGTACTGCATGCCATGCGAGCGCGACTGTCCAACCGGGGCGGTCAAGGTGGAGATTCCCTACCTGCTGCGCTAGAACGCTGTGGCGCGACAACCGTACTCTTACGCGTTGCTGCGCCGCAGGCACGAGTGCATCCAGCAAGCCTGATTTCGAAGTCCTTCACGCAACACCAACCCTTGAGCATTCGAATGAACGTGCCGCCCATTGTCGTCCCTCACCCGGACGCGTTCGATTCCGAGACCATCGCGCTGCTGTCGCGTCTTGCCGACGAAGACGCCGCCGTGCGACGCATCGCACTACTCGAGATTGCGGATCTCGAAGATGCCGACTTGCTACCTTCGCTTGTCGCCGCGCTGCGCGATGACCCCGCCGCCGAAGTCAGGCTCGAAGCGGCGCGCGTGCTGGCGTCGTGGGAGCGTGACGAGATCGTGGAAGCGCTGTGCGGCGCCCTCCTCGATCCCGACGGCAAGGTCAGCGCTGCAGCCGCGCAGAGTCTGAGCGAACTCAAGGACCCTGCGTCTGGAACGGTGCTGCGCCGCTGGGTCGAGCGGCCCGAGCCGTTCGTGCGTTCGGCAACCTTGCGAGCCCTGCGGGAACTGCGCTTTGCCGGTGCATTCGAACCTGCCCTGCACGCGCTAACCGATACAACGCCGAGTGTGCGGCTGGAAGCGGTTGCGGTGCTGGGCTGGCTGAAGGATACGCGTGCGCTGGCGCCGCTGGCCGCGCTTGCCACCGGTGATGCCGAGACCGAGGTGAGACGCGCCGCGGTCGGTTCACTCGGATTTGCACCCGCCACCCACGCGGCTGCTACGACCGCACTGCTCGGCGCCTTGCGTGACGGCGCCTGGCAGGTGCGCGAGGAGGCGGCCACCACGCTAGGCAAGCTGCGTGCGCCGGCCGCCCGCGACCCGCTGCTTGCCGCGCTCGACGACGACTACTGGCAGGTGCGGCTGCGTGCTGTGCGCGCACTTGGCCAGCTTGGCGAGCGCAGCGCTGCCCCGGCTGTCGCCGCCCTGCTCACCCACACGATCAGCAACCTGCGCAAGGAGGCCGCGCTCGCGCTTGGCGAGTTGCGCGATCCTCGCACTTTGCAGCCTCTGCGCGATGCGCTCGAAGATCGCGATCCCGACGTGCGCAAAGCGGTGCGCATCGCGTTACAGCAGGTGGAAGGCACGGCCCGATGAACGTCCCGCGCGAGATCGCAACCGACACCGTCGACCGCGTGCTGACGCTGCGTTGGCCAGACAGGCGCGAGCAGCGGATTGCGCACGCGGAGTTGCGACGCGCCTGCGCGTGCGCCGAATGCCGCCGTATCAGGCTCGACGGGCACGTCGTGGGCGCCTCGCCGGATGTGGCGTTGATCGATATGCACATGATGGGTTACGGCGTGCAGTTGATATTCAGCGACGGACACGCACGCGGTATTTATCCGTGGCGGTATCTTGAGCAGATGGGTTTGATGTAAGTGCGGGCGTCCGTTTCCGACTTCAGCGAATGGGTACCGACCCATCCGAGATCTTCAGTTTTCCCGGAAGCGGTCATCGCTACCCGCGCCACACTCGACAAAGTGTGGCACCGATGGAATTTGGCCAATGCTGAGGAACTATCACTTCGCTATGCGCCGAAGTGCTCTCGCGCAAAATCCAGAAAGCTCCTCAACTTGGGCGTCACGCGGCGATCACGCGCATATAGAACGTGTAATGACCGCGAAGGCGCCTGATAGTCCGGAAGCACCACAACCAGACTGCCCCGATCGAGTTCGCCCTTCACCAGTTCCACGGGCTGAAGCATGACCCCGACGCCCGCCACGGCGGCCGCCAGCAGCACCTCACCATGGTCTCCCATGAATCGCCCCGAGACCTGCACAGCGACGCGGCCTTCAGGGCCATCAAACGTCCACTCCGATCGTAGTTCCGTATGCGCAAAACCAAGACACTCATGGTGCGCCAGATCAGCGGGAACTGTTATGCGCGGGTTTGCAGCAAGATACGACGGCGCGGCGCATAGCACTAACCGGTAGGGAGCCAGTGGCTGAGCAATCAGGCCGCTATCCCCCAGTTCGCCAATCCTGAACACGGCGTCATAACCCTCGTCAATCAGACCGACGGCTCGATTCGACAGAGTCAAGTCAACTGCGACCTGCGGAAACGCCTTAAGGTACTCCGGCAGCTTAGGCGCCAAGGTGTGCATGCCGAAGCTCACAGGCGCATTTATCTTCAGACGGCCAGTCGGCACTGAACGGGTCTCGGCTACGAGGTTTTCGGCCGACTCGACCTCCGCGAGAATGATCTTGGCGCGTTCATAGTAAGCCCGGCCGATATCTGTCGGGCTTTGCCTGCGCGTCGTTCTGTTCAGCAGACGCACGCCGAGACTCTGTTCCAGCACCTGGACGTGTTTCCCGACCAGTTGTGGCGACATCTGAAGCGCATCCCCAGCCGCTGAGAACGAACCCAATTCGACTGCTTTCGTGAAAACGCTGATACTCGTGAGACGATCCATTCGAAACGTCCTGTTGTGAATGTCCAACGATATCACGCATTTATCTCAATGTATTTGCAGTCTAGACTTGTTGCAGTTGTCGTAAGCGGCCTGAACCCGGCACGTACGCGACCTACCGCAACCTGCTCCGCCTCTCGTTTGGCGGCGCACGCAACCGACGCCGTTGCGGGCGACCACACTCACATACAAGGTTCAAATAATGTCCGCCGAATCGAACAAACTGTTGATGTCCCGCTTTGTTGAATTCATCAATACAGCCGGCGAGGCGCTTGCCGAGGAGCTTGTTGATGCCAATGCAATCTTCCACGCCCCCGTCAGCCCGGATCCTTTCATTGGACCGCAGGGGTACATGGAAATCCTCGGCATGATGCGCTCTGGTTTCCCCGACATTCAATGGACGCTCGAAGAAATGATCGCGGAAAACGACACGGTTGCCGCACGTTTCATCATGCGCGGTACTCACCAGGCCACCTTCTTTGGCGTGCCTGCGAGCGGAAAGAAGATCCAGGTTCAGGCCGTGAACTTCTATCGCTTTTCCAACGGAAAAATTGTCGAAGAGCGCGGGCAACCTGACCTGTTGGCCCTGTTGCAGCAAATCGGTGCGGTTCCAGCCTGAGCGGAAGATGGTCGCGGCCGCCGTATGCACTTTCTGCCGGGGCGATGGTGCGCGTTCCCCTTTGCTAAGGTGACGAACCCTTGTCCGGCGGCGCCCGTCTTTATTCTGGGGCGTGTGAAAGGGATGAAGACAGCTCGCGGTGGGCATTCGCCTGAGCGAGCAACGTGTTCGCCTTGGATTCAAAAGCTTCAACTGCATCCGCGCCGGCGGCGAAGCGAGCGGGCGGCTCTTCCTGTGCCGTCAAATCCACTAGCGCGGCGGCAAGTTTGGCCGGATCGCCACCCTGCTTGCCGTTCATGCCTTTCCACGCAGTCACGGTCTCCTGAGTGCGGGACGCATAGTCATCAATGGAAAGTTCGGCGTAGGTAGTCGAGTCTGCGCTGAGGAGATCTGTCCGGAAAAAACCTGGTTCTACCAGCATGGTGCGAATGCCAAAGGGAGCAATTTCCTGGGCAAGCGACTCCATCCATCCTTCGACGCCAAACTTTGCAGCGGCATATGCACTGCAAAACACGCCACCAGTAATGCCAGCCGTCGATGAGATTGTGACTAACAGGCCAGCGCGCTGCTTGCGCATCACCGGCAATACGGCCCGGGCAACATTCATCGGGCCGAACAGAAGCGTTTCGAGCTGGCTACGCACCTGCGCGGGGCTAAGCTCCTCGAAGAAGCCCCCATAAAAGTTGCCTGCATTGTTGACCAGCACGTCAATGCGGCCAAACCTCTGGACGGTAATTTCGACGGCGGCCTCGGCATCCGCGGGACTGGTCACGTCCAGTTGGGCGACCAGAAGATTATCGTGATCGCCGATGGCGTTCCTGACCTTTTCAGGATTGCGTCCGGTCGCCACAACATCGTGACCGGCCGCCAAGGCTGCCTTGGCGATATCCACGCCCATGCCACGGCCGGCGCCAGTAATCAGCCATACTTTCTTGCTATTCATACGTAGGTCCTCTGTGTTCTTGATGCCCCCAAATTCGAGCATCGGATACGAATTAACGGGCTTCAGTGTCGCGCGATTGGCACCGGGGAGGTTGCCGAAAGCGCCGAACTTCTTGCCTAAACTGACGAAGCGTGCTTAAAGCCACGCGAATGGTCTTCTACCGGAGTAAAGTGTTTCTGCCGTCTTGGCGTTAGAGATTTCGCATGAAACACCGGGTTTCCGAGCCAATGAGTACGACTACCACACGCACGCAGGGCCTCGCGCGAGCCATCGCCCGCTTTGCCCAGTCCGACGGCGACTACACCACAGCCATACCTGCCCTTTCCCTTCACCGCCGGAAGGGGCCAACCGAGCCGTTGCACTGCATCTTTAACCTCGGGCTGGGCGTCGTTGCCCAGGGCCATAAGCAGGCGTTGGCAGGAAAAGAGGTGGTGAACTACGGCCCCGGCCAGTCGATGCTGGCAAGCATCGACCTGCCTGTGATCTCGCACGTCACGCGCGCGAGTATTGAGGAACCGATGCTGGGCCTGATGCTGACACTAGACAGCCGTGACATCGTGAAGACAGCTGTGGAGATGCAGTTGCCGGCTCCGCCTCGAACGCCAGCTTTCACGCCCATCACGATCGAAACGCTTGACGATGCTCTGATCGGCGTCCTGATTCGGCTGATCGAATTGCTGGGCCAACCGGCATTGGCACCGCAATTGGCGCCGCTCTTTCAGCAGGAAATCATCGTGCGGCTTCTCGCTGGCCCCCACAGTCCGCAGTTGCAGCACCTTGCGGCCAACGGATCGCCGAGCCAACAAATCGCCAGGGCCGTGAGATGGCTCAAGCAGAATTTCTCGAAGGGACTCCAGGTGGATGACCTGGCCGCGCATGCGCACATGAGTCCTTCGACGTTCCGTCAGCATTTCCGCAACATCACCGGAACAAGTCCCCTGCAATACCAGAAGCAGTTGCGCCTGCAGGAAGCGCGGCAGTTGATGCTCAACCTTGGCATCGACGCGGGTAGTGCCGCGATCCAGGTCGGCTACGAGAGCGCCTCGCAGTTCAGTCGCGAGTACAGCCGTCTGTTCGGCGCGCCTCCGCAACAAGACGTAAGGCGGCTGCGGCTGTCGTGATGCGTCACCCAAACGTTCAACTCACCGATCGTCCGCTTTTGGCAAACGCTGGGAACCGCGGCTACCGTCCATGAGCCGTCACTCACCGTCTGTTCGCTGGCCCCCCGCAGCCGGAACACCCGGTGCGCCAGCGCCCGCCTCGTTTTATGGCCGGTGAGCGCCGCAAAGCGCAAGCGGTTCTTCACTCGCGCGGCCAGAAAAAGGACAGCCCTGTACGTCCGGTCGGCTATCATGCCTATCCTCTCCGAAGTAGCCCCTTATGATTTCCGTCCGTAATGTCACGCTGCGCCGCGGCGTCAATGTCGTACTCGATAGCGCTTCCGTCACCTTCACCCCCGGCGAAAAGATTGGCCTTGTCGGTCGCAATGGCGCCGGCAAGTCATCCTTCTTCGGCCTTCTCAACGGCACACTGCACGAAGACGGCGGCGAGTTCTCGATTCCCGCAGCATGGAAGATGGGCCAGGTCGCGCAGGAGATGCCGGAGACCGAGCAGAGTGCGACCGACTTCGTCATCGAAGGTGACACCGTCATGCTGGCCGCGCAGGCTGAAGTAGCCGCCGCTGAGGCCAGCGACGACGGCATGCGCATGGCGCACGCCTACATGGCCCTGCACGACGCCGGTGCACATGATGCCCCCGCACGCGCCCAGGCGCTGATCCTGGGCCTTGGCTTCAGTGCTGCGCAGCTCAGCCAGCCGGTCAACAGTTTCTCCGGCGGCTGGCGCATGCGACTGCAACTGGCGCGCGCGCTCATGTGCCCGTCCGACTTGCTGTTGCTCGACGAACCGACCAATCACCTTGACCTCGACGCATTGGTCTGGCTGGAAGCGTGGCTCAAGCGCTATCAAGGAACCATGGTGGTGATCAGTCACGATCGCGAATTCCTCGACGCGGTGACGCAGGTGACGGTGCACGTCGACAACGCCAAGCTCGTGCGTTATGGCGGCAATTACAGCAAGTTCGAAGAGATGCGCGCTGAGCAACTGGTGTTGCAGCAGGCCGCAATGTCCAGGCAGGCGGACAAGATCGCCCACCTGCAGAAGTTCATCGACCGCTTCAAGGCCAAGGCATCCAAGGCGAAGCAGGCGCAGAGCCGGGTCAAGGCGCTCGAACGCATGGAGAAGATCGCACCCGTGCTTGCCGACGCAGAGTTCAGCTTCGAGTTCAAGGAACCGCTCAACGTACCGAACCCGCTGTTGTCGATGCTCGACGCGAGCTTCGGCTACCCGGCGCCGACCGACGCAACCCCGGGCACGCCGCCGACGGTCATCGTGCGGGGCATCAACCGGTCCGTGCTGGCCGGGCAGCGTATCGGCATTCTCGGTGCCAACGGCCAAGGCAAGTCCACTCTGGTGAAGACGGTGGCGCACGAGCTGGCGCCGATTGCCGGCGAAATCAGCGAAGGCAAAGGCCTGAACATCGGCTACTTCGCACAGCAGGAACTCGACGTGCTGCGTCCACTCGACACGCCGATGGAACACATGATCCGCCTTGCCAAGGACACGCCGGCGCACCTGCGTGCCCCCGGCCAGAGCGGCACCGAACAATCGCTTCGCACCTTCCTCGGCACCTTCAACTTCAGTGGCGACATGGTCCATCAGGCGGTCGGCACGATGAGCGGCGGCGAAAAGGCGCGGCTCGTGTTGTGCATGATCGTGTGGCAGCGCCCCAACCTGCTGCTGCTGGACGAGCCTACCAACCACCTCGACCTGGCCACACGCGAAGCGCTAGGCATGGCACTCAACGAATTCGAAGGCACTGTGATGCTGGTCAGTCACGACCGGTCGCTGCTGCGCGCGGTATGTGACGAGTTCTGGCTCGTTACCAAGGGTGGCGTCGAGCCCTTCGACGGCGATCTGGACGATTACCAGCAGTTCCTGCGCGACGAAGCCCGTCGCATGCGCGAGCAAGCTGCCTGTCCCCTGTAAAGGCGACCCTTTTTGCGTGCCGCCCCTATCGCCCCCATAGCCAGTAGTGCTTTATGCATATCGCAAAAAACCGATATATAATTCGCTCCGTTGCGATGCAGCTGAGGGGCCACTCCGGCTTCAAGCCCGTGTCCACCGTTCATACCCTCGAAAACCAACCCGATGACGATCGACATCGACGCGATCCACAAGGCGCTCGCCAACCCCATCCGCCGCGAGATTCTGGCGTGGCTGCGGGAGCCGCAAGCGCACTTCGCCGATCAGGAATTCACGCTCGACCACGGCGTGTGCGCCGGCAAGATCGACGCACGCTGCGGACTGTCGCAGTCCACCGTGTCGGCGCACCTGGCGGCCTTGCAGCGCGCCGGCCTCGTGAGCTCGAAGCGAGTCGGCCAGTGGGTGTTTTTCAAGCGTAACGAGCCCGTCATCCAGGCGTTTCTCGAGCATATGAACACGGACCTCTGACGCTTCTGGTCTGCTTCGCCGCGCTTCTTTCATCACGCTGTTCTTATCGTCGCGGGCCATGTGCCCGCCAGGAAAGGTGACCTCTTATGCCGACTCTTTTTGACCCGCTTCAGATTGGCGATCTCACGCTGAAAAACCGCATCATCATGGCGCCGCTGACGCGTCAGCGCGCCGGCGACATCCGCGTGCCGAACGCCTTGATGGCCAGGTACTATGCCGAGCGCGCCTCGGCCGGCCTGATCATCAGCGAAGCCACCTCGGTCACGCCGCAGGGCGTCGGCTATGCCGACACGCCGGGCATCTGGTCGCAGGAACAGGTTGAAGGCTGGAAGCTCGTCACCAGCGCGGTTCACGCTGCCGGCGGCAAGATCTTCCTGCAGTTGTGGCACGTCGGCCGCGTCTCGGACCCGGTCTTTCTGAACGGCGAACTGCCGGTTGCGCCGAGCGCGATTGCACCTCAAGGGCACGTGAGCCACGTGCGTCCGCAGCGCCCCTTTGTGACGCCGCGTGCGCTCGAGCTCGCTGAAATCGCCGGTATCGTCGACGCCTACCGTAAGGGCGCCGTCAATGCCAAGGCAGCCGGTTTCGACGGCGTCCAGGTGCACGGCGCAAACGGCTATCTGCTCGACCAGTTCCTGCAGGACAGCACCAACCAGCGCACGGACGCCTACGGCGGCTCGATCGAAAACCGCGCTCGCCTGCTGCTCGAAGTGACCGACGCGTGTATCGAAGTGTGGGGCGCGCAGCGCGTGGGCATGCACCTCGCACCGCGTGGCGATGCACACACCATGGGCGATTCGAACCCTGCAGCGACCTTCGGCTATGTGGCACGCGAACTGGGCAAGCGCAAGATTGCGTTTATCGCGGCACGTGAAGCCCTCGGCGACAACCGCATCGGCCCGCAGTTGAAGGCGGCGTTCGGCGGCCCGTACATTGCCAACGAGAAATTCACCAAGGAATCCGCGCAGCACGTGCTGGACGCCGGTGAAGCGGATGCGGTGGCATGGGGCCAGCTGTTCATCGCCAACCCGGATCTGCCGCGCCGTTTTGAACTGGATGCCCCGCTCAACCAGCCGAATCCGGCTACGTACTATGCGGCAGGCGAAACCGGCTATACGGACTATCCGGCGCTGGAAACCGTGGAATAAGCGGATGGAATAAGCTGGCTGAACGCGGCTGAATAAGCAGCGGCACAAGCCACAAGCAGGCTTAAGACATGCGGCGGGCCCGACCGGAGTGTTATCCGGCCGCGCTCGCCGCCGTCACATCTCGGCACATAAAAACGCGCTTCGATTCGTCGAGCCCGTGGGCCACATGCGATGCGCGAATCGCCTGCAACTTCGCGTCGAGTTGCGCTGCGTCCATCACGCCAAACCCCAGCCGCTGATAGTACGGCGCATTCCACGGCACATCGCGAAACGTGGACAGCACCAGTTGTTGGGCTCCCGCTTCGGCTGCCAGCCGGTCCACCTGTTCGATCAGCGCCGCGCCGATGCGTCTGCCCGCCCAGGCGGTAAGCACATCGAGTTCCTCGATATAGAAGCGCGTCGCAAGCGGCGCGAACATCACAAACGCGCCGCAGCGCGCCTGTGAATCCACCGCAACGATAATCTCCGAGGCCTCGATCTTGCGGCGCACGAAAGACGCATTCATCGGCTGGGCATCGGCAATGCCGGTCATGCCGACCGTCACGAAGCGCTGCGCCGCTTCGTATTCGATAGCGCGCACGGCCTCGATATCGTCCGGCACCGCAAAGCGAAAAGTGAAGGCAAAAGAGTCCTGCATGAGTTCCCGGTCAAAACGATAAGGTCCGCGCATCCTCCTCGCAGGATGCATCCACCCTGAATCTTGACATCGCAGCGGCAAAACGAACAGGCACAACGCAGGGCTCGCCCTTCTTGTGCCCTTCTCGCGCCCTTCTTGTACCACTCACTCGCCATGCTCGCAACCTTGCACAACACAGCGAAAACCCTGCTGCCGGCACGCCCGCGGCGCTACACTCCCGCTATCTAAACAGCCAACACTCAAGATGGATCTGATGCACCTCCTGCAGGTCGCCCTGCACTTCGACCGCAACCTCGGCGGACTAATCGCGCAATATGGCACCGCCGTCTATGCGATGCTATTCGCCATCATCTTCGTCGAGATCGGCTTCCTGCCGCTGTTCTTCCTGCCTGGCGATCCACTGATCTTCATCTGCGGCGCATTCGCGGCCACCGGTGCGCTCAATGTCTGGCTGGTAATTCCCGTGCTGTTTGCAGCGACCGTGGCGGGCAGCATCGTCAACTTCCTGATTGGCCGGGCGATCGGCGAGAAGGTCTACACCGCCGAGTATCGGTGGCTCGACAAGCACGCCCTGCAGAAGGCCCACGCCTTTTACGAAGCGCGCGGCGGCCTGACCTTTCTGCTCTCGCCGTTTATCGCCGTGGTGCGCACTTTCGCGCCGTTCGTTGCGGGAGTCTCGCAGATGACCTTCGCACGCTTCACCTCGTTCGTCGTTGCGGGCGCCGCGTTGTGGATCGTGTCGTTGGTGGCGGCCGGGTACCTGTTCGGCAATGTGCCGGTGGTGCGCGACCACATGAGCTCGATCGTTCTGCTCGGCGTCGGGCTCGGCGTCGGCTCGCTGCTGGTGAGCGGGCTCTGGCGTTTCGTCCACAACCGCCGGCAGCGCGCGTGATGCAATGACGGCGGCACGGCGCACGCCGCCGCTTTCCACCTTACGCGAGGGTCGCCACAATCAACGCTGCGGCGCCAATCGCGACGATGTCTTCAATGATGGCGGCCGGCAGATCCCGGCCCATGGCTGCCGCCAGCCACCCTCTGGCCCTCGCCCCACCGAACGTGCCGATTGCCGCGCCGATCGCACCCGCGATCAATCCGGCAATCATCGCGTTATGCGGCGCACCCGCGGCAGCCCCGCACAACCCGCCACTGACGAGCCGGGCGCCGAACTGGATCGGCACCGTGCGACTCGGCGTTGTCGGCAACTGGTCGGTAATCAGTTCGCCGATTGTCAGCACAGAGAGGATATAAGGCGTCACCGCGAAGCCCAGAAATGCCAGCGGGGTGTGCTGCAAAGGCAACCAGCCAAGGTACGCGCCCCAGCTCACGGCTGCGGGCGCCGTCATTGCGCGCAGGCCAGCCACTACGCCAATCAGCAAGGCAAGAAGATAGACCGTCATCGAAGGCTCCGAACATTGAGTTGAACAAGCGAGGCTCCCAGCAGGGATGGAGCGTGGGATCGATCAGAATGCAAGTCGGCAGAACGGATGCGAGGCCGCTCCTCAACGGCCAATGACGTGTTTATCCAGAATGATCGTACGGTCAAACAAGGCCTGCCGTCCACTACGGCCGGCATGCCAGAATGTCGGGTGTTTCTTCACACGAGGTCACCGCTGCCTTGGACATGCAAATCAGCATCCATGGCCGTCAGGATCTGACGGGCCAGATCTATCGCCAGTTGCGCGCGGGCATCATCGACGGCCGGCTGGCAAGCGGCGAGCGCCTGCCCTCCACCCGCGACCTCGCCGGCCAACTCGGCGTGTCGCGCAAGACCACCCTCGAAGTATTCGAGCGGCTGATCACCGAAGGTTATCTGCGTGCGCACCCCGGTGACGGCACCTTTGTCGCCGACGGTCTCAGCCGCGTACCGAACCGCGCCGGGCAAGCACGGGGCGCCGCAACAACCCAGACAGCCGCCGCGGCCGCCGATACCACAGACACCGCCGATCTGGCCTCCGCGCACTCAGTCTGGGCCGAGGTTCCCGAGGCCCTGTCGATGCCACAGTACCGCCCAGCGCTGCCGTTCGATTTTCGTGGCGGCGTGACCGACAAGACCCAGTTCCCGTTCGACGCCTGGCGGCGCTGCGTCAATCATGCAGTGCGCGTGCAGGCACGCAGCCGCGGCGAATACCGCGACCCTGGCGGCGAACAGGAACTGCGCCTGGGCATTTCACGCTACGTCGCCTTCAGTCGCGCGGTGTCATGTAGCTGGCAAGATGTGATCGTCACTCAGGGCGCGCAGCAGGCACTGGATCTACTCGCACGGGTAGTGGTGAAGCCTGGCGATATCGTCGCCATGGAGGACCCCGGCTACCCACCCGCCCGAGCGGCCTTCGCAGCGCTAGGCGCGAGCGTGGTCGGCGTCCCCGTCGATGCGCATGGCCTCATCACCGCGAAGCTGCCGTGCCGCGCGGCGCTCGTCTATGTCACGCCCTCGCATCAGTTTCCGCTTGGTATGCCGATGAGCCTCGAGCGTCGCGTCGAACTGCTCGAATGGGCCGAGAAACACCACGTGGTCATTGTCGAAGACGACTACGACTGCGAATTCCGCTTCGAGGGGCGGCCGATGGAATCGCTCAAGAGTCTCGATCGTGCCGGTCTTGTCGCCTATGTCGGCACCTTTTCGAAGACCATCTTTCCCGAGTTGCGCATCGGTTATGTGGTGCCACCTCGCTCGCTGAATGTCGCGCTGCAGAAAGCCAAGCAGATTGGCGACTGGCACACCTGCACGCTTACTCAGACCGCGCTAGCGCGCTTCATGCTCGACGGCGACTTCGCGCGGCATCTGCGGCGCATCCATAAGCACTATGCGGCGCGTCGCCAGATGCTGCTCAGTCATTTGCACGGTGCGCTGGCACAGTGGCTCGAACCGCTACCGTCCGCCGCGGGCATCCATTTGACCGCCCTGCTCAAGGCGGGTCTCGAAGAAGCCCCATTGATCGCCGCCGCTGCCGAAGCAGCCTCGGTCGGCCTGTACGGCATTGCGGCGTTCTACACGAGCGAGCCGAAGCGGCAGGGGCTGATTTTCGGCTACGGCGGGACTAGCGCAGAGGATATCGACACCGCGCTGCAGCGGCTCGCAGGGGTGTTACAGCAAGCCCGCTGAACGCACAGGTCCGGCTTGCGGCCACTCAATCCACCCGCACAACTGGTACCCTAAAAATGCGGAAAATTGGCTATTTAAGAACGCCAGTGAAACGCCTAATCTTCCTCATGTCGCGCCATCCGGCGCATCGACCGAACCTGAGGAACGAATCATGGACGCCCGTCTCGACTTCTATAAAGCTAGCCCGAACGCAATCAAAACGCTGCTCGCCATGGAAGAACGCATCGGCAAGAGCAGCATCGAAAAGTCGCTCGCTGAACTGGTGCGCCTGCGCGCCTCGCAGATCAACGGCTGTGCGTTCTGCGTCGATATGCATACCACCGACGCCCGCAAAGGCGGCGAAACCGAACGTCGTCTCGCCACCGTCGTGGTATGGCGCGAAACGCCGTTCTTCACCGAGCGCGAACGCGCCGCACTCGAATGGACCGAGGCCGTCACACTGGTCTCCCAAGCGCACGTGCCGGATGCGGTATGGGAAGCGGTGAAGCCACATTTCAGCGATGAAGAGCTGGTCGATCTGACCTTGCTGATCGCCGCGATCAATAGCTGGAACCGCTTCGCGATCGCTTTCCGCAAGATGCCCGCTTGAACCTATTTCAAGCCAAGCCGTTTGGCCAGCCGGTTGAGGTTCGCACGATCGAGACCTAGCTCGCGGGCCGCGGCGGCCCAGTTCTGGTTGTGGCGCGCGAGCGCGTCGAGCACCATGGTCCGCTCGAACGCGGTCACTGCGCTGCGAAAATCTGCGCCAACGGGTTGCGGGGCACCCGCTTCAACAGCTGCCTCGCCCGCCACCTCAGCCGGCACGGCGAGCGCCAGATCCGCCGCGCTCAAGGTCAGGATGCGCCGCCTTTCCCGATTGACAGCCAGCGCCTTGAGCGCGCTTCGCCCTATCAGATGTTCGAGCTCGCGCACATTCCCGGGCCACGGATAGCGCAACAGCGCCGCTTGCGCATCGGCCGCCAGACGCAAGCTCAACAGGCCGAGCCGCGAGCGGTTTTCTTCGAGGAAAAAGCCCGCCAGCAGCAATACGTCCTTGCCCCGCTCGCGTAACGGCGGCACCCGCAACGGATACACGCTGAGCCGGTGATAAAAGTCCGCGCGAAACCTCCCGGCGCGCACTTCCTCAGCAAGATCGCGGTTAGTCGCTGCGATCAGCCGCACATCGACCTTGTGCTCGTGGTCCGAGCCGATCCGCTGCAACTGGCCGTTCTGCAGCACACGCAAGAGCTTGGCCTGCACAGCGAGCGGCAACTCGCCCACCTCATCGAGAAACAGCGTACCGCCATCGGCCAGTTCGAATTTGCCGCGCCGGTCCGCGGACGCGCCGGAGAACGCGCCGCGCACATGGCCGAACAGTTCGCTTTCGACGAGGGTATCCGGCAGGGCCGCGCAGTTCAGACTGATCAGTGGCTTGTTGGCCCGCGCCGACAGCGCATGAATCGCATTGGCCACCAGTTCCTTGCCGACGCCCGTCTCACCGGTCACCAACACCGTCAAATCGCTGCCGGCGACGACTTCGATCTCTTCCATCAGATGTTTATGCGACGCGCTGCTGCCGATCATTTCGCGGCGGCTCTGCCCGCTCGCCTGCCGGTACGCTTCTGCGCGGCTGCGTTCCTCTTCACCGGTTCGCGCAAGCGTGTCGAGCCGCTCCACAACACTGACGGTCGCAGCGGCAAGGCTCAGAAAGGCCTGCAGCGAAGCCATGTCGAGATCGTCGAAGCGCGCCGGGTCCAGCGCATCGAGCGTGAGCAGTCCCCATGGCAGCCCGCCGATAAAGAGCGGACAGCCAAGGCAGTCGTGAACCTCGAGCTGGCCGGCCACACCTTGCACGAGTCCGTCGTACGGATCGGGCAGTTCAGAGTCCGCCGCAAAGCGGGTCGGCTCCGCGCGCGACAGCAGTTGCGCAAAGCGCGGATGGTCACTCACGCGAAAGCGGCGCCCGAGCGTATCGCTGCTCAAGCCGTCGATCGCGAGCGGCACCAGGGTGTCGCCCTCGAGACGCAGCAACGCCGCCGCGTCACCGGGAAACAGCGCGCGCAGGCTGCTCAGCAGGCGGCGATAGCGCTCGGTATCGGAGAGGTCGCGCGACAGATCCTGCATCAGCGGCGTCAGCGCGTCCAGCAAGGCACGCGCAGTCATTCCGACCTCCGACGCAGTCGGTCTGACTAGAGTCGAATGGACCATTCAATATTTTAAATAATTGATTTAAATGAATTTTACACCTGGCACGAAAGATGGATAGAGATAGCCGCAGCCTGCACACGGCTGAACCTCAACTGAAACAGGAATCCGCATCATGCTTTCCGCTGAACACCGCGCCATCGTCAAAGCCACCGTCCCCCTCCTCGAAAGCGGCGGTGAAGCACTCATCACCCACTTCTACAAGCTGCTCATGAGCGAGCATCCCGAGGTCCGGCCGCTCTTCAACGCCGCGAATCAAGCGAGCGGCGCACAACAGCGTGCCCTCGCCAATGGCGTGCTGATGTACGCGCGCCATATCGACCAGCTCGAACAGCTCGGCGGTCTGGTCGCGCAGATCGTCAACAAGCACGTCGCGCTGAATATCCTGCCCGAGCACTATCCGCTGGTCGGCAAATGCCTGCTGCGGGCCATCCGCGAAGTGCTCGGTGCGGAAATCGCCACCGATGCGGTGATCGAAGCATGGGCCGCCGCGTATCAACAACTCGCCGACCTGCTAAGCGGACTCGAAGAGCAGATGTACGCGCAGCGCGAAGCGGCTCCCGGCGGATGGCGCGGCACGCGGCTCTTCCGCGTCGCACGCAAAGTGCGGGAAAGCGATGAAATCACCTCGTTCTACCTGCGCCCTGCCGACCGCGGCCCCGTGCTCGCGTTCGAACCCGGCCAGTACATTGGCGTGCGGCTCGTGATCGACGGCGAAGAAGTGCGCCGCAACTATTCGCTCTCGGCAGCGGCCAATGGCCACGAATATCGCATCAGCGTGAAGCGCGAGCCCAACGGCAAGGTGTCGAACCATCTGCATGCGCAGGTCAACGAAGGCGACACGCTCGAACTGTTCGCACCGGCTGGTGACTTCAAACTCGTCCCGAGCGAGAAACCGTTGGTGCTGATCAGCGGCGGTGTCGGCATTACGCCGACTCTGCCGATGCTGCAGGCCGCACTTGAAACGCAGCGCCCAGTGCACTTCATTCACTCGGCGCGTCACGGCGGCGTGCACGCGTTCCGTGCAACGATCGACGCGCTGGCTGCACGCCATCCGCAACTCAAGCGCTTCTATTGTTATGAAGAACAACGCACGGGCGATCCTGAGGCCGATGCAACCGGCTACCTCGACGCGGCGCGACTCAAGGAATGGTTGCCGCAAACGCGTGACGTGGATGTCTATTTCCTCGGCCCGGTCGCCTTCATGAAAGCGGTGAAGCAGCACCTGAAGACCATTGGCGTTCCGGAAAAACAAAGCCGTTACGAGTTCTTTGGCCCAGCGGCCGCGCTCGAATAACACCCCGCCCGAAAGCACGCGAGCGCGAAACCGGTCCCACACGACGCCGGACTCGCTGCTCGCGTCAGCTTGCTATCACGCCGGCTACGCTGACCACGCTTCTGCCCGCAATGGGTACTCGCACCGATTAGTCACACTAAACGAGTGCTCCGCCAATCTGTCACTCCCCTGACACACAACTACCGTTTGCAACTTCGGAACAACAAACCGAGACTTTTATCGCGGCATTTGACAAAATTTAATTTGGGTTGCCGTCTTATATCAAGCAGACTGCGTACACCGCACGGTTGAACGACGGAGAAACTCATGAACATTGAAGATACATGGGACGGTCATATGCGCCGCGCGCCCGTGGACGCTGCAAAGACGCAACGCGAGCCCGCGTCGCTCGCGCTGCGTGCCATGCAGGTTTTCATTGCGCTCGTGTGCGTCTGGTCGCTCATCGAAACGCCTTGGGAGGTCAGCCCCGGCGATGGAACAACACGCATCGCCGCACTGCTGCTCGCCAAATGCCTGCTGCTTGCGGCAGGCGCGGCTGCCTTTTTTGGAGTGCGCTACGCGCGTCCGGTGTTTGCGTTTCTGTGCGGCGCGAGCGTACTCGCGGTCGCCTCTACGCTGCCGTTCGAATACGCGATCTCACATGAGCTGTTCACGCTCTCGTTGATCGAGTGCGTGTGCAAAGTCGCGCTGGTCGCGAGCTATGCAATCTGGTACCTAAAGAAGCATTAAGCGGCGCGTGCCAGCACGCGCCGCAGCCCAGCCCATGCACCGGATCAATGTGCAGCAGCCGCTGCCGCATCAGCACTGCCCTTGCCCGGCTTCGTCACCCAGATCAGCGGAATGATCGCGACGAAAATCACCGCTGACAGCCAGAAGATGTCATTGAGCCCGAGCATGGCGGCTTGCGCATCGAGCGAACGCTCGAAGAACGCAAGGGCCTGCTGGGTGCCGCCGCCAAGCGTCGTATGCAATGCGTTCAGCGATGCAACAAAAGTCGGATTATCGATGCTTGTCTGTTCGGCGAGACGCGCATGATGCAGGATGGTGCGGTTGTTCCAGCCGGTGCCCGCCAGCGACGTTCCCACTGCGCCGGCAAATACGCGTACGAAATTCGACAAGCCAGCCGCCGCTGGAATTTTCTCGGCCGGCAGCCCCGAGAGAATGATCGCGGTCAATGGCACGAAGAAGAAACCGGTCGGGAAACCTTGCAGCAAAGTCGGCAACACCAGCGTCCAGGTATCCACGCCCGTGGTGTAGCCGGAGCGCATGAAGAACACACCCGCAAAGCCGACGAACGCCAGCGTGGCGAGCACCCGCGCATCGGACTTCGGCATGAGCTTCGCGATAACCGGCGCAAGCAACACAGCGAAGATACCAAGCGGCGCGGTGACAAGACCCGCATCCACCGCACGATAGTTCAGATACTCCTGCATCCACTGCGGCAACAGCACGAGGTTCGAGAAGAACACCGCATACGCCACTGAAATCGCCACCGTGCCGCCCAGAAAATTGCGGCCCGCAAACAGACGTAAATTGACGATCGGATTCTTCTCGGTCAGCTCCCAGATCAGGAAGAAGACGAAGCTGATCAGCGCAAACACGGTCAGCGCGATAATCACTGGCGAATTGAACCAGTCGAGATCCTTGCCTTTGTCGAGCATCACCTGCAATGAACCGACCCAGGCGATCAGCGACAGCAGCCCCACCTTGTCGATCGGCAAACGCTTGGTCGGCGTTTCCCGGTCGCGATAGATCGCCCAAGTGACGCCCGCCGCGAAGATGCCCACCGGGACGTTGATATAGAAGATCCACGACCATGAATAACTGTCGGTAATCCAGCCGCCCAATGCCGGGCCGGCAATCGGGCCGACAGTCGCCGTCATCGCCCATAGGGAAAGCGCGAGCGAGCTCTTTTCCTTCGGATATGAACCCAGCAAAATCGCCTGCGACAGCGGAATCAGCGGACCCGCCACCGCCCCTTGCACGATCCGCGCGGCGAGCAGCACGGGCAGCGTCGGCGCCATGCCGCACAACCAGGAGGACAGCACGAACAGCAGGATCGCCCAGACGAAGAGCCTCACCTGCCCGACCCGCTGCGTGAGCCAACCCGTGAGCGGAATCGAAATCGCGTTGGCGGCGGCAAACAGCGTGATGACCCAGGTACCCTCGTCCACCGACACGCCGAGGTTGCCGGAGATCGTCGGAATCGCGACATTGGCAATTGAGGAGTCCAACACATTCATGAAGGTGGCTAGCGCCACCGCAAGCGTCGCCAGCACCAGTTTGCCGCCGGAGAGCGGCGCGGGTGCGGCGGGTTGGGTCGATTGATTCATTTCATCACCGTTCAGAAGGGGCGATGGTCAGAGGAATCGGATTTCTATCTGACCTGTCAGCTAATTGGGCAAAAAAATTCGTGAGCCTATGCATGGGGATTCGTGTCAACCGGCGTTGCGTTCGGCATCGCGGCGAGAGACGGTCTTTTGCGGAGCACCCACGGCTGCGCTGCGGCCAAGCGGCGTGTTCTGCGCGATGATCTGCGCGATTTCCGCATCCGCGGCGGCGCCGTATTGAGCGAACACATCGGTGCGATATGACGTGTTCGTCGCAGCGGCCAACTGCGTGCCCGATTCGTCCTGTGTGTTCACGTCGACCTGCATCGACAGGCCAATCCGCAAAGGATGAGCCTCGAGCTCGTGCTGGTCGAGCTGCACGCGCACCGGCAGGCGTTGCACTACCTTGATCCAGTTGCCGGTGGCGTTTTGCGCCGGCAACACGTCGAAGGCCGCGCCGGTGCCGGCCGAAAAACCCACCACCTTGCCGTGATACTTGACGCTGGAACCGTAGACGTCGGCCGTCAACGTGACGGGTTGTCCGATGCGCATGTGCCGTAGTTGGCCTTCCTTGAAGTTCGCGTCCACCCATACTCCATCGAGCGGCACGATGGCCATCAGCGGCGTGCCTGGAGCGACCCGCTGGCCGACCTGCACCGAACGCTGCGCGACATAGCCCGTAACCGGTGCAGGCAAGGTGTTGCGCGCGTAACTGAGGTAGGCGTCGCGCAACTTCGAGGCGGCGGCCTGCACATCGGGATGCTCGGCAATGGTCGTGCGATCGGTCAGCGCGTGATTGGCTTCGGCCTGCTGACGCGCGGCTTCGAGTGCGGCTTCGGCGGAGCTTACCGAGTCGCGAGCATGGGCGATGTCTTCGCCCGATACCGCTCCCGTGCTGGCCACTGCTTCGCGGCGCTTCAGGTCGTCGTTCGCGCGCGCCAGGTCGGACTCGCGCTGGGCGATGTTGGCTGCGTAGAAATCGTTGTTCACGTACATGCCGCTCACCTGCCGCACCGTCCGGCCGAGCGTCGCTTCCGCGCTCAGGAGTGCGACTTTGGCATCGGCGCCGTCGAGGGTGACCACCGGGTCGCCCTGCTTGACGATCTGCGTATCGTCCGCATTGACGGCGACCACCGTGCCGGTGACCTGCGGGGTCAATTGCACGAGGTTGCCGCTGACATAAGCGTCGTCGGTGGACTGGTGGAAGCGCCCGACCGTGAAGTAGTACGCGCCATAGGCTACGCTGGAGGCAACAACAGCGGCTGCCAGCAGCGTCAACATCAACTTGCGCTTGCCTGGGTTCTGCTGGTCGGCTTGCCCGGCTCGTTCGGCTTGCTCGCGGGGTTCGACTTGTGCCGTCGCGCGCTCGGTGGTGGTATCGCTCATTTCAATGACTCCTGGCAAAGAATGAAGGTGTGTCGCGGCAAGCGCTTTAGCGCGCAGCGACGATCGGGTTGGTTCGAATGACGGAAGGGGCGGCCGTGCCGCTCGCGGCAATGCTCGCGCTCGTGCCCGCATTGATCTCGCTGCTTGCGCTGGCGTCCTCGGTATAGCCACCGCCTAACGCCTGAGCGAGTGCGATCTGCTGGTCGCGGCGGTTCATCTTTAGATTGGCCACTGCCTCGTCGGCGGCGAGCGCATTGGTATCGGCGTTCAGCACCGTGAGCTGGTTCGTGAGACCACCCTTGTATTGCGTGAGCGCCAACTGGTCGGCACTGCGCGCGGCATCCTGCGCAGCTTCCGCATCGACGAGCTGGGCGTCGGTCGAACGAATCTGTGCAAGCTGCGTGGCAACTTCCGACAGCGCCGTGACGAGCGTCTGGTTGTAACCGGCCACCGCATTGTCGAAGTCGGCGTAACGCCCTTTCAACTGCGCCCGCAGTTCGCCGCCGTCGAAGATCGGCAGATGAACCGCCGGTCCGGCGTTGGCGGTGCGGCTAGCCGCCGTCAGAAATCGGCCGAAACCGAAGGCATCGAGACCAATAGCGGCACTCAGGTTGATGTCGGGGTAAAACTCGGCCTTGGCTTCCTTCACGTCGTGCGTGAGGGCATCGACGCGCCAGCGGGCCGCGACCAGATCCGGGCGGCGGCTCACGAGATCGGCTGGAAGGTTATCGGGCAGCCGCACCTCGTCGCCGATGCCGAGCGTCGGCCGGGCGATCGACAGACCACGGTCGGGACCGGCGCCGAGAAGCGCGGCCAGTTGATAGCGCGTCGTGACGATGCTGCCGTCAAGCGAAGCCAGCGTGGCCCGGCTGCTCGCAAGGTTGGCCTGGGCGGTCTTGCGCTCCACTTCAGTATCCAGCCCGTTGGCGATACGGCCGGCCGTGATGCGGTCGATCTGCTCGCGCTGCCCGACTTCCTGTTGTGCAATGTCGCGCAATGCGTACAGACGGGCGAGTTGGTTGTAGTCGCGGGCAATGGCTGAGGTGAGCGTCAGTTTGACGACCTCGGCATCCGCCTTGCTCGCCTGCAACTGCGAGATCGACGCCTTGAGCGCTTCGCGATTCTTGCCCCACAGATCGAGGTCGTACGAGGCCGACAGCAGCCCCTCGTTTTCCGTCTGCCATGAGCCGCCATACGGCGGTGGGATCAGAGCGTTGCCCGAGTACTGCTCGCGAGTCAGTGTGTAGCTGGCGCCAACGTTCGGCAGCGTGCTCGACTTTGCGGTTTCCGTATAGGCCGCGGCAGCAGCCACACGGGCCCGCGCTTGTTCGAGCGTCGGGCTGCCCTGCAGCGCCTCAGCCAACAACGCCTTGAGTTGAGCATCGCCGAACTGGTCGGCCCAATCGGCCGCCGGCCAGCGGCCGTGGTCCGCCGGAATGCTCTGCTGGCTCGCGAAACTCTGGGGCTGCGCCATCTGCTTGTCGCTCGAGATGCCCGCATAGTTCGCGCATGCCGACAGCACGGCTGCGCAGATGAGCGTTATACCGGCCTTCGCGAAACGTGTGCCGACTATCCTTTCATTTAGCTGCAATTTCATTTTCTGACCTGTCAGATATATAGGTAAAAAAATGCCGCTCAATCTCCGAGGAATTTGTTGAGCAGGCGGCCGAACTCTTTGAACTCTTCTTTCGTAAAATGCTTGAGGCGTGCATTCAGCACGGTGGGCGCGACGTTGGGAACCTTGTCCGCAACCTCGAGGCCCTTCTTCGTGAGCGTCAGGTTGACCACCCGGCGATCTTCGAGGTTGCGCGAGCGCTCCAGCAAGCCTTTGGTTTCCAGTTTGTCGAGCATGCGGGTCATGAGGCCGGTGTCGATACCCAGCAACTTCGACAGCTCGAACGGCGTACCGGCGATGCCGCGTTGCAAGGACAACAGGATGCCCATTTGCTGCGTGGTGATATCCAGATCTTTCAACGCGCTGTCCATCTCGGACACCATGACGTTGCGCGCCTTGTTGATAGAGAAACCAATGCTCGCCCCAGTCGAAAAGCTTTCCTTCGTGTAGTGGTCCATCATCGGCTCCTTGATCGTTGGAGCGAAGATTATCTGACAGGTCAAATACTGTCAAGTTAGATTTCTCGATTTTTTTGAGTGCCGGGTGTGCGAAAATCTGGATACTTTCTTCAGAGGAAAGACCGCGTAGCTTGACCTCAGGACACGGCGGCGCTTAGATTTGTACCTAAAGACTACGTACAAGCGGGTGCGAAAAACGTAGCGCCGCCCGGGCAACCGGGTCCCACCTGGAGTGGGAATTCTGTTGAAAAACGGATAGAGAGCCCCGCATGCGACGGCCACCGAAAGGTGGCCGTTGGTCTTTCTGAGCATCCTAACGGCGAATCTGCTTCCCAAGGTAAGTAACGCGCAATAGGGTCTCGAACGCAACCTTCCCTCCCTTCATCTGACGTCGCGTGTCAGTCCATGGTCCAGCACATATGCAGACTGTACGCGCAGCATGAGGCGACGCCTGCGGCTGTTGTCCTTCTTAACCTCGAAAAAGATCGCATAGAGCGAGGTGGTGCCGTCCGCATTCATTTGCTCGAGCGTGACGAAGTTCGGCTGCTTCTCGTCGGCGACAGTGATGTGTCGGTTAGAAAGATTGGAGACGATGTGCCGCAAGAACCGGCGTGACAGTTCGTATCGCTGCGGGTCCAAAACTCGACGCCCCTTACCGTCGTAGTAGATCTCGTGAGCCGGAATCGCATGACGAGGCCGCTCGTCCCACTGAAAGCTGTGCGAAAAGCAATGGCATGAGAACAGGACGAGTACCGTGACGTCACTACCCAGCCCGAGGTCCACCTTGAAGGTAAACGAATCAAGGTGACTTAAGTCCCACTAAACTCCACGGTAGGCAATCTCCGAAAAGCGTTGCGCGGGTTCTAGCGATGAATCGACGGATTGAAGTTCGAGTTGCAAAGTTGCCTGATTTTTTTCGAAGAACTGATCATTTTATGTAGTCAGTAGATCGATAGCCATATCGTCCAAATGGATAAGGGCAATCGCAACGATGGGACAGAGCAACGTCAGGTACCGACAAAAAAGCCCGCGTCAGCGGGCAACCCTCTCGGGGGAGAACACGGAACATCGATTCGATCTCAGCGCATAGAGAAAGTCCCAGTAGCTACCCCTTCGTCGCACCAAACGTCAGCCCCGCGACGAAATGCTTTTGCATGGCAAAGAACATCGCCACCGAAGGCAACGCGGCCAGAATGGACCCCGCCGACACCAGATTCCAGGCCGTCGTCCACTGCCCCTTCAACGCGGCCACGCCAACCGTGATCGGCGCCGCCTCATCGCCCTGCGTCAGACACAGCGCCCAAAAATAGTCATTCCACACGAACGTGAACACGAGAATGGCAAGCGCCGCGAGTGCCGGACGAATCAACGGCAAAACGATCTTGAAGAACACAGTCCACTCGTTGGCCCCCTCGATCCGCGCAGCCTCGACGAGTTCGAACGGCAACTGCTTGATAAAGTTACGCAGAAACAACGCGCAGAAGCCGGTCTGAAACGCCACATGAAACAGAATCAACGCGCCAACGGTATTGAACAAGCCCAGCTTTAACGACAGATCGCGCACCGGAATCATCAGCACCTGCACCGGCACGAAGTTGCCCGCCACGAAGGTGGCAAACAACGTACTATTGCCGCGAAACCGATAAATCGCCAGCGCGAACCCCGCCATTGCCGCCAGCGTGATCGAACCAATCACCGCCGGCACCGTGATCAGCACACTGTTCCAGAAGTAATGCAGCATCGGCGAGGTGGTCAGCGCGTCACGGTAATTGGCCCACATCGCGAATTGCCTCGGCCAGCCCCAGTAGTTGCCTTCGCTCAGTTCATCGGACGAGCGCACCGAGGTAATCAAAACGGCGATCAACGGCAGCAGCCAGATCAGCAGCGCCACCGGCAGCGACAGCTTGTACAACCGGCGTGAGGTCGGCTTCCATTTGGCAATCGGCATCGGATACATATCGGCCTCCTTATTGCTCAGCGCGCAGCATCCGCCGCAGGTGATAGACGATGTAGACCAGCATGATCGCAAACAGCACCACCGCAATCGCTGCGGAATAGCCGATCCGGTAGTACTTGATCGCCTGGTCGTACATGTAATACGCCAGCACGGTGGAACTCTCGAACGGACCGCCCCCCGTCATCACCGAGATCAGGTCGAAACTGCGCAACGCACCGATCACCGTGACGACGATCGCCATGAACGTGGTGGGCCGCAGTTGCGGCAGGATCACATGCCACAGCATCGACCAGCCGTGCGCGCCTTCCATGCGCGCCGCCTCGACCTGCTCTGAGTTCAGCGAAGTCAGGCCCGTCAGATACAGAATCATGCAGTAGGCGGTTTGCGGCCAAAGCGCCGCAAAGATGATGCCGGGCGTCGCGTAGCGCGCATCGCCGAGCACCGGCACGCCGTGCCCCAGTATCAACGCCAGCAGGCCGAAGGTCGGATCGTAGAACCACGAGAACATCAGCCCGACCACTACGCCCGACAGCACAAACGGTGCAAAGAACAGCGACTTGACGATGCGGATGCCTGCCACGGCCTGGTTCAGATACAGCGCGACTGCAAGCCCCATGGGCGGCGCCAGCAGGAACAGCAACAGCCAGATCAGATTGTTCTTTAGCGCGGTGTAGAAAGTCCGTGCATGGAACAGCTCCACATAGTTCGCGAGACCCACGAAGCTGGGATCGGTCATGCCGTCCCAGTTGAAAAAGCTGATGCGGATGGTCGAGAGAATCGGCCAGACCACGTAGATCGCCACCATCACGCAAGCGGGGGCGAGGAACAGGAAGGCGGCACGCCGTTGCCGGCGCGCGGTGGGCGACGGACCCCGCCGGCGCGTCGACGCACGCGGTGCGGCAGAAGGCGCGGCGCCACCCGACGGACCCGAGGCGCCCTGCCCGGCATTGCCGGGAATGGATTGACGGCTGACGGAGTGAACCACGGCAAGTCTCCTGCTCAATCTCGATCGGGCGCAGGCGGCTCGAGGCCGCCCGCGCTCACTTCTACATCACACTTACTTCTTGTAGATGCGCTGGCGCGTCTGCTCGAGTTGCGCCAGCACGTCGTCGAGCTTCGAAGGATCCGCGATGAACTGCTGCATGCCCTTCATCCCCTCGTCGGCCATCTCCTTGGTCATATCACGATCGTAGAACTGCGCGATGCCGCCCTTCGTGTTGGCCAGAATCTGGAAGCCGATCTTCGAAATAGGATCCTCCGGTTCCGGCGACTTGCTGTTCGCCGACAACGAACCAAGTCCCGTCGCAAGCTGCGCGCCGATTTCCGGCGTTTCGACAAAGGCGAGGAACGCGTGCGCGTCGGCCTTGTTCTTCGCCTTCGAGGGGATATGCAGCGACTCGACCGGCCCGTCTTCGGCAGTCGGCACCTTCGCGTCGATGATCGGGAACTGGAAGTAGCCCATCTCCGGTTTCACGTTCGCCGGGAAGCCACCGGTGATGAAGGTGCCCATCAGCATCATCGCGGCTTTGCCCTGGAACAGGAACGGCTGTGCCGCATCCAGATCGTAGGAGAGCGAATTGTCGATAAAGTAGCCGTCGTCGATCAGTTGCTTCCATGTGGTGTAGACCTTCTTCACGCGCGGATCGGTGTACGGCACCTCGCCTGCCATCAGCTTCTGGTGAAAGGCGTTGCCGTTCAGGCGCAGATCCAGATAGTCGAACCAGCCCGCCAGCGTCCACGCATCGCGGCCGGCCACGGCGATCGGCGTAATGCCAGCGGCCTTCAGCTTCTTGCAGGCGTCGAGAAACTGATCCCATGTTTTCGGCTCGTCCGCGATCCCGACCTTCTGAAACAGATCCTTGCGGTAGAACATCCCCCACGAGTAGTAGACGGTCGGCGCCGCGTACTGCTTGCCCTTATACGAAGAGGCTTCCTTCGTCGAGGCATAGGTACTGTTCCAGCCGTTCTTGTTCCAGTCGCCGCTCAGGTCTTCGAACAGGCCGCGCTGTGCGTAATATGCCATCCGCTCGCCGTCATGCCAGTTCACGATGTCGGGCGCGACTGTGGACAACCAGCCTGGCAGTTGCACTTTGTAGGCTTCTTCGTCGATAAACGACACGTTGACATCGGTGCCTGGATGGGCCTTCTTGAATTCGTCGATCACCTGCTGCCAGACCGCCCGCTGACTGGCGCCCTTGAACGCGATGTTGATCGCGAGCGTGCCCGCCTGCGCGCTGCCGGCCATCGATGCCGCCGCGGTGGCTGCAGTCAGCGCGACGGCAACCAGAACCTTGCGAAGTTTGAATCTCATGCCTGTCTCCTTGGTTTTTACGTGGTTTTCGGTAGTGCCGGGGTGCTGCCAGGGTGCTTCAACAGGTGCTGCAAACCTGATTGGATCGATAAACCGCCACGCCTTGCGGGGCGATCTCCCGCGAGCCGATCAGGAACGCGCTGTCGGCCACCTCGGCGAGCGTGTGGATCTGCTCGCCGTAGTTGAATACGTACGTCAACGCGCCGCGCCGGCTGATACGCACGTCGTCGCCGAGCGCCACCACAGCGAGACCGGCTTCGCGGGCGATAGCTGCAAAGAGCCGCGTGGTCAGCGCGTCGTCGAAGAGACTCGCAAAGTAGTGCATCGCGCCGCTGCAAACATAGGCGGGGTGACCATCGGCAAAACGGGCGCGAATCTCCAGTGCCGCGTGCCGCGACGCATCGAGCTCGACGAAGTCGCGCCAATGCCGCCCCACGCCGTCTTCGAGACTCGCACTGCCGGCAATCTGCACCGGTTCGGTCACGTTGGGCCGCAGCGATTCGACACGCCATACCCGCACCGGCATCAGCGCGGCGAGGCTCCCCGGCGGCAACGCGGCGGGAATTTGCAGATCCGCCGTTTTCGAACCGGTACGCGGCCCAAGTACGACCTGCGCACCCGAGCGAGCCAGCCGCTCGGCAAAGTCAGCGGGCACCACCGGCAGCGGCGGCACGACGATCATTTGATAACCATCGAGCGGCGCGTTCACCGGCACCACGTCGACATCCAGACCGAGCCCGCGCAGCGCCGAGTAATACTCGAACGCAAAGCGCGGATAGTGAAAGTCCGCCCCCTGCGGATGAATCTCGAACAGCCACTTCGCCTCGTAGTCATAGACGAGCGCGACCTTCGAGCGGATGGTCGCGTTCGCATCGGCCTGCGCCGCCAGCACAGCGCGGATGTCCTCCGCCACCTGGGCTGCTTCGCTGCCGCCGACATCCAGACGGTTATCGGGCGTGTTCAAACCCGCATGCATCTGCTCCTGGGCAAACGGCGCCTGCCGCCAGCGGAAATACGACACGCAGCCCGCACCGTGCGCGAACGCCTCCCAGCTCCACAGGCGCACCATGCCCGGCAGCGGCGCCGGATTCCATTGCGCCCAGTTGACCGGCCCCGGCTGCTGCTCCATCACCCAGAACGGCAGCTTCGACATGCCGCGATAGACATCGTGATTGAACGAGGCGAAATCCGGATGACCGGTGCGCAGCCACTTCGCCTTGATCTCAGGCGCAAACCACTGCTCCTCGAGTGCGCCGAGCGGATAGCTGTCCCACGCGGCCACATCGAGATCGGCCGCAACCTTGTAGTGATCGAATTCGGTGAACAACTGCATGAAGTTATGCGCTACAGGCCGGCCCGGCGAATGGGCGCGGATGATCTCGACCTGCATGCGGTTGTAGCGCGCGACTTCGTCGGAGGCGAAGCGCCGGTAGTCGAGCCGGTGCGACGGATGCGCCTCGGTGACGGTCGCCACCGGTGCGTCGATCTCGTCGAAGCTGCGGTATTCCATGCTCCAGAACACCGTGCCCCACGCGCGGTTCAAGGCGTCGACAGTCTCGTAGCGCGCCTTCAGCCACTCGCGAAAACGCACCACCGCCGCCCGCGAATAGCTGACCACGGTGTGATGGCAGCCGAACTCGTTATCGGTCTGCCAGTACGCGACTGCGGGATGCTTGCCATAGCGCTCGGCCAGCGCCGTGCAGATCCGCTCCGACGCGGAGAAATACGACGGCGACGAAAAATCGTAGTGACGGCGCGAACCGAAAGTCCTTGGCCGGCCATCTGCGCCGACCGGAAGAATGTCCGGATGACGGTCGATCAACCACTTCGGCGGCGTCGCGGTGGGCGTGCACATCACCACTTGCAGGCCGGCCGCGCCGAGTACGTCGATCGCGCGATCGAGCCAGCCCCAGTCATATTCGCCTGGCGACGGCTCCATGCGGCTCCAGGCGAACTCAGCAATCCGCACCTGCTCGATGCCGAGCGCTTTCATGCGGCGGGCATCGTCTTCCCACATCGATTCCGGCCAGTGTTCCGGGTAATAGCAGACTCCGAGGCGCATCCAAGTATCCTTTATGCGTAGTGTTCGACGGATTCGAGCGAAGCGACGGCCAGGCCGTCTTCGGTAAACAGATGACAGACGGCGGCCGGCGCACGGAAGGCTGCGCGATCGCCCTGCTGCAGGCGCGTGTCGCCGGGCGCCTTGGCAATCAGCACGGCGCCGTCGGCTTCTTCGAGATGGACGTAGCTGTGTTCGCCGAGTTGCTCGACGAGCGAGACAGTGCGCGTCAGCACCGAGGTTTCATCAGCGGTCGGACTAGCGATCCGCGGGCCGGCCACCCCTTCGCGGATCACCACGTCACCGGCCTGCTGGCCCGCCCCACCCGCCTCCGCAGACGCCGCAACCGCAGACGCAGATGCAACAGAAGCGCCCTCGGCCAACTCCAGATGCTCAGGTCGCACCCCAAAGGTCACCGCCTGCCCCACACCCAGCGCCGCGCCGTCCACGCTCACGCGCACGCTTTCGCAGCTGCCGTCGAGCCTGACGCTCACGCCACGTGCATCGATCGCCGCCACCTTGCCCGGCAGAAAATTCATCCGCGGCGAGCCGATGAAGCCCGCCACGAAGCGGCTCTTCGGCCGGTGATACAACTCGAGCGGCGCCCCGATCTGGGCGATGCTGCCGAAGCGTTCGGTGTCCTTGCCGGCGTGCAGCAGCACGATCTTGTCGGCGAGTGTCATGGCTTCGATCTGGTCGTGCGTCACGTAGACGACGCTCGCCTTGGCAAACTGCTTGTGCAAGCGCGCGATCTCGACCCGGGTCTGGCCGCGCAAGGTGGCGTCAAGATTGGAAAGCGGCTCGTCGAACAGAAACACACCCGGTTCGCGCACGATGGCACGGCCAATCGCCACGCGCTGCCGCTGCCCGCCCGACAAGGCCTTGGGCCGCCGCTCCAGCAGCGCTTCGAGCTGCAGGATGCGCGCCGCCTCGCGCACCTTGCGCTCGATTTCGTCTTTGGGGGTTTTAGCGAGCTTCAGGCCGAAGGCCATGTTCTCGAACACGGTCATATGCGGGAACAGCGCGTAGCTCTGGAACACCATCGCTACGCCGCGCTGTGCCGAAGGCACGTCGTTGACGAGCCGCCCGCCGATCGACAGATCGCCGTCGCTCACGTCCTCGAGGCCGGCAATCATGCGCAACAAGGTGGACTTGCCGCAGCCCGACGGGCCGAGAAACACGCAGAACTCGTTCTCGCCGATCTCCAGATCGACATTGCGAATCACTGGTGCGCCGTCGCCGTACGACTTTTGGACGCCTCTTAACGAAATGCTCGCCATCGCTTCGTCTCCGTGATTTAATCGGCTCGAAGTCGGAGATTAAGCGCTTAATCTGCGTGGCCGAAAAAAAATGACCGCGTGCGATCAATGGGCCTGCAGCGTCTCCGATATCGTGCTGTCTATGCGGCAAATGGTGCCGCGCCTTGAGACAGGACGCAAATTTTGAGAAACCGTCCCAAATAGTGATGACACCATGCCAACCCTGAGCGAAGTCGCGCGCCGCGCCGGTTGTACACCGGCGACCGTGTCGAACGTACTGCGCAATCGCGGCCGCGTCGGCGCGCTGACCCGGCAGCGCGTGCTCGACGCGGTCGAAGCACTCGGCTATCAGCCGCACCTGGCCGCGCGGGCCCTCGCCGAGGGCCGCGCCCCGACCATCGCGCTGATGGTCTCGAGCATTGCCAACCCGTTCTACCCGGAGTTCGCGCTGGCGGTCGAGCGTGCGGCGCGCAGCAGCGGCCACTTCCTTATCATCTGCAATACGAACGAAGATCCGCTGACAGGCCGCGCGTACCTCGAACAGATTGCCGGCACACTGTCGGAAGGCGTGCTGGTAATGAACGCGAATCTCGACTTCGCCGATTTGCACAAGACCGAAGCTCGCGGCGCGCCGGTCGTGCTGTGCATGTGGGAGCGTCCGCACGACCCGCCGGGCCTACCCTGCGTGGCGGTCGATTTCCGGCTCGCCGGCGAGCTGGCCGGGCAGCATCTGCTGGAGCTGGGACACAGGCGGATTGGCGCCATCGTCGGCAGCAAGGCGGCCGGCATCCATGCGGCGCGTTATGAAGGTTTTCTCGCTGCGCTGAGCGCCGCCGGGCTCGAGGTCGCGGACTCGCCGGTGCGCTACGCGCCGGACACCACCCAGGACGGCTATCGCGCCGCACGCGAATTGCTGCAGGCGCATCCGCAACTGACCGCGATTTTCGCCACCAACGACCTGCCCGCGCTCGGCGCCTTGCATGCCGCGGCCGATCTGGGCTTGCAGGTGCCACGGGATCTCTCGGTAGTTGGGATTACCGATATTCAGTTAGCCCAGGAGTCACGCCCCGCGCTGACGACCGTCGCCGTGCCGACCGTGGAAGCGGCTGAACTGGCGGTGTCCTTGCTGCGTGAACTGATCGAGGCGTCGCCGCGCGGCATCCGGGCTGCGGCGAAGGCGCCACGGATGTGCGTGGCGTCGGCGCCGAAACTCGTGGTGCGCGCTTCGACGCAAGCCCCTCGCGTCGAACCTGCCGACCACGCTTGAGCGCCTATTCGCTCGCCGGCCACGGCAAATGCGGCGAGGACCAGTCCAGTTCCGTGCCCACCACCGAGCGCATCTCCGGCGACTGGATCGCCACGGTCACCGCGATACACGGCCGCCCGCTCGCGAGCGACAGGTAAGGACTACTGGCAACCGGCACCCCTGGCAGCAGGACCGCGTTTCTGAAGTAGGGCCGGTGATCCCAGCGCGCGTCGCGCGGATCGGCCACCGGTTCCAGCGAATCACCGAGATTCGCGCCCGCCACGCCCGTGACCTCGGGGCCAATCTGCCGGCCCCGGTCGTCCAGGATAAAACAACTGATGCAAAGGTCCTGCTGCGCCAGATCGGCGAATGCATTGTCCATGGGTACGCCGGCGAGCAAGGCATCGGCCGCGTTGCGCAAGGCGAAGCGGTACGGCTCCACCTCGCTCTCGAACAGCGCATGCAGATGCGCACGGCCTTGCGCGATCACATCGAACGAGCGGTCGATCAGGCGGTTGACCGAATCCGGCGGGGCGATCTCGGCGGCCGGCCGCCCCAGCAGAAAGCCCTGGGCGAAATCGACATTCGACTCGACCGCCAGAATCAGTTCCTCGGTCGTCTCGACGCCTTCGACCACCACCAGCATGCCTGCCTGATGCAGCAACGACACCAGTTTGGGCAGGATCGACTGCTGCGTGCCGGGAATCGTCGCGCGGATCAGTTCGCCATCCAGCTTGACGAAGTCCGGGCGGATGCGGAACAGCCGGTCCAGATTCGACTGGCCGGCACCAAAGTCGTCCACCGCAATCAGAAAGCCGTGCTCGCGATAGCGGGCCGCCGCGCGTGACATCTCATCGACGCTGCCGCCATGCGACTCGAGAATCTCGAGAACGATCTTGTCCGGCTCGAGGCCGGCCGAGCGCACGATGCCGGCAAGCTGATCGGCATAGCCCTCGGCCACGAAGGTAGCGGGCAGGATATTGAGGAAAACCCACGCCTCATCGGGGATCAACCGTTGCGCATTGGCGAGGTGGACGGCGTGACTGGCGCGATCGAGCGCACCCTCGTCGGAAAGCGGCCGCGGCGCGAACAGCACGGCCGGCGGCACCAGCGAGCCGTCGGACTGCTCGCCGCGCAACAGCGCCTCGAAGCCGACCTGTTTCTGATGCGACAAGCTATAGAGCGGCTGGAAATGCGAGGTCAGATAGTAGTCCTCCCAACGCGGCCGCGCGTTTCCCGACGGGTCGCTCGGGTCGCCCAGACCCAGCAGTTGCAACGCATCGAACGGAATCGCCCGTTCCGCGCAGACGCGGTTGCGGCCCGACTGCTTGGCGCGCAACAGGGCTTCGTCGGCACGGTCGAGCAGCGCCATGATGCTTTCGCCAGCGCGATGCTCCGCCACGCCGAAGCTCGCCGTCACGTAACCATCCGGGCGCGCAATGCAGGAGATGGCGCCGCGCAGCCGCTCGGCCAGCTCGAGCGCGGAGGCGAGCCCATCGCGCCGCAACACAGCGAACTCTTCGCCGCCGATGCGGCTCACGCTGTCTTGCGCGACCGTCTGGTCCATCAGCACCTGAGCGACTTCGTAGAGCGTCTGGTCGCCGACCGCATGGCCGAACTGGTCGTTCAACGACTTGAAATAGTCGATGTCGACAAAGATTGCACAAACCTTGGCCTCCTTGTCGAGCGCGCCGAGCCGCCGCTCGGCCTGCTCCATGAAGGCGCGGCGGTTTTGCAGGCCGGTCAGCGGATCGGTTGCGGCCAGTTGCGCAAGGCGGTTCTCGAGCAGGAAATGATCGCGCCGGAACCAGTAGAAGCTGAGGTGGAACACCACCGCCGCCGGCACGCCGATCGCCACCCACAGCCATGCCACCACGTTGACGTCGTGGACCTGTGGCTGCCGGAACAGCAACGGCATACCTGCCGCATAGAACACCGCCGTACCGGCTAGAAAGTGCGTTGGCGTCAACCAGAGCGGCGCCGAACAGACCGGAATCACCAGCAGCGCAGGCAGCGCCCACAGCAAAGGCTGTTCGAGACCGGCGATGTTCAGGGCAATCACGACCACCAGCACCAGCGTGTAAGCGACACCGCATGCGCCGAACCACCAGGTGGTGCGCGCGTTGCGCACGCCCGCCACCAGCAAGGCCAGACAGACGATGCAGGCCAGCCGGTAAGGCAGCGAAACGGCCGGCCCGGCTACCAGACCCCGGGCCAGCACAAACAGCAACGAGGCGACGGCCGTGAAACCCATGATGACGGTCGAAAGCGGGCGCTGCTGATCCAACGAACGACGATGAAAGCGGTGACGCAAATGGGCATCGGTCATGTGTTGCGTTGAGGTGGAAAGCATATTGATAGATATCAGGCCAGTCCCGTCACTCTGCCGATGTATAACGGCAACTGTCTGACAAATATTAATGCCCACGACCCAAACAAACTTTATGGCGCCGTACCTTTACGCCAGCAGGCCCACGCAACCGAGGCCATTACTTACAGTAAGCTTGTTTTTAGCTGCTTGAGCATAATCAAAAACAACGCGCCACCCCGCCCGATGATGCAACTGCACAACACTCGCAGCGCGTCTGGCGCCAGCCGCCAGGCGACGCGTTTTGACGTCATCGACCGGCTTCATGCTGTTGTGCGCTGGTTTAGATCGGGCATCGGCAAAAAATCGATGCCCGATTTGCATCTGTTGCTTCGCAGTGTGCGTAAAGCCATATACCGCCTAGCAGAACGATGGTAGCGAAATGTTAATTCATTCAGTAGACTGCGTATAACAAGGCGTCGGTCACCTTTCATCGGGAAACATCAGTAAAAGTAACCGCCGGGCGCGTGCAACGCGCGCCTTACCTGCAACACTTTCAGATGTCCGGTTCCAGGCACCCGTCTTGAGACGGCTTGACGGCAAACGGTCATCCTTTTCGGAAAACATGGTCCCTATCCTCGACTACCTGCTGCAGCGCCAGATTTCCCCTCAATGGCGAGGCTTGCTCACTGCTCTGGCAGAGGAGTTCGAAACGCAGATCGGGCAAGGTGAACTGCGTCAGTTGATGTACCGCGTCGGTTGCCGGTTTGCTGCAGCCGCCCCCTTGCCGCCGTGCAGCTCGACCGCCGATCTCGCCGACGCGTTGAACGCGTGCTGGCAGGAAACGGAGTGGGGCTATGTCGAACTGTCGGACGAGCCGGAGTACCTGCGCATCGCCCACTCGTGTGCGCCGCTGCTGGGGTTCGGCGCCGCGGCACTTAGCTGGACGCCTGCGTTCCTCGAAGGCGTGTATCAGACATGGCTCAGCGCATTGGGAGCGGAGGGTCTGTCGGTCGTCCAGGCGAGCGAGTTCGATGAGCATGCAACCATTGAATTCCGGCTCGGCCGCCACCCCGTATAAGCCCCGCTGCTCGAGGGATTTTTTACCGGCGCTCAAAGCTGGTAAAAAGCGGACAGCACAAGACCAGACAGACTTGAACAAGACGGCGGCAACATGAGTCCTTCCAGCGACATCGAAACACTCTTCGGGCATTTTGGCGGCAATCCTGGCGACTACCAGGAAATTGGCCGCGAGAACGAAGCAAGCTCGGCGCGCACGCGCTGGCCGTTGCTCGTCACGCTGGATCTGAAGCAACCGTCCATTCCGGCCATTGCACAACCGCGCGACCCGGCGTCGAAGCAGGCCGTCGCAGCCGATCCGCATACGCAAGTGGAAGCGCAGCAAGGCGACGCGCAGACGGCCGGCCCTGCTCAACCGGAGCAAACCGCCAGCGCGCTTCTGCGCAGCAAGGCGCCGCTTTTCACGCGCTCGCACCGGCGCACCATTCCGCCGGTCGGTAATGCCGCTACCAAGCCCGAGACCCCGCGTGGCGCAGAGCGCTTTTCCGCTATTCCATCAGTCATTGAAGCCGTGCCTGGCGCGGATCAGGCCGAGCCGAACGCCGTGCCGGTAACTGCTCCAGCACCGGTAGCGGTGGCGGCGCCCGCTGCCCTGGACGATGGCTCGTCGGGCCACGGAACGCCGGTGACGGCGCCGGGGCATGCTGTTACGGCGCCCGCGACACCTGCGATTCCCGCTGTCGCCCCGGCGCTCACGCCCGCTGCGGCGAGGCCGCCGTTATCCGCCACCGTACCGCCCGTTGTCGCCGGCGGCGTCACGGCAAGTGCAACCACGCTGCGCACACCTGCGATTCCGGCGTTTTCGGCAAGGCTCGCAGTTCCCGTTGCCGCCCGCCAGCAGCCGGCAGCGCCGGTGGCATCCGTCGCGCCCGCTATGCCCGCAGCAACCGCGGCTCCAGCCCGTGCTGCGGCAGCGGCCGCAGCGGCCACGCCCAAAGCCGAGCCGCCCTCGATTCTCGGCAAGCTGTTCGCCCCGGCCGCGCCCCAACCCACGCCGTCTGCCGCAGCGCCCGCCACCGCTGAATCCGCACCGGCGCCGCTGGGCTCCGTATTCGCCCGTTTGCGCGGCGACGCCGGCACAACCGCGGCGCCAGCTCCCCATTCGTGGCTGACCAACGGCCCGCGTCGCTCATGAAAGTCATTGCGGTCGTGTCCGCGAAGGGTGGCGTCGGCAAGACCACCCTCGCCGCCAATCTTGCTTCCGTTCTCGCCACCAACGGCCGGCGCGTGATCGCGCTGGATCTCGATCCGCAAAACGCGCTGCGCCTGCATTTCGGCGTGCCGCTCGACAGCATCGACGGCCTGTCGCGCGCCACCCTGAGCGGCGATGCGTGGCAGAGCGTCATGTTCGACGGCGTCGATGGCGTGACCGTGCTGCCGTACGGCGCTGTGATTGAAGACGACCGGCGCCGCTTCGAAGCGCATCTCGACCGCGACCCGCTATGGCTCGTGCGCTCGCTCGGCACGCTCGGGCTCGATGCATCCGACATCGTGATCATCGACACGCCACCGGGCTCGTCGGTCTATACCCGCACCGCATTGTGCGCGGCGACCTTCGCGCTAAACGTGGTGCTCGCCGACGCAGCGTCCTATGCGGCGATTCCGCAAATGGAGCGGATGATCGAGGCCTATGCCGCGCCGCGCCCCGACTTCGGCGGCGAAGGCTACGTCGTCAACCAGGTCGACCAGTCGCGCCAGTTAAGTAAAGACGTCCTCAAGGTGCTGCGCCATCTGCTTGGCGACAGACTGTTTCCTGGGGTCATTCACCAGGACGAAGGGGTCAGCGAGTCGCTCGCCTGCGACACCACGCTGATCCACTACGACCCGCTCAGCCAGGCCGCCGCCGATTTCCGGGCTTGCGGCCAGTGGCTGATGTCGCGGGTCGACGCGATCGCCGTTTCGCCGGGGAGTGTCGCATGAGCACACCGCAACCGCAGGGTATCGAATCCGCCGCGCCACCCTCGCGGCTCGAGCGCATCGTCGACGCGCGACTATGGAGCAGTACGCCGGTCGTGATCTGCCTGACGCTGTTCGCGCTGGTGATCCTGTACTTCGTGTTCACCGTGCCGCTGGAGTTCTACGAGCAACTGACCTTCGCGACCTGCTGCTTTATCTGCGCGCTGCTGTTTCGCCGCCTGCAGGGCCGCTATGCGACGCTCGTGATGATCATGCTGTCGGTGGTCGCGTCGGGCCGCTATATGTTCTGGCGGCTGACTGCCACGACTTACTGGGAACACCCGCTCGACGCCGTCTGGGGCCTGCTGCTGGTGTCGGCCGAAGTCTATTCGACCGTCGTCATGATGCTCGGCTACTTCCAGACCGCCTGGCCGCTCAAGCGCGAGCCGATGCCGTTGCCGGCCGACCGCAACGCATGGCCCACGGTCGACGTGTTCATCCCAACGTATAACGAGCCGCTCTCGGTCGTCAAACCGACCATCTACGCGGCGCTGGCGCTCGACTACCCGGGCGACAAGCTGTCCATCCATGTGCTCGACGACGGCCGCCGCCCGGAGTTCAAGGCGTTCTGCGAGGAAGTCGGGGTGAACTGGACGATCCGCACCCACAACCGCCACGCGAAGGCCGGCAACATCAACGAAGCGCTGAAGATCACCAACGGCGAATACCTGGCGATCTTCGACTGCGATCACATCCCCACCCGCTCGTTCCTGCAGATTGGCCTCGGCTGGTTCCTGCGCGACAAGCTGCTGTCGATGCTGCAGACGCCGCACCATTTCTTCTCGGCCGACCCGTTCGAGCGCAACCTCGGCACCTTCCGCAAGGTGCCGAACGAGGGCGAGCTGTTCTACGGCCTGGTGCAGGACGGCAACGACCTGTGGAACGCAACCTTCTTCTGCGGCTCGTGCGCGCTGTTGCGCCGTACGATGGTCGAGGAGATCGGCGGCATTGCGGTGGAGACCGTCACCGAAGATGCCCACACCGCGCTGAAGCTGCACCGCCTCGGCTACACCACCGCTTATCTTGCGATTGCACAGGCGGCGGGACTCGCCACCGAAAGCCTCTCGGGCCACATCGGCCAGCGGATTCGCTGGGCGCGCGGCATGACGCAGATTTTCCGGATCGACAATCCGTTGACGGGCAAGGGTCTGAAGCTCGGCCAGCGGCTGTGCTACCTGAACGCGATGATGCACTTCTTCTACGGCGTGCCGCGCCTCGTGTTCCTGACCGCGCCGCTGTCGTTCCTGTTCTTCGGCGCACACGTGATCGAAGCGGCGGCCAGCACGATCGCCATCTACGCCCTGCCGCACATGATGCATGCGAGCATCACCAACTCGCGCATGCAGCGCCTGTTCCGCCATTCATTCTGGGCGGAGGTGTATGAATCGGTACTGGCCTCGTACATCACCGCGCCGACGCTGCTCGCGCTGATCAATCCGAAACTCGGCAAATTCAACGTCACGGCCAAGGGCGGCCAGATCGAAAAGAACTACTTCGACTGGGCCATCTCGCGTCCCTATCTGTTCCTGCTGCTGTTGAACCTGATTGGTTTCCTCACCGGGGTCGTGCACATCTACCTGAAGTGGGGCGTGCACAGCGAAGTACAAACCACCGTGCTCAATCTGGCGTGGACCTGCTACAACATGCTGATCCTCGGCGCGAGCGTGGCTGCGGCGAGCGAGCGCAGGCAGATTCGTGCGGTGCACCGCGTGGCGATGAAAATGCCCGTGATGCTGAAATTTTCAACCGGCCGCACGCTGGCTTGCCAGACCATCGACTACTCGGAAGGCGGTGTGGGCGTCGAACTGCCGAACGGCATCGAGGTGCCGATGCATGAACGCGTCACCGTGTCGCTGTTTCGCGGCGACGAAGAATATGCGTTCCCTGCGACGGTCGGCTTCGCGGCGCCCGGCCGGGTCGGCTTGCGTTTCGATGCGATGTCGCGCGAGCAGGAATACGAGTTCGTGAAGTCCACCTTTGCACGCGCCGATGCCTGGATGGGCTGGGCCGAGGGGCGTCCGCAGGACACCCCGTTGCGCGGACTCTCACACGTATTGCTGGTCGGCGCACGCGGGATCGGCGGCCTGTTCGAACATCTCTACGAAGACCTGCGCGGCTCGATGCGAAGCCGCCCAATCGACGTCAAAAAGCTGGAAACGAAAAAAGACTGACTTATGGGCAAAGGGATTGCGCAGACACACACACAACACTTGCAAGGCGAGCGCGGCATGACGGGGGGAGCGACGCCTTTGCGTTCGCGTCGGCTCGTTCGCGCACTTGCCTGCTGGCTGGCTCTGCAGACCGCATTTGCGGCGCCGTTGGCGGCCGCCGCCGGACTCGCCGCGAGTTCGCCGCGCGCGGTGGCGCCCCCGGGCACGCCGGTCGCCACCGGCGTGGGCAACGTGCCCGCCCCGAGCGCAGCTGTGCCCCTGGATCCCAATACCATCAACCAGCCGGCACTGGCCACGCCGACCCCGGCACTCGCCGCGTCCTCGGTCAAGGCGCTCGGCATCAAGACGCCGACCACCGCCGAACCGGGCACGCTGGTGCCGGGCGGCCGCCGCCAGTCGCTGACCTTCGCCGACTACGGCGCGCGCGATCCGCTGCAATTGCGCGGCGTCGACGGCCAGAACGGCATCGCCTTCTCGGTACGCAACGACGAAGTGGTGACCGGGGCGATCCTGCACCTGGTCTACAGTTACTCGCCGGCCCTGCTGCCGTCGATCTCGCAGTTGAAGGTGCTGGTGAACGGCGAAGTGGCGGCGACGCTGCCAGTGCCGCACGAACAGGCCGGCATGCTGGTGGCGCGCGATGTTTCGATCGATCCGCGCTTCATCACCGAGTTCAACCATCTCAACGTGCAGTTGATCGGCCACTACACGCAGCAGTGCGAAGACCCGGCAAACTCGTCGCTGTGGGCCACCGTCAGCAATGCGAGTTCGCTCGATCTGACCTACGCCTCGCTCACCAGCAAGCCGGATCTGGCGGCGCTGCCGCAGCCGTTCTTCGATCGCCGCGACGTGCGGCGCCTCGAACTGCCGTTCGTGTTCCCGGCCAAGCCGGGCTCCGAGACGCTGGAAGCCGCCGGCATCGTCGCCTCGTGGTTCGGCGCGCTGGCTGGCTATCGCGGCGCCCTGTTCCCCGCCCAGATCGACGAAGCGCCGCTGTCGGGCAACGCAGTGGTGTTCGCCACCGCCGACCAGCGACCCGCGGGCGTGACGATTCCGGCCATCTCCGGGCCGACCATTGCGGTGGTGGACCGCGAAGCGCCGGCGCGCGGCAAGCTGCTGCTGGTGCTCGGGCGCACCGAGGCCGAACTGAAGACCGCCGCCAAAGCGCTCGGCGTCGGCCAGAGCGTGCTGTCCGGCGAAAGCGCGACCATCACCCAACTCAACGAACTCGCCCCGCGTGCGCCGTACGATGCGCCCAACTGGCTGCCCACCAATCGTCCGGTGCGCTTCGGCGAACTCGCCGAAGCGCGCGACCTGAGCGTGTCCGGCTACGACGCCGACGCCGTGCGCGTCAATCTGCGCGTGCCGCCCGACCTGTTCATGTGGCACACCAAGGGCGCGCCGATCGACCTGCGCTACCGCTACACGGTGCGTCCGGCGCCGGACCGCTCGTCGCTGAACATCAGTATCAACGACGGCTTCGTGCAGGCCCTGCCGATTCCGGCGCGGGCCGCCTCGGTGTTCGACCTCGGCCATTACTTCAACAACATCCTGCCGGACAACAGCGCCGACACGCGGCGCACCGTCTACATTCCGCCGCTGCTGCTGACGCCGCGTGCGCAGTTGCGGCTGCACTTCTACTACGACATTCCGGACACCGGCGAATGCCATGGCCGGCTGCTGGATAACGTGGTCGGCTCGATCGATCCGAATTCGAGCATCGACCTGTCGTCGTTCCCGCACTACATGGCGCTGCCCGATCTGGCGGCGTTCGCCAATAGCGGCTTCCCGTTCACGCGCATGGCCGACCTGTCCGAAACCGCGGTGATCCTGCCGAACGATGCGGATTCGAGCGACTACAGCCTGTACCTGCTGGAGATGGGCCGCATGGGCGCCTCGACCGGCTACCCAGCCACCGGCGTGATCGTGACGACCGCCGACCAGGTGGATCAGTTCGCCGGCAAAGACCTGTTGATTTTCGGCGCCCCCGGCCGCCAGCCGCTGTTGCAACGCTGGGCCAAAGCGATGCCGTTTTCGAGCGACGGCGACTCGCGCACTTTCGAGCTCTCCGACATCGTCTTCAAGCTGGAAGACTGGTGGCACGGCGAGCGCGGCGTGGAACGCGCGCCGGCGCGCGCCGACCTGTCGCTCGTCAGCTCGAACGGCGCGGCGCTCCTGACCGGCTTCGAATCGCCATTGCAGAAGCAGCGCAGCGCGGTGGCGTTCGTCAGCGCGGCCGGCCAGTCGGATGCCGACCTGAGCTCGGCCCTGCTCGATGCCGACGTGCTGCCGCAGATTCAAGGCGCGATGGCCGTGATCCATGGCCGCAGCGTCACCATTACCTCGAACGGCAGTGCCTACTACCTCGGCCACCTGTCGCCAGAGGAATACCTGCGCTGGGCGCTGTCGTCGCATCCGCTCCTGCTGCTGCTGGGCGGCATACTCGCGGCGTTGATCATCGCCGCGCTGTTCTACCGTGCGCTGCGCTCGATCGCGGCGCGCCGCCTGAAGGATTGATATGCCGGTCAAATTCAACACGGCACCTTGGGCGCTGGCAGTCGGTCTGATTGCTTCGCTCACCTCATCGAGCGCGGCTGCGACCACTGCCGCCACGGCCGCGCAATGCGACTGGCCAGCCTACCGCAGCTTCGTCCAACGCTTCGTGCAGGCCGACGGGCGCGTGATCGACTATTCGACGCCCACCCAGCAGACCACCTCCGAAGGCCAGTCCTACGGCATGTTCTTCGCGTTGGTGGCGAACGACCGCGCCACCTTCGACCGGCTGCTCGACTGGACCCGCACCAACCTCGCCGGCAACCAGTTCGATGCACAGGAGGTGCGCCTGCCTGCATGGCAATGGGGTAGAAAGCCGGATGGCTCGTACGGCGTGCTCGATCCGAATTCTGCTTCGGACTCCGACCTGTGGATCGCCTACGACCTGCTGCAAGCAGGCCGCCTGTGGCATGACGCCGGCTATACGAAACTGGGCGAAGCGCTTGCCGCGCAGATCGCGAGCAAGGAAGTCGCGAACCTGGCCGGCCTCGGCCCGATGTTGCTGCCCGGCCCGCAAGGCTTCCAGAGCGCTGGCGTGACACGCGTCAACCCAAGCTACTTGCCGTTGCCCGTGCTGCGCGCACTGGCCAAGGCGCAACCGGGCGGCCCGTGGAGCAAGCTCGCCGACAACGCTTATCAGCTCGTCAAGACCACGGCGCCGCAGGGCTTCGTGCCCGACTGGGCTGCGTGGCGCGCCGGCCAGTTCGTGGTCGATCCGAAAAGCGGCGACACCGGCAGCTACGATGCGATTCGCGTCTATCTGTGGGCCGGCATGACGGCGCCCTCCGATCCGCTCGCCAGGCCCTGGCTCGCGGCGCTCGGCGGCATGCGCAACCAGGTCGCCCAGGCCGGCTTTCCGCCCGAGAAGGTCGCGGCGACCACCGGCATGGTGAGCGGCGAAGGGCCGCTCAGCTACTGGGGGGCGCTTGCGCCTTACTTCAAGGCGCTCGGCGACGAGCGTGGACTCGCCCTCGCGCGCACCCATCTGGCAGCGCTCGACAACCCCGTTGCAGGTCGCGAACCTGTCTATTACGATCGTGTGCTGGGCTTGTTCGGCACCGGATTCATCGACGGCCGCTATCGCTTCGACGAAGCCGGCCGGCTTGTGCCGAGTTGGAGAAACGCATGCGATTGAGCGCCCTCGCGCTGGCGCTGAGCCTCGTTAGCGTCGCTACCGCGACGCTGCCCCCCGTTGCCTTTGCCGAGACCTCGGCCGATCCGCTCAACGTCCTGATCGACCAGGGCAAGTACTGGCAGGCGCACCACCGCGGCGACCTCGCCGAGCAGGCGTGGCAGAAGGTGTTGCGCATCGATCCGAAGCAGCCCGATGCGCTATTCGGCATGGGCATGGTGCTCGCCGACCGCAAGGACGGCAGCGGCGCGCAACAGTACCTGGCGCGCTTGCGTGAAGTGGCGCCGAACTACCCGAACATCGACGAACTAGGCCGGCGTCTCGGCGAATCCAGTCTGCGCGACCAGACCGTCAATGACGCGCGGCGTCTGCAGCAAAGCGGCCAGGCCGCCAGCGCCGTGCAGGAATATCAGCGCGCTCTGCAAGGCAAACCCGCTACGCCGGAGTTGCAGCTCGAGTACTACCAGGCGCTCGCCGCGACCCCGCAAGGCTGGGACCAGGCGCGCCGCGGCCTGCAGCAGCTCGCGCAGCAGAATCCGGACGACCCGCGCTACGCGCTCGCCTACGCTCAGCACCTGACCTATCGCGACGTTACGCGCCGCGAAGGCATTGCACAGCTCCAGAAGCTCTCCGGCGACAACGCGGTGGGCGCAGCGGCGCGCAAGAGCTGGCGCCAGGCGTTGCTGTGGCTCGACGCCCGCGCCTCGGACGCCCCGCTCTACCAGAGCTACTTGCAGCTCGCGCCCGATGACTCCGCCGTCAAGGCGCGCTACGACTCGATGGTGCAGCAGGACGCCTCCGCCCGCGAACGGGCGCAGCAAAACGCCGCTGTCGATGCGCGCGGCCGCACCATCGCTGACGGCTTCGCGGCGCTCGACCGCAGCGACCTCGCCACTGCCCGCGCCAAATTCTCGGCGGTGCTGGCGAGCAGCCCGAACGACAGCGACGCGCTCGGCGGCATGGGCATCGCGGCACTCAAGCAGGAGCATTTCTCCGAAGCGCGCGACTACCTCGAACGGGCCTCGCGCAGCGGCAATCCGGCGCGCTGGAAAGACGCGCTGCTGAGCGCGAGTTACTGGACCTACACCAGCGACGCCATCGGTGCGCGCAGCAACGGCGAATTCGCCAAGGCCAAGTCGCTGTTCGAGCGCGCGATTGCGCTCAATCCGTCCGACGTCACGGCGCAGGTGCTGCTCGGCGAGATGCTGCTGAACAACGGCGACCCGGTCGGCGCCGAACAGGCGTACCGGATGGCGCTGCGCCGCCAGGCCGACAACCCCGATGCGATTCGCGGCCTCGTCGGTGCGCTGGCCGCGCAAGGCCGCGGCGACGAAGCCCTGCAGTTCGCCAACCAGCTCAACGCCGAACAGCAGGCCAAAGCCGGCGGCATCAACCGTCTGCGCGGCGCGGCGCAGGCCTCCCAGGCGCGTGCCGCCGAAGCGCGCGGCGATCTCGGCGCGGCCCGCAGCCTGTTCGAAGATGCGCTGCTCAGCAATCCTGACGATCCATGGCTGCGTCTCGACCTTGCCCGCATCTACGTGCGCCAGGGCGCGGTCGGCAATGCGCGCAGCATGATGGACGGACTGCTGGCAAGCCATCCCGACATGACCGATGCGCTCTATGCGAGTGCGCTGCTGTCGGCGGAAACCCAGGACTGGTCGACCGGCCTCGCGCAACTGGACCGCATTCCGCTCGCCCAGCGCACCGATGCGATGAGCACCCTGCAGCACCGCCTGTGGGTCCATCAGCAAGCGAGCCTGGCCATCCAGTTGGCAAAGAGCGGGCAAACCCAGCAGGCCCTCGCGACGCTCGCAGGCGCGGAACCGGTGGCGGCCGGCAACCCGGAGCTGATCGGCGTGGTGGCGTCGGCCTATCAGCAGGCGGGCGATTCCAACCGCGCGCTGTGGCTCGTGCGCAGCGCCATGAGCGCCGCGCCCGGCAACACGGATCTGCTGTTGCAATACGCCGGCATCCTGCTCGCCACTCATCAGGATGCCGAACTAGGTAGCGTGATGCGCCAGCTTGCCGCGACGCAACTGACGCCGCAGCAGCGCACCGATTTCGGCAATCTGAACCTGGCGATCGTCGTGCGGCAGTGCGACGCCGTCCGCCAGCGCGGCGACCTGGCGAGCGCCTACGACGTGATCGCACCGTGGCTCGCGGCAATGCCCGACAATCCCGACCTGCAGGCCTCGCTCGGACGCCTCTATTCGTCGGCGGGCGACGACCGCAATGCGCTCGCCAGTTACCGCGTGGCGCTCACGCGCCGCCCCGACGACCTGAGCCTGATGCTCGCCGCGATCCCGGCTGCGACCGGCAGCAAAGATTTCCGCTACGCCGAAGCGCTGGCGACCCAGGCGCTCAATGCCGCGCCGGACGATCCCGGCGTGCTCGCCGCCGTCGGCCGTATGTACCGTGCCGAAGGCAAGCTGTCGCTGGCTTCGACCTACCTGCAGCGCTCGCTGATCGCGGCCAATACGCCGGTCACGAGCGGCGCGCCGCGCGCCGGCTCGGCGAGCAACGTGCCACGTGGCTGGGAAGTGGCGATGCGCCGGATCGGCGCGACGCCGCTGCCCGGCACCAATCCGTTCGAAGGAAAAACCGCCATCATTGCGCCGGCCGACGCCACAGGCGCGCCCGGCGGCTCCGGCTTCACCAGCCCAAGCGGCGGGTTCAACGCAAGCGGCGCGGCCCGGGCGTACAGCGCGCCTGCAGCCTATCCGCCGGCCGCTTACCCGAGTACGCAGCCTTCCTATCCGACGCAGACCGTGCCGAACTATCCGCCGCCCTCGCAGCCCGCGCCTTACGTGGCGCCGTATGTGGCTCCGTCCATGACACCTTATGGCGCGCCTTCCGCGCTGCCCGCCAATCCGTCGGCCGCACCGAGCTCCAGCAACGCAGCGGGCGGCTACGGTCCCGACTACGACGGTTCAAGCCAGACCGGCGCGCCTGGCGCCGCGCCCTTGCAACCGTACCCGGGCCAAGGTCAGACGCAGGTCCAGCAACCGCCGTTGCCGTATAACCCGCCCTACCCGCAAGCCGCGCAGCTCTATGGCGCACCGGCTCCCTATGTGTCCACGCCCTGGCCGATGTCGCCGGCGGCGCGCGAAGCGCAGGCCAATGCCGCTGGGCAGCAGGGGCAGGCCTACTATCCGGCGATCCCGACGGGAACCGCGAACGCACAGCGCAAGACCAGCAAGAAGCAAACTGCAACACGCAATGCCAAGGGCGCGACTTATGCGCAGGCGCCGTATGGGCAGCAAGGCTATGCACAGCAGCAGCCTTACTACGGCCAGCAACCCTATCCGCAGCAACAGCAGGGCTACGGGCAGCCGGCCTATGCACAACAGCCGTATCCGCAACAACAAGGGTACGCGCCACAACCCTATCAGCAGCAACAGGGATATGGTCAGCAGCCCTATCCGAATCAGAACTACGGCAATCAGGGCTACCCGGCTCAAGGCTACTACGCGCAGCAACCATACATTCCGCAGCCACCCGCAGGCTACGCCCAGCCCTATTACCCGCAAACGCCTGCGGCGCAAACCGCGCCGGCTGGTAACGGCAGCTATGCGCCCTCGCCGGCCAGTGTGGCCAACTCGCAGACGCTCGGGGTCTCGGAAGAACTGGCCCAGGTCAATCGCGAACAGACCAGTACCGTCTCGGGCGGCATCGTGTTCCGTGATCGCGCCGGCGAAGACGGCCTGTCACAGTTGACCGATATCGAAGCGCCGATCGAGGGACGCATCCAGGCCGGCAACGGTCACATCGTCGTGACGGCCACGCCGGTGACGCTCGATGCGGGCACGGCGAGCGGCCAGCTCTCGACGCTCGCGCGCTTCGGCTCCGGCCTCGCGCCTTATACGCCGGGCAAGCCCACGGCCTCGACGCCCGTGACCAGCGCCACCAACCAGTTCGGTGCGCAGAACGCCAGCGGCGTGGGCCTGTCGGTCGGCTACGAAACCCGCAGCCTGAAGGCCGATGTCGGCACCACGCCGATCGGCTTTCCGGTCGAGAATGTGGTCGGCGGCCTCGAGTACGACGGCGGCGTGACCGACAAGGTGTCGTACACGCTAGCCGTGGCCCGGCGGGCCGTCACCGACAGCCTGCTCTCGTACGCCGGCGCCAAGGACCAGGGGCAGAATCTCGAGTGGGGCGGCGTCGTGTCTAACGGCGCGCTCGCCAGCATCTCCTGGGACGACGGCACGAGCGGCCTGTACCTCAATGGCTCGTTCCAGTATCTCACCGGCAACAACGTCCAGGACAACTACGCAGGCAAAGGCGGCGGCGGGGTCTATACACGCATTTACAAAGATGCCGACCAGACCTTCACAGTCGGCATCAACACGACGTTGATGCGCTACGACAAAAACCTCTCCTACTTTACCTACGGCCAGGGCGGCTATTTCAGCCCGCAACAGTACGTGATCCTGAACCTGCCGATCGAGTACATGGGCCGCAATGGACAGTTCACCTACGACCTGAAGGGCTCCATCGGCGTACAGCACTACCGGCTGGACTCGTCGCCGTACTTCCCGAATAGTCCGGGGGCTCAGGCGGCAGCTGCCGCGAATATGGCCAGCATCACCACGACTACGCTCGACAGCGGCGCGGTCTATCCCGGCCAGAGCAAGACCGGTATCGCCTACTCGTTTAGAGCGGTGGGCGAATATCAGCTCGCGCCGCAACTCGCGGTCGGCGCGATGGCCTCGCTCGGCAATGCCTATCAGTACCGTGAATATCTGGCCGCTGTGTATGTGCGCTATAGCTTTACCAAACAGGCCGGACTGCAACCGTTCCCGCCGGCAGCTTTGACGTCGCCATACCTGTCCTTGACGAATTAGCCGGACGATCGGGGAATCGGACAGCCGGACATTAACTCGACCACACGTGCATGCGTTCGGCATGAACGTGTGGTTGCAACCATCGTTCCTCTCTCGCGGCTCTAAAGCCGCAGCAAAACGCCTCGCAAACCGCGAAGTTATCCCCACTTTTTGTGAGCAAGCCTGTGGACAACCTGGTAGCACGTCGTCTAAGTGCCTGATGCGATACGACTATGTCCTGCCGTTGCAGGGGCGGGCAAAAGCCGGCCATCGCGCGTTTTGCAAGGTATTTAACAGTTCAAACCGTTCCGATCCGCCGCGATAATCAATAAAACCGCCGCGCGTCAATTAATCCGATTAATAAACGCGCAGACTTATACCGCGATTAGCGAACTCCGGTTTATGCTACGGCTTTAAACCAATCGGTCGTTATGCACGAATGGGCTGAATAATGCAGGGCGCGTTGCCTGCGCGTTTTTTAAACGCCGATGCGCCTGCGAATGCCCTAACGCCATGAGGCCGGCGGCGCCCCTCTTAAGCGGAGCCGCTGACGCACGGGAACAAAGTTGGAAACGAATCGCCTAGCGGGAAAAGGAAAGCGCTTCGCCGCCCGCCTCTATCGAATGCGCGTGATCGGCCTCGGCATCGGGTTTTTCTGTGTGGCCTCGGTGTTTGCGCAAGCGCAACCCCGTGTCAGCCCCTGGTTATGGGCAGGGCTGATTTTTCACGGCTTTATCTGGCCGCATCTTGCCTATCGCGCCGCGCTCGCCTGGACCGTGCCGTATCGCGGCGAACGTTTCAATCTGATGATTGACTCCGCACTCGGCGGCTTCTGGCTAATTGCCATGCGCTTTAACATTCTGCCCAGTATGTTGATTCTCGCCATGCTGAGCATGAATAGCATCGCCGCGGGCGGTGTGCGGCTGTTCGTACGCGGCATCGTCGCGCAACTGCTTGGCGCGGTCCTTGGCGCCGCCCTGCTGGGCCTCGCGTTCGCGCCGCAATCGCAGATGCCGACCATTCTGGCCTGCCTGCCGTTCATGATTCTGTATCCACTCGCGCTCGGCTTGCTGACCTATCGCCTGTCGCAAAAGCTCGCGAAACAGGCCCGCGAACTCGAACGCCTGAGCCAGACCGACGGCCTGACCGGCTTGTGGAACCGGCGGCACTGGGAAGATCTGCTCGCTGAATGGTTCGAGCGCTGCCGCCAGGACCGCGAAGCCTGTTGCCTTGTGTTGTTCGATCTCGACCACTTCAAGGACGTCAACGACACCGAAGGCCACGCCGCGGGCGATGCCGCGCTGCGCAGCTTTGCACTGTTTCTGCGCGGCAGCCTGCGCCCGCAGGACATTGCCGGCCGTTATGGTGGCGAGGAGTTTGGGGTCATCATGCCGGGGGTGCGTCTGCCGGAAGCTCAACGCATGGTGGAGCGGCTGTTGTTTAATCTGCGCGCCCGAGCGGGCCACGCCGGCGAAGCGCTACGCTGCACGTCGAGTGCGGGCTTGGCCGAGTACAGTCCGGGTCTGGGGGATATTAACGAGTGGGTGCTCGAAGCCGACCGCTGTCTTTATGCCGCCAAAGCGAATGGACGCGATTGTCTTGTTACGTCGGAGTGGGATCCAGGGTCGGCGCGCCGAAACGCGATTGGATGAAGCCGCTACGCCTGGTGCTGCTAACTGCGCCGGCCTGACTCAAGCGTGCTGCCTGACACTAAGTTATCCCCACTTTTTGTGAGCAAGCCTGTGGACAACCTGGGTGCATACCTCCCAAGTGTCTGACGCAGAACGACTAACGCTCTGCGTCCTCGGGGCGGGCAACCCGCGCGGCTAGGCGGCGGCCGGATAAAAGCCGAGATACTGGAACGGCGTCTCGCCGGCGGGGTCGACCCAGGCGCCGAGCGCGCCCACCGATTCCAGTGTGTCGACGGTGGCCCGGCGGTTCGAAACGAAACGCCACACCGGCAAATCTTCAGACGTGGGAGCTTTAAGCGCAGCGCCACCAGTAACGGCCGCTGCAGCACTCGCCTGCTCCAACGCCGCCAGCAACACCGCGCGTTGTGGCGAATGGACCACAAAACCTTCGTTGGCCAGCGCCGCCACATCGATGCCGAGCAGCGCGCACAGCGCCTGTTTGGCCGGCGCGTCTGCCGTATCGGCCGCACGTGAGCGCTGAATCAAGCCGGCAGTCGTCGCATCCACCAGTTTCCCACCGCGTAAAAGCGGCGCGAGGCCGGGCGTCCAGGCTTCCGGCGGACAACCCTTGCTGGCCGGGTCCAGTTCGATAAACGGATTGATTTCAGCCGGATAGATGCGGCAGACGAGCGGCCGCGCCTCATAGATACCGCAGCGCATATCGGCCTGCAGGTTCGGACAAGGGCCGGCAAACGCGCCCGTCAGGATCACAACGATCCGCGCCGGCAAGCTGCCGCTCATGGCAGCGAACGAGCGGCGCCGCTTATGCGCCGCCTGCAGGTTGTCCGCGGCAGGCTCCTCGGGCCAGGGCAGGGCCTCGCAGAGAATCTGCACCTCATTGCCGCGCCCCACCCATGCGAGCGCTTCTGCGACCGTCAACGGCAAACGCAGATCGTGGCAGCATTTGCCGCACATCGTGCACTCGAAATCGATATTCATACTCATGCTCAATCAGCCTTGCACCGCGCATTGTTCTCCTGCCGACGGCAGGCCGGGCGCACTCTATCATGCGCCGACGTCGAGCGAGTAGCGCCGGCAGTGTTCGAGGTAGCCGGCCTCATGGCCGCTCACCAGTTCGACAATACTCTTCCAGAGCCATGGTGGGGCATCGAGCGTCTTGCTGCGGCTGCGCCGCAGCGCGGCGAGCCAGGCCTTGCGGTCGCTATCGTCCATCTGGCGGGCGTGCGCCTTGCCCACCACGAGAGCCAGAAAACGCGCCGCCTTCATCGCCTCGTCGCGCGTCAATTGTTCGATGGTCAGCTTCATGTCTTGCGGCAACAGCTCGCGAATCACGACCGAGCGCTCGGCGAGACGCGCCGCGCGCATGCGCTCGCCGAGAAACGGTGCAAGATGGCGCGCGCCCTCCACCACCCGCTGCGCGTTGTCGCGCGGCATGCGTGTGCCGTCATAGCGCGGCGCCGCCGCCTGGGTCGCTTCCTTGATGTCGATCAGGCACAGGTCGTCGCCATCCAGCACTGCCCCATCGACGTCGAGCAGCACGGCGTAGCGCAAGCGTCCGAGCGAACTGCAGCCCTTCACCCAATAGGCTGCATCGAGCACGGTGACCTTGGCCGCTTCGTCCTCCGAGCGCAACTCGGTTGCAAGACGCGCGAGCGTGCGCTTCTCGAACAGCGCGGCAATCTCGCGGCGCTCGGTTTTCGACAAGGGCCAGAAACGCTTGCCGAGCGGGATATGCGGCTCGATATCCTCAATCCGCTCTTCGGCCAGATGCTGCCACGAGCGGCGCAGTGCTTCCTTCATGACCACCCGCACCGCCTCCGGCTTCTCGGCCTGAATATCGGTGTGATCCGCTGCGTCGTCGAAGGCACGCTCGTAGCCGTCGGCCAATGCCTCCATCATGCGCAGCGTGGTGACGCCAGGCAGATCCGAACCGCGTGCCGCGGTTGCCAGCGAAAGGCCGAGCCGGATCAGATCGTGCGCTGGATTGCCGATCACCGTCTGGTCCAGATCGCGAATCTGGATCTCCACACGGCCTTGCGCATTCGCAACCGGCCCAAGGTTGCCGGTATGGCAGTCGCCGCAGATCCACACAGCAGGTCCTTCCGGCAGCGCGTGACTCTCCATGCCGTCGAGCCACTCATAAAACTTGGCGGTGTTGCCGCGCACATAGGCATGCGCCGAACGCGCCATCTTCGCATTGCGCTGTGTGACCAGCAGCTCCATACGGGCATTCGGCTTGGGGAGCGCGGGGCGAGCAGCGTTTTTCTTCGGCATTGTGGTGGCGTCCAGAGGGCTATCGATTGATGCTTAGCCAGCTAACGATGCCACAGCCTGCCCCAGCTAACAACCAGACGTGGCCGCGTGCGCGCCCGTGGCCAGGAACGCGGATTGCTACCGCATGCAGGCACCGTCTTTATCATCGACCCGGAGTAGCACTGAGTGAGCTCGTTACCATCATGCAAAGCCAGCCGCTCCTTGCGGCGACCCAACCCGACGCGTGGCGCATCACCCAGCGGGCATTGTGGCCTACAATAATTTGCTGTCCTCACGCGTTCCTCATGCCGCGCGAATACGGCCGGCCAGCGACCCTGCCCGGTCCGCGCCATCCGTGATGTCCACCCGGCCGGTCGGAACGCGCTTATCGACGTGACAACGGTGGAGCAGAGCAATGCCACTCATGGCAGACGACCACGGCTGCCCCGGTTGGAAAGGGGAAATGGCCGAACGCATCCGGGCGTTCGACTGGACGGCGACCGAACTGGGCCCCATCGAAGATTGGCCGCAAAGTCTCGTCGCAGCGGTGCAATGGGTGCTCGGCTCGCCCATGCCGCTCGTGATGCTGTGGGGCAAGCAGGGCTACATGGTCTACAACGACGCGTACGCAATCTTCGCCGGCGGCCGCCATCCGTTCCTGCTCGGCCGGCCCGTCGAGATGGGTTGGCCCGAGGTGGCGTCGTTCAACCGTCATGTGATGGACACCTGCCTCGCGGGCGGCACGCTCTCGTACCGTGACAAGGAACTGGTCCTGCTGCGCAACGGCAAGCCCGAAGACGTGTGGATGGATCTGTACTACAGCCCGCTGGCGGACGACAGCGGTGCGCCCGCTGGCGTGATCGCCGTTGTGGTCGAAACGACCGGGCGCGTGCTCACCGAACGCTCGCGGCAGCACGCCGAGACCGAGCTGCGCCAGCTCACGGAGACGCTCGAGCAACGCGTCACCGACGCCGTCGCGGCACGAGCGCTGGCTGAAGAGCAACTACGCCAGGCACAGAAAATGGAAGCCATCGGCAGCCTCACTGGCGGCGTTGCGCACGACTTCAACAACGTGCTGCAGGTCATCAACGGCAACCTGCAGATGCTCGCCGCCGACGCCGGCGACCATCCGGCCACCCAGCGCCGCATCGCTGCGGCCACCCAGGCGGTGCAACGCGGCGCCCGCCTCGCCGCCCACCTGCTCGCGTTTGCCCGGCGCCAGCCGCTCTCGCCCGCCGTGCTGAATCCGCGGCGGCTGCTCGAAGGGATGAGCGAAATGCTGCACCGCGCGCTCGGCGAAACGATCAGGGTGGAAAACGTGCTCGGCGCCGATCTCTGGAACGTGCTGGCCGATCGCAACCAGCTCGAAAACGCGCTGCTCAATCTGGCGATCAACGGGCGCGATGCCATGCAGGGCGAGGGCACGCTCACCATCCGCGCGGAGAATGTCCTCGTCAGTGGCAACGCCGGGCCGATCACGGCCGATCTGCCTGCTGGCGAGTACCTGGTATTTTCGATCGCCGATACCGGCGTCGGGATGTCGGCCGAGGTGCTGGAGCGCGCCGTCGAACCGTTCTTCACCACCAAGCCGAACGGCCACGGCACCGGTCTCGGCCTGAGCATGGTGTTCGGCTTCGTCAAGCAGAGCGGCGGCCATACGCTGATCAGCAGCGTGGTCGACGAAGGCACCACGGTGCAGCTGTTTTTTCCGCGCTGCCGCGAAGCCGAGACCATCGAGTTCATGAATGAAACCGCCGCGCCGCTCGGCGGGCGCGAAACGATCCTGGTGGTCGAAGACGACCCGGACGTGCGGCTGACGGCTGTCGAAATGCTGGCGCAGCTCGGCTACAAAGTGCTGACCGCGCCGGACGGCGACGCGGCACTGGAGTTCATCGATAGCGACGTGCCCATTGATCTGTTGTTTACCGATGTCGTGATGCCTGGTGCGGTAAAGAGCGCCGAGCTGGCAAAACAGGCCGCCCTGCGCTCGCCGGCCATCCCCGTGTTGTTCACCTCCGGCTACACGCGCGACGAGATTTTCCACCACGGCAAGCTCGACCCTGGCGTGACGCTGCTTGGCAAGCCGTATCGCCGCGACGATCTCGCCCGCAAGGTACGTGGCGTGCTGAACGCGCATCGCGCGACGCTCGCACCGCCCGTCGCGGGCACGGCAACGGCCTGCGCACCCGCCGCCACACCGATGCGCGTGCTGCTGGTCGAAGACGACGCGCCGTCGCGCGAAGCGATGGCTGAGTTGCTCGCTTCCTTCGGACTCCAATGCACTACTGCAGCCAGCGCCGAAGAAGCCCTCGAACTGTCGCGCGAGGAGCGCTACGACATCCTGTTGAGCGACCTCAGCCTGCCGGGGCTGTCCGGCGACGCGCTGGCTCGCAGCTTGCGGCAGGCGCAGCCGGACCTGCGGATCGTCCTGATGTCGGGCTACGGCGAGCACGCCGAGATCGGCACCGCGATACCCGGTGCCTGCCTGCTGTCCAAACCGATCGATATCGCCGCCCTGCGCCGCGCGCTGGCACACTCCGCAGAACATACCGAACCGGCAGCATAGGCAGGCGCGCTGCAACGCCCACAGGATGGCGACGATGAACATTCAATGCGGCACTGCGGGCTGGACCGACAAAACGTTGATTGCCTGCAAGCGCTTCTATCCGCGCGGCTGTAGCAGCGCCGAAGCCAGGCTGCGCTTCTATGCCTCGCTGTTTCCGCTCGTCGAGGTCGACTCTGCTTATTACGGCATGCCGTCGGCGACCAACTCGCAGCTTTGGGCGGAGCGCACGCCAGCGGGCTTCACCTTCAATTTCAAGGCGTTCCGGTTGTTCACCGGCCACCAGACCTCGCCCGACGTGCTGCCGAAGGACATCGCGATGGCGCTGGGCACGCCCGCCACCACCGGCAAGAAAAACCTCTACTACCGCGATCTGCCGGCGGAGATCCGCGACGAGATGTGGCGGCGTTACCTCGAAGCGCTCGAACCTTTGCGGCAGACTCAGCGGCTCGGCGCGGTGCTGTTCCAGTTCGCACCGTGGATCACCAGCGCGCCGCAAGACCTCGCGCATGTGGACGAATGCGCCGCACGCATGGCCGGTTACACGATGGCGGTCGAGTTTCGCAACAAGTCGTGGCTGGATGAGTCGCATGCACCGTCGACGCTCGCGTTTCTGCGCGAACGGCAACTGGCGCACGTGATCGTGGATGCGCCGCCCGACGTGACGAACCGCGTAGATACCGTATGGGAGGTGACGCATCCGCAGCTTTCGATGGTGCGTCTGCATGGACGCAACACCGAGACATGGAACCCGGGTGCGGGCGCCTCGGCCGCCGACCGGTTCAACTACGACTACAGCGAGGCCGAACTCGGCGAACTGGCGGTGTCGATTCGCGCGATCGCAGACCGTGCCGCGAAGACGCATGTGATCTTCAATAACTGCTTCGAAGATCAAGGCCAGCGCAATGCGCTGACCTTGATGGGCATGCTTGGCAGTGCAGTGGCCTAGTCGCTTAGGCCGATGCAGTTGCCCCAGCAAATCTGAGCAACGCGTGGCCGCTTGCCCCGCGTCTGAATTGTCTGTAGCTTCTCGACACACCTTGTCCTGGAGCAACCGATGCGTATTCGCACCGCATATTTCAAAGTCACCGATATGGCAAGCGCCACGACCTTCTGGGAGCGCCTGCTGGAACAGCCGGCGGCCCGCAAGTCGGACCGGTGGACAGAGTTCCTTGTGGGCGAGGTTCGCCTCGGCCTGCTGTTGAACGACTTCGGCGAAGAGCTCGTCGGCAGCGGCTGTGTGCCGGTGTTCGAATTCGAGGCAGCGTACTTGCAACCGTTTCTCAGCCGCGCCAAGGCACTGGGGGCAAGCGTGGTTCTGGACGGCCTCGCGGATGAATTCACGAAGACCATCGTACTGGCCAGCCCCGATGGCCACGAGTTCGAGCTTTGCACCTGTCACGAGTAGAGAGTGGAGACCGGCTAAGGCGTAGGCGGGGCTCAACCAGCATGCATAAAGTTTTGCGCCCCGCTGCCGATAATGACAATAGGACCGTAATGCTAGTCCAGACGTCAAACCAGCCGGAGCCTTCACCGCACCATGTTCTCTCGATTCTCAATCAAAATCCGCATCTGGGCGACGGTCGGCTGTCTGGTCGCGCTACTGCTGGCCCTCGGCGCCCTGGACCAGTTCAGCACCGAGTCCGGCCGGGCCGCGCTGCGCGAAACCTACTCCGTGCAGCTCGCCTCGGCAGTCGCTATGGGCGACAGCAAGTACAACCTTGCGATTGCCCGCGTGACCATGGACCGCGCGCTGCTGCACCCCGAGTCCCCTGACCTGCCGACCCTGATCACGAAGACGCGCGGCTATCTGGCCACCTCGAAGCAGGCGCTCGCGCGTTACCTCGCGCTACCCCATGATGCTGACGAACAGCGCCTGGTCGACGCGGTATCCGCGAATTTCGACAAGCTGCTCAACGAAGGCATCGAGCCGTCCTTGCAGGCGCTGCAGCACGGCGACCCGAAGACCGCCGACACGATCACGATGACGACCATGCCGGTCCTCTCGCTTGCGTTGACCAAAAGCACCGACCAGTTGAACGCCTATCTGCTCAAACGCGGCGCCGACAACTACGACAGCTTCCAGCAGACGCTGAAAACCATGAGCATCGTTTCAGCCGCCGCGATGCTGCTAGGTATTGCGATCGCCGCGCTCTGCGCGCTCGGTTTGCAGCGCGCGATCTCGGTGCCCCTCGCCAACGCCTTGCGCGCCTGCGCGGCGATTTCGAAGGGCGACCTTACCCATTCGATCGCAAGCAGCGGGCACGACGAAATGGGTCAATTGATGCGTGGGCTAGCGGCGATGCGCGACGGTTTGCTGGGCACAGTGTCGTCGGTGCGCGACGGCAGCGCGACCATGGTGACGGCAACCCAGGAAATTGCCGCCGGCAACGCCGACCTGTCGCGCCGTACCGAATCGCAGGCGGCCGCCCTCGAACAGACGGCCGCCAGCATGGAGCAACTCACGGCCACCGTGCGGCAGAACAACGCCAACGCGACCCACGCGAGCCAGTTAGCGAAAGAAGCGTCGGAGATCGCTGCGAGCGGCGGCGGCGTGATGGATCGCGTAGTGGGCACGATGGCCGATATCCACGACCAGTCGGCCAAGATGTCGGCCATTATCGGCGCGATCGAAGGCATTGCCTTCCAGACCAACATCCTCGCCTTGAACGCCGCCGTCGAAGCGGCTCGTGCCGGCGAGCAGGGCCGCGGTTTCGCCGTGGTGGCGAGCGAGGTGCGCACGCTGGCGCAGCGCTCCGCCGCCGAGGCGAAGGAAATCAAGGCGCTGATCCAGGCCGGAGCGAGTCGCGTCAGCGACGGCACGGGTCTGGTCGAGACCGCCGGCGCCACGATGCAACAGATCGTGCAAGCGATCCGGCGCGCCAGCGACATCATGACCGAAGTCGCCGCCGCTTCCGGCGAGCAAAGCGACGGCATCGAACAGGTCAACCGGGCCGTCTCGCAGATGGACGAAGTGACCCAGCAAAACGCGGCGCTCGTCGAACAGACAACCGCCGCAGCGCTCTCACTGGATGAGCAGGCCAAGGCGCTGCAACTGGCGGTATCGCGGTTCAGGGTTTGATCGGCCCATGTAGAATCGCTGCAGGGGTCTCCTCGCGCCCCAAAAAACTCAAACCCCAGATCGATGCCGAATCAGACCCTGCTCCAGCTTCTCAACGCCCGCGTCCAGGAAGCCCTCGTGGCAGCCGGCTGCGCGGATGCCACCGCGAACGTTCAACCCGCCGGCCGTCCCGAGCATGGGGACTATCAGGCTAACGGCATCATGGCGGCTGCCAGGTCGCGCAAGCTCAATCCGCGTACGCTCGCGCAGACGGTGGTCGATCATCTGCAACTCGACGGCATCGTCAGCCGCATCGAAATTGCCGGGCCCGGCTTCATCAACATGACCGTCGAGCCAGAGTATCTGGCGAACTGGGTGACGGCCGCGCTCAACGACGGCGGCGGCCTCGCGGTTCCGCGCGTGGCCGAGAGCGCCGCACAGTGTGTCGCGATCGATTACTCGTCGCCCAATCTCGCCAAGGAAATGCACGTCGGGCATCTGCGCTCCACCGTGATCGGCGACGCGTTGGCAAGAGTGCTGCGTTTCGTCGGCCACAAGGTGATCGCACAAAACCACGTCGGCGACTGGGGCACGCAATTCGGCATGCTCACAGCGTGCATGGACGAAGCCGGTCCGGACGATGCCTCGAACCTCGCCCTCGCCGATCTGGAAGTGTTCTACCGCAACGCCAAGAAACGCTTCGACGAAGACCCGGCATTCGCCGACCGGGCGCGCGACTACGTCGTCAGGCTGCAAGGCGGCGACCCACGCGTGCTGGGGTTGTGGAAGCGTTTTCTCGAAGTCTCCATGAATCATTGCGAGGAGATCTATCGCCGGCTCAACGTCGGCCTGACGCATGCCGATGTGTACGGCGAAAGCGCCTATAACGACGATCTGCCGGTCGTCGTGGCCGACCTCCAGGCGAAAGGGCTCGCCGTCACGAGCGACGGCGCCCAGGTCGTGTTTCTCGACGAGTTCAGCAGCAAGGACGGCGAGCCCGCGGCGTATATCGTGCAAAAGCAGGACGGCGGCTATCTCTACTCCACCACGGATCTCGCTGCGACCCGCTATCGTGCCGGCACGCTCAAGGCCGACCGGATGCTGTACGTCGTCGACGCGCGGCAGAAACTGCATTTTCAGCAGGTGTTTGCAGTCGCGCGCAAGGCGGGTTACGTGCCGCCCGAGGTCCAACTGGAGCATGTGGGATTCGGCGTGGTGCTGGGCGACGACGGCAAGCCGTTCAAGACGCGCAGCGGCGACACCGTCAAGCTCGCCGAGTTGCTGGACGAGGCTACGCAACGCGCCTTCAATCTGGTCACTGAAAAGAGTCCGGAATTGCCGGAGCAAGAGCGGCGCGCCGTGGCTCAGGTCGTCGGCATTGGTGCGATCAAGTACTTCGACCTCGCCAAGAACAGGAGCACCGATTACGTTTTCGATTGGGCCAGCATGCTGTCGTTCGAAGGCAATACGGCGCCTTACCTTCAGTACGCTTACACCCGGATCCAGAGCGTGTTGCGCCGTGCCGGTGCATGGGACGCCAACGCTGCCGTGATCCTCGCGGAACCCGCCGAACGGCAACTTGCCCTGCAACTCGCGCGCTTTTCTGACGCTGTACTGGCCGTCGCCCAGGACGCGCTGCCGAATTATCTGTGCGCCTACCTGTATGACCTGGCCGCCGCCCTGATGCGCTTTTACGAAGCGTGCCCCGTGCTCAATGCAAGCGGCGCGACGCGTACGAGCCGCTTACAGTTGTGCAGCCTGACTGCCGATACGCTGCGCACCGGACTCGGCTTGCTCGGGATCGATGTTCTCGAAACGATGTAAGTTCACCACGCTGGCTCAATTAGAATAAAGATTCTAGATGCGCGATCTGCCGATTCAAATCCGCGCATCGAGCATCCTCTCCGACCTCCCCCGCCGCCGCCCTGCCCCCTTCAGTCGGCCTTGCGACCGCCCGATGCACCGCGCATAGCATGTGCCGCCGACGGCGATATCGGCCGCTCTCCCCTCGCTCCGATGCTTCGGCGAGGAAACAACAAGATTTATTTCTATCAAACAAATTTTGACTAGGGCATTGTGTCTTGGTAGTGTCTTGCAACTACTCGTAAGGCATGACTGAAGGTGTATTACAAACCGGTCTACAACCGCGGCGTAGCATCTCCGGCGTGCCGGCGGCGTATCTCAGGCGAGCGCGGCAAGGTGTGCCGAAGCTCGCTCCGAGGCAGGGTTTCCCCCGTGGTTCGTTTCCCGTTGTGCGGTTAAGTTAGTGCAAAACGTGAAGCTGGATTAAAGCATTTCGTAAGGAATGCAGAATGTTTTTGTGTGCTTGAACAAAAGGTGGAGGTGTCGGCAGCATGTCTTGAGCATCAAGTTTCGACGCCCGCCTAGCAAGATAAAAAACGCTGCGCAATTCGATAAAAATCAATTAGTAGTCCGATACTAATAGCAGGCTCCATTCCGCTTTTGCCGTGCTTCGAGCGCGTCAGCAGAGGCACGCGGCAACGCGTGGGAGCTTTAAAGGGAATACGGCGGAGTGACGCCGTGCATCGAGTAGAGAGGTCCAAAAGGCCTCTCTTCGCATAACAGCGTATGGCCTTACTGACAAGTGTGAGGGGAATAATGAAACAAAGGGCATTAGCAATCGCCATCAGAAGAATAATCTGGGCGGAACTGGCACTCTCTGCCGCAATCGCCGTTCCGGCGTTCGCGCAGAGCCAGCCGGCCACAGCGGAGAGCACGCCAGCAGCACCTGCTGCAACGGCACCAAGCGGCACCTCGGGCACCACGCCGGGCACGACTGGCGCGCAAAACGGCACTTCGGGCACGACTGGCACCACCGGCTCCAACGGCAAGGTGCAGCAGTTGCAGCGCTTCGAAGTGACCGGCTCGCTGATCCGCAGTTCGGACAAGGTCGGTTACAACCAGGTTCAGACGGTTTCGCAGAAGCAGATTCAGGACAGCGGCTCGACGACGGTAGCCGACTTCCTGCGCACGACCTCGGCCAACTCGGCCGACAGCTGGAGCGAAGGCCAGTCCGGCAACTTTGCCGCGGGCGCCGCCGGTATTGCCCTGCGCGGTCTGAGCGAGAAATACACGCTCGTGTTGGTCGACGGCCAGCGTGTCGCGCCGTTCGCGTTCTATTCGAACAGCGTCGATTCGTTCTTCGACCTGAACACGCTTCCGCTGAACGACATCGACCGCATCGAAATCGTGAAGACCGGCGCCGTTTCGCAATACGGCTCTGACGCCGTCGCCGGCGTGGTCAACATCATCACCAAGCACAATTTTCAGGGTCTGCAACTCGACGGCAGCGCGGGCAGCACGATCGCGAGCGGTGGCGGCAACGGTACTTACAAGTTTGGCGTGCTCGGCGGCTTCGGCGATCTGAACTCCGATCGCTTCAACGTCACCGTAGCGGCGAGCGCCTATAAGGACAACGGCTCTACGCTGGCCGACCGCAATTCGACGCAGAACCAGGACTTCACCGGTCAGCCGGGCGGTTTGTCGTTGCTCGCGCCGTCGTACTGGAATACGGCCAACGGTCCTCAGGCATTGAACGGCTGCCCGTTCGGCGGCGCGGTGCGTCCGTCGGCCAGCAACTCGCTGACCTCAGGCTCGGCGGGGACGGTCTGCAGCTACAACACGGCGGAGAGCCAGTCCATCGCGCCGATGACGGAGCGTCTCAACGCGAAGATTCACGCTGACTTCAAGATCAACGACACCACGACGGCGTACGCTGATTTTCTGGAAAGCAACAATACGACCACCCAGAACAACGGTCTGTGGGGCAACGTAATCGGCAATCCGCAGTCACCCGCGCTCGTGTGGAATCCGCAGACGCAACTGCTCACGCCATTCAACACGACCGTTCCGGTGACCAACCCGTACAACACGACGGGCGCGGCCACACCGCTCACCTATGCTTTCCCGAACGCGGTATCGGAAAAGACCGACGCCAACTATTACCGCGCGGCAGCAGGCTTGAAGGGTTCGTTCACCCTGCCGTACGGGGACTGGGACTGGTCGGCGGCGCTCAGCCACTCGCAAAGCACGGTGTCGAACACGTACAGCAATGAGCTGAACGTGAACCAGCTGACCAACATCTACCAGAACGGTGCGCTCAACTTCGCCAATCCGGCGGCTACGCCGGGCGCATTCAACGGCCTGTACCAGGACGCGAACAACCTGGGTATCTCGAAGCTCGAAACGGTTGACGCGACGCTGTCCACGCCAAACCTGTTCCATCTGCCGGCGGGTGATGTGGGCATCGGCTTTGGTGCGCAGTTTACCCACCAGAGCGAAGACATGACCCCGGGTTATGAGTTTTCGCAGGGCGTGGTCGTCAGTCCGAATCTTCAAACGGTGGAAGGCCAGCGTAACGTGGCCGCCGTGTACTACCAGATCGACGTTCCAATCATCCACAACCTGACGTTTAGCCAATCGGGTCGTTACGACCACTATAGCGATGTCGGCGGTGCGTTCTCGCCACGCTTCGCCCTGCGCTATCAGCCGGTGCAAGCGCTGACGATGTATACGTCGTACAGCCGCGGGTTCCGTGCACCGACGTTCGTTGAGGACAGCAAGTCGCAAACGCTGGGCCTCCAGGTGAGTCAGTCCGGCCAGAACTATACGTCGATCACGGAGGGCAATCCGAACCTCGCGCCCGAGCGGACGAAAAACCTGAACATCGGCTTCGAACTCTCGCCAACGCGTACAACCGACGTCGGCCTCGACTGGTACAAGATTCGCGTCGACAACGTGATCGGCCAAGGCGCGCCTTCGCAGACTGCCTACGACGCGAATGGCAACCTCCTCTACGCGGTGATCCCGTACCAGAACCTGGGCTACCTCGACACGAACGGTTTCGAAGGCACGTTCCGTCAAGCGCTGCCGACGAAGGTCGGTACGTTCACCGTGTCGGCTGACTGGGCTTACGTGAACAGCTTCAAGATCGGCGCCCCGGGTCAGTCGCCGATCAACGGCGCAGGCAACAACTACACCATCACGCAACCGTTCGGCGGCAGCTTCCCGCGCTGGAAGGGCAACACCACTGTGGACTGGGCTTACCAAAAGTGGGATACAGCGTTGACGTGGGAGTTCACGGGCCCGTACGCGCAGAATCTCTTGCCGGCGCCCGCTCCGAACAAAGTCGGATCGTATAGCCAGTTCAACCTGATGGTGACGTACTCGGGCATCAAGCATTGGACGATTTACGGCGGCGTCGACAACATCCTGAACCGCAAGCCGCCGTACGATCCGATCTTTGCGAACGGCACGTTGGATCAGACGGGCTACGACACGTCGATCTACAACTACCTCGGCGTTTTCGCCCAGATCGGTGCGACGTACAAGTTCTAAAGATCTAAAGACGTAGCAGAGTCAGCAGTACTCGAGTTCCTCTCGGGCCGCTCCGGTTCCCCTTTCTCAGCCACCGGAGCGGCCATTTTTATGGACCAACACAATCGCTAGACGGCTTTCCCCCTTCGCGCCACGCATCGCCCGGTTGTATCAGCAGGACACCTCATTTTTTCTGCAGCACCCTCCGTTGCCATTCAGATTTCATCCGCGAATTCGTCGAGAAAGCGCTCAAGCCGCTCGTGCCTGAGCCGCGCGAGGCGCGCGCCCGTCTCCGTCTGAAATCCCGACGCAAGTTTTAGCAGCTTGGCGCGGAAATGATCGAGCGCATAGCGTGTGTCGTCGAGCGGCCGCGCCTCTGCGTGAGGGTCAAGCGGATCGTATAAGGCGCTGCCCATGCGGCCCGCCACGTAAAAGCAGCGCGCCACCCCCAGCATGCCGATCGCGTCGAGACGATCCGCATCTTGCAGCGTTTTAGCTTCCACCGTGAGCGGCGTCACGCCGGCTGAAAAACTGTGCGCTGCCACCGCGTGCGCCACCGCTTCGATCTTCTGCGGCGGCCACTCGAGCGCATTCAGCAACTGAGCGGCCTTCTGCGCGGACAGGCGCGACGCCTGCGAGCGCAGCGGCGAATTTTTCTCGGTGGGCACGCAGTCGTGCAAGAGAGTCGCGGCGAACAGCACCTGCGCGTCGCCGCCCTCCTCGGCCTGAATGGCCGCGGCATTCTTCCAGACCCGCTGCAAGTGCGACGTATCGTGCGAACCGTCGTCGTTCGCTGCGCCGGCGTGCGACAGCAAGGTTTTAGCGAGGTCCTCAAAGGGGCAAAAGGCTGGGTTCGTCATGGGCATCATCGGTTGAACAGGCCGAGGATTATCGCCTGGCGCAGCCATACCCGCAGGGTATGCATTTCGCTTGCTGCATGCATTGGCAATGCAACGTGCGTCAACCTATTCTGGAAGCGTGTTTACGACGCCCCCGGAGAAAATCATGACTCGCACGCCGACACTAGCGGAGACCGGCTCCGATGCCGGCAACCTGTTGCAGTTCCTCGCATGGGTGGCGGCGCAACCGCGTACCTACGAGGAGACCATGGACGCGTGGCGGACCTCCTGTCCGCGGCTCTGCGCCTGGGAAGACGCCACCACCGGCGGACTGGTGGATGTGATACGCGAAGACGGCACGGCGCGCGCCGACGCCACCGTCCGTTTGACCAGCAAAGGCGCGGCTTGGCTCGACTCGGCGCGCACCGCCGCAACGCGGCCCGAGGCAAGCGGAGCCGCTCGCCTTTAGGCGCGAAAATTCGTATGACAATTTGTTCCGCAACAGATGAATGCGGCAGGCGGAGTGCGCACGCAGCCCCTGCCTGCAGGTTGCCGCGCGCCCAAACTCAATGCGCTTCGATGAGCGTACGCAACGCGGCATCGCGGATCTCCATCACCTCGAAGAGGCCCAGGGCCTGCAACGCCGGCAAGGCGTCGAGGATATCGCGCTCGGCGGCCGCCCGGGTTTGCGCACTGGCGCTACGGTCAGTCCAGACCATGGCGTTGAAAAGAAACGCGCCGACGGTGCCCTTGCGCACGGTCACGCCGTTGAGGTCCGCTTGATTCAGGTGGTCCGGCAACATCTGTTCCGCTCTCATCGCTGCTTTCCTTGATAAGTGAGTAGTGAAGTGGCTGGTCAATCGTCCGCCAGCTTGCGGCGCTAAGGCCACCCTGTGGCGTGACTCCACTGTAGATGGACGACCCCGGCGAGTCTCCGGTATAAAGGCCATTCGATACGTTGTTTCGGCCATGTCCAATCCTTTGATTTCCCCGAGTCGCGCGGAGTCAGCCAGCGGCCCCTTTCTTTTCGCCGTCGAGCAGGCCGGCATGGAGACGCGCGTCACGGCCTCGCACCGTCACGCTCGCGGCCAGTTGCTTGGAGCGATGCGCGGGCTGTTGTCGGTTGGCGTCGACAACCAGCAGTGGGTCGTGCCAGCCATCCATGCGGTCTGGATTCCACCGTATCGCGCGCATTCGCTGCGCTCGCACGGCGCCTACTCGGGCTGGAGCGTCTATATCGAAGAAGCGGCCTGCGCGCTGCTCCCCACCGAGCCTTGCACGATCCGCATGTCCGCGTTGCTGCGCGAGGCGGTGAAGCGTGCTGCCGGTTGGCACAGCGACGTGCTCGACGAGGCGCAGTTGCGCATTGCGGGCGTGATCGTCGATGAGATCCGCGGCTTGCCACGCGAGCGCCTCGGCTTGCCGATGCCGGAAGATGCCCGCTTGCAGCGCATTGCCGAGGCGCTGAGCCGCGACCTCGCGGACAACCGCCGGCTCGAGGAATGGGCCGCGTGGGCGGCTGTCTCGCCGCGTACGTTGAGCCGCCGCTTTGTCGACGAAACGGGTTTCAGTTTTGCCGAGTGGCGTCAGCAAGCCCGTCTGCTGCGAGCGCTCGAGATGCTCGCTACCGACCTGCCGGTTACAACGGTGGCGCTCGAACTCGGCTACGACAACGTGAGTGCCTTCATCGCCATGTTCAAGCGCGCCCTGGGTACCACACCGAGCCGCTATTTTCAGTCGTACGAGGAAACTGCCGCGCCTGCGCGAGGCACATCTGCTGGACCGGACGACGCGGCTGCATAGCGTTCGTCGGTGCGGCAAACGTCGAGCTGATTCGCTACGCTGCCGAAGGCATGCCGATAGGCATGAGAGCCTTTGCCGTACTGACGTGCGAGTTCGGCGAGGTCAAGCACCACCGCATAGTGCAATCCGCAAGACAATGAATCCGGCCGATAAAGCGGGTGTGGCGCCGGCGGCGCATGCAGCGGCAAATCGTCCGAGAGCGGCACCTCCGTAAGCCGCACCTCCGCAAACGGCACCGGCAGCGCGAATGCGTTCGCCGCACCGCCGGTCGTGGCGGCAATCGCGACCACTGCCGAGAGTGCCGCCACCAGCAGCGCTACGCCACCGCCTTTGCGCAAGCAGCGAGTACGTGAGCCGGACGCAGGCGAGCGCATCGCCCTCATATCCTCTTGTGAGTCCAGTTGCATATTGTCGTTCATGCCCAGTGCGCCGGAATCCAGACCGCCCCGACCCAACGGCCCGGCACCCAGACCAACGGCCGTGGCGGCGGTGCGACGTAGACGGCGCGCGGCGCCACATACACCACCGGCGAAGGCGGCGGCGGTGGGACATAGACGACGGGCGGCGGCGGGACATAAACAACCGGCGGCGGCGGAACGTAAGCAACCGGGGGAGCGACGATCACCGCAGGCGAGCGGACCACGACGGCGGTGCTGCCCGTTGTGACGGTGCCAGTCGTGACCGTGCCGCCGGCAACCACCGTGCCGCTGCCCGTGACGGTCGTGGCGTGCACACCGGTCACGCTGCTGGAGGTGGTCACCACACCCGGCGCAACCCGGGTCGCGGAACCCGAGTGATTAACGGTGCCGCCATCGGCGCCGGTCACGGTGCCCGAGCGATAGCAGGAATTCCCGGCGCAATCGGTCGAGGCCGAATGGTTGACCGTATTGCCGTTCGCGCCCGTGACCGAGCCGGAGGACGAATACTGCCCGGGTGCATCACGCGTCACGCTGCCCGAGGTGGTGGCGGTCTTGCCATCCGGGCCGGTCAGCGAGCCGGTGTGGGCGCAGGTGCCGCCTGCGCAACTGGTATCGCCGGCGTGCTGGACCGAATTGCCATAGCGTCCGGTTGCGGTACCCGAATTCGAAAACTGGCCAGGCGCGGTGCGCGTCACGGTGCCGGTGTTGGTCGCCACCCCGCCCCACGGACCCGCCACGCCACCCGCATGCGAACAGCTTCCGCCACCGCAGGAGCCTGCGTGCGCGCCGTTATAGACGCCGCGCGACGTATAGGCCGTGCCACGCGAGCTCCACGCGGACGCGGGCGCACTGGCCAGCACCAATACAGCAGTGGTCGCCGCAACGGCGAGTTTTTGTACGGTAAGGCGGACGCGCAGGGCGCTCGCGAGAGAAGCCAGCGAAGCGCCGGCAGCAGGGAGAGAGAATGATGAGAGGTTCACGGCATGTCCTTCACGGTTCGGGCCACATGGAGCACTTCGACGTGGCGACGAACGGAATATAGAAGGACGGGAGAACTTGAACTATCGAGAAGATATGTCGTGCGATTTCATCGCCGCAGGGGCGGCTGGAACGCCCGCTGGGCGGCCCTGTGCGGGCGCGACCCAAACGGCGTGACATCGCGTGACATAAAGTGTTGCACGGGCAAACCTCGCTGGCGGCGCCGCAGCGTCAGCGCTGCGTCGTTCGACTGAGCGCCAGCGTGGTCACCCTCACCTCAGCGCATCCGCGCCGGCGCAGCCCCCTCCGGCAGCGTGAACACGGCGATGGCCGCTTCGAGCTGGGCGGTCTGCGCCCTCAGTACGTCCGCGGACGCGCTGGCCTCTTCCACCAGCGCCGCGTTTTGCTGCGTGGTCTGATCCATGCTGGCGACCGCAATATTCACCTGCTCGATGCCGGAACTCTGCTCGACCGAGGCGGCGCTGATTTCGCCCATGATGTCCGTCACGCGACGCACGGCCTGCACGACTTCCTGCATGGTCGCACCCGCGCGGTCGACAAACTGCGAGCCCCCCGCGATCTGCGCCGCCGACTCTTCGATCAAGGCCTTGATTTCCTTCGCCGCCGCCGCGCTGCGTTGCGCCAGATTGCGCACCTCGCCCGCCACCACCGCAAACCCGCGCCCCTCCTCGCCGGCACGCGCAGCTTCGACCGCCGCGTTCAGCGCGAGGATGTTGGTCTGAAACGCGATCCCTTCGATCACGCCGATGATGTCGCCGATCCGATGAGAGGACTGCGAAATACCGTGCATCGTATCCACCACCTTGCCGACCACTTCGCCGCCGCGCACCGCCGTCTCCGATGCGTTGTGCGCCAGTTGGCTAGCTTGTTTGGCGTTATCCGCATTCTGTTTCACGGTCGCAGTGATCTGTTCCATGCTGGAGGCCGTTTCGCCGAGCGCCGTGGCCTGCTGTTCGGTACGCCGCGACAGATCGGCATTCCCGGAGGCGATCTCGCTCGACACCGTGGAAATCAGCGTGGCGCCGCTGCGAATCTGCGCGATCGCCTGGGCGAGACGCAGTTGCATGCGCTGCATGGCCGCCAGCAGGCTGTGCGTGTCGCCGCTGCGGGTCTCTACAACCACGTCGAGCTCGCCGTCGGCGATGCGGCTGGCGATCTGCGCGGCATATGCGGGTTCGCCGCCGAGTTGGCGCAAGATGCTGCGTGCAATCAGGCCGATCACAATCGACACCGCGAGGCAGAGAACCAGTGCCGCGACGACGTACTCGGCGAGCGTCATATAAAACACCGCGTCGATGTCGTCGGTGAACACGCCGGTGACGATGGTCCAGTCCCACGGCTTGAAGAGACGCACATAGTTGATCTTCGGCGCCATCTTGTTGGTCACGGGCTTCAGGAACTGCAGATGGATGAAGCCTTCGCCGTCGCGTTCGGCGAGGTCCGAGCCTTCCTGGAACACGCGATGGCCCGCTGGATCCTTGAACTCGCTCATGTCCTTGCCTTCGAGATCGGCCCGCACGCCATGCATCAGCACTTTCGCATGTGCGTCCTCGATCACCAGATAGCCGCCTGCGCCGTCGTAGTGCATCACTCGCAGATCGGCCAACGCGTTGCGCTGTGCGTCGGCGAGCGGCATCGTGCCGGCCGCAGCGAGACCGCTATAGCGCTCCAGTACGCCATGGGCCACGCTCACCACGCTCTTCAGTTCGGCCTCGCGGCCCGCGATCATGGTGTCGCGCGCCTTGAACGCTCCCCATAGTCCAATCGCCAGAATGCCCATGCACATCACCGCCAGCGCCAGCCAAAGCCGCACGTTGAGCCGAAAGCGTTCCATCTCCACACCTTTTCCAGATTGGCGAACGCCTGCACGATACGTGCGTGCAGGCTAGTTATGTCCCTCAGAGGAGTTAACGGCGGCACCGGCGAAAAACTTCAGTCGATACCGAGCGGGCCTAAGCTACGCTGCAAGCAGGCGGTTCGAAAGGTATGATGTGTGAACGCGTCAAACACCGGATCCAACCACGGAGTGAACGATATGGCTTTGTACAAGGCAGTATGCGTAGCAGTGGCACTTGCGGCATGCATCGATGCTCACGCCCAGGTCGCCGGCACTCAGCCTCTGAGTGTCACGGTCGAGCAATCCCAGGCGCTTCTGCAAGGCTGGAGCGTCAAGAAGAGCGTGCTCGGCAAAGCGGTCTATAACGACCAGAATGAAAAAATCGGCACGGTGCGCGATCTGATCGTGGCGCCGGACGGTTCGGTCTCCGCCGCGATCGTCTCGGCAGGCGGCTTCCTCGGCGTCGCCACGCATGATGTCGCGGTGCCCATCGCGGCGCTCGACGTGCACGGCGGCAATCTGTATCTGCCGGGCGCGACCAAAGACGCGCTCAAGGCCACGCCTGAGTTCCAGTACGCCAAGGTGCAGTCGCCGCCCAAGCCCAAGAAGATCGAAGCGCAGTAACGGGATTGGGGAGTCTTTAATCCAGTGCGTCGGGGTTGTTGCGGCTGGCGGAGCCCGCTGCAACAACCCCCCGCCGTCGCGACCTTGTCCGGCGGCCGGCCCGCAAGCTTAGCCGAGCAGGTCTTCGTAAAACGCGCCGAAAGGCCGCGTGGGATGTGCGATCTGTATTTCCAGAATCCACAGGCATGCGTCGGGCCGCTCTTCATAGTCGCTCAGGTTCCCAGCCTTATAGATGGCATGCGGGAAGTCGCTGACGCGATGCCCTTTGATGTCCACGTTCAAACGCCAGCCCAGTGCCTCGGCCCGCTGCGCTGCATACTCGTAGAGCGCCTTGCCGCCCGCACCGGTGGTACGCCAATGCTGCTCGACCTCCGCAAAAATCGTCTTCACCGCTTCCGCGCAGGCTTTCATCCCCGGATCGTCGCCCACCACGAAGGTGGCGCCGGCGTCGCCTTCATGACGGTCCCATACCACGCCGAGATCGACGAAGAAAATATCGTTAGCCGCCAGTTGCGGGTCGGCCTGCGGGGGTTGCTTGAAGGTCTTGAGCGTGTTTTCGCCAAAGCGGATCAGGATTGGATGCCAGATCCGGTCCATACCGAGCTCGTGCAGAATCTCTTTGCAAAGCGCATTGGCCTCCGACTCGCGCATGCCCGGACGGATTTTCTGCGCCACTTCATCAACCACTTTCCAGGTCATCGTGCGTGCGTGATGCATCGCCTCGACGGAAAAATTTTCACCAACCGCCTGCTTCAGATTGCTATTCAAAAATTACCTCGGTTCGATTATCTGTGTATGCGCCGCGGTCGTCATGCGGGCGTAAAAATACGTATGCGCTTGAGTTGAAGGTTTCACCTCAAGTCAATCCACGTTATATCCAGGAAAATATAACGCGAATGCCGACGGCGGTAAATTGAAGCAACCGTCAAAAGGAAATCAAGGATGAAAGGCCGTCGCGAGCGGACGGCCCTGGCTAATGGGGCTGCGAAGCGACTACTTCGAAGCTGGTGCCCACGCGAGTTCGATAAAGACCCGGCACAATGCCTCCATGCCCTTCGCGTCTTCGTCATCGAAGCGCGCAACCAGGGGGCTATCGACATCCCAGACGCCGATCAAGCTGCCATCCGCAGCGACGAGCGGCACCACGATCTCCGACTGCGAAGCCGAATCGCAGGCGATATGCCCCGGAAACTCATGGACATCGCGCACCACCTGGGTAGCGCGAGTCTGCGCGGCGGTACCGCACACGCCCTTGCCAAGCGGAATGCGCACACAGGCCGGCTTGCCCTGAAACGGCCCGACCACCAGTTCGGCACCATCGAAGAAATAAAAGCCCGCCCAGTTCAACCCTTGCAGCGAATTGAACACCAGCGACGAAAAATTCGCCGCATTGGCGATGCGATCGGTTTCGCCGGCCATCAGCGAGCGTGCCTGGGCGACCAGTTCGTCGTATTGGGCCGGTTTGGAAAGTTGCGATGAGGGGGTGGAAGCCTGAAACATGAATGACGCCGTCCGTAGCGGAAACCAAGGGAACGGGGCGGCGCTCGGCGTGGCTCGCCGATCAAGCCGTCCCGTCGTTATGCGAACGCGTATCTTACGCCGCTCGGTTCAGCGGCGCTCGGTGCGCCTGCGGTGTGTCCTCAGTGCCCCTTCTGCTCGAGGCGTCCAGGCTCCAGGCACCCGCATCAGGCGCCGTCCGCCTCCGGCTCGCAGTGACACCGGCTCCCCGCCGTAGTGGCCGCCGCCGGCGCGCCGTACTCCAGCCGCGGATACCAGTCCGTGCCACGGCCGCCCGGCGTCATATCGAGCACCGTCCAGAGCGGCATGATGTCGGGCGCGCCACGCGGATCCTGACCGGGGTCGGCCGTCTCCGGGCCCATCTCGGTGCCCCAGAAATGCCGCAGCACGCCGCCCGAACGGGTGAACACGTTGAAGGTCGAGTTATCCTCACCGTCAGGATCTTCGTCCGAATAGTCGCGGTTGAAACTGTTGCCGCCCGACGAATACACGCGCAGATGACGCCAGCCGCGCTCCTCTTTGAACGCCACAAGGCGCTCGATCGGCGAGCGGGCGATCACCGCGAAGGCGACGCGCTGCAGGATATCGGCCATCTCGCCATCCAGTGCGCTCAGACACGACGTGCACATCGGACACGACCGTTCGGTTCGCGGCCCATACATCCAGTTGTAGGTCACCAGCGTATCGTGAGCGCCGAACATCTCCGACAACGTCACCGGTCCATGCTCGCCCTCGAACCGGTAGTCCTGCGGCACCTGTCCACCGGGCGGCAGCGCCCGCCGCAGGGCCGCGACGCGTTCTATGTGGCGGCGCAGTTCGATTTCTTCGGCTAGCAACGCGTTGCGCGCCTCGCGGTAGCGCGCGTTCTCGCCCGGAAACCGCCGGGCCGACACGCCCAGCAGCCGCGCCGGCTTCAATCCCTGCGAAAATCCATCCGTGTAAATCATTCATCACCTCCTGCCAGGTTTCGGGAAAATCACGGAGCGAAAGGGGCGGCGAAAGGAGCGGCCAAAGGCCCGGCCTTGTTGCGCCACTCGCCCTACTGACACGACGAACCAGCCACCGAAAAATCGACATGCGGCGCCGCCAATCCAAACAGCGGTTTGAAAATGGCTTCGCCGCAGCGACGTATTGGCCAGTAACAAATTGAGCACGAATACGATAGAAGGGATTGTCGTGCTAAAGCGAAAAATGCGACACTGCATTAAAGGCTGCGGGTCCGCATCTAATTTGCCAACAGGCACGGGCATCTTTACCGGCCTCGCGGTATTGGCGTTGCATTTTGAGTGATATAGGGGATAACCATTGGTCATACGGCGGTCCATTCATGGCGTTCAAGCTTTAGCCAGGGGTGCCGTAGACCGGAGTATGTGGATTGCCGGCATAAACGAGCAAAGAAAGCCTTGAAGCGGCGTCAGCCCTTCCGCCAGCTTTCCATTGCCTTCCTGAACTCCGGGGTGAAACCGTGCACCGCCCGCCGAAGCTCTCGCATCTCGCACTGTTAGCTGTCTCGTTCGCCGGTCTGCACGCGATAGGTCTACTGTTATTTCGCGCCCAGGCCACGCTCGTTACCTATCCCTTCCTGGTACTGGCGCCGTTGGCGGGCTTCGCTGGTTGCTGCTGGCGAATCGTAGCCGAGGAGCCCGAGTCGCGCTCATCCTGGATATTGCTGGCTGCCGGGCTATTCCTGTGGACCTGCGGCATCTTTCTGAGCGCCTGGGAGGATCTGCTCCAGCACATCCCGCAGAGCGCCGCGTGGTTCTCCGATTTTTCCTTCTTCCTGTATGGCGTGCCGGTGCTGCTCGCCATTTCGTCGGCTTCGGCGAAACAGAACATTCCTTTCTTCGTCTGGATGGATACCGCGCAGGCCCTGCTAACCGGCTTCCTGTTCTACGTCAGTGTCTTTTCGGTGATGCCGTTTGCGGCCACACCGCTCGAACCCATTTCGAGCACGACACTCGTCCTGCTCTATAACGCCGAAAACGTCATCCTTGCCGCGGCGGCCACCTTGCGCCTTCTGGCGCAGCCGCGCGGCCACGAACGCCGCTTCTACGCAATCCTGTTCTGCTTCCTGTGGATCTACGCGATCGCCGCCGGCGTGTACAACAACTGGGCCGCCTCGAACGACGGGCATACGCTGATGGACCTGCTGATCGACCTGCCCTTCCTCTACCTCGCCGTGGCCGCGGTGGCGCCACGAACGCTGCGCGAGGAGTCCGAACGGACGCCGCACAAGCAGACGCTGGCCCTGTTCATCGAAAACGTCAGCCCCATCTTCTATACGGTGGCGTTGCTCGCGCTCAGCATCTCGCTGATGCGCCAGCACTTTTCTGCGGGGACGGTGGGCATCTTCACCGCCCTCGTCGTCTATGCGATCCGTTCGACCACACTGCAGGGCCGCTATATCCGGGTGCAACGCGAATTGCATGAGGCGCACGACCGCCTCGAACAAATGGCGCTCACCGACGCGCTGACCAATACCGCCAATCGCCGCCGTTTCGACGCGGCGCTCGCGCTCGAGTGGAATCGCGCGATCCGCAACCGCTACCCGCTGGCGCTGCTGCTGGTCGATATCGACTACTTCAAGATGCTCAACGACCGTTACGGTCATCCGGCCGGAGACCGCTGTCTGGTCTCCGTAGCGCTTGCCCTGCAATCGGCCTTGCCGCGCAGCGGCGATCTGCTCGCCCGCTATGGCGGCGAGGAGTTCGCGGCCATCCTGCCCGCCACCGACGAGAGCGGTGCACGCATGGTCGCCCGGACCATGCAGGAGGCCGTGCACTCGCTGAAGATCCGCAACGAAACGTCGACGGGGCCCTTCGTGACCGTCAGCGTCGGAGTAGCCGTGTTCGACTCGCCGCAGTCCGCCGTGCCCGAACTGATCGAGGCGGCCGATCAGGCGCTATACCGCGCCAAGCAGGGAGGCCGCAATCGCATCGAAGCGACCGCGCAGTGCGACTTTCTACGCGACGGCACTCACTAGAAGTATCAGAAACACCAGGCGCGCCAAGGCGCGACCCCGCATAGGGTTCAGAGCGAGTCCGCCCGAACCTCCACCTCTTCGAACCGCTTCCACCGGTAGATGGCCGCCGAGAGCAGCCAGCTGACAATGAATACGCCGATGATCACATAGCCGATCATGCCGAAGTTGTCGTTCAGGCTGCCGATCGCGTCCCAGAACGCGCCCGACAGATGCAACTGGTCGGCGAGCAGCCCGAGCCCCTCGATGCCGCCCACCAGCAAGGCCACCAGCACCGAGATCGTCGTGATGGTGATGTTGTAATAGAGCTTGCGGATCGGCTTGACGAAAGCCCAGCCATACGCGCCCAGCATCAGGATGCTGTCGGTCGAATCGATCAGCGTCATGCCTGCGGTGAACAACACCGGAAACACCAGGATCGACCAGATCGGCAAGCCCTGCGCCGCGCTCGCCGCAGAGATGCCCAGCAGACCGACCTCCGTCGCGGTATCGAAGCCGAGGCCGAACAGAAAGCCGAGGAAGTACATGTGCCAGCTCTTCGTAATCAGCCGGAACAACGGCCGGAAGATGCGCGCGAGAAAACCGCGGTCGGCGAGCAGCATGTCGAAGTCTTCATCCGTATAGGGCTCGCCATTGCGCACGCGGCGAAACGCGCGAATCACCGAGCGCAGGATCACCAGGTTCATCAGCGCAATCGCAAACAGGAATAGCGTGGAGACGATCGTCCCGATCACCCCACCGACCTCCTTCAGGCCGTCCATGCGGCTTTGCAGCGCGAGCGCGGTCGCCGCGATGGCCGCCGAGGCCAGCACCACGATGGTGGAATGCCCCAACGAAAACATCAGCCCGACGCTGACGGGCCGCTTGCCGGCTTGCATCAGCTTGCGGGTGACATTGTCGATTGCGGCGATATGGTCGGCGTCCACCGCGTGGCGCAGGCCGAACGAGTACGCGAGCAGGCTCGTCCCCATCAGCAGCGGGTAATGGTGAAACGCGATGAAAGCCCACACCCACGCAGCCACGTTAAAGGCCAGCAGCAACGCGTATAGCGCGACGATTTTCTGCCGCAATTGAGCGCTGCCGTCGCCAAACAGGGCTTTCATCAGATGTGTCATGGCATGTTTTCCTGAATCCGCCAGGCGGCGTGTGCAGTAGCAAGCGCGCCGTGACGCGCCTGGTTGTTCTTTCCACAATAATACTTATTTCAAAAAAGATCATATCGATCGCGTTCAGATTACGATTAGAGATCGAGCCATCTGACGCAGGGAGACCGACATGCAACGCATCACGATCACGATCGACGACGACCTGCTCGCAGCAGTCGATGCGCTGGTGGCGCAACGCGGCTATACGAGCCGCTCGGAAGCGTTCCGCGATATCGTGCGCGAGACCCAGGTGACCCAGGTGCGCGAGCAACAGGACGCCTCGGATAGCCAGTGCGTCGCCACGCTGACCTATGTGTACGACCACGCCACCCGCGATCTGGCGCGCCGCATCACCCAGGCGCATCACGACCGGCACGATCTCGCCGTTGCCAGCATGCGGATTCATCTGGACCACGAGAGCCTGCTCGAGTCGTCGGTGTTGCGCGGCCGCGCTCATGATGTCGCCGCCTTCGCGGACGGCCTCACGAGCCAGCGCGGGGTGCGCTACGCGCATCTGCATACGATTCCAGTGACCATCGAACACGCGCGGCACCACCACGGCGACGACGCACCGCATCACGAGCATCTGCATGTTTGAGGCGAGGTTTGCGCAGCATGGACAGCACTCGCGCACGAAATGAGCGCCGAGAGTGCCATAATTGAGGGTTAGCAGCGCGCACCCAGGAGAACATTTTGAGCAACATCGACAATCCTTTACATGACCGGGAAGTCGGCGTCGCCGACGCGACCCAGGACACGACCCGCATTGACGACGTCCGGATCGGCGCGGTCCGCCCGCTGATTTCGCCCGCCCTGCTGCAGGACGATCTGCCCGTGCCGCCCGATGTGCAGGCGCTCGTCGAGCAAAGCCGCGCGGCAATCGCCGGCATCCTGCACGGCCGCGACGACCGGCTGGTGGTGGTGGTCGGCCCCTGCTCGATTCACGACCACGACCAGGCGCTCGATTACGCCCGCCGCCTCAAGCACGCCGCCGATGCATTGCGCGACGACCTGCTGATCGTCATGCGGGTGTACTTCGAAAAGCCGCGCACCACGGTGGGCTGGAAGGGCTATATCAACGATCCACGGCTCGACGGCAGTTTCCGCATCAACGAAGGGCTGCGCCGGGCGCGCCAGTTGCTGCTGGAAATCAGCGCCCTCGGCTTGCCCACCGCCACCGAATTCCTCGACCTGCTGAGCCCGCAATACATTGCGGACCTCGTGGCGTGGGGTGCAATCGGCGCGCGGACCACGGAAAGCCAGAGCCATCGTCAGCTCGCCTCGGGGCTGAGTTGCCCGATCGGTTTCAAGAACGGCACTGACGGCGGCGTGCAGATCGCCTCCGACGCGATTGTCGCGGCCCGCGCGAGCCATGCGTTCATGGGCATGACCAAGATGGGCATGGCGGCGATCTTCGAAACGCGCGGCAACGACGACGCACACGTGATTCTGCGCGGCGGCAAGAAAGGCCCGAACTACGATGCCGCGTCGGTGGAAGCAAGCTGTGAGGTGCTGCGGGCAGCGGGCCTGCGCGAACAGGTGATGGTGGACTGCTCGCACGCCAATTCCGGCAAGTCGCACCTGCGTCAGATCGACGTGGCGCAGGACATCGCGCAGCAACTCGCCCAGGGCGAGCAGCGCATTATCGGCGTGATGATCGAGAGCAATCTGGAGGAAGGCCGCCAGGACCTGAAGCCGGGTGTGCCGCTGCGTTGCGGCGTATCGATCACCGATGCGTGTTTGAGCTGGGCCCAGACCGAGCCGGTGCTGGACACGCTGGCCCAGGCGGCGCGTGCGCGGCGCGCACGCTAAGGCGCCCCGGGATGGCGCCGGTTGCGCGCGACCGGCCCTGACGCCTGCCGGCTCCTTCAAAAAAATAGCTTGAGTGAAGCGATCGCTTCATGTACCGTTCGCTTCATGGAACGAAAAGACGAACTGATCGCGAAGGCGCTCGACTATTTCCTCGCCCACGGGGTAGCCGATCTGTCGCTGCGCCCCTTGGCCGAACAGATCGGCAGCAGCTCGCGCCTGCTGATCTATCACTTCGGCACCAAAGACGAACTGATCACGACCGTGATGGATGAAGCGCGCCATCGCATCCAGCAATCGATGGAAGCGATGATGCGCGACGGCGGCAACGCCAACGGCATGATGTCCTTCTGGAAATGGTCGGTCGATCCGGAAAACAGTCCGTATATCCGGCTGTTTTTCGAAGTACACATGCTGGCCATGCAGAACCCGGCGGCCTATGCCCGCTATGTGGAGCGCAATTCTTCCAGTTGGCAAACCCTGATTGAGAATGCGCTGCCGCCCTCGCCGGAACGCCCCGCCATCGCAACCTTATGCGGCGCCGTCATGGACGGTCTGATGCTGGAATTTTTAGGCAGTGGAGACCTTAGTCGTACTACGCAAGCGCTGGAGATTTTCAGCTCGATGTTGAAGCAACGCTTCGCCCCCCGCAGCAAATCCTGAACCTGCTCCCTATCCCTCACTCAATCAGAGGATCATCAGCATGGACAACCCGGCAAGTGCAGCGCCGCGCGCCTCCGCGCGGTTTCGTTTCGGCGGTATCTGGATCGGCCGCGACGGCTTGCGAGCCGGCTGGGCAATCCTGTTGTTTCTGGTGCTCTGCATAGCGGTGATCTTCGCCATTGGGCACGTCGCGTACGTCCTGCATCATCCGTTTCAACTGCATGGCGACTTGACGCCCGGCAACTCGCTCCTGCTTGAAGCAGCGATGTGCTGCGCGGCCTTGATCGCCACTCTGGCGATGAGCCGGCTCGAGCGGAAATCGTGGCTCGACTCTGGTCTGCGCTCGGCGCGGCGGGCGGCGGATTTTGGGCAAGGGGCGTTCTGGGGCGTGGCAGCCATCTCTGCCTTGATGGGTATGCTGGCGCTCACGCACGGCGCGCGGATCGAATTCTCCGGCGCCTCCGCCCAATCCTTGCTCGAGTCGGGTCTGGTCTGGGCTATCGTCTTTATGCTGGTGGGAATCACCGAGGAATTGACCTTCCGCGGCTACCCCTTTTTCAGGCTGGCCCGCGGCACTAATCCGCTTATCGCGGCAACCCTCCTGTCCTTGCTGTTCGGCGCCGTCCATCTGACGAATCACGGCGAAAGCCTGATCGGCGTCACACAGGTGTTCCTGTTTGGTCTGGTCGCGTCGCTAGCCGTGTGGCGCACGGGTTCGGTGTGGTGGGTCATCGGCCTGCACGCCGCATGGGACTGGAGCGAAACCTTCCTGTTCGGCACCGCCGACAGCGGACTCGGCGCACAAGGGCATTTGCTCAGTACCCATCCAGGCGGCCCAGTCTGGCTAAGCGGCGGCTCGGTCGGGCCGGAAGCCAGTGTGTTGATGTTGCCGGTGCTCGGTCTGCTGGCATGGATCGTCGTAAAGACGTTACCGCAGGTTGAGAGAGCGGCGGCAACACGTACGCTTCGGGTTGCCTGAGGCAGTTAAGCCAGGTTGCGGCCTGCTTCGCGGCAGGTCTGCAACCAATTCTCGCGTGAAATGGAACAGATGTGCAGGCCACTGAGGTCGCTATCCCGTTGTTCGCTGTCGACAGGCTGCAGGCCGAGCTTGTCGAGGGTCTTGATGCTGCGCTGATTCCAGAGCGCCGCGCCCGCCCACACTTCCCCGACCGTCATGACGGTGAACGCATAGCGGATCATGGCTCGCGCCGCCTCCGCCGCGAGGCCCGCGCCCCAATACGACGAATGCAGCCAGAACGCCAGATTCCAGCTCGCCGACGTGCCCCGTCGCACGAGCGAGACCTGCCCGATGCCGCGAGCGCCGCTCTGCAGATCGATTGAAAATACGCAGGCCTTACCTTCCTGCGACATGACCAGTATCGAATCGAACCAGGCTTGCAGCTTGCCTTGTCGATAGAGGTCAGGAAGCGGGAGTTCCTGCGGAAATGCCGGTGACTCGATGGCCGCGATTATCGCGTCGTAATCGTCGCGAGTGGCAGGTCTGAGCAAACAACGATCGGTGGGAACAAGGATGGGGGCATTTTCCATTTTTTTCTCAGACTGAACGTTGGACCGAAGTCTCGTTCGGCAGCGCAATCCCCACCACCGCGTACAGCCCACGCGATAAAGAGGCGCTGCCCCAACCTCACATCGCCACTCGTCCTGCAGGCGCCGCCTCCGCCGTGCCCCCGACCGCAGGCACGCCGCGCTCGACCGTGAACGGCGGCGTCTCGCGTACGCCCGGCACTTCGATGCGCGACGCATCGACCGAAAACGCGAAAGTATTGACACCATCGCGGCTTTCGACCGACACAGTACCACGATGCATCTCGGCAATCGCCTTGACGATCGCCAGCCCCAGGCCGTGGTTTTCGCGGCTATTCGTACGCGATGCTTCGGCCCGGTAGAAGCGATCGAACAGGTGATCCAGCTTCGAAGGATCGATCGGCTTGCCCGGATTCGCGACGGCGATGCGCACCCGGTCGTCCGCACGCGAAATCGTCACCGTGACCGTGTCGCCAGGCGCGCAATGCTGGATCGCGTTCATCAGCAGATTGGTGCAGGCGCGACCGAACAGCGAGCGGTTCACCGGCGCCATTGCATCGCCACGCGAGACGGCGCGCACCCGCGCCTCGTCGAAGGGAATCTCGAGAAACTCGAGCGTGCGCGCCACTTCCGCGGCGAGCGACACTTCCACCAGCCCTGTAGCACGCTCGCCCTGATCGGCACGCGCGAGGAACAGCATGTCGTTGATGATGGCGCGCATGCGCTCGAACTCTTCCAGGTTCGATTGCAGCGTATGGCGCAGATCCTCGACCGAACGGTTGCGCGTCAGCGCCACCTCGGTCTGCCCGATCAGGATCGTGACCGGCGTGCGCAGTTCGTGTGCAACGTCCGCGTTAAACGATTCGAGCCGGCCATAGGCGCCGTCCAACCGCTCGAGTGCTCCGTTGAAGGAGTTGGCAAGGTCGTTCAGTTCAAGCGGCAGCGAGGCCGTGTTCAAGCGCTGCGAGCGGTTGTTCGGACTAACCTCGGAAGCGTCCTTGGTGAGACGCCGCAGCGGCGCGAGACCGATACGGGTCACCGAGTAGCTGAGCAGCAGCACCGCGAGACTGCCTAAGGTCGAAAGCGCCGCCAGCGCTGCGCCGAAGGCCCGCATGGTGCGCACGTTCGGCTGGCAGCTAGCAGCCACCTGCAGTTGCACCGTGGGCCGCACGCCGCTCGCCGGAATCGACAAGGTGTTCGTCAGCATAGGCTGCCCGCCCGCCGCCGGCTCCACCCGCGTATACCCGCCGGGCCAGCTACCCGTGACGCGGCCCTGAACCGGCTGGCCGTAGTGGAAACTCGGATCGTCACTGGAAACCGAATACATGGTGGTGCCATCGCGCGGCGACATGTCGGTCAGCTTCTCGCGCGCCATGCGCCACTTCTCTTGCGTCACCGAGTGGGTCACGATGATCTTCGCAATCTCCATGCGGTCGTCGAGCGACTCGCGCAAGTGGCGGTCCAGTTGCATGCGCATCACGAGAAACAGCCCCGTACCGACCAGCGTAAAGACCGACAACGCGACGAGTGCGAACATCATTGCGAGCCGGCGGGCAATCGAGCGGTTCATGACAATTCCGCCTCCTCCCGGACTTCCAGCACATAACCCATGCCGCGCACGGTGTGCAGCAGCTTGGTACGGAACGGACCGTCGAGCTTGGCGCGCAGGCGCTTGATGGCGGTCTCGACCACGTTCGTATGACTGTCGAAATTGACGTCCCAGACCAGTTCGGTAATTGCGGTCTTCGACAGAATATCGCCCTGACGGCGCGCCAGCACGCTCAACAACTGGAATTCCTTGGCGGTGAGGTCGAGCCGCACACCGTCGCGAGTGGCACGGCGGCCGATCAGATCGACAAACAGATCGCCGACGGAGATCAGCGTCGACTCCTGCGAGCGAGTGCGGCGCGCCAGCGCGTGCAGCCGCTCCACCAGTTCGAGGAACGAGAAGGGTTTGGTCAGATAGTCGTCCGCGCCTTCGCGCAGGCCGCGCACGCGGTCGTTAATGTGGTCGCGGGCGGTCAGCATGATGACCGGCGTGGATTTGCGCATGCGCAACGCCTTCAACACGCTAAAGCCATCACGTTTGGGCAGCATCACGTCGAGAACGATCACGTCATAGTCGAACTCGGTGGCCAGATGCATGCCTTCCTCGCCGTCGAGCGCAATGTCGACCACCCAGCCCTGCTCGGTCAGCCCCGAGCGCAGGTAGTCCACCACTTTGTGTTCATCTTCAACGATGAGCAGTTTCATTCGCGCCCCCTGGTTCCTTACATTATACGAAACGCCTCGTTTTCCCGTCCGCGGGCCATGCACATCCTCTCTCGTTGCGAAACTCAGTTGGGATGATTTAGCGCCTGTTTTTCCTCGGCGGGCGCACTGACGTCCCAACCGCCACCTAGCGCCTTGACCAGCGAAACCGACAGGGTCATCTGCTGGCCGTGAATCTGCACGTCCTGGCGCTCGCTCGTGAGCAGCGACTGCTGCGCGGTGATCACGTCCAGATAGGCGACGAGACCGCCTGAATAGCGATCGTTGGCGAGCGACAGGAGCCGTTGCGCGTCGGCCACGGCGTCGTGCGACTGCCGGGCCGCGCCATCGAGCACGGACAATCCGGTCACGCCGTCCTGCACTTGCTGGAATGCGGTGAGCACAGTCTGGCGGTAATTCGCCTCGGCGGCCTGGTAGCCCTCGCTGGCAAATTTGACGTTGGCCGAGCGGCGCCCGCCGTCGAACACCACCTGCGAGACCGCCGCGCCGAGTGTCCACATCAGGCTCGGTGCGCTCAACAGATCGGCAAAATTGGTGCTCTGCCAGCCGATGTTCGGCGTGAGCGTGAGCGTCGGGAAAAAGGCCGCCTTGGCCACGCCGATCTGTGCATTCGCCGCTGCCATCGCGCGCTCGGCCGAGGCCACGTCAGGACGCCGCTGCAGCACATCGCTCGGCACGCCCAGGGGAATCTCCGGCACCTTGGTGTCGATCACCTTCGGCTCGATCGAAAACTGTGGTGCCGGCACGCCGACCAGCGCGGCAATCGCGTGTTCAAACTGCGCCCGTTGCACGAGCAGCAGTTGCGCCTGTACCTTGGTCGAATCCAGTTCCGATTTCTGCTGCAACACGTCGAGCCCGGACACCGAACCCAGATCGTGCTCCGAGGTCACATAGTCGAGCGCCTTTTGCTGCAGGATCACGGACTGGTTCAACACGTCGATCTCGGCGTCGAGTTCGCGCATCGAGAAGTAGTCCGTAGCAAGATCGGTGGTCAGCACGAGCCGCGCGTTGGCGAGATCGTCGCGCGATTGCTCGGCGGACGCCTTCGCCCCTTCCACTTCGCGACGGATCCGGCCGAACAGGTCGGTGTCGTAGTTGATCGACGGACCGACGATCAGGCCGTTCTGCACGGTCTGCTGGTTTGGCGTGCCATAGGAGGTGAGCGGCCGGTTCTTCGAGATCTTCAGCCGTTCGGCCGTGCCGCCGAGATCCACCTCGGGTATCTGCTGCGCGGAGGTATTCGCGAGCGTCGCCTTGGCCTGCTCGTAATGCGCCACCGCAGCGGCGAGCGTCTGGTTCTGGTCGAGCGCCTGGGTCTCCAGGGTGTTGAGCGTCGAATCGCTAAAGCTCATCCACCACGTTGGAGCGAGCGGCGCATGCGACGGCTCCGCCACATGCCAGTACGAGTCGGTGCGCCACTCGGGCGGCGCATCGGCATGCGGCTGCTGATAATCGGGGCCCACGGTGCAGGCTGCCAGCAGCGCGGCACCGAGCGCCGCCGCCATCGTCCGGGCGGGCGGCACGGCAAGCGGGCTCACGCGCTTCACGTCGCCCCCTTGGTCGTATTCGACGCTTGCTGGACGCGCACATGATCGCCGTCGGCAATCGAATCGCTCGGATTGATGATGATCTTGTCGGTCGGCTCGATACCGCTTTCGATTTCGAGCGACTGTCCGAGATCCTGGGCGATCACGATCTTGTGCAGATGCACGACGCCGTTACTGTCGACCACGGCCATCCGCGGACCCTCTGCACGGAACAGCAAGGCATTGCCCGGCACCATGATGTCGGCATGCGCGGTCGCCGGAACAGCCACCTGAACATAGGCGCCCGGGCGCAGCGCGCCGTCGGGATTGGGCAGCCGCACTTCGATCTGCAGCGAACGGGTCGGCACATCGATCGCGCCGGCAATGTGCGTGATGGTGCCGTGGAACTGCTGCCCCGGCAATTCGGCCTGGGTCACCACCACCTGCTTGCCGACCGCGACGTTCTGCGCGTAAGCCTGCGGCAGTTGCACATAGACCCGCAGCGGATCGGACTGGGCCAGCGCGAACAGCGCACGGCTCGTGCCGCTGCCTGCATCGATCAGGTCGCCCACGTCGACGTTGCGCTGCGTCACCACACCGGCGAACGGCGCGACGATCCGCTTGAACGATTCGAGCTGACGCAGGCGCTGCACATTCGCGTCGGCCGCGGCGAGATTCGCCACGCCCTGGGTATAGCTGCTCTGACGTTCGTCCAGTTCCTGTTGCGAGACCGCATCGCGCTGACGCAGTTGCTGCCAACGTTCATACGAACTCTTCGCCAGTCCGAGGCTCGAGTTGATCTGATCGCGCTGCGCCACGGCCTGCGCCAGTTCCTGATCGATTTCCGGTGTGTCGAGGTCAGCCAGCAACTGGCCCTGCTTCACCTGTGCGCCGATATCGACGTACCAGTGCAGCAGGTAACCGGTTGCGCGCGCATAGATCGGCGACTCGACGTAACCGCGCAGCGTACCCGGCAACAGCGTGTTGCCGCTGCCGTCGGTCTGGGTGGGCGAGACCACGTTCACGTATTCCACCGCGTCTTGCTGGGTCGTTTCCGCCACCGAGCGGTTTTGCAGAATGTCCGCCACCACGGTGCGCAAGGCGCCCAGCGCCAGCAGAATCAGCACGACCCAGATGGCCAGTTTGGCGCGTTTCCACTCGCGGTTGCGGGGTGGCAACGCGTGCCCATCCTCGGTTTCCCGCGCGGGGATCGCTAGCGAAGCGTGTGTTTTTTCAGTCATCTCGATCAGCCGTCATTTAACGTTACGCGTGCTTGCCAGCGCCGGCGCTGCCGCCGTCGTCGGAGCCCTGCCCGCCATGCGCGCCACCGTTACGGCGGGCGAGGCGCGTATGGATCGCCGCAAAAACCAGCGGCACAAAAAAGAGCGTTGAAACAGTTGCAAACAGCAGGCCGCCGATCACCGCGCGACCGAGCGGCGCATTCTGCTCCGCGCCCTCGCCGAGACCGAGCGCCATCGGGATCATGCCGATGATCATCGCGAAGGCGGTCATCAGCACCGGCCGGATCCGGCTCGCGCCAGCCTCGAGCGCGGCGGTCAGCGGCGGCGCGCCGGCATGGAGCCGCTGCCGCGCGAACGCCACCATCAGAATACTGTTCGCGGTCGCCACACCCATCGTCATGATGGCGCCGGTCAGCGCCGGCACGCTCAGGTGAGTGCCGGTGAGGAACAGCATCCACATGATCCCGGCCAAAGCCGCCGGTAACGCGCTGATGATGATGAGCGGATCGACCCACGACTGGAAGTTCACCACGATCAGCAGATACACCAGCACGATGGCCATTGCGACACCCACGCCCAGACCGAAGAACGAGGTGCGCATGGTCTGCACCTGGCCGCGCACCACGATCTGGCTGCCGCGCGGCAACGAGGCGCGGGCCTGATCCACCAGCTTGTTCACCTGGGTCGCCACGCTGCCGAGGTCGCGCCCTTCCACACTCACATACAGGTCGATCACCGGCCGGATGTTGTAGTGCGACACGACGGCGAACTGGCTCTCCGGGCTCACCTGCACGAGGTTGCCTAGCAGTTGCGTCGGCCCGTTGGCCACTGCAGAGACCGGCGTGCGCAGCAACTGGTCGATCGACGAGATTTCATACTGCGGCGTCTGCACCGCGACGCTGTATTCGACCCCGTTCTTGTTGTTGAACCAGAAGCTCGGTGCCGTTTGCGAACTGCCCGACAACGAGATGAGCACGTTCTGCGCCACGTTGTTGGCGTTGAGGTTCAGTTGCTGCAAGCGTGTGCGATCCATCTGAAGATTGATCACCGGCTCGTCGAGCTTCTGCTGGATGTGCGTGTCCACCGTACCGGGAATCAGCCTCACCTGCTTGTAGAGCTTGCGCGCTACGTCGAAGTTGCCTACCTGGTCGTTGCCGACAATCTGCACATCAATGGCTGCAGGCAATCCGAAGTTCAGGATCTGCGTCACGATGTCAGCCGGCTGGAAGAAAAATTCCACGCCTGGAAAGCGTTGCGGCAAGACCGCCCGCAGTTTGTCGATATAGCGCTGGGTAGGCTTGTGATCCTCGTTAAGCGCCACCTGAATCTCGCCGTCCAGCGTGCCGATCGTGCCGGCATTGCTATAGGATAGGTTGATCCCGCTATACGGCAATCCCAGGTTGTCGAGAATCGTCTTGAGTTCCGTCTGCGGCACCACCTGGCGCACGACCTTTTCCACCTCGTCGGCAAGGCGCGCGGTTTCTTCGATGCGCGTGCCGGTTGGCGCGCGCATGTGCATGCGGATATCGCCCGCGTCGACCGTCGGGAAGAAGTCTTCGCCGAGCACGAACACGAGGCCCAGCGAGACCACGCAGAAGCCCAGGAAGATACTGCCGAACGTGCCACGGCGCACCAGCACACTGCTCAGGATCACGATATAAGCGGCACGCATGCGCTCGAAGCCGGCGTCGAAGCGGTGGTAGATCCGCATGAACGGATTCGGCTTGCCACCCTCTTTCGGCTTATGGGCATGGCCCATCAGCAGCATCGCAAGCGTCGGCACCAGCGTACGCGAGAGGATGTACGACGCCAGCATCGCGAACACCACCGCTTCGGCGAGCGGCACGAACAGGTATTTCGCCACGCCCGTGAGGAAGAACATCGGCACGAAGACGATACAGATACATAGCGTGGAGACGAGCGTGGGTACCGCGATTTCGCCGGCGCCTTCGAGAATCGCCTCATGCAGGTCGGTTCCCATATGCAAGTGCCGCTCGATGTTCTCGATGGTCACCGTGGCGTCGTCCACCAGAATCCCGACCGCGAGCGCGAGCCCGCCCAGCGTCATGATGTTGATGGTCTGGCCTAAGGCATGCAAGGCGATCAATGAGGTGAGAATCGACAGCGGGATCGACACCGCAATGATGCAGGTGCTGCGCCAGTTGCCGAGGAACAGCAGGATCATCGCTGCGGTCAGTGCCGCTGCAATCAGCGCTTCGCGCACCACGCCCTGCACCGCCGCCTTGACGAAGATCGACTGGTCGAATAGCGCCGTGATGTGCAGATCAGGCGGCAATGCAGCCTGAGCGGTGGGCAGCAGATCATGCAGCGAGTTGACGATCGCCAGGGTCGACGCACTGCCGGTCTTGAGCACCGACATCAGCACGCCCCGGTGGCCATCCTGGCGCACCACGTTGGTCTGAGGAGAGAAACCGTCGCGCACGTGCGCGACCTCCCGCAGATAGGTGGTCGCGCCATTGAGCGTGCGCACGGGGATATCGTTGAGGCCCGCCACGGTGGGGGGCGACCCGTTCATGTTGACGGTGTATTCCTTGGCGCCGATCTTGGCCGTGCCCGTCGGCAAAATCAGGTTTTGTGCATTGAAGGCATTCACCACGTCGGCCGGTGTCAGCCCTTTTGCGAGCAACGCCCGGGTGTCGAGGTCGACTGAGATCAGACGCGACTTACCGCCGTACGGGTAAGGCACAGCGGCGCCGGGAATGGTCACCAGTTGCGGGCGCAGGAAGTTAAGCGCCGTGTCGTTGAGATCCTGCTCCGAGAGTTTCGGACTGGATAACCCGAGCTGGATCACCGGAATACTGGAGGCCGAATAGCTGATCACCAGTGGCGGCGTAGCGCCCGGCGGCATCTGCTTCAACTGCGCCTGTTCGACCGCGACGGTCTGCGCAATGGCAGTCTGAATGTTGGCGTTCGGCTGCAGGAACAGCTTGATGATCGTGATACCCTGGAGCGACTGCGATTCAATGTGCTCGATGTCGTTGACCGTGGTGGTCAGACTGCGCTCATTGACCGACGTGATCCGGTTGGCCATATCCTGGGCCGACAGCCCCGTATAGTTCCAGATGATGCTAACGACCGGAATGTTGATTTCCGGCAGCACGTCGACTGGCGTCGTCAGCAGCACAAATGGCGTCGCCAGCAGAATCAGAATAGCCATCACGATGAACGTGTATGGCCGCTTTAGCGCAACGTTGACAATCCACATTGAAACGCGCCCGAAAAAATGCTGGAAAGAATGAGAAGTCGCCGTAGCGCGAACCTAGGCGCCACGCTAGCGGACGCAATGCCAGAACCGGCAGCCGCGCAAACAGGCACGCCCCCGAAAGCGATGCCGGTCCCACGTTAAATCTGCGCTTATGCTAGATCGTAGGCACCAACGGCTGCATGGCGCCAAAATGGCAAAACCGTCAGGAAGGTAAATGTAAGTTTATGCGGTTCCACACGCGAGTTTCATCTCGTGCCTGACGAGGCTCTACCCTCATTCAGCATAGCCGCTTCCCCTGCCGGCGCGCATCGGGTGTGCTCCCACCCAAAACCGCGTGCATGGCATTCGCTGCCCATCGATCGCGAAGCCGTCGAATCGTCTATTCGGTCAAGAAGACGTCTTGTATTATTGAACGATCAGTCATAATATTCGCATGAATTCCGAGACGTCAGTGTTGCACGTTCAGCGACTCAGGAGCGCTCTGAACGAACTGGCGTGTCCTCCTCAGATTGAATAATTCGGCGGAAATTTAGCGGAATTTGAGCAGGCGAAGTAAACGTCAAGCAATCGGTGTCCAACTGGTCCGATTCGATGACGACGTATGCACTCGTCCTCGTCTTTCATCTATTTTTTGAACAATCATTCATGAATAAACCTCTCGAACCGCCGGTCTCCTTGAACCTTGGGCGCGACGCAACGGCTGCAGCGGCCGTGCCTACGCCGCTCGTCTCCGCCTACGGAAGCTACGCGAAAGGGGTGCTCTGCTGCCTCATCGCGACGGTCTCGTTCGGCCTGATGTTCCCGGTCATGACCAGCGCGCTCACACGGGTCGACCCGTTCACCTTCACTTCATTGCGCTACCTGGTCGCGGGTGCAGCGTTTCTGGTGTTGCTGCAGCGTAGGGAGGGCACGGCGGCGCTCAACCTGAAGGGCGAGCCGCTTGTGCTTGCGTGGCTGCTCGGTTCGATCGGCTTTGCCGGTTTCGGTGCGTTCGTCTTTCTCGGTCAGCAACTGGCAGGCCGGGACGGTGCGCTTACCGCGTCGATCATGATGGCGACTCAGCCCATGCTGGGCCTGCTGGTCAACTCCGTCGTACGGCGCGTGTTGCCGCCGCTCTATTCCTTCCTGTTCATCCTGCTGTCGTTTTGCGGCGTGGCGCTCGTCGTCACCAAGGGCGATATCGGCGGGCTGCTGCATGCGCCGCAGGACTATGCAGCGAATGCGCTGATCGTGGTGGGTGCGCTGTGCTGGGTCATCTATACGTTCGGCGCGACGTTCTTCAAACAATGGTCGCCGCTGCGCTACACGACGATGACGATCTGGCTCGGCCTGACCACCATCATCGGCCTCAACCTGGTGCTGTTCGCGGTGCACGCGCTCCCGGTACCGCGGCTCGCGGCGCTAGGAGCAATCGTGCCGCATCTGCTTTATATGGGATTTTGGGCGGGCTTCGTCGGCATCCTGAGCTGGAACATGGGCAACCGCATCCTGACGCCGCTAAACGGCATGCTCTTCATGGACGTCGTGCCGATGACGACCTTTATCGCGTCCGCGTTGGCCGGCGTCGTCGCGACGCCGGTCCAGATTGCGGGGGCGTGCATGACGGGAACGGCGCTGGTGCTCAACAATCTGTATTTGCGCCGCCGCGGACGGCGGTTGACGCGGGCGTTCCTCAAGACGCCGTTGGAGCTGGAATCGCGAACCGCGAGCGGCAAGCCAGGCACCGGTCGCCACAAGGCATAAGCCGCACCAAAGCGCGCGCGACGCGCCACCAGGCCGCGCAAAGCAGCGCGGATCGGGAGCACAATATTCACCCGCCCCTTCACGATCGAGCCCAAGCCATGACCAACAAGCCCGCCTCCCCGCCGTCCGAAGCCCCCCCTGCCGGTAGCGGTCTGCGCAAAGGCTTAACGCATTACGGCGATAGCGGCTTCTCGCTGTTCCTGCGCAAGGCCTTCATCAAGGGCGCGGGCTACACCGACGCCGCGCTGGAGCGCCCGGTGATCGGCATCGTCGATACAGGCAGCGCCTATAACCCCTGCCACGGCAACGCCCCGCAACTGATTGAAGCGGTCAAGCGCGGCGTCATGCTGGCGGGCGGCCTGCCGATGGAGTTCCCGACCATCTCGATCCACGAGTCGTTCTCGCAGCCCACCAGCATGTATCTGCGCAACCTGATGTCGATCGACACCGAGGAGATGATTCGCGCGCAGCCGATGGATGCCGTGGTCCTGATCGGCGGTTGCGACAAGACCGTGCCGGCGCAACTGATGGGCGCCGCGTCCGCCGGAATTCCAGCCATCCAGTTGATCACCGGTTCGATGCTGACCGGCTCGCATCGCTCGGAACGGGTCGGCGCCTGCACCGATTGCCGCCGCTACTGGGGCCGTTTTCGCGCGGAAGAAATCAGCGAAGCGGAAGTCTCCGCGGTCAACAATCAGCTCGTAGCCAGCGTGGGCACGTGTTCGGTGATGGGCACGGCCAGCACCATGGCGTGTCTCGCCGAAGCGCTCGGCATGACCGTGCCAGGCGGCGCGGCGCCGCCGGCCGTCACGGCGGACCGCATGCGAATCGCGGAGTTGACCGGCAGCGAGGCCGTGCGGATCGCCCACTCGCGCCTCACCATCGACCAGGTGCTGACGGCCGAGGCGTTCGAGAATGCCATGCGCGTGCTGCTCGCGATCGGCGGTTCGACCAATGGCATCGTGCATCTGAGCGCGATTGCCGGGCGCCTCGGTTTTGAAGTGGATTTGCAGGCGCTCGACCGTATGGGCCGCGAAACGCCGGTGCTGCTCGACCTGAAGCCCTCCGGCCAGCACTACATGGAGGACTTTCACAAGGCCGGCGGCATGGCCACCCTGCTGCGCGAACTCAAGCCGCTATTGCATCTCAACGCTCTGACGGTGACGGGCCGCACGCTCGGCGAAGAGATAGAAGCCGCCGGCCCTGGATTTGCACAGGACGTCGTGCGCCCACTGTCTCGGCCGGTTTATCCGCAAGGCGGAATCGCCGTATTGCAAGGCAATCTTGCCCCAGGAGGCGCAATCATCAAGCAATCCGCAGCCGACGCGAAGTTGATGGAACACACCGGCCGCGCAGTGGTGTTCGAAAACGCCGAGGACCTGGCGCGCCGCATCGACGCCGACGATCTCGATGTGAGCGCCGACGACATTCTCGTGCTCAAGAACATCGGACCCAAAGGTGCGCCCGGCATGCCCGAGGCCGGCTACCTTCCGATCCCGAAGAAACTGGCGCGGGCCGGCGTCAAGGATATGGTGCGAATCTCCGATGGCCGCATGAGCGGCACGGCGTTCGGCACCATCGTGCTGCACGTCACGCCGGAATCCGCGGTCGGCGGCCCTTTAGCCTACGTGCGCAATGGCGATTCAATCCGTCTGAGCGTCGCGCAGCGCGAGATCAGCCTGCTGGTGCCGGACGAAGAGTTGGCGCGCCGCGCGAACGAAACACCCACCCACGTGCCGACTGCGGAACGTGGTTACCTGAAGCTGTTTCTGGAGACCGTTACGCAAGCGGACCAAGGGGTCGACTTCGATTTCCTGCGGGCGGCCACGGTGCGCGGCACGATCCCTAAAGCCTGAGTGCGCTGCTGTCTCTGTCCCGGCCAAACACAAAAATAATTGACGTTTGAAGCAATCGCGCCACCCTTCTTCGCCGTTTGCCGTCACGCAATACTGCATTGGCACCTGAAAGCAATACTTCGGTGACCCAATCAAAACGGATTTCGAAGGAGACACGCGCCGTGAGCGTCCCAAGCCCAGCTCTCGCCGGCACACCAGACACGCCGCCCTTGCGTGGCGTCCTCTCGCCGGTGCTAACGCCGTTCAACGCCGACGGCTCGCCGTCGGTAGGCCGCTTCGTCAAACACTGCCGCCTTTTGCTCGATCAGGGCTTGGGGCTGGCTGCATTCGGCACGAACTCCGAAGCGAGTTCGCTCGCCGTGCATGAAAAGCGCCGCCTGCTCGACGCCCTCCTCGATGCCGGCCTGCCACCCACGCGCATGATGCCGGGCACGGGAGCGTGCGCACTGCCGGAAGCGATCGAACTCACACGCCACGCCGTGCAGAGCGGTTGCGCAGGCGTGCTGATGCTGCCGCCGTTCTACTACAAGGGAGTCAGCGACGATGGCCTGTTCCGCAGCTTCGCACAGGTGATCGACGAGGTAGCCGATGAGCGCTTGCGAGTCTACCTCTATCACATCCCGCCGGTCGCGCAGGTAGGTATCAGCTTCGGCCTGATCGAGCGCCTGCTCAAGTGTTATCCCGGCGTGGCGGCGGCCACCGTGCTGAGGCTGCCGCCGCACCGCCTACCCCCTACTTCGCAAACAACGACGCCATATTGGCAAAAGCCTTGAACTCCAGCGCATTACCCGACGGGTCGAGGAAGAACATCGTGGCCTGCTCGCCCACCTCACCCTTGAAGCGCACATGCGGCTCGATGATGAAGCTGATGCCGGCGCGCTGCAGCTTGTCTGCGGTAGCCTGCCACTGATCCATCGGCAAGACGACGCCGAAGTGACGCACCGGCACCGCATCGCCGTCGACCGCGCTGGTGTGCCGATGCCCGGCTTCCTCGGGCGCGAGGTGCGCAACGATCTGATGGCCGTGGAAATTGAAGTCCACCCACTCCGGCGAACTGCGGCCTTCCGGGCAGCCGAGCAGCTCGCCGTAAAACGCGCGGGCTGCCGCGAGGCTGTGGACGGGAAACGCCAGATGGAACGGCGGCAAAACAGCTTCGGTAGCGCTCATGATGATCTAGACCGGGATGTTGAACACGATTGAAACGAGAACTGACGGGTCAGTTTATACATTACATAAATTGTTGAAAAACGATATATTTTTGATCTGACCACCACCAAAATTGATGAATTAGCCATGCTCAGCGAACTGAAGACCTTCATTGCCGTCAGCCAGTACGGGACATTTTCCGCGGCGGGCGCGCGCATCGGCCTGACCCAGTCCGCTGTCAGTGCGCAGATGCAACGGCTGGAAGAAGAACTGGGTTTCGCGCTGTTCGACCGCACCGGACGCTCAGCCACGCTCAACAGCGCCGGCCGCGAGACGCTCGCGCTCGCCGAGGAACTCATGACGCTCTATGCGCGGCTCTCAGAGCGCGGCGCGGATGCGAGCGCGAGCGGCATGCTGCGGGTCGGCGCGATCGCTTCGGCGCAGGTCTCGTTCCTCGCCGACGCCCTGGCGCGCTTTCACGGCGAGCGCCCCGGCTGGCGCGTCCGCGTCGTGCCAGGCGTGTCGCTAAGCCTCTTGGGCCAGGTGGACTCGGGCGAGGTCGATCTGGCCGTGATCATCCGCCCGCCCTTCGCCATGCCATCCGAACTCGAATGGCGCACGCTCGTCAGCGAGCCGTTTGCGTTGCTGGTGCCCAAGCCGCTGGCAAAACAGCCATGGCGCGAACTGCTGCGCTCGGAGCCGTTCATCCGTTACGACCGCAGTTCGTTCGGCGGGCGGCTGGTCGACCGGTTCCTAAGGCGCGCCCGGTTGACGGTGCGTGATGCCATCGAGCTCGACGAACTGCAGGGCATCGTCCAACTGGTGGCGCGCGATGCCGGCGTGGCACTGGTTCCGCAAAGCGCGGGGCTCGGCACGTGGCCTGACAACGTCGTCGCGCTCGAGCTAGGTGACGATACGTTCTACCGCGAGATTGGTCTCGTGCAGCGGCCCCGGCATAGCAGGCAGCCGGTAGCGAGGCTGTTGGCCGATTTTATTGAGGAGGCAGCACGCGAGTGATGGCGGGATAGACGGCACAGATTGCGCAGCACATATTGGCGAGACCCGGCTTCCCGAACCTCGCAGATTGTTCCGACTGTACATGTGCGAACTGTATATGTGCGCACGGTCACTACGTCATGCAGAATGTGCCATCCCCACCGGCTCGGCAATGGCGCAAGTACCACGGTGCACCCAGCGGCGCCACGAGGCCATTCCCCCACCCACCCCTGAAGGCATCGCCCCAATGACAGTCAGCGCTTTTCTATCGGCCAACGTGTTGATCGCCTACACGGCCTACTTCATCGGTACCGCAAGTCCCGGCCCGAGCAATCTCGCCATCATGTCGCTCGCCATGGGGTCCGGCCGCAAGTCGGCCTTCGCCTTCGCGCTCGGCGTCATGTCCGGGTCGTTCTCGTGGGCGCTGCTCGCATCGCTCGGCTTGTCGGCGGTGCTCGCCACCTATTCGCAACTGCTGGTGGCGATCCGTGTCGTGGGCGGCCTCTATCTGCTGTGGCTGGCGTGGAAATCGGCCCGCTCGGCGCTCACACCGCAACAACCGCTCGCCAGCGCGACGCGCGTGCCGGAGTCGTCGCAGCGGCTCTACGTGCGCGGCCTGCTGCTGCACCTCACCAACCCCAAGGCGATTCTGGTCTGGCTGTCGATTGTTTCGCTGGCTATTCCTGCCTCGGGTGGCACGGCCCATACGGCTCCGGTCGTGCTCGGCTGCATGGGCATCGGCGTTTGCGTGTTCAGCAGCTATGCCATCCTGTTTTCCACCGAAACCGCGCGCCGTGTCTATGGCTCGATCCGCCGCTGGCTCGATGGTTCGCTGGCCGTGGCATTCAGCCTGGCGGGCGTGAAGCTGTTGACCTCGCGCACCTAACGGCAAACGCGGGCAAACGCGGACAAACTCGCGAAGGTTCCGCGCGCCCCAGCTTTGCGTTACCGTGACGGGTCTCGCACACACGCAACGCAACGGAAACCGAATGAGCCGCCGGGAACAGCAGGACGCGTCCGAAGCACGCTCGCCGTTACAGGTTCGCCTGTATCTGGCGAGCGTGATCATCCTTGTGGCGGGCCTGATCGGCGCCGCCATTATTTACGCCACGGCGCCGGACCCGGACAGTGCGGAATTGATGTACGGCGCAGCGAACCCGCAATACCAGCTCGAACTGCAACGCATCGGCGGCACGGCCGAAGTGGTGGTGGCACAGTTTCATCAATGGTTCGACGGCCTGTGGCACGGCAAACAGCTTGCTTATACCGTAGCGGTTCTATGCGCGGCATTGGCGGGCGCCTGTTTCATGGCAGGTCATAGCCGGATCTTCGATTCGCTGCACGAACCGCCAGACGATCAGGACAGTTAAGCAGGTATCCCGTTCGCGCCCACCGCTGCGCAATAGTCGCTACCAATGCAGGCAGCGACGCTCAGAAACGCCGCTGCCTGCACCCACTAAGCTAAGTCGCACTGCATGACGCGATGATTGCCAATTCGCTCGACCTCGCCAAGCCCGTTGATCACGCAGGCCTGACCGATCAGCCCTTCGCAGGTCAGACCGGCATCCTTGAGTTGTTGCGCCGTCAGGCTGCCGCTCGCCACCCCGATATACACCCAGTACTGCAGCGGCCGGCTGCCCACACCGAGCCCACCGGCGTCGATGACCACCCCAAAGTTCTTTTGCGCCCGATAGTGTTCGGGCCTCGCGTTCTTGTCGTCGTCCGACTTCCATTCCTCGATGAAGCTATCGTAGCGATTCGCGCGCAGCGCTACGAAATCGTAGACCCAGCCGTCGTTGAAAACCGCTTCGAGGAATGCCCGGCGCGCGCCGTCTGCGCCCATCGCCTTGCACATCACACCGAGCAGGCCGCTGTTCAGGTTCGAGGTTGCATCGTTGAAATGCGCCGGCAGCCCCACAACGGTCCAGCTCGCTGCGACGTCAGCATCGCCGGTGGTCGGCTGATCGAACTCCATGCGGATGCCGCGGGCGTCCCAATCCAGAAATGCCCGCATCAGGCAATCGATGTCATCCGCGAAAAGCCATTCGTCTGGCCCGGCCTGAGCGCCGCCCGGATCGTCGCCACCGCAACTGACGGCAAAACGCGGGCGGCCGATCTGCTCGAGATATTCCTCGAATTGCGCACCGCTCGTAATAACCGACCTAAAGACCTTCGTACCTTGCAAAGGGACTTTCATTGACGATCTCCTTGGGGGACAGGAATTTATAGTTACGTATGGAACCGGCAAGGAACGACACAATACCCAAATTCCGCCTTATCGAAAAGACTACGGTTTAAATTTAATGAATATATAGCGCGAAGATATTAATGGACCGAATAGTTAACCGGCGACTGACTTCCGATTCCACGCCATTACGCCACCGAGCGCGCATCATCCAGACATAAAATCGCAATCCATATGAAAGCAAAACGGAAAACCATTACAGCCACGACTCAACAACTTATATCGACAATTTCATCGTTTGATTTATATCCATTGATCTTTTCAAGCAATGAAACTAATTATCGAGAATTTACAATCCATCTCTAAAAAGCCACGCTCACTACTGCCGATTTAGGCTAAGCTTTCTTTGCAGTCGTTTTCGGTTCCCCGCACGTTGCGACCTTCCCTGGGTCGCAGCTGATGAATGCGCCCGCCAGCGGCGGGCGTCTTTTTGCAAAGTGTTCGGCGCCACGTCTCTTTAGGGAGCGGATATGCGACACGACCGCCAGGTAGCGCTCGTCAAGAGGATACTGGCTCATATCGACGCCGGCACCACCGACCTCAGTCCTTCTATCGGGTTGAATCCGGTAGATGCGTATTTTTCGACGGCCCGCCAGGCACTGGAAAACGAGTGCCTGTTTCGCAAACAAGCGCTCGTAGTGGGACTGAGCGGCCTGCTTCCGGCGCCAGGCGATTACCTGGTCGACGACCTCAGCGGTACGTCCTTATTGCTGGTTCGCACCCCTGCAGGAAAACTGAATGCTTTCCTGAATGTCTGCCGTCACCGCGGCGCACCGCTGGTGGAGGGCTGCGGACACAACGCCCAGAGCTTTGTCTGTCCATACCACGCGTGGTCGTACGACACAGATGGCCTCCCCCGGCAACTTTCCCCGCGCGGCCAATTCCCGGGACTCACGCCGGCGGACCGGAGGCTAAAGCAGATTCCCGTGACGGAAGCGTATGGACTGGTGTGGGTTCACCCGCACGCGGATGGCGTCGAGCCGGTTAATCTGCAAGGGCTGGAAAGTGAATTCGACGCCTATGCGTTGAGCGACTTCGTCCACTATGAAACCCGCCGTCTATCCCGGCGCATGAACTGGAAAATCGCCGTCGAAACCTTCCTGGAAGACGCCCATTTTCCCGTGCTGCACCGGGATACCATCGCTACCCTGTTCGTTCCAGGCCTGGGTGTATTCGACGCATTTGGCGACCACTGCATGATTCTCTACCCCCGCGTGACGATTCATGAATTGCGTGGGCAGCCCGAAGCAAACTGGCGCCTTCTCGAGCATGCTGCGATCGTTTATGTGCTGTTTCCGAATAGCCTCGTGATCTGGCAACTCGATCACGTCGAACTGTGGCGGATATTCCCAGACCCTGGTGGCGACCCTGCCATGTGCCGTGCCGAAGCTTCGCTCTATTCCCCGACCGTGGCCGACAGCTACAAGGCACGAGGTCATTGGGACCGCAACATGGATCTGTTGATGCGCACGGTGGATGGCGAAGACTTTCCTCTCGCCGAAGGCATCCAGCAGGGCTTGCGATCCGGCGCTCAATCGCATCTGACCTTCGGGTGTCACGAGCCTGCACTCATTTACTACCACGCTCGCTTGAATAAAGCGCTTGGCGGATCGGCGCAGGTTCGCTCCGCGTTTGCGCCGCGCTATGCATCGTAAAGAACGCCAGAATGCCAGTGCGCGAAACTGCGCCTCTGGCTGATCGGCACCGTCAAACCTCGTCCTGGCCTATGGACCTCAGCGCGCTGCTGCGAACCTTCTGCCTGCACGACGAGACCATCTGGTCGATGTGTCATTGGACCTCGGCCTGGCCGGGACAGCCGCCAGCCAGCGTGGCCACGGCAAGCCTGCCCAGCGAGACAATGTTGAGCCAAAGTGCATCGGCGGCTCATGTTGGACTGCATACGGCTCCGGGGTCCGCCCCAGCGCCAGACCGCTTCGCCAACCGCCCTGGCGTGCGTGCGGCCAGCGCCTGTGCAATCCGCGGCGCGGCCCGTCCCTACATCACCCCGTTCGCCCGCGGGTCCGAGTCCACTCCCACCGCCGCCAGCGCCTCATGCAAGGTGCTGAAGATGCAGGACGCCTTGACGATCTGCGTAATCCCATGGCGGTCCATATCGGAGCGCAGATAGCGGTTCACGCGCGCGAAGATCACCTCGACGTTCTGCTGCTTGAGCGAATCAAATAGATCGGTCAACGAACGCGCCGCCGAGTAATCGAGGTCCGTGATGGCGCCCGCGTCCACCACGAACCAGCGCAGCTTGCTCGGCGCCTGGTCGATCAGCAGGCGCACCTCTTCGACGAAGAAATGATCGTTCGCATAGAACAGATCCGCGCCGAAGCGGTAGACGATAATCCCCGGTGCGGTCTGCATGCCTGGCTTCGCCGGCATCGGCTGCCAGCGTCCATTGGCTCCCGGCATCAGCATCATCGTATGCGGCCGGTAGCTGTGACGCACATGGCGCAGCAGCGACAGCGCCACGGCAAACAGAATCCCATGCTCGACACCCAGCACCACCACCGCAAGCGCGGTAACGATAGCCAGCGTGAATTCACCCGGACTCTCCTTGCGGATGGCGGCCAGGCTCGGTACGTTGATCAGCCCCACGGCAATCGTGAACACGATGCCGGCCAGTACGCAGTGCGGCAGGTATTGCAGATACCGGCTGAAAAACAGCAGCACCACGACCACCACCGCCGCAAACACCAATTGTGCGAACTGACTGCGCGTGCCGGCGCGATCGGCCATGGCGGTTTGGGTCGGACTGCCGTTGACGACGAAGGCGCCCGAAAAGGCGGCTGCGGTGTTGGCCGCGGCGAGACCCAGAATATCGGCATTCAGATCGACGTTCTCGTGGTAGCGCTGGGCGAACACGCGCCCAGCGGCCGCGCTCTGCGCGACGATCATCACGAAGCACGATGCGGCCACCGGCAGCAGATCGAGAATCTGCCGCCAGCTCGCGGCAGGCAGGCGCAACGGCGGCAAGCCCCCGGCAACCGGACCGAGGATCGCGATACCGTGCCCGGCGAAATCGTAGAGGTCGCTAGCGGCAATCCCGCCGACCACCGCCAGCAAAGGCACGGGCAAGCGCGGAATAAAACGTTTGGCGGCAAGGATGCTCACCACCACGCCAGCTGATATCGCCAGCGTCGGCAGGTTGACCTGGCCGAGACGGCTCAGAATCTGCTCCAGCTGCACCGTGCTGCGCGGCGACGAGACCGCAATACCGAGCATGTCGCCCAGCATCGCGATGCCCACCTGTACCCCCACGCCGGCCAGAAAGCCCACCAGCACCGTGCGCGACAGGAAGTCGGCGAGAAAACCCAGTTTGAATATGCGAGCCACCAGCAGCAGGATCGCGGTCAGCAAGGCGACCATGCCGGCCAGCGCGACGTATTGGCCGCTCGCGATCGGCGCCATGGTGGACAGCTTGCTGGCGAAAATAGTCGCGGTTGCCGAGTCCGCTGCGACGACCAGGTGGCGCGACGCGCCGAAGAAGGCAAACGCCACCAGCGGCAGGAACACCGTATACAGGCCGGTCACGGCCGGCATGCCGGCGATACGCGCGTAACCGAGCACCTGCGGGATATCCATCGACGCCAGCGTGACACCGGCGAGTGCGTCGCGCAGCGCAGCAGCGCGATTCAGCGGGAGGATGCCTTTGAGCAGGCCAAACCGGGTGGCTAGTTTTTCTGGAGATTCTTGCATGCAGGAATGGCATCCCAATCAGATGAGCAATCCCGCATCCTGCCGCGAGTGGGCACTACTGCGCAAGACTCGATTGCGGCCCGAGTGCTACACGGATGCAAGGATCAGGAGCCGCCCGCTAAAACTAGCGCTTGAGTTGTCCGGTCAGGGGGTCCACGATGCGGGCAAAGCCGAACAGCGCGGCGATCGCAAGCGGACAGGCAATCAGGAAAGTGACCAGCATCTTTCACCCCGTAACAAAATTTTTCCGCGAGTGTAAAGGATCGACCGTTCTTTTAAATAAGGTAAAACCCCGCACAATCGCGCTGCCGATTCCGCCTCGCCTGCCCACCTCCCTCAATCAATCCAGCGCAACTACAGGGTCCGCCTCCTTGAACAACAAAAGCCCCCCCAAGCTTACGAAACCGCAAGCCAGCACGTACCACGCAGGAGCGTAGAAACTGCCGGTCAAGCGCCATAAGCCGCTGACGATCAACTGCGCGAAGCCTCCAAAGATCGTCACGCCAAGCGCGTAGATCACACCGAGCGAAGTAGCGCGAACTTCGGGACGCAAGGATTCGAGGATCAACACAAAACCTGTAGGACTCGAAAGCGTCATCAAGCCGACCAGCAGGAAGACCACCAGTGCGACCGTGTAGATGGACGGCCAGACCCTGATCGCATGAAAAGCCGGCAACAGCACGACGAGCGATGCGATCGATACCGGATAGAGCAAGCTCTTGCGGCGTGGCACGCGGTCGGCAAGACGCCCGGCGAACGGCGAGCCGACCAGCAGCACCAGTCCCGCCGTGCAGCCCGCCAGCAGCGATACGGCTGCCGGCATGCCGGTGGTGAGCGTGAGAAACGACGGCAGAAAGAATACGATGGTGTACATCGTCGAGGTGCCGCCGATCACCAGCATCGTGCCGGCCACGATCTGCCGCAACGGCATGCGCGAGCGCGGTTTCACCTGGCGTTGTGCGGCCGCCGCGCCCGCAGTGCCGGCGGCGCCATCGGCGCCAGGCTTGACAACCGCTAGTTGCGCGGCAGGCAGTGTGTCGTCGAGATGCCTGCGCAAGTAAAAGCCGACCGGACCGATCAACAGGCCTATCAGAAACGGCACGCGCCATCCCCATGCCAGCAACGCCTCATGCGACAGGCCGCGCGAAAGTGTCGCCGCGACCAGGGCGCCTGCGAGCGCCGCGCCGCCCTGACTTGCCATTTGCCAGCTCACCAGGGAGCCGCGCCGGCCGGCGCCGCCCGCCTCCATCAGCAGGGTGGTCGCCGCGCCCACCTCGCCGCCCGCCGAGAACCCTTGCAGCAGCCGGCCCACTACGATCAGCAGCGGCGCCACGAGACCGATGCTCGCGTAAGTCGGCGCGAGACCGATGATGCCGGTGCCGAGCGCCATCATCGACACCGTCAGCACCAGCGCCGGCTTGCGCCCCGCGCGGTCGGCATACGCGCCGATCACGATGCTGCCGAGCGGCCGCACGATGAAGCCGACCCCGAAGGTGGCCAGCGACAGCATCAGCGCCCCCGCCTGCGAGCCGACTGGAAAGAACAGCTCGCCGATCACGGCCGCAAAAAAGCTGAAGACGGTGAAGTCGAAAAACTCCAGCCCGTTGCCGAGCGCGGCGGCAAGAATAGTCTTGCGGGTCGCGCGCCGGTCTACGCCAGCGAGTGCCGCGGCGCCAGCGCTCTGGTTGATTGCATTCACAGCGGTCATAGGGACCCCACGCTCAGAAGTTGTGATACATGCCCACGGAAGCCGTGACCGGCGTCGTGCCGGTTTGCGGCGCGGTGCTACCGGGCTGCGTCGGCAGCGGGTTATTGTTCAGGAGTACCGTCGAAATCCCGTAGTTGCGGATAAAGCCGGCTCGCGCATAGAGTCCGGTGCGTTTCGAGAGCGTGTAGTCATAGCCGAGCATCACACCGAGTGCAGAGTCTTTAGCGGGGTTTTCCGCCGCGTCGCGTACCCCCGAGGTGTCGCGGTACACCACCGAAGCACGAAACGCGTGGCGGCCGACCGGCAGGATCGTGCCGAGCGTGTAGACCCGCGCAATGCCGTCGCCCGCCAGCTTCGGGGCGTACTGGTTGAAAGCCCCCGAGAGCACCACTTTGCCCGTGTCGTACACGGCGCCGAGGCCATACAGGTCGTTGCGCACGCTGCCGGTGCCGTTCACGCCGCTTGGCGCCCATACCTGGTTGTAGCTGCCGGAAATGTAAGCCGTGCCGTTGTACCACTGCAGCAAGGCGCCCTGCGCCGCGGCGGCAGGCGCCTGGCCTGCCACGTTGCTCGGGGCATACATCAGTTCGGTGCTGAGGCCGGCAAAGCTCGGCGAGAGATACGTGATCGCATTGTTGACGCGCGCGGCCAGTTGCGTCGCACCGGGGCCGAGGTCGCTGTTGTAGCCATAACCTTTCGGGGTCTGCACCACTGCGGTACCGAGCCACGTGTAGACCGAATTGGTGCCGACAGTGCCGAATACGTCGACAAAGAGCGGCAAGCCCGTGCCGATCTGCTTGCCGAAGCGCAGGCGGCCATAGGTGTTGGACGCGAGTCCGACCCACGATTGGCGATTGAAGAACGAGGTGCTGTCCTGCATCGTGCCGTTATTGGCGAGAAAGCCGCTTTCCAGGTTGAACTCGGCACGCCAGCCGCCGCCGAGATCTTCGCGCCCAAACATGCCGAATTTCGAGGTCCATTCGCCGCCGCTCTGGGTCTGCCAAAGCGATTTGCCGCCGACGCTCTGATAGTTGATGCCCATATCGACAGAGCCGTACAGCGCCACGCCTCCCGTCAAGGCGCCATTGAACTCCGGCACCGCCGACAACAACGTGGCCTGATACGGTTCGGCGTGGGCCGAGCCGGTCCCGAGCGTCAGCAGCGCTGCGCTCATTGCGATGCGTTTTTTCATGGTCTCCCTTCCCTGCTCTTGCGAAGATCCGGCACCGTTGCCGGATCGAAACCGGATCGCCGGACTCAGCCCGCGTGCAGATAGCGCTCGGCGAGTCCGACGAAATAGGCCGCGCCCCAGCTCAGCGCAGCGTCGTTGAAGTCGTATTCGGGGTTGTGGACGGCGCAGCCGCCGCGCGACTCGACGCCGTTGCCGAGCGTCACGTAGCAGCCCGGCACCTGTTCGGTCATCCACGAGAAGTCCTCGCTGCCCATCACCGCATCGGGCATCATGCGCAGTCCCTCGGGACCGGCGAGCGCCTCGATGGTGGCAATGGCGAGCTGGGTGGCGACGGGCTCGTTGACGAGCGGCCGCGAGATCTGCCGGTAATCGACCGTGGCGGTGGCGCCATACGCTTGCGCCTGCCGCTCGGCAATGCTGCGGATGCGCGCTTCGACCAGGTCGCGGGTCGCGGCGTCGAGCGCGCGGACCGAGAGTTTCAGCGTCGCCTCTCCGGGGATCACGTTCGGCGCGGTGCCGGCGTGAATCGCGCCCACCGTGACCACGGCGGCGCGGGTCGGCTCGACATTGCGCGCGACGATCGACTGCAGCGCCAGCACGATATTGGCGGCCGCCACAATCGGATCGCAGCCGAGCTGCGGCATCGCGCCGTGCGTGCCCTTACCCGTCACGGTGATCGTCACGGTATCGGACGAAGCCATCATGCAGCCGTGGCGCAGCGCGAACTGGCCCACCGGCAAGCCCGGCGCGTTATGCAGCGCAAACACCATGTCGCACGGAAAGCGCGTGAAGAGGCCGTCTTCGATCATGCGCGTGGCGCCACCCAGCCCTTCTTCGGCCGGCTGGAAAATCAGGTTCAGCGTGCCGTCGAATTCACCGCGCGTGGCCAAGCGATGCGCGGCGGCCAGCAGGATCGCCGTGTGGCCGTCGTGACCGCAGGCGTGCATGGTCTGCGCCACCGTGCTGGCATAGGGCAGCCCTGTGGCCTCCTGGATCGGCAGCGCATCCATATCGGCACGCAGGCCGATGGTGCGGGTCGAACTGCCGCGCCGCAGTTGGCCCACCACGCCCGTGCCGCCGATCCCGGTCGTCACCTCATAGCCCCATGCCAGCAGCTTGCGGGCAACCAGATCCGCCGTGCGCGTTTCCGCGAAGCCCAGCTCCGGATGGGCGTGGATATCGCGGCGGATCGCAACGAATTCATGTTCGGACTCGCGCAGTTCCGCGAGTAGTTGTGCAAAAGCCTGAGTCATTCCGTGCTCCGTGATGCGACTGATGGGCGGCTGGCAAGCGACAGCGTGGCAACCGCTGCCGCTGCCCTGCCGATGTGTCGCTGTTGTTCGGCCGTCTCGCAGCCGTTGGAATGAAGCGTAAAGAGGCGGACTGAAAACAAAAAAGCACAAATTTTGATCCGCATAACCAACAGTGCTATATTCCACATCATGAAAATTCACCATCTGCGCGCCCTGGTCGCCGTCGCCACGTCCGGGAGCATCAACGGCGCCGCCAAGGCGCTCTACGTCACGCAGCCGGCCATCACCAAGGCGGTCCGCGAGCTGGAAACCGAGTTCGGCGTGCGTCTGCTCGAGCGCAATCAGTGGGGCGTAGTGCCCACGGCGGAGGGCGAGGCGTTGTTGAGCCGGGCGCGCACGGTGGTCAGGGAAATGGAGCGCGCCGAGGAGGACATGGCGCATCTGAAGGGGCTGCGCGACGGCAGCCTCGTGGTCGGCATCACGCCAATCGTCGGCACCACTGGCCTGACCGAGGCACTGATCGAGTTTCGCCAGCGCTGGCCGCGCGTCACGCTGGAATTCCGCGAGCTAGGTTTCAACCAGCTCAACGAACAGTTGCGCAACCGCACGCTGGACCTGGCCTTTGCGGCATTTGCAAGGCCGATGGCCGAGTCGGGCAGCGTGAAAGAGATGTTCTCGTTCGAAACCGTCTTCGTGACGCGCGCCAATAGCATCTACGCAGAGGCCGAGTCGCTCGAAGCGTTGCAGGACGCGGAATGGATCCATACCGACGTCACGGATAACTACCCGGGCTTCATCCGCGAGATTCATGAACGCGCCGGCCTGGCGCCGCCGCGCTGCATCACACGTTGCACCTCGTATGCGCTGTTTTACAGTCTCACGCTCAATCTCGATGCGGTATTTGCGTGGACGCGGCATTCGCTGAGCGAAACGGAACTCGGCCGCTCGTTCGTGCGGCTTAACTTGCCGGTGGCGCCGCCGCCCCTGCAGCTCTATCTGCTGTCGCCGCCCGAAGCGCAGCTCACTCGTCCGGCGCAATATCTGCTCGACTGCATCGAACGAGCCATGCAGCCGAGCTTCGCCCGCGCATAAAAGCGCGCGACATCTGCACCGAGGCTGGCATAAAAGGGAGGTGCAAATCGGCTGCAAATTCTGAGCGCCCCCAACCCTGTCGCTTCGCGCCGGCCCCCCGAGGGGGTCAAGTAAACTTGGGGCGGCCCGGCGTTTTCTTGAGAACCCCCCGCACACCTTATAATCGGGCATGACTTTATCCTCGCTCCAGGCCGCCTCTTTGCAGGCAGCCACGCTCACCCGCCCCGCCGTCCTCAGTTGCGCCCCCTGTTGCAGCCCCCTCGCGTCCCCGTGCCGCTCACAGGCGGTGGCCGCGTGAAGACACCCAAACGTCTGCTCCCGCTCGTCGAAGAGGGCCTGATCGACGAAGTCATCAGCCAGTTGATGAGCGGCAAGGAAGCCACCGTGTATGTGGTGCGCAGCGGCGATTCGACCCGTTGCGCCAAGGTCTACAAGGATGCGAAGCAGCGCAGCTTCCGCCAGGCGGCCTCGTATCGCGAAGGCCGCAAGGTCAAGAACAGCCGGGAAGCGCGCGCCATCGAAAAAGGCAGCCGCTATGGCCGCGAGGTGCAGGAACAGCACTGGCAGAACGCCGAGGTCGACGCGCTGTTTCGTCTCGCCAACGCCGGCGTGCGCGTGCCGCAGCCGTATATCTGCACCGACGGCGTGCTGCTGATGGAATTGGTGACCGACGCGGACGGCAACGTCGCGCCGCGCCTGAACGACGTGGACATGAGCGAAGCGCGCGCGGTCGAACTGCATGCGCGGCTGCTCAACGAGGTGGTGCGCATGCTGTGCGCTGGCGTGATTCACGGCGACCTGTCCGAGTACAACATCCTGCTGGCCGAGGATGGCCCGGTGATCATCGACCTGCCGCAGGCTGTCGACGCCGCCGGCAATCTCGAAGCCCCCGCCATGCTGGAGCGCGACGTCGACAATCTCGCGGCCTACTTCGGCCGCTTCGCGCCGCATCTGCTGAGTGCGAATTACGGCAAGGAGATCTGGGCGCTGTTCGAAGGCGGCGGTCTGCACCCCGAAGTGCAATTGACCGGCCAGATCGAACTCGACACCACGCCGGTCGATCTCGACGCGGTGCTGCAGGAACTCGAAGACACCCGCCTCGAAGAAGAAGCCCGCGTGCGCCACGAGCAGTCGCTGCGCGAGGGCGGCTGAGCGCCCTCCTCGGTTGCGCTACCTGTTGTCGCCCGGGCCGCCTACGCCGCGCCGCGTTCTGCTAGAGGTGCGTGGCGTCACCGCCACTGCCGGGCTCGCCCAAGGCTGCGGCCCTTGCCGGGGCGGCCCCACCGAGGCGCGCATCGTCACCGTCACCGGAAACTCGCGGAATATCTCCCACGAGGTTCCGTAGCATTGATTCACCAGCCAGCGCACCGCATTTTGCGTCAGGTCCGCGGTGGGAATATGCACGGAGGTAAGCGCAGGCGCCGCATAGGCCGCTGAGTAGTCGTCGTCGTAGCCGATCACCGAGAGATCGTGCGGCACTGAAATGCCGGCCTGCTGGAAGCGCGCGAGCGCGCTTACCGCCATCGTGTCGTTCGCACAAAACACCGCAGTGAACGACTGCTTCGACTCAAGCAAGGCCTGCGCCGCCGCATAGCCGCCTTCTGGCGAGAAGTCCGATTCGATCAATGGTACCTGCGCCCGTTCAATGCCGTGGCGCGCCAACTCCGCAAAGAACCCATCGAGACGCGCCCGATTGTCCGAGGCACTGAAAGGCCCCGCAATCACCGCAATCTCGCGATGCCCATGCTCGAGCAGGGTGCGCGCGGCCAGTTCGCCGCCACGCACGTGATCGGCGCAAAACGACGCCTCCGGCAACTGTCCGAAGGCGCGGTTGAGAAACACCATCTTCGGATGCATCCGATGCAGGCGGATCAGATCCTCGTCATGCAGGTCGTGACTGATCACAATCACGCCGTCGCAATCGCGGCCAATCAGGAACTCCACCGCTTCGAGCGCCTGCTCGCGTGGCGACGAGTCGCCACAACCGGTCGCCACCACCACATGACGATGCACGGCACGCAACTCCGTATCGGTCTGCTTGAGGATCGTGCCGTAGTAGGAACCAAAGAAGGTCGGCACGAACAGACCGATCATGCCGAGCGATTGCGTCGCCATCGCGCGGCCGATCGAGGAAGGCCGGAAATTCAGCGCCTCGATGGCGGCCCGCACGCGGCGCGCGGCATCGGCCGATACCGGTCCTTTGCCGGAAATCGCCCGCGATGCGGTCGACATGCCGACCCCGGCCAGCTCCGCCACGTCTTTCAGGGTTGCCACACACGCTCCATCTAACCGTGCCGTTCAAAGACGGGCGCCACTGGCCTCGTCGAACAGCGAAATATGTGCACTGTCGAGCGAAAAGGCCCGCGTTTCCCCCACCGCAATGGGCGCCTTGTCCTGATCGATCGACGCGATCTGGGCGCCATGATAATCGAGCCAAATAACGCGGTGGTTGCCCATCGGCTCGATCAGCGATACCTGGCCTTGCTGCGCGAGGTCCGTGCCGACGCGCACATCCTCCGGGCGTACCCCCAGCACGCACGGCAACGTGGTATCGGGCAGGGTCTTGAACGGATAGCGCGACACATCGAGATCGAGATGCGCCGTGCGAAAGCGCATGCCCTCCTCGCGTCGCTCCAACCGCCCCTGCAGCATATTCATTGCGGGCGAGCCGAGAAAGGTCGCTACGAACAGATTGTCCGGCCGCGCATAGACTTCGGCAGGCGTGCCGATCTGCTGGATCACGCCACCGCGCATCACGGCCATGCGGGTAGCGAGCGTCATCGCCTCCACCTGGTCGTGAGTCACGTAGATCATCGTCGCGCCGAGCCGTTGATGCAGTTGCTTCAGTTCGCGGCGTAACTCGGTGCGCAGCTTGGCGTCGAGATTCGACAGCGGCTCGTCGAACAGGAACACATCCGCCTCGCGCACGATCGCGCGGCCAATCGCCACGCGCTGACGCTGGCCACCCGAGAGTTGCGCCGGCTTGCGCTTGAGCAGCGGTCCGAGTTGCAGCATCTCAGAAGCGCGCGTCACGCGCCGCTCGATTTCCGCCTTCGGCGTGCCGTTGATGCGCAGTGCAAACGACAGATTGCGCTCCACACTCATGGTCGGATACAGCGCATACGACTGGAACACCAGTGAGATGCGGCGATCTTTCGGATCGGCCCAGGTCATATCCTCGCCGCCGATTTCGATGCTGCCGTCCGCGACATCGATCAGCCCCGCAATGCTATGCAGCAAGGTGGATTTGCCGCAGCCCGACGGACCGAGCAGGACGACGAATTCGCCGGCGTTCACATCGAGATCGAGCGACTCGATGACCGTGTTCGCGCCCAACTCGATGCGCAGATTGCGAACCGATACGTTCGATACATTGGTCATGCCCGATTCCTTGGCTTATCCCTTGACTGCGCCGGAAGCAATGCCGCGCACAAACCAGCGGCCGGAGATGAAGTAGATGGCGAGCGGCACCACCGAGGTGAGGATGGTCGCCGCCATGTTGACGTTGTAGAGACGCTCGCCGGTGGTGGTGTTGATGATGTTGTTCAACTGCACCGTCATCGGCAGATTCCTGGTGCCCGCGAACACCAGACCGAGAATGTAGTCGTTCCAGATGCCGGTGACCTGCATGATCACCGCGACGACGATGATCGGCGTGGACATGGGCAGCATCAGTTGCAGGAAGATGCGCCAGAAACCGCCGCCGTCGATACGCGCCGCCTTGAACAGTTCCAGCGGAATCGACGCATAGTAGTTGCGAAACAGCAGCGTCATGATGGGCATGCCGAAGATCGTATGGATCACCACGATGCCCGGCAGCGAGCTGAACAGATGCACGCTCGCCAGCACCCGCACCAAGGGATAGACCATTACCTGCACCGGAATGAACGCGCCCATCAGCAGGATGGCGAACAGCAAGCCGGCGCCGCGCGGCCGCCAGAACGACAGGGCGTAGCCATTCACCGCGCCGACCATGATGGACAGAATCGTGCTCGGCACGACAATGCGCACCGAGTTCCAGAAGCCGACCTGAATGCCGTTGCAATCGAGCCCCGTGCAAGCCGAGGCCCACGCATCGCGCCACGGCGCGAGCGTGAGATGCAACGGCAGCGCCAGAATATTGCCCGTGCGGATCTCGGTCATCGGTTTGACCGAGGTCACCAGCATCACGTAGAGCGGCAACAGGAAGAACAGCGCGGCGGTGATCAGAAACGCATAGACGCCGAAACGTGCGGGTGTGAAGTGGGTGCGGCGTTTCGGGCGAGGTTTGAGCGGCGGATTGACGCCGGGTTTGTTAGCGGGCTGAGCGGGCCGGGCTGATTGGGCCGCTGAAGGCAGCGTATTCATCACACGTCCTTTCTCAAGGCGGCACGGCTGCGCGCATAAAAGAACGGCGCGAGAATCGCCAGCACGGTGGTCAACAAGACGACCGACGCCGCCGAGGCGAGGCCGATATTGGCGCGGCCGAACAGGTAATCCATGATGAACTTGGCCGGCACTTCGCTCGCGGTACCCGGGCCGCCTAGCGTCATCGCCACGACCGCATCGTATAGCTTGATCACCATCACGAACAGCAGCACGAATGCCGTGGACATCGAGGTCTTGAGCATCGGCACCACAATGCTCACATAGACCCGCCAGCGCGGAATGCCGTCGATACGTGCCGCTTTCCAGATCTCGTCGTCGATGCCGCGCAGGCCAGCCAGCAACAACGCCATCACGAGCCCGGACGCCTGCCAGACCGTCGCGATCACGAGCGTATAGATCACCCAGTCCTGATCGACGATCCAGTCGAAGCGCGCATGGACAAAACCGATGCGATGCAAAACCTCCTGCACACCCAGTTCAGGATTGAGAATCCATTGCCACACGAGACCGGTGGCGACGAACGACATCGCATACGGGTACAGAAATACCGTGCGCAAGGCACCCTCCGCCACCACGCGCTGATCGATGAAGATGGCGAGCAACAGACCGATCACCATGCAGGCGAAGATGAAGCACACCCCATAGATCACGATGTGCTGCAGCGACACCATCCAGCGGTCGTTCTGAAACAGCCGCACGTACTGCGTCACACCGGCGAAACGGTCAGACGGAAAGGTGCGCGACAGCGTGAACGACACCTTGACCGTCCACAGCATGGTGCCGAGGTAGGCGAACACGACTGTCGCAACCATCGGCAGCAGCGCGATCCAGGCAGCCAGCGGCCAACGCCGGCCCAGCGGCTTCGAGCGCCTGGTATGTCGTTCCGCTGCCGACGGTAAGCCGAGTGCGCGCATTGCAGCCTTCAGCTCTTCAGCGCGCTGGCAAACGCCTTTTGCGCATCTTCAGCCGACTCGTTCTTGTTCCAGAAGTTGGTGATGACGTCCGTCAACGCACCTTGCAGATCCGGCGAAATCAGCATCTCCGGGTTTGGCAACTGACGCGACTTGTCCTTCATGATCGCAATGCCCTCTTTCGCGCAGATATCCAGGCTGGAGGTATCGACGTCCGGACGGATCGGAATCGAGCCTTTCTTCGCGCTAAACGCAACCTGCGCGGATGGCGAGGTCATCACCGTGGCGAGCAGGTTCTGCGCCTTGATCGCATTGGCGTTGTCCGTCTTCGGGAACACGAACACGTCGCCCGCCACCATATACGGCGAGTGCGGACCGAAACCCGGGAAGCAGCCGAAGTCCTTGCCTGCCACCTGATTGGCGGCCGAGAACTCGCCCTTCGCCCAGTCGCCCATGACCTGCACGCCGGCCTTGCCCGAAATCACGAGTGCGGTGGCGTCATTCCAGTTACGGTTTGGCGAGCCCGCATCCACATAATTGTGCAGACGCTTGAAGGTGGTCAGCACGTTCTTGAAGGCCGCCGAGTTGACCGCATTCTGATCGCGGTCGCGATAGACCTTCATATAAAGGTCAGTGCCGCCGACATCGGCGAACACCGCGTCGAAGGTGATTTTCTCCTGCCACGCCTGGCCGCCGAGCGCGAGCGGGATGAAGCCGGCCGCTTTCAGCTTGTCGAGATCGGTGAACAGTTCGTCGAACGTTTGCGGCTCGCCTGCAATGCCAGCTTTCTTGAAGGCCGGCTTCGAATAGAAGAACCAGTCCTGCATATGAATGTCGACGGGCGCCGCGTAGAAATGCCCGTTGACCTTGATCGAGTCGAGAATCGACTGCGGGAAAATGGCGTTCCAGTTCTCTTTGGCCGCCACCGAGTCGACGTTATTGAGCATGCCCTGATCGATCAGGTCATGAAACTGCTTCGAGGTGTTGAACTGCGCAGCGGTGGGTGGATCGCCGCCGACAATCCGGTTGATGGCTGTGGAGCGCGCCTGATCGGCGCCTGCCACGGCGTTGTCGACCCACAGGCCACCGGCCTTGTCGTAGGCATCGGCAAACTGCCGGATAGCGGCCGATTCGCCGCCCGAGGTCCACCAGTGAATCACGTTAGCCTTCAGCGGATCGGCGTGAGCGACGATGCCATTGAGTGCGAGGGCCAAGGTAACGCCACTCACGAGTTTCCTTCTGCTGTTCATTCCGTCTCCTCCAGGCTTTGCGCCTTTGTTTCAGGTCGACATACAAACCAGCTCAACGTATTCAGTTGCGTTCCTTGCGCTGCGCGAGAAACTTCGCGATCAGTTCGGCACTATGTTTGACGGTGCGCTTTTGAGTTTGATAGTCGACATGCACCACGCCGAAGCGCCGCTCGTAGCCGAAGGCCCATTCGAAGTTGTCCAGCAACGACCAGACGAAATAGCCGCGAATATCGACGCCGGCTTTGATCGCGCTATCCACTGCTACCATGTGGCGTTTGATGAACGAAATACGCTGCGCATCGTCGACGCGCCCCTCGATCACGTGATCGTCCGACGCCATGCCGTTCTCGGTAATGTAGATGGGCGGCAGGTTCGGGTAGGTTTTGTGAAAGCCGATCAGCAGGTCGCGCAAGCCGTCCGGATGCACTTCCCAGCCCATCTGCGTGCGCTCTACGCCTTCGGGCGGCGCTTCGACAAAACCATGTCCGCCGTCGCTCTTTACGTTAGTGCGGAAGTAGTAATTGATGCCGAGGAAGTCGAGCGGCGCGGAGATCGTCTTGAGGTCGCCGTCCAGTACGAGCGGCTCGGTGCCGGGCCAGAGGTCGAACAGGTCCTCCGGATACGCGCCGTTGAGCAGCGGGTCGAGAATCCAGCCGTTGTGCTGGACTTCGAACAGATGGGCCGCGCGGCGATCGGCGGCGCTTTCCGAATTCGCGGTACCACGGCCCACATTGGCGACGATCCCTTTCAGCGAAGCCGGGTCGTTGGCGCGCAGCACGGGAATCGCCGTACCGTGTGCGAGCAGCAGATGATGCATGGCCTGGGTGGCGAAGCGTGCATTGGCGAGGCCCGGCGCATGATGACCGTTGCCGTAGCCGAGATACGCCGAGCACCACGGTTCGTTGAGCGTCATCCATGCATCCACCTGCCCGGCAAGCTCGCGGCTGATCAGGTCGGCATAGTCGGCAAAGCGGTACACGATGTCGCGATTGAGCCAGCCGCCGCGATCTTCCAGATGCTGCGGCAAATCCCAGTGATAGAGCGTGACGAAGGTCTTGAGGCCCTTCTCCTTGAGACGGCCGAGCAAGCGCTTATAGAAGTCGAGGCCCTTCTGGTTGGGCTTGCCGTGTTCGTCCATTACGCGCGGCCACGCGATCGACAGGCGGTAGGCTTCGAAGTTGAGCGCCGTCAGCAGGTCGAAGTCCTCTTCCCAGCGATGATAGTGATCGCAGGCGAACTCGCCGGTGTCGCCCGCCAGCACTTTGCCGGGAGTGGCTGAGAAGGTGTCCCAGATCGACGGCAGGCGGCCGTCTTCGTGCACGGCCCCTTCAATCTGGTAGGAAGCGGTAGCGGCGCCGAGCAGGAACTGCTTGCGCCAGAGCGCGGAATCGGCGGGCGGCGAGAACGGGTCGCCGGTCAGGTTTGGAGATAGAACGGATGCGTCGTTTGCCACGGTTTCTCCCTGCGCCAGGTCATCGAACCGGTTGGGTGGAAACGCAGTGGAAGCGCTTCCACAAGAACCAGCGAACGATAGCAGCGGCCAATTCCTAACAGCAATCAGGGTTTGTCTGGATGGGGTGTGGGTATGCTTGCGCGCACAGGCTGGCGCTGCAGACAGACACGCCGATGTACCTGCAGGTCCTGCTCTGCAATCATGTCGCCTGCAAGTGGCATCGCAACGAAGGGTTCACCGAACAATCGCGCGACAGCGCGACCGTCACGCTCATGCTGGCTGACAAATATGCGCTGTGGCTAGGCGATCGACAAAGGCACACACGGCAGAAGGCTGCGGACCGGGAGGCTGGCGGAATATGCGGGGCCAATGCCGCTATGCAGCCCCTGTTATTGCTCAATCGGCGGGAGACGCGTCGTCCGGACGCGCGCCGCCCAGAATCACGGTCCACCCCAAGCCCCGGACATTGCGAATGACGCCCGGGCCGAATTTCCTGCGTACCGAATGAATCAACACGTCGACGGCGTTGCTTTCCACTTCTTTTCCCCAGCCGTACAGCCTGTCTTCAATCTGGCTGCGCGAAAAGATCGTGCCGGGATGCTCGAGTAGCGCGTGCATCAGTGCAAACTCACGAGCGGACAGCACACCAACCTTGTCGCCGAACTTGAGGGTGCGCTGGTCGAGATTGAGATTAATCATGTCGTCGCCCAGTCGCGAGACGGCGTAACCCGCCTTGCGGCGCAACACCGCACGAATCCGCGCCAGCAATTCGCCGACTTCGAACGGCTTCACGAGGTAGTCATCCGCGCCAATGTCCAGCCCCTCGATCCGCGTGTCGAGTTCGTCACGCGCGGTCAGGATCAGCACGGGTACCGGGTTGCCGCCCGCGCGCGCGGAGCGCAGCAGATCGATACCCGACATGCCCGGCAAGCCAATATCCAGTAGTACTACGGTATAGTCGGCCGCATCCATCGCCGCACGCCCGGCCACGCCGTCACGCACCCAGTCGACGCTGTAGTCCGCGTCTTTCAGCGCCCGCATCAGGCTTTGACCGATCTGGAGATCGTCTTCGACCAATAGGACTCTCATGGATGCCTCCAATAGGGTTTCCGCGTGCGCTGCGATCTCGCTCACGCCTGAACAGCGCTGCGAGCCAGGGGGAAACTGACCGCCGCGACGATGCCGGACTTCCCATCGTTGCGGTTCCTGATGACCGCCTGCCCCCCATATTTCGCCGTAATCGCCTTGACGATGGACAGGCCAAGACCGGTGCCTTCGACCTCAAGGTTGGCCCTGAAAAAGCGGTCGAACACGCGGGGCAAGAGTTCCTCGGAAATGCCCGGCCCGGTGTCCGTCACTTCCACCCATACCGCATTGTCTTCCGTATGCATGCGAAGGTCGATGGTGCCACCATCGGGCGTATAGCGAACCGCGTTGGTGACGAGGTTTCTCACCGCGACAGCCACGTCGGCGCCGATGGCCGTCACCTTGCCGGTGACCATCTCTTCGGCGCCTATGTCGATGCCGCGCGCCGCGGCAAGCGGCAACACACTCGACACCGCATCGACCACGATCGCTGCTACATCGGCGGGCTCGATCGTACCTCCAGGCAGTGGCGCATCGGCCCTCGCAAGCCGCAGCAGTTGTGCGACCAGCTCACCACTCCTCGTGATGCCACCGCGCAACTCGCGAAAGCGCTCCTGATTGCCCGGCGCGATATGCGGCTGCAGATTGTCTGCCTGTAACTGCAACGCGGTCAGCGGGGTTCGCAGTTCGTGCGCGGCGTCGGCGATGAATTTCCGTTCTGTTTCGATCGACTGCGCGAGGCGCCCAATCATCCGATTGATCGAATCGACAAATGGCAGCAATTCCACCGGCACGCGCGATACCGGCAACAACTTCAGTTGCGACACATCGATCCCCTGGACCTCATTGCCTAGCTGGTTCACCTTGCGCAGCGAAACATGAACGATCAGTAGCACCGCGCCGAGCACGAGCGGCAACAACACGAGCGTGGGCCACAACGTCTTCACCGCCGTTTCCCGCTCCAATTCGTCGCGCACCGACGAACGCTGCGCGACCTGAATCAGTGTCTTTGGCTCGCGCAGCGTGTAGATGCGCCATCTTTCGCCGTTGACCTGTTCCGACGTGAATCCTGCCGGCGCATCCTCTGGAAGCGGTAAGGAAGGTTCAGTCGAACGAAACGGCACCTCTGCATTCTGCTTGCGGATAGTGATCACAATATCGCGGCTCGGCTGCGAACCGCGTACTGGCGTCGCCGGAATCGACTCCGCATAGCCATTGCGCATGCGCGTGGCAACCTGTTCGAGCCGCAGGTCGAGCAGCGCACTCATCCCGCTACTGCACAGCTGATAGGAGCTGATGCCCTGCGCGATCGCGACGGCGCTAACAAGCGCACCCAGCGCGACGACGAGATTATTTCTGAGGGAAGGTCTCATTTGACTATGCAAAGAGGAAAACGCCACGGTTGACCGGGCATTGGACAGCTTCCTGTACCGACAGGTCCTAGTCTTGTCCAGTAACCATCTGCGCAGGATACCGCACGGCCGGCCCGTGCAGCAGACCGGAGGCCTGGTCCCTGCGCCCGCAGATTAGCCGCCGGAACGCCACGTCCCGCCAGCGAGCAACCGGGTTCTTGCAATGAAATACTCCCTTACATGATGCTTGCCGCGCTCATTCATCGCTAAGTTTCGGCCGGTAGGATTCGTTGCATTGGAGAGACGCATTCAGCCGATAACGGCGCCGGGACCTGGGTCGAATCACAACGGCAAGAGGACACGCATCATGTCAGATCGCCGCATCGGGTCCATTACACATATAGAGGAGTCTTAAGATGTACAAGCATATTCTTGTCGCTGTTGGCCACAAACCGGATTTGACGACGTTGAAATCCGCCGTGGCAATCGCCATGGAAGTTGGCGCCCGCGTCACCGCGCTTCACGTGGGGAATCCGGCAGCGCATTTCGCCGGGCCGGCCACCGGCGCCCCCAGCGCAACACGCATCACGATTGAAGCGCATGGGTGCACGGTGGCCGACCGGAGCAGGCGCGTTCTCGACGAAGCGCAATGTCAAGGCGAGGTACAAATTCGGCGCTTGCGTTCGTGCGATGCCTCCCTCGGGCAGGTCATCGCCGACGCCGCCCGCGAACTTGGCGCGGACCTCGTGATTGTCGGAAGCAACGACCCGGGATGGTTTCGCCTCTACCTCCAGAACACGCAGAAGGACGTTGTGCGTCGTTGTCCCATGCCCGTACTGGTGATAACCCCGCCGTGCCTGCCGAAGGCACAGCACGCAAAGGCTAGCTCAAATTGCCTGTCGCCATCGTCGCAACGCGGTGGATCGCCGGTCCACCATGAATCGAATCACTGACTGGAGGACATCATGTTTGGAAAATTTTCCAAAGCGCTGAGCGAATTCTTCATCGCCACCGAGGACCAGAAACGCGAGTGCTACCTGGCATCGTCAGTCGATTTCGCCGATCTCGAACACCGCATGCACGCCTTCGAAATGAACCACCAGCCGTTCACCTTGTATTCGAATGGCGCCCCGCGTGACTGGCAGGTTTGACTTCGCGCTAAACGTCTGCCGGCACTCGCCGGCTGTCTTGACTCACTATCCCACTACTCGAACGTACCCACAATGTTCACGAAAATTCTCGTTGCAGTTAGTGCAAACTCGCCCGACAGCGTATTGGCGTCGGCCATCGAACTCGCCCAGAAGTACGACGCGCGGGTTTTTGCGCTGCACGTGGTCGATCCAACCCCCGGCTACGCCGGTCCAGCTGATTACAACTTCGGGCTGATCGTGGAGGCGATGGAAGCACATGGACGCGAAATTGTCACGCGCGTGACGAACGTACTTGACGACCACGCGCGTTCTGCCGAAACCCGCATGGTTACGTTGCCGATGTCGGGCTTCACCATCGGCTACGCGATCGCCGCTTTCGCCGAGGAGTCGGGTGCAGACCTGATTCTTCTTGGTCAAAGGAAATCGGGGTGGTGGCGCTGGTTAAACGAAGACGTTGCCACGGATGTACGGCGTCGCACCGGCACGCCGATCCAGATCGTCTCCGGCAAAATCGCGGACGGCTCGTCGCGTCGTACAGAAAACCTCTGGGCCGATGTACCGGCAACCGGCGCCCGATAGCCGAAGCCGAAGCCGAATTGCGATCATCACAGGTGGATCCAAAAAAATTCGACAAAACATTACGCAGATCCACAAATAGAAATTCGTTCTCCGTTACGATCAAATATCGGCAATACAGTTTCCAGTGCTTACTAACTATTTAATAATCGTTAAGTTTTACAATCGAAAATCAACAGGAAGATGATCGCCCCCATCATCACTCCGGTCAATGACGAACAGGGGCTCGGCGATGCCGTCCTCACGGGGGTGCCCCAACGGCCTGGCACCAGCACTGCGCTATTCGTGGTTGCTTTATTGATCGTACCCTTCCTGGCTTTCGGGGAATACACACGCAAGGAGGAAGTTCAGGGACGCGCCAGTCTCAAGGGCAGCCCAGCCGACATCTTTGCGCCTGCTACGGGAACGGTGGTACGCCAGCTTGTACACGAGGGCGAGTCGGTTAAGGCAGGACAACCACTGCTGGTGTTGTCGACTGATCGAAGCATCGCGACAGGGTCCTCACGGGAAACCATGGGGATTTCGTTGCGCGCGCAAGTCCGGTCTCGAAGACGACCTGCGGCGGGAGAAAGGTATTCTGGTTGAAGAGACGCGAACCCTCAGCACCAGAATTTCTGACCACGAGACTGAAATCTATCACCTCGATGCAGAGATAATCGGCGCTCGCACCCGCTACAACCTGGGTTCGTCAATATTGCTCATTGTTTGAGCCCACGTTTTCTTTTAATAATCCCTGGTTAAAAAAATCTGGAATTAAAACCTGTTTTCCATGTTATATCGTGGATAGTCAGCTTGTGCGTAACAATTGGCTGCTATAGCTTAATCCGATCGACCGGCTGCGCGCCATCGTCCGGCAGTGATTTCGCTCTCGCGATGCTGGTTGTTATGGCGCCTTCTGGCATCTATCGCCTGATAGTGCTTTTTGTTCCATTGATTTTATTCTGGATCTGGCCGAAAATCTAACAAGCATAATAATTACGATTATTACATGAATGCCCATGATAGTATGATTTTGCCTTCCGGACCCATCGAAAATTGATTTAACAAATTCACCTGGAGCAATGTTTGTGAAAATTAAAATATCAAGCAACATATGCAGGTGGGCTATTTCCATTCCGGCAATGCTAGTTGTCGCCACCCACAGCGCAGCTGCAATAGCCGGTGACTTTCGACCCAATACGACAGTCCTCAACGATGACAATGTCTACAACGTCAAAGCTGACGGCACCTATACGCTAGATGAGGTTGTCTCGTACCGGATCGAAACCGATCAAGGTGTCCAGCAGCGAAGCCAGATTCCACTGTATTACAGTCCCTCGCTAGAGCGTCTCGACATACTCGACGCGTATACAACGACGCGAAATGGGAAGCGGATCGACGTCACGCCGGACAAAATCCTGCTGCAACAGAGCGCCGAAAGCGCAGGGGCGCCAACTTTCGACGACGGCAAGGTAAAAACCGTCGTATTTCCCGACGTACAAACCGGTGCCACGTTAACCCTGCATACGCTGCGGACGCAGAAGAAAGCGTTGTTCCCAGGCCAGTTCGCATCCAGTGACAATTTCCTCGATAACAGAGTGTTCAAGTCTGCAAGCGTGACTGTACATGTTCCCGCAGCACTAAAACTCCACGCCGACGCGATCGACATGCAGGGTGGCCTGGTTTCTTCCAGTGACAGCGGCGAGCAAACGTGGCGATGGACGATCAAGGACACCTCGGCGCATGCGCCGGAGTTCGGCGCACCTGACCTCGTGGATCACAGTCCGCGTGTCGTGACCAGTACGTTTCCCAGTTTTGACGCGGTGGGGAGCGCGTACCTTGAACGTGCAACTCCTCAAGCGAGCGTAACGCCTGCGATCCAGGCGCTTTCCGATCAAATCACAGCCGGCTTGACCGACCGGCGAACCCAGGCCGAGGCACTGTATCGTTGGGTCAGCACCAACATTCGCTACGTTGCCATTTATCTGGGATTTGGGGGCGTCGTCCCACACAGTGCGCAGGCGATTATGGACGCACGTTATGGCGACTGCAAAGATCACGTAACATTACTGCAGGCATTGCTTGCAGCCAAAGGTATCGTGAGTAGCCCGGTCCTGGTCAATGCGGAGTCTCGCTACTCGTTACCGGCCGCGGCGGCCCCGCTCGCTGCATTCGATCATGTGATTACCTACTTGCCCGAATTCAAGCTGTATGCGGACTCGACAGCAGGCGTGGCGAGGTTTGGCACACTTCCCATCACGGAGCAAGGCAAGCCTGCATTGGTCGCCGACGACGGCAGCGGGCATGCCGCACTTGTTTCGCTTCCGTTGAGCAATCCAGCGACCGATCATCTGGCAGTCCAGGTTCGAGTCACGCTCGATAGCGACGGCAGCGTCAAAGGTAACGCGGCATTGAAAACCTCAGGTATCTTCGACTGGATGTCCAGAGTGATATTTTCATCTCTGCCTCCTGGAACGGAGTCGCAGTTTGCGGCCAAGCTGTTGAGCTTCTCCGGCCAGAACGGTGAGGGGAATTTTACCCACGGGAACGTTCATGATCTGACGCAGCCTTTCGACTATTCCACGCAATTCGATCTTCCCAGTTACGCGCAACTGCCAGGCCCTGGTGCAATACGCATGCCGCAAGGCACTGCCAACGTTATCGATATCGCAGGCGCGTTCGATGCATTCGGGCCGGCAACGCGCGAGTTTCCTCTCGTGTTCCTGGGGCGTCACATCAGCGAATCGATCGAGCTCGATTTGCCAGACGGACTAAAGGTAGCATCGTTGCCTAAACCGGTCCAGATAGCGTCCTCATTCGGAAGTTACGCGTCGAGCTATTCGCAGACAGGAAATGTCATCACTCTAACGCGCAGTCTGGATATCACCGTGAGCAGTCCTGTCGTCGAGCCGAAGGACTATCCGGAGTTGAGAAAGATGGCTTTAGCCATCAAGCGGGATTCGCTTGCTCAGATTGTTTATTGAAGGCGATAGCCCCGCCTATCTCGCCCCCATGACACGCTTCGACATAATTGAAGCGTGGAGTCCACAGCCCCCTTCCCTCATACTCGCCTCTGCTGACGGTGCGCCTGCAAGAACGTGCGTAAGTTCAGCGGGTGGGTCAGGCATGAATGAGACCGCAGACAAGCAGGCAAGCGCGGGTTCTCAATCATCCGACGATACGTTTAAGCGAGCGACGACACGACCGTGTCAGGGACAGAATGAGCATGTGGACTTCAATTCAATTCGCACGAAACAAAGGCGCGCGCGGCGCGGCGGCAGCAGCAGTTGTGCTTTGCACCTTGCTGGCCGGGTGTGCGGGCGGCGTCACCAACACCACCCAGTATCTGGGCCAGCCGCAAGTGCGGCCCGATAACATTTACGTCTATTCGTTCGACAGCACGCCCGACCAGGTGAAGCTCGACAATGGCGGCCTGATCCAGAAAGTGAAGTCGCAGTTCGACGGCACCTCGGCGGCACAGAAGCAGGCCGAGGAAGCCGCTGAAGTGCGCGAGCAAGTAGCCAATGAGATCGTGCGGCAATTGCAATCCATGGGGCTGCGTGCGATCCGCTCGGACATTCCAGCGCCCGCCGATCAGAACGTCCTGCTGGTGCAAGGCAAGTTCGATACCATCGATTCAGGCAATCGCCGGCGCCGCATTCTGATTGGCCTCGGCGCGGGCAAGAGCGAACTCAGCACCTCGGTGCTGCTTCTGTATAAACCGGCCGGCGGCACGCCGCGCCTCGTGCAGAGCTTCGATGCCAGCGCGGATAGCGGAAAGATGCCCGGCATGGCGGAAACAGCGGGCGTAGGCGCGGCCGCCGGTCATCTCGCCACCTCGGCGGCGGCGGGCGCGGGCTTGCACGGCGTCTCCGAGACCATGAAGGGCGGCGCAGCGGGTAACGCGAAAAAGCTGGCCGAGTCGATCGCCAAGCAAGTGGCGGAAATCGGCAAAACGCAGGGCTGGATGCCGGCCGAGCGCACCAAAGGCTAAATACCGCTCACGCGTTGGTCGCGGCGATGCTCTTGCCCGTCCTGACGAATCCGCTCACTGACACCGTCAGGCCTCCCGCATCAACGTTATTTTGCAACGAGAGCGTCAGGTGTTGGCGCTGCGCGATGCGGGCGGCAATAGCGAGCCCCAGCCCGCTGCCCGTCCCCTTGGTATGCTCGCCACGATAGAAACGGTCGAGTACCCGCTCGAGCTCTTGTTCGGGAATGCCTGGTCCGTTGTCCACCACGTCGAAGCCGAGGCGGTCCGCTGCACGGACGAGCACGACATCGATCTTGCCTCCGTGCGGTGTATAGCGAATCGCATTGTCGATCAGGTTATTCAGCAGCACGCCCAACCCGTGCGGGTCCGTCAGCACATCGTATGCGTCCTCCTGCGTGAGCGGTTGGCGGAATTCCAGCCCCAGGTCGATGTGCTTCTCGTCCGCGAGCAGCGAGAAGTCGCTGACCGCCTGCTCACCGATTCTACGCAAACTGACCGAGGTGCCCTCGCTGGCAGGTTGCGCGTCCTCGCGTGCGAGGGTCAGGAGTTGCTGGACGAGCCGAATGATGCGGTTGAGTCGCATATCGATACGTTCTAGCGTTTGACCGTCGTCCTTCAACGTGCCGTTTTTCGCTGACGCCTGCAACTGCAGTTTCAGCGCTGCAAGCGGCGAGCGAAGCTCGTGTGCCGCATCGGCAATGAACGTGCGCTGTGCCTGCGAGGCGGCGTTCAGCCGTGCGAGAAGGTCGTTGAGTGCCTCGACAAGCGGCCGGACTTCGACGGGCACCTTGCCGTCCAGACGCAGCGGTTCGAGCGAATCGAGCGAACGCGTTGCGAGCAGACGCGACAATCCTCGGATAGGCGCCAGGCCTCGTGCTACGACTAGCAGCACCAGCACGATTGTCACGGGCATGAATACGCCCAGCGGCCACAACGTGTGCAGCGCAAACCGCAAGGCTAGCGCTTCCCGAACAGAGACCGGTTGCGCGACCTGGACGAAGCGATCCGGCTGTTGCAGCCCGAATACGCGCCAGTGATCGTCGCCCTGTTCGATGGTGCGAAGGCCGACTGGCAGACGCGTCAGTACCGCCGACTGCCGCGAGTGATAGACGAGCGTACCCGCCTTGTCCCATATCTCGATGAGAATACGGTCGTCCGAAATACCGCCGACCTGTTCGTCTTGCCGCTCGACCGTCGCCGCCGTCTCGAGATTCGAAGGCAGTGACACGGCGACGGTACGCAGCTCGTAGTCGAACAGTTCGCTCGCCTCTTCGCGCGCCGTATGAAAGATTCCAAATGCGGCGATACCGGAGGCAACGGCAAGACCGCAGATGAGCCAGCCGAGCAGCCAGCGACGGATTGACCTCATTCGCTTCTCTTTAGCCGATAGCCGACGCCGCGCACGGTGACGATCTGTTCTACGCCGATCTTGCGCCGCAAGCTGTGCACGTGGACTTCGATCGTGTTGCTACCCACTTCCTCGCCCCACCCATATAACTTGTCCTCGAGCTCGGCACGGGTGAAAACGCGTGCAGGTTCTTCGATCAGCGCCTGCAGCAACGCGAATTCGCGCGGCACAAGCGTAATGGCAACATCGCCTTTCCTCACCTCATGAGCCGCGGGATCGAGGGTCAGCTCGCCATGCGTATAAACCGGCTGCTTCTGGCCGGTGCGCCGCCGCAACAACGCGCGCGCTCTGGCCGCCAGTTCATCGAGATCGAACGGCTTGACCAGGTAATCGTCCGCGCCGGCGTCGAGACCGCGAATCCGGTCGGTCACTGCGTCGCGCGCGGTCAGGATGATGACGGGCGCCTCGCCGCCTTGCTTGCGATAGCTATTGAGCAAGTCGATGCCGTCTTTCCTCGGCAGCCCAAGATCCAGCAGGACGAGGTCATATACGCCGTTGCCGAGCGAGAGCTCGGCCGCTCGGCCGTCCTGTGCCCAATCGATCGCATAGCCCTCGCGCCGCATCGATTCGAGTACGGTCTCCGCAATCATGTCATCGTCTTCCACCAAAAGCAGACGCATCGCGCCCCCCGAGTTGTCGCCTCACGTCATTGTCGCGCATCCGGACTTAACCCTCCCTTAAGCCTTGGTTAAGCGTTCGTTCAATATCATCCGCTCCTGTGCAAACCGCTCGATCGAGGCTTCGATGCCGGCCGGCGCGTTTCGCGAGCAGATGCACGAGCTTGCATGCACAACGTCCGACCATCCTTCCATAAAGGACCGCGATATGAAACAAAGCACCGCGAACTTTGCTGCACAGGCTGTCAGCAAGGTTCCCGAACTGACGTTAGGCTTCTGGGCGATCAAGGTAGCGGCGACCACGCTCGGTGAAACCGGCGGCGACTGGGTGTCGATGTCGCTGAACCTTGGTTACCTGATCGGTTCGGCAATCTTCCTCATATTGTTCATTGGGCTCGTTTATGCCCAGGTGAAGGCACAGGCATTCGATCGCTTCCTGTACTGGGCGACCATCGTCGCCACGACTACGCTCGGCACGACTATGGCGGATTTCGCAGACCGGTCGCTAGGTGTCGGCTATCCTGGAGGCGCCAGCATGATCGCCGCATTGTTGATCGCCAGTCTGGCGATATGGTACCGATCGGAGGGGACGGTCTCGGTGGAGAGCGTCGTCACCAGCAAGGCCGAATGGTTTTACTGGATCACGATCCTGTTCTCGCAGACACTCGGAACGGCGCTCGGAGACTGGGTGGCGGGCGAGGACCGCGGCGGCCTCGGTATCGGCTACGAATACGGTGCAATGCTCTTCGGAGCAGGCTTGATCGTCGTAGCCGGGCTGTATTTCTGGACACGTGTCTTCCGCACGGCGCTCTTCTGGGCAGCGTTTATTCTGACGCGGCCGCTAGGCGCTACCTTGGGCGACTTCCTCGATAAGCCATTGGCGCAGGGCGGTCTGCAGATAAGCCGGCTATATGCATCGGGAATCCTGCTGGCCTTCATCCTGGCTTGCATTGTGCTGATACCGCAGCGATCCGCAAAGCGCGGTTCGGCCGTGTAACCGGGCAAGCGCTTAAGGTTTCCTTCAGTTGCGTTCATTACTATCGCAGTACCCGAGTGGGAAGGCATCCCGGCCGCCTTCGCACAAGGCACACGATGCAGAAAATGAATGCAGTCTTGTAGTGTAGGTAAGGCGAAAGCAGATATGAACGGACCAGTTGACGAGCCCGCACAACGACCGCAGACCGTCGCTGAGATCATGACATCGATTTACGCACGAGCCGAAGTGGTGCAGGTCGGACCTGAGCACTACCGCGTAACAGCACCGCTCGAGACCATTCCGCGTATGGTCAAGGCGCGAGACTGTACGCTACCGCCGACGTGCAAGGTCGAGTTCTTCGAGCAATCCGTTCCCCAATGTCTCGACGGGCTGGGCCTTCAGCGGCTTGACCACGGTCCATAGCACCGTGGCGCCGATCAGGTCGCCAAAACCGAGCGCAATGAAGAACGGCGTATAGCCCACCCGGCTCACGAACCAGCCGATCACGAGCGTAAAAGCCAGATTGCCGATGCCGGCCACGCAACCCGCGAGCCCGGTGACGGTCCCCACTTCACGACGTGGGAACAGATCGGCTGACATCGAAATCACCGTGATCGACAGCGTCTGGTGCGCAAAGCCGCCCAGGCACAGCAGGAAGATCGCCGTCACCGGACTCTGCACCATCCCTACCCCCGCCATGCCGATCATCAGCACGGCCGCGAGCGTAAACACCATGCGTTTGCCGTCGACGATCGGCGTGCCGAAGCGGCTCTTCAGCCACGCCGAGAGCGAGCCGCCCATCAGGCAGCCGATGTCGGCGGTCACGAACGGCAGCCATGCAGTCATGGCAATCGTCTTCAGATCGAAGCCGCGCGCCTGATAGAGATAAAGCGGCATCCAGTAGACCAGCGTGCCCCATACCGGGTCCGCGAAGAAGCGTGGCAAGGCGATGCCCCAGAAGTTGCGCTGCTTGAGAATCGCCAGAACCGATGGCTTCTCTGCATCGTTCTGGCGCAGCGTGCTCTCCTGGCCAGCGGCAATATAGGCCGCCTCCTCCTTCGACAAGGCCGGATGCCGGTCCGGATGCCGGTAGAACACGAGCCATAGAATGGCCCAGCACAGACCGAGACCGCCGGCGATGACGAAAGCCGTCTGCCAGTTGTAGTGAAGGATCGACCAGGCGATCAAGGGCGGCGCGAGAATCGCGCCCGTCGAGGTGCCGAGGTTGAACACACCTGCCGCGATGCCGCGCTCGCGCGCCGGAAACCAGTAAGCGGTCGCACGCATGCCGCCGGGGATGAAGGATGCCTCCGCCAGGCCCAACGCGCCGCGCAGCAGGAACAGCCCCACCCAGCCGGAGACAAAGCCGTGCGACATGCAGATCAGCGACCAGGCCACCCCGCAGATCAGAAAGCCTGCCCGTAGTCCGATACGGTCCATCAGATAACCGGTCAGCGGCGCGCCGATCGGGTACATCACCATGAAGGCACCGGTAATCCAGCCATATTGATGCGTGTTGATCTGCAGATGCTGCATGACCGTCGGTGCAGCGACGCTCAATGAACTGCGCGCCAGATAGTTGGTGATCGTGCCGAGCGTCAGCAGGCCGATCATCCACCACCTGAGTCCTTTCACCTTGATTGTCATGATCGGGCCTCGTCTCCTCAATGTCTTGCTTGGTGTGTTGTCGTGGTCGGTGCGATAGCGCAGCAGCGCGGACGGTCTCAAGCGAATAAGCCTCGGACCACCGGTTGCGCCTCGAGCGCCTCTGCCATGCGCGTGAACTGCGGATCGAGACGCGCGGCGATCCAGTACAGGTTCGAGGCCTCTTCGCGTTGCCAAAGTCCCGCGTAGCCTTGCACATGCGCTGCTGCACGGCGTGCGTCGAAACCGACTGTGCTGTGCACGAACTCCTCGTGTTGCTGGTCGCCTGCTGCGTATGGCAAGAGCCAGCGCAGCGCCGCCGCCAGCCGTCCCTGCAGCGATACCAGGCCGTACCAGTCGTCACCGTGCGCGGCGGCGATCGAGGCAGCCATCAGCAGCGGCTCGAGGTCGTAGACCACGTAGTGCAATGCATCGCGCTGAGCGAAGTCGTAGGTGCGGCCATCGCTATCGACGTTGCGGGTCACATGGGCAATGAAGCCCTCGCGCGCAGCGGCTATCAGATCGGTGTCGCCGCACAGATACGCACCGGCGCTCGCCAGCTTGATGCGGTGGCTTTGCCAGTTGTTCAGGCCGGTGCTCGGATCGCCCACGCGGCGCGTGCCCAGATAGCCCGTCGCCAACCGGCGGCCTAGCTGGCGGGTCTGCTCGAGCGTCGCCGGCGCTAGCCGCTCCTGCACGAAGTCGAAGCCGAACAGCAGATCGACGAGATCCGCTTCGTCGATCGGGTCGAATGAAGCCGCATAGCTCCCCACCCAGGCTTCGATGTAAGCGGTGGCTTGGGCTGCGTATGGCGCATGGCCGGTGATGCACCACGCGAGTCCTTGCGTGAGCGTCTGGCGCCAGTCCTCCTGCGCAAGCACGCTTGCATCGCGGTCCTGCTCATGCGGCAACAGTCCTTGCGTGTGGACGACGGCACGGGGATGGGACTCGCGTCCAAGGCCCGCGTCGGCCAGCGACCTGATCTGCGCTACTAACGCTGGCGTCACATGTTGCCGTATCTGCACCGCGCGCTGCGCTGAGGACAGCACAAACGTTCCGCTCGCTCGAGCTGCACTGCTCTCCTGTGCGCGTACACCGCGCGGCATCGCGGACATCAACCACATCGCTGGGAGCGCAACGGCTGTACCTAGCAGCCGGCGTCGCTGTATAGAAGCTGAAGGAGAACCGCCTTGTTCGTCATTCCGGCAATTCACAACACACCTGCATATTCTGGTTCCCGCAATCCCGTCACGCCCGGACGAAGTGCAAACAGATGCCCGTCATGCTCCGTATCTCCCGTGGCGGGACGAATCGAGGTGACGAACAGCGTATCGAGTGCAGCGCCACCAAACGCGCACATGGCAGGCTTCGCCGCGGGCACGACAATCTGCCGGTCCAGCTTGCCTTGCGGCGTGAAGCGCAGCAGCAGGCCCGCGTCGTTGGCGCAAATCCAGTAGCAACCGTCGGCGTCGACCGCGGCGCCATCGGGGCGGCCCGCGTAGTGATGCAGGTCGGCGAACACGCGGCGATTGCGCGGCTCGCCTGCCGCAACGTCGTAGTCGAACGCCCAGATCAGCCGGCGCGACGGATGCGAGTCGGACAGATACATCCTCGTGCCATCGGGCGACCATGCGAGGCCGTTCTGCACGATCAACGCGTCGACCACGGGAGCCGACAGGACCCCATGCTCATCGAAGCGGTACAACGCCCCCGCTGGATTGGCCGCGGCCATGTCCTGCACCATCGTGCCGGACCAGAAACGGCCCTGGCGGTCACAGCGGCCGTCGTTAAAACGCATGCCGGCAAACGGAAACGCAGGCGCGGCGAGCTTGCGGCCCGTGACGGGCGCCGTTGTGCCGTTGACGCTCCCTTGCGTCAACGTGAACGCAAACAGCCCCGTCTCGCAGCCGGCGAGCACCGTGCCTTCGCGATCGAACGCGAGGCATGCCACCTTCTCCGGCAACAGCCATTCGCCGCGCTCGCCAGTCTCGACCAGGAGGCGCACAATCTTCTGCGCCGGAATATCGACCCAGTACAGCGCCTTTTCCTGGGCGCGCCATACCGGAGACTCGCCCACCATCGCCGGCACCGCCCCCGCGCCCGTCACGCGTTCTACTGTTACGTTCGTCATCGCGCTCACCGCTTCGGCTCCATCGGCCCGGCCAGCACGAACGGGCCGCCCTGGAAGCGCTGGGTCGGATCGTCGAGGTCCGGGTCGGGCGCCTTGGCGGGAAACAGGTGCTCGAACTGCACCGAGCTGTCCTGCGGCCGAAAGCCGAGAAACGCCGCTTTGGTGTTATCCACCCACTTGCTGCGGTTGTCCGACACGCCGTAGATAATCGCGTGCCCTACCCGGTTGGTGAACAGCGAGCAGCGCACCAGCTCGATGAAGTCGTGATAGCTCAGATAGGTCACCAGCATGCGCGGATTCTTCGGCTGCTCGAACGACGAACCGATTCGCAGACACACGGTCTCCAGCCCAAAGCGGTCGAAGTAGTAGCGCGACAGCGATTCGCCGAAGCACTTCGTCACGCCATAAAGACTGTCGGGGCGCAACGGCGCGTCGATATCCACGACCGAAGTCACCGGATGAAATCCCACCGCGTGATTCGAGCTGGCGTAGACGACGCGCTTGACGCCCTGCTTCTGCGCGGCTGAATACAGGTTGTACAGACCGCGGATATTCGCTTCGAGCAGATCTTCGAACGGCGCTTCGACCGAAATGCCGCCCAGGTGAATCACTGCGTCGACACCGTCGAGCAGTGCGTGCACGGCCTGCTGGTCGGCCAGATCCACGATCGCCGCCTCTTCATGCGCGGCCAGCTCGCCGAGCGGCGCGATATCGCTGACGCGCACGACCTCGGCCCACGCCGCGAGCGCCCCGCGCAACTGCTTGCCGAGATTGCCGGCGGCGCCGGTCAGCAACAGGCGCCGGAAAGGTTTGCGGGTTACGCCGGGTTCGAATTTCGGGTCCGTCATGTGGGTGCCTGTTCCTCGATTACTTGGGTTGATGGCTGATGGCCTGTTTCAGTGCGATGTCTGCGCCGCTACGCAACAGACCGATATCGGTCGCGAGGGCAATATAGTCGAAGCCCTCGCGCACATACTCCGCCGAGAGCACCGGGTCAGGCATCAGAATTCCGACCGGCTTGCCGCAGCGATGCCCGCGAGCCAGCGCGTCGTGAATCGCCGCCTGCACTTCGGGGTGCCTGAAGTTGCCGAGGTGTCCGAGCGCGGCCGCCAGATCGGACGGGCCGATAAACAGCGCGTCGACGCCCTCGACCGCGGCGATCGCTTCGAGATTCGCCAGCGCCTTGACGGTTTCCAGTTGCACGAGCAAGCACACTTCGCGATTCGCCTCGTGCAGATAGTCGCTGTCGCGCCCATAGCGATTGGCGCGCGTCGCCGACGACACGCCGCGAATGCCGGCCGGCGGGTAATGCATCGCGGCGACCGCCCGGCGCGCCTCGTCCGCACTGTCGACCATCGGAATCAGCAGCGTCTGCGCGCCGACGTCGAGCAGTCGCTTGATCTGCACCGTGTCGTTGGTACTGGGGCGCACGACGGCCGACACCGTCGATTGCGCCGCCGCGCGCAACTGGTCCTGGACCATGGGCACTTCGTTGGCGGCATGCTCGGTGTCGAGCAGAATCCAGTCGTAGTCCGTTTGCGTCATGACTTCGACCACATTGCTGCTTGCCAGCATGCTCCAGATGCCGAACTGCTGTTTGCGGGCAAGCAGGTGTGCCTTGAACCGGTTGCGCTGCATGAGAGACCTCGGTGTAGACAGTAACGTTAAGTGACGTCAGAAGTAGTGGCGAATGCCGAAGCCGGCACCCACCGGCGACGCGCCCGGGGCACGGCTCGCCACTGCGGTGACGACCGGATTGGTGTCGTAGTCGTAGGTCGCGAACGAGCTATTGTGGATGCGGCTCACGTAACCTTGCAGCATGGTGCGCTTCGACAGCCAGTAGTGGTAGGCGAACACCATCTGCTGCGCGCCCGTGTGCGGCTGCTCCGCCGACGAGCACTGGCCGTTGGTCGCAGAGCCGGAACAACTGAGCGGACGCGATACGGCATAGTTGAAGATGAACTCCTGCAGGCCGACCTTCTGCATCACCGCGACACTGAAGGCATCGCGATAGGTCTCGCCATTGCCGGCCGCCTTGCCGGCGCCGAAGGTGCCGGTCGAACCGAGGCGGTCCCAGCCCACACCGAAAGTAGTCGTGCCGAACCCGAACAGGTTTGCCTCATAGCGCACCGCCACCCGGTGCTCCCAGTCGTTCGAGTTGCCGGTGGCCGCGACGCCCATACCCGCGCTGTTCGCGCCGGACAGGCCGGCGCCCGCTCCGAGCAGATCCTGGTCGCGGCGCGTTTCGTAAGCGTAGGCGGCATACAGCGGACCTTTCGCGTATTGCGCGCCGGCGCCCCAGGCATACATGCCGTTGTTCGGCGAACCGGCCGTGCCCGACACGCTGCTGTTGGTCGGGGAAGTATTGCCGCCGCCCGGCGAATAGATGAATTGCGCATTCAGCCCCTGCAGCAGCAACGGCGAGGTGTACATGATCGAGTTGGCGAGACGCGCATTCAGGTTCGTCTGGGTCCCGTTGAGCGTGGTCATGACGCCGATGTCGTTGGCAATCGAGGTGCTGCCCGGAATGAAGTTGAGCTTGCCGCCAAGGCCACGCATCGGCGAAGTCACATAACCGAATTGCAGCGTGCCGTAGGTGTTGCTCTGCAGGCCGACGAACTGGTCGCGCGCACTCGGGCCGCTGCCACTATTGACGTTGTAGCCGTACTCGATCTGGAAGATCGCCGCCAGGCCGCCGCCAAGGTCCTCCTGGCCCTTGATGCCCCATGCCGAGCTATTGCTGACCTCGCGCCCGGCCCAGCCGAGATCCGCGCCCTTGTTGGCGCCGGTGGTCCGCACCATTTCCACCGTCGAATCGGCCACCCCGTACAGAGTCACCGAACTCTGCGCGCAGGCATTCGTGCAGACATAGGTCATTGCCGCGAGACAGCTCAATTTTGTCTTACTTAACATTTAGAACTCCAAACTGTGTCGATATTTTTTTTAGTGATGCTGTCTCGAGTAATGAACCGGTGCTACGCAGGGCATGCTCGAGAGATGGGACCGCCGTTTCAGGCGGGTGGGCGGGGTGCGAGTCTGGCGCCCGCTTCCACCGATGCGTGTACCTACACTGCTGCCTGGTTGCGGCAAATCACGCGGCCGCCGTACGAAGTTGCGCCAACAGACCGCCATCGACCGGCAGCACATGTCCGGTGATAAACGAGGCCGCGGCCGACGCCAGAAACAACACGGGCAGCGCAGCCTCGTCAGCAAGCCCATGGCGCGGCAGCGGCAAGCCGAGCGCCGCCGAAGGATCGACATTCGGCGTGTGCGAATGCGGAATCTGCGCCGGAGCAATAGCATTGACACGAATCCCATAACGGCCGAAGTCGACCGCGAGGCACCGCGTCAACGCATCCACGCCACCCTTGCTGACGTCATAAATGGCGTTGTTGCGATGGGCACGCTGCGCACCGGGCGACGACACGTTGACGATCACGCCATGATGTTCGCGCGCGGTCCAGCCGCGAATCGCCTCGAGACTGAGCGCGTACATGGCCCGCAGGTTGACGCCGATGATTTCGTCGAACTCGTCGAGGCTGGTGTCGTCCGTGGGCTTTTTGGTCTTGGTCAGTCCCGCGTTATTGACCAGCACATCCATGCCGCCGCGCTCGGCGGCCTGCGTGACGATCGCTTGCCGGTGCGCCGCGTCCGCGATGTCGCCGGCCAGAACATCGCAGCGCCCGCCCAGTTCTTCGCGCAAGCCAGCGAGCACGTCCCGATTGCGCCCTGCGGCGATGACATGGGCGCCCGCCTGATGAAAACGCCGTACCGTCGCCATGCCGATCGCACCGGTCGCGCCGGTCACCACCACTACCTTGCCGCTGAAGTTGAATTGAGTCTGCATAGCCTTGACGAGTGAAGCGCCGGACGCCTCGAAGGCACCGGCCTGGAAAACGTTTTCCAAATATAATGAGGTGAAAACGTCAAGTCAATCGTTTTCCCAATCGAGCGACCTCAGTGAAAACCCGAGATCGCTATGGAAAGCGTTATGGCATTCATATGCAGACTGTTTACTGCGAATCGAATTTCAACTAGCATTGGAAAACGTTATCCTTAATCAGATGAAAAAAGCTTCCCCTACCATCCGCGACGTCGCGGCCGCCGCTGGTGTTTCCGTCGCCACCGTCTCGAAGTACATGAACGGCACGCAGCGCTTCTCCGCGCCGGTCGAGGCCAAGCTGAAGGCCGCCATCGAACAGTTGGGCTACCGCTCCAACCCGCTCGCGCGTTCAATGATCACCGGCGAAACGCGCACGATCGGCCTTGCGATCCTCGACATCCGCAATCCGCACTTCACCAATATCGTGAAAGGCGCGAACCGGATCGCCCTGCAGCACGACTACACGCTGCTGCTGGTGGACACTGAGGAAAGCCAGGAGCGCGAACGGCCGCTGATCGAAGCGCTCGCGCAACGGGTCGACGGCATGATCGTGAGTTCGCGCATGCCTGAAGATTCGGTGCAATGGATGCTCGATCTGAACAAGCCGGTTGTGCTGTTTGGCCGCAACCAGCACTTCCCGATTCCGAGCGTGGGCACCGACAGCTATCTGGCGGCCTATATGCTCGCGCGCCATCTGCTGAATCAGGGCCATCGGCGTATCGCGTACCTCGGCTTCGAACAATCGCGCTGGAACGCCGAGCGAATTCGCGGCGTGCAGGCCTGTCTCGCGGAGATGGGCTTGTCCGCGGCCGTATACGACGCCCACGCGCCCTCGCCGCAAGCCGGCGAACGAGCGTGTTCGGCCATCATGCTCGGACCGGACCGGCCGGAAGCCGTGATCTGCTACAACGACCTGATCGCGCTCGGCTTCATCAAGGAGGCCCGCGCGCTTGGGTTCAACCTGCCGCAGGATGTCTCGGTAGGCGGCTTCGACAACGTGCCCTACGGCGAATACGCCTACCCCGCGCTCACCACAGTAGATATGCAAAGCGAGCAGATGGGCGAACTGGCGATGCGCAAACTGATCGATTCGCTCGCCGGCAAGAACGACATCGAATACTCGCTACTCGAACCGCGCCTCGTCGTGCGCGACTCCACCATGCGGCGCCCCGAGGCGCCGCACTCCGCCGGTACACCCCATGTGCGTACCGCCCCACCCGAAAAAGGAACCAGCAGATGAAGATCGCCGCCGTCCGTGTCACGCCCATCGCCATTAGCGATCCGCCCTTGCTCAACGCAAGCGGCGTCCATGAACCGTATGCGCTGCGTTCCATCATCGAGGTGGAGACGGACAACGGCTTCGTCGGACTGGGAGAGACATACGGCGACAAGCCGGTGCTCGACGGCCTGCTACGCGTCAAGGACGCGCTGGCCGGACTGAGCCCGTTCGATCTCAACGGCCTGTGGCAACGTATCTGCGCAGCGGGAACGTCGACGGCGCAAGGCGTGCAGCTCGATGTCGCGCCCGGTTCGCAGGCCAGCAATGCCGCGCGCAAGCTGTTCGGCGCCTTCGAAGTGGCGCTGCTGGACGTGCAGGCGCGCTCGCTCGGCGTGCCGGTGCACGAACTGCTTGGCGGTGCGGTGCGCAGGCAGGTGCCGTTTTCCGCGTATCTGTTCTTCAAGTTTTCCAGCGACATCGATCCGTCATACAAGCGCGACCCATGGGGCGAGGTGCTCGATGCCGAGCAACTGGTAGGCGAAGCGCGCACCATGATCGAACGCTACGGCTTCGGCAGCATCAAGCTGAAAGCGGGCGCGCTCGATCCCGATCACGAAGTGGAATGCCTGAAAGCGCTCAAGCGCGCGTTTCCGCAGCACCCGCTGCGCATCGATCCGAACGCGAACTGGTCGCTCGAAACGGCGATCCGCATGGCGCAGCGGCTGCAGGGCGATCTGGAGTACTACGAAGATCCGACGCCGGGTCTCGAAGGCATGGCCGAACTGCGCAAAGCTACCGGCCTGCCGCTGGCGACCAACATGGTCGTCACCGACATGGACGAATTCCGCCGCAACGTCGGCCTGAACGGCGTGCAGATCGTCCTCTCGGATCACCACTATTGGGGCGGCCTGCGCGCCACCCAGGTGCTGGCGACGATGTGCGACACGTTCGGGCTCGGTCTTTCGATGCATTCGAACTCGCACCTGGGCATCAGTCTGATGGCGATGTCGCATCTGGCGGCAGCCGTGCCGAATCTGACCTACGCTTGCGATACGCACTACCCGTGGCAGGACGATGAGGTCATCGAGGGCGGCAAGATCGCGATTGAAGGCGGCTGCGTCACGCTGACGGATGCGCCGGGCCTTGGCGTCGAACTGGACCGCGAGGCGCTCGCCGCACTGCACGAGCAATATCTAGGCTGCGGCATTACGAATCGCGACGACGTCTCGCAGATGCGCAAATTCCGCCCGGACTGGACGCGTCAGAAGCCGCGCTTTTGAGCGGCCGCGCTTGCGGGCGCGATTTGCGGACTGGCTTTGAAGGGTGCGCTTGCCGCCGCGCCCGGGCGATTTCGAACATTTGCGGCCCACGGGGCCTGTTTCACTCTTTAACCGAAAGGTCTACGGACAACCATCATGGCAAAGATCGGCTTTATTGGACTCGGCATCATGGGCGCGCCGATGGCGCGCAACCTGCAGGCAGGCGGTCACACGCTGTTCGCCTACAAACGCAGCGGCGCATTGCCTGACGAACTCGCCAGCGGCGGCGCGACGCTTTGCCATTCCCCGAAAGAGGTGGCTCAACAGGCCGGCATCATCATTACGATGCTGCCGGACACGCCTGATGTCGAAGCCGTGTTGTTCGGCAGCGACGGCATTGCGGAAGGTCTGAGCGCCGGCAAAACCGTGATCGACATGAGTTCGATCGCGCCGCTGCCCACCAAGGCGTTTGCCGCAAAGATCGCCGCGCTCGGTTGCGACTATCTCGACGCACCGGTCTCGGGCGGCGAAGTGGGCGCCAAGGCTGCGACGCTGACGATCATGGCCGGCGGTTCGCAAAGCGCTTTCGACAAGGTGAAGCCCCTGTTCGAACTGATGGGCAAGAACATCACGCTGGTCGGCGACTCCGGGGCGGGACAGACCTGCAAGGTAGCGAACCAGATCATCGTCGCGCTGACCATCGAGGCAGTCGGCGAAGCCCTGCTGTTTGCCTCCAAAGCAGGTGCAGACCCGGCGCGGGTGCGCGAGGCGTTGATGGGCGGCTTCGCATCGTCGCGGATTCTCGAAGTGCATGGCGAGCGCATGATCAAGCGCACCTTCGCGCCGGGCTTCCGGATCGAACTGCACCGCAAGGACCTGGGGCTCGCGCTCGAAGGCGCGAAGGCGCTCGGCGTGCCGCTGCCCAGCACGGCCCTGTGCCAGCAACTGTTCAACCTGTGCCACGCACATGATGCGGACCAGCTCGATCACTCGGCCCTCGTGAAGGCGCTCGAAGTCATGGCGAACCATACGGTCGCATGACGCTTGTGTTGTCCACCGCGAGCCGCCCGCCCGATGCGGCTCGCACTCCCGTGAGCCTGCGGGCCGGCGATCTCGAACTGCTGATCTACCCCGAGCTTGGCGCACGGGTCGGGCGGCTGTTACGGCATCTGCGCAACGACGCGACCTTCGACTACCTGGTGCCGCTCGACCCCGCCGGCTTCGATGCCGCGCTGTGGCCGCGGGCCGGCTGCTTTGCGATGCTGCCGTTCACCAACAAGTTCGCCGCGAACGCCTTCATCTGGCGCGAGCGCGTGGTCCGGGTGGCGGATCCTGAAGCAGCGGGTTTCCTGCACGGGTGGGGGTTGCGGCGAGCGTGGGCGGTAACGGACGTCACCGAGAGGCATTGCGTGATGACGCTCGAGGTAGCCGCCAGCCATGCGTGGCCTTGGGACTATGAAGCAAGCCAGACGATCTCGCTCGATCCCCGCGGCGTCAGTTTCGCGCTTGCTGTCGTCAACCGTTCGCCTGAACCGATGCCAGCCGGCCTTGGTTTTCATCCGCATTTTCCGCTGCACAGCGGAGTCCGGGCGCGGGTCGAGGCCTCCGCGCGATGGCTAGCCGGCGCTCGCAGCAATGGACTACCCGAGAATCGCGAGACACTCGCTGCGCCGCTGCAGTTCGGAGCAGCGCCAGCAGTGGCCACGGCGCGGCCTCCCTGCAGCCCCCTCGGCCCTGCGGCGACCTGGTTCTGCGAAACCGCCGCTTGCGACAACGCACTCCTCTACCCGGCCGAAGCACGCCGCGTCCGCATAGCCAGTAGCGAGGCCCGCTACACCGTCGTGCACGCCCCGCCCGCTGGCCGATACCTCTGCATCGAGCCGGGCAGCCACCTGGCTGGACGCTTCGACGCAGAGCGCGATATCGCGCTGCCGGGTCAGCCGCTCACGCTGTCGATGCGTATCGAAGCGGGATAGCGCGGCTAACCCACCGGGCTATGCTACGAGCGATAGCCGAAGACTCGCACCACCCAGCACGCTCAAAGCACCCCGTCGCCGTTCTGATTGAGGCTATCCGGCGACTTCTGCGTCATGCGCAGCACGCCGGAGCGGTCGAAGTAGAAGTTATATAGCAGCTTCCACGTGCCGCCTTCCTGATACCGGTAGCTCCACACTTCCTGGTTCTTCAGCGGCATGGATACGGTTTCCTCCGGCCGGCCGAAATTCGTCAGCACGTCGTGCTCGGTCCATATGCCGACCTGCGCCTTGGCGAACTCGTTGGGCTGCAGCACCTGACGCACGCTCTGCACCGTGCCGTCGGCGGCGACATCGGCGGCGACGGTGGTTTCACCGAACGGCTGGGTCGTCCACATCAAGCGCTTGCCGCCGTCGGCGAGCGGATACACCTCGGACGGCTGCCCAAGGCGGGCGGTCAGCGTCGCCGCATTGGCGCCGGGCTGATAAGCCAGTGGATTCTGGGCGCAGCCGGCAAGCAATAACGCAGCGAGCGCGCCCACGCCGGCGGCGCCGCTCAGGCGCCATGAAGTCGCGGGAGTCTTCCCTGAGTCAGGCTTTAGGGCAAACGAGCGCCGCGCGGCAGCAAACGAATTCCGGGTATCCATGACAGACCTCGCTTTCTCGGATTGAGATGCCCATTTGACACCTATTCTCGAGGCCGCGCGCCTTCATGACAGAAACTTCACCTTGCCGACGGCTCGCTGCCATGTTTGCGTCATCTGGCTGTCAGCTAGTGCGTAGGGGCAAAGCACCACCGCATTTTTCCGCCAGGCGTGCGGATTTTAGCGTGGTGTTTACACCGAGGCGTCTAACCTAGTCACTGTGTTGAACAACCGCAGTAACACAAACCCACACATGGCACATCCTCAGTCACTGCAAGTCTTCGACGTTGGACCGCAACGCACGCCAACCATCGCCCGCCACAACGTCATCCCCTTTCCTTCGCCACGGGTGCAATTGCCGGTGACCCTGCTCGGCCACTCCGAGCAAGACGCTCGCGCGCAGCTCAAGGCTCTGTTGCACTCCCCGCTCGGCGTCTACGTAGTTAGCACCGAAGTCGTGCGCGACCAGGCCCAGGTGGACCTCGACATCGCCCCGGACGACCTCGACTTCACCCTACATGCGTTGCTCACGACGCTGCCCCACGCGATGATCGGCGCGCTCAAGCGCCGCCCCCTCAGCAGGGAGCACCACTAATCATGTACTCAGGCATCTGGTTGCCTCTCGTCACGCCGATGCGTAACGGCGAAGTCGATATCGACGCCCTGCAGCATCTGGCCGATTACTATTCACGCACGGAGATCAGCGGTTTTGTTGCCCTCGGTACGACCGGCGAAGCGGCATTGTTGTCCGAAACCGAGCGGGTCACCGTACTGCAGGCCATTACCGATGTGGTCGGCGGCCGCCTGCCGGTGCTGGTCGGCGTGGGCGGGCCGGACACCCGCGAGGTGGTGCGCGAACTGCGCCGCTACGAACATTGGGATTGCAGCGGCTATCTGGTCTCGCCGCCCTCCTACATGTGCCCGGATCAGGCCGGCGTGCAATGGCACTTCGAACAGGTTGCGAGCGCAACCGACCGCTCGATCGTGCTGTACAACGTACCGCATCGAACCGGCGTAGCGATCGCACCGGACACGGTCGCGCGCCTGACTGAGCTCGATAACGTTGTCGCCATCAAGGAATGCGTGAAGGATAACTTCGCCAGGCTGCGCACCGTGCCGATCAGCCTGTTGTGCGGCACGGACGAGGCCTTCCTCGACTGCATTCACGAGGGCGGCGCCGGTGGCATTCTGGCCAGCGCCCATGTTTGCGCAGATCTGCTGATCGAAGTGCAGGCGCTCGCCGAGACGAAGCGCGTCGCAGAGGCTCAAACCCTGTTCGCCGGCTTGCAACCGTTGATCAAGCTGCTGTTCGCCGCACCCAATCCGTCTGCGATCAAGGCCATGTTGGCGTTCGATCATCCGATGACCGATGAAACCCGCATGCCGATCAGCCGCGCCTCTGCGGAACTGGTGGCACGCCTGAGCGAAGCCCGTGAGGTATTGCAGGATTTGCGCGCGGAATTTGCGGTAGCAGGCATCGACCCCACCCTCACTCAGTCGGCGACATAGTCGACAAAAAGCTGGCAGACGGCTGTCGCATCGTCGCACGCATGCAGTTGCTCGCGGAACTGATGATCGCAAAAGCGCTCGGCTACGTCGGCGAGCAGACGCAGATGGGTCGAATTCGCCCATTTCGGCACCAGCAGCACGACGATATCGCTGACCGGCTTGCCGTCTGGTGCATCGAAGGGAATCGGCCTGGCTGGGCGCACATACAGGACCATCGCATGCCGCAGGCCTTTGATCTGGCCATGCGGCACCGCGACGCCCTGGCCAAGCCCAGTCGAACCCATCGCCTCACGGGCTTCGAGCCCTGCAGTCACAACGGCAGCCGGCAATGCATAGTGCTGTTCGAAGAAACGCCCTAGCGCGACGAACAGATCCTGGCGGTTAGCGACGTCCAGACCGAGCAGCACATGCTCAGGCGAAATCAGCCGCGCAATCGCACTACCGGCGGCGCTGCTGCTGTCCAGTTCCGCCGTCGCATCGGTCTGCTCCTCCCCAGCGGCTGCAGCAACGGCATCGGCCGGATTGACGCGGGGCGCCGAGTCGGCATGCATCAGGCCACGCCAGGAGTCGGTGGGAGTGTCGGGGACTTCGAAGAGTTGGCCCAATTCGGCCGTGGGCGCCAGATGGGCGACCCGCTGGATCGCCCCGTCGACCGCTGTCCTCGGCAGATAGAGCGAAAGCCTCACGCGTCCGGTTCCGGCCAGCGGTGCGACCCGAATGGTCCACGGCTGGTCGCCGCAGTCGCGTGTCAGCGCCTGGCGCAACGGTGTGGCGTGTTGTGCGTCGAGCGTGATGTGCATCATCACATTGCGGCCCGGCCCGGTTTGCGGCCGGGACCGGACTGCGCTCTTGCCCGCGCCGAGCAGAGCGCGCAGGCTCGTCATTGGGTGCGTCATGTCGCCCCTCGCTTCGTTTACTTGATGTCAGGCTACACGAATCGGCGTCAAGCTCGCGTAAAAAGATTGGAGGTATCGGCATGTGCCAACCGCTTTTCCCGTCGCGCTCACCGCGAGCGAACGCGACCGGAAAAGCGGTCGAAATACCATGCCGCCTGTCTCAGAGGCCGAGAATGCGCCGGGCTTCGAGTTCAGCCAACTCCAGCGCAGCATCGGCACTGCGCATTGGTCGGCCGCAGCCGCGTCCTGTGATCTGCTCTAACGTCTTGTCGTTACGCGTAGTGGTCACACGGAGCGCGCCTTTGAACATCTGACCCGGAGCGGGAAACACGCAGGCCTCTACGGTCATGTTTCCCTTCGTTTGTTTGAATGCCATGCTATTCCTCATACTGTTGAGCGGGCCGCTCTTTTGGCGGCTCGCCGTCTTTTTCGCTGTGTTCGGTATGTTCTGGGTATTCAGTGCGCCGATCCGTTGATCGCCAGTCCGGCCGGTCGTGCTTCGAAGCGGTACTGCAGATGGGTCGGATAATGCGGATCGACTTCGCGCACCAGCCGGTCGATTTCCCGTCTGAGTTCGTTTGCCCCGTCCACGCCAAGCAACTGGGTGGCCTTGGCAATGCCCTCACCGAATTTCTCGACCATCAGCGCCGCGAGCGCCGGCGTTTCCGCACCGCGCGCCACGTCGCCGCGGCGATTCTCCGCATAGCGCCGGATCTCCATGATCAGCGCCTTGATCTCGTCATTGGTCATGGTGAGCCCCCTTCTTCTGTTTGTGGCCACGCTACGGCGCCGCGCAAGCGTCGTCGTTGATTTTCAGCGCGGCGCTACGCTTTTACCTGGCAATCCGAATTCTTTGACGAATCCATCTTGATGTATCTATTTCAGCACATGCTCCATCAAGAACCTGAAAAACCGGATGCCATCTGTGCAAAGAATGTGTAATGACGCGTGCCGCCCTATTGGCTTGGCTAGTTCTCGACGCCGATCAACCGGTAGCCGACACCGCTCTCGGTAACGATATGCTCGGGTTGGGCCGGATCGCATTCGAGCCTCTGGCGCGGGTGTCCCATGTAGATGCGCAAGAAGGGCGCTGTCACGTTGACGGGTCTGTCGGGTAAGATCGCGCGATGAAGAATTCCAAATCGCTCTATCACTGTCATCGCTTTCCGGCGGTGGTGATCAGTGTGCCGTTCGCTGGTACTTCAGGTTTCGGCTGAGCTTGCGCGACATTGAAGAGTTGCTGTTCGAGTGTGGCGTCGTGGTGAGTTACGAAACCGTTCGCCGCTGGTGCGACAAATTTGGCGCGGGGTTCGCGCATCGCGTCAAGGCTGCCCGGCGCAAACCGGGAAGTACCTGGCATCTCGATGAGATGCGTGTGACGCTGCGCGGTGAACCTTATGTGTTGTGGCGAGCCGTCGACGCGTCAACGTGACAGCGCCGTGCGCACTGTTACTCCAAAAACTCTCTGTACGGCCTCAATTCGCGAACTTACATCGAGCTTTTCGAAGATGTTTTTCAAGTGCCACTTGACCGTCTCAGGCGCCAGTTTCAACGAACGACCGATTTCCTTGTTCGAAAGGCCACAGGCAACGTGGTTGAGTACCTCGAACTCCCTCGCCGTTAGAATATCTGACGACGTTGTCACGGCATCAACAGGCAGGGGCGTTGCAGCCGGTGGCAGTTTTCCGACCCACCCTGGCAACGTGTAGAACTCACCGTGCTCCAGCATCTCCATTGCACAGTTCTCCATCCACTGTGCAGCCTGCTCTGGGTCGCCCGCGGCCAACGCATGCCTGACTGCCTCGGGCCACAGACGTGATCTTGAAAACCACTGGGACGCACGACGATGCAACAAACGAACCTCTTGTGGCATCTGGCGTAGAAGGCGCCGTCGAAGCGCCTCGGACAGCAGGGCGTGATAGCGGTACCATCCTTGTGTTTCATCTAGCGGCCAGATGAACACGCTATGCCGCTCGAGCCAGTCAAGTTTTGCCCAGCTTTCGTTCCCCCCGCCCATGATGGCATCGCACAGCGCAGGGGTAAGTCGTTCAAGAATCGATGTGTACAGCAAAAACTTCAGCATAGGGGGCGGCAGATGCGCAAGCACCGTGTCGTTCAAGTACCGATCGATTCCGAAAGCGGCTCCGGTGAGGTTGCTGGCGACCTTAGCCGCATCGCTCACCTCGCGTAGCGCAAGAGAAGCCAATTGCAAACCGGCGACCCACCCTTCAGTCGCCTCGTTCAACAACTCAACGCTGGTCCGGTCGAGCGGTACGGCACCTGTCTGGTCAAAAACAGCCTGCGCGTCGTTGGTCGAAAAACGGAGATCATCGACATCAATACGCACTAGCTCGTTTGGCGATCTAAACTGACCAAGCAACAAGGCAGGTTCGCCTCGCGCTCCGAGCAGGATATGCATGTTTTCGGGTGCATAGCGCAGCAAACGGGACGCAATCGCGAGAACTGGCATCGCGGTCAGGCGGTCGGCGTCATCCAGAATGAGGAAAACGCACCGGCCGTATGCGGCGATCCCATTCAAGAGCGCTGAGATGACTGTTTTAATGGGGGTGAGCGCGTCATGATTCAAGAGTTGTTGCGCTTGCCAGGAGATGTCCTCCGACGTCCGGGAAAACGCCGCCACCAGATATGCACCGAACTGCTGCGGATCATCGTCTTCTTCGTCAAGGCTGAGCCATGCAACCGGATGCTTTTGCTCCGACAGCGCTTCACACCACCCAGCAAGCAGGGTTGTCTTGCCGAAACCCGCAGGGGCGGTCACGACAGTTACGCCGCGCGCCGGTGCCTCATGCAGCCGCTGGAGCAATGCGGGGCGTTGCACGCAGCCAGGTGGAAGACGGGGAGGGATCATTTTGGTCTGGATCAGCGCCACGCTCCATTGGCGACCAGTACTATCGGAAGATGTTGTATCCATGACTACTCTACTTATCCACCCGACGGGCGCCCACACGAAACTTCAGGTCGGTACGCTTGTCATTGTGTACATCGAGCTTTTCTGTTGCTCAACACTGCGTAATCACACGACCTGACCTGGTTCACGCTCTGTAATGAGCACGACAGCGATACGACATTTATCGGCGGGGTTAAGATACGATTTCAAAGAGAGCTTAAATTGGTTGTTATCCAGTTAGTTATCCTGTTTAACCTTGCGCGTTTTAATCGACAAAACAAGGGAGATGAGAAAGACGATCATTGACGACAAATTGCAAAAAATTGATCGAACCATTGTTGCCATGGCCGAGGCCACGGCGCTCGAAGTATCCGGGCCGGAAGCCGATACCGGATCGCAGCTACTTCTCTTATGGCCGATCGCAGCCGGGCGCGAATAGCGGCAGGCGACCATAACCGCTGCGCGACCGGCAGTACGCAGGAACGATCGGTCGCGGCGTCTTCAACGTTCAGGTCTCGATCAGATGAAGGAACTGCCTGACGCGTGGACTGCTGCCCTCACCAAAGAAAGATTGCGGTGTCGTGTCTTCGGCAACCACGCCGCCGTCCATGAAAACAACCCGATCCGCGACATCTCGCGCAAACCGCACTTCGTGCGTGACGATCAGCATCGTCATACCCAGCTTTGCAACATCGCGCATGACGTTCAGGACGTCCTCTCGCAGCGCTGGATCGAGAGCGGAAGTGGGCTCGTCGAAGAGTATGACTTCAGGGTCCATCGCGAGCGCCCGCGCGATCGCTACGCGCTGCTTCTGACCGCCGGACAGCCGTCCCGGATACTCGTTGGCTTTTGCCGCCAGGCCAACCTGCGTCAGCAGGTGCATTCCACGCTCCGCTGCCTGCGCGCGGGGAACGCCCTTGACGCTGACCGGGCCTTCCATCACGTTTTCCAGCGCTGTCCGGTGCGGAAAGAGGTTGAACGACTGGAACACCATTGCCGTGCGCTGGCGAATCGCGCGGATCTTCTTTTGATTTTCGCGTGACGGTTTCGATGCACCGGTGCATTCGACATCAATGCCGCACACAGTCACGGTGCCGGCATCCGGCACTTCGAGGAAATTCAGTGAGCGCAGCAGCGTGGTCTTGCCCGAACCGGACGGACCCATCACCACGATAACTTCGCCTTTCGATACGCTGAAGTCGACGCCGCGCAACACCCGGTTGTCGCCGAAGGCCTTCGAAAGTCCACGAACTTCGATTGTCCTGCTATCCGTATTCATACAAAACGCCTCGACAAGCGACTCTCAAGGACCGTCTGGACTATCGTGAGAATCTGGTTGATGCCCCAGTAGATGATGCCGACCATCAGGAACATTTCCATGTAGCGAAAGGTGGATGCGCCAACCTGGTCGGCCACGCGGGTCAGTTCTACCACCGTGATGGTCGAGGCGAGCGACGTATCTTTGATCAGTGCAATCAGGCGGCTGCCGACCGGCGGAATGGCGATGCGCAGGCCCTGAGGGAGGATAACCCGCGTCATGGCTTTCCAGTAACCCATGCCCAGCGACATCGCCGCTTCCCACTGGCCCTTGTCCACTGCGTTGATGCCGGAACGGAAGTTCTCGCTCAGGTACGCTGCGGAGAACAGCGTTAGCGCGAGAAGCGCGGCCGGAACCGGGTCAAGTGTGAGGCCATACCGGGGCAAGCCGAAATAGATAAGCAGTATCTGCACGAGCAGCGGCGTGCCACGGAAGATCGAAACGTATGCGAATGCGAGCGCACGCAGTACGCCCATGCTCGAGAGACGGGCCAGCGCAACGAGCAAACCCAGCGTCGAGCCAAGCACGAACGACGTTAATCCGAGGAAGATCGTCATCAGCACCGCGCTCCTCAACAGCGGCAGCGAGCGCATGAAAAGTTCGGTCATGATTACTCCTTTTGCGCCTTGGCTTTCGCGATCATGCCGGCCATATCGTAATCGCTCCCAACCCACTTCTTCGCAATGGCCTCAATCGTCCCGTCAGCCATCATTTCGGCGATCGCCTTATTGACTGCTGCGCGCAGGGCCGGTTGGCCTTTCACGATAGCCGGCGCTGACAGCTGATAGATCAAGGGGTCGCCCACTTCCTTCACGGGTAAGTGGTTGACGTTGGCGTACTTCATGCCGCCGAAGTGCGAAATAATCACCGCGTCGATCCGCCCACTGCCCAGATCGTTAAAGATGAGCGCCCCATTGTCGTAGGAACGGATATCGGAGTCTTTCAGGTGTGCTCGTGCCCATGTTTCATTGCTCGAGCCGGTGACCACACCCACCCGCTTGCCTTTAAGCGTGTCTTTGCCCTTGATGTCCGTGTTGCCGGCAGGTACGAAAATACGAAAATCCTCCACGCCGTATGGATCGCTGAAGTCAACCTGTTGCTCGCGTTCCGGCGTAGGTGTCAGATCGTTCATGACGAGGTCGTATTTGCCCGTCTTCAAGCCTTCCACGAAGTTCTTGAACGAATCGGCGACGAATACTACATTCGGCACACCGATGCGCTTGCCGACTTCCTTTGCAATCGCGACGTCGTAGCCGACGGGATTATTGCTGTCGTCAAGCATGCTCCACGGCGGACTGCTCTGAGTGTTGGCCACGCGCAGTGTGCCGTTCGCCTTCGCCTGCGCAAGCAGGTCTGCCGCTTGCACAGTAGCGGGAAAGCTGAACGCCGCGCCAAGCGCCACGAAACTCACTGCCGTGAGAGCGCGTCTCCATCCATTGATTGTCTTCATCTCGTACTCACTCATCCATGTCAGTTGAACGGAAAAATACTAGGCACCGGCTGCGCGGGTTCGTCTGAAAGCGTCGAAACCGGCAAACAGGTCTTCAAGTAGCATCGCCGGGTCCTCCAACCCGATCGAAAGGCGCACGATGGGCTGGTCGGTCAGCGGGAATGCGCGCTCGGCCTGCAACGCGGCCGGGTAGTAGGCAGCAAGGCTATGCACGCCCCCCCAGCTCGCACCGATGGCGAAATGCTGGAGCGCATCGAAGAACGCGCTGAACGCAGCCTCCGGCGCGGGCTGAAGAATCAGGGAGAAGAGACACCCGCTGCTCGCAAAGTCCCGCTTCCAGATGGCGTGGCCGGCATCCGACCGTAGCGCCGGAAATAGCACCTTGCTCACTTCCGGGTGGCGTTCGAGTTCCCTCGCAATCTGCAGCGTCGAGGCGCTCTGGGCGGCGAAGCGAACCTTCAGGGTGTCCAGACCGCGCATCACGAGGAAGCAGTCGTCGGGGCTGGTCTGCTGGCCGAGAACGCTCTGCGTCTCGCGCACGGTCGCGTAGTAATCCGCGTCGTTCATGCTGATGCAGCCCATCAGCAGATCAGAATGGCCCCCGAAGAACTTCGTCGCGGCTTCGATGCTGAAGTCCACGCCGTGTTCGAGCGGCTTGAAAGCGAGCGGGCTTCCCCAGGTGTTGTCCATCATCGTCAATACGCCGTGACGTTTCGCGACTTCGACGATCGCCGGGATGTCGGGCATCTCCATCGTCACCGTGCCCGGCGACTCCATGCAGATCATGCGGGTGTTGGGCTTGATGTAGCTATTAATCTCGGCCCCGATCGCAGGCGGATACAGTTCGACTTCGACGTTGAAGTGCGCCAGCCACTTGTCTGCGAACGTCTTCAGCGCGCCGTAGCAGGCAGCAGACACGAGCAGGTGATCGCCACCGCGCACGAAACCCATGAGAGTCGTCATCAGCGCGGACTGACCGGAGGGCGTCACCACGCAATGCGCACCGCCTTCGAGTTCGGCGATGCGCTGCTCCAGTTGGCGAGCCGTTGGCGTCCCGGTGATGCCATAGCTGTAACCGTCCGGTTGCCGCTCCTTACGGCGCGTAAATTCGGTCAGAGTATCGAATACGACCGTGGATGCCCGCATGACGGCGGGCGAGAGGCTGCGGAACGGCTTCGGCGCTTTCGGGGTATGACTTGTCATCATGCTCTCGGTGATTGCGTGGTGGTGTATTGATGACTGCAGTTTACTTTCGCCCGGGTTTGCATCAACATCGGAAATAATTAGGTCAATAAGTACAGGTTATGAGGATCCGCGATATCGAGGTGTTCAGGGCGGTCATGAACGCGGGAAGCACGAGCAAAGCGGCGGCCCTGCTCGGCATTTCGCAACCGGCTGTGAGCCAGGCCATCAGGCGTCTGGAAACCATGGCGGATTTCTCGCTGTTCGAGCGCGTACGCAGCCGGCTCGTTCCCACCCAGGAAGCCGTCGCCCTGATGCGGGAGGTGGATCAATATTTCCGCGGATTCGAGGTCATCGAGCATCGAATTCGTAGTTTGCGGTCCTACGGATTGGGGCGGATGGCGATCGCCTGTCTGCCGGCACTCGGCACCGGCTTTCTGCCTCGTGTCATCGGGGCGTTCGATGCTCCGTCCAGAAACGTGCAAATCTCGCTACAGGTAATGAGCTCGCGCGAAGTGCATGAGAAGGTCTCGGCGGGCCAGGTGGATTTCGGCCTGATGTCCGACGAGATGTCGATGGCCGGCCTGGAGCACTCGGTATTCGCGCGGATGCCGGCTGTAGCAGTGATGAACCGGCATCACCCTTTGGCCGCGCGTCCTTTCATCGCCGTCGCGGACCTGCCTGAATTTCCCTTCATCGCGCTGAATCCCGAAGACAGCACGAGGCTTCGGCTGGAAACCCAGCTCACAGCGTGCGAGATCCGCCTCAAGCCGGTCGTCGAGACGCCGTATTCGCACACGGTATGCGAACTGGCGCTCGCGGGAGTCGGTATAGGCATCGCTCATCCGATCGTGACGCTGGACTTCGCGGAGCGAGGTCTCGTCGTGAAGCCGATCGATGTCGAGGTCATGTTCACAGGAGTACTGGTGTTTCGCCCCGGCACCCCACTCACGGAAACCGCGAGGCAGTTCATGCGGCATATGCGAATGCAGCTTGAACGTGACCAGAAGGCGCTCAAACTGGCGCTAGGCGCTGCGGCGGCAGAGGAGGACGAAGCCGCGGTTCGCAAGCGCAGTCGGCGTCCGGCAGCGGGGCGTGTTTCCCCAAGCCGCTAGTGCGCTGCTTGCCGGACTATCGGCGGTCACTATAAAACCGTCTCTTCACGCGGGAGCCACGCGTCTTCAGGACATCAAGCCCCAGACTGCGCCGACGAGGCCGGCGGCACTGACGAGGGCGGCCACGCCCGAGACCAGCCACAGATAGATGCCGCGTGGACGGTGCGCTTCGGGCAGCGAGGTCACGCTCAGCGCAATCAGCAGGCCGACCACCAGCGGCAACATCAAGGCATTCACCACCTGGGCCGCGACGTTCAACGACACGAGGTTAGGCGCCAGCCAGACCAGATACGCGCTGCCGGCAACCGACGCCACATACACGCCGTAAAACCATGGCGCGCCTGTTGGCCGGTCTTCGAGCGAGCGCTTGTAGCCCGCCACTTCGCCGAGCCCCCAGGCAAGCGACAGTGAACAGACAATCGCCGCCACCATCGAGGCGCCGAGCACGCCCGCGCTAAACAGGACGCGTCCCGCCTGCGGTCCCACCACGGTGGCGAGGGCATTGCTGATCTCCCCTACGCTATCCAGCGTGTGCGACTTGCCATCGCCTGCGAGCGTGGTGGCGGCAGCGACCAGCACCGCTGCCGTCAGCGACTGCGTGAGGATCGCGCCGAACGCCGTTTCCGTGCGGGCGGCACCATAGTCTTGCGCGCTGAGTTTCTTGTCGGCGACGGCGGCTTGCTGATAGAACACCATCCACGGGTTGAAGGTCGCACCGATCAGCGCCGCCGCCATATAGGCAAACTGGCTGTTGCCGAACGGCAGGCTCTTCATTTGCCGGAACGCATCGGGTATATCGGGGTGAGCTTTCCAGGCCACCACGAAGAACGTCAGCTCGAACGCGCCGATGAACATCGCCACCTTGTCGACCCGCTTATGCGAGCCCGTCGAGACGACCGCGATCAAGGCCAGCACGGCAAGCGGCAAAGTAATGGAGCGCGATACGCCATACATTTCGCCAACCCCCGCCACGCCGGTAAACTCCGTCACCAGCGAGCCGAGCACCGCAATCACCAGCCCGGCCGCGGAGATCCACGCCCAGACGGCGCCGAAGTTTGCGCGAATCAGCTCGCCGTGCCCGCGGCCGGTGAAGATGCCGAGCCGCACGGTGAGTTCCTGAACCATGTAAAGCAGAGGGATCAGGCCAAGCAGCACGACCAGCAGTTGCAGGCCCCACTGGGCGCCTGCCTGCGCTGCCGTGACGACATTGCCGGCATCGCAGTCCGCCAGCATGACGAGCAGGCCCGGCCCCCACAACGCGAGCCAGCGCAGATTGGAGGAGGCCTTCGGTTTGAACAGGGATGCACCGGACATGCGTTCTAAACAGGAAGCAAAGGTTGAGTTAGGCGAGCGTGCCGAATCTCACGGCGCGGCCCAGTTTGCCTGTATGAAACCGGCATGACACCGTACGATAGCAGGATATGCCGGCGGCGGCGGCGCCGGTGTCGGCCGCCGCATGGAAAAGGGGATCTCGAGCGTAAGCTGGACCGCGCTCGAAGCGGAGCCGACACCGGCATAGCCATGGCAGCTTGCGGGGCGCCCACACTCTCTTTACAGCCTTTTTACTTGCCGCCAGATTTGTACCAAGCCTAGAATCCTATCAACGTCAACCAGAGGACTCCGACCTTGTCTAGTCGATGTCGAGGAATTTCCAGTAGTTACTCTGCCTGACCAGCAGGACGCCCGCGCTCTCTTCTCCCAGCCGCCGTCTTGCCAGCAGGCAGACGGTGCGCGCCGTAGCAATGCTCTCCGTGCACCCCGCATTTGCGCCAGATGGACGCAGCGCTCAGGCATGCCCGTCTGGTGGACCTTGAACCGCGTTAAACAACGCGAAGCGTTATGCACGGGGAAATATCATGAGCTTCGGTCTGCTGCTGTCCCAACTGCCCCACGTCCAGGAATCGCGTGGCCACTACGACGAGATGCTCGCGCTGCATGCCTCGCAACCGCGCGGTTTGGCGGCATTCTGGCAGCGCATCAAAGAGCTCTTCGCGTAGAACCGTGCCGCCCGTTCGCGGGCGGCCATGCAGTCAACCAGGCAATGCAGCGCCGTGCAGCCTCATACAGTGTGATGCACGGGCGCAACCCACAGGATGTTTGCCATGAAGGCAACTCAACGCAATAACAAAGCCGCAGGGACGCGGTATCTCAGTGCGCATGAAATCGCCACGCTGCTGGTGCTGCTTCAGGCGCCTGTCGATGTGATGGCGGCGACGCCCGATGTAGCAGCGCTTCGCGACGCCGGTCTCGCCCAGGTGGTGGACGCGGGACCGGGCAACGTTCGTTTCGCGATCACCGAGGAAGGCAACGCGGTGCTACGCGTACTCGGCGCTCGATAGCCTGAGCGCATGGCCGCTTGACTCAGGGGGATGTGAACCTGCTAAAACAGACCACTCCCCCGTATGTCTTCCGCTTCACCCCAACTTTGCCTGCAACTCGGCCGCTCCCCCGCGCCGGTACAGCACCAGCGTCGCGGAGAAGCCGCACAACGCCGCGAAGATCAGCCAATACGCGGGCGCTGCCTTGTCGCCGGTCATCTCGATCAGGAAGGTCGAGACGGCCGGCGTGAAGCCGCCGAACAGCGCAGTGGCCAGACTGTACGCGAGCGAAAAACCGGCCACCCGCACCTCGACCGGCATCACCTCGGTCAAGGCCGCCACCATCGCGCCGTTATAGGCGCCGAAGAAGAACGAGAAGTACAGCAGCACCGTTAGCATGCGCAGGAAGCTCGGTGCGTGCGCGAGCCACTCGAGCGCCGGATACGCGGTGACGATCGCCAGCGCGGAGACGAACAGCAGCAGCGGACGCCGGCCGATCCGATCCGAGATCGCGCCACCGATAGGCAGCCAGATAAAGTTGGACACGCCCACCAGAAACGTGACGACGAGCGCATCCGCCGTGCTCAGGTGCAGCACTGCGCGGCCGAAGGTCGGCGTATAGACCGTGATCAGATAGAAGGTGGTGGTGGTCATTGCCACCATCATCATGCCGGCAGTGACCGTCTTCCAGTTGGCGAGCATCGAACGAAACACCTCGGAGGTGGCCGGGTGATGGCGGCGCGCCTGAAACTCGGCGGTTTCCTGCAGCGAGCGGCGCAGCACGTAGAGAAACGGCACGATCAGGCAGCCGACCAGGAACGGCAGGCGCCAGCCCCACGCGCCGATCTGTGCCGACGTGAGCAGCAGGTTCAGCGCGTAACCGAGCGCTGCCGCCACCACAATCGCCACCTGCTGGCTGGCCGACTGCCATGCCGTGTAAAACCCCTTCTTGCCCGGCGTCGCCATTTCGGCCAGATAGACCGACACGCCGCCCAATTCCGCGCCCGCCGAAAATCCCTGCAGCAGACGTCCTATCAGAACCAACGCCGGCGCCAGCAGGCCGATGGTGGCAAACCCTGGCACGCAGGCGATCAGGATCGTGCCGCTCGCCATGATTGCCAGTGTGACGATCAGGCCGCGCCGGCGCCCGACCTTGTCGATATAGGCGCCGAGGATGATGGCCCCTAAGGGTCGCATCAGGAAACCCGCGCCGAACACGGCAAAGGTCTGCATCAGCGAGGCAAACTCGCTTGCGGCCGGAAAGAAGGTTTTTGCAATGTAGGTGGCGTAGAAGCCGAACAGGAAGAAGTCGAACTGCTCGAGGAAGTTGCCGCTCGTCACGCGCAGCACCGCCCCGAACTTCGAGAGGCGTGGTGCGCTGCCGCCCAGCGCCTCGGTGGGTTGATCCGGTTGCATGTCGTCTCCTGAATCGTTTAAATATGCCGCGACTCGTTATTCATTGTAGGTTCGGCGCCGCCCGTAGTCACATATTAGTCTTCGATAAGCAAGCCGCCAGGGCGGCGCTTTTCGACTGACCATTACAGCAGCGCCGCCGGCCCTATCGGCCCTCTTGCCCAGTTTGCCCCGCCATCCTGTCGACCATGGGCCAAACCATCTCCAGTTCCAGCGCGATCGAGCGCGCGAGCCCCTCCATATCCGGAAACAACGACGCGTTGGTAATGTTCATCCGGTACAGCGCGCGCATCGCGTCGTCCCGAACCGAGCGCGGCACGACGATTTTCCGCAGCAGCTCGTAATCACTCGAGTAATTGTTAAGAATTTCATCGAGCGGCTCCTGCAGCAAACCCGGCAACACAAAGGTTCCGGCCTGGGCAATCAGCCGCTGGTCCATCTCCGAGGGCTCGCCGAACCAGATCACCGGATTCTTGTCGGTCAGAAAGAATTTCTCGAAGTTGCCTTTGCGACGTGGATCGATCATGTCGCGAGTCAGATGCGGCGTACGCGTCGGAATGGCGTGATTGGTCCACAACGCCGGCGTATTCACGGCGAAAACCGCAGCATCCGACACGGCGCGCTCCAGCGCAAAGAAAGCCGCAACGAACGGCGACTTGGTGAAATCGAGCATCCGCGTCGGCGCGCCGTGGTGCTGCATCAGGCCGAGGCAACGCAGATCATCCGAGAGCGCGCGCACGTCGGAGAGATAGTTATGGGCCTTGCGGCGAAAAATGCGGATGGCGCGCTGCTCCTGAATCCGCCATGTCGAGCGGTCGGGCACAAACGCCGCCAGGTAACGTGACAGCGAACTCTGCAACAACCAGTTGGCATCCTGCTGACCGCGGAATGCCCAGCCGTCGAGCTCGGCGGTCAGAGTCATGAACTGCTGCCAACTCGAAACCACGGTGGTCTTCACCTTGGGTATACCTCGCTCAGTTTGTTCACTCGATCCCGCTCAGCGATGTTTCAGGCGCCGGTCGGCCATCATCAACAAGCCATTGCACGAGAGCGCGAACACAGTCAGAAACAACGCGACCGCCATGATCGTGCGGATATCCCCAAGGTTCATCGCACTCGTCAACATATAGCCGAGCCCGCGTTGCGACGCGAACATCTCGCCGATCAACACGCCGAGCAAGGTCAACGAGAAGCCCAGCCGCAAACCCGCCACCACTTCCGGAAAGATCGCCGGCAGCACGACATGGATAATCGTGCGGACAAATGACAGGCGCATGGTCTTCGACGCGCGCAGGTAGACCGGCCGCATCTGGCGGATCGCGTTCATGGTGAACATCAGGATCGGAATCAGGCCGTGCATCACGCCAAACGCCACTTTGGCGGACAAGCCGAGCCCGAATACGAGCAACACCAGCGGATACAACGTGACCTTAGGCAGCGAATACAGGTTCAGCAGGATCGGCTCCGCCACCACGCCAGACAGGCGGTTCACACCCAGCAGCACACCCAGCGTCACGCCGCCGGCCAGCGCAATCACCAGTGCGTAGACAAGGGCTCGCCCAGTCTCGCCGACGTTGTCCCAGAACGCTGCCGTGCCGAGCATCTGGACCAGCGCCTCGACCGTGCTCCAGGGCGAACTGAGGGAGCCGTTGCCGAGCGCCCAGTGCAGGCACTGCCAGCACACCACAATGACTAGCGCGACAAGCAGCGGATCGACGAATCTTTTCATGACGGTATTTCCCGGTATCCGCATGCCTAGCGCTGCCGGCGTGCCTGGAACCGTTGGTCGATCCGGTTCAGCACGACGTTGACCAGCGTCACCAGTACGAGCACGAACAGCATCAGCGAATACATGTCGTCGTTCTGGAAGTTGTTGTACGCATAACCGATTGCGTAGCCGATGCCCGAACCGGACAGAATGAATTCCGATGCGATCACGCCGATGAACGCATACGCCACCGCGAGCTTCACGCCGGTGAACAGATACGGCAGCGTGGCAGGCAGTTTGATGTAGATCGCGGAGCGCCAGGGCGAGAGCCGCATCACCTGAGCGCTCTTATGCAGCGCGCGCGGAATCCGGTCCAGCCCGTTGAGCGTCGCGGTAATCATGGTCACGACCGAGAGCATCACCGCAATCGCGATGATCGGCAGCGAGCCGACGCCGAGCATGACAATAAAGATCGGATAAAAGATGAAGGTGGGAATCGCGTAGTAGCTCGACAGCAGCGGCTCGATCGAGCGGCGCACCGGCGGCAGCGCGTGAATGCCAAGCCCCAGCACGAAGCCGAGCAGCACGGAGACAATCGACGCGGCGACAATGTTGACGAGGCTTGTGACGATGTCGTGGTCGAATTTGCCGCCGCGCAGCAGGTCGATACCGTGCGTGAACATCGCGGATGGTGGAATCAGCACACTGGACGCAATGACGCCGCAACGGCACAGCAGCTCGATCAGCCCGATAAAGCCCCCCACCACGGCGATACGGATCAGACTTTCGGCTTTCACTTCGAACTCCCAGGTTCGCAGAAAAAAACCACACGCCCCACGTGCCTAGTGCGCACCCATTACCTTCGACGATTCGACCCGCAGCTTTTCCCACAAACGGCCATTGATCTCGCTGAAGCGCGGCGTCGAGAAGAGGCGGCTGTCGCGCGAGCGCTCCCAGCCGGTCTCGACGATATCGATGAAGCGCCCCGGCCGCGCCGACATCACGCCAACCCGGTCAGACAGTATCGCGGCTTCATCGAGCGCATGGGTGATCAAAAACACCGTTGCGGAGGTTTCGCGCCACAGACGCAGTAACTCGTCGCCCATCAGCAAGCGCGTCTGCTGGTCGAGCGCGCCGAACGGCTCGTCGAGCAGAATCAGGCGCGGCTGCAGAACCAGCGTTCTGGCGATGCACACGCGCTGCCGCATGCCGCCCGACAACTGCGACGGGTATGCCTTGGCGAAATCGTTCAGGCCCATGAAGCCCATCGCATAGTCGACCCGGCGCTTGATCTCCGCGCCATCCACCCCCGCCATGCGCAGGCCGAACGAAATGTTGTCGCGCAGATTCAGCCACGGAAACGACGCATCCTCCTGGAACACCACGCCGACCCCGCCGGGCACGCCCTTCACCGGCCGGCCTTCGAACATCACCGTGCCGGAACTCGGCATGGCGAGTCCGGCAAGCGTATCGAGCAAGGTGGACTTGCCACACCCGGACGGCCCGACCACGGAGAAAAACTCACCCTTGGCCAACGTCAGATCGATCGGACCGAGCGCATGCAACAACTCCTTCGAATCGCTGCGCGTGAAATAGCGGGTGACACTGGTGAGTTCGACATGTGCCTCGGGCGAGGCCGGCGCATGTTGCGCGGGTGATCCCACGACCTGCAGAGTTGGACCACCATTGCGCGCTTTCATAGCGAGCTCTTCGCTTTCAGATCGGCAGGCAGGAAACTGGTATCGACGAGCTTCGGCCAGTCGACCTCTCCATTCAATTCGCCGACGAGCCTCAAGCCGTCCGTCACGCGGTCAAGTTCGGCGCGATTGAATTCGCCTTCACTCCACATGCGCGACTTGACCATATTGTCGACGGCTTCGCGTGCGACCTCCGGCGTGAGCTTGAAACTCGTCTCCAGCAGCTTCGCGGCGCCGGCCGGGTCGGCGTACACGGCATCCACGCCGGCGCGGCGGCCGGCAATAATGGCGCGCAATTCGTCGGGATGCGCCTTGGCAAATTCGCGGGTGGTAATGCCGACCGAGGTGGTCATCGGTTGCAGAATGTCGCCCGCCCGATAGACCGTGCGGTAGTTGGCCTTGCGCACGATCGACAGCGGCTCGATCAGTACCGCGCCGGCAACCGCGCCCTGTTCCAGCATCGTCAGACCGTTGACGTAGCCGCCCGAGGCGACCCGGGTCACCTTGCCTGCGTCGACGCCCTTTTGCTTGAGCACCATCAGCAACAGCATTTCGGAGACGCCTTTGGGCGTTGTAATCGCGACCTTCTTGCCGGCCAGGTCCGCGACGCTCTGCACGTTGGTGCCGGGCATGGTGACCATCGAGGCTTCCGCGACGCTGCGTGTGCCGACATTGACGATCACCAGATCGAGACCTTGCCGTTGCGCGGCAAGCGCCGCCGCTACCGCAACTTCACCGTACGGCGTTTTGCTGGCAAGGATATTGCGCACCGTCGTGCCGCCGCCGCTCGACGTCAGAATGCCGGTGATATCGACGCCGGCCTTCTTGAAGAGGCCCTTGTCCATCGCGACGGCATATGGGAGGCCGTACAGGCTGCTGCCCCACTGCGTGACGGAGATTTCATCCGCCCGCGTTACCGGTGCGCCAATCAGGCCAGCCGCTAATAGCACCAACGACGCGCCGAACGTCGCGCCGATCCGCCTGACGAACCACTTCATATAAGGTACTCCCGACCTTGCAATCAGATAACTAACGAAACTGTGCACCGCCAGATCGCTCAATTCAAGGCGCCAAATAAGCGTACATGCGTTAATGGCAAGCTCAGTTGCAACGACCATGCCATGAAGCGGGGCAAGACAACGCCATTCTACAGATTTCGTGCCAGAACCATGGCGGCCCGTTCTGCACCAGCGCGAATGCCGTCGGCACCATTGCGACGCGCAAAACAGCACTTTTGACCAAGACGGGCCCCGCACAGAGCCGACTATACTGTCCCCATCGAAACCCCGTGCGCCTGATGCCAGTTTGCTGCGATGCCCCATTATCTTTGCCATGACGAGCCCGATCTGCTCGAGTTCGAAACCAGCGTAGTCGAAGCGCGTCCCGGCGCCGTGCTGCTGTCACGCTCCGCGCTCCACCCCGGGGGCGGCGGTCAGGTCTGCGACACCGCAACGCTCAGACATGCACACGGCGAAGCGCGCATCGTGGGGGTGTCGGTGGAAAACGGCTGCTATTGGCATGAGCTCGATACGCCACTCGAACTGGCGGGCGAGGTTCTGGTATCGATCGACGCGCAACGGCGCTCGACGCTTGCCCAGCTCCATACCGCGACCCACATCCTGAACGCGCTCGTCTACCAGCAGTTCGCCGGCGCGCTGGTGACCGGCGCGCAGATCAACGCGGATGGCAGCGCGCGCATGGACTTCGACCTGCCTGAGGCCGATAACGACGCCTTGCGAGCGCTTGACGGACCGCTCAACGACGTGATTCGCCAGGGTCTGGAGGTGCGCGCCAGCTACCTCGACCTGCGCGACGCCCAAGCGACGCCCGGACTGATCCGCAGCCTGTCCGTCGCGCCGCCGCCCACGCCGGACGGAACGATTCGCATCGTCGAGATCGCCGGGCTCGACCGTCAGGCATGCGGCGGCACGCATCTGACGAACACCGCACAGTCGCGCCCGGTCCGCATGACGAAGATCGAGAACAAGGGCCGCCGCAATCGCCGGGTCCGAATCGAGCTGACGTAAGGCAACTTGAGATATCCAGGAAGCAGCCATGGCAAGCGGCAGCTCAAAACAGGAAGTCCTTTTCTGGCGTGATGGCGCGCTGGAGGGCGCGGCACTCGCCACCGCGCGTTACGGTGCACACGAGTTCGAGCGCCACGTGCATGACGAACTCGTGATCATGATGACCGAGCTCGGCGCAGGACAATGCCACACACGCGCCGGCAGTGATGTGTCCGGCGCCGGTACCGTGCTGGTCTTCGAGCCTGGCGAATACCACTCTGGCGCGGTCTGGGAAGATAAGGCGTGGCACTACCGCGCGATCTACCTCGACATGCACGGGCTTGCGGCGCTAAGCGCCGTCTTCAGCGACGACTCGCGCGGCGACCGGCCCTTGTCCATCCCGCCCGGACTTTATCCCGATCCGCAGTTGTGCAGACTACTGTTGAAAGCGCATGCGAGTCTCGACGAGACCAACCGAACGCCGCTCATGGAACGGCAAGCGAACTGGTGGGCGGCCATGGGCATGCTGTTCGGCCGCTATGGTCAGCCAAGACCCGTCATCAACGAACTGGGCCGCGACACGCAAAAGATGGCGCGGGTGCGCGATTACATCGCGGCTCAGTTTGCGCGCGACATCCCGATCGACGAACTGGCGGCAGTGGCGAACCTCAGCCGGTTTCACCTGATACGCGCCTTCCGCAAGGAATACGGCCTGCCACCGCATGCCTATGCGAATCAAGTCCGCTTGATTGCTGCGAAGCAGTTGCTTGCCCTTGGCCGCAGTGCGGCGGACGCAGCTGCGAGTGCCGGCTTCTACGATCAAAGCCACCTTAACCGGGTCTTCAAGCGCGCTTACGGCATCACGCCCGGCGCTTACGCCGCGCTAAAGCCCGCCTTCTAGACTGACGGCGCGGATACGCCCGCACCGTACCCTACGCTAGCTCACAAGGCAAGCTTGTAGCCGACGTGGCTCGCTACGAAACCAAGCTTCTCGTAGAAGCGATGCGCGTCGGCGCGGCTCTTGTCGGTAGTGAGCTGGACGAGGTTGCAACCACGCACGCGGCAGGCCGCGATCGCCCATTCGAACATCTTGTGGCCCAGGCCCGAGTCGCGCCGGTGCGCAGCGATTCGGACTGCTTCGATCTGGCCGCGCCAGGCGCCCATACGGGCAATCCCTGGGATGAACGAGAGTTGCAGCGTGCCGATCACCTCGTCACCGTCGACGACGACTACCAGTTGCTGATTGGCATCGGCCTCGATGGCGCGAAAGGCCGCGACATAGCGCTCGTCGAGCGGCAAGCCGGTTTTCTCGCGCTGACTGCCGAGCTCATCATCGGCCAACAAGGCCACGATGGCTGGAACATCGGCGAAGATAGCGGAGCGAAAGACAATCTGTTCCATGTGAACACCCTGGGTGAACGGTTGCGAAGCAACAGGGAGTCTGACATGTTTCAGACGGGAGCTGCGACTGAGCGCAGCGTCCTAGCTGGAGTGGCGCTGGACGGTGCTCCATTCACGCACGCCGCCCTTGCCGAAGGAAGGCGGAATGCGCGCGAGGCATTCCTGGTAGACCGCCTCGGTGCGCTCCGCGAAGGCCTGCAGCGAAAACTGCGCAACGCTCCTCGCGCGCGCGGCCATGCCCGCCAGCGTCAACTCGAGCCGGTTGCCAAGCAGTCGCATCAACAATTGCGCCATGCGTTCATGCTCGTGCGGCGCGACGATCCAGCCGTTCACGCCAGCATCCACATTTTCCGGCAGACCGCCCGAGTCGGAGACGATGACCGGTTTGCCCATCGCCATCATCTCGCGACACGCAAACGAGAGCGTTTCCCGTTGCGACAGCACAAAGCCCACGTCGAGCGCCGCCACCACAGGACGCACGTCGCTCAGCACGCCGGTGAAAATCACATGATCCGTCATGCCCAGCGCGGCGACTCGCGCACGTTGCTGGGTATCGGGCAATTGACCCGCTACGACAATACGGATCCGCTCGCGCTGCGAGGCCGGCAACAACGCCACCGCGGCCACCATATTCAGCCAGCCCTTGTTGCTCTCGGTGCCGGCAACGCTACCCACCAGCAGCGCATCGCGAGGAATCACCGGGCACCAGCGGTTGCGCAGCCGCTCGACCACTTCGGTTCTGACCGGCGCAAAGCGGCGCAGATCGACGCCATGGTGCACGACCCACACCACCTTGCGGTCGTAGACCGTCTTGGCGAGGCGCCGCCGTGTGTAATTCGACACGCAGATCACCGAGTCGGTGCCAAGCTTCCCCTTGAGCCATGTGCTCAAGCCGCTCACGGGCAGATCGTTGTGTTTCGTGAAGACGATGCGCGGCCGCGTCCTTCTCAAGCCGAGCGCCGCCAGCATGACGATGCGGTGATCGGCCGAGCCGTTGACGTGCACGATGTCGAAGCGCTTGTTTTCGATGAGCTGGCGTAGCTTCCAGCCCGACCCGACCATCGCGCCCAGCCGGTTGCGAAACTCGAGCGCAACCACCTCGACACCCGGAATCTCGCTCGCGCTCTGATAGAGCCGGCTCGAGAGCGGCGCTGCAATCGTTACGCGATGGCGCGCGCTCAGTGCCCTGGCGAGGCTAAGGATATAGGTGGTATGGCCGCCCCCATCGCCGTCGTGAAAGTTCGTATACAGGATTTTCATGACCACGCTTCGTTCCGGAAGTGCCTGGCTCGCTTGAACCAGTAATACGCGCGCCCCCAGATGGGATCCTGGTAACGGTGTATCTTTCGCGCCAGCCATTGAGCGTCCTTACCGTTGTCGACCAGGCGGTGGATGCGGTAAGTGTCGCTACCCGGCACGTTGCGTCGCAGGTTCCGGGTCGTGTAGAGATACTCGTACCCGGCGGCCTTCGCGGCATCGATATAGTCGGCGTCGAAATAGCCTTCGGGCCAGCACAGGTGACGGGAGGTCGAGCCGAGGCGCTCGGTCAGAATCGCTTTCGACTGCTCGAGGTCCGCGCTGATGTGCTGACGCTTGCTGGCGGTGTCGCCGCACAGTTGGTCCCAGCGCAGATGGCTGTGCGTGTGGCTATGGAACTCGAACGTGCCCGCCGCGCGCATCAGTTCGACCTCGCTCCAGCGCACAGTCACCTCGTCGGCACGACCGTCATGGACGAGCCGTTCGCAGGCCTGATGCGTGCGCAGCGGCCCGGCACGCTCGGCGCCGATCGAGCGGAACGCGCCGTCATGGACACGGCTGGTGACCAGAAACATGATTGCGTTGAGTCCATACCGCAGCAGAATCGGATGGGCATGGACGTAATTGTCCAGATAGCCGTCGTCGAATGTGAGCACAATCGATTTACGCGGCATTGGCGCGCCGCGTAAAAAGCGCGCGAATTCATCTGCCGTCAGCGTGACGTAGCCGTTCTTTGCCAGCCACTTGATTTGCGACTCGAAGTTCTCCGGGGAAATGGTGAGCGAGCCACCAGCCGGTGAAACATGGTGATACATCAGTACCGGTATCGATTTCGCAAACGATTCAGTCGTTTGTATCATTTACTATTCAAGCCAAAAGGTGCTTTATCGATTGCGAATCGAAAATGCCGGTTAATTTCAAACGGAGGAGCGCTTTCTCTTGACAAACAACCGCCTTGGCGGCATTGCCCACACAGTCAATGCCTTTACGAAGTAATCTGATTTAATATTAGAGCGAACAAACTCCTCGATCTACGGTTGCTTTGTAGAGATTTGTGTCGCAATGTCGAAAGTCTTCATCAAACTCGACAAAAAACCCGCGAGAGGCGGGTTTGATTGGTTCTTGGCCGGGTGTTCTGTGGGGGGGGTATTAAACGCGAAGCGCAAGCCGTCGCAACTGACGGACCACTTCGGCAACGCTGCCCGTGACGATGTTGTTCCGGAAGGCGCGCGTTACCACCTGGCTCGACATTGCGTCGTAATACCAGACACCCACCTTCCGCCCGCTCAGCTCGACGATACCGCCAACGCTATCTTCCGGCCCATCCTCCACGGAAACGACCAGCCTTACCGATGGCCCGTGACGCATACGCTTTTATCCTTGTTCCGCCGAGTGTTCATCCATGCGCGGCACACCGCGTTCACTTCGAAGCCGCACCTGTCACCGGCGCTGCCGCCAGTAATGACTCGCTCTTGAGCTGCCTGACGGCGTCGGCTGCCGTCAACGCCAGCTTCTGTTCGGTCAGCGAGGTTTCGAAAGCGTCGCGCTGCGCCTGCTTCGCCTGCTCATAGTCGGCATCCAGTTCGGCAATACGCCGCTGATACCAGCTCAGGACGCAAGCTTTGTCAGTACAGTTGTGCTGGCGCCAACGCCATTGTTCGATGCGGGCGGATTCCACCGAGCGCGGATCGAGGCTCGCCTGCGTCGCACGTTGGTAAGCCGCTGCCAGCCGCTCATCGAGACTGGAGAGTTGCGGGTCCTGACAGACGATTTTCTCGGACGCCGAAGCCTTGCTGGTGCAATGGAAGCTTGCCGCCGGTGCGGCGCCGGCGAACGTTGCGCACGCCACCAGTGCGCAGATGGAAAGGACCTTGGATCGTGTTGCAAAGCGCCGACTAGCGAATGGAAAGGCAGTGTTCGATGTAGACATGACTCACCCTGTACGAGGAAACGACCGGATCGCAGCGGATTGCGCCGGGCTGCACGCGGGCTCACGACAGCCCTCGACCACGCCGAAGGATGCGGCTCGCGTGGGGGCAGAATAGTCGCCTTGCGGCGTATCTAGACTCGAAAGAAAGGCCCTGGCGTCACAGTGCTTACGAAACGTTTCCCGCTTCGAGCGCGCTTCGCGAGCGACGGCACGGGCAAACGACACCGGCAAACGACACCGGCCAAAGAGACGCGCCGCTCCGATCCCGTGGCGCGGAACCGGAGCGGCGCATTCCCGCCTCCTCTACTCAGACATCAAAACTTGTACGTTGCGCCGATCTGTGCATAGCGGCCAACGTACGTGTACAGCGACGAGTCATAGTAGCTGCGGCTTTCGTACTGCCAGACCGGATCGTACGGAGGCGCGCGGTTGAAGATATTGTTGATGCCGGCATACAGCGTCCAGTGCTTGAAGCCTGAATAGCTCGTGTATAGATTGAACTGGCTATACGAGGCCACGGCCGGCGAGCCGGAAACGATCGTCTGCGCGTACGGTCCGGTGAACTGCCAGGTCAACGTGGTTGTCCACTTGTGGTACGCCCAGCTCAGGTCCGTATTGCCCTTCCAGCGCGGGAACGACGCGCCGAATACCGTATCGATCGCACCGTTGTTGCCCGCGTAATCGTCGGCTACACCGCCATTGGGCATCGTGAAGTGCCACACATAGGCCCAGTCCGCTGACAAGGTAAAGGTGCCAATCCTGGTCGGCAACGACTGGCGGAACGTTGCTTCGAAGCCGTCCGTATGCAGGTAGGAAAGATTCTCGAACGACACGTTGTAGACCGACTGCCCCGGATTGGCCGCCACCAGCGCCGCAATATCCTCCTGACCGATCACATTGCTGACGTCGATCTTGTACCAGTCGAAACCAAAATCCGTATTGCGGGCTGGCGACAACTCGAAGCCGACGTTGTAGTTCTTGGTGCGCTCCGGCTGCAGGTTGGGGTTGCCGACCGTATTCTCGTTGACGTTCTCGCCATTGACGGTCTGGAACACCAGATTCGCCTTCTCCGATGTTTCGATCAGCGTCGGCGCACGGAAGCCGCGATCGTACGAGGTATACATCGTGAGGATCGACACCGGCTGGTAGCGCAGCGCGAAGCGCGGCGAGAACGCACCGCCGAAGTCGCTGTAATGGTCGTAGCGGCCGGATTGACTGAAGGTCAGGTTATGAAGGATCGGAATATCGATCTGGTAGTACACCGCCGCGACGTTACGCTCGCCATCCACGGCTTGCGTAATCGGACTCAGGAACGCCGTCGAACCGGCGCCGATATATTCGCTCTGATGCTGGAACTGCGCACCGAAACCCACGCCTACGTCGCCGCCTGGTAACTTGAACAGGTCCGGCGTCGAGATCGTCGCATCGAGCGTATCGAGCTTGGAAATTGCCTGATCGTACGAGGTGCCGAACAGGCCTGGCAACGAGTTAAGCGTATTCGCGTTGAAGGTGCTCTGCGTGACGCTGCTCAGGTAGTTCGACAGGACCGACGAGTTGATCTGATTGGTATAAGCGTTGGACACTTCGCTCTCGGAGTGCCCATAGGATGTCGACCAATCCCAATCACCGAGGTTCTGCGTGCCGAACGAGCCTTTGAGGCCGGTCGAGGCACGGTAGAAGTTCGATGTTGTGTTCACCGCCTGCGCATTCGGGAAGTAATAGGTCAGCGCGGTCCCGCCTACGCTGGCGGGAAACGGCGCAATGGTGCCGCCCGGCCCGTAATAGAGCGTCTGCCCGAGGTTGTCCCCGGAGGTAAAGCCGGCCAGGCCGGTCAGCAGGCTGGTGGTGTCGTAGCTCTCCCAGACGTCGGCGAATGCTTGCACGTTGTCGCTGATCTTGAAGTCGCCATGCACCTTAAGGTTAGTGCGCTCCACTTGCGGTGCAATGGACTGCGCGCTCGCCCCGTTGCGGGAACACACTGTGCCGGCTTCCTGCGCCTGCACGTTGGTGGCCGCCGAGGTGACGCTGCTCCCTGCCCCGCAATTGCTGAGCGCCTGCGCGCCATTCGCGGTGCTCCAGTACGAGCTGGGCTGAGCGAAGAAACCGCCGTTCTGACCGGTGTAATTCTGGCTGCTGGTGATATCCCGTTCGGCCATCGTGACGCCGCTGGAGCGATAGTAGCTCGCGGCAGCCGTGATATTGAAGCCGTCCGAGGCCAGGTTGCCGAAGCCGCCCAACACGCTGAAATTCGTGGTGCCCTCGCCGCCGTGTTGCGCCCCGCCGATGCTGCCGTCAAGCTGCAAGCCCTGAAAATCTTTCTTGGTGATGATGTTGACTACGCCGGCGATGGCGTCCGAGCCGTACTGCGAGACCGCGCCGGTCTTGACGATCTCGATGCGGTCGATCATGTTGACCGGCAACGTGTCGAGGTCGAAGAAGGTGTCGGTGCCGTTCGAAGCGAAGCCGTAGGGCGCCACGCGCTGGCCGTCCACCAGCACTAACGTGTACTTTTCACTCATGCCGCGTAATGCGATGCCCGAGCCACCCGGCGCCAGATTGCCGACCGTGCTTTCGCCCCAGCTACTCGCCGAATTGGCGCTGGTCTGACGCAGATAATCCGTCACCGTGGTGGCGCCGCTGTTCTCGATGTCCTTCTGCGAGATCGTCTGGACCTGGTTAAAGCCGGTCTTATCCGCGCTGCGGATCAGCGAACCCGTGACTTCGAATTTTTTCATCTGCGTCACTGCACCGCTCGACGTGCCACTGGTCGAGGTGGCCGTCGTTGCCGAGGCGGCTTTGGCCGGTTGGGCCGCGGTCGCTGGCGGTGCCGCCGGTACCGCGGTGGCTGGCGTTACCGCCGTTGCCGAGGCCGCATCGGCGGCTGCCGCAGGTTGGCTTTGCGCGTATGCCGGCGCACCGCATACCGTCGATAGCGCCAGTTCGGCCCAAACGATTCTTTGGATGGCGAGCGTCAAACCCCGTTGTTTCATTTCCCCTCTCTCTTTTGTCAGTAGGGACCACACCCATAGTGAGAAGCCTTGTGGACTCATCACCCCGATCTGCAAGCACGGCCGGCTCATGGGCCGGCCGTTCATGCCGAAACTTGAATTTCGTTTCTTTTCATTACGCGTCGTAGTACTAATTACATTTATATTGCCGCGCCCTTCCGGATTGACCTGAACAGCACACACCAGGGCGAACACGCGTGCAGCGTCCTTCACCTCAATGAATGGCGAATCTGGGCGGACTTACGGTGACAGCGGCGTGGATACTGAACCCTGTACGCATGCAGCACGGCGGCATCCAATGATTCGTCATGCGAACCATATGGTCACTTACCCACTCCAACAGGCGGTCTCGTGCGGCAGGGGAAAGTTATCAAGTCACAATCCCTTCATCAAACTTTTTTTGACGTCCGTCGCACTTTAAGCAACGGTTTTTCCTTTCGTCGCCTTACCCGAGGACGGAGGGGGTTCCCCGAACCGCAGGCTGCCGGCGCCGGAATTCGTCCGTTCACGGGTCGGCCTGCCCGGTCGCTTACACAGCATTACCCCGTCGCACAACTGCCTTTTTGAAGGCCTACGATGGCGTCACACTGCCTCTTCACTCGTCGCAGTGGTCGTAAAACACTTGTCCTCGTCCGCCTTATGACCGTAGGGCGGACTTTTTTGCGGCCGGGTAGCGGCGCAATCTTCCGTCTGCTCGAACAGTAGGCGCGTCGCAGTATCTGCGGATGTCACGGTCTTGTCATTCCCATCGGTTTCAATAACTTCGCTGCTGCAAGTTCATGTCTGCAGGCAGCGAAGAATTCCTGAAGCGCGCTTTGTTGGTGCATCTTTTTCTGCCCCAGAACGTCTAGACGATTAGATGTTGAAGACTGCCTTGCCGGACGCCGAAGCGCACGGTCAAGCGCCCTTTCGTCTGACTACGTGCTCTCGATTCTGCTGAATCTCACCTGTGAAGCAGACCGGAAAATTCCTCTAGACGTCTCCATATGTACACCGATGTGTCATATGGGATTCCTAGAATGATCCGAACTGCATACGGGGTCCGGGGCTAACGGCAGCCGCCACCCTTGAGATAAGTGGCACGAGCGGGGACGGTATTTCGGGTATCGATCATCGAGCGGTTCAGTGCGGTACAAACATAACTTGAGGAATATATGAAGTTGTCCAAAGTTTTTACCGCCGTAGCACTGAGCGCTAGCCTCTTCTACGGCGCGGCACATGCGGCCGGCGCCTGCCCGAACGACGGCGTGGTTCGCTTCGGCGTCGAGCCGTACGAATCGGCGCAGCGCATGCTGCCCGTGTACACGGATCTGGCGAAGATGATCGGCGACAAGCTCGGCTGCACCGTGCAACTCTACGTTGCCACCAGCTACAACGCCGAGATCGAGGCCATGCGCAACGACAAGCTCGAATTCGGCCAGTTTGGCCCGCTCGGTTACGTGCTCGCTCACCAGGTAGCGCACGCCGAAGCGGTCGCGACGTTCGCCGGCGAACACGGCAAACCGGCCACCTACTACGCCTCCATCGTCACGTGGCCCGGCTCCGGTATCAAGACGCTGGCCGACACCAATGGCCGCTCCTTCGCTTACGCCGATCCGGCCTCTACGTCGGGCCATCTGTTCCCCGCCTACGGTTTGAGCAAGAACGGTATCGATCCGGACAAGGGCATCAAGGCGATCTACGCGGGCAGCCACACCGCTTCGTTCGAAGCGCTGCGCAACCATAAGGTCGACGCCGGCGAGCTGAACAGCGAAGAGATTGCCAGCGCCAAGCTGCACAACGAGTACGACCCGGCCGCCTACGTGACACTGTGGCAATCCGAGCCGATTCCGCTCGATCCGCTCGCGGTGCGTGGCGATCTGCCTGAAGATTTCAAGGCGCGCCTGGCAAGTGTGTTGAGTTCGCTCGATCTGCACCAACTGCCGGAAGCCGACCAGAAATTCCTGGCCTCGAACGAGAATCCCGAGTTGAGAACGGTGCCGCAGACGGATGCCGCCTACAACCAGATTCGCGATCTGGTCTCCACGCTTCATATCGACCTGGCCAAACTGTGAACACCCTCTCTAGTGCTTCCGGCGACCTGCCGCTGGACCCGGTAGGCGCATTCGTGACGGCCGGGTCCAGCAATCCGGGGACAGCGCAACGCACCTCGCTCGCCCCCGGCGTCAAGCTCGCCGTCCGTGAACTGACGATGCGCTACGACAACGGCCACACCGCGTTGCGCAACCTCAACCTGTCGGTCCGGGCCGGCGAGATGGTGGTGGTGCTGGGCAGCAACGGCAGCGGCAAGTCCACCTTCATGAAGTGCGTGGTGGGACTGAACCGGCCCACCGGCGGTGCGGTCGAGCTGGCGGGACGCGATCTGGCCACGCTCTCGGGTAAAGCCTTGCGCGAGGCGCGCCTGCCGCTCACGCTGATTTCCCAGAATGCGAATCTCGTCAAACGCCGCAGCGTGCTGGCGAACGTCTGCTGCGGCACCCTGGGGCGCCACCGCACGATCGGGACCGCGCTCGGAAGGCTGCCACGCGAAGAAATCGAACCTGCCCGCGCCTACCTCGACGAAGTCGGCTTGCTGCATCTGGCCAGCCAGCGCGCCGGTACGCTCTCCGGCGGCCAGGCCCAGCGCGTCGCTGTAGCGCGCGCCCTGGCACAGCGCCCTCACGTCCTGCTCGCCGACGAGCCCGTTGCGAGCCTCGACCCCGAAGCCGCGGACGAAGTCATGCGACTGCTACGGCGTCTGGCCAGCGAGGACGGACTCGCGGTAGTTTGCGTGCTGCACCAGCCCGATCTCGCAACCCGCTATGCCGACCGGCTGGTGGGACTGCGCAGCGGACAGCTGGAGTTCGACCGGCCTGCTTCAGCGGTCTCCAGTCAGCAGATTGCGAGCCTCTACCTGGCCGAGGCAGCATGAACAAGGTGCTTGAGATGCGCGTCCCGGCCACTTCATCCGGAGTGCGAACCTTCTGGTCGGTGTGTGTAATCGTCGTCATCCTCGCGCTGTTCGTGCAGGCATGGATCGTCGTGCAAGCCCGTCCGCAGGATCTGGTCACCGGTGCGCACGGGATGGCCGACATCATTTCGCGCGCCATGCCGCCGGCCTTCGATCAGTTCGTGCCGAATCTGTGGCCCGTGCTCGAAACCATCGATCTGGCGATTTTCGGCACCGTATTCGGCATCCTGCTCGCCTTCCCGCTGGCGATCCTCGCCGCCGCCAACGTGACGCCCGCCAAGCCGCTCTACTACGCGGCACGAGCAATCATCGGCGTGACCCGCGCGGTGCCCGATCTGGTGTGGGCGCTGCTGTTCGTCACGGCGGTGGGGCTCGGGCCGTTTCCAGGCGCGCTGGCGCTCGCGGTCCACTCGATCGGCATGCTGGGGCGACTGTTCGCCGAGGTGATCGAAGACATGGACATGGGCCCGGTCGAAGCGCTCACGCTGACCGGCGCCGGGCGCCTGCAGGTCTTGAGCCACGCAGTCGTGCCGGGCGTGCTGCCCTCGCTGCTCGGCATCGGACTGTTCCGCTTCGACGAAAACCTGCGCTCCTCGCTGGTGCTCGGCTTCGTCGGCGCGGGCGGCATCGGCTTCCAGTTGCTCACGGCAATGAACCTGTTCCAGTACCAGACGGTGTCGTTTCTGTTGATCGCCACCTTTGTGCTGGTCGCCTGCGCGGAGCGCGTGTCCGCTTATCTGCGCGGCCTGGTCGCCTAGCCGGGACCGGCCCGGCGGCGGCAACACTGCCGCCGGCGCATGTCCTGCGCTCAGCTAACCGGCTAGTCCCCAAGACGGCGCGCCTTTCGGGCAAAGTCGTCCCCTCTTTATCGAATCACGAGAACTCGCATGCTTATTGATCATGGCGTCCCAACCGACCCGTGGACGCTTGGCCGCACCTTGACGGCAGAGCCGGAGATCCATTCGTCGTCGCTGGTTCGCGCCAGCGATTTTGGCCGCTATACCTACCTTGGGCCGCGCAGCCATGTCGCCCAATCGGTGCTCGGCGACTACGGTTACGCGATGGGCGACAATCAGATCGCCCATGCGCAGATCGGCAAGTTCGCCAATATCGCCACTGGCGTGCGGATCAATCCGCCGAACCACCCTGCGTGGCGCGCCACCCTGCACCACTTCACATATCGCTCGCGTTCGTACGGCTTTTCCCTCGACGATGACGCCGGGATCTTCGAGTGGCGTGCGCAGGATCGCGTCGAAATTGGCCATGACGTGTGGATCGGCCACGACGCCATCGTTATGCCAGGGGTGAAGATCGGCACCGGCGCGGCGGTCGGCTCGGGCGCCGTGGTAACCAAAGACGTGCCGCCTTTCGCGATCGTAGTGGGCGTGCCGGCGCGGGTGCTGCGCTTTCGCATGGACGCGCAGACGGCGGAGCGCCTGCAGCAGATTGCCTGGTGGGACTGGGACGCCGCACAGATCGATGCGGCGCTAGGCGATTTCCGCGAACTCAGTGCGCTCGAGTTCGCGGAGAAATACGGTCGGTGAGACGCGAAGCTCGGCCGGGTCTGCTTGCTGATGAGCCTCTCGTCTTCGCGCTGAGATCCAGCCAATGCGCATACAAAAGGCACATGGCAAGCGAAGGCGGCGCCCGGCGATTCAAGAAATCCAGATAGCCTGCCGTTATCCCGTTAGGCGGTTTTTATTAACCCACCGCAACGGACCCTACCCTGACCATGCAGATCCAGAACTCTCTCTCCGTCAGCAACACCGCGGCCACCACGCAGGCAACGACCTCGACGCCCGCAACCACCACCACGACGGCCACGACCGATCCGTCGCAGGCATCGAATAGCAGCAGCGGCGGCAGCGCCACATCGAGCAGCACCAGCACGGGTTCGACCACCAGCACCTCGGGCACAGACAAAAGCCAGGACGCAGGTGGAGCCGGTGGCGGGGGCGGCGGTGGCGCGAGCAATAGCAGCTCCGCGACCGCTTCGACGATCGAGAAGCTGAAACAACTCATCAAATCGCTCCAGGCAGAGCTCGCGCAGGTCGAACGGCAGAAGCCGCACGGATCATCGCAAGCGGCACAGGGCACGCAAGGCTCTCAAGACCAGCAAGCCGCGGCGAACGCGCAAGCGCTCAGTGGGAACGGCGAGGCAAGCGCGATTGAGGGGGCCATCCAGATAGCCACGGCAGAGCTCGTGCAATTGATGCTGTCCTCGGGCCAGACCACGGGCATTGTCAACACACAGGCGTGAGCCATAAGAACGGGTCTATGACCGGCATCTCTCCGGCCTCATGATCCAGCACGCATAAGGGTTCATCGCCTCGTCCCGTGGATTCTCCGAATTGACCCGCGCTGAAACGTCAAAGGTACGATGTGGGCGGAACTCATGCGTGTCTCCAAAACCTGGTGGGGGTTCGTCGCGGCCATCTGCCTGGACGACTGCGTGGACACAAAGATAGCGGGATGCCGCCGGCTAACCCATCTCTGAGAGAACATCTGGTCTATGTACGCAATGGCATAGGGGCTTCGCGGCACGCCGCGTGGGCGTGCGCGGCGTCCACAACGCAAGCGTCGGGCCGCCTCGGCGCGCGGAAGCAGTTACATACGCAGCTTTCCACCCAGGTGAGCGGAAAGGTGATCAAATAGAAGGACGTATACCATTCGCCGTCAATCGCATTGGTCAAATTGCTTTGTCCACATGGGAGCAGGCATGAACACGAAACACGGTAAAAAGGAACACCTCGAAGCCGCAGCATCGCATCACGAGCAAGCAGGACGTTTTCACCGCGAAGCATCGCGGCATTTCGAGGAAGGCAAAGACTTCAACCACGCCGCGCATCAGGCGGTGATGGCGCATGGTCATGCGTTGCACGCCATCGCCGAGGCGAACGACGCCCTCAAACACCCCGCCAGTGCGCCGCTCGTCGTCCCTCCCGCGCCCGGCTCCGCCGACGGCAAAACGAACGCAGCTCAGCATCATGCCCTCGCAGGCGAGCTTCACGAGCAGGCCGCGCAGCATCTGCGCAGCGCCGTCAAGCACTTCGATCAGGACCGTGGCGCCGTGGCTCACGAGGCGCAACTGGCGCTCACACTGGCACTGCGCGCGCTTTCGCATGGTAACGAAGCGGCGAAGCAGCATGTGCTCGCATTACGCGACAAGGACCCAGCGAAAAGCACCGCCTGACCGTGCAAACCGGCAGGCCTGACGCTAGCGGTTTTGCCGGCCGGCCAGCGCGAGGCGCTCGGCCAGTTCGCGAAGCTGCGCGTTACTCACGCCCCGGTTGGTGAGATCGCGCTCCGTTGTCGCGATGGCTGTGGCGTTGCCCAAGCCGTCAGAGAGCACCGACAAGGTGATCCAGATCGTAATCACCCGTCCGTCTTTCGTGACACGCTGGGTCTCGTAGGAATGCAGCGCCTCATTGTTCGCTGCATGGTGGATGAAGTCGAGATGATCCTGCCTCGCGCCGCCTGGCAGCATTTCGGAGACGCTCATCAGCAACGCCTCGGCTTCGCTATAGCCATACATGGCGCTGGCCGCCTTGTTCCAGGCAATAAAGCGGCCCCTCAGGTCAAACACCGTTACCGCATCGTTCGAATCCTGAACCACCGCGGCAAGACGCCGGGAGCGTTCGTCCGACAGTTTGACATGCGTAATATCAGTCCATGTCACCACCACGCCAGCGGGCGGTTTTCCGCCCATCGCCAGATACGGTGTAATGCGCCGGACATACCATTGCGCGGTCGCGGTCTGGATTTCCTTCTCGACCAGCGGGTCCGATCCCATCAGGACCCGTTCGACATCCTCCGGCAAAGCGTCGGCGAGCGGGTTGCCAAGAACGTCGACGACGACGCGTCCAATGTCGGACGGCGCGAGCCCCAGAATCCGCCCCGCGCCTGGCGTAAAGCGTCTGATCACGCGCTGCTGGTCAAGCATCAGCGTTGCGATTTGCGTGCTGGCAAGCAGATTCGTCACGTCCTCATTCAGGATTTCCAACTGACGAACTTTCAGCTCGAGTTGAAAATTGACGCCATTGAGTTGCTCATTGACTGCCTGCAGCTCTTCTTTCGACGTCTCGAGCTCCTCGTTGGCCGAACGCAATTCCTCATTGATGGAAAGAATTTCTTCGTTCGATACCCGTAAATCCGTATTGCTCTCTTCCAGTTCCTCGATCGTGCTGCCCAGTTCCACCTGCGTCGTGCGCAGCTCGCTCTCCAGGTGCCAGAGGTCGGAGTCCAAACCAGATGGCAGTGGCGACAAAGGGCGGTCCACCATCGGCACACGGGCGAAGATAACGAGCAATGCCTTGCCTGCATGCGCCGTGTCGAATGACCGCGTCACGGTGATCTTCACCGCCGCCGCACCGCCGTCGGAGACAACTTCGCTCACTGGCGTAGCGGCCCGCTCCTGAATCGCCCGGCGCAAGACGATGCGCAGCTTGAGGCGCAGGCCTTCGCGCGCCATGTCGAGAATATTTCCGGTGGGCTCACCCGCGGGCTGCGTCAGGTACTCATCGGTCGAGCCGCTCACGTAGAGCACCTGATGAGCGGAGTTGATCAGCACCGATGCACCATGGTGCTCCTCGAGCAGCGCGGTGTTGACCAGTTCTGCATATCCCTTGCTGCGCACGCCGATGCGACTGGCGGGTGGGAATTCCTCGGAGCGTGCCGCTCTGGCAGAAAACCGGTACCCGGAGACGCCCGGAACCACGACTGGACTGCGCTGGTAAATACGCCAGGCCCGCGACACTTCCCGAAACTGGTTCGAATCGGGATCGGTACTCTCGGAGCGTCCCAGAAACAGGTAGCGCATCGGATTGAGTGCAAAGTGGAACAACTCGAACACGCGCCGCTGGGCCTCCGGTTCAAGATAGATCAGCAGGTTCCGGCAACTGATCAGGTCCACGCGGGAAAACGGCGGATCGGCAATCAGGTTCTGCGGAGTGAACAAAACCGTCTCGCGAAGCTCCTGGCGGATCTGGTAGCCCTGTTCATGGGCCTGAAAAAAACGCTCGAGCCGCGCTTCGCCGAGCGGCAAGGCGACGCCTGGTGCATAAATGCCTTGCCGGGCGCGTCCCAGCGCCGCGCGGTTGACGTCAGAGGCCAGAATCATGAAAGTTCGGGTCGAGCGGCGCTTCTTGAGTTCCTCGGTCAGCAGCATGGCCATCGAGTAGGCCTCTTCGCCTGTCGCACATCCCGGCACCCAGACGCGAATGGGTTGTTCGCCCTCGGGCTCTTCGAGAATGCGGGTGAGGACCCGCTCCGAGAGCGCGCTCCATGCCTCGGGATCGCGAAAGAACTCCGTGACGCCGATCATCATATCGAGGCTCAGTGCTTGCGCTTCCTCTGGCCGGGTTTTCAGAAGTTCGCAATACACGTCGAGGCTGTCGATTCTGTTGACGGACATACGCCGCGCAACCCTACGTTCCAGCGTGCCCCGCTTGTATCCCCTGAAATCCAGTCCGGCCTCGGCAAGCGCCCCAAGAACCGGTTCAAGGTCGACCGGGTCCGCGTTGTCCAAAGCGCCCGGAGCTGCCGTGACGGTTGAGCGTGCGATGTAATCGAACAGTGCTGCAGGCATGTCTTCAACCGGCAGCACATAATCGACCAGCCCCGTCGCAATCGCGTGGGCGGGCATCGCGCTATGCTCGGCGGATTCGGGCGTTTGCGCCATCACCATACCGCCCTCGGCTTTGATGGCTCGCAGGCCGGCCGAGCCGTCCGCGTTGGCGCCAGTGAGCACAATCCCGATGGCGCGATCATGCTGGTCCGCGGCCAGCGACGTGAAGAACTCGTCGATCGGCATGGGAATGGCAGGACGCTCGACGGCAGCGTGCAGCCTGAAGGCGTCCCGCTCGATACCGACCGATACTTTGGGAGGGATCACATAGATATGTCCCGCACGCAGCATGGCGCCATCCTCGATGAGGGACACGGGTAAAGGCGTGTCTTTGGCCAGCAGGTGCGGGAGATAACTCGTTGAGTCAGGGGCGAGATGGACGACGATCACAAACGCTACGTCGTTGGGGATCAGGGTAGCGGCCCTGAAAAACAGGCTCAGCGCGTGAAGGCCGCCTGCGGATGCGCCGATCGCGACGATTCGAGGAGCCGTGGCCGGCAGGGGCGCCGCGGAGATGTATTTGGAATCGTTCATGGCGCACCGCTGGAAACTGCTAGAGCACCAGTTTAGCGCGTAACACGCCGCGACCGTTAGAAGTTCAGCATCCCGGCAAGCGGCCTCCATTATTTCGGATCGCCAAATAACCTCGCGAGGCCGGCGCACGCTCGTCCACCGCGAGGTTGAACGCTAACGTACAGACTCGCCAACAAATAGCGTGCATCGTGGCGAAAGGCGGCCCCAAGGTAGATTACGGTTCGCCGGAGCGTGCTACGACTCATCCTGGAACCGGGAGTTCACATGGCTAGGCATTTTTTTCATGAGTTCAGCGAAGACGAACAAGCCGACGCAGAATCGATTTTCGCAAGCCATGGTTTCGATATCAGCGATTTCGATATCCATGACGAGGATCCCAACCCGGCTGACGCCAGTGCCGGACAGGTTCGACGGCAAGTCAGGGTGACGCGACGGAGCAACGGCAAGTCCAGTGTCTATGGTGCTGGGCAAGGCACGGCGTGGCACGCCGATTGCGAGCGTGACTTGGCAGCCGGCGTGTTCGGCGTCAGTTCAGTCTAGTCCAGTTGCGTTAGCGGAGCCCACCCGAAGATGGATACGGCAATACCCGAACCGGAACAGCAGCCGACCCGGCCAAAATTGCTCGCCGCGCTGGGCCCCGGCCTCATTACCGGCGCCTCCGACGACGACCCAAGCGGGATCGCAACCTATTCCCAGGTCGGCGCCCAGTTCGGCTATGGACTCACCTGGACCTTGCTTCTCAGCTATCCGCTGATGTCAGCCATTCAGGAAATCAGCGCGCGCATTGGCCGCGTCACCGGATACGGCATTGCCGGCAATCTGCGCCGCCACTATCCACGCTGGCTCTCCACTAGCGTCGTCAGCCTGCTGATGCTGGCAAACGTCATCAATCTCGGTGCCGACCTCGGTGCGATGGGCGCCGCGCTCAAGCTTCTGATCTCGGGCCCCGTGCTGCTGTATGTCTGCCTGTTCGGCTTGCTGTCGATCGCGCTGGAAGTCTTTACCCGCTATGCGCGCTACGTCTCGGTTCTGAAATGGCTGTGCCTGTCGCTGTTCGCCTACGTGATCTGCGCGTTCGTCGTGAAGGTGCCGTGGCAAGTAGTGGGCTGGGCGACCATCTGGCCGCCGCTCTCCACCAAACCCGACTATATTGTCGCGATCGTCGCGGTGATGGGCACGACCATCAGCCCCTACTTATTCTTCTGGCAAGCCGAACAGGAAGTCGACGACCAGCGGGAACGGCGCGGCGCGCATCCGCTGACCCACGCGCCGTGGCAAGCAAAGGCGGAATTCTCGCGGATCCGGATCGACACTTACCTGGGTATGGCGTTGTCGAACGTCATTGCGTTCTTTATCGTGGTAACGACCGCAGCGACGCTGCATGCCCACGGCATAACCAACATCCAGACCTCCGCCCAGGCGGCTGAAGCGCTGCGTGCCGTGGCTGGGCCCTTCACATTTGGGATTTTCGCCGCCGGAATTATCGGCACAGGGATGCTAACCGTTCCCGTGCTGGCGGGCTCGGCCGCCTATGCGGTGGGCGAGCTGCTGTCGTGGCGTGTTGGTCTCGCGCGCCTTCCTCTGCGAGCGAAGGCCTTTTATGGCGTAATCGCCACGGCAACGCTTATCGGCGTCGGGCTGAATTTCACCGCTATCGATCCGGTCAAGGCGCTGTACTGGAGTGCCGTGCTCAACGGCATCGTCGCCGTCCCAGTGATGGGGGTAATGATGCATCTGTCCATGCGCGCCAGCATCATGAGGGGATTCACCTTACCCCTGCTGCTGCGCGTCCTGGGTTGGCTCGCCACGGCGATGATGGCGGCAACCGTCGTCGCGATGGCCGTAACGGTGTTTGCCTAAGTGCCTTATAATGGGATAAGGGTCACACCGGGATCGCATCAATGTCAAACGCGCATCATCCCCAAGAAAATCACCTGCTATCGGTCTTGCCCGAAGCAGAGTGGAAGCGCATCGAACCGCACCTCATACCGGTCGAGTTGCCGCTGGGACAGGTCGTCTACGAATCCGGTGACCGCCTCGATCACGTCTATTTCCCCACCAACGCCATCATCTCGCTGCTCTACGTCATGGAAGACGGTGCATCGGCCGAGATCGCGATTGTGGGTAACGAAGGGCTCGTCGGTATCGCGCTCTTTATGGGTGGCGAAACCACCCCCAGCCGCGCCGTCGTACAAAGCGCCGGACACGCCTACCGGCTGGACGCCCGCATGCTGAAGGAAGAGTTCCATCGCGCCGGCCCGATGCAGCGACTGCTGCTTCGCTACACCCAGGCGCTGATCACCCAGATGGCGCAAACCGCCGTCTGCAACCGGCATCACTCGATCGATCAACAGTTGTGCCGCTGGCTGCTTCTGAGCATTGACAGGCTGCCTTCCAACGAGTTGAAGATGACTCAGGAACTGATCGCCAATATGCTCGGCGTGCGCCGGCCCGGCGTGACCGAAGCCGCCATGAAACTGCAGGAGGCAGGCTTGATCCGCTATAGCTACGGTCATATCGAGGTACTGGATAGGCCGGGGCTGGAAAAGCGTGTCTGCGAATGCTACGGCGTTGTAAGAAGGGAATTCGAACGTCTGTTGCCCGATCTGCGCGCGATCTAGCGCCACTTAGACAAACAGGCCACGGCACCTGTTAAAGGCGCGTGACCTGCAAAAGGCCGGAATCCCCCCGGCGTCGGCACTCAGGGTGCGGTTATGCGCTCATCCGGCGCTGCCGCCCTCTCATTGGACCAATAGCCCTGTCGGCCGTAAAACTCGTGCAGCGCCATTTCGTAGTCCCGGTCGACCGGAATCGCGTCGTCGTACGCCGGGCTGTGCTTGATGGCATCGCGCGTCAGCGTCGTGGAAACGGTTGAGCCGAACCAGTCGATCAGCTCGATCCACCCTGTGGCCAGCAGAACTTCCTTGCCGCCGGGCCACCAGTTGCGCGTATCGACGCTCAGGTAGCGGATCACCCAGCTCTCGTCGTCGAAGATGAAGCCTGACACGTGGCCAATGGTGCCGTCGACCGTTTCGATGTGGTAGCCCTTCACCCTTTCCGTGCTGCGCAGATGGACGTCCGCCGGCGGCTCGTCGGGGTCCGGGTCGACCACCGGGAAAGCGCCCAATGGCAGCGCGGCAGTTGGAGAGAGGCCGTCGAAGGCCGGATAGGCTCCCATCCCCCAGACGTTCGCTCCGCCCCAATAGGTCGGATAGCCGTAGTACCGCAGATACTGAATCTCGTGCTGGCGCGACACCGGCTTATGCGCGTCGATGTTCGGACTATCGCGCACCTGTTGCCGCGTGAGTCTCACGTGCACCTCTTTGGAACCGGGGTCCGCGTGCAAAACCGCATACGGCGAAATCAGCACCTGCCGGTCTCTGAGCCAATCGCCCGTTTCGACCACCAGGTAGCGCACGCCCCACGCCTCGTCATCGAAGTAGAGTTGCGTGACGGTGCCGACGTCGCCGTCGCTCGCCTTGACGGTGGATCCCTGCAAAAACTCTATGTTGCGCAACATGTTCGACACTCCGTTTCTGCTTTGCGGTACCGGGTTCGACGCGTCGTCTCTCGGGTGAAAAACGCGCGTTCAGTGAAGGTGGCTTCCGAAAAGCCCCAGCAGTCCAATCACAATCAGATAGATCGCCACGATGTAGTTCAGCAGGCGTGGCACAACAAGAATCAGAATGCCGGCGATCAGTGAAACCAGCGGACCGGCACTAGTGAGCATAGGCATGATTCACTCCTCGCTCGTTGGCGGCTTGCGCCGTGTACGAGCCACGACCCGCTCGCATTACAGGGTCTTGAGCCGGCTGACCTTCGTGCCTTCGAGTGTCGCGCCCGCCATCAGGCCGGTGTTGGTCAGCACGAACGCGTCCACCTGACTGCTTGCCGTCGTCGTGTCGACGTTGCCGTTCGCTCCGACCTTCAGCAATGCTACCGACGCATCGCCGCCCGCCGACCAGCCTTCGCTGTTGCGGAATTTCGCCAGCGAGTCGTCGGTCATGAACAGAAAGACGATCGCCTTCGACTGCGCACCGATCTGCCAGCCGATCGAGCCGGTTGCCGTGCTGTAGTACCCAACGGTATGGCCGCCGACCCGCAGCGAGCCCTCGCCATACTGGCCGCCGACACCGAATCCCGCGTCGATGACCGACGGGAACACCAGCACGCCACGAGCCTTTTGAACCAGTTCGCGCGATCCGTTTGCAGCGTTGTAGAGGCGCCCCAAGGTCGAGTCCACACCGGCGTCGATACTGTGACGCTTGTCCATCTGCGTGCTACTGGCGTCGGACGTGCCCGTCATCGTGCAACCTGACATTGCAAGCCCAACCGCGAGGATCGAACCGGGTGTTGTGAACAGAAACTTTCTTCGTAGCATGATGGCCTCCACTTCTCTAGATAGTGACTCTGAGACTACGCTCGATCGACTCGGGAAGCGGTACGTCAGCGTACAAACTGCCCGGCGTTACACGACGTGTCTTTAGCGCAGTTGCCCCCACTACCTCAGGCGATGCAATCGGCCTCGCAACTTGTACGGTAACGTGCAGACTCTCTGTCTGAATCGGCCTATCGTGCAGTCGAGGCGTTGACCAGCCTCCCAAGGAAAAACATGTCACTGCATGAATTCGCCAAAGATCTGGCGCATCTCGAATACGTCGTCCCGTTGCTCGAACGAGGTAATCCACTCTCAATGTCGTACTGGCGCCAGCGAGTCGCGTGTCTGGAGGCACAGCAGGCACTGCTGCCCGATGGCAAGAAACGCGTAGCCCGCTTGCTTAAACTCTTCAACGAGTTCGAGCGCGTATCGGGTTCTGCCCGATAGCACGCTTGTGCTATCGAAAGCTTCAGCGTGGCATCCGGCTTTACAGACCGTAATGCTCACGCAACCTGTCCTGAGTGCGCTGTCTGGCCGAGGTGGCACGCGCCAGACGTACCGGCTGGTGCGTGTACCGGTACAGCGAGGCGCCGAACATCAAGCCCATTCCTAATACGATTCCCCACATTGCAGCAGTCATATCGATCCCTTTAGGTGGTTCGCGATCCAAAGCCGATCCAAAACGCGGCGCAGATTTCCATGCCGGCTGTAAAAACCTCATGGACACAACGTTCCAATCTCCAAGCATGTTCCGCTCAAGCAGCGCGCACGTCTGTACGCTGCGGGACCGTCTCGCGCCGGCAAAGCAGCGGAGAACTTTCGGACGCCCTTTCGAACGCCTATTACCGTCCTCCAACGGACAGACGGCTCTCTCCGCTAGCAGGAAAATGCTGCATCCGGACTGTGACCGAGACATCCGGCAACTTCTTCGAGGCCAGTATGTACAAGCACATTCTGGTGGCGATGGATGGCAGCGAGACTTCTGCGCGCGCCTTCGATGCCGCCTTGACACTTGCTCGAGACACCGGCGCGGAGTTGCAACCGCTTTATGTCGTCGACAACCCGCTAATGGTCTATGACTCAATCGGCTACGACCCGTCGATCTTGCGAAACGCCTTTTTCGAAGAAGGCAGCCGGATTACAGCCGAAGCACAGTCGACGATGACTCGCCACGCTGTTCGCGGCGCCCCGCGGATCATCGAGGTCGAGCCGGTGGGCAATGGCATTGCACACAGCATCCTGGCCGCTGCAGCCGATCTGAAAGCCGATCTGGTTGTGCTGGGAACGCATGGCCGGCGCGGCTTCCAGCGGCTTTTCCTTGGCAGCGTCGCAGAGCGATTCGTGCGCATGGCCACTTGTCCGGTGCTTCTGATTCCTGCCGAGCATGCGCCGTCGGCTCATGCCCAGGCTACGCGTGGCGTTTGAAGTCGCAACGCTTGCCGCGCTTGGCGGCGCAGTGCCGCGCAGTGCGTTATACCCCCCCAGCTACTGCCTCGAACCAGGCGCTGTCAACCAGCCCTGCCCCCACGCCAGCGCCTGCGCCAGATGTTCGAGCGCTTCGCGTCCTGGCGGCTCCCCCAGTTCGAAACGCATGCCACGGATTGCCAGCAGCGTACATGGCGGAGGCTCAGCGCGGTAAAGCTCGCGGTATACCTGCATCACCGACGCCGGCGAGATAGCGTGAGTCGTAAAGCTGGCGTCGCGCGATGCGCGCAGCGAGGTCGCCTCAAAAGGGGCCGCGCAACTGAGGCTGGCGTCGACGAACAGCACATGCTCGCGAGACACGAGGTCGAGTGCGTGCTCGATCTGTAGCTGATAGTCCTCCAGAAAATCGACCCGGATGCCGGTTGCAGCCCCGGACAGCGTGCTTAGCTGCTGGACGAACAAGGCGCCGAGCGCGTCGTCGCCGCGGCTCAGGTTGCCCCATCCGAACACGAGCAGCGGGGCGCTCATGCGCGAAGGCCCGTGGATGCCGCCAACTGATGCACGACTTCGCCGCCGTACGACTTCGTGACATGGTCGAGCGGCTCGCCGTGGGCGCCCAGCAGCACCACGTCCAGGGGCATGCGCCCCAATGCATGGGTGGCGCATGACAGGCATGGATCGAAAGCACGAATGGCGACTTCGATGCGATTGAGCAAGCCTTCGGTCAGTTCCTTGCCGTCCAGATACTCACGCGCCACCGAGCGCACCGCCTCGTTCATGGCCTGGTTGTTGTGCGTTGTGGAGACGATCAGATTGCACATCGCGACGAGATCGTCGGCACCCACACGGTACTCGTGAATCAGCGTGCCGCGTGGCGCTTCGATGATGCCTACGCCCCCGCCCTGACGCTCGCCACCGGCCATCAACTCGCCTTGCAGGATGTCCGGATCGTCCAGCAGATCCCTGATCACCTCCACGGTATGAAGCACCTCGATCATGCGAGCCCAGTGATAAGCGAGCGTCGCATGAACCGGAGCGCCTTTACCCCAGTCGATGAATTCCTTGCGCTGCGCCTCGGCCAGAGGGCTCGGGATGAAGTCGCAGTTCTGCACTCGTGCAAGCGGCCCGACGCGATACCAGCCAGTATCGCGGCCCAGACTGCGCAGATGCGGAAACTTCATGTAGGTCCAGGAACGCGTTTCTTCCTCGATCAGGTCCATGTAGCGCTGGTCGTTGACGCCGTCGAAGATGATCTGCCCGTCGGCATCGCGAGCGCGCAACACGCCATCGTAGAGATCCATCGCGCCGTCCGCGCGCACCAGCGACAGCATATTCGAGCGGAAGCTACCGAAACTGTCATACAGTGTGCGGTTTTGCGCGTGCAACTGCTTGGCGACGTCCACCGCTTCGCTCGCCCACGCGATCATTTGATCGACGTCCCGGTAGAGCATGTCGCGATCCGCCCGGCTGACATGCTTGTTCATCCCGCCCGGTACCGAGCCGGTGCCGTGGATGCGTTTGCCCGAAGTGACGCGAATCAGTTCCTGACCGAACTTGCGCAACAGAATGCCTTTTCTGGCAATGTCGGGATGCGCCTGCACCACGCCCACAATATTGCGCAGGTTCACATCCGAATCGAACCCGAACAGCAGGTCGGGCGACGCCAGATAGAAGAAATGCAGCGCATGCGATTGCATCACCTGGCCGTAGTGCATCAGCCTGCGGATCTTCTCGGCACTGCGAGTGATGGGCCGCGCGCCGACCACAAGGTCCAGCGCCTTGCATGCCGCCAGTTGATGCGACACCGGGCAGATCCCGCACAGACGCTGCACCATCACCGGGACTTCCCAGTAGGGGCGGCCTTCGATGAACTTCTCGAAGCCACGAAATTCGACGATATGGAGCCGCACCTGCTGCACATGCTGCTGGTCGTCGAGCAGGATCGTCACCTTGCCGTGGCCTTCGACGCGCGATACCGGGTCGATGGCTATCCGGCGCAGGCCTGTTGGGTTGGCGGCGGTCTCGAGGTCGAAGCTCATGGCGGTTTAGTCTCCGGCGCTCAGTCGTAGTGCATGAGTGCGTGGCTCAGGTGCGGCGTGCGCCCGGCCATCAGGTCGTTCAGAAAGCTCCAGAAGGCATCCGCCGAGGGCGGGCAACCGGGCAGGAAGTAGTCCACATGCACTACCGCGTGAATCGGGCGCACCTGCCGGAGCAAGAGCGGCAGTTCGGGATCGTTCGGAATCGCACTGCCTTCGCTCAAACCAGGACGATCGTGGTAGACCTCATTGAGCACGTCCGCGAGATCGAAGCGGTTGCGCTCGGCCGGCAGGCCGCCATTGATGGCGCACGCCCCCATCGCCACCAGCGTCTTGCAGCGGGCGCGAAAGGCGCGCAGCACCAGCACGTTCTCGGAATTGCATACACCGCCTTCGATCAAACCGAGATCGCACCGGCCGACTTCCTTGATGTCCGTGAGCGGCGAGCGGTCGAATTCGATGTGCTCGATCAGTTCAAGCAGGCGCTCGTCGATGTCGAGGAAGGAAGTGTGGCAGCCAAAGCAACCCGCCAGCGACACCGTAGCCACCTTCCACTTGCGCGGCTGATGGCTGGCGTCGACGCTCGTGAGCGTGCTCATGAGGCCTCCTGCGTGTCGGGATCGGCGGCCGTGTGCGGGTCGTAGCGGCGCTCCCCGATCGGGATCGCGAAGCCGCGCCGCTTGGGCAGGATCGCGCCCACCGGGCAGATACTGGCGGCGCGGTCGGTGAGCTCCATGGTGGTATCGGCTAGCTGGCCGCTCATGCTGTTGACCACCAGATGGGTGCCGATGCCGTGTCCGGCGATGGCGAAAACATCCTTGCCATCAATGTCATGACTCGCCCGCACGCACAGTTCGCACAGAATGCAGCGGTTGAAATCGATCAGGAGGTCGGCATGACTCGCGTCGACTGGGCGGCGCGGGTAGAACTCGTCGAACAGCACGTCCTCCATGTTCATCTCGTAGGCCGTGGCTTGCAGCAGACAGTTGCCGCTCTTTTCGCAGGACGGGCAAAAGTGATTGCCTTCGACAAACAGCATCTGCAACAGCATCTTGCGCTCGGCATTGAGCTCATCCGTGTTGCTTTCGACCACTTCGCCCGCGGCAGCCTGCAGAGTACAGGCCGAGCCGGGGCGGCCCTTGACCTTTACGGTGCACACGCGGCAGGAACCCTGCGGATGAAAGTCCGGATGCCAGCACAGGTGCGGGATATAGCGCCCCGCGCGCCGCGCCGCCTGCAGAATCGTTTCGCCCGGCTCGAATGGCACCTCTTCACCGTCGAGCGAGAAAGTGACAGGGGCAGCGGCAGGTTTGGCGAGAGCATTCATGACGGGGTCTCCAGATGCGCCGCCGCATCGTCTCTGCCGGTCAGGCGGCGCTCGTCCGCCAGTTCGGCATCGAGATCGAAGGCCGGCTCGAACCGCAGCGACTGCAGGCGTCGCTCGTAGGCAGGACGGAATTTGACGATGGTGTCGTGCAACGCGTTGCAGGCCGCGCCGCCCAGGCCGCAATGGGTCGTGCCGTGCATCAGGCTATCGAGTCCGGAGAGCACCTCGACGTCGCGCCGTGAGCCCCGCCCAGCGGCGAGCTTGTCCATGGTCTTGACGACCAGCGCGGTGCCGACACGGCACGGCGTGCAAAATCCACAACTCTCTTCAGCGAAAAAGCCCGCGTAGTTGCGGGCGACTTCGAACATATCGCGCGAGCGGTCGAACACCATGAATGCGCCTGCCGTCGGCACATCTTCGAACGCGATGCGACGGCCGAACTCGAGGGCAGAGAGGCACTTGCCAGATGGGCCGCCAACCTGCACCGCCTGGGTGTCGTGCGCGCCGCAATCTTCCAGAATGCGATCGATGCTGGTGCCCAGCGGATACTCGTAGATGCCCGGCCGATCGCAGTCTCCCGACACCGAATGAACGCTCGTGCCGGTGGATTTCGGCGTGCCGATAGCGGCCCACCACGTGCCGCCCTGTAACGCAATGTGCGTCGCGGCGCAGAGCGTCTCGACGTTATCGACCGCGGTAGGCTGTCCGAGGTAGCCGTTTTCGGCCGGGAATGGCGGGCGAATGCGCGGTGTGCCGCGCTTGCCTTCCAGCGACTCGATCAGCGACGACTCTTCCCCGCACACATAGGCACCGGCGCCCACGTGAATCTCGATGTCGAAATCGAAACCTGGTTGCCCCTGAATCGACGTGCCTAGCAGATGCGCGTCGCGCCGGCGTTGCAGCGCGTCGAGCAACGGCTCCAGCAAGTAGCGATACTCGCCGCGTAGATACAGCATGCCGTGCCGGGCGCCGATGGCGAGCGCACCAATCGTCATCCCTTCGAACACCATGTCCGGATGACGTGACAGCAACACACGGTCCTTGAAGGTGCCAGGCTCGCCTTCATCGGCATTGCACACCATGTAGTGTTCGCTGCCCTTTGCATCCCGGCACAGTTGCCATTTCATGGCAGTGACGAAACCTGCGCCGCCGCGCCCACGCAGGTTCGAGCGCTTCATTTCGTCAAACAGCGCCGGTACGCCACGCGCCAGAGCGGCCGCGATGGCTTCGCCCGGATGCAATGAAGTGGCGAGGAGGACATCGGCGCGCCGCACATGATCGTTCACGCGCGACCAATCCATCGGCCAGTCGGCCACCGGCACGCTTGCTTCGATGAGTTCCGCAAGTGTGGCGACACGCGCGGCATCGAGCCGCGTGACGACCTGATGATGGTTGATCAGCAAGGACGGCCCTTGATCGCACATACCGGTGCAGGAGCAGAAATCCACGCTGACGCGGCCGTCGGCGCGCACCTGGCCACGCTCGACGCCGAGCCGCTGGCACAGATCGGTCAGCAACGACACGTTACCGAGCATGCGGTCGGTGATGTTGTCGCTAAACAGCACCCGGTACTCGCCCACCGGGCGGGTATGAAAGAAGCGATAAAACGTCGCCACACCCTCCACGTGAGCCAACGTCAGACCCAGCCCGTCGGCGAGATCAGCCAACATGGCGCGCGGCAGCCAGCCGTGTTGCGCTTGCGCTTCGCGTAGAATCTGCACGAGCGCATGCGGATTGCCGCGATGCCGCGCCAGCAGCGAGTTGATCGCATCGCCGGGAACGTCGGCGAGTTGAGCCAGACCGGGTCCGGAAGCCACGATAGCGCCCTCCTCTCAACCCTTAGCGAACTCGAGGACCACGCGCGACGGGACATCGCCGTGCGCGAGGCGATGGAACACACTGTTGATCGCCGACAGCGGCTGCAGCTCGATGTCCGCCTTGACCTTGCCGTCAGCGGCGAAGGCAAGCGCTTCGGCCATATCGCGCCGATTGCCGACGAACGAACCGCGAATCGTGATGCAGTTCGCCACGACGTCGAACAGAGGCGTCGGAAACTCGCCCGGCGGCAACCCAACCAGCACACAGGTACCGCATTTGCGCGTCATCCCCACTCCTTGCTTGAATGCCCCCAACGACGGCGCCGTGATCAGCACGCCATGCGCGCCGCCCCCGGTGACCTCCCTGACGGCAGCGATCGGATCGCCGTCCTTTGCGTTGACCATGGCATCGGCGCCCAGGCGTTTGGCATGTGCTAGTTTGCCGTCGTCGATGTCCACTGCGCACACGTGCAAGCCCATCGCCTTGGCATATTGAATGCCCAGGTGCCCAAGACCGCCGACGCCGGAGACCACGACCCATTCACCCGGCCGCGCCTGGGTCTCCTTGATGCCTTTGTACGAGGTGATCCCGGCACAGATGAGGGGCGCCGCGTCGCGCGCCGCCAGATGGGCTGGGATATGCGCCACATAGTTCGGGTCAGCAACGATGTATTCGGCGAAGCCGCCGTTCTTCGTATAGCCGCCGAACTGCGCTTCGGCACACACCGGCTCGCGCGCTGCGAGGCAAAACTCGCAATGTCCGCAAGCGGAATAGAGCCATGGCACACCGACACGGTCGCCCTCCTTCACGGCCGTGACACCCGCGCCGAGGGCGGTGACGATACCAATGCCCTCATGGCCCGGCGTAAACGGCAAGGTAGGCTTTAGCGGCCAGTCACCATTTGCGGCATGCAGATCGGTGTGGCATACGCCGCACGCTTCGGTCTTGACCAGGATCTGGCCGGGGCCGGGCTCGGGAATATCCAGTTCCTTTATCACTAACGGCTTGCCGAACTGTTCGACTACCGCAGCTTGCATTTTGGACGTCATGGTTTGTTCCTCGGTTGCGATGGGTTCAGCGTACTAGGCCACAGCGGGCAATCCGAGCCCTCTGACCGCTTCGCTCATCTTGATGAGCACGGTCTGGGCGTCGCCATAGACCATGTTGCAGTTGTCTGCGTAGAAGAGTTCGTTGACGATGCCGGCGTAGCCCTTGCCTTCACCACGCTTGATCACGTACACCTGCCTGGCGTGGTCGGCGTTGAGAATCGGCATGCCGTAAATGGCCGACGATTTGTCGGTACGCGCGGCCGGGTTCACGACGTCGTTGGCGCCGATCACGAGCGCCACATCGGTAGTAGCGAACTGGTCGTTGATGTCTTCGAGCTGGAAGATCATGTCGTAAGGCACACCTGCCTCGGCCAATAGCACGTCCATCTGGCCCGGCATGCGGCCGGCCACCGGGTGAACCGCAAACTTCACCGATACGCCGCCCGTCTGCAGCAGCTTGACGAATTCGTATAGCTTGCCTTGACCCTGCGAGACCGCGAGGCCGTAACCCGGGACGATGATCACCGAGGCCGCATAGCGCATCGCGATGCCTGCGTCGCCTGGCTGGGTCGGCTTCAGGCTGCCCTTGATCTTGCTCTGCTTGCGCGTAGCGACCTCGCCGAAGTTGGTGAAGATCACATTGCTCACGGAACGGTTCATGGCCTTGGCCATCAGCAGCGTCAGCAACATGCCGGCTGCGCCGACCACCATGCCGGCAATCATCAGTGCGGGGTTCTGCAACACATAGCCCTCAATGCCGACCGCGAGGCCGGTAAAGGCGTTAAAGATCGAGATCACCACCGGCATATCGGCGCCGCCGATTGGCAGCGTCATCAGGATGCCGAGTGCGAGGGCGCAGCCGAAGAACAGGTAGATCCAGGTCGGCATCGCCAATATCAGCGCTGAATTGTCCACGCTTGCAACGACGATATAGGCGCCGACCACGAAGGTAGCCAATAGCACGAGCCCATTGAAAATCTGCCGCCCTTTCACTCGTACCGGTTTGTTGATGACCCCATCGAGCTTGGCCCAGGCGATCAGCGAGCCCGACAGGGATACCGCGCCGATCAGCGCGCCCAGCAAGGTCATGATCAGCGCGGTCGCGCCTTGCGCCTTGTTGCCGAACAGTTCCACCGCGGCAATCGCGCCGGCCGCGCCGCCGCCCATGCCGTTGTATATGGCCACCATCTGCGGCATGGCGGTCATCGCCACCTTGCGGCCGCCCCACCAGGCCACCCCGCCTCCCAGCGCCAAAGCAACGACGGCGAGGCCCAGGTTGACCGGCAGGTTGGGCCGGGCCGCCGCGCCGACATCGAAGGCGTACAGGAAGCTCGCGAGCACGGCCACGGCCATGCCGATGCCGGCGACGAAAATGCCGGAAGGCGCCGTCACCGGCGACGACATGCGGTGCAGGCCATACAGGAATAGAAAGGCAGCAGCGAGATCGACCGCGCCGATGCCGAGTTGGGGGATCAGGGTCAACATGGCGGCGTCCTCAATGCTTCTTCACGTGGATGGACTTCACGGTGCCGGACTTGCTGTGTGCACCGTGTGCGCCGTGTCCGGCGGGGTGGCCGCTGGTCTTGAACATGGCGAGCATGCGGTCGGTGACGGCATAACCGCCTGCGGCATTTCCCGCACCGAGAAGCACAGCAAAGAAGCCGATCACCTGCTCCTGTACCGTACTCGCGTTGAGCAGCGCATAGATGCCGCCCACCACGACAATGCCGTGCACGAAATTCGAACCCGACATGAGCGGCGTATGCAGGATGGCCGGCACGTGTCCGATGATCACCCAGCCGGCAAAAGCGGCCAGCATGAAGATGTAAATCGCGACGAAGCCGGAAATGCTGATCTGGAAGTCCATCTCTATGTCCTTGGTCGGAGCGTGTTCGTGCCGGTGCTGATACCGGTGCTTATGCCGCAGTTCATGCCGGTGCAACCGGTGCGGCTTTCGCGGGCGGCTTTTTCGCCGCAACGACAGGCTTTGCCGCCTCGTCGCTCGCCTCAGCCTTGTTCTCGCCCGCGTGGGTGAGCACCGTTTTGGCGAGGACTTCGTCGCTCCAGTCGATCTCGATGATGTTGTTTTTCATGATCAACGCGAGCAGGTTGTACTGATTCTTTGCATACAGTTCGCTCGCATCCTCGCCGAGCAGCGAGGGCACGTTCAGCGGCGCGACAATCGTCACGCGGCCGATCCGGGTGGTCTCGCCGGGCCGCGTGTCTTCGCAGTTGCCGCCGCCTTCCGCCGATAGATCGACGATCACCGAGCCGGCTTTCATACCGGCCACTTGCGCGTGGCTGATGAGCTTGGGCGAGGCCTTCCCGGGAATCGCAGCGGTCGTGATGATCAGATCGGCGCTCTGGATATGCTTCGTCAGCACGTCCGCGACCTTGATCTTTTCCTCTGCGCTCAGCTCACGGGCATAGCCGCCTTTGCCGCGCGCATCGATACCGGTATCGACGAAGGTGGCGCCCAGCGAGAGCGCCTGCTCATGAGTTTCGGGCCGCACGTCATAGCCCTCGACGACCGCCCCAAGCCGGTGCGCCGTCGCGATCGCCTCCAGCCCTGCGACACCGAGGCCCATCACCAGCACGTGGGCAGGTCCGATCGAGCCTGCCGCGCTCGTGATCTTGGGCACCACGCGAGCAAGATGGGTCGAGCCGAGTTGCACCGCGTAGTAACCGGCCAGCGCGGACTGGCTCGAAAGCGCGTCCATCGACTGAGCGCGCGTAATGCGTGGCACCCGCTCCATCGCGAAGCAGGTGATCTTCTTATCGAGCAGGCGCTTCACCAGCGCGGGTTCGTTGTGCGCATAGATGAAGGAAACGAGGATCGCGCCCTCCTTCATTGCATTGACCACCTCCAGCGCGGGAGGCTGCACCGCGAGCACGACATCGGCGTCTTCGACCAGTGCAGTGCGATCGGTTATGAAGGCGACGTCCTCGAACGCTGCATCGTCCAGATGAATCGCTGCGCCCGCCCCCGGCTGCATATGCAGCCGGGCACCCAGTTTGACCAGCTTCTGGACCACGGAGGGCACGAGCGCCACACGGCGCTCATGGGCCCGGGTCTCCGTCAGAACGGCAACGTTGATATACATGGCGGGCTTTCCCTGTGGCGATCAGGCCGGTGCGTCGAGATGGGCGGTGCGAACCAGCTTCGTATTGACGAACTCCTGGATGCCCATGTTGCCGAGCTCACGACCGTAGCCAGAATCCTTGATGCCGCCAAACGGCAGTTCTGCATCGGACCAGTCGATGTTATTGATGAACATCATTCCGGTTTCGACACCGCTCGCCACGCGTTTGCCGCGCGCTACGTCTTCGGTGAAGACCGAGCCGCCCAGACCGAAGTCCGAGTCGTTGGCGAGCGCAATCGCTGCGGCCTCGTCCTTGACACGGAAGAACGACACAACCGGGCCGAAGAACTCGTCGCGGAAGGCCGGATTGTCCGGCTTGATGTCGGTCAGGATCGTGGTTTCCATGAACGAGCCCGGACGGTTGATACGTTTGCCGCCCATCACTAGCGTTGCGCCGTGCGCCACCGCATCGTCGACCTGCTTGAGCAATTGAACCAGCGCCGCCTCGGTGGACAACGGGCCGTGCGTGGTCTTCTCGTCCATCGGATCGCCCGCTTTCAATTCGGAGAGCGCGGTCTTGAACTTCGCAAGAAATTTGTCAGCGATTGAGTCGAGGACAATGAAGCGCTTCGCTGCGCAACAGGTCTGGCCGGCGTTATACATCCGCCCCCATACCGCCCACGGCACGGTCTTTTCGAGGTCCGCGTCGTCAAGCACGATGAATGCATCGCTACCGCCTAGCTCCATCGAAGTCTTCTTGAGATTCTGCCCCGCTCGCGCTGCAATACTCCTGCCGGCCTCGACGCTACCCGTCAATGCCACACCCTTGATACGCGGGTCGTCGATGATCCGCTCCGACTGTTCATGGGAGATCAGCAGGTTGGTGTAGGCACCCTTAGGCGCGCCCGCGTCGAGCAAGAGCTTCTCGAAGGCAATCGCGCATTGCGGTACGCACCCTGCATGCTTGACCACTAGCACGTTACCCGCCATCAGTTGCGGACCGGCGACACGTGCGAGCTGGTAATACGGGAAATTCCACGGTTCCACACAGAAGAGCACGCCGAACGGGCTGTTTTCCATGTGAGCTTCACCGACTTTCGGCTTGAGCTTGGTTGGGGCCAGGAAGGCTTTGGCGTGTTCAGCGTAGTAAGCGAGGATGTCGGCACTGAACTTCACTTCGCCACGTGCTTCGTCGATGCGCTTGCCCATTTCGAGGGTGGCCAGTTTGGCGAAATTGTCTACGTTCGTGCGCATCAGCGTCGCGGCCTTAGCCACGATTTCTGCACGCTGGGCGTAGGTCGTGTGCTTCCATGTCTGGAAACAGGTCTCGGCAGCGGCGATCGACTTTTCAAGCTGCTCGTCGGTCAGCTTGTCGAAACTCTTTAGAACCTTGCCGGTGTTAGGGTTGACGCTTTGATAAGCCATGGTTGTGTTCTCTTTAGAAAGTACGTTGTTTACCCATGAGCCAATGAGTCGCCCATGATCTCGTCGTGTTCGGCCGCGTCGGACAGCAGGAATTCTTTCCTCGCTTCATCCACTACATGGCGGACATACGCGCTATAGCCAGCGCGGCCTACCGTTTCAATATCCCAGTTACACGCTTCAGCATCCGGCGCGTGCGCTTTGGGCAACGGTAAGGAGACTTCCCAGGGATAGCCGGACGCTGGCGGTTTCAGCAGTACCCGCCGGTGGACTTCCTGCTGGATCTGCTCGGCAGTAAGCACCTTTCTGAACATGATGACCTCCTTGGGTCCAGGTATGGCCGGGTGTTGGTTGACGGCACCCCGGTTGCCGGCGGGCGTCAGACGTCCTGCGCAAACGGTTCGTGTACGCCCGCTGCACTCGCTTCCGCGGTGATGACCCGATACAGTTCGGCGAATCGCTCGTCTACCGTAGCGTCGAAGAGCGGATCAGGCTGGGCATACGCACCTGAGCTTTCGATCTCATGCCATTCCGCGCTGCTGAGGTTTTGCTCCGCGGCGGGGAACAGCGTCAATTCCTCGATGACCATGTTGTGCCGTAGCCGCTCGGCGTAAAGCCGGACGCGGCTATCGACGAGCTGCTGCGACATGTTTTCGCCGCGTACCGCGGACTCCAGGTCACGCAACAGATCACGACCATCCCGGATCAACACCTGGTGCTGGGTCTCGATTTCGCGACCCAGTTCGACTGCGAGCGCTTTCTTTGCCAGCAGCTTCTCGACCATCCGGTCTTCGATCACGTGGTGTGCAAGGTCGGCGAAGCGTGTCAAATAGCACAGCACGTCGACCAGCAACGCGATATTCGGTGCTGTCGCATCCGTGCGCTGGCACGATTGAAGATTGAGCAGGCCCACCAGGCGCCCTAGCCTGACGTGTTCCGCCTGAAGTTTCTCGACGATGACGCGCATGGTGTCCCTCCGCGTATTAGGCGCCGCTTTTGATCCGGATGCGCGAGGCGCGATCACGATCGCTCGCCGCGCAACTCAACCCGTCTACTTGTGCTTTGCGGCCGTCTTCGCTTCTTTCACGTCCTGCGCTGCGCGCTGACTGATGGCCGCCAGCGTCTCGGTCTGCGCCTTCTGCGCCATCTCGGCCAGTTCGCGCATATCGTCGAAGATCTTCTGAAAGGTCTGCTGGACGAAGTCCGCGCGCTGCGAGAGACCTTCCACGGGATTGCCGCTGCTCGCTTTCTGCACCTCCGCCTGAATCTCCTGCACTCGCTCGTTAAACATCTCGGCCTGCTTCTTCACGAGGGCCTGCATGCCTTCGTATGCCAGTTGATTGGCTGCGGTTAGCGCTTCGATGTTCTTGCGCTGTGTCTCGATCACCGAAGTCATATCGAAGCCAGGAAGCTTCACTTGCTCCATCAGCTTGCTGAAATCGATGACCGAATGGGTGGACGTTGTCATGATGAATATCCTTGCGACAGTGACTGGGTCAGACAATGAAATGAAGCGGCGTCGACGCTAGAACCGCAACAAACAGCAACAAGCGGCCCACGTCCCGCCGTACCAGGCGTTACAGAGCGACCGCGTGCCGCCTGAAATTTCTCGGCTCGCCGATGGGCAAGACGATACGGTCGTAGACCTCGTTGATCAGATCGGCCGCCGACAGGTAGAAAGCCAGTGCGGCAGTGACCAGACCCATATAGCCGCCGGCCATGTGCAGCAAGCCGGAGCCGGTCCATTCCCCCGCGGCCAGCAGGACGAACGTGATCCAGAGCGCCAGGAAAATGGACTGCAGTGCGCGCGGCGAGCGAAACGTGGCCAGCCACATATAGAAGGTGAATACGCCCCACAGGAACAGGTACCAGCCGACGAAGGCAGGCGGCACCTTGTCATGCAGAAACAGCACGAATAGCGCAAACGACCACCAGAACGCGCCGTAGCTCAGAAACGCGGTCGCACCGAACGTATTGCCGCGTGGCAGCTCCATGATCCCGGCGATCGCCTGGGCGGTGCCGCCATAGGCAAGCGCACAAGCCAGCACGATTCCCATCGAGTCGCCGGTAAACCAGCCTGCGTTGATCATGCTGAGCAGCCATGTCGTCAACGCAAAACCCGCCAAACCTAGCGGGGCAGGATTCGAAAGCCTCGGTAAAACTGTTGCATCACGCATGACCTGCTCCTGATGTCCCGCCAACGCGGTCCAGACGACCGGCTGGCGGAGACTTGCTGCTATACACCTTTCTGGACACCCGGCGCCCCACGCGCAGCGTCGGTGCCGGGCTGGGCCGGTGCTAATCAACCAAGCTGGTCGAGAATGGCCGGATTTTCGAGCGTCGACACGTCCTGGGTGATTTCCTCGCCTGCTGCAAGCGAGCGCAGCAAACGGCGCATGATCTTTCCCGAACGCGTTTTCGGCAGGTTCTCGCCAAAGCGGATCACCTTCGGCTTCGCGATCGGGCCGATTTCCTTGCCGACCCATGCCCGCAGTTCGTTAGCAATCTTCTCGGCTTCTTTGCCTTCGGGACGTGGCCCCTTCAGCACCACGAAAGCGACGACGATTTCGCCCGTTGTCTCGTCCGGGCATCCGACCACTGCAGCCTCCGCAACAAGCGGATTGGCCACCAGCGCGGACTCGATCTCCATCGTGCCGAGCCGGTGCCCGGACACATTCAGCACGTCGTCTATGCGTCCCGTGATGGTGAAATAGCCGGTGTCCTTGTCGCGCACCGCGCCGTCGCCGGCGAGATACAGCTTGCCGCCCAGTTCTTCCGGGAAATAGCCCTTCTCGAAGCGGGCTGGATCGCCCCACACCGTGCGCAGCATCGACGGCCAGGGGCGCTTGATCACGAGGAGCCCGCCTTTGCCGTCCGGCTCGTCCTGGCCGGTCTCGTCGACCACCGCCGCCATGATCCCGGGCAGCGGCAAGGTGCAGGAACCCGGCACCAGCGGCGTCGCGCCCGGCATTGGCGCAATCATGTGGCCACCGGTTTCGGTCTGCCACCAGGTATCGGCGACAGGGCAGCGGCCACCGCCAACGTGCTCGTAGTACCACATCCATGCGGCGGGATTGATCGGTTCGCCGACCGTGCCGAGAATGCGCAGCGTCGACAGATCGAAGCTCGCCGGATGCACCTTGACGTCCGCCTCCGCCAGCTTGATCAGCGAGCGGATCGCGGTCGGCGCGGTATAGAACAGCGTCACCTTGTGGCGCGCGATCATGTCCCAGAAGCGGCCCGCGTTCGGATAAGTCGGTACGCCTTCGAACATGACCTGGGTAGCGCCCAGTGCTGTCGGGCCATACGCGATATAGCTGTGCCCCGTGATCCAGCCGATGTCGGCGGTACACCAGAACACGTCCGTGGGCTTCCAGTCGAAGGTCCACTTCATGGTCTGCGCGGCCCACAGCAGAAAGCCGCCGGTGCTGTGCTGCACACCCTTGGGCGTGCCGGTCGAACCCGATGTGTAGAGGATAAAGAGCGGATGCTCGGCGCCAACCCATTCGGGCGCGCATTGATCGGACTCGGCCTGCATGAGTTCATGCATCCAGAGATCGCGGCCATCGTGCCACGCCACCTTTCCTCCGGTGCGCTGGTAGACGATCATGCTCTTGACGGCCTCACAGCCGCCCATCGCCAGCGCTTCGTCGGCAATACTCTTCAGCGGCAAGGCCTTGCCGCCGCGCATCTGTTCGTCGCAGGTAACCAGCGCTATCGCGCCCACGTTGACGAGCCTTTCATTGAGCGACTTCGACGAGAAGCCGCCGAACACCACCGAATGCGTAGCGCCGATCCGCGCGCAGGCCTGCATCGCGACCACGCCTTCAACCGACATCGGCATATAGATCACCACACGGTCGCCCTTCTTCACGCCGCGCTTTTTCAGTGCGTTGGCGAAGCGGCATACGCGTTGCAGCAGGTCCTGATAGGTGACATGGGTGACGGTACCGTCGTCGGCTTCGAAAATCACCGCGACGCGCTCGCCATTGCCCGCCTCGATATGACGGTCCAGGCAGTTATACGACGCGTTCAGTTCGCCGTCCTCGAACCAGGTGTAGAAAGGCGCCTTGGACTCGTCCAGCACCTTGGTGAACGGTTTCTTCCAGGTCAGCGTCTCGTTGGCAAGACGCCGCCAGAAGCCCTCGTAATCGCGTTCCGCTTCGGCGACAAGCGCACGGTACGCATCCATGCCGGAAATCGCCGCCTGCGCCGACATCGCTGCAGACGGAAGGAAGACCTTCGGTTCCCGAAGTATCGAATCATTGACGTCGGTGACTAGCATTTTTTGCTCCCGTGCGGGTTTAGCCATGCGGCCGCGACGACCCCGTCACAATTCAGTTCGCGCAGGACATGCAACTCTGCACGCGCAGGGAAAGGCGATTGCGCCCTTGGAACGAAATCAGGCAAAGCGATCTGTCTTGCCACGCCATTGCATAGCAGCGACTGTTTGCGCCACGAACGCGGCGGAAAGAAATAGTGTTTTCGGATGATGGGCATGATGGCCACGCCTTGCTGGAGGGGGCGGCCCGGGCGAGCGATCGAAGAAAATCATACTGCGCGAGGGTGTCTCGAGCGCCTTTGGGTGAGAGACGCAAGGCGCCTGTAACCACGGTGCGCTTAACCCCGGTGGAGGTCGGTACGGTGCCGTACAAGTGCGGACAAAGCGAGACGCCGGAAACGTCAGGCTTCAGGTAATCTGCAGATGAGCGAAGATCGGAATCTTCGCCGCGTCCAGCACGACCGCAAACGCCACCGCAGCCGCAAGTACAACCGCAACCGTCACGGCGGGCAGCGGCGTCATCGCGATCCCACCGATGGCCAGTATCGAAGCAATCAGGACATCGGTCACCGACGACAGCACCAGCCAGAGACTCGGACGCGCGCCCCACATACGCCGGCGCTGGCGAATCGCGTATAGCGTCGCCTGACTGCCGAACACGAGGATGACAAAGGTCAGGGTTCGCAATGCGTCGGTACCCAGATCCAGCTCAAACTTGCCGATCGCCAGCCCGCCAGTGCAGAAAGCCAGTAACGCCACGCCTAGCACCCCACCCGCAAGCGTCAGGTTGCCGATTCTCCATGCGTTCGGAGACGGCGAAGGATCGACATTGTCGGTCGTCAGCGACATCGCGAGAAAGTCCCCGGCAATCATCAGGATCACCATCAGCAATGGGTTCAGGACCGCATGCCCCGTCATGACGAGGCCGAACAATAGCAGTAGCGCAGTTACGATCTTTTTGAGGATCGAGTTGAGCGTATAGGTCAGGATGCGCTGGAACGTCACGCGGCCTTCCTTCACCGCCGCGACGATCCCCGCGAGGCCGGGTTCGGTCAGCACCATGCCGGCGGCCGATTTGGCGACATCGGTGGCAGTCGACACAGCAATGCCGATTTGCGCCTGGCGCAGCGCCGGTGCGTCGTTGGCGCCGTCGCCGCACATGCCGACGATATGACCGCTCTGCTGGAACGCCTTGACGAGCTTGTATTTGTCCTCCGGCAGCACCCCGGCGAACACGCTGAACGCCTCCGGTTTTACGCTGTCCGGGATGGGTCCCGGCGGACAGATCGCGCCGTCGAGCCCTACCGCATGCGCGACAATGGCAGCGGTTGCCGGTGCATCGCCCGTCACCATCACAGCGCGCACGCCAAGGCCGTGCAGTTCCGTCACAAGCGCCGCCGAATCGGCACGCGGTGGGTCACTGAGCGCGATCAGCCCCACCAGTTTCAAGGCCCCAGGATCTCCCGCTGCGACGGCCATGACCCGGAAACCATGTCCCTCGAGTGCCTGTGCATGGTCTGCCGCGGTTGGCGACGGTTCGGCCAGCCCCGCAACAACGGCGAACGCGCCTTTCACGATACGTTGCAGGTTACCGCGCGAATCCGTGGCACTCGCTTCGGACATCTTCTTTGCCGGGTCGAACGCCGTGAACTTGACCAGTTTCGGTGCGTTGGCATCGACGCTGCCCGCTGCAGCAGTGCGGATTGCGGTATCGACGGGGTCCTGGCTGCCCTCTGCGCTCGCTAGTGCTGCGAGCGTCAGCACCTGCGGCTTGCCGAAACCCGGCATCGGTAGCACGGTCGTCACGCTCAACGCGTTGCACGTCAGCGTACCCGTCTTGTCCGCGCACAGCACATCCATCGTGCCGGCTTCGTCGACCGCGGTCAGACGCGTGGACAGCACGCCACGCGCGGCCAGTGCACGAGCGCCGAGCGCGGCCGATAGCGTGAAGGTGGCGGGTAGCGCAACCGGGATCGAAGCGAGTACGGCGGTCAGCACGAGCGGCACGATATCGGCAAGCGGCATCTGGACAAACAACGCGTAGGCAATCAGCGCGGCGATGACAACACCGTTGAACACCGCCAGATTGCGCACCACCAGCAGCACCGCCTTCTGCTCGGAACTCACCACATGAGCGGTGCGAACCAGCTCCGCCGTGCGGCCGAAGCGTGTCCGCGCGCCTGTCGCCGTCACGACGGCCACCGCCTCGCCGCGTCGGACCAGCGCGCCGGCAAAGGTCTGCGCACCCGCACTGGCTTCGATCGGTACCGATTCGCCGGTGAGCATCGAATGGTCGAGCAGCACGTTGCCCGAGATGAGGCGCATATCGGCCGCCACGACACCGCCCAGAGATAGCTTGACCACATCGCCTGGCACCAGGTCCGCGGCCGGGACGATCGACCATTCGCCGTCGCGCTGCACCGACGCGCTCAGCGCCAGACGCGATTTCAGTGCTGCGAGCGTGGCCTGCGCGCGGCTTTCCTGCAGCAACCCGAGCGCGGCGTTGAACACCAGTAGTCCGGCGATAATCCCCGCCTCGAGAAATTTGCCGAGTGCACACTGCAGCACGATGGCGGCCTCGAGCATCCACGGTACCGGCGCCCAGAATTTCCCGAGCGCCATGCGCCATGGATGCGCCGACGTATCTGGCATGGTGTTCGGGCCAGACGCTCCAATCCGCACCCGAGCTTCAGCGCTGCTCAGGCCACCGGCCGGTGGCGCCATTGACAGGCCTGCTGGGTCGTTGGTGGGAGCCGTCGCTGTCGTGGGGGTCATGGGGTCTTCTCCTGTGCTGCGCCGATGCCGGCTAACACCTCCTGGAAGCATGGCCAGGTCCGCAGGCAAGGTCGGTACGGTACCGTGCAGACAACCACGCGGATACTGCTTAACGTCTGAATGGGAATCGGCATTGCGTTCGCCGATTGGCGAACCGGTTTGTCTCACAGCGGGAGAGCAGCATGATTGATGACCAGGTGAGTGCGGAAGAACTAGCAGAAAGCAAGAAACAGAGAGAAGCAGCGGAGACCGCGACCGATGACGGTATGCCGGTTGCACCTACGCCGGCCGCACCTACGCCGGCCGCACCGAAAAGCAACACGAGAGGCGTTGGGGCGATCCAGTACAAAACGCTGAAGCAGTGGGTGAAACACTCAACAAAGTGGCTAGGTTCCGGAGCCACGCCTACCCACCAGGCTCATTGAGGAGTTGACGAAATGACCTTGAATTACGCAGGCAGGTCGCACGACGAAGCCATGGCAGCGCGGCACAAGCAGAAACAGAAGGCGCAGGAACAGGCAGGCGGCGAGATGGCGGTGGAAGGGACGGAGGCGGACGCGGAGCATAGTTGCGGCAGGCTCTCGGAGCGCGGCAAGCAGGTATGGCGCAGTGGAAGCGGGATCGACGGCGGGGGCAAGGAGTTGAAGTAGTCTCGCCGTCGTTCAGGCGTACTGGCGAAGCCGCAATGAAAACTCCTCGATGGCGTCAATCCCGCTCAGTTCGGCGCGACGGCACCAATCCTGCAACTGCAGGAGTAACTGCTCACGTGAGACATTGGAGCGTTCCCACATCGCCACGAGTTCCTCACGCAACTCAACGTAAATATGCAGCCTCTGGTCGCCCTGCTCCTGTCGGCTCACGCGTTCCGCTACCTTCGTATAGCTCGCCATGACCTCGTAGCGGTTACGCAGTACCGCCTGCAGCGTGGCGTCATCGAGCACCGTCTTGCCTTTGACCAGATGCGGTCTCGGCGCCACTTTTCTGACTTTCGCCAGTCCCAGCGCTGAAAGAATAGAAATGTACATCCAGCCAATGTCGAGTTCGTACCACTTGTTCGACAGCCTGGCGGATGCCGCATAGGCGTGATGATTGTTATGGAGCTCTTCCCCGCCGATCAGAATGCCAAACGGAATGACATTCGTACTCGCATCTGCCGTGTCGAAGTTGCGGTAGCCCCGAAAATGGCCTACGCCGTTGACTACGCCGCCCGCCCAGAACGGAATCCAGATCATCTGGACGGCCCATACCGAGACGCCGAGGATGCCAAACAACGCCACGTCGAGCACCATCAGCAGGCTTACGCCGAGGTTCGGGTACCTGGCATAGAGGTTCCGCTCGATCCAGTCGTTCGGCGTGCCGTAAGCGAATTTTCGCAGCGTCTCTTCATTCCTGGTTTCGGCACCGTAAAGCTCGGCACCGCAGAGCAGAACCTTCCAGATGCCATAAGCCTGCGGGCTATGAGGATCTTCAGCGGTCTCGCACTTCGCGTGATGCTTGCGGTGCACTGCCGCCCAGTGGCCGGTCACCATACCTGTCGTCAGCCATAGCCAGAACCGGAAGCCGTGGCTCACAACCGGATGCAGTTCGAGCGCGCGATGCGCCTGACAGCGGTGCAGGTAGACCGTCACACTGATAATCGTCACATGGGTCAATAGCAGCGTGGTGAGCACAATCTGCCACCACGACAGGCCAAGCAAGCCGTTCGAGAAAAAATCCAGTGAAGTACGAAACAAGTTAGCCCTCTTTCTACGGAATCCGTGAGTATTTCGCGCCTCTTGAGCGCCTCGTCATGCCCATCACGACAGATCGCGACCACACGATGTGCGCAACTGCCGGGCATGTCGGTACGGTCCCGTACCGGACTCCATTGCATCGATGCGATCTCTATCTTCCAAGAGCGGCATCCCACCGGCTTGCGCACAAAAGTCCGCCATCGGACAGACGTCGGCCTGGAATGGTGGCATTACTAACTTGTTCTACGAATTCGCTCGCGGTGCATTCACAGCATTGGTACCTTGCAGGCGATTCGATCCATGACCGAATTCCCAGGGGAAAAAACCATGAAGCGCACGACCACTTCTTTCCAACGCCGGCCGGTGCCTGTGCTCGCCGCAGTTCTGCTTCTCGTCATGGCGACGTTCGCCGCGTCGTCAAGCGCGGCCACGCCAGCTCAGACTCAGCCCAGCGCGCATGCCATGACCGTGTCGACCCATACGCCGGTCGATACGCGCATCAACAGCCTTCATGCGAGGCTTCAGATCACTGCTGACCAGGAATCTCTCTGGCAACCCGTTGCGCAAGTCATGCGTGACAACGCCAGCACAATGGATTCGCTCAGGCAGTCCCGTACGGCTAACGCCAACAATATGAGCGCGGTCGACGATCTCCGCTCCTATGGCCAGGTTGTCGATGCTCACGCGGACGGCATCAAGAAGCTCACGTCGGCCTTCGAGGCGCTTTACAACAGCATGTCGGATACGCAGAAGCACAATGCCGATCTGATTTTCCGCAGCGACACCCACCATGCAGCCAGGAAGGGATGACCCGAACCTGCGCCGCGCACTGCTGCGCGGGCGCCGGTCCGAACCGAGGAATACATCATGAAAACTTCATTCACGCGCACGCCTGACAAGAGCGCGACGAGACCACGACTTTTGAGCGCATCAGGCCTCGCGGTAGCGATCGCCTGCCTCGTCATGGCAGCGCCTCTGCAAGCGCAAGAGGAACATCATGGCGGCCAGCAGCATGCCCAAGGCCACGGCGCCCCACGCCAGGCATACCGGCATGACGATCATCGCCACTATGGCCACGCTTATGGCAATTCGGGCTATGGCTACCAAGGCTATGATGCGCCGCCTCTTGTTTATGCCCCGCAGGCGGCCCCGGGAATCAGCTTGTTCCTGCCGCTCTAGTTTCATTGGAAACGTATCCGGCTAGCAACCGCTGCCGGTAACCAGAACCTTTCGCAGGAGGACACCATGATGCGACTCATCGTTCTGTTTATGATCGCCGGTAGCGCTCTTCTCGCGGGCTGCAACACTGTTGCGGGCGCGGGGACGGACATATCGAAAAGCGGCCAGGCCATCCACAACACCGCCGAGGACTCGAAGTAAGCGACGCCAGCTATCGGTGTTGGGGATGTTCAAGAAAAAAGTTGCAGCAGAAGGGGGTTGGAGATGAAGAACCAAAAACGTATATGGATGCTGATCGCACTCTCGCTGATTACGGCCCTGAGTGCGTGCATCCTCGTCCCGGCCGGCGGCGACCATCACGGTGGCGACTATCACGGTGGTGATTACCACGGCGGCGGCGACTATCAGGCGCACGACCATTATTAACCTCAATCTTGCGGACGATGTCCCGCTGTCGGCAGGAAGGCCGGTTCCGTCTACCGAGACAGGACTTGTCAGGATCGCGCCTGGCCTGCTCGGCAAAGCATCCCGACTACGCTCGCTGATGTTTTGGGTGGTGGGTTTCGTAGGCGTTCTCGCCGTCATTCTCGTCGCCATGCATTTCGGTTCACTCGAAAAGATGGTTGCGCTGGTGCGATCGGCGCGTCCTGTGTGGCTGCTCGCGGCGCTCCTGGTGCAGGCAGGAACCTACATCAGTGCCGCCTTCGTATGGCGTCAGGCGTTGCATCGTGCAGGGCAGCCATTGCCGCTGCGGACCCTCGTTCCGCTGGGCGTGGCGAAAGTCTTCACGGACCAGGTCCTGCCGAGCGGCGGCATCAGCGGCACGATGCTGGTCGTACGCGGACTGATTCGAAGGCACATCCCCCCGGAGATCGCGATGGCCGCCATGCTGGTCGGCCTCGTGTCTTACGATATCGCCTACCTGATCGTCGTGCTCGCCAGCGCCGCTACCCTGTGGCTGCAGCACCGAATGAACCTGCCATTGCTGATCGGCGTGACGATTTTCGTGCTGGTGACGGTGGCGGTTCCCGCTTCTGTCCTGGGGCTCAAGCGCTGGGGCAAGCGCCGGCCGATCGCGTGGGTCAGCAAATGCCTCGGCGTCACCGCCCTATTGCGGGAACTGACCGCTGCACCAACCCATCTCCTGCGTAGCCCCAGCCCGCTCCTGCAGACCGCAGCACTCCAGTTGTGCATCTTCGTGCTCGATGCCTTCACACTCTGGCTCGCCTTCAATGCGATTGGCGAAGTGCCGCCGCTCTGGACCGTATTCGTCAGCTTCGCGATCGCCTCGATGGCGGCGACCGAGGGCTGCGGCTAAACGCTCTCATGGGCGAGCGCATTTTCGTCAAACGTACCATCCACCATCGCCTGGGCTTCCTCAACAATACGCGTCAGGTGATCTTCATCGAGGAAGCTCTCCGCATAGATCTTGTAGATATCTTCGGTCCCTGACGGACGTGCCGCAAACCAGCCGTTCTTCGTGATCACCTTGATGCCACCGATGGCGGCGTGATTGCCGGGAGCCCGGTCGAGCACCTGCTTGATCCGTTCGCCGGCCAGTTCGGTATGGGGAAACTGCACCGGCGAAAGCCGGCCCAGTAGCGCGCGCTGCTGCGCCGTTGCGACGGCTTGCACGCGACGTTCGACCGGCTCACCCATCCTCTGGGTCAGATCCCGGTAAATCTCAGCCGGATCTCGACCGATGCGGGTCGTCATCTCGGCCGCCAGCAACGCCGGTACGATGCCATCCTTGTCGGTCGTCCACGCCGTGCCGTCGAGCCGCAGACAACTGGCGCCCGCGCTCTCCTCCCCGCCGAAACCGAGCGAGCCGTCGAGCAAGCCGTCGACAAACCACTTGAAGCCAACCGGCACTTCGTAAAGCGTCCGGCCCAGCCGTTCAGTCACACGGTCGATCATCTGACTGCTGACGATGGTTTTGCCCACCGCCGCATGGGCCTGCCACTGGGGGCGATGAGAATACAGATAATCGACCAGAACCGCGAGATAGTGATTCGGCGGCAGCAGTCCGGCGTGCCGCGTGACGATGCCATGGCGATCGTGATCGGTGTCGCACGCGAAGGCCACATCGAAGCGATCTTTCTGGTCGATCAGCGTTTGCATCGCATACGGCGACGATGGATCCATACGAATCCGTCCATCCCAGTCGACGCTCATAAAGCGGAAAGTAGGATCGACGTCGTCGTTGACCACGCTCAGGTTCAACCCATAACGCTCGGCAATCGGCCCCCAGTAGTGCACACCGGCGCCACCCAGCGGGTCGACGCCCAGGCGGATCGGCGCGCCTCGGACCACATCCATATCGACGACGCTGAAGAGATCGCCAACGTAGGCATTGAGGAAGTCATGCCGGTGCGTCGTCGTGACGCGCAGCGCTTTCGATAAACACATACGCAGCACGCCATCAAGCTTGCTTTCGAGCAATCCGTTCGCGTTCGCTTCGATCCAGCCGGTCACGATCTCGTCGGCCGGGCCGCCACTCGGCGGGTTGTATTTGAAACCGCCGCTTTCCGGTGGATTGTGTGACGGCGTCACCACGATACCGTCCGCCAGTCCCGCAGTCCGGCCGCGATTGTACGTAACGATGGCGTGCGACACCGCCGGCGTGGGCGTGTATTCGCCGTTTTGCGCAATCATGACCTCAACGCCGTTGGCGGCCAGCACCTCGAGCGCACTTGCGTAAGCGGGTTCAGACAAGGCATGGGTGTCGACGCCAATAAACAGCGGGCCGTCGATACCCTCCTGCTTCCTGTAACGGCAGATCGCCTGCGTGATGGCAAGCACATGCCACTCGTTGAAGCTGCGTGCGAAAGCCGAGCCGCGATGCCCGGAGGTGCCGAACGCGACACGCTGCGCCGGGATCGCGGGGTCGGGCCTGTCGGTGTAATACGACGTGATCAGCCGCGGGACGTTGACCAGTATTTCACGAGGTGCCGGTTTGCCGGCAAGGGGATTGATGTTCATCGCGATATCGTTTGGTAGTCGAAACTCATGATGGCGACACTCGGGGTTCGCCTGCATCTATCTTTCTGACTACAACTGTCTCTCGCGTGACAGGCAGATGTCTGTACGGTATCGGGCAATGAACCTTACGGTTTCCGAACGAACCAGCCGGATGGAGCATCACTGTACGCTGTCGTACCGCATCGCCACCAGCGATAGCGTAGCGTCAGATTTATTCAGTGGAACGTACTTGCGAGAACCGGCAGTCATGTCCAAGCTGATCGAACCGCGTTTTACGAGGCAAGCGACGCAGGTCGATCCTCCTGAAACGCCCAGCATGCAGGGGCTCATCACTTTCGCGGTAGGGGTGGCGGTCGTCGCGGGTCTCTACTTTGCGCGTGAAGTTCTGATTCCGGTCACGCTTGCCGTGCTGCTGAGCTTCCTCGTCGCCCCGCTGGCCAATTCTCTGATTCGCCTCAGGATCGGACACGTTGCTTCGGTTCTCCTCGCTGTACTCCTTTCGCTCTCGGTGATCGTCTTGCTTGGCGGTGTGATCGCCAATCAGTTGACGGACCTCGCAGTCGGCATGCCCCGGTATCAGGCGACGATAGAAACCAAGATCGACGCCGCACGCGCGCTGACCTTCGGCAAACTGAACGATCTGGCAAGCGCCGCCGGCGCGGCGCTTCAACAGGTAAGCGTCGATCAACAGCAAGCCGCTCACGGAACCGCGTCCGCTTCGCCGGCAAACCAGCCTGCCGCCGCCGTTCCGGTCGAGGTACGCGAACCGGTCCCCACCGCCTTCCAGCTGGTCCGGCGCATGCTGTCTCCGGTTGTCAGCCCGCTTGAAACGACCTTCATCGTATTCATCGTCACCATTGTCATTCTGCTGCAGCGCGACGACCTGCGCGATCGCGCTATCCGGCTGTTCGGGTCAAGAGATCTGCATCGGACGACCACCGCCATGGATGAGGCCGCGCGCCGCCTCAGCCGGTATTTCGTTTCGCAACTCGGCGTGAATGCCGGCGTAGGCGTGGTAATCGGCGCGGGCCTGTTCTTCATCGGCGTACCGAGCCCCATACTGTGGGGCATTCTCGCTGCCCTGTTGCGCCTGGTCCCCTACGTGGGCATCTGGATCTCGGCCCTTCTGGCTACGGCACTTGCCGCCGCAGTCAGCCCCGGGTGGTCGATGGCGATCTGGTCGCTGGCCCTCTTCCTGACCGTCGAGCTGCTGGTCGGTCAGGTGGTCGAGCCCCTGCTCTACGGTCATAGCACTGGCCTTTCCCCGTTTTCGGTGGTCGTGGCGGCAATCTTCTGGAGCTGGATCTGGGGGCCCGTCGGGCTGATCCTGTCCACCCCGCTGACGCTCTGCGTTCTCGTTCTGGGGCGCCATGTTGCGAGGCTCGAATTTCTCGACGTGTTGCTCGGCGACCAGCCGGCGCTGACTCCAATCGAAAATTTCTACCAGCGCGCACTCGCCGGCGACCCGGACGAAGCACTGGAGCAAGCCGAAGTACTGCTACGCGATCGCTCGCTCTCCGCCTATTACGATGAGGTCGCAGTCAAAGGATTGCAGCTCGCCGCCAACGACGTCATGCGAGGCGGCGTCACTGCCGCACAACTGATGCGGATTCAGACCACGGTGAACGACCTCATCGAGGGCCTGGACGGCTTCGCAGATATCGATCCCGCGCCCGTCAATGCCGACGACAACTGGGGGGCGTTGGCGCCGTCCGCGGTTACGCAAGACACACCGCGCCCGCAAGCCGCCCCTGCCACCCCGCAGATGAACGAGCAAGCTACGCTGGCAGAGCGCGAAGGCAATCGGGTTCTTTGTATAGCCGGACGAGGACCGCTCGACGAGTTGGCCTCGTCCATGCTCGTTCAGGTGCTGGGAAAGCATAACCGCGATTGCCGGGTGGTCCCGCACGATGCGGCGTCGCGTGCGCAGATCGACAGTCTCGAGCTCACCGCGGCGACCATCGTGTGCATTTTCTATCTGAACATAGACGGGATTCCGTCACACCTGCGCTACCTGCTGCGGCGCCTGCGACAGCGCCTGCCGGACGCATCGATCGTGGTGGGTCTCTGGTCGGCGGGCGATACGGATGAGTGGAGCAAGGATCTCCAGGGTGCGATCGGCGCCGACCACTATGCCACGTCTGTTCGGGATATGGTCAGCGCTTGCCTTGCCTCGACAAGGGCGGCCGGTGCGATCGCCCCAGAGACTCGGCCGGACTATTTCCCGACCTGATTGCCAACGACACCACCGACGGCAGCGCCGCCGACCGTGCCCAGGGGACTGCCGCCCGTCAGGACGGCACCTGCGACGCCGCCCACCCCCGCGCCGACTACCGTGTCGGCATCCCGGTGGGACATGTCGCCGCATCCGAGCATGGCAGTCACCGTGAACAGCATGGCCATCCCGGTCGCGATGGAACGATTTTTTCTCATTTTGTACCGCCTATCTATGGTTGAACGCTGCGACCCAGACATCGGGCCGGAGGTATTACAATCGCCCCATCAACAACATGGCGATCACCACGATCAGCACGACGCCGAGTACGCCACTCGGGCCGTAGCCCCATCCATTGCTGTATCGCCACGACGGCATGGCGCCGACCAGCAGGACAATCAAAACGATAAGAAGAAGCAATCCTAGTGACATGGTAAGTCTCCCTGTGCCGCGAACAGATAGGCAAGTGGCCGACCGATTCGACGTAGGCGTTCGCAACCCAACGTCCTGTCGCCATAGTTGAGGTTGATTCGAGCTATGCGGCGCGCTGGTTCAACCACACCCGGCCTGCCGCCGTCATGTTGATGACGCCACAGGAACGCGATTCGTATGCAAGCCCGGACCTGAGTAGTTCTTCCGCAATCGAGTGCGGGGTCGCTGCCTGGGAGTCTGGAATCCGATCAAGCGATTTGAGAGTCTGGACAGCCTCGGGGGAAAGTTCGATGTACATGATGGCCTCCTGTCGACCGGAGTTGGCGCTTTAGCGCTTACTCCGGTCCCATGCATAGCGCTCGACCGGAGTTGGCGCTTTAGCGCTTACTCCGGTCCCGTGCAACATGGTTGCACTTGTTGAGATCAGCATGGGCTGAACGAGTGTGGACGTCTGTACGGTAGCGTCTACTTAAACCGCTCTTTCAGAAATATATCTGGGCGGTTGACGCCATCCTGTTTCGGACAGCGCAACGCTCCAGACATCTCCCACCGTGATGCCGCACCGCCCGCTCAATTGAGCGGGGTTTGCGCCGGTTGCACGATCGGCGCATCGTGCCCACTCACCCAGTCGCTGCGACGTACATGATGAATGATCAACGGAATGCCCGCGAAGAGGACGATCCCCAACGTAACCAGCCCCATATACAGCGCGGGCGAGCCGACCGGCAACTGGTCCGGCGGGAAGAACGACACAATGAAGCTGAACAGAACACCGGCGAAGCCAATCCCTGCGGTCAGCCACATGCCGGCAAGGCCACCGGGCACCTTGAACGGTCTGGCCAATGCCGGTGCGCTATAGCGCAGCTTGATCGCCGCCCCGTACATCAGCATGTAGGCGATCAGGTACAGCGCGATCGTCATTGCGGAGATCAGAAAGAACGCGACCGATACATCGCGGATCACGAAGTAAAAGCACGAAATGACCGTCACAATGAGCCCCTGCACCAGCAGGATGTGAGTCGGCATGCCTTTACTGTTCTTTGCCTGTAGCAACGGTGGCAGTTCACCCTCGTGAGCGGTTTCAAGCAGACCGCGCGACGGACTGCCCAGCCACGCGAGCACGCCGCTAATGGCCCCGACGCCAACCAGCAGCGACAGCGCGGACACGGCCCACCCCATGTGCCAGATATCGGTTATCACCGCGCCGAACGTGTCGAACACGCCCGATTGCAACGAGATCTTTTCGTAAGGCAGAATCGCAGCGATCGGCAGCGCGCCCAGCGCGAAGATCAGCACCGAGATCAAGGCTCCCAGGCCGATCGCAGCGGGATAGCCGCGACTGGGACTACGCATGTCGATCACATGCACGGCCTGCACTTCGACGCCGGCGAACAGCAGCACGATCCCGGCAAGGAAGGCGATAGTGCCGAAGCCGTGGATGGCCGGCCAGTAGCGTGCCTGCCCAGCCTCCGACAGCGAAGGATCTTTCAGATGCTGCCAACCAAGCGGATGGCCAGTGCTGATCCAGTAGCCCAGCAGCGCAAGCAGCACGACACCCGGCACGATAGTGCCAATCACGAAGGTCCAGTTGGCAATCTTCGCGAACACCTCGACGCCCTGCAATACCACCCACGTAGCAAGCCAGTAAGCGACGATGCAGAAGATACCGACGTAGACGCCATTCTGCGCGAGCTCAGGTTTCCCTATCGTGTAAGCGACGGCTGCCGCGCCAAAGGTCAAGGCCACCGGAAACCACACGACGTTCTGGATCCACTGCAGCCAGATCGCGAGGAAGCCCCAGCGCGTGCCGAATGCCTCGGCGACCCAGGTATAGATCCCGCCGCGCCGGTCGGCGAACGCGCCACCCAGTTCCGCCGAAATCAGCGATGCGGGAATCAGGTAAAAGATCACGGTGAAGGCGAGATAGACGAACATCGTCATCTCTTCCTTCGCCAACAAGGGCAAGCCGCGCAGACTGGTGACGACCGCCGCCGCGGTCATCAGGCCAATCGAAGTCACGCTGAGATATTTTCCACGCCTGGCGGTAGCCGTTTTGACTGTGGTCGTGGAAGTGCTAACGATGTTGTCCATTTCATGCGCTCCTATGAGCTTGCGGCATCAATCGTGGTGGAAGGTCGGGCCGGCAGTCGAGTGTGGCACCGGGTTCTTCATCAGATGGGCGATGGCGTGCTTGATATCCTCGAGCAACATCGCCGCCATATCGCGCGTGACGCCGCGCCGGATCAGAATGCGCTGAACGATGGTCTCCTCGCGGCCGGCCGGAAGCTTGTACGATGCGATTTGCCAGCCGCGCATGCGGACCTGATCCGACAGATCGAACAAGGTGAAGCCTGCGGTGGCCGGATGCTTCAGCTTGTAGCAGACGGCAGGTAGCGCGCCACGGCCGTCGTAGACGAGTTCGAGCGCATCGACCTTGGCGAGGCCGTCGGCAAGCGCCTGCGCGGTATCGGCGCATTCCTGCTGGATATGCCGGTAACCCTCGCGGCCGAGGCGCAACAACATGTAGTACTGCGCGATGATTTGCCCCGCTGGCCGCGAAAAATTCAGCGCAAACGTCGGCATGTCACCACCCAGATAATCGACACGGAAAATCAGATCCTCGGGAAGGTCTTTCGTACTGCGCCATACCACCCAGCCCACGCCGAGCGGCGCGAGGCCGTACTTGTGCCCCGACGCGTTGATGGACTTGACGCGCTCCACGCCGAAGTCCCACTCCAGGTCCGGCTGAATGAACGGCGCAACGAAGCCGCCGCTCGCCGCGTCGACGTGGATCGGAATATCGATGCCGACGTCGCGTTGCAAGGTGTCCAGTGCATTCGCTAGCGCCTTGACCGGTTCGTAGACGCAAGTAAAGGTGATACCAAGCGTGGCAACCACACCGATCGTGTTTTCGTCGCAATAGGCTGCCAGTTGTTCCGGTTGCAGGCCAAGCGAGTCACCGCTGAGTGGGATCTCACGCATTTCCACATCGAAATAGCGCGCGAATTTTGCCCAACATACCTGCACGGGGCCGCAAACGAAATTAGGCTTGTCGGTCGGTTTTCCCTGGGCCTCGCGCCGCTTCTTCCACTGCCACTTAAGCGCCAGGCCGCCCAGCATGCACGCCTCGCTCGATCCGGTAGTCGAGCATCCGGTCGTTTTCCATGATTTGGGCGCATGCCACAGGTCGGCGAGCATATGAACGCAGCGCATCTCGATCTCGGCGGTCTGCGGATACTCGTCCTTGTCGATCATGTTCTTGTCGATGGACAGATCCATCAAACGACGGACCTCGTCATCAGCATAGGTCGTGCAAAACGTGGCGACGTTCTGGCGCGAGTTGCCGTCCATGAACAGCTCGTCGCGAACCAGGTCGAACACGGCGCGACGATCGGAAGACGTCTCCGGAATGCGGTACTTCGGCAGCGACGAGCCGGAAATGGTCGCGGCATATTCATCGGCCACGGCATCCGGTGTGGGCGGCGGCGACTTGAGAAAGGTCATGGTGAAGTGCTCCAGAGTCACGAGAGTGTCGGGGCAGTTGCAGCCACGCTGCAACTGAGGCAATAGTGGCCGGAGCAAGCAGCACATAGCCGCATCTGACGCTCCGGAGTCAGAGAACCTTTGAGGTGAATGCTACGAGGACGCCGTGCGCGCCATCACGCTGGTTGCCGCGTGGCGCACTGGTCTACTACGATAGGCAGACGCAGCGTGAATTCGCTGCCGGTGCCGGGTCCGGCGCTGAACGCCGACACCGTCCCGCCATGCGACTCGGCAACGGCTTTCACGACAGCCAGACCAACCCCCAGGCCACCGGCACACGCTCCGATCGTTCTGCTCGCCTGAGCGAACAGTTCGTATATATGCGGCATATGCGAATCCGATATCCCCATCCCATCGTCCTTGACGGATAAGACAAGCTCGTTGTGGTCCGCGAGCACTTTCACCGTGATACACCCGTATTCCGGCGTGTACTTCAGCGCGTTGTGCAGGAGATTGTTCACGGCCTGCGCGAGGCGAACCGCATCACAGTCGACGCGCAGCGTTCTGTCGGCGATCTGCACCGTCAACGTCTGCTTGCGCCGCGCTGCTGCCACCGCAGCGGCAGTGAGCGGAGCAGCCAGCACCGCGACGACGTCAACCTGAACCTTGGTGACGCGCAGCGCCCCACGCTCGACCCGCACCGCGTCCATCAAATCCTCGGCAAGCCGGGCAATCTGGGTAATTTGCCGATCGATCATATCGACCGAGCGCAACACTTCGGGCCGGTCGGCCGATGTCCTGCGGATCAGATCCGCAGCGAACTGCAGCGGCGTCAAAGGCCCGTGAAGCTCGTGCGCCACCATCGCAAGGATTTCATCCTTGAGTCGCAGCGCGTCAAAATGATGGACCGGCTCCGAGGCACGCGGGGACAGTCCCATGGTGGAGCCTTCCTGCACAGGCTCCATCGTTTCGTCTGCGATAGCTTCACGACGTGAGTTGGGCGTGCCTACGAACCACCGGAAAGAGCTTTGATGAACTGACATATTGACCTCAGATCGCACGCTCGATGAGAGCGACCTGGAGGGTCACGACTGCGCGCGGGTTAAGGTGACAGGATTCCACTAACGATGCGGCAAGTCTGTACGGTACCGTTCGGGTCGATAAAATGCCTCGTTGGTTGCCCCGGCTACCCCGCTGGCGGCGGAATCGCTGTACTTCCTATACAGAGGGTATACAGTGAGTCCAATCCGCAATCGGTTTTCGATGCAACTCGTCAAGGACAGGCGTCTAAAGTCCCTCAGGTCATGGTCCGGTCGGTCAGTGCCGGAGCGCCCCATGCGCCACCCCTCACCAACTGGACGAAATACATTCTTCGCGACCTGGGCAGATGCGCTTATCGCCCGCGAGGCGTTCTATTTTGAATACCCGGAGTAATCATGATCGACGATCAAGTCAACCTCGAAGAACTGGAAGAAAGCAAGAAACGGCGGGGTTCGCAGGAGAGCGCAGCTAAGGACGATGTGCCGGTCCCACCGAAGGCGCCGGCCGGCGTCCCCCCTGGAGTAACGAAGCAGTGGCTAAGAGATGCCCGGAAATGGTTCGGCGCTGGTGGTCGCAGTGTCTAGTGAAATCTGGCGGGTCAAACGAAACGCCAGTTCGTCGACTCACGGCGAGCACAGGAAGAGCCGGCCAGACGCCGGCTTTTTTTAAGTCTGCAAGGCGTGCGCGTAGCATTGTGCAACGGTGCGGGAGCGGGAGGTTCTCATGCAACGAAGCGTCGAATATCGCGGATTCGAAATTCACATTGATTTATCGTCCACCTCGGCGGACATGTTCGACGTGTGGTTTCGTATCGAAGGCCCAGTGAAGCTGCCGGGCGTGGCGGCGCTCGGTGAGCGCATCAAGATCCGCGGCGGCCCGTTTTCCCAGCGTTGGGCTTACTTCGTTGCGGAGATCGCCGGTCAGGCCGCGGTCGATTTAATCCTTGGTCCCGCTGACGAGACCAACTGACCACACAGGATTTTGCATGTTCGGTTTTCTGCGCAGCTATTTCTCCAACGACCTGGCGATTGATCTCGGTACCTCGAACACCCTGATCTACATGCGCGGGAGAGGCATTGTCCTCGACGAACCGTCGGTTGTGTCGATCCGCCAGGAAGGCGGCCCAAATGGCAAAAAAGCCATTCTGGCGGTCGGCAAAGAGGCCAAGCAAATGCTTGGCAAGGTGCCGGGCAACGTCGAAGCCATCCGCCCGATGAAGGACGGTGTCATCGCCGACTTCAACATCACCCAGCAGATGATCAAGCAGTTCATCCGCATGGTACACGCGCCGCACATTTTCGCGCCGTCGCCGCGCATCATCATCTGCGTACCGTGCGGGTCGACCCAGGTGGAACGGCGCGCAATCAAAGAGGCCGCGCATAGCGCAGGCGCGGCGCAGGTCTACCTGATAGAAGAACCCATGGCCGCCGCAACCGGGGCCGGCCTGCCCGTATCCGAAGCGACCGGCTCGATGATTGTCGATGTCGGCGGCGGCACCACCGAAGTCGGTGTGATCTCGCTCGGCGGGATCGTTTATAAAGGCTCGGTGCGCGTAGGCGGCGACAGGTTCGACGAGGCGATCGTCAACTACATCCGCCGTAACTACGGCATGCTGATCGGCGAACAGACGGCCGAAGCGATCAAGAAGGAAATCGGCTCGGCGTTTCCGGGCTCCGAAGTCAAGGAAATGGAAGTGAAGGGCCGCAATATGTCGGAAGGCATACCACGCAGCTTCACCATCTCCAGCAACGAGATCCTCGAAGCGCTGACCGACCCGCTGAACCAGATCATCTCGGCGGTCAAGATCGCGCTCGAGCAGACACCGCCGGAACTCGGCGCCGATATCGCCGAGCGCGGCATCATGCTCGCGGGCGGCGGTGCACTGCTGCGCGACCTGGACCGGCTGCTCGCCGAAGAAACCGGCCTGCCGGTGTTCATTGCCGATGCGCCGCTGACCTGCGTCGTGCGCGGCTCGGGCATGGCGCTCGAACACATGGACAAATTCGGTGGATTCTTTTCCTATGAGTGACCGGTGAATTCCGTAATAAATGACGCTAGCAACGCGCAAAGGGTATACAGTGGGATAAGGCGGGTCGCGCTTCGCGACCACCTGCTCCGGGACCCATCATGCGACTACAAACCAAACCAGCTTCGCCCCCCGTCGGCGGCTCAAGCGCGTACGCACTCGAGCGCAGGACGCACGCCCTTATCCTCGAAACGGCGGACGCTTTACGCGCCGAACAGAGACGCGTGAATTTTGCCTTGATCGATTCGAATGCCAGCAAGTGGCGTTACTCGGTTACAGGCGTAAAGGGCTGATCGTGGCACTTCAATTCCCCAATCCCAGCCGTAGCTACGATGCCGCGAGGCATTGTGTATGTTTCTGGGGATACGACAACTCGCGCGAAATCACCTTCCAGGTTGATGACGCGGTGCTAAGAACCCTGCAACCTGACGCAGGCTCCGACGAGCGTTCGATACTCGGCGCCTTCGACCAGGTTCGCGAAAAACTCCTCGAAATCGCCAAGAAGCAGTATGTTAGCGGTCCTCAGAACAGGTATTCGATTTCCTGAGTTTTTTGAGTTTTTCTGAGCGGCAGCCAGGTCGCTAACGCTGCCGCCTCACCCATCACTACATGGCTGATCGGCCCTCTCCAACACCGAGTCCCAAAACTCTCTGCACGGCTTCGATTCGCGAACTGACATTGAGTTTTTCGAAGATGTTTTTCAAATGCCATTTGACTGTCTCGGGCGCCAGTTTCAACGACCGGCCGATTTCCTTGTTCGAAAGGCCACAGGCAACGTGGTTAAGAACCTCGAACTCCCTCGCACTGAGAATATCCGACGACGTCGACACGGCCTCCACAGCCGTGGGCGATGCAGCCGGTGAACCGCAAGCGTCGTCGAAAGCTGCCAGCAATTTGTCGACATAAGCCGTTTCGACGTTAGAGACGTCCTCTGAGACCGGGCGAAGCCGTTGCAGTAACGCACGCACCGGCTGCCCTTCATCCACGAAGCTACTGATCATGCCGCTCGCCTCCCCGAGGCGTAGCGCTCGTCCAAGCGTGACAAGCGCCCTTTCAGAAGCACCGCATTGTTCTAACGCGATGGAAAGCAGCACGGAAATAGCCGCCTCGCAACAACGCCACCCCATAGCGACCACCGTATCGAGGGAACGCTCAAGAAGAGGGACCGCCTGATCGGCAAGATCCTCGGCCATCAGGACGCGAGCCTGAAGGACGCAGTAGCTTGTCCAGGTTTCCACCGTGGACCCCTTGCGCCCTTCGCACATCATCGGCACGCTCGCGCTGAGTTCGTCGGCAATTTGCCTGGCCTCTGCAATTCTGTCGTCTACAAGCAGCAATCTCACCGTCTCAGCATCGCACGCCAGCTTCAGACGTAGCCAGCTTCGGGCTACGGCGACCTGCCGAGCGTCTTCGAGAACAGCCAGCGCCGCACCTGTCTCTGAGTCTCGCCACAGAAGGCGCGCTGCCGCATACGTATGCCGGACCAGTGCCCCGAGCCGGGAAATCTCCAATGCAATCGTCCAGCGGCCCGTGATCAACTTCCGCGCTTCAGTAAGCTCATTACGTTCGTAGTAGATCGACGCAAGACTACCCGCCACCATCACCGCACAGGCCGAGGAGTGCCCCAAAGCGCTTTCGGCGCGCGGCAGCGTCACCTCGAAAATTCGCGTGGCTTCAGACAGCTCGCCATGTACCAGCGCAGCAAGACCGTACATCGCGTGTCGATTCATATCCGAGTAGATCTGCGCCTGACTCTGCTCCAATCGCTCGTTCGCGAGATCCCAGATGCGACGTATCTGGTCAAACCTTCCCCTATACATCAAGCCAAAGAATTGCGCTGTTTGCGCATAGCGCTTTGCCCACGATGCCGTAGACGCCAATGAGGCCTCGGCGGCACGCCCCAGCTCAAGCGCGCGTTCGCTGTCGTCACTAATAGCGGCGATCATTGCGCTGATAGCGTTCACCTCCGCCAGTGCAGCGTCATCAACCCTGCTAGTCTCATCGTGCGACATCCGCTCAATCTCGTCCGCAACAAAGCGAATCTCTTTCGTGGCGCGGGATGTCTGGAACAAGAACGCGAGCGCCCACGCTTTCGCAAGATGCAAGCGTAGCCGCCCCTGAATCACATCCGCTGGAAGTTTGCCGATCCACCCTAGCAACGTGTGCGACTCGCCGCGCTCGAGCATCTCCATCGCACAGTTCTCGACCCACTGCGCGGCCTGCTCCAGGTCGCCCGCGGCCAGGGCATGCCTGACTGCCTCGGGCCACAAACGTGCTCCTGCAAACCATTGGGAGGCACGACGATGCAGCAACGGAACCTGTTGCGGCATCTGGCGGACAAGACGCCGCCGGAGCGCGTCGGACAGCAGTGCGTGATAGCGGTACCAGTCCTGTCGTTCATCAAGTGGCCGGATGAACACGTTATGCCGCTCGAGCCAATCGAGCTTTGCCCCGCTTCCCCCGCCACCTCCCATGATGGCATCGCACACGCCAGGAGTGAGCCGTTCGAGAATCGACGTGCACAGCAAAAACTTCAACATAGGCGGCGGCAATTGCGCGAGCACGGCATCGTTCAGGTAACGATCGATCCCGGTGCTGGTCCCAGCAAGGTTAGTGGCGACCCTCGTCGCATCGCCTACCTGAGTGAGTGCAAGGGAAGCCAGCTGCAAACCCGCCACCCACCCTTCGGTCGCTCTGTTCAACAGCTCGACGCTGGTTCGGTCGAGCGACACCGTACCTGTCTGGTCAAAAAACGCCTGTGCCTCGTCGATCGAAAAGCGCAGATCGTCGACACCAAGACGCATGATCTTCTCTGGCGCCCTAAGCTGACCGAGCGTCAAGGCAGGTTCGCCGCGCGCTCCGAGCAATACGTGCATGTTTTCGGGGGCGTAGCGCAGCAGACGGGACACAACCGCAAGAACAGGCTTCGCAGTCAGGCGGTCGGCGTCGTCCAGGACGAGGAAAACGCACCGGCCGCATGCGGCGATCCCATTCAAGAGCAACGAAATGACTGTTTTAATGGGGGCCAGCGCATCGTTATTCAGGAGTTGCTGCGCTTGCCAGGCAATGTCCTCCGAGGCACGGGAAAATGCCGCCACCAGATACGCAACGATCTGCTGCGGATCATCGTCTTCCCCGTCGAGGCTGAGCCATGCAACCGGATGCTTTTGCTCCAATAGTGCTTCACTCCATCCGGCAAGCAAGGTTGTCTTGCCGAAACCCGCGGGGGCGGTCACGATAGTGATGCCGCGCGCCGGTCGCTTAGGCAACCTCTCAAGCAACGCGTGCCGTTGCACGCAGCCCGGTGGAAGACGTGGCGGGATCATTTTGGTCTGGATCAGCGACACGTTCCATAGGCGATCGGCAATTTCCGAAGGTGCTTCCATGCTAGCTCTCCTGCCCCCTCCCCATCCGACGACGCCCCATAGGAGACAACGGCCCCCTTGCCTTCGCAGAAGAGCGAACCGGGGATGGGAGCGTCACAGTATCCAGTCTATGCGCAAGCAGGGGGTTGCTGCTCGTTCGCCGCAGCCGTCACATTAAATTCCACCAGCAACTCGGGCAATCCGAGCGTAGCCTGCACCGTGCAGCGGGCCGGCAGGTGCTGCGGATCGACCCAGTTTTGCCAGACGGCGTTCATGCGATCGAACAACGCCATATCCTTCAAATAGATCGTGACCGACAGGAGTTGCTGCTTGCTGCTGCCCGCCTGCTCCAGCAAAGTATCGATGCGCCCGAGCGCTTCGGTGGCCTGCTCCTCAATGGTACGCGCCTCGGGTGCGCCAGACGAGGTTTGGCCCGCGAGGAATAGCAGGTTACCGGCGCGCACCATTTTGCTCATACGAGCATTACCAGGGGTTCTAACGATAGGGGACGCGTTCATTTGGGTGCAAACTCCGTGGGTTTTGCGGCGTTGATGTCGGGGATGTGGGACTCGGCAAGATCGCCGAGACTCACCGGTTTGATGGGCGGACGAATACGGTAATAACCGACCTCCGCCACGGGCTTCGCCTGTGCCTCGGCGAGCAGTTCGGCGACGGTCAGGCCACATAGGCGTCCCTGGCACGGTCCCATGCCGCAGCGGGAGAACGACTTGGTCTGGTTGGGTCCAGTGCAGCCGAGGCGCGCCATCGCACGAATCTCGCCTGCGCGCACTTCCTCGCAACGGCAGACGATGGTTTCATCTGCGGGACGGCGAAATACGTCCGCTGGGCGATATAGCGTGTCGAGGAAAGGGCGCACGGCACGATGCCGCTCGAGTTCGCGCCGTAGCGGTGCGGCTTGCTCATCACGCGCCTCACGGCTGACCGCACCGAGCCGATGAGACAGGGCCAGCGCGCTCAGCGCGCCCGCCGTCTGAGCGGCGATTGCGCCTTGGATACCGCCGCCGTCACCCGCAATGAAGAGACCCGGCACCGTGGTCTCACCCCATGCGTCGGTGCACGGATGCCAGCAAAGTTGGGCCTCGTCCCAGCGATGATCGCAGCCGATCGAGCGCGTGAGTTGCACGTTCGGCACGACACCCTGATGCAGCAGGACGACGCTCGCGGCAAGCCGTGACGTGCGCCCCTTCGCGATGTATTGGACGGCCTCTGCACGGCCTTCGCCTTCCACCGAGAGTTGAGTGACGTGCCGGATATGTGGAATACCGCTACGCCGGATCGCACTCAGCAGACGTTGGCCCTTGAGCAGATACGCCGGCGTACGCAATGCGCCGGGCAAGTCTGCAAGCGCGCGCCAGTAGTTGCGCGAAGGCGTCGTGTCAAGAATGGCCGCCGGCACCCTGCCCGCCTGAATGAGCTGCCATGCAAACAGATACATCAGCGGTCCGCTGCCTGCGAGCACGACCGGCCCCTCGGGTAGCAGCGCGGACGACTTGAACAGCGTCTGCGCGGCGCCCACCCCCATGACCCCAGGCAGGGTCCAGCCCGGAACCGGGCACGGCCGCTCGTAAGCGCCGTTGGCGATCATCACGGCTTTCGCCTGGATCTGTCCGCTCGCCGCGGTACCGCTGCGGCGTGTGAAGCTGATCTCCAGCGAGCGCGTGATTTGCCACACGAGGGTTTCGGGCCAGTAGCGTATGCCCGATTGCGCAAAGCGCGAGACGAGACCCGCGCCCCGGGTGTAGTCGTCACCGAGCAGCGCCGCATCCGGCAGCGGCGAGCGCCCGACATTGCGATAGATCTGCCCGCCCGGCATCGGATTCTCGTCAAGCACCAGCACGTCGAGACCAGCACGCGCCGCATCGAGCGCGCATGCCATGCCCGCCGGGCCGGCCCCTACGATCACAAGGTCCACCGTTTCGATTGTCATACGAGTGCCCTCGCGCCAGCCATGGCTTTCACTTCCATCCCGTCGCGCACGCGCACCATGCAGGCCTGCTGGTTCGGCAAGCCGTCGATTTCGACCAGGCAATCGAAGCACACGCCCATCATGCAATACGGCGCGCGCGGCGCAGCACCCACAGGGGTATGACGGAAGACAGTGACGTCGGCGTACAGCAGTGCGGCCGCCACGCTGGCGTATTCCGGCACGTCCACACTGCGCCCATCGACGACAATCCGCACGGTGCGGGGCGAGGCGCCGTCGATCTGACTAAACAGAGAAACGTTTTGCATAGAAGTAGTCAAGAAGAGAAGGACGTTGGCCGCCGAGCAACCAGGCGACGAGCAATTCGCAATGCGCGGCAGCAAGCGTCACGCCGCTGTGGCAGGTTGCGACAAACGCACCGGGATGCGTCACGGATTCTTCGTAGACAGGCATGCTGTCCGCTGTCATCACGCGCAGTGCGCCCCATGCGCGCACAACCCGCACGTTTTTCAGCAGAGGGAACTGCGACACGGCCTTGCGGGCGATGTGCGCGACGATCTCAGGCGTCACGCCGTCGTCCATGCCCACGTCCTCTGCCGATTCACCGAGCAATACCGAGCCCTCAGCAGTCTGTCTCACGGACATCGTCGGGTACTTGAGGAACGGACGCACGCGTTCGGTCACGAGGATCTGACCGCGCAGCGGAACGACCGGCGCGGTGAGTCCGACCATCGGCGCAAGTTCTCGGTTGCCGAGACCCGCGCACAGCACGACGCGCCCAGCTTCGAGCGTGCGCTTGCCGGTGTCGATACGAAAGCCGCCGTTCGCGCGTTCAATCGACCGCACAGGCGCCTCCGGCACGTAGGCACCGCCTGCTCGCTCAAAGGCGAGGAACAGCGCTCGCAGCGTATGGAGCGGGCTGACATGGCCGTCGTTCGCCGAGTAGACCGCACCGGCCACGTTCTGGCCGACCTCCGGGATGCGTTCACTCAGTTGCTGGCGGTCGAGGATGTCGTAGGTGAGGCGCGCATCCTGGGCGTGTAATTGGCGCAGCGCATCCACACTGCCCGCCAGCGCGTCATCGGTCATCGCGATGCTGATGCCACCCGGGCGCGAGTAGCCGATACTGAGCGACGACGCTTCTTCAAGCTCAGCCGCGAACGCTGGCCACAGCAGCGCCGATTCGAGCGACCAGCGTCCGTAATCGACCTGCTTCCTGCCTTTCCCAGAGACCCAGATCAGGCCGAAGTTTCCACGTGCGGCACGTACGCTGGAATCCTCTCCATCGAGCACGATCGTCTTCTGGCCGCGCTTGGCGAGCCCGTAAGCGATCGCCATCCCCACCAGACCGCCGCCAACGATCGCAAAATCGTATTCCTGTTTCATCAATGCTTCCCCATCAGAACCTTGTCGAGCCCTACGAGCCTGTCTAGTACGAACATCAGGCCAAGCGTGACCGCCATGATCACCGTTGCGACTGCCGCAACCATCGGATCGACGGTTTCAGTCATGCTCATATAGATGCGCACCGGCAGCGTGATCGTGGTCGGCGCCGCGATGAAGATCGTTGCGGTCAGCTCGTCGAAACTGCTTGCAAAACCCAGCACCCAGCCGGCGGCAATACCCGGCACCAACGCGGGCAAGGTGATGCGCCGAAAGGTGGTCCATGCATTTGCACCAAGCGAGACGGCGGCGTGTTCGGCATCGCGCGTCGTCGCCACCAGCGAGGCCATGACGAGCCGCAGGCAGTACGGGAACACCAGCATCACGTGCGCCATCACGAGCGAGACGAACGACCCGGACACGCCAACCCGCGTGAACAGTTGCAGCAGCGCGACACCCAGCACGACAGGCGGAATCATCAGCGGCGAGAGCAGCAGCGAATTGATCGCGTTGCGCCCGGCAAAGCGGTAGCGGATGAGACCCAGCGCGGCCGGCACGGCCAGCATCGCCGCCAGTGTGGCGGAGAGCGTCGCGAGCCACAGACTGTTCGCAAATGCCTGAGTGAAATCCGGATCGTCAACGATCGCTTTGAACCAGCGCAGCGAAAAATGAACGGTCGGCACGCTGAGCACATTGCTCGGCGTAAAGGCGACCAGACAGACGATCGCCAGCGGCGCGATCAGAAACACGGTGAACGCGGCGTGGAAGCCGAGCGCCACAGGACCGTTTCGATTCATGATGTAGCCTCCCCAAAACGGCGCTTGAGGCGTCGCTCGACAAAGCGGCTGTAGAGCGCAATAGCGCCGAAATTCAGCACCAGCAGGCAAACCGCAATCGCGGCGCCCATCGGCCAGTTCATGCTGTGCAGGAATTCGTCGTAGGCCGCCGTTGCGACCACCTTGATGCGCCGGCCGCCGATCAGCGCAGGTGTCGCGAATGCGCTCGCGCTCAAGGCGAACACGATCAGGCTGCCGGACAGAATGCCCGGCGTGGCCTGCGGCAAAACGATGCGGCGCCATACCGTGAGCGGGCCTGCTCCGAGCGAGATGGCCGCGTTGGCGATCTGGGGATCGACGCTTTGCAACGAGGTCCAGACGGACAACACCATCAGCGGCACCAGTGCATGCACCAGCACGACCACCACGGCCCCAAACGAGAACAGCATCTGCGGTGCTACCTCAAACAGATGCAGGCGCACCAGCAATTGCGCGACGACGCCCTGACCGTCCAGCAGGATCGACCAGCCAAGCGTGCGCACGACGGCCGAGATAAACAACGGCCCGAGCGTCAGAATCAGGAAGAACGCGCGCCAGCGCGCCGACATACGGAAGATGATGTAGGCCTCGGGCACACCCAGCACGACCGTTCCGAGGGTCACGCTAATCGCGAGTCCGAACGTGCGCAGAAAGATCTCGTGATAGTACGGATCGACGACGATCGCCGCGTAGTTATGCCAGGAGTAGACATCGAGCACGCCGCCCGAGGCCGCGTCGAAGCCTTGCAGGCTCAGCACGGCGACGAGCACCATCGGAATGATGAGCAGCAACGCGAACAGCAGCGTGACGGGCGCGACGAGCAGCGGTCCATTAGGCCGCTTGCGGCGCGAGGCTTCCGGTGGCAAACGTCGGATCATGGGGCGAGCGGCGCTCATCGTGCGACACCCTCGGTATGCGGCGCAAGCGGACGCAGTGCGCCGCCGGACCAGTCGAGGCCGACCGCGTCGCCGACCTTCGCCACATGGCCGCCGCCGTTCGCAAGCTGCACCTGCAGGTCGCCGATGGCGGTACTCACGTTGACCGACCAGCAGTTGCCGTGGAACGCGCACGCCTTGACGAGGCCATCCACGTGTCCCGCGCCGCTGGCGACCAGTTCGATGCGCTCGGGACGCAGCGAGAATGCGTATTCGCCGTACTCGTGCGGCGCGTCAAGCGGCAGACTCGCGGGCCCTACTCTGAGTACGCGCTGCGCGCCGTCGCTCGTCACCCGTCCATGCAACACATTGGCGCGGCCAATAAAATCCGCGGCAAAGAGACTGCCGGGATCGTCATAGATGCCGGTCGGGGTATCGAAGCGGACCACCGCGCCCTGATTCAGCAGCGCGACGCGGTCGCTGATTGCCAATGCTTCAGCCTGGTCATGAGTCACCATGATGGTCGTAGTGCCGACCTTCTGCTGGATGGCGCGCAACTCGGCCTGCATGTCGTGACGCAGTTTCGCGTCGAGGTTGGACAGCGGCTCGTCCAACAGCAGCAAGGGCGGCTCGATCACGAGAGCACGCGCGAGCGCGACTCGCTGACGCTGCCCGCCCGACAGTTCGCGAGGGTACTTCGCCGCATGGCGGCCGAGTTGAACCAGTTCGAGCGCGGCCATACACCGGCGCTTGCGGGCCGCCCCGTCGACGCGCCGCATCTGCAGCCCGAACTCGACGTTCTCCGCAACCGTCATATGCGCAAACAGCGCATAGCTCTGGAACACAATGCCAAGGCCGCGTTTTGCAGGCGGCGTACCGATCAGCGACCGGCCTTCCAGGCTGATATCGCCCGACGTCGGTTCGACGAAGCCGGCAATCATCTGCAGGGTCGTCGTTTTGCCGCAGCCCGATGGTCCCAGCAGCGAGACGAATTGCCCACGCGCGACGTCGATGCTAAGGCAGTCGACCACGACGGTCTCGCCGTACTGCTTGTTCAGGCGTTCGATCCGTAAATAAGTCATGAGTTTGGTAAACCTTGCGATTCCTCTGGCGACCACAGAAAGGCACCCGGCAGCGTCGCCCACCGCGCACGGGTGCCAACAGCCGGTCAGCGTTCTACGTCACGATTCCATTGCTGGGTCCACGTCGCGCGCTTGTCGTTGACCACGTCCCAGTCGACCTTGAGCATGTTCGCGACCGCAGTGGGACTCGCGACACGCGCGGCCACCGCTGGCGGCAACTGGGTTAGTTTGTTGGCCGGCGCGACGCCTTCTTCGTCTGCATACAGCGCCTGGATTTCCGGCGACAATGAGAACTGCACGAACTTCTGGGCGAGATCGTTCGGCGCGTCGTGTTTGACCGGACACATGCTCAGACCCAGTGCGACTGCCCCTTCCTTCGGTGCGACGAACTTGACCGGCACGCCCTGGTTGCGCAACGCCTGCGTGCGGCCATCGCCCCATGCGGCAATCGCGATGCTGTCGCTCTGGAACAGCTCGGAGATCTTGCCCGGCGACGGGTCAAACGACAGCACGTTCGGTGCGATTGATGCCTTCATCGCCTCGAATCCGGGCTGGATGTTGTTCTCGCCGCCACCGTTCAGACGGGCGAGCACGATGAGCGCCTGCAGTCCATAGCCGTTGCTGATGGTGGGGAACTCAACCTTGCCCTTGTAGCGTGGATCGGAGAGGTCGTGCCACGAGGTCGGCGGCGCCCACCCCTTCGCTGCAAACAGACGCTCGTTGTAGACGAGGCCGGTGGCATTCATCCCGATGGTCACCGCCTTGTTGCTCTTGAAGCGGGCTGCGTCATACAGGTTCTTGTAGACCGGCGCATCGGTGAGGGTGTCGCAAAAGCCGAGCTGGATCGCCTGATACATCGGACCGTCGTCGAGAAACACGACATCGAGGTTTTCCTTGCCTTTTTGCGCCTGAAGGCGCGCCATCGTCGTCGTGGAGTCGCCCGGAACGACCACCACCTTGACGTTGTTGGCCTTCTCGAACGGCGGAATGATCTTTTCCCGCAGGAGTTGTTCGAAGGATCCGCCGAAGGCACCGACATAGAGCGTCGTTTCAGCGTGGGCCTGCGCGGCGGCAAAAACGCCGGCGAGCATGATTGGGACGATACGTTTGCGCATTGAAGTCTCCATCGATAGCGGAATGTTATGCTGCTATTTATCCGGCTCAATCCCGGCATGAAGACAGTTTTGTGCGCCAAATAGGTACCGTCAAATCAGAAATTTGCGGCGATATATGCCTAAATGTTATGGGGTAGGAAATGAAGAGCCGGCAGCTTGAAGCGTTCCGGGCGGTGATCCTGCGGCAGTCGATTACGCGGGCAGCCGAAATGCTGCATGTCACGCAGCCAGCCGTAACACGCCTGATCCTCGATCTGGAGACGGAAATAGGTTTCAGTCTGTTTACACGCGAGAAAGGCAGGCTGTTCCCGACTCCGGACGCGTTACTGCTCTATCAGGAAGTGGAGCGCTCATTCGTCGGCGTTGAGCGCATCGCCCACGCAGCGCAGCAGATTCGCTCGCTCACAAGGGGGTCGCTGAACGTCGCGGCGGCTCCCGCATTGGCGTTGAACCTGCTACCGGAATGGATTACCGATTTCACACAGGTGCATGAAGGGGTGACGGTGTCGCTACTCGTTCACGGTACGAAACTGGTCGCGGAACTTGTGGCGAGCGAGCAATGCGACATCGGCTTCGTGACGTACACGACATGGCAGCCTGGCGTGCGGCTCGAGACACTGTTCAATGCCGATATGAAATGCATTGTGCCTAAGGGACACCGGCTTTCGCGCAAGCGGGTCATTACCCCCGAGGACCTGGCCGGCGAGAAGTTCGTTTCGTTTCCGCGCGAGTACGATACGCGCCGCATCGTCGACGAGACCTTCGCCGCGCGGCAAATCGAGCGTGTGATGAGCGCGGAGTGTCAGTTGTCAGCCGCGATCGCAACCTTTGTGGCGCGCGGCGCCGGCGTGTCGATCATCGACCCGGTGTCCACCGGCTATTTGACGGATGAGGTTTCGGTCCACGATTTTGCGCCTGCGATTCCGTTCGAATACGGTGTCGTGACATCCGACCGGCAACCGCCGTCGCGTCTCACTAGCGCCTTCCTGGAGTTCGTGCGAGAGAAGGTGAAGGAACGGACGGGGCGCCCGCAGGCCTGATCAACCGCCGCCCTGCTCAACCATCCGCGAGGCGAAAAGCTCCGGCCATTCGATCCTGCTCTCGAGCGGGCAGCCTAAGGCCATTCGCGATAGTTCTCCATTGACTGACCGTGCCCCGGAAGTCTTCAATGATCTCATCGGCCTCGCTCAAACGCAGCCGGAAGTACCCGGCCACCTCGCGCGCCAAGTCGAGATCCAAGGCGTTGTCTGCTTCGGTGATGTTGAGCTTCAGGCCATCGGCAGCGGGGACCGGGTTCATGTCGTAGGCTTTGGAGAGCCGCCATCCGGCGCCCGGGACCAGGATGAAACCGTGGTTACGCAGGTGGTCGTCGGTGTTCGAAACGAGAATGTTGAAGACAATTCTCGACCATAGCTCGCGCAGGTCAGCCTTGGTTTGCACCCCGTGCCTCATGAGGACCTCGGCCAGCTCCAGATAACTGGCCCCCGTGGACGCATCGTCACCGTCGACATGACGGGTCATGGTCATCGCCGAGGCAAAGTGAAGACGCCGGCCGCGCTCTGTGCGATCGAACCGGCGGACCATGAAGCAGTGATAGTCACTGGCGAATTTCCGCGCCTCAGCGACAGCCACGTTCAGACCACAGCCAACAGCCAAGGCATTGACGACCATCTCCCAGCCCCCTACATCGTAATCGTCGCGGGTGCTCGGAAACTTGGCGATGTATAGGCGCCCATTGTCGTCCGCGACGCTTGCCTTGGGTCTGGCGCCTCCAAGCGAACCGCCAGGGGCAATGAGCATCCTCAGCCAGTCCTGCCCCTCCTGAGCCACGTTATCAGGGTCGTCCTCCAAGGCCCGGCTCGCGCGTTCCAATTCATGAATTTCGGTAAATGGAGGAGCGGCCTCGCCAATCCGGTCATCAAGAAACTCGCCCGCATCATCGAGTTTGTAGCGTAAGGCGCCCACACGGTAGAGGTCATGCACGCCCAACAGGTAGTCCGATTCGTAGAGCCGCGCACCCCTACGCTGAACGCCAGCACGAATGTCCCGCTCACGCCTGCGATTCATAAGCAAGCGGCCCCATCGATCGGGGCTCGAATCCGCGAAGACCCCGAACTTGTCTTGCGGCGGAGTGGGAAACTGCGGACCTTCAAATAGTCCGATGCCAGGATCAAGCTGTAGATGGCCGAGGTCAGCGTCATTCAACGCTGCAGGATCATACTGGAACTCAAATAACTCGCTCGCGCGGGTTCTGCGGCTATGCAGGAATCCAAGTTTTTTAGGCTCTCGCAGGCCGTCCCAGTCCGCATACACACCGATCGTCGTCATTTTTTTTCGTGCTCTTTACGCACTCTCTTCACCGGCTTCAGAAGCGAAGCAAGGTCCGCCGCCGTGGTTCCGGGTGGTTTCGCAGATTCCTGACCTGTACTGACCTTGGGAACACGAGCCCAACCTGGCGCACCAGTTTTTTCGGACGGCGTTCCTTTCGCAGTACCTGGCGATTTTTGCTTGCTTGCTACACCCGCGCGCCGATCCTGACCTACTGGGCTCGTAGTGGCGATGGGCTGGGCAGTTCGGCCGCTGCTTCGCGTCACCAGGCGTGCATCCTGCAGTTGACGACCGAGTTCGTCCGCTGCCGCCAGTTTTGCCAAATCATTCTCAAGCCCCAACACCTGCATGACGGAGAGGTAGGCACCCATCGTCACCCCCGAAGCACCGGCCTCAAGAGAGCGAAGCGTCATCGGAGACATCCCGGCCCGCTCCGCGACCTGCCTGGCAGTCAACTTCCGGCGCAGGCGAGCGAGCTTAAGCCGCTCACCCAACTCGGTCAGCAACTGGTTCGTATACGGTAAGAGAGGTGCCGTCTTCTTCGCCATCGCGCTGATATTCCAGCCATTTCTGCCAAAGTTAGCCAGAATATTAGCACATTTCTATGCTAATACTCGATCAAACCCGAGAAAACAGGCAACGGACGGCATTCACAGCGCCAATATTATGGCAATATTTTATAAAAATCGCCATAATATTAGCACTTTTAAGTGGAGAGAGCGCGTATGCCGCTCAGATTCAGCTACCCCACCATCGGCAACGAGGCGCCGTCGATGACGCTGATTTCGAGGGCCAACGGATCGAGACCTTCGACGCAGCCGAGATTGACGCGGTAGCCGTCCTTGTCGCCTACCCCGTCGCCGATGTACACAAAGATCCCGCAGGATTTGCAGAAGTAGTTGTTCAATACTTTCTCGTTCCAGACGTATACGCCCAGATCGCTCGCAACATGGTGCGGCGTGAAATCTGCCGATGGAATATAGCCTGACGAGAGCACCGCCCCTCTTCGTAAGCAGAGCGAGCAGTTACAGCGCCTGCCGCTCGCGATCTCGGGGCTGCGGAACGAGAAGCGGACGCGGCCGCAATGACAACGCGCCTTGTACTCCATAGGGTGACCTCCGAATGCTCGATCGCGTACTGGGGACGTGGCAACGAACAACGCTTCCGAACGCCAATATTATGTCGAGATTCGATTGAAATCGCCAAAACATTGGCACTTTTGCGTGACGGATGCGTGTTCGACTATGCGGCGGAATGCGGCCGGCCCGGCCACTGCCGTGGACCGGACGCAACCGCCGCGATTCACGCCTACGTACCCGAGGCAGTCAGGATCGAGAGGCTTGGGCAATAATGCGTCGCACCGAGGTACGCCGCTTGCTGCGAGCGATCTCCAGCGGCATTCGACGTCGGCGGATCGATAAACACAGAGGCATTATTCGATCCCGCGGGGGCCGTGAAGCTCATCGTCACCTTCCACCAGCTCCCCACCTTCACCGCGCTCACTGAGCTCGCTTGCCCAGCCCCCCACGTCCCGCGCACGGCCTGACCGGTATTCGTATTCAGGACCCAGGCGAATTCCGTGTTGTTCGAGTCATCGGTTTGTATCGAGCCGCCAGGAAAGACCGTCGCGTTGGTCGTAGCAAGCACATAGTCGGTGAAGCTATAGGTTTGTCCGCCCTGCACCCGGATGACTTCGTGGATATTGGCCACCGCCGATCCATTCGTACCGGTCACCGTCGCCGCATGTGTGCTGCTTCCCGTGACATCGGTCGCGGGCACGGCAGTGCCGCCATTTGACTGGCTCCATGCATCCGGCGTGGCCAGACTCAGCGGTGAATTCACCAGGTTGTCTGCATAGCAGGCAGCGGAGGTCTTATCGGCTGGCGGCCCATAAAAGCTCGCAATGCTGGCCTGGATAGCGTTGTCTGTTGCATCGGATGTCGCCTTGGTGATGATTGCGCCTTCGGAGAACTGGATAGGCGCAGCGCTGCCGTCGCCGCCTTCGCCGAGCGATAGGCCACCCTGCCATTGCCCATTGAAAGCATGGCCCGCACTGTTCCCAAAGTTATAAGCTTCGGGGGGAGCCGCGTCATAGAGTGCTGTCAGAACGCTTTGCGAAGCCGAACCACCTTTGACCGCAAAGAGATTCGACGCCGCCACCGGAGAATACTTGGAAAGCACCGTGACAAATTTCTCTTTCCACGGTTGCTGCGGACCGTAGAGATAGACGCCCGCCTCGGCATCCACCCCCGGCCAATTGATATCGGTTCCATTACATACGGGGTCCTTTACATTGGGTGCCTGGGCCGAATCGCCATCGCAATAGCCAAACACCGCTGCGTTGCCGTTTGAGAACGCCAGCGCGAACATTTCACCCTCGACTTCTCCGTGTGCATAGGTGCTGGAGTTAGCACTGCTTTCCATATTTCCGTAGGTGCCGCAGCACGTGGACGACTGATCATAATGTGCCCCCGCCACCATATATTCGGCGATCTCGGTGTCCCCGATCGACTGGTTCACTGTGCCGAATCTATTGCGGTAGGCTTGTCCGGCCAACGTAGCGAGCACCGGAACCTGGGCGTCATGCAGCGACACAAAACTGAGCTTGGCCGGCGTGCCGGCAAGCGCCGGCAAATCGTTACCGATCGATACCTGGAGGGTCGGCGACTGGGTGGTCAGCGCGGTGGGAGGCTGCTGCAGTTGAACGGTCAGTGTCCCGGCGGTTCCAGGCAGCGTGATCGTCGCAAAGCCGTTGAGGACCGGAACGGTGGTCGTCTGCGACCCTGCACCACCATTCGGGACGGTCAGCGACTCGGTTCCGTCTGGATTGAGCGTGAGGGTGGCCGTCACATTGCCGAACGCTCCGCTCTTGAGAGGCGCAACCAGGTCGATCTGATCGTAAATGTAGGAGATCGAGCAGGATGTATTGTTGCAGAACGTATTGGCGCTTCTGACATTGGCTGAGCCGATCAGCGCCCGGTCAGCGCCATTCGGCAAGGTGCTCCACGTATAGGGATAGATGTTCTGCGTTGTGTTATCCGATGCCCGTTGAATCTGGAACAACGGGCCGCTGTAGTTCTTTGTCAGCAGGCGTGTCACGCTGTGGGCCGCGGAGCACGGCGTATTGGCGGCGGCTGCCGCATCGCAGGGCAGCGGCAGCTCGGTTGCCGCTGCCGTGGATGTAGCGGTATTCGACTGGGTTGGCGCGGTCGTTGGTGACGAACTCAGATTCGACGCGTCCGTTGCTTGAGTCTGCGCAGACGTGGAGTCGGTACCCCCACTACACGCAGCAAGCGCGACAATTATCGCCAACAAAGCAGCAATTGATCCAATTCCTCTGGACATCATGACCTCCTCCTATGGAAGCAAGCTTCGGATTAGTCTCATCACGCTTAGTTGTACAAATTGAATTGAATAGGTACGGGACAGTGATTGTTCGCTCCGGGGACAGCCTCCGGCACTACGCGGCAACACATATTATTACTAATATTATGCAATGACATCGCTCCGCCATGTAAGGATAATCCCTTATACGCCGTGCGGTAGAGCCAGAACCCCCGACCCGAGGCGCAAGCAAGCGCCACCGATGGCCACGGGTTCATAGATATTATTGCTAATAATGCCTTCCACGATTGCACGCCGCTCGGACCGGCAGTCGATCTGCCGAAACACCGTTTACTGGGGCGCATGCTGAGAAGATCACCCAAAGGATGGAGCGCCGGCTCGCCCCTGATGTCCCGCGGCCTTGTTTAAAGCGATCTGATTCAAGGCTTGCCGCCAGGACGGCTGCGGCACTTCCTTCCTCGTATATGATTACTCGCGTCGTTGCTGGCCTTGCTGCGCTAGCCACGATTCGCCCCAAGGCCGAGCGCGAGCATGAGCGCCCTTTGCATTAACCAGTCCGGCCCGCATCGCGCCGGCATTTCGCCTGAACTCATGACCAGAATCAAATTCGACACCGTCGTACTCGGCTCGGGCATTGTAGGTGTGTGCGTCGCCGCGCATCTGCAGAAGCGCGGCCGTCAGGTCGCGCTGATCGACCGCAAGCTGCCTGGCAACGAGACGTCGTTCGGCAACGCCGGCTTGATCCAGCGTGAAGGTGTCTATCCGTATGCGTTTCCACGCGAACTCAGTACCTTGCTGCGCTATGCGCGCAACCGTTCCCCGGAGCTTCGCTACCATGCCAACGCGCTCCTCAAAACCGCGCCGTTCCTGTGGCAATACTGGCGCAATTCGCACCCGGCAAAGCACGCAGCCATCGCCAGGTCCTACGCGACGCTGATCGAACATTGCGTGAGCGAGCACCGTGCGCTGGCTGCCGAGGCCGGCGCTAGCGAGTTGTTGCGCGCGAGCGGCTGGATCAAGGTGTTCCGCACCGAGGCGGCATGGGACGCAGAAACCCGCGTCGCTGAAAAATGGCATCGTGAATATGGCGTCGCCTTCGAAGCGCTCGACGCCGCACGTCTGCAACAGGCTGAGCCCAATCTCGCCCCGAGCTTGTCCGGCGGCTTGCGCTATTCGGCCTCCCATTCCGTGAGCGACCCCAACGCGCTGGTCACCGCCTACGCAAAGTATTTCGAAGCGCTGGGCGGACGGTTTTTCATCGGCGACGCGGACTCGCTTCGCGAGGGTTGGGAACTCGATACGCAAGCCGGAACCATCACGGCATCGTCCGTGGTCGTCGCGCTGGGGCCGTGGTCGGATCGCGTGGCCAAACGGTTCGGTTACGACTTGCCGCTCGCCGTGAAGCGCGGGTACCACATGCACTACGCGCCGCAGCCGACGGCCCGTTTGCATCATCCGGTGCTGGACGTCGAGAAGGGCTATCTGCTGGCCCCCATGGCACGAGGCATCCGTCTCACCACTGGAGCGGAAATCGCGCTGTGCGATGCACCGAAGACACCCTTGCAGCTCGCTGCCGTCGAACCGGTGGCTCGCACGCTGTTTCCACTCGGCGAGCGTCTCGACGACGAACCCTGGATGGGCCGGCGTCCATGCACCCCCGACATGATGCCCATCATCGGGCCCGCGAAAAATCAGCAGGGCTTATGGTTCGCATTCGGCCATGCGCATCACGGATTGACGCTCGGCCCTGTCACCGGCAGGCTGCTCGCCGAAATGATGACCGGCGAAGAAACCGTGGTGGATGGGCGGCCATTCAGGGTCGAACGGTTCTAGTCGTCATCGGAGCCGGCTTCGACGCCCGCCTCGACGCGTCAGATCTTCCTGGTTCTTACTTTCAGCTTCACCTGAAGCAAGGTCAGCGCACCCAGCACGAACACCGCGATGGTCCACATGCCATCATGGTGCAGCAGGACCGAGGCGGTCGCGGCAATGCCTGCCAGCCCTTGCTGCAGGAAACCGCATAGCGCCATGGCATGCGCGCCGTAATCCTGCGCATCGCTGACGGCGGTCGCCATGCTGTTGGGAAACAGCACGGCCTGGCCAAAAATAGTCAGGCAGTACAGCTCGATAAAAATCCACAGCCCGGCGAAGTGGGTCAGCACGCCGCCTGGCAAGAACACCAGCATCAAGGTGGTCGCCAGGGCGATCAGCGTGGCGCCGGCATGCATCAGCCGCACGCCGCCAACCCGGCCCACCAGGCGATTGACCAGCATGGCGCCGCTGAAATAGGCCACGCCGATCAAAAGACCGATGCTGCCGAAGCCCGTCACGGCCAGATGAAAATGCTCCTGAAAGACGAACGGACTCACTTCCTGCAAGGTCACGGTGGTGGCAAATCCCAGGCCTCCCGCGCAGGCGGGCCACAGGAAACCGGGGCGCTGCAGCACCTTCCAATACGTGGCGGCCATACCCGACGTGACGGCGGTGCGGCGCCCCGCCTTCAAAGGCAACGAATACGACAGCCCGACGGCGAACGCGGCGGTAATAGCCATCAACACAAACCCTGCTTGCCAATGGCTGTACTGGCCAATCAGCCCACCGATAAACTGCCCGCCGCCGAGTGCCGTGATGAAGGCAATCGACAACACGGATAGCCGTCGCGCCAGTTCATCGCCACGCCAGTTATCCCGAACGATAATTCTCGCGATGATCGCAGCACCCCCGCCCGCGATGCCCTGGATGGCACGGAGCACTAACAGTTCAGGTGCAGAAGTGCAGGTTGCGAGTAGCAGGCTGCTGGCAATGAACAGCAGCAGGGAAATCAGCAACGGGCCGCGCCGCCCCCACCGTTCCGCTGCGGCGCCCCAGAAGAGGACGGGCAGCGCCGCGCCGATCACATAGGCGGAGATCGACAACTCGACGGTACTTCGCGTCATCCGCAAGTCGCGCATGACGATGGGCAAGGATGGCAGATAGACCGTCGTCGCCATCTGCGCCATAAATACGATCAGGCACGCTACCGCCATGGCGCGGAAAGCCGAAGACGCACTTTCCGGCGACGCATCGATGCAATTGCCAGGCTGAACAGCTCTTTTTGTATTGGTGAACAATTGCATGGAATTTCCAGACATAGCCAGCCCGGAATCGTATCAAGAAGAGCGACAGCGCGCTTTCGACATGCCGGTCCATGCAGCGCGCATCGTTCGTTAGGTGCGGGGTGTCGAGACAAAATAAAGTTGTGTAGTGCCAAAAGCAAAGTTGCATAGTACCGCTCCCCTACCGAGTTGGACGCTCACGCCCACTCACCCAGGTTACCCATCTTCGCGAAGGATAGATCGTCGCGCTCCTGCGCGATCACGGTGTTGACCTGAAATGGGAAGGCCCCTGGCCGGACAAGACCTTTGCAAGGCCAGGACGGGCGTACGTGAAGAAAGGCTCCGGGGCTGCTCGCCCTGTAGCTCGCACGGGTTCGAACACTGAGCAGACACCTGTTGATACTTCCGCCGTGGCATTCGAACCAGCCCAGCGAAAACGGGCCTGAATCCTGCCGTTCACCCGGGGCTTCACGGTCAACCGCTTGCGCGGGTTCCGAAGGTCCGATTGCCGTCCAGGTCATGCGTCTCACGACGCGTTTCACCGTTCAGGGGGTACTGCCATATATCTCAAATCAATAGTTCGCAAACGTCTCTGTCCGGGTCCTCATGCCGGTGGACAAAGCTAGAAAGTCATCAAACGTCAGGAGCGTACTTTCCACGGATCTTCATGATGCAGCATCTCGGCCGCTGACCTCCGGAGACAGGTGGCTGTGCCCAGATATCTCCCTCCAGTAGATCGGACATTCATCTCCTATCACGCAGTTCAATCTCAAAAAATAGGCGCAATCCGATTTAATGATATTTGATTTGATTGTCGAAAATTTCCAACGCCTTCCCGTCATTCCAATTGACGCTTTCCTGTTGCTGCCCCTAAATTCAATCGGTAAAAGTTGCGACCGCAACGATTTCGTATCGTTCCTCACAACCGTACAGGGATGGCGTATGAATGCTGCGACAAAGAACTTTACGGATGCGCTGCGCCACCCGAGCGCGCGGCTCACCCAGCATCTGAAAATATGGATCGGCGCACAGGATCTCGACCTCGATGTGCTCGACTTCAAGGTACGCGGCGGGCTCTGCAAGGACTACAAGGTCGATATCACGGTCACGTCGCCGCGCCTCGATATCGACGGCAAGGACTATGTCGGGCGGCGCGCGGGCCTGCAGGTTGACGAGCGGGCCGCGGTGCCCTCGGCGAGCTGGACCAGTCCCGTCGACCATGCGGCGGCCACCTTCAATGGAGTGGTCACGCGCTGGAAGCGCATCCGCACGAGCCGCGATGAGGCTGCTTACCAGGTGCGCATCAAGCCGCGCTTTGCTGCCCTGTGCAAGCGGATCATCAAATCCGACGTACTGAAGGATGTGACGTTCGAGGAGATGGCCCGCCAGCTGATGGTCGATGGGCAGAACTTCGACGCCTTCGACATCGAGTTCCATCTCGAAGGGCCACAGGAGAAGATGGAGCAGGTCGTGATGTACGAGGAGTCGATCTGGAACATGGTCACCCGTCACGCGAAACGCAATGGCATCTTCTGGTTCTACCGGCAGGAGCGCGGCGAGAACGGGCTGCTTGACATCCTCGTGTTCGCGAACAATCCGCGCGCCTATATCCGGTCGCTCAACCTGCCGCTGCTGGCCGGGTCGGGCCTGCACAGCAACTGGCACGAGGCGGCGCAGACGGTTCACGAGCAGCGCGTGCTGGTGCCGGCGACGGTCGAGCTGTGGGAGCGTAACTACCGCACGCCGGCAGACCCGCTGCGGGCCACGGCGAACGTCTCCGACGAAGCGGGCGACCGCTCGGTGTTCGGCCAGATCAGCCGCAGCACGGAGTTTCACCTGACGCCGGCGCGGGGCGAGGCGCTCGCGCAGACACGACGCGACGAGCAGATCGCCCGTCAGGTGACGCTCGCGGGCAAGACTGATGCGAAAGGCATCGCACCCGGTGTAGTCGTCAAGCTGACCAATACGAAGATGCCCAGCGCGGAATACGGATTCGTGGTGACCTCGTTCAGGATGGAAGGCAGCCGCACGAAGCCCGCCTATACGCGCTTCAAGGCGATGCCCGCGCATCTGACCTACCGGCCCCGCTTCGATTTCGAGCGCGATTGGCGTTTTCTGGGCGGTCCCGTGGCGGGCGTTGTCACAACGTTGGACTCGGCCCCGTATGCATACCTGGATGAATTCGGGCGCTATCCCGTTCTGCCGAAGTTCCTGCAGGGTTCGGGCAATACCGATAACAAGCTGCTGAACCTGCGCCTGCTGCGTCCCTCGTCGTCGTACCAGGGCGGTTTCCACTCGCCTCTTCTGCCCACGACGGAGGTGATGCTCGAGGCGGCCCATGGGGACGTGGATCGGCTTCACATCAGTGGCGCGCTGCACGATTTTTCCCATCAGGATCCGGTGCGTGGCACGGATGCGTTGTTTAGTTATGCCATCTGGCGCTCGCCGCTGCTGGGGGCTGAGGTCGTTTTCAATGACCTGCAGGGCAAGGAGAGTGCCCGCATTGCGACGGTGTACAGCCAGACGGCGGTGAACCAGGGCTACCTGCTCAACAGTAAAAAGCTCCCGCGCGGCACGGGGTACGAGGCGACGACCCGGGCGTGGGGTACGTTTCGCGCAGCGAAGGGGCTGTTCTTCTCGGCCGACGCGGCGGCCGGAGCCGATACCCCACACCTCGACATGCCTGCCGCCGTCGTGCAGCTAAAGGCGGCGCTACAGCGCGTGACCGAGCTGGCTGCGGCGACTACGCAGGCCAAGGCAGACCCAGCGGACCGGGCCACGCAGGCGGCGCTTCTGGACGGACTGAACCAGCTTCGTGACGCGGGGCTGCTTGCCAGCGCTCCGGGCGGCATGGCGTTCGTGACGCCGAAATCGGTACAGCACTCGGCGGGCGAGAACGTGATTGTCACTGCAGGCCAGGATATGGACGTGAGCGTCGTGAAGCGGCTGCGCATGGTGGCGGGCGAGCTGATTTCGCTGTGCGCGCACAAGCTTGGCATCAAGATTTTCTCGAAGGGCAAGATTGAGGTGCAGGCGCAGGGCGCTCCCATGGATATCTTCGCCGACCAGCAGTTGCACGTCTCGAGCGCCACCGCGAACGTGCTCGTGGATGCCAAGACGAAGGCGATGATGGCCTGCGGCGGCGCGTCAATGACTATCGAGAACGGCAACGTCGTGTTCAACTGCCCCGGCGAATTCCGCATCAAGGCTGCCTCATTTACGTTCGAGGGGCCGGGCAATACGGCGGTCACCCTGCCGCAACTGCCGGTGAGCAACTACCAGCCCAACTCCCGATATAGTCACACGCAATAACGATCATGATCATCAGCCCACCGTTTCTGCCCGACGCCGGTCTTTCAGCCCCGACCGGCACGAACCCCGATCCGATGATGGACGCCGTTGACAAGTTCGAGTGTGCACACGGCGTCTACCCGATCGCCTTCGACCGGCGCTGGCATTGTGGCGTGCATCTTCAGCCGGACACAAAGGGGAAGGTGTATGCGATTGCCGATGGCGAGGTCGTTGCCTATCGGGTCTGTCAGCACGCGATTGACGGTGGCGCGAGCCATACGGGCTTTGTGCTGCTCAAACACACGACCGAGACCGGCGATGGCCGCCCGCTGACGTTCTATTCGCTCTACATGCATCTGCTTCCGCTGGTGGAGTATCAGCAGCACAGCGCGAACGCCAACGAGATGCCGGAGTTCCTGCGCATGCCGACCGGTGATGCCGCTGCGCAGGTGCCGCCTGCGGAACCGGGGAAAGGCAACAAGGTTAAGCGCAAGGATGTGCTGGGGTGGCTCGGACAGTACGAGGGCATGCCTCATCTGCATTTCGAAATCTTCATGATGCCGGCGGATTTCGACGCGTACTTCGGGCATACGCAACTCGGCAACGCGACGCCCACGCCACCGGCCGGCACCGACTGGTGGGGGCACGCGTATTTCGTCATTCCGGCTGGCAGGAGTTTTTTAAGCTTGCCGACAGGCGCCGTTACTGATGCTCACCAAAAGCACAAGCTGCATGGCATTGAATTCGAGCTTGGGCAGGCGGGCTCGAACAACTTGCCGCTGCTTGTGGAGACCTACTTCGGCAAAGGCGCGAAGTACACCAACGTTTGGACGGTCGAGGCAGACGGTACCCGCACGCTGCTTACGTCACAGCCGGTGCCCGAAGCCGATTACGAATACGATCTGTACAAGCGTGCCACCGCGCTTTACCCGACGTGTCCGAGTGACGGCTACGAGCTGCTGCGTTTTGGTCGCATCCTGTCCACGCCCCAAACGCTGGCTGCTGATGTGCGCGTGACGTGGATGAAGGTCACCTGGGCTTCGGGCCAGGTGGGTTACATCGATATCAACGACGCAAACATCCACAAGTTCTCGGACGCGGATTTCCTGTCCTTCATGGGCTGGCAGAAGGTGAGCGACAGCAATACGCCATTCGGCAGCGACGGACTGTGCGATGTGGGTGCCTTAAAGAAGCTGCTGAACGATGCCTGGAATAATCACGAAACTGCCTTGGAGCAACCGCAAACAACGGAAGCAGCGAAGGCTGATGCGATTTTCAGCCTGAAGAGTAATGAACAGGTACGCCACCAACTGCGCGGCTTCGTTTGTCAGGCGCCCAGCGAATGGGACAGCACGCATAACGAACAGCGCTATGCGAAGTTGCTCGACAAGGGGGAGTTTTACGATGGCAACATGCAAGGCTATAACGATTTCCTCAAGTACCTGAAGGAGGTCCAGTTCTGGGACAAGACCGGCTTGCCCGCTGGGCAAAAGCTCTGGTTCTTCCATCCGCTTGCGTTCATCCGGCATTTCAGGAGGTGCGACTGGCTGAGCCTGCAAGAGCAGATTCAACTGCTGCCTCGTAATTCGATATCTGATGCTGGCAGCCAAATATCGTGGGTTGAGAGTAAGAAGCGATTTACTGAGGGCAACAGCGATGCTAGGGGGCAATCACCCCAAGGCATGTGGCTGGCACTCAATCACATGTTTCTCAAATATGGATTTAATAGTAGTCTCCGGAAGGCCCACTTTCTTGGACAGATTTTCAAGGAGACGGGGGCTTTATGCTCAACAAGGGAGAACGGAAACGCGGATTATTTCCGGAAAATGTATGAAAACTATACCGCTAGTGATGCTGCCTATGATTTCGATAACAAGTACAATTGGCTTAAGAATCTCGGTTTCCTAAAAAATCGGGATCGTGCCGCATACATAGCCCAGCGCCCCGGCGAAGTTCACAAGAAAGCCGTAGCCGGTGAAAACACTCAGCCGGGCGATGGTGCTCGTTTCTGCGGTCGCGGTTTGATTCATCTTACATGGCGAAAAAGCTATCGCGAATATGGAGAATATCGCGACAAGGATTTTACGACCGATCCCAACCCGACGCTTCTGCAAGCGGATGCGGAAACCGCTGCGGATTCTGCTGGCTATTTCTGGGTTAAGACTCGTATTAACAGAAAAGCCGACCATGGCTCGAGCAACACAGATGTCCAGGGTTGTTTTAGCTTGGTGGGTGGTGCGGGCGGCTTGCCAGCACGTCAGCAGTTCTTTCGTTACACCTACTTCATCCTTGGCGAAGCACCGGATATGCAAGCAGATAGCACATTGGAACGTCAGAAGGAGGGGTGATCGCGATTTGTCTCAGACTCCTTTCGCTGCTTTTACTCGCTGGCTGGGACAGCCTTTCATGTCGAATTTAATAGAGGCTTTGTTGTTATGAATAATCGACGGTTTTTTACATTACAGTTTTTGTTGATATTGCTTTTTCTGTCCTTTGTGCAGCAGGCCTGCGCAACCGACGTTCCTGTGGAAGTTCAGGCTGCAGTGAGTGCTCGCACCGACGCGAGCCACAAACTGCAGCTACCGATCATTGACGCGGCACCGGCGATGCAAGGGGTGTACATCTACTTTGTGATGAACACGTCCGACGAGCCAGGTTACACGAAAGACAATCGGCCTTACATGTTGGATGCACATTTATTGTTCGCTGACGAAAATCATCTCTGGCACGATAAGCTATTCGATCGTTACGTAAAAGATGACGGTATACCAGGGATTGCCACTGTCTTTTTTGCGAACGCAGATCATGATTCGAAAGAGAGGGAAGTCATAATTTTAGTACGAACTCCGCTCAATCATTACGATTACGGCGGAGAATATTACGACGGATATATCTACAAGTTAACTGGAAGCGCTCAAAAAGGCGCTGTTTTCGCGGGATTGCAGAGTGACGCGAGTGCGCCCTTTGTAGATCAATGTGAATGCAGTTTTCGAGATGGCCACTCTACGCATGCACAGTATAAAGACGCCGAATCGATTCGAAAGGTGCTGGAAAAAAGATATCATGCCACTCCTAAATCAAAATGAGAGATTGAAGTTTATTATCTTGGTTTTGACGTTTTTGCATTTCCGACAAGCATCAACCCACTTTGTTTCGCTTGATGTGCACCGCTGTCACTTTGCGGATACGTCGATTTTTTCAATGTGCGTTCAAGCAAAACAGATAATTTAATCGAACCTGGTGCCACGAATCATTTGGCTTCCAGTAACGGTTAAAACGGCAAGTAAAGGTACAACGATGAAATCCCCAATCCGTAAAGGCGACAAACTCGAACACGGCGGCGAAGTGACTGGAAAGTGCTCGCCATGGGCTGTATTCATGGGCAGGCCGCTGGCCCGCAAGGGCGACGAGGCGGTCTGCGACCTGCACGGCCCGACCGCCATTGACGAGGGAGCCGCCAAGTTGCCCGACCGTGACCAGAAGTTGTTCGCGCTGCACGACCATCGCTGCGCATGTGGTTGCCGGTTGATCTCGTCCCTGAAGAACGTCAACTTCGAGTAATGCCTGTCGAACTTTCTCAGGCGGGACGCCCTAGTGCCTATCCGCACCGCCCACGCTTCTGGCCGTGGTGGTTCTGCATCTGGCTGGCCTGCGCCGTGTTCGGAGCCGCTATCGCGCTGCTGCTGTGGCCGAAGGGCGAACGTGCAGGCGGCGCAGGGTTCTGGTTCTATGTCATCGGTATTCCTAACGGGATTTTCGGACTGCTCTTCGCGATCGAGCGCGTTGGCTACGAGGCCATGTGGTATCGCGCGTACCACCGCAACGCGTATCGCGGCCGCTGGCTGGCGCAGCGTATCCGTGTCGCGCAGAAGCCGCTACGGGTGCTGGGCGTCGGCTACTGTCTGCCCCTGAACCGCCAGACGCTTGCACAGGTGATCAATGCCGCCGTGCGTCTGCCGCGGCAGCAGCAGCCCCGCACAGGCCCGGGTGTCATCGAGCATTGCCGCTTCGATGATCTGCCGCAGACATTCGACGAATCCGACGCGAGAGATCTGGCTGCGGAGAGCGGGTCCGATGGTGTGGTCGACGCGGCTCCGAAGAGGCCCATTACCCAGCTTGCACTCAGGATCGCCGATGCGCTCGAACAGGTCGCCGCGAGCCTGCACGCGCTCACGCGCTACGAATCTGCCCACTGGCCGCAGGTGCGGGTGCTGGCCGAACCCGGCGAGGAAGCGTTGCGTGAGCAGCAGGTGCGTGACGCCCTGCAACTGGCCGGCCTGCCGCCGCTTGCCGTACAGGCGGTGCCCGCTTCGCAAGGGCTGCTCGTGGCCGACGCCTGGCTCGACGCCCGCGAGGCACGGCCACTACTCGTGATCGCAACGGCATGGCACGAAAAACAGCCTCCCGCTGGCAGCACGGAGGGCTGTCTCGCCGTGCTGCTCGATGCCGGCTTCTACCGCCTGCCTGAAGAGGTGCCGGTGCTGGCGAGGCTGCATCGCCCCGTCGAGGGCATGGCCGACGAGATCGAGTACTGCTTCGCGAATTCCGTGATATGGGGCAGTGTCGATTTCGCCGCCGTGACGCGCGCATGGATCACGCGCGCCGTCGAACGATGCAACCGGGGGCTGCGCATCGCGAACCTGGATGCAATCGCGAAGAGCGAGGCTCAATGCGAGCCGGCCCGCATCGTTGGCGATTTTGGCAGCGGCAGCGGCTGGCTGGCCGTTGCGGCCGCCGTCGAATGCGGCGCAGCGGATGGCCCTCAACTGATCATCGATGGCGCGCAGTCCGCCATTCTTCACGTCCTTCCTGGCGCACCTGGGAAGGATCCTTCGTTGCCTGAACACTCCCTGCATGACCGATCCGAAACTGAACTTGCGACCGCTTGACCCGGCTCACGTGGCGGAGTCTGCGCCATCTGGACGCCTCGCGCTCTGGGGGCTGCTGGTCGCAGCCCTGATCGCCGCCACCGTCGCGGCTGGCCTTGTGTGGCTCCGGGGCGATCTCTTCGATCTCGCGCCCGGCGAGGCACGCATGCGGGTGGTGATCGCCATCCTTATCGCCCTGATTGTTGTCGTCGCCATTCACCTCATCCTGTTTTTTATCGGCGCGTACGCCGTCGCCGGACGGTTGTTTCGCAGGGAGACTGGCGACCAGACGAAAGCATCGAAACCGCTGAAACGCGACGCACGTCTGCAACGCCTGTACGAGGAACTGCATATCGCGCACGGCTGGTTCTGGCGCTACCGGATGCCGTGGCTGATGGTGAGCGGCAGCGATGAACTGATCGCCGAGGTCGCGCCGGGCCTGAAACAGGCGGGCGTCATCCACGTGGCCGATGTGATCCTCGTGCACGCGGCGCCGGACGGCATCGACGCGGCGCTGTGGCGCAGACAGGTGAAGCAGTTGCGCAGCAGGCGTCCGGTCGACAGCCTGGTTCAGGTGGAGCGCACAGGTGACGGAATCCGACCGGACGCAGAGCGTGCGCGTACGCTCGCCGGGATCGCGTCCGACCTCGGGTGGGCCGCGCCCGTCACATTCCTGCACGCGGTGCCCGCGACCGGCAGACAACCCGAGCGGTTCGATGCGGTCGGCGCCGTCGTGCGTGGTTCCGCGCGCCAGTCAGCCAGTCATGCCGCCGCAGGACTGAAGGACCAGCTCACAACCCTTGAGCAGCAGACGGCCGACAGCGGCGTGCAACTATGCCGTGAGCCGGAATGGATCACCTGGCTCGTGCAGGTTTCGGCCTACATCGGCGAGCAGCGCGAGCGCATTGTGACGGGCTGGGAAGCGCTCATTGCCTCGAAGTGGCTCCGGGCTCCGCTGGCTGGCGTGATGTTCGCCCCCACCTTTCCGTTCGCGGGTGTGGTCCCTGTGCCAATCGCGGCAGATGCAACAGCCCCCCAGGCGCCATCCGCTGCAGTGGATGGCGCCGTAGCGATGGCGGCTGGTTCCGCCACGAACGCGGGCACTGTCGTAGCCCTGCGCGTGCAGCCCGCGTCGCTCCTGCCTGCCTGGCAGGAGATCGGCCGCGGTGTGCGCCATCATCACGGTCGCCGGGTCGGCTTCTACTGGCCGAACGCGCTGGCCGCACTCATGATGGTCGCGGCGATCGGCTGGTGCGCTGCAATGACGGTCTCGTTTATCGGCAACCGGCATCTGATCCACGACGTACAGGCGAGCGTCGATGCCACGCTCCCAGCTGCCCCAGGCACGCCGGCGGCGTTGCGCGCGCAACTCGCCTTGCAGCAGGAGATCGAGACGCTCGAATACCGGCAGCAGCACGGCGTGCCCTTGTACCTGCGCGCGGGACTGAACCACAACGACGAGATCCTCGATTCGCTGTGGCAGCCGTACCAGACGGTGGCCGTACGTAACCTGATGCAACCGGTCGTCCAGGCACTGGAAGGCCAGCTCGCCCAGCTCTCGCAGGTCCGCGTCGACGAGCAGCAGGGCCACGACGCGCAGCAGCACGCCTACAACCTCCTCAAGGCGTACCTGATGCTTGCCACCCCGTCGCGTGCCGACGCGTCGTTCCTCAAGACCCAGTTGCTGGAAGTATGGCCCGCGCCCGCCGGTATGCGCGCGGGAGAATGGCTCGATACCTCGCAGCAACTGGCGGACTTCTGGGCCGAACATCTCAGGGCGCATCCTGCCTGGCGGATCAGCGCGTCGATGCCGCTCGTCACCCAGATGCGCTCGACGCTCGTCAACCAGATCGGGCTGGCGGGCAGTGACGATGTGCTGTACCAGCGCGTTCTCGATGCGGCGCACGGCAAGTACGCGGACGTGTCGCTTGCCACGCTGCTCGCCGGCGCTGATGCGCAGGGGCTTTTCACGACCACGCAGACCGTGCCGGGCATTTTTACGCGCGCCGCGTGGGAAGGCGTTATCGAGCAGGCCATCGATGACGCCGCGAAGCAGCAGCACGTCGAGGGAGACTGGGTGCTGACCGACGACGGTCCGTCTGCCCAGGTAAACGCAACCACGGTCCAGGGCGTGATCGGCTCGGCGCGTGCCGTTCTCGACGCGAAGCACGACACCGATCATCTGCGCGAGCGGTTGCGCACACGTTACTTCAGCGATTACACCGCCGCGTGGGCGAGCATGCTCAACAGCTTCCAGTGGATTCCGGCCACCAGCTTCTCCGGTGTGGTCGACCAGCTCACGCGCCTGACCAATGCGCAGACCTCGCCGCTGCTGGCGGTCATGAAGTCGGTGCAGCACCAGGGCGAGGCGGGCCGTCCATTGCAGGCCCTGACCGATACGCTGGTGCGCAAGGCGCAGGGGCTGCTCGGTGGTGGTGACAGTGACCAGGTGCAGGCGCTCGTGGTCAACCCGCTGGACAAGTCGTTTGGCCCGCTGCTGGCGCTGCTCGGTGACGCAAGCCCGGCCACGGGCGGCAGCCAGGCGGCCAATGGCAGTGCCACGAATACCGCTGCGCCCGGTGGCGTCAGCCTTTCCCGTGTGCTGACGGCCGACACGACCGTGCGCCTGAAGCTGCAGCAGATCCAGTCGAGCCCGGACGCGCAGTCAATGGCGCGTGCCCTTGCGCAGGCGGTGTTCCAGGGCAAGCTTTCGGATCTGTCGCAGGCGCGTGACGACGCGGCGCTGACCGCCGCGAGCCTGGGCGCGCAGTGGGCAGGTTTCGGACAGACCCTGTTCGTGCAGCCGCTCGACGCCGCTTGGCAGGCCGTCCTCCAGCCCGCCGCTGCCAGCCTGAACAATGCATGGCGCGCAGGCGTGGCGGCACCCTTCCAGTCGCTGTTCGCCTCACGGTATCCGTTCTCGCCGACGACGGCTGACGCGTCCTTCGCCGAGTTTGGCCGTTATGTGCGGCCCGATACCGGGCTGGTCAACCGCTTTATCGAGGTCGAGCTGTCCGGTGTGCTCAAGCGTCAGGGCGACCAGTGGGTGCCGAACGAACTCGCGCCGCAGTCGTTGCAGTTCGATCCGAAGTTCCTCGCCATGCTGCGGCTCATCGGGCCGATGGCCGCGCACCTCTATGTACAGGGCGAAGCCGCCTATCACTTCGAGCTCATGCCGCTACCGACGCCGGACGTGACGCGCACGGAACTGACGGTGGACGGGCATCAGGTCGTCTATTTCAACCAGCAGGAAACCTGGACGCCGCTGGGGTGGCCTGGCAACGGGCTGGATAGTCATGCGTCGCTGACCTGGCAGACCCTGAACGCGGGGCTGCGTGTCGCGTTCGATGCCACGGGCGACTGGGCGTTCCTGCGCATGCTGGAGAAAGCCCAGGTGAAGCCGCTCGACGATACGCGCTACGAACTGGTCTGGAATGCCGGGGCGACTGGCGGGGATACGCAGTCAACCGACAGCACGACGGCACCACTGCACTACGTGCTGCGCGCGCAGGCGGGTGCAGGGCCGCTCGACCTGCTGAAGCTGCGCGGCTTCCAGATGCCGGAGCGCATCTTCGTGACGGGCCGCGCCGGTGTGCTGACCGGCCTGCCGTCCCTTCCGCCATTGCCACCGGAGATGCAACCATGACTGCACCGTGGAAATCGTTCCAGCAGGACGGCGGGAATCCGTTCCTGAGATATTTCGACGCCGAGATGCGCTACCTGCGTGAGGCTGGCCGCGAGTTCGCACGCGACCAGCCCGACGCCGCGCGCCGCATGGGCATGCAGTACGGTCAGGAGGGCGATCAGGTCCGGGCGGTCAACGAAGCCTTTGCGTTCCTGGTGGCCCGGCACCGCATGAAGCTCGATGACGCGATGCCGGAGGTGACCGCGGGATTACTCGACAACCTCTATGAACACATGGCGCGGGCGATCCCTTCGCTGTCGATTATCGAATGCAGGCCCCTGAACCGCAGGAGTTCGGCCACGGCGCAGATTCCTGCCGGAGCCGTAGTGCGCTCGGCACCGGTTGGTCCCGATAGGGTACAGTGCCCGTTCCGCACGACGCAGGCGGTCGAGCTGCTGCCGCTGTCGGTCGAGGACGCGGTGCTGGCGGTGCGCGCAGACGGACGCACCGTTATCCGCCTGACCCTGGGCCTCTGGTTCGGGGACCAGCGCGAGCACGTGGACCTGTCGCGCATCCGCCTGTACCTGCACGGTGACCGGCCCGCCGCCGCCGCGCTATACGCGGCGCTCACGCGCCAGGTTGCCGCGATCGGGCTGCGCCTGTCGTCGATACGCGACGGCGCACTTGAGCCGCTGGCCGGCGTGCACTTCGAGGCGGCGGGGTTCGGTCCGTCGACACGACTGTGGCCGGTCACGAACGCTGAACGCAACCAGCAGCTCGACCGCGAGCAGACGCTGCTGGAGTATTTCGTGTTCCCGCAGAAGTTCCACTTCGTCGACCTGTGCGGCTTCGATAGCGCGAGGGTGCCGGCGGGGGAAACGCGGATGACCCTTGAGATCGAACTGGATGCCCGCATGCCCGGCGACCAGCCGGTGGGCCGGGAGAGCTTTCGCCTCTTCTGCACACCCGTGATCAACCTGTTCGAGGTCGATGCGCGGCCGCTGCAGCCCGCCGACTGGCATGACAAGGAGCACCGCGTGCGCGCGCAGGCCGTCCTGGCGGATCATGTCGAGCCGTATGACGTGCTGGCGGTGACCGCCGCCGATCCGGAGGGCAGCGCACGGCATGCCTACCAGGCGTTTACCAGTTTCCGGCATCGTGGCTGGTTGCTGCGCTATGAGAAACCGGAGCGGTACTTCCATACCGAGACGCGCTACGGCGTAGTGGGACGGGAACTGTGGGTAACACTGGCGGGGCAGCTCTGGGCGGGGACGTATCGCCACGCAGAGGATGACGAGGACCGTCCGCAGCCGGACCGCCATCTGACCGTGCGCGCGCTGGCGAACAACGGACGCCTGCCGCGCCTGGCGCTTTCGGAGGCGACGATCACCGAGGCTGTGTCGGGCTTCACTGGCATCGCGTCGGTGCGCAACCTGACGGGACCGAGCCTGCCGCAGTATCCGCCGCGTTATTACCCGGGCTACGAGTGGCGCGCGCTGGGCCATTTCACCGCGAACGGCATGAACGAATTCAACCGGATGCTCGGGGAAGGTGCTCCCGCACTGCGCGAGGTGCTCGAACTCTACGACTGGACAGCGGACGACGCGGTCCCCCAGCGCATCGACGCGATCCGGACGGTGCGCTTTTCCCAGGACCAGGTCCTGCGGCGCGGCGACATGTTGCGGGTCGTGCGCATCCATGTCGACCTTGACGCAGGCGCTTTCGCCGGGCCGGGCGACGCCGTGCTGTTCGGCGACGTGCTGAACCACTTCCTGGGGCGCTACACGGCCCTGCAGTCTTCCATGCAACTGGTATTGGCCATCGATGGCCAGGAGACGGTCTATCCGCGTACCGATTTCACGGGAGCGCCATTTTGATGAGAACCAGGATCATGCGGGACGCGCTCGGCGTGGGCCTCGCGCTGACGCTCAGCGCGTGCGGGACATGGCAGTCGGTGAAAGATGGCACCGTGAGCGCAACGAAAGCGGTATTCGAGACGAAGGTCAAGCAGATGAACCTTGTCATCACAGCGCGCGGCGCGCTGAACCAGGATGCGCGCGATGCATCGCTGCCAGTGGTGCTGCGCATCTATCAGCTCAAGGATGACAAGCCCTTCGCGACGGCGACCTATGCGCAACTGCTCTCGGGTACAGATGCGCTGAAGGCGGCGACAGTCTGGAGCCGGGATGTGACGCTGGGGCCGGGCCAGACGCTGAAGATATCGGAACCGATTGGCGATGAGGCGAACTTTGTGGGCGTGGCGGCGTTCTTCCGTGACACGGCCAACGCCGAGTGGTCGGTACTGATTCCGAAAGCGCAATGGAAGAAGACCGACCCGGTCAGGCTGACGGCTGCGCAGCGCAATCTCGAACTCGATACGGAGCGGCATAAATGAGGAGCCGGTCTCTCTACATGGCAGCGGTTGCTCTACATTGGTGCCCGCAGTGTGCCTACCTCGAACTGAAATACGATTTCGCGGGATGAGGGAGACAACGCATGCATTAGACAACTTTATTTTGTCTCAACACCGGGCACCGCCGGTTCGGTTGCCCGTAGGTCTTCAAGCGTAGCGATCCGCCCGGGTTCAAGCAGATCCTTGCCGAAGCGCAATTGCACCAGAACTTCAGGATCGAGACGGGTATCGAACAGCGGCGCATAGCCGGAATCGATATAGAGTCCCCATGCTTCCGGCTGCTTGAAACCGGTGGTCAGATAAACCCGGCTATATCCCTGCCGTAACGCGCGGATCTCGAGTTCCTCCACTACCCGCCGCGCCAGCCCCTGGCGGCGCAGATCAGAACGCGTCCAGATGCGCTTGAGCTCCGCCGTGCGCTCGTCGTAGCGCTTGAACGCCCCGCCACCGATCGTCTCGCCCTCGCGGATCAACACCAGAAACGCGCCTTCGGGTGGGGCGAACAGCGCCGCCGGATAACGCGCGAGTTCCTCCGCGGCCGCAGCGCCGTTATCGCGTCGATACTCGCTGTATCGTGTGGCGTATTCGATCTGCAAGGCATCGATCAACGGCTTCGCGTTTGCGGCCAATGGGGTGGTGTCGTGGATGCTGTAGGTCATGGTCGTCGCGGGGCCGAACGCAACGACGTTCGGTCCTCAAGATGGTTCGGTTTGCACAGGATGAACGTGACGATAACGTTTAGTCATGCGAACGCTAACCAAGCAATAGCTATAAGGATATTGGCTCGAAGTGCGTTGCAGCGATAACAGCAGTCCGTCAGTTGAGTCGATTCCTTTAGTCACTATCGCGGACAGATCGCTGTTTTATTGATCGACTGGTTCGGCGAGATGCAACAGGCAGTCGCCACGTTGCACGAGAGCGGGCACGCGTTTGCACACTACCTCACCAGCGCTTGCGAAGTGCAGCGTCACCGGTTCGCGCAACGGTGTCTCGGGAAAGTGGATTCGCGCGGCCGGTTGCCCTGCACTCACCTGCTCGCCCAGTTCTATCAAGGGCTCGTATAGCCCGCGGTCGTATGCATAGACGTAGTGCCGGGACCCCGACACCCGCATGAAGCGAGTGCTGCCCGGTGCGCTGTCAGGCAGGAGCGGTCCGTGTAACAGGCCAATGAAGCCGAGCAGATGCAGCAGTCCCTGGCGAGCTTCACGCAGCAGTTGCGGTTGCACGGTGCCGCCGCCCCCTAGCTCCGTCAAGATTGAGATCGCCCCCTGACGACGTGCCGCTGTCGCGGCGTGAACCGGATTCGCCGGGTGCAGAAACGCTTTCGGCAAGCCGAACGCCGCGAGCAGCGCGCGTAACTGCACGGCCTCATCGGCGTCGCGTGGCTCGATCGCAAGCATGTTGGCGCCGTGATACGTGAGCGAACTGCCGCCGGAATGCAGGTCGATCAGGTACTGGGCACGCGCGAGCAAGCTATGCTCGATGTAGTCTGCGATCAACTCGGTCGGCGTGCCTGCCGGGTCACCTGGAAAGGTCCGGTTCAGATTGCCGCCGTCAAGCGGCGACGTGCGCAGCCCCGCTTCCGCAGCTGGAAAGTTCGCCATCGGCAACAGGATCAGTTGGCCCCGAACCATGCTTGCGTCGACTTCGCGAATCAGTTGCGAGACGAGGATCTGCCCTTCGTATTCGTCCCCATGGTTGCCGGCCATGATCAACACCACCGGTCCGTCGCCGTTCCGAATTGAAGCGATCGGGATCGGGATCCAGCCGTACGCCGAGCGGTGCACCGAATGAGGCAGCCGCAGGTAGCCCGTATGCTTGCCGTTCGAATCCAGGTCGATCTCACTGCGGATGGGGTTGGTTTGCTGTGATTCCATGGTTATCGGTCGCGGGTCTTCGGTGAGGTGAATTCGACCGCAAGGGCCTGTGGGTAGGTCTGGGCGGCCCCGCGCAAGCGCCCTATTCTCGATCAGCCTGGCTTCAAGCGGTACCAAGATATCTACCAATCCATATCCACGGCGAAGCTAAGGTGAGTTGTCGAGGCGCGCGAGTTTCGGCACTGGGATGCCTTCCGCCGCCCGTAAAGGGCGTGCGGAGGGCCTATGTTGACCTGAAGAGTTTATGCTCGTCAAATTGAGCATAACTAGATTTATGATCGATTTTAGATGCATGGCAACTTGATATTTGGGCGGCCGCCTCTACACTATGTTCGTAATTTCGCTCACAAAGCCCATTAAGCTCGATTTTACGCACATGAAAATTGACCAGTCTGCCGTTGCGAGTGCGGCCGTCCTGCTGCAGGCGCGGGACCTCGGGGAGCGGCTCGCGCGTCTGCGGGTTGGGCGCCGGGTCCAGCAATCAGAGGCCGCGTTGCGTGCAGGCGTGTCACGAAACACCGCGTACCGGATCGAAAAGGGAGATCCCGGTGTGGCGTTTGGTCAGTTGCTTCGCTACCTCGACGCCATCGCGCCAGGAATGACGCTCGCGAGCCTGCTCTCCGAAGAAGACCCGTCGGTAAAGGCACAATCGCTTCGCGAACGGCAGCGGCGGGTAAACAAGCCTTCATCGAAGGATCTTGACGAGCTGGACTTCTGACACAAATCGCTGACGGCGCAGGATCGCTGATGGCACACACAGATAAACGATTGGCAGTCTTCGCTCATCTTGGCGACGAGTGGGCACCGGCCGGCCTGCTCGATATGACCGAGCAGGGAAACGAACTGGTGGCATCGTCGTTCACCTACGGTCTGCAGTACGCGAGGCGCGCCAACGCGGTCGAAATCGACCCCGTCACGCTCTCGCTGGACACGGCTCTCGCCGCGCCCGGTGCCCCCATGTTTCCGGGCACACTCGAGCCGCCGATCTCCGGTGGAATTCGTGACGCCGCGCCCGATGCCTGGGGGCGCCGGCTCATTGAGGCTCGTCCGCGGGTACCCGCTAACAGCCTGCCCGAATCGACCTACCTGCTCAATGTGGGCCGGCAGCGTGTGGGTGCGCTCGATATTCGCACAGACCGCAACGACCTGCCGGAGGAAGGCGATGGCGAATCGGTCTCGAACCTCGACTACCTGCTCGAAGCAGCGGAACGCGTGGAGGAAGGACTGCCCATTCCCGTGCGGCTGGAGGCGATCCTTCGCGCCCGACCACGCAGCGAGAGAACGGCGGGTACCGTTTGTCAGCGCGCTTACGCTCGTCGGATGCTCCGAGCACGATGCACCGCAAAAGAGTTACCACGACATCGCGGCGGCAGAGTTGCGCAGGCAGATCTGGGAGTGAACACATTGAGGGCTTAGCCATGAAAGCGTCCGTCTTTGTCGGAACCAGTCTCGATGGCTTTATCGCAAGAATTGATGGTTCGCTTGATTTTCTCCCGCCTGGTGGTGGCGAACCCCATGGCTACGATGAGTTTATGGCCACAGTGGATGCGCTCGTGATCGGCCGCAACACATACGAAACGGTGCTGGGTTTCGATGCATGGCCGTATGCGCAAAAGCCTGTGTTCGTGCTGAGTACCCGCCCACTTGCGAAGCCTCCCTCGGGCGCGGTAGTTGAACATATCCAAGGAACACCCGCGTACGTCGTCTCCCTGCTCGAGAAACGTGGTGTCCAACATATCTATGTGGACGGCGGCATCACCATTCAGGCCTTTCTGGAAGCGGGTCTCGTCCAGCATCTAACCATTACGCGTGTGCCCGTTCTCATCGGCACCGGCATACCGCTCTTTGGCGCCACCACGCGCGACATTCCTCTCAAACATATCGCCACACGCCAGTACGCAAGCGGTCTCGTTCAGAGCGAGTACGAAGTCGGCGTCTAATGCCTCTACATGGCCAGCCTGAGTCTGGCCATGCCCCTACCCACGTTGGCAGCACGATGTTATTGATCCCGCTCACGCCACAAACTGGCACTGCGACGCCGGCGTGCGCGTGTCCATATTGCGGCCGCGGTTCATGTGGTCATCAACCTCAGCAGCGCAGCCAAGCATGCGTGGATACAGGAAGATCGTGAACGCCGCCGTCTCGAGCGCCCCACCGGCATATCCGCCGCTGCGGTATGGCTGCCACAGCATCTTCAACAACAGCGCAGCAATCACCGCGTCGACGTTGACGCAATAGACATTGCGCGACACGCCGGCTTCGAACAAGCTCTGCACGAGCGTTCCGTAGAACTCGTGGAACACGTTGTATTCATTGCGCCCAGCCATCAGTTCGCGAATGAAGACCTCGCGCGGATCATAGTTGACTGGCTTGTCCTTGAACACCGGGTGATTGACGCCCGGAATCTTCTGGATGTCGAGGCTCCCAGTGTTCTTCTTGTTCGACTTGTAACGGGCATAGGCCTCGACATACTTCAACGCGAGTGCCTTCAGGTCGATGCCATGGTTCGGATCGCCCGGATCGACGAGGCCTGTATCCTTGAACTGATCGATCAGGAAAGCGATGCCCTCATAGCCATTGCCGCCGTGGGTGTAGCCCGTATGGGTCAAGAAGCCAATGAGCCCCTTGTTGAGCTGTACGCGCTCGGGGTCCTCAGGTCCATCGGCCGAGACCGCACCCTTGGCGCCCTGGGCCGAAATCGTGCCCGGCCCGTTGGATAGCAGCAACCCCACCAACACCTGGAAGGCAAACAGGTCGGCCGGCTGCGGCGCAAAACCAAGCAGTGCGACGAACGCCACTTCGCTGATCGGCCGGTTCTGCAGAATATCGCTCGTCGCGATGCCACAGAAGCTGTCTGGCTGATGCTGGTCCGCTTTGACTGATGCACCGATTAACGCGCCGAACAGGCGCAGCCACCACGGCAGGCTCTCGGCGGTCAGGCGCGAGACGCGTTTGCGCAGCAGCGGCCCCCACGCCAGGGTAGCGCTAATCGCGGCAAGCACGGCATCGGCAGTGGGATGCCCGGGTAGTCCTTGCAGATAACGCACGAAGACCGACTTCGCGCCTCGCGCGCGCAGGCCTTCGAGCATTGCCTCGGCACGCGGGTCGGGTGCCGCGCCGACGAACAGGTTCGGAGTGTCGATGCTGATCCCGCTCGTGTCGAAGCTTTCGTCAAGCGCATCGCTCAAGCCGGCTGCCATGAAAGCGTCGATCAGCGCGCGCGTCGCCTCGCGCGCCTCACCCTGGCAGCGCGGTCCGAGGATGCTGGCGGCAGCGGCCAGTACCGTGTTAGGTGCATTGCCCGCCTCGCGCGCGGCCTGCGCCGCAGCGAGCGCCGGATGACCGTACAGGTTGAGGCCCGCGCCGATCGCAACGTTGATCAGGCGCCGGTCGTTCTCGCCGCCAGGCTCGTGCAATAGTGCGAGGCTGACGTTGGCCTCCAGCGGATACTGTGCGGCGTCCAGCATCGATACGCCGTAGAGGCTCGTGACCTGGGTACGAGAATCCATCTGCGAGGCGCCCGAGGCGTCCTTCAGCGTCTGGCGCGGCGGCACCGCGCCGATCTGCAGGTTCAGCGCCGTAATCTGTTCGTTATACGGTGCACCCGCTTCGACGACCGGCAGATCGAGCTCGGGCGGCAAGCTCAGACCGTGGCTCGCGCCGAACCATGGCTTGAGTGCCAGATTGCCCTCCGACGCGAAGTCCGGCCGGCAGGCGTTCTCGCCCATCACCGCAGTCAGCGCGGCCGGAATATGGGCGATGTTGGTCACGAGCGCGCCCTTGGCCGAGAACACGGGGTGCTCGGGTGTGAAGATACCGTCCACGCCGAATTTCTCCATGAACCAGCCCTCCTTGCTGAGGGCATCGTCGGCGCCACCGGCCATCGCACCGGCATGCCCCACCGCACGCGTGAGCTTGGACTTCCAGCGCCCGACCACGCACGCCACCACCGGCTTGGTGAAGTTGGCGTCGAGCTCGTAGTAGCCGCCCGGCTCCACATAGAGCACCGCCGCCTTGCTGCGTGCATCGTTGGACAGCGCAAAGGCGAACTCAGGCGCCGCGAAGTGGATGTAGACATCCTTGCCGCAGGAAATCGAGGTGGTGGTCCCCCAGCCGGCCATGCGCAGATAAGTAGCGATGGTGGTGGTGAAGTTGCCCGAGTTCGAGAAGATCGCGATCGAGCCGCGGCGCAAGGCTTCCTCCGGATGGTCGCCACCCAGCGCGCCGCCGATGCGCACCTGGTTCCAGGCATCGGCCACGCCCAGGCTGTTGCCGCCGAAGATGTCGATACCGTTGGACTGGCCCATCGCGCGGATTTCGCGCGAGTCGTGCACCGCCAGCTTTTCGGTGACGATAAAGATCTTCTTCAGCTTGGGATTGACGCGAATCAGTTCGGCCACGCCGTCGCGCGCCGCTGCCGGCGGCAGGTAGATCACGCCGCAGTTGAAGCGGTGGCCGTCGTTGATGCCTTCCAGCACGTTGTTATAGACCGGCACGTTGCCCAAGGACGTCTCCAGCACCTGGCCGCGCTTGCCGGGCGCGGTGCCGAACACCACATTGCCGCCCGAATAGACATGGCCCACCGGCGTCACATCGCTCGACTCGCCGCCCAGGATGTTGAGCACACAGACCCGGTCTTCGCGCGTCGCCACCTGGGCGAGCGAACTGATGCCGACGAAATATTTGAAATCGCCTACGCCTTGCTTGTACATGACACGCTCCTTGTGCGCGGGGCAACCTTCAGGCGGCCTGGCTCGACGCGAGGCCTAGCTGTGCGGCTACCTGCTCGCGGCCGCCGGCTTTCATCCACGCATCGACCTTCTTTGCGTACAGCACGACCTCGCTCATATCGGAGTCGAAGCCGAAAAACCGGTACGGCAGGCCGAGCGCATCGAGCGTGTCGCGCATCGCACCCATGCCGCGTATCAGGTTCGGACCGCCGCGGCCGATCACCACATAGAGCGGGGTCGCGCCATGGCGGCTGAAGTGCTCGCGCAACGCATCGGCCATCGCGCGGAAGGTCTCGAAGATGTCCGTGTTGTTCGACTTGCCACCAATGATGAACAGCACATTGGTCTGTTTGATCCAGTGCTTGAAGCAGATGCTGGCGACCTCCTTCATCTTCTCGTAAGGCGGGTTGCCGCCGAAGTCAGAGGAGATGATCGCGTCGTCGCCCAGCATCTGCGTGACGAGCGAATTGGCCCCGCCGCCGAACGTCGGCGCGAGGATGGTGCCCCCCGAATTGATCACGTAGACGTCGCTCTGCCCTTGGTAGGTACGCAACTGGTTGATCTCCTGTTCGAAGTCCGAATAGTCGACGGCGAACAGGCTGGCCGGCAGGTTTAAACGGCGCCAGCGCGGGTCGTCGCGATCGAAGCCACATTTGAAATCACAGGCCACCGGCGTCATGCGCCCTTTCTTGTCCTCGCGCATGCGGATCGGATTCAACTCGAGCGTGGTCATGCCGTAGTCGTGGTACAGCTCCCACAGCTTGGGCAGATGCTGCACCAGCGGCGAAATGATCTGCCGCGGTGCGCCCAGCGCGGACAACGCATTGGCCACGACAAAGGCTTTCAAGCCGGTGAGCGGATCGAACGGCACCTGCGCGACCTGGTTGCGTTCGAGTTCCTCGATGTCGATGCCGCCATGATGAGTGAGCGTCATGGTCGGCGCGCGGAAATGCGTCGAGTCGGTGATCGAGAAGTAGACCTCATGCTCGGCGGGCACCCCGGCTTCGAAGGTGACGCCGTTGGCCTTGGCCACCGTGTTGCCGACGCGGTGCTCGACAAAGTACAGACGCTCTTTTTCCTTCAGCGCGGTCTTCAGGTCAGCGGCCTTGCCGATCAGTCCGGACTTGCCCTTCTTGCCGACACCGCCCTTGAACACCGGCTTGATAAACACCAGGCCATGCTTGTCGATCATTGCGCGAATCTCTTCTTCGCTCGCGTCTGGACCTAGCACCTCAGTGGTCGGGAAGTCGACGAACTGGAGCATTTTGGCTCCGTGCAGCATACCGGTGACTTGCATGGCGACCTCGCTGTAAAGAGGGTCTCGCTAGGCTAGAAAACGTGCGACAGGACAATCAGCACGGTCGTGACGGTGATCGCTCCGCCGATGCGCGTCGCGATCTGCGCGAACGGCATCAGCGTCATGCGATTGGCCGCGGTCAAAATGGCGACATCGCCGGTACCACCCTGGCCGCTGTGGCAGGCGTTCACAATGGCCGCGTCGATCGGATACATCTTCATCCAATGTCCCACCAACGCACCGATCGCCATCAGCGTCGCGACCGTCGACACGATGGTGACAAGGGTCGCCAGGGTGAACGAGGCCATCAGCTTGTCCCATGGCGTAAGCGATACGCCGATGGCGAACAGCAACGGATAGGTCACCGCCGTGGAAAAAAACTTGTAGACCACATAAGCGCCCTGCTGCAACTCGGGCGACACTGCTTGCGTCAGCTTCACGACCACGGCAATGAACAGCATCGCGACGGGCGCCGGCAGACCGAAAATCCGCTGGCACAGAATCCCCACCACGTAAAGCGTCAAGGCGGTGATGCCCGCCGCGGCGATATGGGTGACATCCATGTGCCCTGAGATCTCTTGCTGGGCAGGATCCATCTCGTCGTGCTCGCCGGGCTGCAAGCGCCCTTCACCGGTGAAACGCGGGTATCGCTTGCCGACGAAATTCAAGGTGCCGGCGAAGATGATCGCCGCGAGGCTGCCGAGCATGACCGGCGGCAGCACAGTGGCAAACAGGATTCCCGGATCCTGATGCAGGATGCCTGCGTAGCCGACCGTCAGCGGAATGGCGCCTTCGCCGACGCCACCGGCCATGATTGGTACGACGATAAAAAAGAACGTGTGATAGGCGCCGAGACCCAAGATCGTGCCGACAGCGGTGCCCACGGCGCCGGCCACAATCGTGCCCACGCCGAGCGGCACGAAAATCTTGAGGAAGCCCTTGATCAGGACTTGCCGGTCCATGCTCAAGATGCTGCCCACAATAATGGAAGCAATGAAGAGGTAAAGAAAATTGGTGGACTTGGTGAAGTCGATCGTGACTTTCACGATCTGCGCCGGCAGCAACTTGTAGTACACCAGGGCAGACGGGATAAAGGTGGCAAAGATGGCGGCGGCGCCGATTGCGCGGATGACCGGAATGCGCTTGCCGATCTCGGCCAGTGTGAAGCCGAAGAACGCGAACATCACGATTACGAGCGAAATCTCGTTCGGCAGCTTGTTGAGGTAAACCAGTCCGGCGATGAGAGCGCCAGCAATCACGTAGATCGGCAAAGGAATGATGCCGATGCGGATTTCCATCAGCCGCCACCATCCTTCGGGCCAGAAGGCCTGCTTCTTCGCGTGATTGGGCGGTAGAGGCGTGGAAGCCGCTGTTTTCATCAATGTCTCCGTTGGCTTCACGGATGTCTCGAACGGCTACCTGCTTGCTGACACGCCGCCGGCATCTGGCCGAATACGGTCGCTGCACCGCCAGAGGTGTTCGGCTTGCACCTCTGAGGTCTCACGCGAATGACTTCGTCACCGGCAATCGAGGGTCGCGCCCTTGACGGGTGCTATCTATGCCGGGAGTCTTGAACCAGTTTATATTCAGCCCGATGCCGCCTCAAGGCATGATTGACGCAGGTGATCGCGCTGCACATGGGACAAACCCTGGCTACGATGCAACGCAACATGGCGCCGATGCTGATCCCCCGCCCCTCCACGGGATGAGGATCACAACGAAATCGCCGTGAGCGGGCAGATCGTGAATCCGCGCCGGGTTATGGCCGGCTTCCGGCGGAAGGCAAGCCAAGAATGATCTGGGCGACGCACAAGCGGTAAATCTCCACCACCGCTGGAGCCTTATAGTCGAGATGCAGGTGATCTAAAAACGCATCTCCTAAGGTTTTGGCGTCGAAGCTCATTGACGAGGTTCGCATGACAAGTTCTGCCACACCTTGAGCCCGGCTCGCCAGCGTTACACGCTGCAGCAAGTCAAAGTCGCCGCCATTGAGATGCAGCCAGAGATGCGTAGACTCCACCACATGCTCTGTCGCGAGCCACTTGCCGGTCAGATAACGCTTGATGAGTTGCGACACCACGAGATAGGTCAGGAGTTCGGCCTGCGCACCAATGTTGGGATAAGTTGACCGCGGCATAATAAATTTTGGCGTCGGACCGAGTTCAACCGTATCCAGATGCTCCCATCCTTGGCTTACATAAGGACACCTGATAAAACGATTACTGAGATCACAGAACAGGCAGAAGCGGTGCAATCAAATCAGATCCGATACGGCACCTAATGAAAACACCATGACATAAACAGCAGAACTCCGATTACGACGCATACCCAGTCAGAACCATTCATAGAACGCAAAACAGATCGGCATGCGCGAAGTCGCCTGAAGAAAAAAAGCCTGCACGCACCGAGGAGCGGCAGGCCCAAACCCCGAAGGGGCGCGGACCGGTTCTGCCACACCTCGGAGCGCCGAGGCGATCATAGGTCGAAAATACAGCGTGACCGCGTCAGTGGCGGAACAGACCAAGCTGTTGACTGAACGCGACAACCCGCAAAAAAGACGGCCGCCTCAGTAACGAAGGCGGCCGCATGGAACATTCTCCATGTTCAACGCGAGAGCGGGGACTCTCGAAACGACAGGCTATCACCATGAAGCTAATTGCTTCCGCCAAAACTTTGACCGATTCGGTCGATCTTAATTTTTCAGTACTTTTATGTACCTTAGGAATTCGAATCAAATGCGTTGCAAGTCATCTATTCATGGCGATTTCTTTGTAATCCTTGGTACGAGGCGCCGTATTTAACTCGTAGTGTCGTGCCCGGGAAGCAAGCAAAAAAAAGCCTGCCGGAGGGTTTGCGGCAGGCTAACCTTCGAGGGATTTGCAAATCAGAGAGACCCTCGAATGGACCGAGGTAGAGTTTAGGTTGGAAAGACCGTACAGCCCCCTAAAGTGGCGGATAGGGCCAAGCTGTTGACTGAACAGGACCAAGGCTTGTGGAACCGCTTCTCTCGGCTGCAGCGCACCCCGCCCTCGGTGATATCGACATCCGAAATGAATCGAATGGATGCGCGTTCGATTTCTCAAAACTGAGACACGCAGTCAAGCCTCGCTAAAAAAGCATTCAAACTTACGCCGGTCCAGCGACGACTTCGCCGTCGATCTGCCAAGCGTCACCGCCCCGCGGACAATTTCCACGCGCTATTCATCGTGGGCGTTACCGAGATTGCCTGCCACGTTACCGACTGCGTATCGCGGCCGACTGGCGAAACTCTGCCGCCGACACCTTGGGACAACGCCAACCGGATATCGCCAGTCATCAACGGAATACCAGGGCCAGGCACGAGATGATGCCAACTGGGAGCACTACAACTGAGGACCACCCCATTAGCTTCATTGCGCTTTTCAAGGCAGCGTCCAATGACCCGCCCGGTCCCCGGGAGCGGAAACCAAAGCTAACCAGCCGGTTGACATGTTTCGTCACGATCCATGCCGCGTGGATAAGCCTCAAGAACAGATAGAGCGCGATCCACGCAAAGCAAAACGTCGAAAGCGTCGATAAAGCGCTACTCATACAGGCTCCGTGCCCTGTTCCGCTCGCCAAGATGAGCGGCTCTATCGTGCATTGCCGTCGCGGCACTGGAACGCGAGGACATGCGCAATCGAATATTCCATCTTTAACAGCCTGGTGTTTGCCAAAACAATGAAGAATTACGCCAATGCCATGATCGGCCGACCCGAGAATCTACCGGCTCTCGGCGTGCTGCAGTCGCCAACATCAGGTCGCATTCGGACACCCGGTGGCGGAAGTTTTAATCGTTCTATAGGATCGACCTCAACGACTAAACCTCCGTACTAGAGACTCGGACGTTGCAGCAATAAAAGATGTGATGCGAGCCTTCAGGATAGCGAAGCAGTGTCGATTGGTGAATGACGCCTGAGACTTCGTTAGAGAGAGTGCCGCGCTCGCCGTCGCCAGATGCGCCAGAACGCTTGTGGCCGCGCCATCCCAGATTCAGTCAGTCGGGTCAACCCGAAACCGCTCAGGCGGATTCCGTTTGTATATCAAGCGGGATCCGGATTTCCTACGCCCGTCAAAGGGTTCGTCACCCAAGAAAAAGGATCCTGCAGCTTGCGCACAAATCGGCCTCAATTCGCCCCGCAAGCGCTGGCACTCGGCGCTGCACTTGCATTTTCCGCGTCGGCGCATGCGGTCGATCCGGCGTTAAGCTCTCTCGGGCAGGCAGGCGGCCTGGTCATTCCCTATGCATTCGCATTGCCTCAGGGCGTTGGCGAAGCGCAGTACAACGATTACATCGACCCTCGCTACGGCAAGCAGGCGACGAGCTCCCAGATCTACTGGGGTGCGTTCGGGTTGCTGCCTTATGTAGAGTTGGCGGGCGGCCTGGCAAACTATCCCGGGGATGTACCGCCGCCATTCCCCGGCGCGGACCACATCATCCTTCGTCACCTGATGGCCGACGTCAAACTGGAAGTGCCGCAGTTCTTCAAATATCAGCCGGCGATTGCGTTCGGCATGACCGACATCGGCGGTCAAACACACTTCTTTCGCTCCAGGTACGCTGTGGTGTCGCAGCCCTTCGGGCCGCTCAACCTGACCGTGGGCTATGGGCAAGGCGACCGGCTCGATGGCCCGTTTGGCGGTGTTCAGTTGTCGCTCTGGAATACCGGACTATCGCTGCTGGCGGAGGACGACTCGAAGACGCCTTACGTGGGCGTGCGTTATCAATCGCCCCGCATTAGCTGGCTTGCCGACGCAAACGTCATCGGTACCGTGACGCGCGCGGTCCGATCGACGGATGGCGTATCGCCGCGCACCTCGGTCTCGGTGGGAATTCAGATACCGTTCGGCAAGCGCTTCAGTCCACAGCGCTGCGAGAACGGTCTGTGCGACGAGACTCACACACAGGTTGAGCAGGGACCAACCGATGCGGATGCCGGTGCAGCGATTTTGCTGCGTAGCTTGCCGCCGCCGCGCCAGGTGGAAGTGGCAGACCACCCGAACGACCCTTCCCAGGAAGCGATTTCGTTTGTACCGCCGCTTCAATCCTATGCGTCGGTCGCCGTGGCCGATGCCTCCCCTGCGGCGCCCGCTCAGCACACGCCGGTCATTCCCGAGCCGCTGGACACCTCGGCGCTCGATGCAATCGCCGCGCAACTGTTTGCCGCGGGCCTCGAACGGGTGCGCGTCGGGATCAGCGGGCAGGATCTGATCGTCGAGTACGAGAACCACCGCTACAACCAGAACGAAGCTGACGCGCTTGGCATCGTCCTGGGCGTTGCGACCATCGACGCACCGCGCAGCATCGAGCGAATTCACGCGGTCATCAAGAAGGACAATCAACCGCTTGCCGACGTCTCGGTCGATCGTGAAGCCTATGCGCAATTCCTTGCCGGCGGGACACCTGCAGCGGCAAGTGCATCGATGACCATGCATATGCAGCGGACCTATGACGCGGACTCGATCGCATGGCATGGAGATGATCGGCGCCACGGTCTCACGCGGATTCAGATCGTGCCGGTTACGAGCTATCTATACGGCACTGAGTACGGAAACTTCGACATTTCTCTTGGGGCGAATATCCAGGGGTTCGTTCCGCTTTGGCGAGGTGCCGAGTTGTACGCTAGCTATATTGCGCCGGTGTACAACACCAAGAATATGGACGACGGCCGTGTATTCAGCCAATACCGCCTGCGCGGCGGGCTATCCACTGCGGCGTTGACGCAGAGTTTCTGGGTCATGCCGCAAGTCCTGAACGTGGCGGCGGTGGGCAAGTTCGACTACGACTACCTTGGAATCGAAAACGAAACCACGGCGTTCGTTCCAGGCCGCCCAGACATCGTCCGCCTGCGCCTCGCCTATCTGCACCAGGAACCAGGTCAGGACACGCTGGCGCATGAAACGAACGCCTTGCTCAGCTATAGATGGGTGCAGCCTGCGTGGAATCTATGGATCGAGGCTGGCGTAGCGCGCTATGTCGGAGGCGACAAGGGGCCGTTCATCACGTTCACGCGCTGGTTCGACGATGTACAGATCAGCGTATATGGCGAACATAGCGGCCGAGGTAGCTTTGCGGGTGCCGGCATCAGCTTCCCGCTCACACCCCGCCAAGGCATGAAGCCCGGCATTACCCAGGTCTACGGCGCCGAAGCGTTTGCGCTCGATTTCCGCACCCGCGTTGGCTCGACCAACTACCTGACGTCTGATGCGGCGCAGAACCTGAGCCTCCCGTATAGCACCGACCAATATCTTCTCAACCAGGCGCGCTTCAGCGCGGGGTATTTCGCAACGCAACTCTACCGAATGCGCGACGCGTACGACCGCTATGCAAAACCTGATGGCGCCCCGTCGAAACCGGAGCGATCTGGCGAGCCAATCGGTCCTTCCGCTGCCACAACAGTGGCGCAGCCCGATAGCTGTGAAGCCGGTTTGCAGAGCGTGACGAAAACGCAGGCTCAGCCGCCTGCCAATTGTGAGTGACTTTACTTTTGGAGAGAAATCATGAAGCTATTTGACGCCTGCACGCGGCGCACGCTGCGGTACGGATCGATTGCGCTGGCAAGCAGCGCGCTCATCGCATGTGGCGGAGGTGGAGGTAATCCCACTGCAACCATCCAGGGAACGGCAGCGGTCGGCGTTGCGTTGGCCAATGCGAGTATCCAGATGAGCTGCAAGAGCGGCTCCGCCACCACGACTACGAATTCAAACGGAGCCTTTTCGGCTACGTTCAAGTTCAGCGGCCCATGCCTGCTGACCGCTACATTCGGTTCGCTCTCACTCAGCTCATTTGCTTCCGGTTCCGGGACATACAACATCACGCCGCTCACGCAGGTGCTGCTGAGCTACCTTGCCGGGCAGCTCGGCACGACGCTCAACGGTTTGCTTGCTGGCATCACGACCAATACCACCTACCAGAACGCGCTGACGAATAGTACGGTGATAGCCAACGCAGAAAACGCGGTGGCGCAACTGATAAAGAGCGAGTATGGCGTAACGCTATCGACGAACTCGTTCCTCACCGTCTCGTTCACCCCGGGGCAACCTGGCGCGGATGCCGATCTCGACAGTCTCCTCACGGCTGGAGCGATTACGAGCGCTGGCCAGCCCGCCGCCGCGCTTCTGGCTGCGGCGCTTGCCGCAGGTACTGCCGCGCCGATCTCAGGTGGCGGCGTGACGCCGACCGGTGGTACGGGGGGAACGGGGGGAACGAGTACGCCGCCGGCCTGAACGGGACATACGCTGCCCCCCGCAACGACCCGGACGTTTGCCTGCCGCCCCTCTGGGACGCGCAGGCTTTTTTATTGCCAGGCCCGAGCCGCAACCTGGCAGCGCCGCAGTAAGTCTATCGCTTAACCAACCTGCGGCACGCCCAGATGCTCCTCCAGGTAGGCCCTGAAGGCGGCGCTTACTTCCGGATGGCGCAGCGCAAACTCCACGGTGGCCTTCAGGTAGCCGAGCTTGCTGCCGCAGTCGAAGCGCGTGCCGTGATACTGGTACGCGAGCACCTGTTCGTCGGCGAGCAGCGACTGGATCGCGTCCGTCAACTGCAGTTCGCCGCCGGCGCCCGGCTTGAGCGCACGCAGATGTTCGAAGATTCGCGGCTTGAGCACATAGCGGCCGACCACGCCCAGGTTCGACGGCGCAACTTCGGGCGCTGGCTTCTCGACAATACCCGACATCTTGATGATCGACTCCTCCCATCCCTTACCATCGACGATGCCATACGACGCAGTCTCCGAGTGCGGGATCTCTTCGACGCCGATCACCGAGCTGTGATAGTGATCGAACACATTGATCATCTGCGCCATGACAGGCGGCTCGCCGTACAGCAAGTCGTCCGCGAGAATCACCGCAAACGGGTTGTCGCCCACCAGCTTCTCGGCGCACATCACCGCGTGACCTAGGCCGAGCGCCTCAGGCTGACGCACGTAGAAGCAATCCACATGACTCGGCTTGATGCTGCGCACCAGTTCGAGCAGCTTGGCCTTGCCGCGCGCTTCGAGTTCGGCTTCGATCTCGTACGATTTGTCGAAGTGATCCTCGATGGCCCGCTTGCTGCGACCCGTGACAAAGATCATTTCGGTGATGCCAGCCGCCATGGCTTCTTCAACGGCGTACTGGATCAGCGGCTTGTCGACGATCGGCAGCATTTCCTTCGGGCTCGCCTTGGTGGCAGGGAGGAACCGGGTGCCAAGACCGGCTACTGGAAATACCGCTTTTGTAACTTTCAGCATATGAGATCCCAAGTGTCATTGAAGAAACTGGCACAGAAGAATGAAAAAAGCCTGCTCTCCTGAGGGAGGGCAGGCTCAAGTTCCGAGGTACATCTGCTCGCCCTTCGGACCTCGTACCTGTGCCGGCCCATCAGACGACCAGCAGACACGATAGCCTTGCCATAATCCATGTAACCCGGAGTGGCGGAAACGATCCTTATTTTGGCAATCGAACACGCGCTGCAGGGGCTCCCCTCTTACCGAAACCGGAATTGTGTTCATTTTTCTCTCGATATAAGCCCATTCCGGCAACCCGAGCTACACAGTTTTTCGAAATCGCAATCGTTTGCGAACCTCGAATTATGCTATTTCGATTCATTTCGTCCGCCCTCCGATTTATGCGTTTACATGCAACATTCCTTATAGAAATATATGCAAATCTTGATCATTTATTTTGATTGCCATCGATTCATATAAGCGTATCATTCGGCGCGATGAACGACTCTGCAACACCACATCGAATGACGCACAAATCGTAATCGGCATTCTTTACGGCCGCTAAACCGTGATTAACGCTGCGCGGCCCCTGCTGCGACTACACGCTGATGGTGCGCTTGCTCGCGCGGTATTCGGTCGGCGTTGTCGAAAGATGTTTGCGAAAGAGTTTCGAGAGCCAGCCACCTCCCCCAAGTCCGCAACGGCGAGCGATCTTGTCGACCGGCAGATCGGTTTCGACGAGGAGGCGGCAACACATGTCAAGTCGCACGTAAGACAGATACTCGGACGGTGTTACGCCCATTTCTATCTTGAAGCGGCGCAGGAAGTTTCGCTCGCTCATGGCGGCAACCTGCGCCGCCTCCTCGATCGCAATCGGGCGGTCGCCATTCGCTTCCAGCCACTTGATCGATGCCTGGATCTTCTCGCTCACGTAGGTAGGCGCATTCTCGCGAACCGTCGCCGTAAAGCGCGTCTGCTGAGGCCGCGGCAAGACATGCTCGGTAATCTGGCGGGCAACTTCAACGCCGAAGTCCTCTTGAACCAGCGCCAGGGCACTTTGCAACGGACTCGCGTATTCCGTCGAGGCACCCAGCTCGGGAGGACTGTATTGGGACGTTTTCGGTGCGCGCGCACCCCATGACGGGGCGCTGCCGCCACGTCCGAACCCGGCGGCTTCGAGCAGCCATCGCCCTTCGCCAAGCGGGACCACCAGCCCGCTGCGCGGGCATTCCCGGCGCAGCCAGTCTGTCAGGCGCTCATCGCGTACTGCATTGCGAACCCCACCTCCGCCGCCGATAAATAGCGCGTGGAACCCGTCCGCATAGCGGCGCGCCTCGACGCCTTCCGTCCAGACGAACACCGAAGACGAACTGTCGACGCGGCCACCCGCCGCCGACAGGAGACTGACCTTGTAACGCATCTGGCCGCTCACGGCGCTCTCCTCGTCCGTAAGCGCATTCGCCGACTGGAATATTTCCAGAACCGTGGCCGCCTCCGGCAGCGCAAAGCCACTAAACAAGACTATTCCAATGTTTCTCACCGGTCGCACGTCCCGCAAGAGGGGGCGTTGCTCCACGCTGTTATTGTGAACCGCCTCAAAGCACTCCATCAGTTTTCCCCGGAAATTGGTGGGCATTCCAGCTTTCTTTGAACTGGATTTATTAACAGAATTTATCCTACAAAAGAATCTACCCTATCTTTATGTAGTGGCGGAATCTGCCAACATGTTGGCGGATTCAATCAACGTTGAAGATGCATGCAATTTGAATGTGGAGACTATGGCAATTCCCCAGATTCGTGCACCGCAGAAAGGAAGAGAAAGATAAGCAAACGAATTCTCACCCGATTCAGCGACTATCAAAAATAGCATCGAAATTCGCTAAAAGTGCGGTAGGCGATGGCATTCTACGTGCACAAAAGCGACTATCCAGCTGACGAGTGCCACTCAGGAGCCGCACATCTTATGCGGATCGACACACAACGGAGCAACGAAGCATCACTGCATGGTCTGCTATATGCAGGGGGTGCCTGAATGCAGGGCGTGTCCGAAAACGCCAACCTCGAGCTGAAGATAGCGCCTCCTCCGGCCAGACCGCCATCTGTCGTAAGCCGAAATTACCTTGTCGGGTTTCGCCAGGCCTCGCACAGGTCAGTTCGCTTCGGTCACGATGCACGCTGGCCGGACCATCCCTGCGTTCCCATGCTTCCAACCGAAAAATTCCTGCAAACTGTCGACGCCACCCCTCTGGTCGCCATCGATTTGATTATTCCAAACGCGAACGGCGCATATCTGCTTGGACACCGCATCAACAAACCCGCGCAAGGGTTCTGGTTCGTGCCGGGCGGTCGCATCCGCAAGAACGAACGCCTCGACGACGCGTTTCGCCGCATTGCACGCGATGAACTCGGCCGCGCAGCTGTCGAGCGAAGCGACGCCGATCTTGTAGGGGTATACGAACACCTGTATGACGACAATTTTAGCGGGCAACCCGGCATCTCGACCCACTACATCGTGCTCGGCTACAAGCTACGCCGCCCGATTGACCTGGAAAATCTGCCTAACACCCAGCACACCGCCTACCGCTGGGCGACCGAGGAAGAAATCGTCGCCGACTCAAGCGTTCACTTGAACACGCGAGTCTATTTTGGCGAGCCCCTGCCGCGCTAGGCCAAGCTTCCCCTGCTCCTCACGATCAGCAGCAGCCGTGATCGCAACGTTGGTCGCCTCGCACACGGCGCTTAAACGCGCCAAGTCTTTCTCGCTAGCCGGCAATGCCTCGCAGGCGCCTTTAACTAGCGCGAGATAAACCCGCGCGCTGTCTGAAGCAACCTTGCCGTTTGCCACGTCATCTCGATGTGCCCACAGCAATTTCACGGTTGCTTCGACAAGCTCGCTGGTTTGCTCCTCTATGCTGGACAGATTATTCGGCATCGGTCTCTCTTGAGTGAAAGTATGCTGGATCATGTAAGAGCCGGCGCTTACCCCTGCGCGACGAGCAAGGTCTGCACGGCATCCCCGACGCTCGGCACATAGGGCCGGCCTACGCTGTAGTACTCGATCCCCAGCTCCGCCATAGCAAGCGGCTCATACAGGTTTCGCCCGTCAAAGATCAACGGCTCGCTCAGCGCCTCGGTCAGCGCGCTAAAATCCGGGCTCTTGAATACCTTCCATTCGGTGACGATCACTAGCGCATCGGCGCCGTCCACACTCTCCTCTTGCGTCTTCGCAAACGACAGTCGCGAGTGCGCCTGCGGAGCATCGCGCAGGTCGAGCGCGAAAACGCGTCTTGCTTCGTCAATCGCCACGGGATCGTAGGCGCACACAGCTGCACCACGCTTGAGCAGCCCGCTCACCAACTTGCGGCTCGGCGCCTCGCGCATGTCGTCGGTGTCCGGCTTGAACGCCAGCCCCCATACCGCGAAGGTACGCCCTGTCAAATCCGCGCCGAGCCGACCGGTAATCTTGTTGATCAGCACGTCCTTTTGGTCCTCGTTCACCGCCTCTACCGCCTCGAGAATGCGCAAAGCCTGACCATACTCGGCGGCAGTCTGCACGAGCGCGCGCACGTCCTTGGGAAAGCATGAGCCTCCGTAGCCGGCACCCGCGTACAGAAAGTCGTAACCGATCCGTGGGTCCGAACCGATACCACGACGTACCGATTCGATATCGGCCCCGACGCGATCCGCGAGATTCGCGAGCTCGTTCATAAACGAAATCCGGGTCGCCAGCATGGCGTTCGCCGCGTATTTGGTGAACTCGGCAGAACGGACATCCATGTAGCGTGTACGTTCGTGGTTGCGGTTAAACGGTGCATAAAGCCGCTTCATCTGCTCGCGAGCGCGCTCGCCAAGCTCGTCTATATCGCTGCCAATGACGATACGATCCGGTCGCATGAAGTCGTCTACCGCGGCACCCTCCTTAAGAAACTCGGGGTTCGAGACGACCGAAAACTCATGGCGCGCGCCGCGGCGCGTCAACTCGCTGGCAATCGCGTCATGCACGCGCTGCGCGGTTCCGACCGGAACCGTGGACTTGTCGACCACCACCTTGAAACCGTTCATATGACGACCGATGCTTCGCGCTGCAGCCAGCACGTATTGCAAGTCGGCCGAACCGTCTTCATCAGGCGGCGTACCGACCGCAATGAACTGCACATCGCCATGCGCAACGCTTGCTGCGATATCGGTGGAGAATTGCAGGCGCCGGCTGGCACGATTTCGATCGATCAGTTCCTTCAAACCGGGTTCGTGAATCGGCACGCCCCCGCTGTTAAGGATGTCGATTTTGCGTTGATCAACGTCGAGACAAAAGACGTCGTTACCAATTTCCGCAAGACATGCGCCAGTGACCAGACCAACGTAGCCGGTGCCGATAATGGTGATCTTCATGTTGCCCTTTGTAATGAGAAGACGCTTGCGATTCCAGAAGTCCGAACGCCGCGCCAGATGTCTAAGTGTCGGAAGTCCCGGCGCGCAACGCACACAACTTCGCCTCGAATTCACGCAGGACGGCGTCGCGCGAGAGCACGGCCTGGGCGAACTCGCGACCTGCCTTGCCGAGACGCGCGCGTTCGGCCGAGTTGCCGGCCAGTCTTTCGATCGCCAAGGCCAGCAAGCTCGCATCTCCCGGCTGCACCACCACGCCACGAGGGGATACGGCTTCGTACAATTCAGTGCCAGGGCTAGCCATTGCTATCACCGCCCGGCCGCTTGCGAGCATGCCAGTCAGCTTTGATGGCATCACCAGATCCGCCGCGTCAGCGCGCTGGGGCAACACGTGAATGTCGGCCAGATTCAACAGTTCGTTCAACCGGTCAAGCGGTTGCAGGTCGATGAAGCGACAGTTGCGCAAATTGCCGCATATCGCTGTGATGGCCTCCCGCGCCGGACCGTTGCCGCAGAACACAAAGACTATGTCGTCGCGCTGGGCAAACCCAATTGCGGCCGCCGCGAGCACTTCAAGGCCCTGTTTCGCGCCCATGTTTCCCGAGTAAAGGACCACTGTTGCAGCGTCGGGGATATTCAGTTCGTCCCTCATCCTGCTATGTCGTCCAAGCGGATAAATCGACTCGGTGTCCGCCCAGTTCGAGAAGCGCACCACCTTGCTTTGCTCGACCCCCTTACGTAGCGCGTGTTCAACCATCTTTCCCGAGATCGTAGACACGGTATCGAAGCGCTTGAGCAGCATCCGCTCCAACGCTAGTGCCGTACGCTTTAACAGCGAGCCTTTGAGCATGCCCAAACTGAACGCAGCGTCTACCTCGTAATCCTGAATATGCAGCCACGCATACGCGCCTGTCAGCCGGGCAACCAGCCAGCCGGCGGGTGCGTTCATCAAGCTCGGCGCGATGCAGACGACCACATCCGGCCGCCAGAACGCGTGACGCAACAGTATCGGGAAGCTCGACAACGCAAAACTCGCCAGGTGGACAATGCGCCGCGCCCCCTTCGGCTGCGCGGGTACCCATAACGGCGTACGCCAGATATGCACGTCGTTGCGCTGCTCGTTCGCGTAGCGCAATGCAGAGAATCCCTTGGCGACACGCCATTCGGGGTAATACGGGGGCGCACAAACGACGCGCACCTGATGACCGGCCGCGGCGAGCGTTTCCGCCATCTCGGCGCTGTATTTGCCGATCCCGGTAAGCTCCGGCGCGTAGTTGATGCCGTATAGGAGAATCTTCATTGGCCTCCAGCGCGATAACGCTGCAAATGCTGCAGTGCATAATGCACTGTATCTTCTGCGATGCGCATCTCACTGGGCCGCCATGATATTGGTCGAGTCCGCCAATCGTCGTAGCTACCTGTCGGGGATGCCGCTTCGTCGAGCGTGGAGACAACGGCGCCCTCGTCGCGGCCTCGAAGATCTCTCAGCTCGACTAACGAAATGTGACTGACAATTCCGCGCCACATTTGACGCCGAATCGCTGCCCCGCGCCCACTCACATCCATCATTTCATTTGCGTCAGTGGGGGCGGGACAAACCCCTGTGGCAACAAACCCAACCTGCTGAGCGACCGGAAGTCGAGTGAAGCCGGACTTTCAAGGTCAGGAAAGACTTGAACATTACTATCACAAACGTTATCGGAGTAATCAAACCAGTTCGAATTTCCGAACACACTTTGCCCATTTTGCTTCGCACACTGGGTTCTGATCATCACATTTCTACGTATGACGTTATATTTCGGCGCCCCCGGATCGTCCGAAAGCACTTGATTAAAATGCGCATATTTCTGGAAGGCAACTGGCGCATTCAATACGGACGCGTATCGCTTTCTTAGCTCGCTGTTGGCGTCGGTTACCGAACTGGTCTGCCATGTCTTTCCGCGGTCATCCGCCAGGATCGCCACAGGCGTATCCAGGAACACGTTATCCCGAACCAGGTTGTCCCGTCCCCCACCTATGAAAATTCCGGTACTCACTTTTGAAAAAATATTACCGTAAATTTTCGCGCCACTAGCCTGATCGTCCAGATACACGCCATAGATCAATCGGCCATCCGATGAGGATATGTTATTAATAAAGTTATACCTTATGACATAGCCGCGCTCGGTCCAATCACGTCCAAAATATATCGCACCAGCATCACTCACTTCCTTGTCGACATCATGTATGTGGTTATACTCCAGCACATGATCGTTTCCGTGCAATATAATCGCAACGTGCTGTGCATCATATATCTCATTTCCAGAAGCAGTATTCCCCACCCCACTCATAGAAATTGCGGGCCGGTAGGTCCAGTCGAACTGACTATATCGATAAATATTGCTGTTAAATACGCCAAGATTCCCCGGACTGAGGGTAGCGCGGTCCCCGCCTTCAATATCCACCCCGCCGCTGCCGGCATCGTGGATCGAGCAGTTATACACACCGCCATTTTTCCCAGTCAACTTTACGGGCAACAGGCCAATATTCCGGATCTCGCAATTTTCAAGCTTGACGTTGTCGGCATTTCGAATATCAATCGCAGTGCCACGCGAAAGCTCGAAGTTCACGCCGTCAATATCGATGTTACTGCCACCAACAATGGTCAGTAAGTGATTTGCGTTGGCGACCTCCACGATCTGCTTCTTATTTGTATCTTTCGGCAAAAGATAAACCGTCCCGGCAGGGCTATCCAGATACCAGTTACCCGGCGACAGCATGCCTGCTGCGACATTCTCGAAATAAATTCGCTGCCCTTTTTTGATCGGGCGCCGGGGAGACGTTAATACGTCAAGAGTATTTCCCGCCCCGCCAGATGAGCGAACCTGCAGGGATTCCATTGAATAATCGTTCGACCAATATCCTACCGCCCACAGATCCGACTGGACCGAAATATCTTCCGGCAACGGTCGATCCAGGCGAACTTGCGTCGGATACGCTGCCACGATCTTCACAAATTCATCGCTCGGCCATCTCGCAATTTGCATCGGCATGTGGTCGACATAGACTGCCGAATAGGCACCTTCGGAATTCCGCTCAGTTCCATGATTAAATGGGCCCTGGACATTGACGCCAGCAGCCCGAAGGTCGCACTTCACCATTCGATCCGCGGTCGACGAAGGAAAACGCTTTTTTTCGGTTTCCGAAAGCGGAGACGGGTTTTCAAGCGCGACACCCCCGCTAACCCAGACCGTCCCTCTTTTTTTTGCGTAGATTCTCAATGGAGCCCTGGAAGTCCCGGAAAGCTCGCTCGGTATATCTATAGGGTTGCTGATTCGATAGACACCCGGATATAGCTCGATCTTAAGCGGCTCTGTCGACGCAGGGTGTTGCTTTTTGTAGGTTTTCAATATTTCAATTGCAGCAGGCAAATCCTGGACAACCGGCGTACCTCCCCCCGCTGCCCCCTGCGCAACAGGCGTCGCCACCACACGAACCGTCATCGCGTCCGATTGATCCACGTGACCGATAGAGGCCAACGTGGCTATTGCCAATCCGAATTGCAGGAGCGTTGCCTTTGGTTGATTCATCTTTGCTTCCTTTCGTAGTAATCCTATCAATCCAGGATTGGACTTCTTGCAACCACGGACAAGCGCGGTTTGATCAGCTGACGCAGCATCCGCACAGTACGACCTGCCAACAACCGGACGACCCGTGCGCAGCGGATGCTAATGACGCACTTGGTTCGAGACCAGCTTCCAACTCCGCTGAGCGGCATGCTGCTGGCAATCACGATCATTATCATTAAGGAAGCCTAGACAGATGAGCCGGGATGCGCGACGATGGTATCCAGGCACATTGTGAGGGCGGAAACGCCCACCGAGGACTCTATGCAAATTATTTTCAATCCAACCATTACACTTTCGCTCCTTCTTGCCGTCGCCTCTGTACCATGCGCCGCTCAATCCGCCTCGGCAGGAGCCGATTCGCAAACAACATCGGCACACGGAAAATCTAAGTCAGGATCGCAATATGGGGCGCTGCAATCGAAAGCCAACCAGCAGTATCTGGACCTGAATGGTATGGGCGGCGACATTTTGGGCGCCCCCCGGGACTACAGTGATGCCGATACTGCCTACCTCGGAGCCCCTTCCATCCCATTCATCCCGCCGGAGGACCGCAGCGCCGATGACACCTCCCTTCCTACAGGGCAAGGGCTCTCTCTTAGCTCGGAACGATCCGGCGGCACTTCGTCATCCGATACCTCTTCCGACACGCTTGGGACCGATTTGAGCCAGGCTCCCAAGTCGAAACAAACACGCATCGGCCACTCAGGAACGACTCAGGCTACTCGCAAGTCGCCTACCGGAACCCTCGATGCCGGCGGCGACGTCCACCCCGTATATAGGAATCCTTGGTAACTCTCTTCACCGTATCAATCCGCAAGCTCGAGGCAATCGCCAGCCGCGATGCCTTGCGCATACAAAAGACAGAACGCCTGCTCGCAAGGCTTTGAGGGTTCATCAGGGCAGACTAGTTGCCGCTAGTTCGACGCTTGATTGGTACGCATGGGTGCCCCGTGCAGATCATGTCGGACGGCATGTCCTTAAATACCGAACTGCGAGCCCCGATTACCGCACCGCGAGCAATTGTCACCCCTGGCGCTACAAATACGTCTGCACACACCCACGCCTCATCCTCAATCACGATCGGGCGGCCGCGAATCTCGAACGCCACGCTTGCTGGATCGTGATCTCCAGCGCATAAGTAACTACGCTGTGACACAACGGCATTACGTCCAATCTTTACGTCCCCTAGACAATAGATCACCGCGTCGTCACCTACCCAGCTGAAATCACCGATCTCGAATTTCCATGGGTAAGTCACTGTCGCAGCAGGCCGAATCTTCACTCCACGGCCCACGCGCGCACCAAATAACCGCAGCAACATAGATCGCCATCCGTACAGAAACTGCGGCGAAAGTCGAAACAGGGTGGCTTGGGTTAGCCACCAAAGCTGGACGACCACGGCGCTGCGCCCTCTGAAACCCGCGGGTAACTGAAATCGATTCAACTCTTGCACGGACACTCGGCGGCCGTTCCCCATCACGTGTTCCTCCGCAGCCGCAAATACTGCCACAGCGTAAAGCTACAAGCTAAAAATCTACGGCTCGCGGAAATTACTCTTCTAAAATAACTCAATTCAAGTACATCGCGTTGAATCAAGTAGGCTTGTCTGATCAGCGGGATGATCTTGATCGTCGACACCCCACCCACATAAAACTTCGCAACAACCGAGTTGAGATAGTCGACCTTCACACCTTTTCGCGCCAGACTTGCTGCCAGAAAGAAATCGCCGCATATGGAGAAGGAGTGCAGGAAATACTCTCTCACCAGAAGACTACGTCGATACAAAGTCGCCTGCTGATTTGCCGGTACCGAATGCCAGATCGACTCATAAAAATTGCGTGCGCGCCGAACGGCAATGGACGACGACCCGACCATAAATCGCGCATCACAGAGCAACACATCGGCTTCCCGCAACTTGTTTCTTACACTGAATACGCTGCCGGCGCCATCAAGCTCATCCCCGGCATTTAAAAACCACACGTACTCCCCCGTTGCTATCTTCACTCCCTTCCACATGGCATCATAAATTCCATTGTCGGGCTCTGAAATATAGCGGCTGATTCCCTGAGTTGACTCGATCAACTCTTTGGTGCCGTCCGTTGAACCGCCATCAACCACAATCCATTCGAAATTCTGGCTGTTCTGAGCCTGCAGCGATTGCATTGTCCGTAGCAAACCGGCCATATCATTCCAGCACACCGTAATGATGGAAATTAACATGTGGCCACCCTGACAGCTCGCCCTTGGTGCCGCTCTGGAAGCACTTTCCTGCCAACAACAAACACGACCGCTGACAACATCACAAACCGATCATAATAGAGCGGACTTCCGTTAATCATGCAGAACGCACAGAACAGAATGAAAAATTTCCAGCCAAATAGCCGGAAGAAAGCACCAAATACAAATATCACATAGAGACCCGAGAGCAATGCTTTGCCGAGCAGAAAATTGTCAAAGATATTTTTTTCGGCGCCTAGCGAAGACGCATACATCAGAGCGCGCTGTTGATCCAAACCCAATATATTCCAGTGCTCGACCAGCACGCGAAATGGAAAATATAAGCGCTGCATGGTCGACGCGTCTTCGCCACTCACGACTGTCGATAGCCGCGCAGCAAGCAAGCTCATACCCAGAACACACGCCACCCCTACCATCAGGCGCTGAATTTTATTTAATCTTCCGTAAAACGATAGAATAATGATCGGCAAACAAGCCAAAGACGACAGCGATGCACTCAATATCGTAATAGTGACTCCAACCAGCAGTAACTTGCGAAGCTTAAGCACCCCGGCAACGAAGCAGACACAGAGTCCGAACGCCCCGAGTGACGACGGTTCAGAAAATGTCGCGGACGGCCGGCTAAACGAGCCATACCGTTCGTACAATTCCGCACTTAGGGTGCCGTAGTCCAGATTGTAGTAATTGCCCGGAATAAAGAATTTCCCCGAGTGGATAAACAATGCATCCATGGTTTGTACCGCAGCTAAAGCGGCCACACCGATCGAAACCAGTGTAAATGCCCGAACGCACTTTTCATCGACTTCCGAGCTGCTTGAGGCCAAAGTAGCCAATAGAGCAATTGAGGCGAGCTCTCGCAGATTCGTCAAGAAAAGCGGATCGTCCTGCCTAAATATGGAAAATAGTATCGCTGCCGCAGCAGCGATACCGACCGGGCCGATTAAAGCGCGTGCAAGATAGGAAAAGCGCACTAATGCTAAATATCCCCCAACGAGAGCGAAAAGAGCAAAGCTGACCGAGGCGAATTCGCTCCTTCCCAAGTGCACGAAAGGCAAACAAAAAATCACGACAATGCCAAGCAAACTGGCCAGGCCACCGGATGAACTGCGTCTTTCCAAGATATGCGTTCTGACGACAGGCGCTGAAGAGTACATAAATCCCCTTAATTTTTAGCAGCGTCAAGAAATACATTTCTGTATTGCTCGGCTATCACCGAGAACGAATATTTTCGGACGGCAGCGTCGCGACACCACGCAGACATCTCGGAATTACTTCGTTTATCCAGGCATTTTTCAATCGCCAACCCTAGCGATTCCGGGTTGTTCGGTTCCGCCAAAAAACCCGTCACCCCGTTTTCCACTATGTCAGCGAGGCCGCCGACGTCGAAAGCAACCACGGGCGTTCCACACGCCAGCGCCTCGACCCCAATGTTCGGCAGATTATCCAGACGCGAAGGAATCACCACTGCGTCAACCGCCGAATAAACAACCTTCAGACTGACCTCATCGTTGAGATACCCCAAGAACTTGATTGAGAGGTCACGGCATAGCTCGGCACTTCCGCCGGTGTCTTCGCCCAACACGAGGTACTTGGTATCGTTACGCAGCACGGAAGTTGATTTGACAGCCTTCATCAGCAAATCAAATCCTTTCCGACTGTCACCCGTGCCGCCGAAAGACGAAAAAAGAACATACCGCTCGCCTGGCTCCAAATCGAGAACCTTCCTCGCAAATGCTTTGTCCACTGGCGCCCAAAAGGACGTATCGATCGCGTTCGGGACCACGTGCACTTTCCAGTTACTCATCAGCGCACTCTGCTGAGCACAGGTTGCCAGCCACCTACTCGGGGCGATAACCGTCATCGGGGCAAGCCAGCTGCGTTGCTTCCTGAGCCACACCCACCGGTTCAGGTCGAAGCCCTTTTCGCTTTCGTGCCGAGTCCCTTTCGTGTACCCATCTCTCCAACGCGCATCCAACGTGTAGTGCTCCGCGCCACAGAATCCCCACATGTCATGTAGCGTCCACACGATTGGCTTTCGAATCCGCCCCAAACCCTCAATGGACAGCATTTCATTGCAGATCCAATGCAGGTTCACTACGTCAACGTCTTGCGCATTGAGATACTTTGGAAGGTCAGAAGGCAGCACCCCAAAGGAATGAAGAACCTTGTTCGATGTTTTAAAAAGCGATTGCACCTTCGCACCCACTCTTGGGCGCAAAAGATGATAAATTTTTTCCAGATCGCTTTCTGGCCCCTGTATATCCGGGCGTTCTGAGATCTTTTTCCGAACAAGAAGGCGTGCGTCCAAACCGCTATGCAAAAGCGCATCGAATAGCCGTGTACCTGCGCGAGCGGCGCCCCCACCGTGATCCGAATAATTGACTAGCAAGGCCTTCATAGTATTAGCGTATCTGTCTGGCTGGATTTCCGATCATGACCGCCCGAGGCGGCACATCCCTGGTCACTACAGCAGCGGCGCCGATTTTCGCGCCCTGGCCGATCGTAATGCCTCCGATAATCACGGAATTCGCGCCCAACTCCACGTCGTCTTCGATAACAGGCGACGGACCTTGAGTACCGTCCGTTAGCATCTTGCAGCCAACAGTGACGCCGTGACGAATATCGACATTCTTCCCAAAAATCGCATGTTTATTTATCACGATTCCATAACCGTGATGAATCCGGAAACCCTGTCCTATCTTTGTTGCCGCCGGTATTTCGTATCCAAGGACAAGCTCGGTCAAATATTTGTATCCCAGCAGAACCGGGACCGCCCAGATCAAATTGAATCCTGACAAGCCCCGTTTCTTAACCGACGCCTGATGCGCTAGCCGATACAGGCCGACCATCATCGAACCGCGCGGGTTGTCGATCAAACAAAGCTTGGCTCTGGTCCACAAACTCACAGCAACCTCGCTTTCTTTTTCAAATAGATTTCCGCGTACTTCGTGAAGGCACGCACGCCATACCGGGCCGAGGCAAGTACTTCAGAAAGAGGAAAGTGAGCTTGCGGGTAAGCAAAAACATTCAACTTGAGGAGGCGGGCATCTTTATGAGTAAACAATCGCCCGTGTTTCTCGCAAAAAGTCTCATATGCCGATACATATCGACTAGCGCCGCCTAACGAGATGCGGTGATTCGCAGATTCCACATCGACCACATAGGTGCCATCGCGAGAGATTTTTCTCCCCAGGCCGAATTGCTCAACCAATCGGAACCAGAGTTCGTAGTCCTGCCAGGCTGGCATCGCCGCGTCGAATCCGCCAACAGTACGCAGCCGCGAAGTTTCTGTGAAAATCTGGCAGCCGACAAAATTGGACAGCTTGAGCATATCCAGCGAAACAACATCCGGCAATGTACGCCGGACTCGCCCACTGGCCCTCTCGATCAAAAAGTCTGTAAACAAAAATGCCGCGGGATTCCGCGAAAACAAAATATCCTTGCTTTCTACAAACTCTGCTATACGAGTAGGCGTAAAATAATCGTCATCGTCGAGGCCGGTGATAAATTCACCTCGAGCCCGGCTTATCGCCTCATTTCTTCCACGACAAGCCCCAACCGATATCTCGGACCTGACATAAACAATGTTGTGGCTGGCTTTAGCCAGATCCAGCAAGTACTCCTGAGTCCCGTCAGTCGATCCGTCGTCGAAAATTACCAGCTCTATTTCTTTATACGTCTGCGACAACACAGAATTAACCGCTCTCCTGAGCAGTTCAAGCCGGTTGTGCGTTGTAAGGTAAACGCTAATTAACATAATACCGATCCTTCAAATACCGGAAATTGCCAATGCGCTTGCTGGATAGCTGCACATCAGAGCCCTTTGATTTTCCGCATTGACCCAATTTCCCGAATATATGAAATCCCGGTATGCCCCCAATCTGTCCTTCACCACATCGACGAGAACATCATCACGACCCCATGTGTCGAATTCTCTTTCAAACGTTATGACACGTTTAAGCCGCCTCGAAAGCGCGGACACCCCCTCGCAAAACGTACCGCTCCCGGCAATGAGCGTTTCCGCCTTTAGAAGAGTTCCAATGTCATCATGCAACTTTCCGCCTATCCTGGACTCAACCTTGAACGATCCGGACTGGCGCAAATATTCGAGAAGCGGCTTGATTACGGGGTTTGCATCGTCCTCTGCGACCACGACTACCTTTGCGCATGCGATAGAAGCAAGAACGCTTTGATAAAACGAAAGCGGTGGTTGGCCGTAATCCGGGTGCGCGCCCGCCCCTCTGAAAATGTCGCCAGATCTAATATGAATAACAACCGTTCCAACATCGAAATCGGCCGATGGTTCCTGGATACGGATTAAGTTCGCCACCGACCGAAGCGTATCGCTGCGCCTTTTGTGCGGCCCGTATAACGGCCCGAGTGTCGCCCGGTAATAGTAATAGCCGTCCAGCACCAGACGTTCCCGGTGCATAAAAGGCAATTCGCCTGTCCGTATATTGACGCCGCCACTGCTCGTTCCGGAGCGGAGATACCAGAATCCCGGAGCGTATACCGTCGGAATTTCGTTAGTCTCGGCGAATTCCACGGCGTTTGCCAGTTGGATCAGCGAGTTCGAAAATCGATGCGGCGCGCGAATACTAAGCGCTGATATCACGGGCGCTTTCGTGGAGGCGCGGGCACGTCCTGAGCGAGCGTTTCCGGAAAACAGTTGATAAGGGTCTTTTCTAAACGCGTACCGCAGGTCGACATCCGTCGCAGCGCCACGGAAGCTTTCGAGACTAAGGGCGCTCTGCGTACAGAACACTTGTTCCAGATCGCTTTCCCAATGCAGAGACGCGGCCCGAACTACACGCCGGAATGCGGATGCAAACATAAGTTATCCTTCCTGCAAGAAATACCGGACCCGTCTCATGTCGCACGTCGCAACTTTAAGACGAGGGAAGCGTAACTGCTCGGGTAGAGCCACCGCACGGCCACTCCATACGCCATTGCGCCAGCGCATGCGCCGACCAACAGTCGAACAACATGCCCTAAATTCCCTTCAAATTCCGGCACGAAGAGCAACGCAATTGAGCTGGATAAGGCGAGTAGCGCAGTGGCGCAAGCGGGCCGAATCAACGCACGGAAGACGAAATTCGGGCTGGCGTTGATGCATTTGGAGCCAAAGTAATATATTGGGTACAGCAACAAGATGTTTGCCAGCGCGTACCCCTGGGCAACGCCCAAAATGCCGTAGCGCAAACCGAGTGCTATTCCCCCCACCTGCACAGCCGACGAAAAAATGCCCCAATAGAAAAACCGCTTGGTCTTACCGGTGCAGGTATATAGAAGCCCAGAAGTCGTGGTGATGGCCTGAATCATGCCAATCGGGGCTAGATAGAATATGACGTCCGATACCCTCACCCAGGCCGGTCCCAATACGACGGCAACGAAGTCAATTCTCAGTAGCCAAAAGCCCGTCATTGCCGGGAATGCGAGTAGCGCTACGCGCTGCACCAGCTCTGCATATACGAGATCAACCCTTTCTCCGGAATCGTAGGCCCGGGACATGACAGGCAACATGGCACGATTGAACACGGACGAGATGTTCTGCAAGGGGAAGAGCATGAACTTATACGCCAACCCGTAAATTCCGAGCGACGCGGCTCCCAGGAATTTCCCGATCAAAATAGCATCGGAATTTCTGGCGAAATAGTTAACCGTAACAAACCCGAAAAGATTCGAACTATACGAACTGACCTCCTTAAAAGACCCCCATTTGAAGCGAAAACGAGGTCTCCATGGATTGATGTACCAGTAAGACAATGTGGAAAGCGAATTTGCCAATATCGCATTTGCAACAAGTGCGTAGACGCCAAATCCGAACCTGGCCAGGAGTATCGAAATCACCAACGCAATATACGTACTGGCCGTCTCCACTACGGCTAATTTCTGAAATTGCAGCTCACGCTCAAGAAACGCTTGCTGAACTGCCCCGAGCGAAGCGATCGGGAATGAAATGCTGATCCACAAAAGCACGTTCTCAAGGCGCGGTTCCGAAAACAGCCTCGCGATGACATGCGACGCCCCGGCTATGGTTGCGCACGCCGCAGCGCCTACCAGAATATTGAAAGCAAAAACCGAATTGAGCGTGTCCTCAGTCAGGTCTTTTTTCTGAATGACAGCTTGTCCAGTTCCCATGTCGCGAAATAGCAGCGCGAACGTGAGAACTGTGGTTGCCATCGCCATCAGGCCGAAATCTTTAGGGCTAAGCAAATGAGCAAACAGTGGTGCGCCAATCAACTGGGCCAGAATCTTTGCAGCCTGAATGCCGCCAACCCACTTTACCGAGCCGAAATGATTTTTTTTCATAAAATCTTGGAGTCTCAAAGGTGTGCACGTACCTTGGAGAGAGCTATCTCGATTGGTAATCGCGATACGCCGCTGAGAGCCCGCTGCGAAGGTCGAATTTTGACTGCCACCCGAGCTTTCGAAGGGTCTCCGTGCTCGACAATTTCCTCGGAGTACCGTCCGGCTTGCTTGTATCGAACAGAATTTCGCCGGAATAGCCAACCGTCTCTGCGACCAGAGCGGATAGATCAGCGATACTGATGTCGACACCCGATCCGACATTGACGTGGGACAGTGTCGGGCTCGTACTCTTTTCGTAGATCTGCCGGTCGAGGTTGTGCACAAAAACGCTCGCGTCAGCCATGTCGTCGACGTACAGGAATTCGCGCTTCGGCGTGCCCGTACCCCAAACCACAACGTTGGCCGCGTTATTCGTCTTAGCTTCGTGGAATCGATGAATCAGAGCAGCGATAACGTGACTGTTTAAGGGATGGTAATTATCACCATCACCATAAAGGTTGGTTGGCATCACGCTACGATAGTCCGTGCCGTACTGCCGGTTGTAGCTTTCACACAATTTAATTCCCGCAATCTTCGCAACTGCATAGGGCTCGTTCGTCGGCTCAAGCGGCCCTGTGAGCAAAGCCCCTTCCTCAATCGGCTGCTCGGCGAATTTCGGGTAAATACACGTCGAGCCAAGGAACAGCAATTTTCTTACGCCAGCCTGGTACGAGGCGTGTATCACATTCGCCTCGATCATCAAATTTTCGTAAATAAATTCGGCCGGATAGCTGTTGTTTGCATGAATTCCACCCACCTTGGCCGCAGCGAGATATACCTCATCTATCTGATTATCAGAAAAGAATGTCTTAACGGCATGTTGATCCAGCAGATCAAGCTCGCTGTGACTACGCGTTATGATGTTTTGATAGCCAATTTCTCTGAGTCGCCGAACAATGGCGGAGCCAACCATACCCCGATGGCCAGCAACGTACACTCGCGCGTTGGTATTCATGTTGTTTACTCGTTGTATTCGAATGCTTTGAATCCAGCCAGCGTGACCAGCGCATCGCGTTTCGCAACCTGGTAATCAGAGCGGGTCATTTCGGCAACTAGCGACTCAAACGAGGTCGTCGGCTTCCATCCAAGTTTTTCGTGGGCTTTAGTAGGATCGCCCAGCAGCGTCTCCACTTCGGTCGGCCGGAAATAACGCGGATCGACACGAACGATGACGTCGCCCGGCTTCACCTTTGTTGCGGTTCCATCCGTTTTTGTTACAACGCCGATCTCGTCGACACCGGAACCCTCGAATTGCACCGTGATGCCCAGATGACCCGCGGCGTGCTGAACGAAATCTCGAACGCTATATTGAATGCCCGTTGCGATGACGAAATCTTCCGGCTGCTCCTGCTGGAGCATTAGCCACTGCATCTCGACGTAGTCGCGTGCATGCCCCCAATCGCGCAGTGCCGAGAGATTCCCCAGATGGACACAGTCCTGAAGTCCCGTGGCGATACGTGCAATAGCGCGCGTGATCTTTCGCGTGACAAATGTTTCGCCACGTACCGGCGACTCGTGGTTGAACAGAATGCCGTTGCAAGCGTACATGCCGTACGCTTCGCGATAATTGACCGTGATCCAGTAGGCATACAGTTTGGCTACCGCGTAAGGGCTGCGCGGATAGAACGGTGTCGTTTCCTTTTGGGGCACTTCCTGCACCAGCCCGTATAGCTCGGAGGTCGATGCCTGATAGAAGCGTGTCTTCTTTTCGAGCCCCAGGATTCTGATTGCCTCGAGGATCCGCAGCGCGCCTATGCCGTCTGCATTAGCCGTGTATTCCGGCTCTTCAAAAGAAACGGCAACGTGGCTTTGAGCGGCCAGGTTATAGATTTCGTCAGGCTGGACGCGCTGGATGATCCTGACCAGGCTTGTCGAATCCGTCAGGTCGCCATGATGCAGGACGAAACGCGCGTCCGGGGAATGGGGATCCTGGTAAAGATGGTCGATTCGATCAGTGTTAAACAGTGACGTCCGGCGCTTAATGCCATGCACCTCGTAACCTTTGCCTAACAGTAGCTCGGCAAGATACGATCCATCTTGACCCGTCACTCCGGTAATCAGTGCGACTTTTCGATTCATTTTCCTGATCCTCAGTTTGATTCAAGTTGCGACACAACGGGTCGCGGCAAAGACTGGTGAACCGATGTTTCACTCAGTACTGCTTTGATATCCGTAATACCCAGAGTAGTAGGCCCCGTACCCGATCCGCCTTTGCGGCACATCGGAGAACAACACGCCCTTCACCATCACACCACCGTTGCGCAGACGCTTTGCGGTCTCCGCGATTTCGGACATAGGGTTACGGCCATGCCTAACGACCAGCAATGTGGTGCCGGCGAACTTTCCGATGAGCGCCGCGTCGGTGACCGCTAACACAGGCGGCGTATCAACGATCACGATGTCGTAACGCGTGGAGAAATACTCCAGCATGCTTTTGAAGCGCTCACTCATGAGCAACTCAGCCGGGTTGGGCGGCAACGTTCCTTTCGGGAGAAAGTCAAGACCCGGCAGAACGTCATGCAACACGGTGCCTTCAATATCCCTTCCGCCGATTGCATCGGACAGTCCCGGATTTCGATTGACCCCGAGGTACGTGTGCGCATCACCTCGGCGCATATCCGCATCTACAAGCAATACGCGCTTGCTGCTCGACGCGAGCACTGCCGACAAATTCACCGCCATAAAGGACTTCCCAACTTCGGGACGCGGTCCTGTGATCATCACAATATTGTTGGGAGCTTCGAGCAAGCCGAACTCAAGCGCCGTTCGCAAACTCCGGATGCCCTCCACGGCCACGTCCTCAGGTGCACTTGCCGCCAGCACGTTCTGTCCTTGGTGGCCTCGGCGGACATTCCTCCATAGCTGAATCTGCGCCTCGCTGTGCGGCACGACCGCATATACGGGAAGACCCAGTGCTTCTTCAATTTCTTCGCTGTGCTCAACGCCACCAAACAGCGTCTTCCGAACGAAGGCAGCAACGGTGCCAATGACGAGGCCTAAGACTGCCGCCAAGCCGACGGTCATGACGCGCCGGGGCCTGACAGGAACATCATCGGCTACTGCATAGTCGACCACGCGCACGTTACCCACTTCACCCGCTTTCACGATGCGCAGCTGTTGGGCCGCATCGAGAAGATTGGTGTACAGCTCGGTATCGACCCGCACGTCACGCAGCAAGCGAAGTGCCGACTGCTCGGTATCGGGAAGCCGGATCACCTGTTTGTCGAGCGACGTCCCCTGCGCCTGCAGCAGATTGATTTGAGCGGTCAATGCTGCAACGGCAGGGTGCGTCGGGGTGAAGCGCTGGATCATCTCGACACGCTGCTGCTCGAGATCCGCGAGCTTGGTCTTGCTGTCGACGATCTGTTGCAGGAGCAGGCGGCTCTCCTCGCTCAGATCAACCGTTCCCTTTTCGTTGCGAAATGCGTTATACCGGTCTTCAGCTTTGTCGAGTTGGGCCCGCAGTTGCGGCAACTGCTGGTCAAGAAACGCGAGTGTGTGTTCAGCCTCGGCGGATTTTCTGTCGATGTTCTGTTGAACGTATGCGCTAGCGATCGTATTCAGGATCAGCGCTGTGCGCGCGCTGTCTTCGCCATCGAGCGTCGCGCCGATTACACCCGATTGCTTGGTCTTTTCGGCGATGGTCAGCGCGTCCTGCAGCTGATCGATCGTCCCAAGCGTGGACGAGCGGGCGACGATAAATTGCGTACCGGGTCTGGCAACTAGCGTATCAACCTGAATTTCGATTGGGCCGCTAGCCGCCGTCCCAGTTGCAGGAACGCCCGCGCTGCCCTCTTTGCCATCCTTGGACAAGGTCCCGGCTTTACCTCGAAGGACGATATCTCCGTCCTGATCCGCCAGATCGAAGTTGCCGTTTTCACGCGCGGTCAAGACAAAGGTCGTGCCATAAAGCGATTTGGGCACCTCGAACAGCGGAACCTGAATGCTTTCGCCGCCCCACGCGAATTTACTCAGTCCAACGAATGCCGGAGCAAGCTCGCCCGGCGCCGCCTTGCGTGCAACGGCCCTTCCGATCAATGGGAAGTACCGTGGATACGCGTTGATATCCAGATGCAACCTCTGCACGGTTTCCGTGACGACGAGCCTTGAACGGATCAGCTCGATCTCGGCCGCGGCGGTCTGCTTCGTATCGAAAATCGAGGCGAGTTCTCCGAGCGCGTCCTTCGTGGAACTCGCGCTGTCCTCGACCTGGATCATGACGTCTGCCCGATAAATCGGGCGGGCCAGAACAGCATAGAGAATGCCCAGGATCACCACCGCAACCGTGATCCCAGCGATCAGACGCCAGCTTTCGACCACCACGGAAAGGTAATCGGCCAGGTGAATCTGGTCCCCGCCTGAGGACTCGTCGGATTGTCGTTTATATATAGAAGCCATGCGTTCAGTGAACCAGTGGGATCATTGCCTCGAGCCAGCGTGACACGCTGCGCTCAATCTGCGCCAAGGACATCTCAAACGCCGCCCGGCCACGCCGGTACGGGTCTAGCACGTCCAGCCCTTCATGCTCGCCGAGGCGATACACTTTCCCCTTGACGAAGGAATAGGTCGCTTCAATCCTCCTTCGTTGCTCGAGTGTCATCGTCAGCACAAGTTGTGCTGCGCGCACGTCCTGCAAGGACAACGCGGATGCGATATGTCCGCTTATATCTATCCCACGTTCGGCCATGAGTTCGATCGCAATCGTGTCTGCCTTGCGACCCACTAGCGCACCCAGCCCGGCCGACGTAATCCGGGCGCGGGGCAACTCATGGGCCAGCAAGCCTCCTGCCATCGGACTTCGACATATGTTCCCTTCACACACAATCAGAATGGTGTCGATCATTTCGCCACCACCGCGCCATACAGACTCGCGTTAATCGCTGGGATCAACAGGTTCAACACCCGGCTCAGGCGAACCAACCCATTGCCATCGATGTATACGACGTCCTTAGGTTGCAGCTCGAACTGATTCGCGAGGATCATCGACACCGGCGATCGTGCGTCAAGATGGAAAACCTGCGGATTTACATCCTGCGATCCGCGAATCACATAGAGTTGCGACGCGTCCGCAGTCGTATTGTTCAGGCTCCCGGTCTGAGAAATGGCTTCGCTTAGCGACAGTCTTCCGTTCTTCATCGGGATCGCAGTGGATGGCTTAACGACCTCACCCATGACATACACACCGTTGTCGTCTCGCGATACCACGCGAAGCAAATCGCCATTCTTCAAGATGATCCGCGACGGATTCTGGCCATTCGCAAGCAACTGTGGAAGGTTCAGCGGATGTGACACACCGTCCCGCACCAATACCATCCGGCTCTGATCCGCTGTCGGACTAAAGCCGCCCGCGCGACTGACTGCGTCATAGAGCGTCATCGGAATGTCGTTGATCGGCTGGGGACCTGGAACGTGCACTTCTCCGTCGACATAAACCTGCTGCGATCGAAACGATGCGATACGCACGGTTACCTGCGGCCTGACGAAGACCTGTCCCAATCGCTCAGAAAGCGCCCGCTGGACCTCATCAGTTCGCAACCCTTCTACATGAAGAGTGCCGATGTACGGAAAGCTCAGGTTTCCTCTCTGATCGATAATGAACCCAGCCATAGGATCGGAAGCTCGCGTGGTTGACTGCTGCTGCGCACCCAAAGCTGCGGCCAACTCCGGATGATCCCAAACCGTGATCTCCAGAACGTCGCCGATCCCCAACCTATAGGTATATGGCCCGGAACTCTCAAACAACCCCCGCCCCTCTGCCGCACCTGCCTTGTCCGCCGCGTCGCGCATCTCTTTGATTAGCGAGCTGGTGATATCCGTAATCGGAACTTGAACATTGGTCGCCGGCGTCTGTGCGTTCCCACTGGTCGCAGGCAAGGTCGCCGGCTCAATCATCCGCATTCCCGGTGCAAATGCACACGCCGACAATGCAGCACATGCCGTCGTAATCGCCAGAAAACGAACGCCGTGCTTTCTGAATAACGCTGCCTGCTTTCTGAACTGCATACTCCTCCACCTCATCAAATCGACCTGATATCGCGTGCCAACCGCACAGACGCGCCGGTCGCCCGCTTCATAAGGACCGTTGCCGGATTCGCGTATCGAAGATGTTCCTAAACACCGCTTCGGCGGGGAATCAATAAGCGTTGCTGCTAACCATCCCCTTCGCCACGGTCGCCAGGACGATCCTCATGTCCAGAGCAAACGACCAATTGCGCAAGTAGTACAGATCGTGCTCCACGCGCTTCTGCATCTTTTCGACGCGATCGGTCTCACCGCGGAACCCGTTCACCTGCGCCCAACCCGTAATACCAGGCTTGATCCGATAACGATGGATATAGCCGTTCACAACCTTTTGATAGAGCTCATCGTGCTCGATTGCATGGGGACGCGGGCCGACCACCGACATCTCGCCGCGCAGCACATTGAAAAACTGGGGTAGCTCGTCAAGACTGGTCCGCCGCAGGAAACGACCCACACGCGTAATGCGTGAATCGCCCTTGGTAGCCTGCGTCACCACGCCCGCCTTTTCGACGTGATGGCGCATCGTGCGGAACTTGTAGATTTTGAACACCCGTCCATCGGCCCCTTTGCGGAACTGTGTAAAGAACACCGGACCAGGCGACGAAAGCTTTACAGCGATCGCAATGATCGTTAGCAGCGGCGCCAACGCGATCAAAGCCAGAGCAGCAAAGATGCGATCAAAGATTTCCTTTTGCACCAGCGCATGCTGCGACAGCGGCGAGGCCACCAGGTTGATTGCCGGCTCGCCGATCAAATCGATCATGCTGCTATCAAACAAGGCCACGCTTTGCACATCCGGAATGAAGCGGATGTTCACGAGCTCATCGCGGAACTCGTTGACGAAACGCAAGATAGTCGACTCTTCCGACAGCGGTAGCGCCAACCAGATTTCCTGCACGTCATTGCTTCGCACATACTCGGAAAAACTCTTCAGATCGACATACACTGGCACGCCCGATGGTGCAACGCCCGCCATGGGCCGCAAGTCGAACATCGCGGATACACGAAATCCGCCGGCCGGCGAGGCCTCCATCTTGCGGACGACGCGCTGGCAGTGAGAGCCATATCCAACCACGGCCACGTTGCGCAGGTTCATCCCAGCGTATCGCACGCTTCGCAGCACCCCGTAGGCCGTCAAACGCGACGCGATGAGCGCTCCACCTGTGATCGCCGTCCAGTATGCGAACCACAACCGCGAAATAAAATCGGTGCGATGGAGCGAGAACATCAACACCAGGCCACAGGCCTGAACCACCAGCCATGCCAGCGAAACCAGGCCGATCAGCCGCAACATCGAACGGCCTCGCCAGGATTGATACAGTCCAAAGACGGGAAACGACGCCAGCGCGAACGCGACAGAAAACGTGATGAACGCCCCATCGAGTCGGCTTTGCACCAGGCCCTCAAAACGGACATGCGACGCCAATACCGCCCCAACGACAATCAGAACGACGTCCACAAGCCGCGCCAACAACCCCTGTATGCCAAGCATCTTGCGACCCCCGCTTAAAGTTGGACTGCATCACACGCCAATGCGTCACGCGCGACCGTACGTATCGTCAAACCGAACGATGTCGTCCTCGCCGAGGTACGATCCGGACTGCACTTCAATGAGTTCGAGCGGCAGCTTGCCTGGATTCTCCAGGCGATGCGTTACGCCCAAGGGAATGAACGTCGACTGGTTTTCGCTGAGCATGAATTGCTCGTCGCCGCGCGTGACCAGCGCCGTGCCGCTGACCACAATCCAGTGCTCCGCGCGGTGGTGATGCAATTGCAGCGACAAGCGTCCGCCCGGATACACGACGATCCGCTTGACCTGAAAGCGATCTCCGTGATCGATCGAGTCGTAGTAGCCCCACGGTCGCCGCACCTTTCGGTGGGCCTCCGCCTCGGGTGCCTGTTGGGCCCTGATCCTGCTGACCAGCCCCTTGACGTCCTGCACACTCGAGCGGTCCGCAACCAGCACGGCATCGTCGGTCTCCACGACGACCACATTGGTGACGCCAACGCACGCAACCAGTCGGCCCTCGGAATGCGCGAAGCTCGAGGTCGTACCTTCGAACACGACGCGACCGCGCGAGACGTTGCCATCGGCGTCCTTGTCCAGGGCATCCCATACGGCGCCCCACGAACCGAGATCGGACCAACCCGCTTCGAGCGGCACGACCACACCCGCTGCCAGTTGCTCGCCTGAGCCAAGCCGCTCCATAACCGCGTAGTCGATCGAGTCGGATGGCGACTGTTTGAAAGCATCGGCGTCCGGCCGGAAGAATGGCCCGTCGGTCGTCCCCGAAGCGTGCGCCAATGCACATGCATCATGCATTGCTGGCTGAAGGGTTCTAATGGTCGCGAGCCATACGCTTGCGCGTACCACAAAAATTCCGCTGTTCCACCAGTACTGTCCCGACGCGAGGTACTGCGCCGCGAGTTCAGCGGCCGGCTTTTCCACAAAGCGCTCGATCCGATGAGCACCTGCGTCAATCGCCTGCCCAAGCTTGATATAGCCAAATCCTGTATCGGCCCGCGTCGGCGGCACACCCAGCGTGACGATCGCGCCGTCCTGCGCGTGCTCCACGGCAAGCGCAATTGCCCGTTGAAACGCGGCCACATCAGCGATCGCGTGATCGGCAGGCATGGCGACGACGATCGCGTCCTCGCCGTCCTCACAGGCAACCTTGGCAGCAAGCGTGAGCGCTGGCGCCGTGTCGCGCCGCATAGGCTCGACGACGATGCGCGCGTCGATGCCGCTGGCGCGGAGTTGTTCTGCGGTCACGAAGCGGTGTTCGTCGCCGCACACGATAATCGGCGCACCCGCAAGACCTGTTTTGACAGGAAAACCCCGCAGCCGCGCAACCGTGTCCTGCAGCAAGGATTCGGGGCCGAGTATGCCAATCAGTTGTTTCGGATACTGTTCGCGCGACATCGGCCATAACCGCGAACCTGAGCCACCGGCCAGAACAACAGGCGCGAGGCGCACTGACGCCCGAGCCGTATCGAGCTCACCACGTCCGGCCTCGCTGGCGTGATCCAATTCACCTGTCAATGTAGCCATGCTAAGTACTCCTACCATTGAGAATCAGAAGCATCACCAAGCGGTACCTAACCTGATGGAATTCAGTGACGCAGGGTTCTTTTAAATTACGGTGAATCGTCCAACGCCGCACTGCGATTGCGCATGCGGTATTCCGAAGGCGTCAGCCCCATGCGTTTGCGGAATATCTTGGCGAGACGATCGCCATTGATCCAACCGCAGCGCTTCGCAATCTTGTCAATCGGGGAATCGGTTTCCGCGAGCAGCCGTGACGTCATCTCCAAACGGGTCTGAAGCAGAAACTCAGACGGTGTCATACCAATTTCCTGCTTGAAGCAGCGCAAGAAGTTTCGCTCGCTCATCGCCGCTACCCGTACTGCATCGCTCACCGAGATCGGCCGGCCACAATTCTCTTTTAGCCAGCGCGCCGACGCCCGCACCTTCTCGACCCGCGTCGCTGGGTTCGAATCCGACAAAAACGACGCAAGGATCGCTGAACCATTCAACGAAAGACGTCCTGCCGTCTCCCGCGCGACCTCGATGCCAAGATCACGCTTGACCAGGGTCAGAGCTGTCTTGGCCGGCTCGTAACGATCAGCGGCATCACCCATCTCGCCTCCCACGATTCCCGCGAATTCCGGCGGTAAGCCGTCGAGGCCAGTGGTCTCGCGCGACCGATCGATACCGGCAGCGGCCAACAGCATCCAACCTTCTCCGATCGGCTTCACCACCTCGCTAAGCGGCAGCACTTCGCGCAGCCAACCGACCACGCGCTCGTCGCGAGCCGCGTTTTGCGCGCCCTCTCCGCCCACGATGAACAACGCGTCAAAGCCGTTGCCGTTTCGCGTATCGCAGGCATACGTCCAGACACTGATCGATGATGAACACGCCACACGCCCTCCCTCGGCCGAGTAAAAGCGAACGTCGTAGAATGCATCGCCTCTCGATCGTGAAGCACATATCTCGTTGGCCATCTGGAACACCTCCGGAATCACTCCGGCGGTTAGCAGCGAGAACCCTTCGAAAAGAACCACGCCAACGTCTCGAACCGAGCGTCTGCGCTTTTTCCCTGTAGCGGACACCGCTCCGTTATCCGGATTGTCGAGACCTGCATACGCCATAAAGCTCCTCTCAGACGTTATTGGTTTAGCGATGTCTCATTCGCAACGAGGATTGCCGCCAGTTGCAGTGCATCATACATAGGCCGCCAAATGGCGTAACGTGACTGACGGAAACCGCCAACATGTTGGCGGATTAACCCACAGCCTCATACGTGACCGATGAGGTTGCGAATTGCCATACGGCGGAATGCCTCGTTTTCGCATAAGCGCCGAAACACTGGATTTGCGCGCTCCTTAATTGAACAAAATTCGTTTCTAAAAAAATTATGAAAAATCTACTTGTTAGTGCGCTTTCTTGATCTTTACCGTCATTATTTCCGATATCACAATGCAACCGACACGCGCCTGATGAGCGCTGCAGCGCTGAGCGCGTTTTGGCAACTATGGTTAGCAGACGACCTGGCTCCCCTGCGGATGAGCTCGAGCCAAAGCCAGCGTGTCTGTCCGGGCCGTTGCCGTCGCCATGGCAGGTTCGGCCAGACATTCTGCAGATTTTCCTGCTTAGACGGCACAACACAGCGGTTCAACGATACGAAGTGTGCTCATGCACTGGCCTCCAAAACGCCCCCGCATTTGCGTCCCATATCTTTAGTTGTCGAGAGAAAAGAAAAATGAAAATGGGGAAGAGATCGCTGTAGATATTCGTTGCTTAACATTCTTCGGGATGTCATCCGAGGATGAGATGGTGCAACGCGTGAGCAACTTTTGCCTTATTAGCATACCCACGTGGCATGCCGGACATGCGCAAGGTGGGGACTCAAATGCTAGCGCTAGTCCGCCAACGACGTCACAACACCAGGAAAAATGCGGCAGCGCACGAAGTCACTTTAACTCGCTACCAGAAGGCAGATGGCGTCCTACTCCACTGCTTTGGCGGAATCGACACAGGCTCGAGTTGTACGATTGAAGCGATGCGCTACAACCCACAATTTTGCAGCTTCCATTCCGACCGCCGTCTATGACCATTAAGGTTCACCACACGCAGATTCGCGACGTCAAGCTAATCGAGCCATACATCCACAGCGATGCCCGCGGTGCGTTCTTCGATAGCTTCGATCAAACCGAGTTCGACGAGAAGGTGGCTCGCGGCCACCTCTTTTGTCAGGAGTACCACACGGTATCGTCCCGCAACGTGCTTTGCGGCCTGCACTATCAGATCCAGCATCCTCAGGGCAAACTGGTCCGGGTCGTAGCGGGTGAAGTGCTCGACGTGGCGGTAGACCTGCGTCGTTGGTCGTCCACCTTCGGCCGGTGGGTCAGTGCGCGGCTATCAGCGGCGAACTGTCATCAGTTATGGATTCCACCCGGTTTTGCGCACGGCTTCCTGGTGTTATCGGAAATCGCAGAGGTGTTGTGCAAAGCCACTGAGCGACGCATTCCCGAGCAGGAGCGCACGCTGCGATGGGACGATCCAGACATCAACATTGCGTGGAATCTCGATCACCCGCCGATCCTCGCCACAGGGCATGCGAGCGGCGTACTTTTTAGCGCGGCCGAAGTCTACTAAGTCTACTAATAGCGCCCACAGAACGATTTTCTCTATATCGCGGGAACGCTCCGTGCGGCGCTATCTCGAGCAGGCACGCCTCGCGCTGACAAAGCATGCCAAGGGGACACCGCGAGATTCGCCCGTGCCCGCCAACGTATTAGCCTAATCGGTCAGCTCCCGGCCTTACCCAAAAACCGTGTGTAGGATGGCCTGCTAAAGAGAACCGGCGTGCACGCTGGAGGAGGCCACTTGTCTTGGGGGGATGCTTGGATGGCAGCTTTTCCGGATCGCTATAGCTTGCCTGGCCTTCAAACTCAGGGCTTACCGACTGGCCGTGCCGTGAAACATATCGGCATAGTCCTGTTTAACGGCTTTGCATTGCCTGAAGCGGCTGCGGTGGCGGAGATCTTCCAATCCGCCAATGCGCTTGGCGAGACCACCCGGGGCAGCGCCGTACGGTACAACGTCTGCCTCGTGTCGATCATCGGCGGCAGAATCTCAAGTTCCTCGTCGGCCTTGGTCTGGACTGAGCGGATCAACACCCGGTGTGGTGCAGACAACTTCCACGCATTGTTCGTTGCAGGCGGCGCCGGTGTGAAGGCGGCGCTAAGGGATGAGACGCTCGTCAGTTGGCTGCGGCGCATTTCCTCCTACGCGGAGCTGATATTTCCGATCGCCGAAGGGCGTCTGCTGCTCGATGCAGCCGGACTCGGGCCCGTTGCGGACGAACCGCGGCACGGTGAGCCGCCCTCTTCGCCAGTATCGAGCGACGAGTTAAGGGCTGGGACGTCTCCCGACATCATCAATCCCCTGCAAGCTGCGCTAAAGATAGTCGAAAGCGACCTCGGCGTCGGCATCGCCCACCATATCGCCAGCGGTATCGAGCCTCCGTTGGAAACGCAGTTCACTGCCATCCTGCGCAAGAACGCGTCGGCCAACGTCAGTGAAAAAATCCAGGCCTCGGCGCGGTGGCTGGCGATGAACGGTAACCGGCCAATCACGATGGATGAAGCAGCGAAGGTTGCCGCAATGAGCTCGCGCAACTTCTTGCGGCGCTTCAAGATGGAAATCGGCGTGACGCCTTCCGATTACCTCTTGTTCGTGCGACTGGACATGTGTTGCCGTCTGCTTGCCGAAACAGCTCTGCCAGTCGACAAAGTGGCGCGGCGCTGCGGCATCGGCAGTGGCGGGCGGCTCTCGAAAATTTTTCGCAGATATCTCGGGACAACGCCGACTGCGTATCGCGCGATCAAGCGCAGATTGGCGGCTCCGGCATAGCGGCCGGCTGATCGTCACGGCGCCACTCACGGGGTGCGGGTTACTCGAAGCCGAGTCGATGACTCAGAATTGGCGCACAGAATAGTGCAATGGCACACCCAAGCGCCTTTCCTTCGAATTCCGCCACCGCCACGCGCACCCGGTACGATTGCGTCAGCAGATCGAACAGCTGCGGAAAACAGTACAGCACCGCTAGAGCGATGAAGCATTTCTCGACGGTCCCGATGCGCCAGCCCTTCGAGAGCGCGACGGCCGCCCCGACAACACGTAGTACTCCAAATATTACGAGCGCACCCACCGCTGCTTGTTCACGTAGCAAATACGCAGGGATAAATTCATCCATCTTTCTTTCGCGTCTGAGATGTTGCCGGTGAGAAAGTCCGATCACCAACGTCCTCTCATACGCACAGAGAGAAAAACCTGGATGGACGCTTAGCTGGGCAATCGACCGCTGCATAGTACATAGCGGTTTCGCGGTCGAAGATTGAATGGCCGAATCCACCACCATGTTGGCGGATTCGGCGAAGGCATGCCGAAAGGACACTGCCTTGAGCGCATCCCATTCGCCTGCTGCGGGATGGCGTGACTGGACGCTTTGACGGTCACTACGGCCGCGTTGATGCGCAACGAATCACTGCGTCGTGCCAACGTGGCCTGCTGCGGCTTGCTATGCCATTTAGCTTACAACAGATGTGGCGTACGAATTGCTGTTGCGCCCCAAAGCATGAATATGCGTCAGCGACTTGCCGCAACTCAGCGGCTTCTCGAGACAGATGTTCGCGCCGCTATTCAGTCCTGAGACGATGGCGTCGTTCGAGGTACTCGACGTGACGCACAGGACGATTGGAGTGATGGGGCGGTACTTGGCGAGGTACCGCAGAGTGTCGTATCGGGCTGCGTCCGGAGCCGACCAGTCGAGGATGATCAAGTCGAGGGACACCTGTTCGAGCACTTCCTGTAATGACTTGTCAGTTAGTGCTCCAAAGCAGAGATGCCCTGCCGACGACAACAGTTCAAGCGCGCGATCCAGTGCTCTGAGATCGGATTCCAGTATTGCGATTTGCATAAGATCGGGTGCGCTCGCTGAGCACAGCGATGAGGGCAGTTTGAACGCGTAAGCGCACAAACGTCTCTTACCATGCTATGCAGAACGCACTGGTACGTTTTGACGCTCCGAGTTTACGCGAAAGTGCGCAAGAGAATTGTTAAACATTACCTGCCAGAGGGAGTTTGGCCACCCGAGTGACGGTAAAACTTCCCGATTAGCTCACTGGAGATGTTGGGCGAATCTTTCCCTATGCTTTCAGCATAATCCTCACAAGATGGCCAGACGGACGATGCTCAACGCAATACCTAGAGGCAGCGCCAAGACCGCCGATATCGCCATCCGCTTGAGCAAGCGTGCCCTCGCGGCCTCCCTGCTGCCACGCGCGCGGTGCGGCTGGAGTTCAAGAACGACAAATCCGCCACTATGTCGCGCCCCCGTCCAGATGGCGGATCGAAAACTGTAAGCCAGATAGACAAGGACCCATGCAAAGCAAAGTCCGGAAAGAATCGAAAGAACAGTATCCATATGGCCCCTCGTTATGTGGTCGGCTCAAACAGGCGAGCGCGGTCTAGCCTGATCGCGTACAGCGTATGCTGCAATGCCGCACGTTGGGTAGGACAACGTGTGGGCCTTATCCGCCGGTCTCATTTCGACCCATTTCATTGGGAGCGCTTTGCCGTCTCAAGCTTGCGACAGGTTGTACGGCGCCTTACGCCCTGTTAGCAGCCATCCAGATGCCCCGGAGAACGCGGCAGCCGCCCGCGCGAGGCTTATGTGCCGGACCCTGGCGGACAAGCACACACTCACCACACCATCGCGCAACCATCGTTTTACGCGCGGTCGGATCGCTAATGTGTAGCGGTTCCGAAACATTGGGGGCCGCCCCGGCACTCATCGAGCCGCCCGGCGCAAGCAAGCTCTCCGCGCAGCAAGCGTTTGAGCCCACATGGCACGGCCGTTGCAATACGACCGTCACGCACCTATTCGCGGCTTCCGATCTGTAGACCTGAGCAATCCAGTCCAGGGCAGCGAGCCCAGACGTAGCACGCGCGACTGGGGAAACGATCGCGCGGCGGCAAGGAAGTCTCGGGGCCGTTGGAAATAAACACCTCAAGATGTTTTTAAAATAATTCGTAGTACGTATTAGCGTCAAGTCAGGGGAAAACTCTTGAAATCGAATCGTCATATCGGCATTGCTTGCGCAATGTTTGTGGCGGGCTGCGCGCTGTCAATCTCAGCGCAAGCCACCTTGGGCCAGAACGTCGGCAGCGTCGCGGGCGATCTGGTGCTCATGCACGCCGTCGCGCATACCATCGACACGCGACCGGGGTACGCCATGCACCGGATCACGCTCCCGTCCGGCACGCTGGTGCGCGAGTACGTTGCGCCCGGCGGCCAAGTGTTTGGCGTTGCATGGGAAGGGCCGACTCTGCCCGATCTGAAGACCGTGCTCGGCACCGCCTTCGATCAGTACGTAGCGGCTAACGCGACGCGCCGTGCAACGCCGCTTGCCGTGTCGAACAGCGATCTGGTGATTTTCTCGAGCGGCCATTTGCGCGCATTCGCGGGCCGTGCTTACCTGCCTCTGGCGGTGCCCGCGGACGTCGATCCCGGCGTCATCCAATAGCGGAGCCATCATGCGCTGCAAGCATTCGTTCATCACGGCCCTGCTCGGGATACTCGTTGCTCTGCTCCTGACCGCTTGCGGTGGCGGCGGAGGCAGTGGCGGCTCCTCCAGCACGCCAGCACCTGCGGCGTCGGCTACGAACGCTTCCCCAGCGGCGGCGGCATTAGCCGCTAACGCCGCAGCGGTCGCGGTCGATTTCGGCGTGATCGGCGTGCAGAACATGCCCTTCGTGAGCGTCACCGTCTGTACGCCGGGTACCACGCAGTGCCAGACCATCGATCATGTGCTGCTCGATACCGGCTCCTGGGGGCTGCGCGTGTTTGCCTCGCAACTGCCGGCGTCGCTGGCGCTGCCGCAGGAGACGGACGCGTCCGGCAATCTGCTGGCCGAATGCATGCAGTTCTTCGACGGCTATACGTGGGGCTCGGTGCGGCTTGCCGATGTGCAGATTGCCAGCGAAAAAGCGGCGCAGTTGCCGATTCAGGTGATCGACCCGGGTTATAGCTCGACGCCGTCGGATTGCAGCAGTATCGGGGCGTCGCGTAACACCCCCACCACCCTGGCGGCCAACGGTGTCCTCGGAATTGGCGTGTTCAAGCACGACTGCGGCCCGAACTGCGTGCAGCAGGCGCTGCCAGCCACCTACTATGCCTGCGCCGGGAGCGCTTGCACCTCGATCGCGCTCGCCGAGGATTTGCAGGTTGCCAATCCCATCCCCTACTTCAGCACCGACAACAACGGCTCGATCCTGATGCTGCCTGCGGTCGCGTCAAGCGGTGCGGCCTCGCTCAGCGGGCAACTGGTGTTCGGCATCGGCACGCAGAGCAACAACGGTCTGGGCAGTGCTCAGGTGATCGGAGTCAGCACGTCGAACGGCACGTTTAAGACGGTGCAAAATGGCACAACCTACGCGAGCAGCATCATGGACAGCGGCTCAAACGGGCTCTTCTTTCAAACCAGCGGGCTGCCGGTCTGCGCGAGTCCGAACACCGCGTATTACTGCCCGAACTCGACCGAGCAGTTGAGCGCTGTGATTGAAGGCGTGAACGGTGCCAACAGCGCGGTGTCGTTCGAGGTAGGCGACGCCGCAACGCTGTCACAGGCCGACACCGGCGATTCGGCGATGCCGCTGCTCGCGGGGCCCGCGTACGTCAACTCGGCTATCTTCGACTGGGGGTTGCCGTTCTTCTACGGCCGCAACGTCTACGTGGCCGTCGAGCAGGAGTCGACGCCTGGGGGCATGGGGCCCTATGTCGCATACTGATCTGATGTCTCGGGCCGAGCATGCGAGAGACGCGGCATGCCCGGCCCGGTTGCTGCGACAGCTTACATCTTGACGACGTCGAGCAACGTCTTCTTGCCGCTCTGGTAGGTGTACAGCGTGATCACGCCGTGCTTCAGGTCACCCTTCGGATCGAACGTCGTTTCGCCGATCACGCCCTTGTAGTCGGTCGTCGGCATCGCGGCGAGGATCTTCGCAGCATCGGTCGAGTTGGCGCGCTTCATCGCATCGACGATGATGTACACCGAGTCGTACGTAAACGGCGCGTACAGCTGGATATGCTGGCCGAAGCGCTTCTCGTACTTCGCCTCGAACGCCGCGCCACTTGCCATCTTTTCGAGCGCCATGCCAGCTTCCGAGCACACGATGTTATCGGTGCCGGCGCCGCCAAGGTTAGCAAGGCTGCTGGTGCAGACGCCGTCGCCAGCCAGAATCTTTGCGCGCAGGCCGAGCTGCTTGGCTTGCTTGGCGAACGGGCCGCCGGTGGCGTCCATGCCGCCGTACATGATCGCGTCCGGATTCTCACCCTTGATCTTGGTCAGAATCGCGCGGAAGTCGATAGCCTTGTCGTTCGTCGCATCATGCGAGACCACGGTAAGACCCAGCGACTTGGCGGTCTTTTCGAATTCATTTGCCAGACCCTGGCCGTACGCGGTCGAGTCGTCGACGATCGCGACGCTCTTCACCTTCAGATCCTTGGCGGCGTAGTTAGCCAGCGCCGGACCTTGTTGTGCGTCGGTCGCCACGACGCGAAAGGTCGTCTTGAAGCCTTGCTGCGTGTACACCGGATTGGTTGCCGACGGCGAGATCTGCACGATGCCTGCATCGCTATAGATCTTCGAGGCCGGGATGGAGGTGCCCGAGGTTTCGTGACCGACGACCGCCACAACCTTGTCGTCGACCAGCTTCTGGGCGACCTGGGTGGCCGTACGCGGGTCGCCGGCGTCGTCTTGCGCGTCGAGCTGCAGCGTGACCTTCTGACCGTTGATTGTCAGACCCTTCGCATTGATTTCTTCGACGGCCAGCTGCGCACCGTTCTCGTTATCCTTGCCTTGTTGAGCAGAACCGCCGGTCAAGGGCGACACATGACCAATCTTGACGACCGTGTCCGCCGACGCGACACCGCACACAGCGAACATCGCCAACGCCGCGAGCGCGGACTTCTTTGTCATGCACACATTCATTACTGCTTCTCCTTGGTTAATGCTTTTTGAAAAACTGTACGATGCACAGCACCCGTTGTCTCACCGGGCGCCATGATCCGAAACTGAGTGTCGCCGCAATTGACCTGCAAGCCCTTGAGTTTCGACAATCCCGTAGCGATTCGTCGAGCCGTTGCCGGCCCCGCTCTTGTATAAATTGGGCTTTTAGTGCGTGACGACCTGGAAACGCTCGAATCAGCCAATGTTCGAGAGCCGAGATAATCTTGGCAGGATGAGTAAAACTCCAATGCAAATTGGGCATAGGCCATGCAAAAATTGCATAATCGAGCCAAACCCCCGCGCCCAAAGGAAATCTGCTATTGAATTAGCGTTTCCCCGAATACCGATGCTCTGCGGTCATGAACCAATGCGGCTGACAGGCTACGCGATTTCCCCGTCGACCGGACGCTTCAAAAGCAGCTCTGGCACAGAAAGCGGCAACAACAGGCACAATACATGGCGATGGCGCCATCCACACGCCGCGTTCGACACTCGCACCGAATCATCTCGCGTGCCGAGAATCTGCTCCTTCGATGCTCTCATGAACCACGATATCCCCGAGCGCGACGCCCTTCTCGCGCGCACACCGAACTCGCCGCGCTTCCTGCTGTTCCTGATCTGCATGTTCGCCTCCGCCGGGCAGCTCGCGATCGACATCTACGTGCCCGCGCTACCCGAGATGGCTCGCTTCTTTACGACATCGCCTCAAGCGATCCAGTCGAGCGTGTCCGGCTACATGGCGGCTTACGCATTCGGCCAACTCGTCTTCGGGCCCGTCGCCGATGCTTACGGGCGCAAGCGCGTGCTGGCTTTCGGTCTTGTCATCTTCACAATCGGCTGCTTGCTGTCGCTCGCCGCGCCGAATCTGGAGACGTTCCTCCTCGCCCGCTGCCTGCAGGGCTTCGGCATCGCTACCACCAACCTGCTCGCGAAGGCGATCATTACCGATTCATTCTCCGGGCAGGCGCTGATTCACGCGTTCACCTACATGGCAATCGCGTGGGGGCTGGCGCCAATCGTTGCGCCGGTGATTGGCGCCCACCTGCAGACGTGGTTTGGCTGGCAGGCATGCCTTGTTTTCCTGCTTGTCTACTCGCTGGTGATGTGGGGTGTGGTATGGCGCTATCGTGAGACCTTGCGGCGCCCGGTGCGACTCGCGCCGCGCACGCTGCTGACGAACACGGGCAAGGTGCTCTCGAGCCCGGTGTTCCAGAGCTGCTTTCTCGCGCAAGGGCTCTGCTACAGCATCCTGCTCGTGTTCAACATCGTCGGACCGTTCATGGTCCAGAACACCTTGCACAAGCCGCCGACCTATTTCGGCTATCTCGCGCTCGGCATCGGGATGATGTACTTCCTGGGTGGCCTGTCGAACCGCATACACGGCCCGCGTCTGCCGAGCGCGGAGCAGCGCCTGCTTATCGGTTCGCGCGCGATGGCGGTTGCGTCGATCGCGATGCTGGTGCTTGCGATGACGGTGGGCCTGCGCGTCTGGACGCTCGCCACGCCTGTGCTCGCCATGGGGTTCTGCGCCGGCGCCATGTATCCCACCTTGATGGCCAAGGGCAATTCGCTGTTCCCGCATATCGCCGGCCTCACGAGCGCGATCCTCGGGTGCGCGCTGCTGCTGGTGTCGTCGGCGATGATGGGGCTCGCCGGCTTCGTGTCGGTGCAGGTGCTGATGCCGCTCGCGGTGTTCTTCGTGATCCTCGCGCTCACTGTCGTCGGGATGGTGACGAAGCTGCTGCGACATCTGGCGCAGCTGCAGCCCGCGTCCGTCGTGCGCTCCGGCGGCGAGGTGGTGTAAGTCAGCGGCACATGAAACCGCTCAAGCCATGACTCGCGGATAGATCGCGCACATCGAGAGTAGCGCCGTGCTGTACGAACGCATGGGGTGCGGCCCAGTTCCAGAACGAAACGCTCGCGGGCCTCGCTAGAGGCGCTTGACCAGCAAGGTCGCCGGATCGCTATCGTCGAACTTGACGGTCCGCTTTTCTTCGGCTCGGCGGAAAGGGTTGAGCGAGTGGTTGGAGACGAATTGTCCGCTAGCGACTGGGTGTTGCTCGCTGCGATCCTCCCCCAATGACGGGCTGTCACGTCGCCTTGACATGCAATACGGATAAGGCGAATAATGAGATGTTCGTTTAACGAAACCGTGTTCGCATACAGAACACCGGAAAAGAACCCAGGATTCCCGCCGCACGGCGCACCGATCCGGTTCGTACCGTCCAGCAAAGGGCCGGACGCCATCTAGAGCAAAACATGAAGCGAGACACCACCCCCACTGTCGCCGGCCAGCTTGCCGCCCCCCGCGGAATCGTGGCGGGCCTGGTTTACGTTTTCGAGCGGGTCATGCCGGACCCGTTCGTACTCTCCATCTTCCTGACGTTCTTCGTGGCCGCGCTGGCACTCCTGATCGGACCGCTCGGGACCGTGCCGACGCTGCTCGACTCCTGGTACACCGGCACCTTCGGCATCCTCGGCTTCGCGCTGCAGATGATCCTCATCCTCGCGACCGGTTACGCAATCGCCGAGGCGCCCATCGTCCAGCGCGGACTGCGTGCGCTGGCGGCGAACGCGCAGACGCCGGCCCGCGCCGCGCTGCTGGTGTTTCCGGTCGTCGCGATCGCAGCGTGGCTCAACTGGGGACTCGGCCTGATTGTCGGCGCGCTGTTATCGCGGGAAATTGCCCGCCGGGTGAATGTCGATTTCGCCTGGCTCGTAGCCGGCAGCTATTCGGCGTGGTCCATCTGCAATAGCGGGCTGTCCAGCTCGATTGCACTGTCGCAGGCCTCGCACGGTAATGCGCTCAATCTCGTCGAGAAGGCCACCGGCCACGTCGTGCCGCTCAGCCAGACCATTTTTGCGCCGTTCGTTTTCATCCCAACGGTGCTGGTGGTGGTCGTGATGACCGCCATCTTCATCAAGATGCATCCGAAGCCCGAGAACGTGGTCGCGTTCGGCGCTGCCGCTGACGACGCCGGTGATGCCGATAACGCGGCCGACGCCGATCCGCATGCGCGTAGCAGCGGTTCCTCCTCGTTCGCATCCCGCCTTGAACAGTCGATGCTCGGCACCCTGCTTCTGCTTGCACTCGGCGTTGGCTATCTGGCGATGACATGGTCCAGCAAAGGGTTCGACCTCGACATCAACAACACGATCCTGATCTTCCTGCTCATCGGTCTGGCGCTGCAGCGCACGCCGATCGCCTATGCGGGCGCGATCCGGCGTGCGGCGCGCCAGACCGGGTCGATGCTGCTGCAGTATCCGGTCTATGGCGGCATCATGGGGATCATGAAGGGAACCGGATTGGCTTCGATGATCGCCAAAGCCTTCGTCACGATCGCCACGCCCGCCACGCTGCCGATCTGGAGCTATCTGAGCTCGCTGATCATCACCCTGCTCGTACCTAGCGCCGGTGGTCACTGGGCCGTGCAAGGGCCGTTTGTGCTGCCTGCGGCGCTGAGCCTGCACGCCTCGGTGCCGCATACCGCGATGGGCGTGGCCATGGCCGAAAACGTCTCGAACATGCTGCAGCCGTTCTGGGCGGTGCCTATCGTCGCGATTGCCGGCATCCGGATTCAGCGTGTGATGGGGTATACGGCGGTCACCTTTGCTGTGTCGCTGGTGATTTATGCCGCGGCCCTGTGGCTCATACCTTGAGAAAAGTTGCACGTCGACGTGTTGCGGCGGCAGTCAGCCCCGCCCACTCATATTCCGCACGCTATTCATAACAAGTAATCGTCGTTATCCGCTCGACCCTGCGCGTTTGCGAACGCCCCAGCATAGGGCTGCCGAGGTACACGACACGTGGATACGGAATCTTGCACACCTGTGCCGGGAGAAGCGCGACGCCCATCCCGGCAGATACCAGACCGACCATGCGGGACACACGGAGTTTCGCGACCTTTCAGAAGCATTTCGCGACGCATATGGCCGATTGGTCGCAAATCGCTGGAGACCGGGACGTGCAGGCGCGAATATTCGTCTGTCGCAAGAAATTGATGTCCGGTCCCAGCCAGTAAGGCGTTACCGGGACCTGACCAGCAAATTTTGATCAGTTTCGAAAAAAACCCGGAATAAACCCTTGGACCGTGTGTTCGCCCTTACGTAGACGCAGCACGCAGATCTCCAACCCTTGTTTACCCCCAGCTTGAAGTCGGTTTTCACCGTCAATTTAATCTCACATTACTAAGGAGTCTTAATCATGTCGAAGATGCTCGTAGGTCTTGCTCTCGCCGCTGCCACGCTTGGCGCCCCGGTTCTCAGCTTCGCCCAGTCGAATACACCACTTACGCGTGCAGAAGTACGTGCCGATCTCGCTCGTGTCGAGCAGGCCGGCTATGCCCCGGGTGCAAGCGATATCAACTACCCGGCTGACATTCAGGCAGCTGAAGCCAGGATCGCTGCGCAGAACGATCAGCAACTAACCAATGAGGCCGTCGGCGGGGTGGCCCAGAACGGTGGCACGGCATCGGGTACGGCATCCCATACGGCGATGCGCTCCGGCTGCGTCGGACCGGTCAGCTTCTGCAACGTGTTCTTCGGTAGCTAAGTGGTTACCGGTCAAGCCAGCTATTTTTCGCATTCCCCCTTATTGATGGAGTTTCGCCGTGAAGATTTTGCCTATCGCAGCATCGATTCTTTCATTGTCCGCTTGCCTGTTTGCATCAACAGGTGCCATGGCTCAGGATACGCAGTCCGCTAGCGCCCCGATCAAGAACATTGTTCTGGTACACGGTGCGTGGGTGGATGGCTCGGGCTGGAAGCCGGTCTATGACATCCTCACCAAGGACGGCTACCACGTGACCATGGTGCAGGAACCGCTGACCTCACTGGACGACGACGTTACCGCCACCAAGCGCGTGATTGACCTGCAGGACGGCCCGGCCATTCTCGTGGCGCATAGCTACGGCGGCTCGATCATCACCGAAGCCGGTGTCGATCCGAAGGTGGCGGGCCTGGTGTATGTAGCCGCGCATGCGCCGGCTGTCGGCGAAGACGAGTCGGACCTCGGCAAGCAATACCCCAGCTACACATTGAAGCAGCCGGGCGCCATCAAGAAGACCGACGACGGCTATACATACCTCAATCCGGCAGACTTCCCGAAGGATTTCGCTGCTGATCTTCCGCTCAAGCAAGCGCAGTTCGAAGCGCAGTCGCAGATCCTGACGGGGGCGAAGGTTTTCTCGGCGCCGATGACAGTCGCAGCGTGGACCACCAAGCCGAGCTGGGGCATCGTGGCCGCTGACGACAAGATCATCAATCCGGATCTCGAACGCTTCTACTATCAGCGTGCCCATAGCCACACCACGGTGCTGGCGGGAGCAAGCCACTCGGTCTACGAGTCGCGTCCGAAGGAAGTAGCGGCTGTGATCGAAGACGCAGCGAAGCATGCCCAGCAGTAACGTGGCCAAGGAGAGTCAGATGTGCAGCCGTATCGAAATATCCGTCTGCACGACCGCCTGAGCTGCGCCATCGCGTCGCTCGTCATAAGCGTTTCGTATTGCGACAGATCGATTTCATGTTGGCGCGCCCGGCGTGGGGAGCCTACCGTTATGGCTGTAGTACCGCCCGGGTTTGCGCGTGCGGAGCTATTTCCTCCCCTCACGAAACGAACACTGACTATGTACAAAGCCATTCGCAAGAACCCTTCGGCGGCTCAAGCCGATGCAGGGATACTGAACGCATTGCGCGACATCCCGGTCTCCGCGCTCAGCGATAACATGCATCGCAATGTCGGTAGTGTGGGATTGCACCCCTACCAGCGACCCGGCAAGAAAACGATGGCGGGTACGGCCGTCACGGTCAGGTCGCGGGGTGGCGACAATCTGACCTATCTGCGTGCTCTGGAGTTTTGTCGCCCGGGCGATGTCCTCGTTCTCGATGCGGGGGGCGATCTCAACAACGCGGTGGTCGGCGGCATCCTGTCGTTCTATGCGGCCAGTATCGGTGTAGCCGGCATTGTGATTGACGGCGCGATACGCGATGTCGCCGAAATCCGTGACCGCGACTTCCCGGTCTATGCGCGTGGCGTGACCCACCGTGGCCCTTACAAGGACGGTCCCGGTGAAATCAACGTGCCGGTCTCTGTCGGCGGCATGGTGGTCAATCCGGGCGACATCGTCGTTGGCGACCAGGATGGATTGCTGGCCATTCCTCAAGCGGACGTCGAGCAGGTGACCGAGAAAGCTCGCGCAGTTCTAAAGGCAGAGGCCGAAACCATGCGCGCAATGAAGGAAGGCCGCTGGGACCGCGCATTCATTGACGCGCTAGAGGCACGATGCAATAACTAGGCAGAGAATTGCGAGGGTCACGCGACGGTTACTGATTGCCAGGTAACCGTCGCAATTCATTCAGTTAGAGATACCGCGTTACTCGAAACTGACCAGCACCTTCATCGATTTCGTCCGGTCCCCCGCAGCTTGAAACGCCGCGACCGAATCCCGATACGGGAATACGCCCGAAATCAGCGGCTTGACGTCGATCAGATCTTTGTTCAGCAATTCCACCGCCACAGCAAACTCTTCGTGAAAGCGAAACGCACCGCGCAAATCGAATTCCTTGGCAACAATGACGTTGATCGGCAAGCTGATATCGCCTCCCAGTCCCACCTGAACGATTACGCCGCGCGGACGGAGTACGTCGAACGCACCGCGCAACGCAGCGGCGTTTCCGCTCGCCTCGAACAGGACATCGAAGCTCCCCTTCTCGGCGGAGAACGGCACCAGGGCGTCGGGCTGTTCGGCGATGTTGAACGCGAGGTCGGCGCCTACGCGCAGCGCGCTCTCGAGCGGCAACGCGCTGACATCGGTTGCAACGATGGTCGCTGCCCCTGCGCGACGAGCCGCGGCCACGATCAACGCACCGATCGGTCCGCATCCCGTAACAAGCACCCGTTTGCCCAGCAGCGGTCCTGCGCGCCGCACCGCATGCAGTGCCACTGAGAGCGGTTCCGCCATGGCGGCCTCCGCGTCGCTCAGGGTGTCGGCGACAACATGAGCCTGTGACCGATCGATGACGATTTCCTGGCGGAACGCCCCTTGTACATGGGGTGTGCGCATGGCGCTGCCGTAATATCGCATATCCAGGCAGTGATTCTGCAACCCCTGCTGGCAATATTGGCAGAGCCCGCATGGCCGGCTCGGACTGATGGAGATACGCGTGCCGATGGGCATGTCCGTCACGCCCGAACCGGCGCCCGCCACCACGCCCGATACCTCGTGACCCAGGACCATCGGCTCCTTGATGCGCACGGTGCCGAACCCGCCGTGATTGAAGTAATGAAGATCGGAGCCGCAGATCCCTCCGGCGCGAACGCGTATCAGCAACTGGCCGGCCTCGGGTGCAGGGGTCGGAATGTCCTCAATGCGTAAATCGAGGGGAGCGTGAATGACGAGTGCATGCATGGCAAGGTTCTCTGTCGGTGAATCAGTGGTCAGAGAAGACCATCATAGTCTTCTCCATGTAGAACAGTTCATCGTTCAGAACTTGTGCCGCAGGCCGATATCCGCCTCAAACAGCGAGTTGTGCCCGTAGAACGGCTGATTGGAACCGGAAGCGGCAGCCAGCGTCGTCCACGCACCGGTCAGATGGTTGTAGTCGGCACCGATATAGATGTCGGTCCGCTTGCTGAGGAAGTAGTCGATCGTCGGGCCACCGGTGATACGTGTACCGCTCTGGCCGGCGTGGTGCACGAAGTCGACATAAAGCGGCAGGTCGAGGGCAAGCGCAGGGGTGAAGTAGTATTGGAGAGCCGTGGAGAACGAGTCGTTGCGGTAGTCCGCCGGATAGACGTGACTGAAGATATAGGAACCAAAGACCTTGGCCGAACCGAACTGATAGGTCGCGCCAGCCGTGAAGACCTTCTGCGAGCTATCCGGAATCGTGAGACCGAAGTAGGTGCTGCCATACTCGGTCGTGGCCGGCGTCAGACCACCAATGTCGTTGATCACCTGATAGGCCGCACCCACGCTCAAGGGACCGTGGTCATACGAAAGACTGACCGCGGGCGACGAGTACTGGTGGAAATCGCCTGCGGTTTGGCCAAACGTGTAGGCACCTTTGGCGGTAAAACCGGCAATCGTCGGCGACGTGTATCGAACCGTATTGTCCAGGCGTCCGCCACCGGTTTCGCCTGCGCCCTGGAAACCGACCGTGCCGGTGTAATTGGCAAACGCATAGATGTCGTGCGTCCAGCCCATTTCGTGCACCAGGGTGTATTGACGTCCCAAGGTCACCGTGCCGTACTGGGTGCTGAGGCCAACCAGAGCAGTGCGGCCGAAGAGTCGGGCCGTGCCGGAAGGTGTCGATTGCTGGGTCGCACCGGTATTGGGCGTGAACCCGCCCTCAAGCTGGAAGATCGCCGCCATGCCGCCACCGAGGTCTTCCTTTCCCTGCATACCCCAGCGGCTGCCCTGAATTTCACCACCGCTTCCCATCGTGAAAAGACTACCGTTGCCGGTCTTCGTCTGATGGTTGTCGTAGCGCGCCGCCTCGTCGATGATGCCGTACAGCGTGACGCTCGACTGCGCATACGCAGTCCCCGACAATGCCATGCCAATTCCAGTAAGCACACCTAATGTATTCTTTTTCACGAGAAGATCCCCTTACGGTTTGAAGAAAATGGAAAATTTCAGGTCGACTGCCGCATCCCGCCGGTGCGGCATGTTTTTATTTGAGGATGCGACGCGGGATACCGCGCCGCATCGTTTCTCTCAGTTCAACGCCGCCACAGCTGCTGCGATCTTGCTGCAGCCTTCATCGATGACCTCGACGCCCGTGGCAATCGACATCCGGAAGAAGGGAGATACGCCATACGCCGAACCTGCCACCACCGCGACTCCGGCATGTTCAAGCAGGTAAAGCACAACATCGGCATCGCCTTCGAGGCGTTTTCCCTGCGGCGTGGTGCGGCCGATCATGCCGCTGCAGTTCACATACAGATAGAAAGCGCCGCCCGGCGTCCGGCAACTGATACCCGGAATCGCATTGAGTGCTTCCAGCGCGCGGTCACGTCGTTGCCGATAGATCCGTACGGACTCGCTGATGAAGCTCTGGTCGCCGGTCAGCGCGGCGAGCGCAGCCGCCTGGCTGACGGAGCTGGCGTTACTGGTCGACTGGGACTGCAGCGTGTCCATGGCTGCGATCAGATCGGCCGGCCCGGCGGCATAGCCGATTCGCCATCCGGTCATCGCGTAGGTTTTCGACACGCCGTTGACGACGAGAGTCCGGTCCGCCAGTTCCGGCTCGACCGACAGCAGATGTTGCGGGGCATCGCCGTCGAAGCGAATATGCTCGTAGATATCGTCCATCATCACGAGCACACGAGGATGACGCAGCAGGACATCGGCCAAAGCGCGTAGTTCGGCAGACGTATAGGTGGCGCCAGTCGGATTGGTCGGCGAGTTGATGATCAGCCAGCGCGTGCGCGGCGTGATAGCGGCCTCAAGGCTCGCAGGCGTCAGTTTGAAGCCGTCGTTCTCGGTGCAGGGCACCACTACTGGTACGCCGTCGCAGGCCAGCGTCATGTCCGGGTAGGACACCCAATAAGGCGCGGGAATCAGCACTTCGTCACCGGCTTCCACTGTGATGGCAAGGGCGTTGAAGATCGCGTGCTTGGCGCCGCACGTGACGATGATGTGCCTGGGATCGTAAGACAGCCCGTTTTCCCGCTTGAGCTTTTCGGCGATGGCGGCGCGCAGTGCCGGCGTGCCGGCGGTTGGCGTATAGCGTGTTTCGCCGCGCTCCATGGCTTCGAAAGCCGCGCGACGAATATGCTCGGGCGTATCGAAGTCGGGTTCACCAACGACCAGATTGACGATGGTTTTGCCCTGACGCCGCAGCTCGGCGGCACGGTCGGCCGCAGCACTGCTAGGCGATGGTTTGATTCGCTGGACGCGGGCAGCGATGCGCGATGCACTCACACTGGACTCCTATTCGGCGTTTAACGAGCCCTAACAGTAAGTGCGCAGAAAAGTTGGCGCTAAGAGGTCTTTCCGCTGGCGTAATAGCATCCACTTATGACGCGACGAAGTACGCGCCGCACTCAATCGCACGCCTCGCTGTCCGTGTTGCAGAGCAGTAACGCAGTCCGGCCGGCCGGCGATTCGTCGGAGTACGGGTTTTTTTCGGGCTGTGCGTCGCTCGGCGCTTGCCCTATGATTGTTGCAATCCTGTCACCAACGATGGATGCGACCACCGTGAACCTGCGGCGTTTGAAGTACTTTGTGAAAATTGTCGATATTGGCAGCCTGACTCAGGCGTCCGAAGTGCTGCATATCGCGCAGCCCGCGCTGAGCCAGCAGCTCATCACGCTTGAAGACGAGTTCCAGCAGCAGTTGCTGGTGCGAACCAAACGCGGCGTGACTCCAACGGAAGCGGGCGCCACCCTGTATCGCCATGCGCAATTGATCCTGCGTCAGTATGAGCAGGCTCAGGCCGACGTCAAGAGCGCCGGCCAGACCCTGTCGGGCCAGGTGTCGGTTGGTCTCGCGCCGGGCACTGGGGCGTCTGCCCTTTCGTTGCCGCTGTTGCGCACGGTGCGCGCCCGGCACCCGGATATCCTGCTCTACATCAACGAAAACTTCGGGACCACGCTCAGCGAGCTGATCATGAACGGCCGTATGGACATGGCGGTCCTGTATGGCGACAAGCCGGTCCACGGCCTGTCGTTCCAGCTTCTGATGAACGAGGAACTGTTCCTCGTCGCGCCGCGCAGCATGGGTATCACGCAGGAGCAGATCAACGTGACCGCCTTGCGCGACGTGCCGTTGCTGCTGCCGCGGCCTTATAACTACCTGCGCAAATACGTGGACGAAGGTTTCGCCCGGGTTCAGATGATCCCCAAGGTGGTGGCCGAGATCGAATCGGCGTCTACCCTTTCGGCCGCCGTGGGCGCGGGCATCGGTGCGACCATCCTGCCGGACTCCACTGCCCGGGTGGTCGCCGCGGCCGGCGATATCGTCCAGTGCCGCATCGTTTCCCCCGTGATCAAGATCCCTCTCTCGGTCTGCCTGTCAGATCACCTGCCCCTTTCCGAGCCCGCCGCAGCCGTCAAGGACATCCTGCTGGAGCTGGCGGGAGACCTCGCGCTCGACGTGCGTTCAGAGCCCGGCGCCGATACATAAGCGCGCCTTATCGCTACAAAGCCAAACCGTCTTGGTGCAATTTTTATGCGCCGGATACATTGAGTCCATCGTCGCTCACGCGGTTCGAATCGAGCCGGAGCGACATGCGTTTAACCGGGCCACGCACGGACTCAAAGATGGATCTCCAGAAAATTAAGGGCCTTATTGACCTGCTAGCCGAATCGCCGCTTGCCGAACTCGAACTGATCGAGGGCGAGGAAAAGGTCCGGCTGGTCAAGGCGCAGCGGCGCGGCCGGCTTGCCGCCTCCACTGCAAGCGAGGACGTCGCGGCCGCGACGCGTTTGACGACTAACGACGAATTGGGGTTGCTTACGACTCCCGCCCCCTCCTCCTCGCCCCCTACCGCCGCAGCGAGCGGGCCACGGCTGATTTGCGCACCCATGTTTGGCGTAGTTCATCTGACGCCTGCGCCAGGCGAGCCGCCATTCGTGAACGTGGGCGACGCTGTCGAGGAAGGACAGGTGCTGTGCACGATCGAGGCAATGAAGATGTTCAACGCGATTGAAGCCGAGTTCAAGGGAACCGTTGTCGAGATTCTCGTCAAGCCGGGCAACGAGGTGGAAGCGGGCCAAGCGCTTCTTCGTATCGGGTGATGACTATGCTTGAGTTAGTCGAGGTGTCGCAGTTCCGTTGCGACGAAGTGCCCTTTTTCCCGGTCGAGTGACGATGTTCAACAAGGTACTGATTGCCAACCGCGGTGAGATTGCGCTTCGGATCCAGCGCGCCTGTCGCGAACTGGGGCTCAAGACGGTAGCGATTCATTCGGAAGCGGATGCGCACGCGCGCTACGTGCGGCTGGCCGACGAGGCTTTGTGCATTGGCCCCGCAGCGCCGGGGCAGAGCTATCTGAACCGTGCGGCGATCCTGTTTGCTGCGCACGTCAGCGGTGCGCAGGCCATTCATCCCGGCTACGGCTTCCTTTCGGAAAACGCCGACTTCGCCGAACAGGTCGAGGCAGCGGGGTTGAGTTTCATCGGCCCGCACCCCCACTCCATCCGCACCATGGGCGACAAGGTGGCGGCCAAGCGAGCCATGCACGCCGCCGGTGTGCCGTGCGTGCCCGGTCCGGATGGCAGCCTGCCTGACGATCCGGCGGCGATCCTGCAGATCGCCGAAGAGGTTGGCTTCCCGGTCATCGTCAAGGCGGCGGGCGGCGGCGGCGGACGCGGCATGCGCGTCGTTCGAAGTGCCGGGCAGTTGCTGGAAGCGGTGTCCGTGACGCGAGAGGAAGCACGCCGTGCGTTCGGCAAGCCGGAGCTCTACGTCGAGAAGTTTCTCGAGCATCCCCGCCATGTCGAGATTCAGGTCCTGTGCGACACCCACGGCAATGCCCTCTGGCTGGGTTCGCGCGACTGCTCGCTGCAGCGGCGTCATCAGAAGGTGCTGGAAGAGGCGCCCGCGCCCGGCATCGATCCGGAGCTGATCCGCCAGGTCGGCGAGCGCTGCGTAGAGGCGTGCCGGCAGACCCACTACCGCGGAGCCGGCACGTTCGAGTTCCTGTTCGAAGACGGCGAGTTCTATTTTATCGAAATGAATACCCGGCTGCAGGTCGAGCACCCGGTGACGGAGATGACCTCCGGCATCGACATCGTTCGCGAGCAGATTCGCATCGCGCAAGGGCATGCACTCACGGTAACGCAAGCGGAGATCCGCACGCTTGGGCATTCGCTCGAATGTCGTATCAATGCCGAGGATCCCTTCAGCTTCATCCCCTGTCCGGGCAAGGTCACTGCGTGGGAACTGCCCGGCGGCAACGGTGTACGGGTGGACTCGCACGTTAGCAGCGGCTCGGTGGTGCCGCCGTACTACGATTCATTGATCGCCAAGGTCATCACCCATGGAGCGACCCGCAACGAGGCCATCGCGCGCATGCGGCTCGCACTCTCGGAGATGCGGGTCGAAGGTATCCGTACCAACGTGCAGCTCCATCAGGCCGTGCTGGAAGACAAAGGATTTTGCGCGGGCGGCGTCGATATTCATCATCTGGAGCGCTGGCTCGCCAAGAGGAATGAGACATGACGTCCATCATTGAGCGTGCGGCGATTGCGCACGCCGAAGCAGCTGGGCGAGTGCGACTGCGACCGGATTCAGAAAGGACTGCCCCTGCAATGAAACAAAACGATTCCGACGCTCAGCTTTGTATCAGCATGCTGGGCACGACGGCCATGTTGTTCGAAGCGCCCGGGGCGCTCGATCTGCATACGCAACGCCGCATCTGGACGTTGGCCCGTGAGGTCGAGTCGTGGCCGGGTGTGCGTGAGGCGGTGCCGGGCGTGACCAACCTGATGCTGACTTTCGCCACTCCACCTGCCGATCCGGACTCGCTTGGCGCCGCTTTGCGCGACGCATGGGCCGCTGCGGTCGAACTGCAGATCGAAGGGAAAGTCGTGGAGCTGCCGGTGGAATATGGCGGCGAGTTCGGACCGCATCTACACGACGTGGTCGCGCATACCGGTTTGTCCGTCGACGAGGTCGTGCAGTTGCACTGTGCGCCGCTCTATACCGTCTACGCGCTCGGCAGCCACCCAGGGTACTGCTATCTCGGTGGCATGGATCCGCGTATCGCCACGCCGCGCCGCAAGGTTCCGGTGCTCGGCCTGCCGGGTGGCGCGGTGTCGATCGGCGGAGTGCAGACGGGGGTTTCCGCGTCGACCGGGCCCAGCGGCTGGAACACCATCGGCCATACCTCGATGTCGTTCTTCGATCCAACCCGCGACAACCCGGCCACCCTCGCACCCGGCGACATGATTCGCTTTCGCGTCGAGAGGATCGTCCCATGATTGAGATCTTGTCTTCATCCGCGCTCGCAACGGTGCAGGATCAGGGGCGCGAAGGCTATCTGCGCTACGGCGTCGGCACCAGCGGTGCGATGGACCGCCTGGCGCTCTCGATAGGCAACCTCCTGCTTGGCAACCCCGAGGACGCAGCGGGAATCGAAATCCCGATGTTTCCGTTCCGCGTTCGCTTTCTTGAAGATCTCGCGTTCGCGATCACCGGTGCCGATTGCTCCGCGCGTCTGGGCGAACGGCCGGTGCTCCCCTGGTGGACCGCGCAGGCGAAGAAAGGCGACGTGCTGACGATTGGCATCCCGGCGAGCGGCACGCGCTGCTATCTGTCGCTCGCAGGCGGCGTCGACGTGCCAGTCGTGCTCGGCTCGCGCAGTACCCAGTTGCGCGGGCAATTCGGCGGCTACAACGGGCGTCAGCTGCAGAAAGGCGACGTGGTGCAGGCGATTGGCCTCGGCGGTCGTAAAGCGCTGACTGAGCAGGCCTGGGATGCGGGGTTCGGCACCGTCCCGCCTGAGTATTCGCTGCGCACTCCGCTTGCCACGCCGGCGGCCGACCCGGCTGAGACTGTCGTACGCGTGCTGCCCGCAGCCGAATACGACAGTTACGCCCAGGAATCGCTCGACGCTTTCTGGCGCGAAGGATGGAAGGTCACGCCGCAAAGCGATCGATATGGATACCGTCTCGCGGGACCGACCTTGAACGCGACGCATACGATCGAAAAGCGCTCGCACGGCATCGTGCCCGGCGTCATTCAGGTGCCGCACAGCGGACAGCCGATCATTCAGTTGCGCGACGCGCAGCCCTCGGGCGGCTATCCGAAGATCGGCACGGTGATCGAAGCGGACCTGTGGCGGCTCGCCCAGGCACGGATTGGTACGAAGATCCGCTTCGTCCAGACGACCTATCCGGAAGCGGTCGCCGCACTCGAAGAAGTGGAGCGCTATCTCGTCAAGGTCCGCAACCTGGTTGGCCTTTTTCGCGGTTCCAGACACTGAATGAAACATGACACAAAAAATCGAAGTGGAAATCGGCGAACTTCGGCAGATCACGTCGTGGCTGGCAGCGTGCGATGTTGAATTCATCGAGATCAGCAAGCCCGGGACGACCATTCGTCTGACGACGGAGCAGGAATCGTGCGTCGCCCCGGGCGGATTGCCGCCTTCCGCGCAGACGGTGCGTTCTGCCAGGGCGGTCGATGCGCCGAACCGCACCGAGAAGCAGACGACGACGTTGACTGCAGCCTCGGCAGGTGTCTTCCTGGCAGCGCATCCGGCACGCTCCACGCTACTGGTAGGCCTCGGCGGTCAGGTCACCCAGGGGGAGGTTGTCGGCCTGTTGCAGATTGCGCAGCTATGCGTACCCGTAGTCGCGCCGGTGGATGGGATCGTCACCCGGATGCTTGCCGTGCACGGTGAGACCGTCGGCTACGGATCCCCATTGCTTGAGCTTGAATAACGGAGAACGGATTGTGGAAATCGACCTTAACGCCGACCTTGGCGAGGGCTTTGGCCCCTACACCATGGGCGAAGACGAAGCGATGCTCGACATCGTCTCCTCCGCCAACATCGCATGCGGCTACCACGCGGGCGACCCGGTCATCATGGACAGGACGGTACGCATGGCGCTCGCCCGGCAGATCGAGATTGGCGCCCATGTCGGCTTTCCCGACCTGATGGGTTTCGGCCGGCGGCAAATTCAGGCCGATCCGCTGGAGCTGGCCAAGTACGTTCTGTACCAGATGGGCGCGCTGGCCGGTATCGCCAAGGCCGCGGGACACCACGTCACGCACATGAGCTTTCACGGTGCGCTCGGCAACATGGCCGCCGCGTCCTACGCGCTGGCCGAACCGCTGGTGCGGGCGGTAGCCGAGTTCGACCGCGACCTCGTGATCAGCGTCTCGACCAACACGGAAATCGAACGGGCCGCCGAGCGGGTGGGCATCCGCACCGCCAATACGTTCCTCGCGGACCGCGCATATGACGATCAGGGTGCGCTGGTGTCACGCAAGCTGGACGGCGCGGTGATCAAGGACCGGGCGGCGGTGCTGGCGCGCGTCAAGGAACTGCTCGAGGAAGGGACGATTACGACGATTGCGGGTAACAAGCTCAAGATCGCCGTCCAGTCAATCCTGCTGCACGGGGATACCCCCGGTGCGGTCGAACTCGCGCGCACCGTGCGCGGCGCGATCGAATCGGCGGGCGGACGAGTCGTGCCGATGTCGAAGCTGGTGCGTTGAGCATGGCGCCCGCCAGTCATAAGGCCGCCTTATCCCTACAGGCTCAATTCGTCTTGGCGCCAGATTTTCACGCCGTATACATTGAATATCGGGGTGCTCATACACCTCGAAGTGCGACATTTCACAGAACCAGAGACAGAGGTGATTCATGCCGTTTTCAGACTACAAGACCGCGCTGGTGACAGGTGCTTCGACCGGAATGGGCGCGGCAATTGTCGAGCGCTTCTGCCGCGAAGGGCTCGAGGTGCATGCCCTCGCCCGCAATGCCGAGCGTCTGAATGAGCTGGCCAGGCGCACCGGTTGCATTGCGCACGCGATCGATGTTTGCGATCTGGCAGCCGTGACGAAGCTGACGCAAGAAGTGCCGTTCGACATCGTCGTGAACAATGCCGGCGTCTCGCGCAAAGGCTCCATTCTGAATGCGGGTGTCGAAGATATCGACGTCCAGGTGGAAGTAAACCTGCAAGCGGTTCTGCATCTCGTGCGGCTGACCATGCCGGGCATGGTGGCGCGCGATCGCGGTCACATCGTCAATATCAGTTCGATTGCGGCGATCTACAACTTCAATGGCAATTCTATTTACCACGCCACCAAGGCAGGCATTCATGCGTTGTCGCGTCAGTTGCGGGTTGATGCTACCGGCAAGCGGGTGCGCGTAACCGAGATCTGTCCGGGGCGCGTCGCCACCGATATCTTTGGCCACGTGCACGGCGACATCGACGCGGCACGCAAGCAATTCATCGAGGGCTTCGAGCTGCCCCAACCCTCCGATATCGCCGACGCAATTGCCTTCGCGATTGCCGCGCCGCTAGCCGTCAACATCAGCAACATGGAAATCCTGCCAACGCTGCAGGTTCCCGGCGGACTGACAACGATCAAACGTGAGCCAGCGGATCACGACCAGTAAGCACCGGTTCGATCCGAATCCAACAAGGAGGTTTTCCCATGCGAGCATCGGTCCTGGTCACCCGTGCATCCTTTCCCGACATCGTTGACCGCTTGCGTGCCCATTTCGAAGTCACCGATAACCCCGAAGACACCCTCTGGACGCAGCCCGAACTCATTGCGCGGTTACAGGGCAAGACTGCAGCGGTGACAGCGGGCAGCGACCGGATCGACGCGACATTGCTCGACGCCTGCCCACAGCTCAAAGCAGTCTGCAATATCGGCGTGGGCTACAACAACATCGACGTCGAAGCCTGTACGTCCCGTGGCGTGCTGGTCACCAACACGCCCGACGTCCTCACCGACACTACCGCAGACTTCGGCTTCGCCTTGATGATGGCAACCGCGCGCCGCATCACAGAGTCGGAACGTTTCCTGCGCCGCGGCGAGTGGACCAAAACCGGACGCTACGACATGTTCGTCGGCGGTGACGTGCACGGCGCGACGCTGGGGATACTCGGCATGGGCCGTATCGGCCAGGCTATCGCCAGGCGCGGTGCGCTGGGTTTCGGCATGCAGGTGATCTATCACAACCGCTCGCCCCTCTCGCCCGCGGTCGAGGCAAGCAGTCGCGCGCGTTATGTCGACAAGGACACGCTGCTGCGCGAATCTGATCATCTGATCATCGTCGTGCCCTACTCGGCGAGTTCGCATCACGCCATCGGCGCGCAGGAGCTCAAGCAGATGAAGTCGTCTGCGACGCTCACCAATATCGCGCGCGGCGGCGTAGTCGACGATGCCGCCCTGGCAGTGGCGCTGGCCGAAGGCAGCATCGCGGCGGCGGGGCTCGATGTATTCGAGGGCGAGCCGGCCGTGCATCCCAGGCTACTCGGTTTGAGCAACGTGGTGTTGACTCCCCACATTGGCAGCGCTTCGGTCGCCACCCGGCGCGCGATGGCGGCGCTTTGTGTAGACAACCTGATTGCCGCGCTTGGCCTTGGCGCTACGCCCGGCAATCCGCCGACTCCCGTCAACCCGCAGGTGCTTAGGCGTTCGCCCACTGCCGCCTGAGCGCGCCTTGGAACCCCATTCTCAAGCTTGATCTGTGCCGCGCTCCTGCCTCGATGCAGGAGCGCATTTTAAAAAATGGCCGAAAACGAGCCAGATATTGGAGACAGAAACCATGCAAAGCCTCATCGAGAAAGCCGTCAACGATTCTTCACCGGTGTCATTCGTGAAACTTATTGGACCAGAAGAAAGGCGTCTGCAAACGCCAATTTTCGCGAGCTAGTATGAAATCAATGCGGGAGTCAACGGTGTCTTCCGCCTTGAAAACGATGTGACCGCTGATCAGGCGAGACAGGGAACATCGGTTCGAGCCGAACCATTGGGGCGTGCAATATGAAACTTCATTTTGACCTGGCAACCGTGCTGCAAGGCGACTACGGCGCGCTATTTCTACACGGGATCGAGCTCACCCTGGCGATGGCCGTGTTGGCATGGTTGCTGTCTTTGGTAGTAGGCATTCTGCTGACGCTGATCCGCATGACCAACAATCGCATCGCCACCGCCTTCGTGTCTGCGTTCGTTGCCTACCATCGCAATGTCCCGATGCTGGTCCAGATCCTGTTCTGGTACTTCGGGATTTCCAATGTGTTGCCGCAGGGACTGCAAACGCTTTTGAATGACTATAACGGCCAGTTCGTGTTTGCAGTGATCGCAATCGGACTGTGCAGCGCCGCCTACCTGTCCGAGGATATCCGCAGCGGACTACGTGCGATTCCCTACTGCCAGTATGAAGCGTCGCGGGCACTTGGGTTGAATTTCCTCAACGGCATGCGCTACGTCGTTCTGCCTCAGGCACTGCGCAATGCGATTCCGCCAATGGTCAATCACGCCGTCTTGCTGTTCAAGAATACGAGCCTCGCCATGGCGATCGGCGCTGCGGAGCTGACCTATGTCACCCGGCAGATCGAGAACGAAACGTTCCTCTCCTTTGAATCGTATTTTGTCGCCACGGTGGTTTACCTCTCCGTTTCTCTCGTCATCATGCTGGCGGGAGCCAGGCTCGCCACACACTACCGCATTCCTGGAGTGAAGTGACCATGTTCGAGATCTTGCGCGACAACTGGGCACTGTTGCTTATCGGGCAGTATCCGCATGGACCACTGGGCGGCATCGTCCTGACGATTCTGCTTTCGCTGGCCGCACTGCTGATCGCCTTCCCGCTCGGCATCCTGGTTGCGCTGGCGCGGGTGAGCCCGTTCCCGTTCCTGCGGGCGCCGGCCACCGGGCTCGTCTACATGGTGCGAGGCATCCCGCTGTTGATGGTGATTTTCTGGGTGTACTTTCTGGTTCCCGTGCTGACTGGCTATCCCGTCACCGGGTTCGTGACGATGTTGTGCGCATTGGTGGTTTATGACTCTGCCTATCTTGGGGAGATCATTCGTGCGGGCATCGAGGCGCTTCCGAAAGGTCAAGCCGAAGCGTCGCGCGCACTTGGCATGAGCTACCTGAGGACGATTCGCTCGGTGATTCTTCCGCAGGCGCTCTATAACGTCGTCCCGAGCATGGTCACGCAGTTCGTGTCGACAGTGAAGGAAACCTCGCTTGGTTACATCATCAACGTGCAGGAAATCTCGTTTGCGGCCGATCAGATCAACAACCGTCTGTTGACGAAGCCCTTTTCCGTGTACCTGATTCTCGCGCTGAGCTACTTCGTGCTGTGTTATGCGCTGACTCAGCTCGCGCAGTACCTGGAGCGTCGCGTGACGCGCAAACGTGCAGGCGGGGCTGCAAGCAATCGCGCGACAGCCGTTGCTCCTCTGGCCGACCCGCTCCCCACCGAGAACTAGGCGGTTCACTCCTTCCAAGGAATTCGCATGATCAAGTTTTCCAGCGTCAACAAATGGTACGGCGAATATCACGCGCTCGTGGACGTGAACGCCGAAGTGCGCAAAGGCGAAGTGGTCGTCGTATGCGGGCCGTCCGGATCCGGCAAATCGACGTTGATCCGCACCGTCAACCGGCTCGAGGAAATCGACCGGGGCCAGATATCCTTCGACGGTCAGAACATTCATGAGAAGAAGCTCAAGCTGAACGCTTACCGCAGCCGCATCGGATTTGTCTTTCAGCAGTTCAACCTGTTTCCGCACCTCTCGGTGATGGAGAACATCACGCTGTCGCCAATGCGGGTGAATGGTCTCAAACGTGCGGAGGCGGAACGCAAAGCGGCCGATCTTCTGGCGCGGGTCGGACTGTCTAACAAGGCCAACGCTTATCCTCCGCAACTGTCCGGCGGGCAGCAGCAGCGTGTCGCGATTGCCCGGGCGCTAGCGATGGATCCTCCCGCCATGCTGTTCGACGAGCCGACCAGCGCCCTCGACCCGGAGATGGTCGGTGAGGTACTGAACGTCATGAAGAGCCTCGCCCAGGAAGGGATGACGATGATGTGCGTGACCCATGAAATGGGTTTTGCACGCGAAGTCGCGGACCGCGTCTGGTTCATGGATGCCGGGCAGATCCTGGAGACGGCGGAGCCCGAGGAATTCTTTTTACGTCCCAAACATACGCGCGCGCAGAGATTCCTCTCGGACCTCCGTACGCATTGACGCAGCGCTTCTTGCGCTCACGAGTCGAGGTAAAGTTGCTGGACCATCGGATTGATTACTGCATTCATATACGTTAGGAGCATGACGATGCAAGGGAAGAAGATTGTTGCGGGGATGTTGGTCCTCGGTGGTGCCGCTGTCTGTTTTACGTCTGCTTACGCGGACCAACTGGCCGATATCAAGAGCCACGGCGAGTTGACCTGTGGTGTCTATTCGAACGTTGAGCCGTTTTCGTATCCGAATGCCCAGACGCGTCAGCTCGAAGGGATGGACGTCGACCTGTGTAACGCGATTGCCAGGCATATCGGTGTCAAGGCAAAGCTCGAGCCGCTTGCCGTCGAGGCACGCATTCCGCAGTTGAAGCTCGGCCGGGTCGATGTGGTGGTGGCTAACCTCGCCTATACAAAAACGCGGGCCAGCCAGATTGCGTTCAGCGACTCGTACTACTCGACCAAGGAAGTGCTCGTCGTCAAGAAAGCGGATGCGGCGAAGAAATTGACCGATTTCACGGGGCAGAAAATCAGTGCGGCGGACGGCTCGACCTCCGCGCAGTCCATTCCTCTGTCCATCAAGAATGGGCAGGCCGTGACGTTCCACGATACGAGCTCGGCATTCCTTGCTCTTGAGCAGGATAAGGTAAAGGGTTTCGTCACGAATCAGATGACAGCCACGAAAATCGCCAAGCAGGTGGACGGAACGGACGGCGCCGTCGCGATTGCTGCGGAGCCGATGCTGATCGAGCCGATCGCGGTGGGTCTGCGCCAGAACGAGCCGGCCATGCTCGATGCGGTCAACAAGGCCCTGGCGACGATGGAGCAAAGCGGCGAGATGAGCAACATCTTCAATAAGTGGCTTGGCCCGAAGACGGCATATGGTCTGGTGAGAACCGACAAGGTGACGCCGATCAGCCAGCTCAAGTTCACGCCGGTGTCTTGAGGAAGACACCACGGCTGAAGCGGGCAACACGATGCATAAGATAGTGGTAATGGGCGTCTCAGGCTGCGGCAAGACGACGCTCGCGCGCAAGCTTGTCAGGGTGTTGCAGGCGTCTTTTATCGAAGGAGATGACCATCACTCCGCCGAAAGTCGTGACAAGATGTGCAAGGGGATCGCGCTGTCCGACCGTGACCGCGAGCCGTGGCTGGATATTCTGGCGAACCGTCTTACCAGCGCACCCGGTGCGGCGGTACTCTCCTGCTCGGCTTTAAAGCGCAGCTACCGCGACCGGCTGCGCGGCCGGGTGAGCGGTGTGAAGTTCGTGTTTCTTGAGATTGCCTTACCGGAGGCTGTTGCCCGAGTGTCCGGACGGACCGATCATGAGTTTCCGGCCACGCTGGTTGCGGATCAATTCGACACCCTCGAGTCGCCCGTCGGCGAGGCTCATGTTCTTCATCTTTCGGCGATGTGGGATCACGAGGACAATGTGCGGGAGGTCATCCGATGGTTGAGTACGATCCACTGCAACTGATGATCGCTGCGTGTAATACAAACATACAGACGAAAGGGACTTGAGATGAATAACATCCTGGGCATGTTCGATCTTTCCGGACGCCGTGCATTGATCACGGGTTCAAGCACCGGCATCGGCTACGCGCTTGCGAAAGGACTCGCCGGCGCGGGCGCCGAAGTCATTCTGAATGCCCGTAGCGAAGCCCGGCTGACGGCGGCTGTCGAGCAGTTGCGCGCCGACGGCGCCACCGTGCACGCGGCCAGCTTCGATGTCACATCGGCGAGCGAGGTGGACGCGGCGATTGGGCGTATCGAAGAGGAGATCGGCGCGATCGACATTCTGGTCAATAACGCGGGGATGCAGCGCCGCGCGCCACTGGAACAGTTTTCTCAGGCACAGTGGCAAGAACTCATGAAGACGAATGTCGAAAGCGTGTTTCTGGTCGGGCAAGCGGTTGCGCGCCACATGATTGGCCGTCAGCGCGGCAAGATCATCAACATCTGCTCGGTTCAGAGTGAACTGGGGCGGCCGAATATCGCGGCCTACACCGCCAGCAAAGGGGCGGTGAAGATGCTGACCAAGGGCATGGCCATCGATTGGGGGCAGCACGGCATTCAGGTCAATGGCCTGGGTCCAGGGTACTTCAAAACGGAATTGACCGAGGCGCTCGTCAAAGACGAGGCCTTCAGTAACTGGTTGATCGGACGCACACCGTCCCGGCGCTGGGGCGATGTGGAAGACCTCGTCGGCGCGGCGGTATTTCTGGCGAGCAATGCTTCGAACTTCGTAAACGGCCATATCCTGTACGTTGATGGTGGCGTCACCGCGACGTTGTAGTTGCCAGCGAGTGCTCGAGTCGGAGCGGCCCCGATAGGAGTCGCGCCTGGACCGACCGTCTGAACAGGCGACCTCGCGCGATTCACGCCTTCCCTTCGCCCTTCGCAACATTCCCCCTTCGACTCAATTGAATTCTGGTTGTGCGGGTGCGAGTTACCGTGTTGCGGACAATTTTTAAATTTAACGCAAAGCACGCTGTAATTACGTGTAATCGACTCGAGCGCTCCTTCCCTCTACGCTGGTAACACTCTTTCGCGAGCCGTGAATTCTCTCACGGAGAAGCGTTGCTAGCTGGAAGAGGCGCGGGGACGCTACAGGCGTCGTCACTTAGCACATCATTTTTCAAGGTTAAAAGCCGAAAGGAATCGTCATGCCTGATATCAAGAGTACGTTCGAGATCGTCGATGTCCTGACCATCCTCGATGCAGAAACAATCCTGAAAAGTCAATCACCACTCAGTAGCGATTCAAACAAGCCGACTACGCTACTGAATAACGGCACTGGCACCGTCTATATGGTGACAACCAAGGGGAATGCCATCTCCGGCCAGGCTGGAAGCGAGTTGAATATCAGCGTCGATGCTGGCGATAACATTCGCTTTCGCACCCTTTCGCTTACCGACGCGGCGGACTACAAGTGCTTTATTCACCACACCAACGTCAGCAAAAACAAAGAGCTGCTGGTGCCGGACAACTTCACGTTCAACTGTCTCAACGTCGACGAGCCTTACCCCGCACCGGGCTGGCCAGCAAATGGAGTGAGCAGCGAGAAACGTGCAGATTACTTCTGGCAAACCACCGCAGAATCGGATGGTCAAGCAACCTATCAATTCGTCGTGGCCATTTATGACCGGCACTCGACGCTGAAGGGCTACGTTACCTGGGATCCGTACATCACTATCAAGGGCAACTGAGCCCATCTAAGCCGACGCGAGCGGGGTTGCCGCGATAAATGTTTGACCGCGGCTCAAAGAAACAGCAGCGCCTGATTCAACCCCGCTTCGCTTCGCGGCTCGTCGCACCACCCTAGCTGCACAGGAACCGAGTAGAGACGCTCGGCGCCAAAGCGCGGCCAGAAATGGCAAAGACCAGGCGCGATGACTTGCACCACAGGCAAGCTGATATCGGGCCGCGTCTTATCGACGACCAGCACGTCCATTCCGGCCGCGGCGATTCGCGCCACGCAGTGTTCGACCGCGGCCGTCAACGTACCGGCCTCGACTGGCTGCCACGTGGTGTTTTTCGTGCAGGGCATGTCGTTTGCCGGATACAGGAATCCGGTGCTTGCGAGCTTCGTGTGATCCCATGGCGGCGGCCCGTCAGCCGCGAGATTGAGCAACTGGTTGACTTCGGTCAGGGCCCGCTGCGTGGCGATGCGCGCATCCAGATGGCAACCGAAGCCGATCGAGAAGCGTCCGTCGGCCGTATTCTCGGCAAGCGCGACGACTGCTGGAACGGCCAGATCATGCGTGATATCAAGCGCCCAGAGACGCCAGCCGAGTGCTTCGTATTCACGCACGAGCGCGTCGAAATACAGGTCCGCGAAGCTCGCGAGATCGATTCCGGGTCGCGGTATCTGGTTGTACCACCAGATCGCGACTGCATCGCGCTCGATCAATTCGAGCAAGCCTTGCAGAATCGCTTCCTCGCGGGACGATCCCGCCGCGCAGCCATTGGGATTGTGGACGCATGGCACGGCATCTTGCGCGCTCTCAGGCGTTTCCGCATAGCAGTAGCTCATCGGCACGAGCCGGCGCGCGCCCGTGACGAGCGACCATGCGGGCGTCCAATCGATCACGTCACGTGGCGTGAAGCGCGGCGGCACCTGTTTTCGAATATCGCTGGTCAGCGCGTTGATGGCGTCGCGCTCGTCGAACTGACGTGCACTGAATTGCTGAAGCGCGTTGACATGGATCGGTGAAGCGTCGCATGCCGGAGCGGCGAGGAGGTCTTCCATACAGCCGCTCACACTCGCCTCGTCACCTTGATAAACGCTGCTGAAACGCTCGAGCGTTTCGCACAATGCACTCACACGGGCTTGAACGTCGGTGCGGCCCTTGCCGGAGCAGATCCTGTCGAAGCGATTGTCGCGCGGCACAGCGGCCGGACACACGAGAAATCCGGCCGCATAGACGTTGCGCAGGCCGGCGTGCCGCTTTGGCATGGGGTGCAGATAGGCGATCGCACCACTGACCGGTGATATCAAGTGCGCATAGCGCTCGAACACCTGTTGCGGGTCCGCACTGCGGTAGCCGCCGTCGTTGCGCCTGAGTGGCGTGCTATCCGTAAGCCGTGGCGCACGCGCCGCCTGCTCGCGCATCCATGCAGGATTGCCGCAGCACGGACATTGAGCTCGCCTCGACACACGGTGCTGCGCGGTGGTCAGCGTGTCGAGGCGCAGCGCGACGATATGGGTTCGCGCGCGTTCCGCAGCGGCGGGGTCGACGCTTATCCGCTCGACAGTGGCCGCAATGAGCGCCGCAGCGGCCGCTGCGCCGGCGCGCGAGACGGCCTGAGGCAGTCGCGTCGCGGCGCTGCCGTGATGCCGCGCAAGCAGCGCTTCGACAGGCCGGTTGAGACGAATCCAGTAGCGAACGCATTCGATGCAAGGCGCGTCGGCAAGCTCCGGATCGCCGGCCAACAGCGGGCCGATTAGCGGCTGGACACCGTTCGCGACTGCGATAAGCAGCGCCCCGCCGCGCAACGATACGCGTGCGGCGAGATCGGCGAGGTCGTCGCGATCATGGGAGTCGGCCAGCGCGACTGTCAACCCGGCGTCCGGCTCGATCCCGATGCCCGCTCTCGCGAGCGCGTGTCTCAGCGGAATATCGTCAGCTCCAAATGCTTCGACAGCGACGCGTTTGCCGGCAATTCGCTCGCAAGCGGCATCGCCATCGAGTCCAATGCGCTCGAAAAAGCCGCGCGCCGCATCGTCTTCGCAAGGCGAGTCGCTGCGCACGTAAGCTCGACGCACCAGATGATCGAGTCCCGCGAGCACCTGCCACTCTCCAAACGTGCCGGCAAGCGATGTCAGTGTCTCGGCGATCGTCATGCGCGCACGCAAGCAAGCGGCAATTTGCACAAAGATGGCGCCGGACAGCATCGTACGCTTGAATTCGTCGACGACGAACAGCCTCTCGGGACCCGCGTCGAGCACGAGCAAATGCGGCTTGAAGCGCAACACGCGGGAGAAATCGTCGAGCATCGTGGGATTCCATACAAGAAAACAGCAGGAAGAACAGTGCAGGCAGCGGCGCCGCCGGCCCACCCGAACTGGCGTGGGCCGCATTACCGCGCGTGGCTCAGGCGGACCGCATCAGCAGCATGTGAAGACGTAGTTCGACCCGGCGTCACTATAGGCCGCGAGCGCGACGGCCTCATCGCTGTGCGGGTCCGGCCGCTCCGGTATCCCGACCGTCATGGTGTTGAGCGGCAATTTCCAGGATTGGCTACTCTCATCCCATGCGCTCTCGTGGTCGTGTTCGACAATCTTGATCTCGAGAAGCCAAGGGCATCGGTAGTCGAAGTACCGGGCAAGCGCATCAGCAGGATGCTTCTTTAAATCGTCCTTGAACGTCTTGTTTTCCCACGAAAGCGCGATTGCGCGGAGATAGACCTGCTGAAACTCCAGCATTGATTCAAGCGTTGGGGTAGCGTTGTCGACTGCCATGTCAAACTCCCGGGCGGACGTGGTGGTCCATGAGGTAGATGTGGTTCGAGTTGTAGGAGGCCAGCGCGAGCGCGTACTGCTCTTTTTTCGCCGGTGCCGGGGGCAGGATCAGCGTGAACGTGTTGTTTTTCTGCGTGGTCCAGCCGCCGTTGATCTCAGGCGTCCATTTTGCCGAGGGGCTGTGCACCTTCAAGGCGATCTTAAACGGGTAGTCGTATCCGAAACGCTCCTTCAACGTTTCGACAGGGTGTGCCTCCAACTCTTTGAGGAACGCTTTATCGTGCCAGGCCGTAGCGATTGCCTTAATGATCACGGCTCGGTATTCGAGAAACTGCTCGTAGGTCGGGATACTAGTATTCTCAGTCATCGGCTTTCTCTCCTGAAAGAAGGAATGGGACCACTTACAGCAATGAATTCAACCTCTCTCCAGCACTCTTGACGATGCGGGACATGCCCGCCTTCGTCGCGATCTCGAAAGCGCGCCGGCAGGTCTGAAGCGCGGCGGCGCCGTTGCTGTGCGGATCGATCTCGCGCAGGTACTCGCACTTCTTCAGCAGCAGTTGCGCTTCGTAATAGCGCTCCCCAATCGAATCGCACAACGCCAGACACCGTTCGACTTGCGCGAGCGCCGCCTCATAATCGCCGCGTTCGGCATCGATCTCGGCGATCAGCGACGCGTAGTAAGTCAGACCGAGCATCCCGCCCGATTGCCGCAGCGCTCCAATATGCGCAACGGCGCCTGCGCGATCCGCTTCTGTCCATGCATGAATAATCGCTGCGTAGTGCTTGACCGCGTGCAATTGGTGAACTTGCGAAAGGCGCAGTGTGGCTGCCGACGTGGCACGGGCCGCATCGCGATCGCCGGCCCACTGCTGCGTGCGCGCGAGATACATCAGGGTGACGCCAAGGGTCGGTAAGTGGTCGAGGCAGGTCGCACAGTAGACGGCCTCGCGCCCCATCGCGAGCGCCGCTTGCGGATCGTCGTCGACGCACCAGAGAACACTCGCGAGCGACGCCATCGTCCAGGCGCGCGTATCGAGTCCCAGGATGCGCCGATGGTCCATGTCGCGCCGCGCGTCGTAGCCGGCGAGCGTCGCTTCGAACGCGGCGCGCGCGCGCGAGTAGTTGCCGTCGATCCACAGACTCATGCCGCGCATCGCATCGGCTGCGACCCGAACGCCGGCATCGCCGCAATCGGCGGCAAGCTCATCGAGCCGCACGCTGATCCGGTGCACGGTAGGGCGGTCGCCCGCGACGTGGTAGTAGGTCGAGAGCGTCCACAGCGCGCTGATGGCGAGTTTCTGGTCGCCGAGCGTCAGCACTAGCTGCAAGAGCCGCTCCGCGTGCTCGCGCACCCGCGGATCGGCCCATCCGAACCGCGCCATGGTCGCATGCGTCAAGGTTGAGTGAACGCGTGCGCTGTCGTACTCGCGCTCCGCATAGTCGGCCTTGACGAGCCAGTCGGAGGCGGACTGCGCGTAACGGATCGAGTCGTCGTAGAGGGAGCGGTCGAGCGCGCGCCGCGCCGCCTCGATGCCGTGGCCGATAGCCTCGGCGAAGACGCCCGCGTATGCGAAGTGCTGAGCGACGCTGAAGGGTTGCGCACCGGTACCAAGATCGGTTTTCATGGCTAACGCGCGGGCTACCCGCGTATGGTTGCTGCGCCGCACAGCAGGCAGCATGGATTCATAGGCCGCGTCGCGAATCAATGCGTGGCGGAACGTATAGAACACGCGGTCGAGCCGATGCCGCGCGTAGACAATCCGCGCTTCGACCAGAAGCTGTAGATGGGCGTCGAGTGTGCTTCGATTGTGCAGCGACGCGTCGGCAAGCAACTGCGCATCCACTTCGAGCCCGATCGTCGCGGCGAGCTGTGCGGTGTCGCGCGCGTCGTCGATCCGCTCGAACACGAGGCCCAGCAGACTGCCGAGACTGACTGGAAGCGGATGCGGGTCGGTTGCCCGAAGTCCGGATAGCAGGCCGTCCGGCTCGGTGGTCGCGCCGCTCGAGACGAGCTCGCGGACGATTTCCTCGATGAATAGCGGGATTCCCGCCGTGCGCTCGGCGAGCAGGCTAAGCGAAGCCGGATCGAGCGACTCCTGCTCGAACAGTGCCGAGACGAGGCGCTGCGCGTCGTTGCGCGAAAGGCGGCGCAGCACGAGGCGCTCGGTGGTGGCACGCCAGCGATCGAGGTTCTCGGGGCGCGACGTGAGCACGATGCATACCGTGCGCGCCCGCGGCGAGCCTCGCAGCGACCCGAGAAAGTCCTGGGTTGAGCGGTCGATCCATTGCACGTCGTCGACGACGAGCAGGATCGGGGCGCCGTTGCCAAGCGATATGACTAGTTGCTCCAGCACGTCGAACAGCGCGTGTTGTTCGCGTGCACTCGACCATAGGAACCCGCCCGCATCGCACGGCAGCCCTAACCATGTGGCGAGCGCCGCGCGTGCCGCCACGTGATCGCACGCCAACGGCGCGATCATTCTGTCGATCGCCGCCAGTGCGAGATCGACCGGGCCGTCGGCCTCGATGCGCCAATGAGCGCTGATGAAGCGCAGTATGGGGAACAGCGCATGATTCGCCCGCTCGGGTAAACAGGCGCAATACGCGAACGCGTGACCTTGCGTCTGGACCGCTTCACAGAGTTCATAGACGAGCCGCGACTTGCCGATTCCGGCCTCGCCGACGACGAGCTTCGACATGCCGGGCGGAGCGCTCTCGCCAGCCCTCTCGCGCCGATGTTGTGCGAGGGTCGTTTGCCAGGCGCGCAGCAGCGCATCGAGTTCGCGTTCGCGACCGAGCATCGGCGCCGTCACGCTCTCGTCGAGCGAGTCGAATGGAATGTTGCTACGGCGCTCGCCGAGCAGTTCATGGACGGGCTGCGGGACGAGGCCCGCCCGAGGCAGCCGTAGCGCGGTCGGCCGATAGTCGGCGTGGCGCTCGAGCGCGAGGCGGGCGTCGTCGCTTATCAGGATCTGGCCTGGCGTCGCGAGGCGCAGCAGTCTGGAGGTGGCGGCGGGCGTCGACACGCCTGACATCAGCGACGCGTGAGCCAGAACCTGCCCAACGTGAATCGCCGCAGCGACCTCGACGCGCCAGCTTTCGCCGGACGGCCGTGCGCCCGACGCCGGCGGAGCTGCCAGCCGGGTGCGCGCGGCTTCCCTCACCATGTCGAGCGCCGCCCGCGCCGCGCGGCGCGCCGGCCGGTCGATCTCGCTTTGCAAACCGAAATAGAGCAGCACTGTGTCGCCGAGTCGTCCGCCGACCTGCGCGCCGTAGCCTACGGCGAGATCGGTGCACTTCGTCAGCCATTGCTCCTCGTAGCCGTCGAGCCTGTCCCGGTAGTCGGCGTCGGCATATCGCTGCCTGCCATCTCCGGCGATCGTCACGCAGCAGCACAGCGTAGTGATCTGCCGGTATTCTCCGGCCGTGCCGGCGGTCTCGGCACGCGGCGCGCGGGTGCCCGGGCGAATTCGCAGGCCGGTTTGGCGGGAGTCGAACTCGCCGACGAGCGCGGCGAAGTGCAGCGTGCGAAATTGCGCCGCCAGTTCCTCGGCCGAGGCGGCCCGCTGCTCCGGGTTCTTGCTCAGCGCGCGGCGCAGGACCGAGCCGAGCGGGTGCGCGGCGATCGACGCGGGCAGCGCGATGTCGACGGGGCTGAGCTGCTGATAAAGGATGTCGGCCACGCTTGCGCCTTGCATGACGGCACGACCCGTCAGGCATTCGATCACCAGCAGTCCCCACGTGTACAGATCGCTTTTGAGCGTCGGCGCCTCGTTGCGTAACTGCTCGGGAGAGCAATATTGGGGCGTGCCGAGCACTTCGGTCGCCTGCGTCGAGTCGTGACCTTCGATGCGCTCCGTATCCGGCAGCAGCGCACCAATGCCGAAATCGAGAATCTTCGCGTGCGGCCCATCATCCGCCATCGTGATCAGGATGTTCTGCGGGTTGAGATCTCGGTGGACGACGCCGCGCCGATGCACGGCCCCGAGCGCGTCGAGCACCTCGGTCATCAGCCGCCCGGTGTCGACGGCCGACAGCGTCCCCTCGGCAGCCAGCCAGTCACGCAGGGTTCGGCCCTGCACGAATTCGAATACGGCAAACAGGCGCCCGTCAGGCGCTTCGCCCTGATCGAGCAACGCCACGACGTGCGGGTGCTGCAGCCCCTCGCACAGATGCGTTTCGCGCCGAAAGCGCGCACGCTGGCGCGCGCGCTCCGCCGAGGTCTTCGTAACGTCATCGCGGATCAGCTTGATCGCGACGTCCTGCCCCGTGTCGCTACAGATCGCACGAAAGACCACACCGTTGCCGCCCTCGCCCAATCTCGGGCCGAGGCGGTAGCGCCACTTGCCGGCAAGCTCGACGAACGGCACGGCGCTGCCCGCCGGCGAACTGAGATCTCGCGGCTCCGGCGTGTGCGGTGGGTTGCTGTATGTGGGTGGCAACACGGGCGCTTCCCTGACGTTCATGCGGGTTGCAAGACCAGGTTTGGCGTCAGGCCGTACACGTCGATGTACTGCAGCACGCTCGACACCGATTGACACTCGAGCTGCTCGCCGCGAAAGATGCGAAACGGAAAGTTTCCGAAGCGAACGCTGCCGCGCCGGCGTTCGACGAGCTGGCTGGCGTCGAGTCCGGGGAGCGCGGCGAATTGGGCCCGTGCGCGGTGAATCTGCACATTGACATGGGATGGATCGATGCCGAGCATGCGCGCCAGTTCGTCGAGTTCGAGCCAGCCTTGTGAGGCGGTTTCGTAGCCCGCCTGCATGTCGAAGGAACGGGCTCGCGCGAGCGTGACGAGGCTGTAGTGATGGGCGCGCTCGCCGAGATCGACCGTGCCGCCGCGTATATACAGCAGCGCACGCACGTGCTCTTCGTTCTGGCTAACCAGGAAGTCGAGCCGCTGCGTCGGCGCCCCCAAAGCGGCGGGCAATGCAAGCACGGTCGTCGAACTGCTGCGCACCAGCGCGAGGCGCCAGGCGGCGTCTCCCGCGGATACTTCGTCGCCATGATGCAGGATGCGCGGCGGCGATGTGTCGTCGCAGAGCCATTCGCCATCGGGTGATCTAAAGATTGTGATCGACGGGGTGGTGTTCGCGGGCAGTACCTGGCTCGCTTCGAGCACGATCGGCCGCACTGGGCCGCATATCGGCCAGAGCGTATCGGCCGGGTCATCGAGCGTATCGACACGCCATGGGGCGACGCCCAGCTTGCCGAAGCGAATCACATCGCCTTGTTTCAGGACCGCGCGCTCGCCATTGCGCAGCAGCGTGCCTGATACCGACGTGCCGTTGCTGCTGTGGTCGTAAAGCTCCCACTGTCCGCCGATCCAGCAGATATGGGCATGAACCCGGGAGACCGATGCATCGCGAATGACGGTTTCGCAGCGTGCGGCGTCGCGACCGAACACGTGGTACTCGTGCAGCAGACACGCTTCTCCGGAAGCCTCGTTCTTCAGTGTTGCCATGGCCGCCCCACTATGGATTCGCCCGGCGCTCGACCGAGATCGACGCGACCGCGCGGACGATTGGTTCGACGCCGCGAACCATCGTGGAATGTTTGTGTCCCCGCTTTCGATTTCTGTCGCTTATTTTTTAAATCACTGTTTAGTCGATATGCATTTTTTTGCCAACCCATATCGCCATGCGCTTTATTATTTTACTAAATCACCGTGAAAAAATTCTGCCAAAGTTTTATTTATACCGCAACCTGAAAAACGCACTCATTACGCATAACTATTTGAATATTTGACGTTTTTTAACGATTAATCGACATGGAAATGCTAATGGAATATTTTCGCTTTTTATAATCCAACCTGCCACCAATCACTTCCTCGCTCTGACACTAAAATTTCACCCCACTATTCTGGCGGCGCTTTGACAAACCTGAATAGGGGTTACGCAAGCGCCGATGCAGCAGCGGGTTTATCATCGCAGCAGATAAGCGTATCGAATTTGCTTGGTTGCTCTCGCCCGTATGGGCCGGTAGATTGGCCCTATCGCGCCGCGACCGGCGCTTCCGTTCGGACTGAACAAAGAGTGACCTGTGACGATTGCTTCCGACTCCGCCGTTCCCGCCCAGGCCGCCAGTTTCGGCACGGCGGTCCCTCAGCCTGTTGAAATCCGTGCCTTCGGCGGCCCGGTGGGCGCCGAAGTGCTGGGCCTAGATCTGAGCCAACCGCTGGCCGCCGAGGACTTCGCGCGCATTCATCGCGCGCACCTCGATCACCACGTACTGGTGTTTCGCGACCAGCGCATCACGCCCGAGCAACAGATCGCCTTTAGCCGCCGCTTCGGGCCGCTGCAAATCCATGTGCTGCACCAGTTCCAACTCCCGGGACATCCGGAAGTGCTGGTCGTGTCGAATATCGTCGAAAACGGCAAGCCGATTGGTCTGGGTGACGCGGGCCATTTCTGGCATTCGGACCTCTCATACAAGGAAAAGCCGAGCCTCGGTTCGCTGCTGCACGCTCAGGAGTTGCCAGGCGAAGGCGGCGATACCTTGTTTGCGAACATGCACCTCGCGTGGGACACCCTGCCCGCTCATCTGCGCAATGCCGTCGAGGGGCGCGTCGCGGAGCATACCTACCTCGCGAAGTACGCGGAATTGCAGAAGCGCAGTCCGTGGCGGCCGAATCTGTCGGCCGAGCAGATTGCAGAGGTCAAGCCGGTCGTGCATCCGATCGTGCGCACCCATCCCGAGACAGGCCGGAAGGCGCTCTTCGTCAGCGAACATTTCACGACCCGCGTGATCGGCCTGCCTGAAGACGAGAGCAAGCAATTGCTCGAAGAGATCTTCGCGCACAGCGTGCGCCCTGAGCATCTCTACCGGCATGTGTGGGCGGAGTGCGACATGGTGTTCTGGGACAACCGCTCGCTGATGCATCTCGCGGCCGGCACGCCGGATCATCTGCGCCGCAAGCTCTACCGCACGACAATCGAAGGCGACGTGCCGTTCTGACTGCCGTGCGCCGCTGGGGCATATAGATATCGCAGTCATGCCGGCGGCGATGCCAGCATGACTGGCCTGCAAGGCCCTGCGAGGCCTTAAGCGAGCACGTCCGAAAACACCCGCGTCGCGAGCCGGTTTGAATCGGTGCCGCTGTTGAGCACATTGACCGCTTTCAGATCGTCGGCGTAAAGCGCAATCTCTTTCCTGAACGCCTCACCCGTCGGGTGATGATGATCGGTGTGGCTCTTCAGCATCGCAGTCAACTGGTTAACATCTGCGGACGGCGCGTGTACCGAGAAAATCGCCGCTGCTTCTGCAGGATTGTTGGCAGTCCATTCGGTTGCTTCCAGCAACGCCTGGGTCAGCGCCTGCGCAGTGGCCCGGTCCTTGCGGATCAGCGAGCCGCGTACTCCGAGCACGCAGCATGATCGCGCCTGATACTCGCCGCACAGGTTGTTCGACACTTCATATAGATGGTCCGACTCGCGGATGTTCCAGATGGTCGGATCGCCATCCGCAATGGCGTGGACCTCGCCTTTTTTCAACGCTTCGCCGAGCAGATTGGCCGGATACTGCCGCCAGCTCACCTCCGTCTCGGGATCGACGCCCTGCTTCTTCAGCAAGATCGCAAAGAAGTTCTTGGTCGGACTCGCCATATCGCTCACGCCGACAACGCGGCCTTTCAGTCCGGCTACGTCGACGATGCCCGAGGCGCGCGTCGCCAGCAGCCGCATGCAGCCACCGTGTATGCCGGCCGTCAGCTTCACGTCGAAGCCCTGCTCCAGCGGCTTCAACCAACGCAACGCCATGCCGACACCCGCGTCGGCCTTGCCCGTGGCAATCGCCTCGAGAAGTTGATCGGTCGAGCCGGAGAAGTTAATCAGTTGTACCTGCAAGCCATGGCGGGTGAAAAAGCCCTGCTTGTCCGCTACCGCGACGGGCGCCGTGCAGATCGCTCCTGCATTCCATGAAAGACTCAGCGGCTTGAGCGGTGTTTGGGCGGATGCGAGCGGCACCGCCAGACCCAGTGAAGTGCCGCCAAGCGCTGCCGCCCCGGCCGCCCAGGCTGTCTTGCGCAGCCACGCGCGGCGTGCGTAGCTCGCAGGAGAGGTATCGTCGGCAAATGTCATTATTTTCTCGTCGTGTGGTCGATGTTATAGGTAGCTTTGTTTCAGATATCGAGACCTAGTTGCGCAAGCACTTCGCGGCGCAGCGCGACCAGTTTCGGATCATCCCGATGCCGGGGATACGGTGCATCGTTGCGAACCTCCGCGACGATACGCGCCGGCCGCTCGCTGAAGACGATGACCCGATCAGCAAGCAGTAGTGCCTCTTCGACGTCATGCGTCACGAGCAGGACCGAGAAGCGCGCGTCCTGCCATAAGCGCGCCAGTTCACCCTGCATGCGCATACGCGTGAGCGAATCGAGCTTGCCGAATGGCTCATCGAGCACCAGCAGCGCAGGATCGTTGACGAGGGCGCGCGCCAACGCGACGCGCTGCGCCATGCCGCCCGACAACTGGTGGGGAAACGCATCGGCAAACTCGCTGAGACCGACGAGCTGCAGTACGGCGTCGACACGATCCTGCGTATCGTCATGATGCGCATTACGCCACCAGCCGCGCCCGCGGCGCTGAGCCTGCGGGCCAACGCCAACATTGCCGCGCACCGTACGCCACGGATACAGCGTGGGGTCCTGGAATACGACGACCCGCGACGGATCGGGTCCGGCGATCGCGGCGCCATCCGCGTGCAGCGTGCCTTGCGTCGGCTTGTCGAGGCCGGCGACGAGCCGCAGCAAGGTCGATTTGCCGCAACCGCTCGGCCCCAGCAAGGCGACGAACTCACCCGGCTCGACGGCGAAGTCGATGTCCTGCAACACCGGCAGCGTCGCGCCACGCAGCGCGAACTGGTGGCTGACATGACGCACGTCGATTCGCGCGCCGCCACGTAGTGCTCGCCCACTCCCAGCTCCTGCTAACACTTCGGGTACGGCTACCATTTGAGCAATCCTTTCTGCCATCCAAGCAGCCGGTCGCGCACGCGGAACAGCAGCGTGATGAGGCCCGAGCACATCAAGGCCATCACGAGCAGCGCCGCGTACATGTTCGCGTAGGCGGCCCAACCCTGCGCCCATTGCAGATACCAGCCAAGGCCTGCCTTCACACCCATCATCTCGGCGACGATCAGCACCGAGAACGATGCGCCAAGGCCCATGAAAAGACCGACGAAAACCGACGGCAACGCGGCCGGGATCGCCACCCGGAGAATCAGAAAGCCGGGCCTCGCGCCCAGCGTGCGCGCAATGTCGTAGTAGGCCGAGTTGACGCTCGCGACGCCCGACCATGTCAGCACGGTCACCGGAAACGCGGTAGCCAGCGCGATCAGGAACACGCTTGCGCTAAAACTCGATGGAAAGAAAAAGAATGCGAGCGGCAGCCACGCAGTCGACGGCAACGGCCCAATAAGGCGCAGCACCGGATGCACCCAGTAGCTCACCGCCTTCGACCAGCCGATACTGACGCCCGTAACGAAACCAGTGACAGCACCGAGCACATAACCGCACGCCAGCAGGCCAAACGAGTGGGCGACGCTCGAACCGAGCCGCGGATTGTCCTCCGCAAACACACCGATCAGCGCCTGCGGTGGAGCAAAGAACGGCCGCGGCAACCATTCGAGTTGCGCAGTCAACACTTCCCACGCGCTGATGCCAAGCGCCAATGCGAGCAGCCAGGGCATTGCGCGAACCCATGTCTCGACCCGCGACCCAGATGTCGCGTTGCGGACTTCACGCGTGCCATCCACGCCAGTGCGCCAGCCAAGCGCAGCAATAGCGATGGCGAACGCCGCCAGCACCACTTTGAACACAATGAATTGCCCGGTGTAAGGCCACTCGTCGGCGGCCGGCCACCACTGCGTCAGCGCCGCGCTGCCGAGCCAGGCCAGGGCGGCGAGCCCAGTGATCAAGGCACTGCGCGGCAGCTTGGGGCGCGTTAGTGCAGCCGCTTCCACGTCGGCCACGTCACGGACCGCGGCCGGTTCGAGCTGGGTGGACATGATGTTTCAGATCTCCCGCATGGTTTCGGTTGCGCGTGCAACCAGCCAGGCAAGTATCGCCCTCGTCCTCGTACGCTCCAACAAACAAATTGCGCTTTGCTTATTTTTGGCGTTCAGGAGCAAGCCCATAAGAACATGACGAATCATGGTGTAGGGCCTGCACACTGTTGCAAGAACGAGACATTGCGAAATTTTCTATCCCTAAGCAATTTGGCCTGGGCCACTTTCACGGAAATTTAATTTGGCGCCGACAACATCGCCCCGCCTGATGGCGTGAATGTCGTCCCTAGGCGAGCGATAGATCCCTCCTCAAACAAAGTGAAAAAAATGAACATGAAAAAGACCTCGGTGGCCCTACTGGCACTTGGCGCGTTTGCTGGCGCAGCTCATGCGCAAAGCAGCGTGACGCTGTACGGCATCGTCGATACGGGTTTGCTGATCAACAACAACGTCAAAGGCCTGCACGAGTACGCGCTCTCGCAAGGCACCTCGTCACGCTGGGGCCTGAAGGGCACGGAAGATCTGGGTGGCGGCCTCGCGGCGATCTTCGACCTCGAAAGCGGCTTCACCACCGGCACGGGCACGCTGTCTCAAGGTGGCCTCGAGTTCGGCCGTAAGGCATTCGTCGGCTTGAGCAGCAAGCAGTGGGGTACGCTCACGGCCGGCCGCCAATACTCGGTCAGCAACGACCTGACCTCGTCGTTCGCGTCTGGCGCCGATTGGGCTGCCTCGGGTCTTGGCTACGGTACGCGCGCGAGCGACGTCGACAACGTCGATACGTCGAACCGCATCCAGAACTCGATCAAGTACGAGAGCCCGAACTACAAAGGCCTGCAAGCGGGCGTGCTGTACAGCCTGGGCGGCGTGGCGGGCAATTTCTCGCAGAATTCGATCTGGGACGCGGCGGTCTCCTATCAGAACGGCCCGATCAGCCTCGGTGCAGGCTACACGTTCGTTAAGGATCCGTACTACTCGTTCTTCGGCAACCAGGGCAATTCGTCGACCCCGTCGACTCCGACTACGGGCAGCCCGAACGACAATATGAACAACAAGATCTTCGGCGGCTATGCTTCGGCCGGCTCGCAGCAGATCATCGTGGCGGGCGGTTCGTACGCATTCGGTCCGGCAACCGTCGGCCTGTTGTACTCGAACACGCAATTCCAGAAACTGGGCACGGTCAGCAACCCGGTCGGCGCGATCCCGGCTCCGAAGTACACGAGCGGCACCGCGACCTTCAACTCGGGCGAAATCAACCTCAAGTACCAGTTGAACCCGTCGCTGCTGCTGGCCGGCGCGTATATCTACACGCACAACAGCGGTGCAGACAACCTGGGCAGCGCGAAGTACAACCAGTTCAACCTGGGCGTGATCTACTCGCTGTCGAAGCGCACTTCGCTCTACGCGATCGGCTTCTATGAGACGGCTTCGGGCGTCGATTCGACGGGCAAGCAGGCCGTTGCCGACCTCAACGGCAGCGCTTACTCGGCCAACAACCACCAGCTCGCCGGTATCTTCGGCATCACGCACCGCTTCTAAGCGAAACAACGGCCGCACTCGCGCGGCCGTTAGCATCATGCGCAGCAGGAACTCATCCGGCGTCATGTTGGGAAAGTTTCACCTTAAAACGTTTCGCTGAATGGTCGTAGATCGATTTCCTGTGACCATGCGCTGCGCCCTTGCTGATGGAGATGCCAATAGGCGTCGGCGATCTCGGCCGGCTTGAGCAGGCCATCCTCCCCGCGTTCGGCAACCCGGTGCGGCGCCGACGTACGCAGGCGCTCGCCGTCGATGCCGCCATCGACCACCACATGCGCAACATGGATATTCTGCGGCCCAAACTCGCGCGCGAGACTCTGCGCAAGTGAGCGCAAACCCGCTTTGGCCGATGCAAACGCCGCAAATGGCGGACGCCCGCGCAGCGAAGCAGTCGCACCCGTGAACAACAGCGAACCCCGGCCCGCGGCCAGCAGGGGCCGCAACGCCGCTTGGGCAAACAGGAAACCACCGAGGGTCGTCACACGCCACGCAGCTTCGAACTGCTCGGCACTCAGCTCGAGCGTCGGGGCACGCGTCGCGCCGCCGGCATTGAAAATCGCCGCATCGAGCGTGCTCCTGAGCGAAACGGCGCGCGAGCGCAGCGCCTAGTCCAGCACTCGCCCCTACCCCGGCAATCCACGCGAGACGCTTGTGCGACTGGTCTTTCCCGACAACCTCGGTCATTACTTTCTCCATCGTGTCGTCGCCGCTTGCGCGCGGGACACGAGTGTCACTCTGGTCGGATATCGAGCGGCACGACAAACATACCGGCGGTGTATTCCATATGGAAATAACCGCAGCGCGCGTAAGCGGCAATGCGTTCATGCCGCTCGAGTGATTGCGCGCCATGGGCCGTTGCCGATGGCTCGTCTGAGGATGGAGCCGGTGTGACTTGCACGCGTTTTGACAACTGGTTCTGCAGGCTTCGCACCGGATGTCGAAGTCCGCCCCAGATAAGCGTCGCTGAAAGTGTGGCCATAGGACCTCCGCCGACTCATCGCTATACCAATGAATCTAGAGACCTCAATAAGCAAGCGCAAACAAGTTTTTGTGGATTGGTTTTCGGAAAACGCAGCAAAAACCCTACCGGCAATGCGCGTAACGCCAAGCCTCAGCGCAATTCAAAGCCGTCCAGGTCGTGGATCCGCAACGAATCCGTCGCGATTAGGCATTTTCACCGCCGGCAAAGACCTTGCGTCCAGCCGGGTATCCGCGGGCACGCCGCAGAGCATCGCGGATCAGTTGCAGCAATGGTTCGAGGAAGAAGACGCCGACGGCTTCAACATCATGTCGCCGCGGCCTCAGAACCGCTATACCCACCTCGCGGCGCCCGCACGCGCAGGCTGACCGGCAAACCAGCGATGCCCACGCGGAGCATCGAAAAACCTCAGGCCGCTTCGAGCGGCGCGCGCCACGTTTGCGGACTGCTCCACGAGAGGCCCTTCAAGCGGTCGTGATTCGGGTTCGCCGGCGGATGGTTGAACGCATCGCCAACCGGGCCGCGCAGCGACACCTTCCGGCCGGCGGCATTGAGCCGTCTGACGATTTCGGCGAGCGTACCGTCGGCTTGCCACTCTTCAAAGCGGCGGCGGCAAGTCGGGCGCGATGGATACCAGCCTGGCACCCTGGACCAACTGTGTCCGGTCGATAACGCCCACAACACCGCGTTGACCACCACGCGCGGCTCCACACGCCGTCGGCCGGACCGGTCAGGCGGCACAGCTTCATTACAGAATAGCCCTTCGATCAGGGCCCATTCGCTGTCTGTCAAATCGTCAAACTGAATCATCTCTTCGATCTCCGGGGCGCGGCAGCCGTTTCTAGCGACGCCCGCAATCTTAGGTGCCGTGCGCCGTTCGTCGAAGTGATCTTTCGCGTTAAGCAAAGATTCGGGCGTGGAAAGAGGTTGCTTTGCTTCGAAGGCGCCGATCCGCTTTGATTGACGATGCCCGCAACCGTGTTCCTGAGACGTCTGGCGCGGGGCCGTTCGAAGCGTCGGCATCCTCCTCGATTGGATGGCCGATTTTGTCCCATTCCTGTCTGCAAACACGCTCGATATCTTCGTTATAGGTGTCTATGATTGACTCCTCTATCCTCGGAGTTACAGAAAATGTCCGTATTCAACGCCGCCAGATCCGCTCTCCTCATCATCGATGTGCAGGAATCGTTTCGTCACAGACCCTACTGGTCCGAAGCGGACCTGCCGGCCTTCAAGGAGGCCGTGCTGCGGCTGGAACGCGGCGCGCGCGAACATGGCGTGCCGGTCATCCACGTGTTCCATATCGACCAGGACGCAGCGTTCACCAAGGAATCCGGGTTTGTCACTGCGCTGGATTGGGTGCCGGGCGGACCGGATGTCGTGTTCGAAAAGCATACCCACAATGCATTCACCGATACCGGGCTCGATCTGTGGTTGCGCCGCCGCGGCATCAACCATCTCGTCATTACCGGCATACGCACCGAGCAGTGCTGCGAAACTACGACACGCGTCGCGTCGGACATCGGGTACGCGGTGGACTACGTGACCGAGGCCACCCTCACGTTTCCGATGACGCACGCCGGCAGTGGCCGCGTCTACTCCCCCGAGGAAATCAAGGCGCGCACAGAGTTGGTCCTGGCGGGGCGCTTTGCACGCATCGCCAGCGTCGACGATGCGTTGGCCGGCTGGCAATCACAACGCGCGGCCTGATCATGAAGACGTCCGTATGGTTCGTGCTGACGCCTCCCGTGCTGCTGCTCGACTATGCGGGCCCCGCCGAGGCTCTGCGCATGGCGGTGGACTCCGGCGCGCCCTTCGATCTGCATCATTGCGCCCCGCTGTCGCGGCTGACGACATCGATCGGTACCGCGCTCGACGGGCTCGCCCCGCTTCCGGACACTCTGCCGCCGAACAGTCTGGTCATCGTCGTGGGCACGCACGAAACGCCCGAGCCCGGGGCTAGCAAGGCATTCGACGCCGTCACTGACTGGCTCAAAACCGTGCCCGCAGCCGATGCGCGCATCGCCAGCATTTGCTCCGGTGCACTCCTGCTTGCTCGCGCGGGACGCCTGACCGGCCGCCGTTGCACGACCCACTTCAGCCTCCTGGACTTACTCAAGCACGAGGAGCCCACGGCGCGTGTGCAGGACGACTGCCTGTTCGTTGACGACGGCGACGTACTCACGAGCGCCGGCATCACAGCGGGCGTCGATCTGGCGCTGTATCTGATCGAACACTACGCAGGTGCGGAACTGGCCGCTGATATTGCGCGCCGCCAGGTGGTGTATCAGCGCCGGGCTGGCGAATACTCGCAACTGTCGCCGTGGCTCGCTCATCGCAACCACATGCATCCGGCGGTACACCGGGCCCAGGATGCCATCTCGCAAGATCCCGCCCGCGCGTGGAATGTGACCGACCTTGCCCAGGCCGCGCATGTCAGCGCGCGGCATCTCAGCCGGCTCTTTGCCGAGCATGCCGGAATCACCATCCTGGCCTATCAACAGCGCCTGCGCGTGGCCCGCGCGCAGCAACTGCTGGAGCGCCCGGAACTCACCATCGAACGGGTGGCCGAACAGGCGGGGTTCGCCTCGGCACGCGATTTCCGGCGCGTATGGCGGCGCTATTGCGACACGCCGCCCCGTGAAGCGGCTGCGCGCACCCGCCAGACAGGTAGCCGCGAATGAAGCGTAGCGTGTCGCAAGATGACGTGTTGACCTCTGTGCGAGGTCATATCCACCCGTCCTGGAGGTTGCAAAGACGCTGTACTGCTATGGATATGCGAAAAAAATAGTTCGCCACGTTCGCAGGATTGCGGACACTCGATATGTTCAAATCGACCTGCCGACCACCATGAAGGGATTCGGATATCACCCTCATCGAACGCTCGATGAAGCCGCGGAAAGCGAGGCTGGCCCGTTTGAGGACCCACATCGCATCTCCGTTAAACAGGTAGCCACCGTGCTGCTGGTCGGCGCCATTCTGGCGTGCATCCACAGGGAAATTTCGGGTGCGGCCGATGGGTCGCTCGCGTCCCTCATCACGGGATATGCTCGCGGCACGCTGCACCATCTCGTGACGCTCGTGGCCAGCCACGGTCCATGATTCCTGATCGAACTCGGCGGCAACGCCGTCAACGGCGTGACCACTAATACGAGCTTTTTCCCCGGCGATCCGCGCCCAGAAGTGCAAACCTTCGTGCACGACTTCGAGGCGAAATATCATCGCGAGCCAGACGCGTTCAACGCATTTGCCTACGATGCGGTGGTTATCGCCGCTTACGCGCTGCGTACCGGTGGCGCTGATCGCCGCGGCGTGCGCGATGCACTGCCTAAACTGCACGACATACCAAGCGTCGTATTCGGCAAAGCGACGTTCGATCCCACGACGCGGCGCGTGATCGGCGTAAAAAGCATCAACCTCGTTGCCCGCGACGGTCATTGGATATTGCGCGACAAGAGCGCTGCAGTCGCGACGAAGTGACCCGCGTCCGGTGCCTACCCGCGATGCACCGCTACCCAAATACCGTTACCGTCTCTCATCGGAATAGCTAGACCTGTGGGCCATATTTGCTATCACGAATATGTCATTTGACTTCGCTGGTCGCGGCACCAAGAATGGGTTTCATGTTGCGACGCATCACCTTCGCACCATGTTTTCGAAGTCACCACCCGTGCACGTCTACTACCCTGGAGTAACAAGATGACCCAGTCTGCTCAGGAACAATTCGCCGCAGCACAAAAAAGCCATGCCGACGCATTCTTTGGCCTGACCAACAAGGTGTTCGATGGTTTCGAAAAACTGACCGTCCTCAACCTGCAGGCCGCGAAATCGATCATTGCCGACACTCAGGAAGCCGCCCAGAAAGTGCTGTCCGGGAAAGACCCGCAAGATCTGCTCAAGCTGCAGACCTCACTGACGCAGCCGTCCGCCGAAAAGACCCAGGCATACGGCCGTCATGCCTATGAGATCCTCTCGGCGACGCATGCGGAATTCATTAAGTTCGCCGAAGCGAGATTCTCCGAATACAGCCAGAGTGCACAGACTTTTGTCGACAGCGTGACCAGGAACGCACCAGCCGGTTCGGAATCCGCGGTGGCGCTGCTGAAGTCGACCATCACCGCTGCCCAAACCGCCTTCGATAGCGTTAAGAAGGCAACCGGGCAAGCAGTGGAAATTGCGGAAAGCAATTTCGACGCTGCGACTACCGCCGCGTCGAAAGCTGCCAAGGACAGCGCGGCGCAAGCGTCGCGAACCGCCAAGGCCGCCTGACGACGCGGCTATGACTCTTTCACTTGACCACGTCGTAATCCGCGTGCGCGATCTCGATGCCAGCATCAGCCGGTATCGCGCACGAGAGCGGCTCCCGCTTTGCCAGCCGTAGCCGTCGACCGGATGAAGGAGATCTTCATCCGGTCTTGAACTGCCTCGACTTACTTGCTGTCGCCCTTCAACTGCGGCAGCGCCAGCGCCTCGCCCGGCGCGAGCAAGCCTACTTCCGAGTAGATCTGCAGCTTGGCGCGCGTATCGGTGATGTCAAGATTACGCATCGTAAGCTGGCCGATCCGGTCGCGCGGCGAGAAGGTCGATTCGACCTTTTCCATCGAAAGACGCTCCGGCTGGTACGTCAGGTTCGGCGACTTCGTGCTCAGGATCGAGTAGTCGTTGCCGCGGCGCAGTTCGATCGTGACTTCGCCCGTGATCGCGCGTGCCACCCAACGCTGTGCCGTTTCGCGCAGCATGATCGCCTGCGGGTCGAACCAGCGGCCCTGATACAGCAGGCGGCCCAGGCGCCGGCCGTTTTCGCGGTACTGCTCGATAGTGTCTTCGTTGTGGATGCCCGTGACGAGACGCTCGTAAGCGATGTACAGCAACGCGAGCCCCGGCGCTTCATAGATGCCGCGGCTCTTCGCCTCGATGATCCGGTTTTCGATCTGGTCGCTCATGCCGAGACCGTGGCGCCCGCCAATGCGGTTCGCTTCCAGCAGCAGCTCGACGGCATCCGTGTACTGGACGCCGTTCAGCGCGACCGGATGACCTTCTTCGAAGCGGATCGTGATCTCTTCTTTCGCGATCTGCACGTCATCTCGCCAGAATGCGACGCCCATGATCGGGTTCACGATCTTGATGCCGCTTTCGAGGCTTTCCAGATCCTTCGCTTCGTGCGTCGCGCCGAGCAGGTTCGAATCGGTGGAATAGGCCTTTTCCGCCGACATTTTGTATTCGAAGCCCGACTGGCGCATGAATTCGGACATCTCCGCCCGGCCGCCCAGTTCGTCGATGAACGTCTGGTCGAGCCAAGGCTTGTAGATCTTCAGATCCGGATTCACGAGCAGGCCGTAGCGGTAGAAGCGCTCGATGTCGTTGCCCTTGTACGTGCTGCCATCGCCCCAGATGTTGACGCCATCTTCCTTCATCGCGGCGACCAGCATCGTGCCGGTCACAGCGCGGCCGATCGGCGTCGTATTGAAGTAGGTCACGCCGGCGGTCGAGATATGGAACGCGCCCGATTGCAGGGCGGCGATGCCCTCGGCGACCAGTTGGGCCCGGCAGTCGATGAGCCGCGCGCCTTCTGCACCGTACTGGATCGCGCGACGCGGAATGGAATCGTAGTCGTCCTCGTCGGGCTGGCCGAGGTTTGCCGTGTAGGCGTAGGGGACCGCGCCCTTGAGCCGCATCCAGTGCAGCGCGGCGCTCGTGTCGAGGCCGCCGGAGAAGGCGATGCCGACTTTCTGGCCGGCCGGGAGACTTTCGAGAATTGTACTCATGTGGAAAACCGCTAGATCGAGGTAGGGAGAATGACGTGCGACCTGAAAGTATCGGCTTTGCCCGACTTTCAGGCAAGTCCGGCGTGCAGGCGAGGCCCCGCGAACCCAAGATCATAGCCGAATTGCGCCGCAGCGCCGGCGTTAGCCGGCCTGCAAGGGCGACAGGTACTTCTCGAACAGGACGCCAGGCGGCTCATCCTCACCGAAGTCGTGCGCGGACAGCAAGGTATAGCCATTGGTCTGGTATAGGGCGACCGCCTCGGGCTGACGAGGACCGGTGCCGAGGTACACGCGCGCATAACCCTGGCGGGCCGCCTGCGCCTCCAGTTCCGCTAGGACGCGGCGGGCCAGGCCTTGACGGCGGTGGTTGCGGCTGGCCCAGATCCGCTTGAACTCAGTGGTGCCGGGGTCCGTATGGGGCATGAAGGCGCCGCCCGCGATTGCCTGCCCGTCTCGCAGCAGCAGCACAAAGGCGCCCTGCGGCGGCGCGAAGGCCTCGGCGGGATAGCGCTGCATTTCCCTCGCGATCTCGGCCGCATCGATCAGACCTGCGTAACGGGTGCTGTATTCATAGGCCAATTCGTCGAACAGAGGCTGGGCCAACGGGTCGTGCACCGAAACGTAGACGAAGCGATCATCGGGCGCGGTTTGAATCGGCTGTGAGGCAACGGGACTAGAGGTGGCTTGTGTCATAAGGTCAATCACTCGATCCGGCAAGGTGCGCACCGCTGCTAAGCCGCAAAGGACTCGCGCGCGACGGCGGGCCGCCAGCCCAGTTCGGGGGCGATGCGCGTTACGAAGTCCTCGAGAATCTGCTGATAATTCTCAAACGGCAGATCATACGGCAGTTCCAGGCGCAATTCGCTGATCTGCCCCACCACCGGATCGTCGAGCAACCGGGCGACGATCTCGTCGGACGTACCGACCAGATCGGGCACAAACAGCGTGCGCCGCTCGCCGTGCGGCGTCAGCGTGCGCACATGGCGCCCCTGGGCGAACTCGCGATAGCGCTGGCGCGTGCGGGCATCGGCGCCGTCGATCGGCACGATCACGCGGCCCAGCGCGATCCGCGGCGCTCGCGCTTCGCTCCAGTGCGAGCGGAACAGATCGAGTTGGCGTAGCTGCGCATCGCGGTAGTCGTCGGTTCCCTCGCCCGTCGTGATGTTACCGATCAGCAGATTGAAACCGTTGCGAGCGGCCCACTCGATCGAGCGCCGCGAGCCGCCGCCGTACCACAGCCGTTCGGTCAGGCCCGGCGCATACGGGCCCACGCGCGGCCGCACGCGACCTGCCGCCGATTCGACGAAGGTATCTTCGCCGCCGAGCCATTCTCCCGCCAGATTGCGGCGCAAACGCTCGACACGAGCATGCGAGAAGTCGATCAGTTCGGGGTTCGCATCGAACAGCCGTTCGCCGAGCAGGATGCCGTGCGTAGGCGCACCCGCGCTCAGCCCGATATTCAGGCGGCCGCGAGACAATATATCGACGGTGGCGAGATCCTCAGCGAGGCGAAACGGGTTCTCATACCCCATCTGGATCACCGCCGCGCCGAGGTCGATGCGCGTCGTACGCTGGCTCGCAGCCGCGAGGAAGGTCGCCGCCGACGACACCGCGCGCTCCAGATGGCGCTGGCGGACCCACGCACTGTCGTAACCGAGCGCCTCGCCGGCGCCAAACAGTTCAAGTGTCCGCTCGAAGCCGGCGAGCGGTGCATCGTCCGGGTAATTGCCCGGTGTCAGGAAAGCTAGATGATCAATGCGCACAGCACTCATACGGGCCCTCAGTGGTTCTGGCGATGCGTCGGCACCCGCTTGACGGTAGCTCGCATCGGCGTTGTGATTCCCGCCAGGGAACGTCCTTGATCAGGCGTCTGGAAAGCCGGGCGGATTAGTTTCCGAGCGATCGATGGCTTCCGTCTGCAGACCCCAGCGGGCGAGCGCAGCGCGATATTGCCCGCCACGGATCAAGCCGTTGGTCGCCGCCGTCAGCGCTGGCGCGAGGCCGCTACCCTTGCGTGTCGCAATCGCGACATCCGCCTTGAATGGCCAGCCCGCGTTGACCGTGCCCACCTGACGGATCTGCCCTTGTGTCGCGGCCTCGTAGGCAAGCGGCGCGTCCGGGTTGAAGATCGCGTCTGCGCGCCCCGACAGCAGCGCCAGCCGCTCCGACGCGCCATCGTCGTAGGACTGCAGCGTGGCCTCTTTCAGCCCGTGCGCTACGTTGCGCTGGTTCCATTCGAGCAGGATGCGCTCCTGGATCGCGCCAGAGCCGGTGATGATGCGCAGCCCCGCGATATCCTGCGGTTCGCGGATCGACTTGATCGCGCTGTCAGTCCGGACGTAGAACCCGTGCAAACCCAGCCGGTAGGTCGTAAAGTCGAACTTTTGCTTGCGCTTCTCGGTCACGCCGACGTTCGAGATCACCGCGTCGTATCGGCCCGAGGCAAGACCGAGCGGCCAGTCCGGCCACGCGACGGGCACCAGCAGCAAGCGCAGACCGAGTGTATCGGCGATGAGCTGCGCGTAATCGGGATCGGCGCCCACGACAGTACGGGCGTCGGTCGCATAGGTTGCGATCGGCGCAGCGAACGGCGCGATGGCCACCGTGAACACGCCGGGCGTGACGAAGCGATAGCCGGCGAGCAGGCGCAGCGCGTCGGGATCCCTGGCTGCGCGGATACGCCCGTTCTGCTCCGGGCCAAAGTCGAAAGACTGCGTGGCAGCCCGCGCGAATCCGATGGGCCACACTAGCGGCGTGGCCGCCAGCGCGGTCAAGCTGGCCACGAACGTCCGTCTGCTGGTCAGCATCGGTTGTCTTGAGTCGTAACGTTTTGCGCGTCGCATGCGATCACAGCACCTTCGAGAGGAATTCACGGGTGCGCGGATGGTCTGGATCGCCAAGCACTTTTGCGGGCGCCCCCGACTCGACGATGCGTCCGCCGTCCATAAAGACGATCGTGTCGGCCACCTCGCGTGCAAAGCCGATCTCGTGCGTGACGATGATCAGCGTCGTGCCCGAACGCGCAAGCTGGCGGATCACGTCAAGCACCTCGTTGACAAGCTCTGGATCGAGTGCGGACGTGGGTTCATCGAACAGCAGGACCTTCGGCTTCAGCGCAAGCGCACGCGCAATCGCCACACGCTGCTGCTGGCCACCCGACAACTGGCGCGGCCACGCGTCGGCCTTGTCGGCGAGGCCCACGCGCGCGAGCAGCGTGCGGGCTTCGGCCCGGGCCTGCACATGCGGTACGCCTGAGGCCAGCGGCGCTTCGATGAGATTGTCGAGCACGCTCAGGTGCGGGAACAGGTTGAAGCTCTGGAACACCATCCCGACGTCGGCGCGGCGCCGCTGCAGGATGTCATGCTCCTTGAGTTCGTAGAGCGTGCGTCCGACCCGGCGATACCCGATCAGTTCGCCATCGATATCGATGAAGCCATCGTCGACGCGTTCGAGGTGGTTGATCGACCGCAGCAGCGTCGACTTGCCCGAGCCCGACTGGCCAAGGATCACCGTGACGCTGCCCGACGGAACGGCCAGTGAAATATTATCGAGTACCTTCAGCGCGCCGAAACTCTTCGACACGTTATGAATGCCCACCGTGCCGCCGATACGCCGCTGCGCCCAGCCGCCCGCTGTATCTGCCTCGGTACGTGTCTCAGTATGTGCTTCAGTGTCCGCCTCGAGGCCCGCTTCCGTGTCCACTTCCGCTGCCGTGCGAGATTGCGTCCCCGGCCGGGCAACACTTTCGTCCCGTGCAGCGCGCACGCTACGCCACCGCCCGAACAGCGAGGTCAATGGCGACACCGCCACCTGCTCGCGGGTCGCGCCGCGTGCGTAGTAACGTTCGATGTGAATCTGGATCGCCGACAACACCGTGAGGATGATCAGATACCAGACCGTCGCGACCATCAACAACGGAATGACCTCCAGATTGCGGTGATAGATGATCTGCACCGTGTAGAACAGATCGGGCATGGCGAGGATGTAGACGACCGAGGTGCCTTTCGCCAGTCCGATCACATCGTTGAATGCGGTCGGCAAGATCGCGCGCATTGCCTGCGGCAGCACGATGCGACGCACCTGACGGGCGCCCGGCAAGCCCAGCGCAGCAGCGGCCTCACGCTGCCCGTGATCGACGGACAGAATCCCGCCGCGGATCGCCTCGGCCGAAAACGCCGCATGGTTCAGTGTGAGCCCGAGCACCGCCGCGAAGAACGGACTGATCAGGTTGGTGGTCGATTCGTCCAGTAGCACGATATGCGTAAACGGCACGCCAATCCAGATCGTCTCGTACAGGTAGCCCAGGTTGTTCAGCAGGAGCAGCAGTACGATCGGCGGGATCGAGCGGAACAGCCAGATGAACGCCCACGCGCAGCCGGCCAGTAGCGGCGAACGCGATACGCGCGCCAGCGCTAGCGGAATGGCGAGCGCGAAGCCGAACAGCGCACCAAGCCCCGTGAGTACGAGCGTACGCCCGAGGCCCTCGATTACCGGTCCGGCGAAAAACCACTGTGCGAAGACATCCCAGCCCCAGCGAGGATTGCCGAGTATCGAGTTCAGCACTATCGCGATCAGCACGATCGATAGCACGGTCCCTGCTGTCCGCGCATGATGTCTTGCCGGAACGACCCGATAGTGTGCGTATTCGGGACCCGCTGCGTCCTCTGTTGCGCGACCCGCGTGAGCGGGACTGACAAACTGCTGGGTGGTGTCGCTCATGATGTTGCCCTCCTGCGATGCGAGCCGTCTGTCATGCCGTTTGCGCGGTTGCGTAGCGGCTCTCGCGTCGCGGCAGCCCGAGGTGATCGCGCAGCGTTGAACCGGCCAGCGTGCGGCTGTAGCGGCCGCGCGCCTCCAGCGCCGGGATCACGTAGCGGACAAAATCGTCAAATCCCTCGGCCTGCACCGGGAAACCGAGGATGAAGCCATCGGCCGCACCGGCGTCGAACCAGCGGATCAGCTCGTCGGCGATCTCCGCGCCCGTGCCGATGAACTGCGGCTTCGGTGTGGCGACTTCCAGTGCGACCTCGCGCAGCGTCGAACCCTTCTTCTGCGCCTCGGCCTTGATGCGGTCGGTGGTAGAACGGAAACTGTTCTTGCCGAGTTCGCCGAGATCCGGGAACGGCCCGTCGAGCGGGTATTGCGTAAAGTCGTGGTGTTCGAAGAAGCGGCCCAGATAGGCGAGCGCCTCCTCAACGCTCAGCAGGTCGCGAATTGCGCGATATTTCGCTTCGGCTTCGTCCCGCGTCGCGCCGACGATCGGACCAATGCCCGGGAAGATCTTCACGTCGGTCGCGGCGCGCCCATGTTCGACGGCGCTCTGCCGCACGCTCTCCGAGAACGCCCGCGTTTCTTCGAGCGACGGCGAATGGGTGAACACCGCATCCGCATACTTGCCGGCCAGCGCGATTCCGGAATCCGACGCGCCGGCCTGGAAGATCACCGGCTGCCCTTGCGGTGAGCGCTGGATATTGATCGGCCCGGCCACCTCGAAAAACCGGCCCTTGTGATCGAGCGTGTGGAGCTTCTCGCGGTCGAAGAAACGCCCGCTCTCGCGATCGCGCACGAATGCGTCGTCGTCCCAACTGTCCCACAGCCCCTGTACTACCTCGAGATACTCGTCGGCGATCTCGTAGCGCAGCTCGTGGTCCGGATGCTCGCCACCGTAGTTCTTCGCCGAGCCTTCGAGTGGCGAGGTCACCACGTTCCAGCCCGCGCGCCCGCCGCTAATCAGGTCGAGCGACGCGAACTGTCGCGCCACTGAAAACGGATGACTGTACGAAGTCGACAGCGTGCCCGCCAGACCGATTTTCGTGGTCGCGGTCGCCAGCGCCGAGAGGATCGAGATCGGCTCAAAGCGGTTCAGGAAGTGCGGAATCGATTTTTCGTTGATATAGAGACCATCGGCCACGAAGGCGAACGCAATACCGTTGGCCTCGGCCTTCTGCGTGATGCCGGTGACGAAATCGAGGTTGACGCTGGCATCCGCGGGTCCGGCGGGATGCTTCCACGAGTTCATGTGGCCACCCGCGCCATGCAGCATGATGCCGAACGTCAGGTTCTTCTGTGTCATGTCCTGCTCCGTAAAACGGGAAAAGAGGCGAACCTCAGGAGGCGCAAGTCAGACGCGCGCGGCCTGTTCCGCACCGGCCAGCGCCTCGAACGAAGCGAGCCGCAGCGCGTAGTCCGCTACCGGGGTATCGATCACGAATTCCTCGATGCCGAAACGTTCGTGCAACGCGTCGAGTTCCTGGCGCACATCGTCCGGCGTGCCGGTAACAACGTGCGGATGCAGCTCATCGAGCTGATAGTCGGTCACGCCAGTCTGCCGCGCGAACTCCGCTGCGGCCTCGGGACCGGGGAGATTGACACTCTGCCCCGTAGCGAGCCGCAGCTTGAAAATACGCAGTGACCCGACATGACGTTGAGCCTCGGCCTTCGATTGCGCTGCAAACGCAAAGAGCGCAAGCAGCGGCGTGCGTCCTGTCGCATTGCGATAGGTGTCAATCGAGCGCTCGATGCTGGCGCTATCGCCGTTGAAGTGGCCGGCATAGCAGAACTGCCAGCCGTGCTTGGCGGCTAACGCGGCGCTCTCGGGGCTGCCGCCAAGCAGGATGCCCTGCGGAGCCTCGGGCGGCGTGGGCAGCGCCACTGCTCCTGCGAGCGGGTGGTCTTCCGCGACACCCCACTTCAGGAACGCATCGAGTTCCGCGAGTTGATGGGCGAAATCGGGCTTCTTCGCCTTGTCGTGAAACCACTGCAGCGCGCGCGTCGTCAGCGGCAGTCCGCCCGGCGCCTTGCCGACGCCGAGGTCGACGCGGCCCGGCGCCAGCGACGCCAGCACCCGGAACGTCTCCGCGACCTTGAAAGGACTGTAGTGCTGGAGCATCACGCCACCGGAGCCGACGCGAATACGCGAGGTATGCGCGAGTAGATGGGACACGACGATTTCCGGTGCGGAGCTGGCCAGCCCTGGCGCGCCGTGATGCTCGGCGATCCAGTAACGCTTGTAACCCAACTGCTCCGCGCGTTGCGCGAGCCGGACCGTGAAGCGCAGTGCATCGTGGGCGCTGGTGCCGTCGGCGATCGGGCTTTTGTCGAGAATCGAAAGTGAGTAGGACATATCGATACCACCCAGCGCACCTCGCGATGCGTGGGAAAAAGTTTTGGGAGATCTGCTGTACGACATCCGCTTGTTTCATTATCGCTATGGGGCGCAGAAATCGTTCGAGCAAATTTTGCTATGCATATGACAAATCGCTCAGAACGTGTAACGCGCCCGCAGGTAGTAGAAACCACCGTCCTCGCCGATCGTCGAAGCAAACGCGTCGTACTGCGCCCCTTCGAGTTGCGCCTCGTAGGGCAGCTTGGTCGGATACACGTTGAAGAGGTTGTTTGCCCCCACTGCGATCTGGAATTTCTTCGTCACGTCGTAACGGACCTCCAGGTCGGTCACGTACCTCGCCGCATTCTCGAAATGGATGAACTGCGTTGTCGAGAACGCATTCGGCCCGACGATGTAGGTCTCCTCGCTCGAGGTCGAACCAAAGCGCGTCTCGTGCAGGCTCACCCCCCACTTGTCGAGACGCCACGTGCCGCCAATGATGATCTTGTTCTTCGGCGTCGAGGTGGAGAGCCAGCCGATCTGCTGCGCATTGAGTTCCGGCTGACCGTTCGCTCCGGTTGCCACATGCGTGACCGAGGTCGTGTTCAGGTTCACGCCGAGATCCCAGTCAACCTGTCCATAAGCACCAAAACTGGTGTGATAGGTACCGGTGAAGTCGAGCCCACGCGTACGCGTGCTCGCGCCGTTGGTGAAGTAGCTGGCGGACACCGCTGAGGCCGGAATCGAACTCGGCACCGACAGCCCTGCTGCCTCCATGGCCGCGATCGCAGCTTCGCCCGACGCCGTCCCACCTTCGACGATCCGATTGCGGATGTCGATCTGGTAAGCGTCGATCGTCAGATGCAGGTCTTTAGCAGGCGTCAGCACGAAGCCGAGGTTGTAGTTGGTCGACTCCTCCGGCTTCAGCGGCTGGCCGCCAATCAGCTTCGCCGCCGCCGAGTTGGCCGCCAGAAGGCCGCTGACCGATGCCGGCGATTCGTTGACGTTGCTGTAGTACTCCTCAGCCAGCGAAGGAGCACGGAATCCGCTACTGACGCTGCCGCGCACGGCGATCTGCGGCGTGAAGTCGTAGCGTGTCGAGATCTTGCCGTTCGTCGTATCGCCGACATCGCTGTAATGCTCGAAGCGCCCCGCCAGGTCGACCGTCCATTTCGGTGCCAGGTGTGTCGACAGGTCGATATACGTGCCGACCACGTTGCGCGAGTTGTCGCTCGCGCTGACAGGCGCGAGACCCGGCAACGCCTGGGAACCGCCATCGATATATGACGCCTCATCGCCCGCCCCCACGCTGTAGGTCTCACGTCGTTGCTCGACCCCGACCGAGACGTTCACCGGAGCCGGCAATAGCGGCAGATGGAACGCACGCGAGAAGTCGAGGTTATTGGTCAGTTGCGTGTTGCTGACCGTCGCGAGGTGGAAACTGGTCGGCGTATAACCTTCGGCGGCATACAACCCGGTGTTGGCCGAATTGTCCATGCCGATAACCTCATGGTCACCGCCATAGGTCGTGCTCAGATCCCATGACCAGCCGAACAGGTTCTGGCCTTTGATGCCCGAGGTAATCGAATAGTCGTTCTCGTTGACCGTCTCGGTCGGCACAAATCCGTTTGGATACACCTCGGGAAGGACAAAAGGCGGCCGGTAGTTCTGATAAGCCTCTGCATCGCGATGCGCATAGGTGCCAAAGCCGTACAGCTCCACATCGTCGCCGAGGTAATACCCTGCATTGAAGCCCACCGATTCGCGCGTGCTGGCCGGGTTCCCCTCGATCGGGTTGTAGTAACCACGCCCCGGCTGGAAGGTGCCGAAATAATCATCGGGTCCGGTGCGGACTGTATGGTTCTGGCGGTCATATTCCGCCGCCAGATCGAGAAATCCTTGATCGCCGAGATTCAGGCCGATATTGGCGGACTCGCCATTCTTGAAGCCATCGCCCGCATAGGTCTGGCCGTTTGTCGTCTGCAGCGTGCCCCCGTGCGAGTTCGTCTTCAGGATGATGTTGATCACCCCAGCAATCGCGTCCGACCCGTACTGCGCCGACGCACCGTCACGCAGAATCTCGATGTGATCGATGAGCCCAACCGGGATCGTATCGATGTCGACGCCGGTCGACCCCTCGTTCAGACCGCCGTCGAGAGCAATATTCGCCGTGGTATGGCGACGCTTGCCGTTCACCAGCACCAGCACATGGTCCGGCGTCAGCCCATGCAACGACAGCGCGTCGGTCAACTGCGCCGTGTCGCCAGCATAGGTCTCCCGCGTGATCGACGGCGACAGTTGCACCAGCGCGTCGCGCAGGTTGCTCTGCCCGGTGGCCTGCAACTGCGCACCGCTGATCACATCCACCGGGGTCAGGCTCTGGCTCGCCTTCGTACTGGTGCGCGTGCCGGTTACGACCACGGTATCCTGCTGGACGGTACTGGTAGCGCCAGCCTGCCGTGCGGCAGACTGCTGCTCTGCCGGCCGGGTGGTCGCGGGTTGTGCTGCGGCTGGGGAGGTTTGCGCGGGCTGAGCCCCGGGTGCGGCGGTCGCGGCATCGCTCGCCGGCGTCGGTGTGGCCGCACCCTGAGCCCATGCTGCGCCGTTGCATGTCATCGCCAGCACGGCGGCTGATAGCAATTTCCTGCGAACCCCAGTGGCAGCCTGAGCGGCCGGCATTTTTCTGTTTTCCCTACGCATCGACTGTCCCGTTGGTAATAGGCGAACACCATCCTCCAGCACACCGGCGGATATCCGTCGCGTGAGGAGTAATATTTTAGTAATACTTAGGATATGCAGCTGACCATCGTCCAGGCAGCTAGCGCTGCCCGGCTGAGCTAACTCTTGGGTAGCCCCGGCGGATTCGTTCTGGCCTTATCGATCGCTTCGGTGCCCAGACTCCAGCGATCGAGTACCTGAGTATATTTTCCGCTGCTAATCAGATCGTTCAGTAGCTGTGTGAGCGGTGCGGCGAGTCCGCTACCCCTGCGCGTCGTGATCCCGACATCGGCCAGAATCGGCCAGCCGCCACTGATGGTGCCGACTACGCGTATCCCGCCTTTCTGCGCAGCCGCGTAGGCGAGTGCCGAGTTGACGCTCAGAATGGCGTCGGCGCGCCCCGAACGCAGTGCGACATCCCGCACGGCCAGATCGTCGTAATAGAGAACCTGCACCGGTTTGAGCCCATGTGCGACATTTTCCTTGTCCCATGCGAGCAGAATCTTTTCCTGGTTGGTTCCCGAATCCGTAATGACACGCAGCCCAGCGACGTCCTTCGGTTCACGGATCGACTTGATCGGGCTTGAATCGGGCACGTAGAATCCGAGCACGTCACGCCGATAGGTCGAGAAGTCGAATTTCTCCTTGCGCTGCTCGGTAACCGTCACGTTGGACACAACGGCGTCGACCTTGCCGGACTGCAAGGCGAGCGGCCAGTCTTCCCACGCGATCGGAACGATCTTCAGCTTGCGGCCCAAACCGTCAGCGACCAGTTGCGCGAGGTCCGGGTCGAAGCCGACAACGGTTTTTGCATCGGTCGCGTACGTGCTGAGCGGCGGCCACGCCACGCTCAAGCCGATGACCAGTTCGTCCTTCTGGGCGAACTGAAACGTCGCAGGTACCGCCTGGATGGCTGCAGCGTCAGGCGTCGTGCGGACGCGATCGTGCTGGTCTGGACTCAGATTGAATGAGCTTGAGGTTATGCTTGCCGCCTGCGCTGTGCCCGCTAAGCCCATCGCCAATGCGACGAGCGTTCCGGCCACTGCCGACAGAATATTCCGACCGTGTTTCATGACTTGTTATGCCCTGTTGAAGTAGACGGTTTAAGCAATGCGTTGCATGCATTGCTACCCATGTCGAACGATCGAACAGCAGTGGATAGCGATCGAGCATAAACACGATAACAGGCCACTTAAGGCAATTGAACCAAGCATTTAACGAATCGTCATTCCCGGCAATGTGTAACTATTTTGTTAACCTAATTTATTCAACCCCTATCTCGACAATGAAACGTCGAAAACACCAGGATATCCGCGTTAGATTAATTCGCAATGGCGCTTGAGCGGTTCGGTGACATCCGCTCAAGCGCGATTCTGTCCGTTGAGCGATTTTGGCCTCTGCGACCGCCACGCTGACGGGACGAAGCCGGAGTGCAGGATATTGATGTTCAGATGCAACTGGCACGGCGGCTGCCGGCCCGGAGCGCGACTCGTGGGGAGGTTTCCACGGCTAAATCAGCTTCGCTCGCCTCACACGGCGAGCGGCGCATGGCACATGGCGTGGCTTCTCACCACCAGCCACTCTGCGTTGAACCGGTGGATGAGCTAGCGCGTCAGTGCACTTTCGGAAAGCCGTGGCGTTCGGCGAGCAAGGCGAGGATGCGGTTGGTGTCGGTGACGAAACGCTTTTCACCTAGCGTCTGCGCGTCGGCGGGAGCAGGATGCTCGTCGCCTAGGATTAGCACGGGCAGGCCCTGATGATCCGCGTCGAGCGCCTTGATCGCGACCTCACGCGGACGCGCAAACGGCAAACGCTGAATGTCGAGGCTCGCGGTCCTCGAGGGGTCGCTGGCAAGCAGTCCCTCGATCGGCGCGCCATGGGGGCAAATAAAGCGTTCGCCAGGATGCTTCGGATCGGTAAAACCCGGTTCGAGAAGTAAGAGGAAGTCTCGGCTCATGATAGGCGGCAGTCCAGAAGGTGAAGAGTCGAACGATTCTCATCCGTCGATTGGCATCGCGCCACGAATAAATCGGCACAACGATATGCGACTGGCAACTTAAGGAAACCGATGGCCGGCGCTGGTATGTCGTTGAAGGTGGAACGCGGCGCCAGCAACATCAATTCGGTCAGATCGAAATGGATCCGCAACGCGTGCGCGACATTAGACTCGTGCGCAGCCAGAGTGGTAATCACGTGAAACAGATCTTCCAGCGTGCCGGCAGGGCCGCCGCCGATCACCAGCACGTCGACGTCGTAGCGCGCACCTGCCGAGGCGTCTTCCACATTTCTTGTCTGCTGGGTTGCGGCGCTCATGAAGCCCCTCCCGTCTTGATGGACCGATCTGGAAAGCTATCCTTTCCGCTGGCGTCGGCAAACCAGGAATTGCAGATATTCATATGAGTGGATGACGAAACCGGCCTGGGCTGATTTCGATGCAGAACCAACACCCGGAATGCTCGCGTCACCTTGACTTCCGTGCCGCGAGCTTTCCAGGTATCGGAACCGCGTTACGGCGTCCCGGCGCTGCAGCAGTATGCCAACAGAATGGTAGGAGTGCCTGGGTCTGTTGCGACAATCTCTCCTGCTACGCGGTTCAGCCTGATCGTCCCCGAAGGATCGGGACCATTGTCAGGATCATGATCGAGCTCGGGCAGCGGGCCGGTATTGAAGTCATGCACAACGATAGCTACGGTCCTGCCGTCTTTCGTCTTTGGGGCAGCCAGATTCCGGTCCTGCTCCGCGAACCGCTCCTCACGAGTCGCAACAAGGCCGACCTGGCCCTCGCAGTGTCCGTGGGTTCCCGACATGACGTGAATGGTGTGGCCACCGCCGCTCAGTCCGGCTGCGATCGTATTCAATGCCGCCGCGACGTCCCTGACAGTACACCTATCGTGAAAGCCCCAGATTTGCGGGGCACCTGAATGTTCGGAAATTCTTACGAGTGTCACCATCGTACTTCTCCTTAAAGTCTTCAATCGTGAAAAATCGATTTCGAATCCGAGGAGATGAGTGCAACATCGACGTGAACCGACCCAAACCCTCGGATGGTTCAACCTTAGCCGCGCGACTCGGCCCGCGAAATAGAGCGCTCGTCACGCCCCGCGGTGTGCCGTTCTTCACGGGAAGCGGAATGAGTATGTAGGTGTACTGGAGACTACTGTTTCAGAGACGCAGACGTTCCCGGCATACCGCTAGCGTCAGTTGGCGGAGCCAACGATGAACAGGATCGACTTCTAAACGAGGATGCCACATCTGCGAGATCGTAATCTCCCCGGTGGTCACGGGAAGCTCGAAGGCATGAGTGGTGGCGGATGTGGGCAATTCCTGCTGTTCGGACTGGCTACGCAGAAGAGACGCAGGCACGAGCGCGATCAAGTCGGAGGCTCGCGCAACAGCGAGCGCGGCGGGAAAACTCGGAACGACGGCGACAATCGTTCGCTCTAGTCCTAAAGCGGCGAGCGCCTCATCAACCGGTCCACTGGTGCGACCGCGTCGTGAAGCGACCACATGGCCGAACGCGGTGTACCGTTCGGCCGTCACCTCGCGCTCCATCGCGAGTGGATGGCCCTGTCTCACCGCACCCAGAAAGCGATCCCGGAATAATGCCTGCACGCGGACCTCCGGCCCCATCTCGCCTAGAACACCGATCTCAAGATCAGCGGAGCCGTCGCGCAGATACGCCGCCGTCTTCTCAAGCTTGGGCGCAAAACGCAAACGCACGAGTGGCGCAACCGCGGTGACCGCGGCGATCAGTGAAGCGCCGAAGCCCTCCACAAAACCGTCGTTGGCGCGAATCGTCAAGGTTCGCTGCAGCGTTGAAAAATCCGCTTCCGTCGTTGAGGGACGAAGTACGGCACGCGCCTCATGAACCGCATTCTGGGTGCGTTGACGCAGCGCCTCCGCATGAGGCGTCAATACCATACGGCGTCCCGCCCGAACCAGTAACGGGTCACCGGTCGCCTCGCGAAGCCGCGTCAAGGTTCGGCTCATTGCCGAAGCACTCAGTCCCAGTCGACGCGCAGCACCGGCCACGCTGCCATCGGCAAGCAAGACGTCGAGCGCAATGAGTAAATTCAGGTCGGGTTCCGGCATGCCCGATCGTAGCATCATCCGCCGAGACATGGCGTCTGGTGCAGGTTATAAGTGCAACTGCTGCGTCTTCCGCCATGTCTAGCGCATCGATATATTCCACTTACCGGCTCATGACGAACGCGCGGCACCTCAAAGCCGCGTTCTATCGGGTCTCACGGGCCTCACTTACAGGGAGCTATCGATGCAAGACAACTCTGCGCAGAAAACCGTCCTCCTTATCGGAGCATCTCGCGGGCTCGGATTCGCAATGGTCGAGGAATACCTCAAGCGTGGCTGGCGCGTGATTGCCACTGGACGGGAGGGTTCAACAGAAAAGCTGCGTCAACTCTCGGCGGGCACCCAAGGCGCGCTGGAAGTTGAAGCAGTGGACATCACGATTCCCGACCAGGTCGCCGCGCTACACGGCCGTCTTATGGATCGACGGCTGGATGTTCTTTTTGTGAATGCTGGCGTCAAAAACGACGATCTTGAGACGATCGCCGATATCTCGACCGAGGAATTCGTGCGCGTGATGGTGACAAACTCGTTGAGTCCGATGAGGCTAATCGAAGCGTTTCAGGACCTCGTACAGCCCGCTGGAACAATCGGTGTCATGTCGTCTGGACAGGGTAGCCTCACCAACAACACGAATGGCAATTACGAGGTCTATCGGGCCAGTAAGGCTGCGCTCAACATGCTCATGCGCAGCTTTGCGGCGCGCCACCGGGACGACGCGAGAACCTTGCTATTGATGGCGCCTGGATGGGTGAGAACGGACATGGGCGGTCCTGACGCGCGTCTAAGTATCGCGGAAAGTATCCCGAACCTGCTGAGCACGATGGAGGCTTACGAAGGGCGCTCCGGATTGCATTACCTGGACTATCTGGGAAGAGTCGTTCCCTGGTGAGCTAAGGGCAAACAAGACCGCTACGCCGCCGGGGATTAAAGAATGCTACGCTGCGCGGGGAAAATCAGCTTTGTATTACCCCATTCACCGTTCCCCTGATCGTAGGTGCCGCGCGATGCAAATCGAGACTGGAGACTTTGCCACCAACGGGATCGAGCTACGAGCCGACCTTGCCGGCAGCGGCATGCCCGTCCTGCTCTGCCACGGCTTCCCTGAGTCGCGGCATTCCTGGCGCCATCAGGTGCCGGCGCTCGCCGAGGCGGGATATCGTGTGATCGCGCCGGATATGCGGGGCTATGGCGGCAGCAGCGCCCCGGAAGCGATCGAAGATTTTACGATTCTGCATCTGGTGGGCGACATGGTCGGCTTGCTCGATACGCTCGGGCATCCGCAAGCAGTGATCGTTGGTCACGATTGGGGCGCGCTCGTCGCCTGGACGGCAGCCATGCTGCGGCCCGACCGGTTTATTGGCGTCGCTGGACTGTCGGTTCCGTTCATCCCCCGCACTCCCTCGCCACCGCTCGCGACCCTGCACGGCCGGGGGCGGGAGCGCTTCTACTGGCTCTGGTTCGAACCGCGGGGCCGCGCCGAGGCGGAGCTTGACGCTGATCCTGCAGAAAGCCTGCGCCGCATTTACTGGGGTCTCTCTGGCGCCGTGCCCGATCCGCTCTGGAACGGCATGGTCGCCGAGAGCGGATTTCTGGCTAGCTTCGCGGCGCCCTCCGGGCTGCCGGATTGGCTGACGGCGGAGGATCTACGCCTGCAAACAGCGGCGTTCGCCCGGGGCTTTCGTGCGCCGCTCGACTGGTATCGCAACTTTGATCGGAACTGGTGGCTGCTCGGCGCCTTTGCCGGCGCACGCATCACCCAACCGGCGATGTTTCTCGGCGGTGCACGGGACCCTGTGGTGCATTGGCGACGCGATGCCTATGCTGCCCAGGCGGAGAGCTTGCCGGGCCTTGTCTCCAGCGCACTGCTCCCCGGCATCGGCCATTGGATACAGCAGGAGGCGCCGGAAGTGGTCACGGCGGCGCTGCTCGACTTCCTGCGGACCATTAAGGGCTGAGACTATCAGCCACTGGAACCGCGATCGAAGGCGCGCGCATACAGTCCCCGCTCACGCACCTCGATCAACGGCACACCAAGCGAAGGAAACGATCAGCGCAAAGCACCCGGCAACGCGCCATCCTGTACGCGTCGCCGGGTGCGCCTTCGTTAGCCCGCCTGCGAGACGAGATCTCGCACCACGGCTTCCAGTTCCACTTCGCCCTTGACGATGCCGGCGCCCTCGCCTTCGAAGGCGATCCAGCCTTCATTGAACCCGTCGAGCATGCGCATCCGCGGCAACGGCTCCTTCATCCCTTGGGAGCGGAACAGCGCCTCCCACGTGTCGCGCCTCACCACCTCCGCACGAACCGGATGACCGAGCACCTGGGCAAACGCCTCGGCCAGATCGTTCGGGCTCACACGTTGCGGCCCCTCCAGTTCGACAACCCGCACGCCGTGCCAGGTTTGTTGAAGCAGTTGCGCAGCAACCCGGCCCACGTCCGCGGTCGCGACCATCGGCACGGCCTTGTCGAGCGGCTGCAGAAAGCTGGCGATCATCCCGGAGTCCCGGGCGGGCGCAACGTCCCATGCGGCGTTTTCCATGAACCAGCCAGGACGCAGGAAGGTCACGGGCATCGCTAACTCGCGCAGCGCCTGCTCCATCAGCGTACGTTGCGTGAGCAGATTGGTCTCGGTGGCCTGCGCGCCGATCGTCGACAGACAGACAACCTTGCCAGGCGCCGCCGACTGAAGCGCCCTGCGCACGGCCTCAATCACAACACGTGCCTCGGGAAAGCCCGGCGACGGATCGAACTCGGACGGCGGCAGAATAAAGACGCCTTGCGCGCCCTCGAAAGCGGCGGTAAGGGACGCCGCATCGTCCATGTCGGCTGTCACCACTTCGCACCCGCGCTCGGCCCACGAACGTGCCCGAGCGGCATCGCGAACCACCGCGCGTACCGGCTGGCCCGCTGCGAGCAACGTGCGCGCCAGCGCACCGCCGACCTTTCCTGTTATTCCTGTGATTGCATACATTGCAGTTTCTCCTTGCGTAGAGGGATGTGAACCGTTGAGATGCATTGTGGGCAAGCGCGAGGAGAAACTAAATGGCATGAATGGCACTTATTAAATGACTGATAGTTACTAATGAGTCATAGTGCTGTGATTGATGCACTGTCCATGGCCAGCCAAATGAGATCGTCCAGCGAGAATCTCTCTAGCGGTATCAGCGTATTTGCTGCCGTCGTCGATGCGGGGACGTTCGCCGCTGCGTCCGAACTGATGGATATGTCGCCACCGGGGGTTAGCCGGGCGATCGCCCGGCTCGAAAAGCGGCTGAAAATACGGCTCTTCAATCGGACCACCCGCTCCGTTTCCCTGACTGAAGAGGGCCGGCGGTTCTACGAGCAGGTCATGCCGCACTTGAGGGGAATGGAGGAAGCGGCCGCAGCCGCGGCAGGAGGCGCCGCGGCCGTGCGCGGGAAGCTGCGCATCAATCTTGATCCGGTTTTTTCGCGACTCATTCTGGGCCCGAGGCTCGACAAATTCATGGATGTGCATCCTGAGCTTGAACTCGAACTCATTGCACGAGATCAACTCGGCGACCTCATCATGGACGGCTTCGATCTGGCCTTGCGCTTTGGCGAACCTCGCTCATCCAGTCTGATTGCGCGAAAGCTTCTTGACACCGCGGTTGTCACGGTCGCATCCCCCTTGTACCTCGCTCGCCGGGGGCGGCCGGCGGAGCCTCAAGAGCTGGGTCGCGGGGACCACAGATGCCTGGAATTCAGGAACCCGGAAACCGGAAAGCCGTATCCGTGGGAGTTTCATCGCAAGCGCAAAAAGCTTGTTGTCGAAACGAATGGACGGCTTACGGTGAATGATCCGAGCGCACTGCTCAACGCGTGTCTGGCAGGCTCCGGCGTCGCGCAGATGCTTCTGCTCGGAGCCGAACACCTGATCCGCGAGGGACGGCTCGTCAACCTGTTCCCGGACTGGCCGGATGAGCGCTTCCCGCTCTATGCATACCATCCGTCGCGGCACCAGGTGCCGGCCAAAACACGGGTATTTCTTGATTTTGTCGTCGCTTTGACGAGTGCTACTTAGCACGATCGCTCTCCCGCGACCTCCGTGCAACTTTTCCCTCACCTGCGGCGTCAGCGCTCTGGTATCTAACGTGGTCGATGAAGGCGCGCAGTTTCGGCAAGACCTGGTGTCTGCCTGAGTGGTATAGAAAAACCCCTGGCGTTGTGACGGCGAAAGGTGTCAGCAGCGCCTGCAATCGGCCGTCAGCAATCGGCGCTGCAGCAAACGGGCCGGGCACCTGTGCAAGTCCCACACCTTGAATCGCTGCTCCGAGGAGCGTGGGATAGTCTTGCGCGATTAGCGGCCCGGAGACGATTGCCTCAACGGCCTTCTTGCCATCGACAAAGGGCCAGGAAGCGATCGCCCCGTTCGAGCGGCGCATACGCAGGCAGGCGTGGTCACGCAGATCGTCGATGCGCTCCGGCCGGCTTCGTCCACGCAGATAGTCTGGACTGCAAACCACCTCTAACGGGAACGGCGGCGTCAGTCGCACCGCGACCATGTCGGCCGCGATGAACTGGCCTAGCCGGATGCCGGCGTCAAACCCTTCGGCCGCGAGGTCGACCAACTCCGCGCTTGCGGCGATCTCGACCACTACCTCGGGATAGGCCCGGCAGAAGGATGCGATCAGTGGCTGCAACACGATCGGCACTACCGCGCTCGGTACCGCGAGCCGCAATAGTCCGGCCGGTCGCTGCCCGAGCTCGCGCGCGACCTCGCTTGCGGCAACGAGTTCTGCAAAGGCCGGCTTTGCTCGCGAAAGGAACCGTTCGCCGGCTTCGGTGAGTCCGACACTCCGCGTTGTGCGTACGAAGAGCGCCGCGCCGATGCGCGCCTCGAGCACGCGTACCGTCTGGCTGATCGCCGAAGGCGTCACGCCGAGTTCCGCAGCCGCTCTACGAAAACTGCGGTGCTGGGCAATGCTCAGGAACGCCTCGACACCGTCGAGCGCGCCTTGCCGGACTGTGAAGTTTTGCTTCATAACCCGTCAATATTATCGCGAATAGTCACTCGTTGAAAGCGCTCCTAAAATCGGCTTGTGAATCAGGAATCCCGCGAATCTCGCGCCCCTCGACACCGATAGCCCCCTGCCAGGAGTTCCGCAATGTCACCTGAAACCGTCTTCCGGATCCACCTCGTTCTTGGCTATGTCGCGTGGCTGCCTTGCTTCGTCGTGTACGTGCTGCCCAAGCTTAAGTCGATGGAGCGTATCGACGCGCAACGCGCCATCGCTACGCTGCACAGCTTCCGCTTCTTCGGGCTCGTCTTCATCCTTCCTGGCGTCGTCGGACCCAGTCTGCCAGCCAGCTTCGCCCAGTTCGCCGCTTATGGCGACTTCGCAACCGGCGTGCTGGCCATCCTGGCGCTGCTCAGCGTCAGGATACGTCCGCTCTTCTGGTTTCTCGTGTGCGCCTTCAATCTCGTGGGGGCGGCCGATATCATCGTCGACTATTACCACGCGACTCGGATCGGCCTTCCTGCGATGGCGGGACAACTGGGGGCCACCTACGCGGTCCCCATCCTCTACGTACCCCTGCTGATGATCACGCACTTTGTCGCGTTCTATTTGCTGATGCGTCGCCGGCCCACGGTGGCGTGGGGTTTTGCCGGCGATGCGGCCGCATCGTAGACAGCTTCCGTCGACTCAGACCGAGTGGGCGCCCCCTCTGAGACTTCATACCTGGAGCGCGATCCTGGTGCCGAGCAACACCAGAAACTGGGCCAGCCATTGCGAATGGGCGGTCCAGGCCGGGGCGGTGACAAAAAACGAAATTGAAAGGCACTTCAAACAGATCGGTGACTTCCCCGCGTCAGCGTGCCGGACGCCCGCCATGGCCGCCGGAACAGGCAAAAATTTCCGGACCGGCAACGTCGCTGCCGCTATGGTTGTCCTGCATATAGTCTTTCGCCTGGGTTATACCCGGAAACACTATCCTGGGACCTTCAGGACGTGCTAAAAAGAGTCGATATCCCGGATGCGCGACTGAAAATCCGATCCGGCGATTGGAGAATCCTACGCGGACTGTCGCACGGAATCCCGAGGTGAAAGAATGGAAAAAAAAGTGCTCGCCGCGGTGGCCGCCGCGCTGATGTCTTCTGTGGGCGCCCTGCATCCCGAATCCGCCCGTGCCGCTGATGCTGCAGTCTCGGCGTACGAAGATTCGAACATCGACGCCTCTCTCGATCCCGGCGAAGAACGCATCTCCGCCGACGCCGACAATCAATCGCACCTGAAGGACCTGCGCTACGCGTATTTCATCGGCTATAACGCGCGCGCCAGGGAAGACTCGAAATCCTATGCGACCCTGGATGACGAAGTGAAGCATCCGCAGAAGCAGCTTGCCGCAGAGGCCAGGCCCGCATCGCCGAAGCCGGTTGCCGAGCGGGTTGCGCCGCCAAGGCGGCCGGTAGCGCAAGCCGCGTCGCTGAGGCCAGTAGCCGCGCCGGCCGCACCGGCGAAGCAAGTGGCCGCGCCGGTCGCATCGCCGAAGCGGCTTGCTGCTGCGCGAGCTGCACCGTCCAGGCAGGTCGTTACACAGGCCGAGCCCGCGCCGCTGAAGCGCGTTCCCGCGCAAATCGCACCCCTGCCGCAGAAGCATGTTTACGCGCAAGTCGAGCCGCTGCCGCCGAGGCGGGTCTCTGCGCCGGTCGCGTCGTTGAAGCAGGCTTCGGTGCAAGTCGCGCCGCCTAAGCGGCCCGAAGTGCAACCTGTGCCTCTGAAGCAGGTTTCGCCGCGGGCTACGCCGTCGCAACGGTTTGCCACCGAGTCCGAACCGCCGATCCTGATTCCGACGCAAGCCGTGACGTCATTGCCTGACGAAAAACCGGCCAATGACGACGATGCGCAGGCGACGCAGAGCCGCGATTCGCAAAACGCTCAGCGGGCGGCGCCGCAGTATCGGCAGCCCCAGCAATACGCGGCGGCGCCGGCCTATAACCCGGCGTCGACAGAGTCGCAGGATTCAGGGGGGTACGCCGGGCGGGAATACGCGCCGCCGCCCCCGCCGCCTCGAACCTATCAGGCTAACCAGTACGCGCCTGCGCAGTACCCGCCCGCTCAGTACCAACGGGCTTACGCGCAGTCCGCCTACGTACCTCGGCCGCCCGCTCAAGCTACGGCGCAGCAGGTCGTCGTTGTGGGCCGCCCGCCTGCCAATCCGGCATATGATGACCAGATGTACACGCCGCCAGAACTGCGGCGGCCGTACCCCGCCGGTTACGGCAATTCGGTGCAGCCAGCCGGGAATCAGGGATGGGAGTAGGCACACTCGCTCTCATCCATGCCGATCCCGACGGCCGTGCACCTTGTATACTTAATTAGCACTGCAACTTAATGTCTTCGTGAAAAAAATCATCCTGCTCAAGGTTCACGTGGACTTTCGCTGCCGGTTGAGAAAGCGGTAACGCTTTCAATACGGGGCTGGCTTTTAAGGTCTCTGTGATTGTCGGGACCGGGCAGTGCTGATCGATCCATTTGCGGGCCCAACCCAGCGCATACTGTTGACCGGCCTCGGCTTTGACGAAAGGCGGACCGATGAGCCCCGAACGCACGACACGCCGCCCGTCCTTCACGATATCTGCCCAGCCGCGAAACGAGCCGTCCGCAAGCGTATCGGCAGCGGCGTATATCACGTAGCCTCTCGCGTCTGACACCTGTTTGCCACGTGAGAGCAGGCCCATCCACGGTGAAAATCCGTTGCGGCCCGCTTGCAGCGCCTGGTCCTCCTGCGCGATCGGCTCCCCCTCGAGCGCGATGTGCGGGTTGTTCTCCCCTCCCGAAAGTCGCCGCGCAATCTCCGTAAATGGCGTCGTCTCGCGCACCCGCTCCATCGTGCCGGGGGCGCTCTGCCATGCCTCCGCGCTCTTCCAGAGCACCTGAGGGGCGCCGTCATTGCGGAAAAACCGCGGACTTTGCGGGGCCGCGCGGCCTGGGTAAGGGGAAGACGTTGTCGGGACAAAGGCAAACGTCCGCCCGTGCTGCGATAACACGGCGACCAGCGCCGAAAGTGTGCCGTTCGCGCGCCACTCCTCGAAACGGCACCGGCAAGTTGGAACGGAAGGATATTCGCAGGGAAGCCTGGACCACGGCTCGCCCGTGGTCATCACCCACAGGACGGCGTTGACCACGACGCGCAGTTCCGCGCGCGGCCGTCCCCGGCGGTTCAAGCGGTAAGCGGCGGCGTCCTGAATCAAGGGTTGAAGCAGCGACCACTCATCGTTACTTAGCTTATCGAAATACATGTACTTCTCCACATCACCATACGCGATACACCGCTGGAACGTCACGAACTCGTCACGACGGATCCATGCGGCACGCCCAGATCACCCAGTGTTTCTGCGCTGTTCGGCGGCATGAAGCAGGCTCACGCTGGCACTGAGCCGGCGCGAATACTCATGGTGTCGATGCGCGCAAGCTGGTCTCGCTCGCGTGTGGAGTATGTTTGCGGGAAGCGTACCCAGCACCTCAACATCAGCATGGCTGGGTGTGAGAACTGGAAGCCCCTCGCTTTGCCCTTTCCGCTTACTCGGGGATCTTGAGCCCCGTTCTCCAGCAAGTTCAGCGAGGAGGCATCGCCTTCACGAAACATTGCGGATAGGTCGATCCTAAGCGCGCGATAATTTTGGTCGAAGTCGGGTAACGGGAAAATTTCTCGGGACTCTTGCTGATTTTTGTGTCAGGAAATGCCTAACGTGACGCGCGCCCGTGCGTTAGGCCGATGCCGAATTCCATGCAAGGAACTCCCTGGCCGCGCCCTGCCCAACCAGTCCTCACGACGATTTCAGGGAATCCCTACCCCAATCAGACTAAAGAGATCGAAGCGCGTCGCCGTATACCGATGTATGGGCGATTGGACTCGTTAGCGACAGATCACGAGGATGCGTAATGTTGCAGTTCAAGAAATTCTTGAAAGCTGCCAAAGAGATTGCAGTTATCCCGAAACACAATCCGGATCTACTGATCGCTCAGTATCGAGCCTTCACGTTTCAGATGCCCCTCATGTATGTGGTCCTGATGATCAACACATGGGGCCTCGCGACCACTCACATGCGCGTGGCGCCGCGGTGGCTGACAATCGACATACCGGTCGTCATGACCGTGCTTTCGTTCATCCGCGTTGTCGGTTGGCTGCGTCGTTCGAAGCGGGAAGCAACCCGGGATGTTGCGCTACAGGCGCTCTCCCGCACCCAACGGCTCTCCGGCATCATTGCCGTCGCCTTCACGCTGTGGGCACTCGCGCTGTTCCCCTACGGCGACGCCTACGAAAAGACGCATGTCGCCTTTTATATGGCGATTACGGTCATCGGTGTGATTTTCTGCCTGATGCATTTGCGGCCGGCCGCTTTTACGGTTGCTTTCATCGTCAACGGCTCGTTTGTCATTTTCTTTTCCCTCTCCGGCAACTCGGTTTTCGTCGCCATCGCCATCAACACCGCGCTGGTCTCCGCAGCGATGCTTACCATACTGCTGGTGCATTATCGCGACTTTACCGGCATGGTGAGTGCACGCGCGGAAAACTTCCGGCTTGCAAATATTGACAGCCTGACCGGGTTGGCCAACCGCCGTGCGTTTTTTTCCTACCTTGACAACGCCTATGCGAAAGCGAAATCCGACGGAACGCGTCTTGCCGTCGGCATCATTGACCTGGATGGCTTCAAAGCCGTCAACGACATCTATGGCCATGCAACCGGCGACAAGCTGCTTCAGACAATTGGAGCGCGCCTGAAAGACGTCTGCCCGACGAACTACTATGTTGCAAGGCTCGGTGGGGATGAATTTTCGATTGTGGCTTCAGACTTCGGTGATACGGCTGAACTCCTGGCGGCTGGAGAATTTATCTGTTCCGCGCTACGAACCGCCGCCTCGCCAGGAGAGACGACGCTGCAAATCGGTGGATCGATTGGCTTCTCGGTCTATCCCGACATGGCAAGCGACACGGTGCAATTGTTTGCCAATGCCGACTATGCCCTCTATTACGGAAAGCGCACGAGCCGTGGCAAGGTGACGCTTTTCTCTATCGATCATGATGCCAGGATTCGAGCCGACGCGAAAATCGAACAGGCGCTTCAACACGCGAACCTTGAAGATGAACTAACGGTAGTGTTTCAACCGATCATCAATGTCTCGAATCGAGAAACGATCGGATTTGAGGCCCTGGCTCGCTGGTTCAGCCCGACCTTGGGTTCAGTCTCACCTGCACAGTTCATTCCCATTGCCGAACGAACGGGGAGGATCGAAGCGATCACCCGGATGCTGTTGAAAAAGGCGCTTGCGCATGCATTACTTTGGCCCAGCGATATCCGTCTCGCGTTTAACCTGTCCGCTCACGATCTCAGCTCGCCCGATAGCGTCCTCGAGATAATTGGGGAGATCGGCAAGAGCGGCTTCGATCCCACACGCCTCGATCTGGAGGTCACCGAAACCGCCTTGATTCGTGATTTCCCGCAAGTGCGTAGCGCCACGGAAACGTTGCGATCACTCGGATGCGGCATTTCTCTGGACGATTTTGGAACCGGATTCTCGAGCCTCACGCACCTCCATGCGCTGCCGCTCACCAAAATAAAAGTCGATCGCAGTTTTGTCATGGATATAAACAAAAATCCCGCGAGCTACAAAATCGTCAAGTCGCTTCTCGCGCTCAGTCGGGACATGAGCATCGATTGTATTGTTGAAGGTGTAGAGAGCAGAGACGAACTGGCCATTCTCAAGACACTTGGATGCGAGGCGGTTCAAGGATATCTGTACTCCCGGCCAATCCCGGCAGACGAAGCCATGCGTTTCCTTGAGCAGCCGCTAACCGTTGCTTAGGCCACAAGGGTGCAGCGATTCGTCCGATCATTGCCGCTTGAGTGGCGCCACCGGCCAATCGCTCGAGTCTGCTCAGACCCGATGCCCCGGTTTTGTCATAGAGCGGACACGTCTCCAACATAGCGCGAATATTGGCGCCAGTGACGCAACACGTAAAATCAACTGACGCGCGTCACAGTTAAAACGGAACATGACCGCATTACGTCATCGAGCGTATAAAGATGGAGACGAAGTGGTCAAGCCCCTAAATCGTAGAGCAGCGCTAGTCGCCCTGACTCATGCTGGCCTGCTGTGCATGACACGCCCCGCTTTCGCATCCAGCTCCGCGCCGCGCGTCGTCTTCCTCAATCCTGGCGAGGCCATCGAACGCGGGACAGGACAGCACTGGCAACTGGTTTCGCAATTCATGCGGGTGGCGGCCAGAATCTTCGGCATGCAACTGGAGGTCCTGTACGCCGAACGCGACCACCTGTTGATGATGCGTCAGGCAAAGGAAGTCGCAGAGCGCACCGACGCGCCCGACTACGTGGTGATCGTCAACGAGAAGATGGTCGCCGATCACATGCTGACGACGCTGGCGCGTTCGCCCGCCAAGGTCCTGCTGATCCACAACGACCTCACTCCGGGTCAGCGTCGCGAGATCGGCAACGAACGGGAAGGCATCCGCAACTGGATCGGCACGGCAACAGCCAATGCCGCCCAAGCCGGGGAGCGCCTGATGCAATACCTATATCAGCGCGTAAGCCCGGGTGGCGCGCAGGTGATCGGCATCACGGGGGATCCGAATACGCCGGTGTCGCTCGAGCGTGCCCAGGGCGTCGAGAGATTCCTGTCGCAGGTTCCGGATGGGCACGCGTGTCAACTGGTGTTCGGCGACTGGAGCTATGCCGATAGCGCACAAAAGGCACGCGTGCTGCTGGCGCGCTACCCACAAGCCAACGTGATCTGGGCCGCGAACGACGCGATGGCGCTGGGTGCCCTGAGCGCAGTCGCCGAGCGTCATGCGCACGTTCTGGTGGGCGGCATGGGGGCGTTGCAGGAGGCCCTGCTTAGTGTCGCCAATGGCGGTCTGGCTGCCATGGTGGCAGGCGACTATTTCATGGGAGCGTGGGCGATGGTTCTGCTGTACGACTACCATCACGGCAGGGACTTTGCCGCATCCGGCGGCGTGCGCCAGAAGCTCGACTACCTGCGTGTGATCCACCGCGAGAACGCCGCCCAATACTATGACGCCGTGTTCGCGCATGGGGAGTCGCTGAACTTCGGTCTCTACTCAAAATACCTGTATCCTCGTTCTGGTCCGTACGACTTCGCTCTACAACGGCTCCTGAACACCGTCCCGACACTTTCGTGATGCACTTTTCGCCGCGCCATGCGCTGCGCTCGCTGAGCCTGCACGCCAAGCTGATGCTGGCGCTTGCCCTTCTCGTCGCGGTGGTTGCCAGCAGTTCGGCCTATGTCGTGGCCGAGCACGAACGCGAACGCCGCTTGAGCGCACTGGAGCAACGTGCCTCGCGGATCGCGGATCTGCTCAGTCATTCGCTGGCGCAGCCGCTGTGGAATGTTGATCGGACAGCGATCGACGAACAGCTCGCTGCGCTCGCCCCCAACCCCGAGGTCGTCGAATACACGGTCACGGCGACGAATTACGGCACCGTGTCCTCAGTCAAGGGACCGCACCCGGACGGCAGCAACGATAACGTGGTTCGTGTGCGCCCAATCGAATACACCCCGCCGGGCGACGCGCCGCGTGAAAAGATTGGCGAGGTCCGGGTGGTCTTCACGCGCGCCGTGGCCGAGCAATCCATCAGCGCCGCGCGCCGGGCCATCCTCTGGACAGTGGCCGCCATCGTAGCGGCGCTCTATCTCGTCACTTTCGTCCTGCTCAAGCGCATGGTGCGCGGTCCGATCAATCGTCTTGAGGAAATGGTCGACCGGATCGCCGGCGGTGACCTTCACGCACGCTGCGTCGTGGAGTCCGGTGACGAACTGGGGCGGCTCGCCCTGCGCGTGAACTCGATGGCGGACCGGCTGCACCAATCCACCACGTCTTTGCGCGAAAACGAAAGAAAGTACCGCAGCATTGTCGAAAACGCGCTGGAAGGCATCTTCCTGCTCGATCGCTGCGGCAGGCTCACCGAAGCCAACCCCGCCATGGCGCACCTGCTCGGCTATCCGGACCCGGCTGAGCTGATCGCGGCGGGCGCAGCGGCCTCCTACGAACATCCGTTTGCACCGGAACAAACCGCGGAGCTGTTCGACATACTGCGCGCCAAGGGCGAGATTGTTGGTGTCGAGCTGCGCTTGACCCGTCTGGACGGCGTCCCGATCTGGGTGGAACTGAACGCCCGCGGCGTCAATGTCGACGGTAACTACGCGCCCTTGCTGGAAGGCCTGATGACCGACGTGACCGCCCGCAAACGGGTGGTGGAAAACCTGCGGCGGCACAGCGCCCAGCTCGAACGCGAAGTGGCCGAGCGCAAGCGCACCGAGGCCGAATTGCTGGCTTCACGCGAGCGCTTGCGGCAACTTTCCGCGCATCTGGAGGCCATTCGCGAGGAGGAGCGCAAACGCATTGCGATGGAGATCCACGACGACCTTGGGCAGTTGCTGACCGCCTTGAAAATGGACGTCTCGTTGCTCCGCATGCACCTTGTGGACGATTCAGCTGCGCTTCACAAGGCCAACGGCATGCGCGAACTAGTCGAGAAAACCATCGAGATTGTGCGCGGTGTGGCCAGCCACCTGCGTCCGGCCGCGCTCAATTTCGGCCTCGCCTCGGCGCTCGAGTGGCTTGCCCACGATTTCACGCGCTATGCGCAGATTCCCTGCCACTTCCATCTCGAAGGTCCTGAACCGCGCCTCCCCGACGCATCGGCAACGGCGATCTTTCGCATCGCGCAGGAATCGTTGACCAACGTCGCCCGTCATGCCAACGCGTCCCGCGTCGACGTGACGCTGTGCCACAACGAACGGGGTATCGAGCTGACGATCCGCGACGACGGACGTGGCTTTGACGTAGCGGCCGCGCGCGAAGGCTACTCATATGGCCTGCTGGGAATGACCGAACGCGCGCGATTGATCGACGCCAACCTGCGTTTCGAAAGCACCACGGAAGCCGGGTGCGTCATCCGTCTCTCTGTGGGCGCGACATCAATCGCTACCTCATGCTGATTGTCGCGCGTCGTGCGATCAGGCGGCCCGCCGGCCAATATTCATCGCAGGCCCGCGGCTCGCGGGCGGAAACACATGCCAGTTGCCATCGTCGTGGCGGAAGAAGAACAGGACGACCAGGCCACTCGAACTTCGTGCCTCGATGCAGACACGACAGATCCTGCCGGAGCTGGATCGCTGCGTACGCAACACCCGTACCGACTGCGGACCGGCCGCCCCCATCCATTTGTCGACCAGTCCGCGCAATGAATTCTGCGGCGCAACCATAGCCCCTCCGAGGTGCCCATGAACGCATCGTAGGGCGTTCATTAATGCGCCTCCATCGGGAGCTGCGGATAGTTCAGTCAGGATGAGCTGATTCCCAGTTCGGAATTTCCTGAACGATCCTGACGGGAGACGTTCTTCCCAAACGCCCCCCGGCGAACCGGAGGTGTCCCGCTCATTCCGCGGCGAGACCGTGTCTGATCGCGTAGCGGATCAGTTCTGCATTGTTGCCTAGACCCAGCTTTTGCATGAGCCGCATCTTGTGCGTGCTGATGGTCTTCGCGCTGAGCGCGAGCGTCTCGGCGATATCGTTGATACTCTTGCCCGACGCCAACATCTGCAGCACCTGAAATTCGCGGTCGGACAGCACCTCGTGCGGCGGCGCGTCGCCCGAGTGCGTCTCGAAGACAATCGCGTCGACCAGCTTCGGGTCAATGAAGCGGCCGCCCGCAGCCAGCTTGCGGATCGCAGCCAGCAGCACCTCGGGATCGCTGTCTTTAGTGACGTAGCCAGTCGCACCCGCGCGCAACGCGCGCGACACGACCTGGGCCTCATTGTGGATACTTAGCACCAGCACCGGCAACGCAGGTTGCTCGGCACGCACTCGCCTGATCAGGTCGACGCCGCTGATGCCAGGCATCGTCATGTCCAGCAGCAAGAGGTCGATGTCGCAGTTACGTACCTTGTCAACCACCTCTGACCCTTGCGCTGCTTCCCCGGTCACGACGATATCGGCTGTGGTTGCGATGATCTGTTTCAAGCCCCCGCGCACAATCGCATGGTCGTCCGCAATCAGTATTTTGATCATGAATATGATCCGCCAAGGGGCGGAATGTGAATGGAAAGCGCGAGACCCCTGCCGGGAGCGCCCTATTCCCTTGAGTGCCGTAACTCTCGTTTTTCCTATTCTGCACTCGTTGGCGAATCGCGGTCTACCGATAGTTCGCCATGGCGCCACTGCGACGCCCGAGGGACTGCGTGGCCATTATCGAATACGCAGTCCGCTTTTACCCACTTTGACCGGCCTGGTCCGCGCCGGAACGCAAACCACCCTGATCCGAGCCGGGACATCTGCCTTACGCGGAAACCGCCCGCACGGATTGCCTGTCAATCGCTCGCGCGCCACGTTCTGGCACTGATGCCTGAAACAGAATCTCGTCCGCACAGTCCGCAAGCTCGAACAACTCCTGCATCGCCTCGGCGCTGATCGTTTCGAGGTGAGTCTTGCGCAGTTCCGATAGCGTCTCGCGGAGCCGCCGGATCGATGCAGGCTGGCTGTCCATCAGCGGCCAGCAATGCAGCAGGTACGTGAGCGGTGTCACGCTGCGATGCTCGCACCACAAATCGAACAGGCGCATGCAAACCGAGTTGATACGCTCCACCGCATTTTCACGTTCGGACAGGTGAGGGATCATGGGTGGCACCCGCGATAGATTTTCCATGACTGATACTAGGCTGGTGGCCTGCTCGACACAGTCAGGAAGCACGGAAATTCCACGAGATGGACACTGAAGAGAGCGTAAGGAAATCCCTACCCCCCCAAGGGAGTTGGCTTCGCAGATCGCGATTGCGACGGAATATGCCACCGAAAACGTCAGGAAGACGGGAGCTCAGACTCACCCTATCATAAGGGTGAGGTCCGGAATAACCCGGCCGGAGACCTCGTCGAACTGCAAGACAGGTGAAAGACAGCCACTAGCCCCTCTATCCGAATACCCACCTGAAGGTGCAACTCGACGCCATCCTGGATGGGTTCAGCAGGCAGCGTATGAACGAATCCGCGAGCAACTCGGTGACCGATGCCGTTTTGACAGAGCTGACAAAGCAAAATGCCGCTTTGCGAGAGGACGTGGCCAATCTGCGGCGGCAACTCGTCGAACAGGAGCAAGGTCTGCACCTGAGAAACCTGGTCCTCGATAGAGTACGCGAGAGCGCTTATCTGAGCGATGAAGATGGCCGTCTCGTCTATGTCAACGAAGAGTCCTGCCGATCGCTCGGATACAGCGCGGCTGAACTGTTGCAACTGCAAATAACGGATATCGATCCAGACTGGACAACCGAAAGGGAGCCCCATCCCCTCGATGAACGAAGCGAGACCGCTATCCTTCTGTTCGAGGCCAGGCACCGTCGTAAGGACGGCAGCTTGATACCTGTCGAGGTTAGCACCAGCCATGTCGAATTCAGCGGCAAAGACTACTGCCTGTCACTCGTGCGGGACATCGGCGCAGAAAGCCGAAGCGAAGCACTGCTAACCGAGCAAATGGAACTCGAAGAAAAATTCAGGAGACTAGCAGAAAACACGCTTCATATTATTTGCCGCTATGACCGGCAATGCCGCCTCGTGTACGCGAATTCCGGGCTCTCCGCAGCACTACGCAAACACTTGCAGGACTTGATCGGCAAAAAGCCGACGGAACATACGTCCGATCCACAATACGTGCAGTATCAGGCGTCCATAGCCGCGGTGATCGACAGCGGGATAGAGTGCGATTTTGACATGATCGTGAGCGAGGGCGACAGCGAGCCACGCCATCATCACATTCGCATCGTGCCCGAGCGCGGGTTGAACGGCGAGATCGTGGGGGCGCTTGCACTCGGGCTCGATATTACCGAGCGTCGCGAAGCGGAGCAGCGGCTCCATGCGAGCGAACAGGCCTTTCGGGCCGTCGTCGAGCATTCGCCGGACTATATCGCCCGCTACGATCTAAGCTACCGTCGCGTCTACGCCAACCCGGCGTTATTAAAGCTGATGGGCCGCCGCGCCAGCGAAGTGCTCGGCACAATGCCCACCGAGCTGTCGTCGTTTGTCGATACCCAGCAATACATGGATCAGCTGCAGCGCGTAGCCGAGACAGGTAGCGAAGTAACCGGGGAGGTGCTGCTCCATGACGTCTCAGGCCGGGTCCGTTGGGGGCACATGCGAATCGTTCCTGAATTCGCGCCCGACGGCAAGGTCACCAGCATGCTCGCGATCAGCCGCGACATTGACGAACTAAAGAGAAGCGAGCAGCTCTTTCGCACATTAACGGAGAATTTCCCGGACCCCATCATCCGCTACGATCGAAACTGCCTGCGCACTTACGTGAATCCGGAGTTCGAGCGCGTCAGCGGCGTCACGGCCGCGAAGCTGCTTGGCAAAGCGGCAGGACGAATAGCCGGTGCGACGCCTGAAGTAGCCCGGCGCTTCCGGGCAAAGCTGAAGAAGATCATGGCAAGCGGCGTGGAGGCCAAATTCGAACTCGCCTGGACCAACGACGGCAAGGCGCAGTGCTGGTATGTCCACGCGGTACCCGAAGCCGACGCGCACGGAACCGTTCAGAGTGCGTTGACCGTCTGGCGCGATATCAGCGAGCGCAAGGAGGCCGAGCAGCGCCTGCGCGAATCGTACGAGTTGCTGCGGGAACTCGCGTCGCAACGCGAAACGGCCCGCGAGGAAGAGCGCAAGCGAATCGCACGCGAACTGCACGACGAACTTGGCCAACAACTGACGGCGCTACGGATGGGTACGTCGACGCTGCGCATCCGCTTCGGTCATGACAATCCCGAGCTCGCCGCCCATGTGCAGAAAATACTGACTCTTGCCGACAAAACGATGCAGGTGGTCCGGGATGTCGTCACCTCATTGCGTCCCGCGGTTCTCGACGCAGGCATCGTTGCAGCACTGGAATGGCTCGCGGCCGAATTTTCGCGTAACGGCAAGAGGACCTGCTGGCTGCGCGTGCCGGAAGAACATGTGGCAATTGCCGAAGATCGGGCGATCGCGCTGTTCCGAATCGTCCAGGAGGCTCTCACCAATGTTGCACGACACGCGCAGGCCAAGCAGGTATTCATCACACTGGAGCAGAAGGGTTTCGATTGCCAGCTGGAAGTGCGCGACGACGGCAACGGATTTGATCCTCTGACGATCGGCAAGCAATCCTTTGGGTTGGTCGGAATGAAGGAGCGCGTGTTGATGCTCGGCGGCGAGATCATCATCTCCAGCACGCCAGGCAACGGCACCTCTATCCGGGTACGCGTTCCCCTCGTCGGCGGCATCGGACCTCGTGAGGCGGGTCATGACTCCAGTCGAGACGCCTTTGCTGCCGGTTAGACCCTGCAGGCGGCTGCCCGTCATCCTGCGCATGTTGTGAAGGCGCACGTTCCGGCGGCCCGCCGGTAGCCATTCATCGCCGGTCGCTCGGCTGCTGGCGGGAACACGTTCCACGAACCGTCATCATGGCGGAAGAAGACGATCGAGAGCAGGCCGCCCGGACGCAACGTCTCGACGCACACCGCGCGCCCGCGCCGCGAACCTGTCCGGCCCATGCGGGTAATACGTGCCGGCGTCGCCGGGGTGGGCGCGAGCCACTTGTCGACGATCCAATGCAAAGACTTTTCCGCAGCAGACATGTCATTCTCCTTCAAAGCTTCAGGCCCGCAGGCCACATCTCGTTCGCAACCCAGGCTCCCAAGAGCGGCGCTCAGGCGATACGAGCACCCCTGTGCATGCCCTTCAATTCCGCTGCAACAAGGGCCTTGAACAGACTCGCCAATACATGCAGCCCGGCACGCGGATGCGCGAGGCAAGTCTCGACCTGCTGGCTGCGACTCTCGCCGGACAGGCACCATGCACAAAAATGCTCGCAATTGTTTGTCAGGAGGCTGTAGCGGTTTTCGCCCAGACGCGAACGGGCGCGCCGTACTGCCTCGGCGCCCGTGTACTGCGCACAGGGATGAAGGCGGATTGCAATCGCACTACCAGCAGCAAAGCAGGCGAGCGCGACTTCGACTACGGGACCACGGCAGTGGCCGGCAGCGAATCCGGCGTAGTGAACGACCTTGCCTGCGCCGGCATAGATGCCATGGTGTTCGTAGCCACCACGGCTCGTCACGAGATGCGCACCGAGCGGTACGTCCTGCTCGTCCGTGAACGGAATATCAGACGAGGCGCCAGCCGTGCCACGCGTTGCGCGTTGCCGTTCGGTAAGGACGTCTGGTTGATTGCTGTTCATGGCTCGCCTCTGTGTTCCGGGTTCGTGGAAGCGCCGCTTGCGCATATCCAACACTGTTGCGAGCTCTTTTGCATCAACCGGACCAGCGCGCTCAAGCCATTGATTTCCTTGAATAATCAGCAAATGTTCGACGACAACGGACGCCCGTATGTCAGCGCGTGGCCAACACCTCTCGCGCCGAACTGTCGGCGACTGCCCGCCACATCAAGAAATCCTGAGTGTGCCGGCGCGTCCGCCCGATGTGTTGGGTCGCCAACACAAGGACTGCCCCCGCTGTTGGCGGGGAGCCCACATTCCGCCTCGCGCGGTGCTCCGCCTAGCGCGAGATCTACAAATAACGCCCACGCAATCAACGGTTTACCGGCAAACTCGCGAAGCACCGCAAAGCTAGCACGTTACTTGCACCATATCGGCCATCTACCCCGTGACCCGCGGTCGCGAGTCGGCGACCACCCCGGAGATTCGACATGGCTTCCATTACGATTCACGACCTTCCAGACAGCTTCGCGCTCGACCACAAGGCAATGACGACGATCCGCGGCGGGGACGGCGCCCCCTGGATATACGGCTGGATCCAGCCGTATACGCCCAGCACGCCAAGCGTGGGCCCGGTCGTCGCCAACCTGTACCAGATCACCAACAACTTCTATGCTGGACAGATGATCAACCAGTTCCAGTCGATCAATGTCAACAACACCGGCGCGAATGCGAACATCAACGCTTCCCCCGGCGAACGCAGCACGAACCATGCGGTGTAAATGCCGTGACCTGTGCCAGTCAATTCAGATGGATATCGGCGGCCCGCTCGGATGTGGGCCGCATCCGCGAGCACAATGAAGACGCCTGCCTCCAGCAGCCGGAGCGAGCCTGCTGGGTGGTCGCCGATGGCATGGGAGGCCATGCCGTCGGCGATCTCGCTAGCGGCTTGATTGTCGATGCGCTAAGCCGCCTGTCTACGCCCAACAGCATCGCCCGCTACCTTGCGGATGCCCGCAAGCGTCTGCTGACGGTCAATCAGCGGCTTAGGGATGAGGCTGCACGGCGCCAGGTATCCGTGATCGGCAGTACCGTCGTAGCACTGCTCGCGTGCGATGGCTACTGCGGCTATCTATGGGCGGGCGACAGCCGGCTGTATCTCTACCGCCAAGGCCACCTGCGGCAGTTGACCCGGGATCACAGTCAGGTTGAAGAGCTCAAGGCGCTCGGCCATCTGACTGAAGAAGAAGCGATCAATCATCCGGCCCAGCACCTGATTACCCGTGCAGTGGGCGCGACCGCTCAGCTTGAACTCGACGCCAATACCATGGCAATCGCTGACGGCGACATGTTCCTCTTGTGCAGCGACGGTCTGAGCAACGAACTGAGTGCGCAGGAGATGCAGGCCGCGTTGACCGTAGCCGATTGCCACGCGGCCTGCGAGGCATTGATCGAGGCTGCCCTCGCCCGCGGCGGCCGGGACAATATCACCGCCGTCGTGGTCCGTGCCGAAGACGCCTACGCCGCGGACAAAACCCTGCTGAATCCCGCGCCCTAGCGTTGCAACCGGGCGTCAGCTGCTGCCGGGCTCTTCGTCGCGCTGCTGGGCGTTGCGATGACGGAAGTCCTTCGAATGCAGTCCATGTTTCTTGAGCAGCATTTGCAGGTGCGAGCGGTTCATGTCGACGCGCCGCGCCAGTTCGGCGACGGTGCCGCCTACTTCCTGAAGACCGCGCTCGAGAAATACCTTCTCGGCCTCGTCGCTGGCGGCACGTTTGGCGTCGCCGAGCGACATCAGGTTCGTCACCACGCTCGCAGCAGGTACGGCTGGGGACGCCGAACCGGGCCGCACATCCACCGGCAGGTGCTCGATATCCGCGGTATCGCCTGCAAGGCAGGAGATCCGGTACATGACGTTGCGCAGTTCGCGGATGTTGCCGGGATAGGGATAGGTCAGCAGGAAATCGCGCAAACGCGGTGTCAATCGAACCGGACGGCGCTTCAGGATGCCGGCTGCTTCATCGCTGAAGTAGGCAAGCAGAAGCGGAATCTCGTCGCGCCGTTCGCGCAGCGGCGGCAAAGTAATGTGTATCACGCTGAGCCGGTAAAACAGGTCTTCGCGAAACTTGCCCTCTTCGCTCAAACGCCGCAGGTTGCGGTTAGTCGCCGCGACAATCCGCGTATCGACCGCAATCGTCTCGTCCGACCCCACGCGTTGGATTTCATGCGCTTCCAGTACGCGCAGCAACTTGACCTGGCCCGCCAATGGCAACTCGCCGATCTCGTCGAGGAAAATCGTCCCCATATGCGCACTTTCGAACTTGCCCTTGCGATCGCCCGATGCGCCGGTAAACGCCCCCTTCCTGTGACCAAACAGCTCCGACTCCAGCAGGTTCTCGGGGATCGCACCGCAATTGACCGAGATAAACGGCTTGTCCGCACGGCTGCCGTTCGCATGAATCACCTTCGCCATCAGTTCCTTGCCGGTGCCGCTTTCGCCGTCGATCAGCACGGGCAAGTCAGTGGGCGCGGCCTTCTCGGCGATTTCAAGCGATTCGAGCAGTTGCGGATTGTCGCCGAAGGTACCCTCGAAAACGAAGCTGCGCGCAAGCAACGCCTCGCGTCGCGCGCCGCGCGACTGCTCGATGCGCGCCGGCTCCGCCACTGCCTGCACGAAACGCTCCTTGTGCGACAGCTGCATCACCTCGTCACGCAGTGCGCTCGCCTGCCTGAGCACTTTCTCGATGTCGGCGCGCTCGAGCTTCGACGCCCAGCGCAGCATGGAACGCAGGATTTCGATCTTCTCGATCAATCCGGCGTAAGAGATGGCAGGACTCGGGTCCTCGGTCTGGTCAAGTATCTTCATCCGGCACTCAGCTGTTTCTGTATAAGCTGGTAGTACATCCCCTTGCGCTGAACCAGTTCCTCGTGACGCCCCTGTTCAGCGATGGCCCCTTCGTACAGCACCACAATCTTGTCGGCGCGCATGATCGTACTCAGGCGGTGCGCGATGATCACCGCGGTACGCCCCTTCAGAATGTCGTGCATATTGCCGAGAATATTGCTTTCGCTCTGCGTATCGAGCGCCGAGGTGGCTTCGTCGAACACCAGCAGCTTCGGGTCGTGGTAGAGCGCCCGCGCGATGCACAAGCGCTGGATCTGGCCGCCCGACAGTCCGATGCCGCGCTCGCCCACCACCTGTTCGTAGCCGAGCGGCATCTTGCTGATGAACGCGTGCGCGTCCGCCATCTTCGCGACCTCCTCGATGCGGCGCCGGTCCGGCGCATCGTCGCCGCTCGCGATGTTGTCTGCGATGGTGCCGGAAAAGAGCAGATTGGTTTGCATGACGTAGCCGATCTGCGCGCGATAACAGGCCTTGTCGATCACATTGAGGTCGTAGCCGTCGACCGTCATCTTGCCCTCGTTGGGACCATAAAAGCCGACCAGCAGCTTGGCAAGCGTCGTCTTGCCGGAGCCGCTGCGGCCCACGATCGCCACGAGTTCTCCCGGCTTGATATCGAAGCTGATGTTCTCGAGCACATATTCGTTTTCACTCCCGCCGTAGCGGAAATACACCCCGCTCAAGCTGATCTCGCCCTGCAGGTCCGGCAGGATCACGCGCGCGGCCAGCTCTTCCGGCTTCTGTTCCGGTTCGATGTCGAGCACATCGCCGAGCCGCTCCATGGCGACGCCCGCGTCGTTGAGCATGCTCCACAGGCTGACCAGCCCCATCAGCGGACCCAGCACGCTACCCATGAAGGCATTGAAGGCGATCAACTGGCCGATGGTCAGTTCACGGGCGAGAACCAGATTGGCGCCCACCCACAGAATCGCGATAGTGGTCGCCGCGTTCAGCAACTGGCTGCCGAGGCCAACCAGAATGTTGAACGCCTGCCCCCGGTATTGCACTTCGAGTGCCTTCGCGTATTTCTTTTCCCACCTCAGCCGAACCGGACGCTCCATGCCCATGCCCTTGATCGTCTCGACCCCGGCGAGCGCCTCCATCAGAAACGCCTTGGCATCCGTCGACGCGGCGAACACTTCCCGTGCGTAACGCTTGATCTTCGGCGTGGCGAGCGCGGTCAGCGCAACGATTGGAATCACGAAGGCGATCAGAACCAGCGTCATCTTCACGTTGTAGACGAACATGATCGTGAAGTAGATGAACACCATCAGCAGATTGAGCGCGGTCGTCACCGTCGATTCGGTCAGAAACGCGCGAATGGTCTGGTTCTCCTGAAAGCGCGCAAAGATGTCGCCAGTCTTGCGACTAGCGAAGAACGAAAACGGCAGCGACATCGTATGTTTGAAAAACTGCGACATCATCGCGAAGTCCATGTTGCGCACCATGAAATTCGCCAGATAAGCACGCACTGTCGCCATCAGTTGCGAAAATACGCTGGAGACGATCAGCCCGGCGATCAGCAACTCGAGCAAGCCGACATTCTGGTGCACGACGACCCCGTCGAGAATGTTCTGAATGATGAGGGGTGGAATCACGCCAAGCACCTGGATCACGAAGGTCGCGAGAAAGAGGTGCGCAAGAATTTTCCGGTACGGGGTCAGGTATCCAACGAAACGGATCCACGGCGAGCGGGAAGCGGCGATCTGCGCCAGGTTCGGCCCAGGTGTAAACAGCAGGCAGGTGCCGCTCCAGCCCCGCTCGAAGTCCTCTACGCTCAGCTTCCTGAAGCCGAGCGCCGGGTCGGCTATCCACACCCATTCCTTCGAGGTGCCGTACACGATGATGTAGTGGTACCCCTCCCAATGCACGATGAAGGGCAACTCGAAGCCGCGTAGCGACTCATAGATGCACTGAACCCCGCGCGTGGTGAATCCGAGCGATTCGCCGGCACGGGCCAGGCTGTCCAGCGTCGCGCCCATGGTCGTCACGTTGCACAGATCGCGCAGCTTGCCCAGCGTCATCGAGATACCGTAGTGCCGGCAGATCATCGCGAGACAGGCCGCGCCGCAATCCATCTCCTCAGCCTGCTCGACGAGCGGAAAACGCCGGATCACCTTTTCGCCAGACTCGGGTTTCGTATGAAGGTCGAGCACGACCGGGTGCTTGCGTCTTTGCTCGAGACGCTTTTGCCTTTCCAGTTCCCGCTCGGCAAAGCGGATCCGTTCTTCGAGCGCCTCGCGCAGTTTCGCGTTGCGCTCCAGAATGAAGTGCACCGTTTTCTCGGGGATCACGAGCAGCCGTGTCTCCGTGTTCGCAATGACCGATACCATCTGCTCCTGGCGCAGCAGACAGGCCTTCTCGCCGAAGATCTCGCCTTGCCGCAGGGTGGCCAGCACGTAATCGCGGCCCTCTTCGTGCCGCACAATGCGCACTTCGCCCTGACGGACCACATAGAGCCGGCGGTCTTCCCGCGCACCCTGCCTGAGGATCTCCTTGTCCGCGCTCACCCGTTTCGCGCCGACGCTGCGCACGCATTCTTCCAGTTCGCCCTTGTTCAGCTTGCTGCGTAGATCGAACAGTTGCGTGACAAACCCTCCGGCCGAGCTGATGGCGACATAGCTGGTCACGAACGCCAACGCGTCGGCGTTCGCGCCTATCACGGGCTCGATTGCGGTACGCGGGATAAACAGCAGCTCGGTCTTCGCCGATGCGCGCACCGACGACTCGTGCAGATAGTTCCGCAGCATCGCGATGTCGGCAAAGATCTCACCCGTCTTGCGCACCCCCATGCTGATCTCTTTACCGCGTTCCTCGGTAAAGATACGCACCGACCCGGACTTGATCACAAACAGCCCGTCCGCGGGTTCGCCGGCATTGCATACGGTTTCGCCGAACGCGAAGTGCCGGGACTCGGCGTGCGCGGCCAGCCGTTCGAGTTCGTCCCGCGAAAACGGCGACAAAATCTCGACTGTCGACAGGAAGTCGACCGCGGACGAAGCTGTTTGGGGTGCATCCATATGCTTGCGAACCTCGACCTTGCCAGCGCTGGGTCTAACGCACTTCGATCACATGTTCCTGGGCCCGCGCCATTAGCCACTCTTCGCGCAACAGGCGCTGGATCTCAGCCTCGACGTCCTCGTCGAGGGTCGCCGGATACTTCGCCGTCACCGCGAAAATCTCATAGCAGGAGCCGTCGGGTGACGCAAACGGGCCCAGCAGGTCTCCCGCTTCGGCATTGAAAATCTTTGCCTCGACCTCGGGCTTGAGCGAGCCGCGCAGCACCTTGCCAATCACGCCGCCCCGGTCCCGGGTCTCGGCAATCGAATGTTCGCGCGCCATCTCGGCGAAGCAGTCGGGATCGTCGCGCAGCACCGAGATCATTTCGCGTGCTTTTCCCTCGCTATCCAGCACGACATGACTGACCTCAATCGCATCGAACCTGGGTGAGTTCAACGAAAAGTACTCTTCCACCGCAGCCCGCTCGGCGACGCTTGCGAGCATCTTTTCCTGGTACAGGCCGTCGGTGATGAAGCGCTCGAACTCGTCCAGACTCACCCCAAGCGCATCAAGGTAGTGATTCATCTCCGCCGCGCGATGCAGGCCGCGCACCCGGCGAAACTGGTCGGCGCGCTCCTGTATTTCGTCTTCGGACGGCCGAACGCCCTGTTTTTTCGCCGCGTGAACCGTGAGCTTTTCTCGCACGACCTGCTCGATCAGGCTCTCGAACTGTCCGCTCAGTTTCAGTAGACGTATGAACTCGGCGACGTCCACGACTTCGTCATCGATCCGCACTATCACGCTCATCTCATCCGCTCCTTGAATAGAAGCCTGCATGCCTCACGCCAACCCTCGGGGCCGGCTGTGGCGCACCGAACCTGCGTCATCCGGCCAGTTGCCTGAACGGATCGAGGCCGAGATCGATCAGGCGCCGTTCGCGTACGACGATTTCGGCATTGGCGGTCATCCCGTAACGCAACGCGTATCGGCTGCCCGCTACCTGGTAGTAGTTCTGTTCGAGTGCAACCCGTCCTTCGTAGACGGGCTGCTTGTCCTGTGAGGAGGGTTTCGTCGCCGGCGAGATGTACTCCAGGGTGCCATTGATCAACCCATATCGCTGATACGGAAACGCATTGAACTTCAGCTTGACTGACTGGCCTTCGTGCAGAAAGGCCCGGTCGCGCTCGGCAATCTCGATCTTCAGCACCGGCCTTGCATCCTTCGGCGCAATGGCGCCGAGCGGCGTGTTGGCCTGAACCTTGTCGCCGGGTTGCGTCGAAGTCACATCGGTGACGACGCCCGACACCGGCGCCACAATCAGCAGGAAATTGTCCTTGTCGATATTCTCGAAGCGAATCCGCGCGGCGGCATCCGCAACGAGGCGAGCGCTCTCCAGTTCCAGCCGTACCTTGTCTTCGGCTGTGGCGATATCCCGCACCGCGGAATCGTATTGAATCTGCAGGTTGGTGGCTTGCTCGCCGCTCGTGGCGAGTTGTGCATTGGCCTGCGCATATTCATGACTCAACTGGAAATCCAGCTCGGAGAGCTTCGACTGGGCGACACGGTAGGCATTTTCCGCCTCCTGATAGGCGTTTTTCTTCGCTTCGACCTGAAGCTCCGCGACGCCCCCACCACCCGGCTGCGCAAACAGGCGCACGTATTTATCCTGTTCGTCGCGCGCCGCATCGCGCGCATGCCGCGCGTTGTCGAGATTGCTGCGCGCCTCCTCGAGGAGCGCGCGCTGTCCTTCAGCGAGCTTGGTCGTGCCCTCCGACACGCGATTCTGGTGCAGGCTGGATTCCACTTCCATCTGTTCCTTCAACGCCGCCGCCTTGCGTTCCATCAGCGCCTTCTTTTCAGGAAACTCGCGCCACTCGCGCTCGGCCTCCTCAAGCTTCAGCTGTGCCTGCAAGGCGTTGCTCGCCGCCTCGATCGCGCCGCGGGCATTCAGACGCGCAAGCACATCGCCCTTCGAGACCGGCTGGCCTTCGGCGACGTAGAGATCCGCAAGTTCACCGTCGATGGGCGCGTAGAAGCGGCGCACCTCCGATTCGGGCGCAAGCGTGCCTTGCGCGCTCACGATCACGTCCGCGCGCCCAAAAAACGACCAGAGCAGACCGGCGACCACGAGCCCGACCATGACGAGCACAAGCGCGCGGGCAAGCCGCACCGGCTCCGCGGTCAGGATCGCGATACCTTCGGCGCTGTGATCTTCCAGCGCCTCGGCCAGCGGCTTAAGGTGAATTTCCCGCTTCACTGCCTGTGCCTCCGATCAGGGCGAGCTTGGCCCGTAACAGCTCCGGGTCCAGCACCATGCGCAGCTCCTGCAGCGAGCGGCGTTGCAATTCGACCTCGGCGTTGATCGCGCTCAGCAGACTGTCCCAGTCGCCGGAATGGTCGGCGCGTAGCTGCGTATAGATGCGCATCCCTTGTTGCGCGACCGACTGCGCTTCCGATAGCAATCTGGCCTGGCTGCGAAACTGTGCGGAGATGCCGGACTCGAGCCGTTGGGCGCCGCCGATCGCACCGTTCTCGCGATACTGACGCCATAGGGCCTGGGAATGCGTGAGCCAGTCTTGAGCGCGAGCGAGCGCCTTGTCGCGTATCGAGGACACGTCGGCGCCGATGGCTTGCACGAACCAGGCGTCATCGACGGGATCGAGCGTGCCGTAGAACGTCAGCAATTGCTCGTCGTAGTCCTTCATGCCACGCGCCTTTTGCAGCGCACCGAATTGATCGAGCACGGCCTGCTTGTGGGCCCGTTCCTGAGCGAGCACATCGGACCATGGCGAAGGCGGCATCGACTGCAAGCCGGCGAGCGCCTGCTGCCCATCGCCGCGCTGCCACGCCGCAGCAACGAGGTCGTGCTGCCGGATCACCGCATCCGAAGGAAGCTGCGTCGCGGCGAGCTGCCGGTACTGTTGCTGGAATGGTGGCGTCGTGAAGCGAGCGGATTTCATCAGCGCCACCAGGGGCGCGAGCTTTCGCGTACGCGCCTCGTCGGCGAGCGCGGCGTACTGCTGAAGGTCTGCTCGCAGCCGGTCCAGACCGGCAAGGCGCGGGTACTTTTCGGCGTAGTCGCTAAACATCGCCCGCAGCGTATCGAAGTTGCCTCGCGGCAGCTCGGTGGCGATCGCCGCGTTCAAGCGCGCAATCGCCGGCAGATACACGGAATTGTCGCTCTGCAGCGCACGCAAATGGCTCATCGCCTGCGCGTATGGCTCGGCGAACTCGGGCACGTATGACGAAATCCGGTCCAGCGCGTGTTGATGCGCCTGCGGGTCCGCGTTCCAGCGCGCAAGCAGCCCGGTGATACGATCTTCGTCCGCGTTCATCCTGATTGGCGCCTGCGTGCCGCCCCTGCCTACGACGAAACGCTCCAGATCGCCCACCCATGCCAGTTCATCGACGAGTGGCTTCGCGTCGGGGTTGGGTTCGGCCAGCGTCTTCGCACTCGCGATCGCCGCCGCCGCGCGATCGAAATCGCCTCTGCGCAATGCCGAGAGCCATTCGGGCACAGAAGCCTTCATCAGCGCTTCGCTCGCCAACGCCTCCATCGGAGAATCGGCAGGATGACGTTCGAGATCCCGGTTCGCCACCGTCACGGCATGGGAATAGTTGCCGTCCGCCAGCAGCGCCTTCACCTCACGCTGCGACGCGCCTCTCATATAGAGCGTAACCGCCACAACCAGCAGCAGCGCCACGCCCGCGACGCCCCACACCGCGCCGTGCCGGATCGCCGTGCGATCGCCGCCCGAGAACACCCGCATCAACTCGGAAGCGAACACGCGCCATTTGTGCTGGCTGTGTGGAAGCTGGGCGTCGCGCTCAGGTGCGTGCGCAACGTGGGACACGGCCTCATTGACCTCATCCTCGCGCTGCGCGACCTGATCGATGCAAAAGATCTCGAGAAATGAATGCGCGGCGCCGACGAAGGTGGTCTTGTCGGTATCGAGCAGTTCGCACTTGGTGGGGTCGGAGACGGATATCACGGTCACAGTAGCCTCGAGGTCGGACGCGTTGTGCAATTGCACCTTGTAGACGAAGTGGTCCCCGCCGAATGCAAGGACATCACCGTCATGTAGGGAAATTGCCGAGTCCTCGAGCCGCTTGCCAGCGAGGAAGGTACCGTTCGTACTGCCCAGATCCTCGATGCACGGAACGCCCGCCTTCAGAAAGATGTGCGCGTGACGCCGCGAAATGTAATTGACCTGATGCGGATAGTGCGTCTTGTAGCGAGCGAACAGGTCGTCGGTCTTGCTGACCAGAAATGGGAAGCTGCGCACTTCGATAGGCTGAAGCCCGAGGTCGCCGCGCTCGGGAACGAGCGTCAGGATCACGGACTGTGACGTGCAGGCTTGCGCATGCGCAGAGGGTTCGATGCCCACGCGATAGCACAGCGTGCCGCCAAAGCAGAGTTCATCGCCATCGCGCAAGCGGTGCGGCGTTTGCCGCACGCTTGTGCCGTTGATCGAGGTGCCGTTCTTGCTGTCGAGGTCGGCGACGTAGGCCGCACCGTGCTCGATGAAGACTCTGGCGTGCCTGCGCGACAGCACGGAGATCAGTTCGTGAGGATAGCCGGTAAAGGGAGATTCGCCGCGACCGACTGCGAACAGGCTATCGCCAATGCGGATCGTACCCAGCTCCGGGTGCGAGACAGGCGAGAGCACCACATCGAACTCCCGTTCGTGGGTCACCCTCAACTCTGCAATTGGAGCCTCGCCGGGAGTCATTTGTCTTCATCACGAAGCGTTGATCCGCTGCCACGAATGGTTCAGCGAAGGGCCGGCGAGACCCGCAGCACCAATGCTCTGGCGCGATGAACCGCCGGACGGGCGATGACAATCGAATTGTAAGACACGCATCGCGGGAGTCAATTATCCGTTTGCCTTTGGTATTGCCATTGGTGCTGCCTGCGTGTTATCTGAGTATTCACTTAGTTTTCCTTCACTTCAGCCTGAACATCGACTGCGGGCCAGCCACCGCCCAGTGCCTTATAGAGCAGCACGGTATCCGAGAGAATCTGCTGATGATTGGCCAGCAGCGCGAGTTGTGCTTCGAGCAGCGTGCGCTCCGTCTCGAACACTTCAAGCTGCGACACCACACCTTCTTTCAACTGCGCTTCGATCTGATCGGCAACGAGGCGCAAGCGCGCGACCTCTTCCTGCAGTTCCACGCGTTGCTTGCGATGCGAGTCGAGATTGACGAGTGCGTTCTCCACCTCTTCGAAGGCGCCCATCACCGTGCGGCGATACTGCTGCTCTGCGACGTCGCCCTGTGCCTTGGTCGTCTTCACGTGTGCCCGCACGCTGGGGTCGAGAATCGGAAAATCGATGCTGGGCATCAAGCCATACGTGAACGCCTTCAACAGGGCGGACAGCGCAAAGCTCGCCGTGCCTGCGTGCCCCGTCAGACTGATGGTGGGCAATTGGGCAAGCTTCGCCTGACCGACCAGGTCATACGCTTCGAGGACGCGAAATTCCGCGGCCACGATATCGGGGCGCCGCGCCAGCAACTGGGCCGGCAACCCTGCGGGCACCGGTGGCAACTGGACGCGTTGCTGCAAATGCCCGTCCGGTAGCTGAAACTCGCCCGCCGGCACGCCGATCAACGTGGCAAGCGCATTGTTCGCGAGATCGCGTGAGCGCCGCAGTTCCAGCAACTCGTTGGTCAGGCGGTTGATTTCGGCCTGCTGGCGCATGACCTGGGTTTGAGGGATCAGACCATTGCGGCTTTGCCCATCGTAGATCGCGAGTATCTGCCGGTTGGTGGCCAACGTCTTCTCCTGCTGTGCGATCTGATCGTCGTACTGCAGAATCTGGAAATAGGTAATGGAGACGTTGGAGACGAGCTCCAGATATCCCGCACGCCAGTCCGCTTCTGTCGCGTGAAATTCGGCTTTCTGTGCCTGTACGCCCTTCTCGACCTTGCCCCAGATGTCGATGTCCCAGTTGACCTGGGTCCCCAACATGTATTGCTGCTGGAACGGCACGCCTGTGCTCTTCTGGAAGTTCGCGCCAGCACCCGCATCCATGGTGGGCAGCGCGCCCGCCTGCGCCTCGTTGATCTCGGCGCCCGCCACTTGAATGCGTGCGGCAAGGATCTTGATGTCGAAATTGCCAGCTATCGCCTTCGCAATCAGCGAATTCAGATACGGATCCTGGAAGCTCTTCCACCAGTCCGGTTCGATTGTGTCGGCGGCCGAGACGGCGACGCTCCCGTTCGACCACGCAGCCTTCGCCGGCGTATCGGGGCGCTGGTAGGCGGGCATGCTGACGTCGACACAACCGCATAGCACTATTGCACACAACGCCATGGCCCCGAGCACTCGCCGCGTCGGGCCTCGATGCTCGAGGCGCGTACCGCTGCCGGTATCTTCTTGCGCCACTGCCGCAACCGGCGTGCGCTGACCACCTGCCAGACAGAACAAGGCAGACACGATTTTCTCCAGTAAGTGCGACTGTATCGACAGAACGATCAGTTGCAGGCGCGTTTTGACCGCGCCCTGTGGCCGGAACGCGCCGGTCAGATCAGCGTGATGCTGTTATTGGCGGACTGATGCGGTGTGATGGTCGAGGAGACGCCGGTCGCGAAGGCCGTGTCCATGCCATTGACGTTGTCGATGCTCAGGCCTTGATTGATCAGCTGTGAAGCGCTGACCGTCGTGCCGTCGCCAAACTTGAACTGGCTGAGCGAGGGAAGCTGGGGCATCGGGGCGCCTGCCGTCAGGCCGCCGTGCACGGCGCGCATCGTCTTGCGGTCGAGTTCTTCGGTGATGGGCAGGTCGGTGATCATGAGCGTGTTCATTACGGTTCTCCAGAGGACTGCGAGACGCTTGTCCGGGGGTGGGAGCATCTCGTGTCTGCTCGCACCCAGCTTATGCACAGGCCGTGCCAATGCATCGCTGATTTGCGGGCAAAGACCCAATCGCTTGAAATCACGCCGGTATTCAGGAAGTAACGGCACGCTGTGTCGCGCGCCGCCAAGGCAGGCAACCCGCCATATGATTGCCGCTGCCCAACACGATCGGTTCACAGCGTTGGCGCCACACCAACAGGCAACGCTCGACACGCATTGATGTAGCTACTTGACGTAGATAGTGATCTTCTTCGAATAGACCGGTGGATCGTGCGGCATATGCATATAGTCGCCCATCAATAGCTGCAGCGTGTGTTTGCCGGGCGGCAGCACCAGAGTCGTTTCGGTTTCGCCTGCGCCGAAATGCAGGTGGGTACGATCGGAGGGAATCTCCTGATCGAGCGGCGGCAGATCGGTGTCGATCAGCAAGTGATGGTGGCCGGTGTTCGGGTAGTTAACGCCTTTGGGCGCCACGCCCATATTGCGCAGGCCGAACCAGACGCGAAACGGCTTGCCGGCGGGCAACGTCTGTCCTTCGTTCGGGTAGCCGATATAGCAAAAGGCACCGGGCGGCGACGGCGTGCCAGCCGCAAAGGCCGGATTCAGCCAGATCGTGGCGGCCAGTGCCGCGAGAGCGATTATCTTGTTCATCGTGCGTGCTCTCCGTCCTCGCAGACCGAAGCGTACAAAGCGGTCCTAACGTACGTAAATGGTGATCTTCTTCGAATAGACCGCGGGAACATGCGGCACGTGGTTCTCGTCCCCAAGCAGAAGCTGCAGCGTATGGGTGCCCGGCGCCAGTTCGACGCGCGCGTCGGTTTCGCCTGCGCCGTAGTGCAGGTGGTTGCGGTCGGAGGGGATCTGCTGGTCGAGCGGCGGAAGATCGGTATCGATCAGTAGATGATGATGTCCGGTATTAGGAACGTTGACTCCCTTCGGACAGATCCCCATGCCGCGCAACCCCATGCGCACCCACAGCTTGCCGCCGTGAATCACGGCGCCGTCGGGTGGCCAGATGATGTACTCCTCGGCGCCTGGCGGGGATGGCGTCTGCTGCGTGACGGGCGCCGCAGCCGTCAGGAATATCACGGCCAGAACACTGAGCGCTGTTCTTACTGGCATGTTGCGCCTCCTCCGGGAGAGTGGCTCTCTCGCCCGCTGCCGCACCACGTGTCGACCGCGCGGTCAACCGCAGATTCGCGAGCGGCGTGCGCATCCGCATAGCGAGGCATCTGGCAACGCGCCCCGAACCGGACCTCGTATTTCGTCCTTTAGCTTAGGACGTAACTTCACAAAAAGATACGAACCATTCGTTAACCTTGTGACGCATGTACCGCGTGCTATCGTTGTTTACGACCGTCGCGAAACTGCCAACACAATTCGCATGCAAGCTGCTGTGCAATGCGTCGCCGCCCCGATGCCGGAGTGTTCGCCATCGGATAGCGGGTTCGGTACGGACAACCAGGATTTGAATATGTGGCGAAAATTCCTGCTGGTATGCATAGCCGGGGTCCTACACATGCCGTGGACGGATGCCAACGCTGTCACGCAAGTTAGCAGCAGCGCGATTCTTCAGACCACAGCACGATCCGGCCAAGGCACGGGTGAGCGGCGCATTGCGCTTGTCATCGGCAATAGCGATAGCGGCGCCATCCGGCCTGACAACGCCAGCAACGACGCCCGCAGCATGGGCGCGCTGCTGGCGTCGCTCGGCTTCGAGGTGAGCGTGCTCACCGACGGGAGGCCGCAGCAGATCCAGCAGGCACTTGCCGCGTTTCACACGCGTCTGGCGGGCGGCGGTGTCGGCCTCTTTTATTTTGCCGGGCACGGTCTGCAGGTCGGCAACGAAACCATCCTGGTGCCGGAGGGTATCGACGGCCGCCACCCCGCCGCTCTTCTCATCAATGGAATCGGTCTGAGCAGCGTGCTCGCAGCGATGTCGGCACCCCGAGCCCACAAGACCAATCTGGTCATACTCGACACCTGTCTGCAAAACCCATTCCGTTCCGCCGATGTCGACAAGCCGGGTTCGCCGTTGCCGGAGCAGACGTTTATCGCCTACGCCACGGCGCCTGGCGGATTTGCAGCCGACGGTAACAGCCACGGTGTCTACACACGCGCGCTTTTGCGCGCGCTCGCCACTGCTCAGGAACGCGACGTGGACGGAATCATCCGCGGCGTCGAGCGAGCCGTACGCGCCGATACCAGCGGTGAGCAAAGACCGTGGGCGGTATCGTCGCTTGCCGGCGTCTTCCGCTTCGCACGCTATCCGGGTAGCGGCGTGGCAAGCACGGCAAGCCCGGAGCTTGCCAGCACAGCGATTGTCTCCATGCGTAGCCGCGGCATCATGCCGAAGGACAGCAGCGAACAATACGAACTGACGTTCTGGGATTCGATCAAGAACAGCAACTACGTGAGCGATTACGAGGCGTACCTGAAGGCTTACCCCAACGGCCGCTTCGCAGCGCTGGCGAAAGCGCGTATCGAGCGCTTGCAGGCCGCGGCTTCTGCGCCGGCTCCGGGCGCCGCGCCGGGTGCTGCGCTACCCGCAGCGCCCGCCGCATCGAAAGCTCAGGCGGCCACGCCGCAACCGGGTCACGCGGTTGCGGCGAGCACACCGGCGCCCGCGCCTGTAGCCGCGACGCCCAAGGCGCCGGTCAAATCCGCAGCCTTCAGTCCAACGGCCGGCGAGAGCAAGGACTGCGCGACCTGCCCAGTGATGGTGTCGCTACCCGCCGGCTCGTTCACGATGGGCAGCAATTCGGGCGATATCTCGGAGAGGCCGCCGCATCATGTCACGATCGGCACGCCGTTTGCGATCGGCAAGTACGATGTGACTGTCGAACAATGGAATGCATGCGTTGCGGCCAATGCCTGCCCGAAGCTGTCGGGCGAAAACGGTCCGGGCACGAACGCTCCCGCTCGCGACCTCAGTTGGGACGATGTCCAGCAGTACGTCAAGTGGCTCGCCAAGGTGACCGGCAAACCCTACCGCCTGCCCACCGAAGCCGAATGGGAATACGCCGCACGTGGCGGCACCTCGACGCCATACTGGTGGGGCGATCAGATGCGCAAAGGCAACACCAACTGCAAGGGCTGCGGAGATCCCTGGCACGAGGCGGGGCCGGAAAACGTCGGAACGTTCGGCGCGAACCCCTATGGTCTGTACGACATGGGCGGCAACGTCTGGCAATGGGTGAGCGACTGCTGGCACAGTTCGTACAAGGACGCGCCGGCGGACGGCCGGGTCTGGGATGCGTCCGGCTGCGACGCGCGGGTCATTCGCGGCGGCTCGTGGCGCGAAGGCGCCGACTACATGCTGGTTTCGACGCGCTTCAAGTACAGCGAGAGCGTGCGTCAGTCGCAGAACGGCTTCCGGGTTGCCAAAGATCTGAAGTAAATGGAAGCCGTGATGAGCGTGACACCGAAGGGGGCCGCCAGGCGTGGCCCTCAGTGCTTGCGGGGCTGGCTGTTGATCTGAGCCACATCGGCGACGATGTGATCCGCTCCGTACTTGCCTGCAATCTGGGCGAGACGTGTGTTCAGTGCGCGTAGATAGTCCGCGCGCGCTTCGCTTTCCGGCCGGAGTGCGTTAAACAGCGGGGCCGGCGTGATCAGCAGCACCACCAGTTCAGTCCCGAACGGTTTGGCAATCACCCAGTCTCCTGCGCTGCCGACGGTCGCCGCATAATTCGGCGGCGCCTGGTTATCCGGCTCGCGCGGACTGGGCACCATATGCACGACGCTGCCGTCTAACTGGTAGTAGTCGATATTGACGTAGGAATCGTAGCCCGGCGTCGTTACGCTGACCACCAACGGATCGCCCTCGACGAGTTGCCCGTCGGTCGCTTTCACCTGAAGCGCGGCGGGGTGGCCAGCCTGCCAGTTGCGAGTCCAGTATGGCGCGAAAAACTGGATGACATCGCATTTGTCCGCGGCAAGCGGCGTCACGTCGACGTTCAGCGCGCTCACGCCCGGCAGCGCATTCAGGCGCTCCTTCAGCGTGGCGATACCGTTGGACTGCGGCACGAAGCCGTGCACTTTCACCGTATGACCATGCACCGACGCGGCGAGCGCGGAACATGGCATCTGCGCGAGCAATGTGGCGACCGATGCGAGCGTCGGTGGAAGCGGTGCCGGCGCCTCGGCCAAGGTCGACGCCACCCCTGACGCTAACGCGGCTTGCGACGCTGGCGTTGGCGCTGGCACGCGATCGCTCAGCGCTTGCTGCGTTGCCGGCGCCGCCCCAATCAGCGGCGCCGATGGCGCCTGCACCGCGCCGGTGGAAGCGCCCTGCCCCCGGTACCAGAGGAATCCAAGACCGGCTACACCCAGCCCCGCGAGCGCAGCGCCCCCGGCAATCAGCATGCGTTGTTTTGTGACTCGCGGCTGCGCAGTGAATTCGTCCACGAAGCGGGTGACCGTCGGCGTACGTGCCTGGCGATCAAAGGCGAGCGTCGCGCGCAAGGCCCGCCACGGGCGCGTAGCCAGGCCTTCGGGACGTTGCGGCTTGAGATCGGCGCTGCGCGCCTGGGTGGCCGAGAGCCGGTTAAACGGGTGATGTCCCGTCAGCAGTTCATAGACAATGCAGCCGAGCGCATACACATCGTCGCGCGGATCGGGCTCGAGATGCTCGAGCATCTCGGGGCTCGCATAGGCGGGCGTCAACGCGCCGAGCGTTCCCGGATCGAACACGGTTGCATCGCTCTCCTCTTCAGGACGCTGAAATACCCGCGCAATACCGAAGTCGATCACCTTGACATCGCCCTTTTCCGTCAGCAACACATTGCCTGGCTTGAAGTCGCAGTGAACGAAACCATGCTCGTGTGCATAGGCGAGCGCATTCGCCATGCCTTTGACGATCGGCAGCGCCTCGCCGTACGGCATGCCCTTGAAATTCTTGTTGCGCAACAGGTGGCTGAGCGGCTTGCCGGACAGATATTCCATCGTCAGGTAGACGACCGCGCCGTCCCGGTCGAAGTCGTAGACGGTGACGATATTGCGGTGCGCCAGCACCTGGGCCTTCTTGGCTTCGCGTTGCAGCGCGATCAGCGACTGGGGGTTGCCGCGAAACTGTACGTTGAGGACCTTGATGGCGACGTAGGGCTTGCGGTCGGATGCTTCCAGCTTGCGCAGGTCAAGTGCCTTGTACACGGTGCCCATGCCACCGACGCCGAGGCACTCCTCCAGCACGAAACGGTTATTGAGCGTATCGCCAACGCCTTTGACCGGTTCGGAACCGGTAGTGGGCTGAGCAGCAGAAGGCGCACCCACCTGTCCCCCGCTGACTGCCGAGCCAGCCGGGACACGAGCAGAGGAAGCGGGATATTGCAGCGTGGTCTGCACGCGGGTCTCGCCGCCGCCCAGCGTCAGGTTCGTGCTGCTCATGCGCTCGATCCTGCGCTGAACTTCCGCGTACACCTCCGGGGGCAACGGCATGTGGGTGTGTGCTTCGCCCAATATCTCCAGCAGCCGCGCCGAACCCACACTGTCCTTCGTCAGCGTACTGTCGAGCTGTGCGATGAACTCATCTTGCGACAGCTCGCCGTTCTGGAATTCGCTAATCGCGTGCGCAAGGTTCGCCATTTGTGTAAAGCCACGCAGCTCCCGATAAACCGTGATAAACCTGTCGTAAGAAGTTACATGCCCACGACCGATACTAGCCCGCACCCCGGCCTTCCGCAATTCAGGATTGCCCAACAATATTCGGTCAATGTACGGGTAGTGCACAGGTGTTGTGCCGCTCCTGACAGCATCACCCTATTGTGTTGGTTGCAACCCATCACTTCGCGAACGTCGCGCCGAGCGCATCAGTGCAAAGCAAGACACGTGCGAACGATGCATTGTCTATACTGGTTCGAAACGTCACGACATAAGGAACAGCCATGGCCACCCTCACAATCAAGGATCTCCCGGACAGTGTCGAACTCGACAGGCAGGCCATGGCGGCCATCGTAGGCGGCGCGCGAAGCGGCGCACGTTACGGCTCGCTTCTACAACCGGCATCGGCCCCAACCCGTCTCTTCGACTATCCGCAAGGCTTTTCATCCACGCGTCAACTGGCTCCCACCGCACATGCATCGTCAGGCGTGCGACACAAATAAGCACCGGCGCTTTAGCCGGGTTTCTTTCGCGCGGCCTCATGAATGGCCGCCCGGATGCGCGGATAGGTGCCGCAACGGCACATTACGTTCGACATCGCGTCGTTGATATCCTGGTCGCTTGGCTTTGGCTTCTGCTTCAGAAGCGCTGAGGCCGTCATGAGTTGCGCGCTCTGACAATAGCCGCATTGCACCACGTCGATGGTGCTCCAGGCGGCCTTGAGCGCGGCAGCCTCGGCGCCTTCGAGTCCTTCTATCGTGGTGATCCTGCGGCTTACCAGATCAGCGATGACGGTTTGGCACGACACCTGCGCTGTGCCATCCAGATGCACGGTACACGCTCCGCACACGCCAATCCCGCAGCCGAATTTGGTTCCCGTCAAGCCCAGTTCACACCGCAGCACCCAAAGCAGCGGCGTAGCCGGGTCCGATTTCACCAGCACCTGCCTGCCGTTGATGTTCAGCGATAGCATGTTCTCTCCCGCCACTCAGGCGAGTGTCAGTGGCAGCGTACGCAGACGCTGGCCGGTGAGTGCAAAAACCGCATTGGCCACGGCTGCGGCAATGGGCGGCGTGGCAATCTCGCCCACGCCTTGCGGCTCGGCCTCGCTCGGCATGATTTCGGTGTCGATTGCCGGGCAGTCGTCCATGTGCACGATTGGGAACTCGGTGTAGTACTGCTGCTGCACCTGCCCGTGGTCGAGGGTGATCGCTTCGTACAATGCCGCCGACAAGCCGAACACAATGCCGCTTTCCACCTGCTGGCGGATCAGGTTCGGGTTCACCGGCGTACCGCAATCGACTACGCAGACCACCCGCTGCACGCGCACGCTTTTGTCCGCGCCGACCGAAACCTCCGCCACCTGCGCGACCACGCTGCCAAATGCCTCATGCAGTGCCACGCCGCGTGCGCAGGCAGCACCGTCGGGAGCCCGCGCAAGCGGACGCCCCCAGTTCGAAAGCGCAGCGGCACGCTGCAACACGGCGAGATGCCGCGGATGATGCGCGAGCAGACCGGCACGGAAGGCCACGGGATCCTTGCCCGCGGCCGCGGCCAGCTCGTCCATGAAGCTCTCGACAAAGAACGCCTGATGCGAATGTCCCACCGAACGCCAGAAGCCGACCGGAACCGGCAGCTCGACCGTGGTCTGCACGACCCTGACATTGGGCCATTCGTAGGGCTGATCGAACGCGCCCTCTGCCGTGGTCTTGTCGATAAGCGGGTCGGGAACGCCGTAGTTGCGCTTGAGCGATGCGGCGACGGCCGACTGGCTGGCCGACAGGTTGCGCCACGTCACCACTTCACCTGCGCTATTCAGCCCGGCCTCGAAGCGCGACACGCAGGCTGGCCGGTAGAAGTCGTGCATCATGTCTTGCGGACGGCTCCAGATCGTCTGCACCGGCCTGCCGTCAGCCTCACGGGCTATGGCGGCAGCCTGCGATACGTAGTCCACTTCCAGGCGTCTGCCGAATGCTCCGCCGAGCAGTTGCACCTGAACATCGACCTTTTGGGTGTCCAGATGCAACACCTTCGCCACGTGCTTGCGCGCGAGCGCCGGGACCTGGGTGGAGACCCAGACCGTGGCGCTGTCGTCCTTCACCTGCACCGTGCAGTTAAGCGGCTCAAGCGGCGCGTGCGCCAGATAGGGCGCACGGTATTCGGCGCTCACGGTCCGGGCAGCTGGGTTCAGTGCGCTATCGACATCGCCTCGGCTGTAGTAAGCATGACCTTCTGAATGGTCCAGTGCATCCGTGAGGCTGCGGAGCACGTCCGCATCGGAGACGTTGGACGCTGCACCATGATTCCATTCAATCCCCAAGGCGGCGACCGCATCCAGCGCGTACATCGCAATGAAGGCGTTCTCCGCGATCACCGCTACGCCGCCACTGCCGCCGTTATAGGCATCGACCTTCAGCACCTTGACGACACCTGGTAAGAAGCGGGCCACGGAGTCGTCGAAATCCTTGAGCGTTCCCCCGAGCGTCGGACACATCAGCACGCTCGCGTACAACAGCCCGTCCGGGAACGCGTCGATACCGAATCGCGCACTTCCGTCGAGCTTGGATGGGCCATCGATACGCCTGAGCGGCTTGCCGATCACCCTGAACTGGGCCGGGGTCTTCAGCACGACGTGAGCAGGCAGCGATTGCTGGCCCGCGAGCTCGGCCAACTCACCGAAACTTGCTGAGCGTCCCGACGGATGCAGCACGCGGCCGTTCTCGGCGCGGCACTCGCCTACCGGCACGCGCCATTTTTCGGCCGCCGCGCGGCACAACATCGCGCGTGCGCCTGCGCCGGCCTCACGCATCGGCAACCACAGGTCGTTGATGCTCGTGGAACCGCCAGTGATCATCGTGCCGAAATCGCGCGAGATCTTGCGCGACATCCAGACCGTAAACTCCTCGATAACACTGTGATCGTCCGGGCGAAACGGAAGATCGCCCGCGACGTTGTCCAGATTGTTGTAGATGCCATCGACCGGCGACGCCTGGACCTTCACCTGTGCCCAATCGGCATCCATCTCGTCCGCGAGCAGCATGGCCGCCCCCGTGTAGATGCCCTGGCCCATTTCCGCTTTGCACATCATCACTGTCACGCTGTTGTCCGATGAAACCTTGACCCAGCCGTTGAGCGGCACCTCCGTGCCCTGTACCGGCAATGGCGCGGAGGCCGACAGACGCTGGCGTGGCGGTAGCGCCGACCACCCGAGGACCAGTGCGCCCACAGCGCCAAGACCACCGATCACGAACGTTCTGCGCTTTAGCATGAGAGGTCTGAGAGCCGGTAGATCATCGTCGATCAGTCCTGTTGCCGAGTCGGCAAACGTGTATCGGTCATCAATAGAAGAACGCACGCGCCGGCGTGCAATTGAAATGCGGGACTCCAGATCGTTTTGAAGAAGAAACGCGAATGGCACGACCGAGGGCATCCGCTAGTACTACGCGCACCAGAATCACCTATATTAGTCTGGGCAATGGCCCGCTGAAACCGGCATTCACACCAGGCTCGAGGCCGTCAACGCACCGCACGCTGCCAGCAAAGCCCGAATAGCAACGCCACGCAGAGGTCGCCGATGCTCGTTGATCTTGTACGCGATTTGCTGTATCGCATCGCCCCCGTCTGGGAAACGAGCTTCGCGCGTCACGGCCTCGACCTTCACGCGGCACACACTGCGAGCGAACTCGCCCGGCCGCTGAAGATCGACTGGACCGATCCGGGTGTCGCCGATTTGTGCCGCTCTACGTACCGAGCCATCGAACCCGGCGATCCGGCACGCAGCCTGCTTTACCACATGCTCGCTCGCCCAGCGGACGGCCCTTCGTGCGAAAGTGTCTCGCCCGATGAGTTGGATCTGCTGGAGAACTACCTCTATTCCCGGGCAGGGCCACCCGACGACTGGCAGACGCTGGATATCGCGGTGCTCGCTTATCAGTATCGCCCGGCGCGCCGCACCGGACACCAGGTGCACGCGGACATGGTGTTCTCGCGGCTGGGCATTGCCCGCAATGGCGATCGCGAAGCCCGGTTCGATCGGCGCGGCCGCTGCTTCTCGCCCGATGCTGAAGACGTTGCACATGTCCGTGTATTGCCGGCGCGCTTCGGCGCGTTCCTCGTGCGTCGCGGCCAGGGACCGCACGCGCTGGCATTGATCGAAGGCGAGCAAAGCGGCGATCATGCGCGGCCCTTCGTCGCGCCCGTCTATAAACTGTTCCAGGGGTCCGAATGTCTGCCGGGCGTCCCTGTGTCGCTCTCCTTCGTTCAACACCATGTCGGCGACAAGCTCAAGCGCGCCGCGCAGGCACGCTGGGGTGTGACGGTGCCGCCCGCAACGGACCTGGACGCGGCGCCGTTCACCATGACAAGCAGCGGCCGCGCCTCCGACACAGTGGGATTGGAGCATGTGGGCTCCACCGTGCTGGTCATGCCCAAGCCCCTGCCGCTTGTCGAATCCGTGCCGGCCGAAACCTTTCCCGTACATAGCTTCAAGGTTCCGCGCGAGTGGCCATGGCCGCTTGGGATTGTCAATCGGCGCTATACCTCGATGCGTATCGTCACTTCGCTGCTCCGGGTGTTCCTCGCCGGGATCGACGAAGAGCGGCAACTCTATTTTCCGCACTTCGCGAAGAACTGGCTGCGCTATCCCGAGCCGCGCAACGCGCCGGAATACATCAACATCCGTCACCCGGCAAGACGTGGAGACGGACCGGCGCCGGACATGCGGATCCACCCGGAAAACCGCGCGAGATTTCTGAAGGAGGTCAAAGACGGTGGATACGAAACCCGGCTTTTCATCGACCATTGCGTCGAGGGCGTGGTCAGCGTTGCGCTCGACGAGGCGGCAGCGTTGCGCGTTCTTCCCGCTTACTCGATCGTAGCGGCACCGGATTTTTATCCATACGCCGATCAAGTCGAGTTGCAGCGCTGGTTTCAGCAAACGCATACCGATCCAAAATCGCAGTTCAGAAATGGCGGCCCTTCGTCCCTAAGCGGCGAACGGCTGGCCGCCAACCCACAGCACAACGATCCTCTCACCGGCAAGCAGGCATTCCCCCGCGCCGACACGACGATTTCCGTCGCATTCAGTCTCGCGGCCCGCACCGATCATCACACGAGTCCGGCGGCATCCAGCACGAGAATGGTTTCATTCCTCTCGGACGCCTCGTCCAATGTATTCGCACCCGGCTGGGACGTGACCTATGCGAGCGATCGCGGTGGAATATTTCTCGCTACGCATGGGCTCGGCAGCCCGTTCGCAGAAGACGTCAAGCTATGTGCTGCCTCGAACAGCTTCTGGCCCGCGCTCAGCCCCGACGCCTCGCGCACCTTCAATCGCGCCGATGCTCCGACCGCCATCCCGATGCTGGACGAGGAGATCGGCCTGCATCCCGGGCATCCGCTGGTGGTCGAGGGCGTAGCCACGGCCTGCCGCGGATGGGACGGCGAGTTTGGCCCCTATCTGACGCCCGATGGCATGGCCGAATATGCAGACATCTATCGTTCGGATTACGTAGCGAATGCCATTGCAGGAAACATGCTGTACGGCGCCTTGCAGGATGTCGACTCTGCCGAGCTGATCCGCCGCATCAGGGCGCTACGTCACGCCGTGGCTGCTTGCGATCACGGACAGACGCCCGCCCATACCCGGTTGTGGCTCATCTCGGCGCGCCGCGTCAACAACAGGCCCTCGATTGCGCAGACCGCTTACCGCTTCCTGTTTGTGTTGCCACTCGACCATGGTCCGCAACCGGTGCAAACGGCGCCGGGCCGCTTGCGCGTGCCCTATGCACAAGCGTTGTGTTGCGATTCGACCGCGACCGAGCGGCTGAACGACGTTCTCACCGCCGCGCCGGGTGCCGAGGCGTTGGCGCTTTACTTGCGCGATGGGCGATAAGCGATGCGCGGCGGATCATACGTTAGCGGTGCTGCATGGTAAGCAACGCCGACCTGGTCGTCATTGGCGACGGGCCCGCCGCTTGCGCTGCGGCCATCACAGCTACACGAGCGGGACTCGAGGTCGTCATGCTCGGCCGCGGCCGCTCGAGTGGCGCGCCAGAGTACCTCTCACGTGCTTCCGTGATGCTGCTGGCTGCCATGGCTCCACGTCTGTCGCATGTGAGCGATATCTGGCTGGACCCAGAACCGTTGCCGAAGTCCGGCCGTGCTCTGATGCGCGGCAAGTTCGATCAACTCTTCAGGATCGAAGCCCTCGATACCGGCGCGCGATACATTTCTCTCACAGCCGGACGAGTCGAGCCGCGTGTTGCGCAAGGCAGAATTTCCGGCGTGCATTGCGGAGGATCATCGATCTCAAGCCCCGTTGTGATCGACGCCAGTGGCTCAAACTGCTGGCTTCGACGCGCCATGCAACTCGAAGAATCGATCGATTCTCCAGCGTTGTGGCTGGAACGTGGCCTCGCGGCAGCGAGTACCAATGCGCCGGACCAACACTGGCAGATCGGGCAGCAAGGGTGGCTATGGATCAAACCGACCACCTCGCAGACGATCTGGACATCCCTGTCGACCCAGCGTGAGGCCACGGTTGCCTGGCCTGATGGCGTGCGGCCCGTTGGCAGGAGCTGGCGCGATTGCCGCCGTTGGCGCTGCCTTCAGCAGGCAGCCGGTCCCGGCTACTTCGTATGCGGGGACGCCGCCGTGCAGCTAGATCCCGCCACGGGCGACGGATTCAGATTCGCTATCGAATCCGGCGCCCGCGCGGCATCGCTGGCGGCACAGCTTCGCCGCCACCCCGAACGCTCCAGTCTGCTCGAGGCGTTGTACTCGGACTGGGTCTTGCAGTTTTATATGTCCCGCAAGGCAGCGCTTGCAGAATGCTACGCGAACGCCGCACTGCTCTGGACCGGATAAAGAGCGTGTGGTCCCAACGCTTGCCGTGTGCAGCACCGCCCTCCCCATGGGCGATGCCGCGCACCGCTACAGCCCGCTCAGCTGATAGCCACCGAAATTCTGAATGGTCGGAATGCTGATATTCAGATGCTGACTCGCGTCGGTGGTCGTCACGATCGGCCCGACCTGGACGCCGATGGTGGGGCTGGCAAAGCCGCCGCCGCCGAATACGTTGCCGGAATTTCCGCCGACGCCGGCGATTGCGCTGCCGCCGCGAATCGCGGACATGCCCTTGCGGTCGAGTTGTTCGCTAACGGGCAGATCTTTGATCATAAGGGTTGCTTGCATGACTGGCTCCTGGAGATGAGCGGACGGGGGCCACCCTCCGCGAAGGGTGGCGCCGGTACCTGTTACAGCAATACGCCTTGCGCGCCGCCAAAGTTCTGGACCGTGGGGATGCTCAGGTTGAGATGCGAGCTCGCGTCGGTCGTGTTGACGGTCGGCCCGACCTGCAGGCCCGTCGTCGGGCTGGCAAAGCCACCGCCGCCAACGACGTTCTGTGAATTGCCGCCAACCACCGAGATGGCGCTCCCGCCGCGGACAGCGGACATCGCCTTGCTGTCGAGTTCTTCGGTGATGGACAGATCCTTGATCATGAGGGTCGAGTGCATGATTAACTCCTGGAAGAGAAGATTGATGTGGCCACCCCATCGTGGGGCGGCACGCACATTGTTTAGACGACGAGCTGGTTGCCGCCGAAGTTCTGGATCGTGGGGATGCTCAGGTTGAGATGCGAGCTGGCATCGACCGTGTTGACGGTCGGCCCGACCTGCAGACCCGTCGTCGGGCTGGCAAAGCCACCGCCGCCGACAACGTTCTGGGCGTTGCCGCCAACGACGGAGATAGCGCTGCCGCCACGCACGGCTGACATCGCCTTGCTGTCGAGTTCTTCGGCGATCGGCAGATCCTTGATCATCAGAGTCGATTTCATGGTTAATACTCCTAAAGTGTTATGCGGGTTACGTGAGGTGAGCATCGGGTGTCGCGCTCACACCAGCTAACGCATAGGGTGTGCCAGGCGAGAGGATGAAGTGCGCAAAGGGGCCTTGGAGCCTTGCTGCAGAAGGGAAAGAGCGTGTTGCGGCGGCCCCGGGATGGGTGGCCGGCGTTGAGTGGGATGTTGTGTGTGGCCAGACAGGCGGGCGGCGATAGTTCGCCGATAACAGACACCAGCGGCAAGTAGCGGGCGCAACGCTGGGCGAAGGTTGCGGCGCGCTGGAACGCTCGCACCCTGTCGGAAGCCGGCGAGTGGCTATCCAGCCTCAGAACAGGCGCACGCCGCTTCGCTAGACTGGCGCGCCCTCACCCGCCGGGCTTGGGCCACCCGCCCCAGCGCCGCCACCCGTGCCACCGCCGTCATGACCACCCCCATCATCTGGTGTGCCGCCGCCATGCTCGCCGTCTTCACCGTCGCGATGGTGAATTTTGTGCGAGACCTCGTCGAGCTTGTCGCCGAGCAGTCGCCGTACGACCACATAGAACACCGGAATCAGCAGCAGACCGAGGAACGTGGCGAACAGCATGCCGCCGATCACGCCGGTGCCGATTTCGTGGCGCGAAGCGGCGCCTGCCCCCGATGAGACAACGAGCGGGAACACACCCAGAATAAAGGCCATCGAGGTCATCAGGATCGGCCGCAATCTCAGCCGGGCCGCTGTCAGGACGGCATCGCGCAGCGTCATGCCACGTTGCTGACCCTCCACCGCGAACTCGACGATCAGGATCGCGTTTTTCGCCGCGAGACCGATCACGGTCACGAGGCCGATCTTGAAGTATATGTCGTTCGGCACGCCGAACGAGAGACAGAACACCAGCATGCCAAGCATGCCGAGCGGCACGACCAGCAGCACTGCAGCCGGAATCGACCAGCTTTCATACAGTGCGGCGAGACACAGGAACACCACCAGGATCGACAGCATCAGCAGCGTCACCGCCGACGAGCCTGACAGCAGTTCCTGGAACGACTGCCCGGTCCAGTCCGCCGCGAAACCTAACGGCAACTGGTGGTCCACGATGTTCTGCAACACATCGATCGCCTGACCGGTCGAATAGCCCGCAGCCGAGTTACCGACGATCTCGATTGCCGAGTAGCCGTTGTAGCGCGGCAGCACCGTCGGCCCGAAGGTCCATCTGGTATTCACCACGCTAGAGAGCGGCACCATGTTGTAAGGGCTGATCGATGTATTCGCGGGCGACGGGTCGACAGGCGTCGCGAAGCCGTTCGATGCGGTCGCGCTATTCGCCGACAACTGGCTCGCGGTCGTGCTCGTGCTGCTGCCGGTTGTGAACAGGCTCGGCGTATACAGGTGCTGGAGCGCGTCGAGCCCCATCCGGTACGGTGCGTCCGCCTGGATATAGACACGCTTCACGCGCCCGCCGTAAGTGAACTGGTTGACGTAGAACGGCGCGAGCTCCATCTCGAGCGTGTCGTAGACATCGGTCAGCGACAGGCCCATCGCTTCGGCCTGGGTCCGGTCCACTGCAACGTCCAGTTGCGGCGCGCTCGGCAGCGAGTTCGGGCGGATCCCGAATAGCACCGGGCTCTTCGATGCGTTCCCAAGCAACGTGCCCGTGGCCTGGGCCAGTTCCGCGCGCGACTGGCCGGCACGCGCCTGCAGATACATATCGATGCCGCCGAACTGGCTGAGGCCGCGGATGGTCGGCAGATTCACCGCGAAGATCTGCGCATCGGGAATGCTATGAAGAATCTGGTTGATCCGCGGAATCAGCGTCATCGCAGTGTCATGGCGCTTGTCCCAGTCTGCCAGCTTGATGAACGACATGCCGACGTTTTCGCTCGTACCGACAAAGCTGAAGCCTTCTGGTTGGAAAATACCTACGATCTCCTTGCCGATCGGACTGTTCGCGAGCTTGTCGCGCACCTCGGCCATCACGTGATCGGTACGCTGCAGGGTCGAGCCGGGCGGCAGATTGATGAGTGCGAGCACGAAGCCCTGGTCCTCGTCGGGCACGAAGCTGGTCGGCAGTTTCGTATACAGAAAGCCGGTTAGCACGACGACGAGCACAAACACCACCATCCAGCGTGGCGCATGGTGCACAGCACGGCCGGCATGGCCGAGATACTTTTTCGACGTCCAGTCGAACGTGCGGTTGAACCAGCGGTAGATCGCGCTCTTCTTGTCCTCGTGCTCGGGCCTCAGAATCGCCGCGCACAGCGAGGGCGTGAACGACAGCGCGAGGAACGCGGAGAATCCCATCGACACCGCGATCGTCAGCGCGAACTGGGCGTAGATGATGCCGGTCGCGCCCGGCTGCAGCGCGGACGGGATAAACACGGCGGAGAGCACCACCGTGATCGCAACGATGGCGCCGGTGATCTGCCCCATTGCCTTGCGTGTCGCCGCGCGTGGCTCCAGATGCTCCTCGCTCATGATGCGTTCGACGTTCTCGATCACGACGATCGCGTCGTCAACCACAATGCCGATCGCCAGCACCATGCCGAACAGCGTCAACTGGTTGAGCGTGTAGTGCAGCGCCGACAGGCCGATAAAGGTCCCGAGCAGCGCCACTGGAATCACGAGGGTCGGGATGATCGTAGCCCGCAGATTCTGCAGGAAGATCAGCATGACGAAAAACACCAGCACGATCGCCTCGATGAGCGTGCGGATCACGTCGACGATCGACGCGGTGATAAACGGTGTGGTGTCGTATGGCACGCTCCACGTGACGCCTTCCGGCAAATCGCGCGCCAGCGTCGCCATCTCGGCTTTCACCGCCTTCTCGACCGCGAGCGCATTCGCACCCGGCAGCAGGAAAACCGCCATGCCCCCAGCGGCTTTGCCGTTATAGACCGGCGCGAAGCCATACGTCTGCGAGCCGAACGAAATACGCGCCACGTCGGAGAGCTTGACCGTCGTGCCGTTGCTGTTCGCCACGATAATGATGTCCTGGAACTGCTTGAGCGACGAAAACAGGCTGTCGCCCGTCACGTTCGCCGTAAACACCTGCCCTTTCACGGCCGGATCCGCGCCCAGCGAGCCGGCGGCGAACTGCGCATTCTGCGAGCTCACGGCATTGAGCACCTGGGTTGTCGACAGCCCGTAGCTCTGCAGCTTGTCGGGGTCGAGCCAGATGCGCACCGCGTACTCCGAGCCGAGCAGCGTGGTATTGCCGACCCCGTTCACACGGCCGATGTTAGGCTGGATCTGCGAGGCAAGAATGTCGGACAGACGCCCGGCATCGATGGCGGGATTGTCTGACTGCAGCGCGACGAACAACAGGATGTCCGGGCTCGCCTTCGCCACCACCACCCCTTGTTGAGTGACCTGCGAAGGCAGCAGTGGCTCGGCGAGCGTGACCTTGTTCTGCACTTGCACCTGGGCAATGTCGGGGTTGGTGCCGGTCGCGAACGTCAGGACGATCTGTGTCTGGCCATTCGAGCTCGAGTTCGAACTGAAATACAGCAGATTGTCGATGCCGGTGAGCTGCTGCTCGATCACCTGAGTCACCGTCGATTCCATCGTCTGGGCGCTCGCGCCCGGATACTGCGCAGTAACGGTCACTTCGGGCGGGGCGATGTCCGGGTACGAATCGATCCCCATGCTGTGCACGGAGATAATGCCGAACAGCGAGATCAGGATCGCAATGACCCAGGCGAAGACGGGGCGGTTAATGAAGAAACTCGGCATGAGCGCTCTCCTACTGCGCCACGCCGGCCGAAGCCGATGACGCTGCAGAAGCCGGCGCAGCCCCGGAACCCGGCGTCGCCGCTGGAGCTGACGCGGTCGGCACCGCGGAAGCAGCCGCAGCCGCAGCCGCCCCCGACGCTGCCGCAGGCGGTTGCCACGCGACGGTCTTCACCGGCGTCCCCTCGCGCGCCATCTGTACCCCTGTCACGATGATCTGGTCACCATCTGCCAGCCCGTGCGTGACGACCCAGTTGTTGCCGAGGCTATTGGCCGCCTCGACGTCCTTGCGCCCCACCTTGCCGTCCGCGCCGACCACCAGCACGTATGCGCCGACCGTGTCGCGCTGCACGCCCTGCTGTGGAATCAGGAACACATTGTTCTGCTGGCCAAAATTGACGGTCAACGTCACAAACATGCCCGGCAACAGACGCCGCTGCGGGTTCGCGACGAGCGCACGCATATTGATCGAGCCGGTCGCCGCATTCACCGTCACGTCGGAGAAATCAAGCGTGCCCGTCGTGCCGTACGGCGTACGATTGGGCAGTCCGATCTGCACGGTGGTCTGGTTCTGCTTCTGCAGATCGACCGAGCCGCTGCTCTGGGCCTGTTGCAGCGTCGCCAGATCGGCCGAACTGATCGTGAAGTTCACGTACATCGGATCGATCTGCTGGACAGTTGTCAGCAGCGTGCCGCTGCCGCCCGTGTCAGACGTACTGGTGCCGACCACCGCGCCAGCAGTCACCTGTTGCTGTCCGGCTATACCGCCGATCGGCGCCGTCACGCGCGTGTAGTTGAGCGAGACCCGTGCGCTCTCGACGACCGCCTGGTCGGCCTTCACCTTGGCCGCCGCGCTGCGCTCAGCGGCATCGGAATTGTCGACCGTCTGCTGCGAGACCGAACCGACCGGCAGCAGCTTGCGGTTGCGCAAAGCGGTGACGTGATCATTGACATAGGTGGCCTGATCCTCGGCCAGCACCGCGAGGTCGCTATCGAGCTGCGCACGGTAAAAGACCGGATCGATTTCGAACAGCACTTGCCCCGCGCGAACCTGGGTGCCTTCCGTGTAGGTGCGCCGCAGAAGCACGCCAGACACACGCGCCGTTACATTTGCGCTGTAGTAAGGCGAAAGCCGGCCGACGAACTGACGCTCGAGCGGCACCGTCTGCGATTGCGCCTTCACCACGGCAACCTGCGGCGGTGGAGGCAGCGGCGCATGTTTCGAGCAGGCGGCGAGTACGATCAGACACAGATACGACAGCGACGCGCGCTGAGGACGTGACTTCATGAGAACTCCGTTCTTGCTTGAGGCCGGCACACGCAGGCTGCGCGGCATGCCCGAACTTATGGAACAGCGTGTCAGTCAGTCGGCAGACTGCGCCGATGCGGGTCGTACTGCAGTTGCCGAAGCGGGTGAAGAAGCGGCGGCCGGCACCGAAGCGACCTTGGCGTCATCACGCTGCCAGCCGCCGCCAAGGTTTTTGACGAGTAAGACGTTGCTCTCGGCGAGCAGCGCTTGCGTGTCGTGCAAGCTCTGCTGCGCCTGGACCAGCGTCAGCCGCTGCGTCAGCACGTTCTGCTGACTGCTTGCGCCGGCATCGAACTGCGCCCGTTGGCTCGCAAACAGCCGGCTGCTGCTGTCGAGCACCTTCGCGAACGCGGCTTCCTGGGCCCGCAGGTGATTCATCGACGAGAGACTGTCCTCCACGCTCTGGAACGCCGTCAGCACGGTATTGCGGTAGTTCGCGACGTCTTCGTCGTAGGTCGCGCGCGCCTTGTGTACCGCGGCCGTGCGTTCGCCGCCGTCGAAAAGGGTGCCGGCAAGATCGGGGCCGAGCGTCCAGAAGCGGCTCGGCACCGTGAACAGGTGCGCGAACGTGTTGTGGGCAAAACCGCCCTCGGCCGAGAGCGTAAGCGTCGGAAAGTACGCGGCCTCGGCGACACCAATGCTTGCATTGGCCGCTGCCGCCGTGCGCTCCGCGCTCACCACGTCGTAGCGACGCTCGAGCAGTTGGGAAGGCAGCGCGGGTGGCACGTCAGGTTGAAGGAAGCGATAGTCGGGATCGGGCGCGATGCTGAATGATTCGGGCGGCGTGCCGGTCAGAACGGCAATCGCGTGTTCATCCTGCTCGCGGGTCGTCTCGGTCGTCTGCAGGTCGGCGATTACCGTCTCGAGATTCTCCTGTGCGTTGAGCACGTCGTCGCCCGATGCTGCGCCTTCCTTGAGCCCGGTCTGCGTCATCACGAGAATGCGGCTATAGATGTCCTGCTGTTCCTTCAGCGCGCGAATGTCGTAATCGGCCTGGCGTAGCTGGAAGTAGTCGGTCGCGACACTGGCCGCGATCGAAATGCGCTCACCGGCAAGCTGCGCATCGGACGCCTGGGCGTTCGCTTTCGCTTCCTCGATCTCACGCCGTATTTGTCCCCACAGGTCCAGTTCCCAACTGACCGTCCCGGTAGCCGCCACAGCGTTGCCCGCCAAGGCAGATGAGCCGGTGCTCGCCGAGAGCCCCTGGACGTTGCCGCCGGAGCGCGCACCGGCGAGGCCCGCCGTGACGACCGGAAACAGGCCCGCCTGGTTGGATTCGACGGTCGCAAGCGCAACGCGGTAGGCGGCTTCGGCCGCCGCGATCGACTGGTTGGCCTTCAACGCCTGCGTGACGAGATCATTGAGCTTCTCGTCGCCATACATGCGCCACCAGGTGCTCGAGATCGCGGCCTGCGGATTCGCCTCGGCGCGCTGCCAGTCGACGCCTTCCCTGAAACCCTCTGGCACCTGGATCTCAGGCTTGCGATAGTCCGGGCCTACCATGCAGGCCGCGAGAGACGTGGCGAGCACGAACACCAGCCCGCTCTTCACCGCTCGCCGCGATCGGGAGCATGTTGCATTTTCGTAAGCAAACCCCAAGGTACGTGAATGACTCTTCAAGTGCATTCCCCTGTGTCCACTGGAACAAGCGCTTTAGCTGTCGACCGGACCAGCAACCCGACAACGAGATGACCCGTACTTTAGCGGGATTGAAAAAAGTCTGCTGATGACAGGACTGCTGGATTGGCAGGTCCCGAGCGGGAAGCATTCGATTCGCTGAGCACATTCTTTGGCAGAAACGCGGCATACGGTGCGCTCATGGTCACGCGCCCGGAGACGATCGGGTAGCGAGGATGGCGTGCGAACTCTCTTACGCAGATTCCTTCACGCTGTCAAAGTGCAGGCGGGCCGCTGTGACCGCAGCATGATTCTCGTCGGCCCACTGAATCAAGACGTTCAACGCCTCGAACATCGAACGGCCGAGTTCGGTCAGGCTGTATTCGACACCCGGTGGCTTCGTCGGGAAGACCTCGCGATTCACATAGCCGTCGCGTTGTAGCTCATGAAGTGTCTGCGTGAGCATCCGCTGCGAAATGTCCGGCACCAGGCGGCGAAGTTCACCGAATCGATAGGGGTGCTCGGCCAGCGCCAACATCAGCAACGAACTCCACCGCCCGCTGATGACATCGACGACGTCGCGCACCGGGCAATTCGTCAAAGGACCGAATTTGCTCCGGGCCTCGTCCAGCCTCGTCTTGAGAGCGCTAGCCGACACCTTGGTGGTTCCCATTTGGTAACTATCTCCTGAAAAACTGCCTTCTTTACGTAAGAGCGCAGACGCCTGATTATCGAGTCGCTCTCAAATTGAGAGTAACACTCAGAGTGAGGCTAGTCCATGAGCGACACCATTTTCGTCACCGGCGCATCCGGTCAACTCAGCCAGCTTGTTATCAAGCATCTGCTTGCGCGTGGCGTGACGCACAACCGCATCATCGCCGGCACGCGCAGCCCCGAAAAGCTTGCCGGCCTCGCGGCAGCAGGCATTGAGGTTCGCAAGGCGGACTTCGAAGACCCGGAGGGTCTGGCCGCAGCTTTCAAAGGGGTCGGTACAGCCCTGATCATCTCAACAGATGCACTGGATGGGGCAAACACGCGATTGAAGCAGCATCGCAATGCGGTCTCGTCAGCCGTCGCGGCAGGTGTCAAGCGTCTCGCCTATACATCGATGCCCAATCCGGACAGTTCGTTTCTGACCTTCGCAGCGGACCACCTGGAAACCGAGCGGACCATCAAGGCCACCGGTCTGCCGCACGTGATTTTCCGAAACGGCTGGTATCACGAGAATCTGCTCAGGTCGCTCCCCAATGCGCTGAAGAGCGGGCAATGGCATTCGGCGGCTGAAGATGGGAGAACGTCGTACGCCGGACGGGAGGACATCGCTGAAGCGATTGCCGCAGCGCTCGCTACGTCAAGCTCCGATAGCCGGACCTACACCCTGACAGGCTCTGAGGCGCTATCCAACGAAGAAATCGCCGACCTCGCTCGCCGGGCTACAGGCAAGCCTCTTGCCGTCGTCCATGTGACTGACGAGCAGCTCGCCACGGGGCTGAACGCGGCGGGTGTTCCTGACGTATTCATTTCTGCATTGGTGTCAATTGAGGCGGAGGTTCGGGCTGGCAATCTTTCCATCGTCACGGACCACCTCGAATCGCTCATCGCCCGCCCTGCGAAACGGCTTGCCGATTATCTGCAAGAGGCCAAAGCCACGTATACAGTTTGAGTGTCTTTTTGTGCTGTTCTTGTGACTGGTTCCGGGTCCCGGTGATTTGTCTGCGGATTGCCCAGTCTCGGATTTGAGGCTATCGCTATCGTTCGGATACCTATTGATGAAATTCTCCACAACATTACGCGGGGCTTGAACCGGTTCAGGCTGGATGCAAATGGGGACCAGCGGCGCTTCGGCCGCTGCACCGCCTAGCCGATGTATTGGTGCCGGATGGCGCGCGGGTAGAGTGTCTGGAGTTGAAGGTATATAGCGCGGCGCCGCTATTCAGCGGCGGCATAAAAAAGATGCCGGCTGCGATCGGCAAATCAGCGAAAAGAGGCCATAAAAAAGGCCTATTCGCGATGCAGACGCAAGCCTATGACCGATAGACTTTAGTCCTATACCCACGTGACGCAGCGTCACACGTCCGATCTCTGTCGGATCGATTTCTCAGCGAATTTCCGGTTAATTCAGCATGACACGGCTTGCACGGCACTACGTCCCAGAACAACCGCAGCACGTTATCTTGCAGGGGCTCACGGGGCCCGCATTCCTGGACGAAGGAGACTACCGGTACTTCCTCGCCTGCCTGGCAGACGCGGCGCGCGTCGCCGATCTGGCAGTTCACGCGTGGGTACTGATGCCCGACACGATACAGTTCCTCGTCACGCCCTCGTACGAGTCGAGCGTGGCCATGGCGATGCAAGGGATCGGTCGGCGTTACGTCGATACCTTCAACCGCCGCCATGGACGCCGCGGTACGATGTGGCGTGGCGAGTACCGGGCAACAGTGATCGAGCCCGACCGGTATTTCCTGCTCGCGAGCCAGGTCATCGATCATGCGCCGGTGCGCAACCGCCTTGTAGCCGACCCGGGAAGCTACCAGTGGTCGAGCTACACGCACCACATCGGGCTGCGTGCCGATAGCTTTATCAAGGACCATCCACTCTACCGTGCGCTCGGCGATACGCCGGTCGAGCGCTACCAGGCTTACCGCGATCTGGGCGCACAGCTTCTTGACGAACGCGACGTCAATAGTCTTATGCAGTCGACGCTCGAGGGTTGGGTGCTTGGCAGCCCCGCGTATTGCGAGTGGGCGGCGCAGACAGCCAACCGGCGTTTGATGCCCGTGCTGCTGCGCGACCGGCCGGCCAAGGTTCGCTCGACACTCGCCCCCGCACGCGTGGGCTATTGACATCCTCCCCGCCCTAAAGGAGACGGGGATTCCTGCGGTGCCAGGTCACGGTGGCCTGAGTCACTTCGGCGGGTTCCTGCTTCACAGAGCGGCCCGACTGCACCGGCTCTCCACAGAGCTAACTTCTGTGCTGTTGCGCCATGCGGTGAGGTGAACCGATGGAATTGCCAGCCCTCAGAAACGCGTCTGGACGCCAATGCGGCCGATGAACTGCGACGCGCTGCTCGATGCCACCATCACGTCGTTGATCTGCGCCGCCGCACCCTGGTTCGTGCGCTGATAAAGGGCCGCCACGTAGACGCCGGTGCGCTTCGACAGCTGGTAGTTCACCATCGCGGTGAGCTGGTGCGCGTGGTTGTCGTCGACCACCTCGTTGCCCTTCATGTACATATACGCGCCGCTCAGCGACCACTCCGGCGCGATCTGCCACACGCCGCCCAGTTCGGCCTGCCAGACCTGGCCGCCGTTCAGCTCGTTACGCACTGCCGTATAGAGCGCGGTGGCAGTGACGGAGCCGATTCGGTAGTGCGCGCCGACACCCCAGTTGCGCACGCTGTCCTGCGCACCCGAGACCGCCGTCTTCACCTGCGTATAAGCGGCGTTCGCGCCGAATGCATCGTGCGTGTAGTTGATCCCCGCGCTCACGCCGCTGTTCGAACCGAACGAACCTGCGACGCCGCCGAAGCTATACATCGCACCTGCGGAGAAACCGCCATAGCTTATGCTCTGATACTTCACCGAGTTGTTAACGCCGACGCCTGCCATGCGATCCCAGTCGAATGCGCCGGTGGGATTGTCCGGCAACGCGAGCTTCGCGAACGGCCCGTTACGAAAGTCATAGATGCCCTGCGTATAGATCGCCGCGTCGTCCAGCCCGAAGAACAGCGAATCGGTCATGAAGTCGTACTGGTTGCCGAAGGTGAGCCGGCCGTAGCGCTCGTCGTCGAGACCGACAAATGCCTCGCGGCTGAACAGGCTGCCGCCCGGCATGAACGAGCCCGTGCCCATCTCGAACTGGTTTGTCAGCACGAAGATGGCATGCGTGCCGCCGCCCAGATCTTCCTTGCCGGTGAACTTCAGCAGGTTCGGCACGGCAACGCCGTCATCGAACTTCAGCACATGGCCGCCACCTTCGTTGCTGACATAGGACACGCCGGCATCGAGCAAACCGCTCAGCGTAACGTTGCTTTGCGCGTACGCATGGCACGCGAACAGTAGCGTGGCCGCCGCGCAAAGGGCTCTGGCTTTCATTGACTGTCTCCTGAATCGAATTGTTATGATTCGCGACGAGATCGCCGCGCATTGTGTGAATGTTTGGATAGCGAGGGATACGCGGTGGCGCGTCAGGCGATGTCCTTCGACACGCCGAGCGCGGCGCCCGGAGCCACGTCGTTGCGTCTGCGTGGCGCCGTTTCGACGAGGAACAGCGACACCACGGCGCCCACGACAAGGCCGCCGAGCGCGAAGGTCAGCGTGGACGACAGGCCGAAATGCTGTGCGATGAATCCGGCGATCGCCGGTGCGAGTCCACCGCCGAAGATTTCACCCGCACCCGACACGAAGCCCACCGATGAAGCGACGAGTCCTATTGGCGCCGCTTCTGTCGCGATCGGGCCACTCAGGAGACCAAGCAGGCCAAGCGCGAACACCGAGACGCCGAACAGCAGGATGAAGAGCGTTTGCGGATTGGCGCCGGTCTGTGCGAACAGATATAGCAGCACCGCCGCGCACACGAACGCGATGATTGCCGCGTTGCGCCGACCGATGAAATCCGACACCCCCGCCACGCCAAACGAGCCCACGAAGCCACCGAAGCCGATCGCCGACACGACGAAGCCCATCTTCTGCGTGTCGAGATGCAGCACTTCGACGAGATAGGTCGGCACCATCGCGCTGACCACGAAGATGCCCGCCATCGCGCACAGGATCGCGAGTGTGGCCAGCCAGACATTGCGACGTTTGAACAGCGTGGTCCAGCGGGGTCGGTCCGAACTGAGCTGCGCAGGCATCAGTTCGTTGCGCGGCTGGTCCTTCAACGTGCGCGCGATGAGAATCGCGACAATCAATCCCGGCACCGCGGAAATCGTGAATACCCAGTGCCAGGACGGCACAACCCGCAGCAGTTGCGTCGCGAGGATCGGCGCGAAGCCAAGACCCAGCAGCGAGAACATGCTGAGCTGCAGTCCCAGATTGAAGCCGCGCCGCGACGGCAGCGACGCCTCGCCGGTAGCCGCGACACTGGCCGGCGTGAACGCCCCTTCCGCAATGCCCATCACTGCGCGGATCAGCATCAGGCTAGCGAAGCCGCTTGCAAGACCCGACAGGCTCGAGAGCAATGAAAACGCGACCATCGTCGCGACCAGAATGCGCTTGCGACCGATGCGATCGGACACGGGCCCCATCGCGATCGCCCAGACGCCCCACGCGACACTCAGAATCCCAATGAGGCTACCCAGTTGCTGGAAGTTCAGATTGAGATCGCGCATCATGTGCGGAAACAGCGGCGCGACGATCCAGCGGTCCAGTCCGACCAGGCCGAAACCGAGGCCGAGCAAAACGAGTGTCTTTATTTCGTATACCGAATCATGTTTCTGACCCGTTTTCACATGTTCAGGTGAAGCAGAATGCATGAGGGTGTCTCCTGTCCAGGTTCTCGGAATTTGTTTATGTTTTATATTTGTTATAGATGATAAGTTGTTTATCAAAAAACGCAAGAATCCCGGGTTAGGGGAAAACGCTGAATTCGAGGTAGTCGCATGCTATGATCCATCGAGCCCGTTTTGCCATGTCCACACCCATGTTCCACGCCTATGTCGACCAAACCCACCGCCGATAACATCAACGACGATCTCGTCGGTCAGGTCGACCAGTCGGAACTGCTGGATCTTCTCGGTTACAACGTGCGGCGCGCATATCTGGTGATCCAGGCGCACTTCGACATGCAGATGGAAAAGCTCGAGGTGCGTCAGGCCGATTTCGCGGTGCTCTCCACCCTGCGGCGCAATCCGGGCATCAATCAGAAGTCTCTTGCCGAGGCGCTTGCCATCGCGCCGCCCAACCTCGCCACGTTGCTCGACCGCCTCGAATCTGCCGGGCTGCTGGCGCGTCAACGCAGCACCGGCGACAAACGCATCCAGCTCGTCTCGCTCACGCCGCAAGGCACGAAGCTCCACACTCAGGCAGTGAAGGCCGCGCGCAAGGCCGACGAAGCGGCCGTGCACCGGCTGTCGAGCGATGAGCGGGATCAGTTGAGACTGCTGCTGTCGAAAATTTTCCAGGACTAGCGCGTGCCGGCGGGGAACGACACCGCGTTCCCCGCCGGCACGTCGCGTTCAGGTAGCGATCGGGTCTGCTGCAACCAGCATCAACGCATCGAGCGCCAGCACGCCCTGCCCACGCGGATAGACGACCACCGGATTCAGGTCGATCTCGCGAATATCCGCTGTCGTTTGCAGCAGGGCCCCCAGATGCACGACCACCTCCGCGAGCGCTTCGACATCCAGCGCGGGCGCACCGCGATAACCATGCAGCAGCGGCGCACTCTTCAGCTTGCCGATCTCGCGCACCACCGCCTCTCTGGTCAGATCGTGCGGCAACAGGCGAATGTCGCGCGTCACCTCGGCAGCGACGCCACCGAAACCGATCAGAATCACCGGCCCCCACTGCGGATCGTGGCGCGCCCCGACGATCATCTCCAGCCCACGCTCCCCCATCCGTTCGATCAACACGCCATCGAGCGCGACTCCGGGAGCGCGTTGCCGCACGTTGTCGTGAAGCTGCGCCCACGCCAGTCTGAGCGCATCGTCCCCGCTCGTGCCGAGGATCACGCCGCCTACGTCGCTCTTGTGGCTCAACGCGGCCGCCTGCACCTTGAGCGCGACCGGGTAGCCGAGCCGCCGCGCGATCGTCAGCGCGGTGTCGAGATCGGTGGCAAGCTCGCCGCGTGCGAACGGCACACCTAGCGGCGCAAGCAGTTGCTTGGCCCGGTATTCAGGCACGACGCCGTTGGGCAGCGCCATGCCGGGCGTGATGGGCTCGAAGACGGCCTGCGCGAAGTCGCGGGTTCCGAGTTCCGACAGACGGGCGACCGCGCGCAGCGCGCGCTCCGTGCTCGGGAAGTACGGAATGCCCACCTCGCGCATCTGCGCGATGTAGTCGGCCGGCACGAGCGCGCCTTCGTCCAGGCCGGCACAGATCACCAGTTTCTGCGGCCGCAGTTCGCGCACCGCGCGCAACACCGGCGGCATCTTGATAGCGCACGTCACCGGGTCGGTCTGGATGAGACCGATCACGATCGCCGAGAAGCGGTCGTCGTCGAATAGCGCAGACAGCGTACGGTAGTAAAGCTCAGGATCGACCAGCCCCTGCGCGGTCAGGTCGAGCGGATTGGCCACCGCCACGAACGCCGGCATCACGGAGCGAAGCGCGGGTGCATTGTCATCGTGAAGCGCGGGCAGCTCGAGATCGAGCTCCTCGCAGAGATCCAGACACAGCGCCTTGAATGCCCCAGACTCGCCAACGATCGCGGTGCCGCGCGCGGGCAGCTGCGCGCAGCGCAGCCCGATCTCCGCGATGTCGCCGAGTTCTTCCAGCGTGTGGGCGAGCACGATGCCCGCGCGTTCGACCTTCGTGCGCATCAACGCATGGTCGCCGGCCATGGCGCCGGTGTGCGTGGCCGCCGATTCGCGCGCGGCGGCGCTCCTGCCCGGATGCAGTAACACCAGCAGCTTGCCCGCCTCGCGTGCCCGACGCGCCGCTGCGAGCAGCCGGCCCGGTTGACGGAACTGCTCGGCGATCAGCGCGATGACGCGCGTGCCGGGATCATCGAGCAGGAATGCCAGATAATCTTCCAGGTGGCTAGCCGCCTCGTTTCCCGTCGACACTGCGTACGACAGCGGCAAATTGCGGCTTGCCAGCGTCGTGTTGAGCACTGCCATCATCGCGCCGCTCTGCGACAGAATACCAATCGCCGGATGCTCGCGGTTGCGCTGCGCCTGCGCGTCGCTCACTGTCGTTTCGATGAACGTCAGCGGCACGCGATCGAGATAGTTGATGCAGCCAAGGCAGTTGGGCCCTTCGACGAGCATGCCCGCTTGCGCAGCGATGCGCGCAATCTCGCGCTGCTGCGCGATGCCTTGCTGCCCTGCTTCGGCGAAACCCGCCGAAAAGATCACGACCGCCCCGACCTTGCGTGCCGCAAGCGCGCGCACGGCATCGAGCACTGCGGGTTGCGGAATTGCCAGCACGGCGACATCAATGCCATCGGGCAACTGGTCAATCGAATTCACGCACGGCCGGCCGTCGATTTCGTCGCGCTTCGGATTGACGAGGTAGATGCGGCCCCGGTAGTCGTTGCGCTCGAGATTGGCCAGCACCGAAGCGCCGAGCGCGCCGGGCGTCGGCGAAGCACCGACGATGGCGATCGACTCGGGCCGCAGCAGACGTCCCACAGCCTGCGCGCTCACTGCGGAGCGCACGTCGGATTGACTCGGGTTCATGTCGGCGGGCTCCCGGGCTCAGGTACGCTGGCGTGTCAGATCGTACGTGCCAAGACCGGGCTTATAGGTCTTGTCGTCGAGGAATTGTCGCAGACCTTCCTTGCGGCCGTCGTCGTCGTAGCTGTTGGCCGCTTCCTGGGCACGCACGAGAAAGTCTTCCGCGTTGTCGTAGGTCATCTCGCGCACCCGGCGGACCGCGTCCTTGGTAGCCTTCAGCGCAACCGGATTCTTTTTCAGCAGCGCCTGCGCCACCTCGACGACGCGCGCACGCAATTGCGCGGCAGGCACGGCCTCGTTGACGAGCCCCCACTCCTCGGCCTTGCGACCATCGATACGCTCGCCGAGCATCGCGTGATACATCGCGCGACGAAACGACAGCAGTTCCGCAGCGACCTTCGACGCACCACCGCCCGGCAAGATGCCCCAGTTGATCTCCGACAGGCCGAAGTGCGCGTCCTCGGCGCAGAACGCGAGATCACAGGCGAACAGCGGGCCATAGCCGCCGCCGAAACACCAGCCGTTGATCATCGCGATGGTGGGCTTCTGGTACCAGCGCAAACGCCGCCACCAGCCGTAGCTCTCACGCTGCGCCTTGCGCGTGCCTGCGAGACCATCGGCCTCCGTATCACGGAAGTATTCCTGAAGATCCATGCCGGCCGTCCACGCGGGCCCTTCTCCAGTGAGCACCAGCACACCCGCGTCTGGATGGAATTCCAGCTCGTCGAGCACTTCCATCATGCGACGGTTCAGCGCCGGGCTCATCGCGTTGCGCTTTTCCGGACGATTGAATTTTACCCACGCGATGCCGTTCTCGATGCTGAAAACGACGGTCTGTTCTTCTGCCTGACTGCTCATTGCCGACACCTTGTTCGAAGAGAAATGATAGATCGGGGCGCCGGACTGCAATACCCTACAGACGCCCCGCTGCTGCCTAGAATGGATACTGCGGCACGGCGTCCTTCACCGTGACCCACTGCCAGTGGGTGTACTGCTCCCAGTCCGCGGGACCGCCCACGCTGGTGCCGTTGCCCGAGGCGCCCGTGCCGCCAAACGGGTTGATCACCTCGTCGGCCACGGTCTGGTCGTTGATATGCAGAAGGCCCGTGTGCAGACGCTCGCCCAGTGCCATCGCGCGTCCGACGGATGCCGAGATCACGCCGGCGGACAGGCCGTATTCGGTGTGGTTGGCGAGCTCCACGGCTTCATCGTCGGTATCGAACGGAATCACGCTGGCGACGGGCCCGAAGATTTCCTCATCGAATGCGCGCATGCCCGGCTTTACGTTGGACAGCACCGTGGGCGCGTAGAACAGTCCCTCGTGCGTCGCACCCGCCTCGACTACCGCGCCGGCCGCCACCGATGCGCCGACGATGTCGACCACATTCTGCAACTGCCGCTGGTCGATGATGGGCCCGAGCGCCACCTGTGCGACGGCTGGGTCGCCCACCGGCAGGTGACGCGCCTTGTCGGCGAGACGCCGCGTGAGTTCTGCAGCGATGCCGCGCTGCACCAGCACGCGGCCGGTCGCCATGCAGATCTGTCCCTGGTGGAACCACGCGCCGAATGCGATCGCGGAGACCGCGCGGTCGAGGTCGGCATCGTCGAGGACGATCAGAGAATTCTTGCCGCCCAGTTCCAGCGAGACCTTCTTCAGATGCCGGCCCGCCAGTTCGCCGATTTTGCGGCCGGCGGCCGTCGAACCGGTAAACGCGAGCATCGGCACGCCGGGTGCCTCGACCAGCGCCTGCCCGACGTCCGCGCCACCGGGCAGCACATGCAGCAGGCCCTTCGGCAGGCCTGCGGCCGCCAGCACTTCGGCAATCACGAAGCCGCCGGCATACGGCGTGCGCGGATCAGGCTTGATCACCACCGCGTTGCCGACAGCCAGCGCGGGCGCCACCGAGCGCAGAGACAGCACCAGTGGGAAGTTGAACGGCGAAATCACGCCGATCACGCCCAGCGGCAACTGGCGCGCGATGCTGAGCCTGCCAGGGACGCTCGGCAGCACGCGGCCGGTGGCTTCCAGCGGCATGGCCGCGGCACGCTGCAGCAGCACGATCGCTTCACGCACCTCATGCTCGCCCTTAGGGAGGATGGCGCCGGTCTCACGCGCAATCAGCGCTGCTGCAGCCTGAGCGTGCTCCTGAAGCAGCGCTGCCGCGCGATGAAACACGGCAGCACGTTCGCGCGGTGGCGTGGCGGCCCACGCGCACTGTGCCGCACGCGCCGCGCGCACCGCAGCCGTGACGTCCTCCTGCGTGGCCTTGCCGACCTGATGCAGCGGCCGACCGGAAGCCGGCTCGATGACGTCCAGCGTGCCCGGCACGCGGACCCAGTCGCCGTTGAAGATCGCGCCGCGCCATGTATCGGCGTTGGCAAGCGAGAGGCCTGACGGATTGCTCATGACGAATGTCTCCAGTTGATGTTGAACCTGCTCTGTTCAGATAGCCGTGGCGGCCAGGCCGCCGTCGACGGGCAGATTGACGCCGTTGATCCAGCGCGCGGCGTCGGAGGCCAGAAACACGATAGCTTCGGCGACTTCGTCAGCGTACGCGGGGCGTTTCATTCTGGCGGCATCGGCCTCCACGCGCTCGGGGCCGAGCATCGTGACGAAATCGCCCAGAATCGGCGTAAAGACGGGTCCCGGCGAGACGCTGTTGACGCGCACCGAATGCTTCGCGAACCAGTCCTGCGAACGGCGCGCGCTCCACACGATCAGCGCTTCCTTGAAATACTGGTAGCAGGTGGCCTGGGGCACGGGATGCGCGGCGAGCCAGCGCGAGCCGGCATCGAAGCCGTCCGTCCCGGCCAGCTCCCGATGCAGGGCCAGCCGTTGCGGCCATTCGGCGCCGAGGATCGACGCGACGTTGATCACGTTGCCGCCCGGCGCGAGACGCGGCAGCAGCGCCTCGCACAGATGGCGCAGCCCCAGATAGTTCACGCGCGCGACGACGTCGACCGGCGCGGTGCCCGGCACTCCGGCGATATTCGCCAATGCGTCGATGCGAGCGGGCAGGCGTTCGACCAGCGCGTCGATCTCGCCCGGGTCGCCCAGGTCCGCCTGGTGGAACGCATCGAGGGTCATGTTGACTGGCTGACGGTCCACGCCGATCACGCGGGCGCCATGAAACCGCGCGAGGCGGGCGGTTTCCGCGCCGATGCCGGACGCAACGCCAGTGACGATCAGGGTCTTGCCATGCAGATTCATTGAGCTTGTCTCCTTGGTTCCGGTCGAGTGCCGTTTGATTGTTTTATACCATAATAGTTACATCGTATAACTATTTTTTCAAGCAAAATTTCAGCATGCGAGACTTGGCGCGGAAACGGCTAGAGATCGAGCACGAGGACGGGCGAGCGTGAGCGCGAGCAGCACGGCAGGAAGTACTCGCCGGCGGCCTTCTTATCGTCGGTCAGGTAGCTGTCCCGGTGATCGCGCTCGCCTGCCAGCACGCGCGTCACGCAGGTGCCACACACACTCCGGAGAAGCCGGATCACGGCATCGTGGCGACCGGGAAGAGCAAGCTGACGTTTCCGGTGCTCAGCGATTTCGGCAAACGGATTGGACCTGTCAATCCATCATCTCGTCTCGCGTATCGCCTGTGATGAGCCGCGTGCTGCGCCGGTAGGTGAGATACGCCCAGAGCCAATCGAGAATGACGATGGCCCGGTTCCGTCCGCCGACCAGAAAGGCGATATGAATTGCGCCCCAAAACCACCACGCGGGCTCCCCCCATACGCGAAGCTTGCCGATCTCGGCAACGGCCGCCTGACGCCCGATCGTGGCAAGACTGCCAAAATGCCGGTAGCGAAACGGCGGCGGCGGGCGCCGCCCCGTCAGACTGGCCGCGATCACACCAGCCACATACCGGCCCTGCTGTTTGGCCGCCGGCGCGAGACCAGGAACAACTGCGCCGCGCCATCCCAGACAGGATGCGGTATCGCCGATCGCATAGATCCGTTGCAGAGCCGGCACGGACAGATCAGCGGCGACAGCAAGCCGTCCCGACGGATCAGTGGTCTGATTCAACCATTGAGCAGCGGGCGATGCTGCAACGCCCGCTGCCCATAGAACGGTACGGGCGGCGATGCGCTGCCCGCCAATGTCGACACCCTCGCTGTCCACTCCCAGCACCCGGGTGTCGACCCGAACCTCGACCCCGAGTGCTTGCAGTGCGCGTTCTGCGGCGCTGGATAGCGTAGTGGTGAAAGTGGGCAGGATCCGCGGACCCGACTGCAACAGGATCACGCGAGCAACGGCCGGATCGATCATGCGGTATTCCTCGGCCATCCCGTGCCGGGCCAGTTCGGCAATGGCCCCAGCCAGTTCGATGCCGGTGGGACCGCCGCCGACGATCACGAAAGTCAGCCAAGCGGCACGCTCGGTCTCGCTCGCCGCGCTTTCGGCTTCCTCGAACGCCCGCAAGAGGCGGCTGCGCACGGCGGTCGCATCTTCGATGCTCTTGAGTCCTGGTGCAAAAGGCGCCCAGCTGTCCTTGCCAAAATAGCTGTGGCGGGCGCCCGTCGCCAGCACCAGATAGTCGAATTTCACGCGTACCACGCCGACCTGTACCTCGCGCGCAGCCGCATCTACCCCCGTCACCTGCCCTAGCCTGACCTGAACGTTGCGCTGACGCCGGAACAGGCTGCGGATCGGCGTGGCGATCTCGGCGGGCGACAGCGCGGCCGTAGCCACCTGGTAAAGTAGCGGCTGAAATAGATGATGGTTGCGCTGGTCGATCAATGTGACGCGACAGCGCGCATCGCGCAACCCTTGCGCGGCCGCGACGCCACCAAAACCGCCCCCGACCACAACGACATGTGGCAGGTCCTCCGGGGCGGAATCGTCTTCCTGCGACTCACTCCCCGTCCATCGGTCAAGCAGCCAATCGAGGGAGAATACGCCACCGCCCGCGACCACAAGCACAAAAAGCAGAAGCAGGACTGCCAGCCGGTCGTCGGTCGACATGGCGATACCAGCCACTGGCACCATCACCGCGATGAACAGCGCGGCAAACCGCGTCGCACAGCCAAGCGTCAGTGCCAACGCGAGCGCCGCCGCACACCAGGCTGGATGGACAAGAGATGTCGCCGCGGCGCCCAACATCGCTTTCTGCAACCACGAACCAGCTGATAATACGAAGTTAACGAGTGAAGCGGCAAGCCCAGCACGTATGACAAACTGAAGAAGCGGGCCCAGATAGCGTTCGAGCCAGACATAAAGCCCACGCGTGAGCCTGATTGGGCGAAACGGGATCCATGACAAACCGCGCCCCAGAAGATTGTCCAGCGACATGGCCCCCGCCCCGCTTACGATGAGCCACGAAAGGAGCGCCAGTTTGGCTCCCTGTGCGCCCACCGCCAGCGCACCGTGACTGTCTGCGATTGTCTCGATGAGCAGCACCAGTGCAACGGGACGAGTCAGCAGCCCCATGGTAAGCAGCAACGGCACCACACTGTGCAGCGCTGCATCGAGCCCGGATGGGACGCGCAGGCCGCCGGATAGCAGACCACCATGAGGGCTTTCTGCCATCGTCATGATCTGGTGCACGAAGACGACCTGCCCAAACCAGATCCGGGCAAGCAACAGCAACCAGGGCATGCACAGCACGCGCAGCGCCAGGCCGAAACCGCAGGCACGTTTAAGGGTCTTTCGTAACATAGCGATAGAAAGTCCAGATATCCATGAACGGCCCGGCGCTCCGAGACCATATCGTCCACATCCGGCTGATAGTTCGTCCCCGGCACGCAGAAGGTTACGGTCGCTGAAAAATTTCTCTTTGGCGCTCAGATGCCAGCCCGCAGGAGAAATCGAGTGCGCAAAATCGCCCTGTTCGCTTAGCAATACACAATAATAATGCCGAACTCAGATCGTAAGATCTGTCCCGAACACAGGCGCCACTCATGCAGCTGGTTAGTCCCTGACGACCGGAACAGCCTCATCGCGTCGACCCAGTTGTGCCTGGCTGGCGCGGGGGCGGGATGACTGGCGTTTAGTGTCGAATTTGCACCGCCGCTAACACGGCTGTTGCCTGCTGCACATCCATGCCTTCCTCAACTAATCAAACGGCAGATGTCATCGCCCCACAGGTCGAAAGCAAAAAAAAGCGATTTCCCTGTAACCAGACATCTACAGCCCACGAATTAGATCACGTATCCATCACGGGTACCTTCTATCCCAACCACTGGAGAAATTCAATGTCCACAAAGATCACGGTCAGTTCCACCCTGCTCGCCGGCGTTGTCGCGAGCCTGCTTGCATCAGTCGCCCACGCAGCGCCGCTCACGCAGGCCGAAGCCAGCGCCGCCGTCGCCGCACACAAGGAGAAGTGCTACGGCGTTGCCCTGAAGGGGCAAAACGACTGCGCCGCCGGTCCCGGCACCACGTGTCAGGGCACTTCCGCGATGGATTTCCAGGGTAACTCGTGGAAGTTCGTTCAGGGTGGCACCTGCACGAGTATCGAAGTGCCGGGTGGCGGCCACGGCTCGCTCACCCCGTTGAAGTCCTGATTCGGCGAACGACATGAGGAACGGGGCGGCCATGGGCAATTCCAAACGATGACAACGGCAGTTGGCCAAACAGACCGCCCCGTGTTGTGGCCACAGTTACGGCTACGTTTCAGGCAGCCCCGTCCTTCGATCTCCAGGCCAACCTGGCAGGGATGATCTCAGCCAGCGTGTTTACCGCCGTCCAACATGGAGATTAATAGAGATGTCGAACCAACAGAACGTAAAACTGCCGCTTCCGGACGTAGTCATATCCGCGATTGGCACGGCGAGGCGGCTGATCCAGCAGCTCGCGCAACCTTGGCTCGTTCAACTCGTGCTGCGGCTTGCTCTGGCTGTGCCGTTCTGGAAATCGGGTATTCTCAAATGGAACGGCTTCCTTCAACTGAACGATACGGCGATCGACCTGTTCACGGACGAGTTCAAGTTGCATCTCCCAGGCGGTCCGTATCCGTTTCCCGCCCCAGCTGTTTTTGCGTTTCTGTCGGGCTGCGGCGAGGTGACATTCCCGGTGCTGCTCGTGCTTGGCTTCGGAACCCGGTTCGCCGCAGCCGGCCTGATATTTATGACGTGCATCGTCGAGCTGACCGTACCGGACGGCTGGCCCATCCATCTGACCTGGTTGGCGATGGCACTGGGAATTGCAGCCTGGGGGCCTGGCCTGATATCGATTGACTATCTGCTTGGCGACAGGTCGCCCAGGTCGTGATCGGGTGCTTTCATGGCGATACACGACTGCGTGAGAGGGCGATGGAATCACGGCAACGATGCCACGATCGTTCAGCGGTTCCGCTCGCTCTACTCACGCATGTGTGTGTTCGCGTAGCTCACCCGGGATGAATCCGCGCTCAAGACCGCCTTCGTTCAACCATGCACGCGTCTTCGCGGCTGCACGCTCAATCAGGCGGTCGCACTGCGTGTAGTCGTAAGGCGATACATCGAGCGGACACAATGGTGGCACGACAAAGATCTCTGCGCGGGATGAGTAGGATTCCAGATCGCGCACAAGCTGACGCGCAATGAGAAGTGTCAGCGCGTGCATGGCCTGCGCGATTGCGTTACCGGGCGGCTTGTGCAGCGCGCAGGAAAACCCGGCCGGAAGCACAATGACGCGTGTCGCACCGAGTGAGATGGCCACGGAGATCGGCGTATTGTTGGCCACGCCGCCATCGACCAGATCCACCCCGTCAATGCGCACCGGCGGGAACACACACGGAATCGCAGCGCTCGCGCTCGCGCTTCGTCGGCATCGGCATCGTTTTCATCGGATCTGCAGTTTCATTTTTTCACGACTTAACATTAGGATAACTATATACAGTACCCGATTTATTCCGACCTTAACCTGACTTGTGCATACCGCGGGACATGCCTCACGTCAGGATCTCCCGTGCCCGTATTACTACCGCGAACGGATTGAACCTCGGCGATCTGTTTGCCTTGCTATTCCCTGCCCTCCGTTTAGTGCCGGGTGAAATTCGGTGTGCCGCCAGGCCCATAGGGATCGGGATTACCGAAACGCGGGATGGTACCGTTCATGCGAGCGTGAGCCAGTTCCTCACGCACCTGCTCGCGAGTCTTCGGACCTTGATTCGATCCTGCCGCCATTGAGTTTGCGTCAGCGGGCTGTACAGATTGAGCGCTCGCCAGCGCCGGCATGCCGAGAGTTGCCACGGCTATGATCATCGCCAACTTGTTCACTTTCATCATTACTCTCCCAAAGGGGTATTGATCGACCTGCCCAGATGCCAACCAATCCTGGCGCTCCAGGTAGTCCGGAGTTCCCGGCGTCGATCGCTCAAGCACAGGCTTATGCCTGCGCTTCATAAGGTATTTCGCCTATTTACCCGGCTTGGTTACAGAACGGACAAAAAATAAGGTTGGGTTTCAGTTACGCAGCGTCAGGCCGTCAGCACGCACCTCTGCGCAGCGCTGGCTGAATACAGTTTGACCTAACTCACCAGTTCAGCAGCCGGGGCCCCAGCGCCACGCCAGCAAGCGTGGGAATCAGCATGCCGAGGAGATACCAGACGGCCCAGAATGGCACACCCATCTCCGGGCAGTGGAAACAGTAAGCAATCGCGGCAGTCGCTCCCGCCAGAAGGCCGCCTGCGGCGCCGGCCAGCCTGAGACGCGTGGGTGCCAGACCTCGCATCGCCCAGAACACCGTGATGAACACTGGCACTGAAAGCAACGCGATATTACGAGGACATACGCGCCACGTATTGCCCATTACCAGGGGCAAGCGCGCATCGGGAGGGGTCAACCACAACAGGACGAGCGTCGCAATCCACACGGCGAGCACAGGCGCAGCAAGCGCGGCCCACGCGCGGCCTACCTCCATTCCTGGCCGGGACAGTCGCGCCGTCGCCAGCAACGCAGCGAGTGTGAGGCACAGAGGCAGAGCCAGCTTGATCCAGAACAGCGGCGTCTTCATCGCCGCGCCGATATCGGGGCGAATGCCATAAACGATTGCCATGAGCACCGTGGAACCGACACCGCCGCATAACATCGCCCAGCTGAATCGCTTTGCCGACACGTTCTGATCGATAGCGGGCACCCCCGCGGCCAGCAGTGAAACAAGATCCTCTGTCTTCATGATGCGCCTTGAAACTTTAGTGCCAATGCTTTCAAACCGCGGTGCACGCCAACCTTGACCGCCGATTCCGACAGGCCGGTGAGCTTTGCGGTTTCAGTCACCGACAGCCCTTCCAGCTTGACGTGCAGAATCGGCAGGCGCTGGCGATCGGGCAACTGTTCGAGCAGCTTGCTTAGATCACGCCGGGCCTCCGCCGGTTCGACATCGCAGGTGGCGAATATCTCGAGCTCGTCGTCCAGCGGCATGTGCAAGGCTTCCCGGCGCGATCGTGCGCGAAAAAAGTCCGCCAGTTTGTAGCGGGCGATCGCATGCACCCAGGCCGTCAACGGCTGGTCTGGACGGTAGGTATGGCGTCCATTATGCACTGCCAGCAAAATCTCCTGGACCAGGTCCTCGATATCGTCTTGCAGATAGAAGAGACGCTTTCTCAGGAAGCCGCGCAGATGCCCGGTCAGGTCGCTGAGAAATGCTTGATAAGCCGCCGCGTTCCCCTCCAGACCACGCACGAATAGACCCTTCAGTCGCTCTTCGACGGGACGCGCCGGTCCATCTTCGGTAGTTCGGTTCATTGCGGGTTCTGGTTACAGTTGGCGCGAAATAAACTGCGTGAGAAACATTTACACGGATAGCAGAGAAATGTTTCCCCCCTGGAGGCGCGGTGCAAAAATCTCATGCCCGGCCTCCGGCGGCAAGTCTGTCAAGAACCGGAAGCAGCTCGGCGGGGTCGGGACGTTTCGTGCAGTCCGGACTCACCTCGGCGTAAGCGATGATGCCGTCCTTGCCGATTACGAACCTCGCCGGCATCGGCAGCGTCCACGAGGGGTCGTCGTTGAATGACGACAGGTCGGTCCCGAATGTGGTCAGGTACAGCTCGACAAGATAGTCCGGCAACGCGACGCGCAGTCCATAGGCTGCCGAAAGTTCACCACGTGGGTCTCCGAGTATCGGGAAACTGAGGCGGTTCTCACGGATCGTCCTGCGGCTATTGACCCCGTTCTGCGGCGAAATTGCCATCAGGCTCGCTCCACGGGCGACGATATCGGGCAGTGCCGCCTGCAGCGCCTGAAGCTCCAGATTGCAGTACGGGCTCCACACGCCGCGATAGAACGTCAGTACCAGCGGGCCATCGGCAATCAGCTTGCGCGAACCGATCGGCCGGTGGTCTGGGTCCTTCAGGACAAAGCACGGCGCGACGTCGCTGACCTTTTTTGCGCGCTCAGCAAGGCCAGATCCGATCAGTTCGGCGGTCGCCCGGCGAAGCGTGTCGACGACCGAACGATGCACATTGTAGGGAGGTAGCCCGGACTCGAATGCCGCCTTGAAGGCATCGAGACGTTTCTGCAATGACATCATAGGGTTCTCCGGTTAGACGCGTGCCCACCGCTCGACCTTTAGTCGTGGCTCGCCGCCAAAGATGACACAAGATATAACCGGAATCATTCCGCCTTCCTGGTTTTCCAACAACAACAGATACTGCTCAAGAGGTTCCTCAGTTTTTCTCGTCGGACTGTCATATCGCCTGCCCCACCGCGACCAATGCATGAACGATCCTCACCAGGAGTCAACTCATGCTATCCCGTCTGCTTGCTTCCGCTGCACTGCTTGTGGCCCTCCCGGTCGCCGCGGCAACGCCCCGGCCGGTGGTTGTCGAACTGTTTACGTCCGAAGGCTGTTCATCCTGTCCACCGGCTGACGCCTATCTGTCGGAGTTAAGTCAGCAGCGAAGCGACATTCTCCCTTTGGCTTTTCATGTCACCTACTGGAACAGCCTCGGATGGAAGGACCCTTTTTCCCTCGATATCGCCACCCAACGTCAGGCGGAATACGGTCGACGTTTCGGCGACGGTTCCTACACGCCTGAAATGGTCGTCGACGGAACAACCGCCTTCGTGGGTTCAGACCGGTCATCCGCTGAGGTAGCGATTCAGAAAGCGAGGGACGCGGATTCAACGTCCGCGCCGTTGTCCGCGGTGCGCAAGGGCAACGCCATTACTGTTTCGGTCGGCGCCGGCTCCGGAAGCGCACAGGTGATTCTGGTTGGTTACGACGCACAGCACGTGACCGCCGTCGGGCGTGGCGAAAACGGGGGGCGAACGCTGAAGGAGTCCAACATCGTTCGCTCGTTCCAACAGATTGGTCAATGGACCGGCAAACCGGCTGTGTTCGACCCCCAGGTACCTGCGGGTGAGAAGACCGCAGTATTGCTCGAGGCACCGGACGGACACATTGTCGGCGCTGCCCGCGTGACAGACGAGCCTTAGCGTGCTCTTCCTCCGTCTCGGGGGGACGCCTTGTGAAAGCCCGATGTTCTTACAATCTTTTCGATGAGGAGCAAGCGATGCCCCGATTCACTCGCGTTGGCGCCTTCCTTGTCCTTGTCGCAACGCTTGTTCTTGCTCCATCGTTCGCAGCTCGTGCGGCGTCGTCCAACTGGTCTGGCGATCAACGGGCCAGTGTGCGCATCATCACAGCAACCAACGGCGTACCAGGCAGCACGCTGCAGATAGGCGTCGAGTTCCGGTATCCGAACGGGTGGCATGGTTACTGGCGCACACCCGGCGATGCCGGCATCGCGCCGATTTTCGACTGGTCTCGGTCCCGGAATGTCGCATCGGCATCCGTGTCCTGGCCAGCGCCGTCCCGCCTCGTTATCTCGGGTCTGCAAAACAGTGTCTATACGGGCGATTTGATTCTGCCGGTGAGCCTCAAGTTAGACCATCCGCACGAGGCGACCCGCATTGCGCTGACTCTCGACTATGCGAGTTGCGCGAATGTCTGCGTGCCTGAACATGCGGAGGTGGCGCTCACATTGCCGCCGGGCATGGACGGACCATCAAGCGAAGCCGCAGATATCGCCGCAGCGGCGCAAAGGGTGCCGCAAACGCCCACAGAGGCCGGAATCGGCGTGGTGCATAGCACACTGGAGCAAACCTCCGCCGGCCGGCGCCTGAAGGTCGATCTACGTAGCGAGGGCACCCCGTTTCGGTCGCCCGACCTGTTCGTCGAAGGAGCCGAGGCCGGTCTGCCCGCAGCGCCGCAGGTACACCTTTCAAACCACGGGCACCGGGCTGCACTGGAAGTCGAACTGCCGCCTGCCGGTGCAGCGAAAGACCCGCTGCGCCTGACCGTGGTGGACGGATCCAGAGCGGCCGAGTTCATGGCCGCACCAGTCATCTCCACGGGAGACGACGATCACGGCATCGTCGTCATTCTGGCCTTGGCGCTGCTTGGCGGCCTGATTCTGAACTTCATGCCATGCGTGTTGCCCGTTCTTTCAATCAAGGTTTTCTCGGTAGCAAAAGCCGCAGGCACCGAACGCAAAACGGCAAGGCGGGTGGCGCTCGCGACGGCCCTGGGAATTGTCACGTCTTTTGGATTGCTTGCAGCCGTGCTGTCAATCCTCAAACTCGCGGGTGCGTCGCTTGGATGGGGCATACAGTTCCAGCAACCGTGGTTCCTCGCAGGCATGGCCGTCGTCACGACATTGTTTGCGGCAAGCTTCTTTGACTGGCTCCCGATCGGTCTTCCGCCAATCCTTTCCGGAGGTGCGAGCGGTGCAACCAATCGGGGGCCGCTTGTCGAGGCGTTCGTCGGCGGCATGCTTTCTACGCTTCTTGCGACACCCTGCTCGGCTCCGCTCGTCGGCACTGTGGTCGGCTTTGCGTTGGCACGTAGCCCGGTCGAGATTACGGCGGTGCTTCTCGCACTTGGGGTAGGAATGGCACTCCCGTTCCTGACATTGGCACTCGCGCCGTCGCTCGCGACGCGGCTTCCGCGCCCCGGCCAGTGGATGATCCAGTTGCGCAAAATCATGGGCCTGCTGCTGCTGACGACTTCGGTCTGGCTGATCGCGTCGTTGTGGAATATCGCGGGTATGGCCGTCGCGTCACTCGTCAGTATCGTGCTTATTGCCATGCTCGCGGTGCGGGCCGTCGTTACCAGATTGGCAAGCCTGCGGACCAACCGATGGTCAGGCGCAACGACTGCGCTCCTTGCGTGTTGCGCCATTGCAATTGCCTCGCTTACCCCTTCCGGCGCAGGAGACCGAAGCGCTCCACCGTCCGAATGGCAAGCGTTCGATCCGAATGCAATCAGCACGCTGGTCGCCAGCGGCAAGACTGTGCTCGTCGACGTAACGGCAAGCTGGTGTCTCACCTGCAAGGTCAATGAGCTGTCTGTTCTGGACACGGCTGCCGTGCGCACCCGGCTCAGACAGGACAATATCGTGCGCATGCGAGCCGACTGGAGCCGGTATAACCCCGGGGTGCTCGCCTACATTCAGGGTTTCGGTCGTTTCGGCATTCCGCTCGACGTCGTATATGGGCCTCGCATGCCACAAGGGCAATTGCTGCCGGAGGTCTTGCAAACTTCGACACTCTTCCGTGCGCTCGACAATGCCACGCCCCCGCAAACGGCGAAGAGCAATTCATCCGCCGGTTGGCATGGCACAATTTCTTCGGACGACGCACATTCCTTCAGATAAGCGCAAGTCAGTACCTCGGTTGGAAACCGCGTCGCCGTCGCAAATAAATACCCTCTTTCGTGTAACCCGAAGCACTTTTTGGACGAATTTAAGGGGCGAGGTCGAACCGGCACAACACGTCGACCGCATAAAAAAATTGGACAATCCGTCGTTTGTAGCGGCTTCCCGTTTGCCCGAAATGTCCCTGAGAAATGCTTCCATTGCGACCATGACTCCAAAAACGATGCTCAGCCTCGCTTCACGTCTCTTCGGACAGGCGGAACCCGCACATAGTGTGGATCGACCGCTTCTTGATAGTCTGCTCGCCCTCGCGTGGGTGGTAGAGGCCCGCGACCCATACACCGGCGGCCATTTGTGGCGAGTCTCCCGTTACGCGAGTCTGCTGGCACGACAGATCGGTCTTTCGGATCGCGATGCGGCGAACGTCTCGGTGGGTGGATTCCTGCATGATCTTGGCAAAATTGCTGTCCCCGATTCGGTCTTGCTCAAAACGGAGCGTTTGACCGATGCGGAGTATGCCGTCATCAAAACGCACCCTGAAGTCGGCAAACGACTGCTTGCGAAGCACCCTTTCGGCGAACGCATTGCGGACGCGGTTTACGCCCATCATGAGCGACCCGACGGCAAAGGTTATCCGTTAGGCATCACTGGCAATGAGATCACCCCCATGGCTGCAATCATCGGCATCTGCGACGCCTTTGACGCCATGACCAGCACACGCCCGTACCGTAAGGCGATGCCGATTGACGATGCCTTTGCTGTCGTACGCGACAATCTCGGCACGCAGTTCAATAGCGAATATGGAGAAATGTTTCTGGAACTGCGTGGGAGCGTCAACCTGTACCACATCGCAGGCCATAGCGATGAAGGAATACCACTCCAGCATTGCCAGACATGCGGTCCAACTGTGGTCGTCAGATCGGATACACCCGAGGATACCGAAGTATTTTGTCCCGCCTGCACAGCAGGCTACCGATTCAAAGGTATGTTCTCCGCCATGCCGCCGACTGGAAACAAGGCGAGTGCCGCCGACCTGGCTCCCTCACCGGACCTGCCGCTCATTGCGCGCGTTACGGGTCAGCTACACACCTTGTCATGACACCGCTTGCCTGGCGAATCATGCGAATGCAGTGGCTGACGCTACCAGCAACGCTGCGACCACGATGTGTTTGACGAATCGCATACGGTTCATGATTAAACCCTTTCGCTTTCTGAACCCCGAGATCGACATGACCACGGATTTAAACTTTGCATGCACGATGTGCGGCGATTGTTGTCACAATCTTCGCCTGCCCCTGAGCGTCAACGAAGCCATACGCTGGTTAGAACGTGGCGGAGATGTCCAGGTGTTTTGCGAAGCGATACCGTGGCCTGTCGAACCATCAACGGACGATGGCCAGGTGCAACACAGGCGAATCCGGTCGTTTGCCGCCGAAAGCGGTGAACTTGCGATCCGTGTGATGGTGACAGTCGTTGCCGCCTTCGACGGCGCCTGCCCGCATCTGCAACCCGATATGCGATGTGGCGGATACGAGGCAAGGCCCAACGTGTGCAGAATCTATCCGGCTGAAGTCAATCCTTTCATCGAACTTATGCCAACACACAAGGCTTGCCCGCCTGAGGCGTGGGCCGTCGACAGGCCCTCATTCATCAAAGGCGGTCGAATCATGGATTCCATCACGGCGGATCTGATCCAGAACTCGCGTGAGGCAGCCGTCGATGATGTTCCTGTGAAGGAGCGTCTGTGTGGAAATGCTGGTTTTCGTACCGCATCTTTGGCCAATGAGGGGTTTGTGACGTACACGCTCCCTCCTCGTGCAATGCTTGATGAGTTATACAGAGCGCTGGATCCTGCCTCGCCTGCTACGCAAGCGGTGCCGTGGCGCATCCTGTCAAATCGACGCACTACCGTAGACACCCTCAATTCGGTGGGCGCTCATTCGGAAATGCACACGGCTCTATTGCCGACCGAGGGGTACATCCCGCTTTTCGAAGCGAACTAGCGTCCGTCCCGTTGGATTCCGAAGGGCAACAAGCGAGTCCTTGTATGTGCGATGCCATGCGCCACAAATTCGAGCGACTTCGCCGCAAGCGGTGGAAACGCCATGTCCGCCCGTGCCGACCGCTCAGTTGATGTTGGGCTCCAGAAGCGCCAGCGCCGGTCGGACAACCCCCTCCAGCAGCGTACGCTCCGGTCTTGTCCGGGCAAGCACCCGTATGCCGAGATGCACCCCCAGCAGTAACCGGGCAAGATCATCAGCAGGCTGCGCACTGGAAATCTCGCCAGTCTGCTGGCCCGCATTCACACAGCGCCGGAAAAACGCTTCGACCTCCACCAGTACGTTTGCGATCGTCGCCTGAAAATCGGCGTCGTGTGGTGCAACCTCAAGCGCCGAATTCACCAGCAGGCATCCCTTACGGTCCCTGTCGCAGACCGACCGCTCGACAATCTCCCGGAAGAATGCCTTGATGGCATCCAACGGAGGCAGGCTTCGCTCAAATCTCGATACCCGGTCACCAAAGCTTCTTTCAATGTAATGTGCTAGTGCTCGTTCAAACAGCGACCGTTTGTCCCCGAACGCGTTGAACAGGCTTGCCCCAGTAATTCCCATACCCTGCGCGAGATCCCGGACCGAAGTAGCTGTATAGCCATAGATCCAAAACTGGTGGGCGGCTGCATCAAGGACCGCATTTTCATCAAATTCCCGTGGTCGAGCCATGTCAACTCCTGCCATCGCGTCACGTTTTGCCGGTCGGCATTGCAACGTCACACTCGTTACGATATTCTAAATCAATTGATCTAAAATGACCTGAGGCGATAGCAAACCTCCCCGGGGGTCCTACGAAAGCCATGGTGCACGCATCAGGCGGTCTGAACGCAACGCACAGTACATGATGATCGACTTCTATTCTCACCCTACGCCCAACCCTGCAAAGGTTGCCCTGATGCTTGCCGGCATGAAAGCCGTGCTTGACGCAGCGGTTCGGGACCACTCTGCTCTTTGACCCGGGAGTCAGTACCGTGTATTCCGCAGAGCAGCGTCTGAAAACATTGTTTGTCGCGGGCCTCGCGGGCAACGCATCCGAATATCGCTCGTTCCTGTCCGAACTGACGCGCCACCTGCGGGGCTATCTTCGCAAGCGGATTCCACAACTCCACGACGACGTCGAGGATCTCGTTCAGGAAATCCTGCTTGCCGTACATAATGCACGTCATACATACCGCCCGAATGAACCTCTCACCGCGTGGGTCCACGCGATCGCGCGTTATAAGCTGATGGATTTCTTCAGGACGCGTGCGCGCCGCGAGTCGCTGCACGAACCGCTTGACGAGCACGACGACATTTTCGCCGAATCCGACGACGAGCCCGCAGATGCCCGTCGTGATATCGGGAAACTACTTGGTCATCTGCCGGACAAACAGAGACTCTCGATCCTGCACGTCAAGTTGGAGGGACTTTCGGTTGCCGAGGCCGCCAAGTTGACAGGGCTATCGGAGTCGGCCGTCAAGGTCAGTATCCATAGGGGACTCAAGGCTCTGGCCGCACACGTCCGGAGAATTGCATGAGAACAGATGATCTTGTCGGGTTGCTTTCGACCGGCATAACACCTGTAAGAAGAGGCACTGCAGCCCGTCGGTTCGGCATCTCACTGCCTATCGCCGCTATTGGCGCAACGGCGTTGATGGCTACTGTGTTTGGCGTTCGCCCCGATCTGGGTGCCGTCGTCAAAACGCCGATCTTCTGGGAAAAGCTCGCGTTACCACTATGCCTCGCATTCGGTGCCCTGATTGCGACCGTTCGGCTGGCGCGCCCCGGCGCCAAGATTGGAGCCGGATGGCCCGTCATGACGACACCGGTGCTAGTCGTCTGGATCGCTGCAATTATGATTGTCGTCACCGCGGCACCAGAAGACCGGCTGCCTGCGATACTCGGGCACTCGTGGCGGTCATGTCCGTTCAATATTCTTCTGCTCGCCGTTCCAGGCTTCATCGCCATATTCCGGGCCGTCAAAGGTTTGGCGCCCACGAGTCTCCGGCTTGCCGGTGCTGCCTCCGGACTGCTCGCGAGTTCGATCGCCACAGTCGCGTACTGCTTGCATTGCCCTGAGATGAGTCCGGCGTTCTGGAGCATCTGGTATATGGCGGGCATGTTGCTCCCAGCCGCGCTCGGGGCGGTGCTCGGTCCCACATTCCTTCGCTGGTGAGCAACGCCCTGACAATGTGCAGTGCACTCCCCTGGTCAAATGGCTGATGTCGACCACCACAGGCAAAAAAAGCAAACTCCCCTGTAACCAGACGTCTGTGACCCACGAATTAGATGACGTATCCATCACGGATACCTTCTAACCTCTGGAGAAATTCGATGTCCACAAAAGCCACGATCGAAGTGCCGGGCGGTGGCCATGGCTCGCTCACGCCGCTAAAGTCCTGAACCGGCCAACGGCTTGATGAACGGGAGCGGCCATGAACGATACCTCAAGGACAACGGCGGTTTGCGAGCCTGGCTGTTCGAGTGGCGTGACACGTCGCGCTCAAGGGCTTGTCGGAACCAGTTTCAAGCATGAACACCTGAGCGCGATTTGCGCGGACGGCCTGAAGGATGGCTTCTTCGAAGTTCACGCCGAGAACTATATGGGCGCCGGTGGTCCACCCCACCGAGCACTTGCTGCGATCCGCGAGGCCTATCCGCTCTCCGTTCACGGCGTATGCATGTCGATCGGCGGACCTGGAGCACTTGACCTCACGCATCTCGCGCGCTTTCGCGACCTGGTGACGCGCTACGAGCCCATGCTGGTGTCTGAGCACCTCGCGTGGTCGTCACACGGCGGCACATTCTTCAACGATCTCCTGCCGTTGCCGTACACGAAAGCAACGCTCGAGCACGTGTGCGAACACATCGGCCAGGTCCAGGACGCGATCAAACGTCCCCTCCTTCTTGAGAACCCGTCGACCTATGTCGCGTTCGCGTCCTCGACATTGAGCGAAACCGAATTCATCCGCGCAGTCGTTCAACACACCGGTTGCGGCCTGTTGCTGGACCTCAATAACGTGTTCGTTTCCGCGACCAATCACGGCTTTTCCGCCGAGGCGTATCTTGACGGATTACCGCTTGAACAGGTGGGCGAAATACACCTGGCCGGACATAGCGAGCAGCGCGACGACGAAAACGAACTGCTGCTCATCGATAGCCACGACTGCGCCATTTCCGATCCCGTCTGGCGTCTCTATCGGGATCTCCTTGCGCGAATCGGCCCAAGGCCCACGCTGATCGAATGGGATAGCAACCTTCCCGCATGGCCTGCGTTGCGGGCTCAGGCGCTATCCGCGCGGCACATCATGGCTGAAGAAGGCGTATCAGTAGCTGAGGAGGCCAGCCATGCGGCCTGAAAATCCTTCGGGCGGCCACGCCACCGCGTTTGCACTGGGTTTGACGGACCCATCGATCACCGCGCCTGAAGACGTCATCGCCGCGCCTGGCAAGCGTGTGGTCAAGCGCTACAACGTTTATCGCAACAATGTCACGGTCAGCCTCATCGATGCGCTGGCAGCGGTCTATCCTGCTATCCAGCGCATCACCGGCGCCGACTTCTTCAGGGCGATGGCCCGTTTCCATCTCCGCGCGACGCCTCCCACTTCGCCGCTGCTGTTCGAGTACGGACGGGACTTTCCTGCGTTCATCGAATCCTACGAATATGCACGCGAGATGCCCTGGCTTGCGGATACCGCGCGCATCGAGCGGGCGTGGCTGGATGCCTATCACGCAGCCGACCTGCCTGTGCTTGCTGCCGAGGCGTTAGCCGGGATCGAACCGGCGTCTCTCGCCGAAGTCCGCTTCACGCCACACCCCGCCGCGCGAGTGGTGCGATCACGCTATCCCGCCGTGGCCATCTTTGCGATGAACCGGAACGATGGTCCCGTTACGCCGCTCCGCTCAAGCGAAGCGGAGGACGCACTCGTGACACGACCCGAACATGAGGTTTTGGTATCGCGCCTGCCGGCTGGCGGTGCGGCCTTCCTGACCCATCTTCTCGAAGGCGCATCACTGGGCGAAGCGGTCGCGGCGGCGTTTCAGGAGGCGCCCTCCTTCGACATCCAGGCCAACCTGGCAGGGATGCTTTCAGCCGGCGTATTTAACGGCATTCAACACGGAGATTGACCAGGATGTCGGACCCACAGAACATGAAACTGTCCTTTCCGGCCGTACTCGTATCTGCGATCGGCACGGCGAAGCGACTGATCCAGACGCTCGCGCAACCGCGGCTTGCTCAGCTCGTGCTGCGGCCTGCGCTGGCGGTGTCGTTCTGGAAATCGGGCATTCTGAAATGGCACGGCTTCCTCCTGCTCAACGATACGGCTATCGACCCGTTCACGCAGGAGTTTCAGTTGCATCTCCCGGACTGAGAGCGTACCCGACAGCCGGTGCCCGTATTGCATCGCGTATCCGCTTTCAAAACGTTGGGACGTTTTCCGTCGGGCAACATGAGAACTTCAGATCTGATACTAAGGTTAACTAAAAATTTGACACCAATCGAGTCGAATTTTGCTTCGAGGCGGCTCAATCGTGCGCTTAGTGTTGGCATGACCAGCAGCACGGCTTTGCTGGTGGTACTTTACGGCATCCGCAGCGACATGCCGGAATTGATACTGACGACGATGTTCTGGGTACGACTCGCGTTTCCGGTAACGACACTCATCGCTGCATTGAACCTCGCCGGACGTCTTGGACGGCCCGGTGCACCCGTCAGGCTGGCATGGTTAGCGGTCACACTACCATTCATTATCATGTTGCTCGTTGCCACGTTCATGGTATTCGCGACCCCACCAGGATATCGCCTGCAACTGATGTTAGGTACAACATGGAGAGTCACCACAGCGAATATTGTTCTGCTCTCTCTACCATCGCTTGCCGCAGTGATGCACGCCTTGAAGGGACTCGCTCCCATCCGCCTGATATTGGCAGGCACAGGCGCCGGACTGCTCGCTGGCGCGCAAGGTCTGCTTGTATATTCGCTTTACTGTTCAGAGATGTCGGTACCGTTCTGGGGTGTCTGGTACGTACTGGGCATCAGCATAACCGCCGGTATCGGTGCCCTAACTGGTCCGCTCTATTTGAGGTGGTAGTCCGGGAAGAGCACCAGGAGAAATCACGTCGCAGGAAAGCAGCTTTCCTGATCAATACAGGTTGTACGTGTTGATTCGACGCTGAGTCAACAGTTGCAACCCACATGCGAAGGAAACGTCGTGAAAACTATTGGCAATCTCAGGATAGGCGTTCGCCTTGGAATTGGATTTGGCGTGACGCTCGTTTTGCTATGTCTTGTAGGCGCTCTAGGCCTCGCCCAGACTTCCCGCATTTATTCAGGCACGCAAGATCTTGCAACAAATCTGCTTCCCAGTGTCCAGCGTCTGGGCAATATACGGGCGCTGGCTGATGAGGCGCGCCAGGCTTCCTTAAGTTACCTGATTGCAACCAGCTCTTCGGAACGTCAGTTTCAGCGCTCGAAACACGACGCAGCGCTGAATGAGCTATTGCGGGTGTGGCCACAGTACGAGGCGGTAGTCGGCTCTGCTGAAGAACTGCAATTGTCGAACCAGATCAAGACAGCATGGAGCACCTATCTCTCGCTGGACAAACGGCTGAACGAGCTTGCCGACAGCGGAGATGAGCATTTCAGTGACGCCCGGTCTTTCGCTGGGGGTGAGTCTTTGCGCGCATTCACCAAAGTCACTGACCTCATTGCGCAGGACATCTCCCTGAATAGCCAGGGAGCGGACGACTCCAGTACCGAGGCAGCGACCGCCTTTCACAGCGCCTTGCTGCTTACGTGCGTGCTGATCGGAATAGCCATCGCGTTGAGCCTGATTGTTGCGTTCATCATCACTCGCTCCATCACGGCTCCAATCCGTATGTCCGTGAAGATTGCCCAAACGGTCGCACAAGGCGACCTCACCTCGAAAATCGAAGTACGCGGCAAGGACGAAACGAGCCAGCTACTGCGAGCGCTCAAACACATGAATGAGAGACTCGCGGAACTGGTTGGACAGGTACGATCCGGCAGCGAGACCATTGCCACGGGCGCTGCGCAGATCGCAGCAGGTAATACCGATCTGAGCCAGCGCACGGAAGAACAGGCTGCGTCGATTGAGGAAACCGCTGCGAGCATGGAGGAGCTGACTTCCACCGTCAGGCAAAACACGGAAAGTGCCCGGCAAGGCAGCACGCTTGCGGCCAACGCGTCCGATATCGCGCAGCGTGGCGGCAATGTTGTAGGACGGGTGATCGAAACCATGCATGCGATATCGGAAAGTTCGGCCAAGGTGAGCGAGATCATCGCCGTGATCGAAGGCATCGCTTTCCAAACCAATATTCTCGCGCTCAACGCGGCAGTCGAGGCGGCACGTGCGGGCGATCAGGGGCGCGGTTTTGCCGTTGTCGCGGCAGAAGTACGGACCCTTGCGCAACGAAGTGCCAGCGCCGCGAAAGAGATTAAAGGACTCATCACACACTCGGTCGACCGCGTAAAAGCTGGTTCAGATCTGGTGAACGAAGCAGGCATGACCATGGGGGAGGTAGTCCAGGCGGTCAAGCGCGTCGCCGACCTGATGGAAGAGATTACGACAGCCTCGCTCGAACAGCATACTGGTATCGAACAGGTCAACACCGCCGTTGCGCAGATGGACCAGGTGACGCAGCAAAACGCCGCATTGGTTGAAGAAGCCTCGGCCGCAGCACAATCGATGTCAGCACAATCCGGCACGCTGCGCGAGGTCGTGTCAATTTTCAAGCTGGCAGTCGATCCTTCGAAGACCGCCCCTGCGACGCCTCGAGCTGAAGCTGCTGCTGTACAACCATTCAAACCAGGCCAGAAACGAAAGGCAGCGGAAACGCCTGCCATTCGCGACGCGGCGGAACCGCACACGGAATGGGCTTCGCTTTAGCCGACGTTTGCTATTTACGCCGGACCCGCGCGACGGCACGCCTGCCGTCGCGGCGTTTGTGCCAGCGAAATCATCGAACGTCTTCGACACAATCTGGATAGTCGGCAAAAGATATTGGAATTACCCGGAAGCCTTGACTGGCGGAAGGCAGCAGATTCCAACAGTTGACCGAAAAGCTGCGCCAGGTTTGGCTCCCACATCTCCGAGCCATGCCCTACCCATCATCCTACCCACACAACGAAATCACCCGCCCAAAAGACCCGAAAAATCCCCGCAGACTGCTTCCGACGCGGTCCTTGCGAGTGGGCGTCAAGAGCTCAGTCAATTTTCCCGCCAGACCGGCCATACCAGCTGGCCGCCGTGCTGTCAGGCTTTCTGCGACATCATGAGCACCGGTACCGAATTCTTATTCCAGCAACTAATCGACTGCCACCGGCACACGCACAACCCGCATGTTATTTCGCGGTGGCGGTTCGAGTGAATGAGGTATGAGACGGTTTCGCGATACAAAATCGTTGATTTAACAGACATGCCTTCGCGCTTAGTCCGTCCCGTTCCTGCGTCCAGTGGCAAGCTCGAGCGAGTCGAGCAGCACTTCTTCCTCAAACGGCTTGCGCAGGAAACTGACCGCCCCATGTTGCATGGCTCGTTGAACGATGTCGTCGTCGCCATGCGCCGACATGAATACCACAGGAATGCGCCTGTGTTCCGCGTTCAATTGACGCTGCACTTCGAGGCCCTGCATGCCCTGCATTCTGACGTCCAGCAACACACACAACGCATCGTCAATCACCCGAGAAGCAAGGAATTCCTCTCCCGATGAAAACGTCACAGTCGTATAGCCCGCTGACTTAAGCAGGTTTCCGACACCACTTCTTACCGAGGCGTCATCGTCGACGATGCAAACAAAGCTCATAGCTGCCAATACTCCAATTGCGCCGACCTCGTTACAGAGAAAAATATCCGGCGCGATATTTATTGCTTCGGGATGCTCATCGTGCCCGGCGCATCACTTCCCACATTCTGGCCAGATCGATGAGCGTCTTTGCCTGCATCTTGCTCATCACGCGCCGTTTGTGAACCTTCACCGTCACCTCCTGTGTGCCCAATTCGTGCGCCATCTGCTTGATCATCCTGCCTTCCACTGCAAGTTCGAACACATCCATTTCGCGCGGCGTGAGCAACGCCGCACGTCGCAGTACATCGGCGTTGAAGGCACGCTCGGCAAGGTTCGCCTCGTCCTGAGCGAGCGCTCGCCTGACGGCCTCGAGCAGTTCGTCGTCGTCGACTGGCTTGGTGAGAAACTCATGCGCACCCGCCTTGATTGCTCGCACGGACATCGGGATCGATCCGTAGCCGGTCAGGAAAATCACGGGTACCTGAATACCCTTCTGCGCGAGCTGGTTTTGCACGTCGAAGCCATTCGTGGTCTTCAGGTTCATATCCAGCAGGATGCACGTCGGCACGCCCGGTAATTCTTGCGAAAGCACTTCCGTGGCTGACGCGAAACCCTGCGCGTTGAAACCCGCCGATCGCAACAGGCGCGCAAGCGCTTCCCGCACCATTTCTTCGTCGTCAATCACATACACCATCGGTTCGAGTTCCGAAGGAACAGGCATTCCAGATTCCAGAAAATTGGAGATTTGAGTGCCGTCATGGTACATGAGACCCAACATCGAACGCTCCTTTCCAGACCGCGGCCCACACTGCGCTCAGCGCGCCGCGACGGCATCCATTGCAAGCGGGCCGCCGAGCGACGCCGCGCTGAAAACCCGCCCATACAGCTGCTCGTCAGCGGACGCCAGACAGGTCGCTTTTCTTGCCAGCATTTCGTCCGCCTCGTCCGATTCGTACAGCTTGAGCAGCGCATATTCACGCGTGGTTTCCAACAGGAAGTATTCCTTGATCTTACTGTCGAAGGTCGTCAGGAGAAAACACTTCGAGGCAAGGCCCACGATTGCCGCCGTCACGTCGTTGCGCGACAGCCGCCCGCACGCCGCCACGGCACAGGCGGCCTCCAGCGTAAATCGCGCGGAGAAAACGCCTAGCCTGTGGAGCACCACGCGCTCCGTCGTGTTGAGAAGCTGGTAGCTCCAGTCAAGCGTAGCCTCCAGCGTCTGTTGCCGCGCCGGCGCAGTCCGGCGGCCACCTGTCAGCGCCTGGAAGCGGTCGTCCAGCTCGGACACCAGCTTGCGAATGCCGAAGACCGCGGCCCGGGCCGCCGCCAGTTCGAGCGCGAGCGGCACGCCGTCGAGCCGGCGGCAGATCGTCGCGACCATTTCCAGACCGCTCCGGTCGACTTCGACCGCCGTATTGAGCCCGCTCATCTGTGCCAGGAACATCTTGACCGAACTACAGGCAAGAATGGCCTGCGAGTTGGCGTCTGCGTCGGGCGTATCGAGCGGCGCAACCCAATAGAATTTTTCATCCCGGGTCCGTAGCGGCTCACGGCTCGTCGCCAGAATGCGCAGGTCCGCGCAAGCCTCGACGAGCCGCTCGCAAATAGTTGCCGCCGACTCGATCACATGCTCGCAGTTGTCCAAAACGACCAATAGCTTGCGGCCGCGAATCGCGGCGACGATCGAGTGCAGCGTGATCTCGCCCTCCGCGCACGCCATGCCCAGACCTTTGGCCACCGTGCTGACGACGCTCTGGGCGTTGTCCACCGAGGACAGCGTGATAAAGCAGGCTTCCATGTCCGACACGGCTGCAATCGACCTCGCGACCGCGATGCCGAGCTGCGTCTTGCCGATGCCGCCCGGGCCGAGCAAGGTAACGATCGGCGTTCCCTTCAGCGCGCGGGTGATTTCAGCAATCGCCTCATCGCGTCCGATCAAAGGCGTATGGCAAACCGGCAAGCGCGCGAGGCGCGGCATACCGCCTTGCACGGCAGAAGCGCTAGCGGGCGAGCTGACCGGATCATACGTCTCGGCTGGCATGGTCAGCCGGTAGCCGCGACCGGAGATCGTTCGAATCACCTGACTGTCGCCCCCGAAAATCTTCCTGAGCGCCGACAGCTGGACGTGAATATTGTTTTCCTCTACGACCGAGTTCGGCCACACATGCCGAAGAATCTCGTCTTTCGTGACCGTTCTCCCCTCTGCACGGATCAGCAGTTCGAGGATATCGAATGCACGCGAGCCGAGCTGGAGCACGCGATCCTCCAGGTACACCTCGCGCATTTCCAGCGACACTGTTAGTCGACCGATCGTTATCATGCTGCTCTCACGCCTGGTTGATTAGCGGGACGGGCACGTTTGAAGACTTCACCCATTGCACCAACGCGGCCGGTGCGGAGGCTTGCGTCGTTAGACCCATACTAGTTGGGAATATCATCCGAGCATATTATCCATAGGGATACGGTGGGCGCCCCTGCGGTTGCCTTGCCCGACCCACTTCCGTGCGACCGGCAAACGCCGGCGCCCGTCTCCGGCAGAGCCACCCTACAGGCCACATGCTGGACATCACACCTTGGTATGACTCCGTCATACGTCCAGCTGGATGCCCCTCAGGGCGGCGCACCCGCGGCCGCCGCCCTTGCGCGGCGAGGCTGCCACTTCAATGCGTGCAGGCCGCGGAGGGCCGAAACAGCCGCATATCGGCGTGGCTAAACTACGCACGCTACGTTGGGAACCTGGCGTGCGCGGCTACTACAGGAAAATCGAAGACTGGAAGAACTGGACGTGACGCCGCCTCGGCGGCGCCTGGCGGATCACGCTTCGTCGGGATAGATGCCGGCCGAGACGAGACAAACAAAGGCCGTCGCCTTCAAGACACACTCCATCGAAGACAGCACGAACCCCAACGGGAACACCCGATATTCGGCAGGCAACGCGAACGCCACCGCCATCAGGCCGATCGTGCAAAGAAACGTGAAGGCGATGCGCGCCACCCGGCTGCCGGCCAGAACAAAGCCCACCAGCGCGACCCACAGCAGCTTTGCCGTGACGCAGGCCAGTGCGTTGCGGGCGGACGTGCTGACCCAGATTTCAAACGGCAACTCGATGAGCGACCAGACGGCGCTCGCAATGACCACCCGGCGCGTCCATCGTCCAAGGACCGCGGGTTCGGCGGGCGCCCGAGCGGTCGCGCGCCAGTCCGGCAGGTCGAGCCCGTCGGCGTCACGCAGAAGCCTTGCATCGCTGCCGTTGATGTCATGGGTCGAATTGTCCAGATATCGCATAGTGGTTGCTCCGGTGAACTCAGGTATCGGCGCGGGACAGACCGCGAGGAACGCGGCGCCCCCCGCGTCGACTTCACGCGGCCCCGCCGGTTGAAACCATTATTTGTCGAGGCGATCCGCCAATCTTTCAAGATCGGCTGTGAGCTTTCGAAAATGCACGGCGCGTCCATGACGCCGTCGACGCACAGCGCATCCGGCGTGCGTCGACGGAGTGCGAATCCGAAACGGACGGGCATTTAAACAAGAGCCGGCTTCGACGGCGGCCCATGCTTTCACCTTAAGTTCCTCAACGAACCATTAGGGAAACGCTCATGGCCGAAAAGAAAACCGTCCGCATCTACAGCGAACCCGCCGGCGGCTGGGGTGCGCTGAAGGCAACCGGCGAGGCGCTCGCGCTGCAAGGCGTGGCTGTCTCCGGCGCCAAGACGCTTCTGCGCATGAACCAGCCGGAAGGCTTCGACTGTCCGGGCTGCGCGTGGCCGGACGCGAAGCACACTTCGTCGTTCGAGTTCTGCGAGAACGGCGCCAAGGCGGTGGCGTGGGAAGCCACGGCCTATCGCTGTACGCCCGACTTCTTTGCCGCGCACAGCGTCTCCGAACTGACTGCCTGGGACGACTACGACCTCGAAATGGCCGGCCGCCTGACCCACCCGATGGCGTACGACGCCGCCTCCGACCGTTATCTGCCGATCGAATGGGACGATGCCTTCGCGTTGATCGCGAAACATCTGAACGGTCTCGACAGCCCCGATCAGGCGGATTTCTATACCTCGGGACGCGCGTCCAACGAAGCCGCATTTCTCTACCAGATCTTCGTGCGCGAGTTCGGCACCAACAACTTTCCCGACTGCTCGAACATGTGCCACGAGGCAACCAGCGTTGGCCTGCCGGAATCGATCGGCGTCGGCAAAGGCACGGTGTTGCTCGACGATTTCGAGGAAGCCGACGCGATTTTCATCTTCGGCCAGAATCCCGGCACCAACAGCCCTCGCATGATGAGCGATTTGCACAGCGCCTCGCGGCGCGGCGCGACGATCGTGTCGTTCAATCCGTTTCGTGAACGGGCGCTGGAACGCTTCGCCTCGCCGCAGAATCCGGTGGAAATGGCCACCCTCGGTTTTACGCAGATCAGCTCGTTTCTGTATCAGGTCCACGTGGGCGGCGACGTCGCCGTGCTCAAAGGCATGATGAAAGCGATCGTCGAAGCCGACGACGCAGCGCTCGCCGCCGACGCCCCCCGTGTGCTCGATATCGCGTTCATCGAAGGGCATACGCACGGCATCGACGAACTGCTCGCCGATTTGCGCACCACCAGCTGGGATGCGATCGTTCGCCAAAGCGGCTTGTCGCGCAGCGACATTCAGAACGCCGCCGACATTTACATGCAAGCGAAGAACGTGATTCTCGTCTATGGCATGGGGCTGACGCAACATCATCGCGGCACGGAAAACGTTCAGCAAGTCGCCAATCTGGCGCTGCTGCGCGGCAACATCGGGCGGCCCGGCGCGGGCGTGTGCCCGGTGCGCGGACATTCGAACGTCCAGGGCAACCGGACCGTCGGCATCACGGAGAAGCCTTCGCCAGCATTGATCGACGGCATTGAACGGGCCTTCGGCTTCCGGCCGCCGGCGGCGCACGGCCACGACGTGATCGCCACGATCGATTCGATGATGCGTGGCGACGCCAAGGTATTCATGGCGCTCGGCGGCAATTTCGCGGCGGCCGTGCCGGACTGGATTCGCGTGCAGGCGGCGATTCGCAAGCTCGACCTGACGGTTCATATCGCGACCAAACTCAATCGCAGCCACCTGGTGCATGGCAAGGATGCGTTGATTCTGCCCTGTCTCGGGCGCACCGAGATCGACGTGCAGGCCGATGGCCCGCAATCGATCACCGTCGAAGATTCGATGTCGATGGTGCATGCCTCCGGCGGCCGCAACGAACCCGCGTCGCCCCATCTGAAGAGCGAACCGGCGATCGTCGCGGGTATTGCCCGCGCCACGCTAGGCCCTCACTCTCACGTCGAATGGGAACATCTCGTCGCAAGTTACGACCGTATCCGCGACAAGATCGAAATCGTCTATCCGATATTCCAGGCGTACAACGAACGGATTCGCGTGCCGGGCGGCTTCCATCTCGCCTCGAGCGCACGCGAACGCGTGTGGGCCACGCCGACCGGACGCGCGAATTTTCTCGTCTTCAAAGGACTCGACGAAGATCCCGAGCATAACGACCCCGATGCATTGTGGCTCACCACCATGCGCAGCCACGACCAGTACAACACCACGCTCTACTCGCATTCGGACCGTTACCGCGGCGTTTTCGGCCAGCGTGACGTCATTTTCATGAACTCGCGTGAACTCGAGAAGCGTGCCCTGCATCCGGGCGGACGCGTCGATGTGTACGCGCTCTCGACCGATGGCATCGAGCGTGTAATCCGCAGCTTCAAGGTGATTGAATATTCGCTGCCGGACGGATGTTGCGGCGCTTACTACCCGGAGGCGAATCCGCTCGTGCCGCTCTATGCGTTCGATCCGAAAAGTCGCACCCCCTCATACAAATCCGTACCGGTGAAGATCGCGCGCGCGGCGGCGGTCGGTCCCGACTCTACTCATCAGGCGGCCCTCGTCAGCACCGCTGGAGTTCATCATGCATCTTGGTAACGTACTCGATCTGTCACGCGCCCAGTTCGCGATGACGGCCATTTTTCACATCATGTGGCCGATTCTGACGATCAGCCTGTCCGCTTTCCTGGTACTCGTCGAACTACTGTGGCTGCGTAGCGGCAAGGTCGGCTATTACCGGCATGCGCGCTTCTGGAGCAAGCTGCTGGTGCTGAACTTCGCGGTCGGCGTGGTCAGCGGTATTCCGATGGAGTTTCAGTTCGGCACCAACTGGGCCGGCTTTTCGCGCTACAGCGGCCAGTTCTTTGGCAATATTCTCGGCTTCGAAGGCGCGATGGCCTTCATGCTCGAAGCGGGCTTTATCGGCGTGATGCTGCTGGGCTGGGGACGGGTGCCGCGCGCCGTGCATCTGTTCGCCACCTCCATGGTCGCGCTGGGGTCCAGCATCTCCGCATTCTGGATCATGGTCGCCAATTCGTGGATGCAAACGCCGGCCAGCGTGACGGTCGAGAACGGCAAGATTATCGTGACGGACTACGCTGCCGCGATCTTTAATCCGGATATGGTGTGGGGCGTCACGCACATGTGGGTTGCGGCGATCGAAACCGGCATGTTCGTGATCGCCGGCATTTCCGCGTGGAATCTGTTCAAACAGCGCAATCCGGAATTCTTCGCGCGCTCGTTCAAGATCGCTTTACTGGTGCTCGTGTTCGTCGCGCCGCTCCAGATCTGGCTGGGCGATTCCAGCGGCGGCAGCGTGTTCGCGTCGCAACCGGCCAAAGGCGCCGCAATCGAAGGACACTGGATCACGAACAAGCCCGGCACCGCCGCGTCATGGTCGCTGCTCGCGTGGCCGGACAAGCAGGCGCAGCGCAACGACTGGTCAATCGAAGTGCCCGGCATGTTGAGCGTGCTCGCCACCCATACGCTGGACGGCACGGTCAAGGGTCTCACCGACTTCCCCCCCGCCGACCAGCCGCCCATGCTGCCCTTGCTCTATTACGCATTCCGCGTAATGGCCGGCATCGGCTTCGCTTTCATGGTACTCGCGTTCTGGACCGCTTACGTCCTGCGCAAGACACGCGGCAATCTCGAGCAATTACTCGCGCAACGCAAGCTTCTGCTCGCATGGGTGCTGTGCATTCCGCTGCCCTATGTGGCTGTCGAAGCTGGCTGGATTGTGCGCGAGGTGGGACGTCAGCCGTGGGTTGTCTACGGGCTGCTGCGTACGAAAGACGCTGTGTCGACGGTGGCCGCGTCGTCGGTGACGCTGAGCATGGCGATGTTCTTTGCTTTCTACGTGGTGCTGCTCGGCACATTCTTCGTGCTCGCGCGCAACTGGCTGCGCGCCGGCCCTGACCTCACGTTGAATCCGCCGGCGCCGCTCGAAGCTGAACGCGCGGCTGCTGTCTCCGAGTACTGAATCATTCCCATTGCGAGGAAGTCCCATGGATAACGCTACTCACACGATGCTCGCCATCACCTGGTTCGGCCTGATCGGCCTTATGCTGGTGTTTTATGTCGTCACCGACGGCTTCGATCTCGGCATCGGCATACTCAGCTTGCTGCGCAAACGTCGTGAGGATCACGACGTCATGGTGCAGACGATCGGCCACGTCTGGGACGCTAACGAAACATGGCTCGTCGTGCTTGGCGGCGCCTTGTTCGGCGCCTTTCCCGATGCGTATGCGTTGCTCTTGCAGGATCTGTACTTGCCGGTGATGCTTCTAATTGCGGGGTTGATCATGCGAGGCGCCGCCATCGAGTTTCGTCATAGCGTGTCGCATGGTGTGCTCTGGGACAAGGTGTTTGGAATTGGCAGCCTCGTCGCGGCGATCGCCCAAGGCGTGATACTCGGCAAGGTGATTACGGGCCTGGCTCCCGGCGAGTTGAGCGGCGTGTTCGTCGCTGTCTCGGCGGTCGGCGTGGTGGCGGGTTATTCGTTGCTCGGCTCGACTTATCTGGTCAAGAGGACGGCCGGTACGCTTGAGCAATGGTCGCGGCGTCTTGCTTTGCTGAGCGCGTTTGTCACCGTGGCCGCGGCGGTGGTGCTGACCGCCGCGACGTGGTTTATTAGCGCCGTGGGGCATGAGCGCTGGACTCAACCTGGGGTGTTTCATTTGCTTATTGCTTTAGGCGTGGCGGCTGGGTTGGCTTTTGCTTACATCATGGGGGCGTTGTATCTCGGGAGTTCCAGCGGACCGTTTCGGGCGTCTGTTGCACTGTTTTTTCTGTCGTTTGCCGGCCTTGCAGTTAGCCTCTTTCCGGATTTTGTGCCGGGGAAACTCGGTATTGTGGAGTCGGCGTCGGATACGTCGACGCTGGCGTTCATGTTGATCGGGATTGGCGTTATCTTTCCTGTGATGATCGGGTATAACTTGTATCAGTATTATATTTTTCGAGGGAAGGTGATGGGGAGTGGGGTTCGGGGTGGAGAGTGATGGTTGGTGCCCCCTGTGGCGGCGGCCGCCGGGCAACCTCGTCATGCCATCGTCGAGCCCCGTAAAGTCACGATACAGCGGTACTGCATAGAGCGCTTCTTCCATCGCCGGGTCTAACAGCCCAAACCCCTGTTGCATGAAGTGGAGCGGCAATCGGAAATGGCGGCCGTCCCGTTTTAACCTTCGGATAGTGCCGTCCAACCAGGGCAATCAGTTGCAACCATGGCACCACGCGCCTCATCTCTTCGAGAAATTCCCGTTTGCGCGTGTGCGTCGTTGACAGATGCAGACCAAGGCCAAGTTGTGCCAGCACGAACCCCTTCAATTCTCCTGCTCCCAGGATAGTCCCCGCTCACATCAATGCCGGGATTTTTGCAGATGGTATGGACGCCTCCCCCTGGAATCGGGCCGTCATGGGACCGGGCGCGGGAGACTTGGCACGCATCGGTCTGCGTGTGCCAAAGTTGGGGGTGCCCGTCAACCGCGCGTCAAGGAGAACCGGAAATGAAACCCACCCTTATCGGAATGGACATTGCCTAGCAGGCATTTCAGCTTCATGCGCTCGACCCGCAGACCGGCCAGATCGAAAGACTCAAGCCAAAGCGTGCACAGCTTCTCGAGTTCTTCGCTAGACGCGCACCTTCGACTGTTGTGATGGAAGCGTGCGGCAGCGCACACGACTGGGCGAGACGGCTGCAGCATCTCGGTCATGATGCGAGGCTCATCTCCGCCCGATCGGTGCGGCCGTATATGTTGCGTAAGAATACCGACGCGGCAGCGTGCTGCCTTTACCTGAAAGCCAAAAAATCGCAACACTGCTTGCAATCCGGGAGGTGTCCACATAAGACTTTCCCTAACACCCGCCCCCCACTGCCGAGAACAAAAAACCCCAAACCTCACTCCTGAACAGCCGCATGAACCACACCCCGAAGAATCATAGCCCGGGCATTAAGCGGCGCCGGCCTGCAAGGCCTAGGCTTATAAATAGCATCACCGGGCCGAATAGCCCGCCCACTCATCGCGCAAACACCAGCCGATCTCGCGCGACTAGCGTGCCAAACCTGATCTCCATAAGAACAGTGCATCGAATCACGCCAGACAATCGTCGCGGTCGACTGCGTAGGCCGATCAATCACATAAACCTGCACATCAAACCGCTCCCCCATCACCGGCAAGCGGCACCCCTTCCGCGCTGTGGGCGCCAACACCTTCACGGCAGCCGCTTCGCCAGCACCACCGCCAACATCGCCTGAAAGAGCGGACAACAACCCAAGGGTCTGCAGCCACGGGTCAGTAAAATCAGCTTTCGCCAGCATGATTGCACTCCTGTTTCAGATAACCTGATTGATCATCGCGGCAGCTTCGCCAGACACCGTAAATCCAAATGCCCTGTCGGGCAGCCGATCACGCTCGAGCATCGCCCGTTCATCGTCCACCCCACCCGTACCGTCTTGCGACAACCAGTACTCATTCGCCCATTCAACACCGGACTGCCGCAAAAATACTTCGCTTACAGCGAGAAACGCTTGAATCTGCTTAACGATCGACATTCGCTTTCACCCTCCAGCAATACGGTGTCTCTCCAACAAGGCGCTTGAACACCGTCGTAAAGTGAGCCTGCGACCGAAAACCGCAACTCAGTGCAACATCGAGCACGTTGTGTTTCGACGCAAGTAAAAGATGCTGTGCATGTTCTATCCGCCGACGCAACAGGTACTCGTGCGGCCGCATGCCGGTCGCGCGACGGAACTGCGACGCGAAATGCATGCGGGTCAGTCCCGTGCTGTTGGCGATATCGGCGAGTCCAATCGACTCGGAGAGGTGCGCGTCGACATACTCAATCGCGCGGCTCAGTCGCCACGACGGCAACGCACTCGCTTCACGTGTCTGCCGGTCAGCCACCGTGAAATGCCGCGCAATCACGCGCGAAACGATCGCAAGACTCACGCTGTCGGTAAAGACCTTGCCGAGCGCGGCGTCGTCAGATTGCGATACGGCCAGCGCCTGACCCAAGCGCTCCAGCGCCGGGTCGCGCACAAGCTTGGGGTTGTCGACGCGAATCTCGCCTGCATGCGGCCGGCCGAACATGTCCTCGAAACATTCGCCCAACACCTGCTGTGAAACGAACAGGTGCAGCACGTCGGCCGGCGACTCGAACCGGGCGCTGCACGGCACATCCGGTGCCGTGATCTGCGCGACCCCCGCAGTCACCCGTCCTCGCACAAGCGTCTTTCCAGCATGAGCAAATGTCAGCGACGTGCACTTGAGATTCATCGCGATGCAATGGTGCGCAGCGCTACCCGGATTGACGACCTCCAGGGCCTGGGCTTCGTTACGGGTCCAACGCGCGGCGAGAATCCCGCCTCGCTGCGGCGTATCGGCATGGTCGCCACCAGGGCAGCGCCATTCACGCTCCATGCCGATCGGGCTCACCCGACTCTTCCGGACGACCTCCACCGCGGGTTCGGGATACAACGTCGACGAGCTGATCATGATCTGGTCATCAGGTTAGGTGGTGAGACAGTGCCGAACAAGTGCGGCGCTGCAATGACTCCAAGGTATCGCATGGGAAATCGTCCAACTAGCCCTACATACGGTTGTCTGAAATGACCAATGGTTGGGTCGTTTCATATCCAGGTTTAGTCGCACCACCAAGCGCGCAGGCTGCGCTGCGCCGCGCCCCGGACTTGACGAGCGCCGACGCTTGTCGAAACGAACGGGAACTGCCGTGCTTCTTTAGCTCGACGCGTTGAACGACCTATACCTGCGTATAGATTCAATAGCCGTCGGGTGCGGCGACGCAGTGCGCAAGCCGCGTAGCATCGCGCGCCGTGAGTCAGACGCGCGAATGACGCGCCTGTGTCGTCATGCCTTGCGGCGGCTTGATGCCGAGCGCTTCTGCCTTCAGTACGAAGTCGGCAAGCGAGCGCGCGCCCATCTTGCGCATCGCCTGACCGCGATGAATCTTGACGGTGATTTCGCTAAGGTTCATTTCACCCGCAATCTGCTTGTTCATCAGACCGGAGGCGACAAAGGCCATGACTTCGCGCTCGCGCGCCGTCAACGAATCGTAGCAACGCCGCAGATCCGCTACGGAGCGGCAAGCCTCGCGGCGCTCCTCGTCACTCGCCAAGGCATTCGTAACGGCGTCCAGCATGTCCTGATCGCGAAACGGTTTGGCCAGAAAATCCTTGGCGCCGGCTTTCATGGCCTTGACCGTCATGGCGATGTCGCCATGCGCGGTCATGAACACGATCGGTAAGCCTAACTGGCTCGCCGAGATCTGTTCCTGCACCGCGAGTCCGCTCTGGCCTTTAAGGCGGACATCGAGAATCAGACAGCTCGGCACGTCCGGCATGTCGAAGGCGAGGAATTCCTGCGCGGACCCAAAGGTTTCCACATTCAGGCCGACCGAGCGCAGCAAATTGCGGACGGCGTCGCGCATCGATTCGTCATCGTCCACGACATACACCATGGTGTTGCTCGCATTGCTGTCCGTGTCCATGCCCGTCTCGTTGTGCCCATTACTGCTCATGACACCTCCCTTCATCAACGGGCAGGATGAACTGCAGTACGGCGCCGCCCGCTTGCGGCGATTCGGCCCAGATGCCGCCGCCGTGCGCTTCGACGATCGAACGGCAGATCGACAATCCCATACCCATTCCCTCAGCTTTTGTCGTAAAGAACGGATTGAACAGACACCCGGCGTTTTCCTGGCTAATACCCATACCGGAGTCCTGCACGATCACCTGGGCCTGCCCGTCGTCGAACTGGCGCGTCACGATCGTGAGCTTGCGCGGTCCGGCGGCCTCCGCCATGGCCTGCACGCTGTTCAAAATCAGGTTGATCATGACCTGCTGCAATTGCACGCGATCGCAGCACGCCATGAGCGACGGCGCCGCAAGATCGACGTGTAATTCGATACGATGGCGCTCGAGTTCGGCCCGCACGAGTTCGATCGATTCGCCGACGATCGCATTCACATCCACGGTCGCCGGCAGCCTGTCGCGCCGTTTCGCTACCGAACGGATTCGCTGGATCACCTCGTCCGCGCGCTTCGCGTCGCGAATCATCTGCGCGACCGACTGCGCCGCTTCATCGAGTTCCGGTGTGGGACGGTTCAGCCAGCGCAACGCGGCGGCGCCGCACGTCAGGATCGCGGCGATCGGCTGCGTGACTTCGTGCGCAATGGAGGCTGCCAGCTCGCCGAGCATGGTGATTCGCGTCACGTGGGCGAGTTCGTCGTTGGAACGCGCCAGCGCTTCCTGCGCGCGCTTGGTCTCGGTGACATCCATCAGTGCGCCGACATACTCACGCTCGCCCGACTGGGTCGTCGTGAGATAGGCGACGTAATGCACATGCTTGACGCTGCCGTCGGGCATAGCGAGCCGGTGTTCGACATCGACTTGCGACGCGCCGCCAGCCGCCTGTTCAAACACGCCAAGCACGAGCGCGCGATCGTCGGGATAGGTGCGAGCGAGGATCGCCGCGACCGACGGCACAGTCTCCCGCGCGTAGTCGAAAATGCGGTACGCCTCATCGGACCACCACATCTCGCCCTCAGGAAACCGCACGGCAATACTGCCGGTGCGGCTCAGCCGCTGCGCATCACGCAGGAGGGCCTCGCTGCGCTCGAGCGCCTGTTGGGCGGTCCAGCCGTACAGCGCCTCGGCGCCGCGATTCCAGAAAGTGACGCGGTCGTTCATATCGTGCACGACGATAGCGTCGTGCTCGAGGTTGAGCAGTTCGACCTGCTCCTGCAAGGTCGCTGTCGCCGCCAGGTTTCTCAATGCGAGGATCGAAGTAGTGGCGATCGCCAGCAGACTCACCACGCAACGCGCAACCGCGCCGCTGGAGTAGGCGTCGTCATGCGACAGCACAAAACCGAGCAGCGTCAGCACGACGCAGCCCCACGCGGCGCCGTGCGTGGCCGCGCGGTTGCCAGTCGAGGCGACCAGCAGCACGACGACAACGTAAAAGACGGCGACCGCGATATCGAGGGGGGTGAACGCATCGATTGCGAACACGACGAGCGCGACGACAGCGGCCAGCAGCGACACGACATTCGTGTCGAGGGAGACCGTGGGGAGCGAGCGCCGGAGCGTTTTCATGGCAGCCGGATCAACGCGCCGTCGCACGGCAACTGAACGAAGCGGAATGGTTAATCGTAGACATGGCGTTCGAAGCGGGCATTCGTTGACGAAGACCGGCAGCCTGTCCGTCAGGATGACAGCCAGCGCGGCTGTCAAGGCACATGACACTCAGACCTACCGGCGAGCGATAGCTTTTAATCTGGATGTGATCATGCGCGAGCCCGCCTCGATGGCGGTACTTATTTTTCCTTAAACCTTCCAAAATGCTTCTCGGGCGCGTCCCCGGTTTAACGCCCGGAGGCCCGTCCCATGGGGGTTTTGATGCGATGCGCAGGGCCTGCTGCATTGCCGCAGGCCATCCCGCATGGCGGGAACCAGGCAGGGTCAAACCTGCGCGGCGGCCGCTTCCGGCGCCGCGCGGGCGCGTCCATCAGTGGTGACCGAAGTCCTTACGGGCGATCGGCACCGTGCGAACCTTCGAATACTGGAAGGCGGGAATGGCCTTGACCGCGTCGCGCGTGGCGCCGGCCCAGACCAGCTTGCCATCCACATAGTCCAGTTGCGATAGCGGAATCGCTACGTCGTGCTGCGATACGCCGAGAAACTGGTGCGCCGCCACGATCCCGAACGACACCGCGTTGTCCGGTGCGATGATGATGTCGTGAAGCACGCCGACCTTCTCGCCGCTGTCGTTATAGATGCTTTTGCCCAACAGGCTCTTCTTGACGCTCCAGCCTTCAACGATCAGTTGGGTCTGCTCCACGCTGGTGCCGATAGGCTGTTCGCCTGCCACCTGGGCGTTGGCCTGCTGGCACATTGCACCGAACGCCGACGCCGCCAGAAATACGAGTGCCCACTTTGCCTTCATCATGATTTCTCCACGAGATGCATTGATTAAAAGAGATGAATCGCGACACGGTGACGGTATCGACGCTGCCGCCTGCCTATGTCGCGCCAAGCATCACTATGAAGCCGTTTCGTCCGCGCCGTTTTCGAATTCGCACGGTGGCAAGCGCCACGCGATCAACCTGCGGTTCCGCGCGCCACAGCAAGCTCAATCGCCGCGCTGCGGGCGCAGCGTAACTGTGCAGGTCATGCCCATCGCAAGCTTGACCCCGGCGGGGATCTGATCGAGGTGAATGCGCACGGGCACACGCTGGGCGAGCCGCACCCACGTGAAGATCGGATTGACGTCCGCCAGCAGGTCGCCGTTGCTGGTCGGGTTGTCGCGATCGGCAATCCCGCTCGCCAGGCTGTCGACATGCCCCTGAATGTCCTTGCCGCCCGACAGCAGCCGCACCACCGCCTGATCGCCGACATGCACGTGCGGCAGCTTGGTCTCTTCGAAATAGCCATAGACCCAGAACGAGTGCGAGTCGATCAGCGCCATGCGCGCGACGCCGGCGGTAGCGAAATCGCCGGGATAGAGGTTCAGATTCGTGATGTATCCGTCCGACGGCGCGCGCACTTCGCTGCGCGTCAGATTGAGCTGTGCCGTCTGCCGCGCTACCACGGCCGCCTTGTACATGGCTTCTGCCGCGCTGTAAGCGGCGACATCGGCGGCATAGGCGGCGGCGGACTGCCTCGCGAGCGAAGCCGAGTCTTGCCGGCTTTCATCCGAGATCACGTCGCCGGCGAGGTTCGCCCGGCGCGCCGCCTGCGCGCGCTTCATCGCGAAACCGGATTCGCTGCCCGCCATCTGCGCCCTGGCCTGCGCCATCTGCGCCTGAGCCCGCAGGAGATCGGCGTCGGCTTGCGCGACCGCATAGTGGAAGCGGGCTGGATCGAGCACGAACAGAATGTCGCCTTTGCGCACCAGTTGATTGTCCTTCACACGCACTTCGCTGACCAGGCCCGAGACGTCGGTGGCGACCTGCACGACCTGCGCGCGCACGCGGCCATCGCGAGTCCAGGGGGAGAACATGTAGTCGACCCACAGCATGCGAACCAGCACGATCGCCACCACGAGGAGCGTGAGCGTGAAACCTGCGCGCAGGATGGATTGCTTTTTCATCGTAAAGGTCTGGCGTGAGCAGTCAGTGGATTCATGGGAGCGAGTGCCTTTCCTGGTTCATTGCCACAGCAGCAACGAAGCACCGCTGAACAGGGTGGCGAACAGCGCGACCCGGAACAGGGCCGGATGCCATGTGTAGCGATAGAAACCGAGCCTCGCCAGCACCAGATCGAGGACGACGAACAGCAGCACGCAGCCGGCGAGAATCGGCAACAGCCCCGGCACGAGCAGAGACAGCAGATCAATTTCGCCCGGCATCGCCCGCTCCTTGTGAAACCCGCTCGCCGGGCGCTGCCGCGAAACCGCCGCCCAGCTCCTTCATCAGCAACGCCCATGCATCGAGTCGTTTGGCCTCGATCGCCGCGAGGCTTTCCTCCTGCTGCAACTGTTCGTTCTGCGCGGCCAGCACGTTGAGGAATTCGGTGATGCCGCTGCGATAGCCAGTGTCGGCGAGCCGGAACGATTTGCGCGCCGAATCAAGCGTGTTTTCAACCGAGGCCTGCTGTTGCTCGAGCGAGTGCAACGACACGACCTGCTCTGCGACGGCCCGCATTGCATTCACCACACTCTGGTTGTACTGATCCACCGCTGCGTCGCGGGAGGTCACGGCCACGCCGTAATTGCCGCGCCGCCGTCCACCGTCGAAGATCGGCAGCGAGATCGCCGCGCCCACGCCGTGGCCCATGCCGTCGCTGTTCAGGAAGTTGAAGAAGCCCCCGAACGTCGCGGCCGATCCCAGCGACGCAGTAGCCAGCAAATTGATGTCCGGATAAAAATCGGCGTGCGCCGCGTCAATGCCTTTGTCCGCGGCGAGCACGCGCCAGCGCCCCGCCACCACATCCGCGCGATGCCCGATCAGCTCGGCCGGCAGCGACGCCGGCAGCACCACCGGCACGCTCAGCGCGAGGCTGGGCCGGCGCAGCAAATCGCCGTATCCCGGCCCCTTGCCGGCGAGACCAGCGATGCTGATACGTTCGAGCGCAAGCTGCTGCTGCGCCTCTTGCACCCGAGTCGTGCTCATGGCTAGCTGGGTTTGCGCCTGGCTGACCTCGAGATTGCTGCCGACGCCCGCGTGCCAGCGGCGCGTCGCGATGTCGACGGTGCGCTGCTGTTCGCTCTGCACGGCGCGGTAGACGTCCAGCAATGCATATTGGAGCGACAACTGGACGTAGCTGCGCACCACCGCGGTCTGCAGTTCAACTTGCGAGAAGCGCGCGTCGGCGGCCGCCGCATGCACATTGTCCAGCGCGCCTTCGCGAATCGCGTGCGACTTGCCCCACAGATCGAGGTCATAGGACAAATCCGTCTGGATGCTGTTGCTCCACACGGTCGTGCCGCCCGGCGGCGCCGGGGTCGTGTAGCGCGCGTAGCGCCTGCGCTCGGAACTGCCGCCCGCATCGAGTTGCGGCAATTCAGCGGCGCCGGCGATCTGCGCCTGGAAGCGCGCCGCATCCAGCCGTTCCTGCACGACGCGCAGACCAGGATTGCCGTCGGTGGCGTCCTGCACCAAGGCGTCGAGTTGCGGATCGTTCCATTGGCGCCACCAGTCGTCGGCCGGCCATTTCGCGTCGGCCTGGGTGGCGCGCAACACTGCGCCCGGATCGAGTGTCGTGGGATCGATCATCGACTCGTGCGTGTGGATGCCGCCACTGTTAATACACGCGCAGAGCAGCAGCGCACAGGCTAGCGCGGCCGCAGTCGAGCGGTGCGGCGCGAACGTGGGCAGGTCATGCAGTTTCATGCCCGGGTCTCCGCGGTTTGCCACAGGGACAAGGTGTCGTCACGCAGCGTCAGTTCGGTGAAATGCAGCAGCGCCCGCATCCGGCAGCGCGTGAGCATCGTCGCATCGACCGTGATGGTGTGCGCAAGCGGCAATGTGTCCAGCGCCCGCCGCGTCGCGGCCAGCGCGCCTTCGGCGGCCTGCGGCGTGGCGGCGGCGAACACGTCCGCGAGCGCCGTCAGCCAGGCGCGCTGCACGTCCGGCCAGCTCGCCGGCAAGATGTTGCCGAGCCGCTCGGTGTCGAGCCGCATCTGGATCATCGCGCGGCCGATCTCCAGCGCCGCGAACGCCCAGCCGATCAGATAGTTGCGATTGACGCGCGCGTCTGCCGGCGCGGACGCGATCTGGATGATGAAATCACGCAAGCTCAACTCGACGGTAAAGAGCAGATCATCGAGGTCGTCGTCATACGCACTGTCCGCCACCAATGCGCGAATCTGCTTCAGGTATTGCGCGGAAATCCAGTCGCCCGCGCGCGGCACGATGACTGAAAACGCGACCGCGGCCGCTGCGATGCCGAAGAGCAACGCGAAGCCGGTGTCGAGATACGCGCTCGGGTTATAGACGGTCGGATTCGACATGCCGACGATAAAACAGAAATAGATACTGAATCCAAGCCCGAGGATCGCCGTCTTCACAAACGTGTTCAAATAGCTACCCACCATCACGAAGATGGCTATCGACGCGGCGAGCAGCACGAACCCGTCGAGCTTCGGCAGCAGGAAAAAGTTGAACGCAAAGCCGGCGAGCCAACCGGCGAGGCAACCACAGAAGATCTGCCAGCTCGCGACGGCCGGATTCGGTACGAGCGCAAACAGCGCGCTCGTGATCGCCACCGCGACAATCGCGCTCGATCCGCCGACCCAGCCGGATGCAAGCCACGCCGCGCCGACCAGCAACACGGCCACGGCGGCGCGCGCGCCGGCGATGGTCGCGGCCGTGCGATTAGCCGTCGCCCGCGTTCTGCCGATGTGGGTGATCGCCTGAATCACCGACTGCGACCACGGCAGCCGATCCATGGTGCGTGCTTCAATATAGCTTCTGCACAGCACGCGCAGATCGGCGATTGAAAAGAACAGCGCGGAACCGGTTGTCGCAACGAACTGGCGCTGATGCGGCACCAGGTCCGACAGCGATTGCAGCAGCCGCCCCAGATGCGCGGGCAAGGCCTGCTCGAAAGCGTCGAGGTGGCTCGACAAGGTCTCGACCTGTTCGAGCGTCACCGTCTCCAGCGGCGCCTCGTTCGGCACGATCGCAAGCAGGCCGCCGATCAGTTCATCGACCGCCGCGAGCGCGCGCGGATCGGCTTCTGCCGCAACCCGCGCCTTCAACTGATGCAGCGCATGAATCCAGGCGACCGTGTCGAGAAAGCTGCGGTCGAGGTCGAGAAAGACATGGTTGTGCAGGCGAATCGACGGATCCTCGAACACCGCACCGCTGCGCAGACTTTCCACCCCCGCGCGTTCACGGATCAGGTCGAGAAACGTGTCGAAGCCGCCAACGGCCGTCGCACGATCGAGCATCGCATGCACTGCGTTCAACAGGTTCGTGAAGTTGCGCCGGCTCGACGCGTACAGCGCCGGCGTGACCGCCTGCGGGAAAATCACCGCGCTGACCACGCTCGCGCAGACCACGCCGATCACCACCTCGCTCACGGTGAACACGACATTGTCGAATACGCCGTAGGGATTGGACCAGGCCGGCATCGCCGTGATGGCGGTGCCGTACCCGGCCAGCACGAATCCATACGACTGAAAGTTGCGGTAGTACGACGCGCCGAATACGCACGCGCCGATCCACGCCGCTAACGCGATGAAGAACAGCAGGGGTTGTTGCGGAAAAAGCGCAATAAGCAAAAGGCCTGCAAAGCTGCCGCACACCATGCCGAGGCCGCGATAGAAACCGCGCGCGATCACCATGCCGCTTTGCTGATGCATCATCACGATGACGCACGACACCATCGCCGTGGCGGGCGTGCGAAGCTCGAGGCGCATGCACAGTCCCATCGCGAGCGTCATCGCAATGGCGACCTTGGCGATATGCCGGAACCGCGGGCCGTCGTCTTTCCAGTAGGCCTTCAGCTCGTCCCGCCATCGTGGCGGGACCGTGCTGCGGGCATCCGCTTGCAGGGTCATAGGGCACTCGTCAGTCGCTGATGGTCCATGTGATTCCGGTCATGCAGGGCCTCGAGCCTTGCGAATGCCTCTGTGCATACGGTGTGTAGCGTGCGGCTAGCGCAGGTTAGTGCGCGCCAGTTCGATGATCTCGTCACCGCGTCCATTGAGAATGGCGCGCATCATGTAGAGGCTGAAGCCCTTCGCCTGGGCGAGCTCGATCGTGGGTGGCATTGCGAGTTCGTGTTTCGACGTGACCACGTCCACGAGCGCCGGCCCCGGATGGTCGAACGCCTGCTTCAACGCGCCCGCCACGTCTTCCGATTCTTCAACGCGAATGCTGAAAATGCCGGCGCCTTTCGCAATGGCCGCAAAGTCGGTTTTGCTCAGATCGACATTGGTATCGAGGTAACCACCCGCCTTTAATTCCATCGAGACAAAGCCGAGCAAGCTGTTGTTGAACACCACCACCTTGATCGGCAAATCGAGTTGCCGCGCGGTGAGCAGATCGCCGAGCAGCATCGACAGGCCACCGTCGCCCGATAGCGACACGACCTGCCGCCGCGGATGCGCGCCTTGTGCACCCAGCGCCTGCGGCATTGCGTTGGCCATCGAGCCGTGATTGAACGAGCCGTGCAACTGACGCCTGCCGTTCATGGTCAGATAGCGCGCGGCCCAGACGGTCGGCGTGCCGACGTCGGCAGTGAAGATCGCGTCGTCGCTTGCGGCTTTGTCGATCATCTTCGCCAGATACTGCGGGTGGATCGGGCGGCCCGGACCGGCCGGTGTCGCCAGATCGTCCAGGCCCTTGCGGGCGGACGCATAGTGCTTGCGCGCGTTGTCGATGAAACCGCGGTCCGTCTTGCGCTGCAGCCTGGGCAGTGTCGCGGCGATGGTTTCCTTCACCGTGCCGACGAGCCCGAGTGAGAGGGGCGCGCGATGACCGAGCTGCGAGCCCTTCCAGTCTATTTGAATGACCTTCGCGTCGACCGGATAGAACGGGCGATAGGGGAAGTCGCACCCGAGCAACACCAGGGTGTCGCAGGACATCATGGCGTGATAGCCCGAGCTAAAGCCGATCAGCCCGGTCATGCCGACGTCGTAAGGATTGTCGTACTCGATGAACTGCTTGCCGCGCAGCGCGTGAACCACCGGTGCGCCAAGCGTATCGGCGAGCGCCACCACTTCGTCGTGTGCGCCTTGCGTGCCGCTGCCGCACATGATCGTGACCGCGTCGGAGTCATTCAGCAACGCGGCGAGGCGCTCGAGGTCCGCCTCGGCAGGGAGAATCCGCGGCGGCGCGCTTTCCGTCCAGGACGGCAATTCGGCGGGGCCTTCGCTCAGCGCCACATCGCCCGGCAACACGATAACCGCCACGCCGCGCTCCTCGACAGCGGTGCGCATCGCGCGCGCCAGCACGCGCGGAAACTGCGCGGAGGAGGACACCACTTCCACGTAATGGCTGCACTCCTTGAACAGCTCCTGTGGGTGCGTTTCCTGAAAGTAGCCCAGACCGATTTCGGTCGACGGAATGTGCGCGGCGATGGCAAGCACCGGCTGGTGATTGCGATGACAATCGAACAGACCGTTGATCAGATGCAGGTTGCCAGGACCGCAACTGCCGGCGCACACCGCGAGACGTCCGGTCGAGGCCGCGTCCGCACCGGCGGCAAAGGCAGCCGCTTCCTCGTGACGGGTGTGCATCCAGCGGATCGAGCCGAGCTGATCGAGGCTGTAGGCCAGTCCATTCAAACTATCGCCCGTTACGCCCCAGATCCGTTCGACACCCGAGGCGGCGAGTGTGGCGGCGAGATAGGCGGCAATGGTAGTACTGGCCATGCTTGACTCCTTTTCACGGTAGAGGGGGTTCGACCGGGCGTTAAAAACCACGACCACGGCCGCGAAGCCGGCACAGACAGCGGCGCCGCGATCCGGCGCAGCGCTGGTATGCCACACCTATCAAGCTATGTGAGGCGCGGGGAAAAGTCCTGAATTCAGCCTGAAAACACCTGAATCAAACTGACTGACGGCTCTCGGTAATTCAGCACCGTACGCGTTTCACCGATACGTGCTAGCGCACAGCGGGGATTCAAGTATCCTGATGGTCCGCATCAAATCCGGCTGTATGACATGAATCTCTCTTTTGAAGTCCTGCAGGTCCTCGACGCGATCGATCGGACCGGCACCTTTGCGAGCGCAGCGGAAACGCTGCACAAAGTTCCGTCGTCGTTGACCTATCTGGTGCAGAAGCTGGAGCTCGATCTCGGCGTGAAACTGTTCGACCGCAGCGGCCGCCGGTCCGTTCTCACGCATGCCGGGCGCGTGGTCGTCGAGGAAGGGCGCCGCCTTCTGGAGGCGGCGGAAGACCTCGAATGCAAGGCAAAGAGAATCCAGCATGGCTGGGAATCCGACCTGCACGTCGCCGTCGATGAGATCATTCCGTTCGACTTGCTATGGGATCACGTCGGCACGTTCTACAAGCTGAAGCTGGACACCCGGCTGCATCTCTCGAAAGAAGTATTGGGCGGCTCGTGGGACGCACTCTTGACGCGCCGCGCGGACCTGGTCGTCGGCGCGGCGGGCGATCCACCGCTGATTCCCAATCTGGTTGCGAAATCGATCGGCTCGCTGCGGCACGTGTTCGTGGTAGCGCCGGATCATCCGCTCGCTTCGATGCCGGGGCCGCTAACGCTGGATATCGTCGCGCGCCATCGGGTGGTCGCAATCGGCGACACGTCGCGCAAGCTCGCGCCGCGCACGATCGCCATTGCCGCCAATCAGGAAGTCATGACGGTGCCCACGCTCGAAGCGAAGCTGGCCGCGCAAATCAGAGGGCTCGCCGCGGGCACGATTCCGGAATGCCTCGCCGCCGAGCCGTTGGCGCGGGGCGAATTAGTGCAAAAAGAAGTGCTCGGCATGCGCGACATCACGCATTTTTATCTGGCGTGGCGCGGTGACGAAACCGGCAAAGCCCTGCGCTGGTGGGTCGAACAGTTGGGCCGCCCGGATCTGATCGACGAGGTTGTGCAACAGAGGATGTTGCACGGCTGAACGCCGTTCAGCCGCGTTGCGCGATTTCTCGCGGCGGCGGCGCATCACACGTGTTCACTGCCGCAAGCTGGGCCGCAGGGCGAATGACCGAAGCGGCGGGGTTGTGAGCGATCGCCCGCGTCGTGATCTGCAGTAGACGGGTGGCGGCTTCGAAATCGTCCCAGTCGAGACCTTCGGCGAGTCTCGTGCTGGCGGATCGTATCAGCTGGACGGCCTCCGCGCTCCGCCCTTGTGCATGCCAGAGGCTCCCCAAGCTGCTTGCGGCGCGTAATTGCAGCGAGCGGCAGCCCCGCATCAGCGAATCCTCGAGGGCTGCGACAAAGCAAACCTCTGCGTCCCGAGCGACCGTTACCGACGGTGGCGCGCCGACCTCCGCCATGAGCAGCAGCTCGCCATGGATGCGCCTCATCTCTCCGGCATACCAGTGATCGCCGGTTTCATCGCACTGAGCCAGCGCGCGCACCACTGTGGCGATGCCCTCTTCGGGCCGGCCCGAGCGGCCTAGAGCGAGGCCGTATTGCCCGACGAGCATGGCGCGCGGCGCGCCGAATTCGAGCGAATCCAGATCGTCCAGGGCCTTTCGGAAAGCGTTCAGGCGCTCTGCTGCGGCGTCCCCCATCGAATGCAGGTATTCGTCGAAACACCGGCAGCAGGCTTGCGCTACGCTGAGGCCGGCGCGCGCCGACACCTCATGCAACAGGGCAATCGCCTGAGCCGCTCGCTCGCGCTTGTCCGACAGCAGCGTCAGCGGCACCAGCGCCTCGACCAGCACATAACACGTCATGATCGCCTGTTGCTGATCGCACGCGCTCAGCACGCTGTCCTCGGCGAGCCGCAGCGCCTGATCGCGGAAGCCCTGCAACCACAGCACCCGCGCGAGGGTCGCATGGCCGACAATGCGCTGGTCGACGGACTGCCCGAGCGGCAAGCCATGCTGCAAGTCCTCGCTGTGCCGCAGCAGTTGTTCGAGCGCCGCGCGCGCTTGCTGTTGATCGCCCGTGTAATGCGAAGCGATCCCCAGCAGCCGGTACGCGAGGATCGTGCCGCTCGTGTCGCCTACCTCGAGGGCGAGCAACTCGAAGCGTCGCGCGAATGCCAGCGCATTGCGCGCCGCGCCGGACGATTGACTTCCGTTCCACATGCCCCACAAGGCGCGGGCTTCAAACGCCCGGTCGCCCAGCCCGATCGCCGAAGCCAGAATCTCCGACCAGAGGCCGAGGGTTTCGCGATTCGGCCCGATGACGTAGACGAGCGCCGCGGCAAGCGCCGCCTGCAGTTGCATGCGTACACGCAAATGGCGCGTCGAACGCGAGCCCTGATGGGTGGCGGCCACCGAGTCGAGCGCGCGCCGCGCCCACGCGCAGCACTCGTCGACCAAAGACAGTTCATAGAGAAGAAACACGACCTTGACTGCCAGTGCTTCGCCGAGCACGTCGTCGCCCTTCGGCGTCAAGGCCCAGGCCAGCGCCGCGCGCAGATCGTCGAGCAGTCCGCGCATCCGCTGATGCCATCCGTCGCGGTGCGCGCCCTGCGGCTCAGCGCGGCGCTGCTCATCGCGCTCGAGGAGACCGAGGAAGTATTGCGCGTGACGCAGCGTGACAATGCGCCGCTCGCCGTTATCCTCGAGCTTCTGCATGGCGTAGGCGCGCGTGGTTTCCAACAGGCGATAGCTCGCCCTGCCGCTCTCAACGTGCGTCACCAGTAGCGATTTTTCGACCAGTCCCGACACCGCGGCGATCACATCGAGTTCACGCAATACGCGGTCGCCGACGACAGCGATGGCCGCTTCCATGGGGAAGCTGCTGACGAAAATACCGAGTCTGCGCAGCGTGGTGCGCTCGGCATCGTCGAGCATCGCGTGACTCCAGTCGAGCGTCGCCTTCAAGGTCTGATGCCGCGGCAAGGCCGTACGATTGCCGCCTGTCAGCATGTTGAAGCGGTCATCCAGATGGCCGGCGAGCGTTTCGATACCGAGTATTGCGGCTCGCGCGGCCGCCAGTTCGAGCGCCAACGGTATGCCGTCGAGCCGACGGCATACCATGCCGGTCAACTGGATGCTTCTATCATCGGATGAAAAGCGGGCATCGATCGCACGCGCGCGCGACAGGAACAATTCGACGGCGCTACATTGCAGAACATCTTGCCCCTGATCCTCCTGCGCAGGCACCTGTAGCGGCGCGACCCAATACAGATGCTCGTTCAGCACCCGCAGCGGCTCGCGGCTGGTCGCGAGTACGCATACGGCGGGACCGACGCCGAGCAGGGTCTCGGCGAGCTCAGCCGCGGGTCCGAGCACATGCTCGCAGTTGTCGAGCACGAACAGCACGCGCCGCTCGCTAAGTTCTTTACTGACGCGCGCGAGCGTCAGCGGTCCAATGCCCGGATTCACGCCCATGCAGGCTGCGAACGCCGCGAGGACACTGCTGGCGTCGGTGGTGGAGGCGAGCGGCACCAGATAGACACCGTCCGGAAAACGCGTCAGCAAGCCGCGCGCGACCTCCATCGCCATCCGCGTCTTGCCGATGCCGCCCGAGCCCACCAGGGTCACGTGGCGTGCGGCGGCAAGCGCCAGCGAGACGTCGTCAAGCGCTTTGTCGCGTCCGATCAGCGGCGAAAATTGGGCGGGCAGGTTGTTCGGGACGCTTCGGCCATGCGTGGAATTCTCCAGGAATTCGTCGCGCTGGCCGGCCTCGCCAGCAGCGCTCGCCGTCAAGGCGCCTGGCACCAGCCGGTAACCGCGTCCGGACACCGTCTGTATGAGTCCGCGGTTTTCGCCCAGGATCTTGCGAAGTGCTGACATATGCACTTGCAGATTGTTCTCTTCAACGAATGCATTCGGCCAGACCTGCTTGAGGAGGTCGCTCTTCGACACCAGGCCGCCGTTCGCCTCGATCAGCACGACAAGCATGTCGAATGCACGGCTGCCTAGCTGCACAGGCTCGCCGTCGATGCACACTTCCCGACGGTCGATATCCACCTGAAGCGGGCCAATGCGAATCATGCGGGATATCCTGTACGCAGCGATTTGAAGAGCAGTCAGCACACGCGGAAGAATTTAAAATAGCCGAGTAGCGTTGCGTCCCCGAAGTCTAGATCAACGGGCGATCGACATGCGCGGAAAAAACTGAACCTACCGTTCAAATTTTTTGTACTAAGCGCGCGCTTTTTAAGCGCCGTGAACGCCCCACTCACCCCTTGCACCGCACCGCCCGGCGGGCTTCTTGCGGCACCGCGCAGCCGCGCCGCCTGCCGCGTGCCGTTGCCTAGCCAGACGGGGGTAATCTTTGTATGATGCGTCCCAACATACAGGGTGCCGAACAAGCCATGCCGAGAAAAGTACGAGCGGTCGAGACAGCGTCGGGAAACGAGGTGCATGACAATGAGAAAGTCGTCACGCGCCGCCTCGCACCCGAAGTCCGGGAACGCCAGATCGTGCTCAAGGCCGTCGACCACTTCGCCACCCATGGCTTTTCCGGCAGCACCCGTGAACTCGCGCGCCAGCTCGGCGTAACGCAGCCGCTGCTCTACCGCTATTTTCCAAGCAAGGAAGCACTGATCGACCGTGTGTACGAAGAGGTCTATCAATGGGACACGAGCTGGGAAAAGCTGATCAAGGACCGCTCCGTCCCAATCCAGGCGCGCATGGTCAGGTTCTACTCGTCGTACGCCGTGGTGATTTTGCGGCGCGAGTGGATCCGGATTTTCATCTTCGCCGGCTTGACGCGCGAAGGCATCAATTCCAAATATCTCGCACGACTGCGTGAACGCGTGTTTCTGCCCGTGATGGCGGAAATCCGCTCGGCCTACGACTTGCCGGCGCCCACCGGAGCAAGGCAGCGTGAGATCGACTTGGAGTTGATCTGGAGTCTGCACGCGAGCATCTTCTATCTCGGCGTGCGGAAATGGATCTACGGCCTCCCGGTTACCGATGACATTGAAGACCACATCGCGCGCCAAGTCGACGCGTTCCTCAATGGCGTGCCCGCGGCGCTCGAGCACGCGTCCAAAGAATCGGCCCGCTCGAAGCCCCCCTCCAAAGCCTGACAGACGTCCACACCCAGGCCGCCGGTCACACCAACCGCGCGGCCGGCCGTTCGCTTCACCTCTCATCGCCCCACTCCTGACTTTTCGCGTTCTTCCGGGTAAACACCGGCGCTACGCCGCTTTTTCCTGCCTGCGAATTCACCTACAATTTATCTAACGATCACTAATCGATCGATAAATAGCATAGCAGGAGTCGAACATGCCCGTTTCAAAACTTGCCCACTACTCGATTCGCACGACCGACCTCGCGCAATCCTGCCGCTTCTATGAGCGGATCCTCGGTTTCAAGCAGGGCTACCGTCCGCCTTTCGATTTTCCGGGCGCGTGGCTTTACAAAGGCGGCGACGAAGCCGACTTCGGCACGGTCCATATCATCGGCGTGGATCCGAACAACCCCGCTGGACTCACCGCCTATCTCGGCGACAAGCCACTGCCCGCCAGCGGCACCGGCACAGTCGACCACATTGCGTTTCTCGCGGCGGGTGTCGAACAGATGTGGGAGACGCTCAAGGCGGAAGGCATCGCTTATCGCGAGCGCACCGTGCCGAGCCTCGGCCTTCATCAGGTGTTCATTGAAGACCCGTCCGGCGTGACCATCGAATTGAACTTCCCCGCCGAAGAAATCAGTCGCCTGGCCGAAACACAGCCGGCCATCGCGCAAACCACCATCAGCGCCGGAGAGTAATCATGACCCATGCTTCCGCACGCGCCAGGGCAATTATTGTCGGCGGCTCGTTGGGCGGCCTGTTCGCAGCCAATCTGCTGGTCCGCAACGGCTGGAACGTCGACGTGTTCGAACGGGTTCCAGACGAACTCGCTGGACGCGGCGCCGGTATCGTCACGCATCCCGAATTGTTCGAGGCGCTTGCGGCGGCAGGTATCGATTTCGACGACTCCATTGGCGTCAAGGTGCAATCACGCGTCACGTTCGCGCAGAACGGCGCGGTGCTGTCCGAGCGCAATCTGCCGCAAACGCTGACCGCGTGGGGCAAGATGTACCACGTGTTGCGCGCTGCGTTGCCGGACGTTCACTACCACGCCGGCGGCACGGTCGCATCGGTGCAGGACGGCCCCGACCAGGCGATCGTGACGCTCACCGACGGCACCGTGTTGCACGCCGACCTGGTGATCGCCGCGGACGGCTTCAAATCGTCGATACGCGAGTACTTCCTGCCCGACGTCAAGCTTCAGTACGCCGGTTATGTCGCCTGGCGCGGTCTCGTCGACGAAGCAGATCTGTCGCGCGAAACCCGCGAAGCGCTATTCGAAAAGTTTGCCTTCTGCCTGCCGCCGCGCGAGCAGATTCTCGGCTATCCGGTCGCCGGCCGGGGCAACAGCACGACCCCGGGCGAACGCCGCTACAACTTCGTCTGGTATCGCGCAACGAGCGAAGACATTCAGTTGCCGAACCTGCTGACCGATCGGTCCGGCAAGCGCTGGGTAGGCGGCATTCCGCCGACGCTGATCCGCCAGGACGTCCTCGCCGAAATGGAAGACGCCGCGCTCACCTTGCTCGCCCCGCAATTCGGCGAAGTCGTGACCAAGGCGAAGCAGCCGCTCTTCCAACCCATCTTCGATCTCGAAGTGCCGCAGATGGCGTTCGGCCGGATCGCCTTGCTGGGCGATGCCGCCTTCGTCGCGCGTCCGCATTGCGGCATGGGTGTCACCAAGGCGGGGAGCGACGCCATGGCGCTCGTCAAGGCGTTGCAAGCCCACACGGGTGTTCGGGACGCGCTGGCGGACTATAGCCGCGAGCGCACCCAGGTCGGCGCGGCAATCGTGCAGCACGCGCGCCATCTCGGCGCCTATATGCAGGCGCAGTTGAAAAACGAAGTCGACCGTGAAATGGCCGAGCGCTATCGCACGCCCGACGCCGTGATGCGCGAGACCGCGGTACCCGCCCGCTTTTAATCTCCGTTGCGTTTGCGGCGGGTCCGATCAGTTGATGCAGCATCGAAAAGCAATCGTTTCGAAAGGATACAAAGTGAAACATGGTGCCCCAACCTATTCGATGAGCGCGCAGTACGTCGCCACCGACCCGCCACCCGCGGCCAATCCGCTACTCGACGATCCGCGCTTTCGCGCGCTCGTGCGTCAGCGGCGCACCTTCTCGTGGACGCTCACGATCCTGATGCTGGTCGTGTACTTCGCATTCATCCTCACGCTCGCCTTCGCGCCCGCGCTGCTCGGACGGCTGATCGTCGACGGCTCGCCCGCAACATGGGGCATTCCGGTCGGCTTCGGCATGTTCGTCTTTACTTTCGTGCTGGTCGCGGTGTATGTCGCGCGAGCCAACACCCTCCACGATCGCGCCGTGAATGAGATCCGGCAAGGAGTACGGCAATGACACGCATGTCTCAATGGCGCGGCGCACTGCTTTTTTGCGCTTTCAACGCACTCACCGCCCTGCCCGCGGCCGCCGCCGAAACCGTGGCGCCGGCACGATCGCACAATCCGATCGCGATCGGCATGTTCCTGCTGTTCGTCGCGTCGACGCTGTTCATCACGCGCTGGGCGGCAAGGAAGAACAACAGCGTTTCCGATCACTACGCGGCAGGCGGCAAAATCACGGCGTTTCAGAACGGCTGGGCGATTGCCGGTGACTATATGTCCGCCGCGTCGCTGCTCGGGATCTCCGCCCTCGTCTTCACGAGCGGCTATGACGGCCTGATCTATTCGATCGGCTTTCTCGCCAGCTGGCCGGTCATTCTCTTTCTGATCGCCGAGCCGTTGCGCAATCTCGGCCGCTATACGCTCGCCGACGTCGTGTCGTACCGGCTGCAACAGCGGCCCATTCGCGCGTTCGCCGCTTCCAGCTCGATCGTGATCGTTCTGCTCTATCTCGTCTCGCAGATGGTCGGCGCGGGCAAGCTCGTCGAATTGCTGTTCGGCTTCAACTACACGGTCGCCGTCGTGATGGTGGGCGTGTTGATGGTGGTGTATGTGTTTTTTGGCGGCATGCTCGCCACCACCTGGATCCAGATCATCAAGGCCGCCCTGCTGCTCGCGGGCGCCGCCTTCATGGCGTTCATGGTACTGAGCCGCTTCGGCTTCAGTATGAACGCGCTGTTCGCGCAGGCGATACTCGCACATCCGAGGCATGCTGCGATCATGAGTCCGGGCGGGCTCGTGTCGGATCCGGTTTCCGCCGTCTCGCTCGGTTTGGCGTTGATCTTCGGAACGGCCGGACTGCCGCATATTCTGATGCGCTTCTTCACCGTGAGCGACGCCAAAGCCGCGCGCAAGAGCATCCTGTACGCGACCGGCATTGTCGGTATCGGCTACGCACTGATCATCATTATCGGCTTCGGCACGATTGCACTGGTTGCGACCGATCCGCACTATCACACGGCCTCCGGCGCCGTGATCGGCGGCGTGAACATGGTGGCCATCCATCTGGCGCACGCCGTGGGCGGCAACGTATTTCTCGGCTTCATCTGCGCGGTGGCTTTCTCGACGATTCTCGCGGTCGTGGCGGGGCTGACGCTGGCCGGCTCCTCCGCGGTGTCACATGATCTGTACGCGAACGTGATTCGCCGCGGCGCCGCCACGGACCGCGAGGAAATGCACGTGTCGCGAATCACCACGCTGGTGCTCGGTGTGCTCGCGATTCTGCTGGGCATCGCGTTCGAGAAACAGAACATCGCGTTTATCGTCAGTCTGACTTTCTCGATTGCGGCCAGCTCGAATTTCCCGGTGCTGCTGGTCTCGATCTACTGGCGCGGGCTCACCACGCGAGGCGCCGTGCTCGGCGGCTCGCTCGGCCTGATCTCGGCCGTCACCTTGACGATTCTCAGCCCGACCGTCTGGGTGCAGGTGCTCGGTCATGCGCATGCGATCTACCCGTATGAATACCCCGCGCTGTTCTCGATGATCATGGCTTTCGCAGGCGTGTTCTTTTTCTCGGTCACCGACACCTCGGCACGCGGTGCGAGCGAACGCGCACTGTATGGCAACCAGCTTGTGGACTGCGAACTCGGCATGGCGAAGCACGGATAACACTCGCCACTAAAAAACCCATAACGGAGACTGACTCATGGATTGCACGTGTTGTATTTCGCCGAAACGCCGCCGCTTGCTCGGGACGATGGCCGCGCTCGCCGGCAGCCTCACCTCGGGACGGCCGGCCACCGCCGCCACGCCCACGGCCACCGGCGCTGCGGGCGCTTCCGGCACCCTCGGCAAAGGCCGGTCGATCGATATTCACGCGCACTATTACCCTGAAAGCTATTGCGGACTGGTGGGCAGCGAAGGCGCGAAGTTCGGCGGCAAGTTCACCTGCGACGCCACCAGCTTCAGCTTCCAGACACCGGCGGGTGGACTGGGACCGCTGCCGCTGAAATTCATCAAGATCGACGAGCGGCTCGCCGACATGGATGCGTCCGGCGTCGACATGCAGGCCTTGTCATTGAGCGTGCCGATGGCCTACTGGGCCGACCGTGCCTTCAATGCGAAGCTTGCCAGAACGTGGAACGAGGCGGCCTCGAAGGCCCATCTGCAGCATCCGACCCGCTTCGTGGTGCTGGCCACATTGCCGATGCTCAATCCACACGACGCGCTTGACGAACTCGATCGCGTGTTCGAGTTGCCCGGCGTCCGCGGGGTCTACATGGGGACCAACATCAACAATCGGGATCTCGACGACCCGTTGTTCGAGCCGGTCTTCGCCCGGATCGAACAGCTGGATCTGCCGGTATTTCTGCATCCTCAGCAGACAGTAGGCGGTGCGCGGCTGGGCGATTTCTACTTGAGCAACCTGCTGGGCAACCCGTTCGACACGGCCATTGCCGGTTCGCATCTGATCCTGGGAGGCGTGATGGACCGGCATCCGAGGTTGAACATTACGTTGCCGCACGCCGGCGGCGCGTTGCCGATCCTGATGGGCCGCATCGACGCAGGCTGGACAGTACGCCCCGAAACACGGCGACTGGCGCAGAAGCCAAGCAGCTATTTGCGCCGCTTCAACTACGACACGGTCTCGCACTCCGGACCCGTACTGGACTTCCTGATCCAGAACATCGGAATCGACCGGCTGGTGCTCGGCAGCGACTACTGCTTCGATATGGGCTACGAGCAGCCGGTCACGTTCCTGGATCGTCTCTCGCTCCCCCCCGACCAGAAGAACCTGATTCTCGGCGGCAACGCGGCGCAGTTGCTGAAGCTCTAGTATGCATCGGCTTCCTCGGCCATGACGGGCATCCGGTCGATGGCGGAGGCCAGCATCATGGCCGCGGCGTTAACCGGTTTCGTGCTCCGCACTCTCGGTTTGTAGATCAGATCGTCGCGGCGGATCAGCAGCCCACTCAGCGCGCAGCGCCCCTTCAGGCGAGCGCGGCAACTAATCCACACCTGATCGTCGTAGCGGCAGCGGGTTGCGTCCTGCCACCGCACGGCAATCGACGTGTCGGACAGACGCTCGATCACTTCCACCACGATATGCGACGACAACCCGTAAGCGGCCACGCGAGACGCCGGTCGCGTCGGGCAGGGCTCGCCTGCGCCTTCGTGGCAATGGTGCGGCAGAAGCCCATGAATCACGTGATCCCACACGGAGACACGATCCGTGTAATGCGAGATCGTCTCTGTTGCCGTTTCCATGGGTTGTTTCCTCGAATGCATGAAAAAAGCATACGACGACGCGTTCAAAACCGTTGCTAATTTTTATTAATTGTCCTGAGGCCACGTGCCGATCGACGGGTTTGCACAGGCATGATTCGCTAATGAAGCGCTAGAGTTCGCTACAGCGGGCATCGGATGCGTCAACTGGAGAGCAACATGAACACAGCATCGAGGCCGACATGAAGATTGCCATCGCCGGAGGTTCCATCGCCGGACTCGCGTGCGCGTTGACGTTGACGTGCACGGGTCACGACGTGCACATTTACGAGCGCTCCGTTGCGCCGCTGCGAGGGCGCGGTGGCGGCGTCGTGGTGTTGCGGCAGATGCTGCAGTTTCTCGACCAGCACGGCCATCGGACCCGCGCCATGCTGGCGGTGCCGACCCACCGACGGCGCTGGATCGATAGCGCCGGCACGGTCATACGCGACGACCCCGAGTTGCTGCCGTTTTCATCGTGGGACACCGTCTACCGGTCGCTGTGCAGCATGCTGCCGGCCGACGCGGTTCACTACGGGCACGCCGTGGCAAGCGTTGCCGAAGACGCCGAAGGTGTCGAGATCCGTTTCAACGACGGTATTGCACCGGTTCACGCGGACCTGCTGATCGCCGCCGACGGCACCGCCTCGCGACTTCGCGCCATGCTGTTCCCCGGCAGCGCTGCGTCATACGCGGGCTACATCGCGTGGCGCGGTGTTGTGGAAGAAAGCGCTTTCGACCACGCCGACATCGCGGATCTGATCGAGAACATGACCTTGTTCCAGGCGCCAGGCGAACTGTTCATGACGTTCCTGATTCCCGCACTGGACGGCTCCCTCGAACCCGGCAAGCGCCGTTTCAACTGGCTCTGGTATCGCAATGAAGCCGATGCGTCGGCGATCGACGCGTTTCTGACCGGGCGCGATGGTCGGCGGCATCATGCCTCCGTGGCGCCCGGCGAACTGTCAGCGCAGTCGCTGACGCACCTGCAGCGCGCGGCGCTCGACGGACTACCCGGCACGCTATCGCAACTCGTGTGCGCAACCGGGGCACCTTTCATGCAGGCCATCTCCGACGCGCTGAGCCCGTCGTTCGCCAAAGGCCGGATTGCGCTGGTGGGCGACGCCGCGTGCACACTGCGCCCTCATACGGGCTCCGGCACCTCGAAAGCCGCCGGCGACGCCGTCAGCCTCGCGCAAGCCCTGAGCGAGCCCGCTCAGGACGTGGTACAGGTACTCGCCCACTGGGCCACGGCACGGCGCGCGGCTGTCGAGCCGCTGCTTCTCAAGGGCCCGCGGCTTGCCCAGTCGTTCGGACTCGGTTCGCCTTGACGCTCACGCCGGCGTTTCTGCGGCATTCCGTCCAGCCGTCGCATGACCCTATACGAGCGGATTAGAACCGTGAATGCATTGGTGAATGTGCCAACCCTATGTAGGGATGGCGCGAGCCCGCTACGGATCGTATTGTGTCCACATCAGGCAAGACGTGCCACCTGGTTCAACCGGATCAAGAGGTCAAAGCGGCTATGGACAGAATTTTCAGCATGCGCGTGTTCTCGCGGGTCGCGGAGACCGGCAACTTCAGCTCGGTTGCAAAACACATGGAATGCAGCGCCGGCAACATTTCTCGCGCGGTCGTGGCGCTCGAAGAACATCTCCACACGCGGCTTCTGCAACGGACAACGCGCAGTGTCTCGCTCACCGAATGCGGCGAGCGGTACTACCAGCGCTGCAAGAAGATCCTCGCAGATATCGACGACGCCGACGCCGAAGCCAGCGACGCACACACGCTGCCGCGCGGCAAATTGAGAGTTCACGCCTTGCCCGACATCGGGCTGAAACAGTTGACGTCCACGATCGTCGAATACCGCCACGTGTATCCAGCGGTCTCAGTCGATCTGAAACTGCTGCCCGGCATGGCGAATCTGATTGAAGACGAATTCGACGTGTCGATCGTATCGGTGTCGTCGTTGCCGGACTCCCGCAACGTGAGCCGGCTCATCGGGCGGTGCGAGCGCATTCTGGTCGCCGCGCCGGACTATCTCACGCGGCATCCGATCCATAGTGTGAACGACCTACCGGATCACACGCTCATGCAGACCAGTTCGTCCTTCGATCCGCCCTCGGACTGGCCATCGGAGCTCACCCGCAATAGCGCGGCGAACCCGGAGTTGGCCGGACACTTTGTCGTCAACACAATGCAGGCGCTCCGAGTCGCGCTGCTGGCGGGCGCCGGCGTGGGGGCCGTGCCGACTTACTCGGTCGTGGACGAACTCAAGGAAGGCAAGCTGGTTCAGCTCTTTCCGGAGTATCCGCTTCAAACGACCAATGTCTTTGTGGTTTATCCGTCACGCCAATTCGTCGATGCGAAAATAAAAACGTTCGTTGAATTCCTAATCGTGTCGCTAAAACGGAAACTAGATTTGCGGATTGCGGATCTGACGGCGGACTCGGCCGCCCAAGCCCAGCCGGAGCTTCAGCCCTAATAGACGCTGCCCGCCGAAATCCGCTAAATTAATTGATCGCTTGCAAAACTCGGAGCCGATCGAAATTTAATACTCGACACACATAATTTCCGACATAATCTGGGCAGCACGCCGATTATCACCACCCCCTGCTTTTGCAACGCGAACGGACTTGCGTATGTAGCGCGACAAACAGAGGTGACGGATCATGTCGAACCATACAAATACATTCATCGCCACGGCAGCCCTGCAGAAAGACTCGCTCGGATGTCTTTCGAATCAATTACACAAAGATCTGGAACTCGAAGCAGGCGAATTTACGTTTTATCGCAAATGCAGGCGCCATGAGAAAACCAGCGAAGTGGCCACGCCCGCTTCGGATCGCGGCTTCCTGATCGGTGTTTCGCTAACGGCCGGCCACCGCCGCCGGATCATGTCAGGAAACCTCTCGACGTTATACGACTTCGAAAAGGATTCAGTCTACGTTCGTAATTTCGAAGAGGACTACCGTGCCGATTTGCACGGCGCGTTCGACTTCGTGTTGGTCGAGTTCTCCCACGCTTTCATCACGAACACTTGCTACGAGCGAAACGGCTCGGCCATCACAGGCTTTTTAGCGCCCCCCGGCCGCAACGACGCTGTCTTCGGTCACCTCGCGCGAGTGCTCGCGTTGACACTGGAGCGCCCGGGTGAGGCGAGCCCGCTGTTTGTCGAGCAACTCGGCATCACGATCGCAACGCATTTGATCGACCAGTACGGCAACGCGCCGCCTCCATCGGTCAAGAAAAGCCAGCGACTCTCGCGTCTGCTCGAAACGCGCGCCAAAGACATGCTGCTTGCAAAAACCCAAGGCAACGTTTCGCTCGAAGAGATCGCGAGCGCTTGCAACCTGTCGCGCAGCTACTTCATCCGCGCATTCCGCGAAACCACGGGCCGCACTCCGCATCAATGGCTGCTGGAGCGACGCGTCGAACGTGCGCGCGAACTGCTGCGGCATTCCGACTCATCGCTGTCGGAGATTGCCATTGCGTGCGGCTTTTCCGACCAGAGCCACTTCACGCGAACCTTCTCGCAGATGTTGGGCACACCGCCGGGAAGCTGGCGCCGCCGGGCCGGCAACTGAACGCTGAGCAAACCGCTCACTTCGCGGTTTGCTCAGACCGGGTTTGCTTCTGCCGCCTTTATCAAACAAGAGCCAGCCGGGCGCATAGCGTTCTGGCTACGCCATAGACTTTCCTACAAAGCATCGCACTAACGTGCAAGACGCGCGAACGGTGGCGCGATAGGCTCAATCATGCAAGGTCCAGCGCATGCTCCACCCTCTCCCGTTCGCGCAGGCGCCTCGCATTATCTGCTTACTCAGTCCCTTGTCTTCAACCTGTAAACATCATGATCGAAATAGGTCGCTTTCAGATCGATCTCGAGATGCGCACGTTGCGGCGGAACGGTGAAGTCGTGCATATCGGCTCTCGTGCCTTCGATATCCTTGCCGTTGTCGCTTCGGCCGGCGGACAACTTGTCACGAAAGACGAGTTGATGAATGCGGTCTGGCCCAACACCGTCGTCGAAGAAAACAATATTCAGGTTCACCTTTCGGCGCTGCGAAAAATACTCGGTCCGGACCGGGACCTGATTCTCACGGTGCCGGGCCGTGGCTATCAGCTTCTGCAACGGCAGAAGACCACTGCGTCCGACGAAGCCCGTGCGCCGGCGTCAGGCGTGCGACGTCCGCCACCACTTAAATCCGGGTTGCTGGGACGCGACGCCGAGGTCGAGTTGATCCGCTCGATGCTGCAACAAGCTCATGTGTTGACGCTTGTGGGCGCTGGAGGAATCGGCAAAACGCGGCTGGCGATCGAGGCCGCTCGCCATACCCGGGCGAACTTGACGGAACCGGTCTGCTTTGTCGAACTCGCCGCGCTGACTACGCAGGAGGCCGTGCTCGGCGCCATTGCCGAAAGCTGCGGAGTGACGCGGACCGGCGCGCGGATCGATATCGCCTGCGTAGCGGCCGCGCTAGCCGGCCAATGCAAGCTCCTGGTGCTCGATAACGCGGAGCATGTCATCTGCGCCGTCGCGCTTATCGTGGACGCATTGGTGGCCGTCAACGATACGCTCCGGGTGCTCGTCACGAGCCGCGAGCCGCTTCGGATCATGGCCGAGACAGTGTTTCGCGTCGATCCGCTTGATGTGCCGCCGCCGGATGCCACCGATGAGGACATTCTCCAATGTTCGGCAGTGAAACTGTTCCTCCTGCGCGCCGATTCGTTGCAGACAAGCGTGGCCACCGATAGCGCGGAGATCCGGCTCGTCGGCGAGATTTGCCGCCGGCTGGACGGCATTCCGCTCGCCATCGAACTGGCGGCCGCTCGCGTGGTCACGCTCGGCGTGGAAGGCGTATGGCGCCGGCTGGATGACCGCATGGCGATTCTGGCGGGCGGTTACCGGACCGCGCTCCCGCGTCATCAAACCTTGCGCGCCACCTTCGACTGGAGCTTTGCGCTACTCGACATCGGTACGCAATCCATCTTCCGGCGTCTCGCGATATTCGGCGGCAGCTTTACTTTCGAGGCGATGTGCGCAGTCGTGTGCGACGACGAACTCACGGCGGCGAATGCGATTGGCGGCATCACCGAACTCGTGGCGAAATCGCTCGTTAGCGTGGGGTTCGAGGGTCCGGCAGCGAACTATCGCCTGTCCGAATCGACCCGCGCCTATGCGATGGAAAAGCTTCAGGCCGAAGGCGAGGTGCAGGACATCGCCTTGCGCCATGCGCGCTATCTTTCCTTGTGCTTTCAGACTCGATCGTCTGCTGATCGCCCAAACGATAGCGGCAATCCGCCGGATTTTCAGCAAACACTCGACGATGCACGTGCCGCATTCGACTGGGCGTTTTCGCCTGATGGCGATCTGCGCGTCGGCGTCGAGCTGGCCTCGAACCTGGTCGCGGCGTTACGCGATGCCGGCATGATCGACGAATGTTGCACGCGCGCCGCACAGGCCGCCCGTGCATTGGACAAGTTGCCGGCCGGATCGGTGGATGCCGCCAGCGAGCGGCGTGTGCGCGTCCCGCTGGCACCGGCATCGCCCACTGTGCGCGGGCAGGTGTCGAGGCCGACTGAATCGGCCCGCACACGGGGCGCAGCCGAACGGGACGCCCATGCTCGGGCGGACACCGTAACGGTGCCGCCGACGTACTCCATTACGACTTGAGGAATTCCAGCAGATCCGCATTCACACGGTCCGCGTGCGTCGTGCACAGACCGTGGGGTGCACCTTCATAGACCTTCAGCTTGGCATTCGGCATGATTTTCGACGACAGCTTGCCGGAGTCGTCGAGCGGCACGATCTGATCGTCGTCGCCCTGCAGGACGAGTGCGGGCACCGTCACCTTCTTCAGATCGTCGTTGAAGTCGGTTTCCGAAAATGCCTTGACGCAGTCGTACAGACCCTTGATCGAGCCTTGCATACCGATCTGCCAGAACGCGTCGATCGTGCCTTGCGACACCTTCGCATCCGGGCGGTTGAAGCCGTAGAACGGCACGGCCAGATCCTTGAAGAACTGCGAACGGTTGTTTTTCACGCCCTCGCGAATGCCGTCGAACACCGCGATCGGCAGGCCGCCCGGATTCGCTTCCGTCTTCAACATGATCGGCGGAACCGCCGCGATGAGCACGGCCTTCGCCACACGCTTCGTACCATGCCGGCCAATGTAGCGAGCCACTTCCCCGCCACCGGTCGAGTGACCGACCATCACGATATTCGTCAAATCGAGCGCTTCGATCAGCTCGGCGAGATCGTCCGCATAGGTGTCCATTTCATTGCCGTTCCACGGCTGCGATGAACGGCCGTGACCGCGCCGGTCATGCGCAATCACGCGATAGCCGCGTTCTGCGAGAAACAACATCTGCGCGTCCCATGCGTCCGCGTCGAGCGGCCAGCCATGCGAGAACGTAACTGGTTGGCCTGCACCCCAATCCTTGTAATAGATTTCCGTGCCGTCTTTGGTGGTGAAATATGCCATCGTTCTTGCTCCTGTGGAAGTAATTGGCCGGCATGCACCGGTGGGTCATGCGTCAGGTGAGTATTGGCTACGGCGATCCTGGGCTTCTTTCTGATCGCCCGGCTTTTTCATATTTGCACGGTTGAGCGCAGGATCGACGCTCTATCGCCCTGCCCACGACGCACCGCAGTGCGAATTCACAAAGACAGTGCCGCGCGCTGAAGCCGCATAGCCCGAAACGACCTACGCTGCAGCCATCTCAAGTGACCAATCCGGTTCACTCGGCACCCACGTCAGTCTCTGCGTGCAATGCACGCCAGCAACCCATCAGTCTTCCGTCATCAGGACACCGTCATGTGGATCGTCAGACTCGCCTTGCAACGGCCCTACACGTTCATCGTTCTGGCTGTGCTGCTGTTTATCCTGGGTCCGCTGGCGATCCTCCGCACGCCCACGGACATCTTTCCGAATATCAACATTCCGGTGGTCAGCATCGTCTGGTCGTACAACGGCTTTTCCGCCGAGGACATGGCGCACCGGATCACGTCGAACTATGAACGCGCGCTGACAACCGACGTGGACGATATCGAACATATCGAATCGCAGTCGCTCAACGGTGTCTCCGTCGTGAAGATCTTTTTTCACCCTGGCGCCGACATCAACCGCGCGATTGCCGAAGCCGCCTCGAACTCCGCGTCGATCCTGCGCGTCCTGCCGCCGGGTACGCTGCCGCCGAACATCATCACCTACAACGCGTCGACCGTGCCGGTGCTTCAGCTCGGCCTGTCCAGCAATACGCTTCCCGAACAGACGCTGTACGACCTCGGCAACAGCTTCATCCGCACCCAGCTCGCCACCGTGCAAGGCGCCGCGGTGCCGCTGCCGTTCGGCGGCAAGATTCGCCAGATCATGGTCGAACTCAATCCTCAGGCCTTGCAGGCAAAAGGGCTCGCGCCTGCAGACGTCGTCAATGCCGTAAACGCACAGAATCTCATCCTGCCGGGCGGCACCGCGAAGATCGGCGCGAAGGAATACAACGTTCAGATGAACGGCAGTACCGATACGGTCGCCGCACTGAACAATCTGCCAATCAAAACGATCGACGGCGGCGTGGTGTACGTGCGCGACGTGGCCCACGTGATCGACGGCTATGCGCCGCAAACCAATATCGTGCGCAGCGACGGCAAGCGCGCCGCGTTGCTTCAGGTGGAGAAGACCGGCAGCGCGTCCACGCTCACCATCATCCAGCAGGTCAAGGCGATGCTGCCGAAAATTGCAGCGGGCCTGCCGAAGGCGCTGGTCATCACGCCGCTGTCGGATCAATCGGTGTTCGTGAAGTCGGCGATCATGGGCGTGGTGCGCGAAGCACTGATCGCGGCCTGCCTCACGGCAGTGATGATCCTGCTGTTCCTCGGCAGCTGGCGCGCCACACTGATCATCGCCGTGTCGATTCCGCTCGCCGTTCTGACGTCCCTGATCGCGTTGTCGGCCCTCGGCGAGACCATCAACATCATGACGTTGGGCGGCCTCGCATTGGCGGTCGGGATTCTGGTCGACGACGCGACCGTTGCAATCGAAAACATCACGCATCATCTGGAGAATGGCGAGCCACTCCACGATGCCATCCTGAACGGCTCCGGCGAAATCGCCGTGCCGACCTTCGTGTCCACGCTGTCAATCTGCATCGTGTTCGTGCCGATGTTCCTGCTCTCCGGCGTCGCGCGCTATCTGTTCTTGCCGCTTGCGGAGGCAGTCGTGTTCGCGATGTGCGCGTCGTATTTCTTCTCGCGCACCTTGATTCCGACGCTCGCGATGTATCTGATGCGCGCCCCGTCGAAAGAGCGCACCACCGAGCAAGGGCGCTTCGGTGCGCTGGTCCGATTTCAGGCCGGTTTCGAACAGCGCTTCGAGGTACTGCGCAGCGGCTATCGCAATGTGCTGCAAGAAGCAATTGCTCACCGCGGCCGCTTTATCGGCACCTTCCTGGTGTTGTGTTTCAGTTCGCTCACGCTGATCCCGTTTGCAGGCCGCGACTTCTTCCCCGCGGTCGATACCGGTGAAATCCGCCTGCATCTGCGCGCACCCACCGGCACCCGCATCGAACAGACCGCTCGTATCACCGACGAAGTCGAAGCCAGGATCAACAGCGTCATTCCCAAACAGGATCAGGCGGCCGTGCTCGACAACATCGGCGTACCGGTCAGCGGGATCAACCTGACCTACGACTCGTCCGATCCGATCGGCCCGGAAGACGCCGATATCATGCTCACGCTCAAGCCGGGCGCCGGCCCGACCGCAGGCTATATCGCGAAACTGCGCAACGTGCTGAACGCGTCGTTCCCCGGGGTGACGTTTTCGTTCCTGCCAGCCGATATCGTCAGTCAGATTCTCAACTTCGGGCTGCCCGCGCCGATCGATATCCAGATCGTCGGCAACAAGCTCGAAGCAAACCGCGTCGTGGCGGATCACCTGCTGGCGAAGCTGCGCAGCGTCAGCGGCCTCGTCGACGCGCGCATTCAGCAACCGGGCGACGCCCCCGCGATCGACGTGGACGTCGATCGCACGAAAGCCATCCAGGCCGGCCTCACGCAACGCGACGTCGCGCAGAATCTGCTGATCGCGCTATCCGGCAGTTCGCAAACCACGCCGAACTTCTGGCTCGATCCGAAGAACGGTGTGAGTTATCCGTTGATGGCCGAAGTGCCGCAGTACGATATTCACTCGCTGCAAACGCTCGCCAACATTCCGATAACCACCTTTGGTCTCGCCATGGGGCCGCAAAATCTGCTCGGCACGCTCGGTGTGATGTCGCGCAGTACGCAACAGGCCGTTGTCTCGCACTACAACGTGCAACCGGTGCTCGACATCTTTGCGTCGACGCAGGGGCGCGATCTGGGCGGCGTCGCCACAGACGTGTTGCATCTCGTCGATGCCGCGCGCGCCGAGCTGCCGCCCGGTTCGTCGATCGTGATCCGCGGCCAGGTGCAGTCGATGAAGGAATCGTTCAACGGCCTCGAATCCGGGCTCATCTTCGCGATCGCGCTTGTCTACCTGCTGATGGTCGTGAACTTCCAGTCCTGGATCGACCCGCTCATCATCGTGAGCGGCCTGCCGGGCTCGCTCGCCGGCATCTCGTGGATGCTGTTCACGACGCACACCACGCTCAGCGTGCCGGCCTTGACCGGCACGATCCTGTGCATCGGCATTGCGACGGCGAACAGCATTCTCGTGATCAACACCGCGCGTGAGCTGCTGCAACAAGGCGCCGATCCGCTCAGCGCCGCGCTCGAGGCGGGTTTCAGCCGCTTCCGCCCGGTGCTGATGACCGCGCTCGCCATGCTGATCGGCATGACGCCGATGGCGCTCGGTCTCGGCGACGGCGGCGAACAGAATGCGCCGCTCGGCCGCGCCGTGATCGGCGGCCTCGGCATCGGCACCGTTTCCACGCTGCTGTTCGTGCCGGTGGTGTTCGCGCTGGTTCACACCTTGCTCGCGAAGCGCCGCGCCCGACACACCGCGGCCACCGCCACGCCCCAAGTGCAATGAAAGTGCCCACGACAGGAATCCATCATGAACACGCCTGATACCCATCCGGAACACGACGGCGCGGTCACGAGCTCGGGCCTGCCGGCTCTGCGCGCGACGCCGCCACGCGCGTCCGTCCGCTCTCGCGCGTGGCGCCGTTACCGCCTGCCGCTGATTCTGACGGGGGTGGCCGCTGTGCTGCTGATAATCGGTATCGTGCCTCGTCTGCGAGCCGGTTCGGCGCTCAGCGAACAGGTCGCCGCGCAAAGCGCGCTGACCGTCAAGGTCGTGTCGCCGGGCCTCGCGCCGGCTTCGCAAGAGCTGCTTCTACCCGGCGCCGTCATGCCCTATGCGGATGCTTCCGTGTATGCGCGAACCAGCGGCTATATTCAGCGCTGGTACGTCGATATCGGCACGAAGGTGAAAGCGGGCCAACTGCTCGCGACCATCGAAACACCGGAGCTCGACGCGCAATTGCAGCAAGCGCGCGCCGACGCCGCCACCGCGCAGGCCAACTACAACTACGCTCTCACCACCTCGCAACGCTGGCAGCAGATGCTGCAAACACAGTCCGTTTCGCAACAGGACGCGGATACAAAAACCGCCGACATGCAGGCTAAACGCGCCACGCTGGCATCGGCTCAGGCGAACGTCGCGCGGCTCACCGAGATGGTGTCGTATGAAAAAGTCACTGCGCCGTTCGACGGCGTGGTGACCGTGCGCAACGTGGACGTCGGCGCGCTGGTCACGGCAGGCGGAACGCCGGGACTTGCCGCGCCCGCCAACGAACTGTTCCACGTCGCGCAGACGGATGTGTTGCGCACCTTCACCGATATTCCGCAGAACGACGCGAGCTTCGTCACCGTGGGCACCCAGGCCTATCTGACGACCCAGCAGTATCCGGGCCGCCACTTCCCGGCGCGGGTCGCGCGCAGTTCGGACGTGATCGATCCATCCAGCCGCACGATGCGCGTGGAAGTCGACGTGGACAACAAGGACGCCGCGCTGCGTCCCGGCGCTTACGTGCAGGTGCATCTCGCGCTGGATACCGCGCACCCCGCGCTCGAACTGCCGGTGAGCGCGTTGCTGTTCCGCCCGAGCGGCGTGACGGTAGCGGTGGTCGGCGACGACAACAAGGTCGCGCTGAAGACGGTGACCATTGGCCGCGATTTCGGCACCTATGTGGAAATCGCCACGGGTCTCACGGCGTCCGACCGCGCGATCGACAACCCTGGCGACGCCGTCACAGCAGGCGACGCCGTGCAGGTGATGCGCCCGGCCGCCGCCGCAAAGCCGGCCCCGGCCACGTCGGCCGCACACGGCTGATGCCGTCCCACTCAAGGAAGCGGACCATGCCCACTCTGCCCGTGACATTCCGACGCAAGACGCTCGCCCTCGGCGTCGCGTGCGCGCTGACGGCGTGCTCGACCTTGCCCCACTACAGCGTCCCGGAGGCGGCCGTGCCGGCTCGCTACGCGGCGCCTGCTGGCCCCGTGCAGGCGGCGCCTGGCTGGGCCGTGGCAACGCCTGGCGACACGCACGCGCGCGGCGACTGGTGGACGCTCTTCAACGCCCCCGAATTGAACCGGCTCGAAGACCAGTTGCCCGTATCGAATCAAACCATCAAGAAGGCGGTCGCGCAATTGCAGCAGGCGCGCGCGATGATCGACTACCAGCACGCGGGCTTTCTGCCCACGATAACGGCCGGCGCCGCGCAATCGCGCACGCGCCTCTCGCAGAACGTGGAAGGTCATTCGCTCGCCGGCCAGACCGTACCCGACTATTCGCTCGGTCTCGCCGCTTCGTGGGAACCGGATCTGTTCGGGCGGGTACGCGACGCCGTGGTGAATGCGCACGACAACGCCCAGGCAAGCGAAGCGGATCTCGAGGCGGTCCATCTCTCCATGAGCACCGACTTGGCGAGCGATTACTTCGCGCTGCGTGCGCTCGACATCCAGAAAAAGCTGCTCGACGACAGCGTGACCGCTTACGCTGCGGCATTGGCCATCCTCAAACAGCAACTGGCCGACGGCGCTATCGACGCGTCCGCGACCGCGCAAGCCGAAACGCAACTGGAAGACACGCGTTCGCAGGCAAGCGATATCGAGGTCCAGCGCGCCGAGGTGGTCCATGCCATCGCGACGCTGATCGGCGTGCCCGCCTCGTCGTTTTCGCTGGCACCGAGGGTCGAGTCGATCCCCGTGCCGCAGATCCCGGCGGGGCTGCCGTCGCAACTGCTGGAACGCCGGCCCGACATCGCCGCAGCGGAACGGCGTGTAGCCGCCGCCAACGCGCAGATCGGCGAGGCGAAGGCGGCGTTTTATCCAGACCTCACGCTGAGCGCCAGCGCCGGTCTCGAAAGCACCTTCTTTGCGCCGTGGCTGACGGCTCCGAGTCTGTTCTGGTCGATCGGTCCGCAACTCGTCGGCACGCTCTTCGACGGCGGCAAACGCGACGCCGCGTTAAAGGGTGCAACGGCTCAATACGACGGTTCGGTGGCCGATTACCGGCAGACTGTGCTCGTCGCACTCCAGCAGGTCGAGGACAACCTCTCGGCGCTCGATACGCTCGCCAGCGAAGCCCAAAGCCAGCGGCGCGCCACGGCAGCTGCGGAACGCTCGCTCGAGCTGACCCAGAACCGCTATCAGGCAGGCGCCGTCGGTTACCTCGACGTCGTCACCGTGCAAACCATCGCGCTGGCCAACCAGCGAACCGAAGCGCAGATTCAGGCGAGGCGTCTGGATGCGAGCGTGCAGTTGCTGAAGGCGCTCGGCGGCGGATGGGATCGCACGGCGCTCTCGTCATCGCAAAACCAGGATTAAGTCGCGCTCCGGCGGCGTCGTGCGAATCGGCAACTGAGTCGAGATCGCCTTTGCGGCGCTTGAATGTCACGCATGCAACGCGAATGCTGCAAAACGGCCGGCGCTGCCCACAAGGCAGTGCCGGCCGTCTTAATTGCGGATCCTCATCAGAAGGATCCTGGCGAATCAACCGCTCAAAGGCTATCGACATGCCGCAGATCGCGGCATGTCGCTTTGAAGTTACTTCGCGAGCGCATGATCCAGCATGCTGCCTGCCAGTGCCATGGCGCCCAGCGCAGCGGGCGTATTGCGCAGCGGATTCAGCATCATGAAGTCATGCATCGTGCCGAGGAACCGTACAGCCGTCACATTGACGCCGGCCTGCGCGAGCTTGTGCGCATATGCCTCGCCCTCATGCCGCAACACATCGTTCTCGTCGGTGATGACGAGTGCCGGCGGCAAGCCCTTGAGCGCGTCGAGCGATGCCCGCAGCGGCGAGACGTGCGGGTCGTTGGCCTGCGCTTCAGTTGCGTTCGGGAGATACGCGTCCCAGAACCATTTCATCGCCGGTTTCGTGAGCCACGGGCCGTTCGGGAACGCCTCATAGGTCGAATCATCCAGCGTGTAATCGGTCACAGGGTAGAACATCGCCTGGAAGCGGATCGCCGGGCCATGACGCTCTTTCGCCATCTGTGCGACGACAGCCACCATGTTGCCGCCCACGCTGTCGCCGGCGAGAGCGAGACGGCTTGCATCGACGTCGAACTCTTGCGGATGCTCGGCGACATATTTTGTCGCGGCATAGTCCTGTTCGATCGCCACCGGAAATTGCGCTTCCGGCGAAGGTTCATATTCCACAAAAACGACCGTTGCATGCGCACGGTTCGCGAGCTCGCGGACCAGTCGATCGTGCGTTGCGGCGTTACCCAGAATCCAGCCGCCGCCGTGGAAGTACATGATGACCGGCGTGGCGCCCTTGAGGTCGGCTGGCTGGATCACGCGAACCTGTGTCTTGCCGGTCGGGCCGACGGGCAGCGTGACTTCCTTTTCTTGTGCTGGGGCGAGTTTGCCGTTCGGATCGGCCTGCACATCGTCCAATACCTTGCGCGCGGCCTGCGGCGTCATGGTGTAAAGCGGCGGGCCGCCGGCGGCGGTTAGCTTGTCGATAAACGCCTGGGTCGTGGGCTCGAGTTGCGGAACCGTTTCCGCCGACGCAGCACTCGCAAGTGAACCGGCTAGCAACACCGAACCGACAGCCATCAATGAAACGACTTTCTTCATTTTTTTATGCTCCGTAGTACCGGCTTTTAGCCGATCGTTTGAAAACTGCCCCGTGTCGCGCCGTCGCATCAACGTGATGCAAGTCGTCTCACGAGCACTGGCAAACCACGAAAGAACGTTATCCGAAGCGCATGGCTACAACCATCCCTACATCCGTTTCACGGACGCTGCGAATGGTTTGGCTTCCTCATATCTAGGTTTGGCTCGGAGAAGAAAAGTCCTCTCCGGGACGTAAACGAACCGCGCCCGCTGCATGGGCGGGCGCGGTTCGCCGAGTGAATGCGTGGATATACGAAGGTGTGAAGGCGCGCTGTGCGCGCCGCGACAAATGCGCTAAACGCGCCGCTTATCCAGCTTCGCTAGCCCGCCACCGGCAGAGTGAACACGAAGACCGTTCCACGAGGGTAGCCAGGCCCGGCTGTGAGCGTCCCGCCATGCGCATCGATGATGGATTTGCAGATCGCGAGTCCCATCCCCATGCCGGTTTCCTTTGTCGTAAAGAAAGCGTCGAAGATGCGCGAGGCGATCTCCTCGTCGATCCCACTGCCATTGTCTTGCACCGATACGACCACCATCCCCTGATCGTTGACGCAGGAGGTCACGCTCAGCCAGCGCTGCCTCGCGTCGAGATGATTCATTGCATCCGCGGCGTTCATGACCAGGTTGAACAGCACCTGCTGCAACTGCACCCGATCGGCCATCACCGAACAGTCGGCCGAAAGATCGAGCCGGACTGCCAGACTCCGCTGTTCGATTTCAGCGGCCGCCAGTTCGAACACTTCACGCACGACCCCGTCGATCGGGATCGGGACGAAGCTCGGCTTGGATTCCTTCGCCAGCGACTGCAATGACCGGATGATGTCGCCCGCCCGCTTGCCGTCCTTCACGATATCGCGCAGGCCGCCCAGCGCTTCGGGAATGTCCGGCACCGGCCGGTTGAGCCAGCGCACGCCCGCACTTGCGTTCGACACGATCGACGCCAGCGGCTGATTGATCTCGTGCGCAATCGAGGCCGCCAGTTCACCCATGGTGGTCGCCCGCGAAGCCTTTGCCAGTTCGATTTTGGCGTTCTGCAGGGCCAGTTCGGTCGTGTGCCGATCAGTGAAATCCGTGACCACGCCGACAAAGTTGCTGACGCCCGACGGTTCACCGAGCACTTCGAGATGTTTAATGGTGCCCTCCGGCGTCACAACCCGGAACTTCTGCCGAAACGACACGCGATTGCGAGCGGCCCGCTCGACGGTCTCCTGGTAGGCGCCGACGTCTTCCGGGTGAATCCGCTCCAGGATTGCCTGGGTGCCCAAGCTCCCTTCTTCCATCGGCAGGCCGAACACGTTGTAAAGCTCTTTGGACCAGTAGCGTTCACCCGTCAGCGCGTTCCAGATATAGCTTCCCGAACGACTGATCCGTTGTCCCAGCGCAAGCGCCTCCTCGCTCATACGCAAAGCCGCTTCGGTTTCCTGGCGCCGCTTGTTTTCTGCCAGAAGCTCGGCGTAGAGGCGCGCCGTTTCGAGTGAAATAGCCGCTTGCGCCGCGAGCAATTCGAGCACGGACGTTCGGCTCTCCGTGAACACGCCCGCGGTCAGATTGTTCTCCAGATAAAGCGCACCGACAGCGTTGCCCTGTTTGACGAGCGGCAAACAGCACACGGAGCGAACTGACCGGCTCGCGAAAGCCGCATCGAACGAAAAGCGCGGATCGCGTTGCACGTCATCCACCACGACCGGTTTGCGTGTGCGCAATGCCGTGTAGACCACGGAGCCCGGCACCTGCTCACGCGTGACCGCGTCGACGCTCAGCGTCACCTGAACGCCATCTGGCGCCTCCTGCCCGCTCGCCTCGACAACCGGCACATTGCCCTTCAACAGGATCAACATACCGCGCTGCGCACCGGCGTGAACAATCGCCAGCGTGACAAGTGTGCGGATCAGTTTGTCGAGCACGATCTCCTCGGACAGTGCCTGCGACGACTTCAGCGCAGACACGAGATCGAACCGCGCCTGCGCATCGGCAATTTCAACCGAGGGGCGCGACGCCGCCGGTCGTTCGATCGACACCTGTGCCGGACGACCGGCACGTTCGAGCTGTGCGACCTTGGCCAGAGCGCCCCAACGCGTGTAGCTGTCGATCGCGTGGCGACGATGGTGGCGCGCCGCGCTGAAGAGACCGCTTGCTTCGCAACAAACCGACGCCAGTTCGTGTGCGAGCGCGGTGCTGTGATTGAAGCCGTTTTCCGAGCCGGCCACGCCGGCCTGCTCGTATAGCGCCATGGCGACGAGCGGCGTGCCCTTAAGCCGTGCCACTTCGGCCTCGACCAGGAGCAGCTTGTCGCGGAAGGTCGGCGGATTGAGCTGCGCCCAAGTCCTCAGTCTCGCGAGATGCGGCTCGATTTGCGCCACCGCGCCAGCCGCCTCGTCCGCTGCCGAGTACACCTTTGCGAGATTGAGCGCCGCATAAAAGTGATAGTCGAGCAGATGGATATGCGCGGGGGTCGCCCATTTCAGTTCACCGGCTTCGGCAAGACAATACCGCGCGTGCTCGTACTCACCCTGAAAATAACAGGAGACGCCTTTCAGCAGCCAGATCCAGAAGCGCAGCGTCGCCATCTGGGTGTCGAGCAGGTCGGCGTCGAACGTCATGCGTCCGTCGACCACCACCCCGAAGTTGCCCGGCAAACCGGGGCCGCCCGTCAAACTGTGCACGTAGCGCTTCTGCAGTTCGAGGATATCCTCGACGTCCTTGAACCGCACGCGTCTTGCGAACGACAGGCCAAGGTCGATTTCCCTGTCGACCTGGTCCAGCGGCACGCCCATCGTCAACAGATCCGAGACGATGTGATTGCATGAATAGCAGCTCATGGTCAGATCGCCGCTTGGACGCGCCGACTCGAATGCGTCGCGCGCGCATCCCAGTACATAGGGAAGCGGCTGGGTCCAGACTGCGACCGTGTCGAGCGCAACCAGCGCGCTCGTGGCCACCGTGTTAAAGCCGCGCTCTTCCACCAGCGCGCGTGCCAGGCGGGAGAACTCAAAGCCTTCCTCGTAGCGGCCGAAAAATTCCGCCACGTACACGCCGAACCACGCCAGACAATGTGCCGATGTCGCGGTGATGCCGTGATCAATGGTCAGCTGCACCATCCGGCACAGATGCAGGAAGCCCAGCCGTTCGTTCACGAACGATGCGGGCGCGTAGATACTTGCCAGCAGATTCATTTCCGACTCGATGACCTCGTCATGCAAGGTCGGCAAGTCAGCGAGCGAGGCGATCGTTCGCCCCTTCAGCGACTCGGTGAGCCGGCTGTAAGCGGTTTCGACATCGACGGCTTGCGGATGGCGGGGCAGATAGGTACCGAATAGCTTGACACCGTCTAGCGCCGTCTCGACGGCGGCCTCATAGTCCGACAGATGCTGGTACATGTTGGACTTCAACTGGTACACCAACGCCCGCGCAACGATGGACAGCTCGTGGCTGAACAGCTTCTCGATCTCCGTACCCACCGCCTCGAAGTTCGCATCCAGCATGTGACACTGCACGCGCAGAACCCCCATATCGAAGCCGAGGGATTGCGCATAGTCCAGGCCGCTCGCGTCGAACAGCCTCTGCGCGACGTCGAGGTAACTCAGGGCGGACTGAATGGCGATCGCTTCTTTCGCGTGACGCGCCGCCTGCAGGCAGATCTTCGCGAAAACCGTGGTCTCGTCCGCGTCCAGATCGCCAAGCGCACCGCCGGCCTGGGCGCGCTCAATGTGGTGAGCAAGATAAAACGCCGACTGCTGAACGGCATGCACATCGAATTCTCGCAACAGGATGCGTGCGATACGGGCATGTTCGACGCCGCGCTCAGCCGCCGGCGTCAACTCGTAGGCGGCCTCCTGAATCCGGTCATGAGCAAAAGCGAAGCCGGTCCGGTCGGAGACGATCAGCCCCGCCTCAAAGGCGGGATGCAGGCGCTGCTCCAACTCCGCCCCGTCCGCGTGATCGATCCGCGCGAGGATCGATCTGTCGAGCCGGCGCCCCATGAACGCCAGCAGTCTGAGAGCGGCCTGCGCCTCGCGAGGCAATCGCGACAGACGCGCCACCATCAGATCGACGACGTTATCGGACGACTCGTACTCGCCGATGCGATCGATATTCCACATCCAGCTGGCCGTAGCGCCGTCGTAGGAAATCAGTTGATGATCAACCAGCGCGAGCAGCAACTGCTTGACGAAGAACGGATTGCCGCCGGTCTTTTCATAGACGACGGCGGCTAACGGACGGACATGCGCGGCGTCGCAATGCAGCGCGTCGGCCAGCAACGCAGCGACGTTCGCGGTGTCGAGCGGCGTCACGGCGAGCGTTGTCACGCGCGCACCGGTGTTCGGCAGCGACGTCAGGAAAGCCTTGAACTTGGGCGAGCGCTCGACTTCGTTGTCGCGATAGGCGCAGATCAGCAGCACATGCCTGATCTCTGCGGTCGCGACGAAGCTGGCGATGAAATTCAAGGTGGCGTCGTCGAACCAGTGCACGTCGTCGAAGAACAGGATCAACGGGTGCGCTTGCGTCGCGAAGACCGACAGCAGGCGCGTAATCAGCGCCTGGAAACGAAGTTGCGCTTCCACCGGCGGCAGATCGGTCACGTCCGGTTGCGGGCCGAGCACCACTTCCAGTTCGGGAACGAACCTCACGAGGAGTTTGCCTTGCAGGCCGATCGCGTCGCGCAGCACCTCTCGCCAGCGATCCAGCTCGCTATCGCTCTCGCCCAGAATACGCTGGAACAGCGAGCGTATCGCCTGCATCAAAGGCGCGTAGGGCGCGTTCTGGCCGTACTGTTCGAGCTTTCCCGACGCAAACAGCGTAGGGGTCTGCGCGGTCGCACGATGCACGCTGCGCACAAGTTCGGATTTCCCCGCGCCCGAGTAACCGGACACGAAAATCAGTTCCGCGACGCCCTGCTGCGCATTGCGAGCGAACGCGTCCAGCAAGGCGCCATATTCTTGCGCGCGACCGAACAGCCGCGTGGTGACGGCAAGGTTTCTGACGTTGTCTTCCGCGGCCGGCTCGAATGGAACGATGTGCTGCATTTCGTTCCAGTCGGCGAGGCAACGCCGCAAATCGGCCTCGAGACTCGCGGCGCTTTGATAGCGCTCCACAGCGTTTTTGGCCAGCAGCTTCAGTACGATCGATCCCAGTACGGAGGGAAAGGACCGACGGTATTGCCGCGGGTCGGCAGGTTGACGGGCCACGTGGTTATAAACCCATTCGACCGCATCGGCCGCCTCGAAAGGCAACTGCCCGGTGAGCAACTCGTACAACGTCACGCCGAGCGAATAGAGATCGCTGCGCTCGTCGGCCAGGCCTTCCGCGCGCCGCGCCTGTTCCGGCGACATATAGGCCAGCGTACCGTACAGCGTATCCGCGGACTCGGCGGCCGAATCGCCCGCCTGGCTGAGGGCGTCGCGAAAGCCTAGCAAGCGAATGGTGCCGTCGGCTGCTTCGATCAGATTCGAGGGCTTGATATCCCGATGCAGCACACCGCGCGTATGCGCGAGCCGCAGCGCACGCGCAGCGCCGACCGCAATGCGTAGAAAGCGGCCAATCGCGATGGTGCTGTCGGCAGGCGGCAAAATCAACGCACCGCCGTTATCCTCGTACACCAGTACCGGGCCCCGCGAGAGTCGTATCAGCGCGAGCGGCCGCACGGCCCATGCCGAATCGAGTTTGCCGGCCAGTGCGAACTCGCGCTGCAAGCGCCGCGACACGGCTTCCGAGGGCACATCGGCTGGCACGGCGACCAGCCACGACTGCACGCCGTCGTGCGACCTCGCGCGATACCGCACGATGTCGCCGTCGACCAGCAGCGCCTCGCGCGACAACTGGTCGAACCAGACCTGATCGAAATGCACCGTGACACCGGAATCCGGCGACGATCCGCGAAACCCTTCGATCAATGCCTGTGTGCTCAATTCACTTCTCCCTTTCGTCCGGTGGCAAGCAGGATCGAATCGAGCAGTACGTCTTCCACAAAGGGTTTGTGCAGAAAACCGACTGCGCCGTGCAGCATTGCTCGCCGAACCGTTTCGTCGTCGACGACCGGCGAAGCAAGAAATTCCTTTTCCGATGCAAACGTCACTGCCGTATAGCCCACGGCCTTGAGCAGGTTGCCAGGACCGCTGCGTACCGAGGCGTCATCGTCGACGATGCAAACAAAGCTTATAGCTGCGGATACTCCTCGTGCGTCAACATGATGCCGTTCGTCAGTTTCTGGAGCGAAGTCTACCGCGTCAGCGGCGTCCCGCCCTGTCTGGACCGTGCAGGCCCCGCGCTTCTGTTCGCCAGCGGAATGCGCAGAAGCGCAAGCGCGCCCCCATCGCATGTTACGGGGGGGAGAGGCTTGCGCAACATCACACCTAGGTATGACTTCCGCATGCCGCCCACCGCTCGCTCCGGGAAGACATGCCGCGGACTCGCGCCCAATCGCCTTAGGACGGCCGCGGGCTCGCGCCCAATCGCCTTAGGCCGCCGTGGTGGCGAACCGGCTCAGATAGGCATGAATCTGACTCACGACGGCAGCGCCGTCGCCGACCGCGGCGGCCACGCGTTTCGCGGATTCCGATCGCACGTCACCGACGGCGAACATGCCCGGCACGCTGGTTTCGAGCGGGTACCGCGCGCCGGCTTCAGACAAACCGTGCTCGCTGCGAGCGGACCCGGTCACGACAAAGCCCCGGTTGTCGAGTTCGACACCGCTCGAACCGAGCCAATCGGTTTTCGGGTCTGCGCCGATAAAGAGGAACAGATGGCGCGTGGGAATGACTTCGTCCCTCTCCTCTTCTTCATGACGGATATGCAACTCCGTCAGTCCCGCTTCGTCGCCTTCGAGGCCGCGCAGCACACAACGCGTGCACAGCGTAACGTTCGGCAAGGAGCCGATCCGGTCGATCAGGTATTTCGACATGCTCGCGTTCAGATCCTCGCCGCGAATCAACACGCGAATGCTGCGCGCGAAGTTGGCGAGAAACACGATCGCCTGGCCGGCGGAATTGCCGCCGCCCATCAGGACGATATCCTGCCCTTTCACCAGTTTGGCCTCGATCGTCGACGCCCAGTAGTAGGTGCCGCGCCCTTCAAAGCGCTCGAAGCCGGGCGCCGTGGGTTTCCGGTAAGCAGCGCCGCTCGCGACCACGACGGTCCGCGCGCTGATACGCTGCCCGTCAAGCAGCGCCAGAAGGAAGATGCCTTCATGGCGCCTCACGTCCATGACCTTGCCGGGAATCGCCAGATGCGCGCCGAATTTCAACGCCTGCTGGAATGCGCGCGCCGCGAGCGCCTGGCCCGAAATTCCCGTGGGAAAGCCCAGATAGTTTTCGATCCGCGAGCTGGCGCCGGCTTGACCGCCCGGTGCGCGCTGATCGAAGACGGCGACCGACAGACCTTCGGTCGCTGCGTAGACGGAGGCCGCCAGACCCGCAGGCCCGGCGCCGACAATCGCCACGTCATAGATATACGAGGGTTCGAAGGTCGGTACGAGCCCGAGGCACGATGCGAGCTGCGCCTCGTCCGGCGCACGCAGCACATAGCCGTTCGGGCAGAACACGAGCGGAAAGTCGCCGGGGCCGGTCGTCATGCCGCCGAGCAGCGTGATCGCCTCGGGATCGGTGCGGGCGTCGATCACCGTCGCCGGATAGGCATTGCGCCGCAGGAAGCCTTGCAGCCGGACGAGCCGCGCGTCGTCGCCATTGCCGACAATGACGGGCCCGAGTCCCTGTTCGATCAGCCCGAGCCGCCGCAAAATCAGCGCGCGCATGATGTGCTCGCCCAGTTGCGCGTCGGCGACGATCAACGCACGCAAGCGGTCGGGTTCGAGCACGAGCGTCTCGACATCCGTCAACGCGATGCCGTCGATCAAGGCGGGCTTGCCGGAGAGTTGCGCCATCTCCGCCATGAAGTGCCCGTCATCATGTTCGGTAATGACGGTCGAGCGCCCGAAGCTGTCGCGCGACACGATCCGCACGCGGCCATGCAGCAGCACGAATAGCCCGAGCGCCACGTGCCCGGTTTCGAAAATCAGTTCACCGGCCTTGAACGACATCGGCCGGGCAAAGCGTCGCAGACTTTGGATCTCGTCCGCCGAAAGACGGGGGAACATCTGGTGCCGACGGTACTCCAGCGAGGAGTATGGGCTCTCGAGTTCCGAGGGAGTCGCTGCGTCTACGGATACGTCCGGGGTACTCATAACATGACCTCATCTAGCCTGCCATCGCCATGACAGTTTGCCGATAGCGTGCCGGCATCTACCAGCCGAATTTGAGTTCGGCGCCTACATAGTCGGCATTACGCGCGCCGAGTTCGCGCAGCGACGGTCCGACCTGGAAATGCACCGCTTCCAGCGACGCGGCGAGGTTCGCGGTGACCGCCCAGTCGGCGCGAAGCTGCGTGTAAAAGCCGGTCCACGGGCTGCCATGCCCCGCTGTGCCCGGCACGACCGCCGAGCCCTGCTGGTAAACCGCATCCGCGGTGGTCTCGCGCCATTGCAGGCCCACACCGGCCAGCAGCGTCAGCTTGCTATTGGGCTTGAGGATCAGCGTCGGCTTGATGTGCACCAGGTTCGTATAGCCGGTATAGCCGGCCAGCGCGAAATAGTAGCCATTCGGAAACAGCGGGTTGAACGTGCCGATGCGGCCGTCGCCCGGATGACTGTCGCCTGACGCAGCGTCCACCTGAATGCCGACACGCGGCGTCCACGGTGCGGACGCCAGCGTGTAGCCGGCAAGCGAACCCACCGCCCATGCGCCGATCGTCTTGGTGCCGACATGTCCGGACTGATACATCGCCTCGACGTCCCAGTCGATATGGGCGACATTGCCGGCGTAACGTGTATCGAACACGTCGCGATGTTCGTCGCCGCTCGCGTCGAGAAAGTGAGCGTTAATGCGGTTGTAGCGCGAGTAGTACGCGGACAGGTCGCCTAACCCGACGTTCTTGCGCTCCACGCGCACGCCGCTGAAGGTCAGATCGCGATTGGAGACATCGTCGAAATCCGAGTTGTCACGGTACTGAACCGGCTGGGTCGCGTAGGCGATCCAGCGCCACGGGCCGGTTTCATAGTCGGCCCAGATTGCGTCGAACGCCTGACGCACGTTCGGGCCGTCTCGAACGGAGATGAAGCGCTGCAAGTCGAATGCCATTTCCTGGCGGCCGACGCGGACCTTGAAGGTGCCGGGCCCAAGCGGCTCGGTAACGGCGACGAACGCCTGACGTAAATCCAGCGGGTTTTTGTCGACCGGTGTGACGGAATCTTTGCCGTAGGGTTGTGCGTCTTCGAACTGCGTGAAGATCTGCACGTGGGGACCGAGGCGCACGTCCGCGTGGACTTCAAGCCTTTGCAGCAAGTAAGTATCGTCATGCCCCGAGCCGAGCCCGAAGAGCGGCGCATCGTTGATTTCCAGCCGCTCGCGCAGCACCGCGCCGAGCGAGATATACGCATCGGGATTGCCGAACAGCGGAATGTACTTCAGCGAATCGAAAGGCTCTTTCGGCACACAGGGATTGGCCAGCACCGACCAGTTTTCCTGCCAGCGGTTGAACATGATCGCAGGCCTCGCGCACGACGCAGTTGCCGCGGCTGCCGCGGTGACGGCAGCGGCCGCGCTGCCGCTCGTCGAGGTATCGTCGGCACCGCCCAGCGCCGTGTCCGCCGCCGAAGCCGGCAGCGCCGCCGCCAGCCCGGTGCTGATCAGCAGCGCGCGGATGGCGCGCAGCTTGCGATCACGCTGCGCACGCCGGGCTGCCTTCGTCGGGATGGTGACGTGTGCGTCACTCGCCATCGTGCACTTCGGCAATGTAGCCGCCCGGGAATTCGAGCATGGCGGTCTTGCCCGATCCAGTGCCATACGCCGGATACAGCACCTTCGCGCCGGCCGCTTGCGCGCGATCGAGCGTTTGCGCCAGATCGGCGACGCCGTAGCCGGTCGTTTCACGCCCGAACGGGAAAGGCAGCTTGCCGTCCGTCACGAATACGACCATACGGCCAAAGCCCGACGTGATGAGAATCTCGCGGACCGTCTCGCCCGGGCGGCCGATCACGCCGGCGTCCGCATGCGGGTTGTCCGACACCACCTTGCCGCGCGAGAAGTGCACCCAGCGGCGCACGAAGTTGTTCGCCTCGTCACGCGATACGTACACGCGGTTGTCCGGCACGCTTTGCAGCGGTGCGTAGTTGGGCGCCTTGGTGTGCCAGTAGAGTTGCATGGTCAGGCCGCCCGGCCATTGAATGATTGCGTCCTTGCCGATCGGATCGTCGAACGGTTCGACCAGCACGTTAGCGCCGGCCGCGCGCGCCGCCTTCACGCCCTGATCGATGTCGGTGACGAGATAGCCGGTTCGTTCATTGCCGAACGGATATGGAATCGGCGTCTCGAAGCCGAACACCGACAGCATACCGACCGGCGTTTGCACGTACTGCGAGGCAGTCTTGCTCGGCGTCGGCGTCACGGTAAAGACTGCACGCGGCGAGGCCTTGCCGCCGAACGTCGCGAGGAAGCTGTTGACGAACGCGTCGAGGTCGGCCGAAGCGACATAGACATGGGTGGTGTCGTACTGTGCGCCCACCGATACGTCGGGATGTTTCACGAGCGCGGTTTTGCCGGTGGACAGTTCCGGCGGACCGGCATCGGCGAAGGAGGACGAAACAGGCGCCAATCCGATCAGCAGCGCGGCGGAAAGAAGCGCGACGGGGCGCAACCGTTGAAGTGACTTGAACATTTGATTACCCGATGGAATTAGCAACGTTTGAAGAGTCGGCCTCGCATCGAGGCCATGTAGGCAACATAAGCGGTGTCGGCGCAGCGTTGGTGCACGCCGTCACGAGATCAGCGCGCACCCACCTCATTAACCGCCTTCCTTGGTCGCGCCTGGCGTCCCCGGCTTTTGCGCCGCGCTGCCCTTGATCTGCCCGACGACCTGCGTCGTTGTCGTCTGCGCAAACAGCTGCGCTTTCACAACCGGTATCGCGTGCTCGCCCAGCACCATGCCGAGCAGACCGGCCAACGCGATAAGCGGCGGCGCCGGCGATTGCACCTTGAGCAGCCAGTAGAGAAGCCCGACGCCAAAGCCGACGCCCAGTGAAATGATGTAGCCCATGCTGATCGTCCTTTCAAAAAAACATCCGTCAATTCGGCCAGTCCGATCCCAGCACCAGTCCGCAGAAATTCAGCCGCCGATAGTTCGGATCCCAGCGGTCCAGCACATCGGCATTCACGGTCCCGAAAGTCGTTTCAGGACGATTCGCCATGCCACGCGCATACGCCTCGATCAGCTTCTTCTTAAAACCGGATTCGCGCGGGTAGGCCTGCACGATGTCGTCGCGCTGCTGCGCGGTGAATTCGTCGTAGCGCGCGCCTCGCACATCCATCTGCACGCCGGCGCTAATCAGCGCAACCAGCGCTGACAGGTGCTCCGGAATGCCTGGCGTGGTGTGCAGCGCGATCCCCACCCAGACCTCTTCAATCTCCCGCTCGGCAATGTCGTACTGCTGCAGGAACTCGCGCGCGGCGTTGGCGCCATCCACTTCGAACCGGTACGGCGACCCCTGATACTGCAGGTTCAGCCCGACGTTGTGAAACATAGCGGCGACATACAGCAGTTCCGGATCGAATGTCAGATTCTCGCGGTATCCGGTTAGCGCCCCGAACAGAAACGCCCGTAGCGCGTGGTGGAACATCAACTCGGACTCTGTGGCCCGGATAAGATCAGTTGCCGCCTGGGCCATGACACCATCTGGGATGCCAACGCCGGCAATGGTTTTCTTCATCTCGACTCCTCCGTGTCAGTCCCCCCGGCGTACCCCTTTGTGCGTGCCGAACGAGCAGCGCAACCGGGCGACGTCCCGGCGCGTCAACAGTCCAGGGGCCAATCCATTGCAGCGTAGCGAATTAAATCTATAAAGACTTTGGCGAATTCTTAAAAAGACTTAATCGACGCGCGACCTATGCCAATCCGCTCAAAACGTCAGTTCATGGAAGCGCCGCACGCCGTCGCGAATCCATTGCAGCAAGCCGCCCGAGCTCTCGTCGACATTGCTCGGCGAGAAAATCGAGGACCAGGATACCCAGGCCAAACAGCACATCGTCAGTTAGCGTCGGCATCGAGGTCCTCGCTCGCGTAGTTGCATGAACCTGTAGAGATCAGAACGCGAAACAGCTACAGCCCAACGCGCCCCAGAATCCGTTCGAATCGCTGACCGGCACGTTTTTACGCCATGCCCAGCCGTGTGCATGCGCGTGCACGCCGCACAGATTCACGCAGCCGTCCACGCAGGCCACCGCCGTCGGCTTGTAACGGCTATAGCCGCCGAATTCGGCAACCGGCGACCACGACGGGCTGACCGGCAGGGCAGGCGGCGCGAGCGGCGCGAATTCGTCGTCCGCGTACACGACCTTGCCGCCCACCACCGTCATGGCCGAGGTCAGGAACTTGATGCGGCTTTCGTCGATGGAGAAGTAATCTTCGCTGAGCACCGCAAAGTCCGCGAACTGGCCGGGAACCAGCGCGCCTTTGCGCTCTTCGTCGCTCGAGAACCACGCACTGCCCACTGTGTAACGGCGCAACGCTTCCATCCGGTCGAGCTTGTTTTCGCTCGAGTACATCGCCGTGCCGCCGACCGTTTTGCCCGACACCATCCAGTACAGCGACACGAACGGGTTAAAGCTCGCGACACGCGTGGCGTCCGTACCCGCGCCGACCGGCAGGCCGGCGTCGAGCATGTGACGGATCGGCGGCGTGCGCTTCACGGCCTCCGCGCCATATCGCTGGATGAAATACTCGCCCTGGAAAGCCATCCGATGCTGGATCGCGATACCACCGCCGAGCGCACGCACCCGTTCGATGTTCTTCTGCGTGATGGTTTCGCAGTGGTCGAAGAACCACCGCAGCCCGTTAAACGGAATCTCGGCATTCACCCGTTCGAATACGTTCAGGAAGCGCTCAATAGATTCGTTATACGTGGCATGAAGCCGGAACGGCCAGCGGTTTGCGACCAGCAGTTTGACGACCGCTTCCAGTTCGTCTTCCAGCGTGTCGGGCAGATCCGGGCGTGGCTCGAGAAAGTCTTCGAAGTCCGCAGCCGAAAACACCAGCATTTCGCCGGCGCCGTTCACGCGCAGGAAATCGTCGCCTTCGCCCGGCTTGGTCATCCTCACCCACTTCGCGAAGTCCTCGATTTCCTTCTTCGCGTTCTGCGTGAACAGGTTGTAGGCAATACGTACCGTCAGTTCGCTTTTCTTCGCGAGGTCCATGATGACAGCGTAGTCATCCGGATAGGCCTGATAGCCACCGCCCGCGTCGATCGCGCTCGTCACGCCGAGACGGTTCAGTTCGCGCATGAAGTGACGGGTGGAATTGCGTTGATCTTCGAGCCCGAGTTTCGGACCTTTTGCCAGCGTCGCGTACAGCAGGCCGGCGTTCGGCCGCGCGATCAGCATGCCGGTCGGGTTGCCGCGCTTGTCGCGCTGGATTTCCCCGCCGGGAGGATTGGGGGTGTCTTTCGTATAGCCCACCGCGCGCAACGCCGCTGCATTCAGGAGGGCGCTGTCGTACAGGTGCAGGATGAACACCGGCGTATCCGGTGCAATTGCGTTGATTTCTTCGAGCGTCGGGCCGCGCCGCTCGGCAAACTGGAATTCGTTCCAGCCGCCCACCACGCGAACCCATTGCGGCGCCGGTGTGCGAGCCACCTGCTTCTTAAGCATGTCCAGCGCATCCGCCAGCGAAGGGACGCCGTCCCAGCGCAATTCCATGTTGAAGTTCAACCCGCCTCGAATGATGTGCAGGTGGGAGTCGTTCAGACCGGGAATGACGGTGCGGCCTTTGAGGTCGACCTGCCGCGTGTTGCCGTTCACGTGGCGCATCACGGCGTCGCGCGAGCCCGCAGCGATAATGCGGCCGTCCGCGACGGCGAGCGAATCGGCAAAAGAGCGCTTGTCGTCCTGCGTGGCGATCTTGCCGTTAAAGAAGACAACCTCGGCCGGCGTCGGCGCGGAAGTATTGGAAGTCATGTCGATCCTCATTGGGAGCGCTCCGCTTTTCATGCGCGGAGCTATTCATGGGAAGCGGGCGCTCGTCGCGACTCGTTACTTCTTTGCCGGCACGGGTGCCAGAACTTCGTGGGTCCCCGTCGTGCGCTGCGGAGCCTTGTGCACCATCGTGTAGGCATAATCCACGCCCATCCCGTATGCACCCGAATGCTCCTTGGCAATCGCCATGACTTCGTTGTACGTCTCCTTGTGCGCCCAATCGCGTTGCCATTCCAGTAGCACCTGTTGCCAGGTCATCGGCACCACGCCGGCCTGAATCATGCGTTGCATGGCATAGTCGTGCGCGTCCTTGGACGTGCCACCCGATGCGTCGGCGACCATATAGATTTCGTAGTCGCCTTCGGCCATCGCGCACAGCGCAAATGTGTTGTTGCAGACTTCAGTCCACAGACCCGCCACCACCACCTTCTTCCGGCCGTTTTCAGCCAGCGAGTCGCGCACCTTCTGGTCGTCCCACGAATTCATGGACGAACGTTCAAGCACCTTGTGCCCCGGGAAGACGTCGAGCAATTCAGGGAATGTGTAGCCCGAAAAGCTTTCGGATTCCACGGTCGTGATGGTGGTCGGAATGTTGAACACCCGCGCTGCCTTCGCGAGGCCGACCACGTTGTTCTTAAGGACCTGACGGTCGATGGACTGGACGCCAAAAGCCATTTGCGGCTGTTGGTCGATGAAGATGATCTGCGAGTTAGCAGGCGTCAGCACTTCAAGTTTCGGATTTGCCATGGCGTTGTACGTCCTAATGGTTTGGTGAACATGGGAGGAGATGCCGCACTTGGTCGAAGTGCGAGGACAACTGAGGCCCAGTCTATCGACGGCTGTTCACTGAGTCCTTGGCAGAGTCCTTAATAGTTCTTAAATAAACCTTGCGGGGCGAAACCCTCGACGGGCCATGGCGCGGACATCCTGATTCGCGGTTCAGAACATTTCATGTTTTCTGCAGGACTTTACGGGTGCCGCATTCCTACAATGCAAACGCCTGAAGTCAGCAACTCACACGCTGCCACTCTCGACAATGACAAGGACTCTCTATGAAAGAAGCGCTTACAGCGGCAGCCCATCGCGCGGCCCCGCTTAAAACCCCGACCCGCCTGACCGAAGATGCGACCCGCGACATCGCCGCCGCTCTGACCACCTTGCTGGCCGACGTGTTCGCGGTGTATCTGAAGACGAAGAACTTCCACTGGCATATGTCGGGGCCGTACTTCCGCGACTATCACCTGTTGCTCGACGAGCAATCGGATCAGATCTTCGCGGCGACGGACCCGATCGCGGAACGCGCCCGCAAGCTAGGCGGCAAGACGCTGCATTCCACCGGCCAGATCACGAAGTTGCAGCGGATTCTCGACAACGACGCGGATTTCGTGACGCCGAGCGACATGCTGGCGGAATTGCGTGAAGACAATCTGGCGCTCGCCGGCTACATGCGCGAGACGCATTCGCTGTGCAGTGAGTACAACGATGTCGCGACGGCCAGCCTGCTCGAAAACTGGATCGACGAGGCAGAACGGCGCGTGTGGTTCCTGTTCGAATCGGGACGCCACGCGTAGGACTGCGCAAGCGGGTGCCGCGCAGCCTGCCGCGAGCACTCAGGCAACGCGCTAGCAGGGTGCCTTTCAGCCTTCAAGGGAAGCGTGAAGGCGCGCTTCGAGAAACTGGATAAGCGCCCGCACCTTGCTGGACTGGCGGCGATTGGGAAGATACGCGGCGTACACGACGGCGTCGCCTTGATGGGGACTCGCATCGAAGTGCTCCAGCAAGCGCATGAGGCGTCCCGCGCGAATCTCGGCCGCGACGTGCCATTCGGGCAGCAACGCAATGCCGCGTCCCGCCAGCACGGCTTCGAGCAGGATGTCGAGATTGTTCGACAGCAGATGACCATGCACGTCGACGCGCTGCTGCGCGTCGTCCCGCCGGAAGGTCCAGACCTGCCGGGAACGATAGCCACCGCCGTATGCAAAGCGAAGGCACTCGTGAGCGCTCAGTTCTTCCGGTGTTCGTGGCGTGCCGCTACGTTCGAGGTAGTCGTGGCTGGCCACCACGCAGCGCGGATTGTCCGCCAGCTTTTTAACGATCAGGTTGGCGTCGCGATCGAGCTGGCCGATCCGGATCGCGACGTCGATCCGCTCGAGCGCGAGGTCGACAAAGTGATCGGCAACGACAACATCGAGAAACACGCGGGGATGGGCGGAGAGAAACGCCGCCAGGTGCGGTGCGAGCCGCAGGCGGCTATAGGTGGACGGTACCGCGATGCGCAGTGCGCCGACCGGCGACGCGCCGCTGTCGAACACGCTCTCGTCCGCCTCGGCCAGGTCGTCGAGCACCTTGCTGACCTGTTCGACGTAAGCAATGCCGGCGTCCGTGAGGCTGACCTTTCTAGGTGTGCGGGTCAGCAGCGCGGTGCCCAGGGAGGCTTCCAGAGAGTCCATCAAGCGTGTGACCGAGGAGGTGGCCACCCCAAGACGTTGGGCGGCTTTCGAAAAGCCGCCGGCGTCCGCCACTTCCAGTAGCGTTTTCACCGCGAGGAATTTGTCCATGGTCGTTCCGGCCTCCGATTTGGTTGCAAAAAACGCAACTCTCGCTTGCATTTTATCCACATTCAACAATTTTAACGCAACGTATAAGCTGCATCCATTACCTAGTGAGGGGTGCAACATGCAAGCCATTCAGATCGAAATCAATTACGACTTCATTTGTCCGTGGTGCTGGATCGGTCAACGCAATCTTGCTGCGGCGCTGGCGCAAGCCGGCACCGGCGCGGCTGTGTCGATCCGTTACGTGCCGTTCGAGTTGAATCCGTCCATGCCGGCCGAAGGTATGGACCGGCGCGCCTACCGGACCCGGAAATTCGGCAGTTGGGCACGCTCGCAAATCATGGACGCGCAAGTGACGGCAGCGGGTCTGGCTGCCGGCGCGCAGTTCAACTACGACGCAGTGTTGCGCACGCCGAACACGCGTCTGGCGCATCGCCTGATGCAGTTCGCGCAACAGCGCAATGAACCGATGAAAACCGCCGTCTTGTATCAGGCCATCTACGCCGCCTACTTTTCCGAAGGCCGCGACATCGGCTCGCTCGATACCTTGACCGCAATCGCCGCGGACCATGCTTTCGATGCCAACGAAGTGCGCGCGTACCTGCTCTCCGCTGCCGGCAATCAGGAGATGGACGCCGCGCGCGCCCGGGCCGACAAGCTCGGCGTTCAGGCCGTGCCGACCATCCTGATAGACGGCCATGTGATCAGCGGCGCACAGCCTCCCGTGGTCTTCACCAACGCGCTGCGTTCGGCAGAGCAAAGGAACGCAGCATGAGATCGCTTGAAAAACCGCATGCCGTCGTAATCGGCGGATCGCTCGGCGGGTTGCTCTCGGCCAATACCTTGCGGGCGGCCGGCTGGGAGGTCGACGTGTTCGAAACCTCGCCGAATCAGTTGGAAAGCCGCGGCGGCGGCGTCGTGCTTCAACCGGACGTCCTGGATGCGCTGCAGTTCGCCGGCGTCGCGTTGCCGGTTCCTCCGGGCGTGGCGTCAGGCGAGCGCATCTATCTGGATCGCGACGACAAGCGCGTCGAACAGTTGTACATGCCGCAAATGCAGACTTCATGGAGCCTGCTGTATCGCGCCATGAAAAATGCGCTACCCGCGCAGGCGCTGCACGCCGGCGAGACTTTTGTCGATTTCCGTATGGAAGGCGAACAGATCGTCGCGCAGTTCGAGAGCGGCCGCAGCGAACAGGCCGATTTGCTGATCGGCGCCGACGGTATTCGTTCGACGCTCAGGCGCCGCCTGCTCCCCGAAGTTGTGCCGGCCTACGCGGGGTATGTCGCGTGGCGCGGGCTAGTCGAGGAAGCCGATCTGCCCTTGCCGGCCGCGGACATGTTGCGCGACCGCTTCAGCTTTCAGCAAGGCGACGGGCATTCCGGGCTCTGCTATCTGATTCCCGGCGACAACGATTCGACTGTGGTCGGCGAGCGTCGCTGGAACTGGGTGTGGTACCGCAAATACAGCCGCGAGCAACTCGACGCGTTGCTGGTCGACCGTCACGGCGTCGCGCGGGCGTTTTCGTTGCCGCCTGGCTCGACCAAGAGCACCGACATCGCCCAGTTGCGCGAAGACGCAAAAACCTGGCTTGGGCCGACGTTTCGCGCGCTAGTCGATGCCACCGACGATCCGTTCATGCAGCCGATCGTCGACCTGCGCTCGCCGAAGATGGTGTTCGGCCGCGCGGTGCTGCTCGGCGACGCCGCCTCGGTGCCGCGTCCCCACACGGCGGGCAGCACTGCGAAGGCGGCGGCCAATGCCCATTCATTGGCGCTCGCGTTGTCGTCGACATGGCAAAGCGGCGCGACGATCGATTCAGCCCTCAAGCGTTGGGAGAACCAGCAGCTGCAACGCGGCAAGTTGATGACCGATCTGGGTATTTCGCTCGGCGACCGGCTGATGAACATCGCCCGCTGAGTCCACTTTTTCCGTTTCGTACTTCAGGGAGTTCTCATGTCAACCCAGGCATCCACCGCGACGGGCGGCACCCATCCCGTCAAACTGACACGCGGTCTGATCGCGCTGTTCGCGTTCTGCTGCGGCGCTATCGTCGCGAATCTGTACTACGCGCAACCGATCACCGAACTGATCGCACCGGACATTCACATGTCCGGTGGCACAGCCAGCCTGATCGTGTCGCTCACGCAGATCGGCTATGCGTTTGGCCTGTTCTTTCTCGTGCCGCTCGGCGACCTGCTGGAAAACCGCAAACTGATGATCACCACGGCCCTCGTGTCGATCGTGAGTCTTGCAGCCGCGGCGTTCGCGCAGCAACCGGGCTGGTTCCTCGCGATCTCGCTGCTAGTCGGCTTCAGCTCCGTCGCCGTGCAGATCTTGATCCCGCTCGCCGCGCATCTCGCGCCGGACGAGTCGCGCGGCAAGGTGGTCGGCACCATCATGAGCGGGCTGCTGCTCGGCATTCTGCTGTCACGCCCGATCTCCAGCGTGGTAGCCGGGCATTTCGGCTGGCGCGTGGTGTTCGGCGCCGCAGCCGTGCTGATGACGATCGTGACCAGCGTGCTCGCGCTGACCATTCCGCGCCGCCAACCGGATCACAAGGCGACCTACTTCGAACTGATCGGCTCGCTCGGCCACCTGGTCCGAACGATGCCAGTGCTGCGTCATCGCTCGCTGTATCAGGGGTTGATGTTCGCTTCGTTCAGTCTGTTCTGGACCGCGATCCCCGTCGAGTTGACGCGTCATTTCGGGCTCTCGCAAACCGAGATCGGCATCTTCGCGCTGGTGGGTGCGATCGGCGCCACCTCGGCACCTGTTGCGGGACGTCTGGCCGATGCGGGTCACACGGTACGCGCAACCTTGATCGCGCTGGTAGTGGGCGCGCTCGCCTACGCTCCCGCACTGATCCATCCGGCGTGGGGCGTGCTGGGCCTCGTGGCGACCGGCATCGTGCTCGATTTCGCCGTGCAGATGAACATGGTGCTGGGTCAACGCGAGATATATGCGTTGCATGCGGCGAGCAGAAACCGCCTGAACGCGCTGTATATGACGAGCATTTTCGTGGGCGGTGCGTTCGGTTCTGCGCTCGCCAGCCCGCTCTATGAGCATGGTGGCTGGCCGTTGGTGGCCGCCGTCGCGACGGCGTTCCCGATCATTGCGCTGGCGCACTATCTCGCGATTGGCCGTCCGCACGCCGCGCGCATCGCCTGATCTACATCGCCCAATCACGAGACCGGACGGCCTGCTGTCCGGTTTAACAACATTTCAGGGCGTCTTCAGGAATTTCCGCGGGGTTGACGATACGCTAACCCGGATAGTCATTCACCTGAACGACACCCAATCGCTTGCAAAGGAATCGTCATGTCCTCCCTTTCACCCCTGCTCGACGGTTACGACCTGAATGGGCTGCGCCTGCCGAATCGCGTCGTGATGGCGCCGATGACCCGCTCGCGCGCGCCGTTGCACGGCTGTCCGACGGAGATGATGGCGCAATACTATGCGCAGCGCGCGTCGGCGGGACTGATCATTACCGAGGCGACCAATGTCAGCTCGGCCTCAGCCGCCTTCGAACTCACGCCCGGCATTATCACGACCAAGCAGATCGACGGCTGGCGTCATATCACGAGCCAGGTGCACGCCGCCGGCGGCCGCATCTTCATGCAGTTGTGGCATGGCGGACGCGTCAGTTCATTTGCACTGCTGGGCGGCGAAGCGCCGCTCTCGCCTTCAGGTGTAAATGACGACCTCGAACAATTGCAGGTCTGGGCGCAACTGCAAAACGGCCAGTACACCAAGATCCACGCCACGCCGTCGCGCGCCATGTCGCTCGATGAAGTGAAGCTCACCATCGACGCGTTCAAACAGGGCGCGGCCAACGCGATCGCGGCCGGCTTCGACGGTGTCGAAGTCCACGCGGCGAACGGCTACCTGCCGCATCAGTTCCTCTCGTCGACCACCAATACGCGCGATGATCGCTACGGTGGTTCGATTGCGAACCGCGCCAACTTCCTGCGCGACATTCTCACGGAGATCGGCTCGGTGGTCTCGCTCGACCGGGTCGGCGTGCGCATCTCGCCTTACGCGCACTACAACAACGTGCGCGATGCGGACCCGGACAGCACTTACGATTATGTCGGCAAGATGCTCGGAGAATTCGGCATCGCCTACCTGCATGCGGCGGACACCAACGGCTGGAGCGGCGCTCCGGACTTGCCGCGCATCATCGAACGCATGCGCCGCGCTTTTTCCGGCACCTTGATGCTTAACGGCGGCATTTCCATCGATCAGGCCGACGCGCTGATCCGCGACGGCCACGCCGACCTGATTGCATTTGCACGCGCGTATATCGCCAATCCCGATCTGGTCGAACGCATTGCGACCCATGCGCCGCTCGCGACACCGAGGCCGATCGGCTGGTATGGCGGTGACCACGCCGGGTATATCGACTATCCGTTCGACAGCAGCGCCGGGCAAAACGCCCAGGCAGGCCCGGCGCACGCATGACGCATTCCGTGAGCCGCGCACCCGGCGTAGTCCGTGCGGCATCTTCGATTCAAGACTTCTCTGATAGGTGCGTGAATGACTCGCAAGTCTAAATGGCTGACGGTGGGCGGGGTGGTCATCGTGGCCGCGCTGATCGTCGCTACGCTGCTGATGTGGAGGCCTGCCATCGCCCCGATCAGTCCTCCTGCAGCTTCATCGTTCGACGCGCAAACAAAGCTCGCCGGCGCGCGCGTAGTCGCGCTCGGCGATTGCATCGTCTGCCATACCGCGAAGGGCGGCCAGCCGTTCGCCGGCGGCCTGCCGCTCGCCACGCCGTTCGGCACCATCTACGCCACCAACATTACGCCCGACGTCGAAACCGGCATCGGCAGCTGGTCGCTTGAAGCCTTCACGCGCGCGGTGCGTTACGGCGTCGCTCGCGACGGGCACCTGCTGTATCCGGCGTTTCCGTATATTCACTTCACGCGCATGTCCGATGGCGACATTTCAGCGGCCTACGCGTATCTGATGACACGCGAACCGGTCAGCGCGACCGCCCCGGCCAACGACCTGATTTTCCCGCTGAACTTCAGACCCTTGCTGGCTTTCTGGAACGTGTTGTTCCTGCACCCCGGCGCACAGCAGGCGGACGCCTCGAAGGACGCCCAGCGGAACCGCGGCAAGCTGCTGGTGGATGGCCTTGGCCACTGCGCGTCGTGCCATTCACCGCTCAATGCAATCGGCGGCGAAAAGTCGGGGCAGGCCTTCGGCGGCGGCATTGTCGACGGCTGGGAAGCGCCTGCGCTCACCGCACTGGGCGCGGCACCCAAACCGTGGACCCAGCAGCAGCTCGTCATGTATCTGCGCACCGGCCGCGCCAGCGAACACGGTGCAGCCGCCGGCCCCATGTTGCCCGTCACGCGCGATCTCGCCACCGTGCCTGAAGAAGACGTACAGGCGATTGCCGCGTACATCCTGTCGATCCAGAAGCCGCAGCCGGCCGCAGCGCACGCCACGGCCGATATCGCCGCTCAAGGCGGCAACTCGCCGCAAGCGCAACGCGGCGCGGCCTTGTTCGCTGCATCGTGTGCGCAATGCCACGGCCCTGCTGCGCCGATGCAGTCGATCGGCGAGCGCCCCACGCTCGCATTCAGCACCGCCGTCAATGCCGCGACGCCGCGTAACGCGGTCCAGATGATACTGAGCGGCAACGGCTGGCATGGCGAGGACAGCATGAACTACATGCCCGCCTTCAACCAGGTTTACAACGACCAGCAGATCGCCGATCTCGCGTCCTACATTCGCGCGACCTATTCGCAGCGCGGGCCGTGGCAGGACGTCGAGACGATGGTGGCAAAAGTCAGACAGGAGAACAACGCGCGATGATCAACCTTACCGTCAATGGCGTGCAACATGCCCTCGATATCGATCCGGCCACGCCGCTGCTTTACGCGCTGCGCAACGACTTGCAACTTCATGGTGCGAAGTTCGGCTGCGGACTCGGACAATGCGGCGCATGCACCGTGATCGTGGACGGCGAAGCCGTGTTCTCGTGCCTGATGCCCGTCTCAGCGGTCGGCAAGCGGCCGGTGCGCACGATCGAGAGTCTCGGCACGGCCGAGCATCCCGGTCCGCTGCAGAAGTCCTTCATCGACCATCAGGCTGTGCAGTGCGGCTACTGCATCGCCGGCATGATCATGCGCGCTCAAGCGTTGCTCGAACGCAATCCGCGGCCGACCGAACGCGAACTCCTCGCCCACATGGAACCGAACCTCTGCCGTTGCGGCACACACACGCGCATCCTGGCCGCGATCCGCAAAGTGGCGCACCTGCCGGCCGCCGGCGCGACGTCGGCCTCATCCCAAGGTGCGGTCAGTCACGGAGGCACGCAATGAGCGTCAAAGAGGAAGAAATCAACGAGGGACGCCGCCGCTTCATGATGTCCGGCGCGCTCGTGGTGAGCTTCAGTCTGTTTCCCGGCGTCTCGGCCATGGCACAGGAAGTGATCGCCGACGAAGGCGCCGCGGTGCATATCGGCAAAGCGACCCAGGCGCTCGCCGGCAGTCTGAAGACCAATCCCTATCTGGACGCGTGGATCAAGATCGATGCGGCAGGCAAGGTCACCGTCTACACCGGCAAGGTGGAACTGGGCACGGGCGTGCGTACCGCGCTGCTGCAAGTCGCCGCCGAAGAGCTGGATATGGCGCCGTCGCTCATCACTTTCCTGACTGCCGACACCGGTGCCTCGCCCGACGAAGGGCTCACGGCCGGCAGTCATACGATGGCGGACAGCGGCAGCGCGTTGCTGAACGCGTCCGCGCAAGTGCGGGGTCTGCTGATCGACGCTGCCGCCGGGCATTTCGGCGTCGACAGCCAGACCTTGAGCGCGCATAACGCGATCATCAAGGCGCCGGACGGCCGCAGCATGACTTACGGCGAAGCGGTGAGTCTCGTCGACCTGCATCGCATGGCGTCGCCGACTTCACCGTTAAAGAGCCCCACGACGTTCGACACGATCGGCACGTCATTGCCGCGTGTGGATATTCCCGGCAAAGTGACCGGCGGCCCGAGCTACGTTCAGGACATGTTGCTGCCGGGCATGTTGCATGCCCGTGTGGTGATGCCGCCCGTCTACGACGCGAAGCTGATCGACACCAATACGCCCGAAATCCTGAAGATGCCGGGCGTCGTCAAGGTGATCAGGAACGGCAACATGCTGGCCGTGGTCGCCAAAGGGGAATGGCAAGCCGTCCAGGCGCAGCGCGCGTTGGCCGCGGGAAGCCACTGGAGCGCCGGGCGTGTCTTGCCCGATCCCGCCACCGTGCATCGCGATCTGAAACAGATCTCCACCGAACACATCGAGATCGCGAACACGCACAATGCGGCCGGCACGCCGGTGAAAACGCTCAGCGCGAAATACAGCAAGCGCTACATGATGCACGGCTCGATCGGCCCATCCTGCTCGGTGGCAGTGTTCAAGGACGGCGTCATGACCGTCTGGACGCACTCGCAAGGTGTCTATCCGCTGCGCGACGGGCTCGCGGAAATGTTGTCGCTGCCCAAGGACAAGGTACGCTGCATTCACGTCGAAGGGTCGGGCTGCTACGGCCACAACGGCGCGGACGACGTGGCCGCGCACGCCGCGTTGATCGCGCTTGAAACCGGCGGCCTGCCGGTGCGTGTGCAATGGATGCGCGAGCAGGAACATACTTGGGACCATTTCACGCCCGCCATGGTGACCGAAGTAAGCGCTTCGCTCGACGCGAGCGGCATGATCGTCGACTGGAACTATGCGCTGTGGAGCAGTTCGCACAACGAGCGGATTGTGAACGCCGGGCGTCTGATTCCGGCGCAGTTGCTGGAGAAGCCGTTCGTGCCCGCGCCGTCAACGCCGATGCTGCAACCCGAAGGCGGCGGCGACCGCAACGCGATTCCGCTGTATGCGCTGCCGAACATGCACATCATGAACAATTTTTCGCCGACCATGCCGTTGCACTCGTCGGCCATGCGCTCGCTCGGCGCGCACATGAACGTCTTCGCAATCGAGACGTTCATGGACGAATTGAGCGCCGCCGCCGGTGTCGATCCGGTCGCCTTCCGGCTCAAGCATATGCAGGATCCGCGCGCCCGTGACGTCATTAAGCTGGTGGCCGAAAAATTCGGCTGGCCGAGGCCGCCGCGCAAGGCCAATCATGGTGTCGGCTTCGCGTTCGGCAAGTACAAGAACCTGATGGCTTACGTGGCGATCGCCGTCGAGATTTCCGTCGTGCCCGAAACCGGCCAGGTTACCCTGGAGCGCGCCGAAGTGGCGGTGGACGCCGGACAGATCGTCAGTCCTGACGGTATCCGCAATCAGATCGAAGGCGGCATCGTGCAATCGGCCAGCTGGACGCTCTACGAAGAATTGAAGTTCGATAGGGAGCGGATCAGAAGCTTCGACTGGAGTAGTTATCCAATTCTGCGTTACTCCGCCGTGCCGCGCAGTATTAACGTCCATCTGATCAATCGCCCCGGCGCGCCGTTTCTGGGCGCAGCGGAAGCGTCGATGGGACCGACCGCCGGTGCGCTCGGCAACGCGTTGTTCGACGCGACCGGAAAGCGCTTGCGCGACATGCCGTTGGGCGGCGACGGTTTGCGCCGTCAAATAGAGGCATAGCGAGTCCCCGAAGTGCCGCCCAGTGCCTCGAGCGAAACTGCAGGGCGTTGCCGGCAACCTCGGCACGCGCGAGGGCCGAGACGCGCTGGCGCAAGCCATGCCACAGACCGACATTCTCGTGAACAATCCTGGCTGGCGGCCTGTGGATTTCGGTCATGACGTGCCTCCTTCGTTCGTATGGCATCGCCCGGTGCGGGCACATATCGTGACGCAGCGTCTCGATCTCCTGCGCCTTGGAGCAGGCCATAATCACGTGCCGTTATTCCAAGTATTCGCGAGATGGCGCTAGGTTTCATAAGTTGGCTCCTTCGGATCAATAGGAATTCAAGCCGCCAGCAAGGCGTGGTGCACGCCTGCCTCTGCGGGGATCAGGTGGGGGGATGACAACGGCCTGAACGGTGCCGGGTCGGAATCGAAATCGAAATCGGCATTCTCGCTAAAGTAGCGGACGAGGTGATCAATCAGTCTGCGCACGCGCATGGGCTGGTTACGTCGCGACCGGTACAACAACTGGGTCTCCAGCGGCGGTGCTTGCCAATCGGTCAGAATACGAACCAGTTCGCCACGCGATTCCGGAATACGCGCGATCTGCTCCGGCACGATCACCACGCCCAGGCCGTCGACCGCGGCAGAAATCAGTGCGCTCGGGCAATTGGTGCGAAATGCGCTGCGGGCGCTGAGTCCCGAGCACTCGCCCGTCGATGAATGGGTAAGCTGCCATGAAGCTTGATGCGACCCGGCCATAACCGCCATGCACAGATCCGGGCGCACATCATCCGGATGCACGGGCATGCCGGCGCTGTCCAGAAACTTCGGGCTTGCGTAGATGCCCAGGCGCGTTGCGGCAAGCGAGCGTGCAACACATGTGGAAGGAGCGGATCTGCCGACGACAATGGAAAGATCGGCCAGATCGCCCAACGTCTCGACACTGTTATCCACGAGGCGCGTATCCACTCGCACCTTGGGATACTCGCGCATGAAGCTCGACAGAACCGGTGCAAGCCGGCTCATGCCGAACAGGACGGAAACCTCGACACGCAGATCCCCCGAAACATCGAGCGCGATATCGTTGCTGACCCGTGCAAGGTCTTCGTAACAGTCCAGAACCCCGGTGGCGTGTTCAAGCACCGTATGCCCGACCGATGTCAACGACACCTTCCGGGTGGTTCGATTGAAAAGTTGCACGCCGAGGAGTGCCTCCAGATCCTGCACCGCCCGGCTCACGGAGGGAACGCCTACGTTGGCGGCATCGGCCGCCTTGGTGAAACTACCGTGGTCCACCACGGCTTTAAAAATCTGCAGTGCTTTCAGACGTTCCATGATTATCTCCGCGTCAAAGGACAGAATGCATGGACCGAATAGTGAGCTGACGCCTCCTCGAATGCGAGTTACGTGGTGTTAAGTTTTGCTAGCCGCGCATAGCGGGCGAAAAAGCGCGTGTTTCGGATCTGTCGGCAACCGCTGCCTGGTCTGCTCGAGGAGAGGCGGGGTAGCCGCACGAATCGATCGATCCAGCGGGCTTCGGCGCGTTGCCGCCGCGTTCGATTTCAGATCTTTTAACTTGGCGGCAGCGCGGGGTTCCGCAATCATGCAATATTTTTCCGGATGCCGTGCTCCGGAAGCGTTGCCACTACTGGCGACCACTACACACGTAAGGGTAGTTTGATGACCTCCTCGTACAGCCTGACGTTCGGCCCCTTCATCTTGCATTTCCCGCAGCGCGCCCTGACGAAAGATGGCGAACCCGTCCGGCTGGGCAGCCGTGCCCTCGACATTCTGGTTGTGCTGGTCGAAAGCGCCGGCCAGCTGATGTCCACACGGGAACTGTGCGATCGCGTGTGGGCCGGCAGCGTGGTCGACGAAGGCGCCCTCCGCGTGCATATGTCGGCGTTGCGTAAGGCATTGGGCGACAGCAACGGCGGAGTCCGCTATGTCGTCAACGAGACAGGGCGCGGCTACCGGTTTGCTGTGCCGGTGACGAAGTCCGTTTCACGCGCCTTTGCCGCGCCCCCCCCTGGCGACGCTCGAACGTTGCCGGTCAGCCTGGCACGCGTGATCGGTCGCGACGACGTCATTGCGGGCCTGACGGATCAGCTTCCCGTGCGACGCTTTCTGACAATCACCGGGCCCGGCGGAATGGGGAAGACGACCGTCGCGTTAGCCATCGCCCATCGTTTTTCCGAGCACACCGGCACCCGCGCCCTCTTCGTCAATTTTGCCCCCGTCTCGGAGACCTCCAGCGCGGCCAGTACGGTGGCTTCCGCCGTAGGCGTCGCCGTTTTCAGCGGGGATCCCGTTCCGGATCTGATCAAGGCACTTGGCAACACGCCTGTGCTGTTGGTGCTCGATAACTGCGAGCACCTGATCGACGCCGTCGCCGAACTGGCTGAACAGTTGCTACAGGGCTCACCTGGCGTCCATCTGCTCGTCACGAGCCGGGAGCCGCTGCGGGCAGACGGCGAGTCGGTACACCGGCTCGCGGCACTACCCTCACCGGGATCGGGCACGCAACTCAGTACGGACGAAGCGGGGGAATATCCCGCTATCGCGTTGTTTCACGACCGCGCCAAGGCCGCGAACGATTCATTTGCGTTGACGGAATCGAATGTCACGGCGGTGTGCGACATCTGTCGCAGACTCGACGGCATCCCGCTGGCGATCGAATTCGCAGCGGCCCGGGTCGGCTTGATGGATGTCCACGCCATTTCCGCGCGCCTCGACGACCGCTTCGCGTTGCTCACCCAAGGCCGCCGAACCGCGCTACCCCGGCAGCAAACACTGCGCGCGACGCTGGATTGGAGTTATGAACTGCTGCAGCCACAGGAGCAGCAGGTTCTGCGGCGCCTGTCCGTCATGCGTGCGTCCTTCGACATGAGCGAGGCGGCCGCGGTCGCGAGCTGCCCGGAACTCGACGATCTCGCCGTGTTCGATGCCACGACGGGCCTGATCGCCAAATCGCTGGTGTCCTGCGACGTCAACGGATCGCCCTTACCTTACCGGCTGCTGGACACCACTCGCCACTATGCGCACTTGCGCCTCGTAGAGGCCAACGAGGTCGACGCGGTGAGGGCCCGGCACGCGGAACATTGCTGCCAGATCTTTGCGGATCCCGCAGCGGCCTGGGAAGGTAAGGCACCCCGCGAATGGCTCGCCATTCACAGCCGACGTATCGACGATATCCGGGCCGCGTTCGACTGGGCGTCGCGTCAGGAAGGCGATCCTACCCTCGCCATCAGGCTGGTGATTGTGACTGCGCCACTATGGTTCCACCTGTCCCTGCCCCATGAGTTCCTCGCGATGGCCGAGCACGCCATCGCCGCCGCGGAGGGCTCCGATCTGGCGGGCACGCCCCAGCACATCGAATTGCTCGCGGCTTATGGCCATGCCCTGTGGCATACGCGTGGACCGACAAGCGCCATGGCGCACGCCTTCGAGCACGCCTATGAAGCGGCCACGCGTCTGAACGACGTGGGAATGGCGTTGCGGACGTTGTGGGGAATCTGGGCCCAGCGCATCCTGGCGGGAAGCTATTCGGAAAGCTTGCAACTGGCCGAACAATTCAGCGACCTCGCGTCTGGAACCGGCGATTTCTCTGCCTCACAGACCGCCGATCATATGTTGGCCCTATCGCATCATTTTCTGGGGAATCAAGTCAAAGCGCGGTCTTTGATCGAAGACGTCATCGCTCGCGACGAAGATCCCATTCGGGCGAATCATGCGAACCACGCGCAGGTCGACGGCCGAATCGCCTCGATGTCCCTCCAGATGCGCATACTGTGGCTGCAGGGATCAACCGGTGAGGCTGCGGCACTCGCCCGCGAGTGCGCGGAACTGGCGTTGGCAATCGACCACGATCTATCGATTTGCTATGGACTCGCGATCGGCTCAATCCCGATCATGCTATGGGAAGGCAACACGGCGATGGCACGCGAGCTCACCGGCAAATTGCGCGAACGGACCCGCAAACGCGGGCTGTCGCACTGGGATAAATGGGCGGAGGGGTTCGAACACCTGCTGGAAGGGCGGCAAATCGTCGTACGGGACGCCACCGTCATGCAACTGGAGCTATTCGCGAGCGCCAACTCCGAGGCTTGCGTCGACGCACTGATCGCGCAGGGTCGCCTCGACCAGCCCTCATGGCTCCGCGACCGCCTGCACGAACGGCCTGGCGCCAGTGGAACGAGACCTGGTGAGTTCGCCGCGGCATGACTCCCTGCCACCTCGCTCGGCGCGCTCACTTGGCCGGAGAAGCCCGTCTGGCGGGCTGATAACAGTTCTTAGCAAAGCTTAACTGACGCCTTGGCGGGTGTCCGCATGAGAATAGCTGCAGACGGAGTGTTCGTGATTGGCAGATCGACCCACGCTCTACGGAGAGCAGCGCAAGGTGTCGATCGCGAGCATCCACAACGGCCCTTCTCATCGGAACCCACGTCATGAATCAACCCGCTTCCACCGGCACATCCCAGGGCTCGACATCGACTCTGGTGAAGCCGTCGTCGGCACACCCGGTCCTGGATCCCGAGACCCAGCAATTTCTCGATCTCGTCGCAGAGGCGGGCCAACATCCCGATCGATTGCTTCTTCAACGTCCGGCGTCTTCGGACGAGTCCGACCCGCGGCAAGCTCAATCCTCCGAACCGTTTCCCGTTACCACAGAAGATCTGACGCTGCCCATCGGCCCGACGGGTTCGGTCGACGTTCGCATCGTGCGCCCGCTCGGCGCTTCCTCCGCGCTGCCCGCCGTCGTGTATTTTCCCGGCGGCGGATGGAGCATGGGCGACCGCATCACCCATGATCGACTGATTCGCCGGCTGGCGGTGCAGGCCGAGGCGGCAGTCGTATTCGTCGAGTACACGCGGACACCGGAAGCACGTTACCCCACGCAGAACGAGCAGGCCTATGCCGCGTTGATCTACGTTATCGAGCATGCCAGTTCGCTTGGAATCGATAGCCGGGCGATAGCCGTTGCCGGCGATGGCGCTGGCGGCAATATGGCTGCCGTCATCACGTTGCTGGCCAAGGTGCGGCGCGGCCCGCGCGTCGCGCTGCAGATTCTGTTCTGCCCGATTCTGTCGGCAAACATGACGTCTGGCTCTTACAACCGATACGCTGACGGCCCCGGATTGACTGCCCTTGCCTTGCAATCGTTCATTCGCGCGCAGTTCCCCACCGAACGCCTGACCGACAAGACGGCGATGCCCCTCCATGCTACGACCGCCGATCTTGAAGGCCTCCCGGCTGCCCTGATCATCACGGCCGAACACGACGTGGTACGGGACGACGCCGAGGCCTACGCACGCAACCTGATGCGCGCCGGTGTTCAGGTCAACGCGACCCGCTATCTCGGCACGATCCATGACTTTGTCGTCCTCGAGGGACTCGCCGACACGTTCCTCACGGACGCCGCGCTCACGCAAGCGTGCACCACGTTAAAAAGGTCGCTGCGACTTGCAGCGAGCCAAGTGCTTTCCTAAAGGCACAAACGCGATTTGCATGTCATCAGAAAAAGATGCGATCGCCGCTTGATTCGATGAAGTCCATCAGCACCTGGTCCGTCCTGCAACGGGTCGACGCGCCAGCAGCTCACCAGGCCGCGCAGAACGTAGTTACTTTCCTTGATTGGGGCATTGCATCATGATGAAACTGGGACGCTTCGAGATTGATCTGGGGATGCGCCGCTTGCGGCTGGATGGCGAGTATGTCCGCCTCGGGTCCCGCGCCTTCGACATTCTGGCAGTGATCGTATCCGCACATGGACGCCTCGTGACACGAGACGAACTGATGAAGGCAGTATGGCCAGGCATCATCGTCGAAGAAGGCAATATCGATGTGCACTTGTCTGCCCTTCGCAAGGCACTCGGTGCAGATCGGGACCTCATCGTTACCGTACCTGGCCGCGGGTATCAATTGGCACAGCCTCCGATCCCTTCGGCGCCGGAACAACCTCGGGCAATGTCGACGATGAAACCCTCCCTGCCGGCCCGTCGGGCCGCGCTAGTCGGACGGGAGACCGCGACCCGCCAATTGTGCGAAGCCCTGGCGTGCTCGCAGGTTTTGACACTCACCGGCACGGGTGGCGTTGGCAAGACAAGTCTCGCGATTGAAGTGGCGCATCAGATGGCATCCCAGTTCGATGGACTCGTGTCGTTCGTCGAGTTGACTGCGCTAAACACCCAAGAAGCGGTGCTGCGCGCGATCGCCGAAAGCTGTCAGCTCCCCGTAGACAGCGCGAGCGTCACCGTCCCCGCACTCGCGGCGGCCCTCTCTGAAACGCCGCGACTGCTGTTCCTCGACAACGCAGAACATGTTGTCGGCAGCGTGGCGGAAATCATCGAGCCGTTGCTCGCGGGAAACAATGCGCTCCGAGTGCTGGTCACGAGTAGAGAGCCATTGCGCATCCGTTCGGAGGTGCTCTTCAAAGTCGACCCATTGGCGCTGCCGAAAACCCATTCCGACCACGAAGACATTCTGCAAAGTCCCGCCGTCGACCTATTCATTCAGCGCGCGAACTCGCTCCCGGCCAATGTCCGCACCGATTACAGCGAAATCTGTCTGATTGGCGAAATTTGCCGCAGACTGGACGGCATTGCGCTGGCCATCGAGTTGGCCGCGGCCAGGGTGGAAGCGCTGGGTGTCGAAGGCGTGCGTCGCCGACTGGATGACCGGCTGGCGATCCTGACAGGCGGCTACCGCACCGCGATGCCGCGCCACCGAACGTTGCGCGCCACCTTTGATGCGAGCTTTGCGCTATTAAGCGAAACCGCTCAATGCCTGTTCCAGCGACTCTCCCTATTCAACAACCCGTTCACCTTCGAGTCGATGCGCGCCGTCGTGTGTGATACGGAACTGTCGGAAGAGGACGTGATCGATGGAATAGGCGAGCTGGTCGCGAAATCGCTTGTCAATGTCAGTCTCAACGAATCGGAAGCAAAGTATCGGCTGTTCGAATCCACCCGCGCTTACGCCGCCGACAAGCTGCGCGAGAAAGCCGACATGTCGCGTATTGCGTCGCGCTACGCGCAATATTTTTCGATGAATGCCGACGCACGCTCCAACCGTGAGCTGGCCATTGCTGACGCGCCGGCGGATTTGCTGGCCGCGTGACAATGTGGATGAATCTCCGGCAGTTCAAACCCAGCGAGACAGGGTCAGAGGCATCACTTTGTCGCGAGGCAGTTGAAAGACTGCTTCACGCCGACTGCCGCGCCTTGATGGTCGCGCGATGTTCCACCGGCCTCGAGACGTGCCCGCCAGCATAAGGCAATGCAGAGGCGAGCGTAGCAAGCAGCCGCATTTCCGCACGAGTGTCGATCGATGCCGGACGCAATTCATTCAGTGAATTAATGGCCCGCTCGGCGCGCATGCAACATTCATCGATCAGTCCCGTCTCGAGTAGCACTTCTGCGAGACTTGCGGCCAGCCCCACGCCGACCTGGACATCGCCTTGCGCAGAGAACGCCCAATCGAAAGCACTGCGTGCATTCTCCAGCCACTCATTGAGATCCGCCTCCCGGCCGGATGGATCGGAAGGGCGGCCGGTCGATTGCGGGTGCCAGCAACGAGAAAGGTAAGACGCATGTCGCACAGCGATCAGCTTCTGCTCGCCTTCGGCGAGGAGCTTTTCAAGCGCATAGGCACGCGTCGATTCGGACAGGCGATAGAGGCTTACTGGTCCGTCGAACTCAACGTTGACCAGCGATTTCGCCACCAGATCGTTAATGCAGCTGATCGCGTCCGCTACAGCATAATTTTCGTCGCATACCACCCCGCACATCGCCTCGAAATTAAAGCCACCGCTGAATACCGCGAGACGCCCGAAGAGTAGCTGACTTGCCGGATTCAGCAGGGAGAAGCTCCAGTCGAAAGTCGCGCGCAAGGTTTGATGGCGGGGAAGCGCGGTTCGGTAGCCGCCCGTAAGCAATGAAAAGCGGTCGTTCAGGTAGCGATGAACCTGCTGCAAACCTAACGCTTCCACCCGTGACGCTGCCAACTCTATCGCCAACGGAAGGCCGTCGAGTCGACGGCAGACCTCGCCGACAAGATGAACATTCGCGCCGACCACATCCCTACTTCGTTGTAGCGTATTCGCGCGCAACAAGAAAAGTCGGACTGCTGAGCACCCCAAAATCTCGTCCTCGGTCGAACCCGGGGTAGGGACATCGAGTGGCTCAACCTTGTAGATCGTCTCCCCCATGATACGCAGCGGTTCGCGGCTCGTGACAAGCACACGCAGGTGCTCGCAGGCCGCTATGAGCCCGTCGACTATCCAGGCAACCGCGTCGATCACATGCTCAGCGTTGTCGAGCACCAGCAGCATCTTTTTACTGGAAAGTGCCGCAGCAAATTGCGTGATCTCGATCGCCGCGTCGGGACTGCGCAGCGCGCATGCTTCTGCGATCTTGAGCAAGACCGCATCGTGAGTGCTTACGGTGGCCAATTCGACGAAACACACCGTTCCGGAGAAGCCGTCCGCGACGCGGCGCGCTATCTCTTTGGCGAGGCTCGTCTTGCCAATCCCGCCTGCACCCACCAGCGTCAACAGATGCGCGGTTTGGAGCAACGTGCGGATTTCACCTACGGCGGTATCGCGACCGGTTAATTCCATGTCGCGGACCGCCAAGCCAGGTTTAAGCGATGCTCGGGAGTCGGCCACTGCCCCCCGAATGGCCCGTGGTCGTTGATTCAGGTGATAGCCGCGACCAGGGATGGTGACGATCAGGCCGCGGTCCGCACCAAGTGCTTTACGCAGCGCGGACAGTTGAACATGGATATTGCATTCGTCAACCACGGTCTTCGGCCAGACCGCGTCCATCAATTCGCTCTTCGTCACGATCCGCCCGGCAGCGGAAGCGAGCACGGCAAGAATCTCGAAGGCGCGCGATCCCAAGGGTACAATTTGGCCGCCCTGGTGCAACGCCCGAATTCCTAGATCGATTTGGAAGCGGCCCAACTCGATCACGTCAGCACCGGAGTTCGTACGTCGATTGGAATCCGTCATCTTCTTGCTCGTATTTGAGGAGGCAGATCCTTGTATCCGTTTGCACCAATATCTGATCGCATACAGACAGTAGGCACACGGGTCTGAAAAAGCACGACCGGTCGCAGCGTAAGCAGGCAAACGCCGAATTCCGTGGGCTTTCGAGCCCGACGTTAATGGGAATGTTTTTTGTTGAGCGTGAGCGCGCCTGTCGTCTGAGAGCCGCGCGTGCCACATCATTTTTTTTGCAACACCACGCTGCGAGTGTGCCCGCTTTACACGCGTCGAGATACGGGTCCATGAACAAATCTCTTTTGAACAAAGATCAACAATGAACATCACCCTCGACGAACTGGAAGCTTTCACCGCCGTAGCCAATACCGGGTCGATGACAGCGGCCGCCCGGCAGCTGGAGCAGACGGTGTCGGCAACGAGCCGCACGTTGGGGCGTCTCGAAGAAAAGCTGAAAACGACGTTAATGCGTCGAAATACGCGCAGGATGGTGCTGACCGAGGAAGGGCGTGTTTTCCTTCAACACGCTCGCTCCATCATCGATTCGGTCGAGAACGCTGAAGAGCAGATGGTCGCACGGCGTGAGAATCCGTCGGGACTCTTGCGGGTCAATGCCGCATCGCCCTTTATGCTGCACGTGATTGCCCCGCTTGTGAAAGGGTTCCGCAAGCGTTATCCGCACGTTCACCTGGAACTGAACACGAACGACAACATCATCGATCTGCTTGAAAGTCGGACCGACGTCGCGATCCGGATTGGTCAACTCAAGGATTCGACGCTGCACAGTCGCCTCATTGGCAGCAGCCGCATGCGTGTTCTTGCGAGCCGGGAATACCTTGAAGCGCACGGGTGTCCATGCGAGGTTTCTGATCTTGACAATCACGCCCTGCTCGGTTTCACACAACCGGAGTCGCTCAACGTATGGCCGTTGTTCGGGACCGACGGTGAGTCTTTTCGTATAGAACCCGTGGCTAGTTCGTCGAGTGGCGAGACGATTCGTCAATTGGCGCTCGAAGGCGTCGGTATAGTCTGCCTGTCGGATTTTATGACCGACCGAGACCGCGAAGCAGGGCGCCTTACTCAGATCCTGGCTTCTCAGACTAAAGATGTTCGACAGCCGATCCATGCTGTGTACTATCGCAATACAGCGGTTTCTTCGCGAATAGCCTCGTTCGTCGATTATCTGATTGAAGAAATTGCCGGCGCGGGGACGACGACGCATCAGACTAAGTGGGCGGGTCAAGTATAGATAAGCTACACAGCGCGGCTCGTAGCCTCGAAGATGGCAAAGTGGGGGTTCCCATAAACCGCTCTAAAATCAGCAGCCAGGAGGATGTCTGCGGAAGATATCGGAATTACCCGGAAGCCTTGACTGGCGGAAGGCAGCAGGAGTCGAACCTACCAGGGAGCGTCTGACACCCCCTACTGGGTTTGAAGCCCAGCCGCACCACCGGATGCGAATGCCTTCCATCATGGAAAGATGAACAACCAACGCATCAGCCAGGATGCGTTCAAAGCCCTTCAAGCAAGCGGCTATCAGCGCGCACGAAGCGAAGATCACGTTGAAACCGAGTATACCCAACGCGATCGAAGAACTCCAAAATCTGGATCGCACGCTTGCGGCCCAAACCACTCGCATCGCGGAACGCCGACGCGCCCAGCACCCCACCCTGTTCCAGCGCAAGCGAGGCCACCAGACCCGCCAGCTCGCGCACCGTATCTGGGTGATAGAACAGGTCCCGCACCACCTGATAGACAGCACCTCTCCGCGCCAGTTTGCGCAGGAGCTGCCGAACCTTGTCTTCCGGCGCTTGAGTCGCGCTCGCCAGATCACGCACCCACGGAGGATCGAAGCGGCCTTGGGCGATCAGAGGCAGTAGCGTCGCGGCCAACGCCTCTTCGCTCGCATCGAGCGACACCGTATGCTCCGGCAAATGCAGCCACGCACCGCTCCTCACCACCCTGCCCTCTGCCACCAGCGCGTCGATCAACGCGCGCCACACGCCCTCCGCCAGGAGCGGTGCCGCCATGCGCCGAAGGCGCGCAGCGTCCGGGCCTTGCTCGTCGGGCATACGTTCGTGAAACTGCCGCAAAACGCTCACGATCTGCACTGCAAGACGGTCCCAATGACGCCGCAGGAGTATCACCGCGTCATCGGCCGTCTTGCCGTTCAGCGGAACGATCAGCGTCGTGTCCGGCACGCTCAATAGCGAAGCGGGCAGCCCGGTCAGATGCATCAGCGTCGAACGCAGCATGCCGCGCGGCGCCTGTTCGAGCAGCGGTTCGATGGTGCCCTCGTCCAGCCAGACTCGCAGCGCATCGAGCCACGCGCGCCGCTCCGGCGTGCGCCGTTTGCGCGCCGGACCGAACGGATCGAGTACCCGGCCACCGCCGACCGTGCGGCTCGCCTGCGCATTACGCACAATAAAGCGATCGCCTGGCAAGGCGCATACCGGTTCATCGAACACGAGCTGTACGCGCGCGGCCTGCCCGGCGGACAGGGTGTCGCCATCCAGCAGCGCCACATGCGCGACCCTGTGCAGGGTGCCGATATGCACATGCAACGGACTCCAATGCTGCAGCGTCAGTCCGGCATCGGCCAACAGCGTGAGTTCGACATCGAGCCGCTCCGACGGCTCGGCAAGCCGCTCATCGACAATCCAGTCGCCACGCGCAATCGCGTCCTTGTCGATCCCCGCGAGGTTCAGTGCACAGCGCTGTCCAGCATGGCCCGTCTCGGCCGCGCGATTCTGCGCATGAATGCTGCGCACGCGTACCGGCGTCGCGGCCGGCGCGAGCCGCAGCGTATCGCCTACGCTCACGCGCCCGGCGAACACCGTGCCCGTCACGATCGTGCCTTGCCCGGCCAGCGTGAACACACGATCGATCGCGAGGCGAAACAGACCGTCATCGCGGCGCGCATGCCACGTCATCGCGACTTCGTGCAGGTACGCTTTGAACTGCGCCACGCCCGTATCGTCCGGCCGGGTGGCGTTAGTTTCGAACAAAGGTGCCTGCGCGAGTGGCGTTGCCGCCAGCCAGGCTTCAATTTCCGCGCGCACCTGGGCAAGCCGGGGCGCATCGACCCGGTCGGTTTTGGTCAACGCCACCGCGCCATGGGTCACGCCGAGCAGTTGCAAAATCGCCAGATGTTCGCGCGTTTGCGGCATCACGCCGTCATCGGCGGCGATCACCAGCAGCGCGAAGTCGATGCCGCATGCGCCTGCGGCCATCGTATGCACCAGTTTCTCGTGACCCGGGACATCGATCATGCCGAGCACCTCGCCGTTGGCGAGCGGCGTGTACGCATAACCGAGTTCGATCGAGATACCGCGCGCCTTTTCTTCCTTGAGCCTGTCGGTATCGACACCTGTCAGCGCACGCACGAGGGTCGTCTTGCCGTGATCGATATGCCCAGCTGTACCTACGATCATGCGTGCAACGCCTCACATTGCGTGAGGAACGCGGCTTCATCTGCGGCTTCCAGGCAGCGCAGGTCGAGCTGCAAGGCATCGTCCGCGATACGGCCAATCACTGGACGCGGCAATGCGCGCAGCGCCTTCTCAAGCGTCATTAAAGCGCGGCCGCTGCGTTTTCCCGCTGCATGACGCACCACCAGCCCGTAGCTCGGCAACTGCTCGACGGGCAACGCCCCGCTGCCGATCTGACTGAACATCGGTTCCGCGCTCACGCTGAAGCTATCCCCGAGTGCGCGCTGCAGGATCGGCAGCGCACGCTCCGCGAAGCCGCGCATCTCGGCCACGGGCCGGGTGAGCAGACGCAACGTCATCAGCCGTTCGCGCAGGAACTCGGGTGCCTGATAAAGACGCAATACCGGCTCAAGCGCCGCGAGCGTGAGCTTGCCGACGCGCAACGCGCGTTTGAGCGGATGCTTCTTGATCTTGCGGATCAAATCCGCCCGTCCGACGATCAACCCCGCTTGCGGACCGCCGAGCAGCTTGTCGCCACTGAAAGTCACGAGATCCGCGCCGGCGGCAATATTCTCGCTCACGGTCGGTTCACGAGACAATCCCCATTGGGTCAGATCGACCAGCGTGCCGCTGCCCAGATCGACTCCGACCGGCAGGCCGTGGCGCCGCGCGAGCGGCACGAGTTCATCGAGCTCGACCGTCTTCGTAAAGCCGCTGATTGCATAGTTGCTGCAGTGGACTTTCATCAACATCGCAGTTCGCGGACCGATTGCTTCTTCGTAGTCCTTTAGATGGGTCCGATTGGTGGTGCCGATTTCGTGCAGCCGGGCACCGGCTCGCGACATGATGTCGGGAATGCGGAACGCCCCGCCAATCTCGACCAGTTCGCCGCGCGACACGATCACTTCCTTCTTCGACGCCAGCGCGGAAAGCGTCAGCAGCACGGCGGCTGCGTTGTTGTTGACCACCGTAGCGGCTTCGGCACCGGTCAATTCGCAGATGATGCCTTCGATCAGATCGTCGCGATCGCCACGGCCGCCGGTCGCAAGATCGAACTCGAGATTCACCGGGTTGGTGAGCGCGTCGACAACAGCGCGCACGGCTTCGTCGGGCAGCAGCGCACGGCCGAGGTTGGTGTGCAGGACGGTGCCCGTGAGATTGAACACGGTCCGCAGACGGCTTTGGGCGCGCTGCGCCAACAGCACGGCGGCCTGCGCGGCGATCTGGCTTTCATCGCACGCAGACGCTAACAGCAAGCCAGCCCGCGACGTTGCAGGCGCCCGGTCTGCCTCTACCGGCGCCTTGCGAGAAGGCGTGATACCGGTCGTGGCGTGCGCAGCCGCGCCGGACTCGATCTGGAATTCGCCCGCTTGCAGATCGTGACGGAGCGAGTCCAGCGCCGCGCGCACAGCGGCCAGCACCTGGGTACGGCCGTATTGCGCGAGCAATGGCTGGACGGCGGCGCACGACATGACGCGCTCGACGGCCGGCACACGCGCCAGCAATGTGTTTAGCGGATTCCCCTGCACTTCACTCACGCGATGTATCTCCTGCTTATACGTCCGATGGCAGTTCGGGCCATAGCAGCGGATTGGGGCCGCTGCGCTGGTAGCCCGCTTCGTTCATTAACAGATCGAGCGTGAGGCTCGCAAGATCATCGGCGAGCGGTTCAAACTCGAAGTCTTTCTCCTGATAGCCGATCTTGCGATAGGTATGACATTCATCGCAGGACTCTGCTTTGAGCGCTTCGTTGCCGCCCTCGATACCATGATAGGCGATGCCTTTGGTCGAGTCGCAATTGGAGCATTTGGTGCGAACCACATGCCATTCGTTGGCGCACAGACCGCATTGCAGATAACGATAGCCCTGATATTGCCCCCCCACGCGCACGATGCTGGCGACCGGCAGCGCACCGCAAACGGGGCAGACGCCGGGCGTGCCGAGATACGGAATATCACGCGAATCGAGGCGGCTCGCAAGCTCCGTCCAGACAAGCTGCAGAGCCGCCATGATAAACGGTGCGGTGGCTGGGTTGATTTCGCCGTAGCGGTGGGCGAGCACGGCGTCCGCCTGGGCATCGAGTTCGGCAGGCGATTTTAGCCGCAAGGCATCGAGGACTTTGCCGAGGGTGGGCGTGACCGCACCGGCGGCTTCGACCTTATCGAGCAGGCGGTAAAGGATGTCGCGCCATGCCGGATCGCGGTCCGGGGAGAGAGCCGGGATGACCGGCATGGAGTGCTGTTGAGCGTGTTCGATCGCGTCGCGCGACGGACCTTTTGCGGCGAAGCCCGCTAGAAGTTGGTGCTGCGCGTAGACGAGCGTCGACATCAGTCTGACGTACCCGCCAATCGGGCTTGTCGCTGCGAGTTGGTTTAGTCGCGCTGCACGCGTGGCAAATACCGTCGCCCGTTCCGGCAAACGGATACGCGGAATCGCCGAGTGGTCCAGCGATTCAATCTGCGATGGGTCCAGGATTTTTTGCGGCATTGTCGGGCCTCGTTCTGTGCCGCGCACGGCTGGGGGTGAGTGGTCAAGTTTGGCTTCTTTCTGCGTTGCCGGCGGCGTTCGTTTGGATTTCCTAAGGCCAAATGTACAAGAACACGACCAGGCAAGCACGGCCCCAATCACTTGACACTCTCCCTGAACCACTTGGGATGATGCTTGCGCGCCCACCCAAGACTAACCGTTCCCCGCACCATAGCCCCAATGGACCCCTTGATCCAGAGCGCAGCATAAATATGGACGACAATCCCGACAATGAGCACAAACGCAGCGGCGGCATGAACCACCGCCGCGAGACGAATCACCCCAATTGGGAAGTAAAAGGAAAAATACCGCCGCCAGATCACCACGCCACTGCAGAGCAATAACAGCAGACACAGAACCATCGTAAAGAACAAAAGCTTCTGCCCAGCGTTATACCGCCCAATCTCAGGCAAATCCTCCTCGCGATTAGCGAGCACATCGTCAATCTGCCGCAGCCACTGCACATCGTCGCGATCCAGATAGTTGTGATGCCAGAACCGCACCGCGAGTATGAAGAACGACACAAACATCACCAAACCCACAAACGGATGCAGAATCCGCGTCCACTGCCCGCCGCCGAACAACGCCGTCAGCCAGAACATCGAAGGATGAAACAACGCCAGCCCAGAAAGCGCCAGCAACACAAACGTAATCGCCGTGATCCAGTGATTCGTCCGCTCATTCGCCGTGTAACGCACAATCAGATTCGGGTCATTTGACTTCATCGCTCTGCTCCTCGCGTTCGGCACGAATGCGCCGTGCCTCATCCTGGGCAGCCAGTTCGTCGTCTTCCGTCACTTCGTTCGGCCCCACCCGCGCGTAGTGGAAGAACCCGGACAGCGCCGCCAGCGCAATCGCCGCCACCGCCAGCGGTTTCGCCATGCCCTTCCACAAGAGCACCATCGGGCTGATCCGCGGATTGTCCGGTAAGCCGTGGTACAGCGACGGTTGATCCGCGTGGTGCAGCACATACATCACATGCGTGCCGCCAACGCCCGGTGGGTCGTACAGACCGGCGTGCTCGAAGCCGCGTTCCTTCAGGTCCTCGATGCGCTCCGCCGCGTGCTGCTTCATGTCCTCCTTGGTGCCGAACACGATCGCGCCAGTCGGGCAGGTCTTCACGCATGCAGGCTCCTGGCCCACCGCCACCCTGTCGGAACACAGCGTGCATTTATACGCCCGGTGGTCCTTCTTCGAAATACGAGGAATGTTGAACGGACAACCCGTCACGCAATAACCGCAGCCAATGCAGTTCTCTTCATGAAAATCGACGATGCCGTTCGTGTACTGCACAATCGCACCCGGCGACGGGCACGCTTTCAGGCAGCCCGGGTCCTCGCAGTGCATGCAGCCGTCCTTGCGGATCAGCCATTCGAGGTTGCCGTCCGGGTTCTCGTACTCGGAGAAACGCATCACCGTCCACGAGTGCTCGCTCAGATCCATCGGGTTGTCGTACACGCCGTGGTTGATCCCCACCTCGTCACGCAGGTCGTTCCACTCCATGCACGCCGTCTGGCAGGCCTTGCAGCCGATGCACTTGCTCACGTCGATCAGCTTCGCGACCGTGCCGGTCACCGGCTCGCGTACTGCCGGAGGCTGGACGGTGGTGGCCGACTGGCGCTTGATATCCAATGATTGCAGTGCCATTTTTTATCTCGCGCCCCCTATGCTTTCTCGACTTTCACCAGGAACGACTTGAATTCCGGTGTCTGCGAATTGCCGTCGCCCACCACGGGCGTGAGCGTATTCGTCAGATAACCGGGTTTCGTCTGCCCCTTGAAGCCCCAATGCAGCGGAATCCCCACCGTCTGCACCTTCTTGCCGTCGATCATCAGCGGCTTGATCCGTTTGGTCACCACCGCCACCGCGATCAGGTAGCCGCGGTTCGACGACACCTTCACGCGGTCGCCGGCCACCACCCCCACCTCCTTCGCGAGGTCTTCGCCAATCTCGACAAACTGCTGCGGCTGGATGATCGAATTCAGCCGTGCATGCTTGGTCCAGAAGTGGAAGTGTTCGGTCAGACGATACGTGGTGGCCGTATGCGGGAACTCCGCTGCCTTGCCGAAGGCCGCGCGATCGTCCGGGAACACGCGGGCCGCCGGGTTGCTGGTCGCCTGCGCGTTCTGCGGATGCAGCGTGTTGTAGCCGAGCGGTGTCTCGAACGGCTCGTAATGCTCGGGGAATGGCCCTTCGTTCATCATGTCGCGGGCGAAGAAGCGCGCCACGCCTTCCGGGTTCATGATGAACGGCCCCATGCCGTTTTCCGGCGGCTCGTCCACCTTGAAGTCCGGCACGTCCGCCCCGCTCCACGTGGTTCCGTTCCAGCCGATCAGCTTGCGGGTGGGATCGAACGGTTTGCCGCTCAGGTCGCACGACGCCCGGTTATACAGAATCCGCCGGTTGACGGGCCACGCCCATGCCCAGTTGAGCGTCTGGCCGATGCCGGTTGGGTCGGCGTTATCGCGCCGCCCCATCTGGTTACCCGCCTGGGTCCACGCGCCGCAGAAGATCCAGCAGCCACTCGAGGTCGAGCCGTCGTCCTTCAGTTGCGCAAAGCTGGCCAGTTGCTCGCCCTTCTTCACCAGCACCTTGGTCGGGTCCTTCGGGTCGGTCAGATCAGTAACCGCTTTGCCGTTGTACTCCATCGCCAGTTCTTCCGGCGTCGGGCTGGCCGGGTTCGCGTACGGCCAGGCCAGCTTGACGATCGGGTCCGGATACTTGCCGCCCTGCTCCTGATAGGCCTTGCGCATGCGCAGGAAAATCCCCGACATGATCTCCAGATCGCTCTTCGCTTCGCCTGGGCCGTCCGCGCCCTGCCAGTGCCATTGCAGCACCCGGCTCGAGCTCACCAGCGAGCCGCGTTCCTCCGCGAAACAGGTGGTGGGCAAGCGGAATACTTCGGTCTGGATCTTCGAGGCATCCACGTCGTTGTACTCGCCGTGGTTCTTCCAGAAGTCGGCCGTTTCGATGGCGAGCGGGTCCATCACTATCAGCCATTTCAGCTTGCTCAATGCAGAAACGGTTTTCGCCTTGTTCGGCGAGGACGCCAGCACATTGAAGCCCTGCGCGATATAGCCGTTCATCTTGCCCTGATCCATCAGCTCGATGGCCTGCAGCAAGTCGTATGGCTTATCGAGCTTGGGCAGATAGTCATAGCCCCAGTTGTTGTCGGCAGTGGCCGCGTCGCCCCACCAAGACTTCATGAAGCTGACGAAAAACGCGCCGTAGTTCTTCCAGTAGCTCAACTGGTTGGGACGCAACTGCTGCGTGGCGCGTTGCTTGATGTAGCCGCCATAGTCCTGCTCGGCTTCCATCGGCAGCGTCATATAGCCGGGCAGCAAGTTCGACATCAGCCCCAGGTCCGTCAGCCCCTGGATGTTCGAGTGACCGCGCAGCGCATTCATGCCGCCGCCGGCAATGCCGATGTTGCCGAGCAGCAATTGCACCATCGCGCCGGTGCGGATCATCTGCGCGCCGACCGAGTGGTGCGTCCAGCCGAGCGCGTAGAGGATCGTCCCGGCCCGGCCGGGCACCGCCGTGGTGGCCAGCATCTCGCAGACCTTGAGGAATTTGTCCTTGGGCGTGCCGCAGGTCTTCTCGACCATCTCCGGCGTATAGCGCGAGTAATGCTGTTTGAGCAGGTTGTAGACGCAGCGCGGATCCTGCAGCGTGGCGTCGACCTTCACAAAACCGTCGTCGCCGCGCTCGTAGTCCCAGCTCTCCTTGTCCGGATAGCTGTGCTTGTCCGCGTCGTAGCCGGAATAGATGCCGTCCTTGAAGACAAAGTCCTCGCGCACGATGAACGAAAGGTCCGTGTAGTTCTTCACGTACTCATGCTGGATCTTGTCGTTCGTCAGCAGATAGTTGATCACCCCGCCGAGGAAGATGATGTCCGTGCCGGTGCGAATCGGCGCGTAATAGTCCGCTACCGATGCGGTGCGCGTAAAGCGCGGGTCGACCACGATCAGGCGTGCCTTGCGGTGTGCCTTCGCTTCGGTCACCCACTTGAAGCCGCACGGGTGCGCTTCGGCGGCGTTGCCGCCCATCACCAGAATCACGTCCGCGTTCTTGACGTCGACCCAATGGTTCGTCATCGCGCCACGGCCAAACGTCGGGGCAAGACCTGCCACCGTCGGGCCGTGTCAGACACGCGCCTGGTTGTCGAACGCGAGCATCCCCATGCTGCGCACAGTCTTGTGCGTCAGATACCCCACCTCGTTGCTGGCTGCGGAGGCGGCCAGCATCCCGGTGGTCAGCCAGCGGTTGACCTTCTTGCCGTCCTCGGTGGTTTCGACGAAGTTGGCGTCGCGGTCGGCCTTCATCAGCTTCGCGATGCGGTCGAGCGCGTCGTCCCAAGAAATGCGCTGCCACTGATCCGCGCCGGCCGCCCGGTACTCGGGATACTTCAGGCGGCTCGGGCTGTGAATGAAGTCGATCAGGCTCGCCCCCTTCGGACACAGCGTGCCGCGGTTGACCGGGTGATCTGGATCGCCTTCTATATGAATGATGCTGGCTGTGGCGTTCTTCGCGCCGTCTCCCAGGCCGTACATGAGGATCCCGCAGCCTACCGAACAATACGGGCAAGTGTTGCGGGTTTCAGTGGTGCGCGCCAGTTTGTACTGTCGGACCTCGGCGAGCGCGGTGTCCGGGGAGAAGCCCATCAGGGCCAGGCTCGATCCGGCCAGCGTGGACGCTGTCACCTTCAGGAACTGACGCCGGGACATTTGCAGCATGGTCGCCCTCGGCTCTGGTGTTGTGGGGGAGCGCTTAAAACTATCAGGCGCTTCCTTAATAGAGTAGTTGCGCCAGCACATAGTCGGCACCGGACATACCCTGACTCGAGACTGTCCTTGGTATAGTCACAGGCACACTGTTTGCAAGCCGCGTAGGCATGCCCGTCGTCCCGCCGAAGCCAGGCCCGCGCAACAGCAGGCGGCACGATCCCGTCAAGAGACCCTATGGACATCGACACGCTATCCGTCGACAAATTGCACCACGCAGCCCGCCGGCAGGCCTCATGGGCGATCGGCGCATTCCGGAAGTTCGCTGAAGACCGCTGCGCCGCGATGGCGGCGGGCATTGCGTTCTACGCGGCGTTCTCGCTCGCGCCCACCCTGGTCATGGTGATCGCCGTGGCAGGCTGGGTCTTCGGGGCGCAGGCGGCCCGCGGCGAGTTGTTCTCGCACATCCACGGCCTGCTCGGCGACCAGGCCGCCGCAGGCGTCCAGGTCATCGTCCAGAACGCCCGCCACGCCGGCAGCGCGGGCGGCATCGCAGCCATCATTTCGTTCGGGCTACTGGCCATCGGCGCGTCGGCCACCTTCTCGTCGCTCAACAGCGCGCTCAATATCGTCTGGCCGCTCAGCGGCCCGCGCTCGTCGAGCGTGATCGCGCTGGTGCGGGTGCGGCTGATTTCGTTTGGGCTGGTGCTCGGGGTGGCCTTCCTGCTAATCGTCTCGCTCGTGCTCGATACCGCCATCACTTTTATCGGCCAGTGGCTGTGGGGCAACTCGCCGTACGTGGTGATCGGCAATCTGCTGCAGTTGCTGGTAGGACTGCTGGTGCTGGCCTTCGCCTTTGCCGCCCTGCTGAAATTCTTGCCGGACGCCGTGGTCCGCTGGCGCGATGCGATGGTGGGCGGCGTGGTCGCGGCCGTGCTGTTCTCGGCGGGCAAGAAACTCTTTGCACTCTATATAGCGCATGCCGGCATGGCGAATTCGTTCGGCGCGGCCGGCTCGCTGGCGGTGCTGCTGATGTGGCTGTACTTCTCGGCCGTCGTGCTGTTGCTCGGCGCGGAGTTCGCCGCGGCGCGCGGCAGGCTGCATGACCCGCGCGGCGCATGGGGCCAACTGGAAGAAGCGCCGGCGGGAAGCCGGGCGAAGCTGGCGTCGGTGCTGGCGGCGTCGACGATTCCCTCGCATGCGCCGCACAACCCGGCTGCGAGGGGCCAACTGGCGCAGGAGATGGCGGAAACGGGCGGCGCCGTCGGCGGCCATCCCGGGACGGCCACCGGCCATTCAGGCCATTCGGCCAGCGAGGCGAGCATGCGGGCTGAGCAACCGGAAGCCACCCGGCGCGGCGCGGCGGAGACCGCGGTCGATGTGCGCACCGTGGCCAGTATCGGCCGCAAAGTGATTCGCGCAGAAGATCAGGCAACGCGCGCGGCCGCTTCGACGCTGCTGGAAGCCGGCCGCAAAGCCGCGGCGGCGGACCGCTACGTCAAGCGCAATCCATGGCGATCGCTGTTGATGGCCGCCGGCGCGGCCTTGCTGGTGACCGCAGTAGCCGGGCGCCGCCGAGGCGGCGGCACATCCGCCGTTCAGGCGCGCGATGACGGGGATTGAAGCTTTTTCACATCGCGTACCAGGGAGAACACCCACATTCGAACTGAACTGTCCAGCGTCTAGATCAATTCTTGGTGCATGACAAAGCGGTGAACACGCCTCCTCGTGTTGCTTTTCGCAGACAACAAAATTACATCCAACTTTCAAATTGACGTTTGAATGACGAATGCCGGAGCATCCACTATCAACGAAACAACAATAATCCAGTTTTCGGCATGGAGTGTTGCCATATCAGCAATAATACTTAGTGAGCTTGCTACATAAGCGTTTTCGGGGGGTGTCACGTTTACGAGACACTCATTTTTTTTCAGTATTACCCTTCAGACGCCCTGCGCTATTCTCCTTTCCGCAACAACGAAACCAATCATCGCGTGGAGAAATGGATGAAAAAATTCGCACTGACTAGCCTCTCGCTGGCACTGCTGGGTGCAGCAGGTGCAGCCCATGCCCAAAGCAGCGTTACCCTGTACGGCGTTCTCGACAACTCGATCCAGTACATCAACAACAACAACGTTGGTGGCAGCAACAAGAGCTCGATCGGTCTGGCCGCTGGTAACCTCCAGGGCAACCGCTGGGGCCTGAAGGGTACGGAAGACCTGGGCGGTGGCCTGAAGGCTATCTTCCAATTGGAAAACGGCTTCAACCCGAACAACGGCAAGCTGGGCCAAGGCAACCGCGAATTTGGCCGTCAGGCATACGTTGGCCTGCAGAGCGACCAGTTCGGTACGGTCACGATCGGCCGCCAGTATGACCCGGTGGTCGACCTGGTCCAGGCAGTCACGGCTGACAACTACTGGGGCTCCACGTTCACCACGCCGAGCGACGTTGACAACAACGACAACAGCTCGCGTACGAACAACGCAATCAAGTACACCTCGAACACGTACGCTGGCTTCCAGTTCGAAGCAATGTACGCATTCGGCGGCGTCGCTGGTTCGACCGGTTCGGGTCAAACCTGGTCGGGCGCAGCAACGTACGCAAACGGTCCGTTCAGCGTCGCAGCAGGCTACATCCGCATGGATAACGCCGACTCGGCAGCAGGTCGCGCAGGCGGCTGGGCAGGCACGTCGGACGGCACGTTCAACTCGATCAACCTGCCGTACCAATCGGCCAAGTCGATCGGCATCGCTTCGGTTGGCGCTCAGTACGTGATCGGACCGGTCACCGCTGGCCTGCGTTACAGCAACGCACAGTACAAGCCGGACGCATTCTCGTCGTTCACCTCGACGGAACGTTACAACGTCGGCGCAGGCTTCGTGAACTACCAACTGACGCCGGCAGCATTGCTGGGTCTGGGCTACACGTTCACGCACGGTTCGGGCAACGGCGAGTCGGCATCGTATAACCAGGTCTCCTTGGGCGGTGACTACAACCTGTCGAAGCGTACGGACGTCTACCTGGTCGGCGCATGGCAACGCGCATCGGGCACGGGCGCAGTGGCTTCGGTTGCTGACTACGACTCCCTGTCGGCGTCGAACTCGCAAGCCATCGTCAGCCTCGGTATCCGTCACAAGTTCTAATCGACTTGACGGACAGCTAAAGCAGGACGCTGTCGAAAGCCAGCCACAGGCGATAAGCCGGTGGCTGGCTTTTTTCATTGGGGCGGGGATTGTTGTGGGGGCGGCGTGCAGCCGCGCGTGGGCCAACGCCCAGCCTCGCAGCCGCGCCAGCCCCCTACCGCTGAGCTTTGTTCTTCTCAGCCTGTGCCAGCGTCTGAGCCGGCTTCGTCGTTTCAACCGCGCCATCGCTACCCACTGGCGCACGGTGCATCACCAGCGCGCGCTCGCGGCGCTGCAGCGGCACGTTGGCCGACTCCTGCCAGTCGGGGTCCGGAATCTCCCCGAACACCTGACGCAGCCGCTCGCCCCACGTGCGGTGGATCATTTCGAAGTACGCGTTGTCGTGATCCACAGAAACGAAGCGCGTGACCTTCAGCGCGTCCTTTTCATACACCAGCAGATCGAGCGGCAGGCCCACCGACAGATTCGAGCGCAGCGTGGAGTCCATCGAGATCAGCGCGCACTTGGCGGCTTCGTCGAGCGGCGTGGTTGGGGTCAGCACACGGTCGATGATCGGCTTGCCGTATTTCGACTCGCCGATCTGGAAATACGGGTTCACCGCCGAGGATTCGATGAAATTGCCTGCCGCGTAGATCATGAACAGATGCGGCCGGCCCGCATGCGGCTTGCCGTTGGCGGCAATCTGCCCGCCCAGAATGAAGCTGCAATTGAAGTCGACGCCGAATTCCTGCAACGCCTGGGCTTCGCGCTGGTGCACCTCGCGCACCGCCTTGCCCACCACTCGGGCCGCGTCCGCCATGGTCGGCGCACTCCACAGCGTGGGCTGATCGGAGTCGTTCGGCTCACTGAGTTCATGCAGGACAGCCTGAGTCAGCGAGAGATTGCCCGCGCCGAGCAGCACCAGCACGCGCTCGCCGGGTTGCTCGAACACCGTCATCTTGCGCGCGGTGCTGATGTGATCGACGCCGGCATTGGTGCGGGTATCGGACAAGAAGACGAGTCCGTCGTCCACGCACATCGCCACACAGTAAGTCATAAAAAATATCCAGAAGACCAGCAAACGCCGCTATTGTAATGCGACGCTGCCGCGCCCCCTCGTGCGTTCGACCCTACTGTGGCAATTGCGCACTGACCGTCACGGAGACGTTCAGCTTCTCCTCCAGGCCGCCAATGCGCCGCCCGCGAACCGGCGCGGCCGCCTCGTAGTCGCGCGCCGCGGCGAGCCGGCAGTAGATTTCGCTGGCAAACGCGGCATGCGTGACGTCGACCGACGTCCAACCCGTACCCTCGAGCCAGACGTCGACCCATGCGTGACTCGCGCCATGCGGCACGTCGCCGGGCTCGATATAACCGCTCACGTAACGCGCCGGAATACCGCGTGCGCGGCAGCAGGCCAGCATCAGGTGCGCATGGTCCTGGCAGACCCCGTTGCCGAGCGCGAGCGCCTCAGCCGCCGTGCTGGTCACTTCCGTGATCCCCGGGCGGTATTTCACGCGCTGCACGATCTCCTCGGAGAGCTTGATGAGCCCGCCAGGCGTGGCCAGCGTAGGCACCGACTGGGCCAGTTCATGCACCGCTGCATCGGCTTCGGTGAGGCGCGTGGCGCAGGTGAAGTGCTCGAGCGGAACCGGGCCGACCGCGTCGCGCAGCAGGCCGTCGACGAGCGGAAACGTGTCGACCTCCCCGGCCACATGCACATGGATCTCGCTGTGGGGCTTGTTCAGCACCAGCGTATGCAGCACATTGCCGTACGCATCGAAGGTGGAATCGAGCTTGCCGGGGGCGTCGATGGTCCAGCGCCGCACTGTCTGCGACGCGCCGCTAGACGGCGTGAGGCGCAATTGCTGGATCGAATAGTGAACCGTCGCTTCGTAGCGATAGGCGGTGTCGTGGCGGATCGTCAGGTACATAAAAAAACTCCGTCAGGCGACTGGCAGCATCAGATAGGTACGCGCAACCAGATTGCCGAGTTCGAACACGCGGGCGAGGAATTGCGTCAGATAGGCGTGCAGACCGGCTTCGAAAATCTGCCGGATGTCGGAGTACACCAGTTCGGCGCGCAGCTTGCCGGCAAAGCGCTCGCACTGGTTGGAACCCGAAGTGCGCAGCATCGCCAGGTTGTTGCAAACGCCATCCACCGAGGCCAGCAGCGAACGCGGCATCTGCTGGTTCAGGATCATCAGCTCGACCACCCGGGCTGGCGTGACGACGTCGCGATACACCTTGCGATAGATCTCCAGCGCCGATACCGAACTGAGAATCGAGGTCCAGTAATAGAAGTCTTCGAGCTGGCGCGCGGCGTCGCGCGAATTCGGCTCGACGTCGGCAAAGCGCACGTCGAGAATCCGCGCGGTGTTGTCGGCGCGCTCCAGATAGGTACCGAGCTGCGTAAAGAAGAACGCATCGTCCTGCAGCGCGGTGCCGATCGTCACGCCGCGCGACAGGTGCGAGCGGAACTTGACCCACTCGAACAAGGAATCCGGGCTCGCGGTGAGCTGGCCAGCCGCAGTCCGCTCGTTGAATTCGAGCCAGGTGTCGTTGATGGTCTCCCACCATTCGGTGGTCAAGGTGCCGCGCACGGCGCGAGCGTTTTCACGCGCGGCCTGCAGGCACGAGTGAATGCTCGACGGGTTGGTGGCGTCCGCCACCATGAAATCGAGCACGTGTTCGCGCGTCGGCTCGTCGTAGCGCTGCGCGAAGGCCGTCTCCAGCTCGGAGATGCGCAACACCGAACGCTGTGCGCGAGCCTCCTGTTCAGGCGTCTGCGGCAGCAGCAGCGCCTTCAGGTTGATATCGAGCATGCGCGCGGTGTTCTCGGCGCGCTCCATGTAACGGGCCATCCAGAAGAGGTGGTCGGCAGTGCGGCTTAGCATGACGGCTTTCCATGATTGATGACGCTGGGCGTGGTGTGCCCGCGCTGGTTACCCGCTTGCGCCGGCGCGCTGGTACGTCGTTGGAACGTCACTGTTACGTCGCAGTGACGTTCCTTGCGCCGGCTTTCCTTGTCGCGGGTGCGGCCGCCGCGAATTTCACGGTGGCGGGACCCGCAACCCCTTCAGTCGACCATCCAGGTATCTTTGGTGCCGCCTCCCTGCGATGAATTGACCACCAGCGACCCTTCCTGCAAGGCGACCCGGGTCAGGCCGCCGGCGCACATCGTCACGGTCTTGCCGGACAGCACGAACGGGCGCAGGTCGATATGGCGCGGCGCGATACCGGCCTCCACGAAAGTCGGGCACGCCGACAAGGCCAGCGTGGGCTGCGCGATATAGCCCGCCGGCCGCGCGATCAGACGGGCGCGGAACGCTTCGATTTCCGCGGCGCTCGAGGCCGGTCCCACCAGCATCCCGTAGCCACCGGCGCCGTGCACTTCCTTCACCACCAGCTCGGGCAAGTGCGCGAGCGTGTAGGCGAGATCGTCCGGCTTACGGCACTGGAACGTCGGCACGTTATTGAGGATCGGCTTCTCGCCGAGGTAGAACTCGATCATCTCCGGCACGTACGGGTAGATCGATTTGTCGTCGGCAATGCCGGTGCCCATCGCGTTGGCAAGCGCCACCCGCCCTGCCCGGTAGGCCGTCAGCAGACCCGGCACGCCGAGTGCCGAATCGGTACGGAAGGCGAGCGGATCGAGAAAGTCGTCGTCCACCCGGCGATAGATCACGTCGACGCGCTTCGGGCCCTGAGTGGTCCGCATGAAGACGTAGTTATCGTCGACGAACAGGTCTTTGCCCTCCACCAGTTCCACGCCCATCTGCTGGGCGAGGAAGGTGTGCTCGAAATACGCCGAGTTGTACATGCCCGGCGTGAGCACCACCACCACCGGATCGTCGACGCCTTCAGGCGCCACCGAGCGCAAGGTATCGAGCAGCAGGTCGGGATAGTGCGCCACCGGCGCGATGCGGTTCTGGACGAACAGCTCCGGAAACAACCGCATCATCATCTTGCGGTTTTCCAGCATATAGGAGACGCCCGACGGCACCCGCAGGTTGTCCTCGAGCACGTAGAACGCACCGTCTTCACCGGCGCGCACCACGTCGACACCGGCAATGTGCGCGTAAACACCGAGCGGCACGTTGACGCCCTGCATCTCCGGCCGGTACTGCGCATTGGTATAGACCTGCTCGGCCGGCACGATGCCGGCACGCACGATGTTGCGGTCGTGATAGACGTCGTGGATAAACAGGTTGAGCGCCTGCACGCGCTGCCGCAGGCCCGCTTCGAGAGTCTGCCATTCGCCGCGCGGAATGATCCGCGGGATCAGATCGAACGGTATCAGCCGTTCCGTGCCGGACAGGTCGCCGTTGACCGCGAAGGTAATGCCCACGCGGCGAAACAACAGGTCCGCCTCCGCGCGCTTGCGCGCGATTGCCTCGTTGCCCTGCTTGACCAGCCAGCGTTCGAAGCGTGCGTAATGAGGCCGCACGACTTCATCGTATTGACGCATCTCGTCATAGCATCGCATCTCACGCCCCGCTCTTGTTGTCGGATAGAAGGCGAATGCGCTGCGCATTCGGTGTTCGACAAGCTTCAAAGCAAGCGCTATGCCATTGGCTTTCCGCACGCAAACCCCAATGGATGCACACGAACAGCGCATAAGGCCGGCACGGCTCCGGCATCATCGTACTGCGGCGGCTCGCAATGCGCTACTGCGGTGCATCGAATCCCTTGTAGCGGGCGTGCAGCGGCAAGACGCAGCCGGCTCGGCGCGATCGAGCACAGCCCTGCACCCACGGACGCCAAGCGCGCGGCAATAAAAAATCCCCGCGGATTGACACCCGCGGGGATTTTGCACTTTCTGAACTTCGCGCAACTCAGAGCGGCACAGCACCGTCCGCCGTTCGAAAACGACGCGGCGCCATGCACGTTCTTTACGCTGCTGCTGCGTCCTTCAGCTTCTTCAGCGGACGTGCCTTGATGCGCACGCTAGCCGGCTTAGCCGGGAACCAACGCTCTTCGCCCGTGAACGGGTCTTTGCCGAAGCGCTTCTTCTTCGCCGGCACAGCTTGCACGACGATCTTCAGAAGACCCGACAGCGTGAATTCGCCAGCACCCTTCTTGTGGACTGCGCCGAGGATCGTGTCTTCGAGCGCGGCCAGCACAGCCTTGGCAGCCTTCGGTTCAACAGCAGCACGTTCTGCGACGTGTGCAGCCAGCGAGGCCTTCGTGAAGGTGTCCTTGATCGGCGACGGTGCGCCGGACGCCTTCACGGCGACCTTCTTAGCTGCGACGACTTTCTTCGCAGGAACTTTCTTCGCAGCAACCTTCTTGGTCGGTACCGTAGCAGCCTTCTTGGCCACCTTTTTTGCGGAAGTCGGCATGTTTCTCCTACCTGTTGTTGGTCAGTGAATGCAAGAAGCGTCCGCGGTATGCGCACGCTTCAAGGCCGGATTCTACAAGCGCTGTGGCATTTTGCGCGACTCTTTTGTGTATAACCGTTACTGTTTGTTGCGCGGCGCTGACTCCGCAACACTTTTTAACCCGTATTTCAGGGGGTAAACGCGATTCCGAGAGTGCCGGCGATGGAATGCGTCGTTTCGATCGACGCACGCAAACGCGTCGTCAGGCACACTCGAAAAGACAGAAAAGACCTGCACGTATGCAGGAAAGCTGCCGTAAACGGAACAGGGCGCGCCGGCCTGGCGCGCCCTGTTCCGTTCATCCGGCGGGATCCGCGAAGGACTCCCGCCTGGCTTTTACTCCGTGGCGGCCGAGAGTTGCCCCTCACGCCGCGCGTTATCGCGGGCTTCGCTGGCACAGCGATGATGCTCACGCGACAGGCGGTTCATCAGCGGCAGCAGCACCACGGCGACCAGGGCGCCGAGCGCCGCGAGCCAGCCGAGGCCCATGAACAGCTTGGTGTAGAGCGGCAACGACTGCAGCGGATCGAGATCGCCGGACGGCATCTGCGCGAAGTTCGCTACCACGCTGCCCAGGTAGCCCGAGACGCCGCTTGCCACGAAATAGGCGCCCATCAGGAAGCCGCTCATGCGCGCCGGCACGTAGCGCGCAATCATTGCGAGACCCAGGCCGCTCACCAGCAGTTCGCCAAGCGAATACAGCCCGTAGCCGCCCACCATGAACCACGACGAGACCCGGCCGTCCACCGCAAAGCGGCCGCTCACCGCGTACACGAAGAAGCCCAGCGCCACGACCGCGAAGCCGATTGCATACTTCACCGCTACCGACACGTCGTTGCCGCTCTTCGCCGCCTTCGTGTACAGCACCGCGAGAATCGGGCTCAGCATCATGATCCAGATCGGGTTGAGCGCCTGGAACTGGGCCGCGCTCCACGTGAAAAGCGTGAGCCCGAACAGCGTGAAATGCGGATCGACGTTACGCAGCGCGAATAGCGTGAGCGAGGTCGACATCTGCTGATAGAACACGAAGAACAGGATGGCCTGCAGCGTCAGAACCAGCGCAGCGATCAGACCCGCGCGTTCCGACTGCTCGCACTTGGCGAGCATGTAGCCGAAGATCGCCAGAATCGCGACACCTGCCGTATAGACGCAGGCCACCGCGATGGCCTTATGCTGCAGCACGAACATGGTTGCCGCGCCGAGCGCGACGCCGCCGAGCAGCACCGCACCCACACGTCCCCAGCGGATCGGTTCGGCGTCCGGCGCGGAACCCACATGCGCGAGCGTGCGGAACATGATGAAGTAATTCAGCACGGCGAGCAGCATGCCGCCACAGCACACGGCAAACGCCGCATGCCAGCCCCAGTGATCCTTGATCCACGGCGTGGCGAGCATCGACACCGTCGAGCCGATGTTGACTGCCATGTAGTAAATCGTGAACGCGCTGTCGATGCGCGCATCGTCGCCTTCATAGATGCGGCGCACCAGGTTGGCGGCATTCGCCTTGAACAAGCCGTTGCCCACCACGATCACGCCGAGCGAGGCGTACATGTAGTTGAGCTGCTCGTTCGGCATGGCCAGCATCAGATAACCACAGGCCAGCACGAGTGCGCCGAACACCATGGTGCGGCGCGCGCCGAGAATCTTGTCGCCGATCCAGCCGCCGACCGATGGCGCAGCGTAGACCAGCGCCGTGAAAGCGCCCCAGGTGAGCGTGGCGTGACTGTCGGTGAAGCCGAGCTTGTCGATCATGAACAGGACCAACAGCGCGGCCATCCCGTAGTAGCCGAAACGCTCCCACATCTCGATCAGGAAGACCGTCGAAAACGATCGAGTCTGGGATACGGTTGAATTCATCATGTGCCTCGTGTTCTTGCGATTGCGGCGGCGCGCCCGTTGATGAGCGCGTCGCGGGAAACTGGGTGTGGAAACAGGGTCAGGAAACGTCGGGATGCCGTCTTACCGATGTGCGACGGCATGAGTAGAGTGGCGGCAGGCAGCGGCCCGTGCGAGCGGGCGTTGGAGGAGGTGCGGCGATACGGATCAACGGTGATATTCATCTCAAGTTGGCGGCGCAGACAGGGTAAGCCGCGCCGCTCACGGTTCCACACACAGGATCGCTGCGAATGGGATAGCAAACAGCCGGCGGGGCGAAAGTCGAAGTCGTCCCGCAAGCGCCCGCGATTCTCCAGAGCATAGGGCCCGCCGTCACTCAGGGAATTCACTGATGCCCGCCACGCCACTCAAGCGCAATCGCACATTTTGCCGCGGCGTGCCACGCGATATCATCCATGGATTCCAAATGCATCAATTTATTTAAGTGCGCGATCCGTTGATCGTACGAATTTAAAAAGGCTAAAAAAGCGCGACCTAATATCGCCTTACCCGCGTCCGCCTGATTTCGGCACTCACCCGCCAGGTAGCGAACTGCACGCCCGATTGGGCTTCTGGCAACATAGCGGGTCGTTTCGAAAAATAATGCCTACCGGGCATACTCACGTTATTGCGATGGTCCACAAGACTATCAAACTTTGTTTACTAACATCAAACATATTTTTGACGGGCTGATTCATCTCGCTATGGTCACGAAAACTGAAAACAAAAATCCGGCCCTCGAGCTGGGTAGCAAGATACGCGCGCTCAGGCAGCGGCTGAAGCGCACGCTCGATGACACAGCCACCGCGGCGCGCATTTCCAAACCCTTCCTGTCGCAGGTGGAGCGCGGCCTCGCCACCCCGTCCCTCACGTCGCTGGCGGGGATTGCCAGCGCCCTTGGCGTCACCGTGCAGTATTTCGTCGACACCCCCAGCGAAGAGCGCTCGGTCAGCCGTGGCGACCAGTTGAAATTTTTCGGTTTCGCCGATTCCGCGAACCTGTTCGCGCGTCTGACCAACCTGACCGGCGGCCGCCAGCTCGAGGCGATCCTCGTCAAGATGCCACCCGGCCAGAAGCGCTCCGAGGTCAACACGCATGCGGGCGAAGAGTTTCTGTATGTGATCAGCGGCAAGGTTTCGCTGACGCTGGAAGGCAAGACGTTCGCGCTGAAAGCGGGCGACAGCGCGCATTACGAGTCGACAGTGCCGCATAGCTGGGCCAACACGGCACGCTCCGAAACGCTCGTCGTCTGGGTGGGGACCCCACGACTGTTCTAGGCAGCAGGCGCTCTTGCGGATGGGGTATCCGCGTGGAGACCGCCTGTTTTCTCCATCTTCAGGACTACTGCTCACCCACCGCCAATGGGGCCGAGACTCAGGAGGCGATCCGCTCGGTCGTCATGGCGCGTGAGAGGCCATGCATCGGCCGGCGCAAGGCGACATCGAACGGATTGATCTGCGCTCCGAGCGTCTGCGCCTGGCGCCGCAGCAATTCGACCACCATCGGCAGGCGGTCGTCGCCAAGCCGCGCGGCCAGCGTGCCGACGCTAAGCGCGGCGACGGCGACGCCGGTGCGGTCCAGAATCGGCACCGCCACGCCAGCCATGCCATCCAGCAAGCCGCTATTGCGCCCCGCGTAACCCAGTTGCCGCACCCGCTCGATCTCGGTGCGCAGGTAGACCTCGTCGAGCACGCCGTAACCGCGAATCCGCGGCACGTTAAAGCGGATGATCTCCTCGCGCTCCGCTTCCGGCAGAAACGCCAGAATCGCCAGACTCCCCTGGCCGACGCCGAGCGCCACGCGCCCGCCGATATCGCCGGTAAACGAGCGAATCGGGAACGGCCCTTCGCAGATATCGAGGCAGACCGCGTCGAAGCTGCTTTTGACCAGCAGGAAAATCGTGTCGCCGAGGCTCGCGCACAGGCGCAGCAAGGCCGGGCGGCACAACGTGCGCATGCCGCTCGGGTTGCCCGCCTGCGCCGCGAGCGCGAAAAATTCGACGCTCAGGCGGTACAGCTTCGAGTTTTCGTCCTGCTCGACCATGCCCTCGGCGATCAATGCATGCAGGATGCGGTGCACGGTGCCCTGGGTCAGCCCGACCGCTTTCGCGAGCCGTGTGACACGCCCGCCATCGGGCTGTGCGTCGGCCAACGCGCGGATCACCGCAAACGAGCGCTGCAGCATGCCGGTGCCGGGCGCCTCCGAGGTATCGGCCGAGCCGGACTCTACAACTTCTCGTTTTGCGGCAGCTTTCATGGTTTTTCCTCAAACTTATTCCATTTTACGGAACACTATATGGCGTTTTACTCTCTAATGGAATAGTGCCACGACGCTGGCCGCAGCGGTTCGGGTTGTGCTTTGTTAGGGATTCCTCGTACTTCACGCAATGGAACAAAGTCCAAGGGCATTCCCCAACTCATTTCATTGAACGGAATTTTTCCAATCTTTATACCGCCAAACGGAATTTGCATTTGACGACGCACAATATGGCTAGCTAGAGTCGGCTCCACCAGAGAGATTTGTCGATTCAGCCGGTGCCCATGCACCGAAAGGCCAGACCCATGTCGTTCCTCACGCTCACAGACGTAGCGAAATCGTTCGGCGAGCTGCAAGCCGTCGCCGACCTCAACCTGTCGGTGGAAAAAGGCGAGTTCGTTTCGCTGCTCGGTCCGTCCGGCTGCGGCAAGACCACCACGCTGCAAATGATCGCGGGCTTCGTCGAAACCACCCGCGGGCGCATCACGCTCGATGGCCGCGACATCACCCATACCAAGCCTAACCAGCGCGGCCTCGGCATCGTGTTCCAGAGCTATGCGCTGTTTCCGCACATGAGCGTCGCGCAGAACGTTGCCTTCGGTCTGGAGATGCGCGGCATCGGCAAGGCCGAGCGCAACGAACGGGTGCGGGAAGCTCTGGCCCTGGTGCGGCTAGATACGCTCGCCCACCGCTTTCCGCGCGAACTCTCCGGCGGCCAACGGCAGCGCGTGGCGATTGCGCGCGCCATCGTGATTGCGCCGCCCGTGCTGCTGCTCGACGAACCGATGTCGAATCTCGACGCCAAGTTGCGCGAAGACATGCAGTTCGAACTGCGCGCGATCCAGCGCAAGATCGGCACGACCACCATCATGGTCACGCACGACCAGTCGGAGGCACTCTCGATCAGCGACCGCGTGGTGGTGATGGAAGCGGGCCGCATCACCCAGATCGATACGCCGTACCGCGCCTACGAACGCCCCGAAAACCACTTCGTGTCGCAGTTCATCGGCAAGGCCAACATGCTGCCGGGCACCATCGTCGCACGCGACGGCGACGCCATCCGCATCGACCTCGGCCACGACCTCGCCGAAACCGGCAACACCGCGCAACTGCCGATGCGCGAGCGCGTCGTGAACATTGGCGACGCCGTCACGCTGTGCATCCGCCCCGAAAAACTGCGGCTCTGCGCACCGGATGCGGGCCGCCTCGCGGCCACCGTCACGAGCCGCTTCTTCCTTGGCAGTCAGTGGCTCTACCGGGTCGATTCGAAGCTCGGCGAGGTGCTGGTGTGCTGCCAGAACGAAGGCACGGAGCCGCTCGCGGAAGGGGCGGCGGTCGGCGTCGACTGGAATAGCGAGGCGATTCGCTTCGTGCAGCGGGAGGCGCGTCATGGCTAGTACGCTGCCCATCTCCACTGACAACACCAACGGCAACAACGGCGATAGTGGCCAAAGTGGTCAAAGCAGCCGCAGCACGCGCCGCGCGTCCTGGCATGCCTTTCTGCCGCTATGGCTGATGTGCGCGCCCGCCTTCCTGCTGTTCGCGGCGCTGGTGCTGATTCCGCTCGCCATGACGCTGGTCCTGACCTTCTATCGCTTCGATCCCTCGAGCGGACCGATCGCCGCGTTCCAGTTCGGCAATTACGCGGAAGTGCTGAAATCGAGCTACTTCCACACGATCTTCCTGCGCACGTTCGGTATCGCCTTCCTGACCACCCTGCTATGCGTCGTGATCGGCACGCCCGAAGCCTATGTGCTCTCACGCATGCGCGACCCATGGCGGTCGCTCTTCCTGCTGGTGATTCTGGCGCCGCTGCTGGTGTCTGTCGTAGTGCGGGCCTTCGGCTGGAGCATGCTGCTCAACTCCAACGGCCTCGTGAATCAGGCATTCGGCCTCGTCGGCATGGGACCGTACAAGCTCGAATACACGACCTTCGCGATTGTCATCGCCCTCGTGCATGTCATGTTGCCGTTCATGGTGATTCCGGTCTGGACGGCCTTGCAAAAGCTCGATCCGCAAACCGAGAACGCGGCCCTCTCGCTGATGGCCTCGCCGGCCACGACGCTGCGGCGCATCGTCTTGCCGCAACTGACGCCCGGCATCCTGTCCGGCAGTCTGATGGTGTTCGGCCTGTCCGCGAGCGCCTTTGCGATTCCCGGCCTGCTCGGCGGGCGACGCCTGAAAGTCGCCGCCACTGCCGTCTACGACGAATTCCTCAGCTCGCTGAACTGGCCGCTCGGTGCCACCATCGCCGTGCTGTTGCTAGTCGCCAACCTGATCGTGATGCTCACCTACTATCGGCTGCTGGAACGCAAGTACGCCCGGAGCATCGGCTAAACCCACGCGACGACGAGAATACGATGAGAAAAAACGGCCCTCTCGCGCTGATCTTTCATGCGCTCGTGATCCTGTTCGTGCTGGCGCCGCTCGCGATCGTGGTACTGGTCGCCTTCACGCCGGACGAAACCCTGACGCTGCCCACGCACGGCTTCTCGCTGCGCTGGTTTCGCGCCATCCTCGACTATCCCGACTTCATCTCGGCGTTCTTCAATAGCCTGAAGCTCGCCTTCGCGTCCGCCACGCTGTCGCTGATCGTCGCACTGCCGGCCGCATTGGCGATCGGCCGGGCACGCTTTCCGGGGCGCGGCTTTCTGAACGGCCTGCTGCTGTCGCCGCTGGTGATTCCCGGTCTCGTGCTGGGCATCGCGTTGCTGCGCTTTTTCGCGCTGATCGGCGCGACCGGCTCGTTTGCGTGGCTGGTGCTCGCACACATGATCATCATCACGCCGTTCGTCATGCGGCTCGTGCTCGCTTCGGTGAGCGGCCTCGACCGTAGCGTCGAGCATGCGGCGGCGTCGCTCGGCGCCGATGCCTGGACCACCTTCCGCCGCATCACCTTCCCGATGATCCTGCCCGGCATCACCGGCGGGTGGCTGCTCGCCTTCATCAACAGCTTCGACGAACTGACGATGTCGATCTTCGTCACCTCGCCGCAAACCGTCACGCTGCCGGTGCGCATGTATATGTATGCGACCGAATCGATCGATCCGATGATGGCCTCCGTGTCTGCGCTCGTGATCTTCATCACGGCCGGCGCGATGCTGCTGCTCGACCGCGTGTATGGACTCAACCGCATTCTGATCGGCCAGCACTGATGACTTCCCCTGCCCTGTCCCCTATGCCCGGCACGCCGTACCCGCCCGAGTCCTCCGCCGAGCGCGGCCCGCAGTTCGTGCGCGTCGCGGAGCTGCAGCGTGCGCCGCTGCCCTTCGTGTTGGATGGCCAAGCAGTCAGCGCATTGCGCGGCGACACGGTCCTGACGGCGATCCTCACGCAGCAACGGCAGCTACGCCACAGCGAATTCAGCGGCGAGCCGCGCGCCGGCTTCTGCCTGATCGGCGCCTGCCAGGACTGCTGGGTGCGCAGCGAAGATGGCGCCCGCTTGCGCGCCTGCTCCACCTTGCTGGCTGAAGGAATGCGGATCGTGACGCGCAGTGCCGCGCTCGATGCCAGCGCGGCCTTGGCCAGCACGAACTCCGATGGTGTGACCCATGCGGCCAGCGCCGACGGAGTCGCACCATGAACCAGGAATCAAGCGTGGTGATCGTCGGCGCTGGACCGGCTGGCGTGCGCGCCGCCGAAACGCTGGTCGCGGCGGGCGTGCGGCCGGTCGTACTCGACGAAAACGCCCGCTGGGGCGGCCAAATCTATCGCCAGCCGCCCGCCAACGCGACGTTCGAACGCTCGAAGCAAACGCTGTATGGCTTCGAAGCCCGCAAGGCCAATGCACTGCACTCGACGATGGCCGCCCTGCTGCCGCATCTCGACTACCGGCCCGACACGCTCGCCTGGGCCTGCGGACGAGGCCGCCTCGATACGCTGCACGCCGGGCGCGAAATCGGCCTGCCGTTCTCGCATCTGATCATCGCTAGCGGTGCAACCGATCGCGTGCTGCCGGTGCCCGGTTGGACTCTGCCGGGCGTCTATACGCTTGGCGGCGCGCAGGTCGCGCTGAAGTCGCAAGGCTGTGCGATCGGCCGGCGCGTCGTGCTCGCCGGTACGGGACCTTTGTTGTACCTCGTCGCGTATCAATACGTGAAAGCCGGCGCGCAGGTCGCGGCCGTGCTTGACACCAGCGCCTTGTCGCAACAGATCGCGGCGGCGCCGAAACTCTTGCGGCAGCCCGCCACGCTGGCAAAGGGGCTTTACTACGTGGGCTGGCTGCAGGCTCGTGGCGTGCGCATCGAGCGCAATGTGACGCTCGTCGGCATCGGCGGCGCGCGTCATGTCGAAGCCATTACCTGGCGTGCCACCCACAACGGCACGCCGAACCAAACGCTTGCCTGCGACGCGGTTGGCCTCGGCTTCGGCTTGCGCCCGGAGACCCAGCTCGCCGATCTGGCCGGTTGCCGCTTCCGCTTCGACGCGCATAACCGCTGCTGGCTGCCCGAACTCGACGCCGCCGGACGCAGTTCGGTGCCAGGCATTTATCTCGCTGGCGACGGCGCCGGGATTGCCGGCGCGGATGCCGCCGAACTGGCCGGGCGCCGCACGGCCCTCGCGGTGCTCGACGATCTGGGCGTCGCTCACCCGCGCGGTTCCAACCTGCCGGACGCGGCTTCGCTCGAACGCGGCTTGCGACGTATCGCGATCTTCCGCCAAGGCCTAGAAACCGCCTTCGCGCCCCCCGCCAACTGCGCATCGCAATGGCCCGACGAGATGACCGTATGCCGCTGCGAAGAAGTCGGCGCAGGAACACTGCGCCACTGCATCCGCAGCGGTGGGGCGAGCGAGATCAACCGTCTGAAAGCGCTGACGCGTGTCGGCATGGGCCGCTGCCAGGGCCGCATGTGCGGTGAAGCGGCGCTTGCCCTACTGAGCGCGGAAACCGGCAAGCCGCTCGAAGCGGTCGGCCGCTTGCGCAGCCAGCCGCCGGTCAAGCCGATTCCGATCTCGCCCGCCCTCTATGCCGACGGCGTCGCCGCGATTCCGGAGGAGGCGCGCGATGAATAAGCCTCTGCACTACGACGTGGCGATTGCCGGCGGCGGCCTGGTGGGCGCCTCGGCGGCGCTCGCGCTCGCCAAAGCCGGCTTGCGCGTTGGCTTGTTCGAGCGGCGCTTCTGCGGCGCTCAGGCAAGCGGGGTCAACTACGGTGGCGTGCGCTGCCAGGGACGCCCTGTCGAACAAATGCCGCTCGCCATGCGTGCGCGGCGCGTCTGGGACCGCTTGCCGGAACTGATCGGCACCGACGGTGAGTTCATCGTCTCCGGCCATTTGCGGCTCGCGCGCAGCGAGAGCGATCTCGCCGCCCTCGAACGCTGGGCGCAGATGGCGCGCGAACATGGACTCGAGCCGCAACTCATCGGCGGCGAGACCTTCCGGCGCCGTTATCCATGGCTGGGCGCTGCGGCAATCGGCGGCTCGCTGTGCGCGAGCGACGGTCATGCGAATCCGCGCCTCGTCTCGCCAGCCTTCGCTCGCGCGGCACAAGCGGCCGGGGCGGAGGTCCGCGAGCAGACCGAACTCAGCGAAATCAGCCATGACGGTACGCGTTTTCAACTCCGCGCAGGCGCTCAGCATTTCACTTCGGACTGGTTGATCAACTCCGCCGGCGCGTGGGCCAACAAGGTCGCGGCTTCGTTTGGCGAAACCGTGCCGATGAAGCCGATCTACCCGAACATGTGGGTCACCGAGCCGCTGCCGCTCTTCATCACCCACAACCTCGGCGTGTATGGCGGCGGCATCTATGCGCGGCAAGTCGCCCGCGGCAACTGCGTGGTCGGCGGCGGCCGCGGACAAGGCGACGGCGAATACGGCCAGCCCTCCACCGACACCACCCGCGCCGTGATGCGCGACGCCTGTGCACTGATGCCCGCGCTGCGCGACGCGCTGCTGATCCGCACATGGAGCGGCGTGGAAGGCGAGACGCCGGATAGCAACCCGGTGATCGGCGCGAGCCGCACCGTGCCGCGCCTCTTGCACGCATTCGGCTTTTCGGGCGGCGGCTTTCTGCTCGCGCCGGGCGTCGGCGAGGTGCTCGCCGATCTCGTCTTGCGCGGCTCGACAGCCACGCCGCTCGATGCGTTTGCGATCGATCGTTTCATCACCGTCCCTACCCCTAGCCTGCACGCTCTCTAGACAAACCCAGGAGATCCACCATGAAACTGTTCCGAACCATCGCGGCGCTCGCCGCATTGTGTGCATTCGGCGCCGCGACGCCCGCGTGGTCGCAGACCAAAACGATCTATATCGGCATGAACGGCGGCCCGATGGAGAAGGCTTATACGAGCCAGGTACTGCCCGACTTCGAGAAGGCCAACAATGTGAAGGTGGTCGTGGTGCCCGGCACCTCGTCGGATATTCTCGCCAAGCTGCTCGCCAACAAGGCCAATCCGCAGATTCACGTGGTGTTCCTCGACGACGGCGTGATGGCGCGCGCAGTCAGCATGGGCGTGTGCCAGAAGCTCGACGATGCGCCGGTCCTCAAGGAGTTGTACCCGTTTGCGCGGATGAAAGACGACATGGGTGCAGGCGTGCAACTCGGCATGACCGGCATTGCGTACAACAAGAAGCTGTTTGCCGAAAAAGGCTGGGCGCCGCCGACCTCATGGATGGATTTCGCCGATCCGAAATACAAGGGCAAGGTGGTGTTCCAGTCCGAGTCGAGCAGCACGTTCGGGCTGCATGGCTTCCTCGCGATCAATCGTCTGATGGGCGGTAGCGAACAGAACGTCGAACCCGCTTTCACGAAATGGTCCAGCACGGTCGGGCCGAACGTGGTCGAGTACATTCCGAACTCCGCGAAGATTTCGGAGATGGTGCAGACGGGCGAAGCCGGCCTGTTCCCGCTCACGCCGACAGGTGTCAGCGACCTGCAGGACAAGGGCATTCCGGTGGCTTACGTGAATCCGAAGGAAGGTCCGGTGCTGCTGCTGGTCGACCTGTGCGTAGTCAACAACAACCCAGACCCGGCGCTCGCCCAGAAGCTCGCGCAGTTCCTGTTGTCAGCTCCGGCGCAGACCAAGGCGGCCGATGCCGGCAAGCAGATCCCCACCAACCGGTTCGCCAAGATGCCGCCCGCGATGCAGCAAAGCCTGGGCAATATCGACGATCTGTTGCGCAAGGTGACCGTGGTGGACTGGGACGCGATCAATGCGCACCGCGCGCAGTGGGATACGCGCTGGAACCGGCAGATCGAGCAGTAACGGTGACCGGCCGGGTCAGAAAACAATAGAGAGCGTGACCGCGAGCCAGATCGCGCTCACGCCACTCAGGAACAGACGCCGGGCCACGCGAATCCCGGCGTCGCTGCTTTCCGGCTCGACCGAGCGGGTCGCCATCCACGGCACGAGACCGAGGCAGGCGAAGCCGCCGAGCGCGAACAGCACTACCAGTGCATCGGCGAACTTCCACGGCGCGGGCTCGTGGATCCCCCAATAGCCGAGATACACGATGCCGATCGAAAACGTCGTCGCCGACGCCGAACTCAGCGCCACCACCGACCCGGTTGGACTCGGCATCCTGCCCTCCTGTTGAACGTCCGCCGCAGCATTTGCGGCGTGGTCGATTCTACTGCATGGGAGGTGCTGCCCTGGGGGCGTGGCGGCCCGCGCATTGGGCCGCGCATTGGCCGACTAGCAGCCGTTATGCGGCCCTTGCCTGGCGAGCCTCGTAGGCCTTTAGATGGCTATAGGCAATGCGCAGCAGCGACAATCCCGCATCGCGCTGCTGGGCCGCACCGCCGCGCTGGATCAGGTCGCCCAGAATATGGTCGGCCTCGGTGCGCGAATGGTTTTCGACGTCGCGCAACATCGAAGCCGTCAGCGGCGACGGCGTGAAAAGCGTCTGATTAGCGCGCGCGTCGAACTGCGGCCCCATCGTAAAGCCGTTGTGCTGCGCCACCGCACGGCATTCGCCGAGCAGCCCTTCGATCACGCGGCGGCCGTCCGGCGCGCTCAGAATATCGCCCACCGAGCTGCGCAACAGGCAAGTGCTGGCCGCCAGCGTCGCCAGAAACACCCACTTCTCCCACATGCCCAGCAGGATATGTTCGCTGGTCGCCACATCGAAACCGGCGCCCGACATGACTTCGCCAATCGCCCGTACGCGCTCCGATACACCGCCTTGCAGTTCGCCGAAGGCGATGGCATGCATCTCATTCAGATGGACGATCTCGCGCTCGCGGTTGAGCGTCGCAGCAATCACGCATTGCCCGCCCAGCACCCGCGCGGCGCCGAATTTCTCAGTGAGGACATCGATATGGCGCATGCCGTTGAGCAGCGGCAGGATCAGCGTGGACGGCCCGACCAGCGGCTCGAACGAGGCGATCGCATCGTCGAGGTTGTAGGCCTTGCAACTCAACACCACCAGATCGAACGGTTCGGCGCTCTCGCCGGCCTGCACGGTCTTGACGTCGCGCAGCGTCAGGTCGCCGCGCGGGCTCTTGATGACAAGGCCGGCGCGGCGCAGTTCGTCGCCGCGGGCTGCGCGTACGAGGAACGTGACGTCACGTCCAGCCTCAGCCAGACGGCCGCCGAAGTAGCCGCCTACCGCACCTGCACCTACTACTAGAATTCGCATTGCATTGTCTCTTGGAGGATGGGTTGTTCAGTTCGCAGCGCTTCGCGCAGGTTCGCGGGCGATGAGCCGCCCGGCGCTCATGGCGCGCAGGACGCGAACCAGGCGTCTGTGTGAATGTAGCAAAGATTCCCGATTCGCATCGGCGCGGCGGGCGGCAGGCCGCGCGCCGCAACGCTGCCTCTCCACGCCTGCCCCGCCTCTGCCGCGCCCGCGCCTCACATCAGAGGATTTCGAGCGCCAGCGCGATGCCCTGCCCGCCGCCGATACACAACGTGACGATGCCGCGCTTGAGCCCGTCGCGGCGCATCGAGTGGAGCAGCCGGGTGGTCAGCACTGCGCCGGTCGCACCGATCGGATGGCCGTGCGCGATCGCTCCACCCTCGACGTTGACAAGCTCTTCGTCGAGCCCAAGCTTGCGCGCGACCGCAATCGGCACCGCAGCAAAAGCCTCGTTGATCTCAAAGCGCTCGACATCCTTCAGTTGCCAGCCGGCGCGCGCCAGCGCCATCTCCACAGCCGGCACCGGCCCGAGGCCGAACATGCCGGGCTCGACTGCGGCAACGCCGTAAGCGGCGAGCCGCGCGAACGGTTCGATGCCGTGGACCTCGGCAAAGCCGCGCTCCGTGACCAGCATCGCCGCGGCACCGCTATTCAGACCCGGCGCGTTGCCGGCGGTAATCGTGCCGTCGGGGCGGAACGCCGGACGCAGTTTGGCGAGCGTCTCGACCGTGGTATCGGCACGCGGCTGCTCGTCGCGGGCGAACGGCTGCGGTCCCTTGCGGCTCTGGACCGTCACGCTCACCAGCTCGGCGTCGAACAGGCCGCGCTCCTGCGCCGCGGCAAAACGCTGCTGCGAACGCGCGGCCCAGCGGTCCTGGGCCTCCCGTGTGATCTCCATCTGCGTCACGAGGTCTTCGGTGTGCCAACCGGAATGCTCGCCGGAGAACGCATCCACCAGGCCATCCCGCAGCATGCTGTCGTGCACCTGCGCATTGCCCATGCGGTAGCCCCAGCGGCCGCCGTCGAGCAGATAGGGCGCGCGGTCCATATTCTCCATGCCGCCCGCCACCGCAGCGTCGCCGAGACCCAGCCAGATTTCGTTAGCCGCCGAAGCAATCGCCTGTGCGCCCGAGCCGCACACCCGGTTGACCGTCAGCGCCGGCACGGCGACCGGCACGCCGCCGCCAATTGCCGCCTGGCGCGCCGGGTTCATCCGGTTACCGGCCTGAATCACATTACCCAGCACCACCGAGCCAAGTTCCGCGCCAGCCAGACCGCTGCGCCGCAGGGTCTCGCGTACGGCGGCGGCGCCGAGGTCGGTGGCCGGCACCTCCTTCAGCGTGCCGTTGTACGCGCCGATCGGCGTTCTCACAGGGTTGCAGATCACTACGTCTCGCTTGTTCATCATTTGCCTCTCGCAGTTAGAGCACAACATCACCTCAGTTCGCGGCGACCGCCGCTGGTGCATCCCATCCGCCACCCAACGAGCGGTACAGCGCCACGGCCGCCAGCGCGTGTTCGCGTTTCGCCTGATTCAAAGCCTCGGAGTCGCGCAGATACGCCTCCTGCGCCGCCAGCACGTCGAGAAAACTGGAGGCGCCGTCCTTGTACAGTTCGGTGGAGAGCCGCAGCGCGTGATCGGACGCGTCCAGCGCGCCGCCCAGACGATCGACCTGCACGGCGTCGTTGACCAGATCGCTGCGGGTGTCTTCGACTTCCTTGAGCGCCTGCAGCATCGTCTGCTGCAGGCCGAGTTGCGATTCGCGCAACTTGCTTTCGCTCTCGTCGATACCGGCCGTGATCCGGCCGGCGTTGAAGATCGGGCTAGTCGCGCTCAACGCCGCGCTGAAGAGGTTGTTGGTCAGCGTAGGCAAGCCGAGATACGACGACGCCAGCAGACCGTCCGCCAGATTCAGCCTGAACTGCGGATAGCGTTGTGCCCTCGACGCGCCCACTTCCGCTGCGCGCTGCTCGACGCTGGCGTAGGCGGTGCGCACATCGGGCCGGCGCAACAGCGCTTCGGACGGCAGAATCTGCGGCACGCTTTGCGCCGGCACCGGAATGTCGCGCGCGTCGCTCAACAGCAAGCTGCCGACGCTTTCCGGCGTGCGGCCCGAGTAAACCGCGATCAGGCTGAGCTGATGCTGGATGCGCGATTGCACCTGCGGAATCTGCGCCTGCAGATCCTGCAACTGGTTCTGCGCACGCGCGACGTCGAGCTGCGTGGACAGGCCGTAGTGCAGGCGCTCTTGCGTCAGCTTGAGGGCGCGGTTTCTGATCTGCTCGTTGTCGCTCAGAATCTGCAACTCCGACTGCGCCCAGCGCAAGTCGATATAGGCGGCGGCCGTGTTGGCCGCGAGCGCCAGCCGCAGTTCATCGAGCGCAGCCGCACGGCCCGCCGTCTGCGCCTGCGCGGCCAGCACGGCAAGCCGCTCGCCGCCGAACACATCGGGCGTCCAGCTAGCCGCCACACCCACGCCGGCCTGCCGCACATAGCCGAGCGGCGGTGGCGCATTGATCCGCTGGTCCGCTGCGGTGGCGGTCGCATCCAGTTCGGGCAGCAGCGCCGAGCGTTGCTGGGTCGTGATGGCCTGCGCCTGTTTGACGCGTTCAACGGCGGCCTGCACATCCAGATTGCCGGTCAGCACGTCCTCGATCAGTTGACGCATGACCGGGTCGCCGAAGCGCGCCCACCACGCGTTCGCATCCGCGCTATCTTGCGGCGCCGCGACACTCCATGCCGTAGGCGCCACGGCTTGCACGGCGTGCGGCAGATCCGCATGCTGGGCCGGCGGCACGGCGCACGCAGCGAGGCTCAGAAGCAGCAGACTCGCCATGCCTTTCGCGGTGATATATTTCATATCGCTATCCTTATTATTTTCTAGTGAGCGTCAGGCGGCGGCGCGGTCAGCCCGAACGGACGCGAAAACGCCACACTCAGCAAACCCACCACAAAGCACAACGCGACCGCGAGAAAGGTGTCGGAAAAAGTCAGCACCAAGGCTTCGCGCATCAACAAGGCATGCAGCAGATCGAGACCCGCATGCGCCGCGTTGAGCGTGTCGCCCCCCACCGCCGCAAGCCGCGCGGCCTGCTGCTGCAGCAAGCCTTCGACCAGCGGCCGCCCTGCCGTCAGGTGCTCGTCGAGCCGTTCGTAATGGAGGTTCAGGCGGTCGTTGAGCATCGTGCTGCTGACCGCAATGCCAATCGCACCGCCCAGATTGCGCATCAGGTTGAACAGGCCGCTCGCCGAGCGCAGCCGCGAGGGCGGCAGCGAGCCAAGCGCCATCGTTACGATCGGCGGCACGCAGAACTGCTGGCCGATGCCGCGCAAGGCCTGCGGCAGTAGCAGTTCCTGCCAGCCCCACTGATTGGTCAGTGGCACGTACAGATAGCAACCCAGACCGAAGCACACGAGCCCGAACACCAGCAGCCAGCGCATATTGACGACGCGCGCCAGCAGCGCGTAGGCCACCAGCGCCATGAGCTGAAAACACCCCACCGACAAGAGCGCCAGGCCGATCTGCAGCGAATCGAAACCGCGCACGCGCCCGAGAAACACCGGGGTCAGAAACACCGTACAGAAGATGCCCACTCCCGTGATAAACGACAGCAGGCAGCCGACGCCGAAATTGCGAATCGCCAGCGCGCGCAGATCGACGATCGGCTCCTTGGCGGTGAACGCGTGCACAAGGAACAGAAAGCCGCAGATCACGGAGATCCAGGTGCACAGGATGATCGCGTCGTCGCCGAACCAGTTCTTGCGCGGCCCTTCTTCGAGCACGTACTCGAGGCAGCCGAGAAAGCCGGACATCAGCAGCATGCCGAGGTAATCGCCCTTTTTCAGCAGCGACAGATCGACTTCATCGATATGCACGAACTTCGGCACCAGCAGCGTGACGAACACGCCCGGCACGAGGTTCAGATAGAACAGCCAGTGCCAGGACCATTGCGAGGTGATCCAGCCGCCGATCACGGGTCCGACGGTCGGCGCGAGCGAAGCCAGTGCGCCGATGGTGGTCGAGGCAATCAGCCGCTGCTTGCCGGGGAACAGCACGAAGGCCGTGGTGAATACGGTGGGAATCATCGCGGCGCCGAGCGCCCCTTGCAGGCCGCGAAACAGGATCATCGAATTGATGTCCCACGCGAGTCCGCACAGCATGCTGGTAATCGTGAAGCCGAGCGCCGAGAAGGCAAACAGCCAGCGTGTCGAGAAGACCCGTGTGAGCCAGCCCGACATCGGAATCACCAGAATCTCGGCGATCAGATACGAGGTCTGCACCCACGACAGTTCATCCTGGCTGGCGGACAGCCCGCCGCCAATATCGCGCAGAGAAGACGCGACGATCTGGATGTCCAGCGTCGCCATAAAAAAGCCGAGGCACATCAGCGCGAACGCCAGCACCTTGGTGCGGGTCGGCTGGTTGGCGGGGTTCAACGGAGGGTGGGTCATGGCAGGCCTGAAGCGAAACGCGAACGCGGCGTGGTTAGGAATGCGCTGCGGCGCTGGCGTTCGCGCTGGTCGTGTCAGTGCCCGTGCCCAAATGCACCTTCACGGTCGCCGAAAGACCGGGCCGCAACACGCCTTGCATGTCCTGCGGCGCGTCGAGGCGAATCCGCACCGGCACGCGCTGCACGATCTTCGTGAAGTTGCCGGTGGCGTTTTCCGCCGGCAGCACGCTGAAGGTCGCGCCGGTGGCGGGCGCCAGACTGTCCACCACGCCGTGCAGCGTTTTGCTGGAGGCGTCGAGCGTCACCTCGGCGGTGTCGCCCGCGTGCATCTTCTTCAACTGGTCTTCCTTGAAGTTGGCGTCGACCCATAGGCCAGTCGAGGGCACCACCGTCAGCAGCGACACGCCGGTATTGGCAAGCAACCCGACCTGGGCGGTCCGATTACCGACGTAGCCATCCACCGGCGAGCGGATCGTGGTGTATTCCACATTCAGTTCGGCCACGCGCTGCGCCGCCTGTGCCGTCGCCACCCGGGCTTGCGCCGCGCCGATCTGCGCATCGAGCACGCTGATCTCGCGTTGCGCAGCGAGCAAGGCGGCGCCGCTGCGGTCCACCGCGGCGTGCGCCTTGGCGAGGTCCGCATCGGCCCGCTCGACGATCTGGTTCGACACCGCCTCGTCCTTGACGAGTTCGCGGTAACGCGTTTCGTCCTGGGCGCTGCGGGTCAACTCAGCCCCCGACGCCTTCACCTCGGCCGCCTGCTCGTCGATGGTGGCCAGTTGCAGCGACTTTTTCGCCTGCAGCTCGGTCACCGCGGCCTGCGCGCTCTGCACGTCGGCGCTGGCCTGGGCGAGCCGCGCGTCGTAATCCCGCGCGTCGAGCCGGATCAGCACCTGATTCACCTGCACGTGCTGGTTGTCGCGCACCAGCAGATCCGTCACAAAGCCGTTCACCTTCGGCGCCATCACCGTCACGTCGCCGCCCACGTAGGCGTCGTCGGTGCTTTCGACAAAGCGGCCGACCAGCAGCCAGTACGACAGCGCGCTCGCCAGCACCACCAGCACGACGATCACCGCGAGCAGCATCCACGGCGTGCGCCGGGCCGGTTGAGCGAGACCCGCGGCGCTGGGCGGAGCGAGAGTCGAAGGAGTAGTGGACATGATTGGATGTGCGTATGCACTTAACGATATTGAAAATGAGCGTGACCGGCACGCCACCCGTGACCTGGCCTTTCAGGACGCCCGGTCCGCTTGCGACAAAAACGTCTGACTCAAACCCTCTCGATCAGGCCTTCGTCATGTCCAGCAACTCGCGCCGCAGCGTTGCCGCGCGCTCGGCACCGAAGCGCTGTTCGAAATCTTCCTGTGCCGCATCCCAGTGAGCCCGCGCGGCGGCATACTTCGCCTCGCCGGCCGGCGTCCATCTGAGCGACAGCTCCCTGCCCTTGGTTGGCGCGCTCCGGCTCGACAGCAGGCCATCGCGCTGCAAGGGCTGAATTGCCCGCACCAGCGTGGTCCGCTCCATCACCATCGCGTCGGCGAGTTGCTTCATCGTCAGCAACCTGCCGCCGTGAAACCGGCCGAGGATCGAGAACTGCGTGATCGTCAGTCCGACCTGCGCAAGATGCCGGTCGTACAACTGCGAGACGTAACGGGCCGCCTGGCGAATCGCAAAACAGTCGTCATCGGGTAGCAATTGCATCGTGTCGGGTTCCATTCTGAGTGCATACGCACTTGTCATCTTAAACTTTCAAACCGATTCCTTTAGCTTCCGACTCCATGTGCCGGCGCTCCACGCTGTAATCCGCGCGTGCCTCTTCGTGTCCTTTAGTGACGCCTCACTCGGCGGTCAGGCCGAACAGTTCCGCGCGCAGTGCCTTGGCTCGCGCGCGGCCGAACTTCCCTTCGAACTCGGCTTGCGCGTTACGCCACGCGATGGCCGCCTCGGCAAATGTCGCCTTGCCACTCTCCGACAAACTGAACAGATAAGTCCGGCCGTCATGCTCCGACGCCTCGCTGATGACGTAGCCGTCGCGCTGCAGCGGCTTGAGCGCCCGCACTAGTGTGGTGCGGTCCATCACCATTGCCTCGGCCAGCTCCACCATGGTGGCAGGCGCCTTACGGGCCAGCTTTGCCATGATGCTGAATTGCGCAGCCGTCAGCCCCACCTCGCCGAGATGGCGCTCGTAAATCTGCGTGACGTAGCGCGCCGCCTGGCGCAGTGCGAAGCAGTTGCACTCGTCGTAAGAGAGAGGTCCGTTCATGTGATGCAGTCTATATGTGCGTACGCACAGCGTCAACCCGCACGGTGTCCAGCAAGCAAATCGAAAATATCTTGTAATCTTCACACATAAGTTATTACAATATCTTACATTTCGATCTGTAAGGGTTCGAAACCAGCAGAAGCGCTTGCCTGAGCGCCTGCTGACTGCCGCTTTCCAATCACTAATTATGCTGACGCGAGGGGCCAACACGTCATGTCAACGGTATCCAACACCACCGCTTCCACCGCTGCGACTACGTCGATTCAGGACGCTGCGCAATCGATCATCAGCGGGGCAACGAAATCGAATACCGACGTGAACGCGCTCGTCAGCGCGATCGTCAATGCGAAAGTGGCCGGCAAGAATGCCATGCTGGCCGGCAGCGCGAAGCGCGACAACGATCAGCTCACCGCGATCGGCACGCTGAAGTCGGTGCTCTCGCTGATGCAAAGCGCGTTGGCGCCGCTCGCCGACGGTACCGCTTTCTCGACCTTCACTGCCAGCGCCAGCGGCAAGGGCCTCACGGCGAGTGCCGGCAAAGGCGCGGTGGCGGGCAGCTATGCCATCGACGTACACAGCATTGCCACCTCGCAGTCCATCACCTCGGGCGCGTTCACCAGCAAGGCGGCGCTCGGCGCCGGTTCGCTGACCTTGTCGCTGGGCGGCAAGAGCACCACCATCACGATCCAGTCCGGCAAGAGTACGCTGGCGGATATCGCCTCGGCCATCAACTCGGCGGCCGGCAATCCGGGCGTCTCGGCCACGGTCGTCAACGGGGTGGACGGCGCGCACCTGATGCTGCACGCCAACACCACCGGCCTCGCTAACGGCATCAATGTCCAGGTCAAGTCGGGCGACGCCGAGTTCAACAAGCTAAGCGTCAAGTCCAGCATCTCCACCACCACGCCTGCCACCACCGTGGTGGACGACTCGGGCAACTGGAAGCAAAGCGTCGCGGGTCAGGATGCGCACCTCAGCATCTCCGGCATGGAGGTCTCGAGCCCGAGCAATATCGTCACCTCCGCGATTGACGGCCTCACGCTGAACCTGACGGCCGACGCCGTGAGCAGCAGCCCGCAGACGCTCACGATCGCCCAGGACGTGACCGACCAGAAGACCGCGATTGGCGCCTTCGTCACGGCGTACAACAACTTCGTCACAACCGCCGCTTCGTTTACCGGTTTCGATGCAACCAAGAAACACGGTTCCCAAGGCGGTGCGCTGCTCGGCGATGCGACGATGAACGCGATCCGCAACACGCTCTCGGGAGCGATGAGCGGCGGCCTGAAAGAAAGCAGCGGCGCGGCCACCCTCGCGGGCATCGGCATCACGTTCCGCAAAGACGGCACGTTGAAAACCGACGACCTCGCACTGACCAATGCATTGACCAACAACTCGACCGGAGTTGCCGCATTGTTCAATTCGAAGACCGGTCTCGCTGCCTCGTTGAACACCTCGCTGACGTCGTTCCTGAAAACCGGCGGCACGCTCGATATGCACAGCAACAGGCTGACCACCGACCTGAAGTCGCTAGCCGACCAGCAGACCCAGCTTAACGATTACACGGACAAGCTGACCAAGGGCTATAACGCTCAGTTCACGGCGGTCAACCGGCTCATGTCGCAGATGGCCAAGAACGGCGACTATCTGACCGCGTTGTTTGGCGGGAAGAATAGCGCTGGGGCGATGGCGAGCAATAAGTAAAGCCGCTATCGCGCCAGGACGCCTCGAACTGGCAATCGAAACGAAACGCCCCGGGACACAGCAGCGTCCCCGGGGCGTTGTTCATTTACCGGCCACGCGTATCTCAACCTTCAATCACGAGCGCGGCGGCGTTTGCTGATGCAGCTTCTGCAAGGTCTGCTTCTGCCGCTGCATAATGCGTTGTGTCGCGCTCGGCGTAGTCGCAGCATCGTAGAACGCACTGAGGTTGGTCTTCATCGCCGTGCGCGAGGTGCCGTCGAGGTAGATCATGTGGCCCGAAGGATAGTAGGTCGTGGTCAGATTGCTTCGCAACGATGAGGCGATCGGCATGTTCTGCAAATCGAGATCCGTTTGATGGAATGGCGTCACGCTATCGTAGTAACCGCTTTCCTGCATGACCTTCAGATCGGGATTCAGGCTCATGGTGGCGGCAAGATCGCCCGCCGTGTAGAGAATGGTATTCCCGTTGGCATCGATCCCCTTCTGTGTGCCGGTAGGATCCATGTGCGAAAAGGACCAGTTATTGAAAACCGCATTATTCAGGTCGACAAAACTCGAAGCCGTCGTGTACTTCAGGGTTTGATTCAGGTAGCTGTTCCACATGGCGGTGTAGACACCGGCGACGGCCGTGATGCTCGGATCGTTGCTGCCAGAAAGCGGGCTGACGTTTGCCGCAATACCGCCATTGATCGACGACACGCGTCCGTCATAGCTGCCAACCAGCAGACCCTGGCTTTGCAGCAGATCCTCCTGGAACGAGGTGTAGTTCTGACTAATGCTCGACCCGCGCGCGGAGAGGTTAAGACCCGGCATGTCACTGTTGATCAACGCAACCGGTATGCCAATGTCGTTGCTGACCTGCTGAACCATGCCAGGAGACGGAGCGGGAAGCTGGGCGAGTGCGGCAAAGTCCTGCTGGAGCTGGGTTGCGTTTGCGACGGTCGTAGCGGTAGAGCCCGTTCTGGAAATGAGGTACGTGAGGTAGCCGGACCAGCTAATGCTGCTCCACTGGCTTCCGAGCTGATTGACTGCTGCATTGATATCAGCAATGTTGGGATTGGTCGATTGAGTGCCCGGTGATGACGGAAAGAGCGACTGTTCCAGACCCTGCACCTGGGAATTGAGGGTGGCAGCCTGCGCCGTAGCGGCAGCAAACGGCCCGTCGGCAAACTGCGTCACCGTCTTCATATAGCCGGCCAAGGCGCTGCTGGCCGAATTGGTCGTGGACTTGTTGTAATACCAGGCAACGGCCGCCCAGGTGGGCAAGATGCCCGCACTGTTGCCCGTCTGCGAGTAGTCCAGGATGGACGACTGCAGCGTGACGCCGTTCAGGTCAACGCCATCCTCGTGAAGATCGTATGCCAGCATCGCGCTACGCGCAGTTCCATACGATTCGCCGTAGAGGAATTTGGGTGAATTCCAGCGCCCGTTTACCGTCAGGTAGCGTTTGATAAACTGATCCAGCGAAGCCGCATCAGGATCGCTGCCCCAGAAGTCCTTGTTGACCTTCGGTGCAATTGCCGACGAATACCCTGTCCCCACCGGATTGATAAATACCAGATCTGACTTGTCGAGCAGGCTATCGGCATTGGTCTCCATCGCATATGGAGCAGCCGGGGTGAAGGCCGGCATATTCGTTTTTATGCGCTCGGGAGCAAACGAGCCCAGCATGAGATACACCGATGACGAACCTGGCCCGCCGTTGTAGAAAAACGTGACAGGACGCGATCCGGGAGCGGCGCCGTCCTTGGTAAAAGCGACATAGAACATGGTCGCCCCAGGCTGGGACGTGCTACCGTCAACGATCGTCAGATGACCTGCGGTGGCCGTATAGGGGAAGGTCTGCGCACCAAGCGTAATCGTGTGATGCGTCACCGCCGCACTTTCGGATACGGCTGCGGCCGGAAGAGAACCCTGCGGGTCCATACTGTAGGCAAGCGTGTCGTTGTATGCCTGATCGGGCACGGCGGCAGGGGTATTACTTGTAGATGAGCCTCCTCCGCACGCGCCCAGAGCAAGCGAAGCAAACAGTGTCGTTACGCCGTAGACCGGTTTGAATCCAGACAGTCGATTCACAGAACCTCCTCATAGCAAGTTAGTTTTATTTTCCATGCCACATAGTTAGTTAACCTAACTTATTTATAATGAATAATTGAGACAATTGATCAAGGCCTGTCATACCCATTTTATTTCGACCACAGTGATTGCCCCATCACACCTTCATGCGATCAATCACTGATTCGGAAAGCTTAGCAAGATCTCAAGAGAAACAGTAATTCTGCGTAATATTTTGCAAATGTCACGCACTCCGGGGAGAGTCAATGCGTTTTACATTTCTCACCGACGGTTTCGTTCGATTTTTAAAAAGGGAGATTTTCAGAAGAGGGGCCGTCGCAATCGGGCTGCGATTGACCCATGCAAACCCAGCGTGGCGGGAATAGCGCCAGAGAAGCGCCTATAGCAGCCTGTGCGCAAGTCGCGCCGCGACCCGGGCGGTGCGCTTGTCCTGATCGAGTGAAGGGTTGTACTCGGCGATATCCGCTGCGCGCAGCTTGCCCGTTGCGCGCAGCCTCACCACCATCGCTTCGACCACCGCCAGCGGCACGCCCAATGCCGCTGGCGCCGATACGCCCGGCGCGATCGAGCCCGGCAGCACGTCCAGATCGATAGTCAGATAGATATCGTCCGCAGCGTCGAGCCACTGGTCCAGTTGGGCCAGACGCCGCTCGAGCTGGGACTCCTGCATGTCCGTATCAAGCGCGTACTGCACGCCGAGCTGCTGCGCCCGCGCGAACAGCGCCGCCGTATTGGCAAGGTCGCTGATCCCCAAGCAGACATAGTTGAACGGCACGCCACGTTCAGCACAATCGCAGGCAATCTGATCGAAGGGCGTACCCGAATTCCCAGGGCGGGTCTGGCGTAAATCGAAGTGCGCGTCGAAGTTCACAATCAACAGTCGACGCTCAGCGCTTGCGCCTAGATGCGCGCGCAAGCCGCTATACGTGCCCCAAGCCACTTCATGGCCGCCGCCGAACACCAGCGGGCGGCCGCCACACGCAAGAATCCCGGCGACGACGCGACCCAACTCGTGCTGCGCCGCTTCCAGATTGCCGTCGTCGCAAAGCACATCGCCTGCATCGTGCAGCGCCGTCAGTGCTTTGGCCGGCAAGCCCGCAAGCGCCCGCCGCAACTCCTTCGGGGCATGCGCCGCGCCGATACGCCCCTGGTTGCGGCGCACACCTTCGTCGGAGCCGAAGCCGACAATCACGGGCGTTCCGTCAACAAGCCTTTCGCCCGTGAGCCCGTCGCCGGTTAGCCCGTCGCCGGCAAACCGCGACACCTGATTGAACACGCGCCGCGTATCGCCCGGCTCGCCGTCGTCGCAGCGGCCGCTCCACACCTTGTCGTCGAACGGAACTCTCATGCTCGCGACAACACCGCCTGCAGAAAGGCGCGCGTGCGTGGCTGCGTCGGCGCCGAGAAAATTTCCGAAGGCGGTCCAGCTTCGACAATCACACCGCCGTCCATCACCACTACGACATCGGCAACTTCCTTGGCAAAGCCCATTTCGTGCGTGACGACTACCATCGTCATGCCCTCGCTCGCCAGCAGCTTCATGACTTGCAGCACCTCGCCAACCAGTTCCGGGTCGAGTGCCGAGGTCGGTTCGTCGAACAGCATCACGCGTGGCTGCATCGCCAGCGCGCGGGCAATCGCCACGCGTTGTTTCTGGCCGCCCGAGAGGCTCGCCGGCATCACATGCGCCTTGTGCGCGAGGCCGACTTTCTCGAGCAACGCCATTGCTGCGGTTTCCGCATCGGCTTTGCTCAGGCCGCGCAGCATGCGCGGGCCGACGGTAATGTTATGCAGCACCGACAGATGCGGGAACAGATTGAACGACTGGAACACCATCCCGACTTCGGTGCGCAGCGCGTTGAGCGAACGCTCCTTGAGCATCACACCGTGGTCCACCAGACGGTGACCACAGATATCCACAGTGCCGCCCTCGGCCTGCTCGAGCCCATTGCAGCAGCGCAGAAAAGTACTCTTGCCCGAGCCGCTCGGCCCGATCACGACCACCACCTGTTGCGGCTGAATGTCGAAGTCGATGCCGTTCAACACGACGTGCGAGCCGAACGATTTGGTCAACCCGCGAATCTGCACGATAGGTTGCGACACGCTGTTCATTGCACCATCCCTCCTGCACGCAAACGACGCTCGACGCGATGCAGCGCGTAATTGGTCGCCTGGGTCAGCACGAGATACACCAGCGCAATGGCCAGGTACACTTCGAGCGAACGGTACGACACGCTGATGATTTTCTGGCCTTCGTGCATCAGGTCGTCGATCGTGAGCAGCGAAACCAGCGCCGAGTTCTTGATCAGCGCGATGAATTCGTTGCCGAGCGGCGGGATCATCCGCACCACGGCCTGCGGCAGGATGACCGCGCGCATCGCCTGACTCGAGGACATGCCGATCGACCGCGCGGCTTCCATCTGCCCACGGTCAACCGACTGAATCGCTCCGCGCACGATCTCCGACACATACGCCGCCGAATACAGCCCAAGCCCCAGCACGCCGCACACGAACGCCGGCAGCAGAATGCCGAACTGAGGCAAGCCGAAGAACAACAGGAACAGTTGCACGAGCAAGGGCGTGCCACGGAAGAACGTCAGGTATGCGGTGCAAAAGCCGTACAGCAAGCGGCGGCGCGGCGTGAGACGGCCGATGCCGATCAGGAGACCGAGCACGCAACTCAGCGCGAGCGCCGCGGCGGTCACTTCCACCGTGACGAGCGCCCCGTGCGCGATGTCGGTCCAGCCGGCAATGACCGGCGAGAAATCGAGTTCCATCTGTTTGACCCAGCCGGTTATTGCGCGTCAGCGCCGAACCACTTGTGGACGATCGCCGCGTAGGTACCATCGGCCTTGATCCTGGCGAGCGCGGTATTCAGCGCGGCCTTCAACTCGGGCTCATCCTTGCGCACGGCAATGCCGTATTGCTCGGTGGTGAGCTGCTGGCTGATCACGCGAAAGCCGCCGCGCGTTTTCGCCAGTTGGTACGCCGCGGGCTTGCCGGTGACAGCAGCATCCGCGCGGCCGATACCGACCAGGTCGAACATCTCCTGATTCTTCTCGACTTCGACGCGCTGCACTTGCGGGTAATTGTCACGCAGGAAGTTGACCGATTTCGTGCCCACCTGCACCGAGACCTTCTTGCCGTTGAGGTCGGCAAGCGCCTTGATCGGCGAATCGGTTTTCACCAGCGCAACAAGGCCGCCCGCGTAGTACGGGTCGGTGAAATCGACCACCTTGGCGCGCTCGTCCGTGATGTAGATTGCCGAGATTGCGACGTCGAAGCGATGCGCAATCAGGCCAGGAATCAGGCCTTTAAAATCGATGTCCGTCCACTGCACGGTCTTGCCCATCGCCTTGGCCAACGCATTCATCATGTCGATGTCGAAGCCGGTGCGCGCGCCGTTTTCGGTGAACTCCATCGGCGGGAAGGTCGCATCGGTGGCGACCTGCAGCACGTTCGCGCCTTGTGCCGAGGCGGAACCGGAAAAGCCTGCGAACGTAACGGCGAGCGTCAGGCAGGTGAGAGACAACAGGCGGTGCAGTTTCATGGCGCAGCTCCTTCAAAGGATCAAGGCAAGGATCAAGGCGAGGATCGATACGACCATCCGCGCCGAATCAGAATCACGTCGTTCATTCGCTTTGCAGATGCTCGGAAATCGCGCGGGCCGTGCGTAGCGTCCCGTCGATAAACTGGTTTTCGTGGCCTGCGGCGCGGGTCGACGGCGCCATCAGGGTGATCGAGGCGCTGCAGCCGGCGGCGCGTCCCGCGCGATGGAAGATCGGCGCGCTCACGCCCCACACTCCCGGATCCACTTCGCTGTCGCTGACCGCATAACCTTGCGCACGCACACGCGCCAGTTGGGCTTCTAGCGCGGCACGGCCGCTTGCGTCATCTTCGAACATGCTGTCGAGCACTTCGGTTCGCGCCTTGTCGTTCATGAAGGCCAACAGCGATTTGGCCGACGCGCCGGCCTTCAAGGGCACGGCTCGCCCCTTTTCGAAGGAGCAGCGCAACGAGTGCTGGCTCTCCACCATCTCGAGACACATCACCTGATTCTTCACCGCGACCACGAGGCCAATGCTCTCTTGCGACGCCCGCGCCAACTGCTGCATTTCACTTCGGCTCGCTTCGACGAGCAGCGAGTTGACGTCGAAGCCGAGCGCGAGCTGCAGACTGATCGGGCCGGGTGCATAGTGACCGGCGTTCTCCGCGACAAAGCCCCAGCGCTTGAGCAGCGCGATCTGCCGGTAAAGGGTGCTTTGCGCGAGTCCGGTGATGGACTGCAGGTCCCGCACCGAAAGCGCCTTGCCATGACTGGCCAGCGCTGCGAGGACGAGCAGCACACGTTCTGCGCCGGTGACATTCTGTTCCGCGTTCACAGCGACGACACCACGAATGACGATGAAGTCAGGATGCCAGAACGTTCTCAGATTTCAAAAATCGATTTCCCACGCGGTGAGAATGAATGAGGAGGGTTTTCCCCGAAGGCGAATCGATCCTGCACGTACGGAGCGGCGTGTGCGAATCGTGCGGGTGAATAGAACAGCCGGACGCGCTGCGCAGATTTGCGCAGCGGTAAGATCTGACGAAAGAGAGTCCAGTGAGGCGGCGCCGCTCACAGCGCCAGCACGCTCACCCCAACATCGACGCGGTGCGCACCGCCACCCAGAATCATCCCGCGCAGCAACGACACATCGCTGTAATCGCGGCCAATCGCGAGTGTCACGTGATCCATATCGGCAAGCACGTCATTGGTCGGATCGAGGTCGATCCAGCCGCTGCCGGGGCAATACACGGAAACCCACGCATGCGAAGCGTCCGCGCCGATCAAGCGCGGCTGGCCCGGCGGCGGGTCGTTGCGCAGATAGCCGCTCACATAGCGTGCCGGCAAGCCCAACGAGCGCAGGCAGCCGATCATCACCTGGGCAAAGTCCTGACACACCCCGCTGCGCAACTCGAAGGCGCGTTCGGCCGGCGTATCGAACATCGTCGCTGAAGGCTTGTAGTCGAAGTCGCGATAGATGCGATGCATCAGATGAATCGCGCCGGCCGCGATCGGCGTGCCCGGCGTAAAGCTCGGCAGCGCATAGGCACGCAAGGCCGGCCGCAGCGTGATGTTCGGCGAGGCAAAGCAGAATTCGACCTCGGGCCGGAACTCGCCGCCCACGCGAAAGCGCAACGCCTCGGCCACCTCCTCCCATGCCGGCGTGGTTTCCGGATCGAGCCTGGTCCAGCGCGGCGTCAACTGCACGGTGGTCTCGCTGACCATCTGCAGCCGTTCGTGCGGGGCGTCGATCGTAAAGTACAGCACGTCATTGCCGAACGCATCGATCCTGCTATGCAGATACGACGGCGCCGGTTCGATCGTTTCCTCATGCGAAATCACGCGCTGCCATGCGCACACCAGCGGCCGGATGGTCGCAAGATGCTGGGCGGTCTCGACGAAGGTCGAATAGCGATACGTGGTGCGGTGCGAAACCGACAGGATGGTCTGTGCGGTCTTCATGACGAAACCTGCGAGGCAAGCGTGTTGGCGTGGCTGAAGTAGCGCGCGCTGATTTCATTGGCGGCGGCAGCGGCGAACGCGCCCAGGTCGTCGCACACCTGGATCAGTACGGTGTAAGCGCCGTGTTCGTCGGTTTCGCACAGCCGTTCGAGCGACGGCAGCGTATCGGGCGGCGGCATCAGGTCGACAAACGCGCGGTGCCGCGTGCCACCGGCCGCAATCGTGATCTCGTCGAGCTTGCCGCACAAACGCTCATAGACACCGTACAGGCCGCGCGGATTGGTCGGCTCGACCACCAGCAGGTCGAGCAGCGCCGGCACTTCAAGACGCCCCGGGTAGAGCGAGCGGTAGGTCAGGGTGCTGTCGAATAGCTGCAGCAGCAGGTCGAAGCCTGCCGGTGTCGCAAGCTGCCCCTTGTCGGCCACCACGCGCAGGATCGAGGTCATCGCCGCGACCCGTTCGATATGGCGGCCCGCGAACAGCAGGCGCCACGCTTCGTCGCGCGTCATGCGGTCGCCTTGCGCGCCACTGATCGCCGAGAGCTGTGTCGCCAGGTGTTCGAGCGCGTCCATCAAGGTGACCCGGTCGTAGCGGTCATGCCGGCTGCTGCCCGCCGCAGCGGCCGCGCCATTTGCCCCATTGGCGCCATTGCCGTTCGCAGACGAGGCGCTAGCGGGCATCAACTTCTGCAGCGCGTCGCGGAAGTCGTTACGCGCGGCGAGAATCGTGCGCCAGTGGTCGTTCGAGAGCCGGCCGCGAATCTCGCCGCTCGCCCGTACTTGCGCGCCCAGCACCTGGCCGACACTGGCGGCGCCATTGGACTCGTGCAGATTCGCAACTAGCGTGCGCTCGAAGGCCTGCAGCGAATCGTCGCTGCGCACGTCGCCGTATTGAACCAGCCCGCAGTACAACGCCAGTTCGACCAATGTCTCGAACATCGCGTCCGCGTCGTTGCTCTCCAGCGAACCGAGAATCAGGCGCAGCAGCCGCACGTTGTTCTCGGCGCGCTCGCTGTAACGGCCGGCCCAGAACAGATTCTCGGCGGCGCGGCTCGAGACCGTGCGATGCTTGCGCGCGAGGTCGGCGGGCTGCATCGGCGAGGGCAACAGCGTGAAGGTCGAGATCGGCTGGCTCGACAGCACCCAGGTATCGACGCTGCTGCCGCCGAACTGCATCGAGACGGTGGCCTGCCGTTCCGCCGCAAGGCGCGTGAAACCGCCCGGCATCACATGCCAGCCGCCGTTGAAATCCGCAATCGCATACACGCGCAGCACCGATGGCCGGCGCCCGAGCGTGCCGTCCTCATAGCGCGGCGCACATGAATACGGCAACGGCAACTGAATCGTGAAGTTATCGGGCAGCGCTTCGACGCGGCTGCGCCAGGCCGCGAGCCGCTGCACGCCCTGCGCCATCCCGGGCGCGCTGTCGCGCTGCGCCGCGGGCCAGGTCGGGACCAGAAAGGCTTCGTCGAGCCGCGCGAAGGCATGCTCGCGCGCCGCTTCCTCGCCGCACCACCAGGTCGGCACGCCCGGCAGCAACAGGTCTTCGCCCAGCAGCGCCTCCGCGATGCCCGGCAGAAAGCCATGCAAGGCCGGCGATTCGACAAAGCCCGAACCCGGCACGTTCGAGACGATCACGTTGCCGGCACGCATCACCTGCAGCAGGCCCGGCACGCCTATGCTCGAATCCGCGCGCAGTTCGACCGGATCGCAAAACGCGTCGTCGAGCCGCCGCAACACCACATGCACCCGTTCGAGACCGGCAAGCGTCTTCAGATACAGCATGTCGTCGCGCACCGTGAGGTCTTTGCCCTCGACCAGCGTCACGCCCAGGTAGCGCGCCAGAAACACATGCTCGAAATAGGTTTCGCTGAACGGCCCCGGCGTGAGCAGCGCGATGTGCGGCGAGCTGTCCTCCGCATCTCCGTGCATCGCGGCGCGGGCCGACTGAACCAGGGTGGCGATCAGTTGCGAGTAGGTAGGCGCGAGCCGGCTCACGTGCAGCGAGCGGAACGGCTCGGCGAACTGGCTCGAGACGATCAGCCGGTTCTCCAGCGCGTAGCCGAGGCCCGACGGCGCCTCGGTGCGATGCGACATGACCGTCCAGCCGCCGTTGGGCGCGCGTGCCAGATCGACGGCGACAACCTGCAGATATTGACCGCCCGGCGGCGTGAAGCCGCGCACCGAACGCAGATAACCGGGATGACCGAACACCAGCGCCGGTGGCAACTGGCCGCGCTGCAACAACGTCTGCGGGCCGTAGACGTCGGCCACCACCGCGTTGAGCAATTGCGCGCGCTGCATGACGCCCTGCTCGATTTCGGCCCATTCGGCCTCGTCGATCAGGAGCGGCAGCAGATCGAGCGCCCACGGCCGCGGCTCGCCCTTGTCCGCGTAGACGTTGTAGCTGATGTCGTTATCGCGGATCTGCTGCGCGACCGAGGCGGTGTTGTTCTCGAGCCTGGCTATGCCGTCTTCGCCAAGCAGGTCGAAAAACTGCCGCCACGGTTCGCGCAACGACCCGGACGAATCGAGCAACTCGTCCCAGTGCCCGTCGCGGACCGGCAGCACCCGCAGGAGCGACAGCGCATCCGCGTGAGCCGCGGTTGCCTCAAAGGGAAAAGTCGATTGAAAGGCCAAGGTCGTATCGGGTTAATTGTTCTTCAGGTCACCAGTAGCGTAAGTCCAACGTGAACGGGAATTCCAGACTGCGTTGCGGCGCTTCGGCCACGAGCGGTCCAGGCGTGTGACCCATCGTGAAGAAGCGCGCGCGCCGCCGGCTTTCGGCCTCGTACGCGTTGACCGGGAAGGTCTGGTAATTGCGCCCACCCGGATGAGCCACATGATACTGGCATCCGCCGACGGATCGGCCGGTCCATGTGTCAACAAGGTCAAAAGTGAGCGGTGCGTCCACACCAATCGTCGGATGCAGCGCCGACGGTTGCGACCAGGCCCGGAACCTCACCCCCGCCACGAACTCGCTGACGCGGCCGGTGGATTGCAGCGGCAAAGGCACGCCGTTGACGGTGATCACATGGCGATTGTCGTTCAGCCCCAGCGCGCGCACTTCGAGCCGCTCCACCGACGAATCCACATAGCGCACGGTGCCGCCGGGCGCCCCCTCCTCGCCCATCACGTGCCACGGTTCGAGCGCACTGCGGATGGTCAGCGTGACACCGTTGGTCGTGGTCTCGCCCACCAGCGGGAAGCGGAACTCGAAATGCGGCGCGAACCACGAGCGGTCGAAGGCATAGCCGGCCTCGGCGAGGTCGGCCAGCACGTCGTCGAAATCCATCTCCACAAACGTGCCCAGCAGGAAACGGTCGTGCAGTTCGGTGCCCCAGCGCGTGAGCCGCGTGGTGTACGGCGTCTTCCAGAAGCGCGCCACCAGCGCGCGCAGCAGCAACTGCTGGACGAGGCTCATGCGCGCGTGCGGCGGCATTTCGAAGCCGCGCAGCTCCAGCAGTCCGAGGCGGCCGGTCGGGCCATCGGGCGAATAGAGCTTGTCGATACAGAACTCGGCGCGGTGCGTATTGCCGGTGACGTCGATCAGGATATTGCGCAGCGACCGGTCGATCATCCATGCCGGCAGTTGGCCGCCGTGGCGCCCGCCGAGCAGATCGATCTGCCGCTGCAGTTCGCGGAACGCGATCTCCAGCTCGTAGACCTGGTCGTTACGCGCCTCGTCGACGCGCGGCGCCTGGCTCGTCGGCCCGATAAAGAGCCCGGAGAACAGGTACGACAGCGACGGATGGTTGAGCCAGTACGCCACGAGGCTCGCGAGCAGATCCGGGCGGCGCAGGAACGGGCTGTCCGCAGGGGTCGCGCCGCCGAGCACGAAGTGATTGCCGCCGCCCGTGCCGGTGTGGCGGCCGTCGGTCATGAACTTCTCGGTGCTCAGATAGGTTTCATGGGCCGACTGGTACAGGTACTCGGTGTGGTCGACCAGTTGCTCCCAGTTCGAGGCCGGATGGATGTTGACTTCGATCACACCCGGGTCCGGCGTCACCTGCAGCATCTTCAGGCGTTGATCGCGCGGCGGCGGGTAGCCTTCAATGACGATCTTCATGCCCAGTTCGGCGGCGGTGGCTTCGACGGCAGCGAGCAAGTCCAGATAGTCGTCGAGCTCGGTGAGCGGCGGCATGAAGACGTGCAGCATCTTGCGGCCGCTGCCGAAACTCTCGGTTTCCACCTTCGGACCCGCTGCGCGGGCCGGGTCGCGGGCTTCGACACACAGCGCCGTGCGGGTGATCCAGCTAGCCGATTCGCCGCGCTCCGGTACGCGCAGCAAGGCTGTGTCGACATCGGCGCCGCCGGGGCCGCTGCCGGCGCGCAGTGCAGCCGCGCTGCCCGCACCAGCCACGCCGCCACTGCCCGGGCCGCCCGCGCCCTCGCCATGCACCGCGCCGGTGGCATCGCCCCCATGACCCGCGGCACCTGTGCTGCCTTCATACTGCATGCGCAACTGCGCCGCGCTACGCAGCGGCGCAGGCGGGGCGAACGGATCGTGTGCGTGCTGGTACGGATAGTCCGTCTCCGAGACCCACGGCAGCGCATCGAGCGGCAAGCGGTAGCCCATCGGCGAATCGCCGGGGATCAGATACATGCGATCGCCGCGGAAGTACCACGGCCCGGTGACCCAGCGCGGCCCCTCCAGCGGCAGGTCGCGTTCGCGCGAGAGCGGCAACACGTAGCCCGTCACCGAGGCGAGGCCGCTATCGTAGACACGCCGCAAGCGCACCCGCTCCATCTCGTCGTCGAGGCGCGAATCGAACGGATCGACGTTGACCGGCAGGCGGCGCTCGCGCCACAGGTAGTACCACGTGTCCTCGTAGCCAGCCTTGATGAACTGCGTATCGAGCGCGAGCTTGCCGGTCAGATGGGTCAGGAAGCGCCGCGCATCTTCCGCGGTATAGCTGCCCGGCTGACGCTCGTCGGCAAACAGCGTATGGTCCTGCCAGCACGGCTCGCCGTCGGCACGCCAGTACAGCGAGAGCGCCCAGCGCGGCAATTGCTCGCCCGGATACCACTTGCCCTGGCCGATGTGCAAAAAGCCGTTCGCGCCGTAGCGCGAGCGCAGCTTGTCCATCAGCGCGACCGCATAGCTGCGCTTGGTCGGTCCGAGGGCGTCGGTGTTCCACTCGGCGGCGTCGCGGTCGCGCACCGCGACGAAGGTCGGCTCGCCGCCCATCGTCAGGCGCACGTCCATCGCCTCCAGTTCCTGGTCCACGTGAGCGCCCATCTGCAGCACATCGGACCAGACTTCCTCGGTGTACGGCTTGGTGACGCGCGGGGTTTCCAGCACCCGCTCGATCGACATCGTGTGTTCGAACTCGACTTCCGACTCGTCGACCGCGCCCGAGATCGGCGCGGCGCTGCCCGGTTCCGGCGTGCAGGCGACCGGGATATGCCCCTCGCCCGCCAGCAAGCCGGAAGTCGGATCGAGGCCGATCCAGCCGGCGCCCGGCAGATAGACCTCGCACCACGCGTGCAGGTCGGTGAAGTCGACTTCGGTGCCGCTCGGGCCGTCGAGCGACTTGGTGTCGGGCGCGAGTTGCAGCAGATAACCCGACACGAAGCGCGCCGCCAGTCCCAACTGGCGCAGCGTCTCGACCAGCAGCCAGCCTGAATCGCGGCAGGAGCCCGCGGCCGTTGTAAGCGTCTCTTCGGGCGTCTGCACGCCGGGTTCCATGCGGATCAGATAACGGATCTCGCGCTGCAGGCGCTGGTTCAGCTCGACTAGAAAATCCGCCGTTATCTTGGGCGAACGGTCGATACTCGCTACAAATTCGGCAAAGCGCGGCGTCGGCTCGCGCTTGACCAGATAAGGTGCAAGCTCGGCGGCGAGGCCCGGTGCATACTCGAACGGGTATTTCTCGGCGGACGGTTCGAGAAAGAAGTCGAACGGGTTATAGACGGCCATTTCGGCCACCAGGTCCACCGTAATCTTGAACTCGCGGGTCTTCTCGGGAAACACCAGCCGCGCCTGGTAGTTGGCAAAGGCATCCTGCTGCCAGTTGATGAAATGCTCTGCCGGTTCGACCCGCATCGAATACGACACGATCGGGGTACGGCAATGTGGCGCGGGCCGCAGCCGCACGACCTGCGGCGACAGCCCGACGAGGCGGTCATAACGATAATGTGTGACATGGTTCAACGCGACACGTATAGACACACCGGACTCCTGGGCGAAGGATGGCAGCCCGCCAAAAAGCAAGCTTCATGCCGTTGGTAGAAAAACTTGCCGAGCCCGGCCTCGCGGCCGGAAAACAAACCCTGTGTACACAGGCACGCACCAAAGCGGCGCAGTCCACATGCCCCATCATGCACGTAATGTGCGTTAAACCAGTGACGTCTGGCAAATGCGGCATGAAGATTGCGGTGGATGTCGCGCCCCCTGAGTCTGCCATCTCAGCCCTGTTTCAGCTCCCGTTTGAGGCCCACGCCATGCGAACCTTCAACTGCAATCGCTGCGAGCAGCTCGTGTTCTACGAAAACGTCCGCTGCGAACGCTGCGAGGCGTTGCTGGGCTATGTGCCGGAACTAGGCGAGCTGAGCGCCTTCGAAGACGCGAGCGACGGCCGCTGGCGCAGCCTGCATCCGCGGGCCAACGGCGCGCTGTATCGCCAATGCCACAACTACGCCGTCGAAAACGTCTGCAACTGGATGATCCCGGCCGACCAGCCCGACACGCTGTGCCGCTCCTGCCAGTTCACGCGCACCATTCCAAACCTGGCAGCGCCGGACAACCGGCTCTACTGGTACCGCCTCGAAGTCGCCAAACGGCGCCTGCTCTATACGCTGACCGCTTTGGGCATCAAGGTGGCGTCGCGCCACGACGATCCGCAGACGGGGCTGGAATTCGAGTTCCTCGAAGAGAACCCGGACGGCGGGAAGGTCCTGACCGGGCACGACAACGGCTTGATTACGCTGAACATCGCGGAAGCCGACGACGCCTACCGGGAGCGCACCCGCACCGCGATGCACGAGCCCTACCGGACGCTGCTCGGGCATTTCCGGCACGAGACCGGGCATTACTATTTCGACCGCCTGGTCGCCGGCACGCCCTGGCTGGAGCCCTTTCGCGCGCTGTTCGGCGACGAGAGCGTCGACTACGCCGAGGCGCTCGAAACCTACTACCGCGACGGCGCGCCGGCAGACTGGACGCAGTCGTATGTCAGCGCCTACGCGACGATGCACCCGTGGGAGGACTGGGCGGAAACGTGGGCGCATTACCTGCTGATCGTCGATGTGCTCGACACCGCGACTTCCTACGGCGTCGCGCTGATCCCGCGCGACCCAGGTGGGCCGACGCTGACTGACCAGACGCCGGTGGAAGACGCCAGCTTCGATAACCTGATGAAGCGCTGGTTTCCTCTGACCTATGCGCTGAACAGCCTGAACCGCAGTCTTGGGATGGCCGACGGCTATCCGTTCACGCTCGCGCCGCTGGTGATCGAGAAGCTGCGGCTGGTGCATAAGGTGATTGCAGCGCAACCGGCGGGGCAAGCGGGGGCACAACCCATGTCGCAAGCGGAGACCGCTGCGGCGCTGGTTCCCGGGGCCGATGCCAGCCTCACTGCGACGCCGAATCCCACTCCCGATGGTTCGCCGGAGCCAGCGCCGGCTCCCACGCCCGATACCACCGCAGTGTCGACGCCGGCGGCCCCATCCGCTCCTGCGGTCGATTCGACAAACGTTACCGAGTCGTAATTTTTCGTGATGATTGGTAAACATCGGTAGTGAGGCCGCGGCTATTCTGCTCGTTCGACCGGACAGCCGCAGCCTCGGCCGGCGCGCTCCGCACCATCGCCCCCTTTGGAACAAGGCAAGACCTCGATGCGGACCGACCAGTGTCTGGCGTTGGCCAAAGAACGCCATCTCGCCGGCGACCTCGCAAGCGCACGCACGCTCTACGAAACCGTCCTCGCCGACGAACCAGCCAATGCCGACGTGATGTTTCGCCTCGGCGTGCTCGGGCTGCAATGCGCGACCTACGATGAAGCACTGACGTGGCTCGACCGCGCGCTCGCACTGGCGCCGCAGGAGACCCGCTACCATTTCGCGCGCGGCCAGGTGCTGTCGGCGCTGGGACGCTTCGCTGATGCCGTCGCAACCTACCGGCGACTACTCGCCTTCGACGCCACTTCGGCCGATCTCTGGTTCGCGCTAGGCAGCGCGCTGCAGTCGAGCGGCGATCCACAGGCCGCCGCAGCGGCCTTTGAGTCGGCAGCCGCGCTCGACCCGGCGCAGGTCGACGCCTTGAACAATCTGGGTAACTGCCATCGTCAACTCGGCACGCCGGAGCTCGCCGAAGCCGCTTACCGCCGCGCCCTCGCCATTCAACCTGACCACGCCAGCGCACTGACGAACCTCGGCACGCTGTTGCAGGCGCAAGGACAAATCGACGCCGCCATTGAACGGCTGAGCGAGGCGCTGCGCAGCGCGCCTGACTCGCCCACGTGCCTCCTCAACCTCGGCGTGGCCCTGTGCGAGCGCCGCCAGTTCGCGCAAGCCGCGGCGCTCCTTACACGCACGCTCGAACTGGAGCCGCACTTCCCCGAAGCCGCCTACAACCTCGGCAACGCGCTGCACGCACTCGGCCGGCGCCGCGATGCACAAGCGCAATACCGCAACGCGATCGCACTCGACCCGCAACACGCGGATGCGCACAACAACCTCGGCAACGTCAGCAAGGAACTGGGCGAATACAAAGCTGCCGCAGAGGCGTTCAATGCCGCCATCCGCGCGCGGCCGGGTTTTGTGGCGGCGTATAACAACGCGGGCAATCTGATGCGCACCCTGCGTCACACCACCGATGCGGAGGCGCTGTTCGAAGCGGCGCTGCGCATCGATCCGGCGCATTCGGCCTCGCACAACAACCTCGGCAATGTGCTGAAAGACTGTGGCGTGCTCGATGAAGGCATCGACCACTATCGCCGCGCGGTGGAGTGCGACCCGGGCAACGTGGTCGCGCATAGCAACCTCGCCTACGCGCTGACGTTTCAGGCCGAGCATGGCGCAGCGGTTCTGGAGGAATGCCGCCGCTGGTCGGCGCAGCATGAAGCGCCGCTGCGCGCCGCCCGCCAGCCGCATACGAACGACCGTAGCGCCGCGCGGCGACTGCGCATTGGTTATGTTGGGGCGGACTTTCGCGATCATTGCCAGTCACTCTTCACGGTGCCGTTTTTCTCGCATCACGATCACGCGCAGTTTGAGATCTACTGCTACGCGAGCGTCGAGCGGCCTGACGAGCTGACCCGGCGTCTTGCCGGTTATGCCGATGTATGGCGCGACGTGCGCGAACTCGACGACGAGCACCTCGCGCAGCAGATTCGCGCAGATGGCATCGATATCCTCGTCGATCTGGCAATGCACATGGCCGACGGCCGGCCCTTGCTGTTCGCCCGCAAACCGGCGCCGGTGCAGATGGCCTGGCTCGCCTACCCCGGCACCACTGGAATCGAGGCAATCGACTACCGCTTGACCGATCCTCACCTGGACCCGGTCGATCCGGCGGATCCGTCCGGTTCGCTTGCGTCAACCACGCCCGACAATCACTACACCGAACGCTCGCTACGCTTGCCCGACTCGTTCTGGTGCTATGACCCGTTGACGGACGAACCCGCCGTGAATGCATTACCAGCGCTGACGGCAGACCGCTTTACGTTCGGATGCCTGAACAATCCGTGCAAGCTCACCGACCGTACACTGGCTATGTGGAGCGCTGTGCTGCGCGAAGTGCCGCAGTCACGCCTGCTGCTGATGGCGCCCGCAGGCAACGCGCACCAGACTCTCGCGCTGCGGATCGAACACCAGGGCATCGACATGCAGCGGATCGGCTTTGTGCCATTCCAGCCGCGCGCCGACTATCTGCGCACCTATCACGAGATCGACCTTGGACTCGACACGTTTCCGTACAACGGCCACACCACGAGCCTCGACTCGCTGTGGATGGGCGTGCCGGTCGTGACGCGGGTCGGCGAGACGGCCGTGGGACGCGGCGGGTTGAGTCAGCTCGTCAATCTGGGCATGAGCGAACTGGCGGCGGATTCAGACGACGCGTTTGTGCGTATCGCGGTCGAACTGGCTGCGAACCGGCCGCATCTGGCGGAAATGCGGCAAGGCCTGCGGCCCCGCATGGAACAGTCGCCGCTGATGGACCGGGCGCGCTTTGCTCGTCATGTCGAAGCGGTGTATCGGCAGGTGTGGCGGGAGTGGTGTGCGGGGTAAGAGATGAGGCCCGGTTTTCCGGGTTTTTTCAGGATGACTTACGTGCCATAATCGCCGACTTCGATATTCGTTGCTTGGTTTCGGTCAACAGTCCTAAGGCTGGATCAACGCTCAGCAGGCAAGGAATGCTGATAGATGGAATGCGTCTCCAGAAGGCGCCAAGTTGATCGAACACCATGACCGCGCCTTTCTCTTCAAATCTGCAACGCGGCCCTCACGATGCGTTTTTTGCGAATGTCGGCACACCGGCGTTGCGTGGCCCCGAGGGCATTTTCTACGACTTCAACTACGGCTGCCGCGTACAGGTCCCTGTTAGCGGCTGGCGCGTCGTCATGGTCGACCTCGACACCCACAATACCGTACTCGACGAAGTGCTCGAAGCCGGTGTCATCGTCGCAAGCCGGCGCAAGTACTTCGTACGCTTCATGCTGTGCGTGTTCGATGGCGAGCGCATCGTGTTTACCCATAGTTTCGACGCGGCAGGCCAGCGCGTATTCGTGCGCACCGGCGAGTCGGCGCTTGGGGACTCCCTCGCATGGATACCCGCCGTCGAGGCGTTTCGGCGCGAGCATCGCTGCGAGATCCATGTGCAACTGCCCGAGTATCTGCATGAGCTTTTTAAGGCGGGCTATCCGGACTTGCACTTCGTGACGAGCGATGTCCCCGCTGCTTCGCTCGGCACGCTTTACGCGACTTACTATCTCGGTTTCTTCTCGCCCTATGCGGAGCGCGACCACCAGCCGACCGACCCGCGCGTGAGCAATCTGCAGGATGTGGCGTCGTATATCCTGAATGTGCCTGCGGTAGAGCGTCGCCCCACTGTTGTGGTGGCCGATACCCTCCGCAGGATCGAGGAGCCCTATGTCTGCATCGCAGCTCAGGCCAGCGCCCAACGCAAGTATTGGAACAATCCGGCGGGCTGGCCCACCCTGGTCGCGCATCTGAAGCAGCAGGGCTATCGCGTTTTGTGCATCGACCGCGATCGGGACTGTGATCGCTCGGGCACGCGCAATTCGATACCTGTCGGCGCGGAAGACTTTACCGGCAACCTCCCATTGCAGGAGCGCGCGAGCCTCTTGCTGCATGCAGAGTTCTTCGTCGGCCTTGGCAGCGGACTTTCATGGCTCGCATGGGCAGTCGGCACGCCGGTCGCGATGATCAGCGGCTTTTCTCATCCCAAGACCGAGTTCCGTACACCTTGGCGCATCATCAATTTTCACGTTTGCAACAGTTGCTTTAACGACACGCAGTTCGAGGCCGATTCGCACAATTTCAACTGGTGTCCGCGCTATGAAGGCAAACCGATGGCGTACCAGTGCACCTCTTCGATTACGCCGCAGTTTGTAGCACGCGTGATTGACCCGCTCATTAAAGCGTCTCGCGGTGGACAGCCCTCTTGACGAGGGCTGTCCGCTCCATCGTTGTTCCAAACACTGCGATCAATACGCCACATACGGCCCGGTGCCGCCCGGTGTCGCCTGCTGCTCGATCGCCGCATACACATTACGGCCGTAGAAGAACGGCAACCCCCAGTCGAAAATGGTCGACGTAACGAACGCCGGCCCGGCAAGCAGCGGCATTACCGCATTGCCGCTGTAGGTCTGCGATAGCGACGTGGCATTGCCCACGTTGAACGACACCGAACTGTTGATGCCATTCACCCCTTCGATCACCGCGCTCAACTGCGTGGTCGAGGCCGGACAATAATACGAATTGCTCGGGCTGGCACAAGTGGGCAACGCACCGGTCTGGAAGAACAGGCCAGTCGAACCGCTGTCCACAATGCTCCTGGTGTAGGTCGTGCCGTTTTCCACTGTCGTAAAGGTCCCGTTGCTTGGACTGACGCCAATCACCTGGGCGCTCCCCAAGCCATTATTGCTCTGCGTGCCGATGCCGAACACCAGTTGCCCGGTCACCGACGCTTCGCTATTCGACGTTACCGCCGGCAACATCAGGATCGAGCCGTTGTTGTCGGTCGCGAAGTAGGGAATCGGATTCGCCACCTGCAGATTTTCAGCCACCGCAAGCGACGTGCAAGTGGTCCCCGCGCAACCGTAATAAGTCGCGGGGATAGCCTGTTGCACGCAGTTGGCGCCGCAGTCGTGCTTGAACACGCCAATCCCAAGCACGCCGTTGGCAGCCAGCGTGGTGGGCGTGTTGCGCGAAGCGCCCACGCTGCTGCAATCGGACGGCACTGCGCTGTAGTTCGGATCGATCACCTGAATCGGCAGCGAGGCCGCTTTTTCGCCGCCGATCTGCACGTCGGCGAGCCGCACCGAACCCCACGTATAACCATCGAAGAACTGCATGCATTCGGCCAATTGATTGCCGGCGGCATCCTGCTGCTGCGGCAGCGCGACGGAAGCAGGCAATTGCGACGCGAACAGGCGCAGGCCCCACGAACCGGTATCGACCAGCACGTGGTCGATGGTTTGACACTGCGTCGTACCCGGCGTACAGACGGTGACGCTGACGAAAGGCATATTCGGCACACCGATTACACCCCAGTCAACCGTCACGGCTGCCGCATTGGCGGCCAGCACCGGCGCAGACGTCACCGTATTGGTGACCGGCTGGGTCGGTGTCGACGCGTTCGAGTTGCTGGTGGTCGCACTGCTGCTGCCCCCACCTCCGCCGCCCCCGCCGCAGGCGGCGAGCAACAACGCGAGAACGGCAGCGCCGAGTAGCTTAAGGAACGAATCTGAAGAACGCATGATCGCTCCGTTATTGAATGACGCTGACATCGACGCCCGCCGGCACCGCTTGCGGCAGATACGCGTGGCCCGCGAAGGCGCGCAAATGGCCGCCCGAGACAACCACCAGATCGCTGTTCGATACGGCAACCGGCGTGGCGCGGCGCGTCGCCGTGGCGGCCACGTATTGATCGAAGGCGGCGCCCAGCGTCGTCTTCAGATCCGGCAAGGTGGGCCCTTCCCATGCCACGCCGAACACCGTGCCGCCCGGCGCGACATACTCGCGCACCACCGTGCCCGAGGGCAGCGTAATCAGATGAACCGTGTACGCAGCCTGCGAAGTCGCGCTATGTGCCGTGGCATGCATGAGCACCTGATCGTTAGCGATACTGCCGACGTTCTGCCCCAGGGCGGCCTGGGCGGGCAAACAGAAGACACAGCTTGCCCCGAGCATTGCGCAAGCAATGCTGGTATGAAGCATCGTTTTCAAGTGATTTCCTTCGAGGTGAAACCGCTCGTGATCCACCGTGGCGATCGCGAACGACGAACAAGGGGCGCACTCCTCGACCGGCGGGTACCGGTGCTTCAATCACGCCGGAAGAGGTTGCGTGAATGCGTCTACGGAGTGGCGGCGCGAAACTTTAGGGAGGGAAAACGGCGCTCGCAATCGTTTGGCATGGATTCCAAACCGACATCAGGCCCCATGCCGTTTGAATAGAAGGATGAGCGCCATGACCGGCGGTGCCTGCACGCCGATTCGCCCCTGCTGGGGCGTTTTAAGCAAACCGCATCGAAAAAAATAAGGGCCGCAGCAAAAAAAGTCACTGCCGCAAGCAGGCGCGTTCGCCGTATTAAGCAGACATTGAATAAACCAGCCGAATTTCGGCTTGTCTCATACCGCTTGTCTCATACCTTTCGTTCTGCGAACTTTCCACCCTGTAAGAAGAATGAAACCCGCACGGCAACGTCGCGGTGGACTGATTCCAGGCGCGAAACGAAGGTTCGAATTTGCGAATGCTCGTGCTGAAATGAAAAATGCCGACGCTAACCGAATTTCTCGGTCAGACGCCGGCATCGGGTGCGACCCGCGCGCATCGAATGCACGCGTGGGCCGGCACCGCCGTTCTGTTACTTCTTCGGTTGCAAAAGAGTCTTGAGTTCCTGCACGTTCTCTTCGACGCGTTTGGCGATCACGGCATACGACTCGGCTTGCGACTGATACGCCGCTTGCGCGAGCTGTTGCATGTCGGCCAAAGCCTTATGCAAGGTTTGCTGCACCAGTTCGGCCGTTTGCGTGGTCGCCCCGCCGGTGGCGGAGAACTGGCCGGCCAGCGACTGCAGTTCGCCCAGCGTCGAACGCAGCATGTCGGCCTGCTTCTGCGCGAGCGACTGCATGCCCTGCAAGGCTGCCTGATTCGCCGTTACCAGCGCCTCGACGTCCTTGCGTCGCGCTTCCATGATGGCGGGCACGTCGAAGCCGGGTAGCTTGAACTGCTCCAGCATTTTGGTGAATTCGCCAAATGGATTGGCGGCGTCCGGTCGTTCCATGCTTGTTCCTCCTGGGCAGATAGATACAGTCCAACCGTGCGGCGACGATGGTCCGCAGACCGATGAATGCACACCGGTTGGTCTCGCGTGTGCCTGCAGGTCATGCCAGCACATGTCTCCATCATGCGCCTTCTGCACCCGTTGCGCCAGCTAAGGGCCAGACCCAGCGCGCCTGCAATCGCGCGCCTCAGTAATGCAATGAAAGAAACCGCCGGGTCTTTTTCACGAGTTCGTGCAAATCTGCCACGCATACCTCAAGAACTGATCCCACATGTCGTTTACACAAGTACACCCCTGCATAGCGTGCGGTTCTCGTCAGACAAAACGCCGCGCGCAATCGCCCTCCGCAGTGATCGTTTTTCCCCATCGTGTACAGGTATCTGAATGAACAAGCTGACGAACACAATCAAGTTCAAGATCATTCTCGCGCTCGGCGCGTGCATCGTCTTGATGATCGGCATCGGATTGATGGGCGTTCGAGGCCTCGCGACCCTAAGCTCGGACATGAGCTCGATGTACACCGATAGCACGGTACCGATCGAAGACCTCGCTGCCACGCAAGCGAACGCGCTGAAGATTCGTCTGACGTTGAGCCGTCTGCTCACCATTCACGATCCGGCCGAAGCGAAGCAGGCAAGCGATCGTATCCGCGACCTGCAGAAAAAACTCAACAGCGCGTGGACCGACTACTACCCGGCCAAAGTCTCCGCTGACGACGAGCGCAAAATCGCCGATCAGATCGCCACGCAGTTCGTCGACTTCAAGTCGTTGACCGATACGGCGCTCGCCGCCATCGACAGCGGCAATATCGACGCCGCCGCCCCGTCTCTCAACAAGATGCGCGACGTGGGCAATGCGCTGTCCGACACGGTCGACCGCGACATCGACATCAACGCCACCCAGGTCAAGCAGATGGCCGACCAGGGCACGGACACGTATCACGCACTGCTGTGGGTCTCGATCGGTGCGATCGTGCTGGGCCTGTGCGTGGCCATCGGTGCCTCGGTGTATCTGATGAGGGCCATCATCACGCCGCTGGGTTCGGCAGTCGACGTCGCGCAGCGCATCGCCGAAGGTCAGCTTGAAAACCCGCTCACGATCCATTCGAAGGACGAATTCGGCGATCTGCTCGGCGCGTTGAAGCAGATGGACACGCAACTTGCCGATATCGTCCGTGGCATCAAGACCTCGAGCGAATCGATCATGGTGGCCTCCAGCGAAATTGCTGCCGGCAACATGGATTTGTCCTCGCGCACCGAAGAGCAGGCCGCTTCGCTGGAAGAAACCGCGGCCAGCATGGAGCAGCTCACCGCCACCGTCAAACAGAACTCCGAAAATGCCCGCCAGGCCACCACGCTGGCCGGCAATGCTTCGGACGTGGCGGACAAGGGCAATGCAGTGGTGGAGCGCATGCTGGTAACGATGGGCGACATCACGGCGAGCTCGTCGAAGATTGCCGACATCACCACACTGATCGAAGGCATTGCTTTCCAGACCAACATTCTCGCCTTGAACGCGGCGGTGGAAGCGGCACGCGCAGGTGAACAAGGACGGGGCTTCGCCGTGGTTGCCGGCGAAGTGCGCAGTCTCGCGCAGCGCTCCTCCAGCGCGGCAAAGGAAATCAAGGATCTGATCCAGAGCTCGGTGGCGACGATTCACAACGGTTCGTCGCAGGCGGAAGAAGTGGGCCGCACGATGGCCGAAGTGCAGCAGGCCATCAAACGGGTCGCCGACATTAACGCGGAAATCTCCGCGGCGTCCGACGAACAAAGCCGTGGCATCGAGCAGGTGAATCAGGCCGTCGGGCAGATGGACGAGGTCACGCAACAGAACGCGGCCCTCGTGGAAGAGGCATCGGCGGCGGCGCAATCGCTCGAACAACAGGCGGCGCAGCAAAAACGCGCGGTGTCCGTGTTCAAGGTCAGCGAGAGCAAATCGGCAGCAGCAGCACCGCGCGCCGTCGCCACTGCGGCCAGGGCACGCGCGCCGCTCGCCCGTCCGGTAGCGAAGCGCACGCCAACAGTCGCTGCCAAACCGGCCGTGGCACTCGCCGAAGCCGGTGGCTCCGAGAGCTGGGAAACGTTCTGACGCGTGAGGAACGCAGTGCGCAATCGCCGCATTCGCGATTGCGCACTGCCCGCGAAAACGCGCCTCGCGCGAGTTCTCCTCCTGACTGGGCCCGGAAGATTCTGTAAGATTCCGCCGATATACTCGGGCCGCCCGCTAACCGGCATTTCAAATCCCTTGTCGAGCCGTGACATGTAAAGCGCTCGCAATGAGCCGGCCCATCAGACCTTATGCAAACCAGTGATCGCGCCCCACCCCCGCCTGTGCGGGGCTTACAACGTCTGCACAGGTATCTCGGGGCTCGTGTCACCCGGGTCGCCGTGCTGGCGGGACGCCATCCGCTGGCCGTCGGGGCGCTCGGCAGCCTGCTCGCGCTGGGCGCGTTCGCGCTCACCCTGGTCACGCTGGCCGCCGGACGACAGGACGCACTCGATCATGCGCGCGATACCTCGCGCAGTGTGATATCCATGCTGAGTAACGACGTCCAGCATAATTTCGAACTGGCCGATCTCTCCCTGCAGGCGGTCGCAGCGGGATTGCGCGACCCGCTCGTGATGCAGCTCGACCCGAATATCCGCCATAAGGTGCTGTTCGACCGCACCAGCACCGCGCACGAGATCAGTGCGGTATCCGCGCTGGATGCGAACGGCAACGTCGTCGAATACGGTGCGGGCACTCCGCCCAAAGCGAATCTCGCGGATCGCGATTACTTTTATGTGCACCAGCAGAGCCGCGACCTCGGCCTCTACTTCTCCAAGCCGTTCCACTCGCGGCTGCGAGGCGGCGCAAGCTCGATCGCGCTAAGCCGCAGGATCGACCACGCGGACGGCTCGTTTGCCGGGGTGGCCGCGATCGCCATCAGCCTCGACTATTTCCAGCAGGTTCTCGACAAGCTCGAGGTCAGCCCTCACGGCATCAGCATGATCGTGCGCGCAGACGGCACCATCGTCGCGCGCAGCCCGCAGATTACGAGCTCGACGCGCTTTCTCATGGTTCGCTCGGCGCCGTTTCTACGACTCCTCCAAGGCGAGAGCGGCTCGTTTTCCGCGGTCTCGCCGATCGACGGCATCACCCGTCTCTACACCTTTGCACGCATCCCCGGCACGCCGCTGATCGCCGTGATCGCGCCGGCCGAACAGGACGTGCTCGCCGAGTGGCAACGCCGCTCCGAAATCGTCGGTGCGTCCGCGCTGCTCGTGTCCGGCACGTTTATCGTGGTGATCTGGCTGCTTGCCTTCGCCTTGCGTGACCGCGGCGCGATGCAGTCGCGCCTGGAACACATGGCGCAGACGGATTCGCTCACCGGCCTCAATAACCGGCGCGCCCTCGACAGAGTGCTGCTGACCGAATGGCAACGGATGCAGCGAACAGGACGCGAGTTGTCGGTCCTGTTCATCGACGCGGATCACTTCAAGCGCTACAACGATCAGCACGGCCATGCCTTGGGCGACCTGGCGCTGCAACGCATTGCTGCTGCGCTCGCGCGCCATCTGCGGCGCCCCGGCGACACGGTCGCCCGTTACGGCGGCGAAGAGTTCGTGGCGGTCTTGCCCGATACGGACGAACGCGGCGCGCTCAACGTCGCCGAAGCGATTCGCCGCGACATCGAGGTGTGCCATAGCATCGACGCCAAACGGCGCATTCCTGCGGTGACCGTCAGCATCGGCTGCGGCACGGCGCGCCAGGGCCGCGACACCTCGCTCGATGCTTTCATGCGGCGTGCCGATGCCGCGCTCTACGTCGCCAAGACCTCCGGGCGCAACCGCGTCGCGGCCGCCGGCGCGGCGAATCTCTGAGCACCGGCGCCCGTCCAAGGGCCTAAGGGCGGCAGCGCGCAAGGGTCTGTAAGTTACGGACAGGCTGCAGTAACCCTACAGAACCTCATCTCGACTATCGTGTAAAAGTGCTCGGCGCACTGTCGCGCCGGCCCTGACCCGATGGAATCGACAACATGAAAAAGGCCATTCCGACCGCGGCGTTGCGCACCACCTTGACCGCTGCTTTGACCGTGCTACTGAGCGCCGCCGCATCCTCTGCAATCGCCCAGGACGCCCCGCCGCCGGGCCCGCCGGGCCACGGCCAGCCGCCTCGCTTCGATGCCATGCCGCCGCGCGGCGCCGGCTTTGCAGCCGTCAACGATCTCGAACAACTGCGTCGGCTGTACGCCATGACCGGACGCGAAAGCGAGATCATCGCGGTCTATCATGATGTCTTGAACAAGACCCAAGACCCGATGTTGCGGCACTACGTTTATGACTCGCTGGCGCGCGAGCAACTGAAGCCGGCCAACCCGGATCAGGCGATCGCAACGCTGCGCACGAGCCTCGCTGAAGATATTGCTGCGGCAAACCGCGCTCCTCATGGCGATCACCCGGACGACCACCCGGCCGCCGATGCGCCGCCGCCACCCCAGCCGCAATAAGCGAGAGCCGCATCGTCCCGCGCGGCAAGCGAGCGTTTGCCGCGCACCGTTTGAGGACATCATGCTTGCTCTCGCGGATGCGGTACTCACCGTGCATGCCCTGCTCGCCGCGTTCATCGTCTGCGGGCTGCCCGCCATCTGGATCGGCTCGCTGCTGAGCTGGAGATGGGTGCGCAACCGGACGTTCCGCTTCGCCCACCTGTTCGCCATCGGCGTGGTGGCGCTGCTGTCCGTGCTGGATATTGCCTGTCCATTGACCGTGCTGGAAGACTGGCTGCGCACCGGCGCAGTCGGCTCGCAGGGCTGCATCCAGCGTTGGGTGGGCCGGCTTCTGTTCTACGATCTGCCGGCCTGGGTATTCACCCTCGCCTACGTGGCGTTCGCCCTGCTGGTGCTGATGACCTGGTGGCGCGTGCCGCCACGGCAACGCACATAGTCTTCAACTCGACACGCAGACCATCGTATGATCTGCACCTTGGCCACCCACTGTCGAGCACCATGCCGTTTGCCGCATTGCCTTGTATCGAAGCCGCTGCCCTGAAGCTGCGCCGGCTAGCCCTGCCGCCTTCATGGCGCATATCAGCCCACACCCGCCTGCGTCTCACCGCCGCTGTGCTGTGCCTCGCCCTCGCGGCATGTGCCACGCCGCCGGCGCCGCCCGCCAGCGAGGCACGCATCGATCCGGTCAGCGTCTTCCCGATGGACGCCTACGACCAGAATGTCGATCACTGGCTCGACCCGGCAAGCAGCGGCTACGACCAACCGTTTCTGAGCGCGGCGGACCAGCAGACCCACTACGAAGCGCTGCGGACCCGCTACTTCGGCGCCGCCGCCGCGGATCCTTCGCCGTGGAACCCCAGCTTTGTCGACACGCGCGTCTACCGCGATGGCGGGGCCGATATCGCCGCGTTGCAGCGCCGCCGCATTGCGCAGTACGACAACACCGGCAAAACCGCTCGCGAACTCGGCTACGGCCAGAACTTCCGCCCGCACACGCAAGCCTGGATCGACGCGATCGAGCAGAACATGGACGTCGGCCAGTTCGAACATGCGCCTGGTTATGCCGCCGCGCACCGCGCCATTGCTACGGACAACGCGCTGATCCGCGAACTGCCGACCATAGACCCATCGTTCTACGACCACCGCCTCGCCGGCGAAGGCTACCCGTTCGATAACCTGCAGGTCTCGGCGGCCCGCCCCGGCACACCGCTCTATGTTCTGGGCAGCAGCCGCGATGGCGGCTGGTACTACGTGCAGACGCCGGATGTGCAAGGCTGGGTCCGCAGCGACAAGGTCGGCATGGTGAGCGCCGCGTTTGTCGATATCTGGCGCAGCGCGGCGCGCAATGGGCTCACGGCGGTGATCGCCGCATCGGCGCCGGTGCGCGATAGCCTGGGCGCGTTCCGCTTCGATGCGCCGGCCGGCACCTTGCTGCCAGTCGCGCCTGGCGACAACCCAGGCGTGCGCAGCGTCATGGTCCCCGCCCGCGACGCCAACGGCAATGCCGTCGCACGTATCGCACAACTGAACGATACGCAGATCGCCACGGCGCCGCTGACCGCCACCCCGCGTCACCTGGCGGTGCTGCTCAAGGCCTTGATCGGGCGTCCCTACGGCTGGGGCAATATGGACTTCTACAACGACTGCTCGTCGGAGACGCAAAGCATCTTCGCGGCCTTCGGCATCTGGCTGCCGCGTCATTCGTCGACGCAGATGAGCGCCGGACGCATGACCGACCTGTCCGCCGCCACGCCGGCCGAGCGCCTCGACTATCTCGTCAAGCATGGCGTGCCGATGCGCACGCTGATCTATATCGGCGGCCACGTGATGCTGTATCTGGGCAACACCACGCACGACCATCAGTTGGTGCCGCTGGTCTATCAGGACGTGTGGGGCTTGCGCCCGGCGGACAACAGCCGGCGCGCGATCATCGGCGGCTCGGTGATCCTGCCGCTGCTCGTGCAATACCCGGAAGATCCGAGCCTGCAATCGCTGGCGGCAACGCCGGTCTTCCAGGTCAGCGTCATCGGCGCGCCGGCCGAAGGCACCCCCGTTCAACCCGACGACGACAATCCCGCCGGTTGAGCCTGCGGGCATGCGAATTGCGTTAGTGCTTGTCAAGCGCGGGGGCCGCCGGCCCTCGTCACGATCAATCACACGTATTCGGAGGCGTTATGTTGGGAACCATTCTTCTGATCGTTCTGATCCTGCTGCTCATCGGCGCCTTTCCCGCATGGCCGCACAGCCGCTCGTGGGGCTACGCGCCGTCGGGCACAGTCGGCATTGTGGTGATCGTCGTGCTCATCCTGGTCGTCATGGGCCAGATATAACGGCCGGTCACTGTGACATTGCAGAACGCGCAGCCCGTCAGTTTGAAGCCTTGTTTGTAAAACCGGCGGGCAAATTCACCGCTTCAATCTCGGCTGCGCACCGCTTGAAGAGCGGTATACGCAACGCCAGACGCTAGCTGGAGCGCGGCCCTTCCTGGAGGCGCAAGCGGTCGAACGAGCGCAATACGCGGCTTCCGGTCAAGGCCAGTTTCCAGTAGCGCTCTTTCAGCGCGCCGACCACAAACAGGTTATAGGGCAGCACAACTTCGCCGCGCCCCCAGTTGGGCCGCCAGGTGCGCGCAATGCCGCGGCGCATGAATAGCGACAAGGTCGGCACGCCAAGCGCGGAGGCGAGATGCCCGAGACCCGAATCGTTGCCGATAAACCAGCCCGACTCGGCGATCCACGCCGCCACGTCGGCCAGCCGGTCGAACGAATGAAGCCGCTGCGCCGCGTCGCGCTCCGTCAGCCACGTCTGCCGCTCGCACGGCGCCACCAGCAAGGTAGGTTGAAAATCGCGTTGCACGAGTTTGCGCACCAGCGCGACGAACTTCTTGCGCGGCCACATTTTCTCGATGTGACTGCCGGTCGGATGAATCGCCACCCGCCGTTCGCAGGCCCGAAACCGGATCCAGTTCGGGACGGTGATGCCGTTGTGCCGCGTGACGTCGGCAAGTCCGAACGCGTCGCGCGCTACCGCGACGATCATGTCGATCATATGCCCGGGCGCCTGAAAGGCTTCGCAGCGAACGATCTCGCACACCTGGCCGTCGGCGGCGAGCGACGCCCCGGACGCGGTTGCGCGTAGCTGAATCACCAGCTCGAACGGTTCGCACACGTCCTGCTCGTCACGCACATCGATACCCGGGAACCAGTCGATCAGATCCTTCACCACCCAGCTAAAAACCGTGGGCCGGTAGCCATTGCGGATCAGATTGTTGACCAGCACCATCATCAAGAGCGTATCGCCGATTGCCGCCGGCATCACGACGGCAATCGATGCGGCACCTTCAAGCTTCGTCTTCATCTTTCAGACCTCTGCGCTGAATCAATCGGCCGGGACTGCCCGGCGACACGCAAACGAAGGGCGCCGAACGCCTTCATGACCCGCCCGGCGCTAATGCTCTCGCGCCACCAGCGCTCTTTCAAACCGGCGGTCGGCACCCACCACGACGGCAACACAATGTCCCCGGTGGTAAAGCCCGGACGCCAGCGCTGCGCCACCCCGCGCCGCCGGAACACGGTGAGAGTCGGAATGCCCAGCGCCGACGCGAGGTGCCCAACGCCCGAGTCGTTACCGATGAACCAGCCGGATTCATAAAGCCATGCGGCAAGCTGAGCCGACGAGGGGAACGAGCGCAGTGGCGGCAAATCGCTCGCGAGCTGCCCCCAGCGCGACCGCTCACGCGCCTCGAGGACGAATTCGACCTGCAGGCCAGCAGCCTGCAAACGGCGGGACAGGTCAACAAAGCGCTGGGGCAGCCAGCGTTTGTCGGGGGTGCTGGCCTCGGGATGGATCGCCACGCGCGAAGCGTGCTTGCGAAAGCTCAGGCCCGCGGGCGCACGCATGCCGTTCGATGTCTCGGCATCGTGCAGGCCGAAGCGTGCGGCGGCAAAATCGGCGAAGCGCTTCGCCATGCAATGAGGACTCTGCGCGTACTCGGCTTCATGCAGATCGATGAAGCCGGCATGCCAGCCGCCTAACTGCGCGAGCGGCCGGTCGCGGTGCATCTGGACCACATACGGGTAGCGTGCGAGCACTTCGCGAGCCTCGTCCGGCGTCAACGCAGGTGCGATGCTGAATTGGGGAAACCAGGCTGCAAGCGCGTAGGCATGATCGCCGAACACATCGACGCGCCAGCCCGCGCGCACGAGATTTTGCGCGACGATCAAGAGGTTCAGAGTGTCGCCCAGCGCAGGCGACATCACGAAGGCGGCAGTGCTCGTAGCCGATTGAGCGTCAGGCATGCCGGCCCCGACCGAATCGGTGCGATTCGCCTGTTGCGCCTGATCATTGCCCATACACTCAATCCAGCCAAAGTCGATTCGAGCGGATGTTGCCACACAATCGGTAAATCCCGGGTTTCCAAGTCTTGCAGCATATTTCTGGTCAAAACGGCTGAAATGGGCGCCCCGTCGACAACCGCGCTGCCTGGGCGATTAGATTTCGAAGCATTTCCTGGGATGTTCCGTGACCGAGTGCCGAGTAGCGGGGGATACCGGCCGCCGGGCGAGTGCTGAGGCCAGTTCGTTGAATCGGCTCCCTGCCGGACCGGGTGTTTTCTTCGGCTGGCCCGTGAAATTTTCCGTAAAAGTCTGGCCCGCGCATCCGGCCCGTCTTCATGCACTATGCCGCTGAATTCGACCGCCCTTTCCAATCATGCAAGTTGCCGTATGCCTGACCTCGTTCAATCGTACTGATTGCGCGCGCATCTCCATGGAGATCATCAAGCTGAACTGGGCCCGCCAATGGCCCGTTGTGCACGCCTGCTCCGATGCCGGCTACACGGCTTATATCGAAGACGTGCTGGTCAGGCGCGAACCTCGTCCGCTGACCGTAGGCGCGGCCGATCTGTTGCTCGCCTCGATCAATGCCGCAGTCACCGATTTGAAAGTGGACTATGTGATTCATCTCGAGGCGGACACCTGGATCTTCAACCAGAACGTCATCAAGCGATATCTGGATCAGCTTGCCGGGACTCCCGGCGCGGTCATCGCCGCCTCGTCGTGGAGCACCGATTGCGTGCCGGCGTGGAAGCGCTCCCCGCGATTGGGACGGCGTTTGCGTGCCCGGCTTGCGGGCGTGCTCAGACCATTTGGTCTGCGCTACGGGATTCGCGAGACCAAATCGCTCTCCACGCAATTCTTCATCGCCAAGGCGACACCGGACTTTCTGCAGATGCTGTCCACGATTCGCGTGAAGGACGACGATTTCCTGGAGAAGGTTCTGTATACCGCGGTAGTCGAACGTTTCGGACGCCGAGCCATTGTCGACATGCCGGAACGCGAGCCGGTTCACCCGCGTTTTCGCCACGCCTGCGAGCCGCTTAGCCTGTTCTGCCAGCACTGGCCGAGCGCGGAAGACGCGCCCTCAGCCGAGACTCACCCCGATCTGACTCTGGCCGACCGGCTGCGCGGAAAGAAAGAATGCCTGGCGAGCGCCTCCCTAAAACGACACGGCCCCTACATGCAGCAACTGCTCACAAGCAGCGACCTGGGCTATTACAACGGCAACGCCAAACGCTCGGGATGAGGCGAAACGCTCAACGATCCGGCAGGAAAACGAACAACACGACCAGGGTGACCGCCGTCGACAGATGCAGCAGCACGTGCAAGGTGTTCGGCACCATACCGTTGCGCATGGGCAGAAACGAGTGCGTGTTGCCGAACATGATCCGGTAACGCGCGGCCCGTTTTGCATCGGGTCGAACCAGGTAAGTTTCCATATTCGAGTCGTGTCTTTGCCGGGTTAAACGGGTTATTTTCAGGCGAAGCGATCGTTGCAGGACGTCACGCTTACTGCGCGATCGCACGCTCCATGATTTCCAGAAGCTGCGGCCGGCCCTGGCGAGCGGTCGTGAAACCGGCTAGCGCGATACCGGTGTTGGGCGAATAGTAAGCGGCTGTGCCCCAAAAGCCGAGATGCGAATAGCATTCGCGCCCGGCGACGGACGTCACCGAGATACCCAGCCTATATTCCTCCGCCTCCTGATGGCTGCCCTTGCGCAGCATTTCAGCCAGGGTCTCGGGGCGCTCGAACACGCGTCCCTCAAACAGGTCTGCCGTGAACGTCGCCAGGTCTCGCGCAGAGCTGACCAGTCCACCGCCTCCGTACAGATCCATCGTGGCGTTGATGTCGGTCACATCGACCTCGCCCAGAAACTGGCGGGCACGCGGCTCGGCGCCAGACGGTTGCGGCTCGACGATTTCCCACCAGGTTGAGGTCATGCCCCGGCTATCGAAACGCAAGGCTTCCCGCACGACGGCAGCCAAGGGTTGAGCGGTCACACGCTCGAGGATATCGCCCAGCAGGACGTACCCCGTGTCGGAATAACGAAACGCCGCCCCTGGCTTGCCCGGTGACGGCGCATAGGCGACCGATAAACGCACCAGCTCCTCGCGTGTCCATGCGTGCGCAGGATCCGCCAGCACGGACTCCATGAATCTCGGATCGTCGCCGTGATCGTAAAGCCCCGAGCTGTGACTGAGCAGGTGGCGTATGGTCATCGCGGCCGTAGCGTAACCATGCGTGCTCAACACGCGCTCCAGTCCTGGCGAGAGCAGAGACCCAATGGGCGCATCGAGATCGAGGCGGCCTTGCTCCCATAAGCGCAAGACCGTTGCCGCCACGAAGGTCTTGGTGTTGCTTGCAATCCGCAAAGGGGTGTCGACACCCAAGGGCCTGCCCGCGGACGCATCCGCCAGGCCGACTGCCACGCCCGCAGGTTTGGCGATGCTCTTACCCGCAACGAATACAACCATTGGCGTATGCGAATTGCTTAGGCTCACGCTTAATTTTTCAAACGGCAATTGGTGTCTCCCCATGATTTTTATTCGATTATCCTGCGCCGAAGAAATTTGAAAAGTGATTCAGGTGAACGGCGGAGCCGAACGCGGCCGGTGACGGGGGGACGCCCACCCAAGGCGGCCAAGGCCACCGCGACCTAAGGCTTCAGGCAAGCGCTTTCGTCATGAAGACGCGGCTCGTCCCGGGCGGATCGCATGCGACCTCGCCGAAGGACTGCCAGCCGTGCTTCCTGTAGAAATCGGGCGCCTGAAAACTGATCGTATAGAGCACGGCTGCGCGACACCCGCGCTTGCGGCCTTCGGCCTCGGCGGCGTGCAAGATCTCGCTGCCGATTCCCGAGCCGCGCAATTGCGGCGGCAGATAGAACAGGTCCACAAACATCAGCCCCAGCGACGTGCGGCCAGTGAGACCGCCGATTACCCGATGCGTGTCCGGGTCTTTGACCAGCACTGCAAGGGGGCGATTGTCGTCGCAGCCGGTTTGCTGCAGATTGAACTCGGTAAGACCGTCGCCGATGAGCTCGATCTCGTCCGGGCCCGGTGCATCAGTCACGATGATGGAAGGTGTTGGCATGTGTCGTCGATCAGGTTTATGTCTGACGCGCAACGAGCCGGCCCCACGACAACCGGATCACCCGCACGCAGCCAATCTTAACGCCGTTGCGCGTTGAGGGTTCGCGTCGTGCACCACAAGCGCATCGCTGCCGCGTTGCCGCAAGCCCTCGATGAGGCGCAAAAATAGTTGCCATGCTAACCATCATGCGCTTTAATACCGTCATGTTCGATCACTGCCTCTACTTCAACTCGGTCGCACTGGCCCGCCAGGTCGAGCGGGAATGGGCGGCTGTCTATGCCCGCTTTGGCTTGACGCCGGCGCAAGGTTTTGTGCTGCGCGTCGTGCTGGCCTCGCCCGGATGCCTGAGCAGTCAGGTCGCTGATGTATTGGGCATTGCCCGCCCCACCGCTACCCGGCTTATCGACACGCTTTGCGAGAAGGAACTGGTCGAGCGCCGCCAGGGAGAGGCGGACGGCAGGGAATGGAGCGTCTATCCCACCCGCACGGGCAAAGCGCTTGACCGGCCCATCAATGAGGCCAGCGCCGACATCGCCAAGACTTTGCGCAGAAAAGTCGGCCCCGAACTATTCGAATCCACTGTCTCCAACATGCACAACGTAAGAAAGGCGCTTGATTAAACCGCCTTGGGTTGTTTTGTCATCACGCAGTGCAGATGGTTGTCTTGCTAATCAAATTGGGAATCCATATGGAAGAGCTTTCGGCACCGGGTATGAACGCCTGCGAGGCTGCGCAGCTGCGCGCCCGCAAGGCAGAAGAGAAACGGTATTGGAGCGTCGGCATCGCGATCACGCTGCTGCTGGTCGGCTTGTTTGCGGCGGCGCTCCACTTTGCGGCGCCGAGCGCTCGCGCGAACACTACGCTCTGTCTTCAGCAATTCGCAAACGACGAGCACGTCAGTCTCGAAGCGTTCTTTCAGAACCCCGCGCAACAGGATGCCTTCGTCCAGGCCATGACCGTATGCTCACGCTAGGCAAACCAGACAAAAGCGCGGCGCGCCAGGCCAGTCGACTTGCGACGGCTTGATCGCACCGCGATGCCGCATTCCGCCAGGAAACCTGACGGATTGGCGAAGACCTAGCCGACGTAGTTCGCTGCAGCGCGTGGCTGAGCGCCAGGGCCGAAAGTCAATGCACTAAGCATGGACAGAACCCACGCACCCAAGGCGCCATACAGCATCACCAGCCCGAAACCATGCACCAGCGCCGCGTGAGCGATTGCACCGTGCGGATCCAGCACTGTCAGCGCCGGAGTGCTTTGGCTTAGCAAGCTCATATCGCCGGCCGCCACCTTCTCGGCGAGCAGGCGCAAGTACCCGCCATCCGCACCTTCCGGCGCCGAACGCTTCAGGTAAGACAGCACGCCCTCGAGCAGGATGAACCCCATTACGGCGATGTTGATGGCGAGACTGATCAGCCTCGCACTCATATCGATGCCCGAGGCCATGCCCACCCGGTCCGGCGAGACCGCCCCGGTGGCCGTATTGGTCACCGGGGTGTTGGTCAGGCCGAGTCCGATCCCGCACAGCAGGCAACCCGGCAACATCGTGAGCCAATCGGCATGCTCCGCGCTGCTGCCGAACTTCATCAGGATGAAGCCGAGGCCGATCGTGAACATGCCCAGCGGAATCACCCGGCGCGCTTCGAAGCGCAGCACGAGCCGCTCGGCCAACGGTGGGACCACAAGCGTAGGCAACGTATAAGCAAGCAACGACAGACCGGCGCTAACGCTCGCATAGCCGAGCGCGCCATGAAAATAGATCGGCAGGTAAATCATGAACGGCCAGAAGCTGAAGTTCATCCCCATCGAGCCGAACAGCGCGCCCGAAAAGCTGCGGATGCGCAACACCGAAAAGTCGAACATCGGCCGGGGACTGCGCTTTTCGACAATCAGAAACGCAATGAAACTCAGCGCCGCCACCGCGATGATGCTCATGGCAGGGACGCTGCCGAAGCCGAGATCCGGTCCTTGCGTGATGTAGTAAACGAGGCCGAAGCACGCCACCGAAAGCGTGACAACGCCGGGTACATCCAGATGTTGCGCATGCGGATCGCGCGACTCCTGGACACCGGCGAACACCAAAGCCAGCGCGACGATCGAAACGAACACGTGGATCAGGAAGACCCATTGCCAGTTCGACACGGCGACGATCAAGCCGCCGATGATCGGACCGAAGCCAAGGCCAATGCCGAAGATGATCCCCCAGGCGGCAAACGCGCGACTGCGTTCACGGCCCTCCTGGAACTGATGCGACAGCACCGCCACCTGGCAGATCAGCATCGCGCCGCCGCCGATGCCCTGAAGAAAGCGGCTCACGATCAGTACGGACACGCTTTGCGCCAGTCCGCACAAGAGCGAAGTGAGCGCGAACAGCACGATGGTCGCAAGGTACATGCGGCGCCGGCCGAAGCGATCGGCCAGCGCGCCGGTCGCCATCAGAACGGTGGTACATGCAATCGTGTACGCGTTCATGATCCATTGCATCGACTTGAAATCGCCGTGCAGCACGGTTTGCAGGGTTGGCAGAATGGTCGGCACACTCGATATCTCAAGGCCGAACATCAGTGAGGTCAGGCACACCGCCGCGAGGGCGAGCGCGTTTTTTGGAGAACGGGAAAGCGTCATGGATATCGCCTGAAGTGGATAGAGTCCGATCGCACGTTCATGGCGGGCTTGACGGAAAGCGCCACGCCACTCGATTTGCGCGACTTCAAGGACTAATATATCGGGAACACACGTCCCGATTGATGAGGTTTTTTCCCGTGAATTATTCCTGCATGGACCCAATATGACCGACAGACTCGATGGCGTGACGACCTTCGTCCAGGTCGTCGAAGCGGGTAGTTTCACACTTGCGGCCGAGCGCATGCATCTCACGCGCTCGGCAGTGGGGAAAGTGATTACGCGGCTCGAAGCGCGTCTCGGCGCGCGCCTCCTGCATCGCACCACGCGCAGCCAGACGCTGACCGAGGCTGGTCAGGCGTATTACGACCGCTGTGTGCGGGCTCTCGCCGAACTCGAGGCGGCGGAAGCCGACCTGGAGAGCGAACGCACCGAACCGCGCGGCCGTCTGCGAGTCAGCGTGCCGATTGCCTTCGGTCATCATTGCGTCGCGCCGGTGCTGTTCGAACTGGCTCGGCAACACAAGCAGTTGCAGATCGACATTTCGTTTAGCGATCGAGAGGTGGATCTGATCGAGGAAGGTTTCGACCTCGCGGTGCGCATCGGCGAGTTGCACGACAGCACAAGTCTCGCCGCGCGCCACCTCGGCGTGCAGCATATGAGCATCGGCGCCGCGCCGTCGTATCTGGCGAAATACGGCGTGCCCGTGGACCTCGACGACCTCCACGGGCATGCGGGGATCGCCTACTCGCGCGGTGGCGTGCTGGCGCCCTGGCGTGCACTGAATAGCGAGGGCCAGGCACAGGAGCTGCGCATCACGCCGCAACTGAGCCTCGACGATATTCAGGCCATCGCCGATGCCGGCATTGCCGGTTTTGGACTCGTGCAGTTGCCTTGCTGGCTGCTGGCGCGCCATGCCCAAACCGGTCGACTGGCTTACGTCAGGGAACGCTGCGGCGTACGGGCCCAGGACATCCACGCGGTCTGGCCGCAGACGCGCTATCTGCCGCTCAAGACGCGTTGCGCGATCGACGCCCTCGTGGCGGAAATCCCCGAGATGATTCGCGCTTGAGCCGCTTTTAATTCCCGCGCAGTCACTCCCGGTCAGTCACGCAAAGCTGCACGGACTGCGGCAAGCCAAAGTCCCACTGCATGCGCGCCGGGATCTGCGAAGCCAAGCGCGCGACCACCCACGTAGCTGGAGCGCCCCAAGCGCGGCTTCATCGCAGCGGTCTGCGAGGCGCCGGTTGTCGCGGCATCCACCGCGGCCAGCAACGCCTCATCTGGGTTAGCCGCTTGCGCGAGCGCGGCTTGCAGGGCGTCGGCGGCCGGCAGCAACGCATCGACCATGGTGCGATCGCCAGCATGAGCGCCGCCGAGCTCCATCAGCGCGGTGACACCGGCGCTGAACGCATCGGCCCAGCGCTGCGCGCTTGCGCCGCCTGCTTGATCAAGAACGCTGCCGGCCCGCAGCAACATGACCGCGTAGAGCGGCCCCGAGGTGCCGCCGACCACGCGCCGCACCGTCGCGGACATCGCCCGTAATACGGCTCCCGGCGCCGCTTCGCCGGGATAGCTGTCCAGCTCTTGCAGGATGCCTCGTGCACCGCGTGCGAGGCTGATACCCAGGTCGCCGTCGCCCACGCGCTGATCCATCTCGGTCAAGAGGGATTCTGCATCAATCAGACGGGCGCAGACCGCTTCGATTACGCGGCGCAACGGCGCTTGGCGGCCGAGCCGCGCAGCATGGGTCTCGCCGGGCGCAACCGGCGCTTCCTTGATTTGAGCCGGCGTCACGCGGCCGCTCAATGCCGGCCATGCGGACGTATGAGCGGCCGCATCGAGCCACGCGAGCCGCTGATCGTCAAGGCGCAACAGCGTGAGCGATACGCCTGCCATTTCAAGCGCGCTCAGGAACGTGCCGGCCCATGCGCGCTCCACCGCAATGCGACGCCCGGCAAGATAGCGCAGCGCCGAGGCGGCGACGATGTTCAGTTCGCTCGGCGGCGTGCCGCCCAGGTTGTTCACCAGCAGCGCCACCCGCTCATCCGCTCGCAGCGCGAGATCGTCGACGATCTTCGCCAGCAGGCGTGCAACGATGGCATTCGCAGGTTCGAGCGCGCCACGCTCGACGCCGGGCTCGCCATGAATGCCCAGGCCCCACTCGATTTCGCCGTCGCCCAGCTCGAAGCCCGCCTTGCCTGCCGCCGGTACCGTACACGGTGTCAGCGCGACGCCCATGGTGCCGAGCATCGCGGCCGCCTCTCTGGCGGCCTGCGCCACCTCGCTGAGCGGACGACCTTCGGCGGCTGCCGCGCCGGCAATCTTGTGGACCAGCACGGTGCCCGCGAGACCGCGGCGCCCCGCGTGGTCGCCGCTCGCGGAGAGCGCGACGTCGTCGGCAACGATCACCATCTCCACCGCAATGCCTTCGGCGCGGGCGATCTCGGCAGCGAGGCCGAAGTTGAAACGATCGCCGGTGTAGTTCTTGACGATCAGCAGCACGCCTGCGGGACCGGCTACTGCGCGGATCGCGTCGAGCACCGCGTCCGTCGACGGCGACGTAAACACTTCCCCGGCCACTGCCGCGCTCAGCATGCCGTGCCCCACATAGCCGGCGTGGGCCGGCTCGTGGCCGGCGCCGCCGCCGGAGATCAGCGCGACTTCACCGCGCCGGGCAGCGGCTTCGCCGTCGGCGCGCACGATGATCGTGCCGCCCTGCAGTAACGAAAGACCGGGATTGAGTGCGGCGAGTCCGTCCAGCATCTCCGGGACGACCGCGGAAACATCGTTGATGAGCTTTTTCATGTGCGCCAGCTTCCTTAAAAGCCGCGGGCTCTTCGCCAGGAGTCCCTTGCGGCTGGGGTTGCGAGACTGTGATGAGACAGTGGCAAACATCAGCGGGACCCTGACTTTACCGCGCCTTGGCCGCGAGCGCCGCATGGCGATGCAAGACGTGAGAAAGCAGGCAGACGGGAACAGGCTTGCGAATGAAGCGAGGAGCCAAGCGGAGAGGTCAAGCCGAGCACTTAGCGGAAACGCCAGGAGCAAGAACTAACAGGAAGAACGAAACGGAGAGTGAAGCGAGACACGACAGCAGACAGAGACTGAAGCCATTGAAGCCTCAATGGAACAGCATCTATCTGCGCCGAATGTGCGTTGGTAGGCTCGATTGGATTCGAACCAACGACCCCCACCATGTCAAGGTGGTGCTCTAACCAACTGAGCTACGAGCCTTTAGAGGCGCGAATTATAGAGACTCTCTTTACGCAGCACAAGCCCTTGGTGCAATCGATCTTCGCTCTGCATGGCCGGGGGCCCACCGACGAGCAGGTGGCAGCCCGCCCGGAACTCGCTGAAGAACGCGAGCGGCCGATGATATTGCTGGTGTCGGCGCACGGCTGATCGACGCAGCGAAACTGGCGGATAGGTGCATGCCCCTCCGCCTTTGCCCCCTTTCGAATCAACTACCCGTCAACTCGCGCAAGCTATCCACGTTTTCCGAATAGGTGCCCGTCTGCCCGTTCGCAGTGACGGAAATATTGACCGTCGAATTGCTGCCCGGCGTGATGCTCTCCACGGCGTTGTCCCCCGACAGTTGAATCACGCCGCCTTGCACGACACCGTTGCTGATCGTGACCGGCGTCGGGGTAGCGACGCCGAATGCCATCACCGCGTCGCTCGCCTGCACACTGATCGCGCCGCTCGTCAACACCGTATCGCCGGAAGGGTCCGAATCATGCACGCGTGAGTAGTTAAGCGAAGTAATCGTGATCGTGCCGTTGACGTTTCCTGATGTCACAGCCTGGGTGATATTGAGCGTCACGGTTGGCGCGCTCGCGGTGGTCGTAGTGACGCCGGTCGCGGCGTCGTAGCTCATCGAGAATGTGGCCGTGCCGTTTACCACCGTCGTGCCATTCGACGAAGCCAGCGTGAGGTTGTTGGCGGTTTCGACTGCCGTATACGACCAGTTCGCCGCATCGTTACCCACCACCCCTTGCGCGTTTTGCACCTGCACCGTCACGGAACCGCTGACGGCCGCGCTGCTCGACACACCAGGCGCGCTCACTTGCCCGACACATTGACTGAAGTTCACCGTCTCCGTTTCGCCGCTTTGCAAACCGGAAGAGCCAGCATTTTGCGTCGCCACCACGATCGAACCGCTACCCGGACAAGATACCGAAGGCCGCTGCATCGTGCACCCTTTGATCAGATGAATCGACCTGCCTCGCGCTCCGTGTGCAACCCGAACAGGTCGATGAGTGAAGTGATTATCGAAGCGAGGCACGGCAGGCAATCTAACGAATAAGCCCTTAAACACGGCTCTAATCTGTTCAGTAAACCGAATCATCCAACGATCCGGCAAGACTTACCCGCAGAAAATTCCGCTTCTGCGAACTCACGGCTCACGATTTCGAACTGCTGTGTGATTGCCCCGTTGTTCACGCATTTGAACCACTCGCTCAAACCGTAAAGTCTGCTCCACGAACAAATCCCTTTACGGAGAAGGTGCGGTGAAAAAGGTTAAACAGGCGGCTCTCGTCGCAGCAATCGCGATGCTCGCGGCAGGCGCCGCACAGTCGCAAGAAGTGTATGTACAGGGTGGCACGCTCGGCGCGGGCGTCGGCGCCGCAATGCCGCTCAACTCGTGGGCTGGCGTGCATGCCGAACTCGAAGGCCTCGGTTTCTCGCACTCGGTGAACGTCGACGGCAATCAATACGATGGTCGTCTCACGTTGTTGCAAGGCGGCCTATACCTGGACCTCTTTCCGTTCCCGTCGAGCGGCTTTCGCGTGACGACCGGTGCGCTGATCAACGGCGACAAGTTGCAAGCAAACGCCGCCCCCAACGCGGACGGCAACTATAAGATCGGTAACGACTACGTGCCTGCTGTCGGCGCTGCGCCGTCCGCCACGGCAACGCTGCCGCACGTCATGCCGTATCTCGGCGTCGGCTATGGACACAAGCCCGTCAGCAAGGGCTTTGGTCTGACGCTGGATCTCGGCGTTGCCTATGGCCGGCCCCGTGTGTCGTACAGCGTGCCGCAGATCTACACGCTCTTCACGACGCAGACCAACATCGACCAGGAAGAACAGAACCTGGACAACAAAGCCTCTCGCTACAAGCTCTATCCCGTCGCCCAGATCGGCGTGACCTATCGGTTCTGAAAGATGCGAACGAGATCGCGCAGCAGCGCCCGGATAACAGTTCACACGTGGAAACGCCACATAGGTTTCCACTGACTCAAGTTACACCGTGATATTCCGACAATCCGTATAGCATCGCGCCGGCCGACATCACGCCTCGCCACGCATTCATCTGATGATTACAGGAGCGATCATGGAAATTCGCCGCAAGCTGCAGGTTTTTTCGTTGATCACGATTGTTTCGATGGGAGCCGGCCTGCTCGTCACGACACTCGGGTTGAACATCGCCATGAAAGCGGAGGACCGCTCGCACCTGCTGGAAAAGCAGGTGCAGGGCATCACCGAAATCAAGGCAAGCGCGCTGTCGACCATTCAGCTCGACCCGACCTCGTCCGACACGACGAAGATTTTCTCCGACGCGGAACACAACATCGACACCTGGTCGCAGACCTTGCGCCCGATGTTCGATACGCCTGAGCGCGCCGAAAAATTCCGTACCGTGAGCGAAGGATGGAAAGCATACGACCAGAAGTCGCATCAGTTGTTCGAGCTCGCCACGCATGACGCGAAAAGCGCGAACGATCAGACCACCACGCTGTACCACACCGATTTTCAACCCTTTCAGGCAAATCTCGAGCGGATGGCGGGCGATCTGAACCAGCTCGCGGCCGACGCCAACGACCGGGCCCACGCAGTCGTCACGCAACTCTTCATGACGGTTGTTGCGTGCATGCTGCTCGGCATGGCGGTAGTCTGCGTGATGGTGTTCTTCCTCGCCCGCGCGCTCAATCGCAGCGTGTCGTCGCTGCAAGGCGCGATCGAGCAGATCAGCCAGTCGCACGACTTCACCTTGCGTGCTCCGGTACTTCAGCGTGACGAAATCGGCCGCACCGCGGAGGCGTTCAACAGCCTGATTGCACGCGTGGCCGCAGCGCTTCGCGAGGTGCTGAGCACGGCAGAGTCGGTCGGCACCGCAACCCGGCAAATCGCGGCAGGCAATACCGATCTGTCGAGCCGCACCGAGGAACAGGCGGCTTCACTCCAGGAAACCGCTGCAAGCATGGAACAGTTGACCGCCACCGTGCGGCACAACACCGATAACGCCCAGCAGGCCGCCACGCTGGCCGGCAGCGCCTCGCACATCGCGCAGCGCGGCGGCGATGTGGTGGGACGGGTGGTCGAAACCATGCACGGCATTACCGACAGTTCCTCCAAAATGGCCGAGATCATCAGCGTGATCGAGGGCATTGCGTTTCAGACCAACATCCTCGCACTCAACGCGGCGGTCGAAGCCGCGCGCGCCGGCGAACAGGGCCGCGGTTTTGCCGTGGTGGCCGGCGAGGTGCGCACGCTCGCGCAACGCAGCGCAACTGCGGCCAAGGAAATCAAGGAGCTGATCGGCGATTCGGCGAGCCGGGTCGAAGCCGGTTCACGACTGGTTGCGGAAGCCGGCAACACGATCAATGAGATCGTCGATTCGGTGAAGCGCGTGACCGATATCGTGAGCGAAATTTCGGCGGCATCGCAGGAACAGAATACCGGCATCCAGCAGGTCAACCAGGCCGTCACCCAGATGGACCAGATGACCCAGCAGAATGCGGCCCTCGTCGAAGAAGCCTCGGCCGCGGCGCAATCGATGGCGCAGCAGGCGCAAGGCTTGCGCCAGGCGGTGTCGATCTTCAGGCTCGACGAGACGCGGGCTGGGGCGTCGAATCCGGCCGTCACACGCAGCGAACCGCGCAGCGTGACGCCGCGAGCCCGTCTGCCGGTGCGTGCGCCTGCGGCGAAACCGAAGGCGTTGCCCGCAGCTAAAGTGGAGCCACGTCCTGCCGAGCGCCAAGCCAGCGCTACCAGCACCGCCAGCGCCGATGCCAACTGGCAAACGTTCTAGAAGGCGGCCATTACCGTCGGCTACAAGAGCGCGCCGCTCACCTACGACGCGTAGCGCGCCAGGAACATATCCGCAGCCGATTCCGCCACCTGTTTCTGCTGCTCTTTCGTCAGGGGCGGCTGCCCCATCGTCACCTGTGGCCAGAACGCGAATGCTTTCACGAGGCCCTGCAATTGCTGCGAAGCGAAGGTCGGATCGGTTGTGTTGAGACGGCCGTCGGCAGCGGCTGCGCGGATCCACACGGTTAGATCCTCTTCGCGCTCGCCCATGCGCGCCACCATGTCGCGCGCGCGTTCCGCCGAATGAATGCCGGCCGCGATAGCCACGCGCGCGAGCGAGAGAAACGCCTCGTCGTGTAACAGGCTCAGCTTCTTCGACAGCAACTGCAGCAACTGCGCGCGCAACGGCTTGCTGGCCGAGTAAGCCGGCGCTTCGCCCGTGTCGCTCGAGTCCCATAGCTGCCGCAGAATCGCGGCAAACAACGCTTCCTTGCTCGGGAAATGGTTATAGACCGTGCGCTTGGAAACACCCGCGCGGGCAGCGACGCGGTCCATGCTGGTGGCGTCGAAGCCGGCGGCGAGGAATTCCTCAATGGCCGCGGCGATCACGGCGGCGCGTTTGCGATCGGTCAGGCGAAGGGATTGGGGGCAGGCGTCCATCAATAAATTTTACACCAGGCAGTTTACTTTTTTCCAGGATAAACTACACTGAACGGTCTACTTTTCGCATCGGGACGTCTCACATGGCATCGTTCAGCGCATCTATTCGTCGTACTTTAGGCCTCACCGCCGCGCGGCGCGGGCGTGAGGCGTTCCGTGCCTCGGCGCAGCACGACGGCGAACGCTTTCGCAACGTCAAGCCGCGTCCCGCCGAAGGAATCGGCAAGACCCTGGGCATCATGTGGAACATGCTGCTCAACAAGCCGGACGACACGGTGCCGGCCAGCGCCCTGCCCGTCGATGCGCTGACGCGCGAACAGCTCAACGCGGCGCCCGACCGCAGCCTGTACCGGCTTGGGCATTCCACCATGCTGCTGAAGCTGCGCGGCCAGTTCTGGCTGACCGACCCGGTTTTCGCGGAACGCGCATCGCCGTTCCGCAACCTCGGCCCGAAACGCTTTCACGCCCCGCCGATCGCGCTCGCCGACTTGCCGCCGCTGCATGGCGTGATTCTTTCGCACGACCACTACGACCATCTGGATCGCGAAACGGTGCTCACGCTCGCCGCGACCACGGGCGTGTTTCTGACGCCGCTGGGCGTCGGCGACCGGCTGATCGAATGGGGCATCGACGCCGCGAAGGTGCAACAGTTCGACTGGTGGCAAGGCGTCGAAATCGACGGTCTTTCGTTCACGGCCACACCGGGGCAGCATTTCTCCGGCCGCAGCCTGTTCGACGGCAACAGTACGTTGTGGGCGTCGTGGGTCATCGTCGATGGCGACCTGCGGGTGTTCTTCAGCGGCGACACGGGTTACTTCGACGGCTTCAAGAGCATCGGCGAGCGGCTTGGCCCGTTCGACGTGACACTGCTGGAAACGGGCGCCTACGACGCACAATGGCCCTATGTGCATATGCAGCCCGACCAGACGGTGCAGGCCCATGTGGATTTGCGCGGCCGCTGGCTGGTGCCGGTTCACAACGGCACCTTCGATCTCGCGATGCACCGCTGGCAGGAACCGTTCGAGCGCGTCATGGGACTCGCGGCTGCGCGCGGCATCCTGCTCTCGACGCCGCGCATGGGCGAGCGGCTGGATCTGGCCGCGCCGCACCGCGGCCAGCGCTGGTGGCGCGCAGTGAGCGAGGTGGTGGCCGAACCCAGGGCGGCGCGTCGCTGGTTCTCGTGCCGCGATGCCGGAGAAGGAAATTCGTAGGATTAAAAGACGTCGGCTATTTGCTTGCCGATTTCTCACTCGAAGTTCGGCAACAAGAGATAAAAATTATCTCTATCAAAAAGCAGTACATAGAACACCTGATTAAGGCGTCAGGCGCGACACAAAAGTAAAATATAAGCGCCGACGCCTGATGCAAACCGCCCGCACACGAAGAGGCAAGCGCACTGCCGCTACTCAGCCGGATCGCAATAGACGACATTATTTAACATTTCACGCAATAACAATTAACCATCCTTAACATTGGTCAATCTCCCAGCGGGAGCGGACTATCTTAAAATTGTTTGCCCGCCGCGAATTGTCAATCGCGCGATCTCGGCATCGACCTTTTCAGTTACGCGATTTTTGACGCGTCAGTGGACGTTCTGCACCTTCTCCATGTCACGGCACGCGCACACCTCGGGCTAGCGGAGATTGACGCGACAAGTCGGTTCCCACGCCAGATCCGCTCCTGCCGCGCCTGGGCAATACCCCGAATTCGCGGCGCACGGATGCGTTGAACGTGCCGATATGACCGGGCATCTCGCCTCAACACCAGATTGTCTATCGTCACCATGACTACAGTTCCGACTTCCATGGCCCCAGCGGCGACCGTACTGCTGGTCGATGATCAACCGATTGTCGGGGAAGTGATCAGACGCGCCCTGGAAAGCGAAAGCGGAATTCATCTGCATGTCTGCACGGACTGGCGTGAGGCGCTCTCCATGGCGTGCCGGGTGAAGCCGACCGTGATTCTGCAGGACCTGATCATGCCTGGGACCGATGGACTGGATCTGGTGCGCAGCTATCGCGCAACGCCTGCCGTTGCCAATGTGCCGGTCGTGGTGCTTTCGTCGCGCGAGCAGCCTACCGTCAAGAGCGACGCCTTCGTTGCCGGAGCCAACGACTATCTGGTCAAGCTGCCGGATGCCATCGAACTGATTGCCCGCATCCGCTACCATTCGGCCTCCTACATTAGTTTGCGCCAGCGCGACGATGCCATGGACTTCCTCTCTCATGACATGCGTTCGCCGCAGACCTCCATCCTGGCGCTGCTGGCGTTGTATCGCACGGAACACGGGACGCTGCCGCCTCTTCTCGAACGTATCGCCACGCATGCCACCCACACACTGGAGTTGGCGGACGGTTTTCTGCATCTGGCACGCGCCCAATCGGAATGGCGCCAGTTCGAAATGGTCGACCTCAACGAGATGGTGGTCGATGCGGTCGACCAGCTCTGGGAGAAGGCGGTCGCCAAGGGCTGTCAGATCCGCATTGAAGCGCCGGACACGACGCTCACCTATTTCGCCGACAGGCTGCTGCTGAGCCGTCTCGTCACCAACCTGCTCGACAATGCCCTGAAATACGGCCCCGAGGCCGCGACCGTGCGCTGCAGTCTCGCGGATACGCCGGAGGGCATCCTGATCGGCGTGGAAGACGAAGGTCCGGGCATTCCGGCCAAAGAGTCCGACCGGGTTGCGGAACGCTTCGTCCGGCTGCCGTCGGGCGTGGTCGATGACGAGAGCGGCTTCGGGCTGGGGCTCGCATTTGTGAATTTCACCGCGGCCAAGCACCGGGGCCATATCGTCATGAAGCGCACGCCGCGAGGATTCATGATCGGCGCGCTGTTACCCAAACACCAGCAGCGCGCATAAAGCCGCCTCACCTGAATCGAGCTACCTCACTCCGTTGACCCAGATCAAGGGCGCCGGCCGTCTGGAGACTAGAGTCCTCACTGCGTAGTAACCGCAGAAAACACTGAGGAACGCAAAATGGATACCCGCTCCAAGCTGGTCACGGTCGACGCTCGCACGCTTCAGAACACGCCTGACGTATCCGCTGCATCCACCCCCTTTCGCGCGCTGGATCACGCGAAAGAAGCCATGATCGCGCGCCTGACCGGGGGCTTGTCGCCCGCCGCGCTGCGCGCGGCGCTGTCCGACTGGCTGATTCATCTCGCCGCCGCACCCGGCAAGCAACTCGAACTCGCCTCGCTCGGCATGCAGAACGCACGACGCATAGGCGAATACGTGGTCCGCACCGCACTCGGCCAGTACGCACCACCGCTCGCCGATCCGTCAACCAGCGATAGCCGGTTCGTTGGCGATCTATGGCAAACCGAACCGTATCGCTTCTGGCAACAAAGCTTCCTGCTCACCGAGCAGTGGTGGAATGCCGCCACGCGTGACGTGCCCGGTACAACGCGCCATCACGAGAACGTGGTGTCGTTCGGTGCGCGTCAGTTGCTCGATATGTTCGCGCCAACCAATTTCCCGCTTAGCAACCCCGAGGTCTCGCAGCGCGCCGCTTCGACCTTCGGCATGAGCCTTCTCGAAGGCATGCGCAACGCGCTTATCGACACCAGCCTGCAAGCGGGCGGTCAGCCGCCGGCCGGTCTCGATCAATACAAGGTGGGGGTCAATCTCGCCGTCACCCCCGGCAAGGTGGTGTTTCGCAACCATCTGATCGAACTGATCCAGTACAGCCCCGCCACCAGCGAAGTGCTCGCCGAGCCCGTGCTGATCGTGCCGGCGTGGATCATGAAGTACTACATCCTGGATCTCTCGCCGCAGAACTCATTGATCCGCTATCTGGTCGAACAGGGACACACCGTGTTCTGCATCTCGTGGCGCAACGTGGACGCCGACGACCGCGATCTGAGCCTTGAGGACTACCGGCAACTGGGCGTGATGGCCGCGCTCGACGTCATCTCGAGCATCGTGCCCGAGCACAAGATTCATGCGACCGGCTATTGCCTCGGCGGCACCTTGCTGTCGATTGCCGCCGCGGCGATGGCGGGTTCGGGCGACGAGCGGCTGGCATCGGTCACGCTGTTTGCGGCGCAGACCGACTTCACCGAACCCGGCGAACTGCAGCTCTTCATCGACGACAGCGAGGTCTATTTCCTCGAAAGCATGATGTGGTCGCAGGGCTATCTGGCTGCCAATCAGATGGCTGGCGCGTTCCAGTTGCTGCAGTCCAACGACCTTATCTGGTCGCGCGTCGTCCACGATTATTTGCTGGGCGAACGCGCACCGGCGATCGACCTGATGGCCTGGAACGCCGACGCCACCCGCATGCCCTACCGCATGCATTCGGAGTATCTGCGGCAGCTCTTCCTCGATAACGATCTGGCCTGCGGCCGCTATCAGGTCGGCGGGCGTCCGGTCTCGATCCGCAACATTCGCGCGCCGCTTTTCGTGGTGGGTACGGAGCGCGATCATATTGCGCCGTGGCACTCGGTCTACAAGATTCACAACCTGTCCGACACGGAGGTCACCTTCGTCCTGACAAGCGGCGGTCATAACGCCGGCATCGTCAGCGAGCCGGGGCACGCACACCGGCATTACCGTATCGAGCGTACCGCTGCGAACGATCTGCGCGTGAGTCCCGACGAGTGGTTCGCTTCTGCCTCACAGCAAGAAGGCTCATGGTGGCCCGTGTGGAGCGACTGGCTCAAGGATCATTCCAGCGCGAAGCGCATCGCACCGCCCAAGGCCACAGCTACGGCTGACTCGCAGCACGAGCCGCTCGCCGATGCGCCCGGCAGCTACGTTTTCCAGCACTGAAGGGACACTGATGAACGACAATCTGTTGCGCAATCGAACTTTCGATCAGCTCGAGGTCGGCGAGTCCGCCTCGCTTGTCAGAACCGCTGGGCAGAACGACATCGACCTGTTCGCCGCCATGTCCGGCGACGTCAATCCGGCTCATACCGACGCCAGGTTCGCCGCCGGCGATCTGTTCGGCCACGTCGTCGTGCAAGGCATGTGGACCGCCGGTCTGATTTCGGCCCTGCTCGGCACGAGACTGCCGGGCCCCGGCACGATCTACCTCGATCAGGACCTGCAGTTCCGCCACCCGGTCGTGCCGGGCGATGTGATTACCGCGACCGTCACCGTGAAGGAAAAGCGCGCGGAAAAGCGCATCGTGCTGCTCGATACGGTTTGCACCAACCAGAAAGGTCAGGCGGTGCTGCTCGGCATCGCCACCGTGGTCGCGCCGAATGCGTCGATCGCCTGGCCGCAGATCGACCGCCCGGACGTGTCGGTGCGGCATCATGACCGCTACGACGCGATCATCCGCGAGGCTCGCTCACGTGCGCCGCTGCGCACCGCCATCGTGCACCCGTGTTCGGTGGATGCGATCAAGGCGGCCATCGAAGCGCGCGACGAAGGTTTGCTCGATCCCGTGCTGATCGGTCCCGAAGCCAAGATTCGCGCGGCCGCCGAGGAAGCGCTCGTGAGCCTCGCAGGCATCGCGATCGAAGCGGTCGAGCACAGTCATGCCGCTGCCGCACGCGCGGTCGAGCTGGGCGCGGCCGGCAAGGTCGGTGCCTTGATGAAAGGCAGTCTGCATAGCGACGAACTGCTCTCCGCCGTCGTCGCTGCATCGTCGAATCTGCGCACCGCGCGAAGGATCAGCCATGCCTATGTGATGGACGTACCAGCCTATGCGAAGCCGCTGATCGTCACGGACGCCGCCGTCAACATTGCGCCAACGCTGGAGCAAAAGCGCGACATCTGCCAGAACGCAATCGACCTGCTGCATATCCTCGGTGTCGAGCGGCCAAGGGTCGCCGTGCTGGCCGCAGAGGAAACCGTCAACCCGAAGATGCCGACCACGCTCGACGCCGCCGCGCTCACCGTGATGGCTACACGCGGACAGATCACCGGCGCGCTGGTGGACGGGCCGCTCGCCTTCGACAATGCGATCAGCCTCGCTGCAGCGCAAGTCAAAGGTATCGCTTCGCCGGTCGCGGGTCAGGCGGACATCCTGCTGGTGCCCGATCTGGAAGCCGGCAACATGCTCGCCAAGCAGTTGATGTACTTCGCCGGTGCGGACGCCGCGGGCCTCGTGCTCGGCGCGCGCATCCCGATCATCCTGACGAGCCGTGCCGACAGCCTGCGCGTGCGCCTCGCTTCCGCAGCCCTCGCCAAACGGGTCGCGGAACATAGCGAAACGGGAGCGCTGCGCTCATGAGCACACCCCTGCTACTGACTTTCAATCCGGGCTCGTCGACGGTCAAGATCGGGCTCTTCAGCGTCGTCGCCGGCACCGCCGTGAGAATCGGCCAAGGGATGATCGACTTTCGGCGCCAGCCGCTGCGGCTTCATCTCAGCAACGGCGACAAGAAGATCGACGTCCCGCTGCATGCGCCGGTCACCGAAGACCTGCACGAAGTGCTCGATGAAACGCTCGGCTGGTTTGCCGCGCATTTCCCGCTCGACGATCTCGTTTCGGTGGGTCATCGCGTCGTGCACGGCGGCGATCGTTTCGCCGGACCGGTGGCGATCGACGACGATACGCTCGCCGCGATCGAAGAACTGGTGCCGCTCGCGCCCCTGCATCAACCGCAGAGCGTCCGGCTGATCCGCGCGATTCGCCATCTGCGGCCGCATCTTGTGCAGTCGGCCTCGTTCGACACCGCGTTTCACCGCACCCAGACGGATCTGGTGCGCCGCTTCGCGATTCCGCGCGCGCTATTCGACAAGGGTGTGAAGCGCTACGGCTTTCACGGCCTGTCGTATCAGTTCGTGATCGGCCAACTCGGGCGGCAGTTCCCACATCTCGCGCGCGGCAAGGTAGTCGCCGCGCATCTCGGCAGCGGCGCAAGCCTGTGCGCCTTCGCGGACGGCAAGAGTTGCGACACCAGCATGGGCTTCTCGACGCTCGACGGCATTCCAATGGCGACCCGCTGCGGTGCCCTCGACGCCGGTGTCGTGCTGCACCTGCTCGAGCAGGAGGGCCTCAGTGCGAAGGAGGTCGAAGAGATCCTGTATGCGAAGTCCGGCTTGCTCGGCGTCTCGGGGATCAGCGCGGATAGCCGCGAACTGCTGGCCAGCCCGCGGCCCGAGGCGCGCGAAGCCCTGGAGTTGTTCGCCTTCCGCATTGCCGGCGAAGTGGCGCGGCTCGCCACAACGCTCGGCGGCCTGAATACCCTCGTGTTCACAGCGGGAATCGGCGAACACCAGCCTGAGACCCGCCACGCCGTCTGCGAGCGGCTGGCGTGGCTCGGCGTCGAACTGGATGCGCCGGCGAATCAGGACAACGCGCGTGTCATCAGCAGCGCCGCCAGCCGGGTCAGTGTGCTGGTGTTGCCCACGGACGAAGAACAGATCATTGCCGACGAAGCGGTTGGCGTGCTCCATCAGGAAGAGGCAAGAACATGAATTCCATCATCGATCTGGCCGGCAAACGCGGGCTCGTCGTTGGCATTGCTAACGAGCACAGCATCGCCACCGGTTGCGCCACGATGTTCCGCGCGGCCGGTGCGGAGCTGGCGCTCACCTACCTGAACGACAAGGCTGAACCCTATGTACGGCCGGTTGCCGAGGCACTGAACGCAACGCTGCTGCTGCCGTGCGACGTCCGCGTTCCGGGTCAGTTGGAGTCGGTCTTCGAGCGTATCGCTCAGGAGTGGGGGCAGCTCGACTTCCTGCTCCACTCGATCGCCTTCGCGCCGAGCGACGCCTTGCACGCGAGCCTCGTCGACTGTTCGGCCGACGGTTTCGCGCTCGCCATGGACGTGTCCTGCCACTCGTTCATCCGCATGGCCAGGTTCGCGCTGCCGTTGATGTCGGACGGCGGCAGCCTGATGACGGTGAGCTTTTACGGCGCCGAACGGGCGGTCGAACACTACAACGTCATGGGGCCCGTCAAGGCCGCGCTCGAGTCGAGCGTGCGCTATCTCGCGGCCGACCTGGCGGCACATCGCATCCACGTCCACGCCATTTCCGCCGGTGCGGTCAAGACGCGTGCCGCCTCCGGCATCGATCACTTCGACGCCTTGCTCGACGACGTGCGTGCCCATACTCCAGCTCGGCATCTCGTCACCATTGAGGAAATCGGCCGGATCGCCGCGGTGCTCGCCAGCGATGCCGGCATGACGCTGACCGGCTCGACGATCTATGCTGACGCCGGCTTTCACGTAACGGCGTAACCATGACGAACCCGCTCGGCGCCGCCGAACCCCTCGCGCACGATGTGCAGGACCCTACGCCTGTGGCAAAGCCGCTCAAGGCTCCCGCGGGCCGCCTGATTGCGGTTCGCGGCGCCGTGGTCGACGTGGAGTTCGACGGCGCGACGCTGCCGCTCATCGACGAGTCGCTCTCGATCATCGCCGATCAGGGTCCACCGATCATCGCGGAAGTGCAGGCCCATCTCGACACCACCACGGTCCGCGCGCTCGCGCTGCAGGCGACCAACGGGCTGCGCCGCGGCGCCCCGGTTGAGGCGTCCGGCGCGCCGATTCAGGTGCCGGTCGGCGAAGCGATGCTCGGCCGTCTGATCGATGTCACCGGCACGCCCGGCGACCGCGGCGAGCCCTTGCCCGCCGACGTGCCGCTACGCCCGATCCATCGCGCGGCGCCGCCGCTTGCGTCGCAAGGCGCCGCCACCGAGATCTTTGCCACCGGCATCAAGGTCATCGATCTGCTCACGCCGCTCGCCCAAGGCGGCAAGGCCGCCATGTTCGGCGGCGCCGGAGTCGGCAAGACCGTGCTGGTGATGGAACTGATCCACGCGATGGTCGAGCGCTATCAAGGCATCTCCGTTTTCGCGGGTGTGGGCGAGCGTTCGCGCGAAGGTCACGAGATGCTGCTCGATATGCGCAACTCCGGCGTCTTGCCGCGCACCGTCCTCGTGTATGGGCAGATGAACGAGCCGCCCGGCGCACGCTGGCGGGTGCCGCTCACCGCGCTGACGATTGCCGAGTACTTTCGCGACGAACGGCACCAGAACGTCCTGCTGCTGATGGACAACATTTTTCGTTTCGTGCAGGCGGGTGCCGAGGTGTCGGGCTTGCTGGGACGGCTGCCGTCGCGCGTCGGTTATCAACCGACCCTCGCCAGCGAAGTGGCTGCGTTGCAGGAGCGCATCGTTTCGGTCGGCAACGTCTCGGTGACGGCCATCGAAGCCGTGTACGTGCCGGCGGACGACTTTACCGACCCGGCAGTCACCACCATCGCCGCACACGTCGATAGCATGGTGGTGCTGTCGCGCTCGATGGCGGCCGAGGGCATGTACCCGGCGATCGATCCGATCGCCTCCTCCTCGATCCTGCTCGACCCGCTCGTGGTAGGCGCAGAGCATGCCGCCGTGGCAACCGAGGTACGGCGCACCATCGAACATTATCGCGAGTTGCAGGACGTGATTTCGCTGCTGGGGGTCGAGGAGCTCGGCGCCGACGACCGGCGCATCGTCGGCCGCGCGCGCCGCCTGCAGCGCTTTTTGACCCAGCCGTTTGCGGTCACCGAAGCGTTCACGGGTGTGCCCGGACGCTCCGTGCCGGTGGCCGACACGCTGGCCGGCTGCAAGGCGATTCTGGCGGGCGAATGCGATACGTGGCAGGAAAGCTCGCTGTACATGGTCGGCACGCTCGAGGAAGCACGCGAGCGGGAAAACGCTTCTCATGCAGCAACGCCGGCCAACGACGGGGGCGCGCCGCAGCGCGCAACTGCATGAGTGCCGCGCTCAGTCTGACAGTGGCCACCCCCGCCTGCGTGCTGGTCGATAGCGCGCAGGCGGTGGCGCTGCGCGCCGAGGACGAAACTGGCAGCTTCGGCATCCTGCCCGGTCACGCGGACTTCCTGACCATACTGACGCCATGCGTGTTGCGCTGGCATGGCGCCGATCAGGTGCCGCACTTCTGCGCGGTGGAAGAAGGCGTACTGCGGGTGGCGCAGGGCAAGACGGTGACGGTCGCCTGCCGCGACGGCGTGCTCGGCGAGACACTCGATACGCTTGAGGCACAAGTCCGCCTGGCTCGCGCGAAACGCCTCGATGTGCTGCGCGGGGCGCGCGTCGAACAGACCCGCCTGCATGCGCAGGCGGTGCGCCAACTGCTGCGCTATCTGCGCCCGGGTGCGCCTGCGGCGGTGGCCCGTGTCGATGGCCATGGGGACGCGGAGGATGTGTCATGAGCCGCGATGAACCCAAACCGGATGATAGGAAGCGTGACACAAGCGGGCCTGACGCGACCGGCCGTGTCTCGTCCGAGCGTGACGCAACCAGCCGCGTCTCATCCGACCGCGTCGAACACGCCGCCCGCCAGGCGGTTGAGCGCAAACGCGCCGCAGAGGAAGAACCCGAACCCTCGCTCGGCGCCCGCCTCGGCCAGATCGGCATTCTCGGCTGGACGATCGTGGTGCCGACCTTGCTGGGCCTCGCGCTCGGCCATTGGCTCGACCGCACGTTCGGCACGCGCGTGTTCTTCTCCGCGCCGCTCTTGATGATCGGCGCAGGGGTCGGCCTGTGGTCGGCGTGGAAATGGATGCATCGGCAAACCCGGAGGAAATGATCATGGCAGCCCATTCGCAAATAGCCGCTTATCTGGCAACTGCGCTGGCAGCTCAGCTCGCGCTCGGTTTGAGCGTTGGCCTGCTCGCGGGTCTCGTGCATTTCACGCTGCTGCGCTGGAACGTGCGCCTGCTGACGAGCGGCGCATCCGCCAGGGCGATCGGCTTGCAACTCGCACGCCTCGCCGCAGTGGCTGCAATTTTCTTCGTACTGGCCCGCATCGGACCGTGGGCGCTCCTGTCCGGCGCCGGCGGATTGCTGGTCGCCAGAGGCGCCGTGATGCACCGGATGAGGAGCGCGTGATGATGCACTCCCCGCTCGCCACCGAGCCGCTGTTTCATCTCGGCCCCGTCCCGGTCTCGGCGCCGGTCGTCACGACATGGGTCATCATCGTGCTGCTGACGGCGGTCTCAGTGCTGATCACGCGACGCCTGTCGCTCACGCCGTCGAAAGCGCAAACGGTACTGGAACTGCTGGTGAACACAATAGACGCGCAGATCCGCGACACCATGCAGACCGAACCGCAACCGTATCGCGCCCTGATCGGCACGCTGTTTCTGTTCATCCTGATCGGCAACTGGTCGTCCCTGCTGCCCGGCGTCGAACCGCCCACCGCCCACGTGGAGACCGATGCCGCGCTCGCGCTGCTGGTGTTCTGCGCGACGATTTACTACGGCGTACGCACCCGTGGACTGCGCCGCTATCTCGCCACGTTTGCCGAACCCACCTGGGTGATGATCCCGTTGAACGTGGTCGAACAGATCACCCGCACTTTTTCGCTGGTGGTGCGCCTGTTCGGCAACGTGATGAGCGGCGTGTTCGTGGTCGGCATCGTGCTGTCGCTCGCAGGGCTGCTGGTGCCGATTCCGCTCATGGCGCTCGACCTGCTCACCGGTGCGGTGCAGGCCTACATCTTCACTGTGCTCGCCATGGTCTTTATCGGCGCGGCCCTCGCCGAGGGTTCGGAAACATCCTCAAATCAACAATAGGCTCGTCATGAACAATCTTATCCAGGTCGTCAGCATTCTCGCCGCAGCGCTCGCAGTGTCGTTCGGCGCCATCGGCCCCGCGCTCGGCGAAGGCCGCGCCGTCGCCGCCGCCATGGATGCGCTCGCGCGCCAGCCGGAATCCGCCGGTACGATCTCGCGCACGCTGTTTGTCGGGCTCGCGATGATCGAAACCATGGCCATCTATTGCCTCGTGATTGCGCTGCTGGTGCTGTTTGCCAATCCGTTCATCAAATAAGACCGAGACCGTCATGCATATCGACTGGTGGACGCTCGGGCTGCAGACCGTCAATGCGCTGGTCCTGATCTGGCTGCTGGCACGCTTCCTGTTTCGCCCGGTCGCCGAGATGGTCGCCGAGCGTCAACGCGCGGCGGCAGCGCTGATGAGCGAGGCGGCAGCCGCCAAGGCGGCCGCCGTCAGCGAGCAGCGCCAGGCCGCTGCCGAGTTGGCGCGCTTCGCCCAGCAACGTGCCCAACTGCTCGACGCGGCCAACGCCGAGGCGGCTACGTTAAAGGCCTCGCTGGAACAAGCCGCACACGCCGACGCCGAGCGTCTGCGCACTGCCGCCCATGGCGAGATCGACGCCATGCGTCGCGATGCGGCTCAGGCCGATGCCGATCGAGCCTCGCGTTTCGCGCTGGAGGTGACGGCGCGGCTGCTCGAACGCTTACCGCAGGAGGCGCGCGTGGCCGGTTTTATCGAAGGTCTTGCTGCCGAACTGGCGAAGCTGCCGGCTAACACCCGGGCGCAATTGAGCGACGCCGCCGGCACGCTGCGGCTGATCGCACCACGCGCGCTGCAACCGGACGAACTGGCCGCGTTGCGCACCGCACTGGCCAAGGTGCTGGCTCACGTACCGCCCATCGAGGTGGTGGTCGATGCGACGGTGATTGCCGGCCTCGAACTGGAAGCCGCGCATGCGATCGTGCGCAACAGCTTCCGCAACGACCTGACGCGCCTCAAAACGGAGCTGCTCGCGCATGACACAGTCCCCGCCTGATCCCACCCAAGACGCCTGGCTTTTGCGCAGCCGCGCGACGCTGGCCCGTACCCGGCTGGCGCCGCACGCCGAGGCGGTCGGCCGTGTCGAGCACGTGGCCGACGGTATCGCCCTGATCTCCGGCTTGCCGGACGTTCGGCTTAATGAACTGTTGCGCTTCGATGGCGACCGGCTGGGTTTCGCGCTCACCCTCGATGCCGATACGATCGGCGCCGTGCTGCTCGACGATAGCGACGCCATCGCCGCCGGCAGCCGTGTCGCCGGTACCGGCCAGGTCGTGGAGGTGCCGGTGGGACCGGGCCTGCTCGGCCGCGTGGTCGACCCGCTCGGCCGGCCGCTCGATCGCGACGAGGCCGTACCGGCCGAAGCCCACATGCCGGTCGAACGTCCCGCGCCTGCCATCATCGAACGCGATCTGGTCGCGCAACCGGTCGCCACCGGCATTCTGCTGATCGATGCCCTGTTCGCCATCGGACGCGGCCAGCGCGAGTTGATCATTGGCGACCGCGCAACCGGCAAGACCTCCATTGCGCTCGACACTATCGTCAACCAGAAGGACTCCGATGTAATCTGCGTGTATGTGGCGATCGGTCAACGCGCCACGGCGGTGCAGCGCGTCATCGATGCCGTGCACCGCCACGGCGCGCCGGAGCGCTGCGTCTTCGTGGTCGCATCGGCCGCGGCCTCGCCCGGTTTGCAATGGATCGCGCCGTTTGCCGGTTTCACGATCGCCGAATACTTCCGCGACCGTGGACAACACGCGCTGGTGGTCATCGACGATCTGACCAAGCATGCCGCCACCCACCGCGAACTGGCGCTGCTCACGCGCGAACCGCCGGGCCGCGAAGCCTATCCCGGCGACATCTTCTACCTGCATGCACGGCTGCTGGAGCGCGCGGCCAAGCTCGCGCCCGAACTAGGCGGCGGCTCGCTGACCGCCTTGCCGATTGCCGAAACCGACGCCGGCAATCTGTCGGCCTATATCCCGACCAATCTTATCTCCATCACCGATGGGCAGATTGTGCTCGACTCCGGCCTCTTTGCCGCCAACCAGCGTCCTGCGGTAGACGTGGGCCTGAGCGTGAGCCGGGTCGGCGGCAAGGCGCAGCTCGCGGCGCTGCGCAAGGTCTCGGGCCGCTTGCGTCTCGACTATTCGCAGTTTCTGGAGCTGGAGATGTTTACCCGCTTCGGTGGCCTTACCGATGCCCGCGTCAAGGCCCAGGTAACGCGCGGCGAGCGCATCCGCGCGCTGATCACCCAACCGCGCTTCGCGCCGTTACGGCCGGTGGATGAGATCGCGTTGCTAGCGGCACTCGCCGAAGGGGTATTCGATGCGCAGCCGGTCGAATGCATCGAGGCGGTCCGCCCGCGCCTGGCCGCTCATCTCGATGCACATGGCGGCACGACGGCCGCCGCGGCGCTCGCCGGCAGCGGCAAACTCGATGCGGCGGCCGAGGCCGCGCTGGTGGCGGCCGTGCGCGAACTCGCACAGCAGCTCGCTGCGGCGCCGGCAAGCGGCGAGGCCACATCATGAGCAACCGGCTCAGCGAGGTACAGGCGCGCATTTCGACCGTGCATGAGCTGGAGTCGGTGGTCAGCGCGATGCGCGGCATTGCGGCGGCACGCTCGCGGGAAGCCCGCAGCCGGCTCGACGGCATCCGCGCCTGCGCCGGCGTGATTGGCGCCGCCATCGGCGATGCGTTGATGCTCGACGAGCGCAACAGCGCGCCGTCGCGCTCCCCGAGCGGCAGCACGAACGCCGATGGCGACGGCCACGGCACTCATGTGGTCATCGTGCTGTGCGCCGAACAGGGTTTTGTCGGCACCTTCAACGAGCACGTGATCGAGGCAGCCGCCCGGTTACGGCACCCGCAGAGAAACGACTACTTCGTGATCGGCGACCGCGGCGTGGTGGTGGCACAAGAGCACGGCCTCACAGTCGGCTGGTCCGCGCCGATGGTCGCGCATGTGGATGAAGTGCCGGCACTGGCCGATCGCATCACCGGCGCGCTCTACGAGCGCCTCGACGGCGGCCGCGCGACGCGTGTGACCTTGTTGCATGCGGTGCCGCAAATCGCCACCGCCATCGAAATCGTCCAGAACGCCCTGCTGCCGTTCGACTTCGAGCGCTTCGCCGTGCCGAAGCGCCAGCTCGCGCCGCTCGTTACGCTGCCGCCCGCCAGGCTGCTCGCCCGGCTCGCCGAAGAGTACGTCTTCACGCAGTTGTGTGAAGCGATCATGCTCTCATTCGCGGCGGAAAACGAAGCGCGCATGCGGGCGATGATTGCCGCGCGAACCAATGTGCACGACACGCTCGATCAGTTGATCGGGGATTCGCGCCGCCTCCGTCAGGAAGAAATCACCGCTGAAATTGTCGAGCTGTCCGCGGGCAGCCTTGCCGCCAGCACAGGCTCCGTCAAACAAAAGCGCCCACCGAAGTGAGTCAAGCGGCGCGGATCGAACGCGACCAGCGCGTCATCGCATATGCATGCCGCCATTGATCGCGAAGTTGGCGCCGGTGACGAAGCCCGCTTCATCGGAACACAGGTACGCCACTAGCGCGGCCACTTCGCCGGGATTGCCGAGCCTTCCGACGGGAATTTGCGGCAGGATTTTCGTTGTGAGAATCTCGTGGGGCACAGCGTCGAGCATGGAAGTGGCCAGATAGCCCGGGGACACCGTGTTGACCGTCACACCCTGCTTCGCCACTTCGAGCGCGAGTGCCATCGTGAAGCCGTGGATACCGGCTTTGGCGGCGGCATAGTTGGTTTGTCCGAAGGCGCCGCGCGAACCGTTCACCGAGCCGACGTTGACAATCCGCCCGAAGCGACGCGTCACCATAGCGCCGAGCAGCGGCTTGGTCATGTTGAACACAGGATCCAGATCGTTGCGCATCACGAGATCCCAGTCGCTCTTGCTCATCTTCGCAAAGGTCGAGTCGCGCGTGACCCCCGCGTTATTGATGAGTATGTCGACACCGCCAAAGTCCTTCAACAGGCGCTCGGCACATTGCGCGCAGGAGTCGAAGTTCGCCACGTCGACCTCGTAGGCGTAAAAGTTGCGGCCGGCATCTCGCTCATGCATCAGCCATGTCGCCACGTGATCGTTGCGCTCCGAATGCGAGACCGCCACCTCCATACCGGCATCATGCAGCCTGCGACTAATCGCGCTGCCGAGCCCACCCATTCCGCCTGTGACGAAGGCGACCCGTTTAGTTTTCATGACGCTTTCCTTGTGCCGACGCGACGCTGGTGTACATCCCTGCCTCCTCATTGAACGTTGAAAAAGACTGAGCGCATCGATCGAAGCGGGCCGCGCTCAATGTCGCGCTCCCACCGCGCCGCACTCGAGCTGACGTTCGGCTTTGTCGAATGCGGTCCGTACTGCCACATTCGGGTCGGCATGCATGCAATGCTCGACCGGAACGAGATCGCCGTCGCGGGCAATCAGATCGAGTCGCGCGTCGAATAGCAGCCGGGGGCCAAACATGCCGCCGATGGCGTCGGCGCTTGCAGCGCTAACGCGGGCGAGCAGGGCCGGACGCTCGCGCAGCGCTTCAATAGCCAGGTGACAACCTGCTATGGCATGGCCAAACCGCTCCAGACGCACGAACTGAACAGCCGCCGCCGATTCGATTTGCGCAGACCCTGCGAAGCCGACGTATGTGATCTGCATGTGGATTCCCATGTCACCTCCTCTGGCGTGCCGGAAGTCATGCGGCGCCACCCGTTGAACCGAGGAAGGATTACCAAGGTATGCATAATGATCGGCGCTATCGGCAGGCGGCAATTGACGTGTATCAAGGCAGCGAAAAGGGGCACCGCATCTTTCCCATTTATCGAAGCTCGGGGACGCAGCGGTATCGATCGGCACGACATGCGCCGGGCCGCACCCGGCTTGCACAGGCGGAGCCAATCAAACGGAGTGTCGAATGAGCGGCCGAGATGGCCGGTATTTGATCCAACGCAACGGCCTAACCCGCCACGCAGGTAAGTTGGTTCAACCCTCGCCAGCCGAGCACTACAACGAAAAGGACCCACACCGTGAACAACACTCCCTATGGCTCCGCTTCCCGGTCCGCGACCGGCCATCGCAACGAGGTGAAAGAGGAGGGCCGCTTCTACCTGGTCGGCGCCGGCATCGCCTCGTTGGCGGCAGCGGCGTTTTTGATTCGCGACGCGGATATTCGCGGCTGCAACATCACGATTCTCGAAGCACTCGACAAACCCGGCGGCAGCCTCGACGGCTCCGGCTCCGCAGAGGCGGGCTACGTCGTGCGCGGTGGGCGCATGCTCGAGGGCCACTACCAATGCACCTACGACCTGTTTGCATCGATTCCCACCCTGGACGGCCGCCAGAGCGTGACGCAGGAAATCTTCGACTGGAACGAAACGATGCGGACCTCGTCCAAAGCGCGCCTGTTCCGCGACGGCAAGCGCGAAGATGCGCCTGCTTATGGACTGGCAGAGGCCCATCTGCTGACCCTGGGCCGGCTTTCTTTCGAGCCGGAACGCCTGCTCGGCGACAGCCGCATTTCGGACCACTTCGACGCCAGCTTCTTCGCGACCAACTTCTGGCTGATGTGGTGCACCACGTTCGCCTTTCAGCCATGGCATAGCGCTGCAGAATTCCGCCGCTATCTGCTGCGCTTCGCGCATATGGTGTCGGGCTTCAACCAGTTGCACGGCATCATGCGGACCGTCTACAACCAGTACGACTCGATGATCCGGCCGCTGCGCCAGTGGCTCAACGAGCGCGGCGTGAATTTTCAGGCGAACACACGCGTCGTCGACCTCGTGTGTGACGAATCCGCGGAGCAAAACCGGGTGACGGGTATCGTCTGCGAACACGCGGACCGGCGCAGCCAGATTGCCGTCGGCGCGCTGGACCATGTAATCGTCACGCTGGGTTCCATGACGGCCGGCTCGACGCTGGGCGGCATGGACCGGCCCGCCGCGACGAATGCGGGCGATGCGAGCGGAGCGTGGGCACTGTGGAAGAACCTGGCAGCGGGCCGTCCCGGGTTCGGCCATCCTTCGGTCTTTGCCGATCATATCGACGAGTCGAAGTGGCTCTCGTTCACGACCACGCTGCACGACCCCACCCTGTTTCGCCTGATCCGCAACCTGACCGGCAACGTGCCCGGCGAAGGCGGTCTGATCACCTTCGCACAATCGAACTGGCTTGCCTCGATCGTGCTGCCGCATCAGCCGCATTTCATCGGCCAGCCCGAAGGCGTGGAGGTATTCTGGGGCTACGGCCTGTTCGTAGACCGGCCCGGCAATTTCGTCAACAAGCCGATGTCCGAGTGCACCGGCCGCGAGATCATGAGCGAAATCCTCGGACATTTGCGCATCGAGGCCGAGTCCGCGCAGATTCTCGAGCATGCGAACTGCATTCCTTGCCATATGCCGTACATCACCAGCCAGTTCTTGCGGCGTCACGCGAGCGACCGGCCGCAGGTGGTGCCGGACGGCTGGGCCAACCTCGCGTTCACCGGCCAGTTCTGCGAGCTGCCAAACGACGTGGTGTTCACAGTGGAGTACTCTGTACGTTCCGCGCAGACTGCGGTGTACACGCTGCTCGGCATCGACCGGGACGCCCCGCCGGTCTACAAGGGACAGCACGACCTGCGCGTCATCTACAGCGCGTTTTCGACCTTGCGCGAGCGCTAGCGGGCCGCGGCGCCGCTGATCTGCCGCCGTTGATCTGTATCAATGGCGGCGCCCCCTTCCCTCGTAGACTCAAGTTCACGTATCCGCCCGCTGTTCCCTCCTCTGGAGCGACCGTCATGAGCTACAAAACCATCCTCGTCCACCTCGATACGAGCAAGCGGGCACATCCGCGGCTCGAACTCGCCCTGCGGCTGGCCAGGCAGTTCGGCGCACACCTCACGGGGGTGTACGCGGTATTTACGCCGGAGTCCCATGCGCTCTACGTGAACGCCGGCACTGCCGAGTACTACCTCGCACACGAGCAGTTACGCACCGAGCGGCGCGCCGCGCTGGAGCGGCTATTTCATGCCGAGCTGGAACGTGCCCAGGTACCTGGCGAATGGATTGCCGTCGACAGCCCCGCCAACCTCGCCGTGCCGCTGCACGCCCGCTGCGCCGACCTGGTGGTGGCGAGCCAGGACGACCCCGACGATCCGGAAGCGTATGTCGGCGACTTCTTCCCCGAAAATCTGGTCATGTCGTCCGGGCGTCCGGTCCTGCTGCTGCCGCGCGCAACCTCCGTGCTGACACCCGGCAGCCACGTGATGGTGGCGTGGGACGGCAGCCGCGAAGCCGCTCGCGCGGTGCACGACGGGCTGCCGTTCATGCAGGCTGCGAAGCTCACCACCGTCGTCATCGTCAATGGCGCGCAGCGCGAGCTGCCGGGCACGGACATCGTGGCGCTGCTCGAACGGCATGGCGTGAGGGTTGAAGTGAATCGCACCGAGGTGGGTAACGGCGTACCGATCGGAGAAATACTGCTCTCCCGGGCCGCCGACAACGGCGCCGATCTGATCGTGATGGGCGCTTACGGCCACGCCCGCTGGCGCGAGCTGATCATGGGCGGCGCCACCCGCACCCTGCTTCAGTCGATGACCGTGCCGGTATTGATGTCGCACTGAAGCAGGTCAGGGCGATCACGGAGGAGACAACCCGCACTGGAGGCCTGGGCGGCGTGTGGCCGAGGGCGGCGCCGCCGCCCGCAGCAGCCCGGCGTGCTGGCAAGACGGGCTCAAATCGCGCACAATACGCGCCATGCACACGTTGTAACCGTCTAACGACAAGGCTTGGCGCAAGATTTGCACGGGGCCTGCTTCCCAATCTGCGCGCATCTTTGCGGTTGCCGAGCGTTGCGGATTGCCCTCCATTCCATGAGGTGCTCATGCCCCTTCGCGGTAAAACGCATGGCGCCGCCAACCCGCCATTCTCCATGTTCCACTCGATGCGACAACCCGCACTGGCCGCCGCTGCGACCTTTCTGGTTGCGTTCATCGTCACGTTCGGCGTGCGGCACTGGATCGACCCCACCCTGATCGCCCAACTCGCCGTTGCCGGTCTATGCGCGGCAGCCGTTTACCTGATTGTGCGCGGACGCAATCAGTCCGTTGACGCCGTTGCCGCCGTCGCCGAGGCACACAGCGAGAAGAGCCTGAACGAAGCCCGCATGATGGGCATCATCCGTTCGTCGATGGAAGCGATCATCACCATCGACGAACAGCAGCGCATCGTCATCTTCAATCCCATGGCGGAGCAGTTGTTCGGCTGCAGCGCCATGGACGCGATCGGCACGTCGTTGTCGCGCTTCCTTCCCGAGCGGTTTCGCGCCGCTCACGCGAAGCATGTGGAGCAGTTCGGCGTAACCGGCGTATCGGACCGGCAGATGGGCAAGCAGCGCGTGCTTTACGGCTTGCGCAGCAACGGTGAAGAGTTTCCGCTAGAAGCGTCGATCTCGCAGATCCGCGACGGCGGCGCCAAGCTCTACACGGTGATGCTGCGCGACATCACCGCACGCGTCAAAGCAGAGAGCGCGCAGCGCCACGCCCGCGAGGAGTTGCGCGAACTGTCGGCCAATCTGCAGAACATCCGCGAAGAAGAAAAGACCCGCATTGCTCGCGAGTTGCACGACGACCTCGGCCAGCAACTGACCGCACTGAAGATGGACATCTCGTCGGTTGAGCAGGCGCTCGATGCTTCGACCGCTCCGGAAGTCCGCGATCAACTGCGCGGCATGCGCCGGCTGATCGACGCAACTGTCGCGTCGGTGCGCCGCATCGCCGCCGATCTGCGGCCGGTCATGCTGGACGACCTGGGTCTGATCGCGGCAATCGAATGGCTCGCCAACGACTTCACCAACCGTTACGGCATCGATGTGGAGCGGCGCATCGACGTCGGCGAAACGACCTTTGCCACGGCAGGTGCGACGACGCTGTTTCGCATCGTGCAGGAGGCGCTGACCAATGTAGCGCGACACGCGGAAGCGACGCTCGTCACCCTGACCCTGCGCATCGAAGAAAGCGAGTGCATCTTGCGCATCGCCGACAACGGCCAGGGCGCGAAACGCCTCGCCACCTCGGCCGAAAAATCGTTTGGCCTGCTCGGCATCCGTGAACGCGCGCATATGCTGGGCGGCACCGTCAGTATTCAAACCGGTGATGGCGGCGGCTTTGTCCTGACCGTCACCCTGCCGGTCCAGGCTGTACAACAGCAGGAGATGCAAGCATGACCCGAGTGTTGATCGCCGACGACCACGCCCTCGTGCGTGATGGCCTGCGTCACATCCTGCGCGGCGCGAGCGGCTTCGAGGTGGTCGGCGAAGCCTGCGACGGCCCCACCACCATCGCGCTGATCCGCGCCCATCCCGCCGACGTACTCGTGCTCGATCTCTCCATGCCGGGCCGCAACGGCGTGGAACTGATCAAGCAGATCAAGGACGAGCAACCGGCGCTGCGCATCCTCGTGCTGACCATGCATGCGGAACAGCAGTATGCGGTGCGCGCCTTCAAGGCCGGCGCCTCGGGCTACCTCACCAAGGAGAGCGCCAGCGCGGAACTGGTCGCGGCGGTCAGCAAGGTCGCGGCCGGCGGGGTCTACGTCAGTCTGGCGATGGCCGAGCGCTTCGCCCAAAGCCTGAACGAGCCCGCTGACACGCTGCCCCACCAGCGTCTCTCGGACCGCGAATTCGACGTCTTCCGGAGGATCGCGGCCGGCCAGACCATTACCGAAATCGCCGCGGAGCTGTGCGTCAGCAGCAAGACCGTCAGCACCTACAAAACCCGCATCCTCGAAAAGATGCAGATGCCGCACGAGGCGGCGCTGGTGCGCTACGCACTGCGTCACAAACTGCTCGGCGACGACGACGAGCTGTAGCCCCGCGGGCCCCGCCCCTATTCCGCTCCCCGGCAGCGCCGACGCAGCCGGTTGCGACGCTGCGCGTATCCCGCCTCACTCGCGACCTCAGCGAAGCGTGTAGGAATCCCCCTACACAACTTCGCACATCCCTACTCGAACTTCGTTCCGCGCCGATTTTATTTCGAGATAGCGGCAGCGATACTTCGAGCCATGAACTCCACTGCCTCACGCCCCCCGCTGAAAGTGTTCCTCGTCGACGATGCTGCTCCGATCAGGCGACGCATGGCCACGCTGTTGGGGTCGATCGAGGGGGTCGAGATCGTGGGCGAGGCCGAAGAGACGGGCGTAGCGCTTGCGGGTATTGAAGCGAGCGCCGCTGACCTCGTCGTGCTGGAGTGGCATCTGACGGGCAGTACCGGCATGGATCTGCTGGCACGGCTCGCCGAGCGCACGACACCGGTCATCGCCATGGTGCTGTCGAATCATTCAGGTACGTGTTTTCGGCAAGCCTGCTTGTCGAGCGGCGCACACTACTTCTTTGACAAGACGAGCGAGTTCGAACTAGCGCGCAACACGATTGAGCGGATTGCCAACGAACGCTGCGCGCGCGGCTTTGCCGATACAGGAGCACACCATGTCTGACGTCGTCGATTACCCCGCAGTCACGCTGCCGGTCACCACGCTGCGGACATCACAACCGGCCGCGCCAGCCACAGGGGCGGAGCGCCTCTCGCGCAAGGACGCCGTGCGCTGCACGAACTGCTCGATGCGCTCGATCTGCATGCCACAAGGCCTGACTGCGGCCGAACTGGAGCGAATGGAAGCGTTGATCTGCCCCTCGCGCACCATCAAGCAGGGCGAGTCGCTGTATCGTGCCAACGACTCGTTCCAGAGCATCTACGCGGTGCGTGCCGGCTCGTTCAAGACCCAGGTCATGCATCGCGACGGCCGCGAGCAAGTCACCGGTTTTCATCTTGCAGGCGACTCGCTCGGACTCGACGGCATCTGCTCCGGGTACCATCGCTGCGACGCAGTGGCGCTCGAAGACAGCAAAGTGTGCATGATCCCGTTCCATCTGCTCGAAGCGATGTGCCGCGATGTCAAGGCCGTCCAGCAGCATGTGCACCGCATGATGGGCAGCGAGATCGTGCGCGAGTCTACGCAAATGATGTTGCTCGGCACGATGACGGCCGAACAACGGGTAGCGGCGTTCCTGCTTAATCTCTCGGAGCGGCTCAAGCTACGCGGTTATTCGCCGGCTGAATTTCACCTGCGCATGACCCGCGAAGAAATTGGCAGCTACCTCGGCATGAAGCTTGAAACCGTCAGCCGCATGCTGTCGAAGTTTCAGCGCGACGGTCTGGTCGATACACGCGGCAAGAACATCAGGATTCTCGATCTCGAAGGTCTCGCGCGAGTCTGAACGCGCAGGCATGTTTTGGAGAATGGTCATGCGTCTCACCGTCCACCTCGACACGTTCAATCGTGTCCATCCCATGGCGTTTGCGATCCTGTGGCTCGACAAGGAGACACGTAAATGGTCGCGCGAAGGCCATCTCGGGCTCGAGTTGCCAGCGTGGGGATTGCTGCGCATGGATTGCGGCAACACCCTGGTGTGTGGGCCGGAGGATGGGATGCCCGTCTGTGTGCTCGAAGGACTCGATCTAAACCACGCGCAGGGGCCGTTCGAAGGCGAGACCGGACGTGCGCAGTGGTGCACCGAACGCGCACGCACGCTGATGAGCGGCCACTGGCACGTGCAATGTGTCGATAACGAAGCGATCGAGCCGGAACATGGGTTGTTCGCGGTTGACGATGGTGCGTGAACGAGGCGGGCACTCAAGCAACGGCCTGTTCGCTGACGCGGCATATTTTCAGATTTTCTGACCATCCTCGCAAACAGCGAGTTACATTTTTGAGTGACTGCCATCCGGAGGGCATCACTCATGGTCCAGAAACAAATCCGCGCTGCACTGCTTGGCGTACTGATCGTGCTGAGCGCGGCAAATGCGCTGATTGCATCACCCTGTCAGGCGCAGTACAGCACCGACTGGTTGGCGAACACCTTTGGAACCCTCGCCACGCACGTGGGCAACACGGCGCGCTCGATGTGGGTCGCGCCCGAAGGCGTTATTTATACCGCATCGTTCTGGGACGAAAGCGAGGGCGGCGTCGCCATCTACCAGAACGGCGCGAGCATCGGCTCCATCGGCATCCACAGCGAATTCCAGGGTGGCGCCATTACCGGCAATGCAACGTCGATCTTCGCAGCGTTGCAGTACAGCACGTCGTACGGCAGCGGTTCGGTCGGGCGCTACAACCGCGTCACTCAGAAACGCGATCTCGTCATCCCCGTCAGCGTGTGGAATGCTGTAAGTAAGGCCGATGTCATCACTGGACTCGCTACAGCGGGCTCACTCCTTTATGCGAGCGATTTTTTTAGCAATCGCGTCCGCGTCTTCACCACCGACGGCGTCTGGCAGCAGGACATGAAGGTCTCGACTCCGGGCGCGCTTGCCGTGGATAGCGCGGGGAATATCTGGGTCGCACAGAAGAATGCCGCCGCAATCGCCGAATTCAGTCCGGGCGGTGCGCCGCTGAACATCATCCAGATGCCGGCTGCCTCGCGACCGTCCGCGCTGTATTTCGACGCATCCTCCGGCCAGCTGATGGTGGGCGACGAAGGCCCCGACATGAACATCAAGCTCTACAACGTCTCCGGCACGCCCGCTCTGGCCGGCACCTTCGGCGTTCAAGGCGGTTATCTCGACACCACCAGTGGCATCAAAGGCCAGGTGGGCGACAAACGCTTTACCCGCATTGTCGGTATCGGCAAAGACGCCGCCGGCAATCTCTACGTGCTCAACAACCCTTGGGGCGGCGCCTGGGATCTTGGCCGCAATGGCGGCACCGACATTCACGCCTACAACAGTGCCGGCGCCCTGCAATGGCAGCTCCAGTCCCTCAACTTCGAGGCGCTCGCCGCGCCCGATCCGTCCACCGACGGTGCCTACTTCTATGGCGGCACCAACATTTACACGGGCAGCGCCGGCGGCACCTTCGTTGCGAACACCGTCGATCCGTTCGACTACCCTTCCGACCCTCGCCTGAACATGGACGACACCCAGCGCGACGAGCACTTCGGTCAACTCGTGACGGTCGGCGGAAACCGGATTCTTGTGGCGACCGGCCAGAACCCAGGGATCTTCTACTTCTTCCACTTCAATCCGGCCAATGGCTACATCGCGATCCCGGACGCATCGATTCCAGGCCCCGCGTTCAATACCACCTTGCAGGTCACGGGCGGGTTTTGCATCGACAGCAGAGGCGATGTATGGGCAAGCGTCGATAGGACCAACCGCATCTATCACTACCCGCTAACCGGCTTCGATGGCAACGGTAAGCCGACGTGGGGCGCAGGAATCGTTACCTCGATCCCTGAGAGCATCCGGCCGTTGACGCGCATCATCTACCTGGCGGATACCGACACCATGATTCTTGCGCAGGGCGTCGCCGGGAGTTGGGACTGGACGGCGATGAAAGCGAGGATCGAGGTTTATCACGGCTGGAGCGCGGGCAATATCAGCAAACCCGATCCGGTGATCAACCTCACCAGCGCCAATCCCAAGTCGATTACGGCAGCCGGAAATTATCTTTTCGTTGGGTATGTCCACACAGTGCCGAATGTCGACGCATTCAATCTCACGACAGGTCAACTGGATACGACGCTGATCAACTCGAGTCCGGTGACGGTGGATGTCGGGAATGATGTGGATTCGATGTATGGGCTCAGGGCGTATCTGAGGTCGGATGGGGTGTATGTGGTCACGAAGGATAACTACAACGGGTCTAGTGTTGTGGTGTATCGGTGGATGCCGTGAGGGGCGAAATCCTCCTCGGCAGGAAGAGATACATAGTCGCGAAACCCTTCAGCCAGATCCCGGGGAAAGATCTCCTTAACAGGCGCAGCGAGGCGCGCGTACGCGTCAGGCTTGTTCTGATGAAGCGCCTCCGACGAAATATGCTAATCGCATTGAGTGGCGCGCGACCGGAAACGATCGGTCGGTATGGAAGCATGAATTCTCGACGGTCGTTACTATTTAACACATAACGTCCGCGTTAAAGCCGCGGGCATCAAGGGCAAGATATCTAACCGTCTCCACAACGAAGTGAGAAATCCAATGATCACTGTCATCACATCATTTCAGTTGCCAAAGCCGATTACACGGGAAGAGGCACAAAAGCTCTTCCTGAGTACAGCTCCGAAATATCTGGGCGTAGCGGGTCTTCTCCGTAAGTACTATGTCCTGTCGCAAGACGGGAGCGCAGGCGGCGGAATCTATCTCTGGAACTCCCGCGCCGAAGCTGAGGCGGTGTACACCGACAGCTGGAGGGCTTTAGCACGGGAGAAGTACGGTTCGGATCCTTCGGTCACGTACTTTGAAAGCCCCGTCGTGGTTGACAACGTCTCGCACGAGATTCTCTCGGACGAGTAACCTGGAGCTTTACGTTCGGCTGCTCGCAACAACGTCGCAGGTTAGTGATCGCGCAGATGAACTCGTGGAACAGACTAGCCAAGCCGTTCGCGTTTGGCCTGGCGAGCTCCGGGCTGGCTGATTGCTAAGCTACACAGAGGATTGTGCGCACGCCTACTCTTCCGCGATAGGCCCCGCGCACGGCGCAATGTGGCCTCGGCGCAGGAGCTCGCTGGCTCGAGCGGCCCCCACCGCTTCGCTGAAACGGAAGCCTTGCGCGCTCGTCGCCCGATTCGTCGAGGCCAGCAGCGCACGTTGTTGCTCGGTCTCCACACCTTGGGCAATGACCCCGATCCCGATACTGTGCGCAAATTTGACGATGGCACGAATCGTCGCCGCACACTCGGGATCGTTGGTAGACCGGCGGATCAGCGATTGCGCGATCTTGAGATGGTTCACGCGGTAATCCTTGACGTATTCAAATGACGCGTACTCGCTACCGAAATCGTCGATAGCGATCTTCGCGCCGAGCGCATGTAGCTGCGGAAGTATGTCGCTGTGTGCCCACGACAGCCTCGCCAGTGTCGCCTCAGTCACGTCGAATTCCAGAACAGCGGGCGCGAGACGCCACTTCGCGGCGGTTTCCGTGACATCGCGCACAAACGCTTCAGCGTTCCTGAGCTCGAACAGCGACAGATTGATTGCGATCATCAACGGGGCCACCCCCTCGTCGCGCCACGCTCTCATTTGCTGGCATGCCTGGTCCAGCACCCAGTGCCCAAGCGCCGCCATGGTGCCGTCCCTTTCGGCGATCGGAATGAACACACCGGGGGAAATCAGGCCCCGCGCCGGGTGATGCCAGCGGACCAGCCCTTCCATGCCGAGAATGTTTCCGGAGGACAACTCGACTTCGGGCTGGTACTGCAGTTCCACCTCGCCTCGCTCGATCGCTCCTCTCAAGTCGTCAGCGAGTGCGAGACGTTCGAGTATCGCCTGATCGAGTTCGTCAGAGTGAAAGTGATGCCGGTTGCCGCCCGTTTGCTTCGCACGGTGGAGCGCCAATTCGGCCTGCGTCAGCATGGCATCTGCGCCGCTGTCACCCTGGACATACGCACGGATGCCAATGCTCGCCGAGAGACGCACATCGTTGCCATTGAGCAAATAGGGCGCTGCCAGTGCCGTTTGGAGCTTGGCAGCCAGTATCCCGGCGTACGCCGGCTCGGCCATCTCGCCCTGCAGCACGGCAAACGCGTCGCCGCCGAACCGGGCAACCAGGTCGCTTTCGCGAGTGCAGTTCCTAAGACGCGCCGCCACCTCTCGAAGCAACAGGTCGCCGATCGGATAGCCCAGTCTGTCATTGACCAGCTTGAGGTGGTCGAGATCGACAAGAAGAATCGCGAACGGCATCGTGCCGTGTTGGGCCGCAGCGAAAGCCTGACGCATCTGCGCGAGGAAGCGGGCCCGATTCGCCAAACCCGTCAGCGCATCGGTTCGAGCGAGCCGCGCAATCTTTTCCTCCGCGGCCTTGCGCTCGGTAATGTCGATGATCACCCCTTCAACTTCGATTAGCCGTCCATCCTTATCGCGGACCGGGACGTAGCGATTCTCGACCCAGCGGCAAGCGCCGTCGCCAGTGCGCAAGCGGAATTCGATTGCGACGCCTGCGGCGTTCTTTTCCAGCACGCGCGCCAGTGCCTCGTCAACCTTGGCATGGTCGTCCGGTTCGACAAGCTCATTGGCCCACGCGGGCGAGGCGAGCAACGCAGCGCGCTCGTGGCCGAACCTGGTGATCTCGTGCGATATGTAGATGAGCGGAAACGAAGGCTCGCCACGCAGACGATAAAGAATGACTGGACTGTTCTGGACGATGAGGTTGGCTTCAGCAAGCGCTTTAAGTCTTTCCTCGACCACCTCTTCAAGCTCGCTTGTCTTGAGGGCTGCCTCTTTCGTCATCTGCCACTTCCTGGTCAGCACGCTGGCCGCCTGGCGGATCTCGATGTTGTTCAATGGCTTCTTGAGAATGAGCAGCCGGTCGTCTGCGCCCAGGCGCCTGGTCAAGGTCCCCCAAGGGTAGTCTGTATGCGCGTTGCATAAGGCAAACTGCAACTTCGGATCCACTTGCCAGAGTCGCTCGATCGTCTGAAGGCTGTCCCACCCGGACAGCATGTGCATGTCAACAAAGACCATTGCATACGGCTTGTTCTCCGCCAACGCGCGCAAGACCCGCTCCAGCGCTTCCTGGCCCTGATAGACGGAATCCATCTCAAACGCCGCGCGTGCGGCTGGAAGCTCGCCGAACGACGACGCCTGGCTCGCGCTCAGCGCAGTTTCGCTGCCCAGGGGGCGAGTGAGAATCTTGCGGAAGTTCTGGTGAGTCGCAACATTGTCATTGATCACCAGCACGCGACGATTGAGCGGATCGCTCTGCACGCTCACGCGCGGCTCTTCACGGAGCCAGCGGCCGCTCCAGGGCAACGATCTCGCCCTTGCCGACGTCGCCACGGTGTGACCGCGGGGGCGCACGCCCTTGGGCAGCCCGTGCGGTTCTATGTGAGGCCCGGCGTGAGGCCAAGACTGTGACCAGGCCTGGCCGTGGTGAAGCCTTGATTGAAAACGCATGCCAGGTTCTCCCCGCGATGCCAACACTGGCCCAATCTCGTCAGACGATTGAAGTATAGTCGCGCGCGTCCATCTAACAACCTTCAGTGCCTGGAAACATCACGCGCGCTTGACGGCGAATTGAGGGTCGGAGGCGTCCACCTGGATTAGCCGCGAACCGACATTCGAACGTCCCCATTAAAACGTCGGCGAATATCTGTAGATGGCCAGGCTGAGATCTCTCGGATCGGCGGTGAGCCCTGCTTCAACTGCGATGCATCGGGAATAGGATTCTTCGACATATTTCAAGCTATCAATCTTGCTAGGTTCGGATTCTTTTGCATCAAGAGACTATCCGGGGAGTTGGTCGGATCTCGCATTGATCGATACTTAAATCGACGTCGCCATTCAAAAAATTATTTCATTCCGATTCCTGACTCCTGGGGAGAGCCGTGCTGATACAAACACTCTTTGAAGCATTCCACGCCAAGCCATACAAGATCTGCGGATATGAAATGTCGGAGGAACGCGAGACCGTCGTTAAGTACTCGCTTCGAAACAAAAGGGCTGGGAAAGTCTTCCGTAAGGCGGCAAAAGATATCCTGCTCGACAATAGCCTGAGAAAGAATTTCGACTACGACGATCTGGTCGAAATCACCTCCGTCGTGCAGCGCGATAGCATTCTCAGGAACGGCGATATCGACCACGATGTTCTCGGCCGCTATCAACGGGCCAACAAGCCGCTGTATGCTTTCTACCCCTACCTCGTCGCACTGACCGTAGTGGTGTGGTGCTTCTGCGCGCTGCTAGGGCATCGATTTCTATCTGCGAGCTTCTTCGGCGTCAACGTCGTCTTGCCCGGCGGAATCGTTATCTTCCCCGTCATTTATTTTATGGCCGACCTCATACAAGAGGTTTACGGCTATGCAAGGTTGCGCCAGACCTTATGGATCTGCATCGTTTCCCACATCTCGATTGGAATTCTGACCAGTCTGGTCATGTCGATGCAGCCCGCCTCGTTCGTTGACGAACACTCCTATCGGACGGTGATGGATCAACAATGGCGAATGATCATCGGCAATGTGATCGGGATGATTGCTGGCTTCACGATCAATGGCGTCATTCTGGCCAAGCTGAAAATCAAGTTCAACGGGAAAAACCTCTGGCTGAGAACGATCGTCTCGACACTGTGTGCCGAGTTCGTTTACTCATACGTCTGCAGCTTCATCGCCTTCCATCACAATCTGGCCGTCATTGACCTGATCAAGCTGCAGTTTTTGATGGTGGTCGTCAAGGTGATGTGGGAGGTGGTTGCCACGCCGTTGCTGTATGTCACCTCGCACCTGCTGAAGAAGCGCGAAGGCGTGGACGTGTACGACTATTACACGAATTTCAATCCGTTCTCGCTGGCTGTATAAGCACGGGAGAAGATCGAACACGGGTGTGGGCGGCGGATCGTTCGCGCCGTCCACCACACTTGCACACAGTGACGGCGGCGCGCTCGATCACGGCTTAAGCGTTCAAAGCCTGGCGGCGCGCGACAATAAACAGTCTCTCGAACGGGAGCGTGCACGAGCCATCATTGTTTTTGTAGTGGTGCGCCAGTTGGCCGGCATAGAGGTCGCAGAACGCGTCGAACGATATTTGATCGAGCAGGCTGCTTATCGGCCGGAGCGGCGCGCCTTTAGCCCATTCGACGAGTCCGTCCACGCCGGAAAACCGCTGCTCGTATGTTGATGCCCATACTTCGTATGTCACGCCCAGCGAGCCCAGGATGGCTGCATACTCGTTGGCTGCCAGGACCGGAGCTTGCCGCAGTTTCCCCTGCAGGCGGCTCCTCCAGTCGGGCGCTTCGGCAACCTTAAGGATCGATGTGTAAAACGGCGTGTGGAACATGTTCGGCATCTGTATTGCCAGTGTGCCACCTGCCGACAGAAGCTTGGCGAGGCGTGCCAGTTGCTCCGCGTGATTGGGCACCCACTGGAATGACGATCCGAGGTAAATCAGATCGAGCGTTTCATCGGCGTCGAAGGTTTCAATATGACCCGTGCGCCAATCGATGTTGGCCGCCGCTTCTTTGCGGCGGGCCTCCTCGATCAGAGAAGCGGAAGAATCGATTGCGCAGATCCTTGCGTCCGGATAGCGCCTGCGAAGTGCGAGGGTCGAACAGTCGCCGGCGCCACACCCCAGGTCGGCGATCTGCTTCGGGTCGCCTCGAAGCTTCGCGATCAGGTCATCGTTAGGCCGCACACGCTCGGCTATGAAAGCGTGGTATTGAGTAGCATCCCATTCAATCATCGCGGCGGATCTCCTTGACGAGGCCAAGCTTGCGATATCGCCCCTGCAATAGAGGCATGGATTCAAACTTGGGGGCCGAAAAATGGATGACTTCGGTTTGCTGCTTCCTGGCGTAGTTCCCGACGACGACCTCACGGTCAATCGTCTGGATCAGGAACAGGTCGCCGCTTGAAAAACTAGCCTGGTAGTCGACGATCAGCAAATCATCCGGTCGAACGAGCGGCTCCATCGCGCGAAAATTTCCCACCTTCGTGGCAAACAGTTCAGGTTCGGAGAACTTGGTACGCACCTGATCGAGCGAACCATCCGCCAAGGATTCGGGCAGCAGGAGCAAACGGCTCCATGGAATCAGCGGAATGTGATAGTTCTGCAGCCGATGCTCGTTGTTCTCGCCTTTGCGTCTGTACATATCGAGTTTCTCTTCGGCCCTCAGTTGCTCGAGGGAAACCGAGAAAAATTCGGCGATCGGTATCAGCGATGCGTCGGTCGGCGTATGCGTGCGGCCAAGCAGGATATTGTTGATGATCTTCTGTGAGACGCCGGTGAGTCTCGACAATTCGCGCTCACTGATACAAACGTCGTCAATCAGAAATCTCAGCACTTCCGAAGTGGACTCAAACGAAACTGGCCCGGTATCCGTTCCCGAGAGATCGGAAATCAAACCCCTGGGGCTCACGCAGAAAAAGTCCGCCAGCACTCGGAGAGTCGAAGGCCGCGGATTCGAGGTGCCATTGACGAGCGCCTGGAGGGTTGAGAGCGTTATGCCGCTACGCTTCGACAATTCGTTGACACTCGTTATTCCGTTCTGGCGCATCAGTAGCCGGACGTGTTGGGCGAGGTTACTCAAGGCTCCGCTTCCCAGGAAGTTGTGCGTTATGCGTCGAGCATAAAGATTGGAAGTCGCTACGCAGTGACTGTTTTGCGCGGGCAATCGGCTTGATAGGCCAAGCGAAATGCTCTACACTCAAAACAGGTTATGCATTTAACCTGTTTTGAGTGTAGAGCATTTCAAGTGCAACGAGTACAGCGTAAGTGCATAGAAAGAGCGGGCACCAGCAGCAACATCGCTGCCCCTGTCGTAGCGGTCGCTATTATAGGTGTGCTTTCACTCCAACAGCCAGCGGCAATGTTCTTTGGCACTTTCCGTTTTTTATACATTTTGCATAACTAATTGATGAGCTGTACGCGTTCATCAGAATAAAACGACGGAACGCTGCAAGGGCCACTGCCAGGCATCGCACACCGGACAAAGGAGGATAGATGCTCGCTTACACCTTAACCGAGCCAGTCGACAAGGTGGCCCGGCATGACGCGGGGCCGTCCAGGTTGCAGTCTTGCTTTTACTGTCGAGATGGCCGCGCGCTGCCCCTGCACGGCTCGATGGACGCCGTCACGCGGGGCACCTATCTCGGGCTCTTTCACGGCCGCGACAGTCTGGACGCGAAAATGGGCGCGCTCGGTTTCCAGGGTCCGGCGATCGGTCCGCTGCGCTATGTGCGCACCGCTTACGGAGCGCATCTGTACCTCGGCTTCGAAGATCCCGCGATCGCACAACTCTTCTTTCCGGATTTCGAGCCGGAAGTGGGCCGCACTGGCTCGCTCGGTCCACAATATGAAGTGTCGATTGACCTCGAAGACGGCATGATTGCCTTCGACGGCCGCTTTTTCGGCGACTGGTCCGTGTTTTACCACCACGGTTCGTAGTCGGCCTCTCATCTGCTTTAGCCGGCGGCGCCCTGGTCGATGCCTTATCGTATGCTCGATGCGATCAATTGTTCGTACACGTCGTACTGTCCTGCCGGGAGTACCGGCTGCAGCGTTTCCCGCCTTTTTTCCGCGCCGAATAGACGTTCGACAATCCAGCCAACCAGGTATAGGGCGGCAAGACAGCCCCCAGCGGTTGCGACGTTTCCAACGCTCATAAACGGCCGGTCATCGGGCTCCACTCCAGCAGCGCGCAGTGCAGTGCGCGCGTCGGGGTGTGTCGTGGCACGGCGCTCCGGCAACAAGCCCAATCGTTCGAGAATGAACGCACCAGCGCAGATGGAGCCAAGCAACTGGCGGCTCGGGTCCAGCTGAAATGCTCCCATGAAGGCGTTATCCGAGATCGCGGCTGGCACGCCTTCCTTGCCGCTCGCGAACAATACAACATCGGCTTGATTCGCCTCAGCAAGTGAACCGTGAGTGCTGATGGCCAAGCCATGCGCGGATCGAAGCTCCCTTTGCTTGCCCAGGATGCGAACTTGCCAATCGTGCTGGTTGCGGCCAAGAATATCCCACATCAAAAACAGGTCGATGTCGGTGAATTGATCAAAAGCGACAAGCGCAATTTTCTTCATTGGCGGCTCCATTGATCCTTGGCGTTTCCGCTGAAGGAAGGGAAAATGAACGAAGCCACAGTCTAGCGACGCAAGCAGTAACATACACAGGCTGTACGTTTTCGGGGTAAAGCGAATGTTGACGCGTGACCATTGGATTGCCGCTGGGTTCGATACGCTGGACCACGAAGGATATTCGGCGGTTTCCGCTGAACGGCTGGCGCGACGCTTAAGCGTGACTCGCGGATCGTTCTACCATCATTTCCGCAGCCGCGAGGACTTTGTCCGTGCGCTGCTTGCGCAATGGGAGTCGGACTACACGGACCGCATGCTCGAGTACGCAGCGGAAGGCTCCAGTCTGGAGGATGTGCTCACGCGTTATCTCGCGATCGCCGAGGAAAAGCGGCCCGGAAGAGAAATCGCCATCCGGGCGTGGGCGCGTCGAGACCCGCTGGTGGCCGAATATCAGAGCCGGGTCGACAATACCCGGCTTTCGTTCGCGATCTCGGTTTGCCGCTCGCGAAGCGAGGCGTCTGTCGATGCGGACCTTATCGGTCGCCTCGCGCACCTGTGTTTAATCGGCGGCCAGCAATCCGGGGAACGGCATCGAACCGCCGCCTTTGCCCATCTCGCGCACGAAGCGCTTAAGCTGTTGCGACACGCCTCGTTCCCCAATCGGACGTAAAAAACCAAGCGACACCCTCACGGACTCGAGTCGCCAAGACTCGCCGCTCGCAAACGGTCGAAATCCAGAATGACGATTTCCCCGCACCTCAGACTCAAGATGCCTTGGCCTTTCGACCTGGTGTTTACCCATATCTCGGCACGCGTGCCCGGCCCCGAACATCATTTCCTGACTACCCCTTACGGCATGATGTTCGACGAGCTCACCGCGTCGTTGGTCAAGATCGATCTCGACGGCCGCAAGGTTTCCGAATCGCCGTATGACGTCAATCCGGCCGGCTTCACGATCCATAGCGCCGTGCATGTGGCGCGCGAAGACGCCCTTTGCGTGATGCACACCCACTCGGTCAACGGCGTTGCGGTGTCGGCGCAGGAGGCGGGTTTGCTGCCGCTGTCCCAGCAGTCGCTCGGCGTGCTGGCGTCGCTCGAATACCACGACTACGAGGGCATTGCACTCAATGAAGAAGAGAAGCCGCGTCTCGTTCATGACCTCGGAGGCAACACTTACCTGATGCTGCGTAACCACGGCCTGCTGACGGTCGGCGCGACGCCGGCGGACGCCTTCGTCGCCATGTACTTCTCCGAGGTGGCCTGCATGATTCAGGTGCGCGCTACGGCTGGCGAACAGCCAACCAGATCGGCACGCTCATCGACACAGGTGTCATAAGGCCCGTGATCGATCGGGTTTTCCCGTTCGAATCAACTCAAGAAGCTTTGGCTTACGTCGAAACAGGCCGTGCGAAGGGTAAGGTTGTCGCCAAGAACCGATAGAAAGCCATAGCGCGCACCCGGACCGCACACGAGCCGGGTTTCTGCGTCACCCGTTACGCAGAAACACAACATAGCCGCGAAACCACGGATTGGCGCTTAGATACGGTGGCGCCTCCCATACGCCCCCCTCTATCAGGCCAATCCGAAACGGCAACTGCAGGCGCGCAACGCGCGGCAAATACGCGTTGAAATCGGCAATCGTATGGCGGCCCTGATAGGTCTGCACGACCACCTCGTCGACGATTCGCTTGAGCTGGTTGACCTGATCGGCGTCGATGCGGCTGCTCCAGTCGAGAAGCCCGGTGATGCTCAACCGGCAATCGGCCGGCAACTCTTCGCGCAGGACCCGCAGAAAATCGAGGTAGTCCTGAAGATGAAGCGTGTGTGCGTCGAAGTCGATCTGGATCCCGGCGATCTTCTGTCCCGACGCTCGCCAGCGCGCGAGTTGCGCCAGCATGATGTGCTCGACGCGCGGCGTCCAGCGTAGCGTATGCGCTCGGTAGACGAGCCAGACATCCGCATGGGGCAACGGCGGCAGCGAGGCGCCCTGCGCGATGAAACGCACCTGCGCGTCGTCTTGCGGCGACGCTTCGATCTGCCCTTGCAGCACATAGACGGTGCGCGCGTCGTGCAATACCGGCTGTGGCTTTACGCCTGCCCACAGCCAGAACGCGTCGTACTGCGCGGGATCGACCGTGCCGGCCAGTGCGATCCGCGCGCACAAAAGCAGAGCGGCGCAAAGTAGCCGCGTCATCCCGCGTTCACCAGAAATACTTCAGCGACTGCGCGTACTTGCTGCGCGGGTAGGTGGACTTCAGCGTGGTGAACCACTGCTTGCGCGTGCCTTTCGGAACGTCGTCGCCGCCGCAGTCGTTATAGCCCGACGGTGCGTAGCAGTTGATCGCACGATACAACGCGTAGGCCCGCTCATTAGCCGGTGCATCTGCGCTGCTGATCACCGTCTGATAACTGCTCATCCGCTGGTACGATTTACCCGGAAATTGCGACGGCGCGCTGCCAAGCGTAGCCGATGCGTTCGCTGAGCCAGCGGGCGCCGGGTGCACGGACGCTATCACCACCGGGTCTTCGATCAGGCCATAAACGGGAGGATTACGCCGTACGAAATCGGCCAGACAATTCAGACCTTTCGCGTCGGCGGGGTTCTGTTGCAGCGTCGCCGCGACGTCGCGCACAGCAGGACACGCGTAACCCTCGTCGTTGGTGGAACCCGGCAGCGTGAACGGCTTCAGTGCGTCGGACGGCGTGTCCGAAACCAGCGCGAGGTCGGTGATGAAGTCAGGGTAGTCCGCGCGCGTCAGCTCCTTATATAGCAGCGTATACAGCGCGATGTCGCGCAGCGGGCCGCTGGTCGCCCGGTTCTGCGCCTGCGTGCGCAGCAGATTCGCATTCGCCGCGTGTTGCAGCAAGATCGCGCGAATGCCGGCGTTCTGAACCGGCGAATCGTCAGCGAATACGCGGTCAACAAGACCCGCCTGCTCGAGGTTGATCGCCAGCGCGAGTTCCAGCGCTTCACGCTGCAAGCGCAATTTCGCGAGCGGTATCAGATCGATCCAGAGTTGCCGGGCTTTGTCCGCCTGACCGCTGTCTTCGAGCGCGAAGCCGCGCAAGGTCTGCTGGCTTAGGCCAAAGTAATCGAGCGACGCGCCCGATGACTGCGGCAACAACGCAAGAGCCTGCTCCGGTTTGCGATCGACATACACGTGATATGCGGCGAGCAGATAGTCATGCAGCGCCGGTGCATTGGCGAAGCGCGGCTTCTGTGCCTGCAACTCGTCGAGCGCCAGTGGCTTGCTGCTGGTCGAATCGTTGCTGTCGTGGGCGCGCATCCGCATCAGGTCGACGATTGCCAGCACGGATGGCGACTGGAGCTGGCCAGGGTCAAGGTTATCCGTCAACAGCAACTTGCTGTCGAGTTCGTTCGCCAGCTGCGCGAGTGGCACATTCGACGTCTTCGGCGACCAATGAGTAAACGCCTTGTCGTAAAGATCGGCCTGCTGCGTCGCGTTGCCGCCAAGCCAGGCGACGCGACGTTGCAGACCGGCTGCGGATGCCGCATAGCGTCCATGCGGGTAGATCCGCAAATAGGCCCGAAAGACCGTGTCGGCGGCGCCGAGCGAAACCTTTACCACGCTGGCTCGATCCGGTGTGGTGCTGTCGGAGCCGAACGCGTTGGCTTGTGCGGCGTTCAACTGCGCGCGACCGGCCATATACAGCGCGCTCTCCTTAAGCCACGGATCGGCGCTGTGCGACGCGCTGGCGAAAGCCTTGGTGGCGGACGCGAAATCGTACCTGTAGAACGCGTTCGCACCGTCAAGATAGGTCGCGAACTGCTGCCCGAGTGCGGACTTGAGACCTGCAGGCTTCGTCCATGCGGCACTGGCGCCGCCCGTGGCGCACGCCTTCGCCACTTCGGCGCGCGTTGCACGCAAGCGCGCAGCCTCGTCACCCGGGAGCCCCTTCGCGGCATCCAGCGCGTCGTTGAACGCCTTGTCGCCGGACGTCACACTGCGGCAGATGCTGCCCTCGCCGTCCGCATAGACATCCGATTGCGCGCCTTGCGCCGATGAGTCGCTCGACGTCTCCGGCTGCTTCTGACCGATATCGATCCAGCCGGAGAAGTCATATGAAAACGGGACGATGAGCCTGCTCGTCCTGTCCGCTGGCGGAACGGATTCCGGGTCCGGGAGGACTTGTGCAAGTACGCCGCCGTCAGTCATCAACAGCATCGCGTTGATCCGGGTATCGTTGCCGGGGCTCAGAATCGGTAAGCCTGCACACGAATAGCTGTTTTGCCTGATCGTGGCGCTTGGGTCACAGGACATGTCCGAGCTCGCATAGGCGGCCGAAACCGGAAGCAGGCTCGCCACTAGCGTGGCAATCAATTTTCGGTGCAGCAACGTGATTCTCCGCGTTGTTTTTGTGCTGTCGGTGTTTCGAGTAACGTCGAATGCGTCGAACGACGCGTCACGACCACGATGTTGTAAATGCGTTTTAGATATACAACCCGAGTCTCGTACTATCGTTAAACGAAAAATCGTTTGGCTATAGAGGCAGAAATTTGACAATCTCGCCCGGAATGTCGAGGCGAATTATTATAGCTGAGTGATAACTGGATCGAATGATTATCTAGAATCGTAAAGACGGGTGGATGCGCTTAAAACGCGTCGCGCCAATTGATCTTTTTAAGCTTGTCCAATAGACTGAGATCCCTTTTGTGCTTGCCAACAAAAGGAATCTTCATGCTCAGCCTCGCCACGCTTGCCCTATTCTCGGGCGCTTGTCTCGCGCTTACGATGACCCCGGGTCCGGATATGTTGTTGATCGCGTCCAGAAGCGCCAGCCAAGGGCGGGCGGCGGGTTTTGCATCGCTTGCCGGGATTCAGGCGGGAACCTACGGCCACGCAATGGCGGCGGCATTTGGTCTATCCCGGTTGTTTTTGGCCGTTCCCATGGCCTACGATGCGGTCCGGTTCGCTGGCGCCGCATACCTGCTCTACCTCGCCTGGAAGACCTTTCGGGCAGACTCAACCGCCCTGTCGGCGGCAACATCCCAAGGCCGCTCTACGGTTGGAAGGATTTTTCGGCAAGGACTGCTCACCAATCTCCTCAATCCGAAGATGGCTCTGTTCGTCCTCGCGCTGTTTCCGCAATTCGTCCGCCCGCAAGATGGGTCCGTAGCGCTCCAGATATTGATTCTGGCAACCGTCCTTAACCTGATCGGCCTGGTCGTCAACGGTGTGGTCATCCTGTTCGCTAGTCAGTTCAGCCGCCGACTGGCGGGGCGCCGCCGGCCGTCACGACTCCCGCAATACTTGCTTGGATCGGTGTTTGCCGGATTAGCGTTTCGACTCGCTATGGCAAGCCCAAAATAAACGCGGGGACGCGCCCGTCATTTTGAGCTTTCGGAAGGCTATTCACCTAATAATCATGACGGGTCTCCTATTCGTGCTGTCTTGGATGGTCGGGGTCGCAGCGACGGCTATACCTTGCGCTCTCCTGTCTGTGATCGCGCGAATGGTGACCAGGGTGTTCAACTCTATCAAGGGCCGCAGTCGTTATCGTCCCGGACGAAACTGCGCCCGTACGCCGAACAGCGGCAGCAGAGTAAATCCCAGTCCCATTGGCAGTGACCACAATGATTCGCCCCAGTTTGCCCAGAAGGTTGCCGCTTGCGCCGTCATGGCGGGATTGCGCGGGTCGTAAGCTACCGGCACCGCCGCGCCACGCGGCCGCGAAATAAAGCCGTTTTGCACGAATTCAACTTGCACACCATTGGCCGTACTGAACCGTATCGTGGGGTGTCCTGCCGGATCGATGATCACCCCTGTGACGCGGGTCGCATGGCGCAGGAACACAGCGGTGTGACAGGTATGCCATGTGATGTAGGTAAGGACAACGAAGCCCATGATCATCATCAGGACCGTGGCCACATTCCATGGCTCCGGCAGGTTGCGCTCAGTGTCGATTGGCATTGTTGAATAACAAATGATTTGGGCATAACGGCCCGGGCTCCGCTACTTTCCAGACCTTCATGGACACCGGCGTACTCTGCGCCGCAAGGGGCCCCTGGTACGCGGAAATTTTTCTGGTTCGGAAAGACGACCGCTGATTGTTAACGATCTGGGCGACGCTGTCGAATGTCTCAAAGTGGTCGGCGTCGTCTCATGCAATAGGCATATGCAACTTGAAGCTCGCAAAGCTGCGATCGGCGGCATGCAGCCAGCCGATGTGCCGCAGGCCGTGCCAGGAAGAGGTCAGGGAGAAAAAAAGACCGCTGTCCGTGAGGGCAGCGGTCTTTCTTACCATGCGAATTGCTGTTACTGGGCAGCCGGCGACACGGTGCTCGGGGTCGCCAGCGTGTTGTGACTCCCGGGAAGGTTGGTGAGGGAGGTGGCGCTATTGTTCGTGCTGTTCGGCAGGCCCGAGTTCGCCGACCCGGCGCCCGAACCGCTGTCCGAGTTAGTGGCGCCAGGCGTGCCGTAGCCGCTCGTTGTATTGGCGGCCGCCGGCGACACGGTGCTCGGGGTCGCCAGTGTGTTGTTGCTCTGTGCATAAGCGCCGCCCGACAGCGCGAGTGTGGCGGCGGCCGCGACTAATGTGCTGGTTACCTTATTCATGATCCGTGTCTCCTTGATTGGACTGGAATTTCGAAACAAACGATCCATTCGTATTTCTCCATAGCCGTCGTTGCATGCCCGGCTCGTGACAAGCAAACTCGCGCGACCGCTCGCAGTGGCGCACGTGACGCAAACCACAGATCGCCGCTCACGGCTAGCAACGACACACGTACTTCATTCCTGGAAAAACAGATAACACCCAGTTTAGGAAAGCGGACACCGATAATTAAGTGCATTGTTCGCAAGGGTGAATTTCGATTTTTGACATTGCCCTCAGGCAGTCACCTACGCGTTGGTTTGATGTAAGGACATCGGAGTATTTTGGCTATCGTCAACATGTCTGCATACGGCAGACACCAGGTCACGCACACACCTCCGCGCGACGAATACGGTATTCGGGTGTGTCCTCAGAGTGGTTTAACCTTGCCAAGCGGTCTGATGAGTACACAAAACAGTCTGAGTGTCGACCTCGTAGCTGAGTCGACCCAAGACTCCGCGCTGCGAAATTCAGGGTTGGACGCCTTGCGTGCCTCCTTAACCCTGCTCGTTATATTCCATCACTGTGCCATCACGTATGGCGCGATTGGCGGTTGGTACTACCACGAAGTGGCGCCGGAGAAGTCGTTGGCATCCGTGGTGCTGGTGCTCTTCTGCACCATCAACCAGGCATACTTTATGGGTCTCTTCTTCTTTCTGGCGGGGCATTACACATCCAGATCGATCGAACGAAAGGGGCCGGCCCGCTTCCTGACGGATCGGTTTCTGAGGCTCGGCGTGCCTCTACTTGTGTACGGGCTGCTGATCGGGCCTGTCACCATCGCGTTAGCGCAGACAAGCCAAGGTCATACGTTTGTCGGGACGTTAAGCTACTTATGGCACAAAGGCACATTCGAAAGCGGTCCGATGTGGTTCGCCGAGGCGTTGCTCATATTCAGCGTGGGCACTATACTGTGGAACCTCGCTTTTCGGCGCCGCGACGCGTCCCCTGGCAATCGAGCCATTCAAGGCAAATTGCCATCCGACTTGATGCTGGGCGTTGGGGCGGTCCTCACCGGAGTCGCAGCGCTCGCGTTGCGATCGTTTTGGCGCGTCGGGGTCAACGTGTGGGGCCTTCAGCTTGGGTACTTCTCGAGCTATGTGGTTTTGTATTCGGCGGGGTTCGCCACGGCTCATGCGCATTGGATCGAACGTTTGCCGAAAGAGCAAGTACGGCTATGGTGGAGGATCGCCTTGATCGCTTTACCCATATTGCCGCTCGTCTATTTCATTGGCGGACATTTTCCTGGGTTACGCGGTCGCCCCCTGTCGGTCATCTATGCGTTCTGGGAGCCATTTGTCGCGTGGGGCACCATACTCTTTCTGCTAGACGGCTTTCAGCGGCACTTTCATAAGCTGGTCGGATTGTGGCGCCCCCTTTGCAGGCGCGCCTATACGATTTACATCATCCACCCGCCCGTGCTGGTCGCCGTCGCGCTGACATGGAGACACGTGCCGGCATACCCTTTAGTAAAGTTCGTTGCAACCGGGAGCCTCAGTTGCGTACTGTGCTATTTGACTGCTGGGGTTCTGCTTCGTTTTCCTAGACTGGCGTCAATACTATAAAAGGGCAAACTTCGCCGCGAAGGCGCAAGAAGAGTTCGATCGACGGGACAAATCTGTGACAATGGTCCGGTCTTTCTACTCTCATGATGCTATGCGCCTGGACCTCACAGACAACCCCAATGCCGATGACGAAGCTTTCGTCATCGATCAGACCCGAGCGTACAACAGGCGCTTCGTTGAACGTGACGTACAACCGCTTTGCGTATTCGTCCGGAACGATGACGGCCACATCATAGGCGGACTGACGGCCAAGACCTACTGGCAGTATTTAGACATCTCCTTTCTGTGGGTCGACGAACAGCATCGGAAATCCGGTCATGCAACGGCGCTCATGTCAGCCGCTGAGGCGGAAGCGAGACGGCGTGGTTGCAAGAAGGCGATCGTTGATACCTTCAGTTTTCAAGCCCCTGAGTTTTATCGAAAGCTCGGCTACTCCGAGTGGGGCCGCCTGACTGAAATGGCAGGGCAGCACGAGCGCTATTTCTTTCGCAAGGCTCTCTGAGCGATACCAGTCTATTGGATGCTTCCAGCAAATCTCTCTGCTAACCGCTCCCGCTCGAACGCCTCCACGACGAAATCGACAAACACCCGTGTTTTCGCCGGCAACAGCGCTCGAGTTGCGTAATAGATCGAAATCGCTCCGGCGTCCGCGTACCAATGCGGTAGCAACCGCACGAGTTCGCCTCGTTCGATTGACGACAGCACATCCGATACGGTCAGCAGCGCAGCACCCAGTCCGAGAATCGCAGCCTCGCGCATCGCTGCCGGGTCGTCGACCGTGATGGTCGCACTGAGTCGCGCAAGCATCTCGCCGCCCGCCATGTTGCGCATCGTCCTGTGGACCACGCGGCCGGTGCGGCTCGAACGCATCACAATGCCGTCGAGGTCCGCAAGATCGCTGGGATCGTCCAGTGGCACGCGACTGGCCATGTAAGCCGGAGACGCCACCGCCACCAGATGCGCAGGCGCCAATGCGCGCGACACGACGCCCGGTGCGAGATCGAATCCCCCACCCAGCGCGGCATCGTATCCCTCGGCAATCAAGTCGACCTGTCGGTTCTCGAAGTGCCAATCCGGACGAATCATCGGATAGCGGGCGAGGAACGCCGGCAGCAACGGCATAACGTACGTGATGCCAAACGTCGGCGCCATGCTGACTTTCAGCATGCCAGCCGGCTCGCTACGATCGGTCGAGACGGACGCGATCGCTGCCTGCAGCGCGTCCAGATTGCCGCCAATTTCCACTAGAAACCGCTCGCCCGCCTCGGTCAGCGTGAGCTTGCGCGTCGAGCGCTGGAACAGCCGCGCGCCGAGATTGCGTTCTAGCAGCGCCACGTTCCGACTGACCGCAGCGGGCGTCAGCGCAAGACGCCGCGCGGCCGCGGAGAAGCTGCCCGTTTCGGCGCTGCGCACGAACGACTCGAGGTTGGCAAGGGTTTCCATGCAGGAATATTAAAGCATTGCTTGAAAATAATTCAAGCAATTACCCGCTAATCATTGAGCAATTAAGGCGGCAACATTCGCTCATCCGGCCTTGGGGAGTGAACGTCACACGCCCCTCCCCTTGCCGGCACGGACGACGGCTTTACCACCTGATTCATTACCCTTCACCAGGAGCATCGTTATGAGCACCATCGGTATCATCGGAGCAGGCGCCATTGGATCCGCATTCGCGAAAGCGCTGGCGGGCAAAGGCCTCGAAGCCATCATTGCGAACAGCCGAGGCCCAGAGTCACTCGCGGACCTCACGCGCGAACTTGGCCCCTCGATCACGCCGGGAACGCGCGAACAAGCGGCCGCCCAGGACATCGTCCTCGTCGCAGTGAACTGGTCGAAGCTGCCGGGCGCCCTGGCCGGGCTGCCGGACTTCGGCGGACGCATTGTGATTGACGCGAACAACCCGATCGAGGCGCCACGGTTCGAACCCGCCGAATTGCATGGCCGCAGTTCGAGTGAAGTATTCGCGGACCTCGTGCCGGGCGCGCGCGTCGTAAAGGCGTTCAATCATCTGCCCGCACACCTCGTCTCCGACGATCCACAGGCCGAGGGCGGACACCGCGTGCTGTTTTTCGCGGGAGACGACGCGCATGCGAAAACGGTTGTAAGCGGACTGATCGAACGGCTCGGCTTCTTCGGCATCGACCTCGGTGCACTCGAAGGCGGCGGGCGGCTCGTTCAAATCCCGAGCGGCCCGCTACCGGTGCTGAATCTCGTCAAATTGGCTTAGTCGATGAGAGGCGCGGCAAGTGACGAACGTCCGGTCGTTCTCATATAGCCGGAGAAATTGCCCCGAAGGTGAGGCATCCGTTGCGATGCCCACCGCGGTGGCATCTGCTCAACCTTCAGCCGCCTCCCTCAAGATCGCGCACATTCTCCATCTGTGATCGCGGTCGTGGCCGGCAAGCTGTTCGATCGGAAAAGATTCGAACAAGCCTTCGGTTCGGCTTCGCCCCACGCTGCTTGCGATAGACCTCAACCGGCAAGCCACCCCAGCCCCAGTTCTCGGTGTTGACCTCCTCAATGACAACAAAGGTCGATTCGAGCGGTTTGTTCAGTACGTCGAACAGTACCTTACTGACCCCCTCGATAAGCTGCGCTTTTTCGTCCGCTGTGACGGAATCATTGCCGGGCCTGGACCCTTCGCGGGTTACCTGAATAGTGACGATAGGCATGTCGTTCTCCGTAATCGTCGGTTGACTTGAAGGGCGCCGGCGAGCGGCGCCCAAGGGTGATCAGTGACCGGCGCTCTGGCCGCCGTCCACGTGCAGGATTTCGCCAGTCACGAACGGCGCGGCATCCAGATACAGAACTGCGCCCACAACATCGCTCATCTCGCCCATGTGACCAACCGGATGCAGTGCGCCCAGCGCCGCATGGCTTTCCTGCGGGTGCATCGGCGACTTGATGATGCCCGGCGAGACGGCGTTGGCGCGGATGCCCTTTTTCGCGTATTCGATCGCGAGCGACCTGGTGGCCGCGTTCAGGCCGCCCTTGGTCAGCGACGCCAGCACCGATGGCACGCCGTCGATGGCATGGTCAATCAGACTGGTCGTGACGGTGACCACGTGACCGCTCGCATTCTTTTCCATTTCAGCAATCGCCAGCTGTGTGATGTAGAAGAAGCCTGCAACGTTCACGCTCGTGATCGCCGCGTAATCTTCCGCCGTGTATTGGGTGAAGGGCTTGGCGATGAAGATGCCAGCGTTGTTGACCAGTGTGTCGATACGGCCAAAACGGGCAACGGCTTCGGAAATCACGCGCTGCGCGGTTGCCGGATCGGCGATATCGCCTGCCACAGTCAGAATGTTGGAGTCTTCCGAAGGCTTGATCGAGCGCGCGGTTGCGACCACGCGGTAGTCGAGCTTGCGGAATGCCTTGACCAGTTCGGCGCCAATGCCTTGCGATGCGCCGGTAACGACGACGACTTTTTGTGACGTGCTCATGATTGAATCTCCTGAAAGTTTGCTTGGATCAGATGCTGATCGGGCCAGCGGCTCCGATGGGTACGAAATGTAGGCGCATTGGCGCTGAATTCGAACACCCACCGTGGACAAACAGTCTTGCGTGCGAGGTACAAATGCCGCCCGAGATGGGCGCGCTCGCCGGATAGAACGGAGATCAGTATCAGCGCGCCGCAGATGCGACGCGCAGCGGGGAGATTAAGTCGTATGCAGTCTTCGCATTGCGCTATCCCAATGCAGGGGCGGCCCTGCGGCGCGCACCGGTAGTCAGCAGCAGCAACTGTCGGCTGGATAGTGAGGAACCGGAACACAACGTTGGACAGCAACAGCGAACTTAGGGCCGGCTAGCGAGCTTCATCGGCGGCTGGAGGGCTAGCCGCCGGCGCCGAGGCCGACTCCCAGGTACATGAGCCGGGCATTGTGGATTGAGCGTCCGCTCTGGCTCATAGGGTTGCGCCCGTGAGTTCGTATCGGCGTGACTATATCGCAGGACGGAGAGCATCGCTGTCGACGCTGAATACGGACACCGCATCGCGCAGGGCCTGCGCCTGCTGTGCCAGCGCCTGTGCCGCGGCCGATGCCTGCTCGACCAGGGCGGCGTTTTGCTGCGTAACCTCATCCATCTGGGTAATGGCTGTATTGACCTGCCCGATGCCAGTACTCTGCTCGTCCGAGGCTGCGGCGAGTTCGTTCATGATGTCGGTCGTGCGCCCGGCGGAGGTCACGATCTCGTCCATCGTACGGCCGGCATTTTCAACCAGCTTCGAGCCGGTATCGATCCGGGTGACCGATTCGGTAATCAGGTCCTTGATTTCCTTGGCGGCGGTTGCGCTTCGCTGGGCGAGCGTGCGGACCTCGCCCGCCACGACGGCGAACCCACGCCCCTGTTCGCCCGCCCGGGCCGCCTCGACGGCCGCGTTGAGCGCGAGGATGTTGGTCTGGAAAGCGATCCCTTCAATCACGCTGATGATGTCGGCGACCCGCGCCGAGCTTTCGGCAATCTCGTGCATGGTCGTGACGACGCGACCAATCTCCGCGCCGCCACGTTGGGCTACGCTCGAACCCGTGCTGGCCAGATGGCTGGCCTGCTTGGCGTTGTCCGCATTCTGGTGCACCGCGCTGGTCAGTTGCTCCATGCTCGACGCCGTCTCCTCCAGGGAAGCGGCCTGTCGTTCCGTTCGTTGCGACAAGTCGGTATTGCCTTGCGCAATCTCGCCCGCAGCGACCGAGATGGATTCGCTCGAGCTTTTGATGCCCCGTACGATGCTCGTCAACTGCTCTTTCATGGCGGCAAGCGAATACATCAGGCTGGCGTTGTCGCCCGCCTTCAGTGGCACCGTGACGCGCAAATTGCCGGCTGCGATTGCACTGGCCATGGCCGCGGCTTCTCGCGGCTCGCCGCCAAGCTGCCTCGCGAAGCCACGGGCGATGAAGAGCGCCACGGCGAGCGCGACTGCCGCTGCCGCGACGATCAAGCCGATCACTAGCCCAATTGCGCTGTGATAGGCCTCGTCGGCCACCTTCCCTTCTCTCGCCGCGCCTTCTTCGTTGATGGCGACGATCTTGTCGATGTCCTTCGCGACGGCATCCCGAACCGTCCCGGACTGCCCCGTCAGGATGCTCATTGCTTGCTGCGGGTTGCCAGCCTTCGCCTGGGTCCGAACCTGCTGATCCAGATCCATGTACTGGGGCATCAGGACCTGGATGTCCGCAAACGCCGTCTTCTCCTCCGGCTCGGAGATGAGCTTCTCGTATTCCGCACTCGCGCTCCGGAATGCCTCGATACGCGGCGCCATCCTCGAATCCACCGCCTGAACCTCGGCAGCCTTGTCGGTGGAGGCCATCCGGAATTCGGAGAGACGGATCTGGTTCAGGGCGTTTTGCATTCGAAGGCTGCTGCTGACGCTGGCGGACCATTTATCGCGGAGCGCTGCGACATGAGCGTTTTCGGCGCTGACCTCGTAGAGCGAAAACACACCCAGCCCAACCAGCAGAAGGATGACTACCGCAAAGCCTGAAACGAGTTGCGTCACCACTCTCATGTTCTTAAGAAACGGCACGATAATTTCCTTACTTGCTGTGACTGACTGAACCGACGCTCGGCGTGGCCACCCTGCGCATGCCGGTGAGCGGCGTCAGACAGGCGGGATTCGTGAGCAACCACCACGCCAGACGAGCGCGGTCGCCGACTGGCTCACGCCAGCGTCGCCATGGAATTAGTTAATCTACCTAGGTGTTTACGACTGGTCTGAAGAAATATTTAGGGGCGAATGCGTGAGGAAGGTGAGTGGCGGGCGCTTAGCTGGCGGTCAGTTGCCGGTTCGCCGTCAGTCGACGAGACGGTTACATGCTGCCGTTTTCGACGACGCGGCCTTCTGCACGCCAGCGGAGCATGCCGCCGGCGAGGTTGGCAACGGCCTCGAATCCTGACTGCCGCAGGATGACCGTGGCTTGCGCTGAACGTCCGCCGGCCCGGCAGACCGTCACGATCGGGCGTTCTTGCGCGAGTTCGCCGGCACGCTTCGCCAGCTCGCCGAGTGAAATGAGCCTGGCCTCGGGAATGCGCCCGAGCGGCCCGTCGAACTCGTCAGGCTCGCGCACGTCGACGATCTGGACCGAGCGGAGATTTTCCTCGAGCCATTGAGGATTGATTTCCCAGATGCCCGCAAAGTTGTACGTCAGCGGCGCCCAATCGGGCTCGGCCATCTGCGTGGGGTCGCTTGCCGCGACGCCGCATGTCAGGTTGGCGGGCACCGCGACGTCGATCTGTTTCGGATGCGGCAGGCGCAGATTCGTCATGTATCCGGCGAAATCGTCTTCGCAGAGCTCACCACCGAGACGCGGATTGAAGCGCCGCTCCTCGCCGACACTCGTCACCGTCAAGCCGCGGTAATCGTGGGCCGGGAACAGCAGGCATGTCTCGGGCAGCGTGAAAATCTGCTCGTGGACCGCCCGGAACATCGCGCGCGGATCGCCGTGCTGGAAATCTGTCCGGCCCGTGCCCCTGATCAACAGGCAATCGCCGGTGAACGCCATGGTCTCGTCGTCGAGCACAAGGCTGATGCATCCATTCGTATGACCTGGTGTGGCACGCACGCCCAGGTACCGTGTGCCGAATTCACACCGGTCGCCATGATTCAGATAACGGCTCGCACCTTCGGCTCCGCTCGCGGCCGACATCGCAATCTGGCTGCCCGTGCGGCGTTTGAGCATCCACGCGCCAGTGACATGATCGGCGTGGACGTGGGTGTCGATGGTATAGAGCAGGCGCAATCCCAGCTCTCCGAGCAGGGCAATCTCCCGGCGCACCTGTTCAAATACCGGATCGACCAGCACCGCCTCTCCGGTTGTGCTATCGGCAAGAAGATACGTGTAGGTGGACGATTGCTGGTCGAATAGCTGCCGGAAAATCAACACGGTTTCGCTCCGGGCACATGGACGCGCCCGGACTCGCCCCGGGCGCTGGAGAGTATCACTTCGGTTGTGCCACGTACCGCAGGTAAGGTTTCACGGTTTTGAAACCCTGCGGGTATTTGCGCATCGCGTCATCGTTCGAAACGGACGTCGGAATGATCACGTCCTCGCCCGGTTTCCAGTTAACCGGCGTCGCCACCGTGTGTTTTGCATTGAGCTGCAGCGAATCGAGCAGACGCAACACCTCGTCGAAATTGCGGCCTGCGCTCATCGGATACACGAGCATGGCTTTGACCTTCTTGTCCGGCCCAATGAGAAACACCGAGCGTACCGTCGCGTTGTCCACTGCGGTGCGTGGACCACCGCTGGCGTTCGGGTGAATCATGTCGTATAGCTTGGCGACCGCCAGGTCCGCGTCGCCGATCAGCGGATAGTTGATCGCGTGTCCCTGGGTCTCTTCGATATCCTTCACCCACTTCGTGTGGTCGCTCACTGGATCGATGCTGAGTCCGATGACCTTTGTATTGCGCTTGTCGAATTCCGGCTTCAGGCCGGCCATGTATCCGAGTTCAGTGGTGCAAACCGGTGTGAAATCCTTCGGATGCGAAAACAGGATGACCCAATGGTCGCCGATCCATTCGTGAAAATGGATCGTCCCTTCGGTGGTTTCGGCCGTGAAATCCGGAGCTTCTTCTCCTAATCGTATCGACATCTTCATCCTCCATGGGGCGTGTGCGCCAAGGTACTCGTTCCGCTGTCGCAGCGACGGCCGCGGCTGCCTCGGTTGTAATCAGGCGCTGGGTTTAGCTAACGATCAACCTGCGGTCGCGCTTATAGCGTAGGACAAAAACGACTTTCGCAGGGGGCGTTGAGGCGACGGCGGGTATACGTCAGCTCTTTCTGGACGTCTTCGCGACAAATGGCGTGGGGGTGTGCTGAACCTTTTCGCTTCCGCACTTCGGACAATTTGGATGAGCGGTTTCATGTTCAGCGAGATGTTCGGCATGCTCGAACATCTGACCGCACTTCTCGCAACGGTACTGGTAAGTCGGCATCGCACCTCTCCAACACAAATCCCGCACGTTGTGCGGGCCAGATACCGCCAGCAACACGCGGTACTGTCGTAGCCCATTCTAGTACACGAAACGCCTCCGTACGCGCCTTGCGCAGCGCTCATCGCACGGGCAGCGAGTCCCCTCCGAGGCAACCGATTGCGAACTTGCCGGATTTCCAATCCGTTCTCTTCTGGACGTTAGCTCACGCTCCGCTATGCTTACTGATACCGACCGACGGCTCCGTTGAATGGACCTCGGGCGGCACGGTAGCCAGAGGCCAACATCTTGCTACAGGGGGCAACAAGCGGAGCGCTAAATTATGAAAATGCTACTTACGGTCCAGATCCCTCATGAACCCTTCAACTCACTGGTCAAAAGCGGCAAGGCCGGCGAGACGCTTGGGCATATCCTCGAAACCATCAAGCCGGAGGCCGTGTACTTCACGGAGCAAGACGGAATGCGCTGCGGGATCTTCCTGGTCAACGTACAGGATTCATCTGACGTTCCCGCTTTTGCGGAGCCCTTTTTTCTCACCTTCCAGGCGAGTTGCAAGTTCCGCATTGTGATGAGCCCGGAGGATCTGCAAAAGGCCGGTCTGGAAGAACTCGGCAAAAAGTGGGGGTGAGGAGCGTTCAGTAAGTACGTCCCAATCCGCCCCCTGTTGCGTCGAGAAGGCGGGCAGCTTCACGCCTCGCCTGTTCGGCCTCTTGCGGTCGTTGGATCTGACTGAACAGCGTACCCAGGTTGCCGAGCGTCCGTGCTTCATCCTGACGGTAGGCAACCGGATCATCTCGCGACAGGGCCTGGTACAGGTCCAGCGCGTTTCGGTAGGCATCTTCCGCCTCGCGCGGGCGCCCAGTGTGACTGAAAAGGACACCTAGATTGTTCAGCGTCCGCGCTTCGTCCGGCTGATAGGCCGTGGGGTTTTCTTGCGCCAGCGTACGATAGATTTGCAGCGCATCCTCGTAAGCCTGCTGCCCCTCTTTCGGCCGTTGCGTGGCGCGGTAGAGCGCACCAAGGTTAGTGAGTGTGCGCGCCACATCGGACCGATAGAGTGCAGGACTCTCCCGGGCAAGCTGCTGCCGGATCGTTAGCGCGCCCCTGTAGGCATGCTCTGCTTGCTGGTGTTGCTGTGTTGCGCTATAGAGGTTCCCGAGATTGTTGAGCGTACGTGCGAGCGCCGGGCGATAGGCCGCGGGGTTAGCGCGCACGAGAGCTTGCTGGATGCTCAGCGCCTCGCGATACGCCTTCTCAGCATCGCTCGTGCGCTGTGTGCGTCGTACAGGATGCCGAGGTCGTTGAGCGTCGTCGCGATATCGGGCTTGTAGGTCGTGGGGTCGCGATCAGCCAATGCACGATCGATGTCCAGCGACTCGCGGTAAGCATCCGTGGCATCCTGCAGGCGCTGTGTATCGCGATACAGGACGCCGAGGCTATCAAACGTTTCCGCCACAGCAGGCCCGTAGACCACAGGGTCCTGTCGCGCCAGTGCCCAATCGATCTCCAGCGCCCTCAGATAGGCGATTTCCGCCTCTTTTGGCCGTTGCAGGCCAACATAGAGGTTGCCGAGTTTCTGCTGGGTATGCGCACGCTGAGGTTGGTAGGCGGCAGGCTTCTCCTGCGCGAGCACCTGATAACGCGAGAGCAGCGCGCGGTAAATCGGTTCTGCACGTTCGAACTCGCATTGCTCTTCCAAAGTATCGGCAAACGCCGTTGCAATGCTGGTGTCGTCCGATTGCGCCTGTACGACGACGCTCAGTATTACGTTGGCCGCTCGCGCGAGCGAGACTATCTGGGCACGGGAGAGTTTGGCGTCCTTCGCTGCACGGCTCAGCTCGGTGGCCATACGGTTGAGGGCTCGAACGTGGAAGCCACAATCGGCCTGTACCTTGAGGCCGTCTTTGACATCGACCTCGAAGAACGCCGGGAAACACGAATTCGCGGCCGCAGCGTGGTGTCCCACCAACAACACGGCGATTGCCACGCCCCACAGCATCTTGCGCGCACTCACTTCCCTACGCAGGCCTGCAGTCAAATCAGACGCGCAAGTTGGCTGACGCAGCGCCCTTTATGCCGCACTGCGCAAACCGTGCTGCATCAAGCGGACACTAGTCAACTTGGCACACCATGCATGCGACGAGCGAAGCGAGTCCGCTCGGCTCGGTCCATCAGATCGAGGAATTGATCCGTGCCCATGTGAATCAGTTCTTCGTGATCGCCGGCCTCGAAATATACGTCCGGCTGCTGGGCGAGGCTTTCGTCAAGATAGGTCCGCATGCCATAGGCCGTGCATACCGGCGGCAGCGCTCCCAGGTCGCAATCCTTGAACAGCTCGCGTAGATCGACCTCCTTGGCCAGCGTGAGGCGGCGCCCGGTCTTTGCCCAAAGCTCGGACAACCGCACGGCGTAGGTGGATGGCAGTACAGCCGCCACATAACCGTGCTCGTCTTCGAAAAGCACGGTCTTGGCGAGGCGATCGCCGGGAATATGCGCAGCCGCCGCGGTTTCAACGCTGGAATGGCTGTGCGGATGATGCACGATTTCGTACCGGGAGCCCTTGCTGCGCAGGCAGTCCTGGAGAGTGGCAGACATTGACATGACGCACCTCCTCGGGAAGGAAACGGGTGATTGTTGCGCACGATCCTTAAAGAATAGTTCGCTTTCGTTCGCGTGTGAAAAACATGCGGGCCATAGCATCTATGCACGGGCGTGACGAAGAACTGGACGATTACCCCGTATGGCACACGCGTCCGTTTTCGCCAATAATGGCCCCAGATCCACTACTGGACGAGGGCGGCCATGCGTTACAGTCCCGATTCCATACGTACCGTCGCCCTGGTCGGACATGCCGGGTGCGGCAAGACGTCTCTCGTCGAAGCACTGCTGCACCAGGGCGGCGCGCTCCACGCGCCCGGCAGCGTCGAGCGCGGTACCACGGTCTGCGATTTCGACCCGCTCGAGCGCAAATATCATCACTCGCTAAATTCGGCCGTCGCCCACCTGCACTACCGGGATACGCGCATTTTTCTGCTCGATACACCCGGCTATCCGGACTTTTCCGGGCTGTCGATCAGCGCCCTGCCCGCGGTCGAAACCGCCGCTATCGTCATCAACGCGCAGACCGGCATCGAACTGACCACCCGGCGGATGATGGCGTGGGCGGAACAACGCAAGCTCTGCAGAATGATCATCGTGAACGGGATCGATGGCGAAAAGGTCGACCTTGCGGGGCTTCTGACGCACATTCAGGAGACCTTCGGTATGCAATGCCTGCCCATCAACCTGCCGGCTCAGCGCGGCCGCCAGGTGGTGGACTGCTTTTTCAACCCTGGCGGCGACGCCGATTTTCGATCGGTTGCGGCCGCGCACGACGCGCTGGTCGATCAGGTGGTCGAGATCGATCCTGCCCTGATGGAGCTTTATCTGGAGCAAGGCGAGGCCATCAGCCCGGAGCAATTGCACGAGCCCTTCGAGCGAGCGCTACGCGAAGGCCATCTGGTGCCGATCTGCTTCACGTCAGCGACCAACGGTGTCGGCATCGCGGAACTGCTCGACGTGTTCGTCCGGCTCCTGCCCAATCCCATGGAAGGCAACCCGCCGCTCTTCTATCGCGATGCCGGCGGCCGCCAGCAAATCGTACGCGCCGAACCGGTTGCCGACAAACATGTACTGGCCCACGCCTTCAAGATCGTCATGGACCCTTACATCGGCAAGATGGCGGTGTTTCGCGTCCATCAGGGCACGATCCGACGCGATAGCCAGCTCTATATCGGCGACGCACGCCAGCCGTTCAGGGTCGCCCATCTAATGATGCTGCAGGGCAAGGAACACGTGGATGTCCCGCAAGCCTGCCCGGGCGATATCTGCGCCACGGCCAAGGTCGACGAGATTGGCTTCGATGCGGTGCTGCATGACGCTCCCGAGGACGGCAACATCCACCTGACCCCGCTCGACTTCCCCACGTCCATCTATGGGTTGGCGATCGAGCCTGCGCGCAGGGGCAACGAACAGCGCCTGTGGGAAATTCTGCAAAAGCTGAGTGCGGAAGACCCGTGCCTGCGCATCGAACACCCGGTCGGCACCAACGAGACCGTGGTGCGAGGCCTGGGCGAGTTGCACCTGCGCATCATGCTGGAGCGATTATCCGAGCAGTACAAGCTCGAGGTCGTGACGCGACCACCGAAGATCGCCTATCGGGAAACCATCGGCGCCAAGGCCGAGGGGCATCATCGCCACAAGAAGCAAACCGGCGGCGCCGGGCAATTCGGCGAAGTGATGCTGCGCGTGGAGCCGCTGCCGCGCGGCACGGGTTTCGAGTTCGTCGACGCGGTCAAGGGTGGCGCCATTCCGGGCCAGTTCATGCCTGCCGTGGAAAAGGGCATCCTTCAGGTCATCGAGAGCGGGCCGCTGGCCGGTTTCCCGATGCAGGACGTGCGAGTCATTGTCTACGACGGCAAGAGTCATTCAGTCGACTCCAAGGAAGTGGCCTTCGTCTCCGCCGGGCGCAAGGCCTTTATCGACGCGGTGCTGAAAGCTCGGCCGATCCTGCTCGAACCCATCGTAGATATCGAGGTGATGACGCCGGAAGCCGCGATGGGCGACATCATCGGCGACCTGTCCGCCAAGCGCGGGCAGGTTCACGGCACACGCACGGCCGCCGGCAACGCGGTGGTCGTTGCGGGGCAGGTGCCGTTGTCTGAACTCAACGACTATCAGTCACGTCTGAACGCGATTGCCGGCGGGCACGGTAATTACAGTATCCAGCTTAGCCACTATGATCCGGTGCCTCCCGCTCAGCAGGAGAGGATGGCGGCGCAGCATAAAAGCCAAGGGGACAGCGCGGCGACATGAGTGGCATGCCTGCAAGGTCCGCGTCGCATGGATTCCCCATGCAAGCTTGCGACAATCGCGTCTGCCCGAGCCAGTGATATGGGCCGCCCCGATCAATACAGGGATCAAAGGCGGCGCGTCACGTTTCATCATTCTTTGCTGGATTGAGTCGCGGCTTGTTCGATGAGCTTGGCGACTTCGGCCGGGTGCGACATGTAAGCCACGTGGCTCGAGTTGACCTCAACCACCTTGCTTCCGGCACGCTGGGTCATGAAGCGCTCCAGATCGGGATTGATTGCGCGGTCCGCCGTCGCGACAACCGCCCAACTCGGCTTCGTCCTCCACGCCGCATGTTTGATCGGGACACCAAACGACTGTGCCGCCGGCGTCACTTGCGAAATAGCCATGAACTTTGCTTCGGCAGCGGGAACGTCGGCGGCGAAATCTGCGTGGAACATCGCCTCATCGAAATACAGGTGGCCATCTGCCGTCGCCTTGATCGCCGTGGTCGCGGGCGGCATCTTTTTGGTCAGATCAAGGGGGCTTTCTCCCGTATCGGGCTGGAAAGCAGCCACATAAACAAGACCTGCGACCTTGTCGTCGTTGCCGGCCTCGGTCACCACCGCACCACCGTAGCTGTGACCGACGAGGATGCTCGGGCCGTCCTGTGCATCGATCACCCGGGTGGTTGCCTTCACATCCTCGTCGAACGAGGTTTCCGGCTCTTGCACGACCGAAACCTTGTAGCCGTCGCGGGTAAGGATGTTCGAGACGGCCTGCCAGCCCGAGCCATCGGCGAAATAGCCGTGAACGAGGACGACGTTCTTGACGGGTGCAGCCACCGCTGCGTGTGATCCCAGGACCGCGGCGGAGAACGCGACTGCGGCGGCGATTTTGCTTACGTATGAGGAAATCTTCATTTTCATGCTCCAAAGAGTGAGGTAACCAGAGAAGTCGACCGGGGATCTCCCTGACCGATGTAGCCATCCTACTAGTAGGATGGCTAGAATGCAAGAAAATTTTCAAGGCTGGAAATTGGTGCCCGCTCCGCGTAGACTGTCGAGTATCCAACCGACTAGATGGTAGGCAAAATGACAGCAACTGGGGACCTGACCGCGAACAGGATTATCGAAGCGGGCCGGCAACTCATCATGCGTCGCGGCTATAGCGGGTTTAGCTATGCCGACGTCGCCGACGCAATCGACATTCGTAAGGCGAGCATTCACCACCACTTCCCCGCGAAAACAGATCTCGTGATCGCTGTATTGAACGATTGGCGGGAAACGTTTGACGCCGACATGGTGTTACTTGAGGCAAGCGGTGCCGACGCGCTTGCGCAGTTGCGTGCCTACATCGGCCATTGGGAACGCTGCATTGCGGACGACACAGCTCCGTTCTGCGTGGCTGGCATGCTCGGCGCCGAACTTCCGTCGCTGCCCGAGGAAGTAGCGAAAGAGGTGAAAGCGTTTTTCGATAACCTCACTGCGTGGCTTGAGCAGGTGCTCGAGTCAGGCGTGAAAAACGACCTCTTCAAACTGAGTTCGTCGGTTCAAACCGAGGCCGCAACACTCGTGTCGCTGGTATACGGCGCCATGCTCGCTGCGCGGGCTTATGGCAATGTCTCGCTGTTTAAGGACGTTACCGACAGCGCAGTGGAAAGGCTGGTGAAAGCGCACAAGCGGAGCCGGTCTGCGTGAGAGACTGGGGCCACGCAGGCACTGGCGTGGGTTTCAGATCTACTGGTTGGGGGGCGCTTGGCTTCATCGGCGAGAAGCAGGCGTCACCGCCCTCCGACCCGACGCGAGCGCTAAGGCGGCTGCCGTCCGACTTCTCGATACCGCCATTGTCAGCAATCCGCCGCATTGCTGATGTAGAACCCGACCCGCCCCATTGTCGGCTCCGGCCGAAGCGTGCGCATCGCTATTCCGGCAGGTTCCGGAGCCCTCCTGTCGATGCGGTTGCGAGGGCGAGCCATGCGCACATACACCGGAAAAGCGCTCTAAAGAATACTGTCTAACGCCTTGGCGAACCTGGCGACCGTGCCTTCGACGTCATGCAGTTTGTCCAGGCCAAATAATCCGACGCGGAATGTTTTGAAGTCTTCAGGCTCGTCGCATTGAAGGGGAACGCCGGGCGCGATCTGCAAGCCGGCATCGGCGAATTTCTTGCCGGATCGTATGCCGTCATCGTCCGTGTAGCTGACCACGACGCCCGGAGCCTGAAAACCTTCGGCCGCCACGCTTTTGAAACCTTTGTCACTCAACAGAGAGCGAATGCGCTTGCCGAGTTCAAGCTGCTCCGCTCTCACTTTGTCGAAGCCATATGCCTCGGTTTCCTTCATGACGTCACGCAGGGCCGTGAGACTGTCCGTGGGCATCGTGGCGTGGTACGCGAACCCACCGTTCTCGTAGGCTTCCATGATCTGCAGCCATTTGCGAAGATCGCAAGCGAAACTGGTGCTGGTTGTTACGTCGACTCTTTCGCGGGCGAGAGGGCTGAGCATGACCAGTGCGCAGCAGGGTGGCGCGCTCCATCCCTTTTGCGGTGCGCTGATCAGGACATCGACGCCACTGGCCTGCATGTCCACCCAGATCGTACCGGAGGCGATACAGTCCAGCACAAACATGCCGCCGACGGCGTGAACAGCGTCGGACACGGCACGCAAATAGGCATCAGGCAACATCATCCCGGATGCAGTTTCGACATGCGGCGCAAAGACCAGATCCGGCTTGTTCTCCTTGATCGCAGCGACCACTTCTTCGATCGGAGCCGGTGCATAGGCGGCCTGCCTGCCTTGCTCGACCGGACGCGCCTTCAACACCATCGATTCAGACGGAATGCCGCCCATGTCGAAAATCTGCGACCAGCGGAAACTGAACCAGCCATTGCGGATGACCAGACACTTCCTGCCCGTCGCGAACTGCCGTGCGACGGCTTCCATGCCGAAAGTGCCGCTGCCCGGGACGATAACGGCCGACTTCGCGTTGTAAACCTTTTTCAGGGTTCCTGAAATATCGCGCAGGACTCCTTGAAAGAACTGCGACATATGATTGATTGATCGGTCGGTGTAAACGACTGAATATTCGAGGAGTCCCTCGCGGTCGACATCGGGAAGTAAGCCTGGCACGTTTGTCTCCGGTTATGGACGAATATAAGGATCGAAAACAGATTCTAGCGAAAGCCACCTGCAACGGCATCGGCCGAGAGGCCCCGCTACCCATCCGACAAGTTTCGGCATGGACCCGACAGTCTACGACACATATTCGATGCACCCGACGGCGGTTTGCTGCATCAGCGAACTCACACTCCCGACCCTGTGCAGACTTTCACCGCATCCTGCTAGCAGTCATCTGCAGGTTTGATCATCGCGGCTTACGTGAACCGCCCCGGGGAATCGTGCAGGCTGGTTCCTCAGGCCCCGCAGAACTCAGTGAACCACTGAGCCGCGGGGCCACACGTTCAAGGTCCACGTACCAGGTGGAACAATCGCGTCGCCCAATCTTGCAGCGACCCGATAGTCATCACCGGAAGCTTGAAGCCGCGATACTGGACTGCGCGATCAGGACATGAATCAGCCGACAGGTCTTCGAATCCATATCGAAGTCCTGCCCGTTCCTGCGCCCAATATTCGAACGGATGGAAAATCCGTGCCCGCGCCACCGGCATGGCGTACCCGGCCGCATGGCGATCGTGGATCTCGTCCTCGACTCTCGACTTGGCGGGATGCCGAGTCGGGTAGATCGTTTGGATGGACTCGTTGTGAAGAGTACGGCTCGATGTTTTCGTGTTCATAGTTATCTCCGTGAGTAAAACCGGAAACGGAGACGCTACAAACAAAACAGGCCTCATCCGTTTCCGGCGAGGCCTGTTGACAAACGCTTTGTTCAAATCTAACGCGAACGGGCCCCCCGCAGTACGTCCAACTGGACATACTTGCCGCCTTGCTCTGCGAATGGGGAGATGTGGTTCGTCAACATGGCCTGAAGTGTCTATGTGAACGCGCCGTCTGTCAATCGACGCCATGTTGTTCTCGCACTACATTTCATTGGATCTTCAGTGACGGCGCGGGGCTAGATCGAATCTCCAGGAATCTCATTCCGAGGTGAACGCGACGGTACGCTTTTGCCGCTCGTCGACCGAAAGCGAGAAAACATCCGGACGAGCATAGTGGCCGACCACGTCGAAATCGTAACGTGCTCGTGTGAGTTCATCCGTATCGATCTCGGCCACGACGAGGCCCGCTTCGCCACGTAGCGGTCCGGCTAGCACATCGCCGAGCGGTCCGACAATCACGCTGCCGCCGTTGATCAGCGGACGGTCTTTGTCCCAGTTCGGCACGTCGATACCAAGTGCCGTCGGCGACGGCTGTACCTGACATGCACTGATGACGAAGCAGCGGCCCTCGTGGGCGATGTGCCGCATCGAGCATTGCCAGATGTCGCGCTCGTCCACCGTGGGAGCACACCAGATCTGCACGCCTTTCGCATACATGGCCATACGCATCAGCGGCATGTGATTTTCCCAACAGATCACCGCCCCCGCGACGCCAGCGGAAGTCTCGACGGCAGGCAGGGTTGAACCATCGCCTTGCCCCCAGATCAGACGCTCGGTCCCGGTCGGCATCAGCTTGCGGTGCTTCGCGACCAGTCCTTCTCCCGGATTGAAGAACAGCGCCGTGCAGTAAAGCGTGCTGCCCGCGCGTTCAATGACACCGATCACGAGCGACACGCCGCACCGGGTCGAAAGCTCGTCGAGCGCCTCCGTCTCCTCGCCCGGGACGTCGATCGCGTTGTTGTAATAGCGCGCAAACGCCTCACGCCCTTCAGGCAGTCGATAACCGAGCCGCGTGCCGAAGATCTCGCCTTTCGGATAGCCGCCCAGCAGCGCTTCCGGCATGACGACGAGCTTCGCTCCAGAAGCGCGGATCGGCTCTTCGAACGACAGGATCTGGCGCAGCGTCTCTGCCTTGCCGGCAGCGGACGAGCCGATTTGCAATGCGGCGACTTTCGACTTGGACACGATGAATTTCTCCAGGGGAAGTTGATAAAGCGCTATCTTTCCGTGGCGATAGAATCGCGTGAACACATATCATAACTTTCCGATATGAATAGATTTGATATCTCTGCCGTCGATCTGAACCTGCTGAAGATCTTTGAAGCGTTGTTCGAAGAGGGAGGGGCCAGCCGGGCGGCGATTCGTCTGGACATGACCCAGTCTGCCGTCAGCGCGTCTTTGCGGCGCCTGCGCGAGGTCTATTCCGACACGCTGTTCGTGCGCACCGGCCGCGGTCTGGCGCCGACGTCGCGGGCGCGCGAACTCAAGCCCGTGATCAGCGAGGCACTGGACAAGTGCAGGCAAAGCCTGGCCATCGCTTCACCTGATGCAACCACCTTCCATGGCCGTGCCGTATCGATCGGACTCTCCGACGACTTTGAGCTGGCCTTGGGGCAACGGATCATCGACATGGTGGAACGTCGCGCCCCCGGGCTGCGGATCATTTTCCGGCAAACGTACAGTCAGATCGTGAGCGACGCACTGGCCAACCAGGAAATGGATCTGGCAGTCGCTGCGGGTGGCTTTGCCGCTCGGGGTCTCAGTCACAAAGTACTCGGCGAGGGAAGCTATGCGTGCCTGATAGACGGCGCGAGTGACAGCCCCCAAGGTCTGACGCTCGACGAATTTGTGTCGAGGGGACATGTTCTGGTTTCGTCGGGCGGCGTGGTTGGGATCGTCGACGAGGCCCTGGCGGCCCTCGGACTGAAGCGCAATGTCATAGCGTCGACGACGCACTTCGCGGCATTGCCGTTTCTGCTGAAAGGCACGCGAGCGGTGGCGACGATCCCCCTCCATGCGGCCGAAGCGATCGCAAAAATGACGGGACTAAAGCTGCTGGCGTGCCCACTCGACGTGCCGGGCTATCCGATTGAGCTGGGATGGCGCAGCAGTTCGCTGCGGGATGCGGCCGTGGTCAAGGTTCATGCCGCGATAACCGAGTGCTTCTCTTGAGCCACTTTCCGCGCCGGGAATTCACGCATGAAATCAACAAAGCGACGAACTTTCTCCGGAACGTGTGCCGTATTCGGAAACACCGCGTAGACCCCTTGTTGCGGGATCGAATACTCTGGCACGAGCTGGATCAAGCGCTGTTCCCGTAACGCGTTCGCCACGAGCCAATCGGGCAGGATTGCAGCACCGCTAGGTCGCGCGGCGTGGCGACAGCACACCAGATCGTCAATTCGAGCGATCAGGAACTGCGCTACCTCGCGGTCAGCACACAGCAGTCCCCAGAGATTTGCGAGTACCCGGATTCAGGCAAGTATGCGGCGAGGGTCGATGGTCCGGATGGATTCAACGCCATCGGCTTTAGCGGCAAAAGCACGGACTACTGGGACGGCGAATAATCCGTCAATGCGTGCTTCGAGCCGCACCTGCGCGGTATGTCAAGTGGGCGGCGCCGGGCGATGAGTCAGGGGGCCGCCCCAAAAATTGCCTTATAAGTTCTTTTGACAATGGGCAAAAGCGGTTTTGGGGTTAGCTTGACGGCACATTCTTTTATCAGGGAAATCGCTCGCGGCTCGGGAAACATGTTGTCTTGCACCCATTTGCCATCGAACTGGAACAACAGCTCGGGATAGTCGATGTATCGCTGGTCAATGTTCAATTCGCCTACCAGATCGTCTCGGACAAAAATGAGGTTTCCGGTGTGGCAAACCAGCGTATAGCCTTTCTTTTTCGCTACGTTACACGTGGCGGAAAAGGTGTTCCCTTTGGTTTTTTCGCTATGCCTCCACACTATTCCGGGCGGCACACTCGAGTTGATTTCAATAACGACTACCTTTGGCGTGTAGTTTTTCAAAGACTCCCATACGTCGCAGTCGTACGAGTCAATGTCGATTGAGAGCAGCGCAAATTCCGCCGGAATCGCCGTTTTACCGAGAATGGAGTCCAGCGAAAGCTCGTCGCCAGCGAAGCGCGCCACAAACGCATTGACGGGTGTGATCTTCGGATAGCGCCTGGCTGTGTTCAGGAGGTCGCCGTATCTTTTGTTATCACCCTCAATATAAACGGCGTTCCATCCTCGCTCCACAAGATGGAACGTGTTGCTGAGATGTATGCCGTCCCACGCACCAAATTCTACGCACCAGTTGTCTGCGTCAGCGCTGACATTCAAGCGTTTGTGGATTTCAGCGATTACGCCGTCCTCGCCATTCTGTGAATGGACGTTGGACTGGTACCGGTTGAAAGGCAGGTCGTTGATGGTTGGCGTCATTTCTACCCCTCCCACTATTGAGGAATCAGCTTCATAGGAACCCTCGTCGTCCGGTAGGCCATCCACGTCGCAGCGGAGCTCAGGCCCACCGTCATCGCCCAGGCAATGCCCGTCACACCCCAGAAGTGGGTAGCCGGCGGCACACACACGAGCAACACGACGACATCGATCGCCGACGCCTGCGTCGTCGCCTTCGCGTCGCCGACCGCGCGCAGATACGACACGAGTACCGCGATCAACGCGCCAATCGCCATGTTGATCACGAAGATCTTGAAGAGCGGCACAGCGGGCAGCCACGCCGGTCCGAGGATCAGCGAGAACAGCAGTGGCGCGGCAAGCCGCAGCACGACGACCACCACCGCAAGGCCCAGTGCGATTACACCGATATAGCGCCTGAAAAGGCGTGCAGAGGCTTGCGGATCGGCGCGATGACGTGCGGCGAACGTCGGGAACAGGTACTGGGACATCGCGATTGCCGCGTCGGCGAGCAGCATTTGCGCGAGCCGCGACGACATCTGGTACGCGCCCAGTTGCGCCGGTCCCAACAGTTTGCCGACCATTACCTTGTCGAACTGGTTGAGCACCAGATTGACGACACTGCCCGCCCAGATCCAACGGCTGAAGTTGATGTAATGACCGATGCCCGACCAGCGTAGACGAATCGGCGGACGCGGCTTCATCGTCGCCCACGTCAGCGTGGTCTTCAGCGATTCGCCAACTATCATCCCGATCAGCAACGAAACTGCGCCCGCTCCGGCGAGGGCCAACGTGAGACCGGTGCAGCAATCGAGGAAGGCCGCCGACACCTCGATGCACGCCACATGCTGAAAGCGCCGCTCGCGCTGCACGACGTAATACGAGGGTGACGCGATGCCGCGCAATAGTGGTAATAGCGCCGCGAGTTGCAGGAGCAGCAGCGCACCGCCCAGATGGAACTGCTTGTTCATCATTGGCGCGATCGCAACGAGCGCTGCGCCGATCAGCAAGCCGCGGGTGGCGAGCGTCGTCCAGACGGAGCCGAGCTCCTCGCGCGTCGGCGCAACCTGCCCTTGAATGACCGCCTGCGACAGCCCGGTATCCGATAGTGCTTCGCCAATCGCAACCGCGAACAGGGCGACGCTTACGCTGCCGATCGCCTCCGGCCCGAGAATCCGGCCGATCATGAGAAATTTCACGGCAACGAGCCCGCGCAACAGCACCTGCTGCAACAGCACCCACGTCGCCGCGCTGGAGCTCAGCCCCGCTCTGACTGAGAACGCCGGTAGTCTCAACGTCCGCAATCTGGATCCCCTTTCTTGCGTTGCGTCGAAATACGCGCGTCGCTCCATGGACGATCACGCATCCGTCCCTCAAGGTAACCCGCGGTGTTCGCCTGCGGACGCCAACTGCCTGTCAGATTCGGCCGGCGCGTGTCGCACCCGCTATCTGGGGAGCGCGCTCAGCCACGTCCACGCGGATTGCGAACAAGTAGCCCTTTCAACAGCGCATCGAGCCAGTCGGCAAACACCTGAACCCTGCGCGACAGATGCTGCCGATGCGGATAGAGCAAGGTCATCGGCATCGGCGCAGCCCGGTGTTCGGGCATCACCTCGATCAATTCGCCGGCACGCAAATGCTGCTCCACGTCATAGGCGGGAATCTGGATCAAGCCAAGTCCTGCCAGGCAGCATGCGATATATGCCTCGGCGCTGTTGACGGTCACGCGGCCCTGCGTCGTCAATGTCTTTACGGTCTCGCCGTCGAGCCATTCCCAAGGCGCAATGCGACCGCTCGATGGCGACGCATACTGAACGACCAGATGGTTTGTCATATCGCCGGGCGTGCGAGGCGTACCGTGCTGGGACAAATAGAGCGGGCTCGCAACATTGATCAGCGGCAGATCGCCAATCGGACGCGCGATCATGCCGGAATCGTTTAGCTTACCTACGCGCAGCACGCAGTCCACGCGCTCTTCGATAAGGTCGATCGCGCGATCGGTCAGGCCGAGCGTGATGTCGATCTTCGGATAGGAAACGAGGAATTCCGGCAGTGCGGGCGCGATGATCAGCCGGCCTATACGGCCCGGCACGTTGACGTGCAACACGCCGCTCGGTCCAACCGACGTGTGCCGGAACAGATTCTCGGTCTCCTCGACATCGGCAATCAAGCGCAGGCAGCGCTCATAGAGCGCGACGCCGTCCTGGGTCGGCGACACCTTACGGGTGGTCCGATGCAGCAATTGGGCGCCTATCCGGCCTTCCAGCTCCTGGATCGCAGCGGATACCGACGAGCGCGGCATGCCGAGGGTGTCCGCCGCGCGTGTGAAATTCGCGCATTCGACCACGCGCGCGAAGACACGGAACAGGTCAATACGATCCATGCCCAGACACCCCTTCCATTGTTCGACCTTCCTGACTAGTGATGTCAGAAACAGTAGATTTAAATGATTTTCCTGGAATATATCATCCAGCAGGATGAGAGGTCGCATAGGGCGGCTTCAACACTGGGGATGGACATGGCAAACCACAGCATCAAAGGCAAAACGGTCATCATTGCGGGCGGCGCGAAAAATCTCGGTGGACTGATTGCGCGGGATCTCGCCGCGCAGGGCGCCAAGGCGGTGGCGATCCACTACAACAGCGCGAGCTCGAAGTCCGCAGCCGACGCGACGCTTGCCGCGATCGAAGCGGCGGGCGCCAAAGCGGTGGCTTTCCAGGCCGATCTGACTTCGGCCGCCGCGGTGGAAAAACTGTTCTCGGATGTCGTCGCCGCTGTTGGCCGTCCCGATATCGCCATCAATACGGTCGGCAAGGTACTGAAGAAGCCATTCGTCGAGATCGCCGAGGCCGAATACGATGAAATGACCGCGGTGAATTCGAAGACTGCGTTCTTCTTTCTCAAAGAGGCAGGCAAGCACGTCAACGACAATGGCAAGATCGTCTCGCTCGTCACGTCGCTGCTCGGGGCGTTCACGCCGTTTTACGCTGCCTATGAGGGCACCAAGGCGCCGGTCGAGCATTTCACGCGCGCGGCGGCGCAGGAATTCGGCGCGCGCGGCATCTCCGTGACGGCCGTCGGTCCCGGGCCCATGGACACGCCATTCTTTTATCCCGCCGAAGGCGCGGACGCGGTGGCTTATCACAAGAGCGCCGCCGCACTCTCGAGGTTCTCCAAGACGGGGTTGACCGACATCGAGGATGTGGTGCCGTTCATCCGCCATCTGGTCAGCGACGGGTGGTGGATTACGGGGCAGACGATTCTGATCAACGGCGGTTATACAACCAAATAAGCGACCAACTAAGCGGCCACGCCGCGCATCGCTCTCTCTGCCAGGCCGAAAACAATGTTTACATTTTAATTTCTATTGTATTACACTTAGCCTCACTTATCTCCCCGATAAGTACACACTTGTGAGTTCTCGACCTGCCGCCATCCCTTGGGCGAGCAGGTCTTTTTTTGCCCCACCACCCCGCCTGGCTGCAGACACCACACCCTCTTTGTGCAGCCGCCAGCAGAAGCGCACGAACTGCCGCCACTGACACAGTGGGTCAATACTAGTAAAAACCCTAGCCGCAAAGAAATTACGTAAACCCCACATTTTTTTTACTCTGCTCAAACAAATTTTGACGAAACAATTCTGTGCTGATATGTTTCCGTACACGAAATGAAAGACATCCGTCACCTTCTCTTTCGAACAACAAAGTAGAACGTTTCGCAAGTAGATGCAGGGCGCGGTTGCGGAAGCTAGGCAGCGGGGGATTCAAAGACGTTTCTTTGCCAGTTGAGGCGAGCCGGCACCCCCGTCCGCTCGCGCATTGCCGGCAGCGCTGGGATTGTGGAAGTTCTTGTTTTCGCTGTACTAATTAACAAGATGCTCGAGCGGAAATTGAACCGGGTGAGATGCCAGGCGTGATTGGCAGTTTGAAATAGCAACCCGGACACTCTCTTGACCAAGGGGCGCCTCCAATCTTCTTAATTAGTATAACTACCTAGTTTTTGAATTCACTATGAATCAACGACCTTGGTGATCGTTGTTCGGGTTCGAGGACAAACGGAGCATTCGAATCCAGGCGGTGGGGTACCGCAAACGAAGAGGCTTGCCAGGTCTTTTCGTATAACAACTTGGCGTTAGCGGCGAGAGAGATAAGTATGAAAAAAAAGGTTTTAGGTTCGGCCATTCGAAAAATAGTCTGGGCCGAAATGGCTTTGACGGCTGCGGTGGGCACCTCCGCATTCGCTCAGAGCCAGCCGCCAGCAGCGGGGGCTGCGGCGGCGCCATCCACCACCAAGGTCGCACAGGCAAGCACGCCTGACAGTACCGCGACGCCGACTACCGATTCCGATTCGGCCGTCAAAGGGGGCGTCAAGCAGCTCAAGAAGTTTGAGGTTACGGGTTCGCTTATCCGCACGTCGGACAAGGTCGGCAATACCGAAGTTCAAACCATTACGGCGAAGGATATCCAGCAAAGCGGCTACACCACCGTGTCCGATTTTCTGCGCAGTACCTCTGCCAATTCGGCCAGCAGCTGGGGGCAGTCCACGATGGCCAGTTCAGCGCCGGGCGGAGCTGGTATCGCGCTGCGCGGCTTGAGCGAAAAGTACACGCTGGTGCTGATAGACGGGCAACGTGTCGCCAACTACGCAGAAGCGGTGAACTTCACCGACACCTTCTTCGACATCAACACGATTCCGCTCAACATGGTCGATCACATCGACATCGTGAAGACGGGTGCGGTGTCGATTTACGGTTCCGATGCAATCGCCGGTGTGGTCAACATCATTACCAGGAAGAATTTCCAGGGTCTGCAGCTCGATACCCAACTGGGCAAGGCGCAGCACCCCGGCAATGGCCAGGGCAGCTTCAGCGTGCTCGGCGGCTTCGGCGATCTCAACTCCGATCGCTTCAACGTCACGGCCGCGGCAAGCTACTATCGGGACAGCGGGTCGACGCTTGCCGATCGCGACATGACGTCGTCGCAGGATTTCACGCAGTATTCGGGCGGCAAGGCAGCGCCGTTTGGTCCGGGCCAGCAGTCGTTCTGGGGCACCCCTGGTGGCAACACGGCACTTAGCCCCTGTCCGCCGGGCAGCACCGCAGCGAACACCAATGGCAAGTCGTGCACGTACAACGTCGCTGCCGGCACCTCTCTGACACCGGCCGTCACACGCTGGAATGGGAAGGTTCGCGGTACCTTCCGGCTTGACGACGACACGGAAGCGTATGCCGGCTTCTGGGTGAGCCGGGATGAAACCGTGCAGTTGGTGGGCCCCGCCGCGCTCACCGCTAATACGAACGTGTTCAACCCTGCCACAGGCTCAGTCGCACCGCTTTCGCGGACTGTGCCGGCGTCGAATCCGTTCAACCCGTTTGGCGTGCCGACGCCGATCAATTTGGCATTCCCGAACAACGTCGGCGTGTCCGACACCGTATCGACGTTCTGGATGGCTTCGACCGGCATCAAGGGCTCGTTCAACACGTCCAGGCTGGGGAACTGGGATTGGTCGGCCGACTACGGCCATTCGCAGAGCACGGTTGATACGACGTACTCGAACCGCCTGAACGTGGCGGGCGTCGAGAGCATGTTGATGAACGGCACGTACAACTTCGCAAATCCCGGTTCGACGCCTAATGGTCTGAACGGCGTCTTCACCGATGACAATCAACAAGCGATTGCGAAGGTCGATAGCGTGACCGCCAAAACCTCGACGGCGAACCTGTTCACGCTGCCCACCGGTAATGTCGGTTTGGGCTTCGGTACGGAATTCCGTCACGAGTCGTCGGTCATCAACCCGCAGACCCTGGCCGCGCAGGGCATCTCGGCACCGGCGAACGTGCAGACCGTCGACAGCTCGCGCAATGTAGCAGCAGCGTTCTATCAGGTCGATATTCCGATCCTCAAAAACCTGACGTTCACGCAAGCGAGCCGCTACGACCACTACAGCGACTTCGGCGGCGCCTTCTCGCCGAGCTTCGCACTGCGCTTCCAGCCGGTGCGCATGCTGACGACCTTCGCCTCGTACAGCCGCGGCTTCCGCGCGCCGACCGGCGTCGAGAACTCGCAGGCGGTCTATCTCGGCCACCAGAACCTGGTCGATCCGTATGATCCGAGCGGCGTGCCGACCAAGCACTTCACGACCGAGCAGACCACCGGCAATCCGAATCTGCAGCCTGAGCACACGAAGAACTACAACATCGGCTTCCAGTTGTCGCCCGATGCGACCACCGATATCGGTGCGGCGTTCTACAAAGTGCACATCGACGGTGTGATCGGGACCGCAGATCCAAACGCGGTACTGCAAGCGAACAATCCGTCGACGGTGGTTCGCAATCCGGACGGCACGATCCGCTATATCGTGCAGCCGTTCGTCAACCTCGGCTCGCTCGACACCGACGGCTTCGACATGAACTTCCGCAAGGCGCTGCGTACGACCTACGGTACGTTCACGCTGACCGGCGACTGGGCTTATATGTGGCACTTCAAGCTTCGCAGCCCGGGTTCGGCGCCGCAGGACTTCGCGGGTAACAACCTCGCCTTCCTGCAACCGTTCGGCGCAAGCGATCCGCGTTGGAAGGGCAATACGACACTAGCCTGGGATTTCCACAACCTGACGACCTCGCTGACCTGGCAATACACCGGTCCGTACACCAACGCCGTAGCAGCGGAGTTCGGAGATGGCGGAACGGGTTCGGTGGCGTCGTATAGCCAGTTCAATCTGATGGCGAGCTATCGCGGGATCAAGCACTGGACCATCTATGGTGGTATTTCGAACCTGTTCGATCGCAAGCCGCCGTTTGACGTCGAGTGGCAGGCTTCGCCGGATATCACCGGGTACGATCAGTCGCTGTACACGGACCTGGGACGGTTCTTCCAGGTTGGGGCGACGTACCGGTTTTGATGGCTTAGCTGAACGAGTAACGACTGAGTTGTAATTTGAAGGTGCGCCGCTTCCTGTGAGGGATCGCAGGAAGCGGCGCAGGCCCGTTCGCCCACGTCTTAAAGCCCAAGCACCTGTTCCAGTTGCAACATCTCTTGCCGCCACTCGTGCTGCAAGTGCGGTTTCTGATGTTTCGGCTTACGTGCCAGGTCCGTCGCTAGCATGGCCTCCAGTTGACACCAACGCTGCCATTGCACCTCAGCGTCGCTAACACTACCGCTATTAGCGGATTGCTCACCGGAGTGCTTCGTTACGAGCGAAACAGGTCCGGATACAACCGTGTCACGCGCCGTGAACAAGTTCTGGTAGGCACTCTCTGCATCCAGCCATTCCTGCAGACACCCGTTATTGATCACCCAGAAGCGATTGCAAGTGCCCTCGATCAACTCACGGTCGTGCGAAACCAATATGAAGCCGCCCTCGAACGCAGCCAGCGCCGCACCCAGTTCGCGCTTGCCCTCCATGTCCAGGTGATTGGTCGGTTCGTCGAGCCACAACAGGTGATAGCTGGCCATGGAGAGTGCCAGCAACAGCAGACGCGCCCGCTCGCCGCCGCTCAAGGTGGCCACGGTCAGGCCGTGGCGTGGATAGGCAAACCCCGCGGAAATCAGAGCCTGGCGCCGCTCTCTGTCGCCGATGCGGGCGAACTTATATAACGCATCAGGTAGCGTTGCGTCGTCGGACAGTTGATGCAACGACTGATCGTAATATGCGATCCGCGCCGCAGGATGATAACGCCAGCCATCGCGTGCCTCACCCTCTTGAACGTCGCTCCAGCACTGGCGCAGCAATGATGACTTGCCCGTGCCGTTGCTACCTAGCAGCGCGACCTTGTCGCCTGGCCGCAGCCACAAGTCATTGACCTGAAACAGTGGCGCTTGTTCTGGCTGAGCGCGTACCTGAAGATCTTCGAATGCCAACAGACGGTCTGCCGCCAGTGCACTCCCCTGCAGTTTCAAGCGCCACGGGCTGCCACGGCTAACGAAGGTTTGATCGTCTTTCAGCTTGTCGACGCGCCTTTGTATCGACTTGGCCTGGCGCAACAATTTTTCATTGTCGTGCTCGCGCCCCCAGATGGCGAGGCGCTTGCTGCTGAGGGCCAGCCGGTCGATCTCCTTTTGCTCACCGGCATGGCGTGCCTGCGCCGCCGCGTCGGCATCGGCCAACGCAGCCAAAGCCCGGCTGCACGGCATATCGAAACTGTATAGGCGCTGATCGCGCAGGATCCAGCTCTTCTCGCTGAGCGTATCCAGAAGTCGCGGATCATGCGATACCAGAATGAAGCCGCCCTGCCAACGGCGCAGGAAGTCCTCCAGCCACAGTAGCGAGGGTAGATCCAGGTGGTTACTCGGTTCGTCCAGCAACAGCAGATTCGGCTCGCGGAGTACGGCACGCCCCAACAGCAAACGGGTATGTTGACCGCCGCTCAAGCTGGACACCGGCGTGTCGGCCGCCTCGGGTAAGCCCAGTTCGTCCAGCAGGCTATCTACCCGCCAATGCTGCGCCGGTTGCTCGCTCACCGCCTCCAGCAAGGCCTCGCGTGCTGTCAGACCGGCAAGTCTTGGCGGCAGATGCTGCTCGACGTGTTGCAGGCGGCATAGCCCCGCATACTGCACGCTGCCAACACTGGGCTCGCGGCTGTTTGCCAATACATCGAGCAGACTGCTCTTGCCGCAGCCGTTGTGGCCGATCAGGCCAATGCGGTCGCCGAGTTTTACAGTAAAAGAAAGATCCTGGAACAGCGGGCCATGGCCGGTTTCTAGTTGCAGGGAAAGTGCGGAAATCAGGGTTGTCATGCTCTTGCTCTCGTTTTTTGGGGACGTGTTTGTCCCTGTCAACAGGAGCGCTGGCGACAACAATGGAGTCGAGAAAGGACTCAGGAATGTGGAGTGGGCTTTGCTCTGACCAGGTTATCGCAGCGCGATGGAACTCGGGCAAGAGCAGGCAAATGTGCTGAACAAGCGTGCCGACATCAGTCGGCGCACAAGCAGAACCATATTTACCTCCTTTTTAAAAAGAATTGGATTGAGAGCGGAAGTGTAAATCGGTTTGGGTTGGGCAGACAAGTTAGTGGGTTAATGGCTCTCAGTTTGACGACACACGTTGGGGTTAGCAACGAGCGTCCGGGCGACAAAAAAGCTTTATACCGACGGCAAGATAATTGGCCATCCGTGCGCTCGCCACCAACGGCCGTTGGTGGCGGCCAACTGGCGACTCCGATAACAACGAGGCGCGACTCCTGACATGCGTTATCAATCAAAAGCCTCGAAGCGATCCTTAGAGCCAGCTCAAACGCTTCTGGTAAGGCATGCGTTGCACTCCCCAGGCCCCGGGGGCTCCGAGATCAAAACCCCGCGTTGACGCCGTCCGAAACCTTTGCGTTGACAAACTTTATCGCACCTTCTCAGGATATCGTGCCGGCCAACAACCTCTTTTGCTCTGGCAGCTCCGGCAACATCGCCAGTAGGAGAAGTGCATTCACCAAGGATTGTAGACTTCTCAGAACTTCCTCGACATTATGAACTCTTTGATCGGAGATCAGCGGCGCGATCTTTTCAGCCTCCATCGAAGGTATTGTATGATGCATCCACAAACTCCATTGACACTTCGCAAACAAAATGCCCAGCATCACAGATTACAAAAATGCAATTTCGAGGGCATGTTATCGCCTTTCTCACCCAGAAGTTCCAGCCGCTTTTCTTGCCATTGTCGGCGGATCATGCGCACTAACATCAATCACTTGTACCTCGACCAATTCAATAGCGGGGTGGATTGGGTATATCTTTATATCGTCGATAATTGGATTTTCGTTCTCACTGATGCTTTACTGCCTTGTTTACTTTCCAAAGGCATCAAATCCAGAGCCAGACTCGAACGATTTATATCACTTCACGAGTAAGAAAGGCGCCGAATCAATACTTGAAAGCGGGTTAATAAGAGGGCGGGCTGATGGGCGTGTCTACCTCGTTGCCAGGCGCGAACATTCGAATTACGGAGTACTTTCTTCCAATGAGGAAAAACGTTGCTTTGTTCTGGTCAATGGGGCCCACAACTCCTCAGATGTGTCACTTATACAGGGCGGACGATATACCTACGATGGCTGGAAACACCGGAACGGGGAGTGGAGAACCATAAAATACGGTGACATCGCGATTTCGAACCCACGATCGCTAATGGAACAACGCAATTTTATAGAAGTTGACTGGGTGTTCGTCGAGCACACGGGCTGCCTCCATGCGCTTAGTGCGTTGAGATACCGAGGTCGGATTTTTGCTATGCAGCCATTTATTTGGATGCCATCCTTAGTTGTATCACTTTTAATTGGAATTCGGATAGATGGACCAATCGGGAAATTTATTTTTCTGACAACAATAATAATATCTGCACTATTTTTATCAATCTTTATTCTTTGGTTTCTTCTTCAATACAAAATCGATAATTACGCCCGCAAAAAATAAAATCCTCTGTTATTTTTCCTCGACGACAATCGTTCAAGCTTCACTGTTGCGGGGATTCTGGTAGACCTGCGACGTTCTGAGCACTTAGAAAGTGCTGACCTACACCATCTCTGCTTGAGTGCCGGGATTTCGGCGCACTGTGCTACCCCGCCAACGTATTCCATGCCTTGCTTACAAGCTTCGGCTGGTTGTTGTGGGTCGCATGCAGCATCTCCCCATTATTGCGGTCAAACGCTAGATCTAAGAAAAGTTGTCTTTGGCACGCCTATAAATCAATGATTTGGACGTCTTTTCCGAAACGGATCGATAGAGCTGGTCTCAAAGAGGTGTCCTTGGGTGACAAAATTCTCGAAAAAGTCATCCTTGGAAAATTTGCCCAACAACGTCGAGGTAGCCGCAGCTTTCCCTCGGCTCTCCAGCGTCGCCGCTCTCAAGCTAGCCCCAAGGGTTTCCGCTGATGCCCAAGCGCGAGAACTCCTTCACGCGTCGCCTAGAATGGTTCTGCCAGTGTGGTCACTGACCACATACGGTCTTCCAGAGGACGCGCACATTTCACCGCTAAAATACAGAAAACACTTAAAAATGTAAGAACACTAACGAGGGGCCAATGAATAGCCAACAAGAGCAGGAAACGGGGGCGGCGAACAACCCGCAAGAGTTGGACCAAACAAACAGTAATGCGGAGCCAGAAGCTCCCAACACTCTCCTCTTGGAGATCGAAGCAGACCCGACGCTTGGCTACGCCTCGATCCAGAATTCCGTGCCGGTAGTACGCGCATTGCGCGTTACCAGCCGCTTCAAGACACATCTAGACGATGTCGAGATCTTGATCAACTGCAATCCACGGTTTGCCCAAAGCACAAAGCTTCGGTTTGCAAAGCTCGCGCCGGATGAAAGCAGGCGCATTTCTCCACTGGATTTGGCGCCCGACCACAGCTACCTGGCCGATCTCCAAGAAGCAGTAACTGCATCGATCACGGTGGTTGCCCAAACGGGAGATACCGAACTGGCTCGCGTCAGCCAGATCGTTGAGGTGCTCGCCTATGACCAATGGGCGGGTACGCGAGCACTGCCTGAATTGCTGGCGGCCTTTTCGATGCCGAACAATCCCGCTATCGACATCCTCATCGGCAAAGCGTCGAAGCTGCTTCGCGACCAGCATAATGACCTGTCGATGAATGGGTATCAATCCAAGACTCGCGACGTGGTCTGGAAACAGGTCTCGGCAATCTACAGCACGCTTGCCGCTGAAAATTTCCAATACTCGGAGCCACCCGCCTCATTCGGCGTTGATGGACAGAAGATCCGCACACCGGACCGCATTCTCGAGAGTCGAGTGGCGACGTGCCTCGATTTGGCTATGCTCTTCTCCTCCTGCATGGAGCAGGCCGGATTGCGACCGGTCATCCTGATCAAGGATGGTCACGCGTGGGTCGGGGTGTGGCTGCACCAAGCCTGCTTCCCCGACCCGCTCACAGACGACGTTCAGGCTGTGCGCAAGCGCGTGGACAGCGGTGAGTTCCTTGTGTTCGAGACCACTGGAATTGCGCAACATCCGAGTCACCGCCCCTCCCTACGAATCGCGCTGGAGCAAGGATCGGCGCACCTTCTGGGAGAAGGTACTTTCCGCTACGCGGTGGACATTCATCGTGCCCGCGAGCTTCAAATCAAACCACTGCCTTCCAGGGTGACAGGTATCAAGCGCTCAGAGATGGACGAAGCCGAGGCTCCCGAGGCGATCGAACCGACACCGCAACTCCCACCGCTCGATCCTGAATTTCTCACCCCGTTGGACATTGGAGCAGACGAAACGCCCGAAGGTCGGCTCTCAAAATGGAAAGCACGGCTGCTTGACCTGACGCTTCGCAATCGCTTGCTCAACTTCAAGACGACCAAATCGACCCTACAACTGGTCGCCCCGGATCTGGGCAAACTAGAGGACGCCATCGCCGACGGCATCGAGTTTCGCGTTCGCCCCTTGCCCAACCTGATGGAGGGCAAGGATCCACGTATGGCCGAGGTTCACGCCAGCCGCGGTGGCCGCACACCGCTGGACGACATGGCGCTCGAGGCCCTCAGCAACAATGAACTCATCGCCCGGGTGGCTCAGGAGGCGCTGGACGGCAATTTGCTGACCATCTTCAGCGCTGCGCGCACAGGGCTAGAGGAAGGGGGAGCCAATACCCTTTACCTCGCCCTAGGCATGCTGCAATGGACCGAGACCGAAAGCGCCGAATCGGTGCATCAGGCGCCTATCCTCCTCGTCCCCGTTTCTCTGCAGCGGCAATCGGTACGAACCGGATTCAGACTCAGTCGGCACGACGACGAGACAATCATCAATCCGACACTGCTCCAAATGCTGCGCACGAACTTTGAGATGCGCGTCCCCGGGTTGGACGTCGTACCGACGGACAGCAAGGGCGTAGACGTCGGAAAAGTATTGCAAGCCTTCCGGCTGGCCATACGCGAGATCCCCAAATGGGAGGTGGTCGAGCACGCCCACCTCGGTATCTTCTCGTTTACGAAGTATCTGATGTGGAAAGACCTTCAGGACCGAACGGAGCAGCTCAAAGCAAATCGGGTAGTGAAGCACCTGATAGACAACCCTGGGCAGGCCTTCGAAAAGGACGAGACCGACGAGCGCTTTGACCGGCTCGACGAAACTCACAAGCCGCAAGATCTTTTCACGCCCATGCTTTCGGATTCGTCGCAGCTCAAGGCCATCTGCATCGTCGACTCTGGGCGAGATCTGGTCCTCGAAGGGCCGCCAGGAACTGGCAAGAGCCAGACCATCACGAATCTCATCGCCCATCTGCTGGCAAAGGGCAAGACGGTGCTTTTTGTGTCCGAGAAGATGGCAGCCCTGGAAGTCGTGCATCGCCGACTAGCAAGCATCGGATTGGGACCGTTCTGTCTTGAGCTGCATTCATCCAAGACACGCAAGTCCGAAGTGCTACAACAACTCGGCAACGCTCTGGACTTCAACGGTCAGCGAACAGGTGAAGAATGGGCACGGGAAGCCGAGCGCCTTGGACAGCTTCGCCAAGATCTTAATCACCTTGTGGAGTCACTGCACCGTTCGCATCGTAATGGGCTGACGGTCTATCAAGCCATTGGGACATGCATTCAGCACACAGGCGAAGACGCCTCTCCCATGCCGTGGGCGGACCCATCGACTCACGGTTACAACGAACTTGAGAACCTGCGTGAAACTGCCAAGCGGATGACGACCCTATCCAGCGCGCTTGTTGCGCTGCATGGCCATCCACTTGAGCATGTCGGCAAAATCGAATGGACTCCAACCTGGCAAGATAATCTATTAGCGGCCACCCAAGCTCTCGAGCATGCCGTTCATGTGTTCAAGGGAAGCGCTACCGAAACCGAAAGTGTGGTGGGATCACCGACCTCGGGTCTAAGCCTTGAAGGCTACGAGAGACTCGACCGACTAGTGGATATATTGCTGGGTGCGCCGCAGGTTCCGCTAGGCGTCGCCGTCCGCGCACACGACGCAGACTCCCGAATAAAACTTCAGTCGCTTGCCCGTCACGGGAGGGCTCGCAATGAACATTGGAACAAGCTTGACACTGGTTGGGCCGAGCAGTTGTCCGAGCTCAGCAGCAAATCACTCAAAGAAGAATGGACGCGAGCCACAAGCACTTGGTGGCCGAAATCGGTCTTGGACAAACGAGCTACCCGCGGAAAATTGGCAAGCTACCGGTCCGATGGGAAACGCCCGACCGACGAAGCCGTCGTGGCGATGCTCCCTCACCTAGCCGGGGTGAACGCGGAAGATGAGCAACTCCAGACACTTAAGATCGAGGCTCAGCAACTTCTGCAGGACACGTTCAACGGTGTGAAGACCAACTGGGACCAGGTATCGCGGCACGAACAATGGGCGCAGAGCTTCTCTGATGCCGCCACCCTGGTTGCAGGAGACTCGGAGGCAGCGGCGCAACTGCGAACCCGACTACAGGCACTTGTGGTAGACAACCGTGCCTTGCTTCAGCCGGGTGCCACATTGGGTCGGACGCTACTGGCCTATCGAGACAGTTGGCGCGAACTGCGCGCTCAACTCACAACAGTGGAATCGTTGTCTCAGCCTACGAGGCCACTGCAGGGTCCGTCTGATGCCAGCGGCGCACTGGAGCGTATTTCGGACGTGACGGCCAGGTGGCATCGCGCGAAGAGCCAATTTATGTCGTGGTGTCTGTGGCGACAGGTGCGCGAGCAAGCCATGCACCTGGGACTACAGGGTTTAGTGACATCGCTAGAAAGCGGCCGTGTTCCACTTGATCGAGTTGTGGAGCATTTCGAGTTCAGCTACGAGAACTGGTGGGTCAAAAAGGTCATTGACAACGATCCGACACTGCGTACCTTCTCGAGTGCCGACCACGAGCGCAAGATCCATGAATTCCGACAATCAGATGAACAGTTTCAAAGGTTGACTGCCCAATACGTCGCCGCGACGCTCGCAGGCAAGGTTCCGAGTGCCAAGGGGATGGTCATCAGTTCCGAAAGTGAACTTGGTCTGTTACGGCGTGAGTTGCAAAAGAAGACTCGCCATACTCCGGTGCGCCAGCTGATGCATGGCCTTCCGACGCTACTGCCCAAATTGAAGCCCTGCCTGTTGATGTCGCCATTGTCAGTCGCCCAATACCTGGATGCCGGCCATGCACAGTTCGACGTTGTCGTATTCGATGAAGCCTCGCAAATTCCTGTATGGGATGCTGTTGGCGCTATCGCGCGTGGCAAGCAATTGGTCGTGGTCGGAGACACAAAGCAACTTCCGCCGACTAGCTTTTTCAGCAAATCCGCGGAGATCGATGATGGCGCCGGCGATGATGGCCAGGTAGAAGATCTCGAAAGCATCCTAGACGAGTGCCTGGGTGCTGGAATGAATCGACGGCGCCTGCAGTGGCACTATCGCAGCAGACACGAAAGCCTGATTACGTTCAGCAACGTCACCTACTATGACTCCCAACTCATTACCTTCCCGTCCCCTGTTACGGATGATATAGCGGTACGTCTGGAGTGCGTCGCCGGTGTATATGATCGTGGTGGCAGTCGTACAAATCGAGCGGAAGCCGAGGCAATCATTCGTGGCATTGAACAGCATTTCCTGGACAAGAACCGGCAGCACCTGACTCTGGGTGTCGTGACATTCAATCAACCTCAACAGTCTCTGATCGAGTCGTTGCTGGACGCCCGGCGTCGAAGCAATGCTCAACTGGACAAAGCCGTCTCGGCACAATCGCGAGAGCCTTTGTTCGTCAAGAACTTGGAAAACGTTCAAGGGGATGAGCGCGATGTCATTTTCTTCTCGATCACGTACGGACCGGACGCGGCAGGAAAGATGACTATGAATTTTGGCCCGCTCAATAGCGAAGGCGGTCAGCGCCGGCTCAATGTGGCAGTCTCTCGAGCGCGAGAACAGGTCGTCATATTCAGTACGCTGCGCCCAGAGCAGATCGACCTGTCTCGCGTTCGCGCTGCAGGTGTGCGCGATCTAAAGCACTATCTCGAGTTTGCACTGAAGGGACCCCGTGCCTTACTGGAGCAATCCCTGCCGACTGGCATGGAGCCGGATAGCCCGTTCGAGGTGCAGGTCATCAAAGTGCTGCGAAACCATAACTGGGTCGTGCATCCGCAAGTCGGTTGTTCTGGTTACCGCATCGACATTGGCGTAGTGGATCCGAGAGCACCCGGCCGCTACCTCATCGGTATCGAGTGCGACGGCAGGGCCTATCACTCCGGCGCGACCGCGCGGGATCGAGATCGTCTGCGACAAGTGGTTCTCGAAGGCCTAGGTTGGCAACTGCATCGGATTTGGTCGACTGACTGGTGGCTAAATCCGGAGGTCGAAGTACAGAGTTTACTCGCTCGCCTGAACAAGGAACTCGAAACAGATCCGAACGAGGGTGCGTTGCCAGTTGAAACCCTAGTCGAACCCGCAGAGATAGATGTCGACATTGACAACATCATCTACGCCGCGGATGCGTTGGTCAGCGAATCCGACATCACTGCGGCTGTGCCGAAGTATCAAATGCTTACCCCGCCCGGAGGTCAACCTGATCACTTTTACGACCTTGCCCACAGCCGCAAGTTGACGGACCAATTGATGTTGATCATCGAGGCTGAAGGCCCGGTCCACGAAAGTGTCCTCCACCGCAGGATTGCTAGGGCTTGGGGCTTAGAGCGCACTGGGCCACGAATCGTAGACAGGCTCCGAATGCTGACTCCACATCAGGTTGGCAAAACTTCTGAGGGCGAAGTTACCTTCTACTGGCCAGTGGGCGTAAATCCGCTCGTGTGGGCCGGATTCCGTGAGGCCTCAGAGGATGAGACATCGCGGCGTAGAGTCGATGATGTGTGCCTGCAAGAACTCGGCAACGGCGTATTACACGTCCTGAATCAGGTCGGTAGCGCACCGCAGGTCGACGTTGCGAAATCCGTTTGCCGGCTTATCGGCATGTCCCGTACCCCAGCAGACGCGGAAGCGCGAGTCGGGCTCGCGATCGCCAATCTTTCTTCGAAGGGGCACATCGAAGTGAAGAGCGGCCTGCTCAGACTTCCGTGATATGTCCTCGCCCCGGCCGTGCACCTGTGTGACCTCTATATGAGCGGCTATGAACCGAATCTTCCCGTGCCCACGCCCGGTGCTTTGGCGTGAGCCTACGTCAGGCCCCCCGCTTTACCGCTTGCCGACGCAGGGCTGCGGCAAACGTATCGGCCGCCCATGACTCGCGGAGCGCCCGGGCGAACAACATTTGCTGGCTTTCCGGCGCAAGGCCGCCAACAGGCGGGTCACTATCAAGGTTGGTGGGAAACGGATACCCCTCGGCGCACGATGCAATGACCGCGTCGGCTTCAGCTTCGGTCATCCTTGATGTGGCGAGGTTGTCCAGCAGGACCGGATAGAGGACTTCGCACATTGTTGTGCGATCCAACGATTCCATTGCGCGACCGTAGGCCGAGGAAATCTGCAGCAGATTTGCCATGCGTTGAACGCTTGCCGTCCGGTTCGCCCCTGCCGCATGAAAAAGCGCAGGACTGAAGAAAATCACATCGCCTTTCTCGAGGGACAACTGAACATAGTTTGACTCGAAGTAGTTTCGAAAGTCCTGCCGTCGCCATGCAAGATAGCCCTGCGCGTACCGTTGCGAGAATGGCAGCAGCTTGGTGGGCCCGCTTTCCACGGGCATATCGCTGTGTGCGACAGCACCTTGCAGTGTCAGGAAAGCAGACATGGTATGGACGTGCGCCGGATAGCGCTCGGCCTCCGCTACGGTCTGGAACCCGAGATGGTAGTCACGGTGCGCCTGTTGTGCGTCTCCGCCGGGACGCACGACGTTCACCTGCGAGGTCACCTGAAAGCAGGGGCCGAGCCATGCTTGCGATGCGGCAACCAGCATCGGGTTGGCGTAGTAACGGGCGAATACGGACGGAGCGCGCAAGCAAAGCTTTTGCTGCGCATTCCATATTCTGTCGTTGGCCCCCGCCTTGGCAAAATGATCGGCTGCTTCGCCCCCCGCTTCTCGCTCGGTCTGGATGATGGCCTCGAAGACCGCCGTTGCATCGTCGATCGGCGCGGTGTCGGGAAAGGCGCGCTTCAACACCAGAACACCCGCACCGTGTTCGAGAACGTCCGCCCACTCGATTTGCAGCTCCGTGCGACGCGCCGCATCCTCGAGTACTCGGCTTAACCCGATGCAATCGTAGATCGGCACGTTCTCACGCGTACCGTCTGAGTATTCGGCTCGAACCGCATCGCGATGCTCGTGCAATACGGCGAGAAAGTCGTCAAGCGAGCAATCCTTCTCGCGGTACGGTTTCCGGCGCCCTGTATCCAGGCGGGAGCGTTGCTGGCCCATTTTGTCTCCTGTCGACCAGAGTTAGCGCTTCAGCGCTTACTCTGGTCCCATGCAAAGCGGTCGACCAGATTACTTCTTGGGGCGCCGCGTCGGTCAGCCCTCAGCGAAAACACGCTCGGCGCGCCCTTCTTTTCGAATACGCTTGGCTTCGTACATGGCCTGATCGGCCCGATCGATGAGGGTCGTCATCTCGACACCATCATCGGGCAAAACGGCCGCGCCAACACTGATATCGAGGTCAAGCGCGCGCCCCTCGAACTCGAACGGCCCACGAACCTGCTCGACAATGCGCATACCGAGCCCCTCAGCATCCGCCTTTGAGCTGATACCGGGCAGAATGACGGCGAACTCGTCGCCACCAACACGGGCCACGGTATCCGACCGACGCGCCGTTCGATTCATGCGTACAGCCGCTTCCCTGATCGCCGCGTCGCCCGCGCGATGGCCATAGCGGTCGTTAATGGGCTTCAGGTCGTTGAGGTCGAGGTTGAGAATGCCCAGCGTTCCAGAAGAGCGCTGGGCCAGCTGAATCGCCTGCCGCAGACGGTCGTAAAACAGCGCGCGGTTTGGCAAGCCAGTTAGCGAATCGCGCGTAGCCAGAAGGTAAAGCTCGCTGGTTTCGTGCCTGGAAGCGTGAAACATGGCCGCAGCGATCAGTTCGGACATCAGCTCAAGCGCGCGAATATCGTCGGCACTGAATGCGTTGACCGTTGTGCCCACAACCTTCAGCACACCGACCGTTGTATCCATATGTCTGAGCGGAGTCACGACCATCGAGCGCAGGCCAACGCGCCGACAGGCCTCGCGGTCGACGCGCGGGTCGGTTTCTGAGTCCTCGCATCGCAGGATGTCGCCAGTCTCGACGCACAGGCCAGACAGGCTGCCGTGACGCTTGAGCCGTAAGCCTAGCAAGGTAGCCGCAAGGCCCGAACTCGCGCGGTAGACCATTTCATCGCCCTCGGCAAGCTCGACGACGGCGCCGTCGGCCCCCGTCAGTTGCTGCACCCGTTCGGTGACGAAGTTCATCACGCCGCCAAGATCCAATCCCAGCTTGGCGATCTCCGTCTGCGCCTTCACGATCGCGAGGAGCATCTCACTACTGGGCACGGCGTTGCTAACAATGGTCTCCAACATTCTCTCCGTGGGCGAGTTACCTGGACGGGAGACATTCTACAGGCCAAACAAACTCAGAACCGCTCTGCGCTCGGCAATAGCCGCAGGATCCCCATTGCGGAAATAGTCTGAAGATAATGTGCTTAGTACGGGTATCGGCCCGATATCACCGCAAGGAGCCGTCGTCCTCGGAGGACATCCGGGCCCAGCACCAGGCGCCCCGGCCGGCCGGTTTCGCCGCGTAGAGCACCACGTCCGCGATCTGTACCGGACACCATCGGCAAATCTGTACCGTTACTGTACTGGCCCGGGTCGATAAACTGCGTTAAAACGCATCGACACCGGAGCCACCCATGTCCCTCGAATCTCTGAGCGCGCTGCCCGCCGGCATCCTGTTCGCGCTCGTCACCACTATCACGCCTGGGCCGAACAACACCATGTTGCTTGCCTCGGGCGTCAATTTCGGCTTTCGTCGCACCCTGCCGCATCTGTTCGGCATCAGCGCGGGTGTGGTGTTGCTGATGCTATCGGTCGGCTTCGGGCTCGGTGAGGCGTTTCACCGTTTTCCGGTGCTGTACTCGGTGCTGGAGGTCGCCAGCGTCGCCTACCTGCTGTATCTCGCGTGGAAGATCGGCACGTCCGGCGAAGTGAAACTGCGCAAGGGCGAGCGCCGGCCCATGAAATTCTTCGAGGCTATCGCCTTCCAGTGGGTCAATCCGAAGGCATGGATGATGGTGCTGACTGCGGCCACGACTATTCACGTGAGCGAGAATTTCGGCACCAATGTCATGCTGATGGCCGTGCTGTTTTATGTGATCGGCTTTCCGTGCATCTGCCTGTGGGCGGCTTTTGGCCAGGCGATGCGGCAGGTGCTCACAGACCCGAAGCGGCTACGCATCTTCAACGTGGTAATGGCGCTGCTACTGGTGATGACGCTGTATCCGATTGCCGCTCGTTTGCTGAGCCAGAGCTAATCACGGAAGAGGCCGGTGCAAGCGGCCCCTTCCGTCGTTCCCGCATGCACCAGCCGGGCAATCGCGATCAACTCGCACCGGAAGCCGCATTCAATGCTGCCGCTTCCGGTCCAGTCAGATAGAGGTCGCGGAACCGTTCGTCAACCCGCTCCCACATCAGATTCGAAAACAGCTGCGCCGCACCCAGCGGGCGATGGTTGATTACTACAGAATCCGCCTCGCCCTGTTCGTTCATGTGAGCCACGAGCAGGGTTTCGATTAGCACGCCTTGAATCTGCGAGCGATAGGACTCCATATAAAGTCCGTTGCCTATCTCGCCCTTGTAGCTGTGCTGCTGGAACTCGTAGAGCGAGACCGCGTGCTTGATCACAGCCAGGATGTCGGCCCGCCCCTCGACCGGGCGCTTCAGGACGGTCGCCTCAAGCGTCGCATTTTCGGCGAGTCTGGCCAGCCAGAGCGGCAAACCCTCTGCAGACGCCGTGACCGGCGCCGTATCGTTGAATTTCATGGTGGGTTCTCCTTCAATTCGGTGCCGAGCTAACGGCATCAAGAGCGGCTCCGAGCGTGATGCGTGCCTTTTCGCGGCGTCTGCGCGCCAGCCGCTCCTCGCCGGCGCTCCGTTCGGACGCCCCGGCCAGCATGGCGTGAATGGCAGGCAGCGTCCAGATAGCGCCACGACTGCCCCACTGGCCATCGGGGATCTCCGTTGGGAACACCCAAACGCGCGGTGCAACCTCTTCGAACGGCCGGCTCTCGGCGCGAGCCACCGCTTCCGTCACGTCTCTTACCAGCTTGCTACGGATCTCATCGGTGTATTGCCCCTCGGGCGCCGAAGGAATGATCCGGTAGCGCGCCGCATTGAAGCGTTCCCCGCCGACGAATACCGCGGCGGGTCGATGCAGATGAAACACCGTGACGCTTTGCGCAATCGGATCGGCCGGATCGTAGCCTTCCGCTTTGATCAAAATGTCAGACAATTCTTTTACCAGACGTGCTTCCGCCTCAGAGGTCAAGGCGCCTTCCGGCCACAGTGCGTCGATCATTGGCATGGTGAAATTCCTTCTTCAGGTGTTTTGGCCTAGCGATGATGCGGGTTTACCGGGGGGTGGGGAAGTGGCATTATTGCCATCATTCGAGGAATATCAGCCAAGCACGCAAACGGTCGCCAAATGGTCACTATCCGGATCTGGGTCTATGACGGAATCATGGCATCGGGCGTCGCGGGCCCCATCGACGTCTTCAATGCAGCCAACCTCCTGAGTGCCCAGGAGGCTACGCGCGGGCCGACCCCTTCGCCCATTTTCGCGTGGCGCGTGGAATCGCCTGACGGACAATCGGTCAGGGCTGCTTCGGGTCAGAGCGTACCCGTAGACGGCAAAATCGATCCTCGCAAGCGTGCCGACGCGATTTTGCTAGCGGCGCCCTTTTTCTCCAATATGGACGAGTTCGTCGGCCGCCGGGAGCAGTTGAATGCGCTGTCTTCTGCTCTACGGCGCCAGCACAAGGCGGGCGCCGTGCTGGCCGCATACTGCACCGGCAACTACCTGCTTGCTGAGGCGGGCTTGCTCGACGGCCGGGTCGCCACCACACACTGGGCCAAAGCGGCTGACTTCGCCCAGCGTTATCCGCATGTCGAACTTCGAGCCCGCGAAGTCCTGACCGGAGGAGATGGCATTCTTTCGGGCGGTTCAGTGACGTCGTATCTCAACCTCGCCGTACGGCTGGTCGAGATGTTCGCTGGCGAGAAGCTTGCCGCGAAGACCGCCAAGTCGTTATTGATCGACATGAACCGGACTTCTCAGGCATCCTTTGCAACGCTTCTCGACGAACACGGACATGCCGACCCGCTCGTCGCGCGGGCTCAGCAGCGCATGGAGGCCACACTTCAGCAAGGATTCCGGCTGAGTGAGCTCGCCGCCTGGCTCGCTGTCAGCGAACGGACGCTTAACCGGCGTTTCAAGCAGGCAGTCGGCCTCGCGCCATTGGCGTATCTCCAGAACCTGCGCATCGAAGTGGCGAAACAATTGCTCGAATCAAGGCCCATCAGCGTCGATAGGGTGAGCCAGCGGGTCGGCTACGGCGACATCAGCACATTTCGACAGTTGTTCAAGCGCAAGACCAGTCTGTCGCCCAGCGAATATCAAATGCGCTTTGGGCGCGCCTCCGTGGTCGACGATACGGAACGCGAGTAGCACAGTATTCCTGGTTAGGTCCCGCCGACAAACCACTCCTCTTTGTATCGCAATGTATCCGCCAGGTGCATTGATACACGCACTTACACAAACCACCCGGCCCGGACACATGTGGGATACATCCGGGCACTCCAATACGTCCATCGTGCATTGAACCTGCGCCGCAACGGTTTCCTCCTCGGTTTCGCTACCGGAAAGCCCGTGGCCTGTCGATGAACGCACCATTGTTTACCTATCACCAGACCTATTGGAGCAACCCGAAGTGACCCAAATCGAAAACGTCCTGTACACAGGCAAGACTCACACGACTGGCGGCCGCAATGGGGCCGCGCGCAGTTCAGACGGCCGCCTCGACATCCAGCTCTCGCCCCCGGGTTCGGCGGGTGCCGGGACGAATCCCGAGCAACTGCTCGCTGCCGGCTGGTCGGCATGCTTTATCGGCGCGATGGGCAAGGCTGCACACGCCTTGAATGTCGGGTTGCCGCCCGACACCAGCGTCGATGCCGAGATCGATCTCGGAACCACCGACGGCGCGTATTTCATCCAGGCACGTCTGAACGTGAGCCTTCCCGGCCTCCCGCCCGAGGTTGCTCAGGCGGTGGTAGCCGGGGCGCATCAGACCTGCCCGTATTCCAAGGCGACGCGCGGCAATGTGGATGTTTCGTTCACGCTCGTATAAACCGGATAGACGGCTGGCGGATCAGAATTTCCGCCAGCCGATGTATTGCGTATGGGACATAGCAGGAAGGCGTTGTGCTCGTCCGTACCACTAAAGGAGTTTGCAATGAAAGTCGTCAAAGCCGCCGCGGTCCAGATCAGCCCTGTGCTGTACAGCCGTGAGGCGACCGTTGAAAAGGTCGTACAAAAGATCCTCGAACTTGGTCAGAAGGGTGTGCAGTTCGCCACGTTCCCGGAGACCGTGGTGCCTTACTACCCGTATTTTTCCGCCGTCCAGACAGGCGTTCAGCTTCTGTCCGGAACCGAGCATCTGCGACTGCTGGAACAGTCCGTGACAGTTCCCTCCCCCGCGACCGATGCGATCGGCGAGGCTGCCCGCAAGGCAGGCATGGTGGTGTCCATCGGCGTCAACGAGCGGGACGGCGGCACCCTCTACAACACGCAGTTGCTGTTCGACGCCGACGGCACCCTGATCCAGCGTCGCCGCAAGATCACCCCCACCCATTTCGAACGCATGATCTGGGGTCAGGGCGATGGCTCGGGCCTGCGCGCCGTCGACAGCAAGGTCGGCCGGATTGGCCAGCTCGCATGCTTTGAACACAACAACCCGCTGGCACGCTACGCGATGATGGCGGACGGCGAGCAGATCCATTCGGCCATGTATCCGGGCTCCGCCTTCGGCGAGAGATTTGCCCAAAGGATGGAAATCAATATCCGCCAGCACGCCTTGGAATCCGGCTGCTTCGTCGTGAACGCAACGGCCTGGCTGGACGCCGACCAGCAGGCGCAGATCATGAAAGACACGGGCTGCTCGATTGGTCCGATCTCGGGCGGCTGCTTCACCACCATCGTGAACCCCGACGGCATGCTGATCGGCGAACCGCTCCGCTCCGGTGAGGGCGAGGTCATCGCTGACCTCGATTTCACGCAGATCGACCGGCGCAAGATGTTAATGGACTCGGCTGGCCACTACAACCGCCCCGAACTGCTGAGTCTCCTGATCGACCGTACGCCCACCGCGAACCTTCACGAACGCGCCGCGCACCCCAAGTCGAGCACGCAACAAGACCCCGACGATCTGGGCACCACGGTTGCCTGATCCCAGGAAATCGACTGTGGCATCTGTGCGCACATTCATCACGTTGAAGTCCTTTAGTCAGGCATCTATATCTATCTGAGAAGCCGTACTAACGTTCTGCTTCCGCGCTCATATGTGCATACACACCTTCCACAAGCCCCCGCAAGCCACCCAACCTCAACCTGTTTGAACGCATCGAAAAGGGAAACGCCATGCCGCCGAGTTCACCCACGGTGACGCCACCGCTTGAAACCTAGCCACATCGACACCAGGAGATCTTATGTCAGACAACAGCAATCCTCAGGTTCCGTCGCGCCGTCGTTTCATTGGCGTAGCAGCGGCAACCATCGCTGCGGGCTCTTTGAGCCAGCTCGCTTTTGCGGACACGAATCAGGCAATCGCCGAAGCGGCTCCGGCAACGGGCGACAAGACCGCCATTCGTCCACTACGTATCCATGTGCCGGAATCGCAACTGGTCGATTTGCGGCGACGCATCAAGGCGACGAGATGGCCTGATCGTGAGACGGTGACGGATGACACGCAGGGCGTGCCGCTCGCGATGATTCAGGAACTCGCTCGCCATTGGTCGACCGATTACGACTGGCGCAAGTGCGAAGCAAAGCTGAACTCATATCCGAATTTCGTGACCGAGATCGACGGACTGGATATTCACTTCATCCACGTTCGTTCGAAACACGAAAACGCGATGCCGCTGATCGTCACGCACGGCTGGCCCGGCTCGATCATCGAGCAGTTCAAGATTATCGATCTGTTGAGCAATCCCACGGCACATGGCGCGAGCGCGTCGGACGCGTTTCATCTGGTGATTCCGTCCTTGCCGGGCTACGGATTCTCAGGCAAACCGACCACCACTGGCTGGGGTCCGGAGCGCACCGCGCGCGCCTGGGTACTGCTCATGAAGCGTCTGGGATACGAGAAATTTGCATCGCAAGGCGGCGACCTGGGGGCGATTGTCTCGAACGTGATGGCCAAACAGGCTCCGCCGGAATTGCTGGGCATCCACGTCAATCTCCCGGCGACGATTCCGCCCGAGATCGTCAAGGCGCTTCAGGACAATAGTCCGGCTCCGGCTAACCTCACGGACGACGAAAGGCACGCATACGAGCAGTTACTCGGCTTGTCGAAGCGGCGCGGCTACGCAGTCGAACAGGGCACCCGCCCACAAACGTTGTACGGCCTGTCGGACTCGCCGATTGCGCTGGCAAGCTGGCTGATGGATCACCCCGACGGTAACGGCCAGCCGGCTGCGGTGATGACGTCGGCCGTGTACGGTCGAACGGTCAACGGATTTTCCTCAGGATACCTGACAAGAGACGATGTTATCGACGACATCACGCTCTACTGGCTGACCAACACGGGGATTTCCGCGGCTCGCATCTATTGGGAATCGCACTTCAACTTTTATGCCGCCGCTGACGTCTCCGTTCCGGCTGCTGTGAGTGCGTTTCCCGGTGAGAACTATCAGGCGCCGCGCAGCTGGACAGAGCGGGCGTATCACAACCTCATCTACTACAACAAGCCCGCAAAGGGTGGGCACTTTGCGGCGTGGGAACAGCCGCAAATATTCGCCGAAGAGGTCCGCGCGGGTCTGCGCCCCCTACGCACATAACCGATATCAGGACCACCACCGACATCCAAAAGGAATGTGAGATGACCGAACCCACCTCAATGACACGACGTCAGTTTGTCGCCACTGCTGCGCTCGGCCTGGCCGCTGGCACTCTCGCCCAGTTTGGACCGGCCAGCGCAGAAGCGAGCGAACCGACCTCCCGAACGATCCCCACGATCGTCCCGGGCTCGCACACTAAGTTTGGCCCTTTAAAACAGATCAAAGCCGGAGAACTGAACGTCGGCTATGCGGACCTTGGTCCCGCGAACGGGACACCCGTCCTGCTGCTTCACGGCTGGCCCTACGACATTCACAGCTTCGTAGACGTGGCACCGGCGCTCGCCGCCGCCGGTTACCGCGTGCTGGTCCCTTACCTGCGCGGCTATGGCACCACGCGGTTCCTGTCAGACGCTACGCCTCGGAAAGGCCAGCGGGTATACGATCGCCAGTCAGGAGGACCAGGCATTGAAGCCAATACCGCCCGAGAAGGAACGCGAATGGTGGTAACTGTTCTACTTCGCCACCGATCGGGGCCGGATAGGTTATGGCCAATACACTCACGATTTTGTCAGGCTGACCTGGGAGCTGGCGTCGCCGAAATGGCGGTTTGACGATGCGACGTTTGAGCGCTCAGCGCCGGCGTTCGAGAACCCTGACCATGTCGCCGTTACCGTCAACAGCTATCGCTGGCGGATCAAGCTGGCAGAGGGTGAAGCCAGATACGACGAGATCGAGACGAAGCTCGCAGCCCACCCCACCATCGGCATTCCGGCCATCACGCTCGAAGGCGACGCTAATGGAGCGCTTCATCCCGAGCCGGCCGCCTACGCCAAGTACTTCACCGGCGCCTACGAGCACCGCCAGCTCACCGGCGGCATCGGTCACAACCCTCCACAGGAAGCCCCGCCCGGGGCCGATGAGACTTATCCTTCCTCTGGCCACGCCATGTTTTCGCGTGCCATAAGCGCCGACGATCCAGCAGGACCATATGTTCCTGCGATATAGGCTCGCGGCCGATCGCCAAGCGCCCGCCATCCGGCGAGAATGGGCTCCACCCACGCCCATGCCGCCTCGAGTTCGTCGCGGCGCATGAAATGGGTCGGACGGCCTCGGATCACGTCAATCAACAACCGCTCGTAGGCTTCAGCTCGACGTCCAGCGAGGGCCTGCTGCAAGTCGAGATTCAGGTTCACTGGCAGTACCTGCAGCCCGCTGCCGGGTTCCTTCGCGAGCATCTGCAACTGGATGGATTCTTCGGGCTGGAGTTGGATCACAAGACGGTTGCCGTACTTGCGCGTTCCATTTGGAATGATCGAAAACGGCAAATCAGCAAATTCGATGACGATCTCGGACTGTTTTTGCCGCAAACGCTTCCCCGTGCGCAAGAAGAACGGCACATTAGCCCAGCGCCAGTTGTTAATACGTACACGTAACGCGACGAACGTTTCCGCGCTGCTGTCGGCAGGTACGTTGTCCTCTTCCAGGTAGCCTTTGACCGATTCGCCGCCGACGGCGCCAGCCATATATTGACCACGTACGGTATCGCGTGCGATGTCGGCCATCGTCATGGGCCGTAACGAGCGCATAACCTTCAGCTTTTCGTCGCGCACAGCGTCAGGATCGAGCGACACTGGCGGTTCCATCGCGACAATGCACAACAGTTGCAACAAGTGGTTCTGCACCATGTCCCGCATCGCACCTGTCTTGTCGTAGAAGCCAGCGCGGTTACCTACGCCGACCGTTTCCGCCACCGTGATCTGTACGCTTTTGATATAGGGCGCCTGCCAGAGGGGACCGAAGATCGCGTTCCCAAAACGCAGAACCATCAGATTCTGCACCGTCTCCTTGCCAAGATAGTGGTCGATCCGGTAGATCTGCGCTTCTGCAAAGTGACGCCCAACAGAAGCATTGATTGCCTGTGCCGAGGCAAGATCGTGACCCAGAGGTTTCTCGAGCACGACGCGCGACTGGCCGTCGACAAGGTGACATGCGGCGAGATTGTCGCAGATCGCTGTGAACAGCTCCGGCGAGGTTGCGAGATAAAACACGCGCAGCGCGTCATTGCGAGTTTTCTCGGCAAGACCTGCATAGTCGGCCGGTGATCCGATCTCGACGCGCACGTAGTCGAACAGAGCGAGGAACTTGTCCCAACCAGGCGCATCGAGTGCTTTGCTGTCGACGAACGGCCGCGCGTTCTCTTCCACGAAGGACAGATACTGCTCACGCGACCAGTCAGCACGACCCACCGCGACAATACGTGTTTGTGCCGGAAGGTTTCCGTGCAGGTGCGCCATGTAAAGAGCCGGGAGCAGTTTGCGTGCGGCCAGGTCTCCTGCACCACCGAAGACAATCATGTCGAGCGGAAGCTCGGGTGTCGCTGAAAGAGTCTGAGTAGTCATGGTAGGGGTTAAATCTCCAGTTACCCGGCTATGGCCGCTCGGACCTGAGCTGCACTGCCAAGCTTCAATACACGTTGCGCCAACGTCCGGCATGCCTCGAAATCGAGCCTTGAAAGCTCAGCCTTGATCGCGGGAATCGCGGGAACGCTCACAGAAAGCTCATCAATGCCCAGCCCAACCAGGATCGCCGTGGCAACCGGATCGGAGGCCATCGCGCCACACACCCCTACCCACTTTCCATTCGCATGCGCACCCTTTACCGTCAGATCGATCATTTTCAGCACGGCCGGATGCAAGGTGTCGACCTGCGACGATAGCTTCGCGTGTCCACGGTCGATTGCTAGCGTGTATTGGGCAAGGTCGTTGGTACCGATCGAGAAAAAGTCGACTTCCTGCGCGAGGGCCTCGACAATCGCCACTGCGGCGGGCACCTCGATCATCAAGCCGATCTTGACCGGATGCGGGTACTTCATCTGCTCCTCCCTCAGGATGCATTTCGCGGCCAGCACCTCATCCAGATCGGACACCATGGGAAACATAATGTGCAGGTTCCCGGCTGGTGCGGCCCGCAGCATCGCGCGCAACTGGCTGCGAAATAACTCGGGGTAGGCGAGGCTGACACGAATGCCCCGCAAGCCGAGGAAGGGGTTGTCCTCTTTCGGCAAGGGCAAATACCGCAGCGGCTTGTCCCCACCGACGTCAAGCGTCCGAACGATCAGCCGCCGCTGCGTGCCCAGCTCGGCCGCCACAGCCTGGTAAGCGGCAGCTTGTTCGTCTTCATCCGGCGGCGCAGTACGGTCTTCGAAGAGGAATTCCGAACGCAGCAGCCCGACGCCCTCTCCGCCTGACGCCATCGCCTCACGCGCTTCGGCCGCATCCCGCACGTTGGCGACCACTTCCACTCGATGCCCGTCGCGCGTGCTGCCGATGCGGTGCGCTGCTTGCTGGTTCGCTCGGTGTTGCACCGCTGCAGCCTCCTGACGGCGCCCCACGTCGGCCAGCAAGGTGGGATCGGGATCGGTTTGAAGGACACCCGCCGTGCCGTCGAGCACGGCAAACGTGCTGTCGCTGAGTGACAGTGCGGCCGCAGGCATGCCACAGATCGCGGGGATCCCCATCGAACGGGCGAGAATCGCCACATGGCTGGTCGGCCCGCCAGCGACAGTGCAAATACCGACGACCTTGCTGCGATCCAGCGATACGGTGTCGGACGGCGTTAAGTCGTGGGCGAGGACAATCGACCTGTCTCCCAGCACAGGCGTCGAACGCTTGCCGCCGGTCAGCAAGGTCAGCACGCGCGTGCCGATATCGCGCACGTCGGTTGCCCGTTCACGCAATTGCGCGCTCGCATGCTGCTGCAGACGCCGCACAACCGACTGACAGGCAGCATGCCACGCGCCTGGCGCACTGACTCCGGTACGAAGGCTGGCTTCAGTCGGGTCAACCAGCAGCGGATCGTCGAGCAGTGCAAGATGCGCTTCCATGATCTGCACCTCTGGAGCATCACCTTGCGCCCCGTGGGGCGCCAACGAGCGGATCTGGTTGCGCGCGATCTCCAATGCAGCATGGAGCCGCGCACGCTCCTCGTCGAACGAACTGCCGGTCTCGTCGAATTCGAGTTCGGCATCACGCCATTGCACGATATGTCCGACCGCCAGTCCGGGTGACGCGGCAACGCCAGCGAAAGCGCGGTCATTCGATGTGTCCGCTTGCGCCACCGGGGCTGAACAAGTGTCTTGCGCTTGCCGACTGGCCGCCAGGCGCGTGGCGTCATCGATGCGCTCCCCGCATCCATCGCGCAGCAAGTGCGCCAGCCTGTCGAGTGCTTGCGCAGCATCGCTGCCGCGTCCGCTCAAGCGCACCTTATCGCCCAGGCGGGTCGCCAGCGCCATGACTTCGACGGCCGACTTGGCGTCAGCCTCCAGTTCGCCACACGACAGCACGACACGCGCGGAAAACTTTCGAGCCTCCGTTGCCAGCGTTGCAGCGGGCCGAGCATGCAGACCGGCTGGGTTGCGCAACTCGATGACAGGCGAATGCAACATTTCGCCGTCATGCTCCGGTGGTGTGCCATCGGATGCCTCAACTTCGAGATGAAGCGTTAGCAGCACACTCCGGCCAGCCTCGGCCATGCCCGAAGCCTTGTCGATTCGCGCGACGATCTCGCCGTTGACGACGACGATCTCGGTCAGCACGCTAGCAGCGTTGCGGGCCACGTAGTCCCTATCAAAGCGCAATAGCGGCTGTCCGGCGCGAACCATATCGCCTTTGCTGACCAACGCACTGAAGCCCTTGCCTTCGAGCAGGACCGTATCGAGCCCGACATGCACCATGATCTTGACGCCCGCTTCCCCCGCGATGACGATGGCATGGTGCGACGACTGGAAATCGATCACCTGTCCGTCGATAGGCGCCAACACGACATCCGTGAGCGGATCGATCGAGAGGCCGTCGCCGACCATCTTCTGAGCGAACGCTGGATCCGGAACCTCTTCGATCGGAACGATCGTGCCGGATAGAGGGGCCAACACATTCACTTGCGATAACTTAGCCAACATATGCAAACTGCTCCTGGAATACGTGAAGATAAGAGGAAAATTGCCACGGCCTGCAGTTACCACCAGCTCTCGACCTGGACGCCGTACAGGTTGGTAGAGCGACGGCCCGCCGACCATGTGCCCCATTGCGCGCCTTGCGCATCCAGCGCTGCCGTGTTCCATGCGACACGCGTCGCATAAAGACGCAGTTCCGGCCGGGTCATCAGTTCGGCACCGGGACTGAAGGCGATGGCGCCGGTGTATTTTTCGAGCTTCTGTAATGGACCGCCGTTCACACGCAAGCTCGTCCAACCCACTTCCGAGAGCAGCTTGATATAGCGCGTCACGCCGTATGAGACGCGTCCACCGAACGACGTCCCAGTGCTGCTGCCTTCATCGCTCTCGTCTTTCCCGCGCTGATAGACCGCGATCGCCTGACCGCCGAAACGGCCGACCTGCCAGTTAAGCGAATCGATCAGACGCACGCTTCGAGTGCCGCTTGGGCAATTCAGTGCATCAAAGCCGGTTTCCAGCGACGCGTAACCGGTGCTGCCCTGTAACCACACGGAATTCGTCATGTTCGGCAGAGGAAAATCGTGCTGGTCGTATTTAAGAGTCAGTGCACCGCCGCTGCTGCCGCCATTGAACTGGCCATGCATCACCTCACCCACCACGCGCAGTTGGCCGCCCGGTGCCACCGGGATATCGTAGAAATCGACATTGATTCGTGTAGCGTCCTGCCTGTCGTCCGTCGGGCTGAAACGCTGTTGGCTGCGAAACACGCTCACCCCGAGTTTGGCCTCTGTGCCAATCGGAATGTTGTTCGCGCCGATGCCCGGGTCGATCGTCGGCCCGCCGATGCTGTAAAAGAAGTGGTCGACGATATGCACGTCTTCCCGTTCGACGTAGCGCTTACCCGCCCAGAAGATAGTCGAAGGCGAGAACGCGTAGCCGCTGGTTGCAACATAAGCTTCCTTCGTGACGTACATCCCATCGCTAGTCAAGCCGCGAAAATTGGCAAGACCGTTCCAGTAGGTCGCGGTGAACGCCGCGGACCAGGTCACACCGCTGTCGAAGTGGAAGGTCTTTTTCAGTCCGAGCTCGGCATACGTATCGCCCTCGTTACCAAGACGGAACAATTCCGCGCCGCTTCCGAGCGCGTACTTGTTCACGCCGCCGTCGTCTGTCTGATGCTCCGCAACCACACCCGCGCGGATGTAGCCAGTAAACTCAAGGCCATTACCAAGATCCATGGCAAATACCTGCGTGGACGGGCATAGCGCTGCCGTCGCGATCAGTGCTCTGATTCGCGTCTTCATGTCTCTCTCCAAAGTCTCGTTGTGCTATTTATTCTTTGAGAAGTCGCAACTACGCTGGTCTCTGCGCCAGGGGCCACAAATGAATGTCATGAAGCGCAACGGACTGCGCGGCAGTAAGCCGAGGCGACGAGGGCCCGGACGTGGGGTAACAACGCGTCGTAAAAACCTCGATGCCGTTGTTCACAAAGATCTCCACCGAACTTCGGTCAACGAATAGCTGCAACCGCTCCACGCGAAAACCGATGTCGCAACCCTTTCGCTCGTGGATCTGGCCTGCCGCCGGGCAGTGCCGGACAAGCGACAGCCTGCCTTGTCCGCCCTCGTAGGCGAGCGACAACGACTGGTCCTCACCGCTGTAGATATGGAGTACCCAATCAGCGTCGATGGACGCCTCGATCGAAATATCCAGTTCCCATGCGCCCTCCGGAACTTGAGGCAAGGAGATAGCCGTTCCCGCTTCCACCTCGACGTCAGGCATTCGAATCTCATCCCCGCGCAGATGCTTCAACTCGCGCAGCGGACGCTGTAGCAGCCGCTCGCCTTCCAGTGTCAGCTCGCGCGGCATGGTTAGACAGTGGGTCCAGCCCGACGCCACCGTTGGCGTTTCCGGCTGAGTCGGCAACCCCATCCAGCCAATCAACAAACGGCGTCCGGCGGGATCAAGCAGCGTCTGCGGTGCGTAAAAGTCGAAACCATGGTCGAGCTGACGAAAGGTGCCGTGCGAAAATCGTGCGTGCCCCAGGTCCATCTGACCGATCATGTAACCGGCCACATCCTCGCGATATATATTGCCGGCACGAACTTCCTGCGTCTGCTTGCAACACGTCATAACCGAGCAACCGTCGAGCACGAACAGATCCGGGCATTCATACATATAGCAAGATTCTTCCGGTTCGATCAGTTCACCTATTAATTTCCAATCGTGCAAATCCGGGCTCGTTGCCAGTACAACCGTTCCACTCAGATCCTCGCGCTGCGCGCCGATTACGGCGTACCAGTTGCCGGCCTCGCGCCATGCCTTGGGATCGCGGAAATGTCCGGTGTAGCCGGAAGGCGATCCATCGATGACTGGACCGAGTTTGTCGAAATGGAGGCCGTCACGCGAACGCGCCAAACACTGATAACTGGAACGACCGCCTGCCTCATCACGAACGTTGCCCGAGTAGAGCAACAACAGCGCTCCATCGAAATCGAGCGCGCACCCCGAATAACAACCGTGAGCGTCATAGACGGCGTCAGGGGCCAACGCAACCGGCAAAGACTCCCAATGGATCAGGTCGGTGCTTCTGGCATGCGCCCAATGCTTGTTCTGATGAACGCAACCATCCGGATTCCATTGATAGAAAACGTGATAGGCCCCTTGCCAGAAGATCAATCCGTTCGGATCGTTCATCAGGCCACGCGCAGGGCATAGGTGAAAGGACTGCCGCCAAGGGTCTTCAATAGCATCGAGCACGGTTCTATCAAGCACCTGATGCCTCCCCGTACGGTGCCTTCACTTTCAGATGAGCCAGCCATGTACCTGCAAACGCCAAGCCAAAGGCGATACAACCGCCAATCAGGTAGTTCAACATGCCGTCTGGGCGAACGATTGCGAGACCAGGGATACCGGTGAGACCGATCCCGGTCATTCCGACATGTGTGGCGACCACCCAACTACCCGCAACGGCCCCACCGAGCGCAGCCGCCACGAACGGCCAGAAAAACCGCAGGTTGACGCCAAAGATCGCTGCTTCTGTAATACCCAACAGGCAAGATAGCGCCGCCGGTAAGGCGACCTGGCGAATTTTCTCGTCACGCGTGATGAAGAACACTGCAAGCGCTGCGCCGCCCTGCGCGATATTCGCCATCGACCAGATAGGCAGGAGAAAATTGACACCGATAGATGGGTTGGCAAGCAGGCCTGCTTCCAGTGCGTGAAAGCTGTGGTGGACGCCAGTAATGACGATCGTTGAATAGAGCCCACCGAAAACCAGTCCCGCAAGCGGGCCACCGTGCAGATAGATCCACTGCAGTCCGAACGACAATCCGTCTCCCAGCATGCGGCCGATGGGGCCCACGACAGTGAGCGAAACGGCGCCGGCAATGAGAAGTGTGAGAAACGGCGTAAAGATCAAGTCGATTGCGTTTGGCATGATCCGGCGCACGGCGCGCTCGACAAATCCCATCATCCAGACCGCAAGCAGAATCGGCAGTACAGTGCCTTGATAGCCGACCTTCGCTACTTTCAGTCCGAACAGATCCCAGTATTCGTGAACTCCGCCACCGAGCGTCCAGGCGTTCTGCAAGGCAGGGTGGATCATGATGCCCGCCAGCGCGACTGCCAGATACGGCGATACGCGGAAATCACGGGCCGCTGAAAACGCGATCAGAATCGGCAAGAACACAAAGGCCGTGCTGGAGAAGATATCGAGGATCTGAAATAGCGGGCTATTCCCATCGGCCCAGCCAAGACTGCGCAGCATGCCGAGCGTGCCCATCAGCAAGCCGGAGGCGACGATCACCGGAATAATCGGCACGAAGATATTCGATAGCGTCCGGGCCAGTCTCTGTGCCGCGTTCTGTTGCGCAGCGGCCTGCTGCTTGACTTCATCAAGCGAGCTGACAGTCAGGTCTCCGACAAGCGGTTGCATCGCATCGTGGACCTGGTTCACCGTACCCTGACCAATGATGATCTGAACCTGCCCTGCAGTACTGAACGAGCCTTTCACCAGGTCCAGTGCCCTGATCGCATCGTGATCGACCTTCGCTTCGTCGCGCACAACCAGTCGCAGACGGGTTGCGCAGTGCGACATCCGACAAATGTTTCCGGGGCCGCCAATCAAGGGCAGCAATGCCTGTGCTGTTTCTCTTTCATTCATTTTCATCTCCTTTACGCTCAATATGGTACCGATACCACTATGGTACCGATACCATATTGGCCTTTTTTAACGGCCTCTGAAGACATTCAACTACCTTGGGTGTGCTTTCGCCGGCTGGTGGGTCAAGTACTCTGCCGCAACGCGAGCCGATATGGCATCACAACGCTCGAGGCCGCCCGAGGTCTCGTTTCGCGGATATCAAGCAGCCGAAGCGCAGCTTCTGCTCCGGTGCCGGCGTAATCGTAGTGGACGGTCGATAGCGCCGGGCGAACCATGCGGGCCATGTCACTGTCACCCATGCCCGCTACCGCGATATCATCCGGCACCCGCAAGCCGTGGTCATGCAAACAGGCCATCACACCCACCGCCAGGCGGTCGGTCACCGCCAGAATCGCCGTACAGCGGGCACTGCCAGTGGCGCGTAGCAACTGCTCCGCCGCCTCCTCACCCGCGCCTGTTTGAAAACTCGCGCGCACAATCAAATCCGGATCCACCGACAATCCTCGTGCCTGCAAAGCTTCGACATACCCTGCTGTTCTCTCTCCGCCAATCTGGATGTCCTCTTCGCTCACGGTCACTAGCCCAACTCGCGTGTGTCCAGCTGCGAGCAGGTGTTCAGTGATCTGTCGAGCTGCGGACCGTTCATTCTGGATGACGCTTGTGATTTCAAGTCGGCTCGCATCCTGTCCAATCATGACAATGGGTAAGGCGGCGCCGCGTATCGCATCAATCAGGCTGTGATTAACCGTTGTCGCCAGATGCAGGACGCCAGCCACCCGTTGCCTGCGGAACAAATCGTAGGCGGCTTGCTCCTCCTCCACCGAGTTAGCCGTATTCGCCAGAAGCATTTGATAGCGTAACGGCGCGAGTGTTGCTGAAATTCCGGCAACAATCTCACTTGTCGTATACGAATTGATCTTCGGGATAATTACGCCAATCAACCCTGACCGATGCGACTTCAACTGTTTCGCCAACTCGGAGGGTGTGTAGTGAGTCTGCGACATCACCGCTTCAATGCGCTCGCGAACTTCAGCCTTGACGTAGCCAGAGTTATTGAGCACGCGTGACACTGTCGACGTTGAAACCCCAGCAAGGGCGGCAATATCGCGGATCGTTAAGCGTTTTTGTGGCATCGGTACCATGTCGAGACGATATTCAATTTACGCCTCAGTGTAAATAGGGAAAACTCTAACGTCTGAGGAATATGATCTCACCCCGCCCCTTCACCCACCCGCTCGATAAACCGCCACAACGCATCGTCAGTGGAATACGGCGCATTGAAGCGAAACCACGCGCTCGCCGCATCGTCGGGCCGAAAATACGACCCCGGCGCGAGCCAGATGCCATGCGCGAGCGCCGCCGTCGCCACCTCGCCGGCCCGCTCGGCTGCGATCGGCAAACGCGCCCACAAGAAGAGCCCCGCCCGTGGCCGATGAAACAGCTCCAGCCCGAGCGCATCGAGCCGCTCTTCCACCACGGCATGCGCAGCCTTGAGCCGCTCGTTCACCTCCTCGACGTGACGCGCATACCGCCCTTCCAGCAGCACCTTGTCGACAATCCGCTCAATCGTCTCCGACGACGTCAGCCCCACCGCCATCTTCGTGCGCGCCAGTTCGCGCAGCACGTCGCGCTCGGCCACCACGTAGCCGCAACGCAGCCCCGGTGTGACCGTCTTCGAGAATCCGCCCACATACAGCACCCGCTGCAAGCCTTCCATCGCGGCAAACAAGGGCGCCCCCGGCGGCGCGAGTTCGCGGCTTACGTCGTCCTCGATCACCCACATGCGCGCCCGCTCCGCAATCTGCAGCAGGCGGAACGCCGCCGCCATGCCGAAAGTCGCGCCGGTCGGATTCTGCAGCGTCGTATTGACGAAGATCGCCTTGGGCCGATGCGCGGCCACCAGCGCTTCGAGCACCTCGGTATCGACGCCCGCCGGCGTGCGCGGCACGCCGTACACCACCAACCCCGCCAGCTTGAGAATCTGCAGCAGGTTGCAGTATCCCGGATCTTCGACGAGCACCACGTCGCCTGTCCGCAGCAGCGTGCGCACGATCAGATCCAGCGCCTGGGTCGCGCCTTGCGTCAGCAGCACGTTGGAAACATCAACCGGCAAGCCGTGCCGGTCGAGTTGTCCGGCAATCCGTTCGCGCAGCGGCGCGAATCCGTACGGATGGCCGTAATCGCCCATGCGCGGCCCCGGCACCCGGCTCATCGCCCGTAGCGCATGCTGCAGACCGCTTTCGTTGATCCATTCGTTCGGCAGCCAGCCGCCGCCCGCCTTGATCGGCACCGAATGATCGGCGAACACGTCGGAGAGCAGCCACGTCGCGGTGAGGCTGGGCGGCTGCCAGTCAGTCGCGCTGGCGCGGGCGGCCTGCGCCAGCGGCGCCACCCGGTAGCCCGAGCCGCGCCGGGCAACCACCAGCCCCATCGAAACCAGGCGGTTGTATGCTTCTGTAACGGTAAAGGTGCTCAGTTCGTGGCTCGACGCCAGTTGCCGCACCGACGGCAGCAGTGCCCCCGCCCGCAGCGATTGCGCCTCGATGGCGCGCGCAAAGCCCTGGACGAGCTGCTCGACGAGGGTGGGCGCGGTGCGGCGGTCGCGTTCCAGTTCAAGTTCAATCATGGCGGCGGACGCAATGCCCAGATGACCAACACAGTTAAGGCAACTTCGCCTGTACAGTTAGCAGATCAGTGCATCAACTGTTTATGTCCGCCATTTAACCGCGGACGCTACAGTTTCGCAACGCCCCATCCCACCGGGACTTCCTTCGGCCGTTGGAAGTCCCCCTGGAAGACCACTTCGAGGAGATAACCATGACTTCGCGCCCCGTCATCGACGACCTGTCGTCCTTCTGGATGCCCTTCACCGCCAACCGCCAGTTCAAGGCCGCGCCGCGCCTGCTGGAATCGGCCAAGGGCATGTACTACCGCTCAACGGACGGGCGTGAGGTGCTCGACGGCTGCGCCGGCCTCTGGTGTGTAAACGCCGGCCACGGCCGCGATGAGATCGTCGCCGCGATCACCGCACAGCTTTCTACACTCGACTTCGCGCCGACCTTCCAGATGGGTCACCCGCTCGCGTTCGAAGCCGCCTCGAAGGTTGCCGAACTGATGCCGGCCGGCCTCGACCGGATTTTCTTCACCAACTCAGGTTCGGAGTCGGTGGACACGGCGCTCAAGATCGCTCTGGCCTACCACCGTGCGCGCGGCGAAGGTCAGCGCACGCGTCTGATCGGCCGCGAGCGTGGTTATCACGGCGTGGGCTTCGGCGGCATTTCGGTGGGCGGCATTGCGCCGAACCGCAAGATTTTCTCCGGCGCGCTGCTGCCGTCCGTGGATCACCTGCCGCACACGCACAATCTCGAACACAACGCCTTCTCGAAGGGTCAACCCGCATGGGGCGCGCACCTCGCGGACGAACTCGAGCGCCTCGTCACGCTGCACGACGCCTCGACGATTGCCGCGGTGATCGTCGAACCGGTGGCCGGCTCCACCGGCGTGTTGATTCCGCCGCAAGGCTATCTGCAGAAGCTGCGCGACATCTGCACCAAGCACGGCATCCTGCTGATTTTCGACGAAGTGATTACCGGCTTTGGACGTCTGGGCAAAGCAACAGCCAGCGAGTACTTCGGCGTCACGCCGGACCTGCTGACCATGGCCAAGGCCATCAACAACGCCGCTATTCCGATGGGCGCCGTGGCCGCCAGCCGCACGATTCACGACACCATCGTCAATAGCGGCGCACAAGGGGCGATCGAGCTGTTCCACGGCTACACGTATTCGGCGCACCCGGCTGCCGCTGCGGCTGCCGTGGCGACGCTCGACCTGTATCGCCGCGAAGACCTGTTCGCACGGGCGGCATCGCTGGCGCCGGCGTTCGAAGCGGCCGCTCATTCCCTGCGCGATGCCAGGCATGTGAAGGACATTCGCAATCTCGGCATGGTTGCCGGGATCGAACTCGAACCGCGCGAGGGCGCACCGGGCGCCCGCGCCTATGAGGCCTTCGTCAAGTGCTTCGAGGCTGGCGTGCTGGTCCGCTTCACGGGCGACATCCTCGCCTTCTCGCCGCCGCTCATCATCAACGAAGAGCAGATCCAGCACATCTTCAAGACCGTGCGCGACGTGCTTGCGACGATTCAGTAACACCCACAAGAGGCGGCGGCATCGCGCCGCTGCCTCTGAGCTGGATTTACGCCGCGCGTCCGACGATGGTCTGGTAGTAGAGCTTCAGAAAACCCTCCACGTCCACATCCACGCAGACATCCTGCTGGGTGAGCGTGTCCCAGTTCGGCGCGGGAACACCCATCGTTGCAGGCTTCTGAATGGTTTGGCCGATCGCGAGGCCTTCCACCACCACCCGCACCGCCCCGCGCCTGATCTGATAAAGCTCGGGCGCCACCAGATAGGCGACCGCCGACGAGTCGTGCACATAGATGCCGTGCACGCCCGAACTCTCAATGTGGAACTGCTCGTAGTGGCGCGATACGTCCCAGACGAATTGTCCATCCGCGCCGCCATCTTGACGGAGACGGTCGAGATACTCGGTGGTCATGATCGCCTTTTGCGTCACGTCGAGGCCCACCGCAGTGACTTTCCAAGCTGCGGCAAAGACTTGATCGGCCGCATCCGGATCGGCAGAAATGTTCGCCTCTGCGCAGGGGCTGACATTGCCCAGGATGCCGTTGATGCCGAACGCGCCGCCCATGATGATGACCTGCTTCACCAGGTGCTGGATCTCGGGATCTTCCTGCAGCGCAAGCGCGAGATTGGTCAGCGGTCCAACGGCGACCAGGTTGATCGCATGCGGATGCTTGCGGATCTCATCGATGATGAAGCGATGCGCCAGCCTTGCGTCAAGGCGGCCACGGCCGTCGTCTTCCAGCTCCGGCAGGTCGATGTCGCCAAGGCCGTTGTGCCCGTGAATATGCGGAATCGGCTCGGGTGTCGCGCGGCGCAACGGCTTGCCCGCTCCGCGAGCCACCACGACCGAGGGCTTCGCAAACCGTTCGACCAGATAGAGCGCGTTGCGCGTCGTGGTTTCGATCGTCGCATTGCCGAACACGGACGTCACACCGATCAGTTCGATATCCGGATGACGCGTCTGAAACACCAGCGCCATCGAGTCATCGACGCCGGGGTCCGTGTCGTAGATTACCTTGTGCATGATTTGATGCTCACGTTGTGTGCAAAGGAAAAAGCCCCATCGCAGGTGGAGCGTGTGGGTTCAACTGCGCGCCTTAAGCGCGTGGCGTGGCGCTTAACGTCAGGCGTTGGGCGAGCCGTCCGGTTCGAGATAGAACGCGCCCGGCAGCAGCGCGCCGGCGCTGGTCACTTCCACCTTGCCGTCCAGATTGCTGAGCACGACCTCGAGTGTCGGCGAGCCCAGTTCGATCATCACCTGGCGGCAGGCGCCGCACGGTGCAATCGGACCATCCGTCTTGCCGATCACCGCCAGCGTCTTGAACTGGCCCGGACGATAGCCGGCCGCCATCGCGCTAAACAGCGCCGTGCGCTCCGCGCAATTGCACAGGCCGTACGATGCGTTCTCGACATTGCAGCCATGAAAAATCTTGCCGTCGTGGGTCTGCACTGCGGCGCCGACCAGAAAGTTCGAATACGGCGCATAGGCACGTTCGCGTGCTTTGCGTGCTTCGTCAATTAGTTGTTGATGTTCCACTACTCCTCCGCATCGAGATCAGCAATCCTGCTGAGTCGCTAGTCGATCAGTTCGTACACGCTGGCCGGCACCGCAACGGGAGCTTCGGCCAGCGTGCAGGCTGCCTGGATGTCGCGCGCCGCCTGCTGCGCCGTCGACGAATCGCGGGCATGAATCCGCGCCAACGGCGCGCCCGCCTCGACGTATTGTCCGAGTTCAACGAGGTCTGTCAAACCGACCTGATAATCGATGCCGTCTTCGGGACGTCTTCTGCCTCCGCCTAGCCCCACCACCGTCAGTCCGAGCGCCCGGCAATCAATGCGCGTCACATAACCCGAGCGCGGCGCCTTAGCCGTGAACACGACCGGCGCTTCGCCAAGATGACGCCCGGGTGCTTCGAGCAAATCGGCCGGGCCGCCTAACGCGTGAACCATCCGCGCGAAACGCTCCGCCGCCGCGCCTGAGTCGAGCGCGGCATTCAGCCTGGCGTTGGCGTCGGTCGTGTCCGCGGCGAGGCCACCCAGCACAAGCATCTGCGTAGCCAGCGCGAGCGTGACCTCGTGAACGCGCCCCGGACGGATACGCCCAGTCAGATAGTCGATCGCGTAGCGAACCTCCAGCGCATTGCCCGCACACGACGCGAGCGGCTGATTCATATCGGTGAGCACGGCGGTCGTCTTCATGCCGGCGCCATTACCGACATCGACGATGCTGCGCGCCAGTTCCTGCGATTTCTCATAGCTGGGCATAAAGGCGCCCGAGCCGACCTTGATGTCCATGGTCAGCGCGGCCAGCCCCGCGGCGAGCTTCTTCGACAGGATCGACGCCGTAATCATCGCAACCGATTCGACGGTCGCCGTGACGTCGCGAATCGCATAGATGCGCTTGTCCGCTGGCGCGAGTTGCGCTGTCTGACCGATGATCGCCACCCCGACCTCGCGGACCGCGCGTTGAAACACGTTCGTCTCCGGCACGAGGTTATAGCCGGGTATCGCCGCGAGCTTGTCGAGCGTGCCGCCAGTGTGGCCGAGGCCACGTCCCGAGATCATCGGCACAAAGCCGCCGCAAGCGGCCACCATCGGGCCGAGCAGCAGCGAAGTGAGATCGCCGACGCCACCTGTCGAATGCTTGTCGATCAGCGGTCCCGGCAGATCGTAGTCGTGCCAGGCCAGCACCTGGCCCGAATCGCGCTGCGCCAGCGTCAGCGCGACGCGCTCTTCGACGCTCATGTCATTGAAGTACACCGCCATCGCGAAGGCGGCTACCTGTCCCTCGCTGACGCTGCCGTCGGCAATGCCCTGCACGAACTCGGCGACCTCGTTGCGGCTAAGCGGCTGCCTGTCGCGCTTCTTGCGGATGATTTCCTGCGTCAACGACATGATGATCGACCCGACACAATGTAGGAGACCCTGGCGTTACGACAACGGTGCAACTGCAGCTTCTCAGGCACGCAGCATGGTTCAAAGCCATGCCGCATGACGCTTGCACGCTTCAATGAAACGTCAGGAAAATGCCGGCAATCGCTGCGCTCATCAGATTCGACAGCGTGGCGGCCGCCACGACGCGCAAGCCATAGCGCGCCACCTCGGCGCGGCGGTCCGCCGCCACTGCGCTAAAGCCGCCCGTCAGAATCGCGATCGAGGAGAAGTTGGCAAAGCCGCACAGCGCGAACGACACGATTGCCAGCGTCTTCGGATCCAGCACCTGCAGGCCAGCCGCGGCAACCGATTGTGCGCCCTTGAGGTACGGCGACAGATCCACATACGCCACGAACTCGTTGAGAATCAGCTTCTCGCCGATGAAATTGCCAGCCAGCGGCGCGTCGTGCCACGGCACGCCGATCAACCATGCAACCGGTGCGAATGCCCAGCCCAGCAGGCTTTGCAACGTGAACTGCGGATGGCCGAACATCCCGGCAATGCCGCTGACGGTCGAATTCAGCAGTGCAATCAGCCCAATGAAGGCAATCAGCATGGCGCCGACGTTGATGGCAATACGCAGGCCAATTGCCGCCCCCGCCGCAGCCGCCTCGATCACGTTAGCCGAGCGCTTCTCGTCGAAGCTGAGCCCTTCCAGCACGACACGGCTCGGCTCGGTGGTCGGAAAAATCACCTTGGCAAACAGCAGGCCGCCCGGTATGGCCATAAACGAAGCCGCCAGCAGATACTCGAGGTTGACGCCCAAGCCCGCATAGCCGGCCAGCACTGACCCAGCGACCGAAGCCATGCCGCTCGACATCACCGCAAACAGCTCGGCGGCAGTCATCTGCCGGACAAACGGCTTGACGAAGGCCGGCATCTCGCTCTGGCCGAGGAAGATCGTCGCCACCGCCGAACAGGCTTCGACACGCGTTACGCCCAGCAGCTTTTCGAACACGACGCCGAGACCATTGATGATCCACTTCATCACGCCGATGTGGTACAGCACCGCGATCAGCGCCGTGACGAAAATAATCATGGGCAGCACACGCAGCGCGAACACAAAGCCACCACCGCCGAACAACTGGAACATCTTTTCGTCGACAAGACCGCCGAACATGAACGAGACGCCGCGATCGCCCATCTGCAAGACGTGATCGACACCGCGCGCGGCGGCGGCGAGCGCTGCACTGCCGAGCGGCACGAACAGCACCAGCGCGCCGATTGCCACCTGGGCAATCAGCGCAGGAATCAGGGTACGCAAGCGGATGCCGCTGCGGTTGGTCGACAGCGCATAAGCGATCAGCAACAGTAAAGCAATGCCACACAGACTGCGTACGATATCCACGTTGTGCTCGCTGTAGAGAAATGAGGATGACCGGAGGGGTGTAACGCGGAAGAGCGCTTGCTCTCGTTCGCTCACGTGAGTGCGCGCGGCCTTTCTTGAGGAAACGCCGCTGGCCCGCAGCGCGGCGTCAAGGAGAATGGCGCTGTCGTGAGACGACCGGGTGGGAGTGTGCCTGTGAAGCGGGGGCGAATTTCGTTCGCATACCTATCTTCCTCCTTGTATCTTTAGTGTCGATCTTTTATAGCCCGCTATGTTTCGGCCGCGAGGGCGCGCCACGTATAGTGCAGCGCCAGACCGCCCGCGTCCAGCCATCTGCGTCTAACCGGGCAGTCACGCTCAGGATGATGCGGCGCAGCGAAACTCGTCGTTACGTTGCAACGAATTCGATCGATGCATCATGCATGACAAGGGCTATCGCGTTGCAATCCTGTCCTGTCGGTCAGGTTATAGATCAACAAAAAAATAAAGTACAAGGGTTTTCACGAGAAGCAGACGTTTCATTGCCGGGCCGCGTGGTGCGGCCGGCACAACTGGGCGGCGGCATTGCGCCGCCGCCCTCAAGGCGCCGCTTTATGATGCGAGCGCGCCGTCCTCGTATGTGCTGCTTTTTTGGCGGCGGCCGAGCGCGTCGCTTCGCTAGTCGTACCCTTCTTCGGCGCCTTCAGATCGACACCGGCGCGGCGCGCCTTCGACAGGCCGATGGCAATGGCCTGTTTAGCCGATTTCACGCCGTGCTTGCCGGCGCGCACCCGGTCGACCTCTTCCTTGACGAATTCTCCGGCCTGGGTACTCGCGGCCTTACCGGCGCGCTTGTCAGCGTGGGCACGCTGGATGGCTTTCTGTTCAGGCATGACGTTCCTCCAGATTGGCTGTTGGCCCATACCAGCGCAGCAACCGCTGTGCCTCGCTCTGACGCGGCGTCGTCCGCGCGCGAAACCGTGCATTTTCAATGCAACATTTCGTGCTGGCAGAACGCCTTGAATAACGAGGGCGTGCGAACGCAGCCTCGTAAAGGTCAAATTACAGAAAAAGCCATCAATTGGTGCGCTGGCGGCGCGGACGGCGTATGGTTACAGCAAGGGCGGGCGCGGTTTGCCCGGCCACCGGCCATCCGGCCAGACGGGAGACGCCGCATGAAGATACCCACCTTACGCGCAGGCACCCATATCGAAGGCATCCACTGGGTCGCCGAATATGCCGAGGACGTCCACGAGATTCGCGTCTTTCGCGAAGGGCAGGAAGTGGACGTGCACAACGCACCGTCCACCCTGTTCGGCGACGAAGAGAACGCCGGATCGAAAAGCTGCGCCGATCATCGCGCCGCGGAAGCGGCCGTGCTCGCGTACTTGCGGCGCTTCGTCGCCGAGCACGACGCGGAGGAGTAGCGGGTCGGATCGCGCCTCAATCAGCCGGACGCAGTTTCTTCACTTCGGCGTCCGACGGTTGCACGCTCGCGCCGTCGATATAGCGGTACGAGGTCATCACTCCCTTGCCGTCCTTCACGGCCGTCACCCCCACAAACGCGCCCATGGTCGACTGGTTGTCCTGCGCGCGATACGTGATCGGGCCGAACGGCGTCTCGACGTTCAAGCCCTTGAACGCGGCGGCGAGCTTGTCAGGATCGGTGGAACCGCCGGCTTTCTTCAGGCCGTTCGCCAGCGACATCAACGCTGAATATCCGACTACCGAGCCCAGACGCGGGTAGTCGTGATACTTCGCCTGATACGCATCGACGAACTTCTTGTTCGCCGCCGTATCGATCGAATACCACGGGTAGCCGGTCACGATCCAGCCGGTCGGGGCTTCGGCGCCGAGCGGGTCCAGATAATCCGGCTCGCCCGTCAGCAGGGACACCACGCTGCGATCCTTGAAGAGTCCGGTCGTATTGCCTTGCCGGACGAACTTGCCGAGGTCCGCGCCGAACAGCACGTTGAAGATCGCGTCGGCCTTCGCATCGGCGATCGCCTGCGTCACCGCACCCGCATCGAGATTGCCGAGCGGCGTTGCCTGATCGGAGACGAATTCGATATCCGGCTGCGCGGCCTGCATCAGCCTCTTGAAGGTCGCCACCGCCGACTGGCCGTACTCGTAGTTCGGGTACACCAGCGCCCAGCGCTTCTTATGCAGCTTGAGCGCTTCCGGCACCAGCATCGCGACCTGCATGTAGGTGGACGGACGCAGACGGTAGGTGTACTTGTTGCCGTCGGCCCAGACGATCTTGTCGGTCAGCGGTTCGGCGGCGAGGAAGAAAATATGCCGCTGCTTCGCGTAGTCGGCGAGCGCGAGGCCCGTGTTCGACAGGAAGCCGCCGAACAGCACCTGCACGCCTTCGCCCGTCACCAGCTCCTGCGCGACCCGTACCGTATCGCCGGGGTTAGCGTTATCGTCGCGCGAAACGACTTCGAGCTTCTTGCCGAGCACGCCGCCCGAGGCGTTCACCTCGTCGAGCGCGAGATTCCAGCCGTTCTTGTAAGGACCGAGAAAGGCCGGCTGGGCCTTATAGCTGTTGATTTCGCCAATCTTGATCGTCTCCTGGGCGGCCGCCCCGAGTGCCGTCAGCGACAGCGTCAATGAGAGAGTCAGACTGGAGATCCATCCTGCGCGTGTGGTCATGCGTAGCTCCGTTATCAGTGGGAGTGCGGGAATACGAATGCGAATACAAGTGCATCAGTCGGCGCGCGGCGCCGCGCGAATCCGCGCCACGCTCGCCTCGACGTCCTGCCACGCGGGTTTGCCGCCCGCAAACTGTTGACGCAGGTAGGAGACGAGTTCGGCCACCTGGGCGTCGTTGAAACTGTCGCGGTAAGCCGGCATCGTACCGAGTTCGGGCCGCGCAGGCGAGCCGATGCCGTCCAGAATCACGCGGATCAGGTTGTCGGGCGCCGCGCTATGCAGATTCGTATTGAGCGCGAGCGACGGATGTGCCCCGAATAGCTGCGGCCCGCTGCCGGTGTGGTGGCATGCCGCGCAAGCGCCGTCGAAGAGGCGCGCGCCGAGGCTCGATGCCACCGGTGTCGCGAGGCTCGCCTGGGCGCTCGCCTTCTCGTATTCGCGCGCCAGGGCTTGCGGGTTTGCGTTCGGGCCCGCCGGGTTGAGCGAGGCCAGGTAATTCGCCATGGCGCGGATATCGCTATCGGGCAAGGCTGCCAGTTCGCTCACAACCGGTCCCATCGGACCGGCTGCTACACCGTGCAGCGGTGCGTGGCCAAAACGCAGGTAGCTGAACAGCTCGTCTTCGCTCCACGGCACAGGGGCGTTTGAAAGCGTCGTCAACGCGGGGGCTTCCCAGCCTTCCGCTACGCCGCCGCCGAGGAACGCCGCGCCGGTTTTCTCGGCGCCGAAGGCGTTGCGGGGCGTGTGACATGCGCTGCAATGGCCAAGGCCGTTGACCAGATACGCACCGCGATTCCACTGAGCGGTTTGCGTCGCATCTTCGGTAAAGGTATTGCGCTTCAGAAACAGGCTGTTCCATGCGGCCATCATAGGGCGCACGCTGAACGGAAACGCCAGCTTCGTTTCAGGTGGGCGCGAGCGCACTGGCGTTTGCGACATCAGATACGCATACAGCGCCTGCAGATCGTCGTCCGAGACGTTCTTGAACGAGGTGTAGGGGAATGCGGGGTACAGGTGCCGTCCATCGCGATGGATGCCCTGGCGCATGGCCCGCACGAACGCCTCGAACGACCACGTGCCGATGCCGGTCTGCGCATCCGGCGTGATGTTCGTGGTGTAGATGGTGCCGAACGGCGTATCGAGCGGCAAACCGCCGGCATTCGGCAAGCCATTGTGCGCGGTGTGGCAGACCGCGCAATCGCCGAGCGATGCAAGCAGCTTGCCCCGCGCGATCAACTCGGGGGCAAACGAAGTGGCTAACGGTGGCGTGATCGGTGCAATAGGCTGCGGCGCGAACGAGGCCATGCTTAGCCATCCCGCTGCGCCCGTAGCCAATGCGCCGAGGAAGCCGAAGCGCCAGCGCTTTTTCCTGCGCGCGGCAGCGGCGGACGCCGCTTGTGCCGGTCCGTCGGCAAGCGCTGCGCGGATGACTTCTGGCGTGAACGGTGGCCTGCGAAACCGCACACCCGTGGCGTCGTAAAGCGCGTTGGCAATCGCAGCGGCGCCAGGTAACGAGGCCGATTCACCCGTGCCCATCGGCGGCTCGCCGTGGCGCGGCATCATCACCACCTCAATGACCGGCACCTCGCGGAACGTCAGGATCGGGTACGCGCCCCACTCCTGACTGGTGACCGCGTTCTCGCCGAAGGTCACGCGCTCTTTTAACGCGCGGCTGGTCGCCTGGATCACGTTGCCGTGGATCTGGTGACGCACGCCAGCGGGATTCACCATCGTGCCGGTGTCCTGGCCGACCACCACACGTGTGACGGCTAGCTCGCCGCTCTTGCGGTTCACTTCGACGTCCGCCACCCAGGCCGCCCATGCCGCGCCGAAACCGGGGAATTTGCTGTGTACGTAGCGGGCGTAAGCGAAGCCTCTGCCGCGTGCGATGTCGCCTTGTTGCTCGTCGCCTGGCTCGTTGTCTGCTTCGTCGCCGCGTTCGTTGCCTGGCTGGGCGTTTGGCTCTTCATGCGCCTGCTTCTTTAGCGCGGCATGACGCGGCTCCCAACCCGCCTTCTCGGCCACCGCTTTCACCAGATCGATCGCGCGTGGATCGGTCAAATGCTGCAGCCGGAATTCGACCGGATCGACGCCCGCCTCCGCAGCGAGTTCGTCAATGAAAGACTCATGCGCAAACGTATTGGGCAACGCCGATACGCCGCGCAACCACGAGGCACGTACGATGGGCGGCGTGTCGTCGCAAACGATCCGCATCGTGCGGTAGTCGTAGGGCGGCACGGAAGTGCGGTCGCCCATTTCGAATACCTGCGGCTGCGGCGAGATCGTGCCGGTCAATAGCAAAGCGAGCGTAGGCGCATCGTTCGACGGGTAACGCGTGGCGAAATCGTAGCCGTTGAGTTGGCCGTTCGCGTCCACTGCGCCGCGCACGTCCATCAATTGCGCCGCGCCTTTCGGTTCCCAGGCGTGTTCGTCTTCGCGCGAAAGTTGCACGCGCACCGGACTGCCCACCGCACGGGAGAGCAACGCGGCGTCTGCGGCCACGTCGTCGGCGCAGTTGCGGCCGTAACAGCCGGCGGCCTCCATCCGCACCACCTCAATCTTCGTTTCGTCGAGCCCCAGCAGCAGCGCCAGGTCGGCGCGCAGCGAATGCGGGTTCTGCGTGCCGGACCAGACCTTGAGCGCGCCGTCACGGTAGTCGGCCACGGCGCACGACGGTCCAATCGACGCATGCATCTGGAACGGCCAGACGTAGGTGCGTTCGAGCGTGTTGCCTGCTTGTGCGAGCGCCGCATCGACGTCGCCTTCGATCACCAGATCGCGGCGCGTCGAGGGATTGGCGCGCAAAGCTGCCTCGACTTCGCTGCTGGATTCGAGCGGCGGCAAGCTCTCCACCGCTTTCCATTGCACATCGAGCCGTTTGACCGCCTGCTGCGCGACCTCTTCGCGCTCCGCGACGATGCCGACAAAATCGCGGATCACAACAACCTTGACGATGCCGGGCAGATCGCTCACCGACGCCTCATCGACGTGCAGCAGACTATTGCCGAGAAAGTCGCCTTGCGCGACACCCGCATACGGTGGACGGACCACCCGGCCGTGCAGCATCCCTGGCACGCGAACGTCATGCACGAACATCAGTTCGCCGGTGGCCTTAGCGGGAATGTCGAGGCGCGCGGTACTCTTGCCGACAATGCGATACGCCTCCGGCGGCTTCACGGGCGTATCCGCCGCAAGCATCAACTCGATGCGCCGCCCGGCGATCAGCTCGCCATAGCCGATGCCTTGGGTCCAATCTTCGCCGCGCCGATGCACGATGCCGTCATGTACGTCGAGCGTCTCGGCGGCAACGCCAAAGCGCTCCGCCGCCTGCGCCACCAGATACTGGCGCGCCTGCGCCGCAGCCAGGCGCAGCGGCACCGCCGAAATCTGAATCGTGGCGCTCGCAATCGTCGGGCCCTGGTTCGGCGCCTCGGTGGTGTGTCCGAGCACGATCGAGACGCGCGTTAGCGGCACATCCAGCTCTTCCGCCACGATCTGCGCGAGCGCTGTGCCGATCCCGGTCCCCAGATCGACGTGTCCGTTGAACGCAATGACGCTGCCGTCCCCGCGCACCACGAGAAATACGTCCGCCGTCGTCGGCACGAACGATGAGCGCGAGCCCGGCTGGCCGATCGCCGGCTTCACCGGCGCCTGCGGCGGGCGCAAGACGATCAGCACGTTCTGCGCGTCATCGAGCTGCTGCCGCGAGAGCGGCTGACGATCCACGCTGACGTCCGGTCCGGTCATGCGCGCTCTCCTTCATGCTCACGCTCGCCGCGCTGCGCCGCCAGCAATTGGGCGGCGCGATGCACCGCGCGCAGAATCTCGACATGCGTGCCGCAGCGGCATAAGTTGCGCGACAGCTCGCGACGAATCGTATCGTCGCTGGGATGGGGATCGCGGTCGAGCAGCGCTTTCGCGGTCATGATCATGCCGTTCAGGCAATAGCCGCACTGCGCGGCCTGTTCGTCGATAAACGCCTGCTGCACCGGATGCAATGCGGCACGCGTCCCCAGTCCTTCGAGCGTGGTGATCTCGCGTCCTTGCGCGACCCGCGCCGTCGTGACGCACGAGCGGGTCGGCATGCCGTCGAGCAGCACCGTACACGCGCCGCATTCGCCAAGCCCGCAGCCGAACTTTGGGCCGTTCAGCGCAAGATCGTTACGCAGCAGATACAGCAAAGGCGTGTCGATACTGGCGCTGACGACATGCGTCGCACCGTTCACCTTGAGCGTGAAGTCTGTGGGACGGTTCATGGCAGCGGCGCCGACGGGTCGCTCAGCACCTAGACGATCACCGGCACTTCGGTCGCCGGCGGCGTATTGCGGCTGCGCCTGCAACGGATCAGGCCGTCGATCATCACCATGCCGACACCCGGGATATCGCCAAGCTGCACGCTTTCAAGCAGCGTACTGCCGGCCGTGTGCTGCGCCCGATCCATGAACACCAGATCCGCGGGCCGGCCCACTTCGATCAACCCCTGGCGTAAATTGCGCTGCCGTGCCGTATTACCGGTCGCAAAACAGAACGCCATTTCCGCAGGCACATCGGCAAGACTCGAAATCAACGCAATCATCCGCAGAATGCCGAGCGGTTGCACACCTGAACCGGCGGGACTGTCGGTGCCGAGAATAATGCGGTGCGGGCATTTGAGTTCGATCGCATGACGCGCGGTCAGCAAGGCGATGCGCTCATTGCCGTTGTGGACGATTTCCAGTGCGCGGGTGGATTGCTCGCACAGGTCGCAAACATGGCGATAAGGCAGCGAGGTATGCCCGCCATTGATATGGCCAATCACGTCCGCGTCGGCCGCGAGCACCACGTCCTTGTCGATCAGGCCCGAACCGGGAATCGACGGACCGCCCGTATGGATCGTGCTTTGAATGCCGTACTTGCGCGCCCAGGCCACCATCTGGCCTGCTTCTTCGCCAGCTTTTACGCTACCGAGACCCACCTCGCCGAGCAGCTTCACACCCGCTGCGGCCAGCTCCTTGAAGTCTTCCTCAACCATGCCCTTTTCGATCACCGGTGCCCCGGCCAGCACCTTCACGCCACCGCCGACGCCCGCGCCGCGCATGCCTTCGAACGAGCGTTGCGCGGTAATCGCCAGCGCTTTCACGCCGACGATATCCTTAGGACGTCCTGGCAGATGCACTTCACCCGCCGAGATCATCGTCGTCACGCCGCCGTTCAGGTTCGACTCGATCCAGCCCATCTGATTCTGGCGCGGGGTCCAGTCGCCGAAGACGGGATGCACGTGCGAATCGATCAGCCCGGGCGCTACCGCCGTGCCTTTGCAATCGACCGTAGTGCGCGCACCCTCGAGGTCGCAGTCTTTGGCCTTACCCACGGCGGCGATCACACCGTCGTCGATCACCAGCGTGTCGGCATCGAGAATCGGCTGGTCGATATCGCCCGATAACAGCAAACCGATATTGGTTACGACGACCTTGCCCGACAACCCCGTCAACGTCTCTGCTGCCATCTGCTTCTCCTTTCGCAACGACTACCCGAGGCAGCAGCACACCGGTGTATTGCCGGGTGCGTGGCCGCGTCGCAGGAATCAGACGCTCAAGTAAGCGCGCCTGACTGTTTCGTTCTTCGCGAGTTCGCCGATCGTGCCGCTAAAGCGGATCTGCCCTTTTTCGAGGACATACGCGCGGTCGCTGACCAGCTCGGCGAAGTGCAGGTTCTGTTCGGACAACAGGATCGACAGCCCTTCGCGCTTGAGTTCGAGAATCATGTTCGCCATCTGTTCGACGATCACGGGCGCCACGCCCTCCGACGGTTCGTCGAGCAGGACCAGATACGGATTGCCCATCAGCGTGCGCGAGACGGTCAGCATCTGCTGCTCGCCGCCGCTCATCTGGCCGCCGGGACGTCTGGGCATTTCGCCGAGATTGGGGAAGAGCCGGAACAGCTTGTCCGGCGTCCACCGCGGCGCGCCTTCGCGCGGCGGTTGCCGGCCCGCATCGAGGTTCTCCATCACAGTGAGGTCGGAGAACACGCGGCGGTCCTCGGGCACAAAACCCATTCCCATGCGTGCAATCCGATACGGCTGCAACGTCGAAATGTCCGTGCCGCGAAACCGCACTTCGCCCTGACGGCGTGGCAGCAGGCCCATCACCGCCTTCATCGTGGTGGATTTGCCTGCGCCGTTGCGGCCCATCAGCGCCACCACTTCACCGCGGCCCACTTCAAGGCCGACATCGAACAGGATGTGCGCGCGGCCATAGAACGCATTGAGGCCGGATACCTTCAGCATAGGCTCGCTCATTGCAGCGCCCCTTGATGACCGCTTTGGCCGTCGTGATGGTCCAGCGCCGCATGCGCCTGGAAAGTCTTGCCGGTGCCGAAATAGACTTCCTGCACGCGTGCGTCGTTGCGGATCGTCTCGGCGCCGCCTTCGGCAATCAGCTTGCCGCGCGCCAGCACGATCATGCGGTCCGCGTAGGCGAACACCACGTCCATGCTGTGCTCCGTAAACAGCACGCCGATCTTGTGTTCGGTGACGAGACGCTTGGTCAGCGCCATCAGGTCGTTGCGCTCCTTCGGCGCCATGCCGGCGGTCGGTTCGTCCATCAGCAACAGCTTCGGGCGGTTCGCCATGGCGATGGCGAGTTCGACCCGTTTGACGTCGCCATAGGCCAGCACGCCGCAGGCGCGATGCGCATCGGCGGCCATGCCCACCTGTTGGAGCAGGCTGAAGGCTTCATCGGCATACCACGAGCCTGCCGGCTTCCACAGCCCAAACAGTTTGCGTTCGCGCGAGACCAGCGCCATCTGCACGTTTTCGAGCACCGTCATCGAATTGAAGGTCGCGGCAATCTGGAACGTACGGCCTACGCCAAGCCGCCAGATATCGCGCGGCCGCATGCCGACGAGTTCCTGATCGTCGAGGCGGATCGAACCGGCGGACGGTTTCAGTTGCCCGTTAACCATGTTGAAACAGGTCGATTTGCCCGCGCCGTTCGGGCCGAGCAAGGCGAGCAGTTGACCGGCTTCGAGATCGAACGAGACGTCATCGACGGCTTTGAGGCCGCCGAACGACTTCGACAAACCTGAGACGCGCAAGAGGCTCATAGGCCCTCCTTCATCGCCGTGGCTTGCGAAGGCGGGGGTGACGCCGGACTGCCACCACCTCGCTCCGCTTCGCTCACCCCGCCGGTGTGGCCGTTTTTCGTGCTGGCATCATCGTCGCCGAAGCGCTCACGGATGAAACCGACGATGCCTTGCGGGAATGCAATCACCAGCACCAGGATCGTAAAGCCCAGCAGAGCCTGCCAGTAGTCGGTCTGACGCGCCACGGTGTCCTGCAGCCAGGTGAATACCGCTGCGCCGACAATCGGCCCGGTCAGCGTCTGCAGGCCGCCTAGCAGCACCATCACGAGCCCGTCGACGGAACGGCTCACGCTAATGACCTCGGGAGAAATCGTGCCCTTCGAAAACGCGTACAAGGAACCGGCCAGACCGCAAAACACCGACGCAATCACAAACGACGCCCACTGCACCCGCTTGACGTCGATGCCGATCGCCTCGGCACGCAGGCCAGAGTCGCGCGAAGCCCGCATGGCATAACCGAGCGGCGAAAACAGCATGCGCCGCAGCAGCCAGACGCAGATCACGACGCAAACGAGCGTCAAGTAGTAATAGGCGACCGGCGAGGATAGCCAGTTCGACGGCCACAACCCCAGCACGCCGTTGCTGCCGCCGGTCACGTCGTCCCATTGGAACACCACCGACCAGACGATCTGCGCAAACGCCAGCGTCAGCATGGCGAGATACACGCCGGACAGACGCACGCAGAACCAGCCGAACACCAGCGCGCCGCCGAGCGCCAGCAATGGTCCGAGCAGCAGTGCGGCTTCCATCGGCAAGTTAAGCACCTTGAGAAACAGCGCCGCACCGTAAGCACCCAAGCCGAAATACGCCGCGTGCCCGAACGAGTGCATGCCACCCGGTCCCATGATGAAGTGCAGGCTGGTGGCAAATAGCACTGCAATGAGGATCTCGACCAGCAGGATGGGCATATACGGAAACGCTTTGGCGGCAAGCGGGGCGAGCACCAGCATCGCGAGCACCGCCAACGCCAGCCACTTCAGACGCTTGCCCGCAGGCCGCAGCGGCGCTTCCGGCGCGGCCATGCCGCGCACCGCAGCACTTGCTCGACCCAGCAATCCCCAGGGCCGCACGACCAGCACGACCGCCATCACGACAAACTCCGCCACCAGCGTGAAGCGGCTCAGCGAAAAATCGATCCCGCCAATCGACACGTGTCCGATGCCGATACACAGCGCCTTGATCTCGGCAATCAGCAACGCGGCGACGAACGCACCCGGTATGGACCCCATGCCGCCCACCACCACGACCACAAACGCATTACCGATGGTCTCCAGATCGAGCGACAGATTGGCCGACATACGCGGGCCCTGCAACGCACCACCGAGACCTGCGAGAAACGCACCGACAAAGAACACACCAGTAAACAGCCACGCCTGATTGATACCAAGCGCGCCGAGCATTTCGCGGTCCTGGGTCGCCGCCCGCACCAGCGTGCCCCAGCGCGTGCGCGTGAGGGCGTACCAGAGTAGCAGCAACACCAGCGGGCCGATCGCGATCAGCGCGATATCGTAGGTGGGCAGCGGATGGCCGAGCAGAGTGACCGCGCCGGCCAGATGCGGCGCACGCGGCCCGAACAGATCTTCCGGGCCCCACAGCCAGAGCGCGGCGTCACGGAAGATCAGCACCAGCGCGAAGGTGGCGAGCAGATGGAACAACTCAGGCGCCTGATAGATGCGCCGCAACACGATCATTTCGACCAGCGCACCGAGCACCGCGACCACCAGCGCCGCAGCCAGCACCGACAACCAGAAGCCTCCCGTGGTATGGCCGAAGCGGCTCGCGATGCTATATGCGAGGTAAATGCCGAACATATAGAACGAGCCGTGCGCGAAGTTGACGATGCGCGTCACGCCGAAGATCAGCGACAGGCCCGCGGCGACGAGAAACAGCGTCGACGCGTCGGCGAGTCCGTTGACCAGTTGTACCAGCAGATTCGAAAGCATCGTAACCCTCAGCGACTTGCAATCCATCTCATGCGCAGCAGGTAGCCCGCGCCTCACGGGCAGCACAGTACCAGCGAATCAATTTAGCGCAAACCGTCTTCGCCTTTGATTTCGCTGACCTGCAATCCGCCGATGCGCGGCAGCGGCCGCCCCGAAGCCGTCACGGCAACCGCCACCACGATCTCGTTGGCGCGCGGCGCATCGGCCACGCGCGCTTCGATAGCGTCGAAGTGACTGCGCACGAAGGCGGCGTCTTTGTGGCCAAGCGGCACGTCGATGGCCGTGCCGAGCGTGCCCATCTTCTTCGCCGACGGCACCAGCGCGGCGCCCTTCTCTACCGCTACGCGCAGCGGTGCGCCAAGTTTCGGATGCAGGATCGCGGCGGCATGCTCCAGTTCGCCCGCTTCGCCGACAATCGCAGCCTTGCCGTAACTGTGCGCCTCTCCCGGCGCAATGCCCAGCGCCTCGACGCACTTCTTGCCGAGCAGCGCACCGAGTTCTTCTCCGGCGTCGACCAGCGCATCGAGCTTCGGCTCGAAGCGGCCTGCGTAGGGGTTTTCGATTACGGCGATGGCGACCGCGCGGCGCGTCGGCGGCTCGATCGTCTGCCCCATCTCAATGCGTGTTTCATCCACCTGCACTACCAGCTTGCGAAGCTTGATTGCCATTTCGCTCTCCATGTATGGGTCCGCTGTGTTTGCGTGCGCTGCGATTGCTTAAACCGAATTCGCTTCTATGTCGCAGCGGCCTAGCGCAGGCCGTCCTTGCCGACGATCGCCTCTTTCGCCAAACCGCCGACGCGCGCGTGCACGCGCTGCCCCGTGCTCATGACCAGGATAAAAACCACTTCGTTCGCGGCCGGCGCGCCAGGCACGCGGACTTCGATTGCATCGAAGTGGCTGCGCACATAGCTTGCGTTCACATGGGTCATCGGTACATCGAGTGCAGTCGAGGGCGCGCCGACCTTCTTGGTGGACGGCACGATGGCGTTGGTCGGCACACCGTTTTTCTCCAGCAATTCGCGCATCGCATAACCGCCTGGCACATGCCACAGCGCACCGTGCTCCAGTTCGCCCGCTGCGCCGACAATCGCGCCCTTGCCGTAGCTTTCGATTGCGGCATGCGGCACTGCCATCGCAGCGAGCAATCTCTGGGCAAGATAGACGCCAATCGGCTTCAACGCTTCCATGGCGTGTTCGATCTTCGCTTCGTAGCGGCCGGCGAACGGATTGTTCATCACCGCTGCGATCGCGCCTTTGCGCAAGGGATGCGCCGGCGGCGGCCCAAACTCATGAAAGATGTCTTCGACGTGCGTTAGCACGCGGCGGATTTCGAACACGGAGCCTCCGTTGGGTAATGGGGTCGATGGATACTATGGGCTACGTGGGCGGAAGTCGCGTCACCGGTTAAGCCCATTCCGCCCTCTGCATTCGAGGCGAGCGCACCTGGCACAGCCATACCGACGACGCGCACCCGTCGTTGCAGAAACAATGCTGCGCCTTCGATCAAACCTTGCTCGTGCAGCCGCGTCGCTTCCTGAGCGCCACGCGCGAGAGCGAAATCGACGAGCGGTTGCGGCAGCGGCGGCACATCGACCGTCACCAGCAAGTCGCCAAGGTCGCTATCGTCTTTCAGCGAAGACGCGGGTTGACGCACGATATCGGCGTGCTTCAGATCCACCGCATTCGCGATCATCGTTGCAGCGGCATCAGCGGCGGCGGCATTGCGCGCCAGCACCGTGACGCTATCCGCGATGCCGAGGCTAAAACTGCGGCCACGCCAGCCGCTCGTCGCGATGCCGCGAACCGGCTGCACCGCGTCCAAGGTCAGATTGGCGTCAAGCTTGAGCCCCTCAGCCAGGCGCGTCTGCGTAAATTCGGCCAGATCCATAAACACGCCGATCCGGTAGTGCTGCCCTTCGTCCAGATGCAAGGCAATGTCGCCGCCGTTATTGATGAACGCGCGCTTTACGCCCGGCCGCACAAACGCTGCGATCAATTCGTCCGCGACGCTGCCCGCGACCGCGGCCATCGGCGTGATATAGCGGGCGCGGTGCGGAAAGCAGGCATCCCACATGCGGCTTGCGACACGGCCCTCGCACGGCCGACTCAAGGCATCTGGCCGCACGGGTCGTCTCAGTGCAGGCAATTCCGCGACCAGTTCGTCGAGGATCGTCGTAAAGCGCTGCCAGCAAGCCTCATGCGCGGCACGCACGGCTGCAGCATCGCCATCCGCGCCGATGATCAGATCAATCGGGCCGTGCTGCAAATGCCAGCGCGTGGCGTCCAGTGGTGCGCGAGTTGCGGTCATGTGCGTCATCCCAGCATCGGCGGCATGCCGAGCGGCCATGGGTTGTCCGGATGACGCGCCAAGGTGCGGCGTGCGAGCGGCGCCCCTTCGAGATGATCCGGCCCATTCGCCAGCACGCTTTCCAGCGAACGCACGGCGTCGAGGTGGCCGCCGAGATCGCGGTATGCGTCATAGCTCATGGTGAACTCGATCGGCGCAACGATCGCGGGCGTCGGCACCGTGCCGAACGAACGGTCCGGCATGCGTGTCACATCCACCATGACGGTAATGCCGCCGCCTGGCCAGACGTAGGCCGGCGCACCGCCACAGGTCACGTTCACCAGCCGCTGCTTGATGGCGCGAGTCAGCAACACGGGATTCTCGGTAGCGCCGGCGCGCAGGCTGCCACCCGCACCGCCCAGGAACAATACCGTCGCCAATGACGGTTCGCAGTTTTCGCCGATCCGCTCCACGGTACGCCGCACCGCATCCGGCATCTCCATGATGCGCGGCACCAGATCAGCGTCGAGTTCGTACCACTGCGCATGCTCGCCGGTAGTCGACACCATCAGCAAGCGCATGCCAGGCCGCGCCACTGTGGGATCGAAGCCGTCAATAATTGCTAGCGGGTCCTGAATGTCGGTGCCGCCCCAACCCGTACCCGGATTGGCCACCTGGAAATAGCGGCCCGGCGTCGATTTGCGGCCGCGAATCTTCAGACCTGAGCGCGTCATGCCGAGGCACCGTCCAGCCTGATGCTCGGTCAGCACGCCGGTAATGTGATCGTCGACCACCACCACTTCGTCGACATGCCCAAACCATTGTTTGGCAAAGATGCCGATGGTGGCGGAGCCGCAGCCCACCCGCATACGCTGCTCTTCGACGCCATCCACGATCGGCGCCGCACCGGCGCGGATCACCAGACTGGCGCCGCCGTCGATGGTCAATTCGACCGGCTGCTTGTTGCCGAGCGCGAGCATCATGTCGCAGGTCACGCGGCCTTCTTTCTTGCTCCCGCCGGTCAGATGGTGGACGCCGCCGAGGCTCAGCATCTGCGAGCCGTATTCGGCGGTGGTGACGTGGCCGACCATCTCGCCCTGGCAACGCACATTCGCTTGTTCCGGCCCGAGAAAACGATCGGTGTCGATCTTTACCTTGAAACTGCAGTAGCTAAAGATGCCCTCGGTGACGACCGTCACCATATCGACGTCGTTGTGCTTCGAAGCAACGATAAAAGGCGCGGGTTTGTAGTCCGGATAGGTGGACGATGCACCGACGCCGGTCACGAACAGCGGCTGGTCTTGAACGCCCGTTGTCAGTGCATCGCTGCGCGCCTGCCTCGATGCACCAAATTCGATCGCGGCGTCTGCTGCTTCGGTGCTTTTCGCAGCCACCGGCGAGCGAGACATGAACACCACTGGATCGACGCGAATCAGCCGACCGTCCGCATTGGCGTAGCGATCACACGCCCCGGTACGGCCTTCGGAGATCTGGCACAGCACCGGACAGGCATTGCATTCGATCTTGTTGGACGCCATCCGCTCGCTGCGCGGCACCGCTTTTTCGAGCACGGTGGGACCGGGCGTGGAGGCGGTTTCGCCATCCACACGGTCTGCACCGAAATCGACCTTCGTATGCTCAGTCATGTTGGGGTTCCCATACGACGACATTACAATCGGTCCTGCCCGGCTGACGAAATATCCCTTGTTTCAAGGCATATTCGTGTGACACGCAGCGGCTCGCATTTTGAAAAATGTTGCGGTCACTCACCGTTCGTGTAGTATTCGCTACACCAAACTTGATTGAAATCTACTCGATCAAAATAGACTGCGCAACGTCTTTTCCCGGTCTGTGCCTGATCTTTCGTCATGTTGCGGCGCGCCAATTTCCGCGTCGCGGCTCTGTGCAGAAGGAGATTCGCCGTGACTCATGTCGTGACAGAAGCCTGCATCCGCTGCCGCTATACCGACTGTGTGGATGTCTGCCCGGTGGACTGCTTCCACGCCGGGCCGAACATGCTGGTGATCGATCCGGACGAGTGCATCGACTGCGCGGTATGCGTGGCCGAGTGCCCCGTCAATGCAATTTACGCCGAAGACGACCTCCCTGCAGACCAGCAGGAATTCACTGCGTTGAATGCCGAGCTGACCGGCGTGTTTCCGGTGCTCAGCAAACGCGAGGAGCCCTTGCCTGACGCTGACACATGGAAGGACGTGATGGACAAGCTGCATCTGCTCGAGCGCTGAGCCGCACCATGCTCCGTCCAACGCCACCGCCTTTCGGCACTCTGATTTCGCTGTGCTGCCGCGTCCCTCAGATGCGCACACGGCTCATCGTTCCCCCGTTGTTCCTCACTCAACCGAATGCAGGAGAAACCCATGAACGAAGTAGTTGACCACCCCGTCTCTCACGACACGACGGACACCCACGCCGAACCGCCATCGCCCATCGAGACCGACGCATTGATCGTCGGTGCAGGGCCGGTCGGCCTCTTTCAGGTGTTCGAACTAGGCCTGCTGGAAATCAAGGCGCATGTCATCGATTCACTGCCGGTAGTGGGCGGTCAGTGCGTCGAGCTGTATCCGGACAAGCCGATCTACGACATTCCTGCGGTGCCGATCTGCACCGGGCAGGAGCTTGCCGACAATCTGCTCAAGCAGATCGAACCATTTGGCGCGACCTTTCACCTCGGACAGGAAGTGCAGATCGTCGAGCGTCTGGCAGACCGGCGCTTTTTCGTGCGCACCAGCAAGGGCACCGAGTTCGTTACCAAGACTATCTTCATTGCCGCGGGCGTAGGCTCGTTCCAGCCACGCACGCTGAAAGTGAGCGGCATCGACAAGTACCATGGGCGGCAACTGTTCTACCGCGTACGCGATCCCGAACTGTTCCGCGACAAAGACATTGTGATCTGCGGCGGCGGCGATTCCGCGCTCGACTGGGCGCTCAATCTCGTGGATATCGCGCAGAGCGTGATCCTCGTGCACCGGCGCGACGAATTCCGCGCCGCGCCTGCCTCGGTGGCAAAAATGCGCGCACTCTGCGACGACCTGCGCATGCAGTGCATCGTGGGCCAGGTGAGCGGCTTCGAAGACAATCATGAAGCGCTCCACCGCATCAAGGTGACAGGCGGCGACGGCGTAACGCGTACGCTCGAACTCGATCATCTTCTGGTGTTCTTCGGGTTATCCCCGCAACTCGGGCCGATTGCCCAGTGGGGGCTGGAAATCGAGCGCAAGCAGGTGGGCGTCGATACCGAGAAGTTCGAAACCAATGTGCCGGGCATCTTCGCAGTCGGCGATATCAATACCTATCCCGGCAAGAAGAAACTGATCCTGTCGGGCTTTCATGAAGCGGCGCTAGCCGCGTTCGGCGCGGCGCCTTATATTTTCCCGGACAAGAAGATCCATATGCAGTACACAACGACCAGCACCAAGCTGCATAAGGTGTTGGGTGTCGAGTCGCCGGTGTTCGATTGATGAACCGCTTGCCGGGATGGGTCCAGGCTGGGTTTAGTCCAGGTCCCGGCTGTATGATGGCAGCGGGCCGGGGTTGCACCTCGCCGGCCCGCTGTGTTTTGAGTAGATGCAGCAGAACCTATCAGAGAGAACCGAGGCAGCCCATGAGTCCAACTGCCGCCCGCAAGACGGGCGCCACCGGCATCCGCGCGAAGCAGGCCCAGGATACGCGCGCCAAGATTCTGAAGGCCGCCATCAAGGTATTTGCCAAGCAAGGCTACGCGAGCGGCCGGGTCGAGAGCATTTCGAAAGCTGCACGCTCGCACGACCGCATGATTTACTACTACTTCGGCAGCAAGGAGCAATTGTTCGTCGAAGTGCTCGAGACGATCTATTCGCAGTTCAACGAAGCCGAAAGCCGGCTCGATCTGGACCTCGACGATCCCGTGCGTGGGCTAACGCAGGTGGTGGAGTTTGTCTGGCAGTACTACCTCGATCATCCCGAGTTCGTCACACTGCTGTCCAGCGAGAATCTGCATCAGGGCAAGCACGCCAAGAAGTCTTCCAAGCTGCGCGATATTTCCGGCTATGCCATTTCCGTGGTCCAGAAGGTGCTGGATGCGGGCAAGGCGAAAGGCGTGTTTCGTGGCAGCATCGCGGCGCGCGATGTCTACATCATGATTGCCTCGCTGGGGTATTTCTATAACGCCAACCAATACACGCTGAGCGCGTTCCTCGGCGAGGCGCTAATGGACAAGGCTGCGCTCGCGCACTGGCGTGAGGTCATCAAGGAAACGGTGTTGCGAGCGGTGTTGGCGCAGGTGCCGGTTGAAGAGGCCGGCATCGTGCGCGAGAACACGCCGTAGCCGGCCCTGCGTGAACCATTCGTCTCGCCGCTCGCGGCGGCGTCACTCCATTTGACGATCACCGCGAGCCGCGAAGCATCATTGCTGCTGCAGCGGTTGCAACGTGAGTTGCGCCTCGCGGATATAAGCGAGCAGGTCCCGGTCGATCCCCGTGCCTGCCAGAATCGCAGGCTCATTGTCGTACGCCGCCTGAAGTTTGCGATGCGCTTCCGGGTCCGTGCCGACGTATGAGTTGACGATGTCGATCCAGCGCTGTGCCAGCCGCTGAACCACCGGGTCGTCCACGGCTGTCTCACGCTCCATTTCGCGGCGAATGTCTGCGACAAGGCTAGGCCACTCAGCCACGTAACGGCTATCGTGGTCATGCATCCGTTGCAGTTCTTGCGGCGAGAAATATTTCGCGTACAGATCAAGCTTCGAATGCCGGATGGCGCGCGTCAGGTAGGCAAGCAACTCCGTCGTGATGCCGCTCTGTGTCTGCAGTGACGGCTCACTGCGATGCATCGCGTCGAGCCTGCTGAGCAGGCGCGGATCGCCACCTGTGTAGTTGTCCACCATGGCGGTCCAACGGGCCGCGAGCGCCTGGGCCTCGGCGCTTTCCACCGCAACGCCCCGATCAATCAGGCCATGCGCCGATTGAATCAAAGCGAGCCAATCGGTCGCCATGTCGGCCTTGTTCAGACGGAGTTGCTTCTGCTCGTCGTGCGTAAAGTATTTGTCCTGCATGGTCATTAGCTCCAACGTGGTTAGCCAATCAGCAAGATCCGGTTCTTCTCCCGTCATCAACTGCCCGCGCAGACGATTAAGGCGATCGCGCAGGTCGGTTGCACGGTCGATCTGTCGAGTCAGCGCAACGATCTGCTGCTCGATGACCGTCGAGAGTGTCGAATCCGGTCTTGCCAACAAGGCCCCAATGTCGGCCAGCGACAAATCCAGCCGCCGCATCGCCTGGATCTGATGCAGCCTGGCGATATCGGCACGGTTGTAAAGGCGGTAGCCGGCATCGGAGCGGGCCGAAGGACGAAGCAGCCCGATCGCGTCATAGTGATGAAGCGTGCGCACCGTGATGCCGGATCGCCGCGCCAGTTCACCCACTTTTAGCAACATCGAGATCGCTCCTTTCTTCATGCCTGCACGTAGGCTAGAACCTTACGTTGCGTGAGGGTCAAGCAAGAAGCTATGCCTGTTCCTCAGGAGCCCCCCAATCAGGACGCCCCCTCAAGCCGCTTCCGGCGGCAGGTTAGCACCCGCTGCGCGATGCGCGGCGGAGCGCTTGACCATCAACGCCCCCGCTGCGATCAGCGACGGCACGGCCAGCAGCGCAAAGATCGTGCTGAAACCAATATTGGCCTGCAGCAGCAGTCCACCGGAAAACGCCCCGAGAATGCCGCCGAAGCGCCCGACGCCCAGCATCCACGCGACACCTGTAGCGCGCCCGCTAGTCGGATAGAACGCCGCGGCCAGGGTGGGCAACGACGACTGCGCCCCATTCATGCAAACGCCCGCAATGAACGTAATGGCCGCAAGCCACACGAGACTACCCGACTGCTGCCCCACCATCCACACGAACAGGCCCGTCAGCACGTAGGTAATCGCAATCACGCGATGCGGCTCGAAGCGGTCCATCAACCAGCCGACCGCAATCGACCCAACCCCGCCGCCGAACGGAAAGAGCGCGGTAACGAGCGCGGCCTGCCGCACCGTGAAGCCTGTATCGCGGATCAAGGTAGGCAGCCAGCTCGTCAGCATGTAGTACACCAACAGCCCGGAGAAGTACGTAATCCACAGCATGATGGTGCCGGTCCTGAAGCGCGCCGACAGCACCACGGAGCCGCCCGTCTTGCGCTGCACGGCGGGATCTTCCGGCAACACGAAACGCACGTTATCGAACGACTCGTTTGGCGCGATGCGCCGCAGCACGGAGGCGATCCGCTCCAGCGACCAGCCACGCAATACCATGAAGCGGATCGATTCGGGCAAGGCGATCAGCACGAAGCCGAGCACGATCGGCATGATGCCGCCCGCGACGAACACGCTGCGCCAGCCGTAGTGCGGAATCAGCGCGGCTGCGACCAAACCGCCGGCCGACGCGCCCACGGTAAAACCGCAAAACATCGTGTTGACGAGAAACGAGCGCTTGCGAGCGGGCGCATATTCGGAGGTCAGCGTGGTGGCGTTCGGCATTGCCGCGCCAAGACCGATACCGGTCAAGAGACGCAACACCGCCAGCTCCGTCACCGAACCGGCGAACGCGCACGCAACACTGAGCACGCCGAACACCAGCACCGATCCCACCAGCACTTTCTTGCGGCCAATACGGTCCGCGAGCGGGCCTGCTGCGAGCGCGCCAATCGCGAGCCCGACCAATGCCGCGCTCATCACCGGCGCTAAGGCCGCCTTGGTGGCGTGCCATTCCTGCGCAAGCGAAGGCGCAACGAAGCCGATCGCGGCGGTATCGAAACCGTCCGTCGCAACGATCAGAAAGCACAGGATCAAAACGAACCATTGATACGGCGAGAAGCGCCGTTCGTCGATAAACTGCTGCACGTCGAGCGTGCGGGTTGCGCCAAGCGCCGAGCCTGTCATGATTGTCTCCGGAATGAGCGCGGTGCGATGCCCGCGCTTCTTGTGATTCTTGCCGCTAATCGCGTCAGGTGCCGTCGTCTTCGCGGAACAGCTTGTCGGCCAGATGGAAGGCCGAATTGGCCGCCGGCACGCCGCAATAGATCGCGGTCTGCAACAACACTTCCTTGATCTCCTCGTGCGTCACACCATTGTTCTTCGCCGCGCGCAGATGTAATGCCAGTTCTTCGCTGCGATTGAGTGAGACCATCAGCGCGATCGTCACCAGGCTGCGTGTGTGTCGCGGTAAACCTTCGCGTGTCCAGATTTCGCCCCACGCATAACGCGTGATGAAATTCTGAAACTCTTCCGTGAATTCGGTACGGTTAGCCAAAGAACGGTCGACGTGCGCGTCGCCGAGCACCGCGCGGCGCACCTTCATTCCGGCTTCGTAACGTTCGTCGTCGTTCATTGCGGCTCCTTGAGGAAGTCAAGCACGGTCTTCGTAAAGGCGTCGGCTTGCTCGATGTTGGAAATATGCGAGGCGTCCAGTTCGACATAACGCGCGCCCGGGATGACGGCGGCGAGTTCCTTGCCCTGGGCCGGCGTCGCCGCCAGATCATGCGTGCCAGAGATTACGAGCGCAGGCAGCTTGATCCCAGACACCTCGGGACGCAGATCGGTCGCATCGATCGCTTCGCAGTTATTGGCGTAGCCTTCCTTGTCGGTATGGACAAAGACATCGCGGATCACCGAGAACATCAACGGCTCGCGCGCAATGAATTCGCCGGTAAACCAGCGCGGCAACACCGCTTCCGAAAGCACCAGCATCCCTTCCTTGCGCGCCCGCTCGGCTCGCGGCACCCACACTTCCGGCGAGCCGATGCGCGCGGCGGTATTGCACAGCACGACCCGTTCGAAGCGATTCGCATGACGCGCCGCCAACGCGATACCGGTCAGGCCGCCCATCGAGATACCGCAGAAATTCGCCTTGGCGATCTTCAGCGTATCCATCAGGCCGAGCACGTCGCCGCTCAACTGTTCGATCGTATAGGGCCCCTTCGGCGCTTCCGAGTGGCCATGGCCGCGCGTGTCGTAACGCAACACGCGAAACTGCTTCGAGAGTGCGGCGACTTGCGGCGTCCACATCGACATATCGCTGCCGAGCGAATTCGACAGCACGATCCACGGTGCATGGCCGTGCCGGTCACCGTCGATCCGGTAGTGAAGCTCGATGCCGTTGACTGCGGCGTAGGGCATTCTGTTACTCCTGAGAGGTGGCGTGGTCGGCGCGCTCGCCATGCAGTGCAAGCACGGCGTCGACATAGGCGTGCGCCTGACCGACGTATTGAGCCGGATCGAGCAGGCGCTGCAGTTGCTCGACCGAAAGATGTTGTGTGACTGCGGGGTCGGCGGCGAGGACGTCGAAGAGCCTTTGGCCGGTTTGTACCGCAGTCTTCGAGGCCTGCTCGACCCGATGATGCGCCTCGAGCCGGCCGATGCTATCGCCGAGCGCGAGCATCACCGCTTCGCCGAGAATCAGCCCATGGGTGACCTCGAGATTGGCCGCAAGCCGCGCGACGTTGACATCCAGGCCGCTCACGATCTGTTCGATGTTGGCAAGCGCACCGCCTGCGAGGCGGGCCAGATCAGGCAGCGCGTCCCATTCGGCCTGCCAGCCGCCGAGGGCGCGTTCGTGCTCCTGCACCATCCCGCTCAGCACGGTGGCGACGAGGCCGGGTGCGCGGGTTGCGGCGGTCAGCACGGCCGCGCAGCCGACCGGATTGCGCTTGTGCGGCATGGTCGACGAACCGCCCTTGCCTGCCGCGGCCGGTTCGCCCAGTTCGCCCAGTTCGGTTTGCATCTGCAGCGAAATATCGCGGGCCATCTTGCCGAGCGTACCGATCAGCATGCCGAGCCACGCCGCGGTTTCGGCGATGCGATCGCGCTGCGTATGCCACGGCACGGCGGGCACGCTCAGGTTCAGCTCTTTGCCTAACGCTTGGGTCACCGCCGGGGCCGCCTCGCGCAAACTCGCGAGCGTGCCGGCCGCGCCGCCGAATTGCAGCGTCAGTACCCGCTTGCGCAACTCATTGAGCCGCTCGCGATAGCGCAGCAAGGCATCGAGCCACTGGGCGAATTTCAGGCCCAGCGTAATCGGCAACGCCTGTTGCAACCAGGTGCGGCCGATCATCGGCGTAGCGCGATGTTTGCGGGCAAGCGTGGCAAGCGCCGCACAGGTGGTATGCAAGTGAGGTTCGAGCAGATCGAAGGTATCGCGCAGTTGCAGGACAGTCGCGGTATCGATGATGTCCTGGCTTGTCGCGCCCCAATGAACGTACTTCGACGCTTCCGCATCCGCCGCCTTGACGCGTGCGGTCAACTGCTTGACGAGCGGAATGGCGAGGTTGCCGCCGAGCGCCGCGTCGCGCGCCAGGGACTCGGCGTCCAGTTGATCGGCATGGCATGCCGCCTCGATCGCCGCCACCGCCGCAAGCGGGATGACCTTATGCGCCGCCGAGGCCCGCGCGAGTGCCGCTTCGACATCCAGCATCTTTTGCAGCGTCGCACGTGGCGACCAGATGTCGTTCATCGGCTGCGTGCCGCAGAGGAGACCGGTCAGGCGGGCACTGGCTTCGAGCATGATGGAGTGGGTCAGACAGAGAAAGGGATCGGGTCCGCGCGGTGCGTGGCAAAACCGGCGCGGCGCGCGGCGTTGGCTACCATTGTCGCCAAACGCCGCGCCAAGGTCACGCGGCGCGTGCGCCCTGGGTGCCGTCGATCAACGGCACGCCGGTCAATTTGTGCAGCGCATCGAAATCGATGTCCGAAAAGATCTCGCGCACCACGAGGCCATCAGCGGTCACGTCGATCATGGCCAGATCGGTATAGATGCGGTCCACGCAAGCCACACCCGTCACCGGATACGTACACTCGGCTGCGATCTTGCTCTCACCCTGCTTGGTCAGATGCTCCATCATCACATAGACCTGCTTCGCGCCGATTGCCAGGTCCATCGCGCCGCCGACCGCCGGAATCGCGTCCGGCGCGCCAGTGTGCCAGTTTGCCAGGTCGCCCTTGGCCGACACCTGGAACGCGCCGAGCACGCAAAAGTCGAGGTGGCCGCCGCGCATCATTGCGAACGAATCCGCATGATGGAAGTACGCGCCCCCCGTCAGTAGCGTGACATGCTGCTTGCCGGCGTTGATCAGTTCGTCGTCTTCCTCGCCGGGTGCGGGCGCCGGACCCATGCCGAGCAGACCGTTTTCGCTGTGCAGGAAGATTTCCTTGTCGGCACCGAGGTGGTTGGCCACCAGCGTCGGCACGCCGATGCCCAGATTCACATACGCGCCTTCAGGGATATCCTGGGCGACGCGCTTCGCCATTTCATCGCGAGTCAGTTTTTTCATGTCGGGTCTCCTCAGGCGGCCGTCGCGGATGCAAGTTCGGCTTGATGCGTGGCTTGCGGCACTTCAATCACGCGTTGCACAAAGATGCCGGGCGTGACGATCACTTCGGGATCGAGCTCGCCGAGCGGCACCACCCTGGAAACCTGTGCGATGGCGGTCTTTGCCGCGCTGGCCATGATCGGACCGAAGTTGCGCGCCGTCTTGCGGTAGACCAGGTTGCCCCAGCGATCGCCCTTGAATGCCTTGATCAGCGCGAAATCGGCGTGCAGCGGCGATTCGAGCACGTAATGCTTGCCGTCGATCAGGCGGGTTTCCTTGCCCTCGGCGAGTTTCGTGCCGTATCCCGTGGGCGTGAAGAAACCGCCGATGCCCGCGCCTGCTGCGCGAATGCGCTCAGCGAGGTTGCCCTGCGGCACGAGTTCCAGTTCGATCTCACCGGCGCGGTAGAGCGCGTCGAACACATAAGAATCGGTCTGGCGCGGAAACGAGCAGATGATCTTGCGCACGCGCTTGGCCTTGAGCAAGGCGGCAAGGCCAATGTCGCCATTGCCCGCATTGTTGTTGACGATGGTGAGCTCGCGCGCGCCCTGCTCGATCAGTGCGTCGATGAGTTCGGACGGCATGCCGGCTGTGCCGAAGCCGCCGATCATGACGGTGGCGCCGTCCTGCACATCGGCTACCGCCGCTTGAAGTGACTCGAAAATCTTGTTGATCATGTCGGATTCCCTTTAGAACGCCTCGCGCCGGACCGCTTGTGCCGCCGCGACTTGCCTGGCTGGCAAGCCGTGGTGAACGACACGCGGGACGGTCTCCACGTCCTGGTCATAGCGCGCCGACCAGATCCGATCAACGCGATTTTGTTCGTTACACGAACACTGATTCGTTTAGCGAACGCATTGGCGCATTATGAAAGCGGCCGGAACACGTTGTCAAGGCGGGGCTATCCATAAGCCGATTATGAAGCGTGGTGTCCAGCGAGTCTGGCGTCTGACGCACCGGGTAAATCTTCTGATTAACAAGACGAACGCCTCTGATTTTTTATCTTGATCAGGAACAGTATTATCGATGTCGGGATAAGACGTTCGTCAACCTGGCGTCCGGACTACCCGAGGAGGCAGGTCATGCGGCAACGCGGCGGATGCTTCTTATTTAGTTAGGAATATTAACTTCAAAGCTTGACTGAAGTCTGTTAGGCAGTCGGCATGCGGGTCGCGCTCGCGACATCAGTCCGCAAGCCAAAACTCAAATCGAAAGCGGCGAATGGGTTTGATGAGCCGCTAGAGGGATAAACGAAGAATGAAAACAGAGAGACATAACGACAAACCGGCCGGTTTCTGCAAAACCATTTGCGAGGTCAGCCTGAGGTGGTCGAACAACGCAAGCGCCCCGCGGGCGATCGCTGGCGGCGTCTCGATTGTATTTTCGCTGGCACTCGCCGCATGCGGCGGGGACAGCGGCGTGGACCCGGCAGCCGGGGCAACGCCAACGGCACAAAGCATGACGGAAGTCGCGGCGGCGGCAAGCGCCGCCAGTTCGAACAACGTTCCGCTCGCAACTTCGCTAAAGATGAAGACGAGCAGTATTACATCCGACACGGAGACCGACCGCTTCATCGTCAAATACAAAACCGGCACCGCCGAACGTGGTGCAACTGCCGCCGTCCAATCAAGGCTCGACAAACTGAAAAGCACATTCCCAGCGCGGGCCCATCACTTACGCCGCATGGGTATAGGCTCGGATGTGGTTACGACAGAGCGCAAGCTCAACGCAAAGGATTCCAAGGCGTTCATGCGCGCTCTTGCCTCGGACCCTGACGTTGAGTACGTGGAACCGGATACCGTGACCAGCATAGGGTCATCACCGAATGATCCGTTATATGGCAAGCAGTGGGCATTAACTTCAAATCAGATGCCGGGAGTCACAACGGCGGGGATTCGTGCTGAAGGCGCCTGGGATCTCGCGAGCGGCGCGGGAATCGTCATCGGAGTGGTGGATAACGGCGTTACAAGTCACAGCGATCTGAGCCCTAATGTCTTGCCCGGTTACGACTTCAGCTCGGGCCCTTATGGCAACCTGGGCGGTGACGGCGTGCAGCCTGCGAATAAGGCCGGCGAGACCTGTGCCATTACCTGGCACGGAACGCACGTGGCCGGCATTATGGCAGCGGTATCCAATAACGGTATCGGGATCGCTGGAATTGCGCCAGCAGCCAGGATCGTCTCTGCGCGGACCGTGACGAACTGCGCCGGTGGCTGGTTATCCGATATGGCGGATGGCATCAGGTGGGCTGCAGGCGGAACTGTGCCCAACGCGCCCGTCAATCCGAATCCTGCGAAAGTGATCAACGTGAGCCTTCAGGCCAATGGCCAGTGTCAGGCATCGTTACAGGACGCAATCGATGACGCAAGCAGTAGAGGAGCCATAGTCGTTGCCATCTCCGGCAACTACGATGCCGACGCAGCGCGTGTTCAGCCCGCTAGCTGTCGTAACGTCATTACGGTCGGGGCGACCAACTCCGATGGCTCGCGATGGGTCAATTCAGACTATGGTCCCACCGTGGACATTGCTGCACCTGGCTCGGGTATCTGGTCTACCTACAATGACGGAAAAACAGCGCCTGGCAACGAAAGCTACGGCGTCCTGGACGGCACATCCCAGGCGGCACCGATGGTCAGCGGCGTCGCCGCGCTTGTGCAATCCGTCGCGCCCAAGCCTCTGACGGTGGCGGAAATGCGGACCCTCATACAGCAGAGCGCTCAGCCGTTCGCGCCGAAGAAGCCGGATCGGCCGTTCGCTCTGGGCATCGTCGATGCGACAGCCGCAGTTACGGCTGCGAAGTCTGGAAAGATCCCTGCAGCGGCGGATTTTTCGTGCTCGGAATCGCCGAAGCTCATGCAGATAACGTGTATCAACCTGTCCACTGCGCGGGGAGGAACGGCTATCAAATCCTGGGCGTGGAATTTCGGCGACGGTGCGGCGGATTATGTAGCTACAACGCCTATCAATATGGTCAGAAATTTCGATTATGGTGGCACCTATAACATCAAACTGACCGTTACGGACAGTGCCGGCGCGACGAGTACGTATTCACGTCCGTTTCAGGTTTTACCGCCTGCCATTAACTATTTTTTGGTCGACACGCCCACATCGCTCTTCGCCAAAACTGACGATATGCAGTACTACGAACTTGACATTCCGAACGGTGTCAAGGGTGTGACCATCACGTTAAAGCCGACAACTACGAATGAACGGGGCTGGTTGTATCTGCGGGCAGGAACACCCTCTGTGCTTCATCCGCAATGCCAGGCTCAGCTGTTCAACGGAAATACCGCGACTTGTACGATGGCGAACCCCGCTGCGGGTGCTTATTACGTGATCGTATCGGCTCAGGCGAAACTGAACGGCAGCATCCTGACGGCGACTTACACCCAATAAGTCAGCACAAGCTGGAACGATGAGAGATAACGCCTCTCGTTCGTTGGAACGGGCGAGAGGCGTGACTTCTGGCGCAATACGACCAGAACGCAGAATAATGAAGGCGGCCCCTGCAAATGCTAGAACTGAATGACCCGGGCAGCGGCGCAGCGTGCGTAGACGCTCTGTTTGCACGCGCCGATGCTGATTTTTCCGCTCGTCGTATGAGCGACGCGTCGAACGCCTATCTTACGGTGCTAGCCGAGCGTCCGCACGACGCGCATGCGCTACACCGCCTGGCACTCGCCAGCGTGCATCTGGAGGACATGAATGCGGCACAGACCTATATCGAGCGTGCCGTGCTGGCTGCCCCTGAGCGCGCCGAGCTATGGGAGCACGCTGGCCTGATTGCAGCTCTGAAAGGCGAGCCTATTCGAGCCGAAGCGTTCTATTATCGCGCGCTCGATCTGGACCCTGACAAGGCAACCCTACAACGAAATCTGGCTGACTGCCTGCGATCATCCGGCCGCCTCGTCGAAGCCAAAGCTCATTACGCAAAGGCCGTGGCGTTAGAGCCGCAATTGCATCATGCGCTGCGGGCGATGGCCCGGATCAGTTCAAAACATGGGCAGATTGACGATGCTGCGGACTACTGGATACGTGCATGGACACTCGACTCCACCCGTCCCCGCGATGGAATCGACCTGGTTTCCGCCCTGGCGAAGGCCAGGCGCACGCCGCAGCTTGATGAAACGCTCGCACAGCTCCGGGCGCGCTTTGCGGGCAACGCGAACGAGCTGGAAGCACTCGCTTACGTCCTCTACAAAAACGACCGCTTCAGCGATGCACTGAGTGTTGCAAGGCAGGGACTTGCCATCTATCCGGCAAGCGCCAGGCTGCATCACTATGCGGCGCTAGCGCTGAGCGTCCCGGGCAACATAGTGGAAAGTCTGCCGCATAGCATGGAGGCCGCGCGACTCTGGCCCGACAGCCCGGAAATGCAGTATCACCTTGCCTGTGTCCAGCTTGCATGCGGCAAGTTCAAGGAAGGCTGGGCACGACACAAAGCGTACTATGCACTCCCTGGTAGCAAAGCCAGTTTGCTCATTCCACTCGACTTTCCAGAGTGGAACGGCGAACCAGTGGCAGGGTGCCAGTTCCTGCTCGTCGGAGAACAGGGAGACGGCGATAAAATTCAGTGCATCAGGTTTGCCGAATGGCTACACCGTCAAGGTGCGACAGTCGATTTGGTCGTCCCCACGCCGGTCGCACAGGTCGCAGCGACCATGAGGTGCATACGGGCCGTGTATTCTTCGGAGCCTCCACCCGGACCTTACGACTACTGGACCCATCTGCTAAAAATTCCGGAACATATGGGTCTGGATTTATCGATGCTGCCTGGCATCGAGATCCCGTATGTGTTCGCAACACCTAAAAAGGTGCATCGCTGGCGGACTCACATTGAAGCCCTCTCACCAGTAAGCATCGATGCCAGGCGCCGTCGAATCGGTGTCGTGTGGGCCGGGAGGCCCGCATACGCTTTCGACCGGTTCCGCTCTATCCCGCTAGATATGCTGAAGCCGCTTTTCGGATTGCCGGGAACGGCGTGGTTCTCGGTGCAGAAAGGCGAGCGTGAGCGCGAAAGCGAGGCGCTGGCCGAGGAATTTGACCTGCATACGCTCGGGCCATCAATCGAAGACTTCACCGATACCCTCGCGATACTTGAAACGCTCGACCTGGTGATCACGGTAGATACGTCCGTGGCCCATCTTGCCGGTGCGGCTGGCCGGCCAGTATGGGTACTGGTACCCGCCTACGTTGAATGGAGATGGCTAAACGGTCGAACCGACAGCCCCTGGTATCCGTCCATGCGCCTGTTCCGGCAACGCGAACTGCGCGAATGGAACCCGGTGATCGAAGAGGTGCGGGGTGCGCTGCATGACTGGCTGAGCGAGTTCGCCTAACGAACGTAAAATCAGATAATCGAACAATCCTCGGCGCTTTCCCCAATATACGGCAAGGCGATTTCAGCGGTACGGTGTATACGCCTCCCCGATACTCCCCCGCCACCGCCCGCATGTCCGAACTCGACCTGAACCTGATCCCCTACCTCGTCGCGATGGAGGAAACCCGCAACGTGAGCCGCGCGGCGGAGCGTCTCGGCGTCAGCCAGCCACGCGTGAGCACGGCGCTCGGACGGCTGCGCGAATACTTCGGCGATCAGCTCTTCGTGCGCACCTCGCGCGGCATGGAGCCAACGCCGCGTGCGCTCGCGCTGATTCCTGCGGCACGTGAAGCGCTGCTGCGCATCGAGCAGGGCATGCTGGACGTGCAAGACTTCGAGCCGGCCACGACCACCCGCACATTTTCCATCGCCCTCTCCGACGTCGGCGAAATCGTGTTCCTGCCGCGCCTGCTGCAACTGTTTGCCGAGCGCGCACCCAACGCGAATCTACGCTCGGTTTCGCTGCCGCCCTCGCAAGTCGAACGCGGTCTCGAATCGGGCGACGTGGATCTCGCAGTCGGCTACTTCCCCGACCTGTCGGGTAACAACTTCTTTCAACAGCGCCTCTTCACGCATCGATTCATTTGCCTGATGCGCAGCAATCATCCGCTCACCCGCGAGCCGCTCACGCTATCGCAGTTCGTCGCCTGCGGGCATGCCGTGGTGCGCGCCGAAGGCCGCAGCCAGGAAGTGCTCGAGCAGTTCCTCGAGAAAAAGCGCATCCGGCGCCGCGCGGTGCTGGAGACCACGCACTTCATGAGCCTGCCGTTCATCCTCGCACGCACCGACCTGATCGCCACGGTGCCGCACGCAATCGGCTTTGCTTACGTCTCCGAACACGCCTCCATCACGCTGGTCGAGCCGCCGCTCGAACTGCCGCGCTTCGATCTGAAGCAGCACTGGCATCGCAAGTTTCATAACGATCCACGGGCGGGGTGGCTGCGTGGTGTGGTCGCCGAACTCTTTAACGACGCCATGGACGAATGGCCGAGATAGTCCGCATGCCCTTGGCAGTGGGGAACGTCCATGTAAGCGCAATAAGCGCCGCGCCCGCCGCAACGCAAAACATGGAACAATGTCTGCCACCGTTTGGAACCCTATTCAACGCGCGGACGCGGCCCCGGAGGAACGAAGGATGAGCAGCAAGCCAAAGAAGACCAGGCAAAGTGAAGCCCCGGGACGCCCGACGCGCGACGAAGCAGAAGACGCCGTGCGCGTATTGCTGCGCTGGGCCGGCGACGATCCGCAGCGCGAAGGCCTGTTGGACACACCGGCGCGCGTGGTGCGGTCCTACGAGGAATTCTTCGCGGGCTATGCAGTCGATCCGCGCGAACTCCTTGCGCGTACCTTCTCGGAGGTGGATGGCTACGACGAAATGATCGTGCTCAAGGACATCCGCTTCGAGAGCTATTGCGAGCATCACATGGTGCCGATCATCGGCCGCGCGCACGTCGCTTATCTGCCGGGTCACCGGGTAGTGGGCATTTCGAAACTGGCGCGGCTCGTCGATGCGTTCGCCAAGCGCCTGCAGATCCAGGAGAAGATGACCGTGCAGATCGCCGATACGCTCAACGAAGTGCTGCAACCCGAGGGCGTCGGCGTGATTCTCGAAGCGGCCCATCAATGCATGTCGACGCGCGGCGTGCACAAGGCCGGCGTCACCATGGTCACTTCGCGCATGCTCGGCACGTTTCGCACCGATCCGTCGACCCGGCGCGAGTTCCTGTCGATCGTCGGCAATCCCGGTGTCGTGGCGGTGGCAAATACGTAGGCACATCGCTCACTCGGCCTCACGCCGAACCACGACGCGGCACGCGCCTCATCTGCCCCACGGTCGCAAGCAAGAGCGCGCCGAGCACGCAGGCCACTCCGGCAAGCTGCGCGCTCGACACCGGTTCGTGCAGTAGCGCAGCCGCCATCGCCACCGTGCTCACCGGCACCAGCGCCGTCATGAGGCCCGCTTCCGCGCCGCTGATCCGTGCGGCCCCCGCGTACCACAACACGAACCCACCCACCGTCGGCACCAGCGCGTAGTAGACCACTCCGGCCAGCGCGCTCGTATCGAACGGCAGACGCCATGCCTGTTCGAAACATGCCGGCACGATGGCCACCGCCAGGCCTATGCCGCTCATCAAGGCCGACAGCGGCAGCGCGGCGATCGGCGTACGCAGCTTGCGATTCAGCAGAATGAACAGGGCTTCGCAAACAATCGCGGCAAACACCAGCGCATCGCCCGCTAACGAACCGGCTGCATGCGGCGCGCTGAGATCTTCCACACGCACCGTGCATACCAGCACGCCTAAAGTCGCCAGGACAATCGCGCCAATCAGCGAGGGGCCGGGCCGCTCGCCGAGCGCCAGCATGGCCACCAGCGCCGAGACAGCCGGCAAAGTGCCCGCTATTACCCCTGCATCCGCAGCCGATGCAAGCCGCATGCCGCTGATCAGAAACACCGTATAGCCGACGCTGCCCGCCCCGGCCTGCGCGATCAGCAATAGCACGTCGCGCCGTCCGAGACGCGGCCAGCGCACCCCGCGCACACGCATTACCAGGAGAAACACCGGAAAGGCAATCGCAAAGCGCAACGCCGTGGCGGAAAACGGCGGCAGTCCGGCCGCGATCGACTTGCTGACCACTACCGTGCTGCCCACGCCGATCATCGCCAGACCACACAACAGATAACCCAGGTAACGCGAATTCATGCCGCCGCCGTTCTTGATTGAATGAGCGGTCAGCTTAGGAGCCGGATGGCGAGCGGTCTTGAACGAAATTGCAGCCCGCGATTGAACGGGCGTGGCGGGCTTGGTGGGCTCAGCGCGCTTAACGAGTCGCCGCGGCGTAGTTAGCCGGCGTTACGCCGAGCAGGCGCACGAAAGCGCGCGTCATATGGCTCTGATCGGCAAATCCGGCGGCAGCCGCCGCATCGGCAAGCGTCGCGCCACGCGCGATCCATTGACGGGCCAGCACCACCCGCCGCTGCATACGGTACGCATGCGGCGGCAGCCCGATCTGCTGCGCGAAGCAGCGCAGCAACTGGAAGCGGCTCATACCCGCCTCCGCAGCCAGCTCCGCGAGCGTTAGCTGCGCGGCGGGATCGTCGTCGATCCGCGCTTTGGCGCGCGTAACCGGACCGGCCTCCTCGCGCGAGGATGCACCGCTCAGCGTGGTGTGATGGCGCCCGAGATGCCCGAGCATCTGCAGCAGCGCCGTCTCGCGTGCGAGCGCATCGCCAGGACCCACCAACGTGACGGACACCAGGAACAGCCGTTCGAACAGCGCGTTCAACACTGGGTCGTGAGCGACAGGCTGCGTCAATTCAATCTGGCGCGGTACGACGCCAGGACGCTTTGCAGCCAACTCGAGCGCCGCGTCGTGCAGCAATGCCGGTTCGAAGTAGAGCATGCGCCATGCGCGGCCACGCTCATCAAGCGGACTGCCGTCGTGGACTTCGCCGGGGTTGACCATGATCGCGTCGTTCACGCGCGCTTCGACGAGGCCGCGTCCGCTCGCCGAGCGATGCCCGCCGCGCACGATCACGCCCACGCCGAAGCGGTCATGCGAATGACGGGGAAACGCGTGCGCAGTTTCCGCGACCGTCGCCTCTACCCCGGCGAGGGCACAGCGCGGCATCTGAACGCGACTGGCAGCCATGGGCCCGTGTGCTAGCGAGGACGCGGCAGCGCCAGCATCAGCGCCGCCCTTCGTCGTTGCGATCGCCTTCGCGAACCTTGCCTTGCGAGACGCTGCTGCCCGGCGGCACGCTATGCGTGAGCCACACATTGCCGCCGATCACCGAGCCACGCCCAATCGTCACGCGGCCGAGAATCGTGGCGCCAGCGTAGATCACCACGTCGTCCTCGACGATCGGATGGCGGGCATTGCCCTTGACGAGCGTGCCGTCGACATCCGCGGCAAAACTCTTCGCACCGAGCGTGACCGCCTGATACACCCGCACACGTTCGCCGATGATGGCGGTCTCGCCGATAACCACACCCGTGCCGTGGTCAATAAAGAAGCTCGGCCCGATTTGCGCGCCAGGGTGAATGTCGATGCCGGTGGCCGAGTGCGCGATCTCGTTGATAAAGCGTGCCAGGAGCGGCACACCGAGCTTGTGAAGCGCGTGAGCGAGACGGTGGTGCGTCATGGCCCAGACGCCGGGATAGCAAAGCAGGATTTCGGTGATGTGCTGCGCGGCCGGGTCGCCTGTGAAGGCAGCCTGAATGTCGCTGACCAGCAGCGCCCGGATACCCGGCAACTGCGTGCCGAACTCGCGGGCCACTTCGAAGGCCCGCTCGGCGAGTTCCGCATCTGGGGTCTCACCGTGCTCGGGCAAAAATCGCAAAGCGCGACGAATTTGTTCGGCTAGCAGCCGCAAGGTGCTTTCGAGCGTGTGACCGACGTAATAATCGACGGTCTCGTCGGTCAAATCGGGCGCACCATAATGGGTCGGGAAAAGCGCGGCGCGCAGGCCGGTGACGATGCTGCTCACCGCGTCACGTGACGGCAGTTCGCGAATGCCGCGCGGATGGCGGGTGCGATGCAGTTGCTCGCGCGATGCGCGCAGATCGGCGACGATCTGCTCGAGGCCCCAGTTGCGGGAAGGATGGTTTGGCATGGTGAGGACGGCGGCCGTACGGCAAGCACGGTTCAGAGTGAATTGTCCCCAGAGATTACCGCGTTTTCCCGCCGCTCGTGCAGCGCTACATCCACGCCAGCTGCGTCAAATCGTGACGCTGCTGGCGTCGATCCAGCGAACCGCCCAGTCGCGCGCATGCGCGATCGCGGCGGCTTCGTCAGCGAAGCGGAAATCCGTCGGAAAAAAACGGTTAGCGACCAGCTCGCCGTCACTCGAACGGGAGATCACCACGTAAGGTTGCCAAGTTCCGTCTCCCGCCCGCGCTGGTGCGCAGTTTAGTAAGTAGCCGCGATGTGTAAATGCAGCATCGAAGTGCATGTGTCACCCGCCCTGACTGCCTCATGTAGTGGTAGGAGCGGCGCGTCGCCGTCTCTCATCGGCTTGGCTGAAAGCGGCTTGGCAGAAGCCGTCATTTTTTGAGCGCGCTCGCTCGTCGGAGTAAGATCATACTCTCTAGAAAATACGCGTTGATTAAAAAAAAATCAAAAGAATGTCAGCCGCGCGAGAGGCGTAAACCGGAGGGTGTGCAGCTCGCCTCAGGGATCTCCGGAACAAGTTTTGCTGCTATCTCACCCAGGTTGTCCTCAAGGAGAAAGCATGATGAACAGCGACACTGAAAAACCTGTCAACACCGCTAGCAAACCCGGCGGCGGCGGCCCAAGCAGCACCGATCTGCACAACGACCGCACCCACGACAGCACGGTGGACACGGACGGCAAGAATCTCGAAGCGGCACGACTCGCCGGACACAGTCCGATCGGTCCGGACGAAGTCACCACCAGCAACGCCTCGCTCGTGAACAGCGTGCCGGAAGCGCGCGACGGCCTCGCCGGCTTCGATAGCCGGGTGGGCGGCAATCATCTGCTGCTCGCGCTCGAGCCGGGCTATACGGTAGTGGACAAAGGCATGATCGCGCCGCAATCGACGTACGACGAAGACCATCAGTTCGACGATCCGCGGCCAGTAGGCAGCCGTCAGGACCGCGGGCGCATTCACTTTGCGCTCAATCATATGCGTCCCACCCGCGTGATCGAACTGCAGCGCGTGAAGTAGGCACGCGGCTGATTCGAAACTCCAGGTTTAAGGACCTGCAAGCCAAACGCCCTGTTTCGCACCGCGCGTCGCGCAGACAATGAAGGCCACATTCAACATTCAAGGTCGGATATGACAAAGATCGTCGTTATTGGTGCAACGGGTACGCTTGGCCGGGCCGTGACCGCTGAATTGAAAGCTCGCCACGAAGTGATCGAGGTGGGCGCAACGCGCGGCCAGTATCGCGTCGACAGCACGGACCCCGCGAGCATCGAAAAGCTGTTTCGCGAGATCGGCAAGGTGGATGGCGTGGTCACCACCACGGGCAAGCTGCATTTCGGGCCGCTGCCCGAGATGACCGTCGAGCAGTTCTGGGTCGGCTTGCGCGACAAGCTGATGGGACAGATCAACGTGGTGCTGACGGCGCAGCAGTATGTGAACGACGGCGGCTCGTTTACGCTGACGAGCGGCATCCTCGCCGACGAGCCGATCCGCCAGGGCGCGAACGCGACCACGGTCAATCTCGCGCTGGAAGGTTTTGTGCGTGGCGCAGCGATTGAACTACCGCGCGGCATCCGTATCAACGTAGTCAGCCCGACCGTGCTGACGGAATCGCTCGAAGCGTATGGGCCGTTTTTCTACGGCTTCGAAGCGGTGACCGCACAGCGCGCCGCCCAGGCTTATCTGCGCAGCGTCGAAGGAGCGCAGACGGGACGGGTGTACCGCGTCGGCTCTTGATGCCTGGCGGCAGCAGGCATTCAACGGCCGCAGGATACACCACGAATCATCCCGCGGCCCTGAGCGAATCGTAGGTCCTATCGAGGCACCCTGCTTCGATAGGACCAAGCGCTAACTCAGTGAATCTCCGGCTCGCCTGCGCTGCTGCAGCTACTGGCGCCGCTCGCGCCATCGCGCTGCAGGAAGTCGAAGTCGCAGCCCTTGTTGGCCTGCATCACATGCACCTGATGCATCGCGCCGTAGCCACGCGTGAAGCGCGGCTGAGGTTCCACCCACGCCGCCTTGCGGCGCGCCAGTTCTTCATCCGATACCAGCACGTTCAGTCTGCGTTGCGGCACGTCCAGCTCGATCAGGTCGCCGTCCTGCACCAGCGCAAACGGTCCGCCGATAAACGATTCCGGCGCCACGTGCAGCACGCATGCGCCGTAGCTCGTGCCGCTCATGCGCGCGTCGGAGATGCGCAGCATGTCGCGCACGCCCTTTTGCAGCAGCTTCTTCGGGATCGGCAACTGGCCCCACTCCGGCATGCCCGGCGCGCCTACCGGACCCGCGTGCTGCAGCACGATCACACAGGTTTCGTCGATATCGAGCGCGTCGTCGTCGATGCGCGCGGCCATGTCGTTGTAGTCCTTGAACACTACGGCGCGGCCGGTATGCACATGCAGCTTCGGATCGGCTGCACCCGGCTTGATCACCGCGCCGTCCGGCGCGATATTGCCGCGCAGGACAGCGAGGCCATTGTTGGGCAGCAGCGGCGTG
>NZ_FNCJ01000047.1 GCF_900100735.1 Paraburkholderia phenazinium | reverse complement strand
TGAGTAAAAGCGTCAACAACCGTGGTCAGTCGTTGGCGCCCATGGTCGAGCGTGCCGGTCGTTAGTCAGAATGGGGCGGCCTCGTTGTCACGAGGAGGGTGAGGGTTTCCAGGAGGCGAGCGCTGTTCGCGCAGCAGTTCGTTGAGCGCAATCTGATAGTGCCCGACGATGCGCTCGCGGAGATCGTCGATAAGTTCGACGACAGCGAGCGCCTGATCAGCAGACCAGTTCTCGGCGATCAGGAACTCGAGCCCGTGGGTGATACCTGAAGGCTGATGAAGGGGCTTCATGGTTTTGTCTTCCCGCCGCGTGCCGCACCGCGCCTGCTTGCCCGCTGCTCGGCGCGTTCACGGGCTTCCTTCACCCGGTATGACTCGCCTTCGATGGCGATGACTTCCGCGCGGTGCACCAGCCGGTCTACCAGCGAGACGACGCACGCGGCGTTTGGAAACACCTCTGACCATTCTGCAAATGGTCGATTGGTTGTCACGACTGTACTCGCGACTCCATACCGGCGGCTGATCAGTTCGAACAGCAGGTCGGCATTGCGATTGGAATAGGACAGGTATCCGAGCTCGTCAATGACGAGCACCGCAGGCGACGTATAGCGGTGCAGCCGCCGGCGTAAGGCCGAGTCACTGTCGAGCGCCGCGAGCTCACCGAGCATCTGGCCGGCGCTCGTGAACAGCGCCGTGTGCCCGTTCACGAGCGCCTGGTAGGCCAGGTTTAGCGCCAGCGTCGACTTGCCCACGCCGTTCGGGCCAATCAGTACTACGTTGGCGTAGTCCCTGACGAACTCGAGCGACATCAGCTCTTCGACCGCGAGCCGGTCGCAGCGCGTAGGCCACGCCCAGTCGAAGTCGCACAGCGGTTTGAAGTTACCCAGATGGGCGTCGCGAATGCGTCGTTCAAGCGAACGGCGGGCACGCTCGTCTTCCTCCCATTGCACGAGCGGTTCGACCCAGTCAGCATTGGCGAGCTCGGGCCAGTGCGTCAGCAGCCCGTACAGGCGCAAGGCGTTTGCGCGGCTTTGCAGATTCTCAGTCGTGCTCATCGTGCACTCCATTGAGCTGATCGTAGATGTCGAGCCGGTGGGGCGTCACCAGCGTGTCCTTGTTGCGCACGTGTTCGGGCAGACTGATGGTCACCGGCGGAGGTGCCTGGCGGGCTTCGCGTCGACGCTCGAGCGCCAGACGGACCGGATTCTGGTGAGGCGCGGCATCGCTGGCGAGCGTTTCCTCAATCGCCGCCTGCAGCTCGGCCGCGCCATAGCGGTCAAGCAGGCGCAGCAGCTGGGCGGTGATGTTGCCCAGATTGGCGCCGCGCTCAGCGGCGCGCAGCATCAGGGTCCGGCTGGCCGGCGCCGCATGGGCCAGATGGTCCAGACCGCGATGGTGGCGCGCTTCGCGTTTGCTGGCGAGGAGCGCGTCCAGATGTGCGGCGATCTCGATCTGCGCGCCACGATCGTAACTGCGCTCATGGGTCGCGAGCAGATCGGCGCCATCGAGAATGCGCACCCGCCCGGGGTCGGCGCGTACCGTGAGCGTGCGGCGCACGTGGGCATGCGGGATCGAGTAGTCGTTCAGATCGAAGCGGACATAAGGCTGTTTGCCGACCGTCACGGCCAGTTGCAGTTCACACGGGTACGGATTCTCCGGCAACGCGAGCAGGCTGGGTTGCTCGCGGGCGAAGGCCTCACGCACGGTGATCGTGGGTTCCTCGCGGCAGGGGCGATCGGCTGCTGGCCCCGCGCACCAGAGTGCGGCCTGGGCGTTCAGATCATCAAGGTCAGTGAATTTGCGCGCGGCAAAGAACGCGTCGCGTACAAACCTGATGGCACGCTCGACGCGCCCCTTCTCGTTTCCTCTGGCGATGGCCACGGGACGAGGTTCGTAGTGATGATGCGCGGCGAACGCGAGCAGTTGCGGATTGAAACGGATCGCGTCGCCCTGGCGCTCGAGCACGGCACTGCGCAGATTATCGTATTTGATGATCCTGGGTAATCCGGACCATGCTGCGAAGGCGCCGGCGTGACCCGCCAGGAAGCTGTCCATGCGCGCATCCAGGAAGAAGCGCAGATAGATCTGACGTGACCACGACAGCACCATCACGAAGGCCATCAGGGGCCGGCGCGCACGCCCGATCTGCAGGCGATCGAAATGCGCCCAGTCGCACTCGCCGACTTCCCCAGGCAACGTGCGCAGGCGCAGGTAAGCCTCGGCAACAGGCCGTGGGCGATGCAACGCCACCTGGTGGCGGAAATGGTGGAGGTTGCCCCGGTAGCCGCGCTCGCTGACCATCGCATACAGCCGGCTCGCCGTGAGCGAGGGAAACTTCTTCAGCGTCTCATGGATGAACGGCAGGTAGGCATCGATCTGCGCGGGTCGCAGCACTGCGCCAATGCGTGGCAGGCCAGCCTGTGCGAGCACGCGCTGCACGGTGCCGCGGTGCACGTGCAACTGGCGCGCGATGGTGCCGCAACGCCACTTCTCAACGTGATAGTAGCGCAGGATCTGCGCCTCGAGTTCGAGTCCGATGGTCATGGGTCACCTGTGTAGTGAGTAGCAGTCCGAACGTCACGGAAGACCCGACGGCGAAGTGGACCCAAGCGTAGGAAGCCCGCACAGACGCAGTGGCAGAAGTGGCAATGCTCAGGCACAGGTGTGGTGTGCGTGGATACCGCTGCTGTGGCCGATGTCGTCGAAGTCGGTCTCAGTAAAGCATCGGCGGCAGGCTCAGCGGAACCCTGATGCGTCACTTTATTGTTGCGGCTGCGATAGCGGCGCATCCGTTCGGCGTGCGCAAAGCGACCGTGGCGGGTGCGCTGGTAGCGTTGACCGGCCACACGCATGCTGGTTTGATGGGCGAGCAACGAACAGTCGCCGTCGCAATAGATCTGGCCGCGGTCGCAACGGCGGCAAACGATGACCTGCGCCCGGCAACGGGCGCAGACAAAGAGGCGGGCTGAGCTCGGCACCGGCAATCCCTGTCAATGCCGATGCGATATCGACAGAGCTCATGGGCAGTGCCATACTTGGGCACACCCGCACCCTGTCGTGCGCGTGCTGGGCTCGACACCGGATTGAACTTGGCGGTTTGCGCCGGTGTCGGGCCTGTTTCTTCGGCGGTAAATCCTCTTTTACCGCATCAGGCCTGCTGCGTCACCCCTTCCTGAACCGGCTCCCGCCGGGACGCATCTGCTCTCGCCCTACGGGCTCCTTTCGATGCGTCCCATAACCTCAGCGCCACCCGTATCAGTCATCTCGGATTAGCCCGGAAGACTAGAAAACATTCCGAATTCCTGACTGACGCCGCCGTTTAACGTCGGATTTCGACCGCCGTTCACA
>NZ_FNCJ01000018.1 GCF_900100735.1 Paraburkholderia phenazinium | reverse complement strand
CGACGCCGACGCCGACGCCGACGCCGACGCCGACGCCGACGCCGACGCCAACGCCGACACCAACAACCGGCGCAATCGCCTGCGCGACGCCCACCGTGGCTGCGGGCGGCACGACCAACGGCCTGATCACCGCAGACACACCGACCTCCGACGGCACACGCATGTTTGCCGAAGGCAGCGCGTTCCAGGTATCGTTCATCACGTCGGCGCCTTCGGCAGACAAGGTTGTCTGGTCCATGCAGGATCAACTCGGCAACATCAAAGGCAGCGGCTCGTTCGCGGTCCCGAGCGGTGCGCAGACCAGCAAGCTATCGTGCACTGCCGCCGTCTCCGGCTACTTCGCCATCACGGCGACCCTCTCGAGTGCTGGCGGCACCTTGCCAGAGGCCGGCACCCGGCCGACCGGGATTGCGACCTTCGGCATCCTGCCCAATCTGTCCGCGTCGATTCCGGCTGTGACCTACGCGCATCAGGAGCAGCACCGCTTCGGCATGCAAGGCTTCAATGACAACGGTCCGATGCTGACCGACCTCGGGGTTTCGCAGACGATCGATAACCGTCAGCTCTCCGCGATGGAGCCGAACGCGGCGAATACGTGGACACCGTCGCTCTCGGATCTCGACCCGTTCTATACGAGCGGCAAGATCATGCGCCTGATCCGCCTGGACGGGATCCCGGCATGGGCCAGCCCGACTGGCGCTTTCCAGGACGATACCAACGCACCGACCAGCGAGACCTATTACCAGGGTTACATGGCGCGCGTCGGCACCGACTCGGTGGCGATTCGCAAGGCGTATTTCCCGAACCAGCAAAACGACTACTACCAGGTGACGTGGGAGCCGCAATGGGCCGACTCCACGGCTAACTTTGTCGCTATGTATGCGGCGGTATACAACGGCCTGCACTCCACCGATCCGAACGCGGTGGTGATGGGCACCACTAACGTGTTCCCTGCCAACTGCACGACCGAGTGCACGCAAGGCTATCTGCAAACCTATGTGCCGCTGGGACTCGGCAGCTATATAGACGGCGTGACCACGCATGGCTACTACAACGCCGGCACCTACCCGGCACATCCACCGGAACTGTACGACACCGACCCGAATCCGGCCAACGTTGCCAACGCCCTCGACCAGCAGATGCGTGAGCTTCGTTCGGAGATGCAGTCGTTCAAACAGAACATGCGGCTGTGGTCTACCGAACTGGGCATCAGCTACGATTCGGGCGCGGTGTACGGCGCGAACTATCCGAGCGCGAACGAGTTGTACGGGCAGGCCGCCGTCGCCGTGCGCGCGCATCTGATCATTCTCGGCGAGGGCGCACAGGTCACGTACTTCTTCTACGGTGCGGACTATCCAGCCGATGTGGGAGAGGGCACCTTCTTCGATATCGTCGACCCGCAGGGGCAATACGGCGCCTCCAATGTGAGTCCGAAGCCGGAGGCGATGGCCATGGCGGCGCTGACCCGCATCATCGACGGCACGCAGACCCTTGGGCATCTCAACGGCTTGCCGTCGATGGTTTATGGCTATGCCTTCCAGCAACTGGGCGGCGGGGCCGTGATCACGGCGCTGTGGACGCACAACAATGCCGACTGGCCCACCTCAGGTGGCACTTATAGCCCGACCTATAGCACCTCCTACGCGCTGACCGTGGATGCGGCGGGGACGAGCGGCCATGTGACGGTGATCGACATGATGGGCAATCCTTCCTCGGTGGCGTATAGCAACGGCGTCGTGAACCTGACACTGACGGAGTCGCCGATCTACGTCGTGTCGTCCAATGCAAGCGTGATGCAGAGCAACGTGACGGCACCGGTCGGCTATACCGGGCAATAGCAGACGAAGGGACGCGGCGTGTCTCGCCCCAGGGTTCGCAGCGCTTGAGTTAAGCTGCGAACCTTCGCCATCCTGTATGTCAATGCAGCCCCTTATGAATCCAACTATCGAGAGCCTGGTCGAGACACTGTCGCAGCGCGGTATCAAGGTGCCCGAGGGCAATCGCAGAATCGTGGGCTTCGGCGATTCCGAAGCGCTCTCGGCCGAACTCATCGCGCTGATGCTGCAGGGCACGAAGCGCGGCACCTGCAGCATGCTGTGGTCGTGGGAATTCGAAGGCGAGGCGATTCCGGCGGTCGGGGACATCGGCATCGTGGTCGACTACTTCAATCGTCCGGTGATGATTCACCGGACCACGCACGTCGAGATTGTTCCCTTCAACGAAGTGACAGCGGAGTTCGCCGCCAGCGAAGGCGAGGGCGATCTATCGCTTGCCTGGTGGCGCAAGGCTCATTGGGAATTCTTCCTGCGCGAATGTGAGCGGATAGGCTGCACGATCGACGAGACCATGCCGCTTGTCTGCGAGACCTTCGAGGTCGTGGAGACGTGTTAGTGGTAGATGCAACACCTCGCCATCCAATGGAATATGCAAGCGGGATTCGACACCCGCATTCCTTGCGGCGAGCGCGAGTGCCGCGCGTGTCACCGGGCAGTGGCTGAGCGTTTCCAGATGATTGGCCACCACCGTTCCAATTGACAGTCGCGTGAGTTCGATGACTTCATCGATGCCCATGATGATGTCGCTTCCCATATCGAATCGCGCACCCCCGGCGGGTACGACGCAGATTTGCGGACGATGGCGCGCAACGAACTCGCTCACGGTGGACGTGAGCACGGTGTCACCGCTCAGGTAGAGACTGGGCTCACCCGGCACTTCAAGTCTGATTCGCACCTCGTCACCAGTCAGTACAATCAGCACCGAACTGGGTTTCAGTAGCGATTCCAATCTACGCCGCATGTTCAAGGAGCTGACCTCGCTGACGCCCCTGGAGTACAGGCAACGCTTCGCAAGATAGCGAGGCGAGGTGTACTCGCTGAAACTTCCGTTGCATGCGCGGTGGCATATGAAACCCGTAACCCCAGAAAAAGGAGTACCCCGATGACCGAAAACGCCGCCGTGCGCAACACGCTTGAAGCAGACAACGTGGAGACGTTCGACGTCGTCATCATAGGCGGCGGCGCTGCCGGCATCGGAGCGGCCGCCAGCTTGTTGCGCCGCCGGCGCGATCTGCGCATCGCGATTGTCGAACCAGGCGAGCGGCATTTCTATCAACCGGCATGGACGCTGGTCGGCGCAGGCACATTCGATGTCGACGATACCGTGCGCCCGATGTCCTCCGTGATGCCGAAAGAGGTGCGCTGGTTGCGCACTACCGCGACGCGCTTCGAGCCCGAGCAGAATCGTGTTCTGCTGGGCGACGGTCAGCGCGTCGGTTATCGCCATCTGATCGTCTGTCCTGGTTTGCGGCTGGCGTGGGAAAAGATCGCCGGCCTCGAGGACACGCTTGGCAAGAACGGCGTGACGTCGAACTACCGGTTCGATCTTGCGCCGTACACATGGCAACTGGTCCGCGAGCTGAAGGGCGGCAAGGCGCTCTTCACACAACCGGCCATGCCGATCAAGTGCGCCGGTGCGCCGCAGAAGGCGCTGTATCTGTCGTGCGATCACTGGCGCACGCAGCGCGTGCTCGACAAGATCGACGTTGAATTCCACCTCGCCGGCGAAGCGCTGTTCGGCGTGGCGGCCTTCGTGCCGGCGTTGATGAAGTATGTCGAGCGTTACGATGCGTCGCTGGCATTCCGTTCGAACCTGGTGAGCGTCGACGGGGCTCGGCGGATCGCCTCGTTCGATGTGAAAGATGCGGCGGGTCAAGTCACCCGAGTCGATAAGTCCTACGACATGCTGCACGTCGTGCCGCCGCAAGTTTCGCCGGATGTGGTCAAAGACAGCGCGTTGGCAGACGCGAACGGCTGGTGCGAGGTGGATCATGCGACGTTGCGGCATCCGCGTTTTGCGAACGTTTTCTCGCTTGGCGATGTGTGTTCTGCGCCCAATGCCAAAACGGCTGCAGCGGTTCGAAAGCAGGTGGCTATCGTGGCCGAAAATCTGCTGGCCGCGCGTAACGGTAAACCCTTGCCGGCACGTTACGACGGCTATGGTGCGTGTCCGCTGACGGTCGAGAAGGGCAAGGTCGTGCTGGCGGAATTCGGCTACGGCGGCAAACTGTTGCCAACGTTCCCGCTAGATCCCACCGTGCCGCGAGCGCTGGCCTGGCGTCTGAAAGCGACCGTCTTTCCGTGGCTGTACTGGAATGGCCTGCTGAAGGGCCGCGAGTGGCTCGTCCAGTCGAAGGAGCGGTGAGACCTGTACTCTGGCTGATTGACGGGACCATGCCGCTCGTCTGCGAGACCCTCGTGGTCGTGCAAGCGTGGTCCTGAGTTATTATGGCGGCCTACGTGACTGGCGAGAGAAGATGGATCACCATCGGGAAGCGTAGAGGCTGGATCGCCGTTCGCCTGGGCATCTTGATCGTTCTCTTTGGAGACTTCCGATGACTGCCCTTATGCATCTTCAATGCGTAGTGCTGGATGGCAAGACCGTCGCAGCGCAAGGCGAGCAAGCCTTGTCTGCACGCGTCGCCGCGCTCAAAACCAGCAACGGCACCCGCACGCCGATCCTTGCCACGATTCTGGTGGGTGACGATCCCGCATCGGCTACCTATGTGCAAATGAAAGGCAACGCTTGCCGTCGCGTCGGCATGGACTCGCGCCTCGTCAAGTTACCCGCCAGCAGCAGCACACAAGATGTGCTTTCCGAGATCGACCGCCTCAACGCCGATCCCGACGTTCAAGGTATCTTGCTGCAGCATCCGGTGCCTGCTCAGGTCGACGAGCGTCAGTGCTTCGACCGCATCTCGATGCTCAAGGATGTGGACGGCGTAACGAGTCACGGCTTTGGACGGATGGCGCTCGGCGAACCGGCTTTCGGTCCAGCAACGCCGACAGGCATCATGCGGCTGCTGGCGCACTATCAGATCGCGCTCGCGGGCAAGCGAGCGGTCGTCATCGGACGTAGCGCGATTCTGGGTAAGCCGATGGCGCTGATGCTCTCGAATGCGAACGCGACGGTTACCTTGTGTCACTCGAAGACCGCCAATCTCGAGGCCGAGGTGCGGCGTGCCGAAATCGTGGTGGGCGCGGTGGGCAAACCCAGGTTCATTCCCAACCAGTGGATCAGCGATGGCGCGGTGGTGATCGATGCCGGTTACCATCCGGGCGGCGTTGGCGATATCGACCTTGATGGACTGACGGGCCGTTGCACTGCGGTTACGCCTGTACCGGGTGGCGTCGGCCCGATGACGATTGCCACCCTAATCGCCCAGACGGTCGACGCTGCCGAACGCGCGATACAAGGCCGCGCTTAGCACTGGTCGTGATAACCATTTGACCAAAAAATATCCACGCGTTAGCATCGTCTTCATGATCGCCGCCTCCCTCTCTCTCGTCCGCTTGATGCCCGCATGCTGTCAAAGCCTGCCAGAGGGAGCTTGCGTCTAGCGCGTCGATCTGCGTCACGTCCGAGCAAGTCCCTGATGGCCACCCGTTGAAAAACCGGTGGCCTTTTTGTTTTTCCGCTCACCCAACCACCGGAACCGCTGATGTCTCTCGCCTTGTACGACACCTGGTCGCGCACCGTGCGTCCGTTCACTCCGCTGCAGCCTGGGCACGTGGGCCTGTACTGCTGCGGACCGACGGTGTACGACCATGCGCACATCGGCAATCTGCGCACGTACGTGTTCGAGGATTTGCTACGGCGCGTGCTCGCGCTGAACGGCTACCACGTGCGGCACGTCGTGAATATCACCGACGTCGGGCATCTGGTCTCCGATGCCGACGAGGGCGAAGACAAGATGGAAAAGGGCAGCCGGCGGACAGGTGCTTCGGCGTGGGAGATCGCGGAACGCTATACGCGTGCCTTCATGGCCGACTGGCAGGCGCTCAATCTGCTTGAGCCCACGCTGTGGTGCCGTGCGACAGACCATATCGCGGAGCAGATTGCTTTCATCGCCGAGCTGGAACGCAACGGCTACACATACCAGACCGCAGACGGCGTGTACTTCGACACCGGCAAGCAGGACGACTACGGCTATCTGGCGCGTCTCGATCACGCAGGCTTACAGGCCGGCAAGCGAGTCGCGTTGGGCGAGAAGCGCCGCGCTACCGACTTCGCGCTGTGGAAATTCAGTCCGGTGGACTCGACCCGGCAGATGGAATGGGACAGCCCGTGGGGACGCGGCTTTCCAGGTTGGCATATCGAGTGCTCGGCGATGTCGGCGAAATACCTGAGCCCATGGTTCGACATTCACTGCGGTGGCGAAGACCATATCGCGGTGCATCATAGCAACGAGATTGCGCAGACCCAGGCGTGCTACGGCACACGGCTTGCCAACTTCTGGATGCATGGCCACTTTCTGACGCTGGATGCCGCGAAGATGTCGAAATCGAGCGGCGACTTCCTGCGTCTGCAGAGCTTGATCGACCGGGGCATCGACCCGCTGGCTTACCGCTACCTTTGCCTGAGCGCTCATTACCGCAGCAAGTTGCGTTTCAACAACGAGGCGCTCGAAGCCGCGCAGGCAGCGTTGGACCGGTTGCGCAAAACATACGCGAGCTGGCCTGCGGGCGGCGAAACGGACACTGGCTTCTTGGCGCGCTTTAACGCGGAGGTGAATCAGGATCTGAATTTGCCGCGCGCACTGGCCGTGCTATGGGAACTGGTCAGAAGCGATCTGCCTGCTGCGGCGCGTCGAGCAACGGTCGATGCATTCGACGCGGTACTCGGATTGCGGCTCGCCGACTGGCAGGCCGATGCATTTGAGATCCCGGCAGATGTCGCAGCGCTAGCAGAGCGGCGCGAGCAGGCGCGTGCCGTTAAGGACTGGTCGCAAGCCGATCTGTTACGCGAGAGATTGAAGGCGGCGGGCTGGCAGGTGGAGGACAGAACGGATGGGCAGCGGCTAAGCCCGATCGATCAAGTGACTTGATGGGTGCGATGTAAAAAAGGACATGTCCTTTTGTGCCTGGAAGGTGAGCTGGAAACGACGCTTGAAGACGGGCGCAAGTTCGCTCTCACTGCCGGAATGAGCTATCAGGTTGGCGACAACGCAGAGGCGCACCAGTCCTACACAAGAACGGGCGCCCGACTATTCATCGTTGATTGAGCGGGCAGGCGTCAGCCATGACGCTTGCCATTTGTCGAGCGCGGCCGCGCGGGCAGTCGCCGCTAGCTTGACTGGAGATCCGCGAGAGTCGGCAATTCATCGACGCGCTCGAGCAGACGCCGCGGCAATTGATTCGAGAGCTCCTCACGCGAACCGTAGCCCCAGAGCACACCGACCGACTCGATACCGTTGGCATGCGCTGCCATGAGGTCCACCGAGCGGTCGCCGATCATCCAGGCTTGCGTATCGACGGTGCCGTCGCTTAACAGGCGCGCTATCTGCTGTTGCTTGGTCACGCCAACATCGCCGCCGCTGATGAAGCCGAAATGGTCTCGTATCCCAAACCTGCGCAGGATCTTGTCGGCGAATTGGGCCAGCTTCGAAGTGCAGATGCCCATCGGGCTTCCCTTTTGCGCCAGCGCGTTCAGTGCGGCTTCGACGCCAGGGTAGAGCGTGTTTTCCGCAAAACCGGTTTCCGCATACCGCTCGCGATAGAGTGCGATCAACTGGCGAATCTCCGCGTCGGGGGCGCCGGTGACCAGCTTGAACGTGTCATCGAGCGGCGGCCCGATATATTGTGCAAACTCCGTTTCCGGAAGCGCGGCATAGCCCAGCGAGGTGAGCGCGTAGTTGACCGACCGGCTAATGCCGACCAGCGGATCGCTTAAGGTGCCGTCCAGATCGAAGAGCAGAGTTTTCATACTTGTGGCGTCGTTGAATAAAGCGTGATTGGAGTGTGTTGATTCGACCGTCTGTCTTAGGGGCGCCAGCAGGCGTTCGGTAGGGCCCGCACACGAATTCATGCTGCTTGCATCGTGCGGATGACACGGTGGCATCATGCTCCTCGCCGCGGCCTGGCAAGTCAACTGCATGCCGATTGCGCTAGCATCGGAGTCTATCGTTGCGCTCGTCGTTGCGCTCTCTCCGTGCAGTAAAGTAGCGTCTCCAACTATGCCCGGCACATGAAAAACGCTCGCTTCTTCTTCGATCAGCTCAATCAAGACTATCTGCAGATTCATAGAAAGGAATGGGATCTGTTCTGGCTGACTCACACCGGCCAGAGCGACGACCACGAAGCGCAGGGTGCCGCTGGCCTTGCACGCAGGACCTTCCTTGCCGACGCGCAACGTCTTGGGCAAAGTCGCGAGCATCTGGCGACGGTTGAGGCCGCAGAGCCGTTTGCCGAACGCGATGCGCTTATGACCGGCTTGCGCGGTTGGGTCGCAGCTTTCGAAGGCAATGCGATAGGCAGCGAGCGTGCCGCTGCGTTGCTGGCCGAACTGATCGCGATGGACGCGGATCTGTTCGCACGTCGTCAGGCCTACAAGATGCATCATATCGGCGTGTCGGGACGTAGCGAGGAAGCCTCGCCCGCGGTGCTACGCCAGAACCTGGCAAGCAACCCGGACGAAGCTTCGCGCAGAAGTTCGCATGACGCGTTGCATGGGCTTGAACGTTGGGTACTGGAAAACGGCTTTCTCGATATCGTGGCCAAGCGCAATGCCCTGGCGCGTGAACTCGGCTATCGCGACTTTTTCGACTACCGGCTGCGCACTTACAGCGGCGTGAGCCCGGAGCAGCTCTTCGAGGTCTTCGACGAGTTCGAGCGGAATACACGCGACGCGCACTCCGCTTCGTTGGATCGACTCGCCACGGAATACGGCGAGGAGTCCCTGCAGCCGCAGAATCTGTCGTACAGAATGCGTGGTGATGCAGCGCAAACGACGGACGCTTACTTTCCCTTCGGCAAGGCGCTCCAGCGTTGGGCCGAGTCGTTCCGGCGTCTCGGCGTGTCTTATCGCGGTGCGCGGATCCAGATCGATTTGCTGGACCGGCCGGGCAAGTTTCCGACCGGCTTTTGCGTGTCGCCCACGGCGAGCTATCACGACGACAACACTGGTTGGGTGCCGGCTGACGTGCGCTTCACCTCGACCGCACGCCCGCGACAGGCCGGTGCAGGGCTGCAGGGGCTTAACGTGCTGTTCCACGAAGCGGGGCACGCCGCACATTTTTCGAACGTGGCGCTCAATGCACCCTGCTTTTCGCACATCTTCGCGCCTAGCTCGCCCGCTTACCTCGAAGCTCAGGCGAAGTTCTTCGACGCGCTGCCGGGCGATCCTTGCTGGATCAAACGATACGCACGCAACGCCGCTGGCGAGCCGATGCCGGATGACATGATCCGCGCGCGGGTCGAGTCGAACCAGATTTTCCTTGCTTATAACGAACGACGCGACCTGGTGCCGACGTATTTCGAGCGGGCGTTGTATGGCATGGAGGATGGAGAACGCACCGTCGAATCGGTACTGGAGCTGGCGCGCTCGCTGACGCAACGTATCCTCGGTGTGCCTCATCACACCGGTTATGTACTGAGCATGCCGCATCCTATCTATCACGACATGGCGGTCTACTACCAAGGCTATCTGTTGGCAAAGATGGCCGCGTCGCAAACGCGGGCTTATTTGATGCGCTCGCTCGGCTATATCGTCGATAACCCTGCGGTGGGTCCGTTGCTTGCGCAGCGTTGTTGGGCGTCCGGCAACAGTCTGTCGCTCGATCGAACGTTGCGGAACCTGACGGGCGAGGATTTGAATTCATCTTATCTGGCGGCGGAATGCAATCGTTCGCCAGAGGAAGCGTGGGCACGCGCGCAGGATGCCATCAAGCGGACGGATAGCGCCGCGCCCCCCATCGAGGCTCAGGGTGACCTCGATGCGTCGATTTCGATCGTTGATGGCGCGCAGTGCATTGCCACCAACGAGGAATCGCTACCGGCGATGTACGCGGCGTTTGAAGCGTGGATCGAGGGGGATGCCTGGCAAAATCGCACGTAAGACTTGTGCGAATGCCGATGATCGATTATAAAAAGATGTCTCGATCACAAGTCGAGACATCTCTTATCTACCGTTCACACGCGGAGGATGCTATGTCACCGTTAAACGTAATGCCGCACTGATCGCCCGGTCCCCTGCGCAGCACGCGCTGCTTTCCCTCTGCCGGTACGGGCCGTATTGCGCATCCCGCTGTTGCCGCTCTCGTTTTCATCTCTCGCTTTACTTCGCTTCTACGCACCGTTCGGTCCTTCACAGACCAATGCCGCATCGCGCGCTATTGAGCACTCGCAAACCTTCGTCGGGTATTCCGCCGCCGGAGTAGCGCTGCGTTCGCAAGTTTTCGCTTGATCAAACAGCGCTCTTAATGCCGCGCATTGCGCACGCCTGATGGATTCGTTCGTGACCCTTGCCGGGGTCGCGCGGATTCTTGCGACCGGCGCATCGTGCGGAAATCCGCCTATCCTTCGAAAGCCGAAGCAGAGATGAAATTACAACCACCTACGTTACTTGCTGCACAGCAGGGTCATTCCCCCCGGCGCCGGGCCGCCGCGAGCGTGCCCGAGCGGCCCACTCTCGATGCACTCGAAGCACGTTGGAGCGCTCATTGGCAAGCGCAGCACACCTACACCTTCGACCGCTCGGCGCCACGCGAAGCGGTTTTCTCGATCGATACGCCGCCACCCACGGTCTCGGGTTCGCTGCATGTCGGGCACGTGTTCAGCTATACGCACGCGGACATCATCGCCCGCTATCGGCGTATGACCGGCAAGAGCGTGTTCTATCCGATGGGGTGGGACGATAACGGCTTGCCTACGGAGCGGCGCGTCGAGAACTTCTACGGCGTGACTTGCGACCCGGACGCTGCCTATGATCCGCACTATCGCGCGCCTGCCACACCGGCTACGCGTCGTTCTGAGTTTGCGCGGATCAGCCGGCGCAACTTCATCGAGCTGTGCCACGAGTTGACCGCCATCGATGAACGCGCGTTTCGCGAGCTGTTCGTGCGTCTTGGCATCTCGGTTGACTGGAGCCTCAACTACGCGACCATCGACGAACGTTCGCAGCGTGTGAGTCAATTGGCATTCCTGCGCAACCTGCAGCGTAGCGAATTGTACAGCCAGGAAGCGCCTTGCCTGTGGGATGTGACGTTCCAGACGGCGGTGGCGCAGGCGGAACTCGAAGATCGCGAACTCGCCGGCGCCTACCACGACCTGCGTTTCGTCGATGGCGGCGGCAACGCGGTTGTCATTTCGACGACGCGCCCAGAGTTGCTGCCCGCGTGCGTCGCTTTGGTCGCGCATCCCGAGGACGAGCGTTATCGTCACCTGGTGGGCTCCACGGTGCGTTCGCCGCTCTTTGACGTCGACGTGCCGGTGTTGGCGCATCCGCTGGCCGAACTGGCGAAGGGCACGGGGCTCGCGATGGTTTGCACCTTCGGCGACGTCACCGACGTGATCTGGTGGCGCGAGCTGAACCTGTCGATGCGCTGCGTAATCGGCAAGGATGGCCGCCTGCATGAGATGCTGCCCGACTGGCTCGACTCGCCGCGCGCCCAGCAGGCGTATACGCGGCTTGCGGGCGCCACGATTGCTCAGGCTCGCAGCCGGATCGTGGATATGTTGAGCGAAAGCGGCGACCTGAGCGCTCCGCCTCGCCCGCTCATGCATAGCGTCAAATACTTCGAAAAGGGGGATCAGCCGCTCGAGATCATAGCGACGCGGCAATGGTATTTACGCAGCGGCGGACGCGACAGCGCGATGCGTACACAATTGCTCGATCGAGGCGCCCAGTTGAGCTGGCATCCCGCCCATATGGCTGCGCGTTACGAGCACTGGGTCACGGGCCTGAATAGCGACTGGCTGATTAGCCGTCAGCGGATTTTCGGTGTGCCGATTCCGCTGTGGTACCCGCTCGATTCTGCGGGCGAGCCCGATTACAGCATGCCGATCGTGCCGGACATATCGTCATTGCCAATCGATCCGCGTTCGCATGTGCCCTATGGCTACACCGAAGCACAACGGGGCCAGGCCGGCGGCTTCGTGGGCGAGGCGGACATTATGGACACGTGGGCGACCAGTTCGCTCACGCCACAGATCGCCGCCGGCTGGGAGGAACCCGACGGGTGCTTTGCGAATGTCTTTCCGATGGACCTGCGTCCTCAAGGACATGAAATCATCCGGACCTGGCTCTTCTACACGGTGGTGCGGGCCGGTTTCGAAGCGAACTGCGTGCCGTGGCAGCACGCGCTGCTGTCGGGATGGATTCTCGATCCGGATCGCAAGAAGATGTCGAAGTCAAAGGGCAACGTGATCACACCGGTGGGGCTGCTGGATACCTATGGCTCGGATGGTGTGCGCTATTGGGCTGCGCTCGGCGGCCCTGGAACGGACACCGTCTTCGAAGAGAAGCAGATGAAGGTGGGCCGTCGGCTGGCGCTCAAGCTGCTGAACGTGTCGAAGTTTGCGCTGGGCTTCGGAGGGAATCCGGATGACCCCATTAGCGAAGCACTCGATCGGGCCATGATGCGGCGGCTGAACGCGGTCGTTGTAGAAGCAACGGCCGCGCTAGAGGCATTCGAGTACAACCGCGCGATCGAATGCACGGAAGGCTTCTTCTGGTGGTATTGCGACGACTACGTCGAACTGGTGAAGGGCCGTGCGTACGGCAGCGGCTCGCGGGCAGAGTCGGCCCGCAATGCGCTGGCGGCCTCGCTCTCAGTGCTTCAGCGGTTGTTCGCGCCGTTTTTGCCGTTTGTCGCGGAGGAATGCTGGTCGTGGTGGATGGAGGCTTCGGTGCATACGGCGCCGTGGCCAACCACAGAGGCATTCAATGCGCCCAGACGTCTGGACGACGATGCTTCACCGGAGATGACTGTGGCGGCCTCCGTAGTGCTGGGCGAGATCCGTAAAGCCAAATCGGAAGCGCGGCTCTCTATGAAGGCCGAGGTGAAGCGGGTTGTGATCGAAGGTCCGCGAGAGCAGCTTGAGCACCTTAAGCTTGCACAGGGTGACCTTTGCGACGCCGGGCAGATCAGGCAGTTCGAGCTGCGTGCCGCGGACGTTTTCCGGCTGTGGGTCGAGCTGGCTTAACATGCTGGCTGAGCGGCGGTGCAGCAGCCCAGGATGATGCTGTACCGTCCGCGTATGCTGCTCACTAGCCGGCCGGCTCCACCCCATACCGCATCCACACTTTGGAACGACTCATGTACCCATCAATCGAACCTTACAAGCACGGATTTCTCGACACCGGCGACGGACACCAGGTGTATTGGGAACTGTGCGGCAATCCCAACGGCAAGCCGGCGGTGTTTCTGCACGGTGGTCCCGGCGGCGGATGCAGCCCGGATCACCGCCGCCTGTTCGCCCCAGCGCGCTACAACGTCCTGCTGTTCGATCAGCGCGGCTGCGGTCGTTCGACGCCGAATGCCAGCCTCGATAACAACACGACGTGGGACCTGGTGGCGGATATCGAACGGCTGCGCGAGATGATCGGCGTCGAACAATGGCTGGTGTTCGGCGGGTCGTGGGGCAGCGCACTCGGCATCGCCTATGCGGAAACGCATCCGCAACGGGTGAGCGAGCTGATTGTGCGCGGCATCTTCACGATGCGCCGTGCCGAACTGCTCTGGTACTACCAGGAAGGCGCATCGTGGCTGTTCCCGGACCTGTGGGAAACCTTCCTGGCGCCGATTCCCGTCGAAGAGCGCGGCGATCTGATGGCCGCCTATCGACGCCGCCTGACCGGCACCGATGAGGCCGCGAAACGGCAAGCGGCGCGCGCGTGGAGCTTGTGGGAGGGGCGTACGATTACCTTGTTGCCCAGCCCGGAACTCGAGCAGCACTTCGGCGACGACGACTACGCGCTCGCTTTCGCGCGGATCGAGAACCACTACTTCGTCAATGACGGCTTCGTCGAGGAAGGGCAACTGATTCGCGACGCCCATCGCCTCGCCGACATCCCCGGCGTGATCGTGCAAGGCCGCTATGACGTGGCGACGCCTGCCCGCACTGCGTGGGATCTCTCCAAGGCCTGGCCGAAGGCGAGCTTCCAGATCATTCCTGATGCTGGGCATGCCTACAACGAACCGGGCATCCTGCAGGCGTTGATCGCGGCAACGGATCGGTTTGCGGGCTAGTTGCGCCGGTATCCGCACCGGCTTCAAGTGAACGATGTCCGCTGATGCTGCGGCGGACATCGCATGCGCCAATCGCGACGCTTACTTCACTTGTGCGCGGATCAGTCGAACACCCCAACCGGTGCGAATCTTTCCGTCGCTTTGCTGCAGGTGGGAGAGCGCGTCGAGCGCGTCTTCTCGCAGGCGCGCTTTAGCCGGCTCGGACAGCCGGTCAATATCGTAGGTCTCGGTGAGCGAGTCCCATAGTTCGTCGGGAAGCGGCTGCCAATCCAGGTCCAGGTCTTCGAACTGCAGATTTGTAAAATCGCGCGCAAGCAGTTCGGTCATCCCGGTTTCCGTGCGGGTCCGCGCGTCGCCGAAGTGGAGCCCTGACGCGTCTTCCTTGAGAATCGGCACCAGTACTTTGAGCAAGGCCTGATTCGCTTCACCGAGCAAGAAGGTTCGTCCAACGACGGTCGCAAATTGCCCCTGCGGCCGGAGTACCCGCCCGATTTCCTTGATCACCTGCTCGATATCGTCCATCAGCATCATGGCCATATGCGAGAGCACGCAGTCGACGCTGCCCGTCTCTACGGAAAGCGCTTGGGCCCGTTCCTTCAACAGGACGACATGGCCTGGCAGCGTGGCTCGCGCTACGTCCAGTTCACCTTGGCTCATGTCGACGCCAATCAACCGTAGCGAGGGGTGTTGCCTGTCTGCTAGCAGCTTGAGCAGATGACCGTCTCCGCAGGCGAGATCCAGCACGGTTAGCGGCGCTTGAGTATCTGGAACACACTCGACGAGTGCAGCATAAGAGGACGCGTATTCGGCTACGCTGGAGCGGGCACGAAGCTTGCCGAACAGGGCGCTCGTCGCACCAGGTTGACGCTGGTGGAAGTCTTGCAGATACGTCTCGACGGGGGAAAGCTCAGTCATGCGGGGCGACTCCTGATAATTTATGCGTGATGCATCATCGAGGCAGGCGAATAGGTCGAGCGGCTTGCAATTATCCGCCGCTGATAGAGGCGTGACAATTGTGGTGAGGCGTGCGATGCGTTTCCTGGTATATGTGCAGTTTTGCGGGCCTTGAGGCCTGCCGGTTATCTGTGGAGCTGCGTCGCCCGGTCCTTGACGCATGCGCAGTGAATCAGGAACATTGGCCTGCAGGAGACATCAGGTGTTGTCCGTCTTTGCATGAGAGGTGCGAAATGGCTTCCGACCCGTCCGTTTTCTATGAAGGCGGCTGCACATGCCGTGCAGTGCGCTACCGCATGACGTCAAGGCCGATGTTCGTTCACTGCTGCCATTGCCGCTGGTGCCAGCGGGAGACTGGCGCTTCGTTCGCGCTCAATGCGATGATCGAAGCAGACCGGGTGGAGCTATTGCAGGGAGAGATCGAACGCATCGACACACCGTCGTTTAGCGGCAGGGGGCAGAAGATCTCCCGCTGTCCGACGTGTCACGTGGCGCTGTGGAGCAACTACGCGGGAGGCGGCGATGCGGTGCGCTTTGTGAGGGTGGGCACGCTCGATGAACCGGACCGCTTCCCGCCGGATATCCACATCTTCACCGCATCCAAACAGCCTTGGGTGGTGCTGCCTGAGGGGATCCCGGCCGTGGAGGCGTATTACAAGTCGTCCGAATATTGGCCGCAGGAAAGTCTTGCGCGCCGTGCTGCGCTGTTGGCGCGGAAGTAGCCCGGGGTTGGTAGTTTCAGTGACTAAAGGTAAAAAGCAATCTTGACGCCTACTCAACAAGAAGAAGCGGACGTGACTGCATTCACTCAGACCGCACGGCAATGCGTTTCAAGTATTGACTAAGTCGCCGAAACCCTTGGCACCTTTAGTCATGCCTGGTTGTATCCAAGCCAGATGCAAGGGTGGGCCATGGTGTCGATCAGCAAACTGGGATCGTGGTTCATGCTGACGATCATGAGCTACGTCATTGTCACCTTGGTCAATCGGCCGCCGGCGCCATAGCACAAGCGTCCGCAATCCTCTTCGTGCCCGTCACGGCGGCAACGTAGTCTCCACCACCGTCCTTGACATGCCATTTTGTTTAACTATAGTGTTAAATATAAACCCGATGGTTTACCAAAGGAGCTTGCCATGAGCGACGCATTCGGCCGTCCGTCACTGGGCGCCGCGGTGTACTACCTCGACCCGTTTGCCGCACTGGATTGGCTTGAAAAAGCCTTCGGCTTCGAGCGCCAGTTTGTCGTCACGGATAACGACGGCCAGCTCGCCCATTCGGAAATGCGCTTCGGCAACAGCTATCTGATGGTGTGCCGCACATGGGCCGAGGACATGGCAAGCCCGCAGTCTATCGGCGGCAAGAACACGCAGTCGGTGCACGTGCAGTTGGACGACGGTATCGACGCACATTGCGCCCGGGCGCGCGCGGCCGGCGCGGTGATCACGCGCGAACCAGCGGACCAGTTCTATGGCGATCGGGTTTACGCCGCGCGGGATCCCGAGGGGCATGTCTGGAGTTTCGGCCAGACATTGCGCAAGATGTCGCGCGAAGAGGCCGAGCAACTCACTGGCCTGAAGATCGACGGATGGGTGTGAGCGGATGGCAGCACTACCCGCCAGCGCGTCGCTCGACCGGACCTTGGCCGCACTCGCTGACCCGAGCCGGCGCCAGGTGGTCGACCTGCTGAGCCAGCGGCCGATGCGAGCCGGCGAGCTCGCGCAAGCGGCCGGCCTCAGTCCGCAAGCGATGAGCCGGCATCTGCGCGTATTGCGTTCGAGCGAACTGATCGAAGAGTCGCATGAAGGCGTCGATGCGCGTGTGCGTCTCTATGTCCTGAGAGCCGCGCCGATGACCGAACTCAAAGCGTGGCTCGAGGCGACCGAACATCTGTGGTCGTCGCAATTGCTGGCGTTCAAGGCACATGTGGAGCGCCAGCCGTGAGCTCGCGCGTGCAGGTTTCGGTCCGCGTGGCTGCGGCACCGCAACATGCGTTCGAAGTCTTCACACGCGATATCGCGCTGTGGTGGCAGCCGAATGCGCTCTTCCAGTTCACGCCGCAGGGTGCAGGCGTGCTGTCGTTCGAAGGGATGGCGGAGGGTCGTCTGATCGAGACGCAACCCGATGGCAGCGTGTTCGAAGTGGGGCGTATCACGGCGTGGGAGCCCGGTGTGCGGCTCGCCTTCGGCTGGACGCAGGCGAGTTTTTCTGCCGAGCAGCAAACCCATGTGGAAGTGCGCTTCGAAGCGGTAGGCGACGAGACGCGCGTGACTGTCGAGCATCGCGGCTGGGACACTGTGCCGCAAGAGCACGTCGCGCGCCATCACTTCCCGGACGGCATTTTCCTGGTGCGGCATGGACAATGGTGGCAAGTACTGCTGGGGTCGTACAGCACCCGGGTCAGGCACCAGGCGCCGCCTCTTTAGCTACCGGTAGGAAACAGTGCATCTCTGTGGCGTAGGGAATGTGTCGCGCGTACAAGGGGATAATTGTCGTCCGCCGTGTGGGTCGCGGTTTCATCCCCGTTTTGATTTGCCATGTACAAAAAAGGCGTTGCCTTAGAAATTCAGTTTGCCCCCGAACGGCTCAACGATGGCGCAGGCGATCCCTACTGGATCGACTTGACGCGGGAAGAGGCGCAAGCACTTCTCCACTCGCTGCAGACGCAGTTAGCCGCAAGCAGTGCAGGGACCGCGGCGCCGCTTGTTGTGAGCCTTGATGAGACGAAGTCCACGAGCCGCTCGCCGTCCACTGACGCGGACTCATCCACCGGGGCGCATGATGCTGTGTCCGCCGACGAATTCAAGCAATGGGTGTGCGTGATCTGCGGCTGGATCTACGACGAGGCGGCCGGCTTGCCTGAAGAGGGTATTGCTGCGGGAACGCGCTGGGCCGATGTGCCGGCCGATTGGCGTTGTCCGCTGTGCGACGTGGGCAAAGAGGATTTCGCCTTGGTCGAGTTCTGACGAAGGCGAGCCCCTGCTAGGGAGTATCCGCTCACCAGTCCCGCTTCCGCTTAGAACGCGACGGCCGGTGTCTCGGCAAACCGATCGCGTAGAAATCCGTATAGCGCGCCAAACCACAAGATCGCGCCAGTAGCGAATTCCCCGGCAGTATATTCCGCGCCACCGCCCGCCATCCACGGGTAGGCGAGTGCGACAATCACCATTGCAATACCCATGACGTAGTGGAAAGGCGTTTTGAACAATCGCGCTAGCGGAAAGAAGTGCAGGCCAACGATCAGGATCACGGCCGGTGCGACCCACTCGGGGCGCCCAGCAGCATTCAGGCCAATGTTCGCCGCGAAAACTGCGCTCCACTGAACGAGATTGACCCATCCGAACACGCGGTTTCTCGCTTTGTCGGCCGCCGGATCAGCACTCGTACCGGCGGCACGTCGGTACGCCCGAAAATCGCACAAGGCCCACAAGAAAAGCGTACTGCCGACCATCGCTATCAACGCCAGCATCGGCCAATCCGTGCCGCGTGTGCCCTGGCACCAGCCCATTATCCAAAGGGAGCCGAATCCGGCAAAAAACATCTGGCCCACTGCGCGGCCGGCTTTACGAGCGTACAGGGCGTCTCTCACAGCTATCTCCCGACATTGCACAGAAAAATTCGCTACGCGAAGCGCGTCACGCTGAACCATCGAGAATGCCGCGCAGATAATCGACGTAGCGTTCGAAAGCGCGCCGGCCCGATGGGGTCATGGCGATCCGGGTGCGAGGCTTCTTGCCGACGAAGTCCTTGGTGATCTCGACGTAGCCGCACTTCTCCAGCGTAGTGAGGTGCGCACCGAGATTGCCTTCGGTTGCGCCCACGATGGCGCGCAGCCGGACAAATTCAATGGCTTCCCGGTTCGGCAATGCCTTGAGCGCGGCCATAATCTTGAGCCGAACCGGTTGGTGGATGGTTTCGTCCAGTTGATCCATTCAGGTCGTCCTCAACCAGACCCCTGCAAGGATCAGGGAGCCGCCGCCGACAACGGCCATCCACAAGAGAAAGTAGGCGGGAAACATGTAAAACCCGATCAGGGTAAGCGCCGCAACGACAATCCCTGTGATGGCGAGGCGCGCCCCTATCCATACACCGCCCAGGAAGTAGCACAGCGCGACGATCAGAGAGATGAGGGCGGCGGACTGTGGGCCGGAAACCGGTTGCAGAATATTTTGCACAACGATGTAAAACACGACGATGCTAAAGATGGACGCGAGCCAGCGCCATGACGTGCTATTGGAGGCGTCCTGCTTGCCTCTGCGGCCAAGATAAATGCACCCCGAGATGCCGATGACGTCCAGCGCGATCCAGGCCCAAAAGGCATGGGCGGGGAAAAAGTGACTCGAGCTGAAGCCGATCAGCCAGATCACGCCCCAGAGGATCAGCATGGGAGCAAACCGTTGGTAGCGATAGAGCTGCCCGCTGCGCTGTGTAACAGCCTCGAGTTCGCGCAAGGCTTGGGATGCCTGCCCAGAGGAGAGTGACATGATGGTTCCTGAAGCGTTGTTTTAGAGAACTCTATACGGCAGAGTTGAAGCGCGCAAGTAGTCTTTCGAACCGATGTCAGCGCCAGGGCCATTTTGTGGTGCGTACGCATGGCGAAGCCGAGTAATCCGTTTACGATACGTCCAGTTCACGATCCGCTGATCGTTGCGCCTTCGTTGCTTACTTCGTCTTCCTGCAGTATCAGCGGCAAGGGATAAGCGGAGACGAAGGCTTGCGCCGCACAAAGCGCATTCTTGCAGAGGAGTTTTCTACGTGAGTAACGATCTGACGTCAGCGTTTGCGCCGCAGAACATTTATGACGACACCACCTTTTTTGAAGGCTACAAGTCACTGCGCGACGGCGACACCGGTTTGAATGGCGCGCTGGAAATTCCGGCGCTGCATCGCCTGTTGCCTGATCTTTCCAACCTGGATGTGCTGGACCTGGGATGCGGTTTCGGCGAGTTCGTCCGTTCTGCAAGGCCCAGGATGCGGCCATCGTGACCGGGGTTGATATCTCCGCGCGAATGCTCGAAGAGGAAGACGATTGAAGCCTCATTTGCCCACATTCGACACTGCCCGTCTGCTGCTGCGTCCCCGCTCGATGGCTGAGTTCGATGGATGTCTCGCGATGGATCGTGATCCGCAGGTCACGCAATACGTGGCGGGTCCGTGGCACGACCCGCAGGCGCACGAGCGGTTTCTGAGCGAGCGCATCCAGCGGCCATTCGAACCAGGCTTCGGCTATTGGTCGATCTTTGTCAAAGATGCGCCCGCAACGTTTTTGGGCTGGATTCTGCTGATTCCGGTTGACGGAGTGGGCCCGGAAATCGAAATCGGCTGGCGTCTCAATCGAACCGCATGGGGACGTGGCTATGCCACGGAAGCGGCCACACCCATTGTCGAACACGCGTTCAGGGACATGCGCCTGCAGCAGATCGTCGCCGGTATCCATCCTGAGAACATTGGGTCTATCCGCGTTGCGGAGAAGCTCGGGCTGAAGTTCGTGGACGGCGACGGCACCCATGCCGACGAGTCGTGCCGGTCATACCGAATGACTCAGGATGAGTTTCGCGCTCGCTATGGGATTTGATGCAGGTTGATTCAGAGTCCGGCGCCGCCGGCCCCAACCATCCACACTCCTCACGATTTCTAGTCATTTGGCATAATTGCAAATGCGAATCATTTGCAATTATGCCAAAATTGTCCGATGATTAAGCATGCCTCACCACCTTGATTTACCCGCGCATGCTTTCATCCGTCTTACTCGTACACGCTGAACGTATCCCTTCCGGACGAATTGCCCGCTCGCACGTCGCGGGTGCTGCGCTCGTCCACGGGTGCCGGCTGCCGGCCTCTCCCTGAACGGAGGTCCAATGAATTTCCATAGCTCATCCTCAGTGGCGCATTCGCTGCTGGACGATCCCTCTGCTTCGCGCGCCGACGAAGCTGAACAGACCGTGCTGAACGCAGTCCGCACATGGTTGCGTCCACGGTGCGATGCGCTGGGCCGCAACGGTAGCTGGCGCGACGTGCTGTCCGAAGCCGGGATGAGCGTCGACGGCATGCTCTATTTCGATCTTCTGATGCGCTTCCTGCGACGTTGCGCCTACCGTCGCCTCGATACGCGTTGCCGCTGCGCAAGCGATCTCGCCAAGGACGAAGCTTCTTTGCTGCAGACCATCGCGTTGCTGCAGCGGGTGCGCGGCGACGCCGCCATCGAACTGCTGAACGACTGGCTGCCCGAGTCGGCCGTCAGCGGTGTGCTGAAGATCGTGCGCTGGTTCGCGATTGCTTTGCTCGATGCGGGACTCGTGATCCAGGTCCGATCTCGCTGCGTCACCTACATGCACTGAAGAGTCAGGATATGCCGGTCAATTCTTCAGTAGTCCTCGCGGACGAAACAGCCGCGCCGTCGCGTAGCGCACGGCCGGTTCATGCCGTGCGCTTTGCTCCCGATTTCGAGTTCGTTCCTCGTCGCCTCGCCTACCGGCGTGCTGCAGGTGTCCCGCAGCTCAAGGACGACGAACTGCTTCTATGGCGCTTTCGCCCCGAATGGCAGTCCATCCCGAAGGACGCAGCCTATGCGTGCCTGTCGAAGGCGGAACTGGCGCGCGTCAGGAGCCATCCGAATCCTGCGCTGGCCAAGCGCTTTGTAGTGGGCCGCGCGGTGATGCGCGAAATCCTCGCGGACATGATCGGTTGCGTGCCGGGCGAAGTCGAACTCAAGGACGATGAGGACGGACAACCTCGTTTAGTCCACGCCGGCGTGTGCGAGCCGATCGAGATTGCTATTGCCTATGCCGGGATCTGGATTGTGGTGGGGGTTAGTAGCAACCCATTGGGGCTTGCCACCAGCGTCCCGACGTTGCCCGACAACGCACTCGGTGGCGCGTCCAGCGAGTCGGTGTTGACGGGGCGTATGCCGTCGCTCAGGCCAGTGGAAACACGCAGTGTGGTTCGCCATGCCAGTCTCGCATCGGCTGCCGGCGCGGCCGTACTGAGCGTCGATGCGCCGGTGTTGCGGCACGACGCCAGTCCCTTCTTCGTCGATACGGCCGGTCCCCGGCGCTGGCAGATTCTCGATCTGCCGATGCCGGGCATCATCTGCGCAGCGGCCGCGGTGGCTCGACCGGTGACGCGGGTTCACGCCTTCGGCTGGGTGGGGCGCGACGGGCGGGCGGTCGCCAGTTGAACGGCTGGTGCCGGCGACACGAGCAGCAGACGGGCGCCCCGGGTGAAAAACAGCATCAGGCGCATGGGAGTAAATCTTGTGCGACGAATGATAAATATGAGAAATTTGATAAAACATGGTGTATGCTCTGGAGAAGACACAAACGAGGGAGAGGTCCCATGTGGTCCTTCGGCTTATCTGGAACAAGCTTTCAGGCACCACGCGGTGCCCACGGCAAAACCTTGCTAGATCCAGAAAATCTGCTCCGAGCGCTGCGTGCCGCAAGTGTGGAGCTTGTGGTCGATTTGCGTGCCAAACGGGCAAGCCAATATCTGGACTGGATCTTCAGCAGAGTCACGGGTGTCGAGGCGAACGCATTGCGCCTGATCGGCACGTTCGGCGAACCTGACCTGGGCGCGGACAAGTCTCTCGTTAGCTTGGCCGTTGAGCAGTACCTGGATGTCATCGTCGCATTAGCCAAGGGGCGGCCTCTGCGTATTAGCGAGCGGTGGCCGCCGGACACCGTTGAACCGGAGCAACAGCCACGCAGTCACCTCAGCATCCTGCTGCGCGCGAAAATTGCGCGGCGTCTGACTGCGGAGCGACGTGGCCAGACTCGTTTGCCGCTCCTCGGATGGCTCAGTCAAACGAGCGGCGAAACCGGCAGCGCGGCCGCGAACGCGAAGCGGATGAGCCCGCACGGCGCGCCGCCCCAGATCGCATGAAGGAGAGTCTCATGGCACAGGCAGCGAAAGCGCGAAACAGCAAGGCAGATTTCAAGATACGGGCGGTGCTGTTGGGTGGGCAAATACTCAACCCGGAGCAGGCCGCTCGTGACGTGGCCGAACTCTTTGCCTCCGACATCGAAGGGTCCTTGCGCGGTCAGGCACCTGAACTGGCCACTCATGAGATCCATGCTCTCGTGAGTGGTGTGATAGAGCGGCGCCTCTCTACGATGATGGCGTTTGAAGATGCCGGTGCACCGGGCGCAGTGCCCTTATCGTTGCCTGTGGCCAACCTGAAGCCTTCGGAGGTGATCGAACAGCGGAAAGTGCGCATGTCGATCGCGAGTCTTTATCGATCTGTCGACGCGAACAGGTTTTACTGCGTCGTGCCGTCGGGACAGACCAATGGTCGCGAGTTCCCGGCGTGGCAGTTTGTCGAGCCTGTGCCCGACCTGCTGCAGCACGTATTGATCGCACTCCGAGGGGCGTTGAGAAACGAGGTTCATGCTTTCATGGTCACGGCGAAGGACGAGCTGAACGAGCTGTCACCAGCCGAGGTCCTCGCCGGTACGAAGTTTGAGACACGGCGGTCGCTGCACCCCAGTCAGGCGCGTATGTTGACGTTGCCCGCAACCGAGCGTCAGCGAAGGGTGCTTGCGCTGATTGGCGGACCAGGAGAAAGCATGGCTGACTGAACGGCCATTGCGATGACAGAACAGAATCGGATCTTCGAACCACCGCCTCACTTGCGCGGCACTTTTCCATCCGTGGACAGCCTGATCAAATGTCTGTCCACGGATTTCGCAAAACCTGGAGAGAGCGAGCAGCTTTTCCGAGCCGCTTACGTCCGGACAAACGTAGTTCCCCGGCGGATCACCCAAGCTCACCGCTTCGGGCCCCCAGCAGCATTGATCGGGAATGACGGAGCGCTGCCGTTTGCCTGGTTCTATACAGCGCACGCCGCCGAGACTGCAATGTGGGAGGCACAATTTTGCAAGAACGACGTCACGCGCCCGGGTACGTACTATTTGGAACCCTTTGCCGTCGAGAACGGGGTATTGGCTGAGCTCAGGTTTGCCCGGCCGCTTCGGCTTTGGAATCTCAATGGCTCCGCATCGAGCCGCCTCGGAATATTCGACGAGCTGTCGAGCCCCGATCACGAGTGGTCGCAGTGGTTTGGGTACCAGTTGTTTTTGGCCATGCGTGCACCGGCCGCCGCAACAAAACCCGATGGATTTGTTTATCCATCCAGGCGGCATCGCGGTCATACGGCCGTCGCGCTGTTATCTGACGCGCTCGACGAACTCAGGGACGGTATCGAGATCACAGAGGTCGCGTTTCTGGCGTCGCCGGAATACGCCCGGGCGAGGCACGACCCCCTGCGAGTATCACCGCCGCTGTCATCTTCGAAACCATCTGTATAGAAAGCGTAGACGGACCTGCGGGACTCTTGCGCCGCCGCCGGTTCAATTCCCCAGCGCCGCCAACTGCCTCAAGCGCCGCGCCAGCGCCTTCGATACCACCTGCGATTCCGCGCCGCTGCCGATGCCGCGGGCGGCTTCGCTCTCGCGCAGGAACGCGGAGGTCTCCTCGGCGACGATCTCGCGCTCGTTATCCGAGGTGATCATGTGATACGAATCGTCGAGATAGATCGTGCGCAGAAACGGCGAGGCAATCTTCGCTGCCACGTAATGCGCATTGCGCGGGTTGGCCGTTTCATCGTCGATAGCGTGAATGATCAGGCAGTCGGTCGAGATCTCTGCGAGGCTTGCCCGCACGCATTTGGCAAGGCGGCTCGCCTCACGCAGCGCGGGCAGCGAAATGGTCGACGGCCCCACCTCGCTAATGCCGTTGCGCTGCATGGCGCGTGCGATCTTCGCGCGCAGCGCTTCATTGCGCAGCCCGAACGGCGACGCTTCGCGGTAACGCCAGCGACTGCGCAGCGGCGTGTAATAGGCCCACCCCAGCAAAAACCGGTACCACGGAATCGCCCAGCCGTCGTAGGAGAGGGTGATCGACAGTAACACCACCGCGTGGGCAGTCGGCCGTTTGCTCACTACGGCCAGCGCCAGCGCCGCGCCGATCGACAAGCCGCATACGGAGACGCGCGCATACCGCTCGGCCAGCGCGTCGAATTCGCGCAACGCGGCCTCGAGCCACGCCTCCATGTTGCGTTCGGTCGAGCCCGCGCTATAGCCGTCCAGCACCGGCGCGAAAGCGGTAAATCCTTCGTTGTTCAAATGGCGCGCCAGAAAGCGCATTTCGAGCGGTGAACTCGACAGGCCGTGCAACATGAGCACGGCGTGCTCACCGCCTTCCTGGAGTATGTGTTTGGCTCGATCCAAAGCTCAATCCTCGATCCGCAGCACCAGGAAGTCCCCGGCATGCGTCGTAAACCGCTCGCCGACGCAATCGACCGGCTTATAGGTGTGTTCCCCGCTCTTGATGCGCAAGCGATGGCTGCCCGGCGTCAGCGTGTTTTGCAGACGCGCGATATCCGCCGGGTGGACCGCCGAAAAACGGCTGCCGGGCGCCGAGGTGTGCGGCAGCACGTGGGCAGCGCCGCTCGCGAGGGCGACATCGGCGCGCAGCGAGGCTTTGCGGTCGAGCGCCTGGATCAGAATAATGGTGTCGTGATAGTGCGGCAGATGGCGCAGCAAACGGTGCGTCTCGTCGATCGTGCGACGCCGTAGCGCGCGGCTATTGTCGGCGCGCAGCAGCATTTCGTAGCGCGATTTGGCAACCGATGCGAACAGTTCGGCGCGGAACTGCGCGCGGCGCAGGCGCTCGATCAGGCAGATCACGAAGATCGTCACGGACGGGTACGAGATGCCCAGCATCAGGTCGTTGTGATCGAGCACCGTAAAGTTGGCATAGGGCGGCACGAACAGGTAGTCCGCAATCACGAGCCCCACCAGCATGACCGTCAGGGCCGGTCCCAGCCCAAAAAAGTACTCGATGAGTGCGGCGGCGACGCAAAAAAATGCCCCAGGCATGGCCGGGCCGATGAAGGGACTGAGTAGCAGACGTACCCCGCTTGCCACCGCCAAGGCCAGCAACGCGGCGAGCCAGGCTCGGGAACCGCGTGGCGCCCATCGTTTGGCGTTTTGAATTTTCACAGCAGTGCGTGCTTGATGGTACGCTTCAATTTAGAGATCGGGCGCCAATGGTATCGCATTCGATGCCCGGCAGGATCGGTTCTCTTGGCGGCCGTCCCAAGAAAACGACGTACCTGGCGCCTGGTTTGCATGCCTCGCTTAGGCGGGGCGGTGCGCGGCAGCACGTTGGGGGTACTCAACAATCGTCGCGCCGCGGCACCGCTCAGAACGTATAAGTCAGGGCGAAGGTGTCGGTATTCTGCTGAACCCGGCGTGTGATCGGACTCGAGGCGGAATTGCCGTACAGGCGGGCAAATTTCATCTCGACGGTGGCGGTCAGGGATTTGGTGATCAGATAGTCCGCTTCGACCGTGATATACCCGGTGGCGGCGCCGCCATGCGCGTCGTACACGGGCAAGCCGGACGCGGCGCTCTGGCTGGGCGTGATGCCGAACCAGGTTTGCTGGTAGGTCCCGTTAGTCCATGTGACGCCCGGCCCTGCGGTCAGATACAGCTTCTTGCCGATCGGCAGCGTGGCGGTGGCATTGGCGTCGACCACCAGCCCTTCGCGGTTGCCGCCAATATCCTGGGCCGCCGAGGTCGACAACGTGAACGCCGATAGCGTGTAGTTGACGAAGAGCTTGGCCCGCGGCGTAGTCGGTACATTTTGCAGCCCGCGCAGCCGGATGTCGTCGCTGGTCTCGCGCTCGGTGAAGTCGTATTGGAGCGCGAGGCCCGCGCTCCAATTGGCGTTGTTGATGAAATACACGCCCAGCAGCATGTCCTCTTTGGCGAACAGGCGGTTCTTGTATTCGATGTCGAACGCCGGAAAGGGCCGCAGCCGCATAAAGTTCGCGCCGGGATACGCTGGCTCCCACTGCCCTTCGGCGCCGACGGTCACGGTCCAGTCCGGGGCCGGCGCGGCGTTGGTCGTGACCTGCTGCGCGAAGCTCGCGACGGGCGCCAGCAAGCCGGCAAGCGCCATCAGGCCGGCGCCGAGTTGGGGTGACGAAAACATATTGCCAGTTCGAAGAGGGGAAAAACGGGGAGGCGGGACTGTGCGGATTGCCGCTTGGGTCCGCCGGGCCGGCCTCCGGGGTTGCCTTGCTACGTAGCTCGGAAGATTCAGGGCGCGCGTGATTATGAGGCATACGGAGCATTCCCGCACTCTAGGCTTGCGCAAACTTCGGCAAACGTTTGCATGTCAGGCATGCGAAAGGCCGCGCCTGGCGCGCGGCCTGTCCTGCACTAGCGCGGTACGCTTAGAACTGGTGACGCAGACCCACCGTCACGGCGACCTGCGTGCCGGTTGCCGAGGGCGACAACGTGTTGATCGTTGCGCTACCCAGCACCGAGCCGCTTGCCGCGCCATGAACATGCTGATACACGCCTTCGACGTAGACATCGGTCCGCTTGCTCAGCGTGTAGTCGGTCTGCAGCGTGAACTGATTCCATTCCGGCGAGGCGTTGGCGCCGCCGTCGCCGTACGAACCGTCGGTGAACGTGTAGGCACCGGCGAGGCTCAGGCTCGGCGTCAGCGAATAACGCGCGTTCACTTCATAGTTGTCGAGGCGCAGGCCGCCGCCCAAGGTGGCGTAACCATTGCCGCCGGCAAACACGCTCGACATGTTGTCGATCTGCGAGTGTGTCCACAGCAGGCCGACCGTAGCCGGGCCGAACGTATAGTTGCCGCCCGTGCCCCAGATACGCTGACGTTGCGCGACGAAGTCCGCGCTGCCGTCGCCGAGTGCGACCGCGCCGTTCTGATTCGTGCCGCTCACGCCGCCACCCGCATTGTTGAGCTGGAGGTAGCCTGCAGCCAGGTTCAGCGGGCCATGCGCATAGGTTGCGCCAAACCCATAGACGCGGTTGTTGGCGAAGCCGCCGGCCTTGTTGCTGAAGGCGTACATGCCTTCGACGGTGAAGCCGCCGTAGGTGTTGCTCGTGTACTTCACCGCGTTGTTGATGCTCATCGAGTCAGCAGCGAGGTTATCGTTGTTGAACGGATGCGCGGAGAGATTGCCGCCGTAGCCGTTGCCGGCGGCCGAGATCGGGCCCAGCACGTCGTTGACGGTATCGAACTGGCGGCCGAACAGTGCGGTGCCGAACTGGTCGCTCTGCAGACCGACATAAGCCTGTTCGCCGAACGCGTCGCCGGCGTTATAGAGGCTGCCGTTATTCAGGTTAAAGCCGTTTTCCAGTTTGAAGATCGCGTGCAAACCGCCGCCGAGGTCTTCCGTACCCTTCAAGCCATACACCGTGTTTTCGGTGGACGAGCTGGTTTCTTGCCAGTTGCTATGACCGCCCTGGTTGTTTGTATAAACCATGCCGGTGTCGATCACGCCATACAGGGTGACGCTGCTTTGCGCGTGTGCGGACAATGCAAATGCCCCTGGCAGCGCGAGTGCCAGTAACGACTTCTTCATGCTTTTAAGCTCCATGACGTAGCGGGGACTGCGAGAGTCAACAATTGCCCTGGGCGGCAATGCGTTCGCATATGCCGTTGGGCTGAGTTATAAGAACCGCGATGCTACGGTCTTCGAGATAAAAAGGTTGTATAAAGTGAATGGCGAGAAGATTTGACTAAGCCGCCCGGCGATTGGTGACGCTGGAACAACGATGTGTTCTCTTTGGATGCGCTATTCAGCGGACATCCCCCCTCATAGAATCCGTCCTACACCCACAGTCCTGTTCGTCTCCTGCGTGGACGAACTGCCCTCAAGCCGCCAGCCGAATTGACGATGACGACAGTTCCTCCGCTCCAGCAGCGATACAGCACGACCGCTATGAGCCTGCATTGGCTTATCGCATTGATGATCGTGGCCGGGTTTTATCTCGGCTGGATCATGACCGACATTCCCGGTTTTACGCCCACCAAGCTCAAGTACTTTTCATGGCATAAATGGATTGGCGTGACCGTTTTTGCGCTGGCGGTCATTCGTCTCGCATGGCGCCTCACGCACCGTGCTCCGGACTTGCCGTCGGGTATGGCGCCGTTGCAGAAGCTGGCGGCGGACGCCGTGCATGTGATCCTGTACCTGCTGATGTTCCTGATTCCGATCTCGGGCTATCTCTACAGCTCGGCGGCCGGCATCCAGGTGGTGTATCTGGGCATCGTGCCGCTGCCGACGCTGATCGGCCCGGACACCACGCTCAAGGTACTGCTGAAGACCATCCACATCTGGCTGAACTACAGCTTGCTCGCACTGGTGTCCGCTCACGTACTGGCGGCGCTGAAGCATCACTTCATCGATCGTGATGGTCTGCTGGCCCGCATGATTCCCTTTCTCAAGTAGCCTCAGGCTCACCGCAGATATCAACGATATGAAAACCTCTCTCCGTCAATGGGTTCTCGCCGCCACGGCGGTTTCCTCGCTGTTTTTCGGCGTCGCGCACGCCCAGGTCGACACCGCTAAAAGCAAGGTGACTGCCACCTCGAAGCAGATGAACGTACCTGTCGAAGGCAACTTCAAGAAATTCACGGCGCAGGTCGATTTCGATCCGGCCAAACCGGCCGCCGGTAGCGCGAAGCTGTCTATCGACACCGCGAGCTACGACCTCGGCGACGAAAGCTACAACGACCAGGTGCGCGGCAAGGAGTGGTTCAACGCCGCACAGTATCCGAATGCGACGTTCGTCTCGAGCGCCATTGCGCCCGCTGGCGGCAACCAGTTCAAGGTCAGCGGCACGCTGACCATCAAGGGCAAGGCCGAAGCCGTCACGGTGCCGGTCACCGTTGCCCAGCAAGGCACGACGCAAACCTTCGACGGCACCTTGCCGATCAAACGCAGCCAGTTCGAGATCGGCACGGGCGAATGGAAGGACACCTCAGTAGTGGCCGACGAAGTACTGATCAAGTTTCATATCGTGGCAGCCAAGAAATAAGCCGCACACACACTTACCTGGAGAATCACCTTGAAGAAGCAACTTTTGGCAGTAGCAGTCGCCGCGCTGGCAGCCGGCGCATCGTTTGGCGCAATGGCCGCTGAAACCACCTACACGCTCGATCCGACCCATACCTCGCCGAGCTTCGAAGCCGATCACTTTGGCGGCGTTTCGATCTGGCGCGGCAAGTTCACGAAAGCCACCGGCACGGTGACGATCGACCGCGAAGCGAAGACGGGTTCGCTCGAAGCCACCATCGACATGTCGTCGGTGGACATCGGCAACGATACGCTGGATACGGAGTTGAAGAGCCCGAAATTCTTCGATGCCACGCAATTCCCGACCGCTGTCTACAAGGGCACGTCGATGAAGTTCAAGGGCGATGTGCCGGTCGAAGTGATCGGCGAGTTGACCCTGCACGGCGTGACGAAGCCGCTGAACCTGAAGATCGAATCGTTCAAGTGCTTCCAGAACCCGATGCTCAAGCGTGAAGTGTGCGGCACGGAATCGACGGCAACGTTCGACCGCGCAGACTTCGGCGTGGACTTCGGCAAGACGTATGGCTTCAAGATGGCAACCGTCCTGCATATCCAGGCGGAAGGCGTGAAGCAGTAAGAGAGGATTGTCCCGCTACGTGCTGGCGGGTTTGCTTGACTGACGCCCCGGTCTTAGACGGCCGGGGCGTTTGCATTGGGCGTTAGCGGTGTGGCTTGCCGTCGTGCGGACCCATCGGACGCACTGGCCAGTCGACCCAGCGATCCGGGCGCGTGGCTTCATGGGCCTCGTTCATCGGATAACGAATCCGGTTCTCCTCCTTGCTGGCTTCTCCCACCACCAGCAACCGCACTTCCTCATTCGTGTTGTTGATGAAGGTATGGCAAATGCCGGTGCCTGCCGGAAACGCGACCGAGTCCCCTGGCTTCAACGGATGCAAATGACCGTCGATCCACACATCCGGCGTGCCTTCCAGCACGAAGGCGAATTCTTCCTCCGCGCTTTCCGCATGCGGGAAAGAGGTGCGGCGCCCAGGCAGCAAGCGTTCGTGGTGAATGCCGATGCGCTTAAGCCCAAGCGCGCGGCCAAGCGGCGCGCCAATGCTGTGCAGTTCCGCGCTGTCCTTGTAGTGGCTATCGTCCGGGCCTTCCAGTTCGGTCCAGTGGCGGATGAACTCGGGTCGTTCCATTGAAGTCTCCTTGCCTTGAATCGGCTCGCCTTGCAGGTCCGCCGCGTGGGGTCCGGCTGCGCCAGCCTGGGTGACGCGCCGTGAACGACGATCTTACTGCAGCAGCGCGCGCACGTTGTCCAGCAATTTGCCGATCTCCGCCTCGGTGGTCAGGTAGCTGACGGAAGCGCGGGCGATCTGGCTGAGGCCCCGGGCGTTCATGTCGAGCGGGGTATAGGCGACCCCGTTGCTGCCGATCGTCACGCCTCGCGCGGCAAGTGCACGCTGCACCGCTGTGGCCTCGTGGCCCGCCAGGTTGAAGGCCACCAATCCCGAACGTTCGCGTCCCTGATCGAGTACGGTCACGCCGTCGATCTGCGCCAGTTCGGCGCGCAGCGTCTGGGCGGTGGCGTCGATGCGGGCACGGATGTTCTCCACGCCGATTTCCAGCGCCTCCTGCAGTGCATTGGCCAAACCGCAGAACAGCGCCGGCGCGACTTCCGCAGATTCGAGGCGTACTGCGTCGGCCCGCAAAACGGGTTCGCCGTCGGCATCGAGCGGCGCTGTGTGGGTGTCGACGAATGCGGGTGTGAGGCGCTCCAGGAATGCCTGGCGTACATACAGCAGCCCTGTGCCGCGCGGGCCGCGCAAGGCCTTGCGGCCTGGGCCGGTCAAGACGTCGCAGCCGAGTTCGGTCACGTCGACCGGCACCTGCCCAAGCGCTTGCGCCGCGTCGATGAAGTACGCGATGCCATGACGGCGCGCGATCTGGCCGATCGCTGCCGCCGGATTGATGAGGCCGCCGTTCGCCGGCATCCAGGTCAATGCGATCAGCCTGACCCGCTCGTCGAGCATCGCCTCCAGTGCGCCGGGGTCGACGGCGCCGCTGCTATCGGAAGGAATCGTTTCGATGGATACCCCCGCGCGCTGGGCCGTCAGGCGCATGGTGGCCAGATTGCCGCCCCATTCGTGACGCGCAACCAGAATGCGATCGCCGGGCTGCCATGTGCCCAGCGCGGCGAACGCGCTGCCCCAGCCTTGGGAGTTGCCGCTCGTATAGGCGATCTCCGTGGCTTGGGCATTCATCAGCCGGGCGGCTAGCGTGCGCGCGCTGCCGGTTTGCTCGCGTGCGGCCACGCCTGCTTCCATGGGGCCCATGGTGGCTTCGCGCCACAGATGGGCGCGGATCGCTTCCAGCGTCGCTGCGGATGGCAGCGAGGAACCGGCGTGGTTGAAATGCGTGATGTGCTGGGTACCCGGCGTCTGGGCGCGCAGCGCTTGCACGGCGGCATCGGTAAGAGGGGCAGGCATGTGTGGAGGCTCCAGTGATGCAGCGACGGTTCGGAACTACGCTTCAGTTTCAGGACTGCTTGAGCGAGACAACCGCTTCGACTTCCACGGCAACGCCCGCGGGCAGCGACGCGACACCAACCGCGGCGCGCGCATGGCGCCCGGCGTCGCCGAATACTTGCACCATCAGATCCGACGCGCCATTCGCAATCGCGCTCTGACGATTGAACTCCGGCGTGCTGGCGACAAAGACGCCGAGGCGCACGATGCGCGCCACGCGCTCGAGCCGGTCGCCGGTGGCGGCGGCGATCTGCGCCAGGATGCCGAGTGCGGCGAGTCGTGCGGCCTGCACGCCATCCTCGTCGGAGATATTGTCGCCGAGTCGGCCAACATAGGCAGGCTGACCGCCCTTGCGCGAGATCTGGCCGGAAATATAAAGCAACGAGCCGTCCTGCACGAACGGGACGTAGTTGGCAGCAGGGGCGGCAACGGACGCGTGAAACGCATGGGCTTTTCGACGAAGGCGTTAGGGCAGTGCGTCATGCTACCCGTTGTTGAACGATAGAGTGCGTTTTGCGGCGGCGGTCAATCTGTTTATCATGTGAGTCTTCGCCAGACACGCCCGTCCGGCTCACGATCAGGGCGGCCGGTCAGGCGCTACACTCTGCGAAGCCAGCTATGAATACCACTCCCGACACTCCCAGCGCCGTTCCGCGTCCCGCCATGCGCTCACTGACGCCCGTCGAAGCGCGCGTGCTGGGTGTGCTGAGCGAGAAACAGCACACGGTCCCCGACACGTATCCGCTTTCGCTCAACGCACTGACCGCCGGTTGCAACCAGAAGACCGCTCGCGCTCCGGTGATGAACGTGAGCGAGGCGGAAGTGCTCACTGCGATCGATGGATTGAAACGCCTGTCGCTGGTTCTGGAAGGCAGCAGCAGCCGGGTGCCGCGCTTCGAACACAACATGAATCGCGTACTGGGCATTCCGAGCCAGTCAGCCGCCTTGCTCACGGTATTGGTTCTGCGTGGCCCGCAGACAGCCGCGGAATTGCGCCTGAACACCTCGCGCCTGCACGACTTCGCCGACATCTCGTCGGTCGAAGTGTTCCTCGATGAACTGGCGGCGAATGAACCGCCGCGCGTGGTGAAGTTGCCGCGCACGCCGGGCGAGCGCGAAAATCGTTGGACCCACGTGTTGTGCGGTGAAGTTAGCGTAAGTGAAGAGTTCGCGCGTGGCGTCGTGGAAGACGCGGCGCCATCGGCAGAGGTCGAGACGCTTCAGGCCGAAGTGAAGCGTCAAGGCGAGGAACTGGCCCGTCTTCAGACGCTGGTCGAATATATGGCGGCGGAGTTGGGCATCAGCCTCGACAAGTTCTCGCGCGAGCCCTGACGCTTACGCCTCTGCCGCTCAGCTGCCCGGAAAGTCGCCGAACGGATTGCCGGTGTCTTTCGTTTCGGTGCTCAGGTTGTATTCGGCGCGTACCGCTTTGAGCACTGCGGCAATGTCGCGCTCGAAGCCGGCAGCGTTACCGAAGTGCTTCATGTCCCAGTTACAGCCGGTTTTATCCGGCTCCTGTAACTGCGGACGGGGCACTCGAATCTTCACACCGTCTTCGACGATTTCTTGCAGGCGATGCAGTCGCCGGTTCACTTCCTGCTGCAGCTGCGATGCGTTGAGAGTCTTGCGTATCATCGGAGTCTCTGGTCCCGTGCGAGATGATTGCAAGTCTAGCGCATGCGTCAGCCGCAGCCCAGGTTGAATCAGCTCAACCACCCCTTGATCGAATCAGCCATGGTAGAGGCCGATATTCCATAGCGGTCGTGCAGCGTCGGGAGCGCGCCGGCAGCCAGGAACTTGTCGGGCAGTCCCACCTGACGGAGCGGGCACGATACGCCCGCGCGCATCAGCTCCGCGGCGACCGCTTCGCCTAGCCCGCCAATCACCGTGTGATTCTCCGCCACGACCACGAGCCGCCCCGTGCGCTTCGCTTCGCGCAGGATCGTCTGCGTGTCGAGCGGCTTGATGGTCGGTACATGGAGCACGCCCACGCCAATCCGGTCGCTTTCGAGCGCTTTCGCCACTTCGAGCGCGCGCATCGTCATCAAGCCCGACGAAATGATCAGCACCTCTGCGCCGTCGCGCAACATCTTCGCCTTGCCGAGCTCGAAGGTGTAGTCGTATTCGTCGAGTACCGCCGGCACATTGCCGCGTAGCAGGCGTGCGTAGACCGGTCCCTTGTGCGCCGCGATGGCGGGCACCATCTGCTCGATGTCGAGCGCGTCGCACGGATCGATGACCGTCATGTTCGGCATCGCCCGCATCAGCGCAAGGTCTTCGGCGGCCTGGTGGCTCGGACCGTAACCGGTCGTCAAGCCGGGCAGCGCGCAGACGATCTTCACATCCAGATTGTCTTCGGCGATCGTCTGGTGGATGAAGTCATACGCACGGCGTGTGGCGAAAACCGCGTACGTGGTGACGAAAGGTTGTGCGCCTTCGTGCGCCATCCCCGAGGCTGCGCCCATCAGCAATTGCTCCGCCATCCCCATCTGATAGAAGCGTTCCGGAAACGCCTTGGCGAAGATGTGCAGGTCTGTGTATTTGCTCAGGTCGGCAGTCATGCCTATCACGCTTTGCTTTTGCTTCGCCAGCTCCACCAAGGCGTGACCGAAGGGCGCGGAGCGAGTGATCTGTCCTTCACCAGCAATCGAAGCGATCATTGCCGAGGTCTTCAGGCGCGGTTTGCTCATCGTTGCGTCGCTCATGCTTGTCTCCCTGCTTCTAGTGCGTCGAGTGCGAGTTGCCATTCGTGTGCGTCGACGCGGATAAAGTGGTTCTTCTCGCGCTGTTCGAGGAACGGTACGCCGCGGCCCATGCGGGTGTCGGCGATGATCATGCGCGGTTGTGCGACGGGATGCTTGCGCGCCGCATCGAATGCAGCGGCCACGGCTGCGATATCGTTGCCGTCGACGCGTTGCGTAAACCAGCCGAACGCCTGCAGTTTTTCGACGAGCGGCTCGAATGCCATGATCTGCGTCGAGGGACCATCGGCCTGCTGATTGTTCACGTCGACGACGGCGATCAGGTTGTCGAGCTTCCAGTGACTCGCGGACATGAGGCCTTCCCAGATCGCGCCTTCGTCCAGTTCGCCATCGGAAAACAGCGTGTATACGAAGGCATCCGATCCTTTGCGCTTGAGTCCGAGGCACCGGCCCACCGCAATGGTCAAGCCCTGGCCGAGCGATCCACCGGACATCTCCATGCCAGGGGTGTAGCTGGCCATGCCCGACATCGGCAGCCGGCTATCGTCGCTTCCATAGGTCTCGAGTTCCTCGGCCGGCAGGATGCCCGCTTCGAGCAGCGCCGCATACAGTGCAATCGCATAGTGACCGTTGGACAGCAGGAAGCGGTCACGGCCTTCCCATTCGGGATCTTCCGGGCGATAGCGCATCGCGCCGAAGTAGGCAACGGCCAGGACGTCGGCGATGTCGAGCGCCTGCCCGATATAGCCCTGTCCCTGGACTTCACCCATTAACAGTGCATTTCTGCGGATACGGTAAGCGTGCTCGGCAAGGGTTGCCGTTGACGCGCTGGTTGGACTGTTCATGTCGTCTCCTGTGATCAGTCGGAATGGTTCGAAAGGGTTCAGCGGTTCACTGACTTCGCGGGCACCAGAAAGACGAGGGCGGCGCCGAGCGTGATGGCCACTGAGATGAAGATCAGGCCGGCGGTCGATTTGCCGGTGAAGTCGTTCAGCCAGCCCACGATGGCTGGGGAAAAGAAGCCTGCGAGGTTGGCCACGCAGTTCACGGCGGCGATCCCGGCCGCAGCGGACATGCCGCCCAGCAAGGCCGTCGGCAAAGACCAGAACTGCGAAGAAGCGGAGAGGATGCCGGCTGCTGCAATGCTCAGACAGACGATGGCTGCCGGGACGCTGCCAAGCGACGGCAGTATCGCGAAGGCGGTCGCGGCAATCAGCATGGGAATGGCCAGATGCAGCCTGCGTTCGCGTTGATGGTCCGCACTCATGCCGATCAGCGGCAGTGCGATGATGGCGCACAGATACGGAATGGCGGTGAACGCACCGACCCACAGCGGATCGGCGACACCGGCCTTGCGGATGATCGTGGGCAGCCAGAAGGTCAGGCCATACTGGCCGAGCACGACGCAGAAATAGATCGCGGCCATCAGCCACAAGCGGCGGTCGCCGATGAACGCCTTGACCGAGATGTGCGCGATCTTGTACGCGTTGTCGCCGGCAACATTGCGGGCGAGCAGCGCCTTTTCCGTTGCGGTCAGCCACTTTGCCTTCGCAATACCGTCGTCGAGATACAGCAGGATCGCGATGCCCAGTACGAGCGACGGCAATGCTTCGAGCAGGAACAACCATTTCCAGCCGGAGAGCGCCATCGCGCCCTGCAGCGAGTGCATGATCCAGCCAGACAGCGGGCCGCCGATCATGCCGGCCAACGGGATCGCCATAAAGAACAGCGACAACGCTTTGGCGCGGCGCGCAGCCGGAAACCAGTAAGTCAGATAGAGGATCACGCCGGGCGCAAAGCCGGCCTCCGCGACGCCCAGCAGGAAGCGCAGCACGTAAAAGGACGTAGGCGATCTGACGAACACGAAGCTGGCGGAGATTGCCGCCCACGTCAGCATGATCCGCGCAAGCCATTTGCGGGCGCCAACCCGGTGCAGGACCAGGTTGCTCGGCACTTCGAACAGGAAATAGCCGAGAAAGAAAATGCCCGCGCCCATGCCGTAGACGGTTTCGCTAAAGCGCAGATCGTTCAGCATCTGCAACTTCGCGAAACCGACGTTGACCCGGTCGAGGTACGCGCCGAGATAGCACAGCATCAGGAACGGGATAAGGCGGCGGCTGACCTTCGCGTAGGTTCTCGATTCGAAACTCGTCGAGTCCGTCTGCGGCAAGACGTCGCCGACGATGGGCGAAGCGGTGTATTTCGATTTCATGTCTGTCTCCTGTTGGTGGGAGCGATTACTCCCACCCCACGCAACTTGTTGCACCCATGGCCTCGGGTTTGCCCGAGTGCCTGGGACGCCACGCCCGCGTGCGGCGAGCGCCGTCGTCAATGAATGAGCATGCCGCCGTTCACGTCGAGCGTGATGCCTGTGAGGTAGGTCGACAGGTCGCTGACCAGAAAGAGGCAAGCGTTGGCGACGTCGGCGGCATCGCCGAGCCGGCCAAGCGGAATCCCCTTGATGATCTCTGCACGCATGTCGTCAGTGAGCTTGCCGCCGGTGATGTCGGTTTGAATCAGACCCGGCGTGATCGAGTTGATGCGAATATGGTCGGGACCGAATTCGCGAGCCATGGCGCGCGCGAGACCGAGTACGCCGGCCTTGGCGGCGCTGTAGTGAGGGCCGCCGAAAATGCCGCCACCACGTTGCGCCGACACCGACGACATGCAGACGATGCTGCCGCCTTTCTGTTCTTTCATGACCGGAAGAACCGCCTGCGACATATAGAGCGTGCCGCGCAGATTGACGTCGACGATGGCGTCGAAACCCTCGGCGCTGATGTCCAGGGTGCGCACCGGCTGCGTGATGCCGGCGTTGTTGATGAGGCCGTCGATGCGGCCATATCGCACGAGCGTCGCCTTGGCGGCCGCGAGGCACGCGGCCTTGTCCGTGACGTCGCAGGCGAGGCCCAGATGCGCGTCGCCGAGATCGGCCGCCGCGCGCTTCGCCTCGTCTTCGCGCAGGTCGAGAATCACGATCCGCGCACCCTGGGCGGCCAGTGCCTGGGCGGTTGCCTTGCCGATTCCGCGCGGCGAGGCCGCACCTGTGACGATTACGACCTTGTTTTCGAGCAGCATCGTTGTCTCCTGAGTGTCGATGTGATGGCCCCAGTGTCTGCTTCAGTGCCGGTCGCATCAACGACGTATCGCTCAACTATGGTTGAGAAATTTTCAGGTGACGTGCTTCGAATCCACTGAGGATTGCTAGGCGGGCCGATCCATCCGGTCAATCTCCCGCTCAATCCATGCGATGAACCGCGTCACACGCGGCAGCTCTGCGTTTTGCGGTGGATAGACCAGATGATGGGCGCCCACCTCGACAGCATGAGTACGGTCGAATACCGGCACGAGCGCGCCTTCCTTGATGCGTACGGAGGCGAGCATCAGGCTTTCGAGCGCAATGCCGAGGCCAAGCGCAGCCGTTTCCAGCGACATGTATGAACGGTCGAACGAGAAATCGAAGGTTTTGTGCGCGGCGGAAACCCCGGTACGCCCGAACCATTGTTTCCACTGCACGAGCGGCGTCTCCGAATAGATCAGACGGTGCTCCAGCAGGTCTTCCGGTGTGTTGACCGGGTGGAGTTCGAGATATTTAGGCGATGCAAGGGGTGCGATGAATTCGCCGCGCAAGGTGCGCACCTCCAGATCGCGCCAGTTGGCATAGCCGTGGCGCAAGTCGAGGTCGTAATAACCGCTGGTAAACGATACGTCTTCAAAGGAGCAGGCCAGATTCAACTGGATGTCGCCGTTGGCCTCCTGAAACGACTCGAGCCGTGGCAGCAACCACATCAGCCCGAAGCTGGGACTGGAATGCACCCGCAGGATTTCGACGTCGGTTCGGCTCGACGCCCGCTCGGTTGCGCGGCTCAGGTCCGCGAGCGAGCCGGTCACGTCGGACAGGTAACGCTCGCCTGTGGGCGTCAGCATGAGTCCGCGGCCTGATCGATAGAAGAGGGATTGGCCGATGATCGCTTCGAGATTGCTGATCTGATGGCTGACTGCCGACGCGGTGAGCCCCAGCTCTTCGGACGCACGGTTGACGCTCTTCGTTCTGGCCACGCTCTCAAAAGCAATGATGGCTTTCACCGGTGGGATGCGCATAGTCAACTCTTTCAGATGCTGTTGGATGAACCCGCCTTGTTCGCACGCCGTCAGCGCTGTCATTCACAGGGATTGCGCAGTGCAACAACTGCGTAGGAGCCGACAATAAATTATCCAGCTTAAGTGGAACACAGTTGCCGACTTTTGGGTGTCGCCAGTCGATGTCTGCGGCTGCCGGATGAGTGCGCCAGAGAGGATATTGTTAATATCGATGCTCCATGGTGCCGGAGGAGGCTGCGTAATGAACGGGTTCCGTTTTCAGACCGTGCCGACGCTCGTTGTCGAATATGGCGCAGCGCGGCGCCTCGGTAGTCTGCTGCGCGAGCAGTTCCCGGCGCTTACGCGCTTGTGCGTCGTCACCGATAGCTTCTTGCATCGCAGCGGTCTGTTGAATCCCGCTTTGGCCGATCTCGCCGCGCACGGCTGGCAGGCCACCGTGATCGACGACGTGATCGCCGATCCGCCAGAGCACATTGTGCTGGAGGCGACCGCGCTCGCGCATGAAGCGGGCGCGGAGATCGTGCTGGGGCTGGGTGGCGGCTCGTCGATGGACGTGGCGAAATTGCTGGCCGTGCTGGTGCCGCAACAGCAACAGCCGTTGAGCGAGATGTACGGGGTCAACAAGGTTGAGGTTGCGCGCTTGCCGCTCGTGCAGATGCCGACCACCGCCGGCACCGGCTCCGAGGTCACAGCGGTCTCGATCGTCACCGTTGGCGAAGCGAAGAAGATGGGCGTCGTCGCGCCGCAACTGATTGCCGATCTGGCAATTCTGGACGCGGAACTCACACTTGGCTTGCCGGCGGCTGCGACCGCTGCCACCGGCATCGACGCGATGGTGCACGCCATCGAAGCGTATACGTCGGTGCGTTTGAAGAATCCGATCTCCGACATGCTGGCGGTGAAGGCGCTCGAGTTGCTGTCGCGCAACCTGCTGGCCGCCTGCGAGAACGGCCAGGACCGGGCGGCGCGTGAAGCGATGCTGCTCGGCGCGACGTTCGCTGGCCAGGCCTTTGCCAACTCGCCGGTTGCCGCGGTGCATGCGCTGGCCTATCCGATTGGCGGTATTTACCACGTGCCGCACGGCCTTTCCAACGCCCTCGTACTGCCGCACGTGCTGCGATTCAACGCGGAGGCGGCGGCTCATCTGTACGCCGAACTGGCTGGCGTCGTGGTGCCGGCCGCCACGGGTAGTGACGCAAGCCGCACGCTAGCGCTGATCGAGCACGTCGAGTGCCTGATCGCCGCAACGGGTATTCCTGCGACGCTGCGGGCGGTGGGCATCGAACGCGGTGGCCTGGAACGCATGGCCAGCGACGCCATGCTGCAGACGCGTTTGCTGGTGAATAACCCGCGGGTTGTCTCCGAAGCAGATGCGCTGGCCATCTATACGGCCGCTTTCTGATCCACCCAACCTTCAAGGGCCGCCGCCGCGCACTGCCACATTTGTGTCGCGCAGCGGCCTGCCGCGCATGCTACGCTCCGGGCAAATCCAAAACAGCTAACCCATGCGCTCATTTTCCTCTCGCTTGATCTTTGCGGTTGCGTTCCTTGTTGTGGCGTTCTTAGACGCTTGCGGTGGCGGAGGCGGGGGCGGCGCCCAGGCTTCGTCGAGCGCGTCCAGCAGCCCCCCATCCAATAGCAGCGCGATTACCCTTTCGGGGTCGACCAATGTACCGGTTGCGGCTGCGCGTAACCTGCCGGCCTCGGCGGTGTGGGCTGTGTACTACGGCAGCGCCGCCCAAACCAATCTTGACCAGCTCGCGTCCAGCTTCAACGTGATCGTCATCGACGCGGATCCGGGCACCGGCACGCCCAACTTCACGCCGGCGCAGATCGCCGCGCTGAAGGCGCACGGGGCGAAAGTGCTCAGCTATCTGAACGTTGGAGCCTGCGAAACCTGGCGCACCTACTGGACGACCGTGCCTTCCGGCTTCGTCTCCTGTGGCGCGAATCAGGCCGCGCAATTGGGTCAGTACAGCGGCTACCCGAACGAGTACTGGATGAACGTCGGCAACGCGGACTATCAGAACCTGATCGTGAACTACGTCGCGCCACGGCTCGCCGCGACCGGCGTGGACGGCTTCATGCTGGATAACTTCGAAATTGTCGGCCACGCCGCGAACGCGGCTCAAGGTCCCTGCAATACTGCCTGCCAGCAAGGCGGTCTGGATCTCGTCGCGCAGTTGCGCACGGAATTCCCGAATGCGCCGATCGTCCTGAATGGTGCTCCCACCTCGGCTATCAGCGGTTCGAGCGGCGGCGTGTCGTTCCCGATGCTGGTGGACGGCGATTTTGCCGAACAGGTGTTCTTGCCCTCGCTCGACAGTTCGCTGCTGCAAACGCTGCAGTCGTGGAAGAGCACCGAGGCGAAATTGCCGCGCAGCGCGTTCTTTACCGGATCGCTGGACTACGTCAGCAGTTGCTCGGATAGCACGGATGCGCAAAGCGACTGGAAGGCCAGCGTGGCCGCCGGGCTGACTCCTTCGGTCGCGACCTCGGCGCTTAATCAGGTTTGCTGGTGGTCGTTCTTGCCGGCGGTCGCGACGAATTGAGGGCCTAGCCCTGTTCCACCTGTCTGCCTGCGGCGAGGACCCTGGTTCGCTCGACCGCCATGGGTCTGTCCGCCGGCCAGAAATACAACACGCGGCCCTTGTCGCCCGGCCGCTTCCTGCCATCATGTGGCGCTTCGCTTTCGGCCGCGGTGAAATTCACCGTAGCCAGATCGTGACGGCCGAGCGCGTCAAAGATGCTCGACGCGAGCCACGCAGGCATGAATTCACTCCGTCTGACGAGCCCGCATAGCAGCGCACACAGGGCGAGAAGGACGAACGGCGAGCCGGCAAGGACAATCAGGAAGAGGGTCAGGTTCCACGAGCTGTTGAGCGTGAGTTCGCCCACGTTCACCAACAGCATCGGGATCATCGTCACCCAGAACAGCAGCCTTGCGACCCACCACAGATCGTTCATGAGTTGCGCGAAGCCGTTCTTGCAGCCAGCATAGATCGACATCGCGGTCTGATCCTTTCTCGCGATTGCCAGTAAGGAGCCTCGTTCGTCGACGACTGCGGTGACCTCATCCCCTTCGTTAAAGCAGAGGCCGCTTAGCATGGTGCGGTAGTTGATGCCCTCGATGGTGATGTCCATCAGATAGGGCTGCTCGGCTTGAGGCTCTGGTGCCTTGGTTCGGGAAGGCGGGATGTTGGTGGTCTGATCGATCTGACTGGAGATGCGCATTAGATAACCGCGCTGCCAGTTATTCATTATTGCTTTAGCGCCATTTCCATTTAATGCAAATAGAATAGGTGCAAAAGCTTTGACTAGCGTGCCTGTCGATGTTTCGGGGACGGCAAGAAGATCCACCGGAACCTGCTCCATGGTACTGACTTTTCCATGTATTACGCATAACTGATCGGACATCACTCAAGCCTTTTCCGGAATGCAATGACAGATGTGGGTTAGCGCTGCGACGCGTTATCGCCTCTTGCGAACCGGAAGTTTAGCCGAAACTTTGTAAATGAATGTATCGTTATTTCGTTGAAAGTACGTTAAAGGTTAAATCAATGCGTTTTATATTTGTTGAATAGGATTTGTAAAAAATAGAATTATAAAAGGTCGGGGTCAAATCTACGTCCAGACCGGTGTCAGCAGAAGGGCTGGACGTAGAACTGTTCGACCGTCCTGTCTGCTCAGTGGACCGGTGGTGCCAGCTCAAGCCGATGCACCGCAGTCCCCGGCAAGAACGGGGCCGTCGCACCGTGTACCCAGGCCTCATGTCCCGCGAGGAAATACGGCGACAAAGGATGGCCTGATTGGCCGCCCGGCATTTCGAACAGACCGTTCTGCTCGCGACCCGGCGACACGGCCATGCGCTCGGAGGCGCCGAACGATGGGGTTTGCACGCGTGGCATGTTGAAGTCGCCCGCCAGCGGGTCTTGCGGTGCACTGAGCCAGGCGTGCAGCCATGGCAACCATGCCGGCACGATTCGCGCGAACGGATGCTCGATTGCCGCGCGGTTGCGATCGCCCCAGCGCGCGTCTTCGAGCGTCACGCCCGGCGGTAGCTGTGCGATGGCGTGGTCGATACGCTCGAGCATGAACGCGTGCCAGTCGGCGCTACCGTCCGGTACCCATGTCTGATGCGCGGCGAGCGCTTCCATGACCGCCTCGTAGCGGGAACTCGCAGAACGAAAGCTGAGCGGCGGGTTGATGGCGGTCGTATTGGCACTTGCTGCGAGTTGCTTGTCGAGCGTGCCGAACCAGGCGTCGTAGAGCGAAAAGTAGAACGCTCGCACGAGACGGTAGCCGACCGCGTCGGCATCGGCGCGGCCGTTCCATGCAAGCACGAGGCGGCGAAATTCCGCACGCTGCGGATGATCGCGCAGCGCGTCGGGGTCGAGCGCCGAAAGCGCGAGGCGGCGCCAATTGTCGATCCACAGCGCACGGTCGTCGGTCTGGATGGCGAGCATGTCGCGCTCGTCCGCGCGTGGCAGCGCCAGCAGATCGTCACGGATTTGCGCTGCACGGGCGCCGACGTCGGCGCCTGCGTCGCCCAGCAGCGCTGCTTCGGTGTCGGGCAGCGTATGGTTGTTCGCGGTCCAGAGACGGCCGAGCGGTGGATCGATTCGCGATGGATACGCCTGCGGCGCAAGGTAGCCCTGCCAGCCCTGATAGGTGGCCGAATCGAACGGCAGGTCGTCGAACGAACCGCTCGAGGCGTCTGCGGCCGTGCTCCAGTGCGGCAGCGGTCCAGCAAGCGTCCAGCCGATCTTGCCTTGCGCATCGGCGACTGTGAAGTTCTGTGTTGGAATCCCGCTGGTTTGCGCTACGTGCAGCGCGTCCTCGACGCTTGTGGCTTCTTCGAGCCGCTGCAGGTTGACGTTGACCGCCTGGGGATCGTGCGCGACCCAGCGCAGCGCATAGGCGTGCGAGCCGACCACGATCTGCAGACCCCATTGTGTCTCGGCAACCGGCAGATCCACCGGCTTGCCGCCTTTGACGTCGATACGTTCGTGATAAACCGTGGCACGTTGCCAGCCCCCGCCGGGAACCCGGTATTGCAGTGGATCCGCGGGATTGCGTTGGAGTTCGATCAGGTCGATGAACCGGCCGTAGCTGTTGGTGAAGCCCCAGGCAACGTGGCCGTTGCTGCCGGCGATGACGAGCGGCGCGCCCGGCAGACTGACGCCGGTGATGCGCCGTGCTTGACCGTCCGGGTCGTTCCACTTCAACGAGAGCCGGTACCAGAGGTTGGGTAGCGACAGGCCGAGGTGCATATCGCTGGCAAGGAGCGCGCCGCCGTGTGCGCTGTGTGCGGCATCCACCGTCCAGCCGTTGCTGCCGACCATGGAGTTGCCTTCCATGAGGTCGCGTTCCGCGAACTCAGTTCCTTGCGCTGGGACGCTGGCGGATTTCGACGCCTGCAACCAGTCTGGGCGCGTAGCCGGTGGCGTGGGAAGGTCGACCGCGGGCGGCTTGGCGACGTCGAACGGCGCGTCCCAGTGACTCCTCGCCGGTAGCAGGAACGCGAACAGATCGGCCGGCACGCGCTCGCGCAACGCGGCGCGTGAGAGGATGCGGATCGCCTCGTGCGATTGCAGGTCGAAGTACATCGCGTAGACCACGAGCAGGCTGTCCTCGGGACGCCAGGCGAGCGGCGGCGTGCGCAGTACCCAGTATTCGAACGGCCGTGAATTCAGCGCGGCCAGTCCGTCGTTGACTCCGGCTGTGTAGCTGTCCACTAGCGCCCGCTGGTCAGCGGGCAGCGCGTTGACCAACATCCGCGCGCGTTCGCGGAACCGGTTAGGCCGGTTACGGCGATCGAGTTCGAGCGCGGCCGGCCCGATCAGCGCGGCCATCTCGCCGGCCGCGACGCGGCGTAACAGGTCCATCTGGAAGAAGCGATCCTGTGCGTGAACGAAGCCGGTCGCGTAAGCCACGTCGGTTCGGGCGGCGCCTGCCAGCGTGGGAACGCCCAGCGAATCGCGTTCGATTGTGACGGGAGCGGACAATGCGGGTGCGGCATGCGTGCCGTCGAGTTGCGGCAGGCTGGCACGCAGCGTCATCCAGCATGCCAGCACCAGCGCGACTACGATCGCGGCGATCGCGCAAATCACAAGAATCAACCAGTGCGACCGCGGTCTTCCAATGGAGAGGCTCGGGCGAGTCATCGTCGATCAGGGATGTCGTGGTTGTGGCCGTGCGTGGCATACCATCTCGGCCGGGGCGCGTATGACCATAGCACGGGTCAGTGTCCGAGGGCATCCGGCCGGCGTTTGAGGTCCGTACAATATGCGATGTCCTGATTCGCCACCCTCAAGGTTGGCTCGGTGAAGACACGCGAAGCTTTACTCAATCGTGACTTCACTCCCTGCCGCAAAGGCCCGCAGCGCATCGCCGGCGAGGCGGTAGCGAATCCATTCGGTTTGTGCTGAGGGAGCAGTTGCTTGAGACGGCGCAGGCTATTTCCATACCACGGAGATAGGTCGGCGAACGGCAGTTGCACAATTCTCAGGAGGGTTTAGCGTATGCGGACGTTTTCGACTCACGGGGCCGTGCTCCTTTTAATCGACCTGCAGAAGGCGATCGATCACCCTGACTGGGGAGTACGAAATAACCCCATGGCCGAGGCCCGCATTGGCCGAATTTTGACGCGCTGGCGCGCTGAGAAGTGGCCGGTCTGGCATGTGCGCCACGATTCGGTCGAGCCGGATTCGCGTTACCGCCCTGGTCAGCCCGGTAACGATTTCAAGCCGGAAGTTGCGCCGCTGTCCGGCGAGACGGTGATCCCGAAGCACACTAACAATGCATTCATCGGTACCGGACTTGAAGATCGTTTGCGCGAAGGTGGACATACTGCGCTCGTAATCGTTGGGGTGATTACGAACAACTCGGTCGAGGCGACGGTTCGTATGGCGGGTAATCTCGGCTTCGATACGTATCTTGTCGAGGACGGCTGTTTCACATTCGGCCGCATGGATTGGGAAGGCCGGATGCGGAGCGCCGACGAAGTGCACGCCATGTCGCTTGCGAACCTGGACGGGGAATATTGCACGGTAGTCTCGGCGGATGAGCTACTGGGCGACGCGAACTAGCAACTAATCTGATCGGCACAATGACTCACGAACAACTCCTCGGGAACTACAAAGCGGCGCTGGCAAATCAGCATGCGCTATGCTGAGTGCATAATTGTCAAAAGCAAGCCTTCTTTAACTTTCTCTAAAGATTCCAGCGTAGAAGCCGTACTAGTGAGTAGGCGTCTTGCCTTAAGATGAGATAACGAGGCAGGCCATCACGCAGCCGTCGACCATTCCAATACTCGCCGCCACGCGCCTACCATGCTTTTAAGAATCCTGAAGATTATCGTCGTCGCTGCGTGCGCCGTGCTGATGCTTGAACCTGCGGGGGCCGCGCCATCAAGCGGATTGGCCGTCGAGGATTTGCGTCTTCCTGACCGCATGAGCGATGTAGTGGTCAACGGCGAAAAAAGTGCCTACGAGAATGTACTGGGCGCTTACCGTGAAGCTCTGACGAAGCACCCCGCGGACGCCGGCCTCGCGTTGGCGCAGTGCAAATTCACCGAGCGTTTCGCTGCGTCGGAGGATCTGAGCTGGGCCGATGTTGCGTCGCAGGATTTGGCTACCTGTCAATCGACGCTGGAGAAGCAGTTTTCATCTGATCCGGAAGCCGTGCTGTTTGTGCTTGAAAATCGCTTCGGAAAGCAGGCGATCGACTACGGTGAGCCGCTGCTCAAATCCTCGAATAACTGGTCTGCAGTCCAACAGGCACGCTTGCATGCAGCGCTTTCGCGTAGTTATGCCTTCACAAAGAATGACACGCGGGCGGGGCAGGAGGCGGTACTTGCGGTGCGACTCGATCCGGCAAGTGAACGGCTGGTCGAAGCAATGCATTACCTCGTCAAAACAGGGCAAGCAAAGAACGCGGCCAACCTGCTCGCTGCGGCGCCCATGCCGAAGCTGTTGTGGCAGGAAAACGCCAGAATCCGAGCCGCGACAGAGCTACTGCCTGGCACCGAGGCGTTGGACGAATTACATCGTGCCCAACGCGCCGGCCCGAAGATCGATGCATATACGACGGCACGCGCACTGCAGCACGTCGGCGACTCTGCGGGTGCTGAAGCAGCATTGACCGCCGACGCCGCTTCGCACAAGTTCGAATCCCCGCAGAACCAGCAACTCCGGCTCGAAGTGGCGTTCGATTCGGGCAACGCTAAAGCCGCCGCAGACGTCATTCATGATCAGTACGTCAAGACCGGCAAAGCGGCGGGGTTTATCGGCGCGTATGCGCATCTTCTCAATCTCGATCCCGCACTGATTGGCCGTCTCGATCTGCTTCCGCTCGCGTTTGGCCTGCTCGCCGCAATCGCGTTGGTCGCGGCTAGCCCCGGGGTACTCCTGTTTCCCGTGCACTATCGCGGGACAGTACGTCAACGGATCGGCAAAGTCTCCGTTCCTATCTTCGCGCGGATTGGCCTGCGACACGCGTGGCTAGCACTCGCCATCTATTTCGTTTTGCTTTATCTGGTCACGGCACTCCACTCGGGAATGGCATTGATTTCTCCGGTGGGAAGCGGTGCATCGCGCATCGACTGGCAAAGCCGCGTGGCTGCTTCCTATCTCTGGGCGCTGTTGTTTTGTGCGCTTGGACTCGCGTGGATTGCCAAACTGCTCAGCTGGCGTGATTGGCTAGGTAGCGGCTCGTGGAAGCTGAAGTGGTTCATCGTCCCAGCAGGGCTACTTCTAATCGACCTGCTCGCGACCGGCTGGCTGCACCACGCGGGGGTGACCAAGACCGCATCCAACGTATGGGCGGTCGCACTCGTTCACGGTGCGGTGGCGATCGGCGGTACGCCGCTCGCGTTACTGGTGCTGTCCGTGTTCGTACCGATCATGGAGGAACTGGTGTTCCGCGGCTGCCTGCTAGGCGGACTATCGCGCCATATCAGTTTCGGTTGGTCCAACGTGTTACAGGCGGCGCTGTTTGCAGGCCTGCATCAGGATAGCCGGCACCTTGTTTTTCTGTTCGCCTTGGGAGTGATTGCAGGATGGTTGGCAAGGAAGACCAAGGGGCTTTCCATGCCGATCCTGTTGCATGCGCTCAACAATGCGATCTTTGTGTTTTCGGTCGTTTCTTAGTAGGGGTGCGCACTCACAGGGTTGGGCCGTCCCAGCCGTCCAGGTACTTCGGCAGTTCGTCAGCAATGTCGACGATCCGGTGCCGGTAGAACAGATGCATGGCCGGTCTCAGTTCATCGGGCAATTCGCCGCCGGCGGCTCGAGCGGTAATGCTGTTAGGAATCACATGTATGCCGAGCCGGTTCATGCCAAATACGGGGCGCTCTCTGGAGCATCGCTTAAATACAACGGTTCCCTAACCGGCTCTTTTATTCTCGGATATGATGGGCGGCCTCACATACGCGAGGCTTGTATGGCTGTTCTGTACTAACGCCAGCATCCCGCCCTGCTCGGCGCTATGTTGTTGTTTCGGCTTAGGGCGTACTCATTGCAATCAGGAGGTTTGGATATGAAAGATCTTTACACCGCAGCTTCAGGCGACTTTCTTCTAAATTCCTCTATGCATTGGGACCATGACCAAGCTCGAAACCAATCAGCATCAAAACACCGCATCCGCATCGCTTAGTCCTCAGCCTTTAAACGCGTTAGGCTTTAGCGAACACTTCGCAACACAAGCCGCGCAATACGGCATTGGCCAGCCCTATCGCGTGACCGAGGATTTCGGTTTGCGCTTCGTCGTTTCCGGCGACGCACAAGGGCGATTGCAGCACTTCAACTTGATCTTTGCCAGGAAGAGCGATCGAGCGCCGATCATCGGCGACTGGGTGCTCGGCATCCCAACGAACACTGGCGAAGTAGAGTTTATCGACATCCTCGAACGCACCAGTTGCTTCCAGCGCAGTAACAGCGAAGACCGTGTTCAGCCGCTAGCGGCCAACGTAGACAAACTCTTTATTGTTACCTCGTGTACCGACGAATTCAATCTGTCGCGGCTTGAGCGGTTTCTGTTGCTGGCGCGCGCTAACCACATCGCACCGGTCCTCGTCTTGAACAAGGCCGATCTGGCAGCGGACATCAACATTTACCTCGACCAGATTGCCGAGCTTGGGACAGACATTCCCGTGTGCGTGCTGAGCACGTTTACCGAGCTGGGCGTGACACAGCTCCATGACATGATCGCGCAGAATGAAACGTGCGTATTCGTCGGGTCGTCGGGGGTGGGGAAGAGTTCTATCGTGAACGCTTTGACCGGCTCGCATCGACAGCTAACGCTGGGTGTGAGTGCCAAGGGCGCGCGCGGCTCGCATACCACGACCAGTCGTTCGTTGTTCATGTTGCCGGGACATGGTGTGATTATCGATACGCCAGGCATCCGTAGCGTGGGCGTGGCGGCCAGCGCAGACAGTTTGAGCGACGCCTTTGAGGATGTGGCGTTGCTGATGACCCAGTGCGCGTTTCGCAATTGCAGGCATAACGGCGAGGCGGGGTGCGCAGTCGCGCAAGCGGTCGACGACGGGCGTTTGACGCTCAGGCGGCTGAACTCGTACAAGAAGTTGCAGCGCGAAGCGGAGTTCTTCGAAGACAAGACCGCGGCAATGCGACGTCAGCGCGACGAGGGTAAGCAGCGGGCGGCGCGGCGTGGCAGTCGCGAGCGGTTTGAGCGCGATCCGAAATGAGGATGGGAGATCTGAAATTAGAATCAACCGGATTCCCTTAGTACTTCGATGAAAGCGCGCAGCCCGGCGGGAACATGGCGATGGCCAGGATAGTAAAGGTAGAGGCCAGGGATGACCGGACACCAGTCATCCAATACCGTGACTAGCCGGCCGTCATCGAGCCAGGCGCGCGCGGCGGTCTCAGGAACATAGGCAATGCCTAAGCCGTCTGCCGCCGCTTCGATCATCAGTCCATTGTGGTCAAGCGTCAGCACGCCGGGCACATTCACGACCACCTCTTGTCCTCGCTTGGCGAATTCCCAGCGGTAGAGCTTGCCGCTGGGAAGGCGATGGCGGATGCAGCGATGCTGCGCAAGATCGTCCGGCGTCACAGGCGCGGGCCGGTCGGCAAGGTAGGACGGCGCCGCGACGGCAACAAAGCGAAAATCTTCACTAATTCGCACGGCCACCATGTCCTGCGGCAACGACTCGCCAAGCCGAACGCCGGCATCGAAGCCCTGTTCGACGATATCGACGAGGCGTCCCTCCGCGACCAGATCGAGCGCCATGCCTGGATAGCGGGCCAGAAAACGCGGCACCACCGTTTTCAGGAGCAAACGTACCGCGTTTTCATTGGCATTGATGCGCAGCGTGCCTGTAGGGGCCCCACCCGTATCGGCGACCGTGTCGAGCGCCTCGTCGAGATCGCGTAGCACTGGCGTGAGCCGTTTGAGCAACTGCTCGCCCGCTTCCGTCAGGGACACACTGCGTGTGGTGCGATTCAGCAGACGCACGCCTAGATCAAGCTCCAGGCCGCGCATGGCGTGACTCAAGGACGAGCGCGAGACCCCGAGAGCATCAGCCGCGCCGCGGAAGCTGCGGTGGCTGGCGACGGCAGAAAATGCGCTCAGATCGGCGAGAGTGGGTTTGGCCATTGGTGAAGCTTTTTCACTTGGTCATGCAAACTATAGCGGCTTATCGCACCAATCGCACGCTCCTACAATGGGTTTTCAATCATTCGGGAGAGCGTGAGATGACAAAGAACTGGCTTATTACCGGCACCTCCAGCGGACTTGGCCGGCTGCTGGTCGAGCGTTTGCTGGCGCGTGGCGACCGCGTGGCCGCCACCGTGCGCCAGGCGGCTGTGTTGGACGATCTGGCCGCGCAGTATGGCGAGCGGCTGCGCGTCCTGACGCTCGACGTGACCGACGCCAACGCGGTGCGCGAGACAGTTGCCCGCGCATTCGCAGCAATGGGCCGCATCGATGTGGTGGTCAGTAACGCTGGCTATGGCCTGTTCGGCGCGGCCGAGGAGGTGACAGACGAGCAACTCGACAAGCAGATCGCAACGAACCTGACCGGTTCGATCCAGCTCATCCGCGCCTCGTTACCTTACCTCCGGGCACAAGGTGGCGGCCGGATCGTGCAGGTTTCCTCGGAAGGAGGGCAGTGCGTCTATCCTGGCTTCAGTCTGTACCACGCGACCAAGTGGGGCATCGAAGGCTTCGTTGAAGCGGTTGCCCTGGAGGTCGCGCCGTTTGGAATCGACTTCATCATCGTCGAACCGGGGCCCACCGAGACAAGTTTCGGCTCCAACCTGGTCAGCCCGGAACCGATGCCTGTCTATGACGCTACGCCTGTCGGCGAACTCAGAAGGCGTATCGGCGCTGACGCGTTTGCTCGCCTCGGCGACGCAGGCAAGACGGTGGATGCGATGATCGTCGCGTCAGATGCCGAGCGGCCGGCCCGGCGTCTGACGCTTGGCAGTTCCGCCTACCAGTCGATCAGCAAGGCGTTGGCGGTCCGTCTTGCCGAACTCGAGGCGCAGAAGAGCGTAGCGCTCGAGGCTGATGTCGCGGAGAGTTGAGCGCCCCCGTCTGACATGGCGGCGCCGCTGCGCAGGCTGTCCAGGTCGGACAGATCACCCCGGTGCACCCCGGCACCCATTCGCGCTAGAGTATCGGCAGCGGCGACTCCACATTCAATGACAATGGAACACGGTATCCCGATCCCCGCGGGGATCAGAAATGAGGCGCTCTGGCTCAAGCGCTGCCGGAAGATTCATGCTCGCGCGAAGGATCTGTTGGAAGGCAGATTAAGTGTGATTGAAACCGCTCGCGCGATGAACGTTTTAGCCCTGTGGACCAGAGCGGAGAACGAGCCAGAGTTTCAATTGTTCCGGGCCATCACATCCGAAACCGATCATCTTCCAGTCGGTGACGTTCGACAGTATTGGGCGCCCGAGGCGCTGGCACGCGAGGATATCGACATTCGGGCCGCCGAGAATCGGTGGAGGCATCAGGCTTTGGTTGCCTCCGCTCAACTCATCCAACGCTATCAATGGGCTGCCGGCCGGCGGCGCGCCGGTCGCAGCGTGGAATGAGTTTTTCCCCTACGGACTGAATCGTCGTCTCAATGCCGCCCGCCCACGCTCGCAATCCCATCCAGTTCGGCGAGCACTGCGTCCGGCAACTGCAACTGCGCCGCCTGCATGTTTTCACGCAGATGCGTGACCGACGACGTACCCGGAATCAGCAGAATGTTTGGCGCACGCTGCAGCAGCCAGGCTAGCGCCACCTGCATCGGCGTCGCGCCGAGCTTACGTGCCACCTCGGACAAAACCGACGATTGAATCGGCGAGAAACCGCCGAGCGGGAAAAACGGCACGTAAGCGACGCCCTTGGCCGCCAGTTCGTCGACGAGCGCATCATCCTCGCGCTGCACCAGGTTGTACTGGTTCTGCACGCAGACGATCTCGGCGATGCCTTGCGCTTCCGCGACCTGCGCCGAGGTCACGTTGCTCAAGCCGATATGGCGCACTAGCCCGCGGCGTTGCAACTCGGCGAGCGCCTCGACCTGCTTGCCGATTGATCCTTCAGCGGGGGCATGGATGCTGCCCATGACGCGCATGTTGACGACATCTAGCGCATCGAAACCGAGGTTGCGCAGGTTATCGTGCACGCCGCGTTCGATATCTTCCGGCTCGACGGCGGGTAGCCACGAACCGTCGCTGCCACGCACGGCGCCCACCTTGGTGACGATCACCACGTCCGCCGGATACGGATGCAGCGCCTCCCGAATGATCTGGTTGGTGACGTGCGGCCCGTAAAAATCGCTCGTATCGATGTGGTCGACACCCAGCGCAATCGCTTCGCGCAACACGGCGATAGCGGCGTCGCGATCCTTCGGTGGGCCAAATACGCCGGGTCCGGCGAGCTGCATGGCGCCATAGCCCATGCGGCGAACGGGGCGGCCGGCTAGCGTGAAAGTGGGGGTGATGGTGGACATTGCGTTCTCCTCGGCAAGTGGTGAGCGCAGTATGGCCGCGATTGCGTTGTTAGAAAATCCGATCTAAATTGTACGGGTTGTTGAAAATTGTGAACAATCGTCATGGAATTGAATGATCTCGCCGCGTTTGTTTCCGTGGCCCGTGCCGGTGGCTTTCGCGACGCCGCCCGCATCAGCGGTGTTTCTGCCTCGAGCCTCAGCATCGCCGTGCGCCGCCTTGAGGCGAAGCTCGGTCTGCGCTTGCTCAACCGCACGACGCGCAGTGTGGCGCCGACCGAAGCCGGACAGCGTCTCATCGAAAAGCTGACGCCGCTGTTCAGCGAGATGGAGGCGTCACTCGACGTGCTGAACGGGTTCAGGGACAAGCCGACCGGCACACTCAAGCTCAACGTGCCGTCGAGCGCCGCGCGGATCGTCTTGCCAGGCATCGTCGCCTCGTTCCTGAAAGCCTATCCGGACATCCGCGTGGAGGTCGTGGTCGAAGACGGTTTCGTCGATGTGCTGTCCATTGGTTGCGACGCGGGCATTCGCTACGACGAGCGGCTCGAACAGGACATGATCGCCATTCCTATCGGCCCGCGCGAGCAGCGTTTCGCGACGGCTGCGGCGCCGGACTATCTCGACCTGCATGGCCGGCCCCAGCATCCACGCGAGCTGCTTTCTCACGCGTGCTTGCGCGGCCAGTTTGCCGGTGGTGCAAAGCCGACGTGGGATTTCGAGCGGGACGGCGAGGTGGTACGGCTGGATCCGTCGGGGCCGTTGCTGGTGAGGCCGGGTGCCGCCATGGAGCTTGCCATCAGCACGGCCGTAGCCGGGGTGGGGGTGATCCACCTGTTCGAGGACATGCTGCGCCCGCATCTCGAGAGCGGCGCGTTGGAGCCGATCCTGGAGCCGTGGTGGCAGCGGTTTTCCGGGCCGTTTCTTTACTATCCCGGACGGCGTCATTTACCGGCGCCGTTGCGGGCGTTCGTGGATTTTCTGAAGGCGGCCGAGTCAGCCGGGGAGACGAGCGCTCCCCGGCGATAGTGGGTTACTGGCTGTCAAGCTTCCCGGCCCTGGGCAGTGCCAGGAATCCAGCCGGCATACGTGGTTTGGTACCATTCACGCTTTTCAAGATGGGCTGAGACCAGCGTGAGTCGCCAATTTGTATCGTCCGTACGTGAATCCTGCCGCAAATGGGGCGGCCGGCTTGCACGGGTAGCGGTGACCTGCTTCCATATTCTGGCCGGTCTGATCAGCTTTATCGCGAGCCTGCTCCAGCCCTTGCTGGCGGCCGCGCTTTACCATGTGCGGCATCCGACGCGCCGCGGCATTCTGCTGACGCTCGCCACGCCGCCGGTTCTGCTCCTGCTCTACGTGGTCGTGCTGATCCCGTTCACACCGAGCATCAGCGACATCCGCAAGGCGCGGGTCGATCAACCCGCGGAAATTCTTTCGGCTGACGGCAAGCTGCTCGCCGAATTCAAACCGTCGAATCGCGAATGGGTCACGCTCTCCGAGATCTCGCCGCATATGGTCGATGCGCTGATCTCGACCGAGGACCACCGGTTCTATCAGCACCACGGAATCGACTGGCGCCGTACCGGCTCGGCGGCGCTGCACACGTTCGGCGGCGATCGCCAGGGCGGTTCGACGATTACCCAGCAGCTTGCGCGCAACCTCTATCCCGACCAGATCGGCCGGGCGCCGACCCTATCCCGCAAGGTGAAAGAGGCGATCACCGCGCTGAAAATCGAGGCCACCTACAGCAAGGACCAGATTCTCGAAACGTATCTGAACACGGTGCCGTTTCTCTACAACGCGTACGGCGTCGAAATGGCCGCGCGGACTTACTTCGGAAAATCGGCCGATCAACTGGACATTCTGGAAAGTGCCACGTTGACCGGCATGCTCAAGGGCAACAGCTACTACAATCCGGTGCTGAACCCGGAGCGCGCGCTGGAGCGCCGCAATACGGTGCTCGCGCAGATGGTCAAGTATGGCAAGCTGTCCCCCGCAGCCTATGACACGCTCAAGCGCAAGCCGCTGCGCGTCGATTTCGAGCGGCAGATCGAGCCGCCCGGACCCGCGCCGCACTTCGCGCAGCAGTTGCGTAAATGGCTGATCTCGTGGGCGGATCGCAACGACTACAACATTTACTCAGATGGACTGATCGTTCATACGACCATCGACTCGCGCCTGCAGTCGATGGCGACCGCAGCCGTCGCGCTGCAGGGCAATGCGCTGCAGTCGGTGGCGAACTCGGCCTGGAGCGGACGCTCCGGCTGTGCGCCGGGCAACGAGCTGTTCAAGACGTTCATCCGCGAGACGCCGGATTACAAGACGGCGCGCGCAGCCGGCCAGAGCGACGAGGACGCGCTCCAGCATCTGAGTGCCGACCGGACGTTTGTGCGAACCCTTTGCCGCGACAAGACCGAAGTGCAGGCTGGTTTCCTCGCTATCGATCCGCGCAATGGCCAGATCAAGGCGTGGGTAGGCAGCCGCGATTTCACAGACGAACCGTTCGATCACGTGCAGCAGTCGCGGCGTCAGCCCGGTTCCACCTTCAAGCCGTTCGTGTATGGCGCGGCATTCGAAGATGGCGACAAGCCGACCGATACCTTCGTCGATCAGCCGGTCGAGATTCCGCTCAAGGGTGGTGAAATCTGGCGTCCTAACGATGACGTCCCGCCTAGCGGCAAGCCGATGACGCTGCGCGATGCGCTGGCCTATTCCCGCAACCGCATCACTGCGCAGTTGATGGAGGAGGTCGGTCCGGACAAGGTGGTGCGGCTCGCGCGCGCCATGGGCGTGCGCGACAGCGAGCTCGATCCGGTGCCGTCGCTCGCATTGGGCACGAGTCCGGTGACGATCAAGGAGATGGTGTCGGCCTACAGCACGATCGCCAACGACGGCGAGTACCTCGAGCCGCGCATGGTGACGAGCATCGAGGATCACGATGGCAATGTGCTGGCGCAGTTCGAGCCGGCCTCGCCGGAGCGTGCGTTGCCAGCTGAGGCGGATAGAACGCTGATCGATGTCATGCGTGACGTTGTCAATCGCGGTACCGGCGTGGGGATTCGCACGCGTTTCGGTATTCGTGCGGATGTGGCAGGCAAGACCGGCACAACCCAGGACAATGCGGACGGCTGGTTCATCCTGATGCATCCGCAACTGGTGGCGGGCGCATGGGTCGGCTTCGACGACGGACGTGTCACGCTGGGCAGCAGCTATTGGGGCGAAGGTGCGCATACGGCGCTGCCGATCGTCGGCGACTTCTACCAGCGGGCGTTGCGTGCCCGGCTGATCGATTCGAAGGTCCGTTTTGCGACGGAAGTCCAGCCGAGCCTGTTCGAGCAGTTCCGCGACAAACTGCGTGCGTGGGTAGCCTATCTGAGCGGTTCGAAGCCGCAGGCAGCGGCGCCTGCGGCGCCGGTTCGCCATGCACCGCCTAAGCCGGTGGCGCCAGCGGTATCGGCGGCGTCCGAGGCATCGGGGGCGGGTGCTGCGGTTCCGGCTCCGGCGTCCGCGCCGCGTGAATTGCCGCCGTTGCTCGGGGCGCCGGGCGCGGCTGCGTCGGGGCCGGTGGCTGCGTCGAATGCTGGCGCGAACGGACTGGCTGCGCCGGCGCTACCGCATCCGGCATCGGCTGGCGAGTCGACTGGTGTGCCGCAAGGCAATGGCGGGTTCCCAACGGAAGGGCCGAGTTCGACACCCACGCCCACGCCGGACGTGCCGGAACCGGCACCCGGCATGGGCATGAACAAGCCGTGAACGAAGCGGGAAATGGCGCTGCTATCATCCATCTCAGCGCAAATAAACCTTCGTGAGCGGCCCCGCCAATGAACGCACCGATCCTCGATGATGCCAATGGCCCAGATGCCGGGACGCATGACAAGCCGCTCGACGCGCGTCCTCGACCCACGCTCGGGCAACTGTTCGGCGCGTTCTTCATGGTCGGGCTGACCGGCTTCGGTGGTGTGCTGCCCTGGGCGCGCCGCATGCTGGTCGAGCGCCGCGGCTGGTTGACCGACCGCGAGTTTGCCGAACTGCTGCCGCTTGCGCAGCTTCTGCCGGGGCCGAACGTATCGAACATTGCGACGATTATCGGCCGGCAGTATCACGGGGCGCTCGGCGCGGTCACGGGTGTCTGTGGCCTTTATCTTGCGCCCACGATCATCACGATCGGCGTCGGCTACGCGTACGCAAGTTGGGGCAGTGCCCCCGTCACGTCGCATCTGCTAGCGGGTTTGATGCCGGTGGCGACGGGGCTTGTCATCGCAACCGTGCTCAAGCTGCTCGTCAGCCTGCCGCGCGATCTGCGCAATCTGGTACTGGTGGTTGCCACGTTCATCGCTGTGGCGTTGCTGAAACTGCCGCTGCTGCTCGTTCTCGCCGTGCTGGGTCCGTTTGGCACATGGCTTATGTGGCGTGCGTTGCGAGCCGAAGCGGCAACACGGCGCCGCGAGGGAACTGCGCGATGATGTCCCGGCTCACTGATCTCGCGCTTCACAGCGCGCTCTGGTCGCTGCTCGCAGTCGGCGGCATCAACGCTACGCTGGCCGATATCCAGCACTATGCGGTCGAAACGCGTCACTGGCTTACTGCGCAGCAGTTCGTCACATTCTTCTCGGCGATGCAGGCAGCACCTGGACCGAACGGCATGGCCGTTTCGTTGATCGGCTTTCAGGCCGCGGGGCTGGCCGGAGCGCTGGTCGCGACGCTGGCGATGATTATTCCTTCCGCGGTGCTCGCCTATTTTGTGAGCGGGTGGTTCGAGCGGCATAACGATTCGCTGGTCGTGAAGTCGATTCGTCGCGGTCTCGCACCGGTGACAGTGGGTCTGCTGGCTTGTGCGGCCTATGTGTTCATTCGGGAAGTCGATGTCAACGTAGGTCGTGCCGTGCTGACGATTTTGACGGTTGTGATCGCCTATCGGACGAAGTTCAATCCCATCTGGCTGGTCGCGGCGGGGGCCGCGTTGGGGTTGGCAGGGTTGGTGAAGTAGGTCAGGATCAGCCTTGTGTGACAGCAGGGCGCCGAAACCTGTCCCGGGGGATTTCCGCAACCGCCGTGATCTCGATCATCAACTCTGGACGATACAGGCGCTCGACCTGAACCGTGGTCGTGACAGGATACGGCGCGGCAAAACACGCCTTTCGAATATCCGAAGCGGCCATGAACGCATCAATGTCCGTTGTGTAGTGGACGAGCGATAGCACATCGGCCATTTGCCCTCCCATGGCCTCCAGCACAGCGCGAATGTTTTCCAGCGTCTGGCGTGTCTGTGCCCGCATGTCGTTGTGGCCGACAAGCTGGCCTTGTCGATCGAGAGACACCTGACCCTTCAGATGGGCGATCTGGCCATCACCCTGGATGACGGCCATCGAGAAGGCGCCGAATGGCGGCCAGACGTCGGGCGGGTTGAATGCATCGACCATTGCTGAACTCCGTTGATGGAATGCTCTAGCGAATTATGCGCTGCATAGTGACGGCTTTCGAATTCGGGAAGCCACATGGACGGCGGGGTGATCGCGCGCAATGCGTCATCAAGGCACGTTCAATACTTCGACACCTTTGTCGCTGAAGTAGGCGAGCCCCGCTCCGAGCATGGCGTACTCGCTTTTCATGACTGGCATATCGTGCGGCGCGGCGTCGCGCAATGCAGCGATGTAGTTGGGCGTGAAGATGCGATTCCAGTTGTCGACAAGCTGCTTGGGCGACTTGATTAGCTCGTGGTGCGTGGGCGTCCAGTTCACCCGCAGCGGGTAATCGACATAGCGAGCCGCCGTCCTGGCGTCGCCTTTAAGCGCGGCAAAGTAGAATCCCTGAGCCCGCGCCTCGAAAGCCTGGTCCGTTTCGCTGGTGATCGCACCGTACTGCGGACCGGCCGGCGTTTCGACGGATGACCGATCGCCGCCACCGCTTAGCTTGACCGGCAACGTCTTGCTGCCATCGGTCCAGGTGCCCTCGAGACCGACGCTATTGGGGAAATCAAGCGGCGCGCTGCCGTTCGACCCATTGCCCACAAAGTGCAGATTGAAGGTGCCGCTCGCTTCCTTCAAAGTCAGCTTGCTGCCTGATTGCGTGCCGGTGAGTGCAATGTCTTCATGTTGCTCCCTCGTCAGTCGTTGTATGGCGCTTGCGCCGATCTTGGCGGGCGGTTCGAAGCGCCGACAGATGCAGTTTGTCCGCGTCGGAGTGAACGGTAAATCTGATTAAGCACGATTCAGACATGCATAAATCGGCTTAACTTACGAATCGAGGTGTTCCACGGTCTTAGACCTTGTTATCGGGCTTGCGCAACAGATAGGTGTCCATGATCCAGCCATGGGTGCGGCGCGCCTCTGCCCGAACGCGCTCTATTTGGTCCATGACGTCGCGCAATTTTCCTGAGATCAGAATCTCGTCGGGCGTGCCGACGTAGGCGCCCCAGTAGATATCCAGATCCTCGTCGGCGAGCTTGCGGAAGGTGTTTTGCGAGTCGAGCATGACGACGACGCTGTCGACGTTGCTCGGGAAGCCATCGGCGATGCCGCGGCTATTGGTGATCTCGACCGAGCGTCCGATCAGGTTGAGCGGAACCCGGTGCCGGGCAGCTAATGCCTGGACGCTGCTGATGCCTGGAATGACCTCGTAGTCGAACGTATGCTTGCCGCCTTGCGCAATGGCCTCCAGGATGCGTATCGTGCTGTCGTACAGGGACGGATCGCCCCAGACGAGAAACGCGCCGCACTCGCCCTCGCTCAGCTCATCGGCAAGCAGGTGCTCGAAGATTGCCTGCTTGTCGCGGTTCAGTTCGTCCACCGCGGACCGGTAGTCACCGTCGTCAGGCCGGCGCTCGGGACTGGTCGCTTCCACGATGCGATAGTCGTGGTGGGTGATAAACCGCTCGATGATCTGCTTGCGCAGGGCGACCAGTTTTTCCTTGGCGACGCCCTTGTCCATGACAAAGAACACGTCGACCTGATTGAGCGCGTTGATCGCCTGAACCGTCATGTAGTCAGGGTCTCCCGCGCCGATGCCGATAATCAGAATTTTTTTCATCGCGTGGACTCCGGCGGATTGGGCTCGTATAAAGGAAGGGGCAGTTGCTCGCTCTCGACTATACGCGGCAGCCTCCCGGACAGAAGTTTACTAGACCAGGCAGTGCCTGCAGCATTCATATTGTGGGGTGTGCGCTGTGTCGATCCTGTTAGATGCACCTTGGGGCTATAGCGGATGATCGCGGATTGCTGTCAATATGATGATATTGACAGCCCAGCCGGAAAACATCACCTCAAGACGCAGCAGCTTGCTCCACAAACACACAGAAAAAATCCATGCACCTTCGCTTTCCGAAACCCCTCGTTCCCGGCGATCTCATCGCGATCACTGCGCCTTCATCCGGTGTCAGCGAGCCATTGCATCCTCGCCTCGATCGGACCATCGATATGTTGCGCCAGCGCGGGTACCGGGTCGTGGAGGGTGAGTGCCTGCGTCAGGAGTACAAGAGTGCGAGCGCATCGCGCGAACAACGCGCTGTGGAGCTGATGCGATTTCTTACGGATCCAGGCGTTGCTGCCGTGATGCCGCCGTGGGGTGGCGAGCTCGCGATCGAGTTGCTGCCGCTTCTGGATTTCGCGACGTTGGCACGTCTGCCTCCTAAGTGGTTTGTTGGGTTCTCCGATCTCAGCACGCTGCATGTGCCGCTTACGACCCTTGCCGGCTGGGCGACGCTGCACGGTCCGAATCTGATGCAGCTCGGCTGGCCAAAACTCGATTCGGTGACCGCTGCGATCTGGGAGGCGCTGACTGTGCAGCCGGGTTCGTCGTTCACACAGCGCGCGTCGTGTCTGCATCAGCGCCAGGACGCGGGTTGGCCTTCTGCGAACGGCCCCGTATTCGAAGAAGAGACGGCGTGGAAGCGCCTGGACGGGAAGACATCCAGCCTTGAGTTCACCGGGCGTCTGATCGGAGGCTGCATCGATACCATTTCCCGGCTGACCGGCACACGTTTCGGCAACGTGCCGGGCTTTGTGGAGGCTGCGGGCGGTGAGGGCGCGCTTCTCTATCTTGAGAACGCGGAGCTCAAACCTGGGAAGCTGGCACGTGCGCTTGTCGGCCTGCGGTTATGCGGGTGGTTCGATGGAGTGTCCGCAGTGCTGATGGGAAGGAATGCCGTCGCGGATGACGAAGGCAGCGACGGTTTGCGCTATGTCGATGCGCTCCAATCGGAGCTTGGGGACCTTCCATGCCCGGTGATTTACGACATGGATATCGGGCATGTCCCGCCGCAGCTTTCGCTCGTCAATGGTGCGTTGGCGCGGGTAAGCGTGGGTGACGGCGGAGGCACGGTCGAGCAGTGGCTGGGGTAGCGCGCCCGCTGTTAACGCGGGCACGCCTCCCACCCATGCCTAAACCTGGACGACGTTCGGAATGGCCACATCCGGATTGACGTCGGCCTCATAGTCCACGCCGTCGATCTCGAAGCCGAACAGACGTAGAAATTCCGTCTTGTAACCGGCGAAGTCGGTCAACTCATAGAGGTTCTCGTTCGTGACCTGACTCCAGAGTTGTTGCACCTCGCTCTGCACCGCCGGATCGAGTTCCTTGTAGTCGGCGCGCAGACGGCCTTCCTCATCGAGATGTGGCGCCGTGTCATACAGGCTGTCCTTGTAAAGCCCGTAGACCTGTTCGATGCAGCCTTCGTGCGTGCCCTTTTCTTTCATGACCTTGAACAGCAACGACAGGTACAGCGGCATCATCGGGATTGCCGAGCTCGCTTGGGTGACGACCGCTTTCAACACGGAAACGCGCGCATCGCCGCCGGTCTGGGCCAGCTTCTCGCGAATGCCGAGCACCTTCTGGTCTAGATCCTTCTTCGCTGCGCCGATCGAGCCATTCCAGTAAATATCGTGGGTGATCTGCTCGCCGAGATAGGTGAACGCAGTTGTCTTCGCGCCATCGGCCAGAACCTTCGCGTCCAGCAGTGCGTCGATCCACATCTGCCAGTCTTCGCCACCCATCACTGCGACGGTATTGTCGATTTCGCTTTGCGTTGCGGGCTCGAGGACGGTTTCCCGGACGACTTCCTTATCGGTGTCGATTCCGCGCAGCGTGACGGCCTTGCCGATGGGTTTGAGCGTCGAGTTGAACACCTCGCCTGTGCGAGGATGCGTGCGTCGGGGCGAGGCAAGGCTGTACACGACCAGATCTACCTGGCCTAGATCGCGCTTGATGATATCGATGGTTTGCTGCTTCACTGGATCTGAGAAGGCATCACCGTTGATGCCCTTCGCGTACAGGCCCTTGGCATTGGCGATCTTTTCGAAAGCGGCGGTGTTATACCAGCCTGCGGTGCCGGGTTTGGTGTCGCTGCCGGCGCGCTCGAAGAACACGCCGAGCGTATCCGCGCCGCAACCGAATGCGGCGGTGATGCGGGCTGCCAGCCCGTAGCCGGTGGATGCGCCGATCACGAGCACACGCTTGGGACCGTTGCCGATGGGCCCGCTGGCCGTGACATAGTCGATCTGTTCCCTGACGTTGGCTTCGCAGCCGTCGGGATGGGTAGTCACGCAGATAAAGCCGCGCACGCGGGGTTTGATAATCATGAAGACCTCGAGTTGGGAGGTGTCGAAACTGTTCAGGGGAAGCTGGGATATCCGGGTATTGTAAACGCGGTGACTGTCGTCAGGCTTGCGGGGGCAGTCTCGGATTTGGTCTAATCAAACTAACGCATCAAATCTCAGAGAGAAGAAACGAACGCCATGGAGAACGAGAGCTATATCGGCTGGCTGCGCAAACGTGTAGGTCCCGGATTGATCCTGAGCCCATCCGTCGGTGCGGTGATTCGCGACGCGCAGGGGCGCCTGCTCTTGCAGGAGAAGTCCTCTGGCGAGGCATGGAGTCTGCCCGCCGGTGGCATCGAATTGGGCGAATCGCCTCGGGAAGCCATCATCCGCGAGGTGATGGAGGAAACCGGCTATGTGGTTCGCATTCGGCGTATCCTCGCCGTGCTAGGTGGCAAAGAATTTCGCTACACCTATCCGAACGGCGACGAGGTGGAATACGTCGTTACGCTTTTTGAATGCGAGATTGTCGGCGGTTCGGGTGTTCCCACGGACGACGAAACCAAATCGACCCGGTACTTCCGTCGAGATGAGATGCCGCCGCTCGCGCTGCCGTATTCGATGGACTTGCTGTTTGGGGACGAGCCGGGTTTCGCATTACATCTCGCATAGGAACTCGGTTGGCACCCTATCGGTGAGCCACACCCCGTTCTTCCGGCCTACGCAACCCAGCCCCCACCCCCACCTCCCCAAGCGCATACGCCACACAACGCTTGGCGAGAATATCAGTCGGATCGACAAGCCGCACCACGCCACCGCTGCCCGACCGCACCTCGCGCCTGGGCAGCAGCAGCGGCAACTCCGTACACCCGAGAAGAATCACCTCGACACCACGCTCGCTCAATTCATCCACAGCCGCAGTAACGTCGTCGATACATTCGCCAGCCGAGAACCCTGCCTTCACTCCACGCTCCCCGTAAATCGCATTCATCACACGGGTCTGCAACGCATCACTCGGCACGACCTGTCTCAATCCGCGCGCTTCCAGCGCCTTCCGATAGACCCCACTCATGATCGTGCCTGTTGTCGCCAGCAGTCCAACTTCGCGCAACTCGGGAAACGCAGCCCGCAGATATTCGACGCTCACGGTCAGCATGTTGACGATCGGCACATTCAGGTACGGTTGAATCCGTTCCACGAACGCATGCGCGGTATTGCAGGGAATCGCGATAATGTCCACGTCGCCCGCTTCCAGCTTCTTGCACGTCGCATACAACGACACCGTCGGGTCCGGACCATCGCCCAACAGATTCTCTGTACGGTCGGGAATCTGGGGATTCTGTTCGACCAGTAGTTTGATGTGCTCCTGGTCGCGCGTAGCCGGTGTGCTGAGTACCAGTTTCTGCATGAAATCCACAGTCGCGGCGGGTCCGACACCCCCCACAACGCCAACCTTGAACATTCGGTAGCGGGTATCGGATTGACCCGCTACCGCATATTGCGCGTACACAAGATTCGAATCGACGATTGGCACACACAGCGGCCCGATCTGATCTGCCACGAGGCCGATCTCTGCGATACCCGGGAGGATCAGCTCCGCACCCTGCGCGATCAGATCCAGGCAAGCTTCACGCAGCTGTTCCACAGGCCTTCCGTTGAGTTCACCGCTTTTGATATCTCCGTCTCCGTAGACAGCCGTGGCTACAGGATCGACGTCACCCAATACGCTCCCACGCGGATGCAACACTTCGAACTCCGGCGCGCTGAAATATCGTTCAAACAGATGCTCATTGCGAATGTAGTTTGAGGTCAGCACGCCGATACGCCGTACCGAAGGAAAACAACGCGCCACATGTTCGCGCAGTGCCTCGACCATGTCGACGATCTGCACCGAGACGTTCTCCTGCAATTCTCCGATGAACGTATGGCTCAAAAAGCATGGCAGCAGAACCGTCGTGACGCCTCGTCTTTCGAAATCGCGAATCATGTCGAAGATATAAAGCTTGCGCTCCGTCGTCGCGGCGCGCGACGCGCTCGCGTTGCGAAGCGGATGCTGCTCGAACACGATATCGAAGTGCTCTGCACCACTGCGTGCCTTACTTGCCTGAATCAGCTTGAACAACACATCCGCGCCAGCGAGCGCTCCAAGCCCGCCGATCACACCAAACACCCGCTTGCCTGGTAACGTCCTTGCTGTCATTGCACTTCGCTCTGAAGTTGCTCGAACTGCGCGGTCGCCGCAGCGCTGACGTCGCTGCGACGTGCTTCCCATTTCGCGATCACCGCAGTCGCCACGCTATTGCCGATCACGTTCGTCATCGTTCGTCCCATGTCGAGGATCTGATCGATGGCGAGCACCATCACCACACCCTCGGCGGGCAAGTGAAACAACGGCGCCACGGCGGCCACCACCACGACCGAGCCGCGCGGCACGCTGGCCATGCCCTTGCTGCTCAGCATCAGCACCAGCAGCATGAAAATCTGTTGCGACAGTGGCATGTCGATGCCGAAGGCCTGGGCGATAAATATCGCTGCAAACGACTGATACATCATCGAGCCGTCCAGGTTGAACACGTAGCCGAGCGGTAACGTAAAACCCACGACCTTCTTGTCGACACCGAATTTCTCGAGTTGCTCGGTCAGGCGCGGATAGGCCGCTTCACTGCTGGCGGTCGAAAACGCGAGCATGGCCGGTTCGCGCACCGCCTTAAGCAGACCGCCCACCTGTCTGCCCAGAAACAGATAGCCGACGCCGATCAGCGCCGCCCATAGCAACACCAGACCCAGGTAGAACGAACCAATCAGCTTGCCGTAGGTCAGCAGCACGTCCAAACCGCGGAGTGTTACCGCCGACGCGATCGCACCGAACACGCCGAACGGCGCGGCACGCATCACGTAGTCGGTGAGCCGCAGCATCACCGGCACCATGCCGTCGATCGCCTGCACGACCACCTTGACGCGAGCATCGTGCTTCAGCGCGCCGAGTCCCAGCGCGAAGAACAACGAGAACACGAGGATCTGCAGGATGTCGTTGCGCGTCATCGCGTCGAGGAGACTGGTCGGAAACGCGTGCGTGACGATGTCCTTGAAGTTCAGCCCAGCCGTATTGAGTCCGGTGTTCACATCGTTGCCGTTCGCCACCATATGCAATCCTGCGCCCGGCTGCAGAGCGTTGGCGAGCACAAGACCCAAGGCGAGCGATACTAGCGACGCGCAGATGAACCAAGCCACTGTGCGCAGCCCAATGCGTCCGACGTCCTGGCCGCTGTCCATACCCGCCAGGCCTGAAACGAGCGTGGCGAACACCAGCGGCGCGATGATCATCTTGATGAGCCGCAGAAAAATGTCGGTGATGATCGAGAAATAGCCGGCCATCGCTTTCGCTGCGGATGCGTCGGGGGCGTTTGCGTGGCACGCGTACCCGGCAGCGACGCCGAGTACCATGCCAACGGCAATATAGAGCGTGAGGCGATTTTTCATGTCTGTCCTTTTCTGCGTCGACTAGTACGGGTGTCCTTCCTCGCACGTTCTCCTCCAGGAGAGGACGTGCATGTCCATCGCCTTTCCGCTTGCTTGGGCTCACGTAAGGAGAAGACTTGGATGGATACTAGAGACGACAGAAATGAACGTGATGCGGTCTTGACATCGCACTATGCGGCAGCCGCATAGGCCCCGAAAGAAGGGTATTCGCCGCGTTTCAGGCCTCCGTGCGGGACTCCAGATACGCCCAGAGATCCTTGAGCAGCGGCATGTCGTTGTTTCGATCGCGATACAAGCGCAGTTGTAGATCGAGTTGCCAGGTCCGGTCGCCGGCGGCCACTAGCGTGCCGGTATCCAGTTCCGTTTCGATCAGGCTTCTTGGCAGCCACGCAATGCCTTCGCCATTGAGCGCGAGCTTCTTGAGCACATCGGCCATGTCAGATTCGAAGTGCGGAACCAAAGCGGGATTCTTGCTCGCGCGATGCAGCAGCAGATGGAGGCAGCGAGCAAAGTAGGTGGTTGCGCTATAGCCGATCAGCGGTAGCGGACGACCCGGTGTCCCGGGAAGCCTGAATGAGGGCGTAGATCGCTGGTTTGGAGCGCAGACCGGCAAGAATACGTCGCGCCCGACGGTGAGGTGAGGATAGCGTGTGGCGTCCAGGTGCAGGGGCAAGTCAGGGTGCTCGTACGCAAGCATCAGTTCGCAGTTGCCGTTGACCAGCGTCAGAATCGAGTCGTGGACGTTGGTCGGCACGATGCGCACCCGCAGCCCGCCAAAGCGGCTTTGTAGCGATTGCAGCCAGTCCGGAACAAATCCAACCGAAAGGGCGTGACCGGCGGCGATCTGCAGCCCGATCCCCGGCATGCGCTGCTCGCTGCGAATGATTGCGCGCGTGTCGAACAACTTGCCGACAATGTCCTCGGCGGATTCCAGAAAGAGCCGGCCCGCCGGCGTGAGCGTCGGCGGATAGGTACTGCGGTCGATCAATTCGGCGCCAATCCACTGTTCGAGCGCCTGAATGCGCCGGCTTAGCCCGGACTGGGTGACGTTGCGCAGTTCCGCCGCGCGCGAGAAGCTCTGGTGCTGCGCGAGCGCGATGAAATCCTCGATCCACTTGACTTCCACGGTAGCTCCTAGACAGCGTGTGAACCGGTTGGCATGGCAGACGCCGGGCCGACCGATTCTAGCGTCGCCATTTTTTGTCGCCAACCGTGCGGGGCGCAGGTGTGGCGCCGCGGCACGTAGAGTGGTCTTTTCAGCATGTGGCAATCAACCAACACCGAATAAAAAAACAATTATCGTGGGTGTGTCAAATTGCCTGAGAGCCTTGTCATATATGGCAGCGCGCTATTTTCGTTTTCTGAAAGATTGAGTTTCAATATGGGTCGATTTTTCACCATCAAACCATCAGATATATTTGCGCCGCAGTAGCCAATCAGTCCGGGCGCAATCCGAAACGGTTATCCCTGCAACACGTTCGCGCTGAAAAACAGGCTCAAAACCCATTAAGCCCATCGGTTTGCGACTGACCTCGCAGGATAGTCAATCGAGACCCGAATCTTCAATCGGATAAACTTTCATGAAAAAAACAATTCTTGCCGTAGCGTCTCTCGCAGCCATGACCTCGGTCGCTCACGCACAAAGCAGCGTCACGCTGTATGGCGCGGTAGATACTAGCGTCGCATATTTCAGTAACCAGCAAGGCGCGAACCGTTCGGGTGGTACGTTCCAGATGTCCGCCGGTAATCTGTCGCCGAACCTCTGGGGTTTGAAGGGCACGGAAGACCTAGGTGGCGGTCTCGCAGCCATCTTCAAGTTGGAAAGCGGCTTTAACATCGACAACGGTCGTCTTGGCCAGGGCCAACGCATGTTTGGCCGCACCGCGATGGTCGGTTTGACCGGCGACAGCATCGGTACGGTCACCTTGGGCCGTCAGTACGATCCGCTGATCGACCTGATCCAGCCGCTGACGAACGATGACACGTTCGGTCCGACCTTCGCTACGCCGGGCGACATCGATAACTACGACAATAGCTATCGCACCAACAACTCGATCAAGTACACCACGCCGAACTATGCGGGCCTGCAGGCATCGGCCATGTACGCATTCGGTGGCGTGCCGGGCAGCGCGGCAAGCGGTCAGACCTACGCGGCGGCTCTTGCGTATAACCACGGTCCGTTCGGCTTTGGCGCGGGCTACTTCCACGCCAATAGCGACCACGGCACCGCAGCGACCTTCGACGGCCTGAACCCGGATGCGAGCAACTTCGCAATCGATTCGGAAGCCATCAGCGGCGGTTTCGTCTCCGCGAACTCGATGCAGATCATCCGCGCAGCGGGCGACTATACGTTCGCCAATTTCACGTTCGGCCTGTCGTATAGCAACGTGCAGTACAACAACTACGCAACGGCTTTCGGCAACCAGAACAACACGAAATTCAACACGGGTCAGGCCTTCGTGAACTACCAGGTCAACCCGGCGACGATTGTCGGCGTAGGCTACGACTATACGAAGGGTAACGGCAACAACGTCACGGTGGCCTACAACCAGATCAGCTTCGGCGCCGACTACTTCCTGTCGAAGCATACGGACATCTACTTGCTGGCCGGTTATCAAAAGGCATCGGGCAATACGATTAGCGCAACCACGGGCGACGTGGTGGCCGCTGTCGCATCGATGGGCGACTTCGGCAACGACGCGTCCAACAACAAGCAGGCAATGGGCATGGTCGGTATCCGTCACAAGTTCTAAGCTGTACATCGGACTTAGCGGCGATCGGCGTGGCGTTTGCCGCGGCTATCGCCGCTTTTTCGCATCCCGTAGCAACTGCACGAATTGCCTGGCCGCGGGCGACAACACTCCGCCATTGCGCGTCACGATGCCGAAGGTCTGCGACTTCGACTCTAGCTTCACCGGCAGAATGCGCAGCATCTTATGTGTCTCGAACAACTGAGCGACGCTGGTCGGCAAGATTGAAACCAGGTCGGTGCTCTGCTGCAGTAGTGCGACCGTCACGAAAGTGGATGCCGTCGAGATCTGGTTCGCGGGCATGGGCAGGCCAACGAGGTCCATTTCCCGTGCGAGCAGCGCGTTCATCGGCATAAGGCTCGGGTAGGTCACCCATTTATGATCCGCGAGATCCGCCAAGGTCGCAGCGGCTGCCATCGATGGATGATGGTACGCAACCACGACGGACAGCGGCTCGTCGTCGAGCGCCTGGTAGTGATACTTCGACGGCTGAACCGACACACTCGCGCGGCCGATCACGAGATCGAGCTGGCCATCGTCGAGCAGCGTGAGCATGCGCGCGCTGGTGTCTTCGACTATCTCGATCGACAGTCCCGGATGGCTGTCATGCAGTTCACTCACAATTGGTGCGACCACATCGGGCACCGCGCCCATGATCGCGCCAATCGCTAGCCGGCCGCCTGTGCCGGAGCGTATCTCCGCCACTTCCTGGCAGAGCGAAGCGAGATCCGTGGCGAGCACGCGTGCATAGCGGATCACACAATAGCCGAACTGGTTCGCGATCAATCCCTTCTTCGAGCGCTCGAACAACGGCGCTTCCAGCATGTCTTCAAGTTCGGCGAGCGCCTTGCTGGCGGCCGACTGCGTCATCGCCATTGCGCTCGACGCCTTGTGCAGCGATTTGTGATCGTCGAGCGCGATCAATAACTGCAACTGCTTCATGCGCAGGCGCGACATGAGCACATCGAGCGTGTTCTTCGTAGCGTGCACGGTGGACAGGCCTTCGCGGGTGAGTCGCAAAAGCGATCGGTTGATGGAAAGGTTTCACTATACAGTTCGGCTTGGGCGGTCGTATAGTTGGTTGATTATTCGAAATGAATGGAGACGAGCCCATGGCCCAGCAACCCTATCGCGGCGTGTTCCCGGTCGCGCCGACTATTTTCGACGACACCGGCCGCATCGACTTCGAGGGGCAAAAGCGCGCCATCGACTTCATGATCGACGCCGGTTCGAACGGCATCTGCATTCTTGCAAACTTCTCTGAGCAGTTCGCGCTGACCGACGACGAGCGCAGCGTGTTGCAGACGACGGTGCTGGAGCATGTCGCCGGGCGCGTACCGGTGATTGTCACCACGACGCATTTCAGCACCCATATCTGCGCCGAGCGTAGCCGTGCCGCGCAGGATGCAGGCGCTGCGATGGTGATGATCATGCCGCCGTATCACGGCGCGACGATCCGCGTCGGCGAGCGCGGTATTCAGGAGTTCTATAGCCGGGTTTCGGACGCCATCGACATTCCGATCATGATTCAGGACGCGCCAGTTGCCGGCACGCCGCTGTCAACTTCGTTTCTCGCCAGGCTGGCGAAGGAAGTTGCCAACGTCTCGTACTTCAAGATCGAGACACCGCAGGCCGCTTCGAAGCTGCGTGAACTGATCGAACTGGGTGGCGACAAGATCGTCGGCCCGTGGGACGGCGAGGAGGCGATCACGCTGCTGCCCGATCTCGATGCGGGCGCAACCGGCGCGATGACGGGCGGCGGCTATCCCGACGGCATCCGCCAGATCGTCGATGCGTACTTCGCCGGTGACACCGAGAAAGCCGCCGAGATTTATCAACAGTGGCTGCCGCTCATCAACTACGAAAACCGCCAGTGCGGCCCGGCCGCATGCAAGACGCTGATGAAGGAGGGCGGCGTGATCCGCTCCGACGCCACGCGTCATCCGTTTGCTCCAATGAATCCTGGCATGCGGGCGGGCCTGCTGAAGACAGCGCGCCGGCTCGATCCGCTCGTGCTCCGCTGGGGCAAGTAAGTACTCTGCGCCGTCCGCGTTGCAAGGACTCGGACGGCGCAGATCATTGGCAAGCTGCGACTGCGCGCGTAGTGTTAAAGCGTTAAAGCGCCTGTCGGCCGCGGCAATTGATTGGCATTGGCCCCTGCTCGACGCGTGCAGCCGGCGCGGTCTCGGCGCTCCTTCCCTTGGAGACCGGAACTGCATGCGCACCGGTCCCACCCGACTTGCGCCGTGCTGCATGCCGTTCGATGAGCCGCTGCAGCAGGCAGAACGCGCAAAGCAGCGCGCCGATCACGATCCGTGTCCACCACGAACTGAGCGTCCCATCGAAGGTGATGAGAGTCTGGATGGTCCCCAGAATCCCCACGCCGAAAGCCGAGCCGATCACATAGCCGACGCCGCCCGTGAGCAAGGTGCCGCCGATCACCGTCGCGGCAATCGCGTCGAGTTCCATGCCCTGTCCTTGCAGACCGTAGCCCGACAGCACGTACAGCGTAAACACCAAACCACCGAGCGCCGAGCAGAATCCACTGAGCGCATAAACGCTGACCTTGGTGCGCGCTACCGGCAAGCCCATCAGCAACGCCGAGCGCTCATTGCCGCCGATTGCATAGACGTTGCGTCCGAAGCGCGTGAAGTGCGCGACGAACATGGCTACCACGAGCGTCACGATTGCGATCAGCGCGCCGGAGCTCAGCGAAGCGCTGCCGATCTGCACGTGAAACCCGGAGATGGCGTGAAAGACCGGATCGTTGATCGTGATCGACTGCGTCGTGATCAGGAAGCACACGCCACGCGCGAGGAACATGCCGGCCAGCGTCACAATGAATGCTTGCAGACGGAAAAAATGAATCAGCGCGCCCATCGCAGCACCGTACAGCGCGCCGAGCAACAGAATCAGCGGCACGGTCACCCAGACCGGCCAATGGAAGTGCTCGGTGAACACGGCGGCGAGGATCGTTGTAAGCGCAACCACCGAGCCCACCGAAAGATCAATGCCACCTGACACGATCACAAACGTCATGCCAATCGCCACGATCAGAAGAAACGCGTTGTCGACGATAAGTCCGAGCAGCACCTGCAGCGAGAAAAAGCCGGTGTACATGATCGAGCCGAAGCCGAACAGCACCACGAACAGCACGATGGTGACGACAATCGGCAGGGTGCGTGGGTCGACCAGGCGTTGGAAAAGCAGTTTCATCGGCTAACCTCACTCAGGGACTTGACCAGCGGGCCGTGCAGCATGCGCCGCGCGAACCTTGCGATCACGGCGCGCGCGGTGGCGGACTGGATCACGCTCACGGCCAGAACCACCGTTGCCTTGACGACCAGCGTTGCCTCGGGCGGCACGCCGATCGTGTAGGTGGTGTACGTAAGCGTCTGGATGATGAGTGCGCCGAGCACCGTGCCTGCCAGGCTGAAGCGTCCGCCGAGTAGCGACGTCCCACCAAGCGTGACCGCAAGAATGGCATCGAGTTCGAGCAGCAAGCCGGCATTGTTGCCATCTGCGCTGCGCACGTTCGAGCTGATGAGAATGCCCGCGAGCGCTGCCGTCACGCCCGAAAACGCGTAGACGCTAAACACGATGGCCGCTGAGCGCAAGCCAACCAGCCGGGTTGCGACCGGATTGATACCGATGGCGCGGATGAACAGCCCGAGTGCGGTGCGGTTCATCAGCAGCGCGGTCGCTATGATCGCCACCAGGGCGAGCCACACCGCGCACGGCACGGCCGCAAGATAGCCGCCGCCGACGGCCAGATACCCAGGCGCGTCGATCGGGATGATCTGACCGCCCGTCAGCAACTGCGCGACGCCCCGTCCCGCCACCATCAGGATCAACGTGGCGATGATCGGTTGCATGCCGACGAAGGCCACCAGCAGGCCGTTCCACATTCCTGCCAGCAAGCCGACGCCAAGCGCGGCGAGAATGGCGCTGCCGACCTGCGCGGGGTTATCGACGAGAAGACTCGCGGCCGTGGCGCCCGCAATCGCGACCACCGCGCCCACCGAGATGTCGATGCCGCGCGTCGCAATCACCAGCGTCATACCGAGCGACACCAGCACGAGCGGCGCGGCACGGTTGAGGATATCGATGGGCGCGCCGAACAGATGTCCATCGAGCATCGTGATGCCAAGAAAGTGCGGATTGCGCACGAGGTCCAGTGCGCACAGCAGCACGAGTGTGAGGCACGGCCAGACAAGCGGATGTTGCAACAGATCCTTGATGCGCCTCATGGGTTGTCCCCTCCCGCGATCAGGCGATAAACCTGGTCCTCGGTCGCCGTATGGCCGGCGACTTCCGCGACCTTGCGACGGTCGCGCAGTACAGCGATGCGGTGGCTCACCCGCACCACCTCGCTTACCTCCGACGAGATGAACAGAATGCCCAGTCCCTTGGCACACAGAGCGAGTACGCGGTCCATGATCTCGAACTTGGCGGCCACGTCGATGCCGCGCGTCGGTTCGTCGAGGATCAGCATTTTGGGCTCCGTCACCAGCCATCGCGCAAGCAGCGCTTTCTGCTGATTGCCACCGGAGAGCAGGCCGATGGGTTGCTCGGCGTCGCGCGCCTTGACGCCGAGGCGTTCGATGTAATCGTCGGCGATCTGACGTTGTTTGGCGCGCCCGATCGGGCGCCACCAGCCGCGCCGCGCCTGCAGCGCCAGAATGATGTTTTCGCGGAGCGAGAGGTCGGCGACGATGCCTTCCTTCTTGCGGTCCTCGGGACAATAGCCGACGCCGCGGCGCACCGCATCGCGCGGTGAGCGCAGCTTGACCGGCTTGTTGCCGATCGTCATCGTGCCGGAGTCGGCGCGTTCGGCGCCGAACAGGAGCCGCGCCGTTTCCGTACGACCCGAGCCGAGCAGTCCTGCGAGGCCAAGAATCTGCCCCGGCTGGACGTCGATATCCACCGGATTCATGAGTCCGCGCCGGCCGACCTCGTGCATCGAGAAGAAGGGCGCGACGGCCGCTTTCTCCACCGGTGACTCGGTCGCGTTGCGCTTCATGCGCTCGGTCATGCGGTCATGGCCGACCATCTTCGAGACCAGCAACTCCACCGGCAGATCGCGGGCAAGATACTCGCCCTCACGCTCGCCGTTGCGCATCACGGTGATACGGTCGGAAATCGCATAGGTTTGCTCAAGAAAGTGCGTGACGAACAGAATCGCCATGCCGGATTCCTTGAGCTTACGCAGCACGTCGAACAGACGCGCGACTTCACTGTCGTCGAGGCTGGACGTGGGTTCGTCCAGGATCAGCACCCGGGCATCGACCGACAACGCCCGCGCAATCGCCACCATCTGCTGCACGGCGATCGGATAGGTGTCCAGCGAGCGGGTGACGTCGAGCGAGACGTTGAGTTCGGCGAGCGCGGCTTCGGCGCGCGTGCGGATCGACTTCCAGTCAATCGCACCGCGGCGCTTCGGCTGGCGGCCGGCGAATACGTTCTCCGCAACCGAGAGGTTGCTGCAGAGATTCACTTCCTGATACAGCGTGCGAATGCCGGCGGCTTCCGCTTCGAGCGGTGTGGAGAAATCGACGGGTGTACCGCCGAGACGAATCTCGCCCGCGTCATGCGTGTGCACGCCGGTCAGCACATTGATGAGTGTGGATTTGCCTGCGCCGTTCTGCCCCATCAGGGTATGGACTTCGCCGGGAAAGAGCCGGAAATCCACTTTCTGAAGCGCTTTCACCCCCGGAAAGGTTTTGCTGAGACCAATGGTTTCGAGTATTGGGGAGGCAGTCATGCGCGCGGCCCAAAGAGTAGGAATAGAGGTCAGCCGCGTTGCGCAACGGACCCGCCCGCAATCCAATCAATACTTGCGCTGAGGCAGAATCTGCGCGGCGACGCTCATCGGGAACACGGTCTCGTTCGTGACGATGCGCTTGGGTAGCTGCTTGCCGGCCACCACGTCCTTGACGGCCGCCATCAACTGCGGGCCAAGCAGCGGACTGCATTCCACGTCGACGTTGATCTTGCCCGCTATCATCGCCTCGAAGCCTCCCTTGGTGGCGTCGAAGGACACGACACTCACGTCCTTGCCCGGTTGAATGCCAGCTTCCTCCATGGCCTGGATCGCACCGAGCGCCATGTCGTCGTTATGCGCGTACACCACGTTGATCTGCTTGCCGTAGGTCTTGGCGAACGCCTCCATGACCTGCTTGCCGCCCGCCAGCGTGAAATCGCCGCTTTGCGAGGCGATGATCTTGAACTTGGGATCGTTCTTGATGACTTCCATCAGACCCGCATGGCGGTCGTTGGCCGGTGCCGAGCCGACGGTGCCTTGCAATTCGGCAATGTTGATCGGACCCGGGTCATTCTTATAGTGGTCTTCAAGCCAGTGGCCGGCACGCCGCCCTTCCTCGAGGAAGTCCGAACCGATCATGGTCACGTAAAGCGACTTGTCCTGCACGTCGATATTGCGGTCGGTGAGAATCACCGGAATTTTGGCGGCCTTCGCTTCGTTGAGCACCGGTTCCCAGCCGGATTCAACCACCGGCGAAAAGGCAATCACGTCGACCTTTTGCGCAATATATGAGCGGATAGCGCGGATCTGGTTTTCCTGTTTCTGTTGCGCATCGGAGAACTTCAGGTTGATGCCCGCATCCTTTGCTGCGCTTTTCACTGAAATGGTATTGGCGGTGCGCCATGCGCTTTCCGCGCCGACCTGCGCAAAGCCAAGCGTGATTTGTTTGTCCTGGGCATGGGCAGGCGCGCCGACGGCGAGGAGCAGCGCGGAACTGAGGATTGCGCCCAAGGCGGTACGTCTTGAGGGGCTCATAACTGTCTCCGTCTCGTTTGTATTGGGTGTGTTGAGCCGCGCCGCTATGGATCACGCTTTTGCTTTTACTAGGGATCTTCGGCGCTTGCTGCAATGGAGATTAGCGCCAGACCCGATGACGGTCCAATCAGGAATTTGGTCAGGGCGATACCGGAGCTGGTATAGGTGGAAGCGTGATAAGTACATACCCAGCCCCATATGAATCGGCGGGACTGGAACGGTCGCCGCTTAGGTGGGACTTAGCTTGCGCTGGCGTTCGCCTCGGCAGATGCACCATAGATTTCGGCGGCTACGTCGCGTAGCGTTTCGAGCATGATGCTGGCCGCCGGCGAGAGCAACTGGGTTTGCCGCGTGATGATGCCGAATGCATCCATCCGGTACGGCAGCTCGATCGCGAGCCGCTTCAATACGCCAAACACCTCGTATTGGCGCGCGACCTCTTCCGGCACGACTGCAAGCATGTCGCTCTGCAAAAGCAGGCTCGAGATAGCCAGAAAATTGTTGGTATTGGTGACGTTTTGCGGCGGATTGAGCCCGATCTGCGAAAACATCAAATCGAAGCGGTGCCTCAGCACGCTGCCGGGCGGGTGCAACACCCAGCTCGCATTCACGATGTCACGCAGCGTCAGCCCGCTCGCACTTTCCATAGGGTGGCCCGGGCGGGCGACGATGCACAGCGGCTCGTCGGCCAGTTGCTCGTAACGCACGGCGTCGGTGAACTGGCCTTGGCGCTCGAGCACGCGGCCGATCATGATGTCGAGTTTGCCCTGCGCGACGAGCGGCAACATCACGTCTGATGTTTCCACCTGCAGCCAGATCTGCAGATGTGGATGGCGTTCCTTGACCCGCGAAATCGCTATGGGAACCATCGTCGCCGCGGCCGTGGCGATCGAGCCGATCTGTACCTGCCCGACCAATCCCGAGCGCAGCGCCGAAATTTCATCGTGGGCCTGGCTCAGGTTCGACAGCACCATGCGCGCGTGGCGGATCATCACTTCGCCATAGAGCGTGGCGCGCATGCCGTGCGGCGTGCGGTCGAAAAGCCGCACCTCCAATACGTCCTCCAGCTCCTTCAGCAAGCGCGAGGCGGCGGGTTGCGTCATGCCGAGCAAGTCGGCGGCGCGGCGCACGTTGCCTTCTTCTTCCATGGCCGCGAGCAGCAGCAACTGACGCGTTTTTAGCCGCGCCCGGACGAACCAGTTCGAGTAAGCCTGCGCCATCGTGTCGTGTCTCCATTCTTGGCATGTCCAATCATGTCATACCGAATCTGATATTGCCAAGGCGAAAAATAGGATTGGAAAGATATCGAATCGGTGCTTTAAGCTTCGACCACTCGCAACGCGACCCGCCGCAACGCTGTCCCGCTATCTGGCGGGCGGGAGCCTGGAACCGGTGCACTTGATGGAAGCGTCGCAGCAGGAATGAACGGGCCAGCGAGCCCGTGTTTGAAGAAGCCATCACCTTAGGAGACAACCATGAGCCGTAAGCTTCGCCGCCTGACCTTGTCCGCCATCGCCGCCGCCGCGATGGCGGTTCCGTTTGTGACACACCTGTCCGCCCACGCCGACGAGCCGGTCAAGATCGGCTTTCTGGTGAAAATGCCGGAACAGGCCTGGTTCATCAATGAACAGAAGGCGGCGACGGCGCTTGGCCAGAAAGACGGTTTCTCGGTCGTCAACATCGGCACGCCGGACGGCGAAAAGGTGCTGGAAGCAATCGACAACCTCGGCGCTCAAGGCGCCCAGGGCTTCGTGATCTGCGCGCCGGATGTGCGGCTCGGGCCCGCCATTCAGGCACGCGCGAAGCGCTACAGCATGAAGTTCGTGACGGTGGACGACCAGCTCGTCGACTCGTCGGGCAAGCCCCTTGCCGGCGTGCCGCACCTCGGCATGTCGGCATTCAAGATCGGCAATCAGGTCGGCCAGGCGATCTCGGACGAAATGAAGCGCCGCGGCTGGAACCCGAACGAAGTGGGGGCGCTGCGCATCACGAACTACGAGTTGCCCACCGCCAAGCTGCGCACGGACGGTGCGGCGCAGACGCTGCTGGCGAACGGCTTCAAGCAAGAGAACATCTTTGACGCGCCGCAAAAGACCACCGACGACGAAGGCGGCTTCAATGCCTCGGCCCCCGTGCTGTCACAGCACCCGAACATCAAGAAGTGGGTGATCTTCGCGCTCAACGAGGAGACCGTGCTGGGTGGCGTGCGGGCGACGGAGCAGTTGCACATTCCGTCGGCGGACGTGATTGGCGTCGGCATCAACGGTGCGGGCGAGGCGTTCGCCGAGTTCCAGAAGAAGGAGCCGACGGGCTTCTACGGCACGATCGCAGTGAGCTCGACCAACCACGGCAAGGACAGCGCGGAGAACCTTGTCGACTGGATCAAGTCGGGCAAAGTGCCGCCCGCCGACACCCAGACCACCGGCAAGCTGATGACCCGCGCGAACTGGCAGGACGTGCGCAAGGAACTGGGTATCTGACAGTTCTTTCCCGGGCGTCGCGCTCAATCGGCCACGCCCGGCTTCCTGTTTCTGCCACGAGGCTTGACCCATGATGGACACCGCCACGGCCCTCGCCGATCCCTATCTTCTGCTTGACGATATCACCGTGCGCTTTCCCGGCGTGCTCGCGTTGGACGGCGTGTCGCTCGGCGTCCGGACGGGCGAAGTCCACGGCCTGATGGGCGAAAACGGCGCGGGCAAATCGACACTTCTGAAAGTGCTCTCGGGCGTCAATCAACCGGCCGGCGGCAGCCTGACATTGGGCGGCGCGGTGCAGCAGTTCACGACGACCAAAGCGGCCATCGAGGCGGGCGTTGCGATCATCTATCAGGAACTGCATCTGGTGCCGGAACTGACGGTCGCGGAGAACCTGATGCTCGGAGCGATGCCGAACCGCTTCGGTGTGCTCAACGAGAAGCAGTTGGTGAACCGCGCGATCAGCGAGCTTGACCGGCTTGGCGAGAAGATCGATCCGAATTTGCAGGTGAAGCATCTTTCGATCGGCCAGCGGCAGATGATCGAGATCGGCAAGGCGCTGATGCGCGATGCGCGCGTGATCGCCTTCGATGAACCGACGAGTTCGCTTTCGTCGCGTGAAACTGAGCAACTGTTCAAGATCATCCGCACGTTGCGCGCCGAGGGCCGCGCGATTATCTACGTGACGCACCGGATGGATGAGGTCTACGAGTTGTGTGACCGCGTGACGGTGTTTCGCGACGGCCGGCGTATCGAGACGTTTGATGAAGTCGACGGGCTCGAGCGCGACCGGTTGATTAGCTGCATGGTGGGGCGCTCGATTCGCGATGTGTACGGCTACCGGACCCGCGAGATCGGCGCTGTGCAGCTCGACGTGAAAGGGCTGTTGGGGCCGGGCCTGGCGGAGCCTGCCTCGTTCAATGCGCGCAAGGGTGAGATTGTCGGCTTCTTCGGCCTGGTGGGCGCGGGACGCTCCGAACTGATGAAGCTGATCTACGGCGCGGTAAAGCCGGTCGCGGGCGAGATCGTATTGAAGGGCGAGGCGCGCAAATTCCGCTCGCCGCGCGATGCGGTGCGCGCGGGTGTCGCCCTGTGCCCCGAGGATCGCAAGCAGGAGGGCATTGTCGCGATCGCCTCGGTGTCGGACAACCTGAACATGAGTTGCCGCCGCCATCACAACGCGCTGCATATCCTCGATGCCCGTAAGGAAGCGGCCACTACCACGAGTTTCATTGCCAAGCTCGCCATCAAGACCCGTGACGGCAACACGCCAATCGGCACGCTCTCGGGCGGCAACCAGCAGAAGGTGATCCTCTCGCGCTGGCTCGCGGAGGAGATCGATGTCTTTCTGATGGACGAGCCGACCCGCGGCATCGATGTCGGCGCGCGCAGTGAAATCTATAGCTTGTTGTACGGACTCGCCGAAGCAGGCCGTACCGTCATTGTCGTATCGAGCGACCTGGCAGAGGTGATCGGCGTCGCGGACCGCGTCATCGTCATGCGTGAAGGGCGGATCGTCGGCAATCTGCCGAAAGCCGAAGCGTCGCCCGATCAACTGATCAAGCTTGCACTGCCAAGCTAATCGAATGTAACGAGCCACAACATGCAAACCACTAATACTCCCGTCACTAATCAGCCCAATCCGAAGGAAACGGTCAGCGCCCGCTCGCGTGCCGCGCAAACCTGGGATCTGATCAACAAGTCCGGCATCGTGATGGTGTTCATCATCCTGTTCGCCGCACTGTCGTTCACGGTGCCGGACTTCATCAGCGCACGCAATATCCAGGGGCTGCTGCTCTCGGTAACGCTGATCGGTTCGATCTCGGTGACGATGATGTTCGTGCTGGCGCTCGGCGAGGTGGATCTGTCGGTGGCCTCGATCGTCGCGTTTGCGGGTGTGGTTGCATCCACCTTGATCACCGCGACGCATAGCGTGCTGTTCGGTGTGCTCGCCGGCATTCTGGCGGGCGGCGCGGTCGGGCTCGTAAACGGCGTGCTGGTGGCGCGCTACAAGATCAATTCGTTGATCGTCACGCTCGCGATGATGGAAGTGGTGCGTGGTCTGGCGTTCATCACATCGAACGGCGACGCAGTGATGATCTCCGAAGAACGTTTCTTCGAGCTGGGCGGCGGCGCGTTTCTCGGCATTTCGTACCCGATCTGGAGCAATATCGTCGGCTTCGTTCTGTTCGGCTTTCTGCTGAAGAAAACCGTATTCGGCAAGAACGTGCTGGCCGTTGGCGGCAACAGCGAAGCGGCCCTGCTCGCAGGTTTGCCAGTTACCCGGATCAAGATCACCGTGTTTGTGCTGCAGGGACTGGTGACCGGTTTTGCCGGCGTCATGCTCGCCTCGCGGATGAGCCTCGGTGACCCGAAAACCTCGGTCGGTCTGGAACTCGGCGTGATCTCCGCGTGTGTGCTCGGCGGCGTGTCGCTGACCGGTGGCGTCGCGACGATTTCCGGCGTGCTGGTGGGCGTACTGATCATGGGCTCCGTGCAGGATGCAATGAGCCTGCTGAACGTGCCGACCTTTTACCAATACCTGATTCGCGGCGGCATTTTGCTGCTCGCAGTGCTGTTCGACCAATACCGTCGCAGCAAGCGCATCCACTAAGACACGCTGGAACACGCTCGCTGCTGAAATCGGCGGCGAGTGGGTCTGATGAACGCCGCGCCGCAGCATAACAATAGCGATATGTAGTGGTTAAAAATTAACATTAGAAGGATATTGGGCCAGCCGGTACACTTTTCTCAGATGGACCGCGATCACCAAGCGACACGGCGCACGGCACAGGCCGGCGCGTTCTCGCCTCGATGCGCGGTGGATCGTCGACGCATAGGTGGATGAGCTGGTGTCGACGCCTTTGTTCAAGAGTTTGCGTTCAGGAAGTCAGCATGTCCGACAAGAAATCGAAGCTGCGTTCAGCCCAATGGTTCGGCACGCAAGACAAGAACGGCTTCATGTATCGAAGCTGGATGAAGAATCAGGGTATTCCGGATCACGAGTTCGACGGCCGGCCGGTCATCGGCATCTGCAATACGTGGTCGGAACTCACGCCCTGCAATGCGCACTTTCGCAAGATCGCCGAACACGTCAAGCGTGGTGTTTACGAGGCGGGCGGCTTTCCGGTTGAGTTCCCGGTGTTCTCAAACGGCGAATCGAACCTGCGTCCGACCGCGATGCTCACGCGCAACCTGGCGGCGATGGATGTCGAAGAAGCGATTCGCGGCAATCCTATTGATGCGGTCGTGCTGCTCACCGGTTGCGACAAGACCACGCCCGCGCTCCTGATGGGCGCGGCGAGCTGCGATGTGCCCGCGATCGTCGTGACGGGTGGTCCGATGCTCAACGGCAAGCTCGACGGCAAGAACATCGGCTCGGGTACGGCCGTGTGGCAACTGCACGAGTCGCTGAAAGCCGGCGAGATCGATCTGCATCGCTTCCTCTCGGCGGAAGCTGGGATGTCGCGCTCGGCGGGCACCTGCAATACGATGGGGACGGCGTCGACCATGGCGTGCATGGCAGAGGCGCTGGGCACGTCGCTGCCGCATAACGCGGCGATTCCGGCTGTCGACTCACGCCGCTATGTGCTCGCACACATGTCGGGTAGCCGCATTGTTGCGATGGCGCACGAAGGCTTGACGCTCTCCAGGATCCTGACGCGCGAGGCGTTCCTCAACGCCATCCGGGTGAATGCGGCTATCGGCGGTTCGACGAATGCGGTGATTCATCTGAAGGCGATTGCAGGGCGCATTGGTGTGAATCTCGATCTCGACGATTGGGTGCATACGGGCCGCAATACGCCGACCATCGTGGATCTGATGCCGTCCGGCCGGTTCCTGATGGAAGAGTTCTATTACGCGGGTGGTCTGCCTGCTGTGTTGCGCCGGCTCGGTGAAGCCGATCTGTTGCCCTATCCGGATGCGATCACTGTCAACGGCAAAACGCTTTGGCAAAACGTAAAGGATGCGCCTATTACGGATGACGAAGTGATTCGGCCGCTAGACAAGCCACTTGTTGCTGATGGCGGTATCCGCGTGTTGCGTGGGAACCTTGCGCCGCGTGGTGCGGTTCTGAAGCCGTCCGCCGCGACGCCGGCGCTGCTCAAGCATCGTGGTCGCGCGGTGGTTTTCGAAAACCTGGAGCACTACAAGGAGCGTATCGTCGACGAGGCTTTGGATGTCGACGCGGACTCCGTTCTCGTGTTGAAGAATTGCGGACCGAAGGGTTATCCGGGCATGGCCGAAGTGGGCAACATGGGATTGCCGCCCAAGCTGTTGCGCCAGGGCGTGACGGATATGGTGCGTATTTCGGATGCGCGGATGAGTGGCACCGCTTATGGCACGGTGGTGTTGCACGTGACGCCGGAGGCTGCGGACGGCGGTCCACTTGCAGCGGTGCAGGACGGCGACTGGATCGAACTTGATTGCGATGCGGGCACGCTGCGTGTCGATATCAGTGATGAGGAACTGGCCCGGCGTCTAGAGGCCCGCACGCCACCTGTGGTTCCTTCGGGCGGCGGTTATCAGCGCCTCTATGTGGATCACGTGCTACAGGCGGATGAGGGCTGCGATCTGGACTTTCTGGTTGGATGCCGAGGGGCGGCGGTGCCCCGGCATTCGCATTGAACCAGACTCGTCGCGGCGAGACCTGCATCCCGGTCTCGCCGCGTATCGCCCCACTCATTTCCCCACGAGCTTAAGGCCGCTCGCCACGTGCCAAGCGGCCTTCGATGTCATACACCACCGGCATCAAATCCGCGACGCTATCGACCACATAATGCGCCCCGGCAGCGGTCAACCGCCGCGCTGCCGCCGCACGCCGCTGCGCAAATTCCTCGGCGGGCAGCGCCTTCACGTCCGCCTCGGCCATCCCGAACGCGTTACCGCTTACCGCCACACCAACCGCCCATGTCCCGCCGTTAATTCCTTCTTCAATGCCGACTTCCGTATCGTCGACCTTGATCGCATTCTTCGCGAGCCACACGCCCAGTTGCGGCAACGTCTTGTAGATCATGTACGGCGAAGGACGACCTTCGGGCGTATCGCCGGTGCAAACGAGGCTGTCCGGTGCAAAGCCCTGCGCAGCCGCGCCCGGCGTGATCTCGGCCATGATCTCGCGCGTATAGCCGGTCGTCGTGCCGATCCGGATATCCTCGGAGCGCAACGTTGTCGCCACTTCCGCAACGCCCGGAATCACCTGACTATAGCTCGCTGCTACCTTGATGTTCTTGGGTACGAAGACGTCATATACCGCATCGATATCCTGCTCGCTCGGGGCCCGGCCGTACTTGTCGGCCCATGCCTGCGCTACCCGCGGCAGCGCCATCAGCGCCGCGATATGCGGACGCTTTGCCATGCCCATGGGCCCACGCGCTTCGTCGATGGTGATCGACACGCCGAACTGTTCGAACGTCTCAACAAACGCGCCCATCGGCGCCAGCGAACCGTAGTCGACCACCGTGCCGGCCCAATCGAAAATCACTGCTTTTACGTGTTTCATTTACTTCGCATCCTGAGAAGAGTCTGGGCGGCGACGTAACACCTGTCGAGTCGCGTCCGCCGTGGGATTCGTGTGTCGTGCCTTAAACGCTGGCGTCGATTTCAAACTGGCTCGGCGAGCAACTTGCGTTCTTCGAGCGCCGCGCTCGGCGGCGCGGCGTGTTCCACGCCCATCGTGCGCAGCGCCTGAGCGCAAGCCGCCACCACGCGCCGCATGACATCCGCATCTACCTGGCCGATGCACCCCACGCGGAAGCTGTCCACCACCGTCAGCTTGCCCGGGTAAATGATGAAACCCTGTTGTTTCATCAGTTCGTAAAACTGCTCGAAACGAAACGCCGGATGCGCGGGCGCAAAAAACGTCACGATGATCGGCGAGCGCCAGTGTGCGTCGAGCAGCGGTTCGAAGCCAAGTTCGTGCATGCCGGCGACCAGCACGTCGCGGTTGTGTGCGTAGCGTGCGAGCCGGCCAGGCTGGCCACCTTCGAGCGCATGCAGCCGGAGTGCTTCGATAAAGGCCGCCACCGTATGCGTGGGCGGCGTGAAGCGCCACTGCCCGGTGCGGTTCATCACGTCCCATTGGTCGTACACGTCGAGGCTCAGCGAATGGCTGCGGCCCTTGGCCTCCTGCAAGGCGCTCTTGCGCGCAATCACAAAGCCAAAGCCCGGCACGCCTTCGATGCATTTGTTGGCCGACGACACAAACGCTTCGCACTGCAGGTGCCGTACGTCTAGCGGGACGGCGCCGAAGGCGCTCATCGAGTCAATCAGCAGCTTGCGGCCCTTTTTTGCGGTGGCGGCGGCGATTTCTTCGATCGGGTTCAGAATCCCGGAGCTGGTTTCGCAATGCACCGCGACCACGTGCGTGATGCTCGGATCGGCGTCGAGCATGCGTTCGACTTCGCTGCCGCGCGGTGGCAGGTAGTCGCCCTTGTCGAGCACGGTGTGGCGGCGACCCAGATAACCGAGCGTGGTGGCAATGCGCTTACCGTAGGCGCCGTTTGCCAGCACCAGCGCGTGTCCACCGCGCGGAACCAGGCTGCCCAGCATGGCTTCGACGCAGTAGCTGCCGCTGCCTTGCAACGGCACACAATCGTAGTCGCCGGCGGTGTCGCCCGCGATCTCCAGCAGGCTGCGGCGCAGTTGTGCGGTCATCGCACGGAAATCGCCGTCCCACGATCCCCAGTCGCGCAGCATCGCTTCCTTGGTCGAGAGCGCCGTGGTGAGCGGCCCCGGCGTCAGCAGATACGGCTCGCCTTTGGCGGGAGCAGCGCACGAAGTAGCGGAATGATCGACTGCGGTGTCCATGCTGGATGTCCAATGAAGGTCTCAGTGGTTGCCACAGTACAGAATCCGCGAGCATCGGTAAAATCGATATAATCGATGTGGGTATCAGTGAAACTTATCAGCAAGGTGGGGCGCAGATGCAATACGCGCAATTGCGGGCGTTTCATGCGGTCGCCGAACACGGCGGGTTTTCCAAGGCGGCGCAGGCGTTGTCGCTGACGCAGCCTGCCATTTCGGACCACGTGCGGCGGCTCGAGCAGGATTTTGGGGTCAAGCTCTTCGAGCGCGGCCCGCGTGGCGTCGAGCCGACCGAACTGGGCCGGCGTCTCTTCAGCGTGACGCGGCAGATGCTCAGTTGCGAGCGCGATGCCCGGCAATTGCTCGAATCGGCGAGCGGCCTCGCATCCGGCACACTCTCGCTCGCGGCGGACGCACCCGACCTCGCGGTCAAACTGATCGGGGCGTTTCGCAAGCGGCATCCGGGCATCGTCGTAACGCTCTCTATTGCGAACGCGGCCGAGTGCATGCAGCGTGTCCTGTCGAGCACGGTGGACGCTGCGATTACCGCCGCGCCGCAGGTCCACAGCCGGCTTGAGTCGCGCGTGTTGCGGCGCGATCCGCTGGTGGCGATGGTGCCGGCCACGAGTTCGATTGCGAAGAAGCGCAAGCTGACTTACGCAGAACTCGTCAAACAGCCCATGATCTTTCGGGAGGCTCAGTCGGTCACCCAGCAGTTGCTCGAAAACGAACTGGTGCGGCAGTCGTTGCAGGTCGAACCGGTGATGTATGTGGACGGCCGCGAGGCGCTCGAGGAAGCGATCGCGCAGGGCATGGGCGTCGGGGTGATCGCCTACGCCGAGTTCAACGAGTCGCGCCGCATCAGAATGATTCCGCTGCAGGATTGCCAGGTCGAAATGATCGAGTCGCTCACACGCCTCGCCGAGCGGCCCGCATCGAATCTGCTGAACGCGCTGTTTGCGACCGAACTCGACTAGCGGCGCTTGCCGTCGTCCGCAATCCGACTCGCTACAATCGATTGTGCAGACTAATCGAGAACGGAGACATTCATGACAACCGCCACGCCCATCGCCGCGTTCTTTGGCTTGTCGAATCGAATGGCAAATGTAATCTCGATGCGGCCAAACGATGAGTTCTATCTGATGGGGCGGGTCCCGAAGGCTTAACGGTCTGCGAGAGTCTAGGGGTCACCGGCTAAAACGTCGGAATTTGACAATGTTTTACAGCTTCACCAATTCTGAGATGCTATTGTCGTCGGGGATGGCGAGCGGCGACCTGCCATCAGCGCGCGTCATGGTTCGTTCGCGGCACGCTACCCGGTAGCTGCTTAACGACGAGACTGGCACGTGAAGGCTTATCGCCGGCTCAACACGCCGCTGGAGCTTGCTACGGCACTCCTCCTTAATGGTTGCGAAGTACTTCATTTCGACGTTCAACATATACGGTGATTGTTATGGGAATTCTGGATACGGTAGGTGAGATCGCAGGCGCAGTTGCAGCAGTGGAAGCAACTGAGAAGGTCGATCCGGATGCTGGGCTGTTGACGAAGGGCATCGCCGCAGTCGCCGGCTTCAAGGGCGCTGGCGCGCTGGAATCGCTCGTCGAGAAGAAAGAAGACGAAAGCAGCGAGCAAGCGTCGGATACGGACAACGCCGCACCGCAGGCCTGAGTTCGAGTTGTGGCCGGACCAGTCGCGCGAGTGGTTGGTCTGGTGTTGGTTTAGCAAGGTGGTTATCAAGCACGCTGTATCGCAAGTCAATCGTCGCATCCCTCCGCATACCGCATAGTTCGCGGTTGTCGTAATATCCCTTCCCACTCCCTACTCTCTGCATAGCCGCCAATGCGACGAGCTTCGTCTGAAGCGATGTTTGCACCTTCGGTTTACACTTCGAGTGCATCGCAGTCCGTCAGGAGATTCCATGTCGCTACTTGGCTTCAGTCATTACAACCTTCGCGCTAGCCGCGCCATGCTCGATACGTTGCGCGATTTCTATGTCGAGGTGGTCGGAATGCAATCCGGCTATCGACCGCCGTTTCAGAGCTTTGGCTACTGGCTTTATATCGGCGAACAAGCCGTACTGCACTTAAGCGAAGCGCGGCCGGACGAAACGCGTCCCGCACATGTGGTCAACACCTTCGATCACGTGGCGCTCTCGTGCAGCAACCTTGCCGCGTTTGAAGAACGTTTGCGTAAGTTCGAGGTTCGCTATACACACGACTATGTCCCGGTGACCGGGCAAGAACAGTTGTTCTTTTCGGACCCGGCAGGCAACGGGGTTGAGTTGAATTTTGCCAAGGGCGATGTCTGAAATGGCGGATACCTGGCAATATCAACTCAGGATCGCTGTTTCAGCGGAGCTCGCAGAACGCTTGCGCGGCGATCCCGCGGGTACTTCGTATGAGCCGCTGGGGGATCTGCTGCGCAGGCACAACGCGTCGTTGAAGTGCCAGTTCGACGCGTTCGCCGACTATGTGAGCGAGGCCGAGCGGCTCGTCCCCGGCGACTATCCGCTGTATCAGTGGACCAAAGATACGATCGAGAAGCCGGAGAAGAAGGCGCGCTATCTGCGCTCGTTCACGCTTCGGGTTGATGGCGAAGAGGTTTACAGCAAGGCGCTTGCCGACCCGCTGCACGCGGAACTCCTGGCGCTGGTCGGGGACACGGGAATCGAGAGCGTCGTCAAGTTCGATACCAACCCGGCGAATAACCCGCAGCCGCCGACGCGGTAACGTGGTATCGAAGACGCGGTGGGGGAGCAGGGCGGCAAGCTCGCGCGCTTCGTCGGGCCAGCACAAAGGCGAACATGGCTCGCAAGTTCGCTACGACTAGGGCGCTTCAGGCGCCTTTTTTGTTATCGTTGGCGAAGGGCGCCCGCAGACTGCCGGTCGAGTGTGCTCTCAACCCCACCCAGTCCGACGACCCGATGACCGAACCCTTCCCCCCACTCGACCTCCCGGCGACAGGCCGCCTGCAGTTACGCCCGCTCGACGTTGCCGACACGCAGCGAATATTCGAAATCTGGTCTGATCCGGAGGTGATGCGTTTCTACGACCTGGCGCCGCTGACGCGTATCGAACAGGCGGAGCAGGTAGTGACCACGCTCCTGCACGACACTGCAGAAAGAACGGGGATTCGCTGGGCAATCGTTGCTAAAGCCGACGCGCGCGTGATCGGCACCTGCGGGCTCAGGCTCAATTTTGCTTTCAGGTCGGCCAGTCTTGGCTTCGAACTGGAACGCCGATGCTGGCGCCAGGGCCTGATGCGCGAAGCGCTCGATGCCGCGCTCACCTACGCTTACGACCACCTGCGGATGAATCGCATCCAGGCGACGACGAACCTCGATAACGATGCGTCGGTTGGCCTGCTAAAGAGTCTCGGGTTCGTCGAAGAAGGCGTCATGCGGCAATGGGGCTACTGGAAGGACGCATTTCACGACGTGCGTCTGTTTGCCTTGCTCCAGGAAGATCGCGAGGCCTTGCTGGCCGTACGCAACACTCCGCACACCCCGCCGGCGGCCTGAAAGAGCGGCCCGCTCGATATTTCGAGCCGGACACAATATCCCCGCTCCTGAATCGTCTACCGATGTATGGAACCGCCACCGACCCCGGACCCGATGCTCGAACGAGACAGCGACCTCACTGCAACCATCTTGCGTGAGCGTAGCAAGCTTGGGCATTTCATCCGGCGCCGCGTGCGCGATCCGAGTGAAGCGGAGGACATCTTGCAGGATGTCCTTCACGAATTCGTGCAGGCCTACCGGCTCCCTGCGCCGATCGAACAGGTCAGCGCCTGGCTGTTCCGGGTGGCGCGTAATCGCATCATCGATGTGTTTCGCAAGAAACGTGAACTGCCGCTCGCTGAGGACGCCGTCGAATCCGACGACGACCCCGGCGAGTACCGGCTGGATCTCGCCTTGCCTTCATACGATGCCGGGCCGGAAGCGGTCTACGCGAGATCAGTGCTGCTTGATGCCCTGCAAGCCGCACTCGACGAATTGCCGGCCAACCAGCGCGAGGTTTTCATTGCGCACGAACTGGAAGGACGCAGCTTTAAGGAACTGGCCGCGGAGAGCGGGGTGAGCGTGAACACGCTGCTGGCACGCAAGCGTTATGCGGTGCTGCACCTGCGCGCCAGCCTGCAGACCGTATATGACGAACTGGATATTTAAAGGAGTTTCGATGAAATTCAGAATGAGATGCTTCGGCAAAGCGCTTCTGGTCCCGGTCGCAATTGCGCTGCTTGGATGGATCGTGATGGCACTATGGAACTGGGTGATTCCGGCGGTATTCGTTGGTGGCCGCTCGATTGATTATCTGCACGCGATTGGCTTGCTGGTGCTCAGCCGGATCCTGTTTGGCGGCTTTCGCGGCCGTGGCGGTTGGCACGGAGGCGGGCCCCGGCATTGGCGCCGTTGGGAGCGCATGACGCCGGAAGAACGCGAGAATTTCCTGAAGGGCGTCGCACCTCTTCGCGACAAACCGCAGGATGACAAGCCATGAAAACAGCCTCGACAGCCGCTGCCTGCAAGCAAGCGCCGGGCGTGATTGTGCCGGTGGTCAACCTCAAGCGTTGCGAAGGCAAGGGCGATTGTGCGGACGTGTGCCCCGAGAACGTGTTTGAGATTCGCAAGATCGACGCCGAAGACTACAATAGTTTAGGTATGTTGAATAAATTAAAGCTGCGTGTGCATGGCTTGAAGGTCGCGTACACGCCGAATGCCGATGCGTGCCGGTCTTGTGGGTTGTGCGTGACCGCATGTCCGGAACGCGCCATTACCTTGGCCCGCAGCATGCCAGTGTAGTCGCTGGCTCTAAAAACGTGACGCTCCGTGGGTCTACACATGGAGCCTCGATTTTATTTATCGTAGGCGCCTTTCCTAAAAAAACAACAAGGCGCTCAACATGACCCCTGCCGAAACGAACGTCCCTCCCTCGCTGCGCACTCGCGTGCGCCGCGTTGCTCATCGCGGTCAGTATGACCGCGTGACCCTGCACGCGCTACTCGATGAAGCCTACGTGTGTCACATCGCGTTTTCTGACGAGCACGGTGTGCACTGCATTCCCACCGCTTGCTGGCGCGAAGGCGACTACCTGTATATCCACGGTTCGAACGGCAGCCGCATGCTAAAGCTGGCGGCAAGCGGCGCACAGGTTTGCGTCACGGTCACACATCTCGATGGACTGGTGCTGGCGCGCTCGGCGTTCAATCACTCGATGAACTATCGCTCAGCCGTGATTTACGGCAGTTTCGAAGCGGTGTCCGATGACCATAAAGCCGCCGCGCTGGATGTCTTTCTGGAAGGCATCACGCCGGGGCGCTCACAGGAAGTGCGGGCAGGCAACGCTAAAGAACTGGCGGCAACGACGATGTTGCGTATTTCGCTTGCCGAGGCGGCCTGCAAGACTCGCACGGGTGGCCCGAAGGACGACGAGGAAGATATGGACCTGGCGGTATGGGCAGGCGTGCTGCCGATGGCGTTGTCGCCGCTTGCGCCCATCGTGGATGAAGCGGCGGCGGATATAGAAACGCCGGGGTATGTGCGGGAATGGCGGGATGGTAGCGCTGGTTGAGTTGTTCGCGTCGTGCTTGCAATCAGCCGGCGGTCTCCGTCCTGATTGCAAGCGAGCGGGCAGCGCTTAACTCGGGCACTAGCTCGCGCTCAATTCGGGTCTGCTCCTTCGGACTCGTCTGGCAATTGCTCTTCCCTGTCGACAAACGGCGCGCCCAGAAAGCCCGGATTCGTCCTCAATTCATAGAGGTGGAGAGCGGTGACGCCGCCGCTGAGCCCGTGGTAGCCGAGGCACGATATCGGGACTTGCCTGACCGCCCTTCCATACAGATCCAGGGCGGACGGCCGCATGAATTCCAGCACGCAGGGGTGTCCTTTGGTGTGCAACTGTGCGACATACCCGGTGACGCGTTCGATGCTGTCGGGAAGACGTGCGCGCCCCAGCGATATATTGATCATTGAGCACGCGGCCATGGCCAGCAGCGGTACGGCAAAACATGTCAGCGTCAGCGCCACCGGTAGTGCTGCCGCTGCCAGTGCGTGTTTTCGCAGGAAGGACGAACCTGCTAACCCGGCGATTGCCAGTAGTCCAAGTGCGGTCACCAGAACCGCCGGGAGTAGGTCGAACATGTTTATCAGACTGGCGCCACGGTTCAAAAACCCGGAACCCATCAGCGCCGCAAACCCAGCCGCGGCGAATAGCATGAACGGCAGCGAGACTTTGGCGATGCTGGCTTCGGCGTTGACTACTCCGCCGCTCTGCATTTCAAGACTTTGTGCCACACGAACGAGAGCCGTCTTGACCTGGTCCGCGTTCTCCGGGGAACCGCGCCGCGGAAATTCCGCGCGAATCTTTGAGCCGCCAAGAGAAACGTTGGTCGCGCCGCTCGTGAGCAACGTCTCTACGGCATTCCTCAGGGCACTGTCGCGCTTCAACGTTTCTAGCGTGGCGCCGTTGGTGCCATAGACGTCGACGTCGTAGGTAAATTGCTCCGGCATTTTGAGGCGCAATAACCTCGCGAGACTGTAAAAGAATCCGCTGTGCCTCGCGCGAGCGAAGCTTAACGCCCCCTTTACGTTACAGGCCGCGGTTCCTGTGGTGCGCCCTTTGTAGGTCTTCAGGGGCGCACTGTAGTTGCCGTCATTCGGTATTCTGGACATCGTCGATGCCACCGTTTTTTTTAGTTGTTCGGATAAGGGCGCATTCCATTGTTCAGGCCGCACAGGTCACAGCGTACCATGGGCGACTTATCGCTCAATCCCAACCAGCCAGTTCCGAATTCGCCGAAGGACGCCTATAGTGGAAGCGGAGTCGCCTGTGGGCGGATTTCCTTCTGAGGACGGTCATATATGACGGGGGCAAGATGACAACCGATTCGAGTTTCGCTAACAGTCCGCAGGACGAGGTGCGCGGGTCGCTGCTGACGCTAAGCAAATACCTCGAACGCTCGCTCGATGTGGGAAAGTCCGTCGTCATGATGCGCCGCGATAGGGAGGTCTTTTCCGTCTACGTGGGCGACCCGGCGGCCGAGGAGGAGGATCTGAAAAGTCTCGGGACCATCACGGCGACCGAGGCCAACGAGATACTTGAGTTGACTCAGGTGGGTGTCAACCGGATGACAGTCGGAGGCCAGACGTACCGGTTTTTTCGAAGCTTCACGAACATCGCCGATGTTGGCGCGGTGATATTCGCCCCAGCGTAGGTTGACACCGGTTGGTCGTACTTCACGCTACCGATTCTGAAACGCTGAGCACGCTCGCACAACCGGGCGATAGTTGATTCGACCAAAAATGTTCCAGTAAACAATAAAGATTACTGCCACATCGCAGATAGTATCCATGTATCAACCTCGGTTGGCGGGTCTCTGAAGCATTTTCGAGCTGTTTTGTGTTCACCTTGGCTGCGGAGTCTGTACTTATGCGAGTCGTCGTATTGGGCAGCGGTGTCGTCGGCGTGACGAGCGCGTTCTACCTCGCGCGTGCCGGCCATGAGGTGACCGTCATCGACCGCGAAGCAGGTCCTGCGCTTGAAACGAGCTTCGCAAACGCGGGGCAGATATCGCCTGGCTACGCAGCACCATGGGCAGCACCTGGCGTACCACTTAAGGCAGTAAAGTGGATGTTTCAGAAGCACGCGCCGCTCGCAATCAGGCCAGACGACGAAGACAAGCAGTTTCAGCTTCAATGGATGTGGCAGATGCTGCAGAACTGCACTGCCGAACGCTACGCTGTGAACAAGAATCGCATGGTCAGACTTGCGGAATACAGCCGCGATTGCCTGAAGGCTCTGCGAGCCGAGACAGGTATCGAATATGAGGGGCGTACGGGCGGCACTCTGCAAGTCTTTCGCACGCAGCAGCAATTCGATGGTGCGGCCAAGGATATCGCCGTACTTGAAGAGGCCCATGTTCCATACGAGTTACTGACCGGAGCAGAGCTCTCCCGGATCGAGCCCGCTCTCGCTGCTACTGCACATAAGTTGACGGGTGGATTACGCTTGCCCGGCGACGAGACCGGCGATTGTCAATTATTCACCACTCGGCTTGCGGCTTTGGCTGAGCAAGCTGGCGTCACGTTCCGCTACAACACTCAGGTCGATGGTCTCGTTGTCGAGGGCGGCAAGGTTACTGGTGTGCGGCATGGTGCCAAACTCATTCATGCCGATGCGTTCGTGGTGGCGTTTGGGTCATATTCGACGAACTTTCTTTCCGGAATCGTCAAGATTCCTGTCTATCCGCTCAAAGGTTACTCAATCACCGCGCCTATCATCGACGAGGCACGTGCGCCGGTTTCGACCGTCCTTGATGAAACTTACAAAATAGCGATTACAAGGTTCGATAAGCGCATTCGTGTCGGTGGAATGGCCGAAATCGTCGGCTTTGACAAGCGTCTGCGCGAGGCTCGCCGCGAGACGTTGGAAATGTGTGTGAACGACCTGTTCCCTGGTGGTGGCGACACATCGAATGCCACTTTCTGGACCGGACTGCGGCCCATGACCCCTGATGGCACGCCGATTGTTGGCATCACTGCGGTGCCCAATCTTTATCTCAACACAGGTCATGGCACGCTCGGCTGGACCATGTCATGTGGCTCGGCACAGCTTCTCGCGGATCTGGTATCCGGAAAGGAGCCTGCTATCCAGCACGATGATCTGAACGTTTTTCGCTACGCCAAGGAAGCTCCGGTTCCGGCCGACTTTGACCTCAATTAGGCACCGTGGTGCTGGTTCCGCTCGACATGTTTGTCGCACGGTACTGACTCACGAGCGAAGTCCTTGTGAAGGCGGGGGGGCTGCGGAGTGCCGCATGATGAACGCATACACGCTTCTTTTTCTCAAAGACCGCGATAACGGCGGCACTCCCCCTACTCAACCGTCACCGACTTAGCAAGATTGCGCGGCTTATCGATATCCGTCCCTCTTGCCAGCGCAGCATGAAAAGCCAGCAACTGCATCGGGATGGTATGCAGAATCGGCGAGAGCAAGCCGTAGTACTCAGTGAGACGAATGACTTCGATATCCGAACTAACCGCAATGCCACAGTCCATATCGGCGAACACATAGAGCTTGCCGCCGCGTGCGCTGACCTCATGCATATTCGACTTGAGCTTCTCGAGCAGACGGTCGTTAGGCGCCACTGCCACAACGGGCATCTGATCGCTGACAAGCGCCAGCGGACCGTGCTTCAATTCCCCGGCCGCATAAGCTTCCGCGTGAATATAAGAGATCTCCTTCATTTTCAGCGCGCCTTCCATTGCAACCGGGTAATGCATGCCACGCCCCAGGAACAGGATGTCTTGCCGCCGGGTCAACTGCTCGGCCCAAGCCATAATCTGCGGCTCCATCGCGAGTACCTTCGCCATGGCATCCGGCAGGTGTCGCAGCGCACGCAGATGTTGCTGCTCCTCCTGCTCGGAAAGACGTTTCCGGCATTGAGCAAGCGTGAGCGCGAGGAGAAACAGTGCGACGAGCTGCGTGGTGAAAGCCTTCGTCGACGCCACGCCGATTTCAATACCGGCGCGCGTGAAGAACGTCAAGGCGCATTCACGGGCAAGCGCACTGGTTGGCACGTTGCAGATGGCAAGCGTGTGATGCATGCCCGACTGCTGCGCGACATGCACGGCGCCGAGCACGTCCGCCGTTTCCCCGCTTTGTGAAACCGCAACCACGAGCGTATTCGGATTGGGCACACTATCGCGATACCGATACTCGCTAGCAATCTCGACGCTCACGGGTAACCCAGCGAGACCTTCGATCCAGTACTTGGCGGTGAGCGCCGCGTGATAGCTGCCGCCACACGCTAGCAACAGCACTGAATCGACGGTGTTCAGCACACGCCACGCATTGTCGCCGAACAGTTCAGGCATGATCGACGTGACATCCTGCAGCGTGTCCGCGACCGCACGCGGCTGCTCGAAGATTTCCTTCTGCATGTAATAGCGATAGAGGCCGAGATCGGCGGCTCCACTGTGCGCAGCCACGGTGTGCACGCGACGTTCCACACGCTGACCGGCCGCATCAACAATCCAGTAACGATGCAGTTGAAGATCGACTACATCGCCGTTTTCCAGGTAAGCGATTTGATCGGTGACGGTAGCGAGGGCAATGGCATCCGAGGCCAGGAAGTTCTCTCCGTCACCCACTCCGACCACGAGCGGCATGCCGTCCCGAGCGCCGACCAGGCGATGCGGTTCATCGCGGCACAGCACGGCGATCGCGTAGCTGCCGCGCAACTGGACGACCGCTTCTCGAACCGCCTCGAACAGATCGCCGTTGTACAAATGGTCGATCAGGTGGGCGATGACCTCGCTGTCGGTCTGGCTCGCAAAGGCGTAGCCGCGTTGCTTGAGCGTTGCGCGCAGCTCCTCGTGATTTTCGATGATGCCGTTGTGCGAGAGTGCAATGCGCGGCGTTTCTGCATTCGGCGAGAAGTGCGGGTGTGCATTGTCAGTAATGGGTCTGCCGTGCGTGGCCCAACGGGTGTGAGCGATGCCGGTGTAGCCGGACAGACCGCGCCGGGCGATCTCGTCCTGCAGGTTCGCCACACGCTCGACGCTGCGCGAGCGCAGCAACTGGCGATCGTGATAAAGCGCGACGCCGCATGAGTCATAGCCGCGATATTCGAGGCGTTTTAAGCCGTCGACCAGGTTCGGCAGGATGTTGCGCTGTGCGACCGCACCGACAATTCCACACATAACGTCTCTCCGTAGGTGTTCGTGGCAGGAATCAGTGGTGCGATGTTAGGGGTGGCCGTAAGAAATTAAATTGCAAAATTATAAAGAAAATGAAATTTGACGCCATCCACGGAACATGGTGAAATTTAATTTCACACTAGGCTGATATGGAGAGACGGTGAGCGGTATTTATCTGGATGATCTCGACCTGAGAATTCTCGGCGTCCTGCAAGCGGACGCGTCGGTGTCGAATCTCGAACTGGCGGCGCAAGTGCATGCGTCGCCGCCTACGTGTCTGCGGCGGGTGCGCCGTCTCAAGGACGTGGGGGTGATCCAGCGGCAGATCGCGATCATCGATCAGGCCAAAATCGGCCCCACGCTGATTGCGATCATCGAGGTCAGTCTCGACCGTCAGACGACCGAGGATTTCGCGGCCTTCGAAGCCTATATCTGCGCTGAACCTGCGGTAACGCAGTGCTATCGGGTCTCGCCCGGACCGGACTTCGTGGTCGTCGCCGATGTGAAGGACATGCCCGAATACGACGAACTCGCACGGCGGTTGTTCAAAGCTTCGTCCAACATTCGCAACGTCCGTACGTTCTTCTCGACGCATCGCGCCAAGTTCGAGGCGAATGCACCGGTGCGTGCTGTGATAGACAAAAGTCAGTAGCCGGGCGGATTAGCGGACGCACGCTGCCCTGAAGCCGTGACGCTCGGCATCCACGAAGCCGTCTCCGCAGCAGTCCCCGCAATCGAGCACTTCCGGACACGCGGGCGTTGGTCACCGCCCCCTAGAATTGCCGGCATGTCATCAACCAATCCACGCTCAACCCCCGACCGTCACAGCGAGCTGATCGCTCGTGCGCTCGCCTACGCCGAGACGCATCTGGACGGCCCCCTGACTGCCGAGATCCTTGCGGATCGGGCTGCCATGTCGCGGCACCACTTCCACCGTGTATTTCGTGCCTACATGGATTGCAGCGTGGCGGACTACGTCACCTGGTTGCGCTTGCGACGCGCGTTTGCGCTGTTGGTGAGCGGAGACGAGCCCGTTGCTGAGATTGCCGCGGCAGTCGGCTACGAGTCCGCCCAGGCACTGGCAAAAGCCATGCGACGGGACTTTGGAACGACCCCCACGGCAGTGCGCCAAGGTGGTGCGCCTGCTTTTGAAGATCTGCTGAACCCCGGCAGGGGAGCGGGTTTACGAAAAAACGCTAATGGAGCGATCAACATGCAAGTCACCCGTCTGACCCATTTGCCTGCGGGCATCGTCGCGCTGACCGCCACGGCGCGCGGCATGGTGGACAACACAATGATGCGCGCCGCGCAGCAAGCGTATGGCGAAGTGCTGCAGGAAGCCGATCGAGCCGGGCTTCGCGAGCACATCAAGAGCTATCTGTCGCTGGTGCCCGACGATCCCCGCGGCCCCGACGACCCGCACTGCCGTTTTATTGCCGGTCTCGTATTCGGCTATTCGCTGGCGACGTGCAGCGGAAACGTCGAGCAGCCTGCCGGTGTGAAGCTTTCGGGTTCGCTGGCGTGGCAAGCGGTTGCGAGTGGCCGCTATGCCGTCTTTACGCACGTTGGCCCCTACACCACGCTGCATCTCACGTGGAAGTCGATCTATCGCGACTGGCTTCCGGCATCCGGCGAGCGGCTTCGCGATGAGCCGCCGCTCGAGCTCAACCTGAGCAGAGCGGAGGCGACCCCGCCGGACCTGCTGCGCACGGAGATCTGGTTGCCGCTTGTCTAGCGGCTCCGCTCTTTCTGCGATCCGAATGGTCTGCGCGGCCCGCCAGCACCGGCCGATAACAACCGCTATGCTATCCGTTTCGCCCAAACGAGGACCGTCTCATGAAACAGCAACAAGGATCCATGATTAGCTTCAAGCGCCCCGATGGAAAGGACGTTGAAGGCTATCTCGCCAAGCCGCAGAACCCCGTGGGCGCACCCGCCATTGTCGTGATTCAGGAGTGGTGGGGTTTGAATGACCAGATTCGCGGCGTCGCCGACCGGCTCGCCCAGTCCGGCTATCTCGCGCTTGTGCCCGATCTCTACCGCGGCAAAATGACGGTCGAGCAGGAAGAAGCGCATCATCTGATGAGCGGGCTCGATTTTGGCGACGCTACCGCTCAGGATATTCGCGGCGCCGTGCAGTACCTGAAGCAACAGACGGACCGTGTCGCCGTGACCGGCTACTGCATGGGCGGTGCGCTGACGCTGCTGGCGCTCGGCCAGATTCCCGAACTGTCGGCCGGCGTCGTGTGGTACGGCTGCCCGCCGCTGGAGTACATTCAGGCAGACAAGATCAAGGTTCCGGTGCTCGCCCACTGGGCCAAGCAAGACGTCTTCTTTCCCCCTGCCGCCGTCGAGGCAGTCGAAGCCAAGCTGCGCGACGCGAAAGTCGAGCTCGAATCGCATCATTACCTTGCGCATCACGCCTTCGCTAACGAAACGGCAGTCGGACCCGGCCGTATCGAAGGCACCCAGTTCGATCCGGTCTGGTCGCAACTGGCCTGGGACCGCACGTTGACCTTCTTCGGCCGCACGATGTGGCCGCAACGTACTTAGTCTGAACTGACTCACGGGCGCTAGCGAGTCACCTGCGCCCCCGCCATCGCTCGCGGTATCGCACTTAAGGAGTGAATGATGCAGCTAGGCATGATTGGATTGGGGCGCATGGGCGCCGACATGGTACGGCGCTTGACCGCCGGTGGTCAGACCTGCGTGGTCTACGACGTCCAGCCGGCGGCGGTCGAGAAGCTCAAGCAGAGCGGTGTCGCGGGCGCCGCTTCGCCCGACGATCTGGTCAAGCAACTGGCCAAGCCACGGGCAGTGTGGTTGATGGTGCCGGCGGCCGTAGTCGATGCGACGCTCGCGCAACTGACACCCCTGCTCGAACCGGGCGACATCGTGATCGACGGCGGTAACTCGTTCTATCGCGACGACATCCGCCGCGGCAAGGAACTGGCCGGCAAGCAACTGCACTACGTGGACGTCGGAACGAGCGGTGGCGTGTTCGGCCGCGAGCGCGGTTACTGCCTGATGATCGGCGGCGAGGCGGCGGTGGTCGAGCGGCTCGGACCGATCTTTTCGACGCTGGCGCCGGGACCGGGGGCGGCTGTGCCGACGCCGGGGCGAGGCGCGGACGCGGGCACCGCCGATCACGGCTACCTGCATTGCGGTCCGCAAGGTGCTGGTCACTTCGTCAAGATGGTTCACAACGGCATCGAGTACGGAATCATGGCGGCTTACGCCGAGGGCATGAATATCCTCCACAATGCCAACGCAGGCAAAAAGACCCGCGAAATCGATGCCGAAACCTCGCCGATGCACGGCCCTGAGTACTACCAGTACGACCTTGATTTGCCTGAGATCGCCGAGGTCTGGCGCCGCGGCAGCGTGATCGGTTCGTGGCTGCTCGACCTGACCGCTGCGTCGCTGGTCGGCGATGCGGGCCTCCAACAGTACACAGGACGCGTATCGGACTCGGGCGAGGGGCGTTGGACGGTCGAGGCGGCCATCGACGAAGGGGTGCCCGCCCCAGTCTTGAGCGCGGCGCTCTTCGCACGCTTCAGTTCGCGTGGCGACGGGGATTTCGCCAACCGCGTGCTGTCGGCGATGCGGCACGATTTCGGCGGGCATATGGAAAAGGCCGCCGCCAAGATGGGCAAACCGCTGGATTGAAAGACCGGCGTGCGCCGCGAGGCCCGTTGGGCCTTTGCGGCGAATGCCGGGCCGCAGCAGGACGAGCGGGGTTGGCAGGATACAATCGGGCAGCGCCAAAATTGTCCCAAACCGACCTCATCGATCCATGCTCAATCCTACTCGGACCTACCTTCTGGGTCCGCTGCTGAAAGGCGTCTCACGTTCGTTCTACCTCACCCTGCGTATCCTGCCCGCCGGCATGCGCGACCCCATCGGCCTCGCGTATCTGCTCGCGCGTGCAGCCGATACGATCGCGGACACCTCGCTGATTCCCCCGGAGCAACGCCTGGAGTTGCTACTGTCGCTGCGCGCGCAGGTCAACGGCGTGCCCTATGAAGGCGCGTTCCTGCAGCGGATGTCCGGCGAGGTTGCGGGCCAGCAGATGCAGTCGGACGAGAAGGTACTGCTCGAGTCGCTCGGACCGGCGCTGGCGATCCTCGCCCAACTGAGCGACGCGGACCATGAGGCGGTCCGCGACATTGTCTCGACACTGACGGAAGGCATGGAGTTCGATCTCCGTACGTTTCCGGACGAGCGTTCCGGTCGGATCGTGGCGCTTCAGAATCTGGCTGAACTCGACCGCTATACCTATCTGGTGGCGGGCTGTGTGGGCGAGTTCTGGACGCGGATGACATACGCGCACATGCCGGGGACGCTCAAAGACGCCCCCGAAACCATGCTTGCTCGCGGGGTTCGTTTCGGCAAAGCGCTACAGATGACCAACGTTCTGCGCGACTGCAGCAAGGATTTGCGGATCGGCCGCTGCTACCTTCCCGTGGCGCTGCTGGAGCGCTTTGATCTGACGGCGCAAGACCTGCTGGTACCGGGGAATTCGTTGCGTGCGCAACCGCTGCTGTTCGAGCTGGTGCGGCTGAGCCTGGACCATTTCCGCGCAGCAGTCGAATACACGCTGGCGATTCCTCGCTTCTCGGTTCGCTTGCGGCTCGCCTGTTTGTGGCCGGTGCTCATTGGTCTCGAGACTTTGGTGCTGCTGGTGCATAACGAGGCATGGCTTGACCCGGCCAAGGTCTCGAAGATCCAGCGCAGCAAGGTGTACGAGGTGATGACGTACTCAACCGCGCTGGTGGCTTCGAATGCTTTGTTGCGCCGCCGGACCGAGCGGCTGATGGGGCAAATCGAAGCGCGCTTGAGAGGCTGAGCGCGCCGCGCGCTTGACGCTATACCAGCTCGCCGACCTGCTCCAGGATGTAGCCATAGCGATAGACGCTGCTCAGGATGTAACCATTGTCCGGCCGAAGATTGAGCTTCGAGCGGATCATGGAGGCGTGGCTATCGATGGTCCGCGATACGAGTGCGGCTTTCTGATTCCATACCACTTGCCGGATATGCGAAATGGAAACCGGCCGCGACATGTTCCTGAACAGCAGCAAGGAAAAGTCATACTGTTTTCTCGTCAAGCCAATAAAATTCCCGGCGAGAAAAACCCCCTGGCCGGACTGATCGAAACGGTACTCACCGAAGCTCTCCTCGGGGCCGCTTCTCGCAAGCGGCTGCGTGCGGCCCAGGATCGCGGCAACCTGGGCAATCAACCCCTCAGGCGTGGTCGGCAGACCTAGCACGTCGGCCGCCCCCGAAGTCGAGAGATAAAGCAGATCGGGCGCAACTTCCTGGTCGGAGCAGACCAGCACCGGCAAGCCGGTCGGCAGATTGATGCGAATTCGTGTGAGCATCGCGACCAGATTCATGTCCTCGGTCTTGCGGCCAAGTATGAGGAGGTCGAATGGGCACTTCAGCGCCGTCGAGTACAGCTCATGCTCAGACTGGATCAGGTGGCACTCGTGGTGACCTGCCTCCAGATGAAGTTTCAGAAATTCCGCCTCGGCTGCAAGGGCGGTCAGTATGGCGATTCTCATTTTTGCGTCCGTCAACGGAATGATTTTCTGCCGGTTCAGGCGTGGCTTCACGCCATGCGGCCTATGTGCCGTGCAGAGGCTGCGCGACATAGGTTCAACGCTTCGCCAGAGATTGGCGAAGGCGCTGCTCATATAGGCGACAAATGGGGGCGACAGTGCTTTAGCGCGATCGCCAGTGCTTGGCTGGATTGATCGGCCCGTCACGGGTGCAGACTGGGTGGTCCATCGTATACCTGCTCCTTCCGCGCAGATCATGGCGCCCCTATTCACGAGAGCGCTCGATCTTCAGGTTTACAATTCTTTCAGATAAACCGTCGACGTATGTTGTCGAACCATTTATCCACCTTCCCCAAACTGCATATCTTTATGTCCGTGAAATTATCACGCGTTAAAAAATTGTTTGTCGACTTTTGTGATTATTTGTCGAAAAATATCGAATGTAAAATCTAAAATCCATTGTGCATCGAAGGCATGCTGGGTGGGGCATTCAGCATAAGTCTCTGCTATTTGGCCATTGAAAATTAATTCGGATAGCGGAGCATCGCTCGCATAGCGGTCGATGCAATGCGTGGCTTAATCAAGGTGGATGCAACGATGGTTTCAGTGCTGCAAGAACCGGATTACCTGGCGAGCCGGGTCTCATCTCTGGCCGATGGCGCCAGAGACAAATGAACACGCCGCAAGGGCGCTGCTCCCACCACCCCCCCGCAAAAATCAGCTTGAACCGATCGTCTGCGCGCCTCGCGCGGTGGCATGATATCGGCCTTACGTCCCCCTCTATCTGCCTTTCCCGAACATGTCGAACCTGATCGTACATGGCGGTCTCCCGCTACGCGGGGAGATCGAACCATCTGCCAACAAAAACGCTGTCCTGCCGATTCTCTGCGCCACGCTGCTGACCAGTCAGCCGTTGCGTCTGATCGGCGTGCCTGAGATCACCGACGTCAAAAAGATCCTCGAAATCTTCCGCATGCTCGGCAGCGAAGTGTCGATGGATTTCAGCACCGGCGTTCTCGATCTGCACCATCACGCCACCACCTTCGATCCCGTGACGCACAAGTTGCCGGAGGAGATGCGCTCGTCGATCATGCTCGTGCCGCCGCTGCTGGCGCGTTTCGGCGTGGCGCGTCTGGAGAACGACGTGAAGGGTTGCACGCTCGGCGTGCGCGAGATCGATCCGCACGTCGAGGTGTTCGAGCGCTTCGGCGCGCGCGTGGCACGCACCGCCGACTCGCTGATTGTGCGCGCGGAAACGCAGATGAACGCGAATCACCACTGGCTGGACTATGCGTCGGTGACGACCACCGAGAACTTCGTGTTGTGTGCGGCGTCGGCCAACGGCACGTCCACGCTCGTCAACGCGGCATCCGAGCCGCACGTGCAGGAGTTTTGCCGTTTCCTCGCCATGCTGGGCGTCGCGATCGAGGGTATCGGCACGTCGCGTCTGAGCGTGTCGGGCGGTCACAAACTCGGTGGCGGCGAATTTCGCTTTAGTGAGGATTTCCACGAAATCGCCACCTTCCTCGCGTTGGGTGCGATCACGGGCGGCGACATCGTGGTGCGCAATACCGCCCCCGAACAGTTTCCGCTGATCGATCGGACCTTCGCGAAATTCGGTGTGGAGGTGGTGCATCGCGACGGCTGGTCGCGCGCGTTGCGTGACGGTCCGTTGCGCGTGCGCCGGCCGTTCACGCAGAACATCCTCACCAAGGTGGAAGCGGCGCCATGGCCGTATCTGCCGGTGGACCTGCTGCCCATCTTCATCGCCCTCGGCGTGAAGGCGGAAGGCAGCGCGATGTTCTGGAACAAGGTGTATGACGGCGCGATGGGTTGGTCGGTCGAGCTTTCCAAGTTCGGCGCGCACGTGTTCTTGTCCGACCCGCACCGGCTGATCACGTTCGGCGGCTTGCCGTTGAGTCCGGCACGGGTCGAAAGCCCCTACATCATCCGCGTGGCGATCGCGCTTCTGATGGTTGCAGCGAGTATCGAAGGGCGTTCTGAAATCATGAATGCACTGCCGATTCGCCGTGCGCATCCGCACTTCGTGGAGAACCTGCGTTCGGTTGGCGCGAACGTGGAGTGGACCAGCGGCGAATGACCGGATGCGCGGGCTGAGCGCGCCCTCCCGTCACTGCACCGCGTAGCCGCGGCCTTGCATGCAGACGCCGTAGGCGCGCCAGTAGCGCGTCATCGGCGGTTCGGGTGGCGGCATGGGCGGTGGCTTCACTTCGGCCGCGGTTTGCGGTTCGCTGGCGCCGCCCAACTCGGGTATGCCGTTCTTGTCGGTCTTCGGCATCGGTTCGCTGGCCTGTGCCATGGCCGCTGCTGCAGCGGCACTGGTCGGCATCGCGCCCGCCGGAGCCGCCCCCGTCATCGTCGCGCTGGCTGACGCTGCGCCGCTTGCGGGCAGCGGCGGCTGCGAAACCTGTGCTCCGCCAATCAGCGTTACGCCCGATGCGAACTTCGGCGGCATCGGCGACTGGGCCTGCTGGGTGATGTTGACCTTGGTCTGCTGGCTCGCCACGCCGTAGCAGGCGGCAGCATCGGCGCTTTGCTGCCACGCGCTCTGGCTGCGGACCGGATAGACCACGGGCTGCCATGCTGAGGCGGCGCTGGTCACGGCGAGCAGCGTCAGGCCCAAAGGGATGGTCATTTTCATCGCGGCGCCTCCTGCGGTCTTGCTGCAATCCGAGTCTGGCTCTACTGCCCGAAGGCCTGCTGCGACGTAAAGCCAACCCCCACCTTGCGGCTTGCGCTCGACCGGCAATAGATATCACTTGAGCGTAACACCGTGACCTGCCTGCGAGCGGCGCCAAATATCGGCTCTGTCGGCCATTCTGAAGCTTAATTGGGGCAGGTGGTCGGGCGATCTGGCGATCTGGTGCTTCTGCCCGGCGCGTCGGCCTGAGCAATGATGCCGGCGCTACTCGCGCGCGAGGCGCGAGGCGAGGGTAGCGCCGTCTGAGCGCATGCACTTTCTTCGGAGTGCCTGGTGCAGACTCGGACCCGCGCTTAGGTTGCGATTGGGCTACGCTTAGGCCGTCTTGTCGCCCACCGCTTCCAGCGCGACCGACAACACCATGCGTCCAGTTTCCACGCCCATCGTGTTGAGCATCGGCGGGGCACGGAACGATTCGAACTGGGCACGCTGCGCAACCGTGCCGATCTCGAGTTGTGTGAGCAGGTCCGCCACCACCGCATAAAGCACCGTCTTATTACCGTCCTCGACCTTGACGGCAATCCCCAGCGCGCCCTTGGCGCCAAGCCGGTCCGTCTGCTCGTTGGGCCGTACGCCGATCCCGTAGCTTGCTTCGGCTCCGACCTTGCCGACCAGCGCCCCGTCGAAGCAGCGCATCAACGCAGTACAGAAGCGTCCTTCGCCCGCGACCATCTCGGGGTAGGTAGTCATCGCGCGATAGATGCGGGCCAGCGCGGCGGTGCGTGAAGAGGTAGACCCCGCCGCTTCAGTGGAGTGTGCGGCGGCATCCGCGAGCTTGGCGTAGAGCCTGGCGAGGCGCTCGAGCGGGAAGGCCGGAGTAGGCAGATTGCAGCCGTCGATGGCCCATTGCACCGCCTCATCCGGCAGATCGCAGACCTCAGCCACCGTATGCTTCACGCGCAACTGCAGCGGATGCTCAGGCAGGTGATAGTCCTGCAAGGCTGCGCCGATCGCCCGGGCTCCCGCGAGCATTCCGGCATGCTTGCCCGAGCAGTTGCTGCATACCGCGCCTGGCGTGAAATCGCGCTTGATCCACGCCCGGTAAACGTCGTCCGACAAAGGGGGATGGCCGCCGCAGCGCAGGTCGGTTTCGCTCGCCTGCGTTTTGGCGAGCATCTGCCGAGCGCGGTCGATATGCCGTTCCTCGCTGTTGTGCGAGCCGCACATCAGGGCGAGATCGGCTTCGTCGAAGCCAAAGCGTTCGAGCGCGCCGGTTTCGAGCACAGCTAGCGCCTGCGCCGGCTTGGCCGCCGAGCGCGCCAGCGTCAGGCGTGCCGGGTTGCCAAACTGGTACAGCAGGCGGCCTTGAGCGTCGACTACCGCGACATGCGCCCGATGGGTGTTTTCGATCGCCTCGCCGCGATAGGTGGTGGCCGCAATGGGGCCGGTGGCGTGCGCTGTCATCTCTGTCTCCGGTCCCATGCAACGTGGTTGCTGGATAGCGTTGGAATGCAGCGGATTTTACGGTTTTATATGGCGCCAACCAAACGAAACCTTGGCGGGCACGGTTGAATTCGCTGTGTCATCGACATGTCAGCGAGCAGACCTAAAAATGTCAGCAGCCGCGCTGCATTCTTGAAGCGAAGTCCGTTACGCCGCCATTTCATATGACGGATGCGGTATTATTTACTGACTTCGAAATGAAAAGAAATGGAATGCGAGGAAAGATTGTTGCGGGTTTTAGACTGAGGAATTCACGGGTTTGCGCTAGTCGTTTAGCGCCGCGAGAATCCGGTCAATTTCGTCAAACTGTGCGGGCGATAATTGATGGTTTTGCATGACGGCTTGCAGGCGCTTGCGCCAGTACTCGCGCGGCAGCCCGGAACGGCTCAGGTCCGCCGCGGACAGGCGTTCGATCACCAGCCGGATGTGCATGATTTCGCTGTGTACGAGTTTCGCAGAATGGGCGCCAGACATTTTCGACTGGTCGCCAATGCACAAACCCCGTTCGGAGATTATTCCCATTGTCGCTTGCCGCCGGGCGGGTGACGCCGCGCAAAAGCCCCGGAACGCGCCGTCTGCCCGAAATCGGCCTCCTCTCGCTGTTATTCGTGGTGAGGCGCGCCGCAAATCTGGAACGCCAGATGCTGACTAAATAATCGTTCGGCTATACCGAACCTCGTTCGGTAATAGATTCATGTTAATTTCCGCTTTAGTGACTGTCAATATGAGATGTGGGATGCTAGCGGGGTAGCTTCATCAATCTGACGGAATCAGAATAGAAAATGACAGATGCAGCTCAAACTACCGAGGACCGATACGCGTTGCGAAGCGTGAATCGCGCGCTTGATGTCCTCGAGGCCTTGGGGAAGGCAGCCAACGACGGCATGACCGTCGCGGCCGTGGCCGAACAGATTGGCGTGTCGAAAAGCACGGCCTTCGCGCTGTTGCAAACCCTACTGTTACGCAATTTCGTGACGGATGTGCGACTCGGAGGCTCGCGCCGTTACCGCCTTGGGCTTTCGCTCGTCTACCTGGGCGATCGTGCGGCCGAAGACATCGGCGTGTCGCAACTCGCGCTGCCGGTGCTGCGCGAACTCACCGAGCAAACCGGCTTGACTTCGCGTCTCGCGATTCTCGATCACGGCTACGCCGTGGCCATCAGCCGGGTCGACGCGCCCGGCATCCTGCGGATCGCTTCGGCGCTGGGGCAACGCGAATTGCCGCATTGCTCGGCGCTCGGCAAGTCGCTGCTGGCGCTGCTGCCACCGGCGCGGGTCGTCAAGCTGCTGGCGCAAACCGGCATGCCGCGCCGCACCGAACACACGCTCGTGACACCGTCCGAATTGATGACCGACCTGCTGCTGGTCGCCGAGCGCGGCTATGCGTTCGATAACGAAGAGGACAACATCGGCGTGGTCTGTATCGGCGCGGCCATTACCAATCGCGAGGGCGAAGGCGTCGCAGCCATCAGCGTGACCACGCTGAAAAGCGGCTTGAGCGACGACGACCTGCATGAGCTGGGGCGCACCATTCGCAAACATGCGGACCGCGTGAGCCGGATGCTGGGCGCAGAGGTGGATCCGGAAGTCTGCACGCTATAAACAACCCAGGCCATATATCGAGCGACTTGCCTTCGCGCGACAGCACCCGTGGGAGTGGGGGATGGCTGCGCGCGTCAGGCACAAGCACGAAGGAACCTCATGCTGACGCCATTTTCTGAACTGTTCGATCTGCACGGCGCAGGCGATTATCTGCCCGTGCTGCTCAAAGGCGCCGCGACCAGCCTGGCGCTGACCGTTTGCATCATGTCGATCAGCCTGCCGCTGGGGCTCGTCATCGCGCTTGCCAAACTGGGCCGCTCGCGAATCCTGCACACGCTGGCGTCGATCTATATCGAAGTCATTCGCGGCACGCCCGCGCTGCTGCAACTGTTCTACATCTACTTCGTGCTGCCCTCGTTCGGCATTCGTTTCGATCCGTTCATGGCTGGCGTGATCGGACTTTCGATCAACTACTCGGCGTATCTGGCCGAGGTCTATCGCGCTGGTATCGCCGCAGTTCCGCAAGGCCAGATCGAAGCGGCCAAAGCCCTTGGCATGTCGCGTCGCAAGATGCTGCGTCTCATCGTTCTGCCGCAGGCGATCCGCGTGGTGATTCCGCCGCTCGGCAACTACGGCATTTCGCTCTTCAAGGACACCTCGCTGGTGTCGATCGTCACAGTCAAAGAACTGATTTTCACGGGGCAAATCATCTCCTCGACCAACTTCCAGTACGTCACCGTGTTCACGATCATCGGTGCGATCTATCTGGCGTTTTCCTATCCCAGCGCGTTGCTGGTGCGCTGGCTCGAACGCCGTATGAGCGTGGGCAGCGCAGTGAGGCCGGTGGGTAGCTCGCCGCAGGCTACGGCGGCGACGCCATGATTCGTCTCGAGCGGGTCAACAAGCGTTTCGGCGACCTGCATGTGCTGCAGGACGTCTCGCTGAACGTCGCCAAAGGTGAGGTGCTGTGCGTGGTCGGGCCGTCCGGTTCGGGCAAGTCGACCATGCTTCGCTGCATGAACCATCTCGAGACTATCGACAGCGGCACGATCTACTTTGATGAAGTCCCCGTTTATCAAAGCCTCAAGAACGGCAAGCCGCGTGTCGATAACGACTGGACGGTTGAAGCAATGCGCGCGAAGATCGGCATGGTGTTTCAATCCTTCAACCTGTTCTCGCATTTGAGCGTGATCGATAACATTACGGTTGCGCCCATCCATGTACGTGGTATTTCGTCGTCCGATGCAATTTGCATAGCCGAGACATTGCTCGACAAGGTCGGTTTGCTAGCAAAGGCGAACGCTTACCCGCACGAGTTGAGCGGCGGGCAGCAGCAACGCGTCGCGATCGCGCGGGCGCTGGCCATGCAGCCGGAAGTCATTCTGTTCGATGAAGTCACTTCGGCCCTCGATCCGGAACTGGTCGGCGAGGTCTTACGCGTAATGCGCACGCTGGCCGACGAAGGCATGACGATGGTGGTCGTCACGCATGAAATGGGTTTCGCACGTGAAGTGTCCGACCGCATCGTATTCATGGCGGATGGACGGATTGTCGAAGAGGGGCAACCGGCGGCGTTTTTCGCAGCACCTCAGCAGGCGCGAACCCGCGATTTTCTGCGCTCGCTGTGGGAACGAAACAGGCAACTGGGCGGCGCAGTCGGCCTTTAATAACACTGAAAACCAACGATTCGGGAGCTCTCCATGAGAATGGTATCGCTGATGTTCGCTTCGCTGCTGGCGGGGTTGCTTGCTTGTACCAACGCCTCGGCCGCAGACGACGCTGCGCTTAGCGGCGTGCGCTTCGACGGCGGCGATGGTTCATACCAGCGCGCGGTCGAAAAGGGCATTACCTTCGTGATCGCCGCCGACCCGCCCTCGACCTTTCAGGACAACAAGACCAACAGCTTCGACGGCGCTGACGTACGCATCTTTCGCGAGGTCGCCAAACGGCTCGGCATTACCAAGGTGAGCTGGAACATTGTGCCCTTCGACGCAATGATCCCCACGCTGCTTTCCGGTCGCGCCGACGTGATCGTGGATAACCTGCACGAAACCGAAGCGCGCTTGCGGGCCGTGGCGTTTACCAGCCCTGCCTACTGGTACGGTTCGGGCATTGCCGTGCAGCGCGGCAACCCGGCGAAGATTCACGATTGGGCGGACTTTGCCGGCCATACCGTGGGGACACTGCGCGGCACCATCAATCACCAGTTGCTGAGCGAACGCAAAGACCTCAAGGAACTCAAGCTCTATACGAGTAACGAGGCGGAGTTCTCCGACCTGATCGCCGGACGCATCGACGTGGCGATGGAAGACGACATCAAGATCTCGCAGTTCCTCAAGCAGCATCCCACGGCCGCGATGGAGATGGTGACAGACTACAAGCCGCTGCCGCAGGAATACGGCTATGCCCGCTACGCGCTGCGCAAGGGCGATGTGGATCTGAACAACGCCGTGTCGCGCGCGCTCGATGAAATACGTGCGGACGGTACGCTCGGCGCGATCATCGCGCAGTTCGGCTACACCGACCGCAACCTCTGGTATTTCCCGGTCAAGAACTGACCGGCACGCTTGACGGCCGGAGTCTCTGCGTCGTAGCAGAGGCGCCGCAGGCAGTCCGGCGACAATCCGGCGCACCTGGCAAAAACCGAAGCCCGCGAGACTTGGCCGTACAATCACGCCTTCGCAAAGCGTGTGGCTCGTGAGCCGCACGCCGCGCGGCGTCGGTCTTTCCTCGAATTGAAATCAGAAATACACGTGACTTCCTCCACAAACTCGGCTTCGTCTTCTTCGCGTAAATCGCTGACCATCATCCAGACGCTCGTGATCGTCGGTACGGCTGGCTTGATCGGCTCCCTGCTGGTGAAACTGCTGGTCTAGCCGTGCGGCCTGGGCCGACCGTCTCGCGAAAGCCAGACGGCCGACCCCGCCAGGCCACCCAAGGTCATGCGCAATGACTGTTGCAAATACGGTAACAAAGTTTCGCTAAACTGGTGATTACTCCAGGTGAGTTGCATAACTAGAATGCAATCACTGGCTACGAACAAGGTGTTCGGAGCAGCAGAAAATAAAATCTGGAGGTCGTTACCATGAAGTCGCTTATTCAAGCTGTTGTCGTTGCCGCCGCCCTCGTTGCTCCGGTCGCCTCGTTTGCCCAGCAGTCGAACGCTCCTGTCACCCGCGCGCAAGTTCGCGCCGAGTTGGTTCAGCTCGAACAGGCAGGCTTTCATCCGGGCATTTCCGATCCGTACTACCCCGCTAACATTCAGGCTGCTGAAGCCCGCGTGAGCCAGCAAAACGGCTCGGAAGCCGCCTACGGTGGCGCCACCAACGCGACGGCAGTCGGCGTGCGCGTCAGTGCGCCGGTCGCTTCGACCGGTCCGAAGTCGGTGTACTTCGGCGGCCAGTAAGCTGCTGATGGCGGCCCGATCGGGCCGTCACGTACCGCCAGGCACTGATCTTTGAGTGTCGCATGCGAGAAAGGCCGTTCCCGACTTAACGTCGGTGAACGGCCTTTCTCATTCTCACATTCTCGTTCAGTCGACGCTCGAAAGGAGCGCCTGTGTGTCAGGCGGCGACCGCTTCCACCGAAGCCGTGAGCAGCACCGGAATCGACTTGGAAGTCGGTGTGCCAGCGCCATCTGCGACTGACGAAAGCGGCACTAGCGGATTGGTCTCCGGGTAATAAGCGCCGAGGCAACCGGGCGGGATGTCGTACTCGACCAGCAAAAAGCCATCCGCACGCCGTTCGACACCGTCGTCCCAAACGCTCGTGATGTCCACGCGCTGGCCGGCGACGAAGCCGAGCATCGCAAGGTCGTCCTTATTGGCGAACAGCACACGGCGCTGACCAAAGACGCCGCGATAGCGATCGTCGAGGCCATAAATCGTGGTGTTGTACTGGTCGTGCGAACGCGTGGTCATCAGCGTCATCAGGCGCTCGCCATGGCGGTGGCGGGCGCGATGAATCGGCGTGTCCACGGAAATGGCGTGCACGAGGAACTGCGCCTTCTTGCTTGGCGTCTTCCAGACCCGGTCGCGCGAAGCGACGCCCAGGTGGAAGCCGCCCGGATGCTTCAGGCGCTCGTTGTAGTTTTCAAAACCGTCGAACACCTTCTCGATGCCGTCGCGGATCAGCGCGTAGTCGTCCGTATGGGCGCGCCAGTCGACCTTGGCGCTACCGAGCGTGGCCTCTGCCATGCGCGCGACGATCGCGATTTCCGACAGCAGATTCGGCGAAGCCGGCTTGTTCATGCCGTACGAGATATGCACCATGCTGAACGAGTCTTCGACGCTCACGCCTTGCGCCACGCCGTTCTGCATGTCGATCTCAGTACGTCCGAGCGTCGGCAGGATCAGCGCGTCGCGACCATGGACGAGATGGCTGCGGTTCAGCTTGGTCGTGATGTGCACGGTCAGATCGCACGAACGCATGGCTTCCCACGTACGCGGCGTGTCCGGCGTCGCAATCGAGAAATTGCCGCCCAGGCCGATAAACACCTTCACCTTGCCGTCGAGCATTGCCTGGATCGAGTTCACGACGTCGAGGCCGTGTTCGCGCGGCGGCTCGAAGTCATACACCTTGCCGAGACGGTCGAGGAACTGCTGGGTCGGACGCTCTTCAATCCCCACCGTGCGGTCGCCCTGCACGTTCGAGTGACCGCGCACCGGGCACAGACCCGCCCCGCGCTTGCCGATCATGCCGCGCATCATCATCAGGTTCGACAGGATCTGGATCGTCGGCACCGAATTCTTGTGCTGCGTCAGGCCCATGCCCCACGTGGAGATGACCGCTTTGCCCTTGACGTAGATGTCGGCGAGCTTGAGCACGTCGTCCATCGGCACGCCCGATTCGGCGACGATAGCTTCCCAGTCTTCCGCGCGCAGGTCGTCGGCGAAGGCTTCGAAACCCACCGTGTGCTCGGCGATGAAGTCCACATCGAGTACGCGCTCGGAGCCGTTCGCGAGTGCCGCGTCGTCCAGTTCGATCACGCGCTTGGCGACGCCCTTGATCAACGCGAAGTCGCCGCCCACCTTCGGGCGAATGAACACGGAGCTGATCTTGGTGCTGCCCATGGTCAGCATTTCGACCGGGTGCTGCGGGCTCGCGAAGCGCTCGAGGCCGCGCTCCTTGAGCGGGTTGATCGAGACGATGGTCGCACCGCGCCTGGCGCACTCGCGCAGTTCGCCGAGCATGCGCGGATGGTTGGTGGCCGGGTTCTGGCCGAAGATCAGCAGCGTGTCGGCGTGTTCGAGATCGTCCATCGTGACCGTGCCCTTGCCGACGCCCACCGTCCCCGGCAAGCCGCGGCTGGTCGCTTCGTGGCACATGTTCGAACAGTCGGGGAAGTTGTTGGTGCCGTACATGCGCACGAACAACTGGAACAGGAACGCCGCTTCGTTGCTGGCGCGCCCCGAGGTGTAGAAGGCGGCGCGGTCGGGATCATCGAGGGCGTTCAGATGGCGCGCGATCAGTTCGAACGCCGCATCCCATTCGATCGGCACGTAGCGGTCGAGCCTGGCGTCATAGACCATGGGGTCGGTCAGGCGCCCATGCTGTTCCAGATCGTAGTCGGACTGCGTCATCAACTCCGCAATCGTGTGCTGCTCGAAGAACGCCGGCGTTACCCGCTTGCTGGTGGCCTCGGCGGCTACTGCTTTGACGCCGTTTTCGCAGAATTCAAACGTGGAGGCGTGTTCGCGGTCCGGCCACGCGCAGCCCGGACAATCGAAGCCGTCCGGCTGGTTCTGCGCCAGCAGCGTGCGGTAATTGCCAGCGGTGACCTTTTCCTTGACGAGGTTGATCGCGACGTACTTGAGGGCGCCCCAGCCTGCGGCGGGGTGGGTGTACGGTGCGATGCGCGCTTCGGGTTTCTTCATGACCTTGTTGCCTGGGATAGGCGGATTTGCCGATGAACTCAAGCTTACTGTGTTCCGAAAAGGTTTCGGAACACAGAAAACAGGAAAGGTAAGGGATACAGTTTTTTGAGATTTGTCATAGACTGCGGTCATTCTCCTGCCTTTTGCTGTTGCTGACCCTTTGAAGCTCTACGAAAAACTCGCCGATGAAATCGGCGCAGCCGTGCGCCGCGGCGTGTTCGCCGCTGGCGAACGGATCCCCTCGGTGCGCCAGGCGAGCCAGCAGCACGGCGTCAGCATCAAGACCGTGCTGCACGCCTACGCGCTGCTGGAAGGGCGAGGTCTGATCGAAACGCGGCCGCAATCCGGCTATTTCGTGCGCGAACTGGCGGCGGCGCCCCAGACCGGCCGCGAGCAGCCGGCGCCGAGCCCCGCGCCCGCTGCGGAAGTGGACGTGAGCCGGCTGGTGCTGTCCACCCTGCGCAGCATCCGCGCGCACGACGCCGTCCCGCTCGGCTCGCCGTATCCCGATCCCACGCTGTTTCCGTGGCGGCGCATCAACCAGTACGCGAATGCGATTGCACGGCGCCACTCGAGCTGGAACCTGATCGATGACCTGCCGCCGGGCAACCCGGAACTGATCCGCCAGATCGCGCGGCGTTACGCCGAAAACGGCGTGCCGGTCGATCCGGACGAAATCATCATCACGCTCGGCGCCACCGAGGCGATCAATCTGAGCCTGCAGGCCGTGGCGAAGCCGGGCGACACGGTGGTGGTCGAATCGCCGACTTACTACGCGATGCTGCACGCCATCGAGCGTCTCGGCATGCGCGCAATCGCGGTGGCGACGCATCCGACCGAAGGGATCGATATCGAGGTACTGGCGGAGATCCTGGAGAAGCAGAAAATCGCGGCCTGCATGGTGATGCCGAACTTCCAGAACCCGCTAGGTTTTCAGATGCCGGACGAAAGGAAGCGGCAGCTCGTCGAACTGCTGACGGCGCACGATATCCCGGTGATCGAAAACGACGTGTATCAGGAACTGTATTTCGGCGACGCGCGGCCTACGACCCTGAAGAACTTCGATACCAAAGGGCTGGTGTTGCACTGTGCGTCGTTTTCGAAGAGCCTGACCGCTTCGTACCGGATCGGCTGGGCGATGCCGGGCCGTTACCGCGCTCAGGTCGAAAAGCTCAAGTTCCTGAACACGCTGACGACGCCTTCGGTACCGCAGGTGGCCGTGGCCGACTATCTGCGCCAGGACGGCTATGACCGCCATCTGCGTCATGTGCGCAAGTTCTACCGCCAGCAGGCGCGGCTGATGAGCGCGATGGTGCAGCGCTTTTTTCCGTCCGGCACGCGCATTTCCTCACCACAGGGCGGCTACGTGCTGTGGGTGGAGATGCCCGCACGCGTCGATTCGATGCAGCTCTATCAGGCCGCGCTCGCACGTGGCATCACGGTGGGACCGGGCTACATGTTTTCGACGCGCAACGATTTTCGCCACTTTATCCGGCTGAACTATAGCTATCCCTGGACCGCGCAGACCGAAGCGGCGCTCAGGACGTTAGGCGGTCTCGTCGCAGAGATGGCCTGAGGACAAACAGATGAACGATGAAGTCGATCCGGTGCTGGTGGCCGTGCTGATGCAACTCTGGCGTGCGGAGCAGGAAACGCCTGGGCGCGACTGGTCGCTGGCGAAGCTCTCGAAGCAAGCAGGCGTGCCGATGAGCGCGCTGCGGCGGCAACTGACGGCGCTAGTGGATGGCGGCATTGCCGAGACGAACTTCACGGAGGAGGGCACAGGTACCGCGCGCCTAAGCGATGCAGGCCGCAGCTTGTGTGCCGAGCTGTTCCTCGATCCTGCGGAGTGAAGCGCATCACGTGCTTGCTATGAGCTTTCCCCCGAATGGGGCATCTCAAAACTAGTTGCATAGCTAACGAGTTTCGCGTATTCTTGGCACATGTTCGATCATTGCCTTTACTTCAACACCTCCGCGCTGGCTCGCCGTCTTGAACGCGAGTGGGTGGAAGCGTTCGAGCCTTTCGAGGTGACGCCGCCACAAGGCTTCATGCTGCGGGCGGTGATCGATCGCCCGGGCATGCTGCAGCGCGAATTGTCTGAAGAACTGTTTATCGCACGGCCCACCGCCACGCGGGCGCTGGACGGTCTGGAAGCCAAGGGCTACATCGAACGCCGCCGCACTGAAGAGGACGGGCGGGAAGTCTCCATTTTCCCCACCGCCAAGGCGCTTGAAATCAAAGCCGAGTTGAACGGCGCAAGCGGGGCGGTGACCGCCAGGCTAAAGAAAGTGCTGGGCGGCGCGGAGTTTACGGAGGCTGTGTCGAAGATCCGTGGGGTTCGCGAGGCACTTCCGTGAAGTGTCTTTTTTGTTCGCATATAGTTGCATAGCTAATTATTTAGGGGCCATATGTACCATTGGTCCCATCTTGAAGCCGGCAGGACTGGCAAACTCATCATGAAACGTATCGCCGCTTTTTCTCTCGCTACCTGGTCAGCCGCCGCCATTCTCTATTTTGGTCAGCACTCGGTGGCGATGATCGCGCTCAGTGGTGTGGTCGTGCTGGGTGGCTTCGACTTGCTGCGTCCCTAACAAGGCAGGGCGCCGGTGCAAGTGCCGACGGCTTCGAGCAGGTGCAGATCGCGTGATGCGTCGTGGCGCTGCTGCGATCCCGCTTCGCCGCCTACTCGCCGCCGCGCAATTTCACCGCAACTTCATGCCAGTCGCGCACACCCTCTTGCAATGCGTCGCACAGTTGCGGGTCGATTTCGCTGAGACGTTTCCATAACTCATTGAGTTGTTTCTCCCGCACCTGGAAAACCGCTGCGGCAGCCACTTTGCGCGCGCCCCGCAAGCGTTTTTCAGCCTCGAGGCACTCCAGATAAAGCGTCGCGACCTCGGGCTCGGCAAGATCGACCGGACGCAGCTCGACACTGCTCAATCGCATGTTCATGGTTTCCTCGAATACCCGTAGATTTATATTCTGATTGCCGCGGCCGACCAGCCCTGCGCTGGATGTGCGATAAATTTTGCCGTAATGAAACGGTGTCCTGAATGATGCTGGCTAGTATGCTGGGCTGACGTTTTACGTGGCAAGGATAATCGGCGCGTCAAACAATCTTTGTAGAAAACGAAACAATATTTGTAGAAAACAAACCTTTTCGCCCGCGATACAGGACAGCTTGATACGTAGATCGAATGGCTTTCTGCAAAACCCAGCCGTCGAAGTGTTAGAGCACTGTGAGAGTTTCTGCTGAAGAAATACCTGGTTGCCGCACCGCCGGCGCTGTATCTGTGGCGGTATTCGTCTGTTCGGCTCGATTTTGGCGTAAATGCACTACCGGACTACGAATAGACTCGGTTTAGCCGGGTCGTGGCCGCGCCCGTGTGCAAGATCGCGTTTACTTCCGTGGCCGTCAGGGGGAAGGACTTAGGTCGCGGTGGCGTGCCTCGCGGCACGACAGTCCGGGCGTCGAGAAAACAATGGCTGCACGATCAGGTCCGGAACAATGTGAATCGCCGATGACGACACTACGAGACCGGACGTTGCCTACTGAGCACGTGATGCGCGGCCCCGCCGCCGCGCCGTCTACCGCTGCGCCGGCGCGCTTGCTCGATGAGTCTGCGGCCCGCTCCATTTTCCATGAACCGTGGTGGCTCGATATCGCGACCGGTGGCAACTGGAGCATGGCCAAGGTCGTGCGCGGCACCGATGTGCTTGGCGAATTGCCATACTATTTCACGCGCAAGGGCATGTGGAGGATCTCTCAGCTCCCGCCGCTCACGCGTACCCTTGGTCCCGTTATCCCCTCCTTGGGTCTCGACAGCACTCACGAACAGCGTCATCGGCTGAGCGTCACGACGGACCTGGTCGAGCAACTGCCGCATTTCGATAGCTTCTTTCAACTCTTCGATCCTCGGGTCGAAGATGCACTTGCGTTCGCGTTGCGCGGTTTTACGGTGTCCGCGCGTTACACCTTCCAGATCTCGCCAGATTGCACGATACCGGAGGCCTGGGCGCGTCTGCACGCCAAAACGCGCAATGTCATCCGCAGTGCCGAAAGGAAGCTGACGGTCGCGCCCATCGCCACGCCTAGCGAATTCCTGCAGTTCTACGAATTGAATCTGTTGGAGCGTTCGCGCACGAATGCTTATGGTTCAATGGTGATGCGCCAGCTTGTGAACGCGTTTGTCGAGCGCAAGGCCGGGCATCTGCTTGGCGCCTATGGCCCTGGTGGGACGCTGGTCGCCGCGATCGGTCTCGTCTGGGACCAGCATACGATGTATTACCTGCTTTCCTCGCGCGCGCTCGGGGCGCATGGCGGGTCGATCAGCCTGCTGATCTGGATGGGCATCCAGCACGCGCTCGAGCGCAAGCTGACGTTCGATTTCGACGGCTTCTCCAGCCGGGCTACCTATAACTTTCTCGATGGCTTTGGCGGGGTATTGAAGCAGCGCTTAGGGGTCGAGCGCCTCGGGACCATGTATTCGGTCGCGCGCATTCTGAAGCGCCGCATCGTGCCGGGCTCGGCGGTGGTGTTTGCGCCTAACCTCTGAGAGTTGGGCTGCGCGGCGTGCGCGATTTGAATGCCGCCGTCATAGATCGATGCGCGCTCCGTCGAGGCGACGATCCAGGCGCGATGCTCGCGACATTGACGGGGAGCGTAGAATTTGTTCAGATAAGTCTGGTGTTCATAAAATATGAACAAGAAAAATAATTGAACATTGGACATCGGTCGTTCGTAATAGCTGCGTGTTCACGTTATTTGAACAAGCGAAATCTATGAACGACGACGATCCGTATGGCCTTTCGGACTTTGATCGTCCGACTGAAGCGTTGCTCAGTCGGCTCACCAGCGCTGCAAGCCGGCCCGGACGCGTTCCGCTGAGTATTATCGACTTTCGCCCGGCTGGGCAAAGCGATGGTTTGGCCGGGGCGGGGGAATTGACGCTCGACGTGAATGGTGCGATCCAGCAATACACGCTCGCAGCCCAAGGCCGGATAAGATCGCGGGCAGAACTGGCAGCCCTCGCGGCGAAGAACCGCACCGCGGCTTTTCCGGTCTTGCTGGCCACTGCCTATTTGACACTCGCTTTAGCGGACGAGTGCGTCGAGCACGACCTGCAGTTCATCGATCTGGCCGGCAATCTGTACATGCATGCCCCTGGCCAGTACATGCTTGTAACCGGCAGGCCGGCGAATCCCGAGATCAGGCGTCTGGCATCGAGATCCGGGAAGCCCGCCATGTCCGCGAGCGCCTCTGCGCTCAGGATGATTTTTGTATTGTTATCGGCTCCAGAGTTGCTTAACCGTCCATACCGGGAAATTGCGGTAGCGGCGGGTGTGGCGCTTGGCACCGTTGGCAGTGTGCTGGACGACCTGCGTGAGCGCGGCTTGCTGGCGGGCACGGACGACCGGCGATTGCTCGACCCTGCAGCGCTCAGGGAAGAGTGGGCGATCAACTATCCACTTCGCCTGCTGCCGAAGCTCAACGCGCAACGGCTCTCAATAGGCGATCCGTCATGGTGGCAGCATGCAGCGCTTCCCGCCGGGCAAGCGTGGTGGGGCGGAGAAGTTGCTGCCGCAAAACTGACCAAGCAACTTCGGCCAGCTGCGCAAACGCTCTATGTCGAACCCACGGTCAGACCGGACGTTACGATGGCACTCGCGAAGCGTCATCGCTTGCGTGCCGATCCCGCTGGCACTCTGGAAATCATCGATGCTTTCTGGCATCTCGACGAGGTACAGATGGAGAAAGTGACGACGCCACCATTGCTCGTGTACGCAGATTTGCAGCGTACGAGGGAACCCCGCAATGCGGAGGCTGCGGTGTTGATTCGCAACCAGATGGAGCAGGCGGATGACTCCAATCCATCTTAAGACGCCGCTGCCAGAAGGAAAGCAAGTTCTGCTGACAGTCATGGATCGTGTGGCCCGTCTGACGAACCTGCGGTACTTCGTTGTCGGTGCGACGGCGCGTGACATTCTGATGTATCACATCCACGGATTCCCTATCAACCGCGCCAGTCCCGACATCGATTTCGCCATGGCGATCGAGAACTGGACAGTGTTTGAGGCGCTCAGGGCGGCGCTTCTTCAGGAGCCGGGCTTCCGGCCGGACGCCAAGGTTCTGCATCGGCTTCACTATTCGCCAACTATTGGAGATGGTTTTCCGGTCGATCTGGTGCCGTTCGGCGGCGTCGAGGTATCTCCCGCGCAAGTGGCGTGGCCTCCGGACATGGCAATTGTGATGAACGTGGCGGGCTACGCCGAAGCGCTGGACAGTGCGGTGGCCGTGCGCATTGCAGATCACTGTGAAATCCCCGTTGCATCGATACCGGGCCTCGTGATGACGAAGTTGATCGCGTGGCTGGACCGCGGGCAGTCCAATCCGAAAGACGCGGTAGGGGAGATTGAGAACCGGCTTGCTGAATTCAGGATCGGGCTGATGGAATGGCCAGGCCCCTGATTTCCTGGCTACGCCACCTCTTGCGTGCGCCCCGCCGACCCAATCATCGCTTCAGCCAGTTCAATCGTGTTCGACGCGAACAACGCCGGAGTCCAGCGCCTGACCGACGTAAGCGCATTGGCGGAGAAGCGCTCGCGCAGCGTGCTGTTGCCACCCAATTGCATGATCTTCGTAGCCAGCGCGGATTCGTCGCCGGGCTCCACGATAAAGCCGTTGACGCCGTCCTGCACCAGTTCGTTCGCCACCCCGCAAGCGTGCGTGACGATGGCAGGCGTGCCGGCCGCGAAGGCCTCGTTGATGCACAAGCCCCATTGATCGAATCTGCTGGCGAGCACGACGAAATCCGCGAGCGCGTAGAGACCCGGCATATGCTGGTTCGGCACCGAGCTCAGAATCACCACATGGCGGTTCAGACCGAGCCGGTCGATCTGCTCGAGCAATTGCTCCTTGCACGGGCCTTGCCCGACCAGCACGAGCGAGACACCCGCCGCATGCAGTCCTGACTGAAAAAACGCGCCAATCAACAGGTCGATATTCTTGCGCGCCACGAAGCGGCTCACGCAGAGCACATAGCGTGGCGGCAGCGTGAAGCGCGCGCGGATGTCGGCGGCGTTCGAGACAGCCTCGCGAGCCTTGCGAGAAAAGTAATCGACGTCGATCACGTCGAAGCCCACGCGCGAACGTTCGAGCGGCACGCCCAGCGACTGCGCATAGATACGGTGCTTTTCTCCTGCCACCAGTGCGGCGTCGAACCTCGATACCAGCATGCGCTTGGCGCGTTCCTTCAGGGCGTAGCGTTTGCCGTCGTCGGCTTTCGAGTCGGACATATAGATCAGGGAACAACGCCGCGTCAGCGCCTTCAGGACGCACAGCACGATAGAGTAATTGGTGTTGTAGCCAAGCGTGACGACCACGTCCGGCGCGAACCTGCGGAACACCGAAAACAGTTCGACGGCTACCCGAACGGTGTGCCCGTCGCCTTCGCCTGCATCCTTGATGAGCGTGACACAGTTCGCAGGATGAGTATTGAAGAATGCAGTGCGGCGGTCCTGCGGAAAGCCGTACACGCCTGATTTACCGAACACTTCGACGAGAAATACTTCATGACCGCGGCCGTTGGCAAGCCTGAGGAGCGCCTGGTAGCGCGGTACATGATAGTCACCTAGATTGCCGACGACGAACAGGACTCGCATGGAGGGGCTAACCGATCGGTGTTGGGTTGGCAGGATTAGGTTTTGCACGGCCATCGTAACCCGCTAATGGCGCGGGTCGGGGCGTTGTCCGGGGACGGCGAAGGTTTGGCGGGTAAGTCAGAGCAGTCGCTAGCGGGGTGGCGTTCAGTCCAGGCAGGGCTCAGCGGCACAGAATAGTTCGAGCGAGCGATTGACTGACCGCCAGTCAGGCACGTAGCATGAGGTCTTGAAATTGCCTGAGGTGCCGTACCGAATGGACACCCAAGTGGATCCGCCGCCCGAGGCGAGTGCCTCGTCCAGGACGCAAGCGGACTCTGTTTTCAAATACCGCGCCTTCCTGCTGTTCTGGGTTGCGCGCATCTGCCTGGCGCTCGCCGTGCGGGCTGAGAGCGTTACGCTCGGCTGGCAGGTGTACAACGTGGCACGCGCGACGAAGAGCGTCGAGCAAAGCGCGTTCCTCGTCGGCATGGTTGGGCTGTCGCAGTTCGTGCCGCTGTTCATGCTGACCTTGCTTGCCGGCACGGTGGCCGACCGCTGCGACCGGCGCGCGATCCTGCAAATCTGCACGGTGGTCGAGATCGGCTGCGCGCTGGTATTCGCCGTGTCGCGCTCGATGCTGGTGTCATTGATCGCGCTGATCGCATCAGGAGCGGCGGACATGATCTCGGTCTACGTGCGGCTGACGCTGGTGCAGATCGTCACACCGGATGCGATGCGTGGACGCGTGCCGGCGGCGGCGGGCCTCTTTATCGGCGGCTCGGCTGGACGGCACACACGCGTGAGCGGTGCGATCTGCGGTGTCCTAGGGCCACTGTGACGGGTCTTGCGCTATCCTTTGCGCAGTCACCCCGCAGTACCCCGAGACCCGTCGCAGAGGTTAATCCAGTTGATGCGTACTGCCACCAGGCTCCGGCCCAGGACCAAGGCGCCCGAAGAACGGCGCGACGAGCTGATGAACGCCGCCCAGCGTCTCTTTCTGGAACAGGGCGTCGCCACCACCACGGTTGAACAGATCACCATTGGCGCCGATGTTGCGAAGGGGACGTTCTATCTCCACTTCTCGTCCAAGGACGACTTGCTCGCCGCCCTGCGCGAGCGCTTCTCGGCGGCGCTGCTGTCGAACGTACAGACTGCAGTGGCGCGTCAGCCGCAGGGAGAGTGGAGGAAGAAGCTGGCCAGTTGGGCCAACGGCTACGTGGCAGGCTACCTCGATTCGATCCGCTTGCACGACGCGGTGTTTTACGAGTCGCGCCCGCCGACCCGCAAGGGCAGCGTCGACAACAGGGTCGTCGACGATCTTGCTGCGCTGCTGCAAGCGGGTGTGACGGCGCAGGCATGGTCGATCGACGATCCGCGTTTCATGGCGGTGTTTTTGTTCAGCGGACTGCACAGCGCGGTGGATCACGCCTATATGAAGGAGAAGCGGGTGAACCGCTCGCGCCTCGCGCAGAAGGCTGAGCAGCTCTTTTTCCGCACGGTGGGACTGCCGCCTGAGTGAGCCCGGCGCGGCCCAGTTATCCGGCTCGGGCGCGGACGGTGCGGGTGTACGACGCAATCATCGTCGCCAGTTCCTGGGCGGCGGGCGTAACCGGAACGGCGGCACGTTGCAGCAGGCAGACGTCCTGCTCGACGGCGCGCTCGCGCACCGCGATCGAGGTCAGCGAATCCGCGAAAGGACCCCGCTTCGCCACAACCGACGATTCAAGCGACAGGCAATCGGTTTCCCCGACCAGGTGCAGGCTCTCGAACAAGCCCTCAACCGTAGCGATAATGTTGGGCGGCGGCAGGCTGTGGCTTTCAAACAGGTTGCTAAGGCGGCTGGCCTGGGGGTCGTCGGTCAGATTGGGCGAGCGCGTGGCGATCCACGTGCAGTCGGTCAGTTCGGCGAGCGAGGTAGCGTCCGCTTTTGGATGACCGCGCCGGCAGACGATTACCGGATCGGACCGATAAAGCCGGGTCACGGACAGATCGGCCGTGTCGGTGTACTTCGAAACCAGCGCCACAGCGAAGTCCAGCGTACCCTCGCGAATCCACGCAATCATCATGCGCGAGGTGCCCGTGCGCAGATGCACGGCGACGCGTGGAAAGCGCGTGCGGAATTCGGTGAGCACCGGCGCGAGCGCGTCGATCAGCGGCTCCGTAGTCATACCGAACGTGACCTCGCCGACATAATCGCCGCGCAACTGCTGCACTTCCTGCTCGGCCCGCTCGCACTCGCCGAGAATAGCGCCGGCCCGTTGCAGCAGCCGTTGGCCCAGCGCCGTCAAGGTAATGCCGCGATTGGTACGGGTGAACAGCGTCGCGCCGAGGATCAGCTCGAGATTCTGCAACTGCTGGGTAATGCCGCTCTGCGCTGTCCCGAGCGCCCGCGCCGCCGCACGAATGCTGCCGTGTTCCGCCACCGCGGTGAACACGCGCAACTGGGAGATTGTCAGGGCCATGGCGCTTGGTGAGGTTGGTGATCGGTAAAAGTGAACATGATAGACCGATGGGGACTTCTTGGGTGCACCGGTGCGGCGTAGCATGGCCTGAACCACATCGCAGCTTCCGTTCTCCCACGCCTTCCCAAGGCATCTTTCTACCCGACCGGCTCGCCATGAAAACTCCGTTGATGCTCCTGATCGCCGCGCTGACTTTCAGCTGTAGCGCGTTTGCTACTGGTAACGACACGCTGCGGCTTGGCATCGATCCGAGCTATCCGCCCATGGACGCCAAAGCGCCGGACGGCAGCGTGAAGGGCTTCGACGTCGACCTCGGCAACGAAATCTGCCGGCGTATCCATGCCCATTGCCAGTGGGTTGAACTGGAGTTCTCGGGGATGATTCCGGCACTGCAGGCGCGCAAGATCGACGCCATCATGTCGTCCATGGCGATCACCGAAAAGCGCGAGCAACAGATTCTGTTTTCGTCGAAACTGTTCCAGTTCAAATCGCATCTTGTGGCCAAGCAGGGCTCGGGGCTGAGCGACGCGGTCGCGTCGCTGAAGGGCAAGCAGATCGGCGTGCAGTCGGGCACCCAGTTCGAAACCTATGCGCAAGCGCATTGGGCTCCTAACGGTGTCAATATCGTCGCGTACAAGAGTCAGGATGAGGTCTTCACGGATCTCGTCAATGGCCGCCTCGACGGTGCCCTGCTCGGTACGGTGGAAGCGGATCAGGGTTTCCTGCGCACACCTGCGGGCAAGGGCTTCGCGTTTGTCGGCGCACCGCTCTCGATGGGCGACCGTGGCGTAGGCATCGGTTTGCGCAAGGACGAGACCGCTTTGCAGGCGGCCATCAATAGCGCGATCGCGTCGATGCTGCAGGACGGCACGTATGCGAAGATCGCGCACAAATATTTCGATTTCGATCCGTACGGCGGCAATTGATCGCTGGTTCGTTTGATCGCATCCGCCGCAGCCGGCACGCATCCGGATAGTCAGTCTTACCTTATTCGCTCATGAAAAAACAATCGATCCCGCTTCTGTCACCCGCCATCGGCACGCACCGTGAACTGGTGAGCTTTCATTTTGGCCCTACGGATAGCGGGCAGAAAATCTACGTGCAATCGACCCTGCACGCCGACGAAACGCCCGCGATGCTGACGAGCGTGCTGCTGAACCGGCGTTTGCGCGAACTCGAGGCGCAAGGTGCGCTGGCTGCCGAGATCGTGGTGGTGCCGGTGGCGAACCCGGTTGGGCTCGGCCAGTACCTGCTCGGGCAGTTCATCGGGCGCTTCGATCTGAGCAGCGGCAAAAACTTCAACCGCCACTTTCTGCAATTCCCGCGGGTGGTGGAGCGCGCCAAAGAAGCGCTTGGCTCGGACCCGGTGGCCAATCGCCAGATCGTCCGGCAACTGGTGCGTGACGAGCTGGAGCAGCAAAAGCCGCTGACCGAATTCGAATCGTTGCAATTGGCGCTGCAGAAGCTCACCTTCGATGCGGACGTGGTGATCGACCTGCATTGCTCACTGGAAGCGGTGATGCATGTGTACACGAGCGAAGCAGGCTGGCCCGACTTCGAGCCGCTCGCCTGCTACCTGGGGTCGCGCGCCTCGCTGCTGGCGACGGACTCGGGCGGCGGCGCGTTCGACGAAACGCATAGCCTGCTGTGGTGGCAATTGCAGCAGAACCTGCCCGCCGACAAGCCGGTCGGCAACGGCACGCTGGCGGTGACAGTGGAGTGCCGTGGGCAACGCGACGTGTCCTATGAGGTGGCGCAGCAGGACGCGGAGGCGATCGTCGACTATCTGAAGTGGCGTAAAGCCATTCGCGGCGAGCCGAAGCCGCTGCCTGAACTGTTGACGCCGGCCACACCGCTTGCCGGCAGCGAGCAGTTCTATGCGCCGGTGAGCGGGATACTCGTGCACCGCGCGAATATCGGCGACACGATCCGCGCGGGCGATCCGCTATTCGATATCGTCGACCCGTTGACGGACGAAACCACCACCATCAGCAGCAAGACCGATGGCATTTTCTATATGCGTCGCGCGATTCGTTTTGTGACCGCAGGCGCGCCATTGGGCCGGGTCACGGGAACCAAGCCTGTGCGTACGGGTGTGCTGTTGGGCGCGTGATTCAAAAAAGAGGGGCGTCGGCCGTGCCATCGCACGGCGACGCCTTGATCCGTGCCGACCCGCTGAGCATCGATCTTGCCGCGTACTTCACGCGACGCTTGCCAACCGATCCCCAGCGGCGCCTCAGAGACTTCAGATTGCCGTCAGGGTCGGCGCCACCGCCGCCGGATCGCTGATGCTCGGGCGCCCCGTTTCCACGTGACCGGCAAGGCGGCGAGCGTAGCTGCTGTCTTCATGGCTGCTGACAGTCAGGTCGTACCAATGATGGCTCGACGCCAGCACCCATGCCTCTTCGATCTCGGCGCCACCCGGCACGACGATCGTGCGCGGGCGTGCGCCATAAGCATTGTCGATCACCGTCAGGCGCGCAAAGCCGCGGCCCTTGTTGGTGAACTTCAGGAACACATTGCCGTTCGCCACGTCGTAGTGCGTGCGCACCTCCGGCAGCGACGGCCTGCCGCTTTGCGTCTGCGTTTGAGCGGCGTTACCGGCGAACTTGCGCACGAAACCGTTCGGGCCGTACACGTCGAAGGTGTAGACGCCGCTCGTCGTGGTCAGGTCGAAGGTCTCCTTTAACGACTTGCCCGCTTCGACCGTGTAGCGCCACGGACCGTCGGTGCGGTTGGTGGAGTACACGTAGAAATGCGCGCCTTGCTCGCCGGTGTTGGCCAGCTCGATCGTGAAGGTGTTCTGCGTGACGCTCACATGACCGTTCACATGCAGTTCATACGGCAGCGCACGAGCAAACCGGATACCCGATTCCTGCGGATCGAACGGACCCGGCGTCGCCGGCACGACCGGCTTCGGGTTCGTCGCGCACTGGTTGTTGGCGGTGGTGATGTAGTTGCTGGTATCCGGCAGCGGCGGCATCGTCACGTCCGGTGTGCGGAAGTCGAATGCCTTGACCAGATCGCCGCACACCGCGCGGCGCCATGGCGTGATGTTCGGCTCAAATACGCCGAAACGCTTTTCGATGAAGCGGATCACCGAGGTGTGGTCGAACACCTGCGAGCACACAAAGCCACCCTTGGTCCACGGCGAGACGATCGTCATCGGCACACGCGGTCCGAGACCGTAGGGCAGGCCGTCGGCCGTGTAGCTGCCGCCGCGCAAAGGGTTCACCACATTGTGAATCTCGCCTTCCACGCTGACGGTCGACTGGCCTTGAGCCGGCGTCGTTGCCGGTTGCGGCGGCACGACGTGGTCGAAGAAACCGTCGTTCTCGTCGTACATGACGAACAGGACCGTCTTGCTCCAGACTTCCGGATTCGACGTCAGCGCATCGAGGATGGTCGAGAGGTACTCCGCGCCATAAGCCGGGGTGTAGCTCGGATGCTCCGAGTAAGCGGCCGGCGGCAGCAGCCACGAGACCTGCGGCAGATTGCCCGCGAGCACGTCGTTCTTCAGATCGGCGATCGTGCGCACCGTTTGCGCGCGTTCGTACAGCGCGGAGCCCGGCTGCGCGTTGATGTAGTTGACGAAGTTCTGCAGGATGTTGGTGCCGTAGTTTCCGTTCAGCGGATCGTCGCCGTTAATACCCTGCTGATAGACCTGCCAGGAGATGCCTGCGGCCTGCAGACGTTCGGGGTAAGTGGTCCACGAGAGTAGCGCATACTTCGGCGGGCCATCGCCGTCCACATAGTCGTTGTTGTCGAGCAGCGGGCCGCCCATCGTGCCGCTCGGGTCCACCATGCCCGTCATCAGATACGAACGGTTCGGGTGAGTCGGGCCAGGCAACGAGCAGAAGTAAGCATCGCAAACCGTGAAGGCGTCGGCCAGTGCGTAGTGGAACGGAATGTCGCTACGCAGGTAGTAGCCCATCGTCATGTCGGTCTTGTACTGCGGCCACTGGTTATACGCGCCGTTGTTGATCGCATAGTGCGTCGGGTACCACGAGTGGTCGAGATCGCCCACGCATTGCGCGCTGGTGGTCTGCGTGTTCAGATGGAACGGCAGCACCGGTTGCGCCGCATTTTCCTTGGACGGCTGATACCACACCGGCTGCTGGCCGCCCGGCAACGGAATCGGGAAGCGGTCGTTATAACCCCGCACGCCGCGCAGATGGCCGAGGTAGTGATCGAAGGAACGGTTCTCTTGCATGAACACCACGATGTGCTCGACATCCTGAATCGTGCCGGTGCGCGAATTCGCCGGTACAGCCAGCGCATTGCGGATCGATTCAGGGAATGCGGCCAAAGCGGCGGCTGCACCAGCGGACGATGCGACGGTCTGCAGGAAACGGCGACGGCTATTTGAGGTCATTGGTTATCACCTTCTGCGGGGGAAAGATAGCGCGTCTGGCGCGCCGGGGGAATCCGGTGGTCAATTGCTGTTGCTGTTGCTGTTCTGGTCGCTGTCGCCCGGTGCGTAGTGCAGCACCGGGGCGACTTGCTGGCTGTCCGCTGCGAGGCTTGCCTGCACGCTTTGCACCGCGCTGTCCGAGGCGGCTGTCGCGGCTGTGGCAGCGGTGTCGGGCGCGCTGGTCAGCGTGGCCGATGCGCCGAACGCAGACTGTGGTGTTACCGTCGGGCTTGTTTCATGGCCTGAGGTCGGGGCCGCGGTGGGCGCTGGGTTGCCTTGATCGACGCTTGCCGAGGTGCTGTCGTCAGGACCGCAGGCGCTCAGCAAAGTGGTTGTAAGTGCAACGAGTGCGGCCGTGACCGCGACGTGCTGTCTTCTCATGTCTGCATCCTCGTTCGGGTAGCGGGATGCAGTCTCCAGCGACTTGAAGAAAATATTATGAAAGAGTGTGTAATGTTTTGGAGTCGCTAAAACGGGCATGCATTTTGTGTTTTTAGAAAGGTATTCGAAAACTTAAGACGGGAAAAACCGGAAGATTTACCGCATCCATTTGTTAAATCGGTAAGATCGGACTGCTGAATGAGAAAGTGAAAAATGACACGCATCGAACAGCCTTTCGATTCCTTCCGGCTCGGCGATGAATGGCTCGAAGCCGATGGCTTTGGCGGCTTCGCCTCGGGGACGCTCGGCACGGCGCGCACACGCCGCTACCACGCGTTGCTGCTGGCGGCCACGCATGCGCCTGGCGGGCGGGTCGTGCTGGTCAACGGCATCGAAGCGTGGCTCGAGGCGGACGGCAAGCGCTATCCCATCACCATGCAGCGTTATGTGCCCGACGTGGTGTATCCAGACGCGTCCGCGAGCCTGCTCAGCTTCGATACGCAGCCGTGGCCGACGTGGCGCTTCCAGCTCGATGGCGAGGCGGTGCTGATTGCAGAGGTCTTCGTGGCGAAGGCGAGCTGCGAAACGGCACTGCGTTGGCGCCTCGAGCACGGCGCAGCAAGCGACGAATCAAGTGATGCCGTGGCGCACCGCTACACGCTGAAAGTGCGGCCGCTGCTATCGGGCCGCGACTACCACGCGCTGCACCATGAAAACGCAGCGTTCAACTTCTACGCGGATGTGGACGATGCGCATGGCCGTGTGAGCTGGCAGCCTTACGGCGACCTGCCGGTCATCCACGCATCGAGCAACGGCACGTATGCCCATGCGCCCGACTGGTATCGCAACTTCTGCTATGTGCGTGAGCGTGAACGTGGCCTCGATTTCAGCGAAGACCTGGCGACGCCCGGCGTGTTTACCTTCTCGCTCGGCGATAACGAAGCGTTGATGATCCTGCAGGCCGGTCCTCAGCCGGGCGTCACCTCGGCAGTGGAACGCTTCAAGACGCTGGCCGACACCGAATACGCGCGGCGTAGCGGGTTCCCTTCGCGTCTGCATCGCTCGGCCGATGCCTATCTGGTGGCACGGGACGAGGGCCGTACCGTCGTCGCCGGGTTTCCCTGGTTCACCGACTGGGGGCGCGATACCTTCATCGCGATGCGAGGCTTGCTGCTGGCATCCGGTCGTCACGAGGCTGCGGAGTCGATCCTGCTCGAATGGGCTAATACGCTCTCCGAAGGGATGCTACCCAACCGCTTTCCCGACTACGGCAGCGCGCCGGAGTACAACGCCGTCGATGCCTCGCTGTGGTTCGTTGTTGCAGTGCATGACTATCTTTCGGCAGAGCAGGCGGGCGACGCCACGCGCAAGCGCTTGCAGCAGGCGGTCGAGGCGATTCTCACAGGGTACAGCCGCGGCACCCGCTTCGGCATTCGCGCCGCTGACGATGGCCTGCTAAGCGCCGGCGTGCCGGGCGTGCAACTGACGTGGATGGATGCGAAGGTCGGCGACTGGGTGGTGACGCCACGCATCGGCAAGCCAGTTGAAGTACAGGCGTTGTGGATCAACGCGCTGCGCATCGCGTCGGCGTGGAATCCGCAGTGGCAGGATCTGGCGGCGCGCGCCTCGCAGGCATTCGCGCAGCGCTTCACGGACCCGGCAAGCGGTGCGTTGTTCGATAACGTCGATGTCGACCACGTGCCGGGCGCGGTCGACCGCTCGATCCGTCCCAACCAGATTTTCGCGGTGGGGGGCTTGCCGTTTACCTTGCTCGAAGGTGCGGTGGCACGCGCGGTGGTCGAACAGGTGGAAACGCATCTCTTGACGCCGCTCGGCTTGCGCACACTGGCCCCGTCTGACCCTGCATATCGAGGACGTTACGCGGGCAGTCCGGTGGAGCGGGACGGTGCGTATCATCAAGGCACGGTGTGGCCGTGGTTGATCGGCCCGTTCGTCGAAGCATGGTTGCGCGTGCATCAACCGGATGAGGGGGCGCGAGCCCAGGCGCGCACGCGCTTTCTTGCGCCGCTGCTCGCGCACCTGGATCACGATGGCCTCGATCACGTTTGCGAAGTCGCCGACGGTGATGCACCGCATCAACCTGGCGGCACGCCGTTTCAGGCGTGGTCGCTGGGAGAATTGTTAAGAGTGAAGCGGATGCTGGCGAACGGGTAGGCTCCCCGTTACTCAAAACGCGCTACGATGTGAATCCCACCGCCAAGCTCGAAAAGCAAGGGAACGCTCCATGCCCCCGCTGCGTGCCGCCAATCTGCTCGCGACCATCGAAGGCGCCCGTCTGCACTCCCGGGAATGCGCGCACTGGCAGCGCTGGGGCCCTTATCTGAGCGAGCGTCAGTGGGGCACGGTGCGCGAGGATTACAGCCCGGATGGCACCGCCTGGGACTACTTTCCGCACGACCATGCGCGCAGCCGCGCCTATCGCTGGGGCGAGGACGGCATTGCTGGCTTCGGCGACGACAAACTCAACTGGTGCGTCTCGCTCGCGCTCTGGAATCGCCACGACACGATTCTCAAGGAGCGTCTGTTCGGTCTCACCAATGCGCAGGGCAACCACGGCGAGGACGTCAAAGAGCTGTATTTCTACCTCGACGGCACGCCCACCCATTCTTATATGCGGATGCTGTACAAGTACCCGCATGCCGCGTTTCCATACAGCGATCTGATAGAGGAAAACGGCCGGCGCGGTGCGGGCATGCCCGAATACGAAGTGCTCGATACCGGTGTGTTCGACGACTGCCGCTATTTCGACGTACAGATCGAATACGCCAAGCACACGCCTGACGACATTGTGATGCGCGTTACGGTCGAGAATCGCGCGGACCAGTCCGCCTCGCTTGACGTGCTGCCGCAGATCTGGGCGCGCAATACCTGGTCGTGGAAGGGCACGCAAGACCGGCCGTCGCTTTCCAGACAGACGGCGCGTGGCGAAACGCATCTGATCGGGCGCCAACATGGCCATGACCCGATCGTGGTCACTGCGTGGTCGAACGACACGCCCTCACTGACCTGGCTCTTCTGCGAGAACGACACCAACGTCAAGCGCCTTTTCGGCATGGATAGCGCGGGGCCGTTCAAGGACGGCATCAACGATTACCTCGTCGGCGGCGACACTCAAGCGGTGCGCACCGACACAGGCAGCAAGGCCGCAGCGCATGTGCCGCTCGAACTGGCGCCGCATGGACGTGCCGTGGTCTATTTGCGCTGGCGCCCGGAATCCGCGCCGGATGACGTGCCGCTCGACGCCGAGGCCTTGTTTGCCCGCCGCCTCGCCGAAGCCGACGCGTTCTATGCGGCGTTGCAGCACGACATGCACGATCCGGATGTGCGGCTCGTACAACGGCAGGCGCTGGCCGGCATGCTGTGGTCGAAGCAGTACTACCAGTTCGATGTGCAGCGCTGGCTCGAAGGCGATCCGGCGCAACCCACGCCGCCCGCGAGCCGCAAGCACGGCCGCAACGCCGACTGGCGTCATCTGTGCAATGCGGACATCGTCTCGATGCCCGATAAGTGGGAGTACCCGTGGTACGCGTCGTGGGATCTGGCGTTTCACGCGGCGGCGTTCGCGCTGATCGATCCGGAGTTTGCCAAGCGCCAGTTGCTGTTGCTGGTGAAGGACCGCTACCAGCATCCCAACGGTCAGATGCCTGCCTACGAGTGGGCGCTCGGCGACGCCAATCCGCCCGTGCATGCGTGGGCCGCGTGGCGGGTCTATGAAATCGACCGGGCGCTCACCGGTAAAGGCGACCGCGATTTCCTCGAACTCGTGTTTCACAAGCTGTTGCTGAATTTTTCGTGGTGGGTGAACCGTAAGGACGCCGACGGTCACAATATTTTCCAGGGCGGCTTTCTTGGGCTCGACAACATCGGCATCTTCGACCGCTCGTCGCCGCTGCCGACCGGCGGCCACATCGACCAGGCCGACGGCACCGCCTGGATGGCAGCCTACGCGCTCGATCTGATGCGGATTGCGCTGGAACTGGCGTTTGCCAATCACGTGTTTGTCGATATCGGCGTGAAGTTCTTCGAGCACTTTCTGTACATCGCCGAGGCCGTCAGTTGCGACGACGGCTGCGACACGGGCCTCTGGGACAGCGCAGACGAATTCTTCTACGACAAGCTGAGGTTGCCCGATGGCTCCAGCGAGCCGATGCGCTTGCGCTCGATCGTCGGCCTGATTCCGCTCTTTGCGGTGCATGTACTCGAAGAAAGGCTGCATGGCAGCCTGCCGTGCTTGCGCGAGCGGCTGGTGTGGTTTCTCGAACACCGTCCTGATTTGGCCAAGCTGGTGTCGCGCTGGAACGAACCCGGCAAGGGCAACAACCTGCTTCTGTCGCTGCTGCGTGGGCACCGCATGAAGGCGTTGTTGCGCCGCGCGCTCGACGAGTCAGAATTTCTTTCCGATCATGGCGTGCGGGCGCTGTCTCGGGTGCACCTCGACCAGCCGTTCGTGTTCAAGCACAACGGCGACCGCTTTTGCGTCAAGTATCTGCCGGCCGAATCGGATTCGCGTGTGTTCGGCGGCAATTCGAACTGGCGCGGACCGATCTGGATGCCGGTCAACTATCTGCTGATCGAGTCGCTTTACGAGTTTCACCGCTATTACGGTGACGATTTCCGCGTCGAGTTTCCGACCGGCTCCGGTCAGAAGTTCTCGTTGAGCGAAATTGCCGACCAGCTCGCGCGGCGCGCTACCACGCTGTTTCTCAAGGACAGCAACGGCGAGCGTCCTGTGATGGGGGCGTATCCGCTGCTGCAAGCCGACCCGCGTTCACGCGATCTCGTACTGTTCCACGAATACTTTCACGGCGACAATGGGCGTGGCGTCGGCGCCTCGCACCAAACCGGCTGGAGCGGGCTCGTCGCGCTGCTGCTGCAGCCGCGCGTGATGGGCGAAGCGGGCAACGTCCCGGCGACCGGCGAAGTTGAAGCGGCGCTGGCCACCAAGTAGGCAGGCGTCGTGCGTTGAAGAGGCAGGGCAACGGTCTGAGGCGCCTCAGAGACTCCCTGCAGGCAGACGATTCGCGACTGTTTTTGAACTGTGCGGCGGCGGGCCTGGTCTTTTATGTATTGCCACGTCCGTTCCATTGGCTTCCTTCGAGCAAGTGAACCCCATGTCGACTCCTTCGAACGCACCTGATTCAAACGCCTCCTCCGCCACCGCCGCCAATCCGGCCAACGGCGCGCAGGCCGCCCTCCCCATCGTTCCGGCCGGCAAACACCCGGCGCCGCCTTGCACGCTGGTGATCTTCGGGGCCGGCGGCGATCTCACCAAACGTCTGCTGATGCCCGCGCTGTATAACCTGACGGTTGACGGGTTGCTCGATGCGCAGATGAAGATCATCGGCGTGAATCACGGTGACGGCGAAACCGGCGCATGGCGCGATGAACTGTTCGCCGCGCTGCAACAGTTTGCCGCCGACAAAGCCAGCACCTTCCACACCTCGAAGCTCGATGACAAAGCGTGGGGAACGCTTGCGCAGCGCCTCGAATATATGAGCGGCGAATTCGAAAGCGATGACACGTATGCCAAGCTGAAACAGAAGCTCGAAAACACCCCCGGCGGCAACGTGGTGTTCTATCTCGCGGTCACCTCGCGCTTCTTCAAGCCGATTGTCGAACGCCTCGGCAAGGCCGGTTTGCTGAAAGAAGGCGACGGTGGCGCGGGATTCCGCCGCGTCGTGATCGAGAAGCCGTTCGGCACCGATCTTGCATCAGCCCGCGATTTGAATGCGCATATCCTGAGTTATGCGAGAGAGGAACAGTTCTATCGTATCGACCACTTTCTCGGCAAGGATACCGTGCAGAGCATCCTTGCCGTGCGCTTCGCCAACGCCTTGTTCGAGCCGGTCTGGCGGCGCGAGTACATCGACTGCGTGCAGATTACGGCATCCGAAACGATCGGTGTGGAAGGGCGAGGCAAGTTTTACGAGCAGACCGGCGCGTTTCGCGACATGCTGCCGAACCACCTGTTCCAGTTGCTCGGCATGGTGGCGATGGAACCGCCCAATTCCTTCGACGCCGAAGCGGTGCGCGACAAGAAGGCCGATATCTTCGACGCGATCCAGCCGTTGAAAGCGGACGACGTCGTATTCGGGCAGTACGGAAAGGGACCGGCGGGCTCGGGCTATCGCGAGGAGCCGAATGTGGCAACCGACAGCCAGACCGAAACCTATGCGGCCGCGCGCGTGTTTATCGAAAACTGGCGCTGGGCCGGCGTGCCGTTCTATTTGCGCACCGGCAAGCGGCTCGCGGCGCGCCGCACGGAGATCTCCGTACAACTGAAGGCGGTGCCGTTCAGGCTGTTTCGCGATACCCCCGTGGATGCGCTAACGCCCAACGTGCTGACCTTGCGGATCGATCCGACGCATGGCACCAGTTTCGATTTCAACGTGAAGGCGCCCGGGCCTGTGATGCAGATGGGTGCCGTGCAGTCGTCGTTCAACTATGGCGATTTTTTCGAGGAACAGCCGAATGTCGGCTACGAAACCTTGTTGTACGACTGCATGCTAGGCGACGAGACGCTGTTTCAGCGCGCCGATAGCATCGAGACGTGTTGGGCCGCCGTGGACGACGTGCTGCATCCGAAAGGCAGTCCGCTGCCCGTGTACGGCTACCCGGCAGGCAGCGAAGGTCCAGTCGAAGCGGATGCGCTGCTGGCGCGCAACGGCCACGCATGGCGTCCTTTGAGCAAGGATGCGGACGCAAAAAAGTAACGCCTAACCACACACCACCAGGGGACCACCGTGGCGACACGTAAGACTAATGTGAAAGCTAGCGTCAAGAATAGTGCTGCCGGCGCTGCTAAAAGTCCGGTAAAGCGTGCGATCGTTAAACCGGCCACCAAGAGTGCGGCGAAGAGCGGCGCTGGACGCGGCGCTAAGGCCAGCGTTAAGAGCGCCGCGAAGCGTGGCGCCAAGCCGGTCGCGAAGCATGGCGTGGAGCAGATCCTCGCCATCGATGTAGGTGGCACCGGGCTGAAGGCCGCCATCATCGACGCGCACGGCAAGATGCTCACGGATCGTCTGCGCGTGGCGACGCCGCATCCTTGCACGCCCGAGCAACTGGTCGACACGCTCGTGCAACTGGTTCAGCCGCTGCTTGCCGAGCATCCGCCGACGCGCATCTCGATCGGTTTCCCGGGCGTGGTGCGTAACAACCGCGTGCTGACTGCGCCGCACTTCGGCAACGAGGGTTGGCACGATATCCCGCTCGCCGAATCGCTGGCCACGCGGTTGGGCGGCTTGCCGGTGCGCATGATCAACGACGCCGAGGTGCAAGGCTTCGCCGTCATCGAAGGTCACGGCATCGAATTCGTGCTGACGCTTGGCACCGGCGCGGGCACGGCGCTGTTTCGCGACGGCGAGTTGATGCCGCATCTGGAACTGGCGCATCACCCGGTTAGCAAGAACCGAGCTTACGACGAATACATCGGCGACGCGGCGCGCATGAAGGCGGGCAACAAGCGCTGGAATCGCCGCGTCGAGAAGGTGATCGGCATTCTTGCGTCGTTGGTGAACTATGACAAGCTCTGGATTGGCGGTGGCAATGCCGCGCGCCTGACCTTCAAGTTGCCGGACAACGTGGCCGTTGTTTCGAACGACGCGGGGATTGAAGGGGGCGCGAAACTCTGGCATCCGCGCTCGTTGCGCGAGACCCGGCAACTGCCGGAAGCGACTCAGCGCACTGGCGTGTTCAAATGAGGTGCGTGCGCAACAGTTCGTTGCGCACGCAAGCGGCATACAAGCCGAATACACGCATTAACGCGCGGCGTCGCCCCAGCGGTACTCGTGCGTCGCATCGTCGAGTTGCGCCTTGAGCTCGGCATCGAGCGTCAGGTCGACGGCACTGAGCGTGTCCGTCAGTTGATCGGGGTTGCTCGCGCCGAGGATTGCCGAGGTAATCAGCGGATTCGCCAGCACCCACGCAACCGAGGTTTTCGTCAGCGAGGTGCCAGCCTTCTCGGCAATCTCACGCAGCTTGTCGATGGTTTCGAATTCGCGCTGATGCCAGTAGCGCTGCTGATACACCTCGCCGGCCTTGCCGACCGTTGCCGTAAAGCGGCCGGACGAAGGCTGCGTGTCGTGCCGGTGCTTGCCGGTCAGCAGACCGCCAGCCAGCGGGTTGTACGGCATCACCGCGAGCTGTTCTTCACCGGCTAGTGGCAGCAACTCGCGCTCGATTTGCCGGAACAGCAGGTTATAGCGCGGCTGCACGGAGACGAAGCGGGCCACGCGCAGTACATCGGCGCGTCCCAAGGCCCGCGCCAGGCGGTACGCCAGAAAATTCGAAACGCCCACATAGCGCGCCTTGCCCGAACGCACGATCACATCGAGCGCTTCCAGCGTTTCGTCGAGCGGAGTCTCCTGGTCGTCGGAGTGCAACTGGTACAGGTCGACGTAGTCGGTACCGAGACGGCGCAACGAGGCGTCGATCGCATCGAGCAGATGCTTGCGCGAGGCGCCCTGGTCCCACGGCGACGGTCCAACCTTGCCCACCGCCTTGGAGGCGACGATAAAGCGCTCGCGTTTGCCCTTCAGCCAGCGTCCGACGATTTCTTCGGTGCGTCCCGCGAGATCTTCGCCGCCGCCTAGCGGGTAGACGTCGGCCGTGTCGATGAAGTTGACGCCGGCTTCCGCCGCTTTGTCGAGGATGCGATGCGAAACGGACTCTTCGGTTTGCAAGCCGAAAGTCATCGTGCCGAGACACAGACGTGAAACGCTCAGGCCAGTGCGGCCGAATTTACGGTATTGCATGGTGGACTCCGCGAGAGGAACAAGGCTGCCAGATGCGTGAAGCGAAAAGCATAGCGCTTATCGCGGAGTCGCGTTGGCGGGGTGGCAAGCGGCGCGGCGCGTGCGGTGTCCGCCTACGCCTCAGTCGGGCACAGCCGCAGCGGCCGGTTCAGCGGCCGGCTCGACCGTGTGCGGCTGCTTGCCAAAGCGCATCGCCACCACGGCGAGGCAGACGGCCGAGAAACCGCCGAGCACGATAAACACATCGCTCGTAGAGAGCAGGCTGGTCAGCACTGCGCCGATGCAGGGCGCAACGAACTGCATGCACATCCCGGCAGACTGCAGCGTTGCGCTGGCGCCCGCGACCTGGTCCGCGAGCCGCCGGGCAATAAACAGCCGGCACTCGACTCTGAAACGCGCACCCGCGAGGCCAGTCGCAAAGAACGCAGAGGCCAGCATCAGTTCGGCCGGGCGCAACGGCAGCCGGAAGATCCCGCCAATTGCGATGAACAGGGCGCAGGAGGCGAAGGCAGGCGCGAGCAGCGTGCCCAGACCGGCTTGCTTCGCGTTGCGCCCCATTGGCAACAAACTGCCGAGCACGCCGCCCAAGGCAGAACAGGAGACTAGGATGCCGAGCACGGATTTGTCGAACCCCTGGTTGCGCAGCATCAGCGGAAACTGATTGTTGACGGCTGCGGCCAGCGCAAAGTAAATGCCGACGCATAGCAGCAGCGGCATGATAGGGCCGCCGAAGCGCACGCGCGGAGCCGCTTTCCCGGTGTCGGAGGTGGATGCAGCAGGCGCCGTTTTGGCACGCGACGCCGAGGCGAGCATCATGACGATGGCCGCCGCGATGAAGACGATCGACACCAGCATCGTGCGATTGTCGCCGGCCCACGCGCCGACGATGCCACCGACCGCCGGCGCGCAGATTTTCGCCATGCTCTGTGCCAGGTTCAGCAGCCGGAACGCGCGGCTTTGCTGCGCTTCTGCGACGCTAGTGGTGACGTACACGGTCTCGGCCGGATCGGTAAAGCCGAGCGCCGCCGATTTCAGCGCGACAACCAGCAAAAAGGTGACGAAATTGCCGACCCAAAGCAGCGCTGCGGTCGTGCCCAGCGTGAGCGCGAGAGCGACCACCAGAACCCGCGTACCCGCATAACGCTCGCAGACCCGGCTGATGCTGCGCGTCAGCAAAATCGGCGGCGCCAGCAAGGCCGCGCTGAGGATGACCAGATCGAACGGATTGGCGTTAAAACGAAAGGTGGCGATGTTGAGAATCGCGAGAAAGTTAATCCAGCCACCAAAGCTCGCAAAGAAACTCCCGGTGAGGAAGGTATAGAAGCGGCGATTGCTCGACATATTCACTCTCAGTATGTTTGTAGATCTAAAGCTCGCCGCGGCCCGTGCTAAAACAGCAGGACGCAACAATGCCTTCGAAGCATTTCGAATAGTTAGATGAGGAATACTAAAAATATGGATGAGACGGCGCGAACCCCGGATCGCTCAAGGGTTCGATGCAGTTTGCCAACGGGTGTTACGGGTAACGCGGATCTTGCCGATCGTCGATGAGCCGGGGTTTAGAACAACGCCGGTTGTTGAGCGTTGACCATTGGCACGACGTTGAGTTCGTCGAGCCGCAGGCGCGCCTTTGCGAGATCGTGAAGCACTTGCCTTTGCAACCAGGTTTCAGCGCCGCCGCCGAACGCCTTGTCGAGTCGCAGGGCCATCTCCGGGGAGATGCCTGCCTTGCCGCTCAACAGATTGGTTAAAGCCTGCCGACTGACGCCCAGAACCAGCGCACCCTCGGTGACGGTCAAATTGAACCGCTCAAGGCAGTTCTGCCGGACGGTAATGCCCGGGTGGATGAATTCTGAATCGGCCATGGACTGAACAATATCGACGAATACAGTGTTCGTCAACTGACAAGCGCTGCTTGTCATCTGGCGTGCTTGTCCCGCCAGACTTTGCCGAAATGCACCGACATCCACAGTCCGAGCGACAGCGCACCGGCGAGCGGCGCAATCAGCTCGGGCGTGAGCGCCAATGTGAATGGGTGGAGCGAAAACAGGTAAAGAGCCACCAGCAGATTAAAAAATCCCCACAGAAAGTTGACGGATGCCGAGGAGTCGCCGACGCCATGTGGTTTGGCAAAGGGAGTGGGAAACGGCATGCCCTGCAGGCCTGCGATCAGGTGGGGGAGGCAATTGCAGAGAAAGGCCCCGGCAAAAAAAGCGGCGACGTAGTGCATGAGATCACTTGAGGGAAAGAGTGGAAATCCGCCGGGCGCCGTAAGCGTCGGGCGCGGCAAGACTGCTTTCATGCCGCTGACAAGAACGGCAATGCAAACAGTCGAACACGGCCGGCGTGTGTAGATATGCGAGGATATCCTCGCATACGATATTAGAGGGTACCCTCGCATAAGTCAAACCTCGCCAATGCGGTGGGTAGATTGGATTGGGGCTGCCGCCTGTGCGTGCCGTCACAAAGTTTGGGTGTTCCCGACCCGCAGCGCTAACATGCGAGGCGATTCTTACGAAACACCGGTAGATGGAACAAACTGACATGCCAACCACACCCGCCACGAGCGCACACGAACCGAAGCGGCAGCGCGGCCACCTGCGCGTCGCGGCGATCATGGAAGCCGGCGTCGCCGTGTTCACGGAAAAGGGGTACGACGCTGCCACGATGACCGAGATCGCGGCCCGCTCGGACACGGCAATCGGTTCGCTGTACCGGTTTTTTCCATCCAAGGAAGTCCTTGCCGATGCCTTGCTGGTCAACTATGCGCAGCACGTGACCGAGCGCTTCGTGGCGCTTGCGGCGCGGGCGCCGGCGATGACGCTCGACGTGTTGGCCGACGCGCTGGTGGATTTCATGGTGTCGCTGCAATCTCAGCGTAGTTTTGCGATCGCGCTGCTCGATGCGCGCGGCGGCAGCGACGAGCGGCGCGTGAAGTTTCGCCAGGCAATGCGCGACGGCTTGGCGGGCGTTTTGCGCACGGTCATTCCAGCGATGACTAAAGCAAAATCCGAAACCATGGCCGTCGTTCTTCTGCATCTGCTCAAGGGCGTGTCTGCCTTCGCCGGTGAAAAACCAGCGGCACGCCGCTTGCTCCAGGCGGAAATCAGGCAGCTTGTGCGCGTCTATCTGCTGTCGGCGCAGATGGACGCGGGCACATAGTGCTGGACAAGCGGCTGCGCGGCTCGCACAGAATCACGCCGCATCGTGAGGCGATGCGGCTCATGGCGCCCACCGGCGGCGGGACGGCGAGGCGCGCGGCGTATGGCGATGCGCCATGCGTGCAAATATGGTTTTCCGTTCGAACTGCTACAATCCACGCATTTTCCTCGTCGTAGACTGCATCATGGGCTTTGAACAACTCGCTGCACTGAAAGACCAGCTGGCGAAACAGGCTGAAGAGAAACGCGTAGCCAGGCAAGCGAAGCAAGCCAAGCCAGCGAGGCCAGCCAAGCAGGCTGACGCAGCGAAGCCGGCCAGGCAGACCGACGCCGCGAAGCACGCCAAGCCGGGCCGCACTGCGCCCACGGCAGCGCGCACCGCACCCGCGCAGAAGTCGAAACCGGTCGATCCGGTGGTGCTGTCTATCGGCAAGCTGCAAAAGCGCTTCCCGAAGGCATTCCCCAAGAATCCAGCGCCGAAAGTGCCGCTGAAGGTCGGCATTTTCAAGGATCTGCTCGAGCACTCCGCAGAGCTCGGCCTGGACGAAGCAGCCCTGCGCGAGGCCATCAAGGTCTGGTGCTGGGGTAGCCGTTATTGGGCATGCGTTGTCGACAACGCAATGCGTGTGGACCTGAACGGTCAGGATGCCGGTCAAGTGCTGCCGGCGGAAGCGGCGCGCGCGCGTGGATTGCAAGCCAAGCGGCAAAAGACGAAGAATGCTGCGCAAGGCGGTACCGCGCAACAGGGCGGTGCGGCTGCGCAAGAAGGCGCTGCACAGCAAGCAGTCGTGGCTGAGCAAGACGGTGCGGCGAAGCAAGCAGCCGTCGCGCAGGAAGGCGACGCTGCTCAAGCAAGCGCCGTGCAGCAAGAGCAAGCAGCTCAGCAAGACAGCACCGCTGAACAGAACGCCGCTCCTCAGCAAGAAGCTCAGCAAGACAGCGCGGCCCAATAACCCGCTGCGTCACAACGCTGCCGCGCCACGCCCTACTGGGCGCTTAGCGGCAGCGCCATCGGCGTACTCGTGCCGAATCCCTTCGCACCTTCCAGCTTTGCAAACCCCAGCGACCGGTAAAACGCGACGGCATTCGGCGCCGCGTTGACCTGCAGATACGATCGCTCGTTACGTGGCGCACACTGTTCGACGGCGGCCTCGATCAGCCTGCGACCCAGGCCACGCCGATGGTAGTCAGGATCCACAAACAGACTGCATAGGTTCCAGAAATTCTTTACCAGCACGACACCGACGATGCGCCCTTCATCGACGCATTTCAGGTGGACGCACTGTTGCGCATGGTCGAATGCCCAGCGCATGTTGGCGAGAACATTCGCAACCACGGCAACCATTTCGACCTCGTCAACCCGTACGCTCGTCCTGATCGTATGCAGCATCATCGGTTCGAGGCTCGATGCATCGGAGGCCTGAATGTCTTCAATTTTCATCTCGTGGCTTTGGAGAAGAAGCGGGGCTCGCGATTGCCGGTGCGCGCCGGCCGCCAGCCGCTGCCGCTGAACGGCGAGGTGGTCCGGCGTCCCCACCATAACCACATCGCCAGCCCCATTACGACCAGCAGCACCAGGACTAGCAAGCTGCCTTCCGGGCCGGTTTTGCCGCCGCTCAAGAGGATGTTGCCGAGCGGGTGTGCGGTATAGAGACGAGTCTCCAGCAACGTGCCGCTATCGGAGGTGCCATAGAAGTACGATTGCCCCCAGTCCCACGCCGCATGAAAGCCAATCGCCCAAAACAGCGAGCCCGTGTACCAGAGACTCAGGCATAGCACGATGCCGAAGCCGCCTGCGGAAATGAGTCCCACCGGTGTTTCGCCGGGATTGGAGCCGTGTAGGCCGCCGAACAGGATCGAGAGCAGCAACGCGCCCCACCAGAAGCCCACGCCGCGTGTCAGCGTGTATTGCAGATATCCACGCAGCGCCGACTCCTCGGCGAGCGCCACCAGCAGAAACGCGCCACCCCACGCGATTCCGTGCGTCCAGAGCGTTGCGCCATGCGTCGAGGGTGGGTCGAGTGTCAGCAGATGCATCTGCAGGAAAATCAGCACTACCAGGCTGATCGCACCGAACCCGCAGATCAGGCCGCCTGCGAAGCGTGCCCATCCAGCGGAGCCTTGCAGGCCGAACGACAGTATCGAACGCCGCTCGATGGTCGATACCACGGCGACTGCGCCGGCCAGACAGATGAGCAAGGAGCACTCGCCGAGGTAGAACGTCGGCATCGATAGATCGGTTGCGCTATGAGGGATGTGTCCGAAGAAAAAGTGCAACAGCTTCGAAACGCAGAAGTTGACTGCCATGAACGCCGCTATGAACACCACGATGCCCCAGCCGGCCCGGATTCCATTCGGGCCCAGGAAGACCCAGCGCAACCGTTGTTTGCGCCGCGCTGCAGGTGTGTCGTTTTTGCTTTGTTCCGCAGACTGCATGAGGGAGTCGTCCAAAAAAGCCTCCGTTAAATTGACGACGATGCAAGGGCTCAGCTACGCCTTGCGCTCACGGTTTCGATCAGGTGACCGTGTTGTCGATGCGTGGTGCATCATGCGCGACGAGCTTAGGCGCGTAACTGTAACTCTTCCCGCACCAGATCGACAAACGCCTGGGTACTCGGTGAGAGCGTCCGCCCTTTGAGCCAGACCATGTTGAGCGGGCGCTCGATGCGCAGGTCGCGTACATCGAGGATGCTTAGCTCGCCGCGGCGGACCTCGTCCCTGATGCTCAGCGACGAGACATACGCAATGGCGTGCTGCGCGAGCAGCATGCGTTTGATAGCGACCGTATCGCTGATCGACATCAGCGGCTCGATGTGCAGGCCGATACGCGCATACGCTTCTTCGACGACGGCGCGCGTCCCCGAACCGGGCTCGCGCAGAATCACGACGCGTTCGGCGAGATCGCGTGCCCGCAATCGTTGTCCGGCGCGCGGATGCGCAGCCGCTGCGACAGCGACGATCTCGTCGGCGCCGATCGGGTGCGTGTGCAGGATGCTGTCGTCGTAGGGACCTTCCACGAAGCCGAGCGACACCGTGTGGTCGCGCAAGCTCTGTTCGACATGCTCGGTATTGGTGACGGCGAGGTCGATGCCAACTTTCGGATGGCTTACGTTGAAGCGCGCAATCATGTCCGGCACCAGATAGGCGCCTACGGTTGCACTCGCGCCGATGCTCAGTTGTCCGGCGCTCAAACCAGCTAGCTCCTTCAATTCGGCTTGCGCGGTGTCGGAGAGCGCGAAGATCCGCTCGGCGTAGCCGAACAGCAGCTTCCCCGCTTCGGTGAGCGCGATGCCGCGCGGCAAGCGGTCGAACAGGATCAGCCCGAGCCGCTCTTCCAGTTCACGGATTTCGCGCGTGACCGCAGGCTGGCTGACGCGCAGCCGTTCGGCGCCGGCACTGACGCTGCCGGCGCGGGCCACTTCGAAGAAAGCGAGCAAGTGGGTGAAGTTCACGGTATGAATGCCTGTGTGGGGTTGGCGGCAGGTTGCAGCGCCGGCGAATCGGGCTTGGGATCAATGTATATCAAAAAGGCATCGCACAGATACTAAACATGTATTTTTCATATGGGTTGCGCGAGCCTAAAGTTCGGTCATGGGTTCTCTAACGGAGATGATGATGAACACCAATTCAATCGCAGGCACCCGCGCTTCCGGCGCGCAGCCCTTTTCCGACAAGGTGCGTCAGTTCACGCCGAACTGGTTTGCGGTCACGATGGGCAACGGCATCGTCTTTCTCGTGCTGATGGCGCTGCCGCTGCACTTCAGCGGCCAGCGGGCGTTGGCCGAGTCGCTCTGGTGCGTGGATATCGGTCTGTATGCCGTGTTCGCCGGGATGTTCGCGGCGCGCTGGATCTTCTACCCGGAGACGGTGAAGCCGCTGCTGCATCACCCCTTGCAGTCTATGTTCCTCGGTGCGATCCCCATGGGACTGGCGCCGATCATCAACGGCATCGTGCTGTTCGCCGGTCCGCACTTCGGCGCTAGCGTTTACACGCTGGCCTCTGCGCTGTGGTGCTTCGATGCGCTGCTCGCGGTCGTGGTAGCGGTAGCCGTGCCGTACCTGATGTTCACGGAGCAAAGCCATGCGTTCGAGCGTCTGACCGCTGTCCTGCTGTTGCCGATCGTCGCGCCGGAAGTGGCTGCGTCGAGTGCCGCTGTGCTGGCGCCGCATCTGCCGCTCGAAACGGCGCGCCTCGTGACCGGCGCCGGTTATGTGCTGTGGGCGATCTCGGTGCCGCTGGCGTTCGCTGTGCTGACGCTGGTGTTCTTCCGGCTCGTGATTCACAAGCTGCCGCACCGCGATCTGGTTCCGTCGAGCTGGTTGACGCTGGGTCCGATCGGGACGGGTGCGCTGGGATTGCTGACACTTGGGCAAGCTGCTTCGGGCGCATTTGCGGGTACTTCACTCGCCAGTGTGGCGCTCATCGCGAGGGACTTCGGTGTGGTTGGTGGTTTGCTGCTGTGGGGTGTGGGCCTTTGGTGGTTCGCGATTGCCGTGCTCTTCATGTGGCGCTATCGCCGTGAAGGTCTGCCGTTCAATCTCGGCTGGTGGGGCTTCACCTTCCCGATCGGGGTCTACACGCTGGCTACGCTGAACCTCTATCGCATCACGGGCTTCAGTGGCTTCGCTGTGATTGGCGTTGTGCTGGCGGCTGCGCTGGGTGGCTTGTGGATGGTGGTGCTGTCGAAGACGATTCGTGAGTTCACGCAGGGTCGTCTCTTCAATGCACCGTGTCTCGCGTTGGTCCGTTAAGTTGTGCCAGCAACCATATTTGTAACCTTAAGCCTGCCGTCACACCAGCAGCGAAATGATGCCCCCGATCGTGAGCCCCGCAGCCAGCCAACGGCCAGCGGTATAGAACGGATTGCGATTGTCTTGCGCCTGGTCGGGGCGCTCGAGTCCCAACGTGCCGTAAGTGAACGACTTGAGTGGCGAAACGTTAGCCGTGTTGCCGGGGTCGTCCGAGGTATCCGCAGTGCCGGGATCCTGCGCCGCGATCGCTGCGCCCTCGGGCGAGATGTTCACGGCTGCGTCCTGGCTTGGGCTAGGGGCTGCTGATGTTGATGACGTATCGGTCGACGTTGCGTCAGCGCTGGTCACGGACGCCGTAGCCGAGTCGGAGTCCGGTGTGGTGGTGCCGCTAGTCCCCGATGGTGTCAGCGTAGGTGACGACGCAGCGTTGCTGATTTGCATGGCAATCCTTCCTCATCCTTTTATCCCGGGCCGCCCGGTTGGGCGCAGTGGCCACACCGCCCTGCGATGGCAGCGTGGCGGACAACCCGTGTTATCGGTGCGATCTCGCCTTGCCTGTCTTTTCGACCTTGCAGGAACCTAACTTGAGTGTTGGTAAGGGGAGGTAAGGCCGCAGCCGTCCGGTTCCCGCGCGTAAGCGCATCAGAGAGCACCAAAGCGCACCGCGCGCGACCGGACGCGCGCCGGGGTATCATGCGGCTCCGGCGGGCATGGGCGCCTGTCAGTTGGCCGGGCCCCGGACGGGCCGGCCAAGACACGAATTTCACTGCGCGATGCTCGAAGTCGCAACTCCGCAGTCATAGCGGACAGACTCCACCATGGTTCACATCAATCTCTCCGATGGCGTTTTAGGCTCTGCCCTGCAGGCCCTCGATGGCTACGCGCTGCTCGGCATCGTGCTCGCGCTGCTGTTGGGCGGCATGGTCAAGGGCGTGGTCAGCATCGGTGTGCCGCTCGTCGCGATGCCGATTCTCAGCCACTTCCTGCCGATCAAGCAGGCCGTGTTGCTGCTGTCGATGCCAATCATTCTCGGCAACATTCCGCAGGCGTTCGAAGGCGGCCAGATGCTCGCCACGGTGCGGCGGATCGCGGCGCCGCTGGTCGGCACGGTGCTGGGCAACATCGTCGGGGTGACGATGCTGATCTCGCTCGCGCCGCATCGCGCGCAAGCTGCCGCCGGCATTCTGCTGATCGTCGCCGCGTTGCTGCTGTTCGTCTCGCCGCGGCTCACGTTGTCGCCGGGCATCGCCAAACTGGTGGGTTTCGTGCTCGGCTTCGGGGCCGCCGTGATGGAGAGCATCGCGTCAGTACCCGGCCCGTTGCTGGCGATGTACCTGATCGCCACCGGGGCAACTGGCAAGGCGTTCACCAAGCAGATTGCCATCATCCTGGTGGTCTCCATCATCACGCTGATCGCCGCGTTCAGCGGCGGCGCGCACGCAAGCTGGATCGATCTGGCCATCTCCGCCGCCGCGAGCATTCCCGTGATCGCCGGCATGCTGATCGTGCGGCCGCTGCGCGACAAGCTGCACCCTTCGACTTTCCGCAAGCTGGTGCTGCTGTTCGTACTCGCGGCTGCCGCGCAGATGATATGGAAGTCCGGGGTGCTGTAGGCGCTCGCCAACCCAGTCGTCCCCCGGGCCGCTCTTAGGCCGACACGTCGACGAGTACACCGACCGGCTGCCAGTTCAGACTGCTGGCGCTGCTCGACAAGCCGTCGAGCACATCGGAAAGCGTGACCGTCGCACCGGGGTCCTGATCGAGCGCGGCGACGTGAGCCTGCAACGCATCGCTTAGATTCGACATCGCGGTATCCATCGGATCTTCGTCGTCCGCTTCGTCGGGCTCCGAGGTCTCGGACACGTCGTCGATTTCGATGTCCCATTCTCCAGCGGTGTCGTCCGCGTCGCCCGTGTCGTCCACCGAGTCGCGCGATGCGTTGGACAGATCCGCAATCCGCGATCCAAGGTCGCGATAGGCGCTGATGCCACTTCCTGAAGACGCCGGATCGTTGAAGCTGGCGATCGCGTTAGCCGAGGCATCGCCGGACGAGGCGCTGCCGCCGCCTGCCGAGATCGACTGTTGCAACGCCAGCGCCTGATAGAGCGCGGCGAGGAACTGCGTGCCGGTGCTGCTCGCATCGGAGCTGGCGGAACTGGTTGCGCTGCTGGTGCTGTCTGCGCTGCTATCCGATGCGTCTGTGCCGTTGGTGGTCGGCGAGCCAGCCGGCATGCTGTAGCCGAGCTGCGAGAGCGTCTGCTGCAGTGCGGCCATCAGTGGATCGGTGCTGGCGGTCGGCGTCGTGGACGTGCCGGCATTCGTGCTCGGCTTTTTGGCAAGCGTGGGCTCCGGCGACGACACCGATGTTGGGGTGGGCGTCGGCAGCGACGCCATTGTCAGTCCAAACGAATCGAGCGACATGGTCCATTTCCTCCAGATAAACACGTTGAATTGCAATGGCGTGTGCGCAATCGAAAGGCGACTTCACTTTGACGGCACGAGCCTGATCGAACGGGTTATCGGAGAGGGGGCCGCGGAGTTTGATGGTTTGTAAGGGGCGGAAAGAGCAAACGCCCTTACCGCAGGTAAGGCAGCAGGGCGAGTGACGACAGCGACCGCTGTCAGGCGTCACCAAGGGGTAGCAAGAGCCAGGCCCCCTGAGTCGCCACGTGTAACCGGGCAGGGTTAGGCTTCGCTGCGCGCGAACGATGCGAATTGCCCCGCATCCGGAAAACCGCAGGTGCGATAGCGCACTGGATACATCGGTTCTGCTTCGAGCAGGCTGCCCATCAGTGGCGCGATTTGCTGCCATGGCACGATGCGCGTCTCGCCCGATTCGGGCCACACCAGCACGATCCGTTCGGCCTCGGGCAACAAGGTTTCTACGCCCGCTGTCCACGTCGCCGCCGAGAACATTTCGCCGGTCTCGTCCTTGCTGCCGTACAGCAGATAGTTGGCGACAAATACATCGCGACCTTCCTGGGTGTGCAGACGATCGAGCGCGGCCTTCTGCGTGTCGTAGTCATCCTTGCGATAACGCAGGGCGAGTTGCGCGAGACGCCGCGCCACCTCGCGCTGCGGGGGTGTGAAGCGGCGCAGGCCTTCGTCGTAGCAGTACATGAAGGGCGACACCGGGCGGCCGGTCTTGGCGGCTTCGCGGCTTGCGTCGACCATGGCCGCGAGCCCGCCGTCGTCCTTGTTGCTGGTGACGAGCAAGACGTCGCGGGTGGGGATCATGAAGACCGGACAGCCGTGCACCGGAGCACGATGCAGCAGGTCCGGCAGCAGCGCACGGCTCGCGTCGTAACCGTCGCGCCAGTCGCCGCGATAGACGCCGCGCGCCACCTCGACAAAGGTGTCGGAGGTCATGTCGCGCAGGTTATCGCGGGCGATCGCGAGAGCATCGTCGAGCGTGATGTTCCATGACTGCGCCGGTCCGCTCATCAGCGTCGAGGTGAACTCGGGATAGTCGAGCGCCAGCAGCACCGCGCAATCCTCGCCGAACGCATGCCATGCCGGCGAGAAAGCGGCATCCCGGCCCGCCGTGCGCAGTTGATGCAGGCGCACGTCTTCGAGCATGCTGCGGCCGCGGATCAGCGGGCGTAGCTTTGCGCGCGCGTCGGACAGATGCTCGGGCGCCGCCTGCTGGCTCGAGCAGAGCGTGACGACGAAGCCTTGCAGCGATTCGTCGCGCAGCGCCTTGTCGCTGCCGCAGTAAGCGCGGTACGCGTGATGCAGATTGAAGACGGCGTTGTCCCCATATTCGAGGCGGTATTCGTCCGCGTTGTAGCGCAGCGCGGCGCCAAAACCGCGGCGTTTGGCCGCCTCGATAAACAGGGAGGCGAACGCGTCCGGCGAAGGTTTGCGTCCGAACAGCGCGTCGAAAAATCCCATCTTGAGCAAAGGCATTGAGGCGAGCGAAGACAGTCGGTCGAGGGCGCCGTGCCGGGCGGGCGCAGCGGGAACGTCGCCGCGAAGCGCAGCCGGTCAGTCGCCCAGTTTGTGGGCATGTCAGGAATAACGGCCTCGCGCGGCAATTCTTGAAGGCCTCGCCAGCAAGCCTGCGCGGCACCGGCTAGAATCGCCCCGAAGACAGGCGCTGGTCTGTTGTCCCGCCAACCCGTCAGGCAATCGCCCGACAAGGGCGGGCCGGGTGTGAGGCACGCCAGCGTCAGGCCCGCTCAAGCGCAACTCACTCAGCAAAGGCCATCGGAATGAACGAATCCGCCAACGCGATCGATGCGGTATTGAAGCTAAAACATCCCATCCCCACCATGAAAAACTCACGTCGCAGTTTTGTCTTTTTGAGCATCGGCGTTGGAGCGTCGCTCGCCCTGACGCGCGTGGCGCTTGCCGATGCGACCCGGGTCAGCGAAGCGGATCCCAAGGCGCAAGCGCTGGGATATAAAGAGGTCGCGGCAAACGTCGACAAAGCTAAGTTTCCGACCTACGTAGCGGGGCAGACGTGCGCCAACTGCTCGCTGTTTCAGGGCAAGGCATCGGATGCCTGGGGCGGATGCATGGTGTTCGGCACGCAGCAGGTGGCGGCGACCGGTTGGTGCAGCTCTTATAGCAACATGTAGCGCAGGCGTGCTGTGTGACCCGACGCGTGGGCGAGGGCGCCACGCCAGGTCAGCGGCCGAACACTTCGAGTTTGAGTACGTGCGAGTGACCGATCCATACCGCCGAATCGCGATGATCACGTAGTTCGTCGTCGGTATTGGGGTGCAGAAAAACGTCCAGTGCGCCGTGGTTGAGCGTGAGCCATTCCACGATCTCACTGAAGTAAGGCGGCTCAAACGCGAGCTGATAGGACCACATTGGATGCGGGCCGACCGGACGCTCATGAAAGCGGCCCAGTTGAAGCTTGCCCTCGAAGCGGGCTTCGATCTGCTCGCGCAGAGCCCATGCGGCGTCGCGGTGTTCCGCGTCGAAGTACACGTGGGCATGCCAGCCCTGGATAGCCGAGACGTCTGGAGAGGTCATATGATGAATGGGTGCGGGAAGACCGTCAGGATAAGGCAGTTTGCGGATCTGTGTGCGAGATGCCGCGTGGGTCGCCGATCCGATCAGACCTGGTGCGTTTGCTGCCACCGCATGTGGAATTCCCGCTCGTCTGAACTGATCTCGCGAAAGCCGAGGCGTTCGTAGAGACGCTTTGCCGGATTACCCTTCAGCACCTTGAGCGATACCGGTAACGCATCTGCTTGCGCACCCGCAAGCAGGGTTTTGATGATTTGTTCGCCGAGTCCGCGTCCCTGGTAGTGCGGGTCGATCTGCAATTGCACCAGATGCCACTCGGTTGCGTCGCGATAGGCTTTCAGCAAACCGATTGCCACGCCGTCGAGACAGACAATGCGCGCCGCATCGTAGCGGTATTGCAAGCGAGCGTGATGAGCCGCCGCGTCGGATGGTTCGCCGACGCGTTCGAGATGTTCGGTCATGGTGGCCCGGCGCAAGCCGAGCAGAAAGGACTCGTCGGCATTGGTGGCCGGACGCAGTGTGATGGCAGGGTCGATCATGTTTCGGGTGGGAGTGAAAAGGCCGCTTTTTGCCGCGGCAGACGCAGCCTTCCAGCGGCCCGGCGAGCGAGGCAGTCTGCTCTGCCTCGCTGCGCGTGTCAAATTTACCTGGGTTGCCGAGACGTTTTTTATTGCGGGCTATCTAGCGGATTGCCTGCTCAGGTGACCTACCCATTTTCTTATTTACCCAACTCGTAGCCGACCGCGCCGCCAACCACGGCGCCACCCACGGTGCCAGCCACGCTGTGATTGGTCGCTTCATTGCCGATCACGCCGCCTGCGGCGGCACCGCCTAGCGTGCAGCCGCTCGAGAGCGCTGCCAGAACCGCAAGCGTCACGATGCTTGTCCACCTGAATCGAGTGTTCATTTTCGACCTCTCTGTACATGCTGATGCAGAGGGTGGAGCAATTCATGTGCCGTGGATGCGGTGCAGCGGTGCCTAGGCGGTCCAAGGATCGATGACCTCAATCCCACAATCGATGAAATCCTTGACGTTGCGGGTGGCCAAACTCGCCCCCCGCGAACGGGCCACCGCAGCGATCATCGCGTCGAATTGGCTGATAGGGCGTCCGGCGCACCTGCGCGACGCCGCGATGTCGGCATAGAAGTCGGCGGCATCGCTGTCGAAACTTAGCACCTGCCCTGCAAAGTCACTGTCGAAGATACCCAGTACGGCGTTTCGAAGCATATCTTTCCGGGGGCCGGACGGTAACACTTGAACACCGTAGAGAATTTCACTGCGCGTGACGCTCGTCGTAAACAGCGCTGCGCGCAACTGTCTTGCCAGCCATGCCAGGACGTTGGGGTCGGGTGCGGGGCGTAGAACTTCCGACAGAACGTTCGTATCCAGGACGATCATTCGCCGAGGTCCATCGGGCTGCGGATGGACTCGCGGGTTGGCAACTCCAGTTCAATCCCCCTCAGCGGCTCGATTCTCGCCCGAATCGAGCTAATCAAAGAATCCCCTCGAACCGGCTCAGCCGACAGTGCCGTACGAAGGATATCGCGGGCCTCGTCCTCCATGGATCGCCCGTGCGTGGCCGCTTGGATGCGTAAGCGCGCCTTTAACTGGTCGTCGATATTTCGAATGGTCATGCTTGCCATAGACCCTCCATTAATCATTGATGCAATTTTAATCAATGATTGCACGCTGCACAATCCCTGTCAGTCAAGCGATCGGAGCCCATCTGAGAAGGCGGCTGCGTTCCCTGACTGACACTCGCAGCAACATGAATTCGCGCATGGCGCCCTCTTCGGTAGCCCTCGTAAGCGGCTCCATATAATGTGTAATCTGCACCGACCGGAAGGCCGCCGCCACGCACGTTCCCTCAAGCGTTGCCTCGTCATAGACGCTGAAACCGTAGGCGGAAAATGGCATCTCAATCGCGGCAGCCGGCGTGATCGCTGCGATGACGAGTACCCCACCGGTGCGTAATTCCTGTGCGCTTGTTAGACTGCCCGTCGCATCCTTCATAGCGATCGTCTGCGCGTGCAGGTTCCATGTTTGAGGACGCACTTCCCCAGCCCTGCCCGCCCAACTCGCCTCGTTCGATCCAACGGAGTCCTCCATGCCTTACATGCTGCTCATCGTTGAACCCGTTCATCAGCGTAGTGACCGCACCGAAGAGGAAGGGCGCGCGCTCTACGACCGGATGGCCAACTATGCCGAAGACTTGCGCAAACGCGGACTGCTGGTTGCCTGCGAGTCGCTCGCGAATACCAGCAAAGCCGTGCGGGTGCAGGTCCGCGAAGGTCAGCGGCGCCTCATCGACGGCCCGTTTGCCGAGGCCAAGGAAATGATCGGCGGCTTCCTGTTGCTGACCTGCGAGACGCGCGAAGAAGTTGTCGCGATCGCCGAAGCCTGCCCGGCCGCGCAATGGTGCACCGTCGAGGTACGCGAGGTCGGCCCCTGTTATCAGTGACTTGAGCATGAGCCGAGTACCGACCCGGCTTCCCGGTGATCGGATCGATCGAGACGCAGGGCTCAGGGTTTTCCCGGTCCAACCGATCGCTTGTCGATTTTGCCGTGGCTCGCGCGTCGTGTCAGTGAAGAGGCGGCCATGTGGGCCGATCTCCACGACCTCAAGGAGCACTGCGATGCGATTCATGATCATGGTTAAGGCGACTGCGCAGAGCGAATCCGGCGCCATGCCGGAGGAGTCCCTGATGGCGGTGATGGGCGCCTATCACGAGGAACTGGCGAAGGCGGGCGTGTTGCTCGACGCCACCGGCTTGCAGCCGAGTTCGAAGGGCTGGCGCATCCGTTATTCGCAAGGACGGCGCACGGTGATCGACGGTCCGTTCGCAGAGACCAAAGAACTGGTAGCGGGCTATACGCTGATTCAGGTGCGCTCGCGGGAAGAAGCAATGGAATGGGCGCGGCGTTTCCCGGCTCCGTTCGGCGAACACGCCGACGGCGAAATCGAGGTACGGCAATTGTTCGAACTGGAAGACTTTGAACCGGGGCCGTCCGTGGAGCTTTTTCGCGAGCTCAATACGACGCGGCGCTAAGGTGGATAACGATAGGAAACAACCCATGACGCACGGCCAGTTCAGTGTGAACCTCGTAGTCTGCGAGCACATGTCGCGACGGAGTCACGCGCATCGGCCCGCGCCGCAGGCGAACTGAGATGACCGTGAATCCGGCAGCTACGCATCGGGCGATCGAAGCTGTCTGGCGCATCGAGTCCGCGAAAGTGATTGCCTGTGTGGCGCGCATGGTCCGCGATGTAGGCGTTGCGGAAGAGCTGGCGCAGGACGCGCTGGTCGCGGCGCTCGAACATTGGCCCGAAGACGGTGTGCCTGACAATCCTGGAGCCTGGTTAATGGCGACCGCCAAAAACCGCGCGCTCGACCGCTTGCGCCAGGAAGTGCTGCATGCGCGCAAGCGCGAGGAGCTGGGCCGCGACCTGGACGCGCAGGAGGCCCACCTCGTGCCGGATTTTGTCGACGCGCTCGACGCCGCGCGCGCGGACGACATTGGCGACGACTTGCTGCGGCTCGTCTTTACCGCGTGTCATCCGGTGCTGTCCACCGATGCACGGGTCGCGCTCACGCTGCGTTTGTTAGGAGGCTTGACGACCGATGAAATCGCGCGGGCGTTCCTCGTACCCGAGCCGACCATCGCGCAACGGATCGTGCGTGCCAAGCGCACGCTGACGGCCGCCAAGGTGCCATTCGAAGTGCCGCGTGCCGACGCACGCGCAGCGCGGCTCGGGTCCGTGCTCGAAGTGATCTACCTGATCTTCAACGAAGGCTATTCGGCTACCGCCGGCGACGACTGGATGCGTCCCGCCTTGTGCGAGGAGGCGCTACGGCTGGGCCGGGTGCTGGCAGGCCTCGTGGCGGATGAAAGCGAAGTGCATGGACTCGTCGCGCTGATGGAGATCCAGGCTTCGCGCACGCACGCGCGGATCGACGGCGAGGGCCGTCCCGTCCTGCTGCTCGAGCAGGACCGCAGCCGCTGGGACATACTGCTGATCCGGCGCGGGTTGGCCGCGCTCGAGCGAGCCCAGGCGCTCGGCGGGGCGAGTGGCCCCTACGCGTTGCAGGCGGCACTGGCGGCTTGTCATGCTCGCGCCCATAGCGCGGCGGAAACCGACTGGGAGCAGATCGTTGCGCTCTACGACGCGCTTGCCCAGGTGAGCCCATCGCCCGTGGTGGAGCTGAACCGGGCGGTCGCGGTCGGCATGGCGTTCGGCCCGGCGGTAGCGCTGGAGATTGTCGACGCGCTGGCGGCCGACGCGACGCTTGCCAACTATCATTGGTTGCCCAGCGTGCGTGGGGATTTACTGGCGAAGCTTGGGCGCAGGGACGAGGCACGCGCGGAATTCGAGCGTGCCGCGGCGATGACGCGCAATGCGCGCGAGCGTGAGTTGCTGCTGGAGCGGGCCCGTCTCGGCTGACGCCGTGCGTGCCTCGCCTCGGCTAACACCGCTCCACACCCACTGCAGGAAACCCAAGGTGACGATAAGCCCGCCGCACACGCGCTCGCTTAAACAGACAAGAACGCCGCCACGCCGAACAGAATGCCGGCTGCAGCAGCACCGAGCGACAGGTTGCGCAGCCATTTCTTGCGTGTGAGCAAGGTAATGGCCGTCAGCGCGATCGAGATCTGGATCAGCGTGGTGGCTTGAGCCCAGCGGTGATGACCGTGCAGCAGCTTCTCGCTTTGCGCGTCATTGTCGGCCACGTCTTTTTCGATGGCTTCGGCCTTGGCGCGAATCGGGTCTTTCTGCTGCTTGTACTTGTCGACATCGGCGAGGAATTTCGCGTGCGCGTCGCTGCCTGGCGCTGACAGCGCGGCGCCCAGCTCAGCGAGATTTTCTTTCTCGCCCTTCGCCTGGTAGTACGACCATTGATTGGCGGCCTCGGTCTTCTTGATGGCCGCTTCGTTCTTGTAGTAAAGCGCGAGGTTTTCGCTGGTGCCGCTCTGGTAGGCGTAAATCGCGCCGATCGTGGCGAGGATCGCCGTCATCACCGCCATGCGGCTGGCGAACGGATCGGCGTCCGCATGGGCGCTATGCCCTGCGCCAACGTGCTCAACAGCATGGTCGTGCGGACCATGTACTTCGAATTCATCTGACATCCAACACTCCGGGACAAACCTGGTGAATTTCTTGCCGCTTCCAACGCGGGGCTAAATCTTAGCGTGTTGCGCTTACGATCGCGTAGTGCGATGCGCGAGTTGTTCCAGCAGAAAATCCACAAAGCAGCGCACCTTGGCCGACGGGAGTCGTCCATGCGGATAGAGCAAGACAAACGGCCGCGTTGCGCCGCCGTATTCCGGCAGCACTTCGACAAGGCTTCCTTCGCGCAGATCGCGCTCCACCACGAAACGATAGGTCTGAAACAATCCCGCGCCGTGCCGCGCGAACAAGCAGATTTATCGGTGCAAACGGCATCAGTATAGTCGGCCGCAAGTGAGCGGGGAGATCGTCCGCTCCCCGGTATGGCGCGGCACTGCAGTGGTTTCGCGCTCGCTCTCACTACGCTCAAACCGCAACCATGTTGCATGGGACTTCAACCGTGAATACCGAAACTAGAACCGTCGTCATTACTCGCGCCTCCAGCGGCATCGGCCTTGCGTTGGCGCAGGCTTATCTCGCCCGCGGCTTTAATGTGGTCGGCAACGTCCCGCACGTTGTTCGAGCGCGCCATTGGCGCTTTCGGCAAGGTGGATATCCTCGTGAACAACGCGGGCGCGTTTATCGCCAAACCGGTTGGGCGCTATACATGAATTCATGAAGTCGCGGCAGCCGGTGGGGCGCATGGGGGCAACCAGGGATGTGGTCGACGCGGTGCTGTATCTGACCGATGCCGAATTCACGACGGGCGTCGTGCTGCCCGTCGACGGCGGGGCCTCGGCGGGCAAGTGGTGACTAGTTCACGCTAAAACCGAACAACGTCCGCACCAGCGGTATCAGATGTTCACCGCCGAGCATGCCGAGCAGCCCGACGAGTGCGATGGTCGGCGGTGCGGGCGATTTCACATTGACGACGCTATAGAACACGCCGACCACCACGCCCACCACCAAGGAGACGAAATAGGCTTTCATGATTGTTTGATCCTCTGTTGATGGCGCGCGGCGGGCATTTGCACCGCCGCACCAACCACAGCTCACATCGTGATGACGACCCGGCCGCGCGTGCCGGCTGCGACCGCCTGGTAGGCTTCGCGGGTGCGCGCCAGCTCGAACCGCTCGGCAATCGCAGGCGGTTGCAACGCGCCGCTCTCGAAGCCTTCGACGAGCGCCGTCATCAGCCGCGCCGACTCGGCTACCCCCAGCTTGGCGCTATCCACGCCGAGCAGTTGCGTTTCGTTATGGTAGAAGTCGATCAAGTCGAACTCGACGCGGCGCTTGCCAGTCGCGCTGATCTCCACCACCCGTCCACGGCGCTTGACGAGCCCCAGCGCGGTTTCGAAAGCAACCCCGCCCACCGAGTCGTACACCACATCGACGCCGCCGCCGGTCAGCGCCTTGACGCGCTCCGCCGCATGCTCGTCGAACGGTACGAACTCGTCGATCAGGCGGCCAGCCGGCGAATCCGCCAGCGGCGCCTGACGGTCGACCCCGATCACGCGGCAGCCGCGTGCCTTGGCAATCTGCACCACCGCACCGCCCACACCGCCGCCGGCGCCGATCACCGCAATCGTCTCGCCAGCCTTCAGTTGCGCGTAGTCGACCGTGCCGAGCCACGCCACCACGAAGTTCACGCCAATCGCCGCGGCCTGTTCGTGACTGAGCGTTTTCGGCTTGCGCGACAACGCGGCGAGCGGAATCTTGATGAATTCGGCGTGGGTGCCGTCGCGCGTGAAACCGATGTCACCGCCGGTGCCCCACACTTCGGCGCCGAGCCACTCGGCCGGACCTTCCACGACGACACCGCTGAAGTCGCGGCCCGGCGCGCGGGGCAACTCGGTGTGCTCGAAGTGGCCGGAGACGTTCTTGACGTCGCTCGGATTCACCGAGGCGCTCTTGACCTGGACTACGGCGCTTTCTGCGTCCGCCGTCGGGGTGGGCAGATCGACGTATTCGAGTACATCGGGGCTGCCAAAGGACTTGAACTGGATGGCTTTCATCGACACGGCTCCTGATCGGTTGGTGCTGCACGGTGCAGCGTTGAACCCATTCTAGGTGGCCGAGTGGACATTGTTGAGACAAGAACTTTCGAATTTCGGACAGAGGGCGCGCCTAGGCTCTGCTTTCCTCACGCGCCGTGCTGAGGGTTTCCTGCGCATCGAATTCGGTCGGCGGCGCGCCGAGTTCGCGCCGGAACATGTCGCTGAAGCTGCTTGGCAGATAACCGAGGGAGCGCGCAATGCTGCTGACCGAGCGGCCCTCGGCGAGCCCCGACACCGCGACAGCAAGCTGCACCTGGCGCCGCCACTCGGAAAAGCCAATGCCGAGCTCACGGGTGAACAGCCGCGCGAGCGTGCGCACGCTCGCCCCGACCGAGGCGGCATGTTGCTCGAAGCTGATGGCAATCGACGGGTTCTCGATCACCGCCCGGCACAGCGCGTCGAGCCGGCGATCCGACGCATCGGGCAGCGGAATGCGCAGCGACGAGCGGGGCGCATGCACGAGCTCCAGCATGGCGAGCTTATAGGCCGTTTCGAGGTACGCGCTGTCGCGGGCATGGGTGTGCTCGTACTCGGCGATCGTGGTAATGAGCTCGCGTAGCAAGCCGTTGATTTCAAAGACATCGCTCTCTTTGCTGAGATGCTGGACGTTGCGCTTGTGCAGATAGATATTGCGCATCTCGACCTCGCTCATCATGTGGATCGAGTGCACGGCGCCCGCCGGCAGCCATACCGCGCGCTGCGGCGGCACGACCAGCGCCTCGCGGCCGACTTCCACCCACATCACGCCGGCCACCGCGTACAGCACCTGCGCCCAGGTGTGCGAGTGCGGCTCGATGTGCGTCCCGCGGGGATAGCGCCGCGCCAGCGAGCGGGCGTCGTCGTCTTCGGGGAGTTCGGGAGGGCGGGCTTGGGACACAGTGGGTCGGGATCGGCTAAAGGTTGGCGGGCACGGCTGCAAAAAATAAGCGACGGATTTTCCCGGCAGCCGCGTTTAAGACGAAACGGAGCCATTCCGCGTATCGCAAGAATACTCAAACCTACGGGAGCTTTACATGAAATACAACACCCTCACGCGGCTGCTGGTCTCGGCCACGATCACGCTGGCAGCGACCGCCGCCATCGCCCAGGAAGTCATCATTGCGCCAATGGCGCCGCCGCCGCCGCGCGTCGAGGTCGTGCCGGCGCCGCGCACAGGCTATGTCTGGGACCACGGCCGCTGGCGCTGGGATCACGGTCAATACGTCTGGGTGCCGGGCCACTGGCAGCCGGTGCGGGTCGGTTATCACTGGGTGCCGGGCCATTGGGTGCAGCACGGCCCGAACTGGCATTGGGTAGAGGGGCACTGGGCTCCGTGAAAACGCTTTTGATTCTGGCGCTCGCGGCGGCAACGCTGGCCGGCTGCGTCGTGGTGCCGGCCCATCCGGCGTATTACCATCCTGCCGTCGTCGTATATTGAGGACTCAAGTGAAAACAAGCGCAACGCGCACCTCCTGGAGCAACGGCAAGTGAGAAACGCTCGTGTCGCGACACGATCTGTCCGGGCGCAGCGGTGGCAGCCGCACGTGCCGGGGATGTCACGGGATTGCGCGCCTTGAGCGAGCGCGATCCCGACGCGGACCTGGTCGCACGGGTCGGCGAGCAGGACCCGGCAGCGGTGCGCACGCTCGTGTCGCGCAAGCTGCCGCGTCTGCTCGCGCTCGCGACGCGCATGTTGGGAGACCGTATGGAAGCGGAAGACGTGGCACAGGAGGCCTTCGTGCGTATCTGGAAACAGGCCCCGCACTGGAAAGAAGGCGAGGCCCGATTCGACACGTGGATTCACCGCGTGGCGCTGAATCTTTGTTACGACCGCCTGCGCGGGCGGCGCGAAGACCCGGTCGCCGAACTGCCCGACGAGGCCGCCGATCCGCACAGCTCACCCGACATGCAACTGGAAGCCCGCGTGCGCGACGAACGGGTGCGCACGGCGCTTGCTGCATTGCCGGTGCGGCAGCGCGAAGCCCTGGTGCTCAACTACTACCAGGAGCTGTCGAATATCGAAGCTGCCGCCCTGATGGGCATCACCGTCGACGCCCTCGAAAGTTTGCTGGCGCGCGCCCGCCGCAGTCTGCGCGCACAACTGGCCGGCAGCGGCTTTAGCAAGGATATGCCATGACACCAGAGAGATTTCGCACCATCGTCGACGCCTACGGCGCCGATCCGCGCCGCTGGCCGGACGAGGAGCGCGCGGCGGCCGAGGCATGGGCCGATCTGCACCGGAGCGAGGCGGATGCCGTGCTCGCCGAATCGGCTAGCCTCGACGCCTGGCTGACAAGCCACACCATCGCGCCGCCGGAGCGCTCGTTCGTCGACCGGATTGTCGCTACGGCACCCGCGCGGCATCCGCGCAAACCGCGCACGCGGCTCTGGTGGCAGGGCGCGGCGTTTGCCGGTATCGGCCTGGCAGGCGGTCTGGCGGGCGCCTTTGCCGTGTCGTTTTTTGTCCTGACCGGCACGCCGCCGCAAGTGCATGAATCGTCGTCCTATCTGACTTCGAGCTTCGGCGGTTCAAGCGTCGACTGGAGCGGCGAATGAGCGACCGTTCATGGAAAATCCTGCTGGCGGGTTCGTTCGTATTGAACGTGTTTTTACTGGGTGGTATTGCGGGCGGTGCTTATCAATGGTTCGCCACGCACGATAGTGTCGCCAAGGCGCCGCAGGCGCGCACTGCGCTGCGTTTCGCCACGGATGGCCTGTCGTCTGAGCGTCAGAAGGAGTTCCTTGAGGGGCTCAAGGAAGCGCGCCGCGAAGGCAAGGACTACGCACGCGAGGGCCGCGAAGGACGTCATGAGGTGCTGGCCTTGCTGGCCGCGCCGCAATTCGATCGCGCCGCGCTCGACGTTGCGCTCAAGCGCACGCGCGACGCCGATATTGCGCTGCGTACCGAGGTCGAAAGCAGCGTTGCGGACTTCGCGACGACTCTTACGCCGGAGGAGCGCGTCAAGTTTGCTGAAGGTCTGAAGCAGGCAGGGCAGTGGCGTGAACCGACGCCCGCGTCGGGGGCCAAGGGCAAGAAGCCGGCGAGTTCGCAAGCGAGCGAGGCGGCGAGCGGGGCGCCTGCAAGCGACTGAGTTGAAGTAAGCAGCAAACAAGCAGTCAATAAGAGGGGCGAGCTTCGAGCAAGCTGGAAGAATCAAATAAATCTTCTGCGAGACGCGACGGAAATGCCGGCCTCCAGCGTTTAAAGAAGGTACGCAACGCTCGAAGGAATGCGCATGATCACCTCAGCCCCCGACAATGCCGCGGCGATTGCGCTGAACCGTTTCGGTCTCGGCGCCCGCCCGGAAGACACCCCGCCCGCCGACCCCAAGGGATGGCTGCTAGCGCAGTTCGATCAGTATCAGCCGCTGCCTGCGGCATGGGCGGGCCAGCCGACTGCGGTCGCGCTGGCAACCGAGCTGGGCGAGCAACGCCAGCAGAACGTCAACGCCAACACGAACGCCGATCCGGCCGCCAATCAGGCCGCTAAACAGGCTGCTAACAAGGCGATGCGCGGCGAAATCCGCGATGTGTATCGCACGGCGGTGAATGTGCGCGTCAGCAGTGCCTTGACCAGCACGACGCCGTTTATCGATCGGCTGGTGCATTTCTGGGCCAATCACTTCGCGGTCTCTACAGAGAAGCCGCAAGTCGCGGCGCTCGCAGGCGCGTTCGAAATGGAAGCGATCCGCCCGCACGTGCTGGGCCGCTTCGACGACATGCTGGTCGCGGTGGAACAGCATCCCGCAATGCAGATTTTTCTCGACCAGACGCGCTCGGTCGGTCCGGACAGCAAGGCGGCGATGCGCGCGGAAGAGCGCAATCCGGACAACAAACGCGGGCTCAACGAGAACCTCGCACGCGAAATCATGGAGCTGCACACGCTGGGCGTGCGCAGCGGCTATACGCAGGCTGACGTGACCGAATTCGCCCGCGCGCTGACCGGCTGGAGCGTGGCGGGCATCAAAGGGCCGCAGCCCAACGGCGCGGCGCCCGGCGCCTTTGTGTTCCGCCCCCAGGTGCATGAGCCGGGTTCGCGGACCATCATGGGGCGCCGCTACGATCAGCAGGGCGAGGACCAGGCGCTGGCGATCCTGCACGACCTCGCGGCGTCGCCGGCCACCGCGCAACATATTGCCGGCAAGCTCGCCCGCCACTTTGTTTCGGATAACCCACCACCTGCCGTCACCGAGCGGCTTGCCAACGCATTCGAGCGCAGCGGCGGCGACTTGCCGACCGTCTATCGCGCGCTGATCGATTCGCAGGAAGCGTGGTCGCCCGTAGCGGTGAAGTTCAAAACGCCGTGGGAATGGACCATTTCGTCGATGCGCGGTCTCGGCTGGCAGGACGTCGGCAATCTGCAGAGCGCGCCGTTGCTGACACAACTGGGCCAGCCCGTGTGGCGGCCGGGTTCGCCCGCCGGTTACGACGATATCGCGGCGAGCTGGGCCGCCCCCGATGCGCTCGTGCGCCGGGTGGAAGTGGCGCAGCGTTTTGCGGCGCGCGTGGGCGACCGCCTCGATCCACATACTTTGGGCCAGACGCTGCTGGTCGGCTCGATCAGTGCGCCGACCGAGACCGCGGTGTCGCGAGCCGAAAGCGTATCGACCGCGGTCGCGCTGCTGCTCGTGTCGCCCGATTTTCAACGGAGATAACCGCCATGATGTCCCGTCGCCAGTTTCTCAACTTCGCCGCCGCCGGTGCCGGTGCGATTCTCGTGTCGCCGCACATGGCCTTCGCGAGCGCCGAGACCGACCGCCGTTTCATCTTCGTGATCCAGCGCGGCGCCGCCGATGGCCTGAACATCGTGGTGCCATATGCTGAGCCATCCTATGCAAGCTTGCGCGGCGCGCTCGCCATCGACCCGTCGACCGCGACCAAACTCAACGGCACTTTCGCGTTGCACCCTTCGCTCGTCGAAACCGCCAGGATGTACGGGTCCGGCCAGGCGTTGTTCGTCCATGCGGTGGCCTCGCCGTATCGCGACCGCTCGCATTTCGACGGCCAGAATGTGCTCGAGACAGGCGGCACGTCGCCCTATCAGGTGAAGGACGGCTGGCTGAACCGGCTGGCCGCACTGCTGCCGTCGAGCCACGAAAACGCCATCGCATTTGCGCCGACCGTGCCGATGGCGCTGCGCGGCAAGGCGAATGTGACCTCGTACGCGCCTTCGGGTTTGCCGCAAGCGCCGGACGATCTGCTCACGCGGGTCTCGGACCTTTACAACCAGGATGCGCAGTTGAGGCCGCTGTGGGAATCGGCCATGGCGGCACGCGGCCTTGCTGGCGATGCCGGTGCGCGCCAGGACCCGGCCAGCCTCGGCAAGCTCGCCGCGAGCTTTCTGGCCCGCGACGACGGCCCGCGCCTGGCGATGATCGAAACCGGCGGCTGGGATACGCATAGCGCGCAGAACCCGCGTCTGTCCAACCAACTGAAAGCGCTCGACACCATGCTCGCGTCCTTGCGCGACGGCCTCGGGCCTATATGGGACAAGACGACGGTGCTGGTTGCCACCGAGTTCGGGCGCACCGCGGCTGCCAACGGAACCGGCGGCACGGATCATGGAACGGGTTCTGTGGCCATGCTGATCGGCGGCGCCGTGAACGGCGGACGCGTACTTGCTGACTGGCCGGGCTTGAAGTCGAGCGATCTTTACCAGGCGCGCGACCTCAGGCCCACCACTGGACTGGACGCCCTGATCGCAGGCGCCGCAAGTGAGAGCCTCGGGCTCGATCCGCATCGCGCCGCCACCGCGCTATTTGCGCAAGCGGGGTCCACGCAACCGTTGACCGGTTTGATCCGTAGCTAGCGCGCAGCCTGGCTATGGATGGGTAGTAGCAGTTCTAAAAACAGGAGATTTACATGAAAAAGCGATCGACCTTCACCGCTGCTTTGCTTTCTTGTGTGTGCGCTTCCTTGCTTAGCGCATGCGTCGTCGAACCGGCGCGGCCGCCGCAGCCCGCGCCGCTCGTCGAAGTGGTGCCAGCGGCCCCCGCACCGGGCTATCACTGGGTGAAGGGCCACTATCGCTGGGAAGGCAACCATTGGGAATGGGAGCACGGTCACTGGGCGCCGGGTTACTAAGCTAAGCCGACGTTTTTGCTGTTTGCTTTTGCTCGAAGGGAGTGCGTGCAATGCGCGCTCCCCGTTTAGAAATAGCGGCTCGCCGCCATCCGGCAAGCGGAAACGCATTCTCTCCCCTTCTGCAGCGGTGTTCGGCGGCTTCTAACGGATTGCCCGTCAGCACCGCTGCGTCGGCGATTTCCTGCGCTCTTTCCCAGATTCACAAAATCTCCATGGACAGGGCCGATAATCGAAGAACGCGGTTCGCCTTTTGGATCCGAGTTTTACGCTTTGCATACGACTTGCCTTCAAACACGACAGCGCCATGCAAAACGGCGCCCGGGGAGACATTCCAGGTTGATTCAACTATTGCGGCGGGTTAGCTTTCTGAGCGGCTTTGCGCACCTGGAGACGCCTATCCGGAAGCCTCGTGCTGTCGCATAGGCGTTTTCCGCATACAACAACATTCGTTCCCCTCGCTATCAAGCTCAATGGAGCTGGCCGGAGCATTCATGAAAACGCTGTTTTTGCAGGCCCCGTCATATGACGGTTTCGATGGCGGCGCGGGTTCGCGCTATCAGGCGAAGCGCGAGATTCGCTCGTTCTGGTATCCCACCTGGCTCGCGCAGCCCGCGGCACTGGTGCCGGACAGCCGCGTGCTCGATGCGCCGGCCGATGGCCTGTCGGTCGAGGCCTCGCTCGAGATCGCGCAGCAGTACGACCTCGTCATCATCCACACCAGCACGCCGTCGTTCCCCACCGATGCGATGTTTGCGCAGGACCTCAAGCAGCGCAAACCGTCGGTGCTGATCGG
>NZ_FNCJ01000015.1 GCF_900100735.1 Paraburkholderia phenazinium | reverse complement strand
AGTGAGTGCTTTAGCACTTACTCCGGGCCCATGCAAAGCTCTTACAGTGATCCCACCCCCGAAGGGGGGCAGGACACCACGCACAGGTTGAGTGATCAGTGTTGTGCCAGAAACAACACAACCCGCATCAAACGAGAGGCATCCTCTCAGCTACTTCTTCCAGATTGGCTGTGCCGCCCACAAAGGCGACACGGCAACAAGTCATGCCTGATGACCATAGCGAGTCGGTACCACCCCTTCCCATCCCGAACAGGACCGTGAAACGACTCCACGCCGATGATAGTGCGGATTCCCGTGTGAAAGTAGGTAATCGTCAGGCTCTCTAGCAAGACCAGAAACCCCGCCCAACAAAGGCGGGGTTTTTGCGTTTACGAAAACACCATCAATAGCAACCGTCCAAAATCTGGGTTCCGGAACCCAAGCGAAATGCGTCGGCACGAGCCGAGATTGAAGAATAGGTGAGAGAAGTGTTTTTGTAAGCTTTGTGAATGTCGATAGGTAATTAGCTTTCTATTTGTAAAGAAAAATTAGTCACATACACTGCTAGCTTTCAACTTCGTTAATCAATTCAAACTGCCTCTGCCGTGCACCAAAACAGGACGTTTTGCCGACAAAAACGTCTGAAATTTGTGCAGGTGCACATCTCGTCTCATGCGCGCAACACCTAAGTCTGCAATAGAGTCTATTGACTACTGCACTAATCGCTTCGCATGTGTTTGCGGCGCTGCAAAAATCTTAATTTCAGGTTATCCTCGTTAACCCTTGACGTATGTGCGTCATTGGGACGCGTTGACCTGGCCCCCGAATCGAGTGCTGCGCCTGTCGGGCGCAACCAGAATGTAATTTATATTTCAATGCTTTCAATGTGACGGCCTTGATCCGGACGTTTTTCCTGCTTTAGCCCTTTAAAGAACAAATGCAATCCGCACCGCTTCTAAGCCTTCTGATCTGGGTCCCCATCGTGGCGGGCATCATCGTTTTGCGAGTGGGTTCGGGTTCCCCCGGACGTGCCCGCTGGCTCGCACTCATTGGTGCGATCGCTGGCCTCTTGCCTGTGATCCCGCTGGTCATGGGTTTCCAGAACGGTCTGCCGTCGCTGCAGTTTGTCGAGAACGTCAAGTGGCTGCCTTCGTTCGATATTGCATGGCACCTCGGCGTGGATGGGATCTCGTTATGGCTGATCGCGCTGACAGCGCTGACAACGGTCATTATCGTGGTGGCGGGTTGGGAGTCGATTACGGAGCGCAGCGCACAGTATTTCGGCTCCTTCCTTATGTTGTCGGGCTTCATGCAAGGCGTCTTCAGTGCGCAGGACGGCATGCTGTTTTTCGTCTTCTTTGAAGCGACGCTGATTCCGCTGTACCTGCTGATCGGTACGTGGGGTAACGCGAACCGCCGACACGCGGCGGTCAAGTTCTTCTTCTTCTCGCTCATCGGCTCGTTGATGATGTTGCTCTCGATGCTGTATCTGTTTGCACAGACACACAGCTTCGACCTCGAGATCTGGCGCAATACGCAACTGGGCTTCGTGCCGCAGATGCTGATTTTCCTCGGCTTCCTCGCAGCCTTCTCGGTGAAGGTGCCAATGTGGCCGGTCCACACCTGGCTGCCTGACGTCCACCTCGACGGCCCGACGGGCGCCGCGGTGATGCTCGGTATGCTGAAGATCGGCGGCTATGGTCTGCTGCGCTTCGCATTGCCGATCACTCCGCAAGCGAGCCACTTCTTCGCGCCGGCCATGATCACGCTCTCGCTGGTCGCCGTGATCTACTCGAGCCTCCTCGCGCTCGTCCAAACCGATATTCGCCGGCTGCTCGCGTATTCGTCCGTGTCGCACATGGGCCTCGTCACGCTGGGCCTGTTCATCTTTAATCCGCTGGGCCAGGCAGGCGCGATCATGCAAATGATCTCGTACGGCATTGTCTCCGGCGCGATGCTGCTGTGCACGGGCATGCTCCACGACCGCACGCAAACTGGCTCGATCGACGCCTTCGGCGGTGTGGCCAACACCATGCCGAAGTTCGCGGTCTTCGTGATGCTGTTCTCGATGGCGAACGTCGGCCTGCCGGGCACGGCTGGCTTTGTCGGCGAGTTCATGGTGCTGATGGGTGCGGTCGGCTTTAACTTCTGGATCGGCGCACTCGCGGCGCTGACTTTGATCTTGAGCGCGGCCTACACGCTGTGGATGTACAAGCGCGTGATCTTCGGCGCCATTGCTAATGCCCGTGTTGCGAAACTGACCGACCTTGGCAAGCGCGAATTCGTGCTGCTGGGTGTGATGGCGGTGCTGGTGCTGGCGATTGGCGTGTATCCGAAGCCGTTCACGGATGCGATCACCCCGTCGTCGACAAGCCTGCTCGCACAGACCAATCGCTCGCCTCAACCGGTCGAGTCTGCGGCTGTCGAAAATGCGGAACGTTTGCAAGCCCGTGCTGCGGTAAACGCAACACACGCGCCGGGCTAATCGAAGGGAATGTTTAACAGCGTCGTGTCCGTCACAGCGGACACGGCGCGTTCGTTTTTGTTGTACCTAAGCGCGCGCAGCCGCCTGGATGTGCGGTCGTTACTGGCTCGCGGTTCATAGCGTTAGCAGTCGTTTTATCGCTTGATATAAGGCAAGCACCGGTCATGTGCGCAGCATTTGTGCGGCAACGTGTCGCACAAACGAGGCTCACAAAAGATCGTTGCAAAAAAAGTTCTTTATGTCGAGATAACGGGGCTTTACTATGCGACCGCTTACTAATGGAGAGCGGTCGGATGATGTTCACTAAAGTCGTAAAGAGCAGGCAATCGATATGAAAGAAAAGACTCTACGAGGGGCGATGAGTTCCGCCGCCATCGGGCTGGCAACTCTGCTCTCAGGTTGCAGCAACCTCGATCTGTTGAACCCCAAAGGCAGCGTGGGCGCGGCGGAGCGTGACCTTATCGCTACATCGACATGGGCCATGCTCATCGTCGTGATTCCGGTCATCGCGATGACGCTGCTGTTTGCATGGCGCTATCGCGCGTCCAACAAGAGCGCGGAATACCGTCCCAACTGGTCGCATTCCACGGGCATTGAGATCGCGATCTGGACCATTCCTACGCTGATCATTCTGTTCCTTGGCGTGCTCACCTGGAAGAGCACGCACGAGCTCGACCCGTACCGTCCGCTCGAATCGAGCGTCAAGCCAATCAACGTCGAAGTGGTTGCGCTCGACTGGAAGTGGCTCTTCATCTACCCGGATCTCGGCATCGCGTCGGTCAACCAGCTCGCGATTCCCGTTGGCACGCCGGTCAACTTCAATATCACGTCGGACTCGGTGATGAACTCGTTCTTCATCCCGCAGCTCGGCGGCCAGATCTACGCGATGGCAGGCATGCAGACGAAGCTGCACCTGATCGCTGACGAAGCCGGCGATTACGCAGGCGAGTCGGCTAACTTCAGCGGCAAGGGCTTCTCGGACATGAAGTTCCGCGCACTTGCCCAGTCGCCTGAAGAGTTCAACGCATGGGTCGCCAAGGTGCGCGCATCGTCGAACAGCCTCGACATGAACCGCTACAACGTCGTGTCGCAGCCGGGCGAAAAAGAGCCGGTCACCTACTTCTCGTCGGTCGATCCGAAGCTCTTCCACAACATCATCGCCCGATACAACAACGGCAACGTCCTGGATCTGCAGGACAACAGTAACTGCAAGGCCAAGGGGTAACGCATGTTCGGTAAATTAACCCTCGACTCGATTCCGTACCACGAGCCGATCATTATGTTCGCCGCGGCCCTGATGGGCATCGGCGCGGTTACGGTGCTCGGCGCCGTGACGTACTTCGGCAAGTGGCGCTACTTGTGGACCGAATGGCTCACCTCGGTTGACCACAAGCGTCTCGGTGTCATGTACATCGTGGTTGCGATGATCATGCTGCTGCGCGGCTTCGCCGACGCGATCATGATGCGTACGCAATTGGCGCTCGCGTATCACAACCCCGGCTACCTGCCGCCGCATCACTACGATCAGATCTTCTCCGCGCACGGCGTCATCATGATTTTCTTCATGGCGATGGTGTTCATGGTGGGCCTGATGAACCTGATCGTGCCGCTGCAGATCGGCGCACGCGACGTGGCATACCCGTTCCTGAATTCGCTGTCGTTCTGGATGACGGCAGTCAGCGCGATCCTGATTAACATCTCGCTCGTGATCGGTGAATTTGCGCAGACCGGCTGGCTGGCTTATCCGCCGCTCTCCGAGCTGAAGTTCAGTCCGGGTGTGGGAGTAGATTACTACATCTGGAGTTTGCAGCTCTCGGGTATCGGGACCTTGCTGACCGGGATCAACTTCTTTGTCACGATCGTCAAGATGCGCGCGCCTGGCATGACGTTCATGAAGATGCCGGTGTTCACCTGGACGGCACTGTGCACGAACGTGCTGATCATGGCTGCGTTCCCGATTCTGACGGTCACCCTGGCGCTGCTCGGCCTCGACCGCTACCTCGGCATGCACTTCTTCACGAATGAAGGCGGCGGCAACGCCATGCTGTACCTGAACCTGATCTGGGCGTGGGGCCATCCGGAGGTGTACATCCTGATCCTGCCGGCGTTCGGTATCTTCTCGGAAGTCATCGCGACGTATGCGAAGAAGCCGTTGTTCGGCTACAAGACCATGGTCTATGCGACCTGCGGGATCATGGTGCTGTCGTTCCTCGTGTGGCTGCACCACTTCTTTACGATGGGTTCGGGTGCGGACGTGAATGCCTTCTTCGGCATCGCGACCATGATCATTGCGATTCCGACCGGCGTGAAGGTCTTCAACTGGCTGTTCACGATCTACAAGGGCCGCCTCGAATTCACGACGCCGGTGCTATGGACGCTCGGCTTCATGGTCACTTTCACGATCGGCGGCATGACCGGCGTGATGATGGCGATTCCGGGCGCGGACTTCGTGCTGCACAACAGCCTGTTCCTGATTGCTCACTTCCACAACGTGATCATCGGTGGCGTGCTGTTCGGTTATCTGGCTGGTTTCAACTACTGGTTCCCGAAGGCGTTTGGTTTCAAGCTGAACGAAAAGCTCGGCAAGGCCTCGTTCTGGTTCTGGCAAGTCGGCTTCTGGGTCGCCTTCACACCGCTTTACGTGCTTGGTTTCATGGGCATGACGCGTCGTCTGAATCACTACGACAACCCGCAATGGCATCCGTGGCTGCTGGCGGCTGAAGTGGGTGCTGTGCTGGTCGCGATCGGTATTGCGTGCCAACTGCTGCAGATCTTCGTGAGCATTCGCGACCGCAACCTGCCGGAAAACCGCGACGTCTCGGGCGATCCGTGGGATGGCCGTACGCTGGAATGGTCGACGACCTCGCCGCCGCCGGTCTACAACTTCGCGATCGTGCCGACGGTGCACGAGCTGGATGCGTTCACCGACATGAAGCAGCGTGCGAAGACTGAGAAGACCAAGCCGGTGTACCGCGACATTCACATGCCGTCGAACACGAGCGCTGGTTTCTTTATCGCCGCGTTCAGCCTGGTGCTCGGCTTCGCAGCAATCTGGCACATCTGGTGGCTGGCGATCGTCGGGATCGTCGGGGCGATTGGTACGGTTATCGTCCATAGCTTCAGCGACGACCACGGTTATTACATTCCGGCCGATACGGTTCGCCAGATCGAAGAAGGACGTAGCGCTGGTAAGGCGCTTGAATTGGCAGAGGTGGATTAATGTCACAGACGACTACTTTAGGGCACGACGTCCATCACGACGCGGACCACGTGCCGTCGCAATCGGTGTTCGGTTTCTGGCTGTACCTGATGACCGACTGCATCATCTTTGCTTCGCTGTTTGCGGTTTTCGCAGTGATGAGCCACCAGTTCGCCGGTGGCCCGACCGCCAAGGACCTGTTTGAGATTCCAGGCGTTGCGCTGGAAACAGCCGCGCTGCTGTTGAGCTCGATCACCTACGGCTTCGCCATGATCGGCGCGCACAAGGGTAAGAAGGGCATGTTGCTCGGCTGGCTCGCAGTGACGTTCCTGCTCGGCGTGTCGTTCCTCGTGCTCGAACTGCGCGAATTCGCGCACCTGATCGCGGTAGGCGCCGGTCCGGACCGCAGCGCGTTCTGGTCGTCGTTCTTCACGCTGGTCGGCACACACGGTTTGCACGTGACGTTCGGCCTGCTGTGGATGATCGTCCTGAGTGTTCAGGTGATCCGCAGTCCTAAGCTGACCGAGCGCGAACTGACGCGCCTGACGTGCCTGAGCCTCTTCTGGCACTTCTTGGACATCGTCTGGATCGGTGTCTTTACCTTTGTCTACCTTACGAGTGTGATTTAAATGGATCATAGCCATACCGCTCACTCGGGTGAGAGCCATGGCAGCTTTGGCAGCTACACGGCCGGCTTCATCCTGTCCGTCCTGCTGACTGCTGCGGCGTTCGGCATCATCATGACCGGTTCGCTGACCGGCAATAGCGCGCTGCTGGCGATTGCCGGACTGGCGTTCGTGCAGATCATCGTGCACCTGGTGTTCTTCCTGCATATGAACACTTCGTCGGCACAGCGTTGGAATGTCATGGCGTTCGGCTTTACCGTGCTGACCGCCGTGATTCTGATTGTCGGTTCGTTGTGGATCATGCATAACGTCAGCATGAACATGATGTCCCGCTAAGCGCGTCACGCGCCTGGTGCAAAGAGCGGCCCCTCCCCGGAGGGGCCGTTTTGCGTTCTGGGCTCGGACAAGCGCTCGATCCCGACTTGCCTCTAGTGGCTTTCGTTAGAGCGCCGGGCAGAGCCGCGAACTCGCACATGCGACGTAACAGCGTGAATCCGCGTGCGTTGGCGCCGCTGACCGATTCGCTAACGCGTTTCAGCAAGCTTTGGCATACTGCCGGTTCACCCGTGCGTTGTACCGGCCGACTTTTGGGGATATCGGTGCGCGCTCCCTTGCCGTTAGCCAACTGCGTGCGCTGAGCGGATTCTCGCGCGACGATGTATGCAGTCAGCATTACTTCGCGTCATCGATGAACTACTCCCGGCTCGTCAGTCTCACGCGCATCCCTTCGTTCATGTCACTGGCGGGCGCGACCCTGATGCTCGGGGTCGCCATGTCGTTTACGGCCCCCTATCTGTCTCTATTCGGCGTCGAGCGCGCCGGGATGACGCCGCTAAAGCTAGGGCTTTTCATGACGCTGATTGCCGCGAGCGGGGTGGCGGCGAGCGCCTGGGCCGGCAAGTGGTCCGATCGCAACGGCCATCACCGCACGCTGTTGCTAGCGGCGCTGGGTGCAGCGACACTCGGTTTCCTGTTGCTGTGTTTCGTGCGCGATTACCGGGCTCTCCTAATAATTGGGATTGCGTTTCTCGGCGCGGGCGGTTCTGCGCTCTCACTGGTGTTCTCGTTCGGCCGCGCCGCGTTGCCCGTCACGAACGAAGCGGAGCGGACCTTTGCCACGGCGACACTGCGAACCGTGTTGTCGGTCGCATGGGTATTCGGGCCCTCGGTGGGGGCGCTGGTTCTGGCCGGCACCGGCTTCTATGGGCTGTTTCTGTTTGCGGCGGCGTGCTTCGCCGCCTGCGGCGCGATCATTTGGCGCATGCACGAGGCGCCGGGGGGAGACTTGCACAGCGCGCCGGATCATGTCGCCGGCGACCCGGCATCCTCGCTCGAAGTCACGACGGTCGAACCGGAAGTGCCGGTCGAGCCGGACTTTGTGCATCCGGTGGCGCCGTCGCGTGTGATCTGGCGCTCGGTGCTGGCGCTGACGCTGATCGGCCTCGCCGCCAACGCGACCATGATCGTGCTGCCGCTCTATGTGGTTCATGGGCTGCACGGCACCCGCATCGACGTGTCGATCATGCTCGGTCTAGGCGCCTTCCTCGAAATTCCGATGATGCTCGCGCTGGGCGCCCGTGGCGCGAGCTTGAACAAGCTGCGCTGGCTGGCCGCGTGCGCGGGTGTCCATATGCTGTATTTCATCTGCGTGGCGGCGGCCAGTTCGATCTCGTTCCTGATCCCGATGCAGGCGCTCAATGCGTTCGTGGTGGCCGTGACCTCGTGCCTGGGCATGACCTACGTGCAGGATCTGATGCCGCGCTCGCCCGGCGCGGCGACGGCGCTGTTCTTCAATTCGGCTCGCGTCGGCTCGATCCTCTCCGGCGTGCTGTCCGGCTTGCTGGTCGCTGGGGTGGGTTACCGGGGCACCTTCCTGTTTTGCGGCTGCCTGGCTTTGGGGGCGCTGATCCTGTTTGCCGATCCGCCGTGGCGCCGGATGGCGCGTTACGTACAGGACAGGTGGGCCACCCGATAGGAGGCGAGGCCATGAAGGGCGCACACAACTGGGTCGACCTACGTCAGCACGCCAGCACCGGAATAGAAACGCTACGTGCGCATTTCGAAGGCCATGCCTACGATCCACATTGGCATGACGCGTATCTTCTCGGCTTTACCGAGCAAGGCGTGCAACAGTTCGAATGCCGCCGCGCGCGTCTCCATAGCACACCGGGCCATGTGTTCATGCTGGAGCCTGGCGATATCCACGACGGCCACGCTCCGGCGCAGGGCGGCTTCACTTACTCGATGCTTTACCTTAAGCCGGATTGGCTCATGCGCGAACTGAGAGCCTGGTCCGATGAGGTGCCGGTCACGGGCCAGCCGCAGTTCCCCGCCACCCTGATCGACGATATTGCATTCGCTACGGCGATTGCAAGGTTGTTTCGCGTGTTGCGCAGCGAAGAGACCCGGTTCGCGCGCCAGGCCGCCACCGACAGCTTGCTCGACAGCCTGACCCGCCATCTCGACTGGCGTTTGCATCATCAGCGCGATCCCCGCTTGCCCGAGGTCGCACAACGCGCGCGCGAATGCCTGCACGCACATTTGCACGACGATATTGGACTCGATGAGTTGGCAATGGCCTGCGGAGTCGACCGCTTCCGCCTGACGCGTGCTTTCAAGGCGAGCTTCGGGCTTGCGCCGCACGCCTACCTGATTCAGTTGAGGCTCGCCAAAGCGCGCCAATGGTTGGCCCGAGGCGTGGCGCCGGCCGAGGTTGCGCATGCGCTGTGTTTTGCTGATCAGAGCCATCTCGGCCGCTGGTTCCGGCGCGCTTACGGGCTGACGCCGGCTCACTACAGTAAGCGCTGCACAAACGTTCCAGACTGAGCGCCAAACTACGATTAGTCTTTCCACGAAGCGGTCCGATGGGACCGTTGGGGTCCTGCGTAGCGGGGGTATCGCGCCGCGTCAGCCACACGGCCGCCTTGGCCCGCAGGATGCATCCACGTGAATTGGCAAAAGGATGGAAGGGATGGAGTTCGATACAAAAGTCGCGCTGGTGGTTCGCGATGACCTCGCGTCGTGGCAGAAACTCAATGTCACCGCGTTTCTGGCAACCGGGATCGCGGCGACCGCCCCCGAGGCGATTGGAAAGCCCTACGCGGACGCGAACGGCAGGCAATATGCTGCGTTGCTCGGGCAGCCCATCATGATCTACGGCGGTGACGCAGCCGGATTACTGAGGGCATTTCAACAGGGCCAGCAACGGGAGTTGACGCTCGCGGTGTACGTGAAAGCGATGTTTTCCACAGGCAATGACGACGACAACCGGGCGGCGTTCCATGCCGAGCCCGCAGACCGGCCCGACGTGGTGGGGATCGCGCTGCGCGGGCCTAGAAAGATGGTCGATAAGGCCGTCAAGGGCCTGTCGTTGCATCCGTGACGCGGCGCGGATACCTTGGGCCGCCGCGGCTAGAAGGGGGATGCGTTGCGTCCGGCCCGCCGCTCAGCCGCGCGCAGCGAGATCCGCGAAACTGATTGCTTGCGCCTCGCAGGCGCTCGTCAGTGCCGCGTCGTAGCTCGTGAAGAACACCACGCGGTCTCGCCCCAGCTCCTTGAACAGGTCGACCAGGACGGCGCGCGCGGCGGCATCGAGTCCGCCGCTTGGCTCATCCGCAATGACGACGGCAACCCGGCCGAGCGTCGCCGCAGTCAGGCAGATTTTCTTGCGCGTGCCGAACGACATTTGCTCGAAGCGCTTCTCCAGATGCGGTGTCAGGCCAAAGCGGTCGGCCAGTTCGAGCGTGCGCTTGTCGAGCGCCGTGTTCCGCTGCGCGGCGACGGCTTCGAGAAACGCGCGCCCGGTCTGCAGCGAAGACGCGAGGCAGTCCTCAGGCACATACGCGAGTGCGGACCTCGCCGCGAGCGGGGCCGTGCGCAGCGAATGTCCATCGAGCCAGGCCTCGCCGGCGTCGGGCTCGATTTCCCCGGCGAGGATGCCAAGCAGGGTCGATTTGCCGCTGCCGGATTCATCGTTCAGTGCAATACACCCTGCGTCCACGCTATAACGCAGTCCCTGAAAGAGAGTGTGCTCGCCGTAGCGTTTGCACAGATTCTCGAATCGAAGCATGAATGATCCAGATTGTCAGACGAAGAAGAGGGGCCGTAAGGCGGCGAGTCCAGTCGACGCCGCCACGCGGCTACCCGCTTCGGTCAAATCTGAACGTCCCGCAGCGCGACGATATCGTGCGGAACTTGCGGCGTAAAGCGCTGTTTCGCTCGCTCGGTCCCTCCCGGCCCGTTCCGGATTAACGCGCCGGTTCGCCGAGCAGGCCATACGCCATCGAACGCGCATCTTCCGCGGACGCCGCGACATCCATCGTGACGCCGAAGGCTCGCGCGGCCAGGGCGGACTGCACTTTCAATGCACTCCGTTTAATGGCATCCGGTTCGATCGCCAGCACCGCTTTGCACTGTTCCGCGAGGACAAGCTTGTTGCGCTTGAGCCAGATGCCTCGCATCTTGCGATCCTCGTGCATCTCGTCGGGCTGGTCTTCCTCGAAAATGATCACGAACGGCTCGGCGCGCGCCGTCAGCGCATCCATTTCGCGCTCCCACTGCACGGCATAGCCCGGCGTGATCGCGGCGCGGCGCGACCAGACGATCGGGAAGTTTTCGATATCATGCACGATAAAGCGGACGATTGATTCCATAGCTCTCCTTTACGCTTCGCTAGTATTGACGGCAGCGAACAAACGGCGTGCACCGTCTTCGGAAGCCGTGATTGCGGCCTGCGCCCACTCGCGCATCGCGGCCTCATAGGCGGATACGGCGGATACGGCGTTCCCCAGCTCGCTTGGCACTGAGATCGCTTCGGCGAGCGCCGCGGCATCGCGCAACGCGGTGTTAGCGCCGACCCCGCCAGCCGGGCTCATCGCATGAATCGCGTCGCCGAGCAGCGTCACCGGACCTGGGCGCCACGTTGCGATCGTTGGTGCTGCGCTGCGAACCGGCAGCATTGCGAGCGTGTCGGTGTCGCTGTGGGCGAACAGCGTGCGCAGTTGCGGATGCCAGCAGCGCACGAGACTCGCGATGAGCGCCGTCAGGCGCGCCGGGGCGGCCGACTCGGCCGCGCCGACGCCTAGCGTGGCGCGCGGCCCGATGAAGGCCCAGTACACGTAGTCATCCACCGCACTGAGCCGGCATTCCGGGGCGATCCTTGCCGCGATGACGGGCAGCGGAGCCGAGAACTGCATGGCATCCAGGATCGCCGCGAAACCGTCGGCGAAGATCACAGATGTGCCCTTGCTCAAGGCGGCGCCGATGATGGTCCGCAGCGCCGGGGTCACGACCGACTTGCCGTACAGGCAGACCGCACCGGTGTCGACAGGCCGCGCCGAGGGCACGAGCTGGCCGCGTACCACGGAGTTCACACCGTCGGCGCCGACCAGCAGTGTCGACGTCACCTCTGCGCCGTCTTCGAAGCGGATGCGTACCTCGTCGTCTGCGGTGGCGTCGAAGCGCTGAAATGTCTTGCCGAAATGCACCCGGTCCGCGATTCCCGACAGCAGGATTTCGCGCAAGCTCTGCCGGTTTGCGCTGAGGTCGGGAAGCTCAGCCTGAGGCTCGCCGGCCGCATCCGGTACCGGTACGCGCCAGGTTCTCGCCGGCCGCCCCTCGATCGGCTCCATGCAGGGGTTCAGGAACCGGACGCTAGTCGAGACGCTGCAGCTTTGCCGGAACAGTTCGTAGTGATGCGCCGGCAAGCACTGTGCAAGGGCGCGCTGCCCATCGGCGTCGATCCTGATCCGATATCCCTGGCTGCGGCTGGCGGGCCCAGGGTCCCGCTCATAGACATTGAAGGCGATCCCCGCCCGCTTGAGACCTTGTGCCAGGCACAAGCCGCCCAGGCCCGCGCCGATGATCGAAACATGCCGCTGTTGCATCCGTTCTCCCGTTGCGGCAGGAGCGGCCATTCCCCTCCTGCCCATACTGTCAAGGCTAACGGCCTACCGCGTTAGCCCGATAATGACAGTCGGACGATAAACAATGAAATTCGGCCAAAGTTGGCCCGGTTCGACTTGGAGGGGCAAGTGCATGACAGATCTAAGCGATCGGCCAGACGGCCCCGCGTTGTACGCGTTCTGGGGCACCGACGCACCTGAAAACGAATTCCGTCTGGGCACGCGGGAATACGATTGGCATCGCCACGTACGCGGCCAGCTCTTCTGCATTGAAAGCGGCCTCGTGCAGGTTCGCACGGCGCGCGGCTCGTGGCTGTTGCCGCCGCATCGCGCCGGCTGGATTCCGGCGGGTGTCGATCATCAGGCGAGCGTGAGCGGTGCGCTGAGCGGGTGGGGGGTGATGCTACGGCCGGATGTGCTTCATGGCCTGCCCAGCGATCCCTGTGTAATGGGTGTGAGCGAGATGCTGCGCGCCCTCGTGCGGCGCGCCGCGAGCTGGACCGCAGAGGCGGACCTGCAACCCGAGCAGGAGCGCATCGTTGGGGTGCTGCTCGACGAAATCCGTCTCGCCCGCCGTGAAGCGCTGCATTTGCCGTTGCCTGCCGAGCGCCGTCTATTGACGATCGCGAACCTGCTGATTGAGCATCCGGAAGACGAACGGACCTTCGACGAGCTCGCGGCGTGGGCCGGTCTCTCTGCACGCACGGCGCGCCGCCACTTCGCTGCGCAGACGGGGATGAGTTTCGTGCAGTGGCGTCAGCAGGCGCGCCTCGCGCTTGCGCTCGAGCAGCTCGCAAACGGCGAAGCGGTGGCGTGTGTGGCGGATGCGCTGGGCTACGCCACGCCGAGCAATTTCATCGCAATGTTTCGCAAGGCGTTCGGCGAATCGCCGGCGCGCTATTTCTCGAAGCGTCGTCATACGGATTAGAGTGCGCGAAGTCGGCAGCACATTGGTATGTATTCCAGAGGAATGAGGCTATGGATAAACTCGTCACTTACGTCAGCGCGATCCACGGGCACGTGAGTCCCGTCGCTATCCTGAAGCAAACGGTGCAGCGCGATAGCTGGTCGGATCAGGGGTTCGACGTGCAGAAAGAAGAAACGCGCTATACGTTCGACAACGGCGTGGTGATTCGTCGCGTGGTCGAGCAAGATCAGTTTCCGACTGAACTGGTATGCGCCGAGTGCTGGATCAGCTATGAAGTGATCGAGCAGCCCAGCGGGTCGCGCGTGAGCCCGGCCAAAAAGAATTTCGACAATGCCTGCCGCGAAGCCTTCTGGCTGAAGTACTACGCCGCTTAACACGCGATGTGCGTTCGCCGCCTGCATCAGAATAAATTCAGCGGGTACCGATTCGCACGTAAAATACCACCCGTACGACTCGTGGAAGCTGGTGCAAATCCAGCGCGGTCGCGCCACTGTGACCGGTTTCAAGCGAAACCGGAAGTCAGACCTCGGCGTCGTATCCCTCTTCTCGACTTCGGGGCGCGCTATCCCCAGGAGATGTTCGTATGACCCATGCTTCGCGCGCTCCTGGCTGCCAGCCGGACCGTTCGCTCCTTGCTCGTCCGCGTCCGTACAACACGTGGATGACCGGCGTGCCCGCCTGTCATCAGGCTCGCAGGTGAGCACTACACCACACCATTGATTTCCGCTGCCCGCGGCTAAAGCCCCGGGCCTGCAGCCTGTTGCGCGGCTATTTGTGCGCGCGTTCGTTCGTCCTGCGAGGCTGGCTTCCATGAAAGAGGCATGCATGTCGTCATTGCTCGTATCCGAAATCGACTGGTCGCCCGTCGCGAACGGCGAGCGCGCGTCCAGGATTCTTCGGGCGGTCAGTCTGGCGGCGAAGCCGGGCGAGTTCGTCGGCCTGGTCGGACCGAACGGCAGCGGCAAGACCAGCCTGTTGCGGTGTGCATTTCGCTTCAACACGCCACTCGCTGGGACCATCGAGATCGACGGCGAAGATGTCTGGAAGAAATCGGCGAAGTGGCAGTCCCAGCGCGCCGCAGTCGTCCTGCAGGAGTTTCCGGAAGATTTCGGACTGACCGTGCTCGATGTCGTCTATATGGGACGCACGCCGCACAAGACGCTCTTTAGCAGCGATACGCCTGACGACGCAGGTATTGTCGACGCCGCGCTCGAGAAGGTCGGCATGTCGGCTTACCACGAGCGGAATTTCTACACCCTCTCGGGCGGCGAAAAGCAACGCGTCTTGCTGGCGCGGGCGCTTGCCCAACAGCCGACCTTGCTGATTCTCGATGAGCCCACCAATCACCTCGATCTTCAGCATCAGATCGAATTGCTCGCCCTCGTGCGCCGTATGGGCATCACCACGCTGGCGACGATCCACGATCTGAACCTGGCCGCGGCCTATTGCGACCGTCTGTACGTCATCCACCACGGCGAGATCGTCGCGCATGGCACGCCTCATGAAGTGCTCACCGAGCAGTTGCTCGCCGACGTATTCGGCGTGGCGGCGATCGTCGATGCGCACCCAGTGTCCCGCTATCCCCGCATTACTCTACTCACTCATGGAGAACACTCCCGTGCTTAAGCACTCCTTGGCCCGCCGCGTGAGCGGAGCGCTGGCCGCCGGCCTGCTGGCCGCCGCAATCATGTCGAACGCTTCGGCGACCACCTACCCGGTCACGATCCGCAGTTGCAACCGCGACGTCACGTTTGCAGGGCCGCCGCAACGGGCCATCAGCAATGACGTGAACCTGACCGGCATGATGATCGCGCTCGGCCTGAAAAATCGTATGGTCGGATACACCGGCGTGAGCGGCTGGAACACCGGCACCGCGGAACTGAAGGAATCGCTCGGCACGCTGCCTGAGCTGTCGAAGGCGTATCCGTCGGTCGAAACGCTGGTCGGCGCGAACGCCGATTTCTATTTCGCCGGCTGGAATTACGGCATGAAAGTGGGCGGCGAGGTCACGCCTGCCACGCTGGCGCCGCTCGGTATTCAGGTTTATGAGCTGACCGAATCGTGTGCGCACGTGATGAAGCGCCCACCGGCCTCGCTCGACGATGTGTATCGCGACCTCGTCAATCTCGGCAAGATCTTCAATGTCGAGAGTCGCTCCGATGCGCTCATCAAGGACATGCAGACCAGGATTCAGGCCGTCTCCGCGAAGGCGGCCAAAGACGGCAAGCCGGTTAGCGTGTTCGTCTACGACAGCGGTGAGGACCGTCCGTTTACCGCAGGCCGGGAAGCGATTCCAACCGCATTGATCGCCGCCGCTGGCGGGCGCAACGTAATGGACGATCTCGACGATAGCTGGACCCGCGTGAACTGGGAAACGGTGGTGGCGCGCAATCCGCAAGCGATTGTGATCGTCGACTACGGCAGCGTCACCGCGGCGCAAAAGGAAGCATTCCTGCGTAACAACCCGGCTCTGAACCAGATAGACGCCGTGAAGAACAACCGCTTCATCGTCCTGCCTTACGACGACGCGACCCCAGGTGTCGCCAATGTGCGCGCGATCGGCACGCTGGCGAAAGGACTGCATCCGGCGGCGTTCCAGCCATGACAGCCCGGCATTGCGCCATCCCTCCCACGCTACACACGGGTCCTCATGCGACGCCATGACAGCCTGAGCGGCACGCCGGCGACCCGGGCATGGTTTGCCTCGGGCGAGCGGGCTTACGGCTCCAGCTTGCTGCTGATCTGTCTGCTGGCGCTGCTGGCGTTGTCCGTGCCCATGGCAATCGGCATCGGCCCGGTGCAGATTGCGCCGGCAGTGACATGGAAGGTTCTGTCCAGCCACGCGCTGCGCTTGCTGGCCGGACGCGAGAGCACGGGGGCATGGTCGAGCGGACAGGACACGATCGTCTGGCTGATCCGCTTCCCACGCGTGATTCTCGGCGGCCTGGTCGGGGCCGGACTCGCGCTGGTCGGCGCGGTCTTGCAGGCCGTCACCCGCAATTCGCTGGCCGATCCGCATCTGCTCGGCGTGACTTCGGGCGCGACGCTCGGCGCCGTGACGGTCATTCTGTATCTAGGCGAAACGATCGGCATTGCCACGCTGCCGATCGCGGCTTTCATCGGCGCCTTGCTGGCCATGTTCATTGTCATGGCGGTGGCGATGCGCCATGGACGGCTGAATTCGGACCGCTTGCTGCTGTCCGGTGTCGCAGTGTCGTTCTTCGTGATGGCGATGGCGAACCTGTTGCTGTTTCTGGGCGATCACCGCGCCACGTCCTCGGTGCTGTTCTGGATGCTGGGCGGTCTCGGTCTCGCACGCTGGAGCCTGCTGGCGATTCCCGCAGTTGTCCTCGCTGCCGGCTTCGTGTTCCTGACGGCGACGGCGCGTTCATTGAACGCCGTGATCGCGGGCGACCAGACCGCCGCGACCCTTGGCATCAACGTATCGGCATTGCGGATTCAGGTGTTCGTAGTGGCTTCGCTGATGACAGGGGTGATGGTCGCGATGAGCGGTTCCATCGGCTTTGTCGGCTTGATGATTCCGCATATCGCGCGCCGCTTTGTCGGTGCCGATCATCGCTGGCTGCTGCCGGTTACGGCGCTCCTGGGTGCGATCTTCCTGATCTGGGTCGACGTCGCCGCACGCACGGTGATCGCGCCGGAGGACTTGCCGATCGGCGTCGCGACGGCCGCAATCGGCGGGGTCTTTTTTATCTGGCTCATGAAGCGGCGCTAAGTGGCGCATGCCTGAATCAACGGGCAGTACCAGATCGCCCCGGCGTTCCTCGTTGGGCTGGCCTACGCCTATACGGACGGCAAGAGCAACCTCTCGAGCGGAACGCGGCGGTCGAGGTTCCATGAGGCGACGCTCGACGAGGCCTCCTCGACGAACAACCAGGTGCTGATTGTCACGGGCATCAAGCATAGCTTCTAAGCACGCGGGGCCGTCTGCGCCCGCCGCGCGACGCTCGCCATCGAGCGCATGCGGCGGGCGAAGCCCAACATAGAAAGATTAGGCTTCCTATCCGGCGTGTTATGCCTGACCCAAAGCCTGCGAGCCCCACGGCGCACCGGTTGTACCACCGTCCACGACAATTTCCGCAGCCGTAATCCCCGCAGCATCGTCGGAGGCGAGGAAGAGCGCAGCCGCAGCGACTTCTTCCGGCGTCGCGAGACGGCCCAACGGAATACGTGGTGCGAGCGCTGCTTCGGTCCCGTCGAGGGTCGCACCGGCTCGCGCGCCGCGGGTCCAGATCGGCGTGCGCGTGCCGCCGGGGATCACCGTGTTCACGCGGATGCCGCGCGTCACCAGTTCGGCTGCAAACACCTTCGCCATCCCTGTGATGCCCGCCTTGGTCGCGGAGTATGCCGCCGAACCCGGCGAGCCGAGTTCGCGCATCACCGAGCCGTTCAGAATGATCGAGCTGCCGGCGCCCATCAACGGCAAAGCCGCCTGGACCGTGAGGAAGACCGCGGTGAGGTTGGTGCGCAGAACGGCTTCGAAAGCGGCAGCGGTTGTGCCGCCGAGCGGTGTCGGACCGGAGATGCCGGCATTGGCGAAGACGATGTCGAGCGAGCCGTAGGTGTCTTTGATCTGTTGAATCATCGCGTCGATTGCGCTGGGATCGTCGAGATCGGCCTGTATGCCGAGCGCATTGGGCCCGAGCTCCGACACCGCGCTGTCGAGTTTGGCGCGATCGCGCCCCGTGATGGCCACCCGAGCGCCTTCGGCGACCAACCGCTTTGCCGCCGCAAAACCAATCCCGCTATTGCCGCCCGTGACGAGCGCTGTTTTCCCTGTAAAACGCATCTTCCTTCTCCTGTGTAGGCGCGGCGAGAGCGTGGCCGATGCCACGGAGGCTCGCGTCGCGAGAGCCTGAAACCTGCTGCGCGGCGCCGGACGGCAGCCGCAATCGAAACATCACGAGCATCGTCAACATCTGAAATCTGCATGTTGATCGTCATGCACAATTTCAGTATTATCCTCATCATGCAGATTGTCAAGCGTCACACGTGGACGGAAGGGAAGAAAAAATGGGCTATTCGCAGGCACAAAAGGCTGAGAGCCGGCAACGCGTTCTGGAGAACGCGTCGCGGCAGATTCGCGAGCACGGCATCGAAGCGCTCGGCGTGGCTGACTGCATGCGTAGCGCCGGGCTCACGCACGGTGCGTTCTATGGGCATTTTTCGTCGCGCGATGCGTTGATTGTGGAAGCGCTCGAGTACGCGCTGACACAGAGCGAGGAGCGCATGGCGGCGCGCGCCATCGATGCCGGCAAGCGTGCGGATACGCCGCTGCAGTCGATTGCCGAGGCTTTTCTCAATGAGCAGCACCTCGACAATCCGGGCAACGGCTGTGCACTGTGCGCGCTGGCCGGCGAAGCGCGGCACGCCAGCGCCGATGTGCGGGCGCTGTTGACGAAGTATTTGCGCGAACTGACGTCGCTGGTTGCCCAGGCCGCCTCCTGCGAAGATGAAAAATCCGCGCTGGGCATCGTCGCGACGATTGTCGGCGCGATTACGCTGGCGCGAGCCGTGGACGATGACGAACTGGCGCGCTCGATTCTTTCTTCATCGCTCGCACTGGTGATGACGCAGGATAGGGTGACGCAGTAAGTCCGGGAGTCCGAGGCTGACGCGCCTCGCCACTCGCTTACACGCTTACGCGCTTCGGATCTCGCGTATGCCTTTGCCTAAACGGCGGCGCAGCAGCGTACGCAACGTCACGCCGTCCGCATAGCCCACCAGGTTGGCAATCCTGTCGACGCTATTGCTGCTGGTCTTCAGCAGATGCACGGCCTGCTCGATGCGCAGGTCCTGAACATAGGTCACGGGCGTCTTGCCCAATACCTCATGAATGCGCCGCGCCAGTGTCCGCTTACTGGTCGCCAGTGCACTTGCGGCAAGCTCCAGATTGAAACCCTCGGTCATGTGCTGGCGCGCCCAGCGATCGAAGCGTTCGACCAGCGGATCGGAATGCGCGAGATGATCCGAGATGATGTAGACCGATTGCGACGGCCGCGAATCCACCACCAGGTAGCGGGCAACCAGCGCGGCCAGTTCCGGACTGCTCTGGCGAATCAGCCAGAGCGTCATGTCAATATGGCTGAGCGCTGCGCCTGCGGTGACGAAGGGGCCAGCGTTGACGATCATATGGCTCGTGTCGAGACGTACGGCGGGGTAGCGCTGCCGGAACAGCGGCGCGAGCCACCACGTGGTGGTGGCATCGTGCTGATCCAGCAGGCCGCTCTCGGCGAGTACGAAGGTGCCGATGCACGCCGCGGCGATGCGTACGCCAGCCGCTGCCCAAGCGCGCAGCGCCTCGCAGGCTTCGACGACATCTGCGCGCGCCAAGGCCTCCTGTAAAGCCTCGGGCATCTTGTAACCGAGTGCGGGCACGATCACCAGATCAGGCTGCGGGCACTCTGCTAGCGGCAGCACGGGCACGCTCAGACGCTGCGAACTCTTTACCCTGCGCCGCGTGCTGGCTACGGACACGGTGAATGGCGGATTCGACCAGCCGTGCATGGCCGCCAGCTCGTTGGCCGTACTCAATGCATCGAGCACGATGGCGAGCCCCGTATCGAAGACTCCCTCCAGCGCGAGGACCGTGATGTTCATGGCGTGATCGATACCAAAGATGTCAATCGTGCCAGCATCCCAGATGCCGTCCACGCTGTAAAGTGGCTTCTGTCGCAAACGTTGCGATGCCCTTAAAGACGGAGCAGGACCATGATCAAGTACGCACTTTTCGCACGTTTTGAAGCCAGGCCCGGTAAGGAGTCGGAGGTCGCCGCATTTCTGGAAACCGGGCTCGCGCTGGCGAACCAGGAAGCCACCACGCCCATCTGGTTTGCCCTGAAGCTTTCGGAGCACATCTTTGGGGTGTTCGATGCGTTTACTGATGAGGCGGGCCGTCAGGCTCACCTCGAAGGGTCGATTGCCCAGGCACTGATGGCGCGGGCCGACGAGTTGTTCGTGGCGCCGCCGAGCATCGAGAAGATCGAAGTGCTGGGCCTGAAGAATCAGCTTGCCTGAAGCAGAAGCGCGGGCTAGTGGCTAGCCCGCGCTTGCACCGCCTCACTCAACTGTGTTCGCGCACAGTATTCAGCGTCTTGCGGCTCGCAAGCCATGCTTCGGTGCGCGAAGCAATGTAATGCGCGTAATCGGCGTTGGTCCGCAAAGCCGGCATCTGATGATACGTGCCGCCGTGTGCATCCGGCACCGGCAAGCGCGACACCAGCTCGGCGTGCACCTGTTGCAGATGCGAGGGCTGCTCTGCCGCGCTGTTGCTGCCGCCCGAGGTCGGCACGGTCACAGAAGCCAGCGGGTCGTCGCTGCGCGGTGTAGTGAGCGTCAACACATTGCCCACGTCGGGAGCGGCGGCATCGCGCGCCGTCAGGGCAGGCAGCCCCCAACGGGTTTCGACCGTCTTCAGGATCGAGGTGTGATCGAGCGGCATCGTGCCCGGTGGAACGCGGAACACCGTACCTGGCTCGATCAGCGGCGAGACCAGCACGGTCGGCACCCGTAAGCCGAAGCGCTTGAAGTCGAAACCGTATTCGCCCGCGGAGTTATCCGGCGGCACGGCGCCCGACGGCGGCGCGACGTGGTCGTAACAGCCGCCATGCTCGTCATAGGTGATGATCAGCAGCGTCTTGTTCCACTGCGCCGCGTTGCTGCGCAGAGCGTAGTACACGTCGTGGATCAATTGCTCGCCCAAGGCCACATCGTAGTTGGGATGCTGGCTGTTGCCGGCGGCGTCCCAACTCGGTTCAAGAAACGTATAAGCCGGCAGTGTGCCGTTTCGCGCGGCGGCCTGGAAATCGGTGAACAGGCCGAAGTGAGCGTCGGACGCGTTGGTCGTGTCCGGGAAGTTGAGCCGTGTGAGTGGCGCCTGGTTATAACCGTAGATGGCCCAGCCTTGATTGTGTTGCGACATCAAGCCGAAGATGCTCGGCGAGGTATAGGTTTTGGTGTTGTCGTCCATGTGCCCCTGACTGGTCGCCGCGCACACGAACGCGCGATTCGGCAAGGTCTCGGTCGGCACCGAGCTGAACCACTGGTCACACACGGCGTAGCCGCGCGCAAGACCCGAGAGCACCGGCAGCATGTCGGGCGTAAACATCCCCATGATGTCCGAGGCAACCGTGTCCGGCAACACGGACCAACTCGGCTTCTTCGATTCCCAGCCGAGCGTATAGGCGTAATCGGTCACGAAACCCTGATTGGTGGCGACCGGCGGTGAGGGCGCGGCCACCGTGCCGAACAACTGCGAGTTGGTCGCGCTATAGCCTTCGCCGGGGTCGGCGCCAGGCTGAAAATAGGCGTTGCTGTCGCTCGCCTGAATGGCGTACACCTTGACCGCTTCGCCGTTCGAAGCAGGATTGGATTCGTTACCGGTCAGCCCGTCGAAAGGCTGGCCCGAAGGCGACTGATTTTGCTGGTCCGCATAAAGAAAACCTAGCATATGATCGAACGAACGGTTCTCCAGCATCAGGACCACGATATGCTGAATCTCGCCAAGCTGGTTAGCCATAGACAACTCCTTGGTTGATGTCGTTTCGATACCCGGCATGCATGGCACGGTAAGCTCGCTGCAAGTCGCTTCATGTCACCTACATGCGTTCCGTGGCTTCGACATCGAGCTTCGCTGCGGGTTCGGCAGATCGTTGCTTTCGTTTTGCCAGGTCAAAATGCCCCACGAATTCATTACCTTTTGATGTCACGCGGCAATATTGTTTGAGTTCGGTTTGGTCGCGGCGGTCGTACGTTGTAGGATTGAAAAGGACCCTAGCCCAGAAGGCGCACCCTATGATGAGCACTCGTCCGGATGCCACCGAATCGACAGACACCCGTCCGCCATCGCCCGCCGCCAGCCCTGGCCGTATCGGATTGATCGACGCTTCAATGACGGTTGCCGAGGCGTTCGTGCTGCTCGCCGAGTCGATTTGTAGAGAGGCGCTAGACAGAGCGCATAAGCTCGATCGTGGGGCCGACCCTGAGGACCTGCATAAGCTGCGGGTGGCGATGCGTCGCCTGCGAACACTCTGGTGGGCCTACGACCCGTTACTCGACAAACACGATGCGAAACTGCAACGCCGCGAGTTCAAGTCGCTGGCGGACGCTGCCGGCAGGACGCGCGACTGGGACGTTCTGCACGAACTCATAGCGCCCGCAGCACCATCGAGTAAGCATTCGTTTGCGTGGCTGATCGAAGCCATCGAGGCGCACCGGACCGAGGCCTTGTCGTTCAGTTTGAGGGCAATCGGCAACGCGGGTGTCGAGCGGATCCTGCAGCAGGCAGTGGCCGCCGCCCGAGCACAACTCGAGGCGCACGGCGCTGGCCAGCCCATTACGGGTTTTGCCGAAGAGCGCGTGCAAGTCGCCGAAAAAGCCTTGAAAAAGCGCGTGAAACGCGCGATTGCAGCGAAGGAGTCAGATTACGGCGCGCTTCACGAGGTCAGAATCGCGGGAAAAAAACTGCGCTACCTGCTGCAGTTCTTCGCGCCGGTTCTGGATGGCGGCCATCAGGCCGTGATCGAGCACCTGACCGTGGTGCAGGATGAACTCGGCACGCTGAATGACCAGGTGACGAGCGAAGCGCTGCTGCGCGAGTATGCGTTTCAGCTAGGCGAGGCGAAGCGGATCAAGGAAGCGATCGCGTACCTGCAAAAGCAGACTGCGGATCATATGCACCGCGTTCACGAGATATTGTGTAAGGAAGGCTAGCGCGTCAGCGTTTGGCGCTCGTCAACGGCAGAAAAAGAAACAAAGCGTTACCTTTCGATTCGCGTACTGCCGCTATGCCAACTCCGAGCGCCGCAGTCCGCCGTCACGCTCCCATTGCCCTTCGGCGCGTTCTCCGTCGGCACGTGCTTGCGCCTGCGAGGAAAACACCTCCTCGCTATAGGCAACCACTTTCTTGCCGGCGCCGCGCAGTCGTTCGGTGGTGAGGGCCCAATGCCAGCCACCCTCCTGTTCAAATACGTGCAGCGTCAAATCAGTTATGCGCGGATGTGTCATGTATGCCTCCGCAGTTAGAGGGCCCGATAGGCACGCAGGCCCCAAGCTCCGCTGACTCAGCATAGGCGTTTAAATGCTGCGCTGCAACATCATTTTTAGATTATTTTTTCATGACACTTTCCGATGTTTTGAGCGGATTTGCCCAAAGTGCATGGACTCATTTCGGATACCGAATTGAAACGAGTCCATGGCGATCCGATAGTCGGTCATGCGATCTGCGCGAGCGGCGCGGTTGCAATGGCCCGGTTCATTGTGCGCTCTCCAGAGCGGGGTAGTCGATGTAGCCTAGCGGGCCGGCCGAGTAGAACGTGTCACGGTCGGGTGTGTTGAGCGGCGCGTCCTTCAGGAAGCGTTGCGGCAAATCCGGGTTGGCGAGATACAGGCTGCCGAATACGGCCGCATCGGCGCTGCCCTCGGCGACCAGCGTTTGCGCGCTGTCCTTGTCGAGGCCGCCGCCGTGCAGCAAGGGGCCGTTGAACAGGGGCCGCAGGAGCGCGCGGTAGTCGAATGGGCTGTTGGTTTTCGCGACGTACAGGTAGGCCAGTTTGAGCTCCCCGATGCGCTGCACGAGGTACTGATAGGTTTCCTGCGGCGCTGCGTCGCTCACGCTGTTAAAGCCCATCTCCGGTGCGATCTTGATGCCGACGCGATCGCTGCCGGCCTCTTCGGCCATGGCGCTCAGCACTTCCAGCACGAAGCGCGCACGGTTGGCGAGCGAGCCGCCGTAGCGGTCGGTGCGTTGGTTGGTTCCGGAGGACAGGAACTGCTCCGGCAGGTAGCCCGAGGCGGCGTGCAACTCGACGCCGTCGAAACCCGCTTCGAGAGCATGACGCGTGGCAAGCCGGTACTCCTCGACGATGCCCGGAATTTCCTCGGTTTCCAAAGCGCGCGGCACCACGAAGTCTTGCGGTCCCGTGGCGGTGAAGACCTTGCCTTGGGCGGCTATAGCCGAGGGCGCAACCGGCGTTGCGTGGTCCGGCAGCAGGCTCGGATGCGAGATGCGCCCCGTGTGCATCAGTTGCAGGAAGATCAGGCCGCCTTTGGCATGGACCGCGGCGGTGATGCGCTTCCAGGCCTCGATCTGCGCGGCGGAATGGATGCCGGGGGTGCGCACGTAGCCTTTGCCCATCGGCGACGGGAAGGTGCCTTCGGTCACGATCAGGCCGGCCCTGGCGCGCTGGGCGTAATACTGCTCGGCGAGCGGCGAGGGCACGCCGGTCGCATCGTCGGCGCGTGAACGGGTCATCGGCGCCATGACAAGGCGGTTGCGCAAGGTGTGGCGGCCGATACGGGTGCTTTGGTAGAGCGGGTTCATGTCGATTCCTTGGCGAGTGAGGGTGTATCGACAGAATGGACTGATCCATCAGAGAGATAAAGACCTATAATTGAATACAGTGATCCATCAGTGGAGCAATCGGCATGGAACTGTTGAGCTATATGCGCCTGTTCGTCGAAGTGGCGCGCACCCGTAGCTTTCGCCGCGCGGCGGAGGCGCTGGATATGCCGAATTCGACGCTCTCGCGGCATATTGCGGAACTGGAGAAGACTATCGGCTTGCGGCTGCTGCACCGCTCGACCCGTAAGGTGGAACTGACTGAAGCTGGTGAGGTGTATTTCAAGCGCTGCCAGAGCATCGTCGAGGAAGCGCGGATTGCACATGAATCGCTGCTGGATGTGGCGGAGCGGCCCACCGGCACGCTACGGGTCTCGATGCCCGTCGATCTCGCCACCGGGCGCCTCGCGCCGATCCTCGCCGACTTTGCGCGGACGTATCCGTTGATCGCTTTTGAATTCGACCTGACGCCGCGCCGTATCGACTTGCAGACCGAGCCGTTCGATCTCGCCATCCGCATGGGGCCGCCGCCCACGGCGCCGTCGATGCTGGTGGCACGGCCCATCGCGCTGGTGCCGAGGTACCTGTATGCGGCGCCTGGCTATGTGGAGCAGGCGCCGCCGCTGCGTCATCCCGACGATCTCAGTCAGCATGTGTTGTGCGTCGCCCAGGGGGCCACGCGGCAGGGGGAAACATGGCGAACGCTGCATCGCGGCGACGAGACGGTCGAGGTGATGACGCCCACCCGGTTCGCGATGAACAGCGTTGGCCTCAGCCGTTCGCTGGCGACTCAAGGGATGGGCATCGCCGCGTTGGACGAGCTACTCGCACGCGACGAGGTCGCCTTCGGCCGGCTGGTGCGCGTGCTTCCTGAGTGGAGCCTCGCGCCCGTGCAGGTGCATGCGATTACGGAAACGCGCTTGCTGCCGGCGCGGACGCGGTTGTTTATCGAGTTCTTGAAGGCGCGGATGTCGAGCGACGCATAAGCTGTCTCGACTGCGCCATTACTGCGCCGGACGCGTTGGCCACGTTGCACCCGCATCCAACGGATAAGCCGGCCGCTTTATCCGCTCGAAGTTGAACAGCCCATAATCCGAACTCGTCACCCCGCGGCTGTCGCATTCCACCAGCGCCGCGGCAATCGGCACGAATACCGGCCGGCAATACATCCGCGATTTGAGCAGCAGGAAGCGCGCGCGCCGTGGATCGATACCGACGCTTTCGAACACACCCAGGTCCCACGGTTCATGCGTGCGCTCGGTGACGACCAGCGTTGCCGGGCCGATATCGAGTACAGCGGCGCGTCCCATGAAGGCGCGCTGACCGGTATAGGTAGGACCGCTGATGATGTATTCGCCATCCGTGAGTGCGCGCACCACACCCGTCACTGTCATCGGCGATTGCGGCTGCACAGCCTTGCCGGCGAGCTTGTTGCCTACGGGTAGCGTCACAGTGGCGCCTACGCCTGCGTCATTCAATGCCGCGACAGCTTCGGGATCGCAAAGCGGCCCGCTCACCACACCGTCGAGGCCCTGCTTGAGAACTTCGGCGAGCAGATCCATGGTGTCGCACGTGCCGCCCGACATGCAGTTGTCGCCGTGATCCAGCAATAGCACCGGTTTGTCGGCGCCGTCGGCAAGCCTCGCTGCCTGCGCGACCGAGTCTGCCAGTGCCGCGCTGCGATAAAAGAAATCATTGCGCTCGTCCCAGATCTGCTGCGCGATGCGTTGCGCGACCTGTTCCGCAGCGGCGCGATCGCCGTCGCCCACGACCACGACGCTGATGCAAGGCGCCGCGATATCCGCCAGCGAAAAGCCCGACAGCACCGATACCGCCAGCATCCCGCCGGCCTCGGCTGCACGCGCGGCGTCGACCGCACGTTTCATCGCCCCTTCGGCGGTCGCGCTGCGCAGCGTGTGTGTGAGCAGGGGCGGCTGCCGCCACGCGATCACCGGCCGCGCCCGCCGATGGATCAGATCGAACAGCAAACGGGCGGCGTGCGCGCCGGTCTCATACATATCCACGTGCGGATAGGTCTTGAAGCTGACGATGACGTCGGCGTTGTCGATCATCTTCTGGGTGACGTTGCCATGCAGATCGAGCGCCACCGCGATGGGCGCTTGCGGCAGGGCAGCCCGCACGCGCGCGAGCAGATCGCCTTCGCCGTCGGCCGAGTTTTCCGCGACCATGGCGCCGTGCAGATCGAGGAGCACCGCATCGCAACCGGGCGCGGCCGCGACGATCGCGTTGCAGATCGCGTCGTAGGCGGCCGCCGCGACTGGTCCACTCGGGTTGGCGGAAGCCGAAACCGGCGTCACGATTTGCGCATCCTCGCGCTCGGCTGCATCGATAAACGCGGCCATCGCAGTCTGCATGCCTTTGTTCTCGCGCCATGCCGCTTCGCCGTAGCTCGGACCGTTGCGCCCGAACGCTTCGAGCGGTGTTGCGACAGGCGAGAACGTGTTGGTCTCGTGGTTCATCCTTGCGATGAGGACTCTCATCAGCGCTTCCTCGCGATAAACGGCGCGGCCTTCAGACGACACCCACGCCCAGATAGCGGTCCTTGATCGATTCGTCGGCGATAAACGCGGCGTTATCGCCTTCGTACACGATCACTCCTTGCTCGATAATGTAGTGCCGGTCCGCGAGTTGCGAACATACCTCGAGGTTCTGCTCAACCAACAGGATTGCGACACCCGCTTGCTTGATCAGCTTCAACTGCGCAACGATCTCTTCCACGATCACGGGCGCGAGCCCCTCCACCGGTTCATCGAGCATCAGCAGACGCGGATGGTTCATCAACGCGCGGCCAATCGCGAGCATCTGCTGCTCGCCCCCGGACAGTTGCGCGCCGCCATTCGTGCGCCGTTCCTTCAGGCGCGGGAAGATGCGGTAGATGTCGTCGAGTTGCCATGGCGAATCCTTGCGGGCGCCGAGCCGCAAATTTTCTTCGACCGACAGCAACCGGAAAATACCGCGATGCTCGGGCACGAAGCACACCCCGCGCGAGGCGATCCGATGCGGCGCGAGCTTGTGGATCGGCTCGCCCTTAAAGGTCACCGTGCCGAGCTGCGGCGTCACCACCCCGGCGATGCTCTTGAGCGTGGTCGACTTGCCTGCGCCGTTGCGGCCCAGCAGCGTAATGGTCTCGCCTTCGTCTATGCGTAGCGTCACCCCTTGCAGGATGTGGCTCTTGCCGTAAAAGCCATGAATCTGCTGGACGTCGAGGATCATGCGCGGCCTCCCGTGATCATGTTGCCGAGATAAGCACTCCTCACCCGTTCGTCGCCGCGAATCTCGTCGGGGCGGCCTTCCACCAGCACGCGGCCCTGCTGCATAACGGTGATGGTGTCGGAGATATCCATCACGATGCCCATGTTGTGCTCGATCAGCACCACCGTATAGTCGTCGCGCAGGCCGCGAATCAACTGTTTCATGTCGTCGAGATCGTCGATGCCCATGCCCGAGGTCGGCTCGTCGAGGAAGATCGCCTTGGGGCGCGCGGCGAGCGCCATGCCGACTTCGAGACGCCGCTGCTGGCCGTGCGACAGCGCGCCCGCAACGGTGCCGGCAAAGCGCTGTAGCGCCAGCCGCTCCAGCACACTGTCCACCACATCGGCGTGCGCGAGCGGGCCGAGCGGCGGCGTCCAGGCATTGAGCGCGCGCCGGGCATCCACACCTTGCGCGGCAAGCCGCAGGTTCTCGCGCACGCTGAGATTGGCAAACAGACTCGTCACCTGGAACGAGCGTGCGACGCCACGGCGCACGCGCTTGTGATCGGGCTCATGCGTCACGTCGTGACCGTCGAACACGATCTTGCCCGCGGTGATCGGCAAGGTGCCGGTGAGGACATGAAACAGCGTCGTCTTGCCGGCGCCGTTCGGTCCGATCACCGAATGCACGGTGCGCGGCAAAATACGCAGATCGACCTCGGAGAGCGCGGTGAACTTGCCATAGCGCTTTACGATACCGCTTGCCTGCAGGATGGCTTCGCTCATGCGTGCTCCTCGCTGGAATCCGCCTGAGTCTCGCGGCGTACCGCTTGCCAGATGCGCTCGCCGAGACCCCACAGACCGCGCTGCATGAAGAGGCTCACCGCGATCAGCACCAGTCCGAGCAGCAGCAGCCAGCGCGGCCACAAGGTCGAGAGCCAGTCGGCGAACAGCACATAGAAGGCCGCACCGAGCACCGAGGCAAACAGATTGCCGGTGCCGCCGATCACCGTCATCACAAGAATCATCTCACTCGTGTGGTAATCGATATTCGACAAAGGCGCGATGCCCGTCATCAGCGCGTGCAGTGCGCCGGCAAGCCCGGTCACCGCACCCGAGATCACGAATGCCATTAGCTTGAAACGCTTGACGTCGTAACCGACTGCGGCGGCGCGTGCTTCGTTGTCGCGAATCGCCAGCAGCGTGCGGCCGAAGACCGAGTGCGACACGCGCATCAACAGCCAGAACGCGAGCAGAAACAGCGCCGCGACGAAGCCATAGAATTGCCAAGGCGACGCAAGCGGCACCAGCGACTTGCCGAACAACGAGAGGGCGGGGCGCGGGATGCCGAGCAGGCCGTCGTCGCCGCCGGTGAGATTGGTCGTCGTGTAGGCGAGAAAGTAGAACATCTGCCCGAAGGCGAGCGTGAGCATCACGAAGTAGGTGCCGCGCTGGCGGATCGAGAACCATCCCACGAGGGCGGCCGCTGCGGCGCCAACGACGATCGCCGCCAGCAATGCCAACGATACCGGCGCGCCGTCGAGCCGGGTGAGCATGATGCCGGCGCTATAGCTGCCAAGCCCGAAGAAAATCCCCTGGCCAAACGAAAGCAGGCCGGTAAAGCCTAGCAAAAGGTTGCAGCCGAGCGCGGCGAGCGCGTACACCAGCACCTCCGTGGCGAGCGAGCCGGAGCGCAAGGTGAGCGGCAACACGCAGACCACGAGCAGCGCCAGCAGCATGAAGCGATAACGATGCAGCGCTTGTCTGAGCGTGCGCTTTGACGGGGCCTGAGCCGACGCGTCATCCGTCGCGAGCGTCTTCGATGTGTCGATCATGCGGCTCTCCCGAGCAGTCCGTTCGGGCGCAACAGCAGCACGGCGGCCATTGCCACGTAAATCATGAGGCGCGCACCTTCGGGCCACAGTGTGCTCATCACGCTTTGCACGATGCCGACCAGCAGTCCGCCGACCAGCGCACCCAGAAAGTTACCGAGACCACCGACGACCACCACCACGAAGGCGACGCTGAGCGCCTCGATGCCCATGAACGGATCGACCCCGCGGATCGGCGCCGCGAGCACACCGGCCAGCGCTGCGGTAGCGGCGCCCAGTGCAAACACCAGGCTGAACACGCGCAGCACGTTGATACCGAGCAAGGAGACCATCTCGGTCGATTCGCTGCCGGCCCGCACCGCGCTGCCAAGGCGCGTGCCTTCCAGCACCCACCACAACAAGGCGGCCAGCACGGCGGTGAAACCGATCACGAACAGCCGGTACTTTGGATACACGAAGCTGCCCCAGATCACGACGCCGTTCAGCGAATCAGGCACCGGCACGTTGCTGCCGAGCGGCCCCCAGATCAGGATCGCGCATTCCTGCAGTACCAGCGCGAGGCCCACCGTCACGAGAATGTGGAACTCGTGCTGCTGCTCATAGACATGCCGCAGGATCAGTTTCTCCACCACCCACGCGAGTGCGCCAACCACAATCGGCACGATAACGAGCGCGGTCCAGAAATTCATCGACCACTGCAGCGCCTGATAACAGAAGTACGCGCCGAGCAGATAGAACGCCCCGTGCGCAAAGTTGACGAAGCGCAGCAGGCCGAAGACGATCGACAAGCCCACCGCGAGCAGGAAATACAACATTCCCACTCCGATGCCGTTGACGATTTGCAGGAGATAGACGTTCATGGCGTTCGTCGCTGAAGGTTCCGGCGCGGGCGGTGCGCTGGGCTGCGCTGGGCTGGGCTGCGCTGCGCTGACGTGCAGCCTGTCAGGCCAGCTTGCAGCCGGTTTTGTCGACTGGCAGGAACGACTGGCCGGAGCTGACGATGTCGGCGAAGTCGTCGGCGTTCTTCATCTTGGCCTTCGCCTTACCCTTGAGCAAATAGTAATTCTTGATGACCTGATGGTCGCCTTTGCGCACTTCTTCCGGCCCCGTCAGGCCCGCGTATTTCATGCCTTCGAGCGCGGCGACCACTTTCTTCGGATCGGCCGAGCCCGCCTTGACGATGCCGTCGAGCAGGATCTTCGTGCAGATGTAGGAGCCCGCCAGACTGTAGTTGGGGTTCTCCTTGAACGCCGCATTTGCGCGTGCAACCAGATCGTGATTGAGCGGCGAGTCGATGCCGTGCCAGTACTGCGCGCCGAAGTACACCCCTTCGCAAAGATCGGCGCCGAGTGCCTGGAATTGTTCGAGACCGGAGGCCCACGCAATCAGGATCGTGCAGTTGTTCTTCATGCCGAAGCTGACGGCCTGACGCAGCGTATCCGAGGACTGCGAGCCGAAGTTGAGGATCAGCAGCACGTCGGGCTTGGCGGCTACGGCGTTGGTCAAATAGCCGCTGAACTCCTTCTCGTTGAGCGAGTGATAGCTGTTGCCCACGTGCTCGATGCCTTTCTCCTGGAACACCGCCTTGGCCGCCGACAGCAAACCGTCGCCGAATACGTATTGCGGCGTAATGGTGTACCAGCGCTTGGCTTTGGGCAGCATCTGGATCAGAGGGCGCACGGTCTGGTCGATCGCGCCGAAGGTCGGCACCGACCAGCGGAACGTGGCGCTGTTGCAGTCCTTGCCGGTGATTTCATCGGCCCCCGCAGTGGTGATGAAGACGCCGCCATCCTTCTCGACCTCGTTGCCCATCGCCAACGCTTCGGACGACAAAATACCGCCCGCGAAATAGCGCACGTTCTTCTGTTGCGCCACTTCCTGGACACGGCGCACCGCGGTGGCCGGCTTTCCTTCCGTGTCGAGCACGGTGTAGGAAAGCGGTTCACCGAGCACTTTGCCGTACTGCTCGATGGCGAGCTTCATGCCGAGATCGGCGTATTTGCCGTTGGCGGCGAAGGCGCCCGACATCGGCACGGGGCAAGCGAACTGGAGCGGCGCGCCTTGGGCAAACGCGCTGCGCGCGACCAGCGAGCCGAGCGTTCCCGGGACGGCCGACAGAGCGGCCAGCTTCAACATATTTCGGCGATTCAAAATGACGCTCCTTGTGAGAAAGAGACACGCTTGCAACCGACTGCGAAACCTGGCTGGCCGCCGCACGGTCTTTTTTGACCACGCCGACAGGGATCTATTTATCATGATAAATAGAATGATCCCGATGCTAGGTACAATAAATTCGGGTGTCAATAAGGCAAAATTCCCGCGCCGTAGCGAGCCGGCTACCCGCCGGTGGCCGCTGCGGGTTGACCGTGAGCGTTCTTATGAGGAGCAAGAAAGATGGTCATGGATCGAGCCAAGGGCGGCGTCGCGATTGAAATCAAGCAGCAGAAGCGTCCCGATCTGGTCGCCGAAGAGATCAAGCGGCTCATCACCGAGAAAGACCTGAAGCCGGGCGACCGTCTGCCGCGCGAGGTCGAATTGCAGGCGCTGTTTTCAGTGAGCAAGAGCACGATTCGTGAAGCGCTTAAGTCGCTGGAGGTGCAGGGCCTCATCAAGGTGACGACCGGGCCGAACGGCGGCGGCATGGTGGTCGAGGTGCCGCTCGCCCGCACGCTACAGTTGATGCAGAACTATCTGTTCTTCAAAGATGTGTCGATCGACGACATCTATACCGTGCGCCAGTTGCTCGAACCGGAACTGGCGGCAGGCGCGGTGCCGCATCTGACCGAGCAGGATTTTGCCGCGCTCGAGGCAAGCATTGCGTGTTGCGATAAACCGGCTTCGGCACACGGTAGCGGCGATATCGTCAAGCAACGTCAGGAGGACGTCAATTTCCACGACATCCTCGCGGCCGCGAATCCGAATCCGTTCCTGCGCTTTAGCTGTGAGTTGATCAACGAGATGATCCGTCAGTTGATCGAGTTTCGTAACGATACGCCGCAGTCCGAACATGAGCGCTTCGGCGAGGCCAACGTGAAGATCCACAAGGCGATCACCAAAGCGGCGCGTGCGCGGGATGTCGAGAAGGTGCGCGAGTTGATGGTGATTCATATGACCGAGGCTCCGCGTTACGTGAAGCGGATGAAGGGCAAGTTGCGCGGACGGTTGATTCTGGATTCGGAAATTCGCAAAAGGCTGCGTACGCGCAGCGCGGCGCCTGTGGAGGATGGCGACGCTTCGGAGGAGTGACGGCACGGGTGCGTAACGGCGTGGTTGTCGGCCCACGCGGCATGAATTGTGCTGGTACAGAGGAAGCGAAAGGCTGCGCTTAGCCCGCAGTCACCTGAACGATCTTCCCGAAGGAACCACGCCAATGAAACCCATTCATCGCCCTATGCTGCGTATGGCCTTCGCGACAGCGCTAGTGGCTGCCTTGTTGCCGGCCATCGCGACGGCCGACGACGCCCCGTCGCCCTGCGCAGCCCTCAAACGAATCGTGGCCGCGGCGCCGGGCGGCTTTACCGGCCTGAGCCAGGCGGACGTGAACGGTGTCGCACAGCCGTACGGCGACGACGCGCAATGCAGCGCCAGCCATGACAGCTATCAGTGCCTGTGGACGCCGCATCACGATGCGGGATCGAGCGCCGATGCGTTGCAGTCGGTCGCGGCGGATATCGCCTCATGTTTGCCCGATGCAACCCACGACCAGAACTCGCCGGCGCGCCAGCATTTCTACCTTGGTGCGCGTGACCAGCGCACGCAGATCACCGCAACCACGGCCGGTCCAACCAAGCTAAAGCTGGTGGTTAGCGGCAAGTAAGCGGTTAGAATTCAGTCGGCATCCTGATCAATGTACTGTGCTGGGGCGTGTAACTGCGCCTGCGCCGCGCGCCGCAACGCTTGCGGCGGTTGGCCGAACGCGCGGATAAAAGCCTGCCGCATCCGCTCCGGATCGCCAAAACCGACCTCGCGCGCAATGCATTCGAGTTGCGTCTTGCTGTCTTCAACGGCCGGGCGCGCCACCTCGGCGCGCAAGCGCTCGACTGCTTTCGCCGGGGTCTGTCCGGTTTCCGCCAGAAAGGCGCGCGCAAATTGCCGCGGACTGAGCCGTGCGACCTCCGCGAGCCGCTCGACCGGCAGCGATTCCCGCAGATGCTCGCGGGCAAAGCGCAAGACGTCGCGGATGCGGTCGGACGCGGGTTCGAGCTCGAGCAGCGCAGAGAACTGCGTCTGCCCGCCGGGGCGGCGATGATAGACCACCATGTCGCGCGCTATGGTGCGCGAGACTTCGAGGCCCAGGTCTTCGTCGATCATTGCAAGCGCCAGATCGATGCCGGCGCTCACGCCGGCTGAACTCCACACCGGGCCGTCCGCGATAAAAATCTTGTCTGGATCGACCCGTAAAGCCGGATAGGCCGCCTGCAAACGCGCCGTGTGCCGCCAGTGCGTCGTCACACGGCGCCGCTCCAGCAAACCTGCGGCCGCCAGCAGGAAGGCGCCAGTGCACACGCTTGCGGTGCGCCGTGCCTGCGCCGCCAGGCTGCGCACCAGCGCCAATCCTTCCTCTGAGGCCGCATAGGCATGCACGCCCAGACCACCTGGAACCAGCAGCGTGTCCGGCGCTTCCTTGCCCGGCCGTTCGGTCGCGACGCTCACGCCGCTCGAACTCACAACCGCGCCGCCCTGGGCCGAGACAAGCTTGATGCGATAGGCGTCAGGAACGATCGATCCGGCGTAATCGAACGCGGTGACTGGGCCGCTCATATCGAGCAACTGGAACTTTGGAAAGAGCGGAATAGCGATGACGCGCGTCATGTCAGTAATCATGGGATCAATGTCATTTCAGACGCGAGTCTGAGCCGCTAGACTGGGTTTCGTCAATCCCACGGAGAACTGCTCGATGACTCAGCCATTCACAGTTGTGTTTCCCATTTACCCAGGCGTCACTCACCTGGACTTCACCGGCCCGCAGCAGGTGCTGGCGCGCACGCCGGGCATAAGCGTCACGGTGGCATCGGTCGGCGGCAGGCCCGTACGCGCGGACGGGCTGACATTTGCGGACCTTGCGCCCCTCGAAGCGATCGAGCGTTGTGACGTGGTGTGTGTCCCCGGCGGAGGTGGCGTGACCGACGCGATGCTCGACGACCTCTTCATGCATCACGTCCGGCGTCTGGCGCTCGAGGCGCGCTACATCACGTCGGTATGTACCGGCTCGCTGATACTCGGCGCGGCGGGTTTGCTCGAGGGCAAGCGCGCGACGTGCCATTGGGCATGGCGCGACATGCTGCCGTTGTTCGGCGCCATTGCCGATGATGGACGGGTCGTTCGGGACGGCAACGTGATCACGGGCGGCGGGGTGACGGCGGGGATCGATTTCGCGCTGACGCTCGTTGCCGAGTTGACCGACGATTTCACCGCGCAGTCGGTGCAGCTTGGCCTCGAGTACGCACCGCAGCCGCCTTTCGATGCGGGACGTCCCGAGACGGCTCCGGCCGAAGTGCTCGAACGGGTATTGGCGCGCAACGCGCAGACGCTGCCATTGCGTCGTCCGGTGACTGAGAAGGTGGCCGCCGAGTATCGGCGCGTGGGACCGCGCTAATCACTGGCCTTAAAGACTTGAAGAGGGACCGCCTGGACCTTCGGAGGGCCGGCTTAGCCGCACACCAAAAATCGCATCCCTGAAGCAGCGCGCCAGAACCCCATTGCATCAATGGCTTGGCGCGCTTGCCCTAATGTTATCCACAGCCTTGCGAACAATTTCTGTTGATAACCGTCGCGGGTCGGGCACAAGGCGTCTGACGCAAGTCCAACAAGTCCAGCCCGATCAAGCACTTGAGCTAGCAGTCCGCAGGATATCCACAAGCTTATGGACAATTTCTGTGGAGAACTTTAGCCGCAGACGATTCGCTTATTCCGGCAGCACCGCCACCGACGCTTCGCTCGTCAGCAACAGGAAGGTCAGCGTCTCCTGCAAGTACAGCCGCACCACCTGATCCGTATGGCTCAGATAGCCGATCGACAAGTCCTGGCCGATATGCAGGTCGAAGTCGCCACCACGGGTGGACAGCACACTGCCGCCGTCGATAGCCGGCGCCCAGATAATCTCGCCGTTCACCAGCCGCTTGAGATGTTCGAGCACCGGGTAACCCTGATCGCTCGCCTCGCTAACGGCGGTGTAGGCATCCGCACCCAGCAGGACCGAGTACGGGCCGTCTACGCCGGCAAGACGCAACTGCTCGAGCGCCTTCGCGATTACGGCCGGATAATCGCTGACATTCGCCGGCAAGGGCAGCGTGGGGTTCGACGAACCTTCGCGGATGCCGACGATGCCGGCCGCCTTGTAGCCATCGAAAATCGCCCGGTCTTCCGCGTAGGCCAGTTGTTGCGCGGCATCTTTGGCGGGCTGCCAGTCGGAGTCGAGCGCGCCGCGCTCCACGTCGTCGATGGCGTCGCGTTGCAATTCGAACGGCACGCGCAGTTCCACCAGCGCTTTCACTTCGCGCTGGCGGGCGCTGACGCCGTCCTGCGGCGCGGCGATGGCTGATTGATGGCCGGTACCAACTGCGCTCAGACTGGCGCCGCCGGGACCCTTCAGATCGACCACGCGGCGTCCGGCCACGGAGCGCTTGAAGGTGCGCGCGACTTCCTCCTCGATTTCCGACCAGGCGGCCGCAGAGATGGGGGCGAGCTCGCGATGCAGATTATTCATACTTAGGTGCTCCTTTGAGAGAGCCGATTTTCAGCGAACCATCGCTGACGGGCTCGGCAGACGGTAGGGATTCGGCGGCGCCGGATGCGTTCGCTGCCACGGCGGGGCTGCGCTCGGCCAGCGCTTCGAGCAGCGTCTCAGACGGCACAAAGAATAGGCCGCCGGTGACCGCGCGGCTGAAATCGAGCAGCCGGTCGTAGTTGCCGGGCGGGCGGCCGACAAACATGTTTTCGAGCATCTGTTCGATCGGTGCCGGTGAGCGCGCATAGCCGATAAAGAACGTGCCGAACTCGGCGGAACCTGGCCGGCCGAACGGCATGTTGTCGCGCAGAATCTTGATCTCCTGGCCGTTCTCTTCGAGTGTCGTGAGCGAGCTGTGCGAGCAGGTGGGCTTAACGGCCTCGTCGAGTTCGATATCGGCGAGTTTGGTGCGGCCGATCACACGCTCCTGCGCTTCGACCGTGAGCGCATTCCAGGCGGTCATGTTGTGCAGGTACTTTTGCACGAGCACATAGCTGCCGCCGGCAAACTCCGGGTCCTCTTCGCCGACCACGGTAAACGTGAGGGCCTCGTTACCGGTCGGGTTCTCGGTGCCGTCGACGAAGCCGATAATGCTGCGCTGATCGAAAAAGCGAAAGCCGTGGACTTCATCGACGGTGGTCACGGCCGTGCCGATCCGGTTCATCAGTTGCGTGGCCAGTTCGAAGCACAGATCCATGTGGTCGGCGCGAATGTGCAGCAGGATGTCGCCGGGCGTCGCCACCGCGACGCGCTCGCCCGAGCCGAATTCGCGGAACGGGTGGAGGCCGGCGGGGCGCGGCGCGCCGAACAGGGTGTCCCAGGCATCCGAGCTGAACGCACAGACGCAAGAGAGGCCGCCGGCCGGCACGCGCTTGCCGACCGCTCGCACCAGTGCGGCGATATCGGCGCACCATGCGCGGACGGTTTCATGACTTGCCGGGTCCGGGTTGACGGTGGCGACGAGGAAGATCGCACTGCGCCTCACTTGGGTGGAGACGTCTTGAGGTTCGGGGGTGACAGCAGCGGGGATCGGGATGTCGGACATCGCTTCGGCCTTTTAGGGCAGGGAAGTGGGAGGGCCACGGGACGCTGGACCACAGGATATAACACCCAAAGGGGCGGAGAATGACAAGCGTAGCAGGGAGTGGGTTTTGCTGCGTCGAATCCGTATGCGCCACAGATGTACGGGGAATTTGCCGGGGGCACTCGCACGGGTTTGGCGAAACGGATTGAATGCTCCGTTTGAATCGGCGCGGACTGAGGGCTTTGCTGCCGGTTCCCCAGTCCGATTCTAACGGTGGCGTGTTGCGTTATACATATTGCCCAACGGCCGTTGGGGCGATATGAAGTATCGGCATCGGGAGGTCTTAAGCGTTCCTTGTGCGCAGAGCCCAGTTCAAGCGTTTGTGCATGCAGGCGTTAGGATGGGCGAGACGCTCGGCAAGCTGGGCCACAGCGCCATCCAGTTGCGCGAGAGTCTGGGCATGGCCGGGATCGCCTGGCATCATGCCCGGCGCGTATCGAGCGTCTTTGGTTGGCTGTCCGACCTGTTCGCCCGCAGCCGATACGGGAGCGCTCGTCTGATAGCGGGCAATCATGGCATCGAGCCGCGCGAGAATCGACGTGGCATGCACCACGCTCGCAGCCTGCGAGGCCGGATCGCTAGCGTCCCCGACAGCAAGCGCAGTTTCATTGGGGCGGCTCAGCACGCGCGCCCAGTGCAGGCAACTGAGCAACGAGCCGGTCGCGAGCTCGACACCCGGATTCCATACAAAGACCCGCTGGGTTTGCAACGGCCGCAAGGCGACGCGCAGGTCGTGCCAGCTACGATCGAGCGCACGCATCGCCGCGCTTGCTGCCGCGGTGTCTGCTGGCGCATCGGTTGCGGTTGCGAGCCGCACCACCTGCCTGAGCGCTGCGAGCACGGCTGCGAGCCGCGCTTCGACGTGGCGTGTGGCTGCCAGCGGCATCATCAGGATCGCGACGGCAAACGAGACGATGCAGCCCACCAGTACCTCCTCGATACGCAGTTCGACTAGCGGCCCCATCGCAAAGCCGAGTTGTCCATAAACGAGGCCGACCAGCACGGTGATAAAGAACACGCCGGGCGCGTAGGCATTCAGGATGTAGTACGCCCAGCCAAATACGCACAGCACCATCGCCGCGGCCATCAACATTGGCGCGTCGTGCAGCGACAATGCCAGCAGCACGCTCGCAAGCGCCCCCGCGAACGTGCCAGCAAGCCGTTGCGCGCCGCGGTAGACGGTGTCGGCGCGTGAGCGCGTGCCGAGAAACACGACGAAGGTCGTAATCACCGCCCAGAACCAGCGTTCCGGTGACAGCGAATGGCCGATCACCATGGCCAGCAACGCCGCAGTGGTGGCGCGTGCCGCCGGCAGCCACGCCAACCTGGCGCGGATCTCGCCGAACCATGTAGCGGCGCTTCTCGTGCCGCGCACTACCGGCGGCGCCGGCGTGGCGCGTTGTCGCCGGGCGGCCTCCTTGAGCCGGTCGATGGCGTGGCGCAGCGGGTCATGCCCGGCCGTGAGCGAAGCGGTGTCAAAGCTGTTGTGGCCGGCCGCCACTTCCAGTTCGACAAGCCGTTCGCGAAGCATGGCCGCATCGGGCGGATTGAGCAGCGCAAGCTGTTCTTCGAGCGCCAGCGCGGCCTCGTTCAGCTCGGAGACGCGTGCGGCAGTGAGCATGCCTGGTGTCTGTGCAGTGCGCGCGGCAGCCAGCACCCGCTCGGCGCGCAGCGTGACGGTATGCACGGCCAGTCGCAAGGTCCGCGCTGCCTGCATGGGGACGAGCACGCGCCCGACCAGCGCCACCATCGCGGGGCCGGCAACCGATAAGGCGATCGATTGCCCGACCTCGAGCGCCGTTGGGTGCAGATACAGCCCGAGATAAAAGGTGACGACGCCGATCATCGCGCAGCCGAGCGCGCGTGGGCCGCACGCCTGGCAGAGCATGCCGCTAAACATGACGAGCAGGAAGCCGGCGTCGCCCGCCAGCGGGTAGCGGCTCAGTGCCGCGGCAACGGCGAAATTCGCGCAACCACACAGATAGAGGTAGAGCAGGGTGGTGAACCACGCGCCACGGCGCGCATCGCGCACGAACAGCGGGGCAATCATGCTGAACAGGACGCCCAGGGCGGCCAGGGTGATCGGCAGATGGTGACCGGTCGTCCACGCTACGCAGGCGATGCCGCTTAACAGGCAGGCAAGCGCGGCGCGCAGCGCGGTCTGGAGGCGTACGAGTCCCGGGTCTGCAACCAGCAGGCGGCCGGCGACGCGTGAAAACGCGACAACAATCATGATCGATGATATCCAGGCTAAGAGGTCGAGTCCGGCTTGTGGCCGACTGCGACAGAGCGGGGGTGAGACCCGCTTGCTTCAAGCCGACGAAATGGGCGGTTAACCGGGATCACCGGCTAACCGTCCTTTCGACGACAAACGACGGCCCGCGCATGACCGCATCGGCCGCAGGGAAAAGACTCTGCGGAGCGGCGGCATGTTCGGGTTTTCCCGGATCATATCTGCTCAAAATTGGCTGTGTCTAGCAAAGCGAGACAAATTTCTGGCGCCGGATGAAGGCATTTTGAAAGGCGGCACTGGCGGCGCGAACCGGCGGGCGCGGTTTCGGACTGAGCTGGCGGCCTCGAAAACGATGTCGATGCGCTGGCGTGCAGAGGATGCCGCAGCCTGCCGAACGAGATCGCCAAAACAAAATCCACTCGTTATAAAACGGCAGTTAATACGCCATCCTTAGTAAATTTATATGATCGATCATTAAGCGAAGGCGGATTATTTTGTGACCTTGATTTTGTGCATTGCGAAAGCGTGAAGCACGCTCACTGCATGGAAAATCAAGACCTCGCAGAAAGGGTGGCAAAGCGCGGAAATGACTTCATTCAAGGTCTCATAGCAAAGTCAATCCTGAGGATTGCATCGCTTCCGGTTGGTATTTCACAACGTTTTATTCGCTTCGCGTCTTGTCCGGATAGACGACCCGTTATCGGCATGCAAGCATCCGTCCCGCGTTGTGTGTTGCCGACCCCGCAACTGCCAACCAGGTTTGCCGTTGTCCCGCAATGGCAGTTCGAAAAACGCGTCGTTTAAATATTCAAGAGCCCGGAGATCGTAATGAAAAAGCAAGTCATTGCACTGGCTGTATCCGCAGCATTTGCCGCCCCTGTATTCGCTCAAAGCAGTGTCACGTTGTATGGCGTGATCGACGAAGGTTTCAACTACACGAGCAATGTAGGCGGTAACGCCGCGTACGAGATGGAGAGCGGCTATGCACAGGGCAGCCGTTGGGGGCTCAAGGGTACGGAAGATCTGGGCGGCGGCCTGAAGGCGATCTTCCAGTTGGAAAACGGCTTTGACGTGAACACCGGCAAACTGGGTCAAGGTGGCCGCATGTTCGGCCGTCAGGCGTACGTTGGCCTCGCGGACAACACCTACGGCACGCTCACGTTCGGTCGCCAGTACGACTCCGTGGTGGACTACCTTGCGCAAACCACGGCTAATGGCAACTGGGCCGGCTATCTGTTCGCCCACCCGTACGACAACGACAACACCGACAACTCGTTCCGTCTGGGCAATGCCGTCAAGTACGCAAGCCCGAATATCGGCGGCTTCCAGTTCGGCGGTGCTTATGCGTTCAGTAACGACACCAACTTCGCCAACGACCGTGCTTATAGCTTCGGCGGCCAATACACCAACGGTGGCCTGCTGGTGGCAGCCGCCTATATGCAGGCTGACAATCCTGGCGTGACCACCAGCGGCGCGATCACCACCAACGACGCGAGCTTCATCGCCGAGCGCATGCGCGTCTTCGGCGCCGGTATCAACTACACGTTCGGCCCGGCCACCGTGGGCTTCGCGTACACCAACTCGAACTACAAGAACCCGGCGGCGAACGGCTACATCAGCACGACGGCTCCCCTTGTAACGGGCGCGACGCTCAATACCCTGAAGTTCCAGAACTTCGAAGTGAACGGCAAATACCAGATCACCCCGGCGTTCTACGTTGGCGCGGAGTACGTCTACACGCTCGAAAACTTCGATGCCTCGACGGGCAACGTGAAACCGAAGATTCAGACAGTGGGCCTGATGGCTGACTACAACCTCTCGAAGCGTACCGACGTCTACATCCAGGGCGTGTACCAGTACGTGGGCGGCGACAAGACGAACTCTGTTCTCGACGGTGGTTTTGTGCTCGGTACCGACGCACCGTCTTCGAACTCGAACCAGACCGTCGTTCGTGTCGCCCTGCGTCACCAGTTCTAAGTTTTTTGCTCCGCCACGCGGCATTGCGTGACGCGAAGTGTGTGACGTGATGCCTTTAGTCGGCTCATCGTGCATCGAGAGATACGCGATGGGCTTTTTTTGTTTGGGCGGCCGCGATGAGGTGGCCGTTTGAACGCCGGCATCCCGAACTAGCCGTCGGCGAACGCGGCATATCATGCCGTCGCCCGCCGCAGTAAACGCTTAATTCTGCCCTTCACGGCTGATAGCCGCCATCCCGGGCGTGCCAACGCGCCGCAGAATGGACGCCCAATCAGCTGCGGCCCGCTTGCATGTACCGTGCAATCCCCGCAACGCCCGCCCCGCCGGCCTGAGAGCCGCATGCCGCAACGCGCGCAGCAATTCATGCTGTGAAGCGCCATCAAAACGATTCGTTTCGCTTGCGCGCGATGCCGAATCAGGACATTCCGTTAATTTTGCGGTGCTTAAATTCACTCAACCCGCAACGTTTCGCGACTTGACGGGCAAGCAGCCTCATACAAGCTGTATTCATTCTTCCCTTGGTCCCAGGAGCAGAGTCCATGAACGACGACGAAATCAAACGAGCCGGTTTCAGCCGCCGCGACATGATGCGTGTATTGGCTGCGGGCGGCATGCTTGCCACGGGCGCGGGCGGGATGCTGGTAGGCGCCACCAGCGCCTTTGCCGACACGCCGAAGAAGGGGGGCAAGATTCGGGCTGCCTATGACTCCAGTTCGACCGCGGACACGCTTGATCCGGCCAAAGGCTCGACAGGCGCCGATTACATCCGCTTCTTCATGTTCTATAGCGGGCTGACGCAGTTCGACAGCAGCCTGACACCCCAGCCGGCGCTGGCCGAGTCGTTCACCACCAGCGATGCCAAGGTCTGGACCCTCAAGCTGCGCAAGGGCGTGACCTTCCATGACGGCAAGCCGCTGACGCCCGCCGACGTGGCGTACTCGTTGACGCGTCACAAGAACCCGGCGACGGCCTCGAAAGTGAAGTCGGTGGCTGACCAGTTCGACGAGGTCAAGGCGAGCGGTCCGGACGAAGTGCAGATTACCTTGACGACGCCGAACGCCGACCTGCCGGCGATTCTCGCCACGCCGCAGCTCGTCATCATCAAGGACGGCACCACGGACTTTTCGACGGCGGTGGGTACCGGACCGTACAAGCTGAAGACCTTCAAGCCGGGTGTCAGCACGGTGGGCGCACGTAACGACAACTACTGGCGTCCGGGCAAGCCCTACCTCGATGAGGTGGAGCTGATCGGCATCGGCGACGACTCGGCACGCGTGAACGCGCTGCTCTCGGGCGACGTCCATCTGATCAGCGCGGTCGATCCGCGTGCCACGCAGCGCGTCGCGTCGACACCTGGCTATGCGATCAAGGAGACCAAATCGGGTCTCTACACCGACCTCATCATGCGGCGCGACAATCCGCTCACTGGCAACCCGGACTTCGTGCAGGGCATGAAGTACCTGTTCGACCGCGAGCAGATCCGCACGGCGGTGTTCCGCGGTTACGCGGTGATCGGCAACGATCAGCCGATTCCTCCGGGCCACCGCTACTACTTCGCTGGCTTGCCGCAGCGTCCGTACGACCCGGACAAGGCCAAGTTCCATCTGCAGAAAGCCGGCGCTATCGGTTTGACGCTGCCGCCGATCTACGCGACCTCGGACGCCAACGGTTCGATCGAAATGGCCGAGATGATGCAATTGTCGGCGCAGAAGATCGGTGTCAACCTGACCGTGAACCGCGTGCCGCCCGACGGCTACTGGTCGAACCACTGGATGAAGCATCCGCTCGGCTTCGGCAGCATCAACCCGCGGCCGAGCGCGGACGTGCTGTTCACCCAGTTCTTCAAGTCGGATGCCCCGTGGAACGAATCCGGCTGGAAGAATCCGCAATTCGACCAGTTGCTGCTGGCAGCACGCGCCGAAACCGACGAAGCCAAGCGCAAGCAGATGTACGCTGATATGCAGACCATCGTCAGCAACCAGGGCGGTATCGGCATTCCGTCGTTCATCAGCCTGCTCGACGGCTACGACAAGCGCCTCAAGGGTCTCGGCTCGATTCCGACCGGCGGGATGATGGGCTTTTCGTTTGCCGAGAACGTCTGGTGGGAAGCCTGACCCGCTAGACGCTTGCGGACCGGTTAGCCGGTCACCCGGTAATCCGGCTTGCCAGTGGCGGAGCGCGAGTTCCGCCACTGCCCCTGCATTCCTCCCAGGAGGCCTGTGCGATGAACCAGACCATTGCGGCGTTGATCGTCAGGCGCATTGCGCTGACGCTGCTGATTCTGCTGATCGTGTCGATGATCATCTTCACGATTACCAACCTGCTGCCCGGCGACGCTGCGCAACAGGCGCTCGGTCAGGCGGCGACGCCGGAAACGATCGCCGCCTTGCGGCTGCAGTTCGGCCTCGACCAGCCGGCCTACCTGCGCTATCTGCACTGGCTCGTAGGCTTGATGCGCGGCGATTTTGGACTGTCCCTGTCGAGCAACCTGCCGGTCAGCGAGATGATTGCCGGCCGCTTGCCGAAGTCGCTGCAACTCGCCGCCATCACCACGCTCGTCTCGGTGCCGATTGCGATTTCACTGGGCATCCTCGCCGCGGTGAAGCGCGGCTCGCTGCTCGATCGCATCGTCAGTCTCGGCACGCTGGCGCTGGTGGCGACGCCCGAATTCCTGATCGCCACGTTCGCGGTGCTGGTGTTCGCGGTCAAGTTGCATTGGCTGTCGGCCCTGTCGTACGGCGGCGAGATCGACAGTTTCGACCACTTCATGCGTGCCTATGCGATGCCGGTCATTACGCTGTGCTGCGTGATCATCGCGCAGATGGCGCGGATGACGCGGGCGGCAGTGATCGAACAGCTCGGCTCCTCGTATGTGGAGATGGCGATTCTCAAGGGCGCCCGCCCGGCCCGCGTGGTGCTGCTGCACGCGCTGCCGAACGCGATCGGCCCGATTGCCAATGCGGTAGCGCTGAGCCTGTCGTATCTGCTGGGTGGGGTGATCATCGTCGAGACGATCTACAACTATCCCGGCCTCGCGCGCCTGATGGTGGATGCGGTCAGCAATCGCGACATGCCATTAGTACAGGCCTGCACGCTGATCTTTTGCCTCGGCTATCTGATTCTGGTGCTGCTGGCGGATCTGTGCGCGATCGTTTCCAACCCGAGGTTGCGGACATGAATATTCCACATCCGTCCCCCGTCGATCCTGGTTCACCGACGCATGCCGATGCGGCGCTCAGAAGGAGTTCTGCCATGCCCGCCCCTCACTCACCCGTGCCGTCCGGCGGCGGCGCTGCGCCGACGCCCCCGGTCAAGCGGCCTGCGCGCCGCATGCCGTCGCTCTCGCTGAGTGGCTGGATCGGCGCTGCCATGGTGGCGCTGGCATTGCTGGTGGCGATCTTCGGACCGTGGCTCGCGCCCTATCCGGTCGGCGCGATCGTCACGCAGGACGTGTTCGCGCCGTTCAGCTCCCATCTGCCGCTCGGCTCGGACTACCTGGGGCGCGATATGCTGAGCCGCATTATGTACGGCACCCGCCTCACCGTGTTGCTGGCCTTGGCGGCGGCCCTGTTTGCCGCCCTGTGCGGGACCGGGCTCGGCTTGCTGGCCGCCGTCGCGGGACGCGCAGTGGATGAGACCATGAGCCGCGTCCTTGATGCGGTGAGTTCGATTCCGACCAAGATGTTCGCGCTGATGATCGTGGCGGCGTTCGGTTCGTCGCTGACCTTGCTGGTGCTGACGGCAGGAATCAGCTATACGCCTGGCGCTTATCGCATTGCGCGTTCGCTCGCGGTGAACATCAGCGCGCTCGAATACGTGCAGGTGGCAAAGGTGCGCGGCGAAAACGCCATCTATATCTGCTGCGTGGAAATCCTGCCGAACATGATTCATCCGATGCTAGCCGATCTCGGCTTGCGTTTCGTGTTCGTGGTGCTGTTGCTGAGCAGCTTGAGCTTCCTTGGCCTGGGCGTCCAGCCGCCGAATGCGGACCTCGGGTCGCTGGTGCGAGAAAACATCGCCGGGCTGGGTGACGGCGCGCCCGTGGTGTTGATGCCGGCCATTGCGATTGCAATCCTGACGGTCGGCGTCAACCTGCTGATCGACGGTTTGCCTGGGCGTGGCAAGCGTCTGCGTTTGCGCCGTGCCGCGGAGGCTCGCTGAAATGACTACGACACACGATAACCTCGTTGAAGTGCGCGGCTTGCGAGTAGTGGGCAGCAGTGAAGGGCGGCCCGAAACCACCATCGTGCACGATATCGACTTTACGGTGGCGCGCGGTGAGGTGCTCGCGCTGATCGGCGAATCCGGCTCGGGCAAGACGACGATCGCGCTGTCGCTGATGGGCCACGCCCGCACCGGTTGCCGGATTGCCGGCGGCTCGATCCGGGTGGGCGAGTGCGACGTGCGTGCGCTCTCGCCCGAGCAACTGGCCTCGCTTCGCGGCCGCAAGGTTGCCTATATTGCGCAAAGCGCGGCAGCGGCCTTCAATCCGGCGCGCACGATTCTCGATCAGGTGATCGAGAGCGCGCTGATCCATCGGCTCATGAGCAAGTCCGCGGCACAGGCCAAAGCCATTGAGTTGTTCCGCGCGCTGGCGCTGCCCGACCCCGAACGGATCGGCAAGCGCTATCCGCACCAGGTATCGGGCGGACAGTTGCAACGGCTGCTGGCGGCGATGGCGCTGATCACAGACCCGGAACTGGTGATTCTCGACGAGCCGACCACGGCGCTCGACGTCACCACGCAGATCGACGTGCTGCAGGCGTTCAAGCGGGTTGTGAAAGAGCTCGGCACGACGGCTGTCTATGTGTCGCATGATCTGGCGGTGGTTGCACAGATGGCTGACCGCATCGTGGTGTTGAGCGATGGCGAGATTCGCGAAGTGGGCGGCACGGCGCAGATTCTCAATGCGCCAGCCCATGCATATACGCAAAGCCTGATCGCCGCGGTCATGCCCACACCGCGTGGTGCGCGTCCTGACGTTCGTCCTGTGGCCGGAGCCGACGAGCGGCCGTTGCTGGAGGTCAAACGTCTGGTTGCGGGTTACGGCAAGGTCGATGCGAAGGGCTTTCCTGCCGCGCGCATTCTGGACGACGTGGATCTGGTGATTCACCGCGGCAAAACCGTCGGCGTGATCGGCGAATCCGGTTCCGGCAAGACCACCCTTGCGAAGGTCATCGCGGGGCTGGTGCCGGTGGCAAGCGGTTCGTTGCTGCTCGACGGCGAACCGATGCCCAAGCGTCTTAACGGGCGCACCAAGGAACAGTTCCGGCGTATCCAGATCGTGTTTCAGAACGCCGATACGGCCTTGAACCCCGTGCATACGGTTGAACGGATTCTGTCGAGGCCGCTCGCGTTCTATCACGGCATGAAGGGCGAGCGCGCGCGGCAGCGCGTTGTCGAGTTGCTGGATCTGGTACGCCTGCCTGCTGCGCTTGCGACGCGCCGCTCCGGCGAATTGTCCGGTGGGCAGAAGCAACGGATCAACCTGGCGCGGGCGCTGGCGGCCGAGCCTGACCTGATTCTGTGCGACGAGGTGACCTCGGCGCTCGATACGGTGGTGGGGGCGGCGATTCTCGATCTGCTCGCCGATCTGCAACGCAAGCTGGGCGTCTCGTACCTGTTCATTACTCACGACATCGGCAAGATGCGCGCCATCAGCGATGACATCGTCGTGCTGTATTCAGGGCGTCGCGTCGAGGCGGGCGATCGCGCAGCGTTGTGTGCGCCGCCGTTCCATCCGTATGCCGATCTGCTGATTTCGTCGGCGCCGGAGTTGCGCACGGGCTGGCTCGACGAGGCGACCGTCCGCTGTCATAGCGAGTTGCCGTCGATCGGGCCGCGTGCGGAGCATTCGGAGCTGTGCACGTTCCTCGGGCGCTGTCCGTTGCGTGTAGATGGCTTGTGCAACACCACGGCACCGGCGCGCCGGCAACTGTCGAACGGCGCTGAAGTGTTGTGCCATCGCACGGAACTGGATTTGATAAGCCTGCAGAAGCAGATTCCGGCGGTGCGCGAAGGCACAGTGGTATGAGCCGGGATACCGCATCTGCCCAACCTGAACTGACCTAAGCCGCGCAAAAGGAAAAAACTTCATGGGCTTGAGAATCGGCGTGGATATCGGTGGCTCGTTTGCCGACTTCGCAGTACTGAATGATGAGACGGGTGAACTAAAGACGCTGAAGGTGTTTTCCCGGCCAGACAGTCCAGGTGCCGAAGTCCTGCGCGGTATGGAAGGGCTTGCCGAGCGCTACGGTGTCGATCCCCGTGAGGTTGCCTATTTCACGCACGGGACGACGGTGGGCGTCAACGCCGTGGTTCAGCGCAAGGGGTTGAAGCTCGGCCTGATCACGACACGTCACTTCGAAGATGTGCTGGATATCGCGCGGCTGAAAGGCCCCGATATGTACAACCTGATGTCGAAGCGCCCTGCGCCGCTAGTGCCGCGCGAGCGCGTCTTCGGCATCGTGGAGCGGCTCAACGCGGACGGCACGGTCGAGACGCCGGTGGATCAAGCGAGCGTGCTTGACGCACTCGAGAAGCTGCGTCGCGCCGGCTGTGAAGGCGTGGTGGTGTCGCTGCTGCATTCGTATCGCAATCCGGCGCATGAACATGCGGTCAAGGCGATCATCGAGCGTGCCGAGCCGGGCCTTTTCGTCTCGTGTTCCTGCGACGTCTGGCCGATCATCCGCGAGTATGAACGCACCTCGACGGCGGTGATTGGCGGGTATGTGCAGCCCAAGGTGTCGCACTATCTGTCGTCGCTGCAGCGTGCGCTGCGCGAAACCGGCATCGCGGCGGACATGAAGGTCACCAAGTCGAACGGCGGCGTGATGAGCGCCGAAACCGGCAAGACCAACTGCGTGCAGATGATCCTGTCCGGCACGGCTTCCGGTGTGATCGGCGCGGCTTATGTTGCACAACTGTGCGGCCTGAAGCATTGCATGAGCCTCGACATCGGCGGCACGACCGCAGACGTCGCGCTGATCATCGACGGCGAGCCGCAATACGCAACCGGTGAATATATCGGCGACTTTCAGATTCATATTCCGTCGGTCTCGGTATCGTCCATTGGCGACGGCGGCGGCTCGATTGCGTGGGTCGACGACTTCGGCGTGCTCAAGGTCGGGCCGGAGAGCGCCGGCTCAAACCCCGGTCCCGTCTGTTACGGGCGGGGCGGCACGCGTGCGACCATCACCGACGCCTTTGCCGTGATGGGCGTGATCGGCAACGCCAGCCTGGGCTACAACTCGGTGAAGGTCGACCACGACGCCGCGTGCCGCGCAATCGATGCGCTGGCCCAGCGGCTCGGTTCCGATCGCCACCGGACTGCCGAAGCGATCGTCAACGTCTCGGTGTCGGGCATGTATGCGGGGGTGAGCCGGATCGTCTCGCGCTTCGGCATCGATCCGCGGACGTTCTCTCTTTTGCCTTTCGGCGGCGCGGGGCCGATGCTGGCGTGCTATTTCGCGCGGGCGCTCGGCATGGAGCAGGTTGTCGTGCCCACGGCTCCCGGGGTGCTGAGCGCGCTTGGCGGCTTGATTGCCGACACCAAGAACGATTTCGTCAAGACCACCTATTACGACCTCGATGCCGCTGCGCTCGACGCGCTGCGCGACGATGCCCGTGCGCTGGAAACTGCTGCGCGAGCGTGGATCGCGGCTGAGACGGGTGGGTCGGGTCAGCCGGAAGGCGAGCGCTCGGCGCGCATCACTGTCTCGGCGGACATGCGCTACAAGGGGCAGTCATTCGAGATCGACACCCCGCTTGAGCTGGCATGGCTTCAGGAACGGAACATGACCGCACTAAGCGATGCGTTCCACGGCGAGCACGCGCGGCTCTACGGCCACAGCGACCTGACAGCAAAGATCCAGGTGGTGGCGCTGCGGCTCGTGATTGCCTCAGTGACGCCCAAGCCCGCATTGCGACCGATCGAAGCGAGTGAGCAGGCGCCAGTGCCGGATGCCTTGGTGAAGGTCTGGATGGACGGCACGTTCCATGACGCGGCGCTGTTTCACCGCGCCAAACTGCTGGCTGGCCAGCGGATCGCCGGACCGGCCGTGATCGCGCAGGACGACTGCACCACCTGTGTGCTGCCCGGGTTTACTGGACGTGTCGATACCTACGGCAATCTGATTCTTACTTATGTTGGCGCGAACTGAAACGGAGCCGGGAATGCAATTCAACAAGGCAGTGCTGCAGATTTTTGCCAACTATTGCGTCGCCGCGGCGGAAAGCATGGCGTACACGCTGGTGCGCACCGCACACTCGACCTTTGTGAAAGAGACGGAAGACTTCTCGTGCGCGATCACGACGCCGGATGGCCTCACGTTCGCGTCGCCGAAAACGCTCGGCGCCACCTGGTATGTCGGCCTCGACTACGGGCCGGTGATCGGCATGATCGATGACTACGAGCCGGGCGATATCGGCATGACCAACGACGCATACAGCGGCTTCGTCGCCACGCACACGCCCGATATCGTGCTGTGGAAGCCGGTGTTCTACGAAGGTGAGATTGTCTGCTTCGTCGGCGGTCATATTCACAACACGGATATGGGCGGCGCCGTGCCGGCGTCGCTGTCGCGCACGTTGACCGAAATCGAGCAGGAGGGCATCCGTTTTCCGCCCACCAAGATTGTCCGCCGCGGCGTGCTCGATGAGGATCTGTTGCGCATCATGGCCGCCAATGTGCGCGTGCCGGAGCAAAACGTCGGCGACCTGCATGCGCAACTGGCATCGCTGCATACGGGTGAAAGGCGCGTGCTGGAGATCATCGAGCGGTTCGGCATCGACGGCTTCAAGGCAGGTATGCAGGCGCTGCTCGATTACTCGGAGGAGCAGGCGCGCACCGTCATGCGCGGTATTCCCGATGGCGAGTATTTCTTCGCTGAATACGCCGACGAAGACTCGGTGCGCGGCAAGCCGATGCGCGTCGCGCTGACGCTGCGGATCCACGATGGCAGCGTCGAATTCGACTACACCGGCAGCGACCCGCAGTTGCAGTCGTCGCTGAACATCCCGACCGGCGGCCGCGAGCGGCACGCGCTGGCACTGGTCGGCTTTGTCTATGTGCTGTACACGCTCAATCCCGAGATTCTGCTCAACAGCGGCATGCTGCGGGTCGCGCGCTGCGTACTGCCCGAGGGCACGGTGGTCAATGCGCAGCGGCCGGCGGCGGTCGGCATGCGCAGCCTCACCTGCAAGCTGCTGCATCTGCTGACCTTCGGTGCGTTTTCGCAGGCGGTTCCCGAGCGGCTCGCGGCCTGCCCCGCAGGCGGCCTGTCGATTCTCAGCGTCAAGACGATGGACCGCAATGGCAGCACGGTGATGGCATCGATTGGACCCATTGGGGGCGGCGCTGGCGGCATGTCGTTCGACGACGGCGAAGACGGTTCCGGCGCGAACAACGCGTTTCTGCGCAACACGCCCGTGGAGATCAACGAGGCCGAGGTACCGATTCGCATCACGCGTTATGGGGTGGCGCCGGGTTCGGGCGGGGCCGGTCAGTTTCGCGGCGGCCAGGGGCTCGTGATGGAGTTCAAGGTGTTTTCACCGAATACGCTTGTCACAGCGCGCAACCGCGACCGCACGCATTTTGCCTCGTGGGGCGTGCGCGGCGGCCATGCGGGTGCGAATGCTCGCTTTACGAAGAACCCGGACACGCCGCAAGCAGAAGAACTGGGCAATACCGATCTGGTGATCTGCAATCCGGGCGATGTGATTCGGCTGGTGGGGGCGGGCGCGGGTGGCTATGGCCGGCCGATCGAGCGCGACGTTCAGCGGGTATGCGAGGACGTGCGGCGCGGTTATATCACGGCGCAGGAAGCGCGCGAGGTCTATGCGGTGGCAATCGTCGACGGCGAGATCGACTTGCGCGAGACGATCGCGCTACGGGACCAGGCACAGGCCATGACCCGCAATACGGCGGTGCCGGCGTTCGAGTTCGGTCCGTATCGCGACGCGTTCGAGGCGAAATGGACGCGCGAGCGCTACGCTGCGCTGACGGCGATTCTGGCGGAGGTGCCGGTGCAATGGCGCTACTTCATCAAGCATCGTATCTTCGACGCGTTGGACGCACATGCCGAAGTAGCGGGCGGAGGCGCTGAGGTCATCGAAAAGATCTTTGCGCAGTTGCGTGACTCATGGCCAGAATTGCAGCGCGCGAGTTGAGATGCCATTGACGCGGGCATCGTTGCAATGTCGTGCTTTAACGAGCCTGCAAAACGCAATCGGCTAGCTGGATGCGCTGGCTAGAATCTTTAACACCATCATCGAACTACTTCAGAGAGCATCAAGCCATGTCGCAGACTTCATCTGTTAGCCCCGCGCAGAGCGTGTGTTTCAACGAGCCGCAGGGCGAGGGCACGCCGCTCTCGCTGAGCCCTGAGCGGCTGCTGCGCGGTCAGCCCGAGCGCCGCGACTGGCCCGTTTTCGAGCGCGCCGACGGCAAGGTCAGCACGGGCATCTGGAGCGGCACCGCGGGCGCATGGCGGATCGATTTCCCGCATGGGCAGTTCGAGTTCTTTCACGTACTGTCGGGGATCGGCGCAATTGTGCCCGATGAGGGCGAGCGCAAGCCGTTCGGACCGGGCGATGCGGTGATGGTGCCGGAGGGTTTTCGCGGCGTGTTTGAAGTGACCGAGAAGGTCACCAAGCAGTATATGTTTGTGCAGAACGTTTGAGTGAGCCGGCGTGAAGCGGGGCGCTGTGAACGCTGCTTCACGCCTCGCGCTGACTGCTGCGCGCAATTCTCAGCTCAGTTCGCCATTCAACTCTCCAGCAACTGCCCCAGCCGCACCACCGTGACCCCGGGCCTCAGTTGCCGCAACGACGGCATCACCAGCACGCAATTGTCGTAAGGCGTGACCACTGGCTCGCCCTCGTTCCAGCCGATCACGGTACCCGCTTTGGCAAACGTCTCGAGACCGGTATAAGCGTCGGCAAAGCGGAAATCCATGCTCTTTGCCACCACCGGTTGCGTGACGCGGATCACGCGGATCGCATCCGGCTTCGGTGCAAACCAGTCGGGCGGCAGGTCGGATTCATCGAGCGCGCCGGCTAGCACCAGAAAACGTGCTGTGCAGTCCTTCGCCACCACCACGGCCGACGGCTCCCAATGCTGGCCGCATTCCACCAGCAGTGCATTGCGCGGGCTGTGCGGATCGCCGAGATCCGCGTAGTCGCGCATGCGCCGCCCTTCCGGATGACCTGCATCGCTGATGACGGTGGCAGGTGTGCCCAGTGCGCGCGCCAGTGCAATGCCTTTGTCCAGTGGACCCGAAACGATCAGCGGCGCGCTGCGCTCGTGCATCGAATGCAGGTCGAGTAGTGCATCCACCGTATCGATCACCGGACGCATGGCCCTCGCACGCCGTAGTTCGCTGGAATCCGCGCTTGCATCATCGAGCTTCGCCGCAGTCCAAACGCGGTTGAAATCCTGATCGACGAAGCGCGATGCGTCTGGTTTGGAAGCATCGAAGCTCAGGTAAGCGTCGATATTCGCAAACGCGAGCGTGAGCTTGCCGCGACGCGGCCGTACGCCAAGATCGAGCAGCGCCTTGACCGCGATCGCGCCGCACACTTCGTTGCCGTGCGTGAGTGCGTTGATCATCACGTGCGGGCCGGGCGCGCCGCTGTCGAACGTGTAGACGTACGGAACGCCGGTGTTGCCTGCTGCATAGCCGCTCAGGTCGGGAAACTCGACGTCGACCGGATAAGCGTGGTCCTGCTGCGGGGATTCGGTTGTCATGAGAGCGTCCATTCGCAGTCGATAAAAACGGGGGTTTTTGCAGGGGTCAAGCAAGACCACCTTGGCAAAGGTACTTGATGTGCTGGTAATCGTCGAGCCCGTAGCGCGAGCCTTCGCGGCCGTAGCCCGATTCTTTCACGCCGCCGAACGGCGCGGCCTCGCTCGCGACCGCGCCCTCGTTGATGCCGATCACGCCGCTTTCGAGCCGTCCGGCGACGCGCCAGATACGGCGCACATCGCTTGAATAGAAGTATGCCGCGAGTCCGAACGGCGTGTCGTTGGCTTCACGCAGCACGTCGGCGTCGTTGTCGAAGCGGAACAAGGGCGCGACCGGACCGAAGGTCTCTTCGCGGAACAGCGCCATCTCGCGATTGGCGTCGCCGAGGACGGTGGGTGCGTAGTAGTGCGGGCCGTCGAGGCCTTCGCCTTGCAGACGGCGGCCGCCGGTCAGCACCACTGCGCCGTGCGCTAGCGCGTCCTGCACGTGACGCTCGATCTTGTCGACCGCACGAGCGTTGATCATGGGGCCGATCTGCGAGTCGTCGCGCGTAGCGGGCCCCACCCGCAGGGCGGCCACACGGTCCACCAGCTTGCGGGCGAAGGCGTCGTATACGCTGCTTTGCACATAGACCCGGTTCGGGCACACGCAGGTCTGGCCGCCATTGCGAAACTTCGATGCCATCAAGCCGTCGACCGCGGCGTCGAGATCCGCATCGTCGAACACGATAAACGGGGCGTTGCCGCCCAACTCCAGCGAGAGCTTCTTGAGCGTATCTGCAGATTCGCGCGCCAGGTGCTTGCCGACCGGCGTCGAGCCGGTGAAGGTAATCTTGCGCACCCGGGAATCGGCAAGCCAGTTCGCGACGGTTGACGGCGTATGCTCGCGCGACGCAGTGACCACGTTCAGCACGCCCGCGGGCAATCCGGCTTCCTCGGCAAGACGCGCGAGGGCCAGTGCCGTAAGCGGCGTATCTTCTGCTGGTTTGGCGACCACCGTGCAGCCTGCTGCCAGAGCCGGGGCAATCTTACGGGCGATCATCGCCAGCGGGAAATTCCACGGCGTCACAGCCGCGACCACGCCGACCGGTTCCTTCACCGCCATCATCCGCTTGCCGGGCATCAAGGCGGGCATCATGTCGCCGTAACTGCGCACGGCTTCTTCCGCAAACCACTCCACGTACGACGCGCCATACGCCACTTCGCCGCGCGCTTCGGCGAGCGGCTTGCCCTGCTCGCGCGAAATGATACGCGCCAGGTCTTCGCTGTTGGCGACGATCGCTGCGTGCCAGCGTTTGAGAAACTGCGCACGTTCGCGGGCCGTGCGCTCGCGCCAACTGTCGAACGCGGTGTGCGCGGCATCGGCCGCGGCCTTTGCGTCAGCGTCGCTGCTATCGGGGACGCTGGTAAATTCGGCGCCGGTGGCCGGGTCGCTGACGGGATAGCGGGCGCCGCCGACGGCATCGCACCACTCGCCATTGATGAAGTTGTGTGAGCGGGAGAGTTCGGGGCGCTGGAGTGTGAGTGGCATGGCAACCGCCGGGAATAAGAGTTGAGGATAACGAAATAGAGCGCCTTGGCCGCTGACCTTGAGGCGATGGCGCCGACTGCGCGCCATTCAATCAATCAATCATTCGTTCAGTCAGTCAGCGGAAACAGGCTCTCGATCGGGTAATGGTTCTTCACGAACGGCGACTTGATCACGACGTAGCTGAAGTACTTTTCAATGCCGATATTGCGCTCCAGCAGATTTTCCATCACGGTCTGGTAATGCACGACGCTGCGCGTGACGAACTTGAGCAGATAGTCGTAGCCGCCGCTCACGAGGTGGCACTCGGCAATTTCGTCGACCGTGCGGATGCTGGCCTCGAACTTGGCGAAGTCTTCGCGCCGATGATCCTGCAAGGTCACCTCGGTGAACACGAGCTGGACGTCGCCGAGCTTGTTGAGCTGCAGATGCGCGCCGTAGCCCGCTATGTACCCCGCCTTCTCGAGACGCTTCACGCGAATCAGGCACGGGCTCGGCGACAGGCCGACCGCATCCGCGAGGTCGACATTGGTTATGCGGCCCTTCTTTTGGAGCTGGGACAGGATGCGCAGATCGATGCGGTCCAGCTTCATTGAACTAGCGTTGGTTGACACGGAGGCAATGACCTATGGAAGCGCGGTAACGGAACTATCGTAGCACGCCCCGTCATGAAAAAATTTCACGGCAAACCCTTACGCAGCAAGCCTTTCGGCGGATTACACCGCCGCGCGTGACAGCCGGACGGCCTCTGCCCGAGCCTAGCCGTGGGTACGTCCTCAGGCAAGGCTGGCGCGCACTTCGGGCGCTTCCAGCACGGTGTCGAGCGTCTTGCGCAGGCGTTCGAACATCACGTCGAACTCCTCGCGCTGGTAGCACAGTGCGGGCGCGAAGCCGAGGATGTTGTCGTTGAAGGCGCGGAAGATCAGCCCGTTGCGATAGGCCGTGGTGGCGATGCGCTCGCTCAGGTTCAGCGCCGGGTCGAAGCGGCGCTTGGTGGCTTTGTCGGCCACCAGTTCGAGCGCGCCGAGCAGGCCGCGGCTGCGCGCGTCGCCCACCAGCGGATGGTCGAGCAGGTCGCGCAGGCCGGCTTCGAAGCGCGGCGCTTGAGCCACGCCGTTGGCGAGCAGGCCGCCTTCGTGATAAAGCCGCAGTACTTCGAGACCGATTGCCGCGCTCACTGGGTGCGCCGAATACGTTTGACCGTGACCGACGGCCGAGCCGGTGCCCGCGCCATCGGCAATGCCGTTATAGACCTCGTCGGACATCAGCACGGCGCCCATCGGCGCATAGCCGGCGGTGAGTCCCTTGGCGACCGTCATCAGGTCCGGTTCGACGTCTTCGGCGGCGCACGCGAACAGCGGACCGGTGCGGCCAAAGCCGGTAATGACTTCATCGGCGACGAACAGGATGTCGAGTTCGCGGCATGCATCGCGCATTGCCTTGAGCCAGCCCTTGGGCGGCACGATCACGCCGCCCGAGCCCTGCACCGGTTCACAGAAGAAGGCGGCCACGCGCTCGGCGCCAAGCGCCTCGACCTTCGCACGCAGCGCGGCAACCGAGGCGTCGATCACCGCTTGCGGATCGTCACCCACCTCGCTGCGATACGGATACGGCGACGCAATGTGATGCTGGTTCGCGAGCGGCACATCGAAGTTCTGATGAAATGTGCTGAGCGCGGTCAGTCCCGCCCCTACCGACGACGAACCGTGATACCCGCGCTCCAATGCGATGAACTGCTTCTTTTGCGGCCGGCCGGTCGCGTTGTAGAAGTTCGTGATGTAGCGGATCGCCGCGTCCACCGCATCCGATCCGCCCAGCGTGAAATACACGTGACGCAGCGAGTCAGGCGCCAGTTCGACCAGTTGCTCTGCGAGCCGGATGGCCGGTTCGCAGCCGAAATGGAAATAGCCGGTGGCATACGGCAGGCGGCTCATCTGTTCGGTGGCCACCCGCACGATGCTGTCGCGGCCGTAACCGGTATTTACGCACCACAGGCCGGAGAAGGCATCGAGCAGTTCCTTGCCCTCGCTATCGCGCAGCCAGGCGCCGCGGCCCGATTCGAGAATGGTGACGCCGCGCTGCTCATGAGCGCGCAGGCTGGCAACCGGGTGGATCAGATGTTTGCGGTCGGATTCGATCAGTGAGGACGTGGACATGGTATGGAGTGCGTGAGTTGTGCGCGCAGCAATGCACGAAGTGCCGGGAAGGTGCGCGCAACGCGTGCCGCGGGCGCGAACCGCATGCAAACCATGGTAGCGGGACAGAAACAACGAAGACGCTCGGATTCGGCGCGGCCGGAAGGCGGGAATTGTGTTTTTGCGGGCAGCGCAGCATTTTGTGCTGCGGGGGAAAGAGGGCTGGATGCGGGGGTAACGATTAGAGAAGCGCGCCGCGCGGGCGGGGAAGCGTGCGCGAGGCACGCTTCGGGCGTTTCAATATCCGCGTGCGCGGTCCACCAGACCGATTAGCGGTTCGCCCTCGCGGTGACGGCGCAGATTGTCGAGTACCACTTCGACGGCGCTGTCCGGCTGGGTCATGCTGGCGACGTGCGGCGTCAGCATGACGCGCGGGTGCCGCCACAGGGGATGGTCGGCGGCGAGCGGTTCGGGGTCTGCCACATCGAGCACGGCGGCGCTCAGTTGCCCGCTGTCGAGCGCTTCCAGCAAATCGTCCTGCTGCAGATGGCCGCCACGGCCCGTGTTGATCAACGCGGCCCCGCGCGGCAACTGCGCGAACAGATCGCGGTTCAGGATATGACGCGTCGCGCCGGTGAGCGGCAGCAGGCACACCAGAATATCGGTGCGAGCCAGGAATTGCGGCAACGACTCGGTGCCCGCAAAGCATTCGATCCCATCGAGCGTGCGCGGCGAACGGCTCCAGCCTGCGCATTGAAAGCCGAAGCTGGCGAGGCGCGTCAGGACGGCCTGGCCAAGTACGCCGAGTCCCAGCACACCCACCCGCCTCTCGCTGGCGACGCGGGTGCGCAACGCTTGCCAGCGGCCTTCGCGTTGCTGCGCGGCATAGGTCAGCCAGTCGCGGTGCAGCGCGAGCGTGGCGAGCGTCACATATTCGACCATGCCCGCCACAATGCCCGGTTCGACCATCCGCACGACCGGCAGATGCGCGGGAATGGCTGAGAGATCGAACTGGTCGATGCCCGCGCCGACCGAAAACACCACTTCCAGATTAGGGAAGGTCGTGGCGAGATCGCGAGGCGCTTCCCAGACAGCGAGGTAACGCACCGCATGGGCGTCGTCGCCGCTGCTGCCGTCCGGCCAGATGCGAAAGGGAATCTGCGGCGCTTTCTCGGCAAACAGGCGCGCCCACTGCGCGCCGCGCACGGGGTCGGCCTTGTAGAGGAAGGTCATCTCGTGGGGTCCGATAGAGTTCGCTCGGGTTGGCTGGGATGGGTTTGAATCCGCTGGCGCTTAACCCAGCGCCTGGTTGGTGATGGCGAAGACCCGTGCCGTGCCTTCCGGCTGCGGCGCGGCGCCCCGCACCATGGTGACGACGGCGTCTACCTGTTGCAGTCCAAGGCCGTCGAGCCAGTCGGACAGGCCGGATGCGCCATCGACGTCGATGCGCACGAACTTGCCGGGGTTCGATCCGACCAGGTGGCTGATCAAGGCCTGCGCGCCTTCGATATGCGGCGCCACCAGCGGTCCGATCACATGACCGCGGCCGAAGCGGCGCATTAGCGCGAAGCCGACCGGCTCGCCGTCGCGATCGAGCACCACGCCTTCGGCCACGTTCAGCAAGGCGGCGAGCACCTGCGTGCGGTCATAACCGGCCGCCCGGTTCAACAAGGCCGCGAGCCGGTCCGGGTCGCGGGCGCCGAGCGGACGAATCCGCTCGCCGGGCGCGAGTTGCACGGCCGGCGGATGCGCGCCGCCCGTGCCCTGGTGCTGGTGGATGCTGCCGATTGCCTTGAAACCGAACTTTTCGTAGAGCGGCTGGCCGGCGGGCGTGGCGTTCAGGAAGGTGGTGCGCTCACCGAGCGCGTCCATGGTGCGGGTCATCAGATCGCGACCGATGCCGCGGCCTTGCTGCTCCGGGGCGACGATCACCATGCCGAGCGAGGCGTGATCCGCGCCGAATTTCCAGTGCAAGGCGGTGCCCAGGAGTCCGCTCGGATCCTCGGCGCCGACGCCCGCGCCCAGGTTCAGCGCGAATTCCCAGTCTTCGCGGCGATGCGGCCATTTGACCGCTACCGACAGTTCGTGCGCGGCGGGCAGATCGCCGGCCGTCAGCGGACGAAACCGGACGGGTGTTGCAGCAAGCGGTTGAGTCACTTTCCACTCCTCTTCAATATGCCTGCCTAATGTGGCACCGGCTGCGAGGCGCGGATAGGACGATCTTATTGCGGGGAGATCGGCGGGAATACCGCACGCTCTACTTGCGGATGACCTTGCCGAATAAAGCCGTTCGAAGGAACAGTCGTGCTTTGGCAAGGTGTACTTAAATCAACCTGCTAGTTCTTCCAGTCATCGCCCGGCATTATCCGCTTCATGAACTCATCGAACAGTGGGACGGTGAACGCCGTATCTCCATGAGTTGGGCTCCAAATCATGCCTTTAAGAATCAGGTTGCTCCGGATGGGCCCGAACGATTGCACGGAGCGACCTAGCTGGTCGGCGATATCGCCTGAGCGATGAGGTCCCGGTCCAAGTTCGGCCATGCCCCGCAAGTATTTCTTTTCGGCGGGCGTCAGTCGATCGAACCGGACCCGAAAGAAGCTTTCATCGAGGGTGGCCACCGCCTCCCTCGACGCGTTGACGACGTCAAGCTCTGTGATTGGACTGGCAGTGGCAGCGTCCCAGGAGTGTTTGCCCCATTCTTGCAGAAAGTAGGGGTATCCCTTGGTTTCGTGGACGATTCGCTCAACCGCTGGCCCGTCCACCTCGACTCCCTCGTCGGCAGCCGGCTTCACGATGGCGAACTGGGCATCGGACTTCGCTAGCGCTCCGATCTCGGTAAATTGAAAGAGGCGTTCCGCATAGGACTTCGCTTCGCCCATCCGGCCGCGCAACTGCGGGAGGCCCGCGCCGACTACCGTCACCGGCAGTTTTGCTTGCGCGCAGCGGTGAAGCGCCGATATCAGCGCGGCCATTTGTGGTTCTTCCACATACTGGAGTTCATCGATGAAGATGACCAGTATTGTGCCGCCTGCCTTGGCCGCCCTGCCAACCTCTTCGAGCAAAGCGGTCAGGTCGCTCTCCAGTTCTCCGTTGTCGGCCAGTCCTGGCTCGGGATCGTAATCGAGGCCAACTTCGATATCTTTGTATGTCATCTTGAGCTTGCTGGCAAAACCCGCAAGCGCCTTCAGCCCGCGAACGGCCATGTCCTTCGCCGCTTCGATCCGGTTCAGACGGAGCAGCGCCAGGCGCAGTTGTGGTGCAAGGATTGCCGGGAGTGAACGGTTCTCCGGCGCTTCGATGCGTATCGTGTGCGCGCCTGTAGCCTCCGCGTCATTGCGCATCTGATCGAGCAGCACGGTTTTCCCCACCCCGCGCAGGCCGACCATGAGGACGCTTTTGGCGGCTTTACCGCGCCGCAAGCGCTCGATACAGATGCGGACGGCCTCGCGCAGTTCGCTGCGTCCGGCTAGTTCAGGAGGCGGGCTCCCCGCTCCAGGTGCATAGGGATTGAGGATGGGATCCATGGATTCTGTAGCAAGTTTAGGCAGTTTATGAATTGTAGATAATTTTGCTAACCTCCGTACAGAGAATTGAACGGGGAATGTATCGAATTTATGGAAGTTATCGAAAACACATAACTAAGGTTCGGGCCTCCCAATGTGATACCACCTCTGCGGCTCGCACAAGCGTCTTATTGTTAGACAAATCACGCCGCACGCTCCACTGCCCGCGCCCCTCACAACGCGCACTTCTGGCGGTCACCCCCGGCCATCATGGCAGCAAATGCTACGGTATCGCCCGTACCATGATTCGCATCTCGTCTGCGAACTGGAATGGACACAATGGATAGCTTCGATCCCGCTCTGATCGCCGTGCGCAGCGCGCACTTTATTGGTGGCCGCTACGTGGATGGCGCCGCCGCCCTCGATGTGACGCGCCCCTCGGATGGCACGGTGTACGCGGATCTGCCCGTGGCCGACGCCGACCTGGTGGACCATGCCGTCGAGAATGCCTGGCACGCCTTCAAAACCAGCGACTGGGCCCGCTGCGCGCCGCGCGACCGTGCGCGCACGCTACGCCGTTGGGCCGAGTTGATCGAAGCGGATGTGGACACACTGGCGCGCCTGGAGTCGGTCGGCTCGACCCGGCCGATCCGCGATGCCGCCGCGTGGGACGTGCCGTTCACGGCCGAAGGCATCCGCTTCTACTCGGAGTTCGCCGACAAGATCGGCGGCGAGGTGGCGGCGACCCGTCCGGACCATCTCGGCATGATCGTCGCTGAACCGTATGGCGTGATCGGCGCGATCGCGCCATGGAATTTCCCGCTGGTGATGGCATCGTGGAAGATCGCGCCAGCGCTCGCGGCTGGCAACGCGGTGGTGCTGAAACCCTCGGAAATGACGCCGTTCTCGGTGCTGCGCCTCGCTGAGCTAGCAATCGAGGCCGGCATCCCACCGGGGATCTTCAACGTCGTGCAGGGCGACGGACGCATCACGGGCGACGCGCTGGTGCGTCATCCGAAGATCGCGAAGGTGACCTTTACCGGCTCGAGCCAGACCGGCGCCGCGATCATGACGGCCTGCGCGCAGACCGGCACCAAGCCGGTCACGCTCGAACTCGGCGGCAAGAGCCCGCAAGTGGTGTTCGCGGATGCTCCGGATCTCGACCTGGTGGCGCGCCGCATCGCCGGTGCGATTGCCGGTAATGCAGGGCAGGTGTGCGTGGCGGGGTCACGCTTGATTGTCGAACGCTCGGCAGCGCCGCGCCTGATCGACGGCATCGGCGCTGCGTTTGCCGCATTGCGGCCCGGGCACACCTGGGCCGCAGGCACGACACTGCCGCCGATCATCTCAGCCAAGCAAGCACAGCGTATCGAAGGCATTGTCGAGCGCAGCGTCGCGCAAGGCGCGCAGATCGCCGCGGGTGGCATGCGCCTGCCGGTCGCGGGCGAGGGCGCCTTCTATGCGCCGACCATCCTGACCAACGTGACCGCTGCCTCGGAGGCTGTGCGCGAAGAAGTGTTCGGCCCTGTGCTGACGGTGCAGACCTTTGACGACGAGGACGAGGCGCTCGCACTGGCCAGCCACGAAAAGTATGGCCTGGCGGCGGGCGTGCACACCGCAGACCTGAGCCGTGCCCTGCGAGCGATGCGCAGTATCGAGGCAGGTACGGTGTGGATCAATCGCTATGGGCGGACCGCCGATTTCGTCATTCCGACTGGTGGCTACAAGCAGTCGGGACTCGGTAAGGATTTAGGGCGTCAGGCCTTCGAAGCCAATCTGCGTTTCAAGAGCGTCCTGATCGACCTCAACCAGGGCGCTTGAATACACGAAGGAAGCGAACACGAGCGCTAACGCGCCGGGCAAACCCCAAACCTCATACATAAGCCTCGCCGCACGCAGCACGATCTGCTGCTGAACACGGCGGTTTCAGCTTCCCAAGACGGCCGCGTCGGTCTCCGACGCGGCCGTTGTCGTTTTCGTGGCGGCTTGTGCAGACCCGTCGCGCATCCCGCCGAGCCTTGATTAGCCTTGTTGAGCGCGCCCGTATCAGGGCATACCCGCACCAGCGGGACGCATCCCCAGCACTCCCAAAGTGCCGCCGCATAGTGTGCTGCGCGGGCGGCACAAAACGGCGGATTGTGTGTTCAGCGGCGTCGATAACACGACAACCCGCATTTTTTGGGGTGGTGTAATTCATTTCAGCAGCGCTCGCTGCGTTGCCCCCAACGCTGACTATTGCCCACTACAGGACATAGACATGACCCGCTTCAGGCCCAAATACATCACCTTCGACTGCTACGGTACGCTGACCCGCTTCCGCATGGGCGACTTGGCTCGCGAGATCTTCGCCGACCGAGTCAACGCCGAGCAGATGGAACAGTTCGTGCGTGACTTCGCCGCGTATCGCCTCGACGAAGTTCTCGGCGCATGGAAGCCGTATCAGGAAGTCGTGAAGAACGCCGTGCGCCGCACGCTCAAGCGCTGGAACCTCGCCTACGACGACGCCGAAGCGCAGCGCTTCTACGACGCCGTGCCCACGTGGGGTCCGCACCCGGATGTGCCGGAAGGCCTTGCCAAGGTCGCGAAGGAAATTCCGCTGGTGATTCTGTCGAACGCCTCGAACGATCAGATCCAGAGCAACGTCGACAAGCTCGGCGCACCGTTCCATGCGGTGTATACGGCGCAGATGGCGCAGGCCTACAAGCCGCGTCTGCAAGCGTTCGAATACATGCTCGATAACCTCGGCTGCGGCCCGGAAGACATCCTGCACGTGTCGTCGAGCCTGCGTTACGACCTGATGTCGGCCAACGATCTCGGCGTGAAGAACAAGGTGTTCGTCGCGCGCGGTCACGAACCGTCCACGCCGTACTACAACTATACCGAGATCAAGGACATCGGCGGTCTGGCCGGCGTCGTGGGTCTTTAAGCCCTGAAGCGCGAAGGAACCTGATGAAGCTCGATTCGTACTGGCTCGACACCGCTCCGCCGTTTCTCGACGGGCAACAAGGCCCGCTCGAGGGCGGCGCGGACGTGGTGGTGATCGGCGGTGGCTTCACCGGCCTGTCCGCCGCGCTCGAGTTGGCCAAGCGCGGCATTCCGGTGACGGTGCTGGAAGCCGGGCGTATTGCTGGCGAAGCATCCGGCCGCAACGGCGGCCAGTGCAACACCGGGCTCGCGCACGATTACGCGGCGCTGGCGGAACGCATCGGCGCCGACAAGGCCCGCGATTTCTATCGTGCATATGAGAGCGCGGTGGCGACGGTGGCGTCGATCGTCAATGAGGAAAAGATCGATTGCGACTTCTTTCGCGGCGGCAAGATCAAACTCGCAGCGAAACCCCGGCATTTCGACAAGCTCGCCAAGACCTACGAATCGCTGGTGCGCAATGTCGATCCGGATGTCGAACTGATTCCGCCCGAACGGATTCGCGAAGAGGTCGGCTCGGACAGGTTTTACGGCGGCCTCGTGCAGCGTAACGGTGCGCAGATGCATATGGGCAAGTTCGGTGTCGGCCTTGCGACCGCCGCCGCAAGGCACGGCGCACGCATTTTCGAACACACGCCTGTGACGGGCCTGAAGCGTCTCGATGGCGAGCGTTACGAAGTGCAAACCGAGTTCGGCACGATCCGGGCCGGACGCGTGCTGGTTGCCACAGGCGCTTCGCAGATCGGCCCGTTGCAGTGGTTTCGGCGGCGCATCGCACCGGTGGGCAGCTTCATTGTTGTCACCGAGCCGTTGACGACCGCACAACTCGACGAGCTCGTACCGAAGCGGCGCGCCTATGTGACCACGCGCAACATCGGCAACTATTTTCGGACCACGGCGGACAACCGTTTGCTGTTCGGCGGCCGCGCTCGCTTTGCCATGTCGAACCCGCGCTCCGACGAAAAGAGCGGCCGGATTCTCCGTGCCGGTCTCGCAGGCTACTTTCCGAAGCTGGCCGAGGTGCGCCTCGACTACTGCTGGGGCGGTCTCGTCGACATGACGGCGGACCGGCTGCCGCGCGCGGGCCAGCATGAGGGCCTGTTTTACTCGATGGGCTATAGCGGCCACGGTGTGCAGATGTCGGTGCATATGGGGCGCGCGATGGCCGATGTGATGTTCGGCGCCGCCACGCGCAATCCATGGCGCACGCTCGAATGGCCCGCGATTCCCGGTCATTTCGGCCACGCCTGGTTCTTGCCGCTGGTCGGCGCGTATTACCGTTTGCAGGACATTCTGCATTGAACCGATGCGGAAGGGGCAGTACCCGATGTTTGCCGTTGCGTCGCCCGGCGCCGCAGCGGTTTTCACCACCACACTCCAAGGATGACCATGTTGCGTTTTACCCGTGAGCTTCGCCCCGCAGCACGCCTGCAAGCCGTTCAACGCTTCGCTCTCCAGGCTGGCGTCGCCCTCTCGATGATGCTTGGCGCAAGCCTGAGCCACGCCGCCGATACGCCGACGCTCACCGCCGGTTCGCCGCCGTCGAGCGCGCCGACTACCTTCATGGACGTGAAGACGCAGAAGATCGAAGGCCTGATGCCCGACGTGGTGGACGCCATCGGCAAGCGCGAAGGCTTTAACGTGTCGTTCAACGCAGTGCCGTTCTCGGCGCTGATTCAGTCGGCGGTGTCGGGCAAGATCGACATCATCGTGGCCGGCATGACGCCGACGCCGAAGCGCGCAGAAGTGGTCGATTTCTCGCAGCCGGTCACCGCGTTTGGCGAAGGCATCATCGTCAAGGATTCGAACAAGACGGATTACAAGTCGGTGCAGGACCTGAAGGGCACCATCGTGGGCGCGCCGACTGGCACTGATTACGGTGACCAGTTGCTCAAGCTTGGCATCTTCAAGGAAGTGAAGATGTACGACAGCCCGGCCGATATGACGCGCGACGTGGTGCTGGGCCGCATTACCGCAGGCTTTAGCGACTATCCGATCCTCAAGGCGCAGGAAGCCTCGGGCGGTTTGAGTGGCGCGCGTGTGGTGGACGACTACGTGCCGATGCAGAAATTCGACATCGCGATTGCCGTGAAGAAGGGCAACGCTGCTCTGCTCGCCAAGATCAACGATGCGCTGACGAAGATGAAAGCCGACGGCTCGCTGAACGCGATCCTGAAGAAGTGGAATCTCGCGAGCTGATCGTGAAGTGAACGCGAACCTCGTGTGACGAAAGCCCGTTACCGGCAAGCGCGCCTGGCCGGTGAACGGGTTGTTCCTTACGTCCCGACCGTCGTGGCTCGGTTTGCTTCTGATGCCGCCGACGGCCCCGATTTTGAAGAGCACACCGTATGCATTGGCGCGATATAACCGACTTTGTTCCGATTCTGTTTAGCGGCGCCCTGATGAGCATCATCATCACGCTGGGCTGCCTGGTATTGAGCACCGTGCTCGGACTCGTCTGGGCGCTGTTGAAAATGTCGCGACACCCGGGCGTCGTCACGGTGGTCAGCGCGATGATCAACGTGGTGCGCGGCCTGCCGATGATCGTGCTGCTGTTTTATATCTACTTCGTGTTGCCCGACATCGGCATTCAGATGGGGGCGCTCGAAGCGAGCATCATCGGTCTGGGTTTCGGCTATTCGACCTATGTGGCGGAAATCATCCGCTCGGGCATCGAAGCCGTCGACCCCGGCCAGTTCGAAGCGGCCCAGTCGATCGGCATGGGCCGCGTGAAGACGATGTACCGCGTGATCCTGCCGCAGGCCGTGCGCGTCGCGCTGCCGCCGTATGCGAACACGCTGGTGATGATGTTGAAGGACTCGTCGCTCGCCTCGACGATTACCGTGGCCGAGATGACGCGTGAAGGCCAATTGATCGCCGCGTCGACGTTCCAGAACGTGACGGTGTATACGCTGGTGGCGCTGGGGTATCTGGCGATGAGCCTGCCGTTGATGAGCCTGACGCGCCATCTGGAAAAGCGTTTCGGCAAGCACAAGGCCGACAAAAGGCCGAGTAAGCGCGAGATGAAGGCAACAAGGCTGTACGAACGCTAAACGAGGCCTCGAGCGGGCTCACAAATCAGGCCTCAAGCGAGGATGCGATGATCGAGATTGTTGATGTGCACAAGAGCTTTGGCGCCGTTCCGGTGCTGAAAGGCATTTCCTTGAATATCAAGCAGGGCGAGGTGGTGTGCCTGATCGGTGCATCGGGCTCGGGCAAATCGACCTTGCTGCGCTGTATCAACGCGCTCGAATCCTACGATGCCGGTGAAATCAAGCTGTTGGATGAGCGCGTCGAGCAACGCTCGCGCCACATCAACCGCTTGCGGACGCAAGTCGGCATGGTGTTTCAACGCTTCAATCTGTTTCCGCATCGCACGGCGCTCGAGAACGTGATGGAGGGCCCCGTGCATGTAAAAGGCGAACCGAAGCACGAGGCGCACCGCGAAGCCATCGAACTGCTCGGCAAGGTCGGTCTCGGTGAAAAGCTGCATGCATATCCGCATCAACTGTCGGGCGGACAGCAGCAGCGCGTGGCGATTGCACGATCGCTGGCGATGAAGCCCAAAGCGATTCTGTTCGACGAACCGACGTCCGCGCTCGATCCGGAGCTGGTGGGCGAAGTGCTCGCGGTGATGCGCACGCTGGCGCGCGAAGGCATGACCATGCTGGTGGTCACGCATGAAATGGGCTTTGCCCGTGAAGTGGCCGACCGCGTGTGCTTTCTGCACGGCGGCCAGATCATCGAAGAGGGCAGTGCGCAGCAGGTCTTGTGTTCGCCGCGCGAGACGCGCACGCGCGAGTTTCTGCGCCACGTCCTCACCAACCGGATCGATCCGGTGAACGATAGCGTCGCAACCGTCGATCACGATGGCCGCGCGCAGGGAGCAACAGCATGAGTGGACGATTCATCCGGCTCGGCGAGACCGGACGCAAGACCGTGACGATTCACGTGGACGGCAAGGCGGTCGAGGCACTGGCGGGCGATACCGTGCTGGTGGCGATGCTCTGCTCGGTGGATCACGTGCGTCAGTCGGAGTTCGGCAACGAGGTGCGTGCGGGCTTTTGCCTGATGGGCGCGTGCCAGGACTGCTGGGTCTGGACTGCGGATGGCGAGCGCTTGCGCGCCTGTACTACGGTGGTCAGCGAAGGCCTGCAGATTGTAACGACTCAAGCGGAGGAGCAATGGGCCAACCTCGCATAATCATCGTCGGTGCCGGACCGGCCGGCGTGCGCTGTGCGCAGACCCTGCTGGCCGCGGGTATCCGCCCGACCGTCATCGATGAAAGCCGCCGTGATGGTGGACAGATTTATCGCCGTCAGCCGGACAATTTCTCTCGACCCTATGCGAAGTTGTATGGGACCGAGGCCGCCCGTGCGGAAGACCTGCACAGCACTTTCGAACGCTTGCGCCCGCAGATCGATTACCGGCCGGAGACGCTCGCGTGGAATGTCGCCGAGCGCAAGCTGCATGTGGTGCACGACGGGGTTGCCAATGCGCTGCCTTATGACGCGTTGATCCTATGCCCAGGCGCGACCGATCGCTTGATGCCGGTGAAGGGCTGGCAATTTGCCGGGACCTATAGCCTCGGCGCGTCGCAGATTGCGTTGAAGGCGCAAGCGGTGTCGATCGGCCGCAAGGTCGTGTTCATGGGCTCGGGACCGCTGCTCTATCTAGTGGCGAGCCAGTACGTGCAAGCCGGTGCGCAAGTGGCGGCGGTGCTGGACACGTCGAAGTTTGGCCAGCGCCTGCGCGCGCTGCCGAAATTGCTGGCGCGGCTGGATGTGCTGAAAAAGGGCGCCGCGCTCGTTTCTTCCCTGAAAAAGGCGGGCGTCGTCGTCGAGAACGGCATCGAGCCGCTGGAGATTATTGGCTCGGACGCCGCGGGCGTGCAAGGCGTGCACTATCGCGACGCCAAGGGGCGGGTGCAGCAGATTACCTGCGACGCAGTAGCGCTCGGCTATCACCTGCGTCCGGAAACGCAACTCGCCGACTTGGCGCGCTGTGCGTTCCGCTTCGACGAGCCGTCGCGCCAGTGGCTGCCGCAAATCGATGAACTGGGCCGCAGTTCGGAACCCGGTGTGTATCTCGCCGGCGACGGCGTACGCGTACTCGGCGCGGATGGCGCCGAGCTGGCGGGTCGCCTTGCCGCCTACGCGGCGTTGCAGGACCTCGGTCACGCTATCGAGGCCGCCACGCTGGACGATTTGAAGCGCCAGCAACAGAAGATGGATCGCTTCCGGCTCGGGCTGCTAGAAGCGTTTCCTTGGCCCGCTGCGCAAGCTGCTCATCTCTCGGACGACACCGTGGTATGCCGTTGCGAAGGCGTAAAGGTGGGCGAACTGCGCCGTGTGATCCGCGAAGAAGGCGCCTGCGAGGCCAATCGCGCGAAGGCCTTCAGTCGCGTCGGCATGGGGCGCTGCCAGGGACGCTATTGCGGCCACGCGGCGGCGGAAATCATCGCGGATGCAGCGAGCGTGCCGGTCGAACAGGTCGGCCGGCTGCGCGGGCAGGCGCCCGTCAAGCCGCTTTCCATCGCTACCGTTGAGGAGGTCGAATGAGCCGGGCGCAAGCAGATGTGATCATTGTCGGCGGCGGCATCATGGGTGCGGCCACGGCGTTTTTCCTGCGCAAGCGGGGCCGCTCGGTGATCTTGCTCGAGCGCGGCCTCGTGGGCCAGCAGGCGAGCGGCACCAACTTCGGCAATGTGCGGCGCCAGGGGCGCTTCCTGCCGCAATTGCCGCTTGCCAATCGTTCGCGCGAGATCTGGGGCAAGCTGCCCGAACTGATCGGTCATGACGCGGAGTTTCTGATGTCCGGTCATATTCGCGTCTGCTATCGCGAGGAACAGGCCGACCAGTTCGAGACCTACGCGAAAGAAGCGGCCCACTACGGTTTAAATCTCGAACTGGTACGCGGCGCCGAGATGAAGGCGCGCTTCCCGTTTCTTGGGCCCGAAGTATTGGCCGGCTCGTATTCGGAGAAGGACGGTCACGCCAATCCGCGACTCGCAGCTCCGGCATTCGGACGGGCCGCCGCACGCCTGGGCGCGCAGATCGTAGAGAACACCGAAATTGCTACCGTCGAGAAAGAAGGCGCGGAGTTTCGCGCCACCAGTACCGATGGCCGCAGCTTCCATGCGCCGCTGCTGTTGGTGACGGCCGGTGCGTGGGGCAGCCTGCTCAGCGAACAGTTCGGCGAGCCTGTGCCGATTGCAGTCCATGGTCCGCAGATGGCCGTCACCGAGCCGACCACCTACGGCATCCGCCCGGTGGTCGGCGTGTCGTCGCCGCAGATCGAGGAAGTTGTGTACTTCCGGCAGATTGCGCGCGGCAACGTCGTGATCGGCGGTTGCGCACGCGGCCCGGCTTATCCAGATTTGCGGCGCGCCTACGTGCTGCCGCAGAACACGCTGCTGCAGTTCCGCCAGTTGTACCGGGTGGCGCCGGCGTTGTCGAAGCTCAATATCATCCGTGTGTGGAGCGGCATTGAGGGCTACATGCCCGACGACCGTCCGATCATGGGTCCGAGCGGCAACGTCAGTGGCCTGTATTACGCGTTCGGCTTCTGCGGACATGGCTTTCAACTCGGGCCAGGCGTCGGCGACACGATGGCCGAATTGATCGATACCGGCGTGACCAGCACGCCACTGGAACCGTTCGATATCCGCCGCTTCGCCAGCGTCGCGGCTCAGGCGCCGCAGGCGGCATAGGAGTGGAGATCATGCTGACCGCTCTTCTGGATGACCACGCAGACCTCTTTGCCGACGACGCCATCAGGGAGCGGCTGGACCTATCGCTGACGCTGGATAACACGCTCGGGGCGTCGCGTCGCGCGACGCGGCCCATCGAGCGGGCGATCGAATTTATCGAAGCCTCGTTCGCCCAGCCGGTGACGCTCGCGACGCTCGCTGCCAAGGCGGAGCTGAGCGTGTCGCGCTTCGCGGCGCTATTTCGCGCGGAGGTGGGGATCTCGCCGCATCGCTACGTGTGCATGGTCCGCGTCCGGCACGCGCAGCGCCTGCTGCGTAGGGGCTTGCCGCCGTCGATCGTGGCGACGGAGGTGGGCTTCTTCGATCAGAGCCATTTAGGGCGGCACTTCAAGCGCACGGTGGGTACGACACCGAGTGCGTATCTGGCGGCGCGCAGTTAGATCGCGCAGTTATATCGGGTAGTTAGATCGAGATCGAGCGGTAAGCGTAGGGCCGCGCGAGGCGGCCCCTTGCGCGTACTAAGCGTGGTTTGCGACTCGCTCTGCAATCGCAGCACCAATCTCACCCGTCGATGCTTCTCCGCCCATATCGCGGGTGCGCGGCCCTTGCTTCAAGACGTCGGAGATCGCCGCCACGATTGCTTCATGCGCATCGTGTTCAGCGCCCGCACCTTCACCGAGGAAGTCGAGCATCATCGCCGCCGACCAGATCATCGCAACCGGGTTGGCAATATGCTGCCCCGCGATATCCGGCGCCGAGCCGTGCACTGGTTCGAACAGCGACGGAAAACGCCGCTCCGGATTCAGGTTCGCCGATGGCGCAATGCCGATCGTACCGGTGCAGGCTGGACCGAGATCCGAGAGGATATCGCCGAACAGGTTGGAGGCGACCACCACGTCGAAGCGCTGTGGCTGCAGCACAAAGCGCGCGCACAGGATGTCGATATGCTGCTTGTCCCATGTGATATCCGGGTACGTTGCGGCGATTTCAGCCGCACGTTCATCCCACCACGGCATGCTGATGGCAATGCCGTTACTCTTGGTCGCCACCGTCACGTGACGGCGGGTACGGCGCTGCGCGAGATCGAAGGCGAACTTCAGTACGCGGTTAGTGCCGTGGCGCGTGAAAATCGACTGCTGCATCACGACTTCGCGCTCGGTGCCTTCGAACATCTTGCCGCCCACCGACGAATACTCGCCCTCGGTGTTCTCGCGCACGATAAAGAAGTCGATGCCCTGGGCGTTATGCGCGGCGAGCGGGGAGCGCACGCCTTCGAAGGTGCGCGCCGGGCGCAGGTTCACATACTGGTCGAACTCGCGGCGGAACTTGAGCAGCGACCCCCACAGCGAAATATGATCGGGCACGGTGTCGGGCCAGCCGACCGCGCCGAACAGGATGGCGTCGCAATCGGAGAGTTGGGCTTTCCAGTCGTCGGGCATCATCTGGCCGTGCTGCGCGTAGTAGTCGCAACTGGCCCAGTCGATCTGCTTGTACGAGAGTTGGATGCCGAAGCGGTGGCTGACCGCGTCGAGGACGCGGAGGGCTTCCGGCATCACTTCCTTGCCGATGCCGTCGCCGGGAATCACGGCGATACGATGCTGTTTGCTGGTCATGTCGAACGTCCAGAAGAATGGCGTGGGGTGGTAGAGCCAAAACGATGCGCGGCGCGGTGGATAAGCCGCGCGACTACCCCATTCTATGCATACTGACGACGCGCGGCAGCCCTTTGCAGGTTAATCCACTTTCCACGAATCGTGAATAAAACGCCCAATCTCGCCGACCTGCGTGTGTTCTGTGCCGTCGCCAGGCACGCCAGCTTCAGCGCCACCGCGGACTTGCTGAACGTCTCGCCCGCCTTCGTCAGCAAGCGTATTGCGATGCTGGAAGCCGATCTCGGCACGCGTTTGCTGCACCGTTCCACCCGGCGCGTGACGCTCACCGAGGCCGGCGCGCAGGTCTTCGCCTGGGCCGAGAAAATCCTTGATGATGTCGAGCATCTGGTCGAAGACGTCTCCACGACGCAGCGCACGCCGAGCGGCACGCTGCGCATTTCCAGCAGCTTCGGCTTCGGGCGGCATGTGGTGGCGCCGGCGGTGGCGCGCTTGTCGGCGGCGTATCCGCAGATGAACGTACGTCTCGATCTGTTCGACCGGATCGTCGATGTGGCGGCGGAAGGCTTCGATCTGGATGTGCGCATCGGCGACGAGATCGCGCCGCATCTGATCGCGCGCAAGCTGGCGGCGAATCATCGCGTGCTGTGTGCGTCGCCTGCGTATCTGGAACGTCATGGCAAGCCGCGCGAGCTTGCGGATCTCGCTGCGCATCGCTGCCTTGTCATCAAGGAACGCGACCACCCGTTCGGCGTGTGGCGGCTAACGGTCAACGGCAAGGAGTCGCAGTTGAAGTTGACCGGGCCGCTGTCGACCAATCACGGCGAGATTGCCGTGCAATGGGCAGTGGAGGGGTACGGCATCGTGCTGCGCTCGATCTGGGACGTCGCGCCCTTGCTGGCGAACGGCACGCTGGTGCAGGTGTTGCCGCAGGCGTCCCAGCCGGCGAATGTCTGGGCGGTCTATCCGGAGCGCCGCGCGAGTTCGGCGAAAGTGCGGGCCTGTGTGGACTTTTTGGTCAAAGAGTTCAAGGCGTGGAAGGGTGGCGCGGTTTGACGCGGCGTTGAACACTGACCCGGCGGCGCTCTGTGCGTCAGCCTTGCGTCAAACCCGCGTGCCTTTCACAGCGCATCATGAAAAATTACCCCGAGCGTGTGACGGTGGCCCGAATGCAGGCGGCTCACGCCATGCCGCAGATTGACCCGGTAGCTGCCCCGTGTGCCCTGCACGGGGCGATGATGAACCGCGAACACCACCGCATCGCCTTTGCGCAATGGCATCACTTCGACGCGTGACTGCATGCGCGGCCGCTGCTCGGTCAGCACAAACTCGCCGCCGGTGAAGTCCTGCCCCGGCTCGGAGAGCAGGATGGCGAGCTGTAACGGAAACACGTGCTCGCCGTACAGATCCTGATGCAGACAGTTGTAGTCGTCCTTTGCATACTGAAGGATCAGCGGCGTCGGCCGTAACTGGCCGGCGTCGTGGCAACGCTGGATGAATTCGGCATGCTGCGCGGGGTAACGCGTGTCGATGTGCATGATGCTGTTCCAACGGTTGGCCACCGGCACGAGGTGCGGATACACGTTGCGGCGCAGCGTATCGATCAGATCCGGCAGCGGATAGCCGAAGTACTGGTACTCGCCGCGACCGAAGCCGTGACGCGCCATCACTACCCGGCTGCGATACAACTCGTCGCGCGAATAGAGGTTGGCCAGCGTATCGCATTCCTGTGCCGACAAGAGACCGTGAATCAGCGCGCTGCCGTGCTGGTCGAGATCCTGCTCGACGTCTGGCCATGCCACCGCCTCGACGCGACGCGCCACCTCTGCGCTCGATAAGTCAGGTGAAACGGCGAGCGTATCGGCGACGAGTGCGCCTTCGGGAATGTGCTTCAGGACGGTGTTCATGCAAGGCTCCGGAGTCTGCGTCAAGGTAGGCCCAGTGTAGGAAGGTTTGCGTCGCCAGACACCCCGGGTCTTGCTCTCCAATTCGGTGGAACTCCGCGCCTTGGCCGGAGTCATGAGTTTGAAAGCAAAAGGCCTTAAGCAAAACCAAAGACGCGCTTCCGAAATGCGAACTTCGCGGAACGCTCCATCAGGTTCATAGTAAGACCCTATTTAGCTTTTCCGGAGTGCCGCCCATGTCCGCTTCTCCCCAGAACCTCGATGCCTGGCTCGACAAGCAGGAGGTCGTCAAGGACACCATCACCGCCTTTCCGCTCAACGCGCTGGCGGCGACGCTAGACCGGACCGAGACGGGCGATGTGGTGCCGCCTATGTGGCACTGGCTGTATTTCCTGCCGGTTTCGCCGTTGGCGGAAGCGGGGCCGGACGGTCATCCGAAGCGCGGCGGCTTTCTGCCGCCGGTGCCGTTGCCGCGCCGGATGTGGGCCGGTGGGCGTCTCGCATTCCATGAGCCGCTGAAAGTCGGCGAGCGTGCGGTGCGCACTTCGACCATTGCCAATATCGAGGACAAAACCGGCCGCTCGGGCCGGCTCGTATTCGTCACGGTGCAGCACAGCATCGAGGTTGGTGGCGAGTTAAAGATCGAGGAGGAGCACGACATCGTCTATCGCGATGCGCCGCATCCCGATGCCCCGCTGCCCAAAGCGGCGCCTGCGCCCGAAGGCGAAACGTGGCTGCGCACGATTCATACCGATCCGGTGTTGCTGTTCCGCTATTCGGCGCTGACCTTCAACAGCCACCGTATTCATTATGACTATCCGTATGTGACCGAGGTCGAGGGTTATCCGGACCTGGTTGTGCATGGCCCGCTGATTGCGACCTTGCTGGTCGACCTCGTGCGTCGCGAGTTGCCCGAGGCCACGCTGCAGAGCTTCGCCTTCAAGGCGCTACGCCCTACCTATGCGAACCACCCGTTCACCGTCTGCGGCCAGCCGTCCGAGGACGGCAAGACCATCGACCTGTGGGCGAAAGACCACGAGGGTTATCTAACGATGCGCGCCACGGCCGCGTTGGCCTGAAGCGCACCGAAGCACCGCTGAACTTCACTGCTTTCTCCTGAACACCTCATGCAAACGACGCAATCCGATTCTTTCCAGGACATTCGCGAAGCCGTGCGCGATCTGTGCCAGCAGTTTTCAGGCGAATACTTTCGCAAGATCGACGAGGCGCGCGGCTATCCCGAAGCCTTCGTCGATGCGCTGACCAAAGCGGGCTGGCTCGCCGCGCTGATTCCGCAGGAGTACGGTGGCTCTGGTCTGGGGCTGACCGAAGCGTCGGTCATCATGGAGGAGATCAACCGGGCCGGCGGCAATTCGGGCGCTTGCCACGGGCAGATGTACAACATGGGCACGCTGCTGCGGCACGGCTCAGCGGAGCAAAAGCTCAAGTATCTGCCGAAGATCGCCAGCGGCGAATTGCGTCTGCAATCGATGGGCGTAACCGAACCCACCACCGGCACCGATACCACGAAGATCAAGACGACCGCCGAGCGGCGCGGCGACCGCTACGTGATCAATGGCCAGAAGGTGTGGATCTCGCGCGTGCAGCATTCCGATCTGATGATCCTGCTCGCCCGCACCACGCCGCTTGCCGATGTGAAGAAGAAATCCGAAGGCATGTCGATTTTCATCGTCGATCTGCGCGAGGCGATCGGTCACGGCCTGACCGTGCAGCCGATCCTGAACATGGTCAATCACGAGACCAACGAACTGTTCTTCGATAACCTCGAAATCCCCGTGGAAAACCTGATCGGCGAAGAAGGCCAGGGCTTCAAATACATACTGGACGGCCTGAACGCCGAACGTACGCTGATCGCCGCGGAGTGTATCGGCGACGGCTACTGGTTCGTCGACAAGGTGTCCGCCTATGTGAAGGAGCGTGTCGTGTTCGGCCGCCCGATCGGGCAGAACCAGGGCGTGCAGTTTCCGATTGCGCGCTCCTTCGTCAACGTCGAAGCCGCGAGCCTGATGCGTTTCGAAGCGGCGCGGCGCTTCGATGCGCACGAGTCCTGCGGTGCTCAGGCGAACATGGCGAAACTGCTGGCTGCGGATGCGTCATGGGAAGCGGCCAACGCGTGTTTGCAATTCCACGGCGGTTTTGGCTTTGCGTGCGAATACGATGTGGAGCGCAAGTTCCGCGAAACCCGGCTGTACCAGGTAGCGCCGATCTCGACCAACCTGATTCTCTCGTACGTCGCCGAACATATTCTCGGCTTGCCGCGTTCGTTCTGATGTTCTGATTTGGAAGGTGAAGCGCAGATGAGACCTCTAGACGGTATCAAGGTCGTCACACTCGAGCATGCCATCGCGGCGCCGTTCTGTACGCGCCAGCTTGCCGATCTCGGCGCTCGGGTGATCAAGGTGGAGCGGCCGGGCGTCGGCGATTTCGCGCGTGGCTATGACGAGCGGGTGCAGGGTTTGTCCTCGCACTTCGTTTGGACTAACCGCTCGAAGGAAAGCCTCGCGCTCGATGTGAAGCGGCCGGAGGCCAAGAAGATTCTCGACTCGCTGGTCGCCGACGCGGATGTGTTGGTGCAAAACCTGGCGCCTGGCGCAGCGGACCGGTTGGGCCTCAGCTACGAGGCCATGAGCGCAAAGTATCCGAAGCTGATTGTGTGCGACATCTCCGGCTATGGCGCGGATGGTCCGTATCGCGACAAGAAGGCCTATGACCTGCTGATCCAGAGCGAATCCGGTTTCCTCTCGATTACCGGTTCGCCCGGCGAGCCCGCCAAGGCCGGTTGCTCGATCGCCGATATTGCCGCTGGCATGTACGCATATTCGAACATCCTCAGCGCGTTGCTGCTGCGCTCGCGCACGGGGTGCGGCTGCCGCATCGACGTGTCGATGCTCGAGAGCATGGTTGAGTGGATGGGTTATCCGCTCTATTACGCGATCGATGGCCAGACGCCTCCGGCGCTGTCGGGTGCGGCGCACGCAACGATTTATCCCTACGGTCCGTTCCCCGCCGGCGACGGCAAGACGGTCATGCTCGGCCTGCAGAACGAGCGTGAATGGAAGCTGTTCTGCGAGCAGGTGCTTGAACAACCCGAGTTGGCTGAAGATCCGCGTTTCGCCTCGAATTCCCGGCGCACTGCGGCGCGTGACGCGCTGCGTGCGGTGATCGTCGAGACGTTTGCGTCGCTCACCGCTACGCAAGTGATCGAGCGGCTGGAAGCGGCCGGTATTGCCAACGCACAGATGAACACGCTGACCGACGTATGGGTGCATCCGCAACTAAAGGCACGCGAGCGTTGGCAAGAAGTCGGCACGCCTGCCGGGATGATCCCCGCCTTGCTGCCACCGGGCTTGCCTGCCGGCTTTGAACCGCGCATGGACCCCGTGCCGGCGCTCGGCCAACACACCGATGCGATCTTGCGCGAGCTTGGCTACGACAGCGCGCAGATCGACGCCTTGCGCGCCGCCGGTACGATTTGAGTCGGCGCACCCACCCCCTCAACGCGAAACCGTTTCCATCATGACCGATCATCCAAGCCGCACACTGGCGACGTTCGCCGCGCAACTGGACTTCGACTCCATCCCCCACGCGGTGGTCGAGCGCACCGTCAATCTTTATGTGGACTGGCTAGGCTCGGCGCTGGCCGGCAAGGGCGCACGTCCCGTCGAAACCATCGCCCGTTTTGCGCGTCAGGCGGGCGGCGGTCTAGCCGATGACCCTTGCGAGGTCCTGATCGATCGCAGCCGCACCACGCCGTACTTCGCCGCGATGGTGAACGGCGCGGCTTCGCACTTCGCCGAGCAGGACGACGTGCATAACGGCTCGGTGTTTCACCCGGCGACCGTGGTATTCCCGGTGGCGCTCGCGCTGGCACAAGCGAACCGCGCCTCGGGACGCGAATTCATCGCGGCGGCGGTAGCGGGGTATGAGGTGGGGATTCGCGTTGGCGAGTTCCTCGGCCGCTCGCACTACAAGGTGTTCCATACCACTGGCACCGCGGGCACGCTCGCGGCAGCGGCCACCGCAGGACGGCTGCTCGGCCTGACGCCCACGCAGATGCTCGATGCGTTTGGCTCGGCGGGCACCCAGGCGAGCGGCTTGTGGGAATTTCTGCGCGACGCGGCGGATTCGAAACAACTGCATACCGCAATGGCTGCGGCCAACGGTCTGATGGCGGCCCAGCTCGCCGCCGACGGTTTCAAGGGCGCGACGCACATTCTTGAAGGCGCGCAGGGAATGGCGGCGGGCATGTCGAGCGACGCCGATCCCGCGCGCCTTGTCGACCGCCTGGGCGGCCGCTGGGCTACCGCCGAGACGTCGTTCAAGTACCACGCGGCCTGCCGCCATACGCATCCGGCTGCGGATGCGTTGCTCGCGGTGGTTCAGCAATATGCGCTCGCGCCGCAGGAGATCGTGAAGGTCACCGCTCACGTGCATCAAGGCGCAATCGATGTGTTGGGGGCCGTCGTCACGCCGCGCACCGTGCATCAGGCGAAGTTCAACATGGGCACCGTTCTGGGACTCGTCGCGTATCACGGCTATGCAGGCGTGACCGAGTTCGAGGAAGGCTTTGACGCCGACGCGATTGCGGCCTTCCGCGACAAGGTTGAGATGGCCTTCGACGCGGAAGTGGACACCGCTTATCCGGCTCGCTGGATCGGCAAGGTGACGGTCGAAACGCGCGACGGCCGCACCCTGCACGGCCGCGTGGATGAGCCGAAAGGTGACCCCGGCAATACGCTGACGCGTGCCGAGCTGGCGAGCAAGGTGCGGCGGCTGGCGGCGTTTTCCGGCGCGGCTTCGGAGGAAGAAACATCGCGACTGTTGGATCACGCGTGGCAGATCGCATTGCAGCCACGCGTCGACACGGTATTTGCGGACGAGGTTACAGCATGAGCACGGCGCTGCCGCGTTCCTACCTGTTTGTGCCGGGCAACCGCCCGGAGCGCTTCGAGAAGGCGCGTGCTTCGGGCGCGGACGCCGTGATCCTCGACCTCGAAGATGCCGTGCAGCCCGAAGAAAAACCGGCCGCACGCGATGCCGTACTGGCAGCCGCCGATGCCGCGCGACCGGCGTGGGTGAGGATCAACGGCTCCGACACGCCCTGGTTCAGCGACGACATCGCCGCACTTGTAGGGCATCCGGGTATCGCAGGCGTGGTGTTGCCGAAGGCGGAAACGCAGGAGCAGGTGAGCGCGGTACTGGCTCACGCACATGCCGCTGTGGGCGTGCTGCCGATCGTCGAAACCGCCCGCGGTTTTGCCAACCTGACGGCGTTGTGTACAGCGTCCCGGGTGGGGCGCATTGTGTTCGGGACGCTCGATTTCCAGATCGATCTCGGCATTGACGGCGATGGCGAGGAACTGCATCTGTTCCGCTCGCAGATCGTGCTGGCTTCGCGGCTGGCTGGAATCGGTGCGCCGGTGGATGGCGTGTCGACCACGATCGACGATGCCGCCGCCATCGAAGCCGACGCCCGGCGTGGTCGCCGCTTCGGCTTCGGCGGCAAGCTATGCATCCATCCGAAGCAGCTTGAGGCGGTGCATCGAGCGTATGCATGGAGCGAGGCCGAGAAGACATGGGCCGCGCGGGTGCTGCAGGCCGTGGAGGCGAGCAAAGGGGCGGCGGTGGCCGTCGACGGCAAGATGGTCGATCTGCCGGTGATCCTCAAGGCTCAGCGGATTCTCGGGCGGGGCTAAACGGAAGAGACCACGTGACTTCGCTCCTCTTCAGGCCGCGTCTGTCGCCGTCGGCACTTCCCGTTGCGCTGCTGCTGCATGAGTGCGCGACACTTCCATTCCCTTAGTGGCCTGCGTCAGCGCCGAGAGCATCGCATGGTCGTTGAAGCGGAACCAGCATAAAAGCTGGTCGGCGCTGGCCAATTTGAGAATTTGTGCGAGCGACAGCCCGGCAATCTGGTCGGCGAGTTCCGCCGACAGCCCCAGCCGGCACATCCCGACGGCCTTGTCCTCGCGCAGCATCTGCTGCGCGAGCATGAGGTACGACAAATTGATTTCGCGGATCGAGTCCAGCGTCTCTTTGCTACGGTCCATTTTGGCTGCTTCCGAACCCCGATTACCCGTCGGCATTTCCTGCCGTTTGCCCTTTTACCCCTCGCGACGCGTGCTCGTCCGTGGAACGCCGCAAGTATAGAGAGCAGGGTGGGGAGAAAACGTGCGAACTTAATCTTATGCATATTGGTTGGCGCTATCGGATCGCTCCAAAAGAAGATGTGGCGGCAGAAAGTAGCGCTGCGCGGTGATAGGTTAATGAAAGGGTGGCGTGGTGACTTGAGGCGTCCATTTTCCGGGGTTGCTTCAGGCTCCAGGCCCTGGGTTTATCCCGACCCGCCACCGTCATTAACCTCAGCAAAACACCGGCTTCCAACAATGCGAATTCCTTCCATGAGCCGGCTATTGCACTCTTAGCCTGGTCAGGCGAAGGCCGATCGAAGCCACGCCACACTGAGGCTTGCAGCAGAGCCGTCACGCCACCCAAGACGGCCACGCAAGCTTCTTCGAACCTGCGGGTGCAACCGCACAACCATGTTGCATGGGACCGGAGTAAGCGCTAAAGCGCTAACTCCGGTCGACAAAGGAGACAAAAACTTGGCTACCGTCAATTCCGGCGCGCGGCTCGACCGCCTGCCTATCAGTCGTTTTCACTGGAAGATCCTCGGCCTGATCGGTGCCGGCGCGTTTCTCGACGCGTTCGATATCTATCTCGCCAACGGCTCGCTCGCCGCGATGGTCAAAACCGGCTTCACCGATTTACGGTTCGGTTCGTTTTTTATCTCCGCGACCTTCATGGGCATGATGATCGGCGCGGGCCTGTCGGGCTATCTCGGCGACCGTTTCGGACGGCGCTATTCGTATCAGGCGAACCTGGCGATCTTCGGCCTCGCTTCGCTGGCCGCATGCTTTGCTCCGGACATCTACTGGTTGATCCTGTTGCGCTTCGTGATGGGCGTTGGGCTCGGCGCGGAACTGGTGGTGGCGGCCGGCACGCTGTGCGAATTCGTGCCGCCGGCCACGCGTGGGCGTTGGACCTCGCTGCTGGCGCTGATCATCAACTCGGGATTGCTCGGCGCGACAGCAGTCGGCTATTGGGTGATTCCGCACCTGGGTTGGCGCTACATGTTTGCGATTGCCGGCGTCGGCGCGCTGATTGTCTGGTTCCTGCGCCACCGCATGCCGGAGTCGCCGCGCTGGCTCGAAACGGTGGGCCGCCTCGATGAAGCGGAGGCGACCGTCGCCGCCATCGAGCGGGAGGTCGAGGCAAGGGTCGGCAAGTTGCCGCCGGTCGCGCGCGTGGTGAGCCACGAAGTGCCTGCCGCGCCGCTGTCGGCGTTGTTTGCCCGTGGGATGATCGGCCGCACGCTGGTGGCCGCGCTCACCTGCATGGCGATCAATATGTCGCTGTACGGCTTTGTGGCCTGGCTGCCGACCTTCTTCGTCAAGGAAGGGCTAACGATTGTGCAGTCGCTCGGCTTTGTGCTGCTGATGTCGTTCGGCGCGCCGTTTGGCGCCGTGGTGGGCTATTTCGTCACGGACCGGATGGGTCGCCGTAACGGCCTCGTGCTGTTTTCCGTGGTGACGATCGTGCTGGCCCTGATCTATGTACAGATGCGTTCGCCCGCAGAAATTTCGATTGTCGGGTTTGCGCTCGTCACCGCGATCTATACGGTCTGCACGCTGGGTCTGTTCGGGTATATCCCTGAACTGTTCCCCACGGCGCATCGCTTGCGCGGCACTGGCGTGGCTGGAACCTGCGGGCGTGCTGCTTCGATGACGACGCCTTATGTGGCGCTGCTGCTGTATACGCATTTCGGCGTGACGGGGGTGCTGGCGATGGTCGGCGGCGTGTTGCTGCTGATGAGCGCCGCGATTCTCGCGTTGCGTATCGAGACGAGCCGACAGACTCTCGAAGAGATTTCGCCGGATTCGGAGATGTACGGGGCGGGCGGCGTCGAAATGACGGCGGGCGGCGCGACGCAGCGCTCTGCGGGGGTGTGAGGATGCGGGCGCGCGCGATCTAAAGGTGAGACTTTCCAGGGAGTGCTTGCTTGGCCACGTCTGGCTTGGGTTACGCGCCGTGTAAGGTGAGTGTTTCCAGGGAGTGCCTGGTTTTACGCCGTGTGGCCAGAACCAGTGGTGAAGGCAGGAGTTAAGATGGGTCTTTGCGTTGCGGGCGTCTGCCGCCGGTCGCCCTCCACGGGTCCTCGGCCGCCGGCCGCTGGCAACCCCGCGCTCACTTCATCGGCTTTCGTCATGCATTTCGATTTTGTAGACCTGCGGCTCATCGTCAACATTGCCGATACGAAGAACCTCGCCCGCGCGGCGGACCGTTCGCATCTCTCGGCGCCAGCGGCGAGCAACCGCATCAAGAATCTGGAGGAGCAACTCGGCTTCAAGCTGCTCTATCGAACCAGCCAGGGCGTGACGCCCACACCCGCCGGCGAGGCGTTCGTCCACCATGCGCGGCTCGTGCTCGAACGGGTCGAACACCTGGCCGGCGACATGCAGGAGTACGGCGAAGGCATCAAGGGCCATGTGCGGATCTGGGCCAATACCACGGCGATCAGCGAGTTTCTGCCTACCGTCCTCAGTCATTTCCTGCGCGATCATCCCGACGTCAACATCGACCTGCGCGAAGTCTTGAGCGGCGAGATCGTCAAGGGCGTCGCCGATAGCGCGACCGATATCGGCATCGTCGCCGGCAACGTGCACGCCGAGCATCTGGAGATGCTGCCATATCGCGACGACCGGCTGATCCTCGTCACCTCGAAGGACCATGCTCTGGCGCGCGAGCCCTCGGTCGATTTCGCGCAGACGCTCGACGACAACTTCGTCGGCCTGCCCACCTCCAGCGCGATCCACGCATTCGTGACAAGCGCGGCGGACACGCTCGGTGTGCGGCTCAAGCTGCGCATCCAGGTGGGCAATTTCGAAGCCGCCTGCCGGATGATCGAGGCCGGCGTGGGCATTGGCATCGTGCCGGAATCCGTTGCGCTGCGCCACGGCAAGACCATGCAGATCGCCCTCGTGCGCCTGAACGATGCGTGGGCCGAACGCAAGCTGAAAATCTGCGTGCGCAACGTCAAGGATTTACCGCCGTTCGCTCGGGAACTGGTTGACCGCTTGATGGCGGATGCCTGAACGTCCGAGAAATTTTCCAATAAGAAACAAAACCTCCCCGTTCAGGGAGGTAGACGGGGCCAGACGCAGACCCCGCCAAATCCGGCTATCCTATATTCTGCAAGCGTCTGAGCCGACTTGGCCAGCGGCCGTGCGGCGTTCGCCGCCGCCCCCGCCGCGATTGCGCTTGCCGCCATAAAACCCCGCGTGTATAGTTTCCGAACTTACTCTTGTTTCGCATTGGAAATTAAAGGGATTCTTCATATGAACGCTTCGACCATCCTCGCCGATCTCGGCATCGCCCAGGCGGCGCAAGCCGGCGACATCGCGGTTCATTCGCCGATCTCCGGCGAGCTCATCGGCCGCGTGGCCAGCCACACGGTAGCGGACGTCGATGCGGCGCTCGCCAATGCGAAGCAGGCTTTCAATGTATGGCGCAACGTGCCTGCGCCGCGTCGCGGCGAACTGGTGCGTTTGCTCGGCAACCGTCTGCGCGAGAAAAAGCAGGCGCTCGGCAGCATCATTACGCTCGAAACCGGCAAGATCCTCCAGGAAGGCCTGGGTGAAGTGCAGGAAATGATCGACATTTGCGACTTCGCGGTTGGCCTGTCGCGTCAGTTGTACGGCCTGACTATCGCCTCGGAGCGCCCCGGCCACCGCATGGCCGAATCGTGGCACCCCATCGGCACTTGCGTCGTGATCTCCGCGTTCAACTTCCCGGCCGCCGTGTGGTCGTGGAATGCCGCGCTCGCGCTGGTGTGCGGCAACGCCGTGATCTGGAAGCCGTCGGAAAAGACCCCGCTGACCGCTCTCGCCGTCAATCAGATTCTCACGGAAGCGCTGCAGGAATTCGGCGATGCACCTGCGGGCCTCACCGCGCTCATCAACGGTGGCCGTGACGTCGGCGCCAAGCTGGTGGCTGACCCGCGCGCCTCGATCGTCAGCGCCACCGGCAGCACCGAAATGGGCCGGACGGTGGGCGTCGAAGTGGCGAAGCGCTTTGGCCGCTCGCTGCTCGAACTGGGCGGCAACAACGCCGGCATCGTCACGCAGAGCGCCGATCACGAACTTGCGCTGCGCGGCATCCTGTTCTCCGCGGTCGGTACCGCCGGCCAGCGCTGCACCACGCTGCGCCGCCTGTTCGTGCACGACAGCGTCTATGACCAGACCGTCGAGCGTCTGAAGCAGCTCTACAACAAGGTGCCGATCGGCAACCCGCTCGAAAAGGGCACGCTGATGGGCCCGCTGATCGACAAGCAGTCGTTCAACCGCATGCAGGAAGCGCTGCAGCAAGCGGTCGCGGAAGGCGGCAAGGTGTTCGGCGGCGAGCGCGTCGAAGTGAAGGGTTATGAAGGCGGCCACTATGTGCGCCCGGCGCTCGTCGAAATGCCGTCGCAAACGGCTGTAGTGCTGAAGGAAACCTTCGCACCGATTCTCTACGTGCTGCGCTATACGGATTTCGCCGAAGCAGTGGAAGCGAACAACGCGGCGGCACATGGTCTGTCTTCGTGCGTGTTCACCACGGACCTGCGTGAAGCGGAGCGTTTCCTCTCGGCGGCAGGTAGCGATTGCGGCATTGCCAACGTGAACATCGGACCGAGCGGCGCTGAAATCGGCGGCGCATTCGGCGGCGAGAAGGAAACCGGTGGCGGCCGCGAATCGGGTTCGGATTCGTGGAAGGCCTATATGCGCCGGGCGACCAACACGGTCAACTACTCGTCGGCGCTGCCGTTGGCACAAGGCATCGACTTCAATATCGGCTAAAGGCAGTCCCTCTCAATCTGCTGTGAAGCTTGCCGCGCACGTCGCGCGGCAAGCCCCTGCTTTCGGTGGAGCATTGTCGTGAGTTCGAAAGTCGTAATCGTCGGCGGTGGCGTGATCGGCAGCTCGATTGCGTATTTTTTGCGTGCTTCGGACCCGACGGTGAGCGTCACCGTAATCGAACGCGATCCCACTTATGCGCGTTCGTCGTCGGCGTTGTCTGCCGCGTCGATCCGTCAGCAGTTCTCGACCCCGCTCTCGATCCAGATGTCGCTGTTCGGCATCGAGTTTCTGCGCTCCATCGGCGAGCGTCTCGAGATCGACGGTGCCAGGCCCTCCATCGATCTGCATGAAGGCGGCTACCTGTTCCTTGCCACGCCGGCCGGCGAGTCGACGCTGCGCGAAAATCACGCGCTGCAGAAAAGCCTGGGCGCCGATATCAGTCTGCTCGAGCGGGTGGAATTGCAGGCCCGTTTCCCGTGGCTCAATACCGAGGATCTGGTGGCGGGCGCTTACGGCGAGAGCGGCGAGGGCTGGTTCGACGGTTATGGCCTCGTGCAGGCCCTGCGCAAGAAGGCGCAGGCGCTCGGCACACGCTACGTGGCCGACGACGTGACAGCCTTGCAGCGCGACGGCAAGCGCGTCACGCAAGTCGTGACCGCCAGCGGCGAGACTTTCCCCTGCGACGTCGTGGTCAATGCGGCAGGCGCGTGGGCGCGCAAGATTGCGCAGATGATCGGCATCGACCTTCCGGTATTCGCACGCCGTCGCAGCATTTTCAACGTCAGCTCGCCCGCACATCTGGAAAACTGCCCGCTGCTGATCGATCCGAGCGGTGTCTATTTCCGCCCGGAAGGCAAATCGTTTATCTGCGGTACCTCGCCGAGCGCGGACAATGATCCCGACGATCTGCCGCTCGACGAAGTCGATCATGCGATATTCGACGAAGTGATCTGGCCAACGCTGGCGCATCGCGTGCCGCAATTTGAAGCGCTGCGCGTGCAGAACTGCTGGTCGGGCTACTACGAGTACAACGTGCTGGACCAGAACGCGATCATCGGCCCTCACCCGGATGTGACGAACTGCATCTTCGCCAACGGTTTCAGCGGACACGGCCTGCAACAGGGGCCCGCCACCGGGCGCGGCGTCAGCGAACTGATTTTGCATGGCCGCTATACGACACTGGATCTGTCGTCGCTCAACTTTGAGCGCCTGCTCGAAAACCGGCCGATTGTCGAAAAGAATGTGGTGTAGGCGCGCCTGTCGCGCTTGCATTGCCCGCCATCCTCCCGGTCCCTTCAGGTGGATGCAGTAGTTTGAACCCGGTCCCGTGCCGGGTTTTTTTCGTTCGGGCCGGGTGATTCCGAAAACTCAAAACGTAGTGATTAGATATCGTTTGCCGGGCGCAGCGTTGCTGACCACAATCGACGCTAGTTCCGTCTTCGGGCTTGGGGGCGCGACAGGCGCTTTAAGCCGCGCTTTGATCCGCGCGCCAGACCGAACTCCAGATCTGCCACCCCCACGCCGACCCCGCGCCGGCACACAACCACCACGACACCATGTACACCTTCACGCCTGCGTTCGAAGCACCGACTGGCTCGCCGATTCGTGAGCTGTTCAAGTACCTCGCTCAACCCGGCATGATTTCGTTTGCAGGCGGCTATCCGGCGAGCGATCTGTTCGACCGCGCGGGTCTCGACGCGGCGGCCGCACGTGCGTCGCAACACACCACGCTTTGTCTGCAGTACGGTCCAACCGACGGCCTGGCGGTTCTGAAAGAGGAGCTCGCGAAGCTAATGACGCACCGTGGCACGCCATGTACGCCGCAGGAATTGCTGGTGACGACGGGCTCGCAGCAAGGCTTCGATCTGCTGCTGCGGGTGCTGGTGGGCGCGGGGGATCTCGTGCTGGTCGAACAGCCGGCCTATCCGGCGACGCTGCAGGCGCTCAAGCTGCAACAGGCCGAGGTGGTGACGGTGCCGGTCGATCAGGACGGTCTCGACGTGGCCGCGCTGGCGGCTTTGCTTGAAGGCGGTACGCTCAAGCGCGTGCCGAAGCTGCTCTACACCGTACCCACCTTTGCGAATCCGACCGGCGCGACGCTCTCCTATGAGCGGCGCATTGCCTTGCTGAAGCTGGCGGCGCGCTATCAGTTTCTGGTGGTCGAAGACGATCCGTATGGCGATCTGCGTTTTGCCGGCGAGGCGTTGCCGTCGCTGCTCGCGTTGAGCGCCGAGGTGCCCGGCTCGCGCGACTGGCTGGTGCATTTCTCGAGTCTGTCGAAGATCGTGGCGCCGGGTTTGCGCGTGGGCTGGACAATCGCGCATGCCGAGATTCTGCGGCGTTGTGTGGTCGCTAAACAGACCGTGGACCTGTGCAGCTCACCCTGGACTCAGGCGATTGCAGCGGAGTATCTCGCGAGCAGCGCGCTTGAACAGCATCTGCCGCAGATCATCGCGGCCTACGCGCTGAAATGCACGACGCTGTGCGATGCGCTCGAGACTCATCTAAAGGATGCGATTACGTTGCACCGTCCGAGCGGCGGGATGTTCGTGTGGGGCCGGCTCAGCGGCGGACACGATGCGTCGGTGTATCTGAAGGCGTGTATCGAGCAGAACGTGATGTTCGTGCCGGGTGTTGCGTTCTATAAGGACAACGTCGACTTGGCGTCGTTGCGGTTGTCGTTTGCAGCGCCGGGTGTGAGCGATATCGAAGAAGGCGTATTGCGGCTCAAGCGTGCGCTGGAGATGCAGCAAGTTCAATAACCGGCCAGAGGAAGCGCGCTTGATTTCCACTCCCGTATTGATGATTGCATCGAACCACGCGCGACTACCCCATTATTCAGAATCCACTTAATCGGCCGGGAGTTTTCGGGAATCGGTCTGATTAAAATGCGGTTTAAAAAAATCATAAAGCATGTAATCATCGCGTGCACCGCTTAAACCAGAACCCGCTGCAGGACGCGAAATATTCAATCGGCATTGATTGACGTTGAATATTAAAGCCTATTGCATCTTCGAACATCGCCTTGCGTCCAGTAGGTACGGGCGGCGCTCGGAGCGGGCGGGCACCGGGGAAGAGGTCAATTAACAAATCGGGGGTTGTGAATAAAATGAACGCATCTAACGGCAAGCAGCCGCTTTTGAGCTACGACGGCAAGCTCGGTGAACTTTACGGAATTTTCATCAAGAATCTGCTGTTGCAGATCGTCACCCTGGGTATCTACCGTTTTTGGGCCACCACCAACACGCGTCGTTATGTCTGGTCGCGTGTGCAGTTTCAGGGGGAGCGTTTCGAATATACCGGCACGGGCGGCGAATTGTTCAAGGGTTTTCTTCTCGCGATCGCCACATTTTCCGGGGCGATCATCGGCGTGGTGATTCTCACCATGGTGCTGACGAAGCTGACTCACAGTGTCGTCTTGTCGTCCTTGCCCCTCGTGGCGCTGTATGTGTTTATCTTTATCGCGGCGGCCGGGGCTTTTTACAGTGCGCAGCGCTACCGTCTGAGCCGCACGCTCTGGTGCGGAATTCGCGGCGGTATGAGTGGCTCCGCGCTCGTCTACGGCGCGTATGTCCTGCTGTACGGCTTGCTGCTGGTCGTGACACTGGGGCAAATGGCCCCGTGGGTCACCATGCGTCTGACCGAGCGCCGTATCAACACCACCAGCTTCGGCAGCGAAACATTTCATTTCCAGGGCCGTGCACGTGAACTCTATGGTCCCTTTCTGGCGACGTTTGCAGGGATCATTGCGCTGGTCGTCGTGCTTGGTTTGATCTTTCTGAACAGCATCAAGCTGTTCTTTATGGTCATGGGACCGCTGCACGAAGGTGGCAAGGTGTCTGCGCAGGTGTTCATGCCGATGCTGGCCTTTTATCTGCTGCTGCTGGTCGGCTCGCTGCTGATCCAGTGCTTCTACCTTGCGCTGGTGACGCGCCATGTCACGGGCAATACCCGACTCGGCGAGCAGTTGCGCTTCGGCAGTACGCTGACAGGCGTTCGTCTCCTGGGCGTGCTGGCCGGCAATCTGGTCATTGTGTTCTGCACGTTGGGCCTGGGTTATCCGATTGCGCTGCAACGTGGGCTGCGGCTTCTCGCGGACACGCTGGTGGTCGAGGGCGCGCTTGATCCGCAGACCCTGGAGCAGAGCAACCAGCGGCCGCCGCGCACCGGTGAAGGCATGTTGAACCTTCTCGATCATGGTGGGGCGCTCTGAGCCTGGTCATCGTCACGCGCTACTACGACGGACGTAGCGCCGCCGCTCAGGTGGCGACGCTACGCTGGAGTCCCACGCATCTGGCAATCGCCGGGCCGTACGGCGAACTGGCCCGCTGGCCGCGCGAGCGCTTGCGGGTAGGCGAGCCGGACCCGGATGGTGTCGTCAGCGTGTCGTGCAAGGGCGAACCCGGACGTCTGCTGACGGCCGCAACTGCGCTCGCACCTGAGTGGCTGCCGCGCCGCAGGTCGTGGCGTGGTCTCGCTTGGGCAGCGGTCGGCGTGTTCGCGTTGCTGGCCGCGTTTGTCGTCGTGGTGCGCCTGCCGGCGGTCGCGGCGGCTTTCGTGCCGGCCAGTGCGGAGAACCGGCTCGGCGAAGCGTTCGAACCGCTGGTGGTGGGGAATCGCCGCATCTGCCGCAACGAGACGGGCCAGCGCGCGCTCGAGCAACTGGAGGCGCGTCTCGCACACGCAGCGGGCGTGTCGCAACCGGTTCACCTGTTGGTGATCGACAACGCCTCGGTTAATGCACTGACCTTGCCTGGCGGGCGTCTCGTCGTCATGCGCGGCCTGATCGATCGCGTCGAAAATGGCGATCAACTGGCCGGCGTGCTAGCCCATGAAACCGGGCATATTGCGAGCCGCGACCCGCTGCAGGGGATGTTTCGCCGAGCCGGCATCGGCCTCGCGAGCGCGATGCTTGGCTTCAATGGCTGGGATGTCGATATGTCGTCGCTGGCGGGCCAACTCGTCGGCCTTTCGTATAGCCGCAAGATGGAGAGCGCAGCGGACGCGCATGGCGTTGCTTATCTGCATGCGAGCGGGTTGCGCAGTGACGGGCTGGCCAGCTTTTTCGCGCTGATGGCAAAGCGTGAAGGCAACGGTGGTGGGGCGGTCGATTTTTTGTCCGACCATCCGCCTACCATCGAGCGCGAGCAGCAGAACCAGGGCTCGCCGAATGGCGAGCATGCGTTGACGGCCGAGCAATGGCAGGCCGTGCGGCAGATGTGTGAGAAGCGCTGAGGGCAGCTGGCGCCATGCTCCCTAAATGTGATGCCGGGCGTGCATGGGGGCGAAATCCAATGCGCTCAAGCACTTGCGTAAGGCGTGCTCAGGATATCCACAGCCTTGCCAACATTATCTGTTGATAACCTGGCCGCGTTTGCGGGCCTATTGCCTTGTTGCAAGCACGGCATTCAATCCCAACCCGATCAAACACTTGGGTTACGAGTCCGCAGGATATCCACAGGCTTGCGAACAAAAAGTGGGGATAACTCCAGGCGACGCGCGGCATAGTTCCTGCGCAATGCCTCGTCTTCAGGGGACATCGCTTCTCCGGCAACCGGTCGCTGGATCGGGTCTCAAGCAAATTGAAAAAGAGTGCCGGCCGTAACCGGCACCAGAAAAGCCCTGGCCTATGAGGGAACAAGCTGTCTGCCAGGGCCCTGAGATTGCTGTACGCGCCAGACCGTGAACGAGTGGCTCCCTGGCGCTCGTTCAGGCTTTCTTCCGTGCCGGTGACGCACACGGGTTCACGCCACGCGTGCGCCGGATTTTTGAGCGGGCGGTCGATATGTAAAACGTATCCGGTCAGGCTGCCTCATGAATGCTTAGTCATGCGAAATGATTAAGCCACTCTGTAAGAGATCAACTCCGTTAGGCACAGCGGGAGTGTCGCCCAACACTTGCAAATATGCAAGTGTTGTTTGTTCAAACAATGGGCTTGAAAGATAGCTGTAACAGATACAATTGAAGAATTGGGCGACGAGGTGGTATGTCTTGGTGTCTGCCCAGATATGCGAATCGCTTCGATCGCAAGGCTCTAGCACTTAATCCAGGTTATGAAATCCGAGTCTTTTATTCTTATCGATCGCATATGCGCACTTATGCGCCAGCTCGAAATATCAGATGCGGAACTTGCACGCCAGATAGGCGTTCCGCAAGGCACTGTCAGCCGCATTTTATCCGGCGAGACAAAAGATCCGCGGATTAGTACGGTGGCGGCTATTGCCCGTGTTCTGGGCACGACGGTCGATTACCTTGTTGGCAGTGCCGATCTCAATACCATCCCGCTTCTCGATTGGAATGAAATCATTCATTTCACGAAGTTTGGTATTGACGACTCTATTCCGAGGGAGCGAATTAGCACTTCCGAGCCAGCTGCAGAGGGAAGTTTCGCAGTAAAAACAACCCCTTCGATGGCACCCCGGTATCGAAACGGTTCAATTATTATTGTTCAACCATCCAGTTTTTACCGCGATTTCCAGGTTGCAATCGTCTCTTTCGCTGGTGGGGATCCTGCTGTACGACGCTTGATCAAGGATGGTTCAACTTTACTCTTCAAGAAGCTTGATGATTCACCTTCCATCCCACCGGTGCCTCACTCACCAGGCGATGTAATCATCGGTGTCGTGACTGAAGCCCGGATGGTGGAGTAATTGCTCGCTATTCGGCGAGCGAAAACGGATTAAAGATAGTATTTACATCGTAGTAATCGATCTGGTCTCGCTTCTTCAGGTGGCTGGAAACCTTTATCACAAATGGTAGCAGGGCAAGTTCATACGTGAATTTAACTGCGATTTGCACTGCAATAATTGCGAGAATCTCCTTGCCGCTGAGCACTCCCCAAAACAGGATTGAGCAAAAAAGTGTGCTATCAAGGCTTACAGCCAGTCCCGTGCTTTTGAGAATTCTGTGGGAAAGTCGTTTTCCGTGATTTGATACCTTTAATTTTGCCAGCAGGGTGGAGTTTAGGAATTCACTAAAAAAATAGGCAATTGACGAAGCAAAGAATGTCCGGACATACCCGGAAAAAAGCCCCTCGTACGCCTTGACGCTGATTCCCGTATGAGCGGCCCAAACAGGGGACGTTGGCAAGAGTGAAACCAGCCAGACCCCGAGCACAAGCAACGAGTTTGCGGCAAGCCCGCCCCAGATTACCAGGCGGCTCACATGAAATCCGTAGACTTCGGTCAGGATCGTGCTGAAAGCAAAGGTCGCGGGAAACAATATCAGGGCCGCAGGAAACTGGATGGTTGCTACCTGACCCAGAATTCGCCACGGCAATGTCACCTCAGATATCCGGAACGCAGTCATGTTGGACATCATGAGGAAGCAAACGAACAGGATAGTGATAAGCACCACCGACTCCGTCAGCCGGTGTTTCTTCCTTGGGAAGTGCTTGATCGAAACGTTCCCGTCTCCGTATGAGGCGGCGTTCAAGAACGCAATATATGCAACGTCCTCAGCAGAAAAGCAAGGCAGCCACTCTTTTGTATAGAGATCTTTCGGTCGCGTCACAAAGGAGACACCGGATCCGATGACCTTGACGCGCAAGGTCAGTTGCTCAACCTCTCCGGGCTCGATAACACCCACTATCTCATGTGTGCTTGTCGTATTCATTGGCGAATCAGTCGAGGGTTGGTAATTTCCGGGCTCTTTGTGGAACGGACCGGATTGATATCAAGGCCGCCACGCCGCGTGTACCTTGCACCCACTGTCAAACTCGTAGGGCTGCAGCGTCGCATAATATCGATGAATATCCTTTCTACGCAGTGTTCGTGGAATTCATGGTGTTCGCGAAACGAAATGACGTAACGAAGCAGACCTTCCCTGGAGATCTTGTTGCCTTTGTATTTGACCCAGACGCTTCCCCAGTCAGGTTGGCCGGTAACCAGGCAATTCGATTTTAGTAGATTCGAGTAAAGCGTTTCTTCCACCGCGGAATCAGTCTCGACTTCGAGATAGTCCGGATTCAGAGCAAACCCTTCGACATCAATCTCGTTTTCATCAACGCAAATGCCTTCGAGGGGTGAAATAATGCGATGCGCATGACTTTGAAGGGGTTGAATGGAAACCGACGCGTTTGCCCTCAGTCTTGACGACAAATCGTCTTCGATGGTCTTCTGCAGCAAATCCGTGTTTGCAAAACGCGAATTATTCAAGCTGTTGAAATAGAGTTTCATCGATTTCGATTCGATGATGAACTCCGAATCGCACGGATACACAATCTGTGCAGTCGCTACATGCGGTTTGCCTCGCGCATCGAGCCACGATACTTCGTAATGGTTCCATAAATCATGCCCGACGAAAGGGAGATTCTCTGTCAGACCCAATTCATCTCTCTGGGCTTTACGAGGGATGGCGTAGAGCCTTTCGGGGTTGTAGTGAGATTCGTAAACTGAAACCTTACCCAATTCCATAGTGTTCCTTGCGTTCGTCAACTATTACCAACGACCTTTTCCGACGGCGCGTGCATGCACGATCCACGTGGCGCAAAGCTCATTCGCGAACCGGCAGCCGAATATGGCGGTCCCTATGGGTTTATCTTCGCTTCGTCGTGAAGGTATTTGCAGAGAATTCGATAGATCGTCCGAGTTCTCCGATGCGCCATAGATCAGTGTGTCGCATGGGCCTGGGCGATTCTGCTGCGTTTGTAATCTAGCCCAAGTCCCTGCATGACGACACCTATCAACGTTGCTAGGCGAGCCGTTTGACATACTCCTTGTTTTAAGCCTGAATCAGCAGCGACATGCAATGAGCATTGTGTGCATGCCAATACGCCCCACAGAGGGAGTGGGTTGCAAAAGGTTGTCGGCAGAGAATCTGACACGGATAGCCGATCTTCTGGTTATCGTCACCCGCGGGTCTGAGTGTCTGGTAGGTCTATTCATACTTTCCTACGAACCTTGGCGACTGCATCGAAAGCATCTTTTGTCGAGACGAATGGAATCTGTAATTTTAAGAATTATCGTATAGCTGGAATGGAAGGCTCCTTATAGGGTGCTTGGACTTCAAACAAGTAAAACCAATAAGGAGGGCTATGAAAAACAACCGAGTTACAGAGAGTTCAGCAGGCATGGTGGAGCGCCTCCTCGCGGCATTCATGCTGCTGATGCTCGCGTTTGGAGCCAACGCGGCCGACTGCAACGCACTCTATGCGGCGACCGGCGCAGTGCCAGGTTCGCCGACCTGCCGGTGGGGCGTTTAGGGGCGCGTGCCGGGCAGTATGGCGAACTACGCGTGCATCAACACGTGGTCCCTGATCGACGCGTGGTGCGCGACACCAACTACGGAAGAGCCCGAATCGAGCTGTCCTGTCGCCGACCCGGTCTATCCGGGCAATGGCGCTGTCACCCTGACTGAAGCGGACTTTGTCAGCGGCGACGACATTCCGATGCTGTTCACCCGGACCTACCGATCCAGGTCACTAGGCAATTCCGCTACGGCGATGGGACCAGTCTGGTTCCATAGCTGGCAGCGCAACCTGGGACTCGCGAATGCCAACAGCGGTAGCTCGTCCAAAGTACTTGCGTTTCGCGAGAACGGTGAGCCTGTCACGTTCAACTGGTCAGCCGGCATTTGGCGTACAGCTGGCTTTACCGGCCTTGCACTGGCACAGAGCGGCTCCGGATGGACGCTGACCGATCTCAAGACCGATACCGTCGAATCGTATTCGGCCCAAGGCGTGCTGCTTTCTGAGGTGACGAAGACAGGATTTGTCCGAACATTAACCTATGGTAGCTCAGGACTGCTGGCCACAATCACGCAGCACGCAGTGGGTACGGACGCGAACTACGACATCACGCTTCGCCTCGACTATGACGATAAGAACCGCCCGGCGCGCCTGAGCGACCCCCTGGGTCGCATGACGCAGTACGGATATGACGCGAATGGCAATCTTGTTTCTGTTACCTGGCCCGATGGTTATGTACACCGCTATGTCTACGACGACGCGCGTTTCAAGAATGCTCTGACGGGCGAGATCGATGAGGCGGATAACCGCATTGCGACGTGGAGCTACGATGCCCAAGAACGCGCGGTGGGAGTCAGTCATCCGAATGTCACGCAAAATGTTCAGTTGGCCTATAACACCGGCTCGACCGTCATTACCGGTCGAAAAGGCGCCACTACGCTGAATTTGTCGTCGGTTGGCGGGATGCTTCGGCCTACCGGGACCACCTCTGCGGCGGGCAATAGCAGCTCTGCGTGGGATGCGTCGGGAAATCTGCAGAAGGACGCTGACGCAAGCGGCGGCACTTCTGAGTACAGCTACGACGATGCGAGCCGGCCAGTTCGGGCGACCGTGAAAAGCGCGACGGGTACGTCGATATCCACGATCCGTTACGCCGATGGGACGAGTTTGCGTCCTTCGATGATTGCGTCGCCGAACTTGATTCAGGCTTTCGTGTATGACGCGAGCGGCAACACGACCGGGGTGAGCGAGACACCGACTACTGATCTAACTGGCGCCAGCGCATTCGAAGCCGGAAAGGCGGATGGGGTCACGATCGCGTATGGGATGACCTATGACGCAACGAACAGGCTCTCGTTCGTTCAACAGATGGCCGATGGGAAGGTCGCTGGCCAGTGGATGGTCACACGCGATTCAACGGGTAACGCCTTTGCGATCATCGCACTAGGAACGCCTCAGAAAGCCACGGAGATGATCACGCGGGATGCCGCCCATCGCGCGCTGCAGGGTTATAACCCGACGGGTGATTTCAGCTTGCGCTACGACCGGCGCGGACGAATTGATCTCTTCAAGTTCAATGAATATGCGAGTCCGGCGAACGGTGGTGTGCGACGCGTTTTCAAGGTCAGGTTCGGCTATTCACCCGACGGCCAGGTTGTGTCGCGTAACGCCACGGTTGCGAATAACGGCAGCATTCTCGACCTGAACGACGGCTCGGATATTCCGATCAGCAGCGACGAGACCAATCAGTGGATCGATAACTACAACTACGGTGACTCTCCAGTCGGGCCGCCCGCCAACCTCCAGGGCGCGAGCCGCTTGCTGGGCGATAACTTGCTGGGCACGTCGACCGTATGCAGCGGCTGTCACTTTTCGGCGGGACTGATTGACGGAACTGTACGCGGTATCGTGATTGTCTACCGGCTTTTGCAGAACCCGGTAGTCAGATACGGCATCGGTCAGGGTGCAAGGAAGGTCGCGGAAAACTGGGAGCGCATCAAGGAGATGTGCAAGCCCGCCGCGGAGACGGAGGTGGACGGGATTCCGCCGGGGCGGGTCACTTCGGAATGGAGAGATGCAACAGAAGGATTTAGCGTCCGCAATGTCGAGACGGACGTAACGAAAGTTGAGTTCGAGGCAAATATGCGCAATGAGGGTTGGGCGCAGACGCTAAGCAAGGACGGCAAAACCGATATTTTCAGAAAGGGCGATCTCAAGTACACAGTGCGAGACGAGTCGAGGTCCGGTGGTCCTACGGCCGAGTATTTTCCCAATGGTGCAGACAAGGCCACGGTTAAAATTCGATTGGATAAACCTCAAGGTGGTACGCAATGACCCAACTAGATTACATCCGCGATCTAGCGTCGTTCACGGCTCTACGGAATCGCGCGAATGCGGGCGTTCAGTTGCTTGCGAGCAAGCCGCGCGATGAGTTGCTCTACTTCGATCCAATCGATATCGCGACGCAAAAATTCTTCGACCTTATACAGACGCTGCTGGCGTTCGAGGGCAGGAGCGACTTCGCGACATTGATTCTGAAGCCAGATCCGTTGAATTACTTTCACCATCACTTTGGCAAATATCCGGGCTTCGTTCACGGCAGAGAAAACACCGATGAGGAGTTTTTCCACTTCATGATGCAGGATCCCGGCGACAGTCCAGCCGATGCGCTTGGAGTGAATCATGAACACTATGTGCTCTTGCCAGTTGATGGTGACTGGATTGCTTTTGGTGACAGGTCGTGGGATGTCGGGGTGTTCTATGGTCCACCAGATATCATGGAATGTGCAAGGCGTTTTTACCCATTCTTCATCACAGCTCCGAATGGCTTCCGGATTGAGCCGTAGTCAATGGCCGGCGGCGCTAAGCGCGCCGGCCTGATGGATCGCCCACATCAGCAAAGAGTACACACGAGTTCGCTCCGTTGAGGCCAAGGCGATTGATCAACGGAGCGGGGATCATTCTCCGTTGATACCCCACCTACCCCACCCGCAAGTGCTGCAGCAGCGCAAACCCATGCACGCCATGCAGCCACACATGGCCGGCCACAAACCACGCCGCGATCCACGAAGCCCCCACCACGAGCAAATCGCAGTGGCCGCTATTCCACCAGTTAAGCGAGTGACGTCCGACGATCCACGGCACGCCTAGCGGATTAGGCCAGTCCGCGAGCAGATGCATCAACCCGCCGCAAGCGAACCCAAACGCGAGCGCAGCGAGCGGATGATGATGCCCAAGCCATCGATAAGAAGAGACCAGCAGCACGATCCACCCAATACCCCAATGCGTGACTGTGCGATGCGTGATCCAAAGGCGCCGCTTGCGCGACCACCACGCCACCTCCATCCAGTCCGGAGCTGTACCGCCCGCCACCGCAGCGACGAAACTCAGCAACACCCATAGATGAAAAGGACCGCCTGCGTTGCAGCGCGCAACGATAGCTGCGGCGATGACGCCGGCTGCGAAGCCGGTAGCGTGATGTGCTTTGTTTGATGCCATCGAGAGGAACGCACGGCGCCACACGCGCCGCCGAAAGGAATACAAAGGGCGGTTATGTTCGCAGATGCCCGCGCAAAAAGACAGCGCCGCGCGTGTCGAAACATGCGCGGCGCTGGAGATTCAATCATCAAGCGACGCGCTTGATGCTCAACACTCAGATGAAACGCTCAGACCCAACGCCTCGCGCCTACGTCGCGCAGCGCGCGATATCGAAGCGCATTTCCGGTTCCGGTGGATCGTCCGGTGCGTTCGCGGGCCGCATCACCTTGATCTGCGAGCCGGAGTTGACCGGTGTCAGCGTCACAAAGTAAGCGGTATTGGAATCCGAGCCGACCGCCAGTTCGGTCGCGCCGCCCACGGACGACGCCCGTACGCGCGACAGACGGCTTTCGAGGCACTCGGTAATATCAGCGGTGGTTCGCGCCGAGGTGACGAACACCATTGGTTGCGAGGCGTCTTGCGTGGGGCCTGATGAACCACAGGCAGCCAGCGCGAGAGCAACGGGTGCGAGCAAGAGAAGTTTTTTCATGATCGGATCGTCGGTGTTCCCGATCGGACGCGGGAACAGGGGCACGGGCGGAACAGGGTGCTCCGCGACGAAGCCGCCGGTCGACCGCGACGAGTACTTCAGATGAAGCTCGCCGCATGGAAGACGGCTTGACCCAGTATACCTGCGCGTGCATGAAGATTCGATGTTTGCGCATCGCTTCGATGCATAAAAAAACGCGCGCGTGATTGTGTCACGCGCGCGTTTTTCAACAGACCGGATCGGTCGATCCGGCCTGCAGCTTCATTAGAAGCGGTGACGCAGACCGACGGTCGCTGCCACCTGGTTGCCGGTCGACGACGGCGACAGCGTGTTGATCATCGCGACGTTCGCGCTGCCATCGCCGAGTTGGCCCGACGCGTGCTGGTACACGCCTTCCACGTAGACGTCGGTGCGCTTGCTGAGGGAGTAGTCAGCTTGCAGCGAAACCGTATGCCACTTCGGATCGCCCGAAGTCGTGCCGCCCGTGACCTTGCCGTCCGTGAACGTGTACGCTGCGTTCAGGCTCAGCGCCGGAGTCAGTGCGTACTTGCCGTTGACTTCATAGTTGTCGAGGTGCAGGTTCGTACCCGTCGGCACCGTAAAGCCCACGCCGTTCTGGCCGCCGGCGATCAGGTTGTTGTCTTGCGTGTGAGTCCACAGCAAGCCGACCGTAGCCGGACCGTACGAGTAGTTCGCGCCCACGCCATAGGTGCGTTGCAGTGCCGCCGTCAGGTTGGCATTGTTGCCGTCGCCTGCCGAGACTGCGCCGCCCGAGTTCGAGCTGCCCAGCGAATTGTTCAGTTGCAGGTAAGCAGCAGCAACATTCAGCGGACCGTTGTTGTACGAAGCGCCGGCGCTCCATGCACGGTTGTTGGCGAACTGGCCAGCGTCATTGCTGAAGCCGTACAGGCCGCCGAAGCGCAGACCCGCGTAGTTGGCGCTCTGGTACTTGACGGCGTTCTTGATCGAGAACGAGTTGTCCAGATTGTCGTTGTCGAACGGGTGAGCGGCCAGGTTGTTGCCGTAGCCCGAACCTGCTTCCGACAGCGGGCCGAGATAGTCGACCACGGAGTCATATTGACGGCCGAGGGTCAGCGTGCCGTACTGGTCGCTTTGCAGGCCGACGAAAGCCTGACGGTTGAACATCGTGTTGCTTTCAGCGAACTTGCCGTTGTTCAGGTTGAAGCCGCTTTCCAACGTGAAGATGGCATGCAGGCCGCCGCCGAGGTCTTCGCTGCCGCGCAGGCCGAAGTACGTATCCGAGACCGTGCCGCTACCTTGTTGCCAGTTGTTGTGGCCACCCTGGTTGTTCGTATAGACCAGACCAGCGTCCAGCGTGCCGTACAACGTGACGCTGCTTTGTGCGTGAGCGTTGATGGCGAACGCGCCCATGATGCCCGCGACGATGAGGGTTTTTTTCATGCTTCTTTAACTCCGAGTCAGTCCGTAGAGAATCGCCTTGCAGGGCTTAATGCCGATACCGCCGGCCGCCTGAGGATTCGCAGCGAAGTGTATTCCCTCTGATAAATTGATTAACCCTATCTCGCGCAACAATGCTTTCCTGAATCAGGAATGCTGGATTTGATTTCCGTAAGTGCAAGTAAATAAAGCGATTTTGGATTTGAATTTAGAGATGGAGCGGTGTGTCAACCGTTTTGGTTGTTGCACACGCGCGACGCCCGGCCCTGGCGGCTGAGCCGATTAATTAAAAGGGCCGCAACGATAAGATTTCGATTATTCAGTTTCCTGGAAGACACTATTCCAGTTATTGCGGTGATTACCTCGGGTTACTCGCTTTACAATTCGGTTCACCCCTTGACCAAGGGTGTCTTTTTCATCTGTTTATACGCGGCCCTCGGGCCGCGTTTTTTTATTCTGTATTAGATTCGATTATAAGTTCCAAGTAATCCAGAAAAATATTTTTCTACAAACAGAAATAATCGGCAGCCCTGGCTGTTTGGCGTAGGCCGTCCCTGGGGCCAGCGCGGACGGGTAGAATCCAGCCCTTGTGCTGATGAATCTGTTCCGAACCTGAGCGACCCTGCAATGACCGATACGCCCCTTCCTTCGCCCGACACCGCTGCCGATTCCGCGACGGAAGACCTTCCCGAAGTGCCCGAGACCCTGCACGAGGCGCGTTTGTGGCGCGACGACGGCTGGACGGCGCGCGTCATCAAGAATGAAGACGACGACGGCTGGGCGGTGGAGATGATCAAGGACGGGGAGCCGGAGCCGGCGCTGGTCGGTCCTTGGACGATGGGGCGTGACAAGAAGAATCCGAAGCCGCTCGATACCGGGGCTTTCAATACGCTGGTGAAGACCGCGTCGGAGGTATTGCGCCGTCACGAACAGCAACTGCACGCCATGCTGCACAAGCGTGTGACCGTGGATTCGCCTTCCGGCGACGGTGAACTGGAGATCACGCTGGACATCGTGCCGAGCGAGGACGATCCTTACGCGCTGCTGAGCGCGTTCGACGCCTTCGGCGAGCAGCTCGCGCAGGTGAAAGTAGCGCCCAACTTCAAGCTGGGTAAGGTGAACGCCGCCGCTTGGGTGGAAAACGGCTTTCGCCGTCCAGGCTAATACTGAAACGGAAGGCTCTGCCGCGGCGCGTCCACGCGCCTCAATTGCGCTTGCAGAAAATCGCCGTGATATGCGGTCCGACGTGATGCACGATGGCCGTGCTGCCAGCCTGCGTCACTGCATTCTGCACACTGGTGTCGCTACCGAACACCACGGCGCCGTAAGCTGAATTGGCGAGCGGTTCACCGTCGCCGGTCTTGAACATCGGATCGTCCTTCTCGAAGCCGACCACCGCAAACACATGAAAACCGAAGGCGCTCAGATCGGCACCCTTGGCGGGGCGGAATGCATTGATCGAGTTGCTTTCCACGCGCATCGGGGTCGGATCGATCAGTTGCTGCTGGGCGAGGTCCGCAATGAACTGATGACCCGATTCGTCGCAGGCCAGCGGCGCGTCGAGCGCGGTGGCGTGACACGCAAGCGGCAGCGCGGCGGCCGCCAGGGCGAGGAGTGCGGAAGAAAAAACGTGCTTCATAAGCTTCTGAGTCGCGTATACACAATGGCAGGTGCGCAGCGGGGCAGCACGGGAAAAGCCGCCACGCCGGGTTGTCCATCGGGATTACGCGGCGTTACAGGCGTAACAGGATTCGCACTTTACCAACCTTCGAGGATTCTTGCTTCAAGTGGCCTCTGTCAAGAGTTTGCTTCGGCTAGCCGGAAATTTCGATTGGAAACTGCAAGGTTTCTCGTAACCGTATATATTTCCGGGTTATGAATTCTCGACCATTATCCTTAAAAAACGTTCCGGTCCCGAAAACGTGGGACGCGAGGCTCGCCCGCCGGCTCGTCACGCCGCTTGTGAACACATTCGTCACGCCCAATCACCTCACCACGCTGCGTCTGTTGATCGGCGTCGCAGGCGCGCTGGGCCTGGCGCGCGGCGGGTTCGCCTGGACTAACGCAGGCGCGCTGCTGATCGTCTTGTCGAATTTTGTCGACCATACGGATGGCGAACTCGCGCGCATCAGCGGCAAGTCGAGCCGGATCGGTCATTTTTACGATCTGGCCTGCGACGCACTGGTGACGATCCTCCTGTTCGTCGGCATGGGCCTCGGCATAGGCACGGTGCATGAAGCCGGCCGGGTTGTGCCGGGCGTGTTTCTCGGCAGTCTTGCCGGCGTGGCAGTCGCGGTAATTTTCTTCCTGCGTATGCGCATTGAAGACATGGAAGGCAAAGCGGGCACCAAACAGGCGTCCGTGGCCGGTTTCGAGACAGAGGATGTACTCTATCTGCTGCCGCTCGTCACTTTGACCAGCGTTGTTACACCGTTTGTGGTGGCCGCCTCGATCGGCGCGCCGCTCTTCGCCATCTGGGTGATCGTGGACTATCGCCGCGCGGTGCGCCGCGCCGCGCGTCCGGCAAGCGAAACCCGTCAAATGCAGGTTAGTCCATGAGTACCCAGGCCGAAGAAGACGTGCTCAGCCAAGCCTCTTTCGACCGCGCACCCGCCGCACCGGCGCCGGCCGCCCCCGAGGCGGATGGCGCGGTCGCCAGCCGCACGCGTCAGTTCGACACGCCGCGCCTGCGCCAGGACTTCGCCGACCAGGGCGCCTTCCTCTATATGGAAGACTTCCTCGCCCCCGAGGTCACCGAACAACTGGTGCATAGCGCCCGCGCGCTGCTCGACGAGGTCAACCGCAATTACCTGCCTGGCCACAAGCAGGGCGGCAGTGTGAGCCGTCATACGATCGACCGTCTGGCGCCGTTCATCGCCGAGCTGTATCGCTCGAAGGAACTGATCGGCTGGCTGGAGCAGTTGAGCGGCGACAAGCTGATGGTCTCGCCGGCGGACGATCCGCATGCTTATGCGCTGTATTACTACACCCGGCCCGGCGACCATATCGGCTGGCACTACGACACCTCGTACTACGACGGCCGCCGCTATACGCTGCTGCTGGGCGTGATCGACGACTCGTCCTGCCGGCTCGACTACGAACTGCATACTCGCAACCCAGACGTGCCCGATGTGCCCGGCTCCGTGCAGATCCCCCCGGGCGGCCTGGTGTTCTTCGACGGTGACAAGCTGCGCCACCGCGTCACACCGGCCGGCGCCAACGAGTTCCGTGTGTCGCTGACGTTCGAATACGTCACCGATCCGAATATGCGCCCGTGGCGGCGTTTCATCTCCAACATGAAAGACGCGATCGCCTATTTTGGTTTTCGCCAGGTGTTCCGTCAGATGACCAAACGCAAAGGGGCGGGGTCATGACTCGCGCCGCCATGATCCTGCTGTCGATCGGCGTCGCGCTGTTCGTCGGCCTGCTCGCCTGGCAGGGACTCGGCTCGGTCACCTCGACGCTCATGGCCGCCGGCTGGGGACTCGCGCTGGTGGCGGCCTTCCATCTGGTGCCGCTGGTGCTGGACTCGGCCGCCATCGTCGTGCTGATCGACCGGCGCCGCGACAATATTGCCCTGCATAACGCGTTGCTGGCGCGCTGGTCTGGTGAGTCGGTCAATAGCCTGCTGCCGGCCGGCCAGATCGGCGGACCGGTGGTGGTCGTGCGGCAACTGTCGCAGCACGGCATGCGCATGCGCGACGCCGCGGCAACGATCACCGTCAGCACCACGCTGCAGGCGCTCGCGCAAATTGTCTTTGCCCTGCTCGGCTTGCTGCTGTTCGGCGCCTATGCGGCGCAAGGTGCGCTGCACGACCTGCGTACGGCCACTCTTATCGCTACCGGCGTGCTTGCCGGGCTGATCGGCCTGTTTTTCTTCGCCCAGCGGCACGGCCTGTTCGGGCGGCTTCTGCGGGTGGTCTCGAAGGTGTTCGGCAAGCGCGACTGGTCGGCGTTGACCATGCGTGCCGACGCCGTCGACGGCGCCGTGCAGGAGCTTTATCGCAACCGCTTGCGGGTGCTGGCGAACTTTGCGCTGAGCCTGGTGGGCTGGATCGTCGGCACGGTAGAGGTGTGGCTCGCGCTGCGCTTCCTCGGTCATCCGGTCGATTGGGTCGATGCGCTGCTGCTCGAAAGCATCGGTCAGGCGATTCGAGGCGCGGCTTTTGCGATTCCCGGTTCGCTCGGCGTGCAGGAGGGCGGCTACCTGCTGCTTGCGCCGCTGGTCGGCCTGCCGCCAGACGCTGCGCTGGCATTGTCGCTTGCCAAGCGCGCCCGCGAGATCCTGCTGGGCCTGCCGGGCCTGTTGTATCTGCATTTCAGTGAAAGAAACTGGCAGCGTCGGCGCGCGACGCGTGTGCCGGCTGTCGATTAACGCTACTTTTTAGAAAGGGACCACGCATGCGTGCCATTATTCTCGCTGCGGGCCTTGGCCTGCGTCTCCAGCTCCCGCCGGGGGAACAGTTTCCGAAATGCCTGCTGCAGTTCGACGGCGTGAGCCTGCTCGAGCGGCATCTGCAGATGCTCGAAACCGCAGGCGTCACCGACGTCGTGCTGGCGCTCGGTTTCCAGCCGGAACTGGTCGAGGCGGAACTGAAGCGCATCAACTGGCCGCATCCGGTCCAGACCGTGATCAACCCGCGTTTCGACCTGGGCAGCGTGCTGACCGTGCACACGGTGGCCGAGCCGCTGACGCGCGGTGGCGACGTGCTGCTGATGGACGCCGACGTGCTGTATGACGAGCGCATCCTGAATGCCCTGGTGGCGGGCGAGACCGTCAACCGGCTGCTGATCGACCGCGATTTCGAAGCGGGTGACGAGCCGGTCAAGCTGTGCCTGAAGGACGGCGTGCCGGTCGAACTGCGCAAGCAGCTCGCCGTGAACCTCGACTACGACACGATTGGCGAGTCGGTTGGTTTCTTCCGTTTCCGGGAGGAAACCGCACGACGCTTCGCGCAGATCGTCGCGGGCTACATCGACAGCGGCCGCGCGAATATGCCGCACGAAGAGGCGGTGCGCGACCTGCTGCTGGAACGCAGCCAGGTGTTCGATACCGCCGACGTGACGGGTGCGCCGTGGATCGAGATTGACTTCCCGAACGATGTCGTGCGGGCTCGCGCCGAGATCCTGCCGCAGTTGCAGCCGCTGGTGACCGTGCCGCGTTAAGCTGCGCTTGCCGTTCTGGTTTGCTATGAGACTGTGCCGGCTAATGCCGGCACAGTCGTTTCTGGCTGGTCACTTTCGTTGTGTCCTCAACCATCGTGCGCAGCACGCCGTGCTGCTTAAATCACGTTTCTTGACAACATCTGTTGCCGAGGCGATGCGATAATTGCGGCTTTACGCCGACGGCTTTGCCCCCCGTCGTCCTGCCAATGCCTCTTAATCTGGGTGCATTCATCGTTCCGCTGATCGTCGCGTGTGCGATGTTCATGGAAAACGTGGACGGCACGGTCATCGTGACCTCGCTGCCTGTTCTGGCGCGAGACCTCGGGCAGAGTCCTATCACCCTTAAGCTTGCCATCACGAGTTATGTGATCGGCCTCGGTGTATTCATTCCCATCTGCGGCTGGGTGGCCGACCGCTTCGGCTCACGCACGGTGTTTCGCACCGCAATCGGCATCTTCATGACCGGTTCGCTGATGTGCGCGGCCTCCACCTCGCTCGGCACCTTTGTGTTCGCACGCTTCGTCCAGGGTCTGGGCGGTGCGCTGATGGTGCCGGTGGGGCGCATCATCATCTTCCGCGCCATGCCCAAGTCGGAGTTCATTCGCGCGGTCAACTACCTTACGGTGCCTGCATTGCTTGGGCCGGTGCTGGGGCCGCCGCTTGGCGGGTTCATCACCACCTACCTGCACTGGCGCCTGATCTTCTTCATCAACATCCCGATCGGCGTGCTCGGCATCTGGCTGGCGAACAAACATATTGCCAATGTGCGCGAGGCGCATCCGGGGCGTCTCGACTGGCCCGGCTTCGTGTTGTCGGCGGCGGGCGCTTCGCTGTTTATGCTGGGGCTTTCGCTAGTCGGTGGGGAACTGGTGTCGAACACGCTGTCAATCGGCATGTCGTTGCTCGGCGCGGCACTGCTGCTCATCTACTGGTTCTACGCGAGCCGGGTCGAACTGCCGGTGCTCGATTTGCGCCTGCTGCGCATTCCGAGCTTTCACGCGAGCGTGGTGGGCGGGTCGCTGTTTCGTATCGGCTTGGGCGCAGTGCCGTTCCTGCTACCACTGGCACTGCAGGAAGGGCTCGGCATGACTGCCTTCGTGTCCGGCTCGATTACCTGCGCTTCGGCCTTCGGTTCGATCTTTATGAAAGCGGTTGCTTCGCGCGTGCTTGGGCGGTTCGGCTTCCGCAAGGTGTTGATGGTCAATGCGGGACTCGCGGGACTGGCGATTGCCGTTTATGGCTTGTTCTCGCCGGGCATGTCTCATTGGGCGATCTGGTGTGTGGTGTTGTTCGGCGGCTTCTTCCCGTCGCTGCAGTTTACTTCGTTGAATACGCTGGCCTATGCGGATATCCCGAGCCGCGACATCGGCCGCGCTACCAGCGTGGCGAGCGTGATCCAGCAGATTTCGCTGGGGCTTGGGGTCACGATCGGCGGCGTTGTGCTGCAGATCTCGCACCACTTGCAGGGACATCCGGCGATTGTGTGGTCGGACTTCTGGCCGGCGTTTCTGGTAGTGGGGCTGTTCTCGCTCGGCTCGATTCCGGTGACCGCACACTTGCCCCAGGGAAGCGGCGATGAAATTGCCAGGGGCGGGAGAGGAAAGGCGTAAGTTAGGACTACCCCTAAGCTTCGCAAAACCCGCGGTTGCATGCTATAAGCCCAAGGTAGACGTTTTCTTTCAGCTAAAGAATGGTCATGGGGGCAGTGAATGTCATTGGTTAAAGTAAAGTTGTCCGCTACCGCATTTGCGGTGGCTGCATTCCTTACCGCATCGAGCGGCTTTCTCGAAACAGCGCCGGCCTATGCCAAGACGTCGGATCAGCAGCCGGCTGTTCTTAGCGCATCGGCCATCGCAGTGGCCGACAAATTCAGCGCCGACGCCGCCGAGCAGATCTTCAAGGAAGGCGGCAACGCAGTCGATGCGGCCGTGGCGATTGCCTTTACGCTTGCTGTGACTTATCCGGAAGCAGGCAACATTGGCGGTGGTGGTTTCATGACCCTGTATGTCGACGGCAAGCCTTACTTTCTCGACTATCGCGAAAAGGCGCCGCTCGCTGCCACGCGCAACATGTATCTCGACGACAAGGGCGAGGTCATCAAGGGCGCGAGCCTGTTCGGCTATCGCGCAGTGGGTGTGCCGGGCACGGTCGAAGGCATGTGGGAAGCGCAACGCCGCTTCGGCAAGCTGAAGTGGAAGCAGGTACTGGCGCCCGCCATCAAGTACGCGGCTAACGGCTTCGAGGTGAGCGAACAACTGCAACAGCGCCGTGACGATGCGGCCAAAGACTTTGCAGGCAAGACCAACTTCGACAGCTACTTCGGCAATCTCAAAGCGGGTACCAACTTCAAGCAGCCGGAACTCGCCGCTGTGCTAACGCGCATTGCCAATGACGGCGCCAAAGACTTCTACGACGGCAAGACGGCCGATCTGATCGCCGCATCCATGCGCGGACACGGTTTGATCACGAAGCGCGACCTGCAGGAATACAAGGCGGTCTGGCGTGAGCCGATCCAGGCGAACTGGAACGGCTATCGCGTGATTACCGCACCGCCGCCGAGCTCGGGCGGCATTGGCCTCGTGCAGTTGCTGAAGATGAAAGAGGATCTCGCGCCCGACTTCAAGGACGTGCCGCTCAACTCGGCGCAGTACGTACACCTGATCGCGGAAATCGAGAAGCGCGTGTTTGCCGATCGCGCGCAATACCTGGGCGACCCGGACTTCTACAAGGTGCCGGTCGCGCAGTTGATCGACGATTCATATATCGCCAAACGGGCCGCCGAGGTCAACCCGACCAAGCCGTCGGACACGCAGAGCGTACAACCGGGGCTGGGCACCTCGATGCCGGAGAAGGCCGAGACGACGCATTTCTCGGTGATCGACAAGTGGGGTAACGCGGTATCGAACACCTATACGATCAACGGCTACTTTGGCTCGGGCGTGGTGGCGGACGGTACGGGCATCGTGCTGAACGATGAAATGGACGACTTCTCGGCCAAGCCGGGCATGGCGAACCAGTTCGGCGTGGTGGGTAGCGACGCGAATGCGATCGCGCCGAAGAAGCGTCCGCTGTCGTCGATGACGCCGACCATCCTCACCAGGGACGGCAAGGTGGCGCTCGTGATCGGCACGCCAGGCGGCTCGCGCATCTTCACCTCGATCTTCCAGGTAATCAACAACGTCTACGACTTCAATATGCCGTTGCCCGACGCGGTGGCCGCTATGCGCTTCCATCACCAGTTGCTGCCGCCGAATACGATCTTCTGGGAGCCGTACCATCCGATCACTGGCGAGCTCGCGCAGCAGATCGAAGCGAAGGGCTACACGTTGAAAGGCCAGGAATTCAGCGGCGACATCCAGGCGATCAAGGTCAACGGCGATACGCCTGAGCCGGCTGCCGATCCGCGCGGCCGCGGTGTGACCCGGGTGATTCAGTGAGCGTTTGATGTAGCGGCGGCGGGGGTGTGCTTACAGTTCGGTAAATCGTCCGAAGAACCGTCCCCATGCCGCTTTGTCCGCATCGGAGAGAGCCGGGTCCGATGCTGTGCCGAATGCTTCTTCGCGGGCCTGGATGCAGGCGTCGATAAACTGCTGCAAGGCAGCGCGATCGGCAAACACCAGTTCGCGTTGCGATGCGGCAATCTCCACGCGCGCCGGGGTTCGTGTCACTCGCGGCACGCCGTAGTCGTCGTAGTCGGCGGTGTCCCGCGTGACTCGCACCTTATAGCTGCCTGTCACATTGTTCTCCTGTCGATCGAAGTTAGCGCGCTACTCTTGTCCCATGCAGAGCACTTACTCCGATCCCATGCAAGTGCAATCCCATCCAGGATGGTTGCTGTCCGAGGGTTGTTTTCCCAGTATAGAAAATCGTCGTGACACTGCTGCGCTTCTTTCTTGCGTTTCTCCGTTGAGGTCTTCTGCGCTACGAGCTTAGCTTGTCTGCTCGACCGGCGTCAGCGGCAACTCGAGCCGCTGCGTACCGCGCAACACCGTGACGTTGACCGGGCGGTCGATACGCGAAGCATCCAGCACGCGCTGCAGCGTGTCGACGCCATCGACGGGCAGCGCGTCGACGGCGACGATCGTGTCGTCGGTGCGCAGGCCGCCGAGCGCGGCGGGGCTGGCCTTGACGATCTCCATCACCCGCACGCCGCTTGTCGAACTCAGGCCGAAGTAGCGTTGTACGCGTCGCGACAGCGGCGTCGTGGTACCCGCCACGCCGATATAAGCGCGCCGTACCCTGCCATACGCGAAGATCTGCATGATGACCCACTTGGCGGTGTCGATGGCGGTAGCAAAGCAGATGGCCTGAGCGCCGGGAATGATCGCGGTATTCACGCCGATCACCTGACCCGCCGAGTTGATCAGCGGGCCGCCAGAGTTGCCGGGGTTCAAGGCCGCATCGGTCTGGATCACGTCGTAGATCATGCGTCCCGAGTTCGAGCGCAGCGAGCGGCCGAGAGCGGACACCACGCCGGTGGTGACCGTCTGCTGCAAGCCGAGCGGGTTGCCCACCGCAATCGCAATCTGACCGACCCGCAGCCGCCCGGATTCGCCGAGTTCGACGTGCGGCAGCGGCTCGGCTGAGCCGATACGCAGCACGGCGAGGTCGCTGCCGGGGTCGTCGCCGACCAGATCGGCGGCGAACTTGCTGCCGTCCGCGAGGGTCACCTGGATCTGCACGGCGCCATGGACGACATGGCTATTGGTCAGCAGGTAGCCATCCGGCGTGAACAGGAAGCCCGAGCCGGTGCCGCCGCGCGTGCCGTGCCCGCCGGGATGGGCAGGCGTGCGGTGTTCGACGGAAATGAAGACGACGGCCTGCTGGACGCGCTCCAGCGCGCCGATCACGGTGCGCGAGTAGGCGTCGAGCAAGGCGTCGTCGCTGAGTGCGGATGGCGCGGCTGGCTGCAACGGCGCAGCGGAAGTGGCGGGCTCGGGCGGATTGGCAGGCTCGGACGCGGCGCGCGATAGATCATCGATAAAACGGGGACGGCTTCCCATGACGAAGCTCCGAACGGGTGGGAGCGTAACTGCAGGGCTGTCCATCTGTTTTCAAGGCATGGCCGCGGGTATGAGAAACTGGCCGTGCCGACACCCTATGCGCCCCTATGCGCAAACGACGCGAGGAGACCACGATGAAGACCGACCCGTCAGAGGAACCGCGCATCGAATCGTTGAGCGCCGTGACGTTAGCGACGCGCGATATGGCCCGGGCCGTGCCATTTTATGAGGCGCTCGGTTTCCCTCTGAATTTTGGCGGTGCGCAGGAAACGTTTACATCCTTTGCGCTCGGTACGTCGTTCCTGAACCTGATTGCCGACAGCCACGGCCCAGTCCGCGGGTGGGGGCGTGTGATCATTTACGTGTCGGACGTGGACGGCATCTATCGGAAGGCGCTGGCGGCCGGACTGCAGCCTGAATTCGCCCCTTCGGATGCGCCGTGGGGCGAGCGCTATTTCCACATTACCGACCCGGACGGTCACGAATTGAGCTTTGCGAAGCCGTTGCGACGGCAGATTTGACGGCACCCAAAACTCGCTATCATGGAACGCTAAGCGGGGCGTCAGCCGGCGCAAAGGCATGAGCGAGGTTGCCACGCTTTGCCCAGGCGCGAGTCCATACCGCCCCAAAGTAATAACAGTGACACCTCAAGCGTCGATAATCGGGCGGTTGCCGCAGCGCTCTGCGCGGCGTGCTTAACCATTCCAGTTTCCAGGAGAGTCGCGATGAAAGAACAGGATCCGAGAGCCGATATGGCATCGATGGCCGAACGGCAACGTCGTTTTGAAGAGGATCTCATCGATGCGTACGACGAAGAACTCGAAATGGAAGTGGACGACCGCATCAGCGACGGCGAGGCGGGCTTCTCGGCCGAGCATCGCGAGGCGCGCAAGAAGTACTTCCGCGAGCTGTTTCGCCTGCAGGGCGAGCTGGTCAAGCTGCAGGACTGGATCGTCGCCACTGGACACCGGCTGGTGGTGATCTTCGAGGGACGCGACGCGGCAGGCAAGGGCGGCGCGATCAAGCGCATCACGCAGCGTCTCAATCCGCGCGTGTGCCGGGTGGCGGCCTTGCCGGCGCCTAACAATCGTGAGCGCACGCAATGGTACTTTCAGCGCTACGCCACGCATCTGCCGGCGGGCGGCGAGATGGTGCTGTTCGACCGTAGCTGGTACAACCGCGCGGGCGTCGAGCGTGTGATGAATTTCTGCACGGATGCAGAGTACGAGGAGTTTTTCCGCTCAGTGCCGGAGTTCGAGAAGATGCTCGTGCGTAGCGGCGTGCAGATTCTCAAATACTGGTTCTCGATTACCGACGAAGAGCAGGAGATTCGCTTCCAGACCCGTATCCACGATCCGCTCAAGCAGTGGAAGTTGAGCCCGATGGACCTGGAGAGCCGGCGCCGCTGGGAGGCTTACACGCATGCGAAGGAAGTGATGCTGCAGCGCTCGCATATTCCCGAGGCGCCGTGGTGGGTGGTGCAGGCGGTCGACAAGAAGCGCGCGCGGCTGAACTGTATCCACCATCTGCTGAGCCAGGTACCGTACCACGAGGTCGAGCATCCGCTCATCACGCTGCCGGAACGGGTGTACAACACCGAATACATCCGTCAGCCGGTGCCCGCCAATATGATCGTGCCGGAAGTGTATTGACGCAGTGAATGGAGCGGGAAACGAGGGTTGTTGGGACCACCTGAGTAGCGTTAAAAAGCCCGGCAAGTCATTGACTTGCCGGGCTTTTTATTGAGTGGAGCAGGAAACTAGTGAGATCGCGAAGCACTAAACTAGTGAAATGACAAAGCACTAAACTAGTGAGATGGTAAGACATTAAACTAGTGATATAGTACAGCACTAAACTAGTGTAACGGTCGGGCGACCGCCGGAGACTGCCTTGGCAACCCCTCACGAAAAACTCGCCGACTCCCTTCAGGTGCTCAAAGCCCTCCAGGATCAACACATCGCGGTCTTTCAGACTTCGGTCCTTCCCACCCTGACGCGTGTTCATCAGGAGCGTCTTGTCAGGGCTGGCTTCCTGAAGCAGGTCATCAGAGGGTGGTACCTGCCCAACAATCCCGAGGATGGTGACGGGGATTCCACACACTGGTACTCCAACATGGAGGCGTTCGTTGCCGCTTACGCAACCTCGCGCTTCGGCAATGAGTGGCAACTGAGTGCCGAACTGTCGCTGCTCAAGCACAGTGGGCATACCAGCATCAGCAAACAACTTCAACTGCAGTCGCCCAAGGCGAACAACCAACTGCAAGAGCTGCCGCACGGATGCTCACTCTTTCTCTACCGCGTCAGTCCAGACATGCTTGTGCCAGGACGTGCACCGAGCGAGAGCGGTCTCCTGTTGATGCCGCTCCCCGAGGCGCTGATTCGTTCGAGTCCTACCTTCTTTACTCAACACGAACTGGCCGCGCAAATCGCGATGCGCCGGGTCGATATCAGTACCCTAACCGCACGCTTGCTCGAGGGCGGCAACAGCGTCGTGGCGGGGCGCCTCGTCGGCGCGCTTAGAGCCGTCGGGCGCCAGGATGATGCGGAGCAACTGGCCGGTACCATGCAGGCGGCTGGCTACGTCATCACGGAAAGCAATCCTTTCCAGCGGCTGTTGACGCAAATCGCTGGCCGCGCGAACGAGTCGCCTTACGTACAACGTATTCAGGTAATGTGGTCCGGCATGCGCGACGAAGTCATCACGCGCTTTGCAGACGCCCCTCGGCGCGCGCCTATTCCTGCAGAGGCATTGCTTTCCGATATCGCGGCGCGCTACATCGCCGACGCCTATCACTCGCTGTCCATCGAAGGCTATCGTGTCAGCGCTGAACTCATCGAGAAAGTTCGCAACGGGGCATGGAGTCCGTTGACGAACCGGGAGGACCGCAACGCGCGTGACGCGATGGCAGCCAAGGGCTATGCCGAGACGCACAAGCGTGTGAGTGCTCTGATTGGACGCGTCGTGTCGGATGAATTGAAACCGGCTAGCGCTTTCAGAAGCGATTTCTTCCAGTGGTACGTGACGCTGTTCTCACCGAGCGTCACGGCCGGTATTCTCAAAGCCGGAGATTTGGCTGGATATCGCAGCAATCCGGTCTTTATCCGCAATGCACTGCATGTGCCACCGGCGCCGGAGGCGGTGCGCGATTGCATGCCTGCACTGATGGACTTGCTGGAGGCCGAGGAGCACCCGGCAGTGAGAGCTGTGCTCGGGCACTTCATCTTCGTGTTCATCCATCCGTATATGGACGGCAACGGGCGTCTTAGCCGCTTCTTGATGAACTACATGCTCACGACGGGTGGATATCCGTGGACCATCGTAACGGTGCAGTCGCGTAGCGCCTATCTCGCCGCGCTTGAGCAAGCCAGCACCTACGGGAACATCAGGCCTTTCGCCGAGCTGATTAGCGGGCTGGTGTCTCTGCAGGCCGCCGAGCCTGTCGAACGTATCACCCAGCGGCCGGAGTCGGGGAGCTGGACGGCGCCGCCATCGGTGGCGCCTTGACCTGTCTTGTCCCCTTCCCTCAAAACACGTGCAGGAACGTCCAGTACAACCCCGCCGCCAGTGCGATTGACGCAGGCAGCGTCAGGACCCACGCCAGCAGCAGGCTGCGCACGGTACTCCATTGCAGACCTGAGCCATTGGCCGCCATCGTGCCGGCCACGCCCGACGATAGCACGTGGGTGGTCGAGACCGGCAGACCGTAGACGTCAGCCATACCGATTGTCACCATCGCCACCAATTCCGCCGAGGCGCCTTGTCCGTAGGTCAGATGCTGCTTGCCGATTTTCTCGCCGACCGTCACGACAATGCGCTTCCAGCCGACCATCGTCCCCAGTCCCAGGGCGATCGCCACCGCGACCTTGACCCAAGTCGGGATGAACTTGGTTGCGTGATCGACCTGCTTCTTGAAGTTGTCGATTACCTTCTCGTCGTCCGGCGCGAAGGCGGGCTGCTTGGCTTTCTCCATCAGGCGAACGGCCTCGGAGACCACATACATGTTGTTGCGTACGTTATCGACGATATCCTGCGGCACGCCTGCCATCGAGCCGGACTCGCCGACCTGGTGGCCGATCTGATCGGTGAGTTGCTGGAGCGCCGGCAGCGTATCGGGCGTCAACTGGCGGGTACGCACATAGGCTTCGACGACGGTGCGCGGATGCGCCGAGGGTGGCGCACCGTTGGTGTATTTGCCGAACGTCGCGGCGGCCTGCTGCGATACCGCCACGAAGGTTTGCGTTTCAGTGGGCGTAACGGCCTTGTTCAGGGCATACGCGGTCGGCACTGTACCGATCAGGATCAGCATGATGAGCCCCATGCCCTTCTGGCCGTCATTTGAACCGTGCGCGAACGAGACCCCCGTGCAGGTCAGGATCAGCAGGCTGCGGATCCAGAACGGCGGCGGCTCGGCGCCCTTCGGTTCGGCGTACAGGGCTGGCACGCGCACGACGGCTTTCAGTACGAGCAGCAACAAGCCCGAGAGCAGGAAGCCGACGATCGGCGAGAACAGCAGCGACTTGCCGACGCCCAGCGCCTGATTCCAGTCCACACCGCTGGTGCCATTGGCGCCATGCATCAACTGATTCATCAGGCCCACGCCGATAATCGATCCCACCAGCGTGTGCGAACTCGAGGACGGCAAGCCGAAGTACCACGTGCCGAGATTCCAGATGATGGCGGCAATCAGCAGGGCGAATACCATGGCAAAGCCGGCGCTGCTGCCGACTTGCAGAATCAGTTCGACCGGCAGAAGCTGCAGCACGCCGAACGCGACCGCGCCAGTCGAGGTCAGTACGCCGAGGAAGTTCCACGTGCCGGACCAGATGACCGCGAGATTCGGCGTTAGCGAATGCGTGTAGATGACAGTGGCAACCGCATTCGCCGTATCGTGAAAGCCGTTGACGAACTCGAAGCCGAGCGCAATCAACAACGCGAAGCCGAGCAACAGATAGGGGAGAAAGGCGAGTCTCTGAACCGACTGCAAATCGCTAACTAGATGTACGGCGCAATATACCGCCCCTATGCCGATCACAAGCACGAAAATGATCAGACCAATGCTGCGGCTTCGAGCGTTGGCGGCGGTCGTCTGCGGGTACGAAAGTTCCGGCATGGCGTGTTCCCCAAGGTGGTCGCGTCAACTTTTCATGCTGGTTCATCAACATGTCGAAAGCGTGACAAATATATGTCTTTCGGGCCCTTTTCATCTGATTGAAAGGCTTGCGCCTTGCCTGGCGGGCCTGTGCCATCGTCAAAACGCATACTGCCGGCGACTAGTATGCGATTGTGGCGGTAAGGTTTTCCATGGCGGCTGGTATGTTCGTGTCAGGCATTGATATGAGTAAAGCGCACCTCTCGCGCAATGCGCCGGGGCTTTCCACTAGGCCGCTGCGGGGAAAATCGATGCATACGCAACCATTGGCTCGAACCTCCGGACGCCGGTCATGCCACCTTGCGATTCGTTGCGGACTGCGTACGATCTAAGAGAGTCGCCGATCCGCTGCAGGATTCTGTGGCAGCCCAAGCGAAGAAAGGCACGGGCCGCGAACGCGTAAAATGACCGTCCGGTTTGCCGCATTCGATCAGAGACGCCCTTGAAACGAAAAATGCCCGCGCTCAATGCGCTCAAAGCTTTTGAAGTAGCTGGCCGCACCGGCAGCTTTACGCGTGCTGCCGAGCTGCTTAACGTCACGCAGAGCGCAGTCAGCCGGCAAGTGCGCCAGCTGGAAGAGCAGCTCGGTGAATCCTTGCTGCAGCGCCGGCATCATCACCTTGAACTTTCCACAGCGGGACGGCTGCTGCTGCAGGCGCTGCAGCAGTCGTTCGACAAGATCGAACTCACCGTGCGCAGCATTCAGGAAAAGACCCATCTGAACCGTCTGCGTCTGAACGCCCCACCCACCTTCACCAGCCGCTGGCTGATGCCGCGCCTCGGGCGCCTGCGCGAGGAGCATCCGGAACTCGAACTGAGCCTGTCGACGCGCGTCGAGGACAAGCTTGCCGAATCGGGCGTGCTCGATTGTGCGATCCGTTTCGGCGACGGCGAATGGGAGGGCTTCGACAACCGCTTGCTGATGAGCGAGCGGCATGTGGCCGTTTGCTCGCCGGCGCTGCTCGCGCGGCATTCGGGGCAGGCGGAAATCGACCTGAATCAGTTCACGCTGCTTCACGTGCTGGCGAGCGACGATCAGCGCTATTTGACCTGGCAGCACTGGCTCAAGGCGGCCGGCATCGAGGGCGTCGATACCAGTGGCGGCTATGAGTTCGATCTGCTGGATCTGGCGATTCGTGCCGCCGTCGACGGTCTTGGCATTACGATTGCTGACCGCCATATGATTGCCCGCGAACTGGCCACTGGCGAACTCGTGCAGGTGCTAAACGTGCATGTCGACGGTCATCAATCTTATTGGCTGGTGACACGTCCTGAGCAGGGCGATTTGCCACAACTGGCTCTGTTTCGCGATTGGCTGCAGCATGAGGTGTGGTCGACCGAGCGTAACCAGGAACCGTCGGCGTCATCGCCAGAGCGCTTGATCAGCGGTCATTGAGCGCTTGCGTTGTGGTGGACTGCTAATTGACATGTCGAATCCATACGAACTCGATTTATTTGCAGAGCCAACGGCTATAGAGGCGATAAAACCCGGTATCTAATGCGTCTTTGCGCGCGAAACCATAGCGTTCCGCCATCCGCTCATGGCATAGTGCGTCCATTACCTACACATAAGGAGGCGGTAATGGCCACTCTCGAACAAATTCAAGCACGTATGAAGAAACTTCAGGCGCAAGCCGAAGCGTTGCTTGCCAAACGGGCGCAAGCGGCCGTCGACCAGATCCGCGAATTGATGATCAAGCACGGTTTAACCACTGCCGACATCGAAGCGCGCGCTAAAGCCAAACGCGAAGCGAAGGTTGCTGGACGCCGTCTTACCAATGGCGTGGCCAAGCATGCCGCGAGCGCCAAAGGCAAGATGCCGCCGAAATACAGGGATCCTAAAACCGGCGCAACCTGGAGCGGTCACGCCCGGCCACCGGCCTGGATCAAAGACGTGAAAGACCGGACCCGTTACCTGATTGACCAGAGCGCCGCGGTTGCGCTGAATGGCAGTGGCGCTAGCAAGACGACCACGGCCGCAAAGAAGGTGTCCGCGAAGAAAACCGCTGTGAAGAAAGCGACGAAGCCGGTTGTCGCTAAGAAAGCGACAGCAAAGAAAGCTACGACGAAGCATCCCGCCACTAAAAAGGCGGCAGTGAAGAAAGTGGCGACGAAGAAGGCGGTAACGAAAAGAGCGGTTGCGAAGAAAGTTTCAGCGGCCAGGACGGCGGCAGGAAAGGCGGCGTCGAGCGCTGCGGCCTGACGGTATCGGTTCGTTGCCCCTGAAATGACATTGGCCCGCCAAGGCGGGCCAATGAGGCTGCGGAACGTGAGTTCCGGCTTATTACATCGGCGTGATGTTTGCCGCTTGCTTACCCTTCGGGCCTTGCTTCACTTCGAAGCTGACCTTCTGGTTTTCTTGCAGCGATTTGAAGCCACTTCCCTGGACTTCAGAAAAATGCGCGAACAGGTCTTCACCGCCGCCGTCCGGCGTAATGAAACCAAAGCCCTTTGCATCGTTAAACCACTTCACTGTACCAGTTGCCATTTTCCTGAATTTTCCAAAAAAGACTGTTGTGTTGGTGTCGCTTAGCCGAGGTCGGCGAGATGCGACGTTGCTTTTTACCACAGGAAAATGACAATCCACAACCAGGGCCGCTACTGTGCGCCCCCAAACGCGTAAAAAATGCGTAAAAAACACGCTAAAACGATGCAAATTGACTGCAGGGCTAACTAATCACGCCTTTGCGCTGCGTGGCGCGACGCCGCGCAGCGTCACCGCTTCTGTCTCGGTGCGCAGGCTTTTCACGCGGGCCGCAAGCGTGGCTGCATGCGCCCGGTTGGGCTGCGGCTCTAGCGCATAGCCGCGGCGTGCCCAGGCATCGAGTCCGCCTCTGAGTGCGCGAATGCGCGTAAACCCTCGATGGCGCATATGCTGGGTAATGCGCATGGCCGTCGCATCATCCTGGCATACGCAATACACCACACGATGTGCGGCCGGCAAAGCCGCTTCGATGTCCGTCGGCGAAGTCGCATCGAGCCGCTGCGCTCCGGGGATCCGATACGTCTCATCCAGCAATGCTGACTCCGGGCGCGCATCCAGAATGATGGGAGGCGACTCGGTGCGCAGCATCGCCTCGAGTTGTTCCTGGGTTATCTGAACCTGCTTGAGCCAGCGTCGGAAGCGCCAACGCTGGATGCAGCGAAATACAAAGTAGAGAAGCGACCCGGCCAGCACCAGATCGATCACAGTCATGCCGTGCGCGCGCACAGCGAGTACGAACATGCCGAGCTGTTTCTCGAACAGGGCCCCGCCGAGAAGCCAGAACGTGGCCCATGCTGCTGCGCCCAGCACATCCCAGGCGATAAATATGCGTGGGTCGACCCGCGTCGTGCCCATCAGGGGCGGTGTAGCAATCGCCAGACCCGGAATGAATTTGGACACCGATACAATCGGCGCTCCAAAGCGCTCGAATAACGAGCGAGTGGTGCGCACATGCTGGGCGACGGACATCGAAAGCCGCGAGAGGCCGCTAATCAAGCGGTGGCCATACAGGCGTCCGGCCGCAAACCAGATGCCGTCGCCGATCAACGCGCCCAACACAGCCAACGGCAACACGTACCAGAACGACAGGGCGCCGCTGGCAATCGCGGAGCCGGCGAACAGCAGAACGGGTACAGCTGGGATGGGAACGCCTAGTCGGGTTAGAAGAACGTTTAGAAAAACGACGCCGCCACCCCAAGTCGAAATCTCCGATTGCGGAAACTCTATCAATTGCGATGCTCCTTAGGGCCTGTTCACGCTTATAACGGGCTCGCGAACGTGCGTTACCGGCCGCCTTGGTGGAGTGCTGGGTCTATGCTCGCAACACGTGGCCAAGGCTCAGCACGGCTTCATTTTACGTTCGAATCGATCAGTGTGACGCGAGCGCCCTCGCATCCGGCAATGCTCGACACCTCGAGCTCGCGCCATGCGCTCGCTTGTCCCTGCACCGAGATCAGCGGATCGACTTGCCGGTCCGGACGCAGCACATTGAATGGCCACGAGGGGCGCCGCAGCCGCTCGTGCACCAGCGAGCCGAGCCAGATTGGCGCGGCAGGCGCACCGCTTGCGCGTTGTATCGCGTAGCCGGTTGGCCAGAAACGCAGAACGTCGCGTTCGTCGCGTGCATCGCGAGCGCGCATGAACACCATTGCAGATGGCTCGCCATTGTCGAGCTTCGGTAAAACCGGCAAGGCGGTGGCGATGGGGTCGGGCGCGACCAGATACAGCAACGAACGTACCGACAGTTGGGTGCCTTCAATCCAGCCCCGGTTGCTCAACTGAGCTTCGATTTGCTCGCGGTTCGCCGCCCATTGCACCGTGAGCGGTTCACGCCGTTCGCCGGTCATGTCGGAGCGGTAGCAAGCAAAGGTCTTCCATAGCGTATCTGTCCATTGCGCTTCCGTGACCACGTGCAGTGGAGGGCGCGGTTCGTTCGCCGGCGCGCTGACGGACCGGTTCAGCAAGATCTGCGGCGTGGCGCTGGCGCAGATCACGACGAGCATCACGAACGGCATGAACTCGCGCGACGCGGGTGTCTTGGGGTTGCGCCATACGGCAGTCAAGGCGACGACGGCGACCCAGATGGCCGCGAACGCCGCGCCGCCAACGGCGTCGGAGAACGAAAAGCGCCCAAAGTAAAGCCCGGCGAACGCGACGGCCACGACAATCGCGGTGCTGATCGTTGTCACCAGAATGCCCTGTACCTTGCCGACCCGCCGCGCCAGCAGAAACGCCAGAAAGCCATAGACAATTGCGCTTGCCGCCACGTGATTGCTGGGAAAGGCATAGACGTCGAGGCCCGCGTGACCGGGCGGTGCACGTCGCACGATCAACTGGATGGCGAAGATCAGCAGCTGCGAGAAGGCGACGGCGGCGAGCCAGTAGGCGACGGCGAGCCAGCGCCGCTCATACGCCATCCAGACGATGACGGTTGTGACGACAGCGGCCAGTGTCGGGACGCTGCCTAAGGTCGCGAGGCCCGATATCACGGCGTCGGCCCAGGTGGAATGAATCGATTGCAGGAAGCGGTAGACGGACATGTCGACCTGCACCAGCGGGTCGCCGTTGGCGACGCCCTGAAATACGCCGAAGAAAATCGCCGCGAATAGCAGCACCAGCACCGAGATCGCGGCAACGATGCCCATTGCCGGCCGTTCGGGATCCAGCACCTGCAGCAGGATGGTCGCAGTTCGTCCCTTGTGACCGCAGGCCCAGGCAAAGAGCTTGCGGCGCGACTCAATGGTCCATGCCTGGGCGCGCGACAGGACCACCCGCATTGCGCGAAAACTGAGCCAGCCCAGCGCGGCCAGAATCGCGATGACCGCGACCAGACGAAACGAAACCGCGCCCGCCAGTTGTAGCGACGCGCCGAACACCACGCCCGGAAGAATGTGCGCCGGCGCCCACAAGAGCGCTGACAAAGCGTTCATCGCATAGAAGCGCGCCGGCTTCATGCCGAGCATGCCGGCGACGACCGGCACGATGGCTCGCAACGGCGCAATGAAGCGGGCAAACACGACGCTGCGCGCGCCATGCTGCGCGAAATAGCGGTACCCGGCCTCGAGAATCTGCGGATGCGTGGAGAACGGCCAAAGCTGGGCGATTCTGCTGCGGTAGCGATGGCCTAGCCAATAACTGAGGCCGTCGCCGGCGACGGCTCCCGCGAGCGCGCAGACGAACAGCCAGCCGAGATTCAGCGAGCCGGTGCCGACCAGCGCTCCGGCGAGAAACATGGCTGTGCTGCCCGGAACGAACGTGCCAATGACTGCGACCGACTCCAGGAAGGCCGCCAGGAACACCACTGCCAGCGTCCATCCCGCGTGGCCGCCGAGCAGGTGTAACAGGTGAATATACGCTTGCTCCATCTACCTCTCCGGCAGTTCGGCGCTATGGGGTGAAGGGCGCGAGCGGGAATTCGCGCCATGTCGAAATATAACCTCAGCAGGCCGTATGCCGTGTCCGGGCATGCGGCCGGCATATTGCTTTCGGGCAGCCGTCAAGCGCCACCACGGCGGGCTGGCCGGCCGTCGCCGGCGCCGCCGGACGCCGCGCGGGCGCACTGTTGACGTCTTGCGAACTTGACCTATAACGGAGGTGCAGCACGCTCATTCTCTGCGCCGGGGGCCGGGTGCGGCCGGTCCGGACGATGCTTTTGGTGCGCTGCACGATTCCTTCCGGCAACAGGATGAGCGAGTGGAGTCGTTACTTAGGTGGCGCGAAGGGAGTGCGCAAGAGCGGACCATGCGGGTCCATCGCGCTTGCGTGCAAGGAGTGTCGAGATGAAATCACTTTTCGCAGTGACGTTGGCTGGCGTAGGGCTGCTTCTGGCAACTGCGCTCGCGAACGGACAGGATGTCCAGACCAACACGCAACCGCGCGGCCGCGCGATTCTCGAGCAAAACGCAGACGAGTCCGCGCAAGATGCGACGGACATGTCGTATACCGAACCCGGTCAAGCCGGCAACCTGCCGGCGCGCGCCATCAGCAACGTCTCGTATGGCGGCACGGTTGATTTCACGGGCGAGTCGGGCGGCCCCCGTTGTGCGCCGGGGTCGCAGTGCAACATTTTTCGCGGACGGTGACAAAAAAGCGGTGCAATGCCAAGCCTGGCATTGCACCGCGACGCGCCTCTCACAGCAGCGTGAAAACTCGAGGCAACTACGATCCCGGATAGATTGAGCGATTAGAAGGAGTGCTGAATACCGGCGTATACGCCCGTCTGACTATGGCCGTACAGCGGATTGTCGTCATAGTTGGACGAGGTGCCGCCGCCGGGGCCTTCGTTGTTGGCTTCAAGACCAAAGTTGGCGGTGCTGCTGTTGCGTGCCGTCGCGATCTGAATATCCAGTAGCGTGCGCTTGGTCAGGTTATACGAGCCGCCGACCGTGAAGATGTTGGCATTGCCGCCGCCATTGTTGGCATTGACGTGATACACCGCCGCAATCAGTGCGGCGGCCGGCGTAGCCTGCCACGTCACGCCTCCCCATTCCTGGGTCGTCGTGGTAGGTGAACCAACCGGCGTATTGGTCATACCCGAGGTACGCGAGGCCTGATAGACCGCCTGAAGCTTGAACTGCCCGAGGAATAAATTGGCGCCGGCAAAGTATTCGCGTGAGGCCGTGAACGGGTTGTCCAGCGCGCCGTTCAATGGATCGCGGATCTCGTCATACATACCGCGCAACTGAAACAAGGCGTTAGTGTAGGTGAGCTGAAGCCCGTCTTCGCGTCCTTGCGTGGTGGTGCCGTTGCCGTTCCAATTGGTCGCATTCGAGAGCGAATACTGGCCGTACAGGTCGAAACCGGCCACCTTGGGCGACTGATAGGAAACGTTGTTGCTCGAGTACGGCCAATTGCGCCCGCGCACCAGCGAGGCCGACGACCAGTTCGACTGGCCGAACGGATCGAAGTCCCACACACCATTGGCGATAAACAGTTCACGTCCGAGCAGAAGGGTGCCGAACTGATCGTTGGACAAACCGACGGTTGCCCACCGGTTGAATAGTCCGCCAGCCGGCGGCCCATTGCCGTTCATCGTGTCGAAGCTGCCTTCCAGTTGGAACAGTGCCTTGTTGCCTCCACCGAGGTCTTCCACACCCTTCAAGCCCCAGAGGCTCGTGCCCCAGTCGCCGCTTTCGGCGCGCCACCGCGAGGTCGACCCGGTGTAACCGGCGTTCGGCACGCCGCTCATATACTCGACACCGGCATCGATGCGCCCGTACAAGGTCACGCTGCTCTGAGCATGCGCGACGGTGCCTGCTGTCAACATCGCCAGCGCGAGCAAGGATTTTTTAATCATCTCCTCCACCTCAATCAAAAGTAATACAGCATTAGTACAACGAAATAGGCAGATGTTTGATCATCGGCCTGAAACCGGGCGTGGTCGTTGAACACGAGCTGTTGCCGCGAGGGGCTGTTGTCGATCGTGTCCGGCTACGTGGGTCCGTTGCTTTGGGCCGGTGTGCCGGATCTGTGCTTGTTATAGGTGACACATATCGTGGGAGGAGGTTACGCACTGCGTCCGGCTTTGTCGGTCACGCTGTTCGCTTTACGCAACGCAAATATTGAAAGGCAGAATTGCAGCCGGCGCAGGGTGTTGTGCAAGCAGCGTTGGGCGGCTGATTCGAGGCACGTAGGCAGCCGTAAAGGCAGATGCGTGAACCAATCTTCATCTTCGCGAAAGTGCGTTTTTCGCTCAAGCGGCCTACCGTTGAGTCGCAGGGCCTTGATTGGCAGGTTAACTAAAACAACTTCCTTCTCGCGTTAAGCCTGCTTAATGGCTCTAACCTTGGAGAGCAAAAATGAAGACTTTCGCAAAGGCAATTGCAGCCACCGTTCTTCTTACCGCGAGCGCCGCCGGCTGGGCGTCATCGGGCCTCACCCCGCAGCAATGCAACGACTATCCCTTCAAACGGCTGAAAGCCGAGGTCACGCACAAACAGTTGATGACCGAACTCGCGGAACTGGAGGCGGTCGGTTATCAACCCAATAGTAACGATATCGACTACCCGAGCGACATCATGCGTGCCGAAAAGAAACTGCGTGCGCAATACCGGCAGGATTGTGTTGCACCGAATAGCATGGCGAAGATTCCCTACTCGGCCAATCCTTGACGATCGGCATGAGGCTGCGCATACCACCAGTACCCGGCAAGCGCCCCTGCAGAGTGTTTTGAGCGGTGGCGCTGTCGTTCCATTACGACACTTTCCGGCCGCAAAACCAGCCATTTTTTTCCAAACAGAAACGCGGGACCGCATCGCTAAAGGCGCTTGCGGGTCCGCGTTTCGTACTTGCACTTGTTGAAAGACTGAGTTTCGTTTGTACCGCTCTCGTAAAAGAGGCTGGCTCCTTAAACTTCGCTTGCACTTTTATCTTGCCGCCGCACACATAGCGGCGCGGCGCCGCAGAGCGCACAAGTGCACATGGAAGTGCACAGACGAAAAGGGCAGATCCCTCTACTTTACTCATCAGGTACAAGGCAAATGAAGAAAACGTGTTTGGCCGGACTGTTGTCCGCAGTCGCGCTGTGCAATGTCGCGCATGCTCAGAACAGTGTCACGCTCTACGGCATTATCGACGAGGGTCTTGACTTCACCACCAACGCGGGCGGCAACCGGAGCTACCAGATGGTGAGTGGCGACACGGCCGGCAGCCGCTTCGGCCTGAAAGGCAGCGAAGACCTGGGTGGCGGCATGAAGGCCATCTTCCAGTTGGAAAACGGCTTTAACACCAATACCGGAACGATGGGTCAAGGTGGTCTGCTGTTCGGCCGTCAGGCTTATGTTGGCTTGTCGTCGGCGCAGTACGGCACGTTCACGATGGGGCGCCAGTACGATCCGACCATCGACATGTGGAGCGGCTACACCGCAGCCGGCAACTGGGAAGGCGATCTCGGCTCGCACCCGTACGACAACGACAACGCGGACTGGGACTACCGCATCCAGAACTCGGTCAAGTACGTTTCGCCGACCGTGGCAGGCTTCACCGGCGAGGCCATGTACGGCTTTAGCAACGAGGCTGGCGGCTTTGCCGATAACCGCATGTACAGCGCGGCCGTCCAGTATCAGATGGGTCCGCTTTCCGCGGCTGTGGCGTATATGAAGACCAACAACGGCGGCTCCACGGGCGGCGGTGCGGCGCCGAGCGCGACGGTGGTGTTTATGGGAACCTCGCAGCAGAATATCGACGCGGGCGTATCGTACAAGTTCGCCGACAAGGCGATTGTCTCGCTGGCGTATTCGCACGTCGACATCTATAACCCGACGTACAACGCCTATTTCGCTACGCAACCGGCGGCTGGGACGCAAGACTCGTGGAAGTTCGACAATTTCGAAGTTAACGGCCAGTACTTCTTTGCGCATGATTTCTGGCTCGGCGCAGCGTACACGTTCACCCGTGCTCACGTTTCCACGGTGACGGGCAGCTCGGATCCGAACTGGAATCAGGTGTCGCTCATGCTTGACTACGACCTGAGCGCACGCACCTCGGTGTACGTGCAGGGGGCTTACCAGCACGCGGATGGCAAGACCGGCCAGGACTTCGACTATGCGAACATTCTGGGTTCGCCGAGCCAGTCGTCGAGCTGCAATCAGATGGTGTATCGCATCGCGATGATGCATCGCTTCTAAAAGAAAAGCACGTTAGCTTTAGCAGCGAAAGCACGGGCCGGATTCCGGCCCGTGCTTTTTCAATTGTTGTGCGTTTTAGCGACTATTTCGCCGTAGCGTCGTCGCTTTATTTCTGTTGAAGATAGCTAAGAAGGCTAGCCGTAAAGAACATGTCTTGATGTTTCATCCAACCCATATCAAAGTGACCGGTTTTTCATGTTTGTGCGGTCTGGTATTTATTCATGCAGGGCTATGATGCCGACACTAAGCCGATTAGGCTCACGTTCTCAATGAATCAATAAGCGAGGAGCCGATGACTGTGTCCGCTCTGGAATTTGGCAAAGTACGGGGAACGGCGATCTCCTCGGACACGCAGAGTACGCCTTCAACGCACCGATCGGGCCAGCGCTGGCATACGACCACCTTTAGATGGCTCTCGGCCTACGCCGCAGTTTTTTCGCTGTGTTTCATGGCCTTGTTGGGTTTTCTCGAGTATTCGGTGGGCGCCGCGATGGAGCGCGAGGCCGACAGTGGGATTCGCTGGCAGATGCGCTATTTCGATTCGAAAAGCGACGATCAGGTGGCGCCCGTGATCGGCCGCCGGCTCGAACGCGAGAACCGGCACTCGAACTACTACGGCCTGTTCGCACCAGATGGACACCGTCTCGCAGGAGACATTGTCGCCATGCCGCCGGGGCTTAAGCTCGACCAGGCGGGTGAATCGCATAGTTCGTCAACCGGTCGCACGCTGGTGCTGGCGCAGAACCCTTCAATGCCCACAGTGCGGGTCATGGGAGAGACGCGCGACAACGGCGTCAAGCTGGTCATTGGCCGCAGCCTCGCCGACGTGCGTCACGTGCGCGAGGAACTGACCAAGGCGCTGATCGGCGGCGGCGTGCTGTGCCTCGTCCTCAGTCTTGCGACCGGCCTGCTGCTCAGCCTGCGCCAGATGCGCCGTGTTACGGCCATGCGGCGCGTTACCACGCGCATCGCCAACGGTGATCTCGCGCAACGCCTGCCGATCGGCGGGCGCGACGAACTGGACATGCTGTGCCACCTCGTCAATCACATGCTCGATGAAGTCGAACGCCTGATGAACGAAGTCAAGGGCGCGTGCGACGGCATTGCGCACGATCTGCGTACGCCGCTGGTACGCTTGCGCCTGCAACTGGCGAATCTCGCCGAACGGGTGCGCACGGGTGGCGATGAGCCGGCTAACGCGTTGCTTGCCAATGCCCGGGTGGAAGCCGATTCGATTCTCGAGCGCTTCGGCGCGATGCTGCGTATTTCGGAAATCGGCGCATTGCAACGGCGTAGTGGCTTCGATGTGGTCTCGCTGCAGACGCTCGTCGAGGAACTCTGTGACCTGTATCAGCCGCTTGCCGAGGAAAAGGTCGTCACGCTGGTGTCGCGCATCGAAGCGTGCCAACCGGTTCATGCGGACCGCGCCTTGCTGTTCGAGGCGTTCAGCAACCTGCTCGACAATGCGATCAAGTTTGCCCCGCATGGCGGCGACGTCAGCGTCGAACTGTACGCAGGGCGTGCAGGGCCGCAACTGGTGATCGCCGACAACGGACCGGGCATTCCCGTGAGCGAGCGCAATGCGGTGCTCAACCGCTTCTATCGCGTCGAACAGACGCGCCACGTGCCGGGCACCGGTCTTGGACTGGGCATTGTCTCGGCTATCGTCCGGCTGCACGACTTCGAGCTGCGCATTGGTGGCGAAGATCGCGGAACCATCATCACAATCGATTGCTGGCCACACAACCTCCAGTAGGTCATACGCTTAGATGAGAATCCTGCTGGTTTCGTCCTCCGAGGCGGAGACGGTTTACCTACATAAGGCATTCAGGGAAAGCGCGCACAGCGTGCATGCCGCGGACAACCTGCGCTATGCGCTCTACCTCGCGGCGCATGAAGAATTCGATGCGATCGTGATTTCCACTGTGGGCGTCAACCTGATGGCCGCGCTGTTCGACGCTTTACCCGAACTGGCCCAGTTGCCACGCGCGCCCGCTGTGATCGTGGCGCTAGCGAGCGGTACCTCGCAGGATCGTGCGCGCGTGCTGCGCGCCGGAGCGGACGCCTGTTTCGTACAACCGTATTCGTTTCTCGAGATGCAGGAGCGCATGCTGGCGTTGCATCGGGCGTCGCTAGCGCGTTCTGCTCAACCGTCTGTCGATGCGCTTTCGCTAAGACTGGATCCGCTCACGCGCGATCTCGTCGAAGACGGCAAACGCGTGTTGATGACCAAGCGCGAGTATCTGCTGATTGAATGTTTGCTGCGTCAGGCGAATGCGCCCGTGGCGAGAGATCAGTTGATCCGTTATGCATGGCCGGACAAGGAGGATGTCGATCCCTCCAGCGTCAACCTGGTGGTGTCGCGCCTGCGGCGCAAGCTGGAAACGCATGGCTTCAGGGCGAGGGTGGAGACGATTAGCCGCTACGGCTATCAGTTGGCCTCGCGTTGAACGACGAGGCCCCGGTTAGCGTTCATGCCCGTCTGCATGCGAGGCGAGTACGAGCGCTAAGCGAGGCGGATTCTGCGCGTTCTGCTTCAATGATGCGCATACAACGTGCTGTCCAGGTACGAGAGCTGACCGTCCCGTTCCGCTCTTACCAGACTGTTGTACACCTGCGTACGGCTTTTGGCGGCGACTGGCTGACCATAGGGCGCGACCCACTGTCCGGCTTGATCGGAAGTCGACGCGGTGGTGAAACTGCTGTTACCCGATGCCGACTGCGGATTGTTCGATCCGGTAGCGGTCTGGGCGAATGCGCTGGTGCTAGCCGCGAGGCTGATGAATGCTGCCAGCATGACGATCTTCATGATGGACTCCTCGATAGTGAAGACAGTTCAGTTGAGGGCGACCCGCGCCGCGGGACGCCGCCGATGGGGGCGAGCAGGCTGGAGATCGATCCGGCAGCCCGCCTCGCGCGACCCTTGAGATGCGACGACGCGTGTTCCGCGAGGCGTTTAAGGATGGGCGTACACGACGCTGTTCAGGTAATTGAGTTGGCCGTCCTTTTCTGCCTGGACGAGTTCGCCGTAGACCTGGGCGCGCGTTTTCGGCGCGATGGCTTGTCCGTACGGCGGCACCCATGAGCCGCCTTGCGGCGCAGCGTTCGACATGGCGACGGTGGTCGCCGTGTCGTTGGCGGTAGCGGCTGTGGCCGGGTTGCTTTGCGCAAAGGCCGTGCTGGTTGCGAGAATGCCAAGCAAAGCTGCGATCTTGATGACTTTCATGATTGCTCCTTCAAGCGGAAGATAGGTTTTGATCCGGGCTGTACCGCTTAACGCGATGCGCGTCTCGGTAAGAGGCAGAATAGAGAGGTAGGCCTATCGCAACGCGAGCATGAAAGTGAAGAGATTTTTAATCAGCTGCAGTGCTTAGCTAAGGATGTAACCCGAGCCCCTGACGGTGCGGATCTGCGGATTTTCCCCGGCTGCGCTGACCTTCTTGCGCAGACGTCCCACATGAACGTCGATCAGATTGGTGCCCGGATCGAAGCGGCAGCCCCACACGCCCTCGAAGATCATCGTGCGCGTGAGCACCTGGCCTGGATGGCGCATCATGTATTCGAGCAGCTTGAGCTCGGTTGGCTGAAGATCCAGCGTCTGGCCGTGATGGCTGGCTTTGCGCTTGAGCAGATCGAACTCGAGTTCGCCTACCTGAAGGCGCGTCTCGGCGTTGAGCGCCGGCGTCTTGCGTCTTAGCAGCACTTCGGCGCGCGCCACCATCTCTTCGCGTGCAAAAGGCTTGGTGAGGTAATCGTCGCCGCCTGCTCTTAAGCCGCGCACCCGTTCGTCGACATTCGACATGGAACTGACCAGCAGCACGGGCGTGTCGATGCCCACGTCGCGCATGGCGGTGAGGATCGTCAAGCCGTCCAGATCGGGAAGCGTCCGGTCCAGCGTGACGAGGTCGTAGGGAAACGCCATGATCCTGGCGATGCCGTCGCGTCCGCAGCGTGCGACGTCGACCTCATAGCCGGATCCGCAGAGCGAACTCAGAATCTCGTGGATCATCAATTCGTCGTCTTCGACAGAGAGAACTTTAGGCATGGCTCTTACGCACTAGGAGGAGGGGCGTGAGTCGAACCGGCATGCATCGCGTTTATCGCGCGCGGCGAACCATCGAGTCGCTCACCTCGCCATCATCGCCGAGCGCTGGTAACCTGGCGTCGCCACGCGGATTAAGTGTTTTTAATGGTTTTGCAACGAAGCGAGGCGGCTGGCATGCACTGGAAAAATCCGGCGTGACGCGACAGGGTGTACGTCACGCCGGGGTCCCAACGGCCGAGGAAAGAAGCACGCTTGAAGGGAGCGGAAACGGTTGATGCGGCTAGCGAGTCGTCAAGCGCGAGCGAGGGGCGCGATGCGCACAGGGCGTCGGCTTGCGAGCAATGCTGGCCGCATGGTGCGTGAGACGGTACAGTGCGAGGTACGAGCGGGCAACATCAGAAGCATGAATTCCCGTTCATTTCGGGCAGCGGTGCATCCACGCGCGGCTCCATTGTTTATTCACTCGGCTCTTCATGCGTTCCAAGTTCATCAAATGGCTTTTCATCGTCTGCTTGCTCGGCAGCGGCACGGTCTATTCGGCGGTGATCCTGCTGCTGTTTCCTTTTGTCGGCCGCTCCGGGCGCTACTGGCTCGCGGCGCAATGGTGTCGTGCAATGGTTGCATGGATGCGCTGGTTGCCCGGCGTCACCTGTTCGGTTGAGGGGCTCGAGCATCTTCCGCCTGGGCCGTCCATCCTGTTGTGCCGTCACGAATCGACCTGGGAGACGCTGGCATTTCTCGCGCTGTTTCCACGGCGCGTCAGTTTCGTGTTCAAGGAAGACCTGCTGCGCATTCCGTTCTTCGGCTGGGTGCTGCGCGGCCTCGATATGGTGAGCCTGAACCGGGGTTCGCCGCGCCAGGCGCATCAGGCGGTCACGCAGGACTGTGCCGAGCGGCTCGCCAAGGGCGATGTCGTGGTGATCTTCCCGGAAGGCACCCGGGTGCCGCACGATGCGCCGCTGCGGCTGACCTCGGGCGGCATTCGGCTCGCCTGCGCGACCGGCGCGCCGGTTGTTCCCGTCGTGCATAACGCGGGCAAGGTCTGGCCGGCGAAGGGGTGGCCGGTCAGCAAGGGGCACATTCGGGTGGTCGTCGGTCCCGAGTTTTCGTCCCGCGACGCTTCGCAGCAGGAGCTGAGCCATGCCGTGCACGACTGGATGAAGGCGGCATTGCAGGAGCTTTGAGCTTGCGCCTGCACGGTGCCGCAAGGCGCGCGTGCTGTGTTACCCGGCTCGGCCCGCTGCGGGGCGTGCCAAAGCCCAGAAAAGCAAATGGCCCGCCGAGGCGGGCCATTTTCAACAGGCGGAACGGTCGTTCCGGCCTATTACAGCGGCGTGATGTTTGCCGCTTGCTTACCCTTCGGGCCTTGCTTCACTTCGAAGCTGACCTTCTGGTTTTCCTGCAGCGATTTGAAGCCGCTTCCCTGGACTTCCGAGAAATGCGCGAACAGATCTTCGCCGCCGCCGTCAGGCGTAATGAAACCAAAACCCTTTGCATCATTGAACCACTTCACAATACCGGTTGCCATTTTTTAATCCATTCAATTTAAATGTCGCGTTCGCGTTTGCCGCGTCTTCGCCCCGCGACCGAACGCGAAGAATGTCTTTGTACCACGCTGATAACAAACCTGCCAATCATCATGTTTTAGGATCAGGCTCTAATTCATGAAATAGTGGTCAAAGTGGCGTTGGGAAAATGTAATGTCCCGGTAGGGTAAACTGCGTCCCACACTCTCCCAGGAAATACATGAAACACTACTTGCAGGAAGAGTTGACGTCGTTCTGGGGCCGTCTGACCCCTTGCCTCGCGCTGCTGGAGTCCGCCCACAGCGGCGTTCTCGAGCCAATTGGGCGCGTCACCGTGGATACGGATGAGCGCCAGGCGTTCGCGCTCCACACCACTGATGTCAAGCCGCAAGGCGACACCTCCGAGATCCCCACCGGGCAAAGCGCCACCTACACGCGTCTGAAGGGCGATGGCGCCGCTTGGGGCCCGTGGCACAGGGAAGCGTACTGACGAGCGGCTCGCGCCGCTGCCGCATGGGCCGCACCGGCCCGGCGCGTCGCGCCAGGATTTGCGACAATGCGGCGCTGGCGCGGCCTCCCCGCTGCGAGATGGCCTAACATGCCCAATGAACTCGCAGCGGCCCGCGCGGCACATTCCCTACTTCACCCCGTTTCAGCGTATGAGCAAGTCCGCCTTCATTCCCAGCGTCCCGGCGCAATCCGAGAGCGATTTCGACGTGACCGCGTCATCGCGCCTTGCCGGCTATCGGCGTTTTTTCGGGGTGTTGCGCGTGGTCCGCACGACCGACGGCAAACTGTTGTTTCCGTTCGACGGTGCGCCCGAGCTCGGACCCTATCCGACCAAAGTCGAGGCGCTCGCCGCCGCGCAGGTATACAGCGAGCATATCGTTGCCGCCGACCTGGCCAATCCGGAGCTATAACAACCGGTTTCTTTGCGGCACACACCGCGAGCGGCGCCGCACTGAACCAGCAACAGCGAGCAGTCACGCCCTTCTCCATGCGGGCGGTGAGGTCTCTCCGGTCCCATGCACGCCGTGAGGTCTTTTCGATCCCATGCAGCATGGTTGCCGCGGTTTACTAGACGACTGGTCTACTTTGCTAGAGAATGGGCGCCACCATGAGACCCAGCCACCCACAAGTCCGCCGCCATATCCTCGATTCCGGCAGGGCATTGATCACCCATCGAGGCTTCGTCGCAGTCGGCCTCAACGAGATTCTCAAGACGGCAGACGTCCCGAAGGGCTCGTTCTATCACTACTTCGGTTCAAAAGAGCAGTATGGGCGTGAGTTGCTGGAGCAATACGTCGCTGACTATGCCGAGCGGCTCGATCAACTGTTCAATGGCAGCGAGGCCAATGCGCGCGACAAGCTCCTGCTCTACTGGAGCGAGTGGCAACGAGAGCAGCTCGAGGCCGACGGCCCGGACAAATGTTTAGTGGTGAAGCTCAGCGCGGAAGTGGCCGACCTCTCCGATGACATGCGCATCGTCCTACGCGACGGCGTGGCACGGCTGATCGCGCGGATCGCCGCGCTGATCGAAGAAGGCGGCAGGGACGGCTCGCTCTCGCCGGCGCTCGACGCGCGCGAGCTTGCACAAACGCTGTATCAGTTGTGGCTCGGCGCAGCTCTCGTCACGAAGCTGCGCAGAGATGGGAGCGCACTTGCGCATGCCATGTCGGTCACCCAGACCATGTTGCGCAGTGCATGACACGGCCGCGCGTTCTGCACGGTCCCTTTGAGCAACAGACCCTCGTTAAAGGAAGATGGACATGAACATCCTGATGGTTCTTACGTCCCACGATCGCCTCGGCAACACCGGCAAGGCGACCGGTTTCTGGCTGGAAGAATTCGCGGCGCCGTACTACACGTTCAAGGATGCGGGCGCCACGCTCACGCTCGCTTCGCCCGCAGGCGGACAGCCGCCGCTCGACCCGAAGAGCGACGCGCCGGATGCACAAACACCGGCCACCGAGCGCTTCAGGGCCGACAAGGACGCACAAGCGGCGCTGGCTCACACGAAGCGGCTCGCTGAAGTACGCGCCGCCGAATACGACGCCGTGTTCTATCCGGGCGGCCATGGCCCGCTGTGGGACCTCGCTGAGAGCGCCGATTCGATTGCGCTGATCCAGGCGTTCGATCAGGCGAACAAGCCGCTCGGGCTAGTCTGCCATGCGCCTGGGGTGCTCCGCCACGTCAAGGCGCAGGACGGCACTCCGCTCGTGAAGGGCAAAGAGGTCACGGGCTTCTCGAATAGCGAGGAAGCGGCGGTGCAGTTGACCGACGTGGTGCCGTTCCTTATCGAAGACGAATTCAAGCGTCTTGGTGGTCACTACACCAAAGGCCCCGACTGGCAACGCCACGTGGTCGTGGATGGCCTGCTGGTGACGGGGCAAAACCCGGCTTCTTCCGAAGGTGCTGCCGAGGCGTTGCTCGGCTTGCTCGAAGAGAAGCGCTAAGGTCTCACGATCATGCTGTTGTCACCCCTCAACCCCTTCCCCACAGAGGTTCAATTTGCGTAGCGCTATTCACACAACGTTCGGCAATCCGTCTGAAGTCCTAACTGTCGGCGAGCGGCCCACGCCGACACCCGGCGCCGGACAGGTGCGCATCAAGGCCACGCTCGCGCCGATTCACAATCACGATTTGTGGACTGTCCGTGGGCACTACGGCTACAAGCCCGCGTTGCCGGCGGTTGCCGGTAGCGAGGTGGCGGGTGTGGTCGATGCGATCGGCGAGGGCGTCGAGCGCGTGCGGGTCGGTCAACGCGTGGTCGTCGCGGGTGTCCACGAGGCCTGGGCCGAGTATGTGCTCGCGCCGGCGGGCGCCGTGGTGCCGCTGCCGGACGCCGTGAGCGATGAAACCGGCTGTCAGCTGGTTGCGATGCCCTTGAGCGCGGTGATGCTGCTGGAGTATCTCCATCTGCAACCGGGCCAGTGGTTCGTGCAGAACACGGCGAACGGGGCCGTAGGCAAGACGCTGGCGATGCTGGCGGCCGCGCGCGGCATCAATGTCGTGAATGTGGTGCGCCGCGATGCGGGCGTGGCAGAGTTGGCCGAGGTGGGAATCGGCAATGCGGTGTCGACAGAAAGCGCGGACTGGAAAGACCGGGTGCGCGCGCTGCACGGCGACGCACCGCTCGCTGCGGCGGTCGACTCTGTAGGCGGTGACGCGAGCGGGGACCTGTTCAGTTTGCTGGGCGAAGGCGGCACGCTGGTCTCATTCGGCTCGATGTCGGGCGAACTGATGCGGTTGAGTTCCGGCGACGCCATCTTCAAGCAGGCTACCGTCAAAGGCTTCTGGGCCAAGAAGGTCTCGGAGGACACCTCGAGTGCCGATAAGGCGCGCATGTTCGGCGACCTGTTGCGTCTCGCCGCCAGCGGCGAGTTGCGCTTGCCGGTTGAAGCCGTGTTCGATCTGAACGACGTCGCGCAGGCCGCCGCTGCCAGCGACAAGCCTGGCCGCAAGGGCAAGGTATTGCTGCGCTTCTGAGTGTTGGGCCGCCGCGTCGCCTCGCGTCTCTCGCGAAGCACGCGGCACCTCGTTGCAATCGTCTGACAATAACAAGCTGCTCTGATTGAGTGCTGCGTCCTCCTACGGAGCGACGCGCACGCTTACGCTTTCTTACCGGCGCGCCACTCGCGATGCGCCCGCACCTCAATTTCCCCACCCCCTTGCCGTTAACTGACTCACGTAGTGGGATTCAGCATGGCTCTCACGACGCATGGCTCCAGTCTCATAACCGACCAGGCATCAAATTGAAACCGTCGTGCGCTCCTAGTTCGGACAGCAAGCGTGATGCGCACAACTTCGCTATCGGCAGCGATAGCTTTGCGCCTCAGAACCAGCTGTTTCTGTCGTATTTCTTCGCGTGGTACAGGCGCCATCAGAGCGTCGACGTCCGCTATGCCGGTGTGGCGATGGCAGCGGGCTTCGGCACGGTCGCGCTGTGCCTGCTGATACCGCAGTGGTTGCGTCTCACGGGTTGCATACCGTCGGTCATGGAGATCACGGTCGCCGGGATCGCAGGGACGCTGCTGGCGACGTTGCTCTATCGCACGCTCGCAAACGAGCGGGCGAAGCAGGCGGCGGCGACCTCGTTGGCTGGTGCGCTGCTGGATGCCAATCGCGAATGCATGAGTTTGATCGGACTCGACGGTCGTCTGTTGCGTATGTCCGAATATGGCGCATGCCTGATCGACGCCGACTCGCCCGCGCAACTCACTGGCGCACAATGGCTCTCATTCTGGAACGACGCAAATAGCGCGGCTGCCGCAACGGCGTTTGCGGGTGCGCTGGCGGGTCATCGCACCGCGTTTCGCGGCCTCTCGCACACGACGGCCGGGCGGCCGAAATGGTGGGACAGCCGGCTTACGCCCATCAAGAACAATGCGGGGCACGTGGTCGCGGTCGTGGGCGCCTCGCACGACGTGACGAACCAGGCCGACCTGCTGGCGGAACTGCAGTCGAAGAACGAGCTGGTGTCGGAGATGGAAGCGCATATGCCGCTCGTGTTCTACACGTATAGCGCCGATTTCAAGTCGTTCCACTACGTCAGCGCGGGCTGCTCGAAGGTGTTCGGTATCGACCCTCATGAGCTGCGGCACAATCCGACCGCATGGCTGGACCTGGTGCTCGAAGAGGATCTGCCCTCGGTGCGTGACGAGATGCACCGGATCGTGAGCCAGTCCGTCGAAGGACGCGTTGAATACCGCATTCGCCGGGCCGATGGCTCGATTCGCTGGCTGCGCAGTACCGGTTATCCGGTGCGCGCTAGCGATGGCACTGTGCTGCGCATCATCGGTACGGCTGAAGACATTACGGGCGAGCAGGAGCGCATCACTACGCTGGACAAGCTGGCCTTCACGGATTCGCTGACCGGCCTCGCTAACCGCGCGGCGCTGTTCCGCGAGATGGAGGAGCGCTGCGCGGCGCGCGCGCCGTTCGGCCTGATGTTCGTGGACCTGGATCGCTTCAAGGTGCTCAACGATACGCTCGGACACGTCGCGGCGGATCGTCTGCTCAAGGGCATTGGCGCCGTCATCAAGGCCGCGTTGCCGCCGGACGCCTATGTCGCGCGGCTTGGTGGCGACGAGTTCGCAGTCCTGATCGGCAGCATCGCCGAGAAGGCGGGACTCGAGTCGTTGGCACAGGCGCTGCTGGCCGAGCTGTCGCGCAGCGGCCGTAACGATGGTGCGGGTACGTTCGTGACGGCGTCGATTGGCATATCGCTGTATCCGGAACACGGCGCGAATCATGAGGCGCTGCTTACGAGCGCGGACGTCGCCATGTACGCCGCCAAGAAGGCGGGCCGCAATTGCTTCATGTTCGCAGGCAAGGAAGCGGCGGAAACCATCGACGACTTCGCGCTGGAGCGCGATGTTCCGGAAGCGCTGGCGTCTAACCAGTTCCTGCTGCACTACCAGACCATTCACGAGCCGCGTACGCTGTCGGTGCACAGCACTGAAGCGCTGATTCGCTGGAAACATCCGCGCCGCGGCCTGATTCCGCCTGGCGTGTTCGTACCGATTCTCGAAGAGACCGGCTTTATCGCCGAGGTCGGCTCATGGGTGCTCGATAACGCGCTGAGTCAGCTAGCGCAGTGGCGGCGTCACGGCGCCTGCAATCTCGGCATGTCAGTGAACGTCTCGGCCCGCCAGCTTCGCGGTGACGGAATCGTTTGGGAGGTCGACCGCGCGCTAAAGAAGTTCGGCGTTCCGCCTGCGCAACTGGAAATCGAGTTGACCGAAACGGCCTTGATGGAGAATCCGGACCGCGCGCAAAAGGTGATTGCGGCACTGAAGTCACTCGGCGTGCGCATTGCCATCGACGATTTCGGCACCGGCTATTCGACACTCAAGTATCTCGCGGACTTCGCCCCTGACACGCTCAAGATCGACCGCTCGTTCACTTCGAAGCTGGTGAGCGACCCGGCCACCCAGAGCATTGTCGAAGGCATCATCGGCCTGTCGCGCAAGCTCGGTATCAAGGTCGTCGCGGAAGGCGTCGAAGAGCAGCAGCAACTGGATATTCTGCGTGGCGTGAAATGTGACTTCGTACAAGGCTTTTTCTTGTGCCGACCGCAGGCGCCGGCTCATCTCGAACGCGTATTGGATTTGCGAGTCGGTGAGGCCGCTTTCAGTATTTAACAATGCTCGCACAATGCGCTGCGCGACCTGTGTCGCGCTCAAATTTACAAGGGCCGTAACCTCGCGTTACCAATCTCGCACACGCGTTTCACCTGTAAATGACAACCGTCCCTAGACTCCCGTCACTGCCTCTATCGCTGAGCGTGCTTAGCCTTATCTTGCGGGAGAGACCAATGCAACGAATGCGTAACCCACTCGTGACCGCCCACCTGGACGGCACGGAGCTATGCGCCGACTACTGCGGGCAAACTGGCCGGCTACGGATTCTCGAGGCCAGCACCGTGCTGCGCGAGTGGTTTCCGCCGAACTCGTGGATTGCCATCGCCTCCGTGGCCGGCGCCCGCAATTGGGGCACGCGGCCGGACTCAGCCGAGTTGCGAGCTTTGCTCGAAAGCCAGGCATCTTTGCTGCGCCGTTAAGCGCTGCTTCATTCCCACACTTTTGCCAAACATGAGTTTTTTGAATGTTTGGCTGCCAAAATAGTCGCTTGTAGACCCTCGCCACGCGGAGAAGAATTCTGCCCATGCACCGGTGGCATGGAGCCCATAGCCGCCGGCAATGCGTTTTTCGCGCTACGCCACCTGGTAAGGACTATGCGACTCGATCGGAATTTCGTTAACGGCCAGTTCATCGAACCCGCAACCGACGAACTCATTTCCGTCTACAACCCCGCTACCGAGGCCTTGATCGCCCAGGTCGCGGGTGCTTCGAAGGACGAGGCGATCGCCGCGGTCAAGGCCGCCGCGGTCGCGCAGAAAGGCTGGCGTAAGCTACCCGCCGCCGAACGCGCGGTGTATCTGCACAAGCTGGCTGCCGCCCTGACCGAATGCGCATCGGCGATTGGCGCCGCGCTGGCGCTGGAGTCCGGCAAGAGTGTGGCCGATGCGACCAACGAAGCCATCTATGCTGGCCAGATCACCCGCTATCACGCGGAGTGGGCGCGCCGTATCGAAGGCGAAGTCATTCCTAGCGACACCCCTGACGAAAACCTGGTCTTGCATCGCGAGCCGATCGGTGTCGTCGCCTGCCTGATTCCGTTCAATTATCCGGTCTATACGTTCATGCGCAAGATTGCACCTGCGCTGATCTCGGGTAACACGGTGGTGGTGCGGCCGAGCAACAACACGCCGACTTCCGCGTTTGAAATTGCCAAGGCGGTCGAACGCGCCGGGTTGCCTGCTGGCGTCGTCAACATTCTGGCCATGAGCCACGCGACGGCTGAAGAAGTCTGCACGCATCCTGCGGTGAGCATGATCACGTTGACGGGCAGCGTTAGCGCGGGCCGCAAGGTGCTCGAGTACTGCAAGGCGAACATCGCCAAGCCGTCGCTTGAACTGGGCGGCAAGACACCCGCGATCATCGAGCCGGACGCCGACCTCGAGAAGGCCGCGCGAGAACTGGTCGCTTCCAAGACTACGCATTGCGGCCAGTTGTGCACGGCGATCGAACGCGTCTACGTGCATGAAAGCGTGCATGACCGTTTCGTGGCGCTGCTCAAATCGCATATGAGCGCTGTGAAATTCGGTGACCGCGCCGGCAACCCCGCACTGATGGGACCGCTCGTGAACGAGGCGTCGCGCCAGTCGATTCACGCCATGGTCGAGCGCGCGGTGGATGCAGGCGCGAAACTCGAGACGGGCGGCGAGCTACCGGGCGGCGAGGGCTTCTTCTATCCGGCCACCTTGCTGACGAACTGTCGCCAGGACATGGAGATCATCCAGGAAGAGACCTTTGGTCCGATCATGCCAGTGGTCAAGTACAGCACGCTCGATGAGGCGCTCGAGATGGCCAACGATCATCAGTTCGGGCTGTCCTCGGTGCTGTACACGGAGAACTATCGTACGGCGATGAAGATCGCCAACAGCATCGAAGCAGGCGAACTGTATGTGAATCGCACGCCGGCTGATCCCTACCAGGGCTTCCATGCTGGCTGGAAGCGCTCGGGGCTCGGCGGCGACGACGGCAAGCACGGCATGCTCGAATTCACGCAGACGCGCCTCGTGGTGATGAAGTACTGAGTCACCGCTCATCCCAACCCGGCGCGACGCTCGCAGCGCGCGCCTTTTCTGAACCCGCAGAGTCGCGCAAGCACGCTGCAACCATAACAAAGATATCGGAGACCCGGCAAAGCTGGCTCAGTCACGCTTCTATAGCCTTGCCTGTCTCTTAGGAGTACATCAGTGTCATCTCAATCTATTCAATCCAGCGCGTCGCGGGCCGTCTCCGACGACGCGGCCGCCTTACGCGAAACCAAAGCACAGCGCTATATTCAACTGCTTCTGCTGGTGATCGCTGCCGGCGCTATTTACCCGATTCTCTATTTGCGGCAGGTGTATCAGCCGACGATGCTGGAAGTGTTTCATATCAGCGACAGCCAGCTCGGTTACCTGTATTCGTCGCTGGGCACGATTTTCCTGCTGAGCTATCTGCCGAGCGGCTGGCTTGCCGACCGTATCGCACCGCGCCTGCTCATCTGCTTCTCGCTGATCGCAACCGGTGTGCTCGGCTTGTGGTATTCGACTGCGCCGTCGTTTCATGTGCTGATGGTTATTTTCGGCGGCTGGGGTCTCTCGACCGGCTTGACCTTCTGGGCCGCGGTGATCAAGCGCGTGTCGATGATTGCCGGACCGGATGAGCAGGGCCGCTTTTTCGGCTTTCTCGACGGCGGCCGTGGCCTGATCGAGGCGATGCTGGCTACCGTGGCGATCACGCTGTTCGCCTGGGTTACGCAGACGCGCGGCGAACCGGTCGCGGCGGGGTTCAAGCTGGTGGTCTATATGTACGCATTCCTGTGCATTGCGCTCGGCCTGGTGCTGGCGCTGGTGAAGGATCCGCAGGGTAGCAAGGACGCTGCGCAAAACGCCGCTTCGCGCAAACGCAGCAATGTACTGGTCGACCTCAAAACGCTCGCTTCGATTCCGGAACTATGGCTCGTAGCCGCAATTGTGTTCTGCGGCTACCAGGTGTTCTGGGCAACCTACAGCTTCTCCGCCTATCTGCACGAAGGCGCAATTGGTCTCTCGGTGGTGATGGCCGGCACGATCACCACGCTCAAGCTGTGGATGCGGCCCATCGGCGGCATCGGCGGCGGCTTTCTCGGCGACCGTTTCTCGAAGATTTCGGTTCTGGTGATATCGCTGTTCCTCGCCGCTCTGTCGCTGCTCGGACTGGTCGCGGCGCCGGGAATCGGCAGCCATGTCGCGCTGGTGTTCCTCGTGCTGTTTATCGGCATTCTGACTTACGCGATTCGCGGCCTGTACTGGTCGTTGCTCGACCGCTGCAATGTGCCGGTCGAAACGATGGGACTGGCGATTGGCTTGATCTCGGTGCTGGGTTATTCGCCGGACGTTTTCCTCCCGCTCATCAACGGCTATCTGACGCAGAACTACCCCGGCGTCTTCGGTTATCAACTCTACTTCGGCTATGTGGCCGCAGTGGCCGCGCTCGGTGGCTGTGCTGCGCTGGCGCTCAGAAACATGCTTAACAGGAAAGAAGGTGCGTAAATGAAAGTCGTCTCGCTCGAAACGCATATTGTCGCTGTACCGCCGCCGCATCTGGGCGGCATGTACTGGATCTTCGTCAAGCTGAAGACGGCTTGCGGCATTGAAGGCGTCGGGGAAATCTATTCGGCGACGTTCCATCCGAACGTGATGACCCACATCATCGACGACGTGTTTAGCCGCTATCTGCTGGACAGAGATCCGCATCACGTCGAACGCCTGTGGCGCGAAGCCTATTCGAGCGGGTTTACGCAGCGTCCCGACCTGACGATGATGGGTGTGGTCAGCGGACTGGAGATGGCGTGCTGGGACATTATCGGCAAGGCCGCGGGCAAGCCGGTTTACGAACTGCTTGGCGGCATGGTCAATGAACGTCTTCGTTCGTATACCTACCTGTACCCGAAGAATAGCCGTGGCGAGTACGACTACGACGATCCTGATCTCGCGGCCGAATGCGCCGTCGAGAACGTCAAGCGCGGTTTTACCGCAGTCAAGTTCGACCCGGCCGGACCGTACACCGCGTACTCCGGTCATCAACTGTCCATGGAAGTGCTCGACCGTTGCGAAATGTTCTGCCGTAGGGTGCGCGAAGCGGTGGGCAGCAAGGCCGACCTGCTGTTCGGCACGCATGGACAAATGGTGCCGTCGTCGGCCATTCGGCTCGCCAGGCGTCTCGAGAAATACGATCCTCTGTGGTTCGAAGAACCCGTGCCGCCCGGCCAGGAAGGTGCAATGGCGCAAGTGGCCAAGCACACCAGCATTCCGATTGCAGCCGGGGAGCGCCTGACCACCAAGTACGAATTCTTCAAGTTGCTGGAAGCGGGTGCTGCATCGATTCTGCAATTGAATGTGGCGCGCGTCGGCGGCCTGCTCGAAGCGAAGAAGGTGGCGAGCATTGCCGAGGTCTATTACGCGCAGATCGCACCGCACCTCTACAACGGTCCGGTGGGCGCCGCGGCAAGCATCCAGTTGGCGGCCTGCACGCCGAACTTCCTGATTCAGGAAAGTATCGGCACGTGGGGCGGCTTCCATGCAGAAGTGCTGAAGACGCCGATCCGCTGGGAAGACGGCTACATCATTCCGTCGCAGGAACCGGGTCTGGGCGTCGAGCTGAACATGGAGGTCGTGCGTCAGCACTCGCCGTACACGGGCGAGCGTCTGCATCTGCAGATGGCCGCGAAACCCGCCGACGTCAAGGATCTCGCGCCGGCCAAGGGTTGAGCTTGAGATTTACTTTCGCATTCACTGAAGCGGACGCCGTCGGGCGAGATACACCATGAACTACGACTACATTATTGTCGGCGCGGGCTCTGCGGGCTGCATCCTTGCCAATCGCCTGACGGCCTCGGGCCAGTATTCCGTACTGCTACTCGAAGCAGGCGGCAAGGACAGCTCGTTCTGGTTCAGGATTCCAGTAGGTTTCACCAAGACGTACTACAACGAAACCTATAACTGGATGTACTACAGCGAGCCCGAAAAGGAACTCGACAACCGGCCGATTTACTGCCCGCGCGGCAAGGTCCAGGGCGGCTCCGGCTCGATCAACGCGATGATCTTCGTGCGCGGCCAGCCGCACGATTTCGACGACTGGGCTGCGGCCGGCAACAAGGGCTGGTCGTTTAAAGACGTGCTGCCGTATTTCCGCAAGCTCGAATCGCATCCGCTCGGCAATACCGAGTATCACGGCGCCGACGGCCCGATCCGCATTTCGCCGATGAAGGACGCCGTGCATCCGATTTGCCACGTGTTCCTCAAAGGCTGCGAACAGGCGGGCTATAAGCGCAGCGACGATTTTAACGGCGCGCAGTTCGAAGGCTCCGGCATTTACGACGTGAACACGCGCAACGGGCAACGCTCGTCGAGCAGCTTCGAGTACCTGCATCCGGTACTGGATCGCAAGAATCTGAGCGTCGAGCGCGACGTGCTGGTGAGCCAGGTGCTGTTCGATGCCGCCAGGCGTGCGACTGGCGTGGTGGTCAAGCAGAACGGCAGCACACGCACCTTCACCGCGAACCGCGAAGTGATCCTGGCGGCGGGCGCGGTGGATACCCCCAAGCTGCTGCAACTGTCCGGTGTCGGCGACAAGGCGCTGCTTGCGCAGCATCGCATTCCGCTAGTGCATGATTTGCCGGCGGTCGGGCAGAATCTGCAGGACCACTTGTGCGTGAGTTTCTACTACCGCGCCAATGTGAAGACCTTGAACGACGAAATGCGGCCGTTGCTCGGCAAGCTCAAGCTGGGCTTGCAGTACCTGTTGACACGCAAGGGGCCGCTGGCGATGAGCGTCAACCAGTCGGGAGGCTTCTTCAAGGGCAACGATGGGCAGACGCAGCCTAACCTGCAGCTCTATTTCAACCCGCTGTCGTATCGCATTCCGAAGAGCAACAAGGCGAATCTCGAACCGGAACCATATTCGGGCTTTCTGCTGGCCTTCAATCCGTGCCGGCCGACGAGCCGCGGTTCGATCGAGATTGCGTCGAACCGGGTGGAGGATCCGGCAAAGATCCGCATCAACGCACTGACGACGGACAAGGACATCGACGAGGTGATCCAGGGATGCGAGCTGGTGCGTAAGGTGATGGCAACGTCCGCGTTGCGGGACATTACGGTCGAAGAGATTTCGCCGGGACCGCAGGTGAATACCCGCGAAGGTTTCCTGCAGTATTTCCGCGAGCAATCGGGTTCGATCTATCACCTGTGCGGATCGTGCGCGATGGGGGCCGATGTGCAGACGTCCGTGGTCGACGAGCGCTTGCGTGTGCATGGCATTGCCGGCTTGCGGGTGGTGGATGCGTCGATTTTTCCGAATATCACCTCCAGCAACATCAATGCACCGACGATGATGGTGGCCGAGAAGGGTGCCGAGATGATTCTCGAGGATGCGCTGGCGCAGGAGGCGGCGGAGCGTGGTCAGGCGGAGTTAGCGGCCACGCATTGAGGGTTAGGTGGTGGAGGAAGAGGGGCCCAGCGTCGCCGAATGCGCCCACGAGACCTGGGTGCCTCAGATCTCCTCAGCGAACACCGCCCGTCCTTGCGTCATATCCCTTAGCGCGTCACGCGCCGCGTCCACTGCCGTGACGGGCATGCTGATAGTCAGCCGCACGGCCATCTGATAGCCGCTATCGGCGAGTGCGTAGCCTTCCTGCTCGATCCAGCGGCGCACGCGCGCCTCGTCCGCATAGCCGATCTCCACCGTCAGCAACGCCTGAGCAATCCGTTCGACGCGCGGTGCATCCTGCAGCACGCGCGCAATCGCGTCGGTATAGGCGCGCACGAGACCACCCGCGCCGAGCTTCACGCCGCCGTAGTAGCGCACCACGGCCGCCAGCACGCCGTCCAGGTCGTGATGGCGTAGCACTTCGAGGATGGGGCGGCCGGCGGTGCCGGACGGCTCGCCGTCGTCCGACATGCCGGACTGGCCGCCTGCCAGCAAGGCCCAGCAAACGTGCGTCGCGGTCGGGTTTTCTTCACGCAGGCGGCGCAATTCGGCCATCGCCGCGTCGCGGTCCGCGACGGGGATCGCATGGGCGATAAAACGGCTCTTGCGGATTTCGAGTTCTGAAGATACTGACGTTGAAAGAGTGTGACTCACGTTGATGGATGTTGATTAGATAAATAGAATCAGTTGCTTAGCTTCTGTCTTCTGCCGTATGTGTGTTGACCCTGATGGATCGCCTACGACATAGTATGCCTACACGGTGTCTACATGGCGCGCGATGCAAAAGGAAAGCTCACGTCGGCGCGTATCGAAGCATACGCTTGCCAAGCAAGCAAACAGCGGAGCATCTACTGGGATGCGAAAGCGCCAGGTCCTCGGCCGCGTGGTTGCTGATCACCTTGCCGATACGAGTTACCCGAGCAGCGATGCCACCAAGTGACATAATTCTCGCGTTGTTGCTTGCAAGGCAGTCATTGCTTTCTAACCCCAGAACAAGGAGCTTCAATGAGCAAAGGATATTGGGTAACCACATACCGTAAGACGAAGGACCCGGCGAAGCTGGCAGCCTATGCACAGCTGGCAGGCCCTGCTGTGGCAGCAGCCGGCGGAAAATTCCTCGTGCGCGGAGTGGCCGACGAGGTTCGCGAGCACGGCTTGAAGGAGCGGACTGTCTTGATTGAGTTTCCGACCTACGAGGAGGCAGTTGCCGCGTACGATAGCGCCGAATACAAGAAAGCTCTTGAAGCCTTGGGCGATGGCGTCGAGCGCGATCTGCGAATCGTTCGCGGCGTCGAATGACGCGGACCCTTCGAGGGATTTGGCCTTCTGATCGAGCGGCCTGAGCAACACCATCAGGGTCCCGACGGTGGCGGTCTTCGAAATGAAATCGGCCCACTACTGCGGTCAACGCCAGTAGCGGGCCTGTTCTTTGGACGGTGGCGAGCCGGGATCGCGCGCCCAAAGGATGCACTCACAACCCGGATTCGTTCGACATCCTTTCACGGCGCCCGGATCAATACCTCAGTGGCCGTACATCAGGTTCCAATCGGCCTTTGATACGGCTGGGCGCCCCATCTCCGACGAACCATTCGCGACCCCGCCGACATCGGTTGCGCCGTTTTGTGCTGCCAATTTCGCCTCGGCAGCCTGAATCTGCGCCGGATAAGTGGTGTTGTCACCAACACCTGGGTGATAACCAGTCTTTTCGAGTTGAACCAATTCGGCGCGCACTTGTGCACGGGTGACAGGTTGGTTCGATTGAGCGAAGACAGCAACGGGTGCAGCAAGGGCAGCGGCAACAACAGCGGCTTGGATAAGGGATTTCATGGCTAACCTCCAGACTTTGTTTGTCCTGCTACGAACAGCCCTGTTCGTAAATCAGTGACTCCACTCTAGGGGGATAGAGACCTAGGGTAAATACCTAGTTAATGAAATCACCTTTCGCAGACATCGCACAATCGGAGCGCCTGGTTAGCGCAAACTTGACAGCCACGAGCGCCAGCCGGAAGTTCGTGGACGACATGGCGGAGGACTGAATCTAATCTGCTTCATCGCACCCGCGCCTGAGCGTTGTGACTGGAACTCAGTACTCGCAATGAGGACGGGCGAGTTTGATCGAATGCGGCTACGTAGAGGTCATAGGTCGAAATGGCGGGCTCTTTGATCCCATTGCTCGCGCGCGCCAATTATCACGGAATCGGCAAGAGTGCTTTGCAGACTCAAGTGATGACTGAGACCTGCGTCGCACGCATAATGACTCACGTGACGAATCTAGCTCCCGGCTGGGGCGAAACCGGACTCCTCATCTGGTCGATTCGTCGCTCTCTCCCTTCCCGCCTGGCGTCTACTGCCGCATCCCAGTCTGTTTCACTCTGCGACACACAGCTGCATTCCAAAGTCGATTCAAGCTCCGCCGCATCCTACAGTGCGTTTGTCCTGCTGGACGAGACATCGTGTTTTGACCATCGGAACGCTGACGCTCGTGCATGGACTCGGAGCGCGGCAGCGTGTATAAACTCGCACCTTTTAGTCATGCGTGGGTTGCACTGCGGACAGGCGACCGGCGCTCTTTCTACGCCCAACCCCCACGAATTGCTTTCCATCTATGCTCGCACCGCTCCTCGTCGCCTTCTTCGAAACGGTCCGGCAGGGCAGCGTCACTGCCGCCGCGAAGCGGTATGGTCGATCACCTGCGAGTTGACCCAGCCGCCCGTACTCCACGGCGAAACGACGAACATCGGCACGCGCGGGCCCGGACCAAAACACAGGTTTCTCGTCCTGCTGCTCGTTCTATGCAGCGTCGCTTCACCGCAGTATTTCCTGACGCGTGAAAACCTCGTGCAGGTGCTGCTGCAAAGCGCGGTGATGGTGCACTCGTCAATTTGACGCAGTTGCATCCGTTCATCATTACACTGGGTACGGCGGCGATTTATCGCAGGGTGACGCTGATCATTTCCGACTCTCGCTCGGTGTTCGGCTTCGATCGCTCGTTTGTGGATGTCGTCGCGGGCCGCGTGTTCGGCGTGCCTGTGCCGATCATCATCGCGGCCGCCGTGGCAGGATTCCTGTTCTTCGTGGCGCGCTACACGAAGCTTGGGCGGAACGAGTTTCTTCGGCGGACGCGGGCAGGTGGCAGGTGTCGTGATCGGCGGCCTGATCATTGGCGTAATCAACAACATTCTGAATATCATGAACGTGGAGTCGTACTATCAGCAGATTGTGATGGGCGTTCTGATTATTGCTGCAGTGACGGCTGACAAGCTCTTTACGCGGCGCAGTCGTTAAACCTTATTTTTTCCAGCGTTGCGCGGTCGCCAACCGCTTGGGCGGTTTGGGGGCATGCATGTAACAACAGTTTTTGCGGAGTTCCCATGAATCACGCAGTCGAGTCTTTGCGGCTTTTCATTGCACCGGCGCCGCGCACCGTGGCAGATATCTTTAGCGAAGCCGATCTCGCTCGTCTCCGCGCGCTTGGCGACGTCTACATTCATGAAGACGGGCCGGTAACCGATGCGATCTTCGACGCGCACGCCGCCCAGGCCGACATCGTAGTGGGCCAGCTCGACCTGTCGGCCGAGCGATTGAGCCGCGCACCGCGACTGCGCGCGATCGTCAACGTCGAGGGAAATTTTCTACCCAATGTCGATTATGCACAGTGCTTTCGACGCGGCATCCGTGTGCTGAACGTCAGCCCGGTGTTTGCCGAGCCGGTCGCCGAGGCGGCGCTCGGCATGGCTATCGATCTGGCGCGCGGCATCACCAACGCAGACCGGCAGTTTCGGCACGGCATCGAGCAATACGGGCTCAACGCGAATCGCGAGGCTTTCTCGCTCTACGATGCACCAATCGGATTCATCGGCATGGGTGACCTGGGGCGAGCCATCCTGCCGTTGATCGCGCCATTTCGGGGCAAGGTGCGCGCGTTCGATCCATGGTTGCCGGCAGCGTATCTGGAGTCGCTAGGTTGCAAGCCAGCAACGCTTGAAGAGGTCTTGAGCGAGTCGCTCATGGTGTTCGTTGTGGCGGGCGTGACGTCGCAGAACGAAGGCTTTCTCACAGGCAAGCAACTCAGCACGATGCGACGAGGCGCCGGACTGGTGCTGGTGAGCCGCGCGGGGGTAGTCGATTTCGATGCGATGCTCGAGGCCGCCGCGCAAGGCCGGATCCGTATCGCCACCGATGTCTTCCCCGAAGAGCCGTTGCCGAAAGATCATCGCGCCCGCTCGATCGACAATGTGCTGCTGTCGCCGCATCAGGCGGGCGCACTGGGTACGGTATTGCGCGAGATAGGTCGTCGTGCGCTCGCGGATATCGAGTTGATTGCCCGTGGGTTGCCGCCGGTGATGTGCAAGATCGCCCAGCCTGAAACGGTGGGGCTGATGCGCAGCAAGCCTGTTGACAAGAGCTGAGCGCCGACGATGATGGCCGGCATTTCGCATTTTCGTGCGGCGCCCGACGAGAGCAAGCGTGCCGTGCGCTCGATGGAGTGGACTGAATTTCGCGGTTGGCCGGCGCTATTGATGAAGCAGGCGCCGCTCGAACTGACGGTCGTTCCTTCCATCGGCGGACGTCTGATGAGCATCCGCCACGGCGGCGTCGAACTCGCGTTTATCAACGAGGCTTTGGCTGGCCGCGCGCCTGATCAAAGCGCCACGCAGTGGCAGGCGTTGTGCGGCGAGTGGAGTTTTCCGTTATGGGGCGGCGGCAAAACCTGGATTGCGCCCGAATCGCAATGGCCGGATGGCGCACCCCAGCGCGACCTCGATAGCGGCTCGTATGACGTTCTGGGTACGTGGTGCGATGCCGGGTCGATGGGCGTCGAGTTGCAAAGCGCGGTCTGTCGGCAAAGCGGACTTCAGGTGGTGCGACGGATCGAGTTGTCGGCCTTGGGTACGTGGACGACGCTGCACCGCTTGATCAACCGCTCGAACGATGTCAAAGACTGCGGTATCTGGGACGTACTGATGTTGCGACGACCCGGTATCGTGAGCATACGTCTCGATGCACCAGGAGGGGACCGGTCATCGTGGCATGAACACATCGTGCCGTTCGCGGATAAAGGACCCATTGGCGACGTGCGCGGTTCGCGTTTCGTGCGCTGTGCGGACGGGGTGTTGTCCACGGTGCGGCGATCGAGGTCTTTAATGCGCCCGCGTTGCCGTACTTCGAAATCGAATCGCATGGACCGGCGTGCAGGCTTGAGCCGGGCGCCGCATGTGAACTCAGGGTTGAGGAGTCGGTGTCGTAGCGCCAGCCGGAGCTTTGAAGCACAGACTCCCTTCCTTCTACGATGCGCGCCGGCCCGACCCGGTCTTCGCCCTGGGCGTTTTCGAAGCGCTGGCCGCGTTCGCTTTCTTCAACTGCGTCATGTGTTGCAACAGCGTGACCGTCTGCTCTTTCACTATGCCCATCAGTTTCGCCAGCCGGGCGGCATTGAAGCCGTCCCACCCCAACACTCTCAACGACTTGCGGCAGTGGATGTGAAACGCGGCGATCGGCCCGTTGAGGCTTAGCGTGCGAATCAGCGTCTCTTCGTCATCCGCCGGACGTCCGAGCAAGCGTCCCACAATCGCCGCGTTGACGGAAGTGAGGCGGAAACTGATCTTTTGATCGATCATCTCGAAGCCCGCTGACGGCCCGAGACCGGCTTGCTCGCGCGCCATGAACAGGCGCCATTCGTCCGATTCGGTCGAGGTGAAGAGGAACTCGCCAACGCGCGCCTGGATGGCGCAAAACGCTGCGATTAGCGTGTGATCGTCGGCGTTGCCTGCCAGCGCCGCCTCGGCGGCCTCGACCGGCGCCGAAACTTCTGCCCACACCCGCATCACGATGTGCTCCACGCACGCCATGTAGACCCCTTCCTTGTTATCGAAGTAGTACCCGATGGCTGGCGCGTTGACACCTGCGCGCTCCGCGATGTCGCGCGTGGAGGCGCCGTCGAAGCCGCGTTCACCAAACAGACTGAGCGCCGCCGCCACGATGCGTGCACGGGTTTCTTCGCCACGCTGGTAACCGCCGTCGACGGCGTGGCGATGTCTCGGGGGAGGGGACATCCGTTTGATCCTTCAAAGTTTTCGTAAGCGAAGCAAAAATATATCAATTGACAGAAATCTGCCAACTGGAATAATTATATCAATTGGAACAAATTTGGAGTTGTCATGTCGGCCACCCTTCCTGTCAATGAAGCAAAAGGCGCAACCCCGGCCCGCCGCCCCGCGACGCGTCGGCTGCTAATGGCAGCCGGCTTGCTGGCCTTACTCGCGGCCGCCGCCTGGGGCGTGCGCTGGTGGATGGTGGGGCGCTTTATCCAGAGCACCGACGACGCTTACCTGCAAGCCGATAGTATGACCGTTGCGCCGAAGGTGTCGGGCTATGTGGCCGAGGTGCTGGTTGGCGACAACCAGACGGTCGCCGTCGGGCAACCGCTGGTGCGGCTCGACAGCCGCCAGTATCAGGCGGCGCTGGAACAGGCCAACGCCACGGTGGCCGCACGCCAGGCCGATATCGTTCGCGGCCAGGCCGAGCTGGCGCAGCAGCAGGCGAGCATCGGCCAGGCGCGCGCGCAGCTCGACGGTGCGGTCTCCAACGAGGCGCACGCGCTTGCCCAGGTCAAGCGCTATGAGCCGCTTGCTGCGACCGGCGCCGAAACCGACGAGCGCGTGGCCGACTTGCGCAACACCGCACGCCAGGCCAGCGCAACGCGCGCTGCGGATGCCGCAGCGCTGCAGGTCGCCGAGCGGCAGATTGCGAATCTGCAAGCGCAGATCGCCCAGGCCCGCGCGCAACTCGATGCGGCGCTTGCCAGCGCGCGTCAGTCGCAGCTCGACGCTCAGGACACGGTGTTGCGCAGCACGATTGCCGGGCGCGTCGGCGACCGCACGGTGCGCGTCGGTCAGTATGTGCAGCCCGGCACCCGCCTGATGACCATCGTGCCGGTGCAGGACGTGTATCTCACGGCGAATTTCAAGGAAACGCAGATCGGCCTGATGCGCGTCGGCCAGCCGGCGACGATCCGTGTCGACGCCTTGCCCGGTGAGGATCTGCACGGCACCGTGGACAGCTTTTCGCCGGGCACAGGCTCGCAGTTCGCGCTGCTGCCGGCGCAGAACGCCACCGGCAACTTCACCAAGATCGTGCAGCGCGTGCCGGTGAAGATCCATATCGTGGCCGGCCCGGAAACGCGCAAGGTGCTGCTGCCGGGCTTATCCGTCAACGTGGACGTGGACACGCGCGGCGCTCGCGACACGGCAGAGCGCATCGAACGGGAAAACGGGCTTGACTAACTCGACCACTCCGGTGAGCGGCGCGGCAGGCACGTCCGCTTCAACGAAGCCGACGCATCCCGCCAACGCCAGTGCGGCCGACTGGATCGCCGTGGCCGCCGGCGCGCTGGGCGCGCTAATGGCGACGCTCGATATCTCCATCACGAACTCGGCCTTGCCGCAGATTCAGGGGCAAATCGGCGCGACCGGCACGGAAGGCACGTGGATTTCGACTGGCTACCTGATGTCCGAGATCGTGATGATCCCCCTCGCCGCGTGGCTCACACGCGTGTTCGGGCTGCGCAATTTCCTGCTCGGCAATGCGACGCTATTTACGATGTTCTCGATCATGTGCGGCGTCTCGCACAGCCTGCCGCAGATGATCGCGGGGCGGATCGGCCAGGGCTTTGTGGGCGGCGCGATGATTCCGACCGCGCAGACCATCGTGGCGACGCGCCTGCCGCGTCACCAGATGCCGATCGGCATGACCATGTTCGGCTTGATCGTGCTGCTCGGGCCGCTACTGGGTCCGGTGGTGGGTGGCTGGCTCGCGGAGAATATCGACTGGAGCTGGTGCTTCTTCCTCAACATACCGGTGGGCGTTGCATTGGTGATCCTGCTGTTTGTCGGGCTGGACAAGGGGCGCACCGACTGGTCGCAGTTCATCAAGGCCGACTGGCTCGGCATCGTCGGGCTCGCCGCCGGTCTCAGTTCGCTGACCGTGGTGCTAGAGGAAGGGCAGCGCGAACGCTGGTTCGAATCGTCGATGATCGTCTGGTTGAGCATCCTATCGGCGGCGGGCATCGCCCTGCTGCTGATCGCGCAATTCGTTTCGAAAGCGCCCATCGTGCGTCTGAAGCTGTTGAAGAACACGCGCTACGCGAGTGTGATCTTTATCGTCTTCACGGTCGGCGCGGGCCTGTATTGTGTGTCGTACTTGCTGCCGCAATTCTTGAGTGGCGTGTCGGGCTACAACGCCGAGCAGTCAGGCGCGGTGATGCTGGTCTCCGGTGTGCCCGCGTTTCTGCTGATGCCGGTGCTGCCGCGTCTGATGGGCCGCGTGGATACGCGCTTGATGGTGATCGCCGGGCTGTGCTGTTTCGCCGCGAGTTGCATGCTCGACATCTCCCTCACCGCGCAAAGCGTCGGGCATGACTTCACGTGGTCGCAACTGTTGCGCGGCGTGGGCCAGGTGCTGGCGATGATGCCGCTCAACCAGGCGTCGATGGCCGCCGTGCCGCGCGAAGAAGCAGGCGACGCCGCCGGCCTCTACAACATGGCGCGGAACCTGGGTGGTTCGGTCGGACTGGCGCTGCTGGGCACCTTCATCGACCGGCGCAATACTTTCCATGAAGATGTGATCCGCGACTCCTTAAGTGCGAATTCGCTGGTTGGGCAGGACCACATCACGGCCAGTGCCGCGGGTTTTTTCGCCCAAAGCGGCGACATGGCCTACGCGAAGCTGCAGGCGCTCGCGCAACTTACGGCGCAGATGCAGCAGCAGGCGGTGGTGATCACCTATTCCGAAACCTTCTACGTACTCGGCGTCGCGCTGCTGCTTTGCATTCCGCTCACGTTCTTTCTGAAGAAGCCGGCAGCCGGTACGCCGTCGGCGGGACATTAAAAACAATATGAAGTCATTCAACACTGCTCTGGGTCTTGGCCTGCTGCCGCTGGCGGCCGCACTGCTGCTGGCCGGCTGCACGGTGGGGCCGGACTACCACGGCGCGCCGCAGGCCGCACCGGTGGCGGCTCAAGCCAGTGCGTTTAACCGGGCACCGCAAGGGACCGTTGCGACGGCGCCGGTTGCCGCTGCCTGGTGGCGCGCGTTAAACGATCCGCAACTCGACGCGCTGATCGATACCGCGCTCAAGAATAGCCCGGACTTGCATGCCGCCGAGGCGCGCGTGCGCCAAGCGCGCGCCGGACTCACGGCGCAGCAGCGCAATGAGCTGCCCAAGGCTCAGGCGAGCGCAGCGTATCTGCGCACGCGCTCCCCCGATCTGTCGTCACTCGACGGCGGGCAGGGCAGCTCGTCGAGCGGCGGCGGGCCGATCGGTTTCTATCTCGCGGGCTTCGATGCAAGCTGGGAGATCGATATTTTCGGCGGCACGCGGCGGGCCATCGAAGCCGCCGCGGCCGAAGCGGACGCGTCGCAAGCGGATCTCGCGGATGCGCATGTGCAGCTAGCCGCCGAGGTCGCCCAAGCGTATGTCGGCTTGCGCGACCAACAGCAGCGCGTGGCGATCGCGCATGAATCCGCGGATCTCGAAGCGCGCATCCTGACGCTCACCGAGCAGCGCCGCGCGCGTGGCGTTGCCTCGGATCTCGACGTCGAACGGATCCGTTCGCAGGTCGAGAACACCCGCGCGAGCATCATTCCGCTCGATGCCCAGGTGGACGAATCGCTCGATGAGCTGGCCGTGCTGACAGGCCGCGAGCCCGGCGCGCTGGATGCCGAACTGGCCGCGTCGAAGCCGCTGCCCAGCTTGCCGGCGACCGTGGCGGTGGGCGACCCTGGGCGCTTGCTGCGCCAGCGTCCCGACATCCGCGCGGCCGAGCGGCGGCTTGCCTCGCAGAACGCGCAGATCGGCGAGCATGAAGCGGACTGGTTTCCGAAGGTCACCCTGTTTGGTGACCTGAGCTTTAGCGCGTCCGATCCGGGGCATCTGCTGCGCAAGAGCAGCTATACGTGGCTCGGCGTGCCATACCTGCAATGGAATGTGCTCGATTTCGGCCGCATCCAGGCGAGCGTCGATCAGACCATGGCCGGTCGAGACGAGGCCGAGGCGAAGTATCAGAGCACCGTGCTGGGCGCCCTGAAGGATGCGGATGTGGCGTTGTCGCGCTATGGGCACGAACGCGAGAATGCGTTGAGTCTGCGCGAGGTGGAAGACTCGGCGACGCATGCGGCCGTGTTGACCGAGCAGCGTTACCGTGCGGGTACGACGACGGCGCTCGACTGGCTCGATGCTGAGCGAACCCGCTATTCAGCGGAACAGAACCGGATTCAGAGCGAGGCGCAGCTGATCAAGGACTACGTCGCGCTGCAGAAGAGTCTGGGCCTGGGGTGGGAGACGCCCGATTAAGGGGACTGGCGGCCCTATGCGCTTTCGCCGCAGCGAAAATGCTCGATGCTTTGACCTGCGGCGACGGCTCGCTGCAACCACTCGGGCAGCTCGCCGCGGCCGTTCCAGGTGTTGCCCCACGCGTCGCGGTAAGCCACCGCCTGTTCTTCCTTACGGTCCGATTCGAGAGACTGCGCGAGGGCGGGCAACGTAATGCCAAACTCGTCCATACGATGGCGAATCCAACGGATCAGACGCTCGCGAGCTTCGCCTTCAAGTCGTTCAATCGTGGTAGACATGGTTCCTGATAAGCCGGAAACAATAGCGGGACGCTCGGATCAGTTGGTGCGCTTCGGCTTGGGTGAGATCTTACCGACGGTCGAGTCGAAGTAATCCTGAGCCTCTGCGAGTTCGTCCAGTGCTTGCTCGAGCTGGCGCAACGCGAGCGAATGCTCGATTTGCCGGCTCTGCGGCACATCCTCTCCCCTCACTACGCGAAACGCAATATCTACTTGCCTGGTTGCACGAACGAACCGTTCGGCAGCGCTTGCTTCGCGTGAATGTGCGTGGGTCGACATGGGGTACCTCCACTCTTTAAATCAAACAAGATGGTTGTTGGCAGGGCCGTTGTATGACCGCGATGTGCTGCTGCGTTTCAGCTCAGGTATGGTGTGATGACGCGGCGGGTAGCGCGCCTGCCTGGAGTTGCCAGTCCAGATGGATAGTGTGGCAGTCCCAGGCAACCTGCAGACTGTGATGATTACACCACTTTCATTGGCGATACGCCAGGAGAAAAACCTGAGAACAGCGGCCGATTTCCATAGCTTGCCAGGAACGGTATCCGAGCGCCAGGGGATGTTGTGAAATTTCACATCGGGACTGTTAACTTCTTTGGATTGGTGTTAACTTATTCGGTTCCATCCGCGCGCATTCGTTTCGTCGTATCCTCACTCTATTCTTGGATGTTGGACGACGGCTGATCATGGCAAACGGCGTGAGCGTAGCGAAGAACAAACCGACGGCGCCGAGCTTCTGGCGCGATGAGGCATTGCCGTTTATCGAGGCGCGCTCGATCGAGGACGGCCGCAGCGTCTGCTATGGCAAACACGCGCACTCTACCTTCTCGATCGGCGCGGTTACCGGCGGCGAGAGTACCTATCTGAACGGCAAGGCGGTGGAGCGCATCGGCCGGGGCGCGGTGGTGGTGATCAACCCGGAACAGGTCCACGCTTGCAACCCGCTCGACAATCGGCTCTGGGCATACCGCATGATTTATGCGGATGTCACCTGGCTAAGCGAGCTTCAGCGGGATCTGGGTATGCGTCAAAGCGGCGATTTTCATGCGTTTTCCACCACGCTGACGACACTGCCCGATCTGTATCACGGCTTGAACCATCTGTATGCCGTGCTCAGCGACGCGCACTCGGACACGCTGCAAAGGCACAGCTCGGCCATCCACTTCTTTTCGGAAGTGCAGCGAAGGCTCAGCCCGGCACCGGAGCTGAAGGCCGGCGAAAACCGCAGGCTGGCGCGCGCCGCGGAGTACATCAAGGACAATTGCCAGCGCTCTCTGCTGCTGGATGAGATCTGCACCGCGGCCAGTCTCTCCGCATCCTATCTGATCCGCGCATTCAAGCATCGCTACGGCATGACGCCTCATGCGTATCTGATGAATAGCCGCATCGAATATAGCCGTGCGCAGCTCAGACGGGGACGGGCTATTGCCGAGGTGGCCGCCGAAGCCGGCTTTGCCGATCAGGCCCATTTGCAACGAGCCTTCAGGAAATTCGTCGCGGCGACACCCGGCCAATACCGGGGGTGAGCGCCAGGCCTATACAGGGTATCGCCGGGTGGTTCAGGTTTTGAGCAGATAGAGTGCGCTGCCGGCAAGCAGGTGCGCCATCAGCCGATTGAAGAGGCGTCTCCGAGCGTTCCATCGTCCGTAGCCAGCTTATAGGCCATGAAGAATAGAAACGCCACGCCTGCCCATCGAATGAGCTGGGTGAGATGCGGCTTGTCACTCAGCAGCTCATGCAGACCGAAGCCTGTCAGCAAGAGCAGCAACGTGAAGCCGATGGTCGCGCCGGTGACGTGCCGCAGGCTTGCGCCGAGCCCGTATTGAGCGCCTGCGCTGAGCGCGACGACATTGACCGGTCCGGGAGAAATCGACGTAGCCAGCGAAAACGCCGCCATGGAAAGAATGATGCTCATCCGTTGCCTTCTGTAGATCGTTTGGGAATTCTCGAAGTCCGAAGGTAGCGGGCGGCAGCATGATGCGTATTGAAGAAAATGATCCTTTTGCGCTTTTTTGGGGCTGAGGAAGTGGCCAGTGCCGGCTCAAACACCGGCCGTTTTCCCCGCATCGTCACGACACGTATGCGATCGGTATGACGGTTTCCGGGGGCAGACCTTCAACTTCAGGGGGCAACAGTGGGCGGGTTTCGCCGATCAAAGCCACATGTCGCGGCAATTCAAGCGTGCCTATGGCCTCACACCGGCGAAATGGGCTGCGCTCGGCTAGCGCCTAGCCGGGCGTGGTCGCTCCGAATAGCGGCAGGCTCAGGAGCGTGAAGGCGATCATGCGCCGGAATCGGTTCTGGCCTCGATTGCGTGGACCACAGCCGCCATATCCTCCCGGCCGTGCCCGAGCGCTAGCGTCTCACCGTAGAGCGCATAGCAGACGTCGAGTAGCGGCGACGCGACCTTCGCCTCGCGCGCAGCTTCGGCGATCAGACGATTGTTCTTCAGCACGTCGGTGATGGAGGCTTGCACATCGAAGTCGCGTGTCACGAGCTTGAGGATTTTGACGCGCGAGATGCTGCTTGCCATCTGGCCGGCATCGACGACCGCGCGAAACTGCTCCATATCCAGCCCATTTTGCTGCGCGAAGTGCGCTGCTTCCGCGAGGCCCGTGACCGTGGTGATCAGAAACAGGTTCACTGCGAGTTTCATTAGCAGGCCACTCGGCACAGGGCCACACACAATGGTCTGATGGCACATGGGCTGAAGCAGGGGACGCACGCGTTCGACGGCGGTTTGGTCGCCCGCCAGCATTGCGACAAGCTGTCCGGCTTCCGCCGGCTTGCGCGAGCCGGAGACAGGGGCTTCCACATAACTTCCGCCGGCCTCTCGAATCGCGGCATCGAGTCCGCGTGAGTATTCGGGCGAAGTTGTTCCCATATGGACGATGGTGTGTTGCGCGACGTTGGCGGCGAACGCCGGCGTGCCACGGCCGAGTGCAGCGTCGATTGCGTCGCCGTCGGCCAGCATCAGGATAACCACAGGGGCTAGCCGGAAGACCTCGGCGGAGCTGCTTGCGACCGTGGCGCCTGCTGCGCGCAAGGGCTCGCTGCGCTCGCCGGAGCGGTTCCATACGATCAGGCTGGTGCCTGCGCGGGCCAGATTGAGTGCCATGGGCTGTCCCATGACGCCAAGGCCGATAAAGCCAATGTTCATGTTTCTCTCCATTCCTTGCTGAAGTTACTGCCTGCGATGGGGCATCAACTCGGGATGGTAGTCCCAAGGGATGGACGGTGTCTTGGACGATTGTGCGGGGAGGGCGTGTGCGCGGAGGACGCTGAGGTGCCTGCACTCAGCGTCTAATTCCAGGCGAGGCCAAGCTCGGTTGCCATCCAGAGAGCACGTGCAGCGCGCGAACGGCTAGTGCCGAAAATGGTGAGCGACATGGGCGTTTAGATGCGTGCCGGATTTTTTTGGATTGATCACATCAGTATGGCATTGCAGCGGATGTCGATGCATTAAAAAATGCCTTGGCACGCTAGGCACCGGCGCCGCCTGGCGGCGCCGAAACGATCGTAATCGAAAAGCCATCCCAACCTTTCGCCCCCACCGTCTGCACCGCCGTAGTATCCGTGGCCGGGTTAGCGGCGAGCATGTCGAAAAACTCGCGCACGCCGATCACATCCGGCTCGTCGTTGTCCATGTCTGCAACCTTGCCATTCCGCACGACGTTGTCCGCGACGATGACCGTTCCCGGCCGCGATAGCTGCAACGTGAGCCGGAGGTATTCAGGGTAACTGACCTTGTCCGCATCGAGAAAGATGAAGTCGAACGGCGGCGTCTTGCTGGCAATCATTTGTTCGAGACTCTCCGCTGCCAGTCCGGTGATCACCGAAACCTTATCCGTGAGACCCGCGACAGCAATATTCTTTCGTGCAATATCGGCATTGTCCGGATCGGCCTCTAGCGTAACGAGCGTGCCATCCTCGGGCAGCGCACGAGCGAGCCAGATGGCGCTATATCCGCCGAGCGTGCCGAGCTCCAGAATCCTGCGTGCACCGTGGATTCTCGCCAGCAGGTGCAGGAACTTGCCTTGATTAGGCGCCACGTTGATCGCACGCAAGCCGGCCTGCGAACTGGCGTCAAGCGCTGCGTCGAGCGCCGGGTCGGACTTGACCAGTCCGCGAGAAAAGTAGTCGTCTACTGCGTTCCACATTTCGGTCGTCATCGTACTCTCCGTCTTTGGGATCTTGAGCAGCTCGTCCGCTTATATGCCCGCAAGCTTACCGTGTTAAGGCAGCAGACGTTGCGTGACGTTGCCGTTGACACGCAGAATACAATCAGCGTCGGGAATCCGATGCCACCATCATGATGCTGGGGCGAAGCGAATCATCAAAGCGCCTCATCGTGCAACCGATTCGCGCGATGTTGCCGCATGATCAACATCATCACGCCGATCACGAACGAACTGAAAATCACAATGATCGTCGTAATGGAGACGTGAAACCACACCAGTACCGTATACAGGCACAAGGTCACAAGGATGGACAGATTTTCGTTGAAGTTCTGCACGGCGATCGAGTGCCCGGCGGAAAGCAGGACGTGGCCGCGGTGCTGAAGCACGGCGTTCATCGGCACCACAAAGAACCCGGATAGCGCGCCGATGAACGCAAGGAACACGCATGCTATGGCAATGTAAGCCGGTACATTGAAATGACCGATGCGCAAGACCCATGCGAGGGGAAACAGATCGCGGGAAAAGAATGCCATGAGCAGGATCGACCCACCGATTGCGAGTCCCACGGGCAACGTATTCAACGCCCGGCGTAGCGGGATCTTCGCTGCCGCAACGACTGCGCCAATGGCGACGCCGATTGCGACAAACGCCTGCAATACCGACGCCTGCGAGAGCGACAACCCCAGGGAGTGCTGCGCCCACTGCAGGACGATGAACTGCAAGGTCTGCGCCGCGCCCCACAGCAAGGTCGTCACCGCAAGGGATATCTGCCCAATCCGGTCCTTCCATAGCACCGTAAAACAGTTGGCAAAATCCTGCACAAGGCGGATGGGACCGTGTTGCTGCGGAGGGTAACGGACACCGGTATCCGGAATGCGCAGATTGAAGAGAGCAGCAATCGCGTAGATTGCCGTAATGAACAGGATCGCCAGTCTCGATGCATGGTCCGCGAACGGCAGTGCCCTGTGCAGCAGATGATGCATGATATGCGGGCTGATCAATATGCCGCCGCATACGGTGCCGAGCACGATTGACAGCACGGTGGTGCCTTCCATCCAGCCGTTGGCGGCAACCAGCCGGTCGGGCGGCAGCAGCTCGGTAAGAATGCCATATTTGGCCGGCGAGTAGGCCGCCGCGCCGAGGCCCACGATGCCGTATGAGATCAGCGGAGGCGTGCCGGCCAGCATGGCGAGACAACCCACTACCTTGATGAGATTGGTGCCGAACATCACGCGGCCTTTGGGGAACGCGTCGGCGAACGCGCCCACAAACGCCGCCAGCACGACATAGGACAGCACAAAGAACAGCTTGAGGACGGGTGTCATCCAGGGCGGCGCATGCTGCTCGGCGAGCAGGGCGATGGCCGCGATCAATAACGCGTTATCGGCAAGCGATGAAAAGAATTGCGCGGCAATGATCGTGTAAAAGCCTCGTTTCATGCGCGTCCGGCGTCGGGGAACCTGGTGATGCGGGTGGAGGGAGCGGTAGAGTTGCCGTCCCATTGAATGGCAAAGCCGTTGGCCATGATACCGCATGCAATACGAATGATTGCGAGCGCTACCTTTCTACGGAGCCCCTTTTGCCGATTCCATCGAATCACTTCGATGCTGACGGTAAGGAGGTGGAAATTTTATGCTTGCGTTCTCCGCTTCGTAGCGCGCTTGCGACATCTGTGACCGCCAGCCGGATCGCATCGATAAGCGCACGCGCAGCGGGAGAGGGTGTCCCTTCCGCACGGACCGTGAGTCCGATGTCGCGTTGCGTGTTGTGCAGCGCAATGTCGAGCACGGCAAGCTGGCCGGACTCGCACTCGTGGTACAGCTGCTGCGCGGATAGCGCCGCTACCATGTCCGTGCCGAGCAGCAGGCCGCGAATCACCGCAAGATCCGCCGTTTCGACGGTGGGCATGGGGGGCTTCAGCTTCATGCGACGGAACTGCGATTCGAACAGCGCGCGTGCGGGTGCATGGCTACGCGGCACGATCCACTGCGCCTCGCGCAGGTCCGCGATGGTGAGACGACCTGCGCTTGCCAGAGGGTGATCGCGGCGCGACAGTACCACCATCTCTTCCGACATCAGCCGCTCGTTTTGCAGGCCGCTCGCCGCATCGTTGCTACGCAGCGCGCCCAGAATAAAGTCGATGTCGCCCGCACGCAGCCCGGCGACGAGCGTTTCGTAGGCACTTTCATCGGTCGCCACACGCACGCCCGGATGCCGCGCAGTCATCCGGGCAATCGCGTTGGGAAGAATCAAGGTCCGGCCAAGCGGAAGCGCGCCGACCGTTACCGCACCCTGAATGTTCCCGTGCAGTGCGGCGATGTCGTCGGGCACATGCCGCAACTCGTTCAATGCGCGACGCACGTGCAGCAGGAAGGTTTCGCCTTCGGTGGTCAGCAAAATGCCGCGTGGGCTTCGATGGAACAGGCGCAGCCCCGACCCGCTTTCAAGCACCCGGATTGCGCTGCTCACAGCCGGCTGGCTGATGCCGAACGTGCTGGCGGCCGTTGGCATGTGCCGGTGACGGGCGAGCGCGACGAACAACTGGAGCCGGCGCGTATTCAGCAGATAGGCCGGCAGCGAGCCCTCCGCAGGGGCCCTGCGCCGCACCTGCCGCATGGCGCACCAGCGTGCGAGTTCCTCGAGTTCGGCAAAGATCCGCTCGCAACGCTCCAGCACGGCCCGGCCCACCGGGGTCGGCAACATTCCCGACGGTTTGCGCTCGAAAAGCGGTTCGCCGAGCGCTGCCTCCAGTTCCTGCACCGAGCGCGTGACGGCGGACTGAGCTCGAAATAGCGCCAAGGCTGCGCGCGTCGCGCTGCCCGTATCGGCAACGAGTTTGAAGGCACGCAGATGGGCGAGATTGAGAAGTTCGCTGTTGCTCACGGTTGAGATGCCGGTGCGTGGAGTTCGATGACAGGCAAGGGTGACGACGTCGGCGCTATGTCGCACAGGCAATCAGATCTGCCGGTTTCGTTTGGCGCAAGTATAGCGAGATGCAAACCGCCCAACCACTCGCGCCTCACGTCTTGCGACTTCGTACTTTCACCATCTGATTTGTTTATGGGCAGCCCCGATTCCGAGTGTCGTGACGGTTTCTCCGGGAAACCCGGGTCGATTTGGCCTCTGCACTGATGGGCGTGGTTTTCAGCGGCTTTCCAGGCGTGCGGCGACGGTGCAGGTTACGGAGAAAATCCCGGATATTCGTGCTTTCCTGGCGTTAACCCGTACTTTCGAGACCCGATGCGACTTGTTTATCTTTGACTCGCCAACGCTTAGCGGTTCTTGCGCCGGTTTGAGCGAGCTTTTCAAGGAGTACAAGTATGGCCCGGATTATCGGCGGCATCGCTGCCTCGCACACCCCCACCATCGGTTTTGCTTTCGACAAGAACAAGCGCGACGATCCCGTCTGGGCGCCGATCTTCGAGAATTTTGCCCCGTTGGCCAAGTGGCTTGCCGACAAGCGTCCCGACGTGATCCTGACCATCTACAACGATCATGTCACCTCGTTCTTCTTCGATCACTATTCCGCGTTTGCGCTAGGGGTCGGGCCGGAGTGGCCCGTCGCCGACGAGGGCGGCGGCGCGCGCGATCTGCCCGCCATCAAGGGTCATCCAGGCTTGGCCGCGCACATCGGCAACTCGCTCATGACCGACGAGTTCGACATGTCCTTCTTTCAGAACAAGGCGCTCGACCACGGCTGTTTTTCGCCCTTGTCCATGCTGTTCCCGCACAAGCCCGAATGGCCGGTCAAGCTCGTGCCGCTGCAGATGGGTGTGCTGCAATTGCCGATCCCCAGTGCGCGCCGTTTCTACAAACTTGGCCAAGCGCTAAGACGAGCAATCGAAAGCTATCCGGAGGACCTCAAGGTTGCGATCGTCGCAACAGGCGGCCTGTCGCACCAGGTGCATGGGGAACGTGCCGGATTCAACAACACGGAATGGGACCAGCGCTTTCTCGATCTGTTCGAAAGCGACCCCGAACAACTGGCCGGGATGACGCTCGCCGAATACGCCGAACTCGGCGGCTTCGAGGGCGCTGAGGTCGTCATGTGGCTCACCATGCGTGGGGCGTTGTCGGCGAACGTCGTGTGCAAGCATCGCAGCTACTACCTGCCGTCGATGGCAGGTATCGCGACCGCCATCTACGAGAGCACCGTTGGCGAGACGAACCCGGCGATCGTCGAACGCCACCGGCAGCAGATGGCGCTGCAACTGAGCGGCGTCGAGAAGCTCGAGGGTACCTATCCCTTCACGCTCGAGATCGCAGTGAAGGCATTCCGGATCAATGACTACCTGCATCGGATGGTGGAGCCGGCTCATCGCGAGGCTTTTATGCGCGACCCCGAAGCCAGCTTCGAGTCGGCTGGTTTGAGCGACGAAGAGCGGGACCTGATTCGGCGACGCGACTGGCGCGGTTTGCTGCACTACGGCGTGATCTTTTTCATGCTCGAAAAGCTTGGGGCGGTGACCGGCGTGTCGAATCTGCATATCTACGCTGCCATGCGCGGGGAAACGCTGGAGGCGTTCCAGCGCACACGAAACGCGCCTGGCGCACTGTACTCGGTGGCGGGCAAAACGGGCGGGAAACTTGATTGGGACAGTGCGGATAAAAACAAGAGTTGATAAGCACCAACACAAAGACATAGAGACACAGGAGACAGTTGATGGCAAATGGAAAAACGATTGATATCAAGGCCTTTATTGACGAGCGGCCCATCGCGCCTTACCAGTGGCTACTGGTGGCGCTGTGTTTTCTCGTGGTGATTGCCGATGGGATGGACGTGGCCATCATGGGTTTTGTGGCGCCATCGATCATCCACGACTGGGGGATCTCGCGCCCTGCGTTCGGTCTGGTGATGAGCGCAGCGCCGATTGGTCTGGTGATTGGCGCCCTGGCCGCAGGACCCGCTTCCGATCGCGTCGGGCGCAAAGGCGTATTGATCGCTTCGGTTTTCCTCTTTGGCGTATTTACGATTGCGACGGCATTTACCCAGACACCGATGGCGATGGCCGCATTGCGACTGCTGACCGGCATTGGCCTGGGCGCCGCCATGCCCAACACCACAACGCTGCTGTCGGAATACGCACCCCAGCGCAAGCGCTCGCTGTTGATCACGATCATGTTCACCGGCTTCAATCTGGGCTCGGCCCTCATCGGTTTCGCGGCCGGCTGGCTGATTCCAGAACATGGCTGGCGCTCGGTGTTGATTTTCGGCGGTGCGCTGCCGTTGGCGTTGATCCCGCTGCAATTGTGGCTGCTGCCCGAGTCGGCCCGTCTGCTGGCGGTGCGCGGAGCAACGTCCGCACATATCGGCGCCGTGCTGGGCCGGGTCTGCGGCGTGCGGTTTTCCGGTGACGACGTGTTCGTCTCCAGCGAACCGCGGCTACCTACGCGCAAGCCGATCGGCGTGTTGTTCTCGCATGGCTATGGCTTGATGACGGCGGCGCTTTGGGCCACCTATTTCATGGGCCTCCTCGTGATCTATCTGCTGACCGGGTGGCTGCCCACGTTGATGAAGGACGCCGGCCTGAGCGTGACCACCGCCGCCAACACCACGGCCATGTTCCAGATCGGCGGAACCATCGGAGCGATCCTCGTGGGCTGGATGATGGACAAGGTCCGCCCGGCCCCCGTGATCAGTGCTGCCTATGTCGGCGGTGCGCTGTGCGTGCTCGGCTTGGGATGGATTGGCGCCTTGTCCTCGTCGCTTACCTTGCTCGTGTTCCTCGCCGGCTTTTGCATGAGCGGCGCGCAGACGGGATTGAATGCCTTCGCACCGGGCCGGTATCCGACCGCGGCGCGTGCAACCGGAGTGAGCTGGATGCTCGGCATGGGCCGCTTCGGCAGTATCTTTGGCTCTGCCATCGGCGGCGCGCTGCTAGGGCTCGGCTGGCAGTTCGGCGGCATTCTGGCGATGCTGGCAATCCCCGCTACGTTGGCTGCGATCGCCATCTTGCTCTCCCAACGCACGAAAAGCGGCGAGGCAACTGTGCAGGCCAACGCGGCACATTAAGGAAGCCGGCGCGCGTAATACCGCGCCGGCCATGAAATCAGTTTTTGGGAGCGACGATGATCATCGACATCCACGGCCACTACACCACCGCGCCGAAAGCGCTGGAAGCGTGGCGCAACCGCCAGATTGCGGCCATCGGCAACCCGTCCGCGATGCCGCTGGCGTCCGAATTGCACATCAGCGACGATGAGTTGCGAGAATCGATTGAGAGCAACCAGTTGCGGCTGATGCGCGAGCGCGGTCTCGATCTGACGATTTTCAGCCCGCGCGCGAGCTTCATGGCGCATCACATTGGGGACTTCGAAGTTTCCAGCACTTGGGCGGCGATCTGCAACGAGCTGTGCTACCGCGTGAGCGAGCTTTTTCCCGATCATTTCATTCCGGCCGCGATGTTGCCGCAAAGCCCTGGCGTGGATGCCGCCACCTGCGTCCCCGAACTCGTCAAGTGCGTGGAACAGTACGGCAACGTCGCGATCAACCTCAACCCGGATCCGTCGGGCGGTCACTGGACCAGCCCGCCGCTCTCGGACCGCTACTGGTACCCGATCTACGAGAAGATGGTCGAGTACGACATCCCCGCAATGATCCACGTGAGTACGAGTTGCAACGCGTGCTTCCATACCACCGGCGCGCACTACCTGAATGCGGACACGACCGCCTTCATGCAGTGCCTCACGTCGGACCTGTTCCGCGATTTTCCGACCCTGCGCTTCGTGATCCCGCATGGCGGCGGCGCTGTGCCGTATCACTGGGGGCGCTTTCGCGGGCTTGCGCAGGAGCTGAAAAAGCCGTTGCTGAAGGATCACCTGCTCAACAACGTCTTCTTCGATACCTGCGTCTATCACCAGCCAGGCATCGATCTGCTCACGCGCGTCATTCCAGTGGACAACATCCTGTTCGCGAGCGAGATGATCGGCGCCGTGCGCGGAATCGATCCGGAGACGGGCAACTATTTCGACGACACGAAGCGCTACATCGAAGCCGCGCATATCGATGCCGACGAGCGCTACAAGATCTACGAGGGTAACGCGCGACGTGTCTACCCGCGCCTCGATGCAGCGCTCAAAACGAAAGGGAAATGATCATGTATGAACTGGGAGTCGTATATCGAAACATTCAGCGCGCAGACGGCGATACGGCCGCTAAACTCGGCGTGCTCGGGTCGGCCACCGTCCACGAGGCGATGGGGCGCGTGGGCCTGATGAAGCCCTATATGCGTCCGATCTATCATGGCGCCCAGGTGGGCGGCACGGTTGTGACGGTCCTGCTCCAGCCGGGCGACAACTGGATGCTGCACGTCGCAGCGGAGCAGATCCAGCCGGGCGACGTCGTTGTAGCTGCGTGCACGGCCGATTCCACCGACGGTTTTTTTGGCGATCTGCTGGCGACGAGCTTCAAGGCGCGCGGCGCACGAGGGCTTATTATCGACGGCGGTGTGCGCGATGTGCGTGTGCTTGAGGAGATGAGCTTCCCGGTATGGAGCAAGGCAATCTCGTCCAAGGGAACGATCAAGGCGACGCTCGGTTCCGTGAACATACCCGTGGTTTGCGCCGGGGCGCTGGTAAATCCGGGCGATGTGGTGGTCGCAGACGACGATGGGGTGGCCGTGGTGCCTGTGGCATCCGCACAGAAGGTGCTCGAGAAGGCGGCCGCGCGCGAAGCCCTCGAAATCGAGAAGCGCGCGAAGCTGGCCAGTGGCGTGCTCGGCCTGGATATGTACAACATGCGCGAACCGTTGCGACAAGCCGGGTTGCGCTATATCGACTGAACATGGCGGCAAACACGGTCATGGACCAAACCTCGCAGCCGCTCACCGGCATCTCTTCGATGGCCACGCGCAACCTGCTGGCCGAACTCGCTGAAGAATATGAGCGGCTGTCCGGGCAGCGGCTCGTCGTCGAGTCGGTTGGAGGCGTCGCGGCGGCCCGGCGCGTTCAGGACGGGGAACCGTTCGACTTCATCGTGCTGGCGGCCGATGCGCTCGACCGGCTGGCCGAAGCCGGCCGGATCGATCCGGGCAGCCGGGTCGACCTCGCCCGTTCGGGTGTGGCGATTGCGGTGGCAGCCGGGGCGCCGCGCCCCGATATCCGCACTGAAGCGGCGCTGCGCGACGCCATTCTGGCCGCGCGCAGCATCGGCTATTCGACGGGTCCCAGCGGCTCGCACCTGGTCCGCCTGTTCGAGCGGTGGGGCATCGCTGAGACGATCGCGTCGCGCATCGTGCAGGCAGAGCCCGGTGTGCCGGTGGGTGCGCTTATCGCGCGCGGGGATGTCGAGCTGGGTTTCCAGCAATTGAGCGAGTTGATGCACGTGCCGGGCATCGATGTCATCGGCTCTCTGCCGCCTGAGATCGAGGCTATTACCGTCTTTTCGGCGGCGATCTGCACGGCCTCTAAGCAACATGCAGCCGCGATGGCACTGCTCTCTTTTCTGGCCTCACCTGAGGCAGGCGCTGCCAAGCTTCGTCATGGCATGGCGCTGGCGTAACGGCATTACACCCAAACCGGTCGTTTGCATGCTCGTGGCGCCCATCACGAGAACAAGAAAAGCTCCAATGAAAACGGCCGCGATCGCACAAGCGTGATCGCGGCCGTCGGTCCCGAGTCACCGGGACGCCATACGCTTAGAAGCGCGTATGCAACCCGATCCGGACAACCGCTTGAGACGGACTGTCGGATGCGTCGCCCGAATCGTTCATGCCGTTGATCTGCGCGTCCGCCCCGGAATTGGCCCGTTGATAGACGCCAAGCAGGTACACGTCGGTGCGCTTGGAAAGCGCATAGTCGAGGATGCCGGCGATCTGGTGAGCGTGGTTATTGTCCACGGCGTCGTTGCCTTTCATGTACATATACGACGCGCCTGCGCTCAGAGCCGGCGTGAAGTTGTAGTGCGCGCCGACCGAGCCTTCATACACCAAAGCACCGTTGGCAGAATTGTGGACCGTGGTGAATAGCGCGTTCGCGACCCAGCCTCCGAAGTGGTAGTGGGTGCCCACCCCCCAGTTACGCACGCTCACCTGGGGCGAACCGGCCGTGTAGTACTTGATGTTGGTATAGGCCGCGTTGGCGCCGAACGACGCAGCGGCATAGTTAAGCGCGAAGCTGGCGGAGTTGCCCGCGCCAATCGATCCGGCCACACCGCCAAAGCCATACATCGCTCCGCCACTGAAACCTGCGAACACCGGCGAGACGTACTTGAGCGAACTCGCTATGCGCTCGCCGGCCATGCGGTCCCAGTCGAAAGCCCCCGTTGGATTGCTGGGCAGATCGAGCTTCGTAAACGGACCGGCGCGGAAGTCGTAAAAGTGCCCCGAGAGTTCCGCCGGATCGTCACCGGCGAAGTAGAGCGAGTCGGTCATGAAGTCGTACTGGTTACCCAGGGTGACCTTGCCGAACTTGTCGTTCGTCAGTCCGACAAACGAAAGCCGGCTAAACAGGCTTGAATTCGGCATGAACTCGCCGTTGTCGACCTGGAACTGGTCGACCAGTTCGAAGATGGCCTTGGTGCCGCCGCCGAGATCCTCAACGCCGCGGAACCCCCAAAGATTCGGTCCGTTGACTCCATCGTCCATCTTGACGTTATGTTGGCCGGACTGGTTGCTGACGTAGGTAATGCCAGTATCCACCATGCCGAACAGGGTGACGCTGCTCTGTGCGTGTGCCGCTGTTGTCACGCACGCGCCGACGAGGACTGCCAACGTACGCTGTTTATTGTTCATGCTTAAAGATCTCCTTGCTTGTTTTAGTACTGCAGATCGACTGAATCAGTTTGATGGTTGGCGAGGTCCCGTTCCGGATCGGATTCGGCCAGACACAAACCACGGTGCGTTGAGACGCGAAGATATAGAAAACCCACTACGAGCCGAAAGTGCGGGTTAACCAGATTCGACATACGAAAGCGGGCGCGATTTGACCGTCGCCCTACGGGCGGGCACGACGGAAGCGCCCTGATGCGCCCCTTCAATAAGGGTTCTCGGTGATCCCGGACAGCGCGGTCGAACAGGAATGCTGGCGACGGATGGCAGGGGAGCGATAAGAAAAACAGATGACAAACAAAAGAGATCGCAAGCTTGCTGGGTAGCGCGTATGGCTGTCTACGTGCCACTATTCCAGACATCGTAGGAGACACGAAATGCTGAAGTGGTTCACACAATTATCGGCGCCCGAGAAGCGTACCTTCTGGGCCTGTTTCAGCGGCTGGGGGCTCGATGCCATGGACACCCAGATGTATGCCCTGGCCATTCCGACCTTGATTGCGCTCTGGGGCATGACGCGCGGGCAGGCGGGACTGCTGGGCACGACGGTGCTGATCATGGCGGCGCTGGGCGGCTGGGGCGCGGGTATGCTTGCCGACCGTTTTGGCCGCGTGCGTGTCCTGCAGTGGACGATCATGTGGTTTTCCGCATTCACGCTGCTGTCGGCCTTCACCGATTCGTTCTGGCAGCTCATGCTGACGCGCAGTCTGCAAGGTATCGGCTTTGGCGGCGAATGGGCAGTGGGCGCGGTCCTGATCAGCGAAACCATCAACCGTGAAGTGCGCGGGCGGGTGGTGGGGGCGTTGCAGGCGGGCTGGGCGGTTGGCTACGGCATCGCTGTGCTGCTGTCTACGCTAATGTTCGACTATTTGCCTGCGGCCATCGCATGGCGCGTCCTGTTTGGTTTAGGGATCCTGCCCGCGGTGCTGGTGCTGTGGATCCGGCGCAATATTCAGGAAGCCCCCGTCTATGCCAGGACGCGCGCGCAGCAGAAAGGCGGCGGTGCGCGCATGTGGGACGTGTTTGCGGCGCCGCTGCGCGGGACCACCCTCAAAGCCATCCTGCTCACCTTCGGCATTTACGGCGGCAACTACGTGATGATCACGTGGCTGCCGGCCTATCTGAAACTCGGCTTGCACCTGTCGATCAACAATGTCGGCGGCTATCTTGCCTTGAACATCCTCGGTTCGTTCGCGGGTGCGTTCCTGAACGGCTGGATGGCCGACCGCTTTGGACGCCGTCTGACGTTTATCACCATCGCTTGCTGCCAGGCCGTCGCCGTGGCGATCTATACCTTTGCGCCGATCAGTCTGACCGTCACGATGTTGTTCGGCTTCGTACTCGGCACCTTGCAATCGGGGACGGCGGCCGGAACGGGCGCGTATATCGCAGAGCTGTTTCCAACCAGCATTCGTGGTTCCGCACAAGGCCTATGCGGCAACGCGGGCCGCGCACTGGGTGCCGTAATGCCGACGCTGGTCGGCGTGCTGAGCGCAACCATGCCGCTGGGGGCAGCGATGGGATTGTGTGCGGCACTGTCGTACTTCCTGGTGGTCGCAGCGGCATGGATGCTGCCGGAGACGCGCGGGCGAGATCTCGCTGAGGTGGCCGAACCCGCTGATCGCGCGACGCATGTGTCCCGGCCGGGCGAGGTGCGCTCCTGAGCGGGTGGCGGCTTCTGCAACGCCAACGTAAAACTAACAGATGTGCACGCAACCTTAATTTTGGCGGATAACCACTAAAGCTTGGCGCATCCGATCGATGTCTGAAACCGTACGTGACCTACGTAGAGGCATACCGTGGGCATAGCGCGACGCGGCAGTGCGCATGCCCTGTCCAGGGCTTTACGGAAGACGTCATGATCACCAACCCGATCGGCAACCCAAAGGCAGCGATTCTGGCTAGCCTTCTGATGGGCGCGCTCGCGATAACGGCTTTAATGCTGCGTCCGGGCAAGGTCGGGTTGCCTGCGGATCCAACCGGCCTTGAACACCGGGATGCGTTGTCTGCCGATGCCCCGGACAGCCCTCGCGCTGCATCGCTGGTAACCGGCAAGGTTTCGGTCGCGGCCGGCAATCGTTCGGACGCCAGTCATGTGGCCGTTCTCGATGCGGTTCGCGCGAGCTTGCAACGCAACGATCTTGCTTCCGCAAAGGTGTTGCTGGGCGCAGAGCAGACGCTTTATAGAGACGATCCTCGGGTCATCGAGCTGCAGAGTGAATTGCAGGCGCGCGAAGTGGCCGTAAGCGGTGCGCGGCCCGTCGAGCATGCGCTCGAGCCGTCGGCAACCGCGCGTTCGAGCCGGTTTGCATGGCGAGCCTCGTCGCGAACCGAACATGGGCGAAGCACCTTGGCGTCGATCCATGAGCGCGTGGGCCGTGCCTCGCAATCCGCACAGACGAGACGTGCTCCGGAAGTCGAAATGGCTGCCAGGACGAGTGTGAAACCCGAACGATCGAATCCTGTTCAGGCAAATCCCGAGCTAGCCGTTGCTTCTCCCGTGCCGGCTGAGCCAGTGGCCCAGGCGCCGTCCCCCGCGCAACCCGCTGCACTCTCGCCGCCGGTGATACACGCGTTGCAGATGACGCAATCCGATCCAGCGCGGACCTCAGCACCGACGGTGTCGACTCAAGCCCCGAAAACCCGCGAACAGGTACGCATGGAGGTTGAACGCGCACGGGCAGATGGCGACCTGCCGCGTTTCGGCAACCCCGACCCTGCGGGACCAGGTGGTGCACCGAGCCGAACGGCCCGTCCCGTGGTGCTTGACTGGTAGCGCCCGGCTGAACTGAGCGTCGGGTTTCGGCGTTCGGCTGCGCGACCGTTCATAGCGGCTAACCGTGTCATCACGGCTGGATTGTCTCGGCCTCGCCATAACCCACACGCACCGGCGGCACAAACCATGCGAGGCCGAGCCCGATCAGCGCAGCCGTGGCCGCCACCGCGAGACCCACGTGAATCGACACCACCAGCGCATCGCGCGCCGAACTCATCATGGCATCGCCCGCATGCCCCGCGCTGACGAGGCGGTTGATCAATGCCGCCTGCTCCTGGCGGTCAACCAGCAATTCCGGACTTGCAAACGACTTGAACCATTGCGTTGCCTGGTAGGAGTCCAGTGACCGATGCACACCGCGCGTGTAGAGGTGTCCGAGCAAGGCGCCGGTCATTACCGTGCCGAGCATGCCGCCGAAGGTGCGCAGCGACTGCAGTAACGCAGTCGCCGCGCCGAGGTGATCGCGCGAGACGATCTGCTGCGAACAGATGGTGAGGCTGGTTCCCACCAGCCCGAGCCCTAGCCCGCTGATCCCCATGCATGCCATCCACACGAGATGCGGTTCGTTGCCGCGGAGCGCGACGACGCTCAACGAGGCTAGCGCGGAGAGCGCGAAGCCGATGTACATGATGCCGTTGGCGCGGCGGATGCGCGTGACGATCCGGTTGTTCACCACGCTGCCAATTGTGGTGCCGAGCAGAAGCGGGGTGATCAGCATGCCGGAGTCGTGCGGCGACATCGCATAGCCGCCTTGGAACAGCAGCGGCACATAGAACACCAGTGAAAACAGCGCGAAGCCGCCAAGCACCGACATCGCAAACAGCGCGGCCAGTTTGCGATCGAGCAGCATGTCCACCGGCACGATGGGATAGTCCATGCGCTTTTCCCAGAACGCCAGCGTTGCTGCGCACAGGGCCGTGACGGAACCGAGCACCACGGTCGCCGTGCTCAGCCCTTCCTTGGGTAGCAATTCGATCAGCAGTTGCAGTGCGCCGAATGTCACGGCGAGCACCAAGGCGCCGAGCCAGTCGAGACGCACCGGTGCGGAGGTCCGGGCGTGCCGCAGATGGGGCAGGAACCGGTACACGAACAGCAACGAAATCAGTCCGATCGGCACGTTGACGAAGAACACCAGCCGCCAGCCGCCATATTGAGTCAGCACGCCGCCGAGGGTCGGGCCCACGATGTTGGCCAGGCCGAACGCTGAGGTGACGAACACCAGCCAGCGCAAACGGAGTTTGGGATCGGGGAACAGATCGGCGACCGTCGCGAACATTGTGCCGATCAGGATGCCGCCGCCAATCCCTTGCAGACCGCGCGCAATGACGAGGAACAACATGTTGGCGGCGAAGCCGCACAACACGGAGGCGACGGTGAACACCATGATGGCGGCGAGCAGAAATGGCTTGCGGCCGAACAGATCGCCCAGACGGCCGAAAATCGGAATCGTGACGACCGATGCCAGCATGTATGAGGTCGCGACCCACGCGTACAGATCGAAGCCTTTCAGCTCCGCGACAATGCGCGGCAGGGCCGTGCCGACGATGGTCTGGTCGAGGGCGACCAGCATCGCAACGAACGCGACGCCGACCATCGCCAGCAGCGACTCGCGAAACGGCAGTAGTTGCCGGCTGGGGTCATGCGCAGCGATGCTGGGCGTCATGGCGGGCTCGATGGACGGTTAAGCGCTGGTGGCGGCCAGAAGTGGCCGTGCGTGCGGCGCATGATGAATGGTATGCGACGCCAGGCACGGCGGCACAAAAGCTTTTATCCGGGCAGGTATTCCCAGCCTCGGATGGTTTGACAGTATTCCTCAGATGAAAGTGGCATGCAGAGATAAGTTATTTACGCTGGTAGGCAGCCCTTGGATGCGCTGCCCGGCGTCATCATCTGCACCGCGATTTCCATACCGATTCCACGCGTGGGTGTGACCGCAGCTATGCGGTCCAGATCGGGCTAACACGGTGGCGAACGGCTTTATTCCCCTGGTCCTTGCGATTCGCGCTTAAAGCGTACTCCAGCCGCATCGCGGCGCTCCGTTACACGATTTTTCTGCCCTGCCGGGAATAAACCTCGGGCAAGTCGGGTTCTCCATCACGTAGGCCAACCCAAATTCACTGGAGTTCATCATGAAGAAGATCGCATTTGCTGTGTTGTCTGTTGCCGTACTGGCATCATCGAGCGCTTTCGCCGAAGGCAAAACACGGGCCCAGGTGTATCAGGAGTTGATCGAAGCGCAACAACACGGTCTCGACTATGTGACCGACACTTCGTACCCGGACGTCAACCCGATCTTCGCGCAGCAGGTGGCGCGTCTGCAACAACAGGCGCTGGCTTCGTCGGCAAACACCAGACAGACCGTCGGCGTATCTGCATCGAATAGTAGTGCGAATCAGTAAATAGAATAACCTGTTTGGATAGCTTTTTTGTTCGCAAGTCTGGAATGCCTGGCGCAGTCCTGATGTTCACCTTGATGAATGCGTCAACCAATCACAATCAGTTAGGAGTTTGAAATGAAAACATTTTCCAAGATTGCCATTTCGGCTGTCGTCCTTGCTTCGACGAGCGTGTTCTCGAATGCCTTTGCACAGGGAGTGACCCGTGCCGAGGTTTATGCAGACCTCGTGCGTGTCGAGCAAGCCGGTTACAACCCAGCGGTATCGAGCGATACGACCTATCCTGCCGACATTCAGGCAGCCGAAGCGAAGATTTCCGCACAGGATGGCGAGCGTACGGCGAACAGTGGGGCTGTCGAAGCGACAGGCGTGGGCGGCCGCATGTCGGGTTCCAGCGCTAGCGGCATCCATACGCCGCTCAAGGGCGCGGAGTGTGTCGGTCCGGTCAGCTTTTGCAATCTGTATGCTGGCAGCTAAGCTCACGTTGGTTGCAGCGAACCACGCGATGATTGATTAAGCTATCGCCGACCGTTCGCTAGCAACCAACCCTTTGTTATCGCTTCATCGCAGCCAGGTTGCTTGAATTTCCACAGCTGAACTGTTCTGCAACGCACCGAATTCAAACGCTTGATGGATGCCGTGGGTGTCGATCCAGACTGCCGCGGGACTGCGACCGGATTGTCTCGGGTTTGCCGCACTTGCGTGTTTTATCCATTGCGTTTCTTATTTAGTTGTGACGCCCGTTCTTGAGCCAACTGCGGAGGCGCTCTTAGATGAAACCATTGCTCGGATTGCTCGCGGTCTTTGTCGTGGCGATGCTCGCCGCGGTGTTCGCCGGTCCGTATGGCGAGGGGGTGGTGCGTATGGCCGGTTATGTGGCGACGCTGGCCCTGGGCGGGATGGCGGCGTTACTGGTGCAAAGCTGGAAGAACCGCCGGCCGCGGCGCTAACGTCATCACAGGTGGCGAGCGGGACCGGGTAGCCCGCCGCACGTTACGAGCTTCTTGGCCTTGCCCAGGCGTATCCCGGCGCCGGGTCGCGGTCCGCCTCATGGCTATCATCCGCAGGCACACGGGTAAGCCGTACCGGGCGGATGTCGTTTTTTCCTGCCTGCGTGTCTGACGGGCACTTCGCTACACCCCTTTCCCCTTCGTCCATCTCCTTGATTTCAGCCCTGCTTCGACGGGGCTGATTGCTTTGCAGCGCCTGCGCCAATACCGGTCGTGCGACGTGGCCCGTATTTTGCGACTACCGGGGTAGGTGTAGCCACGAATGGTTGGCTGATCATTCAAGGAGGGGGCATGAACAAAGACCAGGTCAAAGGCGTGGCCCAACAGGTCAAGGGCAAACTGAACGAAGCAGTCGGAAAAGCGACCGGCAATAAATCGCAGGAACTCAAAGGCGATTTGCAGCAGGTCGCAGGCGGGATCCGTCAAACCTTCGGTAACGCGAAGGCGCGGATCAGGAAGTCGGGCTACTGATCGGGCTACCGATTCGCTGTTCGAGGCTCGATGCCGCTGCCGGCAATCGTGGTCCACGCCGACCGCGAGCCGACTCACCGTACCTTAGCTATCCCATTCACCTAAGAGAAGGAATCAACCATGCGTCGCCGACAATTCATCCTATCGACCAGCGCAGCGCTCGCCTCTACAGGTCTCGCGCTGGCTGGCTGTACGACGACCCCGCCGTCCTCCGACACCGGGTCGTCTGCCGATGCGGGCAAGCGTCAGACCATTAACGCCGGGGTCGACTCGACGCTGTCCCGTCTCTATGACACCGTGCACGGCTCGCACGAGCTCGTCTCCAAGGCGCAGGGCGTGCTGGTGTTCCCCTCGGTCATCGCGGCCGGCTTCTGGGTGGGCGGCCAGTATGGACAAGGCGCGCTGCGTGTGGCAGGGCGGACCGCCGGCTATTACAGCATTGCTGCGGGATCGTTCGGTCTGCAGATCGGCGCACAATCCAAGGCGATTGTGTTCCTCTTCATGACGCAGGATGCGCTCAATAAATTCCGCGAAAGCCAAGGTTGGGCTGCGGGTGCCGATGCGACCGTGGCGGTCCTGAAGGTGGGCGCGAACGGCGATGTCGATACCTCGACCGCGACGAGCCCGGTGCAGGCCTTTGTGCTGACAAACGAGGGGCTGATGGCGGGTGTCTCGCTCGAAGGCTCGAAGATCTCGCGATTGGTGATTTAAGCGGGACCTTGGACGCCGCCTGGACACTAACCGCGGTTAGCAGCAAGCCGGCAAAGGAAAAAGCGGCGGGACGGTCAACGCATGACCGTCCCGCCGCTTTCGGGTTTTGCGTGCGTCTGTGCCTAAGCGTACGCGGGATGCCAGCCGCCGAGCAGGCGATCCACCGTTTCACGAGCGTCACGGATCGCGTCAGCGAAGGCGCTTTCGACCGCATTCGCAGGGTGGACGCCTCGCGCTTCGTGCTCATAACGGGCGGCATAGCGCTCGCCCAATTGCCGTGCGAGCGTGCGGCGAATCTGCACGCTGTGGTCATCTTCCGAGATGCCTTCCACCCGTATCCGAAACCCTCTATACGTCTCGCTATGCTCGTGCGCCATGACGATCCTTTCGCTGCGCGGGGTTGAACGTTCCGGGGCGAGGACCAACATACGCTTAGGCCGAGGCTGCAGCGGCGCTCGCGCTGAGCGGGCGCTTCAGTAAGCCGACGGCCACAGCGGTGACGAGCGTGCCGGCCGCAATCGCCACGACGTACATGCCCAGATGCGTGACGGCATTCGGAATCGGCAGCACGAAAACGCCACCGTGAGGCACCTTCAGTTCGACGCCTGCGGCCATCGAGATCGCCCCTGTAATCGCAGAGCCCACTACGCACGCCGGAATGATCCGCATCGGGTCGCGGGCTGCAAACGGAATCGCGCCTTCGGTAATGAACGCCATGCCGAGCACCGCGGCCGCATTGCCGGCTTCGCGTTCGTCCAGCACGAAGCGGTTGCGGAAGATCCACGTGGCCAGCGCAATGCCGAGAGGCGGCGTCATGCCCGCCGCCATCGCGGCAGCCATCGGCGTGTACACCTGGCTTGCGATCAATCCCGTGCTGAAGGCATACGCCGCCTTGTTGACCGGACCGCCCATGTCGAAGGCCATCATCGCGCCGAGCAGCAGGCCGAGCGTCACGGCGCTGCCGGTCTGCATCGAACGCAGCCAGTTCTCCAGGCCATGCAGTGCGCTGGCCACCGGCGTGCCGACCACATAGATCATCAACAGGCCGACTACCAGGGTCGACACCAGCGGAATGATCAGAACTGGCTTGAGGCCTTCGAGATTGCGGTGCAGCTTCAGCTTGCGGCTGATCAGGAGTGCGGTGTAACCGGCGAGAAAGCCGGAGATGATGCCGCCGAGAAAACCGGCGCCGAGGCTCGCGGCGAGCATGCCGCCCACCATGCCAGGCGTGATGCCGGGCCGGTCGGCGATCGAATACGCGATATAGCCGGACAGCACCGGGACCATCAGCGCAAAGGCCGACTTCGCGCCGATCTGGAACAGCGCCCATGCCAGCGTGCCTTTGTGTGCGTCATCGAAGGCATAGATGCCGCCAAGCGCAAACGAAATGGCGATCAGCAGGCCGCCCGCCACGACGAAGGGCAGCATGAAAGATACGCCCGTCATCAGATGCCGGTACGGGCCGGACGACTTCGCGGAGCGCTGCTTCTTGGCCGCCGCGACCTGGTCGGCCAGCGCGGCGCCGGCCATGCCGGATTGCTGCGCGGCGGCCTGCGTGCCGCTGCTGACGCCTCCTTCGATTAGCGCTTCGGCGATGGCACGTTCGATCAGCGCTGCGCCTTTGCCGATCGCGCCCTTGGTGCCGGTTTCATAGAGACGCTTGCCACGAAAGCGGCTCTTGTCGACCTGGGTATCGGCCGCGATCACCACGAGGTCGGCGGCGGCGATCTGTTCGTCGCTCAAGCGGTTTTGCGCGCCAACCGAGCCTTGGGTTTCCACGTGAATCTCATGGCCGAGCGACTTTGCGCCTTGCGCGAGGCCTTCGGCGGCCATGAAGGTGTGAGCGATGCCGGTCGGACACGAGGTGATCGCCACGATCTTCAGCGTGCGCGGCGCGGCGCCTGCCGCGGAGGATGCTGCAGCCGATGCCGCTTGCGTCGATGCGCTGGCGTTGGCTGTGCTGCTGCTTGCCACACGTGCCAGCACCGCATCGGCTTCGCGGATCGCATCGTCGAGCGACACGCGATGAATCGTCTTGCCCGCAAAGGGTGTTTCGTCGACCTCGGCACCTACTTCGGCGGCGATCAGCACGCTGTGCGCCGCGGAGATTTGCGCGAGGCTGAGCGGATCCTGCACGCCGAGCGCGCTACGTGTTTCGACGGCGAGAGTGGTGCCGCGTTTCTGCGCGGCGCGGTTCAGCGCTTGTGCCGCGACGGCCGGCGTTGCGCTTTGTTGTGGGGACGATACCAGTCCAATCAGCTTGTCCATGGCGCTCTCAGGTTGCTACGGCTTGATGTGGAGTGACGTGCCGCGCATCCGCGGCGACGCTGAAGGTGACCACCTGGACCTGCGCGGCGAGCGCGTCGAGAGTCGGGCGATCCGGCAGATGCGGGCCGACGCGCGCGAGCTTGCCGGCGGCAAAGGCGGTCGCGCGCTGGCCGAGTTCCTGCCATGGGCGCGCTTCGACGAGGCTTGCGATCAGTCCGGCGACGAGCGCGTCGCCCGCGCCGACCGTGCTCGCGACTGGCACGCGCAGCGGCGCGGCATGCCAGCCTGCGTATTTGGCGGTGTTGGGGGTGGGCGATGCGTTTGAAGCATGCGAGGCATTTGAGGCGCGCGTGATGCCCAGTGCGCCGCGTTCTCCCAGCGACACCACAACGTATCCAATCCCGCGCTCCACCAGCTCGCAGGCCGCCTGAACCAGCGCGTCTTCATCTACGAAGGCACGACCGAGTGCCGCTTCCAGTTCAGCGCGGTTCGGTTTGATCAGGTCCGGCAAATCGTCGGCGTCGCTGGCGGCGAGCGCATCGGCGAGCGGCGCGCCGCTCGTATCGAGCGCAACACGCGCACCGGCGGCATGCAAGGCCCGCGTGACGCGGCGGTAAAAGGAAACCTCGACGCCCGGCGGCAGGCTGCCGGCTAGCACAAACCAGCGGCCCGGCGCGGCCAGCTCGACAATCCGTGCCTGCAGCGCTTCGACATCGGCCGCGCCAGGCAGCGAGGTGGCCAGATTGAGGTCGGTGGTTTGGTGGCGGGCGGTATCCACTAGCTTCACATTGATGCGGGGACGGCCGGCGATGCGCACGAAGCGATCCACGATCTTTTTCTCGGCAAACATCGCGTCGAACGCAGAGGCATCCTCTGAGCCGAGCAGGCCCGTGGCGATGGTCTCGATGCCATAGTCGGCCAGGCACCCGGCTACGTTGACGCCTTTGCCACCGGCATTGAATTCGAGCGAGGCGGCGAGGTTGACTTCCCCGAGGGCGAGATTCTCGACGCACACGGTTTGATCGAGCGCCGGATTCGGCGTGACAGTCACAACGGTGTTCATGCGGCAGCCTTGATCTCAGCGTTGTCGAGCGCACGCACGGCCTCGACGTCTTCGCAATCGAGCGCGCGCCGGGCCAGCGCCTGCAGCGCATCGAGACGCGCGCCGCGCAGCCGCGTTTTCACGGCGGGGATGTCGCGAGCGCTCATCGACAGTTCGTCTACGCCCAGACCCGCGAGAATCGACGCACCGAGCGGATCTCCTGCGAGCCCCCCGCACACGCCAACCCACTTGCGATGACGCCGCGCGCCGTCGACGGTCTGCTTGATCATGCGCAGCACGGCCGGGTGCAGGCTTTCAGCCATGCGCGCGAGTTCCGGATGCTCACGGTCCACGGCGAGCACGTATTGCGTCAGGTCGTTGGTGCCTATCGAGAAGAAGTCGACCAGCGCCGCGAAGTGATCCGCGAACGCGGCGGCCGACGGCGTTTCGACCATGATGCCGAGGGGCACCTTGGGCGCATCGAGTTCCGCGCGCACGGTTTCCGCGAGCGCGATTGCCTGGCGGGCTTCGTCGAGCGTCGAGACCATCGGGAACATGATCCACAGCGGGCCTTCCTTTGCGGCGCGATAGAGCGCACGCAACTGCGGCACGAACAGGTCGGGGCGGCGCAGGCACAAACGTACGCCGCGCACGCCGAGAAACGGATTCGATTCGTGCGGCAGGTTCAGATAAGGCACCTGCTTGTCGCCGCCGATATCGAGCGTACGGATGATCAACTGGCGCCCACCGCTCGCTTCAACCATGCGGCGGTAGGTGTCGTATTGCTCGTCTTCGCTCGGGGCGTCGTGGCGTTCGAGGAACAGGAACTCGGTGCGCATCAGGCCGACGCCGTCCGCGCCGTTGGCAATCGCGTCGCGCACTTGCTCGGGACGCGTGATGTTGGCGCCGATCTCAAGGACGTGGCCGTCGAGCGTCGCGGCGGGCAGCGCGCGATTGGCCGCGGCACGCTCTGCCTGTTCGGCGAGTTGCAGTTGCGTTTGCCGGGCCCGCTCGCGATCCTGCGCCGAGACGCCGACATACAGACGCCCCGACGTGCCGTCGAGCACCGCTTCACTGCCGTCGACAATCTGCATCAACCCAGCGCCGCAGGCGACGGCGGCGGGCACGCCGAGCGTGCGGGCGAGGATCGCGGTATGCGAGGTCGGTCCGCCGGACACCGTGCAAAAGCCGAGCGTCACGGCGGGGTCGAGCATCGCGGTGTCGGACGGCGTGAGGTCTTCTGCGATCAGGATGGCGGGCGTGTCGAGGCGCGTTTCTGCGGCGACGTTTTCACCGAGATGTTTGAGGACGCGCCGCGCGACGTCGCGCAGGTCAGTGGCGCGCGCGGCCAGCAGCGGATCGGGCAAGGCGGCAAGGCGTGCGGCCTGCTGTTCGGCCGCCTGATGCCACGACCAGGCCACGCCGTGGCCGTCGAGCAGCAGGCGCGCCACGTGGCCCAGAAACTCGGAGTCGTTCAGCAGTTCACGATGCGCGGCGAAGATTTCTCCCTCGGCGGTGCCTAGGCGTGCCGAGGTCTCACGGGTGAGGGCGTCGAGTTCGCTCGCGGTTTGGCGCAGCGCGTCATCGAGCTGGTGGCTGGCCTCGACGGTATTGCCGGGCCGGTCCTGAATCTCCAGTTGGGTGGCCCGCAGCACGCGCACCGGGCCGATCGAGAAACCGGGACCTGCACTGACGCCTTCGAATACATCGGCCGGGTCCAGCGGCGTCCACAGCACCGGCTGGGCCTTCTGGCGGCGGGCGCGGGCTGCCGCAGCACGCTCGTGTTCCTCGGCCGAGAGCGCTTCGATGGTCCGCTTCAGGGCCGCGAGCGCATCCGCTGCGTCGACGCCCTGCGCGGATAGCACGAGCTTCGCATTCACGGTGGCGCCGAGTTGCAGCAGGCTGACGAGGTTCTTCGGATCGGCGGCGACATCGCCATTGCGCACCCGCAAGGCAGCCTGATAGCGCTTCGAGGTGGCGACCCAGGCGCTCGCGGGGCGAGCGTGCAAACCATGCGGGTAGTCGAGCACGAGTTCGACGCGCTGTTCGAAGTCGGCCGGCGTGGTGTTGACGACGCTGATATGCGGCTCGGCCGCGCCATTCAATGCGTTGACCAGAATCTGCGGATCGCGTGCTTCGACCAGCGTGCGCAGTTGCTGCGGATCGCCGATCAGACGCGTCAGACGTTGCAGCAGCGCGATGTGCTCATCGGACTGCGCCGCAATCGCAACCACCAGGTTGGCGCGCTCGCCCTCGTGCCATTCGACGCCCTCGGGCAATTGCAGCACCGCCACGCCCGTGCGACGGATCAGGTGACGGTCTTCCTGCATGCCATGCGGAATCGCGACGCCGTTGCCGAGATAGGTGTTCGAGACTTTCTCGCGGCCGTGCAGGCTCTCGAGATAACTGGGCTCGATAAAACCCGCAGCGGCCAGCAACTCGCCAGCCGCTTCGATCGCGTCGTGTTTCGAGCTGGCGCGGGCGTTGAGTCGGACCAACTCTGCGGTAAGCAGCGACGGCATCGCGTCTCCTGGATCGAATCGTTAAAGTGTTCGTATTGGAATCGATACCACTTTGGGAGTCAAGCTTTCGCCGGTCTGCCGAAAATCATTAAGAACGGTACAAAGCCAGGTAGAATGGTCTGAGAAGGCCTTGCCTCAAGTGTTCGGCGCTGGACGGCCGTGGGGCGGTTAGAAACGGAATCCAGGGAAAATACCGATCTGTTTAAGGAATCGATTCCACTTTCATGAATCTACGAATCAAGGATGTTGCGGAGGCGGCGGGGGTGTCGGTCACCACGGTCTCGCGCGTGCTGTCGAATAACGGCCCGGTGCGCGACACGGTCCGTCAGCGCGTGCTGAGCGCTATCGAGCAGTTGGGCTACCGGCCCAACGCGGCCGCGCGTCGGCTGCGTTCGGGGGACACGGCCACCATCGGCCTGATCGTCTCGGACGTGCGCAACCCCTTCTTTACCGAGGTTAGCCGCGCGGTGGAAGATGCCGCGTATCAGCAAGGCTTGCGCGTGATCCTCTGCAACACGGACGAGAACCCTGAGAAAGAGGCCATGTATCTGCGGCTGATGGAGGAAGAGCGCGTGACCGGCGTGATCTATTCGCCCACGCACGATGCGGCGCAGCGTTTCAAGGCCCAGGCCTATGACTTCCCGGTGGTGATGATCGACCGTGCCGCGCCGGCAGGGAGCGCGGATGCGGTGGTGCTCGACAATCGCGACGCCTCGGCGCGTCTGGTCGAGCATCTGGTGGAGCGTGGCTACCGGCGCATTGCCGGCCTGTTCGGCAATGCCAGTACCACGGGGCGCGAGCGGCACGAAGGTTTCATGGATGCGCTGCGCCGGCATGATCTGCCGGCGCAGGCTGAGTTCGTCGAGCCGAATCCGGAAAGCGCGTTGCTGCATGTCGGCGCTTGGCTCGCAGGCGAGCCCGCAGCGCGGCCCGATGCGATCGTGGCGAGCAATGGCCTGCTGCTGCTCGGCGCCTATCGGGCCATGCGGGCGCGCAGCACCACGCCTTTGGCTGACGTTGCGCTGGCGGGCTTCGACAACGATGCGTGGACCGAACTCGTGTCGCCGGGCGTCACGGTGATTGCGCAGCCTGTCTACGAGATCGGCAAGAACGCGATGCAGTTGCTGACGCAACGGCTCGCCGATCCGTCCATGTCAACGCGCACGCTGGTGTTGCCGGGCGAGTTGGTGATACGCGGCTCGACCGAGCGGCGTGCGGTGCTGGCGGGCGGATAGCTCGCCAGTTCACCGGGCCCCTTATTTGACCCTTACTTGACCGCTCGCGCCGCGTCGACGATCGCCGCAGCTACATCGGCCGGCTTCGACAGCATCGCCACGTGGCTCGCATCCACCTTGACCACCGTCGCGCCAATTTGCGCGGCCATCGCAGCCTGCAGTTCCGGCGGGATCATGCGGTCCTTCTCCGTCACCACGAACCACGACGGCTTGCTTTGCCAGGCCGGTTGCGTCACCTTGTCGTCGGTGCAGCCGGCGAACCACGGGCCTTGCGTTGCTGCGACAAGACGCGCTTGTGCGACCGGCAGATCCTGCGCGAAGTCATGGATGATCGCATCGGTCGACAGCGTCAGATAACCCGCCGAATCCTTTTGTAGCGCAGGCGCCCACACCGGCGCCGGTTTACCCTTCAGGATGTCGTTGATCGACTGGTCTTTCTGTGGCGCGAACGCCGCCACATAGACGAGCGCCTTGACCTTGTCGTCATTGCCCGCTTGCGTGATCACTGCACCGGCCCAAGAATGGCCGACCAGAATCACCGGGCCGTTCTGCTGTTCGATGACGCGGCGCGTGGCGGCCACGTCGCCGTCGAGCGAATTGAGCGGGTTTTGCACCGCCACGACGTGCAGACCCTTCGCCTGCAGCAGCGGAATCACCTTGTCCCAGCTCGATCCGTCGGCAAACGCACCATGCACCAGCACGACATTCTTGCCCTGCAGATCGTCGGTGGGTGCGGCGGCGCTGGCAGGCGTCAGCGCACTGATGGACAGAAGACTGCCGAACATCAGCGCGGCGGTCAGGCACTTTTTGAGCAGGGTATTCATAATTGTCAGTCCTCGTTGAGAAGTTAGTCAGATTGCGGACTGAAGGATGCGCCGATCCGAGGGGCGCCTGTATCGGTCGAATGACCGAGGCGCTGGCGAAATCCCACGACACTCGACGGCTCTCGGGCATGACGAAAACAGGTCGATACCTACCTATGGCAGACGTTTCAACAATCCGTGTGCTCGACGCTGTGAAGGCGTTGGCGTTCATCGGCGACCTCAGCATGGGCCAGCCGACGGATCATTCGCTACGCACCAGTTGGCTGGCGGCGCGGCTCGCTGCCGAAGCCGGTCGCGACGATGCGCAATGCAGGGTGGTGCAGGAAGTGTCGCTGCTGCGCTGGTCGGGTTGCACGGCCAACGCGGCGGGTTTTTCGGAGTGGCTTGGCGACGACATCGGCGGCCGCGCGGCGATGCTCGCCATGCGTCCCGGCTGGGGCGGCGAAGCCGAAGCACAGGGGCGCCTCGATGCGGCCATCCAGCCGTTGGCGCAGATCCACTGTGAGGTGTCGGGGGAAATCGCCCACATGCTTGGTCTCGACGACGTGACTCAGGCCTCGCTGCGGCACATTTTCGAAACCTGGGACGGTGCCGGGCTGCCTGAGCGGCTCGATGGCGCGCAGGTGCCGGAGGCGGTGTTCCTGGTCGCGCTCGCGAGTGACCTGGAGATTCTCAGCCGCATCTACGGCTTCGACGCTGCGCAAAAACTGATCGGGCAAAAGGCCGGGCGGCACTATCCGGAAGCGTTGGCGCGCCTCGTCTTTAAGCGCGGCGGCGGCTGGCTGCGCGAGTTGGAGCAGGAAAGCGCAGCGGGTCGCGACGAGCCGCTCGACGCGCTGCTTCTGCAGCCGGGCACGGCGCCTGAGATCGTCGCGGATGTGATCGACCTGAAACTCCCCTGGATGGCCGGTTACTCGCGGCGCGTTGCCGAGGCGGCGGCGGGAGGCTGCGCGCGCCTCGGCTTCGATGAGGAGACCCGGCAGCGGACCTATCTGGCCGGCCTGCTGCACGGCATGGGACGTATGGCGGTGTCGAATGCGATCTGGGATACACCTGGGCGCTTGTCACCCGCTGCATGGGAAAAAGTGCGCCTCGTGCCGTACTGGACCGCGCGCGCCGGCAAGCAGATCGATGCCTTTGCCCGAGAGACGGAGCTCGCCTCGCAGGCCTACGAGCGGCTCGACGGCACCGGCTATTTCCGCGGCGCGACAGGTGCGGCGCTTGGGCCGGAGGCCCGCGTGCTGGCTGCGGCGGCGTGCTGGGTGGCGTTGTGTTCGCCGCGGCCGTGGCGAGCGGCGCTGTGCGCCGATGCAGCGGCCATCGTGTTACGCGATGAGGTGAATGCGGGGCGCTTCGATGCCGAAGCGGTGCGCGCGGTGTTGTCCGGTGAGCTGGACGGCCGCGAAGCGGGCGCCGCCGAGCGCGCTCGGCCCGCCGCGCGAGCGTCGCTGCTGTCGCCGCGTGAAGCGGAAGTCTTGCGGCATATCAGCCACGGCGCGAGCAACAAGGAAGTCGCCCGCGCGTTGCAGATGAGTCCGAGCACGGTACGCACGCACGTCGAAAGCGTGTTTCGCAAGCTCGAATGTTCAACCCGGGCCGCCGCCACCTTGAAAGCGTCGACGCTCGGGTTGATTTGAACCGCGCTGATGCCAAGCTGATGCGGCGCACGATGCGAGGCCGCACTGAGCAGTTGACCGGCGCCGCCCCGTTACTTCGTGCCTTCCGGGAAGTCCGCGCCTAACGTGATGGCTTCCCACGAATCGAAGTCCTTGCGCAACAAGTCGAGCTTCTTGCGCGCCAGTTCGAGCGCGGTCTTGCCGAGCAGCAGACGCAGCGGCGGTGTGTCGGAGAGCGCGGCATCGATGATCGCCCGCGCGGCTCGCACTGGATCGCCCGCCTGATTGCCGCTGCGCGCGGCAGTCTGCTTGCGGCGCTCGCCGGCGGTGGAGGCGTAGTCCTCGATCTGCGTCGCCGATTGCTTGATCGACGGGCCCGCCCAGTTGGTGCGGAACGGGCCGGGCTCGACGATCAGCACGTCGATGCCGAGCGGTTTGACTTCGACCGCCAGCGACTCGGAAATGCCTTCCACCGCGTATTTGGTGCCGTGGTAATAGCCGGTCGCGGCGAAGCTGGTGAGGCCGCCAATCGACGATACGTTGACGATCAGCCCGCTGCGTTGCTTGCGCATGACGGGCAGCACCGCCTTGGTCATGTCGACGAGGCCGAATACGTTGGCTTCGAACATCTCCCGCACGGCTGCGTCTTCGCCTTCCTCGATGGCGGCCAGGTAGCCATAGCCGGCGTTATTGACGAGCACGTCGATACGGCCGAAATGCGCTTTGGCCTGCGCGACTGCTGCGTCGATCTGCGCGCGCTTCGTGACGTCGAGCGGCAGCACGAGCGCCCGCTCGGCATGGCCTTCGGCAATGTCTGCCACTTTCGACGGGTCGCGCGCGGTGACGACCGCGCGCCAGCCGCGTTCCAGCACGAGTTTCGCCAGTTCGCGGCCGAAGCCTGTGGAACAGCCAGTGATTAGCCAGACGGGGTTGTCTCGATTCATCATTTGGGAAACTCCGGTTCGTTTTGCAAAGGCAAAGGGAGTCAGTGCGCGGGACAGCGCTGGACTGCGCGCTGCGATGAGCACACGAGTGACGGTTGCGAATAACGTGCCTGACCGGTCTACGGTCTAGTCTGCCGCGTGATGCGAGGAACAGAAGCCCGCGTCAACGCAGGCCGCTCGAGTCTCTGCACGTGCGAGAAGGGGACGTGTCTGGCTCGAGGAGGGAGACGGTGAGGTCACCGATGAATTGTCGCTGATCTGGAGACTCCGCGTGAACGCGGTGCCATGGTGCTGGGTTTTAGCGCGGGGCGGTGATCGTTCTCGACGGGCTGGCGCGAACGGATTGGCTCGGCGAAGGGAAAGCCGCGTGTGGAGCGGCTAGGCTGTCAGCACAGTGCCAGCAGGATCGACGACGACACGACGATGATGAAGAGGCAGGCGGCGGTCAGAAGGTCATATGGGTAGGCCATGGCGGTATCCATATACGTAATGAAGTGATGATCCGATCATAGGCCGAAGCGCGTGGGACGACTGTCAACTATTGCAAATTGTAGGCGTTGTGTGGCATTTATAGGCATTCGAAAGCTCGACTTCACATTCCTCTTGCTCATGTGAACCGCACCGAAATGTCGTTTGAGACATGCGAGCGATTTCGCTTCAATGGAGAGACGGGCAGTTCGACAGGCGCAGCGGCCGTGCTCGCGCCGGCGCGGACGGCCCTCTATCTGGAGCGTCCATGCCTGCCTTTGTCGAATCGCCTTGTCGCCCGCGGAGCGCCGCCGCTGACTCGTCCGCCCCGTCTTGCTCTTACGATCACCCAACGATCGTCGCAAGCCTGAGCTACCTCGCCCCCACGCATAAACGCCCGGTCAGCTACACCTACGACCCACCACCGGGCGTCCCGCGCGAAAACTGCGCCTATGACTCCCACAACATGCCGATTGCCGATGCACGCGGCCTGCGCGAAGGCACCTCTATCGACCGCGAGGGCTTCGAACTGTGGGACGCGCCGAGCACCGTAAAGGACTTCTTCGACGAAGAAGCGGTCCGCACGATCTACTACCCCGAAGCGTCCGAACTCGCCCTCGCCGTGACCGGCGCGCAGCACGCCTACGTGTTCGACCACCTGGTGCGGCGGCGCGAACCGCAAGACGCGGCGCTGACCTTTGGGCGTCGCGGCGAGGACGGCGTCGCGGCCGTCAACGGACGCATCCATAACGACTACACAGAAGCCTCCGGACGTAGCCGCCTGAGCCGCGTCCTAACCGACCCAACGTTGGCCGCGAAGGTGCGGCGCTACAGTATCGTCAACATATGGCGATCGATCAAAGCCCCGGTGCTGGACACGCCGCTTGCCGTTTGCGACACGCGCAGTGTGCTGGCGGTCGATCTGGTGAGCAGCGACGTCCTCTACCCGCGCCGCACTGGCGAAATCTACGTGGCACATCATTCGCCGCTGCATCGCTGGGCGTATTTCTCCGCGATGGACCGGCACGAGGCGCTGGTGTTCAAGCAATACGACGCGCAGCTAAGCGGCGTGGCGCGCTTCACGCTGCATGCGGCCTTCGATCATCCGCAGCGGCCCGTGGATGCGCCGCGCCGCGAGAGTATCGAACTGCGCTGTCTGGTCGTTTATGAGTGAAGGAGTGTGCCCCATTAGTACACCTGTGCCCATCCAAACCCCGCAGGCGATCGATTTCTGGTTCGACTTCGGCAGCAACTATAGCTATCTGAGCGTGATGCGCATCGAGGCGCAAGCGGCCCTGCATCGTGTGACGGTGCGCTGGCGGCCCTTTCTGCTCGCGCCAGTGTTCCAGGCGCTGGGCTATGAAACGTCGCCGTTCGTGCTGCAGAAAGAGAAGGGCGAGTATGTCTGGAAGGACATGGAACGGCAGTGCAGAAAATATGCACTGCCGTGGCGCAAGCCGACGGCCTTTCCACGGCGCGCCTTACTACCTTTGCGCGTAGCGCTGCTGGGAGCCGATGAACCCTGGATCGGCGCCTTTTGCCGCGCAGTGATGCTGCTGAACTTCTCCCAGGACCGCGATATCGACTCATTCGAGGCCGTGAGCGACGTGCTGACGCAGCTTGGATTGCCCGCCCAACAGATCATCGCGGACGCGCTACGTGACGACAACAAGCTGAAATTGCGCGAGCAGACCGGGCAGGCGCAAGCGCAGGGCATCTTCGGCGCGCCGACGTTCTTCGTCGGCGCGGAGATGTTCTGGGGCAACGACCGGCTCGACGATGCGCTGACGTTCGCCGCAAGCCAGACGGGTTAAGCGCCAGCCGCTCGCGCCTCGGCTTCGATCCATGCCGCGACTTGACGCACCTCGTCGCGTGCTTCGTCGTCCGCATGAATCAGCCAGTAGGCATAGGTCGTATCGCTCGATTGCAGCGCAGGCGCAAGCTGGATCAACTGTTGCGTCTCGAGCAGCGGCTGAATCAGTTCGAGCCGCCCGAGCGCAATGCCGTGGCCCGCAAGCGCCGCCTGGATCACCTGGTCGTACTGGTTGAAATGCAGGACGCCTTGCGATTTGGCCTGCTGCAGTCCGTGGGCGGCCAGCCAATCGCGCCACTGCAGCCACTGATGGCGGGCATCGTCGAACTCCAGCAGGGCGTGTTGTGCGATGGTGCGCTCGGAGCGCAATGCCTTGATGCCAAGCGACGGATGCGCTACCGGCGCGACCGACTCCCCGAACAGCCGGATTGCCCCGGCGGGCGCGAGCGAAGGCGCTGTATAGCGAATCGCCAGATCGATGCCGTCGCGGCGCAGGTCGACGAGACCGTTGTTGGCGCTGACCCGCACATCCACTCCGGGATGACGCTGCTGAAAGCGGCTAAGCCGCGGCAGCAGCCATAGCCCGGTAAAGCCGATGCTGGCGCTCAAGGTCACCGGGCGCGGTACGCCGGCCATGCTGATCTCGCCGAGCACGTCCTGCATCTGTTGTACCGCGCCATCCGCGCTCCGAAAGAGCCGCTCACCTTCGGCGGTGAAGGCGATGGCGCGATGGCCGCGCACCAGCAGCTTGACGCCGAGTTGCTCTTCGAGCGCATGGATCTGCCGGCTGACGGCGGATTGGGTGACGCACAGATCCTGCGCGGCGAGCGTGATGCTCATGCGCCGGCCGACCGCGACAAAGCCGCGAATCAGGTCCAGCGAGGGGAGGCGGACGAGCGGAATTGACATTCCCAGAGCGCATGTGAAGCACGAGGTGGACTGATTGGAGCATACGCGCTGGTGCGGCGCAACGGGTCCGGCGCCTCGATCAGCTCAAGCGGGTTGGGAGTCTCGTACAGCCGAGTCGCGCGCAGACATGAAACAGGCGCGACCCGCTTCCCTACTGACAGCACGCTGGCAGTAGCCCCTCCCTAGAATGAGCTCCAACAATACGTAAAAGTCTTTCCCATCAGCGGTCGCGGAGATTGAGCCATGAAGAAGACTTACCAGGGCAGTTGCCATTGCGGCAGCGTACGATTCGAGGCGGACATCGACTTGAACAGCGGCCGCCGCCGTTGCAACTGCTGGATTTGCGCGAGGCAGCGTGTCTCGGAGACGCTCGTCAAGCCGGAGGATTTTCGCTTGCTGACCGGCGAAACGGAACTCGGTGATTATCAGTTCGGCACGGGCGGCGGACATCATCTGTTCTGCCGGACCTGCGGGGCCGCCACCTTCGGGCGCGGCGTGGTGGATGCAACCGGCGTCGAATATGTATCGATTGCCGCCGCTTGCCTCGACAACAGCAATCTTGCCCTGATGCCGCGGCTTGTCACGAGCGCGCCGCTGGGGACTGCACGATGATGAGTCTCTACTTTGCCCCGCTGGCGTGTTCGCTCGCCACCCGGATCGCCTTGTACGAGGCAGGCGCGCACGTCGAATATATCCAGGTCGACACCAAGTTGAAGCAGTTGCGCGACGGCTCCGATTTTTATCCGGTCAACCCGCTTGGGCAGGTGCCGGTGCTGCGTACGGAGGAGGGCTGGCTGCTGACCGAGAATACGGCGATTCTGCCGTACGTGGCGGATCGCTTTCCTGCCGCGCAATTGGCTCCGCCCGCCGGCACATTGCAGCGCGCCAGATTGCAGGAGTGGCTGGGCTTTATCGGCACGGAATTGCATAAGGCGGTATTCGTTCCGCTGCTCGATTCTCATGCGCCGGAGGAGGTCAAGCAATATGCGCGCGCGAAGACCGCGTTGCGGCTCGGCATATTGCAGAAGCATCTCGCCGCCAATGACTATCTGCTCGATCGTTTCAGCGTAGCGGATGCTTATCTGGCCGTCGTGCTCAACTGGGCGCCCGCTACCGGCGTGGATCTGGCGCCATGGCCGGCTGTTGGCGCTTACCTGAAGCGGTTACGGGGACGTGCAAGCGTCGCCGAAGCGTTGGCGGAGGAACTGGCGCTCTACCGGGAGGAAGTCGCACGGCACGCCAGGAGGTAATCCGCGTGCCGTCAGTTGTCGCCGTGCTGGCAGAAGCGCCGCCCCGGAACATGCGAAACGACTGCCTGAGCGATTTCAAGCGGTGTGCTTTCGGCGGGTACGACGCGGCGGCATGAATCGGGTACGTGCTTCAGCGTCCATTCGACCAGCCGGTACGAGCGTCCCCACGGCGGCTGCAGCGGGTCCGAGACCTTGCAGGATTGAATCTGGCGCACCCAATCGTGATCGGGCATGGCCCGCAGATGTTCGAATACCGTGTCTTCAACCATGGTGTGGTTCCCTCGCAAGAATGCGCTGCATCGTGCGATGCGCCGGCGGCACCCCTCAGGTAAAAAAACGCCGCCGATACTCAGGCGGCTCAACAGGGGATGTTGAGCGCCATAGTTGCAGGGGAAAATTAAGCCAGACTTAAGACCACGCCGGAAAGGCGTGGTCCGTACAGAACTTAACGATTGACGTCGTAGCCGTCGTTAAGCGTATGCAGAAACGCGATGATGTCGCGCATTTCCTGATCGGTCATGGCCGGCTTGTCGCCGAACTTGCGATCGAACGGGGCGTCGGTGAAATCGACGTTGTCCTTATATTGCGGCGGAATGTCGTTGAAAATCTGGATCTTGCCGTCGGGGCCGCGCGGATAGATCTTCGCCGGGTCGGTGTTGCGGACGTTGTAGAACGTCATGACCTGATCGAGCGTGTGATACACGCCGTTATGGAAGAACACCTTGCGGGTGGCCGAATTGCGCAGCGTCGGCGTGAGGAACATGCTGCAGTATTGCTTCTGATCCGTCAGGTCCGTACGGAAGGGGCCGCAAATACCGATGTCGAAGAAATGCGGATCCTTGTTCTCCTGCAGCGCCGGGTTGCGCGGCACCGCTAGCGCTTCGTACTGGTAGTCCGTGAAAATCGGCGCAAAGCCGTCGCGGCTCGGCTTCGACAAGTGGCAGCCGGCGCAATTGGCCTTGTCCGGATCGTTGAACAGGCGCAGGCCGCGCAGCTCGGTCTGCGTGAGGCGAGCCTTGCCTTCCAGCCAGTAGTCGTACTTACTGGTGTAAGGATGGAACGAATTGTCTTCGAACTGGTAGCGGCCGATCGCGAACATCGCTTCCGAAACCGCCAGGCGCGAGTCCTTGAAGATGTTCGGTCCGAACAACTGGATAAAGGTATTCCGGTAAGACGACTTCTGCAGCTTTTGCGCCACTTCGTCGATGCTCGTGTTGGCCATTTCGACGGGGTTCATCATCGGGCCCGAGGCCTGTTGCTGCAGCGTGTCGGCGCGTCCGTCCCAGAAGAAGCCGCCCTGCGGCACCATTTGCGGAGCGGCGGGCGCGGCGCCTGCGGTCTTTTGCGCTTTCTGTACGCCTGCGTTTTGCGTGGCGAGCTGCGCGACGCTAACGGGGTCGTCGTTTTCTCCACTGTCGGGGCCAATGCTGAAGTTCGGCTGACGGTTGAGGTACATCAGCGACGGCGGTGGGCGATAGCCCTGCAGCGTCAGGTTCGGTCCGCCGAATTGCGCGGAGAGATCGTTGGGCGGTCCATACGCATGGTCAGGGCTATGGCACGAGGCGCACGACTGGCGCCCGGACGCGGACAACGAGGGATCGAAAAATAGCTGTTTGCCAAGCAGTGCTACGGCGCTGAGCGGCGCCACAGGCGCACGCTGCAGGACGATCGGATGCGGATTCGCACCGGTCAGGTTCTCGACGATCTCGCCCACTGCATCGGGAGTCTTTTCTGGAAAGGCGAAGGCGAATGCGCTCAAGCCGATCGCCGCAACAACGATGCCAATGAGCCCCCGCACGAGCAGACGTGCGCCGCGACGGGCCGGTTTTTCGCTAAGGGGAGGGGTCTTCAGAGGCGAGGTGGAAAGCTCGGTCATATTTCGATTCACTACGCTGACGCGACCAAAAAAAGGAAAACCGTGTTGCTGCCCGCCAGGGCTGCAACACGGCACCACAACCAACCGGTCCGGGCGAGAAACTCGCCGCAACCGGGGCCTGCTTAACCTGCTTACAGCGCCGGCGGAGTCGCGACCTGGGTGCCCAGGTTTTGATCCAGGTACAGCACCGGATTCGAACCGCTACCGCTGAAGTTGAACATGTTCATGATGCTGCCCGAGGTGGAATCGTACGAACCACCGCCGAGGCGCGTGCCGCCGAGCCAGTTGTCTTCGATGAAGCGAACCACCGAAGTCTGGTCAACCTGCGTGTGATCGACGTAGTTGACCTTGGCCCACGGCGAAATCACGACGAACGGAATGCGCGTACCCGGACCGCAACGGCCGTTGACTGGTGCGCCATTCACGCCGGCCGGTGCCGTGCCCGTGCCGCAGACGCCAGAGCCGTTCAACTGGTCAGCCTGGCTGTCGAACGATGCGTGCGTCGGCGTTGCATAGGCATGGTCGTACCAGCCGTCCGAATCGTCGTACGTCACGATCACGGCGGTGCTCGCCCAGTCCTTCTGCTGCTGCAGGAAGTTGACGACCTTCGTCACGAACATCTGCTCGTCGAGCGGGTCCGAATAGCCTGCGTGACCGTCTTGCGCTGCCGGTGCCTTCAGGAAGGCCACCGACGGGTAGTTGCCGGCCTGGACTGCAGCGAAGAAATCGTCCGTGTCGTACTGGTGGTTAGCCGGCTCCGGCGTCTTGCCGTCCGCTTCCACGCTCGAACCGATGGCTGCCGTCGAGCTCGGACGCGTGTGGTTCGGGTTGGCCGTCGAGGCGTAGTACTGGAACCAGTTGTGGTGCGGAATGTAGTCAGCCGTGGCTGCGCCGACTGCCGTGGCAATCGTGCTGCGCTTGCAACCGGTGGTGCCGTTCGAGTTGGTTTCGGTCAGGTTGAAACCGCCCATGAAGCCGCCCCACGTGATGTTCTGCGCATTCAGCAGGTCACCAATGTTCTTGCTCGTCAGCATGCCCGTGTCGGTCGTGCTCGAGCACAGGTCGTTGGCCGGGTCCACGTCGCCGATCAGCGTCAGGCCGCCTTGGCCGTCGTTGATGTAGTACGACGTAGCAGCCAGCGTCGACGGCTTCTTGGTCGTCTTGACGATCTGATAACCGTTGGTTTCACCCGACACTACGCCCAGTGCGCCCGGCGTCGAAGGACCGTAGTCCGTCGTGTAGGCGTTGTCGTTCATCGCGAAGTACTGTGCGTAGTTCCACAGCGCCGTCACGGTGTTGCCGTCGAAGTAACCCATCACCTGGCCAGTCGTGCCGAATGCGCCAGCGCCACCGCTCGTGCCGTTACCCGTGTACTTCGGGAACAGGTCGGCGAGGCCGTTGTCGTAGGCTTGCTCTTCAGCCGTGTAGGCGTGGTTCTGGTCGGCCGTTGCAGCTTGCGTGCGGTCGAGGCGGAACGGGTTAGCTGCGCCCGTGCCGTTCAGCGTGTTGGTCGAGTTCGGGTTTGCCGTCAGCAGCGAGCCGGTGAGACCGTTGATCGTCGGCGTACCCGAGGCTGCCTTGAAGGCCGGTTCGCCAGTCGGGTTCGTCGCGTTCGGGTAGGTGCCGAAGTAGTGATCGAACGAGACGTTTTCGCCGTAGATCACGACCAGGTGCTTGATCGGGGTCGCGGTGTTCAGCGCGTCCTGAGGCGTAGTCGAAACTTTGTTGCCGCCGCCGCAGGCAAACAAGGCGAGCGCCAATCCGGCGCTGGGTATTGCAATCAAGGCTCGACGCAACATTTAACGTGACTCCCAAAGATGGTGGTTTTTCGTTGTTCAGGTCTTTCGGCACTGGCTTTGCGTTAAGCGCTGACGTGGCGACGCTCGCACTGCGCGAAAAGGGTGCAGACCTTTAGGGGACGTGATGTGAAGCGTCCGCATTGAACCATTTGGGTATGAATGTATGGAGGCGCTTAGCTTTCGTTTTTATTATTTGACAGAATAAAAATGAAAGAATACGCGTGAGACCTGCTGCTGGGGGCTGTTGTCGACTTATGCATATTGCATTGCGTCAAGCGGATTGGCGCTCGCCGATCGATCTGGTTGTCTACACAACAAAAAACAGCCGTGCTTTCCTGGGTGGCCGCACGCGATTGCAGGGTGCCGCTCAAGTCAATCCGGTTTCAAAACGATGCGAATTGCTTGAAATGATTTCTCTTGATGTCCTGTTAATGGCGCTGTGCTGTGCCGAAACGGAATAGTTTTAAAGCGGCTTTAAATGAATGTGTAAAAGCGTCGGGTTGAGCCGCTGCGTCCGCGGCAGCTCGGGCCGGCGGCAAGGCCTGGCCGGGCAGGTGCCGGCACGACGCGACTCTCAAGACCGCATAAAAATGGCCGTTATTAAGGCGGTTGGGGCCGCCGACCCCGCCTTGCCCTAGGGCTGTCTCCTTGCTAACGTGACCAATCTCGCCCAAACGCCACTTTCCGACCGCCTGCGCGCGCTTGTCGACACCGTGCAGCACAACGAGCGCACGCTGCGCCGCTTCCAGGATGTGGAGTTGCGCCTGATCGGTGCGCAGGATTTCGCTTCGTTTCTCGATACGCTGTTTGCCCACTTGCCGCAGGAGTTCGCGCTGGCGAGCGTGAGCGTATGGCTCGACGACCGCACGCCGATGCTGCGCGATCTGCTCGACCCGGGCGCGCTGCGTGCGCTCGACCTGCACAACCTGAAAACCAGCCGCGAAGGCGGCTTCGCAGCCTCGCGGCTATGTCCGGCGGGACGGCCCTGGCTTGGCCGGGTGAGCGCGATGGATGAGGTGGCGCGCGTGACGTTCTTCGGCGCCGGGACGGTGCCTGCTAGCGCGATTGTGTTGCCGCTGGCAGCCGGCGACAAGGCATCCGGCTACCTGTGTCTTGGCAGTCAGGATCCGGCGCGCTTCGGCGAGGGGATGGCGACCGATATCCTCGAGCGCTTCGCCAGTATCGTGACGGCGAGCCTCGACAATGTCGCGCACCGCGAGCGGCTCAAGCAACTCGGCATGACCGATTCGCTGACCGGTCTCGCCAATCGCCGCTATTTCGACGAGCGGATGCGCGAGGAAATCCAGCGCGCGGCGCGTTACTCGGTGCCGGTGGCGTGCCTGTTTATCGACGTCGATAGTTTCAAGCGCATCAACGACACGTATGGCCATTTGACCGGAGACCGGGCGCTCGCCGCAGTCGCCGCGTGCGTGCGGCAGCAGGTGCGGCTCGGCGACACGCTGGCGCGCTATGGCGGCGAGGAGTTCGCTGCGTTGCTGCAGGGGGATCGTTCAGATGCGCTGGTTGCCGCGGAGCGGGTGCGCCACGCGGTTGAACTGCTTGATCTGCAGGACGACAACGGCGAGCGGATTGTGTTGACGGTTTCGATTGGCGTGGCCGCTCGCACGATTGTGGGCGGAGGGCTCGATGCGGCCGAAATGGGGCAGGCGTTGATGGATGCGGCGGATCGCGCGATGTATCTGGCGAAGAATAATGGGCGGAATCGGGTGGAGGTGGCGGGAGATTAGGTGGGCGGGTAGCGGGCCCGCGTTACTGGACCCGTCTACAGGATGGCTCGAAAGGCCGATAGTGATTTGGCCGTTTGCACCAGTCCTTGACGCATGAGTATGTCGAGGTACAGATCCGTGTCGACGGGCGGGTTCTTGAGTTGCCTTCGTTGACGCTGCGCTGCTGCGACGACGGCAGCCTGGTCGAGGTCGAATAGGTTGTCTGCGAATACGTCTGGATGCTGGGCTTCGATGCCGAAACCCGCGAGCGTTTCAGCTGGGAAATCTTTCTCGTTGAACGTCACGACTACGCTGGCGTTGCAGCGAATCGGCGACGCCAGCACATGACGATCATCTGCGTCGGGCAACGTGAGCCCCTCGACGAGCGGTTCATGACCCGACACTAACGCATCCGGAATCGCTTGATCCATCAACGCGCAAGTACGTTCGACCTGTTCGATAGTCAGATCGGGACGGTTCTTCAGCAAATTGCGCTTCCACTCGGAGTGAATCTGGGCGCTCCAGCGCGCCCGGAACCGCCCAGACAGCCCCAGCCACATCAGGAAGTCTCGCAGCGGCGCAGGGTAAAGCACGCACGCATCATAGACCGCGGTAAAAGGCGAGTGCCTCATTCATAACCCATGCCTAAGTCTTGGGCCTGGCGAGCCAAGGCTTCCATTGCTTCTTCGCTCGCCTGATCGCGCTCGGCCTTGAAGCGCATCAGATCGGCAAAGCGCACCCGGCGATGCTTGCCGGTTTTATGGAACGGCAGCGCATCGGATTCGAGCAGTTTGACCAGATGTGGGCGCGATACATTGAGCATGTCGGCCGCTTCTTGCGTGGTCAACTCAGCATGAATAGGTACTACCTTGACGGCGTTTCCGTCGGCGAGTTCGGCGAGGATATCGACGAGCAGGCGCAACGCCGACGTCGGTAACTCCACTTGATGAGCCTGGTTCTCGTCGTCGAAAATCTGGATGCGCTGAGTCTCGACCTTGGTGGCCAGGTAGGCCGCGAGAGCGCGTTGCCCGTGCACGGCCGCCTGGACTTCCCGTTCCAGGGGCAGCATTGTGGCAGGCATGCTTGTACGGTTCGTCATGGCCGAATCCAGGGGTGTGAGCAACACGGCCATTATATTCGAAATAAACGAAACGCTGTGCCACAGTGGGCCGAGCATCTTGCCCCTTTCGGACGCAACCGCTCAACGAAGTTGTGCGACTGAGAACCGACAGTCTCTCGCCGGCGCCGACATAAATGCCCGGCATGCGGGCGCCGGACCGCGGTCTCAGTCGCTTAGCCAATCGAAGCACTACGCCCATCCGATGCTCGCGCATAGCGCTTCGCGGCTAAGCCGGTGCGCCTCTCAGTGTTCGAGCGGTGGGCGTATGTCTGGATCGCTTTCGACCACTTCCTGCGTCGCGAGCCAATAGGGTTGGCGGTTGTAATAGCTGTGGGTCGTCGCGCCCCACTTCGCGTCCGCCATCGTCGGCCAGTGATCCTTGTCGAAGCCCGGGTCGTCCTTCAGACGTTGCGCGGTGATGTCGACGTGGAAGCACTTCTGGTCCGTGTCGAGCGTCAGTGCGTTCCAAGGTATGGCGTGCAGGTTCGCGCCCATGCCCAGGAATCCACCTTCGGCCAGTACCGCATAAGCGATCCGTCCACCGCGCACGTCCAGCATGATGTCGGAGATCTTGCCTACATGCTCGCCATCTGAGGACATCACCTTGTTGCCGTCGAGCGTCGCAGCAGCCATGACTTCCGGCCCCGGGCCTTCACCGATACCGCCGCCAATTACGTTCGCTCCGGCGCGGGTGCCACCTTGAGGATTGATTGAGCCCATTATTGCCTCCTTGGAAAATGGTGCATCCGAACTCGCGCAAGGCGCATACCTGAAACGCCAGCCAATGCACGCGTGACCGCAAAAGGAGGATAGGCAACCGCTACGAGCGGTCCCGGTTGCGTGTCCGTGTGGCGCCCGTGATGATCGCGACACCGAGCATGATGACCGCGACGATTTCGATCGTGTGCTGGGCGACGTGCATGGCGACGAGCGCCCAGCACACGCCGCCGATCAGAAAGAGCCATCCGACAAGATAAATCACCAGAGTCATCGTTTTCTCCTTTGGGGTCGACGAATGCGACGGGCTGCCTGCCATGTCACGCTTCATCCCGGTGCGGCCGTCGAGTGATGGGTCTGGCGCGAGTTACCAGCCGGTTTGTTGAGCAGCAGATTTCGCGCCCGAGGCGAAGGCTGGCGCGGAAGCTGGTGGCGCAATTGATGGGCAGCGGGAAACGGGCCAGAAACGCCGGCGGTACAGATCATCGGCGCATTGAAAGCTGCGGCCCCATTTATCGGGATTGACGTAGCGTGTTCTCCATCCTATAACCATCTCACCAGATGGTTATAGGATGGAAAATGGAAGCGCAAAAACCCCAGCATGCACTACCCGTACCGTCCCGTCCGAAGGGAGGCGAAACGGAGAAGATCACCATCAATCTCGGTCCGGTCGACCTTGGCCAGATCGATCTGCTGGTCGAAGAGGGCTTTTACTCAAATCGTACCGACCTGATCCGCACCGCGATCCGAAACCAGTTGGCGGTTCATGCTCAGACCGTGAATGAAACAGTGACGCGCCGGGCCTTGGTGCTCGGTCTGCAGCACTTCTCAAAGCAGGATCTGGAGTCGGCACAAGCGGCCAGGCAGCGGCTCAACATTCATGTGCTGGGGCTCGCCAGCATTGCATCTGACGTTACCCCTGAACTCGCGCTTGCCACGATCGCCTCGGTCGTGGTGCTAGGCGCATTCCACGCTTCACCCGCGGTCAAGGCAGCGTTAGCCGGAAGAATCAGCTAGCCCGGTCAACGGCGCAATCCAACATACGGACAACGATGATGAAGATGAGTGAAGATTTCCTGTCCTCAATGCAGGAAGCGATGCATCTGTTGCGTACGGCTGGTCCGCTCGAAGCTACCGCGGCGATTCAACGAGCGCTGCGGGACGCCGATGAAAGGCGAGGCCCCGCGGCGCCTCAGCCGCCTACTGATGCAAGCGGTGCTGCGCATTTTCGCAACGGCACGTTCGACGGGAATCGATCCGCCCGCGCGAGAGCAACGGACGCGTCGCTGCACCGGCATGTTGTCAAAGAGGCAGACGTCGAAGACAGCGGACATTTCAGTGAGCGGACCTACGTCAACGAGGCGGGGACGCGGAACTATAAGCTCTACGTGCCCACGGGCTACCGGGACGCACCGTTGCCGCTGATCGTGATGTTGCACGGCTGCACCCAGGACGCGGATGATTTCGCGGCGGGCACCCGGATGAACGCGTTCGCCGAGCGCCACGACTGCCTCGTTGCATACCCTGTGCAGCCGAAGAGGGCGAATTCGTCCGGATGCTGGAACTGGTTCAGGCCGGGCGACCAGCAGCGGGAGCGAGGCGAGCCTTCGCTGATCGCGGGAATCACCCGCGACGTGATGGCCAGCTATAGCGTCGATCCTACTCGCGTATACGTCGCCGGTCTGTCGGCCGGTGGTGCGATGGCCGCGGTGATGATTCACACCTATCCGGATCTGTATGCCGCGGCGGGAATTCACTCGGGTCTGCCATATCGCTGCGCACAGGACTTGCCATCGGCACTCGCCGCGATGAAGGGAGGCAAACCAGCACGACGTGGACGGCTCGCCGACGGTAACGATGGGCCGACCGTGCCGAAGCGGCCGTTGATCGTCTTTCATGGCGACGCCGACGCGACGGTTCATCCGTCCAATGGCAGCGAGCTCGTGAGGGAGTTCAGCGCCGGTAAGTCACCTGTCGATGAGGCAGTGGAACGCCACGCAGGCGGGCGCGCGTACACCCGGCGGCGGTTGACGGCCAGCAACGGCGTTGATGCGGAGTATTGGATCATTCATGGCGCACCGCATGCATGGGCTAGTGGCAGTGTCCGCGGAACGTACACAGATGCCGGTGGCCCCGATTCCAGCGCCGAGATGGTGCGATTCTTTCTCGCGCATCCACGGCAAGGAGAAGTGTAAATGGAGGCAATAGCAATCTCGCCGGCGCAAACTGCGCTTGTCGTCATGCATTATCAGACCGACATTCTTGGGCTCTTTCCATCGGTCGCGCCGGTCTTGCTCGCCAATACGCGCAAGCTATGCGACGCGGCGCGGGCTAAAGGCGTCAGTGTTTATTTCGCCAATCTCCGGTTCAGTCCGGGCTATCCGGAAGTCAGTCCATTGAACAAGAACGGCCTGGGAATCAAGCAACTTGGCCTGTTCGTCGACGACCGGACCTCGCCGGAGTTAGGCCAGCAGGCCAGCGAACCGCTCATCATCGCGCATCGCGCCAGCGTGTTCTTCGGCACGGATCTGCAGGCACGACTTTTCGCACAAGGTATCGATACGCTGATTATGGTCGGCATCGCGTCGACCGGTGTCGTGCTGTCGTCGGTCGCGTATGCAAGCGATGCGGACTTCCGCCTGTACACGGTCAAGGATTGCTGTTACGACCCGGATCAGGTGGTCCATGAACATCTGTTCTCCACCGCATTCGATTCGCGCACCACGGTGCTGTCGCTCGCGGATGCGTTGCTGCTGCTCGCCTAGAACCGGCCGCGAGCATGGCTCGTTTGGGCTGGAGACGTTTCTCGAGCCGAAGACCGTTATTGCTGCATTGCGATTGCGTAACCCAAGCGTTCGCCGGCACGATGGACGCTAGGTGCGCGACTTGCTGGTCAGCACCATCGCGATACCGCCAAGAATCGTAACGGAAGCCGCAGCCAGGCGCGGCGTGATCGCTTCCGAGAGGAACGCCACTCCGCCAAATGCAGCGATCAGCGGTACTGACAACTGTACTGTGGCGGCTCGCAGGGCGGTAAGCCTGCTCAGCGCCGCATACCAGATGACATACCCGATGCCGGACGTGAGCGCGCCGGAGGCAATCGCCAGGGCGACCCCGGCCTCGTTCGCGTAAGCGCGGGCGCTGGTGATGAAAAGCACGCTCAGCAAGAGGGCAAGCGGAGCTGCCCGCGCGAAGTTTCCCGCCGTTGCTGCGAGCGGGTCGGCCACTCCGCGGCCACGCAACGAATACACGCCCCATGCGACGCCCGCTATCGCCATCAACGCCGCGCCGACGAGCGGCGGCGCGGCGATCCCCGGCGACACCAGGTAGACAAGCCCTGCGACTGCCAGGGCGAGACCGAGCCATGCGAGGGGGCCGAACTTTTCGCCGGAGCGCAAACCCACGCTGAACATCGTCAATTGAACTGCGCCGAACAGAATCAATGCGCCTGTGCCTGCGGACAAGGTGAGATACGCGAAGGAGAAGAAGGCGACGTAAGCAAACAGCGTGGCAGCGGCGAGCCAGTCGGCATGGCGGGCCGCGGGCCGTGCTGACCTGAGCCGCACGATGACGGCGAGCATGATCGCCCCCGAAACCAGCCTGATGCCGGCGAAGCTGACCGGATCGATTGCCCCCCGCTGCAGCGCGAGCCGGCACAGCAGCGAATTAGCCGCGAAGGCTAGCATCGCCGCCGCAGTGAGCACGGTCGTCTGCAAAATGAGCAGGCCACCGCGTGCGTCATGCATGGGTCACTACCAGAACGACTGCCCACGACAAAAGCGCCACGCCGAGGGGCGTGCTGAGACGCTTGCCCCAGCGAACGTTCTTTTCGATCGCCATCGCGGCGGCAAGCAGGAGCATCCAGCCGAGGCTGCCCGTACCGAGCGCGAACATCAATAGCATCAACGCCCAGCAGCAACCGACGCAGAACAGGCCGTGCTGCACGCCAAGCACGAACGCGTTCCGCGCTTGCGCGTGCCCCCGCCAGTGCTCGATGACGAAGCTCAAGGGTGTGCGGCACTTTTCAAGGCACTGGTACTTGAGCTTGCTGAACTGAAACGCGCCAGCCACCGCAATGACTGCGACCCCGATCAGCCATCCGTGCCAGGCCAGCGTGGGTACGCTGGCGAGCAGGGACAGCACTGCACTGTGAAGTGCATGCGCCAGGAGCCCGAAGGCACCCCACACAGTCATGTAGCCCAGGCCGAGCAGCATCAGAAGCCACCCATGGTCTGGGCGCCCGGCCGTCAACCGGTCGAAGGCATTGAACAACGGCAAGGTGGTCGGCAGCATCATGGCCGCTGTCATGAGGATCCATGCGACAGCGTAGAGCATCGTGGGCACGACCACGTTGCCCGCGGGAACCACGCGGCACAGAAATGCCGCCGGTCCTGACGCTGTCCAGTCACCGTGCTCGATATAGCGTCCGTATGGACTGCGCGCCCACGCCCATAACACTACCCACGCGAGTGTGATGAGCGCAGCCAGGACCGGCAGGAACACCTGAACATGGCGCGAGGCGCGGGACGGCGGTGGACCTGCCGTCGGGCTCATGCGTCGAAGACGAACGTGCTCTGCAGGGCGTTGTGGTTTTTGATGTCGAGGTCGATGCCGAGTGCGGGATTCTTCGATCGATAGGTCGGGGCTTTGCCGACAAACACCGGAGCGCCGGGCACTGTCGAGAACACGGTGTCGGACAAGGTGGTCTGGCCGCCGGTCGCGCCGAGATAGGGCTCAAGTTCGGCGTAGTAGTTCGTGCCGATCTCGAGTTCGCCTTTGCCTGCGACCACGGTGAAGCGGATCGGCGCACGCTCCACGGATACGACCTGACCGATGAGCTTGGCGAGATCGGCGACCGGGCCGCCGGCCTGGCCGGTGTAGACCTTTAGGAGTGCCTCTTCCTGCGCCTTCGAAGCCTGGTCGTCGACGTAGATCGCGGCAGTCCAGTTACCTAGCAGGATGTTGCCAGGGACATGGGCGACGGCCGCGATGGTATTGCCGCCCACGTCGACGCCGTCGACCGTTCCCTTGTCTATGCGCCACGCGACAATCGTGTCGCAGGTGCCGTTGTCAGGGTCCTCGCCGATCCAGCAGGGGCAAAGTACCTTGCAGTTGCAAACTTCGAGCAGACGACCTTCCAGGTGATAGCTCATACGAACCTCCATTGAAGGCACGCGAACACCGACTTGTCGCCGCGGGGAGCGGCTGCAAGGAACAGTAATTGTCCGGCTGCGGGTTGCGACAAGTCAAGCTCGATGACTAGCCTTTCTGATGTTGTCCCGAGCTTCGCTCCACAATGGTCATATCATGTACATGAGGATTCTGCGGCCTTGGCCAGTTCCGCCATTGCCTGCCTTGCCGAACGAAGTTTTTCATCGCCCATGTGACGGGCGAGTTCCGCCTTGGCCCAATTCCACACCGGGAACGCATCGACCACGAGTTGACGCCCGGATGTCGTCAGAGCTAGCCGCTTTCCAGCGCGGCCACGTCCGCCTTCAGCGCGGACCAAATCCCGGCTCTCCAGATTCTGAACATTTCGGCTGAGGGTGGTCGGATCGACCCCGGCCCTATCTGCAAGATCGACGAGCGTCGCTCCCTCGGCCGAACCGATCCCGACCAGGAGGCTGAATTGCTCGGCCGTCAGCCCGAGCGGCTTGAAGCAGGCATTGTAATATCGCGTGAGTGCACGCGCCGTTGCACGAGCCTGGAAGCCCGGACACTCCGCTTCGACGCCCTTCAATGATTCTGGATCAAAACCGTTCACGTCTACCTCCTTGACAGCCCCATCCTCACATAATAATGTATATGCATTATTAAGGGGGCCCAATGCCAGCATACGTACACGTCAATCTGCGCGTCATCGACTCCGTCAAGCAGGCCGCGCTCGCTCCACGCTTTCAGGCGGCGCTAAAAGAGGCGGGCGGGCAGATTCTACATTTCGGCCCTGTTGCGCAGGTGCTAGAGGGGGATGAGGCGCCGCTGCCGATGGCCGGCGTATTTGAGTTTCCGACTCTCGCCCAGGCGCTAGCCTTCTACCATTCCGAGAGATATGCGCCGATCAAGGCCGAACGTCAGGAAGCTCAGGAAGCGCGGATGTTCATAGTCGAAATGCCCTCGTGAGTGACCGGTTTCGGAAGGCGTGACGCTCCGGAATGGGGCGACATTGTATGCTTCGGCTCGCACATCTCCCCGCAAACGCGCAGCATGGCGTCCTGACGCTGCCCGTCGTGTCCGGCGGCGATCCCTCCGCCACCTTTGCGATCAACGCATGGCTGCAAACAGAGTCGCTCGGCAACACGGCCGGTCTCGACTTCGGCGGGAGCTATCTGGACGAGTCTCACTCGCCATCGGCAGGCTTTGAGTTCGAGTAACGCAGCGCCGTGCAGAATACAGCAGGGCGGCGGCGAGAAGTTAGTAAGACTAATGGGATATTCCGATTCCCAGGTCTTCAAACATCCCTACTGCCGGCTGCGCCCGCTAACCTGAGTACGAACGCGAGGCCGGTGAAACCGAAGCCGACCGCGCACACGCCGTTCCACTCGGCCCACGCCCACATCGCGCCCGATAAGACCGTACCCAGGGCCCCGCCGACAAAAAACACGCCGACGAATAACCCATTCAGTCTGCCGCGCGCTGCCGGGTTCATCAGGTTGATCGCTCGGCGGCCCAGCGTCTGATCCGTGACTACGCCGGCGTCCAGCGCGGCAGCGCCGGCCACCAGCATAAGCACCGCCAGCAGCGGATGCGCACTCGCTGAAAACCCTCCCCACCCGGAGCCCGCGACACCGATGACGACGAGCGCAACGAGCATCGTCACGTGCCCGGCAAACAATGTCCTTCGGCCCAAGCCACGATCGCCAGCGCGTCCCGCGAGCGGCGTGACAATTGCGCCCGCCGCGCCAGCTAGCGCGAAGAGCGCAATCCCTTTCATCCCGAAGCTGAATGGCGGCTGCACGAGCCGCAGGCCGATCGCGGTCCAGAACGCGCTGAATGCGCCCATCACCAGAGCCGCTGAGACGGCGTTGCGTTGCAGAACGCGCTCGTTGCGCAGCAGCGTCCATAGCGAGCGCAGTAACGTCCCATATCGCGTCGAGACTGACGGTACGCGAACCGGCAACTGCGTGTAAAGCACGGCGGCGAGCAGTGCATCGATTGCCCCGGCAATGCTGTAGAACGCACGCCAGCCGATCGTTCCGGCGATCAGACTGGCGGCGGGGCGCGACAGCAGGATGCCGAGCATCAGACCGCTCATCACGTTGCCGACCGCGCGCCCGCGGTGACTTTCGTGCGCCATGGACGCGGCCATCGGCACCAGCATCTGAATCACGCTCGATGCCGCACCGGCCGCGAACACCGCGCTCAGAAATACCAGGCGTGAATCGGTGAACATGGCGATTACGAGGCAGACGGCACAGCACACCAGCGTGTGCACGATCAGGCGGCGGTTTTCCAGCAGATCGCAGAGCGGCACTAGCAGCACCAGACCGACCGCGTAACCGAGCTGCGGCAGCATCGCGGCTAATCCCGCGAACTGCGGCGCAAGATGCAGACTGCGGCTGATCGCTCCGGTCAACGGTTGCGCAGCAAACAGGTTCATCACGATCACGCCGACTGCCGTCGCGAAGAAGAGGGTGAGCAGCGGCGTGAGCGTATCCGCGTGCGGACTTTCGGCGGCGAGACTTTCGGCGGCGATTGTTGCGGGTGTTTCGGCGCGGGTTTCAGCAAAGGGCTTCATCAAGGCGGAACTCTGGGGACTGGACGTGCCCCATCTTAGCCACCTGCTATATATGCTACTATTGAAATATGTTCATATTAAGTATGCGAGTTTGTTTTGAACACGCGTGATCTGCAGGCGTTCGTTGCGGTTGTCGAGAGCGGTTCGATGGTGCGCGCCGCAGAGCGTCTTCATCTGACGCAGCCCGGTCTGACGCGGCGCGTGCAGAGCCTCGAAACCACGCTCGGTGCCGAGCTGCTCGATCGCCAGAGCAAGCCGCTCAAGCCTACCGCCACGGGCAACGAGGTCTATGCGCTCGCGCGCACGGTGTTGGGCGCGGTGGACGATCTACTCTCGGTGGCCTCAGCCGACAGCGAGCCAGCCGGCGAACTGAGAATCGGCATGCCGCCGTTTCTGGCCGATATCGCGCTGGAAAAACCGGTCGACCATTTGCGTAGCGCGTTTCCGCGCCTCACCCTGAGGATCACAGCTGGCTGGTCACCGGGCCTCTTGCAAAGCGTCGAACGAGCGGCGCTGGATGCATCGGTGGTCCTGATGCCTTCGAATTTCATGCCACCCGACACGATGCGCGCGACCGCCCTCGCGTTCCAGCCGACTGTGATCGTCGCGCCGCGGTCGTTCGGCCTGCCCGATTCGCCAGTGAGGCTTTCAGATCTGGCAAGACACGCGTGGGTGCTCAACCAGAATGGATGCGGGATGCGCTCGGCGTTGAGTCGCGCGCTGGAAACGGCTGGCTTGCCATTCAACGTCGCGGTCGAAGCATTTGGTTCGGAGCTCCAACTATCGCTGGTGGCGCGCGGTCTAGGCATCGGCGTCGCTACGCCGGATGTGGTGGAGCGTTCGGCATATCGCGACGCGCTGCAGGTGATCGATGCGGTCGATTTCCGCACGGGTGTCGACGTGTGGTTCGTGCATGGCTCGCTGCCGGGTCGGCTGATGCGGCCAGTCGAACTGCTGCGTTGTTCGTTGACCGCGGTGCTGGCTGAAAGCGGCTTGACGACGTATGGCGACAAGCGGGCGTCTAAAAATTCGAATAGAACTGGTGCATCGCGCGGTTGAATCCGCGCTCTAGACCCAGCGGAGATGCCGTGGTCTTGCTGGCGCGCCGTTCACCTTTGGATGCGGTAGCCTTTAATCATGCGCGGTCGAAGTGGCGAAAAAATAAATACATGCAGACCGCCGCAGCGAGCCAGAACAGAGCCTGCACGATGTTCGAGCCCTTGCGTGTCCCGAAGCGCTGTCCCCACCACACATTCAGTCTATCGAGGGCCATGCCCGTAACCAGGAATGCAAAGACGTACCCCGCTATTCCGAAGATAGTCACTCTGCCCGTTTCATGGTACTGAATGACGAAGAAGATCAATGCGGAGGGAATCAACAACGATAAGGTGCGCTTGAATACGGCGGCGAGCATTGCTTCCTCTGAAGCTATTAAATTTTCGCCAGATTGTACGGCCAATTGCACGGTTGAAAGAAAGTAATTGGCGCGCTATGCACCTTGCATCTTCACGCGCCATTTTTATTCTTCCAGGCCGTTGCCTGGTTCGATGATCTGCAGCTCAGCGCGGGTTCCTCCTGAGGCGATTAGCCCCCGGCTCGCTTCGCCTTGTAGCCGTACTTTTGGAGCGCTTCGATGACGCGCTCGCAGTGGTCACCCTGTACTTCAATCACGCCATCCTTAACCGTTCCACCAGAACCGCAGGCGGTGCGCAATTGCTTGCCTAGCGAGGCCAAGGCGAGGGGATCGAGCGCTAGCCCTTTTACGATCGTCACGCTCTTCCCGCCCCGGCCTTTAGTCTCGCGAGTGACTCGCGCCACGCCATCGCCTACCGGTAGTTTCGTGGCAACCGTTTTGCAGACACATTCCGCGAGCGGCTGCCGGCATTCGGGACACATTCGCCCACCATCGGTGGAATAAACAAGGCCGCCTTTTGAACTACTCTTCATGACTGTCTTACTCAAAGAAACTAAGGTCGGGGTCCGGACGAACCGAGCCCGCGGCCCGGAGCGTTTTACGCGCCGACCTTGGTACGCATCGTGACAAATTCTTCGGCGATCGTGGGATGGATACCCACGGTAGCATCGAACTGCGCCTTCGTCGCTTTGCACTTGATCGCCACGGCAAAACCTTGGAGGAGTTCACCGGCGTCGTCACCTACCATGTGAACACCGAGCACACGATCGCTTTTACTGTCGACGATCAGCTTAAGCAACACCTTGTCGCCGGACGCCGAAACGGTATGCTTGAGCGGTGTGAAAACGCTGCGGTATACGTCGATCTGGTACCCACATGCGATCGCTTGTTCCTCACTCAGCCCAACCGTACCGACATTCGGGTGACTAAAGATCGCGGTTGGAATGCCACTGTAATCCATGTGCTCGGCGCCGCGGTTAAAAAGGCTATCCGCAACGAGCATGCCTTCGGCCAACGCAACCGGTGTCAGCTGCACTCGGTGAATGACGTCTCCAACCGCATATATGGATGCCTGAGCGGTTCGGAAGGCCTTATCCACCATGACCGCCCCGTTCGGTGCAAGCGCTACGCCAACGGACTCCAGACCCAACCCGGCGGTGTTCGGTCGCCGCCCGGTCGCGTACAGGACCGTGTCACAGGGCAGCCGCTCGTTGCCGCTTGTCACGCAGTTGCATGCCGTACCGTCACGCTCGATCTTTTGTATTTCCGTGTTGAAGCGGAAGCGAACGCCTCGCCTGGTCATCTGTTCCGCAAGGAAATGGCCGAGGTCTTTGTCGAAACTCTTAAGTACGCGATCTCCGCGATACACCACTGTCGTGTCTACACCGAGGCCGTTGAATATGGATGCAAACTCAACTGCAATGTAACCGCCCCCGACCACAACGACGCGCTCCGGAAGCCTGTCCAGAAAGAACGCGTCGTCAGAGGTGATGCAATGTTCGGCGCCTTCGATTTCCGGTACGGTTGGGCTACTTCCCGTCGCGACAAGAATATATCTGGACGTGAACGTGCGCCCGTCAACTTCAACGGTGTGAGGGCCCGTCACTTTTGCCCTTCCCCTGATCAGCTCGACGCCGGACTGATTGAGCAGATCGCCGTAGACGCCGTTCAGCCGTTCAACTTCGCGGTTCTTTGCTTCCAGCAACGTGCGCCAGTCGAACGTAGGCTGCTCAAACGACCAGCCATAGCCGCGTGCGTCTTTGAGATCTGTTTTGAAATGCGCTGCATAAGAAAACAGTTTCTTCGGAATGCATCCAATATTTACACACGTGCCGCCCAGGAAACGTTGCTCCGCTATCGCGACACGCGCTCCAAAACCAGCCGCTCGCCGACTTGCGCGAACCCCTCCAGACCCGGCACCGATGGTAAAGAGGTCAAAATCGTAGCCCGACACGGCAAGACTCCTTATTCAGTGTATTGCATGCATCTCAGGATTTGGCATTGTCGCTGCGCAGGCTGAGCGGCTATTTCGCCTCGTAGAGGTCTTGCGGCGGCGCCTGACTGCCGCTATCGCCGCCGCTCGCCGAGAGCACCTTTGGCGCCTTCGCCCGCTTCAGCCCACAGGATACAGGGCGCCGAGCTTGTTGCCGTCCGGATCGCGCAGATAGGCGAGATAGAGGCTGCCAGAGGCAGCCTCACGCACACCGGGTGGCGCTTCAGCCGATGTTCCACCGTTGGCGACCCCGGCGGCATGCCACCGATCGACCTGCTCGCTCGACTGGCAGGTAAAGCCTATCGTTCCGCCATTGGCGGGAGTCGCCGGCTCACCGTTGAGCGGCTGGGTGATGATGAAAAGCGACGTGGGGGTGCGATAGACATAGCGCCGGCGCTTATCGTTGTCATCGCTGAGACCTTCACCATAGCCGAGCGCGCCTAGCAACGCATCGTAAAAACGCTTTGCTTTTTTCAGGTCGTTGGTGCCGACCACTACGTGACTGAACATTGCTTCCATCTTCCTTAGTAAATAAACGACGAACCATCCGATGCTGTGGCCGTCGCGCATGAAGAGCGACGATGCACGACGGCCCAGCCAGGGAGGGATTCACGGTCTAGTGGCATGCGAACAGGCTATCGCGCGGCGTCACGTTCAGTGAGACGCGCACGCTTTATCCGATCACACCGTGACGATGTTCGTGCTGACCTCGATGTTGCCTCGCACAGACTTCGAGTACGGGCAACTCTGATGGGTCAGATGCGCGAGTTCCTCGACGACGTCCTGAGCCAGACCCGGCACGCGAACGGTGAACTCGGCGCCAAGGAACCACGCGGTACCGGTCTGCCCAATGTTGACCTGAATGTCCACGGAATAGTCCGGCGGCAGCGTGACCTTCTTCATCGAGGCCACAATCCCGAACACGGTGGTGTAACAGGCTGACCACGCGCCCGCAAACAACTGTTCGGCTCGCGGGTGCGGCTCCGTGGCGATGAACTCCAGGTTTTCAACGCCGGGCGCTGACAGCGTGAGGTCGTACACGCCAAACTCGCCGCGCTGGGCCTTGGGGTCGCGATTGACCGTGGCGTGGGTGTTGCCTGAGGCGAGGACTTTTTCGATCTTTTCCATGATGCATTCCTTCGTGAACAAGAGTGTTAAGCGGTGTTGAGCTTTGTATGTCGGATAAGATTTAATCGCATGCGATTTTAAATGGGCGCGGATGACGACCTTGCCTTATCCGATCACACCGTGACGACGTTCAGGCCGACCTCGATGTTGCCGTGCACAGCCTTCGAGTATGGGCAGATCTGATGGGCCAGGTGCGCGATTGCTTCGACGGCGTCCGTTGCCAGACCCGGCGCGCGGATGGTGAACTGGGCGCCGAGGCAATGTCCGGCGCCGGTCGAGCCAATGCTTACCTGGATATCGACGGAATAGTCGGACGGCAGCGTGACCTTCTTCATCGAGGCCGCAATCTCGAACGCGCTGATGTAACAGGCCGACCACGCGCCCGAAAACAACTGCTCGGCTCTCGGGTGCAGCCCGGTGGCGATGAACTCGCGGCTGTCACCGCCGGGCGCTGACAGCTGGAGGTCGAGGACGCCGTACTCACCGCGCTGGACATTGGGATCGTGATTGATCGTGCCGTGGCTGTTGCCTGAGAAGAGGACTTGTTCGATCTTGCTCATTTGTGACTCCTTCGATGTGTGGATAGGAGCCGCCACTTTAAATTGAGGCGTGACGCTCGCCGAGTCGCGAATGGGTCAAAGGTGTGCTCGAAAGGATCAATCCGTGATCGGCGGTGCTGTGAACCGTCAACTTTCCAGAAATCGGCGATAAAGCCACGTCGCGCTTGACGGTATGAATATCATAGTTATATTCTTTGCTCACGGCATGCGATGCGTGAGACGTCATGAATCGTCCGACAAAAGCAGTCCGGCGCCGACTGCGCAACGCGACCCTGTTCGCACCCACTTTCTGAATGGATGGCTGAAATGTCCAACCCCGTATATGACGCGGAGCGCACCGGACTGTTGCTGGTCGACCCGTATAACGACTTTCTCTCGGATGGCGGCAAGCTGTTTCCGATGCTTCGCGACATCGCCGCGGATGTCCGTCTGCTCGACAACCTCCGCGCTGCGGTTGATGCTGCGCGAAAAGCCGATATTCAGGTGGTCTACGTTCCGCATCGCCGCTGGCAACCTGGCGATTACGACAACTGGGATCATCCGAATCCGACTCAACGCCTTGTGCAGCAACGCCACACCTTCGCAAAGGGTACGTGGGGCGGAGAATGGCATCCTGACTTTGTGCCGCAGGAAGGCGACATCATCGTTCAGGAGCACTGGGGCCAAAGCGGGTTTGCCAACACCGATCTCGACTTTCAGCTTAAACAGCAAGGCATCACGCACGTGATCGTCGTCGGCCTGCTGGCGAATACATGTATTGAGTCCACGAGCCGCTTCGCCATGGAACTGGGCTATCACGTCACGCTCGTGCGAGACGCAACGGCCGCTTTCACCAGGGAAATGATGCGCGCGGCGCACGATCTGAACGGCCCGACTTTCGCCCATGAAATCCTGACGACGGTCGAATTGATTGCCGCACTTCCTGCCTGAGCCACGAGCGTGTCCGATATGCAATGCCAGACCGACTGGCTCAGCCGTTTCATGGAACTCGTGACCGTCACCGGGAAGGTGGAAGCTCGGTGCGCGTTGGGGGCACCGTGGCTAAAGGAATACACCCAGGCGGGCGCTCAAGAAATCCCGTACCACGTCATATTGACAGGCAGGGCCGTACTCGAGAATTCGGACAATGGGGCAACCTATGAATTACGGGCGGGCGACATCGCGTTACTGCCGCACGGTTCGGCGCACGTGTTGCACGACGGCAGCCGCGCGACACCGGTTCCGGCCAGGGAACGCGCTTCGGGCAGTCTCCTTGTTAGCGAAAATGGCGCCGCTGGCGAGGCGCTGGATATGCTGTGCGGGCGATTTGTCGTCGCGCCACCTCATGATCGTTTAGTCCGCAGCTATCTGCCGTCGGAACTCGTGGTGCGCACCGAAGACATCGGCATCGCTGCACAGAGCCTGCCGCAGGCCGAACGCCTGAGCCGGCTCGTCGGGCTGATGCGGGCCGAAACGATGGACAACCAGGTGGGCAGCGGCGCGGTCCTGAACGCGCTTTCGTCTGCGCTGTTTGCGTTGACGCTGCGGGCGGCCGGTGAGGCCGGTCAGGCGCGTACCGGGGTGCTGGCGCTCGCCGCCCACCCACGGCTTGCGCCTGCGGCCGCTGCAATATTCAACGACCCAGCTCGAGCGTGGACGCTGCCGGAACTGGCCGGACTATGCAGCATGTCGCGCGCCACGTTCATGCGGCAATTCCAGGCCAGTCTCGGCTGCTCCGCGATGGATCTGCTGACCGATACCCGAATGAGCACCGCAGCGAACGCGCTGCGAAAATCCACCTTGTCCACCGAGGCGGTTGCCGATCTGGTCGGGTATCAGTCGGTGTCGGCGTTTCGGCGCGTGTTTGCTCAGCGGATGGGCATGACGCCGGGCGAGTGGCGGCAGCACCCGCTTAAAGGCGGTGTTCCGCATTTATCGGACGACGGAGCAGACGGAGCTGGGGAGCGCGATCGTGCGGGCGAGTGAACACGGGGCTACCAGTCGTGCGCCCCGGTCCGGGGTGAAGCTCTCACGTGCCGAAGGTTGGTGGAGCGCAAGCGTCAGACCTGCGTCAGGCAGACTTCAGCGCTTACGTTGCATCCTGTCGTGCAGCGCGCTCCTGCGCGTACGAGGGGCTCAATTCGGCCTTCAGATCTTCGCGTCTCAATGCTTCACCACAAGCCTGGCAGACGGTGCCGATGCCGGCATCGTGGCCACAGGTGAGATGGGTATAGCGTACCGCAATATCCTCGCCCGGTGACTTGCACCACGTCTCGCCCCATTCGCGCAGCGCCAGGATGACAGGGTAGAACGCCCGGCCCATCTCCGTGAGCTCGTATTCGTAGCGGGGCGGCTTATCCATGTAGCGCTTGCGCTGAATCATGCCGTCCGCTTCGAGCCCTTTGAGGCGAGCGGACAGCATCTGCGGGGTTGCCTGCGACTGCGCCAGCAGGCTGTCAAAGCGTCGATTGCCCATGAACAGCTCTCGCACGATCAGGACAGCCCAGCGATCGCCGATGACAGCCTGAGACCGTGCGACCGGGCACAGCGTGTCGCTCACTTCAGGCAATACAGCCATTCGAACCTCCCGCGAAATCGCAACGCTTGCTAAATATGATAATCATATCAATGATAGCACTATGCGGGGCGCTGGTGCTGCGGTCATGTCGTCCGGGAACCCCTGATAGCACACAGTCCAGCTAGCCATTCATTAACCGTGGCGCCGATGACCTCAGCATGATCCTCCTGCAAGTAATGAATTCCAGCCCCAAGTTCAACAACTCTGCACTCCTTAAGTTTATTCACAAAACTGTTAGCAACTGAGGGCGACACCAAAGCCCCCGGATTAGCCGTAAAAAGCAGCTTCGGATAAGACGACTCCGCTAAGGCGCGGTGCGCCTCCTCCAACATTGAATACACATCAGCCGGCTCCCCCGCGATAGGCAGTTCATTGGGAAAACGCCAGGTGGGCCGCCGCGATTCGGGAGTAGGAAACGGCGCTCTATAGACAGCCATCTCCTCATCCGTGAGTTTGCGCACCGTTGCCCCAGGAAGAACCCGCTCCACGAACGCATTGCCTTCCAGAATCATCTCTTCACCCACCCCAGGCGTCCTGAACTTCTGGAAAGTCTCGCGCGCATCCGCGTGAAAATCGTCCCACGTAGACATCGGCCGGATGAACTCCATAAAAGCAAGCCCACGCATAAACTCTGGCCTGCGAGCTGCCAGGTGAAATGCCAAAGCAGTTCCCCAGTCCTGCGCTATGACGAACGCTGACGAGATTCCAGCATTGACGAGAAACTCGTCCAGATACCGGACATGATCAGCAAACCGATACTCAATATCCGGCTTGCCCGACTGCCCGAATCCAATCAGATCCGGCGCGATGCAATGCGCCACGGGCGCAACCAGCGGGATGATATTTCGCCATATGTAGGACGAGGTTGGGTTCCCGTGCAGAAAGAGCGCGACTGGTGCTTCAGGATCTCCGGCTTCGCGATAGGCCATGGTGGAACCCAGAACGTTCACCTTCGCCAATTCAACATCAAAAAGCATGATCATCTCAGCTCCTTGAATACTGTTTGGAAAACGATGTTCTTGAAGCGGTCGAGCGCGGCGGGCCCACGTTCGACCTTCATCCGGAGAATGGCGCCTTCCCATGAAGACAGGAGGAATTCGGCGAGATCGAGCGGATCGAATGCCGAATCGATTTCACCTGCGGTTTGAGCCTCGGCGATGCACGAAGCAAACGGATCGCGCCATTCCTGGAATATGGCCTCCAGTCTTTCGCGCAGCAGTTCGCTCTGAGTGGCGGTCTCTAGACTGAAATCGCCGATCAAACATCCGCGGTTCCACCGGTCGTCTGCCAGCACGCCGCTGATGATGTCCAGATACCGTTTGAGACGCAGCCGAGGGGAAAGAGACTTGTCGTCCAAGGCCTCTTTGACCAGTTCCTTGGTATGAGCGAAGTAGCGGTCGAGCACTTCGTTCGCAAACGCCTCCTTGGAACGGAAGTGATTGGTGAAGGAACCGTGCGGAGCACCTGCCGCTGCGCAGATGTCCCGCACACTCGCACCCTCGTATCCCGCCCGAAGCATCACCTCCAGGCCGGCATTAAGAATGTCTTCGCGAAAGGAGGGTTTGCTCATGGGTAAATACACTCGTGCGTATCGATTCACAATACAGTCGTGCGCATTCCCATGTCAAGCCTATTTTTTGAGCAGCGAGAAAGGGGAATTCCTCGCGGCGTCAGGCGTCAGGCGTCCGGCGGAACCCCCAGCAACTGCAGCGCGCCACCCGTCACCGCGCCGAACACCGGGCCGGCGACCTGGCCGCCGTAGAACGCTCGCCCAACCGGATCGTCGATCATCACGGCGACGATCAGGCGCGGATTGCTCATCGGCGCCATGCCGACGAACAGCGCGCGGTAGCGGTTCTTCGCATAGGTGGCGCCGATCTGTTTGCGCGCGGTCCCGGTCTTGCCGCCTACCCGGTAGCCTTCAACCGCAGCGGCGCGTCCCGTGCCGCCCGGTCCAGTCGCCATTTCGAGCATCTCGCGGATGGCCCGCGCGGTGGCAGGCGTCGTCACCGCGTGTTCAGCGCCGGCCGCCAGCGGGCCGGTGATGCCGTCGACTTCACCGGCCTCGCCACCCGCCTCGCGATCGAGCGGGTCCGTCAGCAACAAGCGCGCCGGATGCAGCGTGCCGTCGTTGGCATAGGCGGTGTACACCTGCGCGAGCTGCAGCAGCGAAGTCGACAAGCCGTAGCCGTAAGCCATCGTCGCCTGCTCGATGGGTCGCCAGCGCTTGAACGGCCGAACCTTGCCTGCCGCGGCGCCGGGGAAGGTCAGCTCGGGCCGGCGGCCCAACCCGTATTCCTGGTACTTGTTCCAGATCGTCTCGGCGGGGAGGTTGAGCGCGAGCTTGGCCAGCGCGATATTGCTCGACTTCTGCAGCGCTTCCGCGACGGTCATCACGCCATGATTCGAGGTGTCGTGAATCACCGCCGGTCCAATCTTGTACCAGCCGGGCGCGGTATCGATCAGGGTTTGCGGCCTGACCTTGCCCTGGTCGATCGACAACGCCACCACCACCGGTTTGATGGTCGATCCAGGCTCGAAAGTATCGACCACCGCGCGATTGCGCAGTTGCTTGCCGCTCAGCCGGGTGCGGTCGTTCGGATCGAAGCTCGGGTAGTTCGCCAGCGCGAGGATCTCGCCGTTGCGCGCGTCCAGCACCACTACGCTGCCGGCCTCTGCGCTGTGCTTCGCAATCGCTGCCTTCAGTTGCGCGTAGGCCAGTTGCTGGATGCGCCGGTCGATGGTCAGGCGGATCGTCGCGCCGTTATGCGCCGGCACGAGCGGACGCGTGTCCGACACAGCCCGGCCGAGCCGGTCGCGGATCACCTCGCGCTGGCCGGCCTCGCCGTTCAACTGCTGGTTGGCGGCGAGTTCGACGCCTTCCTGGCCTTGATCCTCGATATCCGTGAAGCCGACCACGTGCGCAGCCGATTCGCCTTCCGGATAGAAGCGCTTCGAATCGACGATCTGCGTGATACCGGCGAGGCCCAGCTTGTCGATCCGGCTCGCCGTGTCCGCGTCCACCTGGCGTTTGAGCAGCACGAACGCCTTGTCGCCGGCCAGACGCCGCCGCAACTCCGCGAGCGGCACTTCGAGCAGGGTGGCGAGCGGCGCGACACTCACTTCCTCGAGCAGCTTGGGCGTGGCCCAGATCTCATACGTCGCGAGGCTGACCGCCAGCATCGAACCGTTGCGGTCGACAATCCGGCCGCGCGTCGCGTCGAGTTCGATGGTGCGTTGATAGCGCTTCTGTCCCTGCCCGACATAAAAATCCTGATTGACCACCTGGATCCAGAAGGCGCGCGCTGCCAGCGACGCGAAGGCCGCGAACACCAGCAGGATGACGAATTTTGAGCGCCACATCGGCAGAGTCGATGCGAGCACAGGATTTTTGGCGACCGGCGCGTACGGGTCGTGCGGCTGCGATTTTTTCTTCTGGATCATGAATGCGGATACGAGCAGCGGATATGACCGGCGGCGACCGGCGATGAGGCGGGGCTGGCCATTCGATCGGCGCTGCTCGAGCGTGCTCCTTGTGCTGCGGCGCACGCGCTGGGCGCGCGCCGGGTTAGTGTGCGCCGCCCGTATCGGCGGCGGTGAAGACCTTGAGCTGCCAGTGAAAACGCACGGCCAGCATGCGCACGGTGAAGCCGCTGACCAGCACCACCAGCGACGCCGGCCCCTGCGCAACGCCGAGGTACTGCAGGCCCAGATAGAGCGCCGCGGCCGCTAACGCGATGCTGGCGTAGAGATCCTGGCGCAGCACCAAGGGCATCTCGTTGCACAGCAGATCGCGCAACATGCCGCCGCATACACCGGTGATCGCGCCCGCCAGCGCGACGATCAAGGGGCTCACGCCTACCGTGGCGGCGATATCGCAGCCGATGATGGTGAACGCAATCAGGCCGATCGCATCGACGCTCACGAACAGCCCTTGCAGGTTGCGCAGCCACTTCGCACCGGCCGCGGCAGCGGCTGCAGCCGTGATTGTAATAAGAACGTAATCTGGATGCGAGATCCACGCAAGCGGATAGTGGCCGAGCAAGACGTCGCGCACCGTGCCGCCGCCCAGTGCGGTGACGGTGCCGACGAGACACAGGCCGAAGCGGTCCATGCCGCGGCGCATGCCCATCAGTGCGCCGGACATGGCTTCAGCGACGATCGCGATCAGATAGAGGGTGTGGAGCAACATGGCGAAAACCTTCGTCGTCGCGCCGGCCGCTTAGGCTCTTGGGTAGAGCCGGCGGCTGGCGCGTGAAAAGGGGCCATTATGCGAAGCGCGGAGGCAGGATGAAAATTCGTTAAGGAGAATTCGGGGATGCCAAATTCTGCTTAAGTTGCTTGCCGCTGCCGGCGTTGTGCGCGGGGCATCGGCTCGCGTGCTCAGACGTGTCGTCGATACGGCTGCTCAGGCCGGCAGCGCGAAACTGGAGATGGCCTCGCGCAGCACGCTGACCTGATCCTTCAGCGAATGAGCGGCAGCGGCGGCCTCTTCGACAAGCGCCGCATTCTGCTGCGTGACTTGATCCATTTCCCCGACGGCGCGATTGACCTGTTCGATGCCTGCGCTTTGCTCACGCGAGGCGTGGCTGATTTCCTCGAGAATTTCGTTCACGCGACGTACCGATTGGACGATCTCGCCCATGGTCGAACCGGCGTTGGCGACTAACGACGCGCCGGCCTCGACGGTATGCGTCGAGGTTTCGATCAGTGCCTTGATTTCCTTGGCGGCGGTGGCCGAACGTTGGGCGAGGCTGCGCACTTCCGCGGCGACGACGGCGAAGCCGCGGCCCTGTTCTCCGGCGCGGGCGGCTTCGACGGCCGCGTTGAGGGCGAGGATGTTGGTCTGGAAGGCGATGCCGTCGATCACGCCGATGATGTCGCCGATCTGCCGCGAGCTATGGGTGATTTCGCCCATGGTGCGCACCACGTCGTCGACGACGCGGCTGCCGCGCGTGGCGACATCCGCGGCCTGGCCGGCGAGTTGCGCGGCCTGGGTGGCGCTGTCGGCGTTCTGCTTCACGTTGACGGTCATCTGATCCATGCTCGACGCGGTCTGGACGAGGGCGGAGGCCTGTTGTTCGGTGCGTTGTGAGAGATCGGTGTTGCCGGCGGCGATTTCGGTAGCGCCGATGTTGATGTTCTCGGTCCCGGTGCGCACGCGCGACACGGTTTCGACGAGAGCGGATTGCATCGTATGCAGGGCATGCAGCAGGCTACCGGCGTCGCGATCGTTGACCGGCACGCGGACGGCGAGATTGCCGCCGGCCATACGTTGCGCAGCGACGACGGCGACTTCGAGGTCCCCGCCGAGAGTACGGCGCACGCTGCGCAGCACGAGCATCATGACGATGCTGGCGATGCCGCCGAGCACGACGGTGATGGCGAGCCAGACCAGCAGATTGGCGTAGAAGGCGTGCTGGACGTCGTCCATGTACATACCGCTCGTGACGTTCCAGTCCCAGGGGGCGAAGCGCAGCGCGTAGGTGGTTTTCGCGACTGGCTGATCGTGACCGGGTTTAGGCCACAGGTAGTTGTAGAAGCCGCCGCCGACCTGGTTGCCGGCCTTGACGAGATCGAGGAACAGATGATTGCCGGCGGGGTCCGTGAACCCGGACATGTCCTTGCCGTTGAGTTCGGGCTTGATGGGGTGCATCAGCATGATCGACTGCGAATTGCTCACCGAGACGTAGCCGTCTGTGCCGTAGCGGACGGACGCGAGGTCGGCGAGGGCCTGCTTCTGGGCGTCGGGTTCGGTGAGGGTGTGTTGCTGGGACAGCGTGTAGTAGTGGTTGACGATACTGATGGACTGCTGGACGACGGCGGTGAGCTGATCGCGGCGCTCAGCGATCATGGTCGCGCGGTTCTGCCACGCACCGAAGCCGCCGATCAGGATCATGCCGATCCATAACACGACGATCATCGACCCGAGTTTTTTGTTCAAGGTCATGGTTTGCATGGTGCTGTTTCCATCTGTTGGGGTGGTCGGTCAAGGTTTACGGGCTTTTTCGCCTGCGGCGGGCTCTGGATGCTTTGCCTATGCTGTTTAACGGCTTTCGGCGGTTTTTTGCGTAGCACGGGGAAACCCTAGGTTTTTGCTTTTTTCTTTTGTCTGATTAATGTTGGGTTTTTTGTTTGCCTGTGGCGATTTTTGGGTGTGTTCTTATGGGGTTGGCCTTTACTTGCATTCTTATCGGTCTATTAGCTTCGCCCCTGTGCGGGGCGGCACTTACTTTCTTTGCCGCCGCAAAGAAAGTAAGCAAAGAAAGCGGGCTTCAAACCGCTAGCTTTTAGGTGTCCACCACTAACATTAAATCGAAGTGGTCCGAAGACAAGACCGTCTCTCGCATTTCCCGCGTTAGTGACAAAGCATTCATCCGCTCCAGCGTCGCGCTTCGCGCCCCGCCGATAGGCATAACACCTTCTTCAAGCGCTTGGGGACCACCAATTTCCCGTCAATTCAAGCCTCTCCGGAATGCTTTTCTCTAGTTTCAAAGGGGCTCTCAGGTTTACGTTGGCATAGGCGCATTTGGACTGCGGAGGCCATTTTTCACGAGAGGCAGGCAATCCCCATGAGTGACCGAACCGCCGCGCACGTAGTGTGCGGGCGGGATGAATGAGCGCTGTGTCACTAACGCGGAAAATGCGAGAGAGGATCTTGTCTTCGGACCACTCCGGGTTAATTCAAGTGGTGGACACCTAAAAGCTAGCGGTTTTCAGCCCGCTTTCTTTGCTTACTTTCTTTGCGGCGGCAAAGAAAGTAAGTGCCGCCCCGCACAGGGGCGAAGCTAATAGACCGATAAGAAAGCAAGGAAAGGCCAACACCATAATAAAACCAACAAAAACCCCAAACCAAACCATAAACAAAAAATAAAAACCAACCCCGGCGGAGCCAAAAAAAAGAAAACCCAAACCCAAAATATGAAGTGCAACAAACACCACATTTCCGCAAAAATCGCCAAATAAGTACAGCAAAAAAGCGAAAACCCCCGCCATCCGCTATAGTCACTTTTTTTCAGATGCCGG
>NZ_FNCJ01000016.1 GCF_900100735.1 Paraburkholderia phenazinium | reverse complement strand
TCGCTGTCGACCTCGAGCTCGACGGGCATCAGCACGGCGCAAAGCGGAGTGAACTCACTGTCCACGGGCCTGAGCACGACGAACAGCAACGTGACGTCGCTGTCGACTTCCACCTCGACGGGCATCAGCACGGCACAAAGCGGTGTGAACTCACTGTCTACGGGCCTGAGCACGACGAACAGCAACGTCACGTCGCTGTCGACCTCGACGTCGACCGGGATCAGCACGGCACAAAGCGGAGTGAACTCACTGTCCACGGGTCTGAGCACGACGAACAGCAACGTGGCATCGCTGTCGACTTCGACGTCGACAGGCATCAGCACGGCGCAGAGTGGTGTGAACTCGTTGTCCACGGGTCTGAGCACCACCAACAGCAACGTGGCATCGCTGTCGACCTCGACGTCGACGGGTATCAGCACGGCGCAAAGCGGCGTCAACTCACTGTCCACAGGTTTGAGCACGACGAACAGCAACGTAGCGTCGCTCTCGACTTCGACCTCGACGGGTCTGAACTCGCTGTCCACAGGCCTGAGCACGACCAACAGCAACGTCGTCTCGCTCTCGACGGGCCTGAGTACAACGAACAGTAATGTCATCTCGCTGTCCACAGGCTTGAGCACGACGAACAGCAATGTCTCCTCCCTGTCCACCGGCCTCAAGACGGCCACAAGCAGCGTCACTGCGCTCTCGACGGGCATCGCTACCGGCACGGTAGGTCTCGTGCAGCAGACCGGCGGTGCGCCTGGTAACGGCGCGATCACGGTGGGCGCCAACACAGGCGGCACCAGCGTGAACTTCGCCGGAACAGCGGGCCCGCGCCAGCTCAACGGCGTCGCTGCCGGCACCGCGCCGACCGATGCGGTGAACGTCAGTCAGCTGCAGGCGGTGGCCTCGGAGGTAGGCGATGCCGTGCAGTACGACAGTGCCTCGCATACCAGTGTGACGCTCGGAGGTGTCGGAGCAGCTTCCGCGGTCACGCTGACCAATATCGCAGCAGGCGCGATTACCGCGACCAGCACCGATGCGGTCAACGGCAGCCAGTTGTTCACGCTTGAAACTACGCTCGAAACGCAAATCAGCACGCTCGGCGGCCAGGTGACGCAGCTCTCGCAACCCACGACCACGAACAACGCTGCGGCGACGGGCCCGAAGTACGTAGCAGTGAATTCGACCGGCAGTGCGGCGAGTGCGACGGGTACCGAATCGGTTGCAATCGGTGGCAACTCGACCGCGAGTTCGGGTAACAGCGTCGCAGTCGGTTCGGGCGCACAGGCGACCGGGTCCAGTGCCTCTGCGGTGGGCGCCAACGCCACCGCGTCCGGAGCGAACTCGGTTGCGCTGGGCGCCGGCTCGGTCGCCAGCCAGGCAAACTCGGTGTCGGTGGGCTCGCCCGGCAATCTGCGGACCATCACCAATGTGGCGCCGGGCGTCAATCCGACTGACGCGGTCAACATGCAGCAGTTGGGCGCAGTTCAGGACGGGGTGAACGCGGTGGCGCGACAAGCGTATTCCGGCATCGCTGCTGCAACTGCCTTGACGATGATTCCAGAGGTCGATCCTGGCAAGACTTTGTCGATCGGGATTGGCACCGGGAACTATCAGGGCTACTCGGCGGTAGCGATCGGGTTTGCGGCGCGCATTACCGAGAACCTGAAGATCAAGGGAGGCGTCAGTACCAGCAGCTCAGGTACCGTGGTTGGGGCTGGTATTGGATATCAGTGGTGATGCGCAGATGTCGCAAGTTTCATTTTCGAACGACCGATCGCAATGAGTAACGAAATTGCATCGCGCCTTGAGCGTATCGATGAACTGACCACACAGGGGGATCTTGTTGGGGCGTGGCGTCTGCTGGAGGCTCAGCGTACTTCACACCCCAGCGATCCTGGTGTGCTGACGGCGACTGGCCGGCTTCTGCGTTTGCGGGGCCGCCACGTCGAGGCACGCGTGCTGTTGGAGCACACGCTGCAGGACGTTCCAGATGACACGCGGGCGCAGATTGAACTCGCGTATATCGCGCGGGATCTTGGTGAGGCCGAAGCGGCACATGCGTGGTTTGAGAGGGCGTATCGCGACCACGCACAGGGTGAGGCATGGGTACTGGACTGGATTGACCTCCTGTGCGGTCAGGGCGGGTTCGAGCTCGCGCAACGTGTCGCCGCAGCGTATTGCGAACGTGTGCCAGGGCACGCCCGCGGCTGGTTCTGTCTGGGCTTGGCGTATCAGCTTGGTAAACGGCACGACCTCGTGCTCGATGCCTATGAGCGCGCGATGCAGCTCGATCAGGCGGTGCACATGCTACGCAACAATATGGCGGCCGCGTACCTTGAGCTGAAAAGCTACGACAAGGCACAATCGCTACTGGAGAAGACCCTCCGCGATGATCCCGGCAACGCGTTCGCGTGGACCAATCTCGCGAACGTGCTGCTCAAATCCGGCGATCCGGCTGCGGCCCAGGTGGCTGCCGAGCGTGCGTGTGCGCTAGCACCAGACTATCCGGTCGCGCTGCAAATCTACACGAATGTACTTAAGGAGCTGCAGGATTGGGAAAGGGCACTGGGTATTGCGCAACGAGCTGCGAGTCTCGAGCCGGGTAACGCATCGCACGTCTGGTCGCTCGCCATGCTGCAACTGCTGTGCGGCGACTATGCCACGGGCTGGCAGAACCATGAAGCTCGGTGGGACGGTTCTCCCGAGTTGCTTGGCACCTTCCCGAATCTGCCGGGCCCATGCTGGACAGGGCAGTCGCTGGCTGGCAAGACCCTCTTTGTATGGAGCGAACAGGGCTATGGCGATGTCCTGCAGTTCGTGCGATTCCTGCCGCTCATCGCCAGACATGTCCGGCACGCGGGCGGCAAGCTGGTCTTCTGCTGTCCTATGAACCTACGGGCGCTGGTGCGACGCAGTCTGGGTGATCAGGTGGAGACGATCGTCGCACACGATCAGCCGCTTTCCTGGCCCGGGTGCGACTACCACTTGCCGCTGGCGAGCCTGCCGTTGATGCTGGGCGTGACACTGGACCAGCTTCCCGTCGCGTCGCCCTATCTTGAAGCCGATTGTGCGAAGGTCGAGGTGTGGCGTTCGCGTTGCGCACCAGCGGCGCGCAGGATCAGGGTCGGACTGGTGTGGTCCGGTAGTCGCATACACCAGCGCAACCCGTTGCGCTCGGTGGATCCACTCGCTTTTGCGAGCGCGTTCGGCCCCGTGCAGGGTGTCGATTTTGTCAGCGTCCAGATCGGCGCCGACGGTGAGGCTGAGGCCCGGGACATGTGCGAGGCAGGGTTGGCGTTGACCGACCCCACCTCGGAGCTGACATCGTTCGATGACACGGCGGCATTGCTCCAGAGTCTGGATCTGGTGATCACCGTATGCACGTCGGTCGCGCATCTGGCCGGCGCCCTGGGCCTACCAACGTGGGTATTGCTGGATGTCAATCCGCACTGGGTCTGGATGACCGGACGCAGCGATAGTCCATGGTATCCGTCGATCCGGCTGTACCGGCAACAGGAGTATGGCCGATGGGAGCCGGTCCTGGCACTGGTCGCTCGGGATCTTGCGGCGTTTGTCAAGACAGCGACACCCCAACTGGTCGAAAGGGCGAGCGCATGACGAACCCATGCGACGCCGTGTTTCTGCCGGCATTCGAGGCACACCAGGCGGGCCGTGTGCAGGAGGCCGAAGAGGGCTATCGGCGGGTGCTCGGGCACGATCCTCAGCATGCAGATGCGCTACATCTTCTCGGGCTGATCCATGCCCGCCGGGGCGCACTGTCCGCGGCTGAGGCGCTGATCCAGCAGGCAACCGGGATCAGCGATAGTGCCGTGTTCCTGACCAACCTCGGCGATGTGCTGGTCCAACTGGGACGGCTCGCTGAGGCAGAGACGGCCTTTCGCCGTGCGATCGAATTGACCCAGGATTACGTGCTCGCCCACTACAACCTCGGCGTCCTGTTCATGAGGACGGAGCGTCGGGAGGAGGCGGAGTGCGCGTTTCGTCGGGCATTGGCGCTTGACCCAAGCTCGAACGATACCCTGAACAACCTGGGACTCCTGCTTGGCGGCATGGGGCGTTTCGATGAGGCCGAAACGGCATACCGCCGCGCAACCGCGAATGATCCTGGCTACCTTCTCGCTCACTACAACCTGGGGTTGCAGCTTCTGCGGGCTGGACGTTTCGGCGAGGCAGAACAGGCATTCCGTCACGCGCTGGAGATTGACAAAAGACACGCTGATGCCCAGAACAATCTCGGCACGACCCTCCGGGAGCTGGATCGTTACGACGAAGCCGAAATGATGTACCGCACAGTGCTGCAGCAGCACCCAGAGTTCGCAGATGCCCGCTGGAATCTGGCGGTCCTCCTGCTGGGGCAGGGGCGATACGCTGAGGGCTGGCAGCATGCGGAGGCCCGCTACCATCCGCGTCGCACGGCTAATGTACCCGGCCCGGATCCGGGCTATCCGCAATGGCAGGGCGAACCGCTCGCCGGCCGGTCGCTCGTGATATGGCATGAGCAGGGACTGGGCGACGTTATCCAGTTTGCCCGCTATGCGCCGCTACTCAAGGCGCGTGGCCTGCGCCGTCTCACGTTGCTCTGTCCAGCACCATTGAAGGCACTTACTGAGACGCTTGAAGGGGTCGATGAGGTGGTCTGCCATACCGGCGCAGTGGGCCCGCACGATTTCTGGTCATTGATCATGAGCCTGCCGCTGCACTTTGGCACCACGACCGAGAGCATTCCCGCGCGTCTGCCCTATCTCCATGCGCTGCCTGACCTGGTCGGGTATTGGCGTACCCGGTTGCCCGCACACGGGCTCAAGGTTGGGCTCGTCTGGAAGGGGGCAACGGTCCATCAGCATGATGCTGACCGGTCCCTGCCCAGTCTGCGGTCGCTTGCGCCGCTATGGACGGTGCCGGGCGTAACGTTCGTGAGCTTGCAGAAAGGGCAGGGCGAAGACGAGCCAGCATCTCTGTCTGCAGATCTCCCCATCGTGTCTGCGGGTTCAAGCATCCATGATCTTGCCGACACGGCAGCCCTCATCAGCCAGTTGGACCTGGTGATCTCGGTCGACACAGCGGTCGCACACCTGACCGGGGCGCTGGGCAAGCCCTGCTGGCTCCTGTTGCACAAACAGTGGACCGACTGGCGCTGGATGCACGAGAGGACGGATTCGCCCTGGTATCCACGCGTGATGGGTCTGTACCGGCAATCGGCGCCCGGGGACTGGGCGGAGGTAATCGAGCGGGTTGCGGTATCGCTGGACCAGTTTGTGAATAGCAGGGCGGCTTCATCAGTAGGGACCGTGTTCGCGCAATAGGCGCGGATCCGGGACCGGCGCAATGGAGTGTTACGCCGGCTATGAGGTTATCTCGAGAGCCCAAACCGGGTATCTGATAGGGATGCAATGAATACGTATCGGGAATTGCTGGGCAAGCTCAACGAACTCACGCGGGAAATTGAGCTTGCCCGGGAGCGGGAAGCGCAACTTCTTGCCGCGCGTGTGCTGGAAGTGCTGGCTGAGAATGGTGTCGACGTGCGGGACCTGTTGAAGTCTTCGCCGGGCGGCAAGCGTAGCGCTCGCCGGTTCGTTCCGAAATACCTCAATCCGGTAACTGGCGCCACATGGTCGGGCCGTGGACGGAAGCCGGCATGGTTGATTGGTCAGGACCTGGAGAAATTCCTGATACCCGATGCGGGAGACAGACCATGATCGCGATGTTCGCAGGGTTGGTGCCACAAGTGGCGCCGACCCTTCCGCCACTTGTGGCGACAGTTCGTACCGTTGCCTGGATGTCCGAATAATGCGCATTGGAATTTCGGTTATTACCCATACCGGCCAGAATATCTGGGAGAACGGCCTTGGCCAGAACGTCATCTTCCTGGCTGAACTTTTCCAGCGCTTGCCGTTCGTGCAGTCGGTACTGTTAATTGACGTCGGCGACCAGGGGGTAATGCCTGCCCAGGTGGATCTGGGTGCGCGCAACCTGCGGCTGATGAGGGCGCACGAAGCCACGGATGAGGTCGATGTGATTGTCGAGATGGGCGGCGCGCTCGATCTCGAATGGCTTGACCTGATGCGCGCACGCGGCAAGAAGGTGGTGTTCTACTGCTGCGGCCAGCCGTATGTGAGTCTCGCCGAGCCTGCCATTTTCTGGAAGCCCGCGCACGCACCACGCCCCGATCGTTGCGACGAGGTCTGGTACCTGCCGAAAGATGCCGCGTTCGCGCCGATGATGCGCCTCTTGCACCGCTGCGATGTCTATGAGGCGCCGTTCATCTGGCATCCGCAGTTTGTCCAGCAGCGTGCGCTCGAGGTCGAGGCGCTCGGTAGGCGCTACGGCTACGCAGCCCGCGAGCCAGTCGCCGATGCCGCGGGCGATGGCGCCCGCCGCGGCCTGCGCGTGGCCATTTTTGAGCCGAACATTTCGGTTGTGAAGACGTCGAGCATTCCGATGCTGGTCTGCGACGAGGCATATCGGGCTGACACCCGCTCGGTTGAGGCGATGCACGTGCTTAACACCCTGCACCTCAAAGATCACCTCACGATGCTGCATTTTGCGAATTCGCTGGACCTCGTGCAGCAGCACAAGGCTACGTTTTACGGACGCCACGATATTGTCGGCTTCATGGCGCAGCATGCCGACGCCATCGTCGCGCATCAATGGCAGAACGAACAGAACTACAGCTACCTCGACGCGCTTTACGGCGACTATCCGCTGATCCACAACTCGCCTTGGCTCAAGGAGGCGGGTTACTACTACCACGGCTTCGATGCACGTGAAGGCGCGCTGCAATTGCAGCGTGCAGCGGGCGGTCATGCCAGCGGTCTCGACGATTACCGGGCCCGCTCTCAACAGGTATTCGCGGCCGTCGATCCGTTCAACCAGCGCAATCTCGACGCTTATGCAGCCCGGCTTTTGCACCTGTGCCGTGACGCGGTGTTTTCCCCTTACACGAGCCGCTTATGAATCTCGAACCAAATAGGGGTGCCTTACCTCGCAAGCTGCGCGTCGGCGTGTCGATCTACGTGCGTAAGGGCGAGCAATCGGTGTGGGAAAACGGCATCTATCAGAACTGCATTTTTCTGGTGATGCTGCTGATGCGCTCGCCGCTGGTCGAAGCCACCTGTCTCGTCGCTGGCGGCGGCGACGGCCGGCCCGAGGATGCGAAGAACTTTCTCGCCGATTCGCCGGTGCCGTTGATCGACATGGACACAGCCGCCACGACGCTCGACGTGATGATCGAGATGAGCGCCCAACTGTCGCACGAGTGGGTGGTGGCGTTTCGCGAGCGCGGCGGTAAGATCGTTTCGATGCGGGTGGGCAACGACTATGTCATCGACATCGAACGGATGATCTTCGACAAGCCGCATGGACTCCTGGTGAGCGCGGCGCCTTATCACGAGGTCTGGACGCTGCCCGAATACGAAAACACCTGCGTGCCGTATTACACCAGTACGTCTCGCTGCCCGGTGCGCGTAGTGCCGCATCTATGGAGTCCATTGATGCTGGGGCGCGAGGCGACGCGCCTCCCAGAGGGCCTCAGCTTCGGCTATCGGCCGGGCCGCCGCCGCTGGCGTGCCGGTATCTTCGAACCCAATATCTGCATGGTGAAGACGAGCTTCATTCCGCTGCTGTCGTGCGAGGCGGCGCATCGCGCCAATCCGGACCTGCTGGAACACGTGTGGGCCTACAACACGCTCCATCTAAAGGAGCACGTGAACTTCAACGGCTTCGCTCGTAGCCTGGATATCGTGAAGCACGGTTTGAGTTCCTTCGAAGGACGCTTTCCGTTTTGCCGCATTGTGGCGGAGCAGGTCGACGCAGTCGTGAGCCACCATTGGGAAAACGCGCAGAACTATGTCTACTACGAGGCGTTGTACGGCGGTTACCCGCTGATCCACAACTCGCACCTGATCGGCGACTGCGGCTACCGCTATCACGACTTCGATTGCGAGGAGGGCGGACAGGCATTGCAGCGCGCGTTCGCAGAACATGACACCTGTCTCGACGCTTACCGGCGCACGGCCAATGCGTTCTTGCGCGGACTCGATCCCGAGAATGAGGACAACGTGCGAATTTATAGCGATGCGCTTGCAGCGCTCTATGAGCAGGTTTGAGCGATTGAGCCATCTTCAGACATGGCTATTTTTAATAGCTGTCCACCTTTATGTTTAGGGAGCTTCATTTGAAACATCTCATCGCAATCCTCAAGTTGGCCGCCGTTTGTGTGCTGGCAACGTCGGCCACGATCGCCGTCGCGGCGCAGGGTTCCTCCGGCGACGAGTTGCTGGGAGACGCCGAGCGCATATTCCAGCAGTTCGATTCGAACCACTATGCCGATGCCTGGCAGGATGCGGCGCCGTTCGTCAAGGCGAAAATTCCGCAGGACCAGTTCGTCAGCGAAACGAGCCAGTCCCGCCAGGCGCTTGGCGCCATTACCCGGCGCAGCTGGGCCTCGATCACGCGGATCCAGTACATCGGATCGGCCGCGCTTCCCGACGGGCTCTATGCGAATGTCGACTACGCGTCAGTACTCGCCAGCGGCCGCACGGTCTTCGAGTTGTTAAGCTTCCAGTTGGGAACCGACGGTCATTGGCACCTGACCGGCTATGTGCCGCGTCAGACCCAAGGAACGACAGCCGAGCACGCCGCCAAGCCATGAGTGGGCTGCGCATCGGCATTACCATTGGCTTGCACCACGCAGGCGAAACGTTGTGGAACAACGGCATCAAGCAGAATGCCGTGTTCCTTGCCGAAGCGCTGCGACATTGTCCGCAGGTATCCCACGTCGTGTTGGTCAATACGACGCAGGTGCCGGTTACTCCAGCCTTACCGTGGGATCTCGCCCGCTATCCCACGGTGAGTTTCGAGGCCGCAAAGGACGCTGTGGATGTGTTGATCGAACTCGGCGGCCAGATCGACGGCGCGCAGACCGATTACCTCAAGCAGCGTGGTGTGCGACTGGTCTCCTATTGCTGCGGATTCGAGTACATCCACGCAATGGAATCCGTGCTGTTTCGCAAACGACTTTGGGGCGAGCATCTGTTCGTCAACCAGCGCTACGACGATATCTGGATCATTCCGCAGGTTGCCAATATCAGCCGGTCCTACTTCGAGGTCTTGCGGCGTCAGACCGGTCGCATCGTCCCGTTCGTGTGGAGCCCGATGTTTCTCGACGAGCGCGTCGCAACGATTCCGCATGTCGGCGAATACCAGCCGCGGCCCGGTGCGAAGCGGCTGAGCGTGATGGAGCCGAACATCAATGTGGTGAAGTTCTGCCTATACCCGGTGCTGATCGCTGAACTGGCCTACCGCAAGCAGCCGGCGAGCATCGCCATTCTGCAGGTGACGAATGCAGACGCGATCGCCAAAGAAAGTCTCGAGTTCATCACGTTGATGAACCAGCTCGATCTTGTGAAGGAGCACAAGGCGGTATTCCTTGGTCGCCACGATACACCGACATTTCTGGCCGAACATACCGACATTGTCGTTTCGCACCAGACGGAGAATCCGCTCAACTACTTCTATCTGGAAGTGTGCTGGCAAGGTTACCCACTGGTACACAACGCATCGCTCTGTGCCGATCTTGGTTACTACTATCGCGACAACGACGCCGAAGAGGGCGCGCGACGTGTCATCGAGGCAATCGAAACGCACGATGCGCAGGCGTCCTGGTACCGAGAGCAGCAGCGCGCTCTGATCGGGCGCTACTCGCCGGACAACGGACCACTAGTGACGGAGTACGCCGCGCTACTCGACGAGTTGATGACCCGACCCATCCGCTAACCGAAGCGCTTTGCCCGTTTATCTAGAAAATTTGCATCGAAAGGCTTTATGAAAATTGCAGTTCTTGAGGACGAACCGGCTCAAGCGGAATTTATCTGCCGGGCACTGATCGCAGGCGGACACGAGTGTCAGGCGTTCTCGACCGGATTGGGGTTGCGGATCGAGCTAAAAAAACAGACCTTCGATTTGCTGGTTCTGGATTGGAACGTCCCCGACATGTCGGGCGAAAAGATTTTGCAGTGGGTGCGCGGCAGCATGCCCAACCGATTACCTGTTCTGTTTGTGACCAGCCGCGGAGGCGACGACGATATTAGCTCCATGCTCAACCAGGGGGCGGACGACTACATCGTCAAACCCGTGGCAGCGAGCGTGCTATTAGCGCGTGTCGATTCCTTGCTGCGTCGTACCTATCAGACGGATTCTTCAGTCCACCAGGAGATATACGGAGTCTATGAGTTCGCCCTGACGACGCAGCAGGTATGTATGAATGGTTCTTCCGTGAGGCTGACACCAAAAGAATACGAACTGGCTTTGCTGTTCTTCCGGAACATGGGCCGACCTCTTTCCCGAGCATACGTCTTTGAGCGGGTATGGAAGCAAACCACACAGGTCTCGTGCCGAACCATGGATGCTCACATCTCGATGATCCGGGCCAAGCTGAATTTGCGCCCAGAGCATGGTTATCGTCTGGCGCCGGTTTACGGCTATGGATACCGGCTTGATCTTTTACGAGGAGAGGTTCCGTAGCCGCATACGTCGGGTATCACGTGGCGTCTTGCCTCGTGCCTCTGGATTTCCTGCCATAGCAACCCAGGCGTCCTGGGCTCCCATCACGGCACGGTTGCCACCCCTTCGGATACGCAGGAGCCCCCCCAGATGGGGGGCTCTTTTGTCGCGCGCCAGCAGCTATTGTGAGTTCACGAAGTTCACAAAATAAATGCGAACGAAAGTGTTGAGAGAGCAAGTCTGACCATCGACCGGACATGAGTCATGCAGGGGGACTCCTGGCTGACACAGCGATTCTTAGGGTCGTAGTTCTACTCATGCACTTATTCTACTTTGGCTGTCAGGTGCTGCATTCGCCGCTTTGCTGACTAGAAAGAATGGGGGGGATATATGAATATTCTTTTGGTCGAGGATGACCCAGCGCAAGCTGCCGCTGTCGAAAGGGCCATGCAGCACTCTGTGCACAAGTTAAGCATGGTCGATCGTGGCGAGAGTGCCGTACGTTTTCTCAAGACGAACGAAGTCGATCTGGTGGTGCTTGACTGGCAATTGCCAGGCATGACAGGGTTCGACGTGTTGCACTGGATACGTGGCAATCTGGGTGCCGAACCGGCGGTCCTGTTTCTTACGAGCAGGGTGTTGGAGGTCGACATCGTGCAGGCGCTCGAGGCCGGTGCGGACGAATACATCATCAAGCCGTTTCGAACGGCCGAGTTACTTGCCCGGGTCGGCTCATTGCTGCGTCGCGTCAAGCGCAATGAGAAAAACGAAAATACGATAGCGGTTGGGCCCTATATTCTTGATACTGCACAGCGCAGTATCTCTCTTGATGGCAAAGCGGTTGAGCTAACCGCCAAGGAGTTTGACGTCGTTGCCTACCTCTTCGCCAACGTCGGGCGAGTGGTTTCCAGAGACCTGTTGGCGAAGCTTGCTTGGGGCCGCGAGCTGGACAGTACCTCTCGCACAGTCGATACACATATCTACCGGCTTCGGCGCAAACTGTCGCTACGTCCGGAGAACGGCGTGCGCCTCAGTACGGTCTATACCCACGGATACAGGCTAGACGAGGTGGCCCAGACTCATGCAAAAATGGGAGCGTCGGCGCATGCTGAGCCTGATGATCACGTTATGCAGGATCCTCAGCTTATGCCGTCGCCTTAGGGTGGTTCCACTATGGGTGGAACTACTTAGAGTAGTTCTACCTGGTGAGTGAGCGGACAAAGCGCTTGGTGGGAGTCTTGAGGCGCTACTCGACGAAGTTTGATCTGCGGGGCCGAAAACGACCGGCTTCAAATGTAAGCCGCTACACTTGGTTGCCTGGAAAACTCCTCGGATACCTCAGTGATACGACGCTGCGATAGGTGACTCATCCACTAGGCTGGGTCTTTATCGGTAGCGTCGATTACTTTTTGCTTTCCCCAAGAACGAGACAGCGAGCAGCACAATTTACCGTTCTGGTGGGCTGCCGTGTCTGCAGACGTATCTGGAATAGGAACGCGGATTGTTGGTATGGACGTGGTTCCTTTTGGCCGAGTACGATCACGGTTCAGTGTTGAGCAACAGAAGCGCCGAATGTGCGCGATAAAAACGCCCGCCGAGACACCTGGAGTCTCCTACGGGCGGTTGTCGTCGGGTGGGGTAGGGGAGGAGAAGGACCATGGAAGCATCTTCAGACCGTGGCGAGCGCGAATGGAGCGTGTCGCTGATTCAGACCAAGATGATCCCACCGCGTCTCCCACCGGGTTGCGTGCAACGGCACGCATTGCTCGAGCGGCTGCATGCGTGGCCGGCGCACGGTGTAACCGTCGTGACCGCCCCAGCGGGCTTCGGCAAGACAACCTTGCTTGCTGGATGGAGTGAAGCGCTGTCGGAGCAACAGCATCCGGTTGCATGGCTCAGCCTCGACGAGGAAGACGACGATCCGCAGCAGTTCGGTGCCTATCTGGTGGCGGCATTCTCACGGGCGTCGGAGGACGTCGCGTGGCACGCGCAGCAACTCCTCAATAACGATGCGATGGCCCCCATCAAAACTGTCATTTCAGTGCTCTTGAATGGGATCGCTGCATGCGGCCGGTGCGTTTTCCTCGTCCTGGATGACGCCGATCGCCTGACTGCGAAGCCTGTTCTTGCGATTGTGTCCCGTCTGCTGCGCTACGCCCCCGAAAACCTGCATGTACTGCTCGGAGCACGCGCTGAACCTGCCTTGACGCTCGGTCAGCTTAGGGCGCCAGGAAAGCTGACGCGAATCGATGCCGACGATCTCCGCTTTTCTATCGACGAAGCGCAGGCGTTCTTTGACCAGAAAGGTCGGGTGTTGCACGACCGAACCAGCGTCGAGCTGTTGAACGGAGCAACCGAAGGGTGGGTGGCGGGTTTGCAACTGGCTTCCCTTGCACTCACTCAGGTCGGCGATGCGACCAGGGTTGCCAGTAACCTTGCCGGCACCAGTTCCGGGATCGATCGTTACCTGAACGATACGGTGCTGGCGCAATTGCCGCCGCCTATGCTGAAGTTTTTGTTGTACACGTCGATTCTTGAGCGGCTCACCCCTGCCGTGTGCGACGCCATCATGGGCGCTGGAGGGGCAAGCGGTGCAAAGCTCGACTGGCTCGAACGGCATAACGTGTTCATCCGGCCACTTGATGAAAAACAGGACTGGTACCGCTATCACGCACTGCTGTCCGACGCGCTTCGGCGGCGTCTTGTCCGCCAGATGCCGCAACAGGTTCCAGTGTTGCATCGTCGTGCGTCCCAATGGTTTGCAGGAGCACGTCTGTGGCCCGAGGCAGTCAGGCATGCACTGGCAGCAGGCGACCTGCAGCAGGCTGCGCAGTGGGTCGAGAACTGTGCGATGGAAATGCTCGAACGTGGTGAGCCGCACACGTTGCTAGGGTGGATTCGCAAACTGCCACCGGATGTTATCCAGGGGCGGCTGCGCCTGCGTCTTGCGAAAGCATGGGCGCTTGTGTTCTCGCTTCAAACGACCAGTGTCCCGAGGGAATTCCGCGTTGTTACGGACGAAATTGGCCGGACGTGTCGCGATGATAGTGGCATGGTCGACGAAGCCGCACTGGCGGAGGTGAACGCTATAGGCGCACTGATTGCCGGTATTAGCGACGACAGCGAACGTGCGCTCGAACTCGGGTGTATCGCGGTGGCCTCGCGGGCGTCTACGGCGCCATGGGTAAAGCGCTACGCGCAAATAGCACAATTTTTTGGCTTGATGTATAGGGGAAACTTTGAGCAGATACGTCGCATATGGGACGTTGCAAAAGACCGCGTGGAACAGAGTCAGGGGCCGATCTACTCAGATATGCTGCGAAACTTTATGTACGGTCTTGCTGCACTAGTACATGGCGAGCTGCCTGAAGCAAGGCGAGTTTTCGAGGAGACGCTTCCGCGTGCCGAAAGCGCTCTAGGTCATTCTTCAATTTGTGCGGTGGGGCTGGCGGGTTGCCTTGCGTCGATCTACTACGAACGCAATGAGCTTACGCGAGCGCGGAAGTTGATCGCGGGCCGCACGACGATTGCATTGGAGGCTTCTACACTCGGTGCGTTGATCCGGCATGTGCTTACGGCGGCGCGCCTTCTATGGCGCGATGGAGAGACAGGTTCGGCGCTGGCTGTTCTCGAAGACGGTCGACAAGTCGCTGTATCCCGACACTGGCTACGTCTCAAGCTCGCGTGCGATGTTGAAACGGTAAGACTATTGCTTGTAGAGGGCTGCGTTGCCGAGGCCAGGCAGATCGCTGACGAACTGGGCGCGAGCGTGCCAATGATGTGCGAAGGGCGGATGGGGTCCGCTGTGGAAACCTGGACAAGCTACTGCCTCCTGCAGGCCCGCGTGCTGATTGCCGAGGAACTTGCCGATGAGGCGGTGACGCTCCTCGAACGTTCCCTGGATACGGTAGCCGCGATGGGCTGGCGTTGTTATGAGGTGGTTATTTCCGTACTGCTGGCCCTCGCGTTGGAACAATGCGGAGCGTCTGAACGGGCACTCATTACGCTCGGACGCGCGCTGAGCCTTGGCGAGGTGAGTGGCATGATTACCAGCTTCTTGGATGAAGGGCAGCCAGTGCGGGCGTTGCTGCAACGGTTTCGCCAGATCTCAGGGGACGTCTCCAACGTCGAAGCGGCCTATGTCGATCGATTGCTGGCAGCTTTCGACGGTGCTGGCGGTTCACCGGCTGCATCACCTACGCCTGTTGAGGCGCTGACGATGTCGTCGGACAAGCTAAGCGCGCGGGAGTTCGAGGTGCTTAACCACGTTGCCTGTGGTCTTTCGAATAAGGAAATCGGCCGCTCGTTGAAGCTGGCGCCTGAGACCGTCAAGTGGCATTTGAAAAAAATCTTCGAAAAGCTCAATGCAAGTTCGCGAATCGAAGCTGTGCAGAAAGCTCTTGGGGTCGGGGTTGGCGAGGACCGTGCTGCTATGTAGTGGCAATACGCAATGCAACCGGCGATGGCGCCAGTGTTACGCGGCCTCCCAACTTTTGACGCTCGATATGAGTTTTGCCACCACCGCGTCCCAATCGCCCATCGTGTCGGGCCTGAGCACCTTTAGCGACGGATACCACGGCGTGGTGCCGACGCTTTGCTCGTAACGCCAGTCGGCGCACCGTGCGTTGAGCAACAAATAGCCAGGCTTGTTGAGTGCGCCGGCAGCGTGAGATAGTACGCCGTCGTTGCCGACAAAGCCGTCCAGGCAATCGATGATGCCAATGGTTTGCGCAAGGCTAATGTGCGCCGGCAGGATCGTGCAGCGTTGTGGGTCTTTCGAGTACGAACCGTCTAGCCAACACGCTCGCTGGTATCCGCGTTGCATGATGACCCAATGAATGTCGTCCGAGGCATCCCATACGGGTGCGAGATGCTGGTGAAGAAGGCTCCTGCTCGCGTAAAGGTTGTTTGACTCACACGAGGACCAGAAAATGCCGACGCATCTTCTGCCTTGTGCTCGCTGGCGGATGTCGTTCAGTGTTTGCTCAACCTGATTGTCCGTACGCTGCGCGATATAGCGGTCCGTCGATCCATAGTTGAGAACGGGAAATAGCGACGCAAATAAAGCGAAGGGGTCGCTCCACATGGACGTATCGTTGCGCCCGCAAACGAAACCGGCCGCGACGAGTTGCTGCGCGAGCTGATGGCTGTGATCGTTGAGTTTGTAGTCACCCAGTATTCCATTGAGCCCAGCGGCCCAGCTGATTTCCACGCCAAGCGCCTGCAAGGCCTGCGCGTAGCGGGCCCATTGAATGAAATCGCCGAAACCGGACGAATGTCCCTCGATCGAGAGCCGCTTGGGCAGTTCACGCTGGCCACACCAGTAGCGCTCGACATTCAGCGTTGGCGAAAAATCGGCTACCGCCTGCCGGCTGCAATACGTCGAGCAGAACGCGCCGACCCCAGTGGCAATGCCCTGGCTACGCATCACACTGCGCGCGCGATATTGCTCGCTTCCGGGAGAGAGCGGCGTAACGGCGTCGCGCCGCACGCTCAGCACAGCGTCATCTTCGCCGAGATAGTGATAGCCGCACAGCCGCACATAGTAGGACGATGCAGCCGCAAGCTCAGGTTTGGATGCCAGCGTATCGAGTGCCGAAAGACCGATATCCGTCACACCGAGGTGCGCGCACACATCTGCCATGAAGTGGAAGTGCATGGCAAAAACGCCTGCCTCGCGCGTGAGCTTTGAGCCGACATCTAGCGCGTCCTGGAAGCGACCTGAGCGGTAATACATCTGGGCAAGCCAATACCAGTATTCTGCACTCCCCTTGTCCGACTCGTGTCGCGATGCGAGGAAGGCGCCGCATTCGTCGACACGACCACTAAGCAGAGCGAATTGAAGCTTGTCGTAGCTATCCACATTCATGCAGTTGATACCCCGGCATAGTAATAAAGGGTATCTTCTACCGTAGTGGTGCAGCTATATCGTGAACTATTGTGAACGATGTGCGTTTTTGCTGCTGATGGTTCCCTGCAATTGATCTTGCGACCTAATCCGTGAAAGTTCTGTAGAGGCTCTATGTGCGATGGCCCTCTGATCTAACGCGACGCGTCACAAAGGTTAACAACTTTAAAGACGCGCGCTGGTAGCCTCTCTGTAGACGGAATTCTTCAGGTTTGACTACCTATGCGGCTAGATGGCTATTACATTAATCTCGACCGGTCTGTTGAGCGTCGCCAACTTTTTGAGGAGCAGCTTGATAGCCTCGATCTGGCAGAGTGGATTCGCCGTTTCCCAGCTGTCGATGGTCACGTCGCTGGTCCGTACGAAGCAAAGCTGGACAATAACGTTTGGGCGTGCCGCCGATCGCACGAGTTGATCATCCAGCAGGCGGATCCAGAGACGGTAACGGCCATATTCGAGGACGATGCCGAGATCAGTCGATATTTTTCGTCCACCATTACCGAAAGTAACATGCAATCGTTCATCGAACGAACGCCAACCGCGGATATAGTATTTCTGGACTGTGCAATGTATTGGCTTAAAGCCCCGTTGCTACTTGCCGCCGCGGAAAGGCATTTGAACATAAACGACGTAGAACTAAATGGTGATGGTGGCAGCCGACAATTCTCAGGAGTGGACATACTCGATACGAAAGGAATCTATGCCTACTGCGCGGCAGCCTATCTTGTGACACCCCGCGGCAAACGAACGTTGTTGCGTCTGATCAACGATGTACGTGAGCAACCGGACGTACCGATTGACAGGTTATATCTTCGCTGGATCGAGACTGGTGAGCTGTCATGTAGCTTACTGGTTCCATTTCTCGCTACACCGCGCTTCGAGATGCCGTCGACCATTACATCGAACGAGAATCTATCGCAAACCGTCGATCCTGAAGAATATTTATGGGTCAATGTTCTGCGTCGTCTTCTATTTGCCGGGAATACTACGCTCGACTTACCCGCATTGGAGGCGCTCACAACCGTAAACGCCACGTCATCTGAATATCGACTCGGGATGCGAGTGTACGAGACGTTTAGGCAAGATTTCTGAGCTAGCAAATTACGAGTGTCGAAGCACTTCCGCGCCTCGACACCGGTATGGCTGTCTTCCGATGGCCTTGAGGTCTTAACCACAAAAGCTATGTCAACGTTTGTGAACTCCGGTTCAGACGGGACAGACGTGCGCCGTAAACCCGGATACGAATTCCAACGGGTAGAACGCACAAAGATGAAAATCAAGCTCAAGCTTCAGATTCTGATCGCCGTCACGCTACTTGTCATCGGGGGCAGCATCGCTGTGACTATCACGGCGCTCAACTCGATCCGCGCAGCTGAGAGCGCCTCGCATACGGCGGAAAAGGAGATTCGTGGTCTGACCGAGATCAAGGCCAGCGCGTTGTCGACGATCGAGCTCGATCCTACCTCCAGCGATACCGTGAAGGTGTTCAGCGACGCAGAGAAGAACATCGGCCAATGGTCGGCCATCGTGAGTCCACTGTTCACGACCCCCGACGCAATGCAAAAAATCCGGGCCATTGAATCCGGATGGAATGCGTATGACCAGAAGTCCCAGCAAACGATCAAGCTCGCGGCTCACGATGCGAAAGCGGCGAACGATCAGGTTACCGTGCTCTATCATTCGGATTTTCAGCCATTTCAGGCCTTGCTCGAGCAGTTCGTGAGCGAGACTGACCAGCAGGCGCGGCTTGCCGGCGATGAGGCGCAGCACGTCAGCGATAGCGCGGTCAGGACCGTCGTTGTCGTGATGACTCTGGCGCTCGTGCTGGTGGTCGCATGGATCCTGGCGCTCTCGCGCTCGATCCAGCGGGCGTTAGGGCATATCCAGAACACGCTGCAAGAGGTCAGCCAATCGCTCGATCTGGGCAAACGCGTTCCCGTACATAACATGGACGAAATCGGGCTTGCCGCGACCGCTTTCAATCATCTTATGGACCGTGTGGCGGATGTGATGACTTCGGTTCGCGAATCGACCGAATCGGTGAGCGTGGCATCAAAGCAGATTGCAGCCGGCAATATCGATCTTTCCTCACGCACCGAGGAGCAGGCGGCGTCGCTGGAGCAAACGGCGGCAAGCATGGAAGAGTTGACGGGCACGGTGCGCCAGAACGCGGAAAACGCACGTCAGGCGAGCGGCTTGGCTGCGAATGCATCGGAAATTGCCGGGCGCGGCAATCGGGTCGTGTCTGAGGCCGTGAGCACGATGGGCGGAATCAGGGAGAGTTCATCGAAGATCGCCGAGATCATCGGCATGATCGAAGGCATCGCGTTTCAGACCAATATTCTCGCGCTCAATGCCGCGGTCGAAGCGGCGCGAGCCGGCGAGGAGGGGCGGGGCTTCGCGGTGGTCGCGGGTGAGGTGCGCGCGCTTGCGCAGCGCACATCGGCGGCAGCGAAGGACGTCAAGAGCCTGATCGATACTTCGGTTTCACGCATCGGCGTAGGCACGGCACTGGTCGATCAGGCCGGCGCAACGATGGAAGAGATCATCTCCGCGGTGTCGCGTGTCACGGACATCATGGGTGAGATTGCCGCGGCCTCGGACGAGCAAAGCAAGGGTATCGAACAGGTCGGTCAGGCCATGACGCAGATGGACGAGGTGACGCAACAGAACGCCGCGCTGGTCGAGCAGGCTGCTGCGGCCGCCCAGTCGCTGGACGATCAGGCGGGGAAGCTGAAAGCCGCGGTCGGTACGTTCAGGCTGCAGGACAGCCGTCGCGCGAACGCGACCCAATCGCTTCCCCTCAGCAGGCGGCGAGGACTCGGATGGAGCCTGGCATGAAAGGAATGGGCAGACCGCGATTTGCGGCGCGACGCGTTGCGGTCATCAGAGGATCATGACGCGGCATTTTTATGAAAAAATGAAATTGAGCTGGAAGCTGGGCGCAACGATCGCAATACTGTGGATAGGGCTGATTGCCGTCGGTGTGCCAGGGGCACTGTGCGCACGCTTGCTCAACGGTCCGCTAGCGCTGCCATGGAGATCAAGCAATTAATCGAAACCTCAATGCGCGCAGGTAAATGAATTGCGAGAGGCCGTCAACACCTTTTCGTTGCCCGAACGATTGCCGGATTCGCCCCCGCAGCGCTGGAAATAGCCCACAACCGCAACCGCGGCGCGTCTCATTTCTGAAACATCTCTTGCGCTCTCAGACGCGCTCACGGACCTCCACCGAGATCTCACCTGCCTGTTACGAGTGAGCGCGCCGGGCTGGCCGCGCTCGATGTTTCCCCGGAAGCAGTTCCCAGTCTCAAGACTGCAACACTTTGTCCAGCAAAGCGGGCTTACGACAAAGTAAGGGCAAGCGAAAGCCTGCTCACCCGCGCTGTTTCAACACTGGCCCGTTTTTCGCATGTCGTATCCGTGTGAATTCACGGGGGAATTCACATGGCCGCATTTTCCTTGGCGGAATCGGCGGCTGGGTGGTCAAGATTCGCCCGCAAACTGGGCAGCGGCCACGATTGATCGTCGAACCAACACGCTGAGCCTTTTGCCCCGCGACACGCCGCAGTCATTCAGTGTTCCGGAGGTGTTCATGTACGTGTTTCAGACCACACGCAGATCAATCGAAGACGTGGCTGCACAGGCAGAAAGACTGCTGCGTGTGCTCTTCGTCATCGTTGTTGTCAGCGCGGGCGCGGTGTTCTGGCTGGCGCCGCATCCCCCGATGGACGACTTGCCCCAGCACGTGGCGCAAGTTGCGGTGCTGCATGATCTGGTGTTGGGGGTATCGCCCTGGCGTGATCTGTTGCGCCTCAATCTGTTCACCCCGTACGTAACCGGTTATGCGCTGGCAACCGCATTGTCGTTCGTGATGCCGGCGACGGCGGCAGTGAAGCTCGTGCTGACGCTCGCGTACTACGGCTTTGTGACGTCGTGTGTGCTGCTGCGCAAACGAATCGGTGGCGAGGCGCGCCTAGACTGGCTGTTCCTGCCGGCCTTCTTCGGATTCGCCTACGAATACGGTTTCTTCACGTTCCTGGTCGCCGCACCGCTGGGCGTGTTGTTTCTGTTAGTGGCGCTCCGGTACGCCGATCAGCCAACCACGCGACGCGGGACAGCATTGCTGGCTGCGGGAGTGGGGATGTTCTTTTCGCATGGTCTGGTGTTCCTGTTTGTCAGTGCGATAGGTATGGCATTTCATTTCACCACCTTGCGACGGAGGACAGCGCGTGCGATAGCGGCACTATGGCCCTACGTTTCGCTAGGTGTGCTGTGCGTTGTTTATGCGTGGCTTCATCGCAATGTCGACCTGACATCGATGTATCCATTCGGTATCCAATGGGGCAAGGTATGGCTTCGTCCGTTGACGCTTCTCGTCTTCCCTTGGGGTATCTACCCGGATATCGGATCGTCTCTTCAGGCTAGCATCGTCCTGCTGGCCGCGCCCTTGATGCTGAATCTGCGCGTGAACCGAACTCCGGCCGCGCTGACGCCAATGGCGGTCACCGTCGTCGTGTGGCTGGGTTTGCCGAGCCTTGGAATGAACACGTTTTACGTGTTCCAGCGTTTCGGTCTTTTTATCTTCCCGTTTTACGCGCTGATGTTCTGTCGCGCAGACGCCGCGATCGCGAGTCATGGGTTCTCACAGGGACGCGCTGCAGCCGGGCAGGCGTTGCTTGCATTGGTGTGCATCGCTTTTGTGGGCATACAGGCAAAGGAAACCTTAGACTTCGCGGCGGAAAGCGCAGACTTCGAGAGCGTGATGGACGCCACCGAACCGGCGCAAAGGGCGCTCACACTGATCATCGACAAAGGCAGCCCTGCAGCAGGCAACCCGGTTGCCTACGACAATTTCCCTGCGTGGTATCAGGCTGAGCGGCAAGGGCTGACCGACCTCAACTTTGCGTGGTTTCCAGCGCTCATAGTCCGCTATCGCCTTGACCGGCTACCCGCGGTTCACCCTTCGGACTATGGGGCGACGCCGTTTTATGAAACGTTCGACTGGACAAAGAACCAGGCGCAAATCTATCGGTACTTCTTTGTGCGCCACACGGCACCCGTGCCGCCGGCGCTGTTCAACAACGATCACTGCAAGGTTACCTTGCTGAAAGCGGAGGGCCATTGGGCGGTGTACGAAAGGCACGCGTGTCATTAGTCAGTGGCTTGGCGCTCGTACCTGGCCCCGTAGGGAGGCCCCGGTTTTAGTGGAGGGTGTCCCCGTCCGTATTCGCAGTCTGGACGCATCCATACTTTCCCTGGGCCTGCTGGTTGCCGCCAAAATCAGTGGTATCGTTCCCAAATACCATTGCCCAAGGCATCGAAGCAACGATGGAGACCGTTCCCGGTCGCAGGCCGACCATCATCGACGTGGCGAAACGCGCAGGCGTTTCCAAGAGCACCGCCGCTCGCGTGCTGGCGGGTGCGCCGAACATTTCCGATTCGGCACGAGAACAGGTGCTGCGCGCAGCGGATGCACTCGGCTACACCCGCAATGCCCTGGCAGTCAGCATGCGTTCGGGACGCAGCGGCATGCTGGGCCTTGTCTTGCCCGATATCGCCAACCCCTTCTGGGGGGAGGTGGCGCGTGGCGCGCAGGACCGTGCGGCTGAGGCAGGCACCTCGATCCTGATTTTTTCGTCGGACTGGTGCGCGCAAAAGGAGGCGATGCACCTGCGCACGCTGATGCGCGCGCGCGTCGACGGCGCGATTGTCAGTTCGATTTCGGACGATCTGGGCGATCTCGATCGTTTCGGGCTGCCTTGCATTCTGATTGGCTCGAGCGCCGAGCGGTTTACAGATAGCTGTTCGGTCGGCTCCGATGTCGCGCAGGGCGTGCGGCTCGGTATGGAGCATCTGCGTTCCATGGGCCATCAACGTCCCGCGCTGATTGTCGGGCAGCAAACGCGACGGCTTGCCCGCGCGCGTTTCCTGCGCGCGGTACATGAACATTGCGTCGAGCACGACATCGATCCAGTCGTGTTGCCGGTAGAGAGCGCTGACTACACGGTCGAAGGTGGCCGGCTCGCCATGCAGCGCCTGCTTGCGCACAAATGCGGCCACTTGTGTGTATTCGCCGCCAACGACCTGATGGCGATCGGCGCGATGAGCGCGGTGCGCGAGGCGGGTTTGCGCTGCCCCGACGATGTATCGATTCTCGGCTTCGACGGCATTCAGGCGGGCGCGTTCGCGTGGCCCGGGCTGACCACGATCGAGAAACCTGCTCGACAGATTGGAGCACAGGCGGTGGCGTGGTTGCTCGACGGCAGCACCGCCGCGATCCCGGGCGCGCGTGCAGAACTACCATGCAGGCTGATCGAACGAGGATCGCTCGCCAACCTGTGCAGTGTCCACAAGCTGAGCCGCGCCGACCGGGAAGTCGTCTGAAGTACCCAAAATTCCCCGGGCGCTTTTTTTTGCACGTGATATGGGAACGTTCCCAGATGGAAAATGGAACCTCTGGAAACGCCGGAGGAGAGTGAATCCATGTTGACTGTTCACGGTGGGGGCGAGGTGTCCGGTGGCTCGTACCGCCGGCCGATGACCATCATCGGGATGCTGTACTTCGTAACTGGGGCGATCAGTTGGCTCAATGGTCCGTTGACGGTCTTCGTCAAACTGGCGTTCCGGCTCGATGACGCCCAGGCACTTCTGGTCACGGTCGTCTTCTACGTTCCGTATTTCGTCTTCGCGTTGCCGTACGCCTCGGTGCTGAGGCGGATCGGCATGAAACGAGGCATGGCGGCGGGCCTTGGGGTAATGTCGATTGGTGCGCTGCTGTTTAGCCAGTTCGTCGGCCTGCACAGTTATCCCGGTGTACTCAGCAGCCTGCTGGTGGTCGGCACGGGTCTGTCTTTGATGCAGGCTGCATACAATCCGTACGTCAGCGTTCTGGGACCCATCGACAGTGCCGCCCGGCGCGTGGCTGCCATGGGCATCTGCAACAAGACGGCCGGCATCCTGGCGCCGTATGCGTTCGCCGCCCTGGTCATGGGCGGGGTCGGTGAGTTCGTCAAACGGGTCAAAGCTGCGCCGACGCCCGCTGCTGCACAGGCGCTGCTCAACGACTTTGCCGCGCGCTTGCATTGGCCGTATCTCATGCTGTCGGTGGTGCTGGTCGTCATGGCAGTCTTCGTTGCACGTTCGTCCTTGCCGGACATCAAGCCTTCGACCGCTAACGCCACCATGCGCAATGGCGAAACCGGCGGAAGCATATTTGCATTCCCCCATCTTTGGCTCGGTGTCTTGTGCATTTTTACGTACATAGGCGCAGAGGTACTGGCCGGAGATGCGATCGGCCTCTATGGTCAAAACCTGAATCTGCCACTCGACGAGACCAGGCACTTCACGTCCTACACCCTGTTCGCCATGCTGGTCGGCTATCTGGTCGGCCTGTCGGTGGTTCCGCGCGTCGTATCGCAACAGCGCTATCTGGTCATCTCGGCGCTCCTTGCCGTGTTGCTTAGCGTCGGCGCCTATGCTTCGCAAGGCTACGCCGCGATTGCACTCATCGCCGCGCTCGGTTTCGCTCACGCAATGATGTGGCCGGCCATCTTCCCGCTCGCGATCAGGGGCCTTGGCCGATTCACCGAAACAGGCTCGGCGCTCCTGATCATGGGTATCGTCGGCGGCGCCGTCATGCCCCAGCTCTTTGCGCACCTGAAGCGGCTGTACGACTTCCAGTTGGTGTACATGGTGCTGACCGTCTCCTGCTACCTGTACATCATGTACTACGGCTTGCGCGGTCATGCGGTCGGCACACGCTTGTCAAGCATTACGGCGTCGTCGCTATCGCAACCCGAAGCGGCAGGAAATTCGCGAGCGCTACGGCCGGGTTGGCTCGCTCGACACGGAATGGCATCGCATCGCCGAAGAGGAAATCGCCCGTAAGGGACGGGTACGCGGGCGCGGTATCGTCACGGATGACACGCTGATGGTGCTTTGCCCGATGGCGGTCTACAACGAAACCGGCCGGCACCTCGACGCATGGGATATGGCGAGCGGGATGGTGCGCCAGATTGCCTGGACGCCGCGCTGGGTGCCCGAACTGCAGCGCGAAACGATGCTGCTCGAGCGGCTGTTCTACCCGGAAAAATGGATTTTCCATCGTCATCAACTGACATCCTGCGACCCGCGTCAGGGCGGTATCGGCAACATGGTCAATTGCGGAGCGGCCATGTATATCGCGCCGGTCGGCGCGGTCAACGCGGGCGATCCGCACGGGGCTTATGAATAGGCGATCGCCTTTGCCAGCGGCTATCAGGAAAGCTACGGACTGGAAGCGGCAGGGTGCTCGCAGGCGTCATTGCTGCTGCCTTCATACCTGGAACGACCATTGAGGCAGTGGTCGAGGCAGCGCTCAGCGTAGCGAAGGACGGCACGCGGGATGCCATTGCGGCGATCGCCGACGTCGCCGCCGGTTTGCGCGGCGAAAGTTACGACAGAGTCGTTGCCGAATTTCATCGGGTCATCGCGCGCTTTTCCCCAATAGGTGACGACGTACAACACACCGAGGGGAAGGCAGGCGTGGCGACCGATGCCTATCGACTGTCGCGGCGCTTCTCGATCGAGGAATTGCCCTTGGCGCTTGGGTTCGCGCTGTTGAGCGAGGGCGACTTCGATCGTGCGATCGAAGATGGCATCGATTCCGGACGCGACACCGACTCGATCGGCGTGATGATCGGCGCCGTGCTCGGGGCGATGCACGGGAGCGGTGTGATAGATGCGCGTGTTTGCGACAAGCTCGATCAAACGAACCAGGTCGATCTGTTAGGCGCTGCAGATTGCTTCACGCAGACGGTGCGTGCCATCCATCGCGCAGATGGCGCCCGCGACGCGATCAAGCGCTGGGTGCGCGACGAATTGACGGCTGCTGCTTAGCGGCCCAGAGACTTCATCAACCGGCTATGACCAAAATCCGCTCTACGGTCATAGCCAGTCGGGTGCGTATGTGGGTATCCAGCACTCGTTCCAGGAAATACGACAGGCCTGGATAACCCGCACAGCCCCGCGGCGGTGCGCTTAGTTTACTCACCCCGAAACAGCTCACGCGCCAGCGAGCAAAGCAACGTGGTAGTCGGCGATTCGTCCTGCAGGCGACGACTCATGATGATCGGCGACACGGCATTGGCTCCAGGAATCTCCCGGTACACGACCCCATGCGCGCGCAACCCCTCCACGCTTTCCGGCACCAGACACACGCCGACCTGAGCCGCGACCAGCCCCAACGCGGTTTGCAATTCCCGCACTTCGTGAATCGCCTTCAGCTCCAGCGCGTGGTCATGCATGGCCGATAGCTGCTGGTCCGCATAGCTGGGCCGTGGCGTGCTCGGATAGACGATCAAGGTTTCCTGTGCGAGCGCGGCGAGCGTCAGCGGCTTCTTTTGCCGCGCCAGCGGATGATCCTGCGGCAGCGCGGCAATCATCCGTTCTTCGACGAGTACTTCGCGCGCCAGTTGCGCATCGTCGAAGCGCAGGCGGCCGAAACCCACGTCGATACGACCGCCTTTGAGCGCACCCAGTTGCTCGATGGTGAACATTTCGATCAGCGAAAGTTCGATATGCGGCGCCGCTTCGCGGAACGCGCGGATCACCGCAGGCAGTGCGCCATACAACGTCGACGGCACGAAGCCGATCACGATGCGCTCGGCCAGTTGCGCAAGACGCCGCGTGAGCGGTGCGAGTTCGTCGGCTTCGTCGATCAGACGCTTCGCCTGCGCATAGAAGATGCGGCCGGCCTCGGTCAGGCGTAACGGCCGCGAGCCGCGTTCGAACAGCGCGAGGCCCACGCTTTCCTCGACCTGCTGGATCTGCCGGCTCAGCGGCGGCTGCGTCATATGCAGCCGATCGGCGGCCCGCGTGATGTTCATTTCTTCCGCGACCGCAACGAAGTAGCGCAGTTGGCGAAGTTCCATGCATACCTCTAAGGTATGGAAGTAGTCGGAATGGGTGTTGGACTGCTTGCCGGGTTTGTTCCTAAGATGGTGACCTCAGCAAAGCAGTTCAGGAGTGCAACGAATGATAGCAACACCCGTCAGGATTGAGAGCGTGGAGACGATCCTTGTCGACGTCCCCACGATCCGTCCGCACCGGCTCTCGGTCGCCACGATGAACTGCCAGACGCTCGTGCTGGTGCGCGTTCGCTGCGCCGACGGGGTGGTCGGCGTGGGCGAGGGCACCACCATTGGTGGTCTTGCATACGGCGAGGAGAGCCCGGAAAGTATCAAGGTCAACATCGACACCTACTTCGCCCCCTTGCTCGAAGGGATGGACGCGACCCGTCCGGGCGCCGCCATGGGGAAGCTGCGTGCGTCGTTTCAGGGCAACCGCTTCGCCAAATCCGCGGTTGAAACGGCGTTGTTCGACGGGCAGGCGCAGCGCCTTGGCGTGCCGCTGTCCGAGTTGTTCGGCGGCCGGGTGCGCGATAGCGTCGAGGTGGCCTGGACGCTTGCGAGCGGCGACACCCAGCGCGATATCGAGGAAGCCGAGCGCGTCTTCGAAGCGAAACGCCATCGCGTGTTCAAGCTGAAGATCGGCTCGCGCGCGGTAGCCGACGACGTTGCGCACGTGGTGGCGATCAAACGGGCACTCGAAGGACGCGGTGAAGTACGCGTCGACGTCAATCAGGCCTGGACCGAATCGGAAGCGATCTGGGCCGTCAAACGTTTCGCTGAAGCCGGCGTCACACTCGTCGAACAGCCGATTGCCGCGGAGAATCGCGCCGGTCTCAAACGTCTGACGGATCTGGCGCAGGTGCCGATCATGGCCGATGAAGCGTTGCACGGTCCCGCCGATGCGTTTGCCCTTGCCAGCATGCGTGCCGCCGACGTCTTCGCGGTGAAGATCGCCCAATCGGGCGGCCTCGCCGGCGCTGCGCAGGTGGCCGCGATTGCTCGCGCCGCGAATCTCGACCTGTACGGCGGCACGATGCTCGACGGCGCGGTGGGCACGATTGCCTCGGCGCAACTCTTCAGCACCTTCGACGAACTGAAGTGGGGCACTGAACTGTTCGGACCGTTGTTGTTGACCGAAGAGATTCTCACCGAACCGCTGCGCTACGAGAATTTTGCCTTGCAGCTTCCACAAGGACCGGGCCTCGGCCTCACGCTCGACTGGAGCAAGATCGACCGTTTGCGGCGCGATACGCGCAAAGGCGCAAGCATCACCACGAGCTGACGGATCGTCAGTTCGTTATCCATATCATTACATGAAGGAGATACCCCATGAACCGGCAAGCAATCGACGCGCTGCTGCAGAAGATCAACGACAGCGCCATCAATGAAGGCAACCCTCGCACCAGGCAGATCGTCAACCGGGTCGTGCGCGATCTGTTCTATACGATCGAAGACCTCGATGTGCAGCCTGACGAATTCTGGACCGCGCTGAACTATCTCGGCGACGCGGGCAAAAGCGGCGAGCTGGGCCTGCTGGCCGCGGGCCTCGGCTTCGAGCATTTTCTCGATCTGCGTCTCGACGAGGCGGAAGCGCAGGCCGGTATCGAGGGCGGTACGCCGCGCACCATCGAAGGGCCGTTGTATGTGGCCGGTGCGCCGCTGTCCGAGGGCCATGCACGGCTCGACGACGGCGCCGGCCCCGGCCAGACCCTGGTGATGCGCGGCCGCGTGCTCGGCGAAGACGGCAAGCCGCTGGCGAATGCGCTGGTTGAGGTGTGGCATGCGAACCACCTCGGCAACTACTCGTACTTCGACAAATCGCAACCGGCTTTCAACCTGCGCCGCTCGATTCGCACGGATGCCAGCGGCAACTACAGCTTCCGCAGCGTGGTGCCGGTCGGCTACAGCGTGCCGCCGCAAGGCGAGACCCAACGCTTGCTCGATCAGCTTGGCCGTCATGGGCATCGCCCGGCGCATATCCACTTCTTCATCTCGGCGCCGGGATTTCGCAAGCTGACCACGCAGATCAATATCGACGGCGACCCGTATCTGTGGGACGACTTTGCCTTCGCCACGCGCGACGGCCTCGTGCCGGCGGTTAAGCAGGCCGAGGGCGCAGAAGGCAAGCCCTATGGCGTGGACGGCAATTTCGCGCTGATCGATTTCGACTTCACGCTGTTCAAGGAGCGCGACAACCTGCCGGGCGCCGAAGTCGAACGTATGCGTGCCGAGGCTTGAGGCGCACACCAATTGTTGATTGGCCTTTTACCGGTCTCGCCGCGCGCCTGGCCGCGCAGCTGGGGCTGTATGACCGACACGGAGTAAGCGATGCTGTTTCACGTAGAAATGACTGTCAATCTGCCGCTCGATATGGATGCAGAGCGCGCGGCGCGGCTGAAGGCGGATGAGAAAGCGATGTCGCAGAAGCTGCAGGAGGAGGGTGTGTGGCGGCATCTGTGGCGTATCGCCGGCCACTACGCGAATATCAGCGTATTCGACGTCGAAAGCCCGGCGCAATTGCACGATGTGCTGAGCCAGTTGCCGTTGTTTCCCTATATGGAACTCGAAGTGCGCGCGCTATGCCGGCATGCGTCATCGATTCGTGACGGAGATCGTTGAGGGCATGTAACGCGACACGATATCGTCGATGTCCGCGAGCTCGTCCGGCGAGAGGTCGCGGCGTGGCAGCACCACAAAGGCCGTCCCACCTGAGAGCAGATAAAGACGTTCTGCGTCGTCCACTCGCGCGGTCAGTGTCCACCAGTTCAAGCGTATGGACGACGAACTCGACTCGCCGGTCACGCCCCTCTCGTCGAACGTCACCTGTTGCTGGCCGAGATACGGTATCGGGCCACGTTTTTTCAGCGAGGCAACCGCGCGCCGCATCACACGCCGCAGGATCATGGGGACGAACAGGGTCTGGATAGCGAATGTCAGCGCGGCGCCGGCAACGGCGAATCCGATCACGCCAGGCCATGGAGTTGCAACGTTGTCATGGGTTTGCCACCAATACCAGCCTACCAGTGCGCCGATCACGAGTGCGCCGGCGACGCTCTTCAAGCGCCGCTTCGCCATACGGCCCGTCGAATACATCACGATGTTGGCCGCGACGTAATCGTCCTCCGTCAAGGTGACGCAAATATGGAAAGGGAGCTGCGCTGAGCGATCGTTCATTTCGTGACACCCGTTACGGCACGTACAGATAGCGCACCAGGTGGAAAAATACCGGCGCGGCAAAACAGATCGAATCGACGCGGTCGAGCGTGCCGCCGTGGCCGGCGATCATCGAGCCCCAGTCCTTCGCACCGAGCGAGCGCTTGACGGCCGACAGCACCAGGCCGCCGACGAAACCCGCCAGCACAATGGCGAGCGACATCAGAAACGCCGCGCCGAAGCTAAACGGCGTGATGCGATAGAGCGCGGCGCCGCACAACGTGGCGAGCAGGCCGCCGCCAATGAAGCCCTCGACGGTCTTGGACGGACTCAGTTGCGGGGCGATCTTACGCTTGCCGAACAGTTTGCCGACCACATACTGGAACACGTCGCTGATCTGCACGACCAACAGGAAGAAGAACAGCAGCAGCGCGTTTTCGCCGGTGTAGTGCGGAATATCCAGAATCAGCAAGGCGGGTGCATAGCTGAGCCCATAGACGCACACCATCAGCGCCCAATGAATCTTCGCATTGCGGCTGAGGAATTCACGCGTGTCTTGCGTCAGTGCGGACACTAGCGACAAGGTGATGAACAGATGCACCGGCACGAAGATCGAAAACATCCCATACCAGTTCACCCACAGCAACAGATACTCGACCGGAATCGCAATGAAGAAAGCGATGAAGAGGGTGGTGTGATCGCTCGGCGAAGTGGGGGTGAGCGTGATGAACTCGCGCAACGCCAGATACGAAACGACCGCGAACACCAGGTAGGTGGCGGCCGGACCAAGGCCGATCGCAATCGCCATGATCGCGATCATCCCCCACCATGCGCGGATGCGCTGGTTCAGATTGGCGATGGTGGCGCTGCGCCCGCCATCGCGCCACGCGAGAATCGCGCCGATGGCCGAGGCAATCGCCAGAAAGCCGGTCACGCCGCCGACAAGTTCCCAGAACGCCGTTCTCATAGTGTGTCGTACCGTGTTTTATTGAGCGTGCAGGCCCGGACAAGCGCCGCAGGCGGTTGGTTTAGACCGCATGGCGCGCGGGCGAGAGTTCGACAATCGCATTGCGGGCGCGTTCGAGGAACGCTGCCTTGGTCTCGTCCGCCGCCAGTTTCAGCGCGCTGCCGAAATGCACCTTACAGATCAATGGCACCGGCCAGATCGCGCCCTTGGGCATGATGCGCTGCAAGTTCTCCAGATAGACCGGACAGAGCTCGAGCTCGGGAAACTCGCTTGCGAGGCGAAACAGGCCGCTCTTGAACGGCTGCGGCAGCGCCTCGGCGCTGCGTGTGCCTTCCGGGAAGATGATGATCGAGTGGCCCAGCCGCAGCGCTTCGCGGACCGGATCGAGCGGGTCTCCTTCGCCTTCGTGCTTGCGGTCGATCAGCACCACATTCAGCAGGTTGCCCGCAATATGCACCTTGGCCTTGCCGCGCTGCCAGTAGTCGCGCGCGGCAACCGGCCTCACCAGACTGCGTAGCTCGCCCGGCAACGCGGCGAGGATCGCCAGCGTGTCGACGTGGCTGGTGTGATTCGAGAAGTAGATTTTCTGTGTCGCATTCGGTGCGGCCTGATGCCAGACGGGGTAGGCGCCGGCGACCAGACGCACCACACCCAGTAGAAAATCGCGCTGCCATGCGTGCCAGATACTCATGCAATACGCCTTTCGAAACGATGCGCCGCCATGCGGCTCGCAGTAAGAGTGTTATGCGCGAGTTTCAATGTATGCCGTTTGCTCGAACGAATAACCGGCAATGGAAAAGCGCTGTGCCAAGCCTTCCAACCAGTTGCAAAGCGCGACAAAACCGCTAAGGGATTAGGTCGCGGAATTATGACGAGTTTTTGCGCCTTGCACCACATTGCTGTCCCGGGTAGCGGCATTCTTGACGTTTCGCCCTGTTTAAAAGACGATGTCGCTGTTTCACACGCACGCAAAACAACCTGTGTAACCGCGGCATAACACTTTACGCAGATTCATTTGGCATTTTTTGTCAAATCGGGTTGTTCCGCGGTTCGTCCTTCGGTTTGCGAATTATCCGGCAAGCTCGTTCAAGAGAAGTCAATAGACATGAGCGTATACGCACTCAAGCCGAAGTTTCAAAACCTGCTGCGCCCGCTGGTGCGGCGCCTCGCACAGGCGGGGGTCACCGCCAATCAGGTCACCATTGCGGCGGCGCTCGGCTCGATTCTGGTGGGGCTGGTGGCGGCGTTTGGGTTTCCGCTCGTGCGGCTCTTTCTACTGATTCCAGTCTGGCTGTTCTTGCGCATGGCGTTAAATGCGATCGACGGCATGCTGGCGCGCGAATTCGGCCAAAAGAGCGCCCTGGGCGCCTATTTGAATGAACTCGGCGACGTGTTTTCCGACATTGCGCTGGTTTTGCCGTTTCTGGTCATCCCTGCCTTCCATCCGGCGGATCTGTGGGCGTTTGCGCTAGTCGCGGTGATCGTCGAATGTGCGGGTCTGACCGGGCCGCTCGCCGGCGCTACGCGCCGTTATGACGGACCGCTAGGCAAAAGCGATCGGGCTGTGGCGCTCGGCGCATTCGGTCTGTGGATCGGCCTGGGCCTGGCGGTTGCGCCGTGGGCCGGGTGGCTGTGGCGCGCACTGATCGTGCTGTCGCTCGTCACCATCGGCAAACGCGTCAGTAACGGAGTGGCGGAGACACGTTAAACGCCGGGTCACCCTATCGGGCTCTGCATGGAGTCCTCTATTTGCAAAGTCCTCACAGCGATGCCCGCTCCAGAAACTTCCTGATCTCGAGAGAGTAGGCGCCAGGATGCGAGAACCTGAACATGTGACCGGTGCGCGGCATGATGACTTCCTGCGAACCGCTGATGCCCTTCAAGAGGATTCCCGCGGCTTCTTTGCCGATCAGCTTGTCTTCCTCGGGAGTCAGGATCAGCGTGGGGACATCGATCTTCTTCAGCAGGGCCGTATAGTCCGCCTTCTCGATCGAGCGCAGGCGGTTGACGTAGGCCTTATGCGGCGTCTCCTTGATGAAGAAGGCGCGACTCTTTCCGGTTGACCAAGGTATCTCCCCCTCCTTGTCAAACGACGAAGCCAACTGCGCTGCGTGGGCCCGAAGGGTTGCCTGGCGGTAAAACGGCCCGGGGAAGAACGCTACAAGCGCTGCCAGCGTCTTGAGCAGGGGCGAGGTGATCGGGCTCCTGGCAAAACCACCAGAAAGTACCAGGCCCTTCAGGCCCTTCGGCTGCCGCGTCGCAACCGCGATCGAGGAGACCGCACCGTACGAATCGCCAACTAACACATAGCTCTCGAGATCCTTCACCTGGTCAGCGATGAAGTCAGCCAATGTTTCCAGCTCGCGCACGTCGTCCGGCAAACGAAGGGTCCGCATGGGGCGGCTCTGCAAGTGGGTCAACTGATTAAGCTGCCACGGAGCCCCTGCGAAGCAAGGGATCATGACCAAGGTGGGCTCTGTTTTCATGGGGTACGCCTGGCGGGTTGAATAAACGACAACCGAACTCTAGGGGGCCCGAGGCATTTGATCCAATGGCATTGATACACCATGTCGATGCACAAGATTCATGGTCCCCTGGCCGCTCCACCGGCAGCAAGCCCCTGCCGGTGTTTAGTCGGCGATCATCATGTCCGTAATCCACTGAACCGCGGGTTCGTTGGCGCGCCCCAGCGCTCGAATAACGAGTACTTCCCAGGTTGGTAGCGCCAGGGGCAGCTCAAACAGGCTCAACTGCGCGGTCTCCTGCATCCGCACTGCGACTCGCTCGGCGATAACGGCAATCGATTCCGAAGCGCCGACCATGAACGGAACCGCCAGAAAGCTGGGGCAGGTGGCACTCACCTTGCGGGTACGACCAAGGCTCTCCAGCGCATCGTCGAGCGTGCCCCGCGTATCGCCGCGCGGCGAGACCAGGATGTGGGGCAGCCGAACGAAGTCATCCAGTTCCATGTGCAGCTTCTTGCCTCGCTTGACCAGAGCGGAGTGCCCCTTGCGCGCGACGCCGACGAAACGCTCCTTATGGACAAGCTGGCACTCGAAACGCTGCGGGATCTGGGCAAAAGAGCCCGACCCCAGCACGATGTCGAGATCGCCGCTGTCTAGCATGCGCAGAGAGGACTCCATATCGGCTGGTCTGAGCTTCAGCACGGCGCCCGGCGCCGCAGCCTGGATCCTGGCCAGAGCAGGGGAGATGATGGTCAAGATGGCGTGGTCGGTGGTTGCGATTGAGAGCGGCCCTTGCAAACGGCCTGGATCGAACGGGCCACGTGGACTGGCGACGAGCCTGACCGATTCGAGCACCGCCGCCACTCGCGGCATCAATTCGTTAGCCAGCGGCGTTGGCTCGATCCCGCGGGGGTGACGGATGAAAAGCGGATTGTCAAAAGCAATACGCAGCCTCGATAAGGCGTGGCTGGTTGCGGACTGGGACAAGTGCAATCTTTCGGCGGCGCGGCCGACGTGCCTTTCAGCCCAAAGCGCCTCGAGTACAACCAGAAGGTTGAGATCGAAACGCGTCAGATCCAGGGGTTTCATGCTGTACGGGCCTCTTCGTTCATCACTGGGTTTGCCACGACTATTATCCAGCCAACCGTGCCCCGGCCGACGCCGAATCGCAAGTTAAAGTATCCTTTAGCGCTTTGAGACTCTTCTTTTGCTTGCCACCATGCCCTCAATTCCCTTCGACGCGGTCCTGTTCGACTGCGACGGCGTGCTTGTCGACTCCGAACTGATTACTAACCGCGTGCTCTCGGAGATGCTGGGCGAACTCGGCTGGCAGGTCAGCGTCGAAGAAACCACTCGCATCTTCATCGGCAAGACGGTGCGCGACGAGGCGCCGCTGATCGAAGCGAACACGGGTTTTGCCATCACGGACGCGTGGCTCACGCAGTTTCGCGAACGCCGCAACGCAGCGCTCGAGCGCGAGCTGGTGGAAATCAGCGGTGCGGCCGCGGCCGTGCGCAGCCTCTACGAAGCGCTCGATGGCCGCATCGCGGTTGCCTCAGGGGCCGACCGGTACAAGGTCGAGATGCAACTGAAGAAAACCGGCATGTTCGAGTGTTTCGCCGGGCGCATCTTCAGCGGGCATGAAATGCCGCGCAGCAAGCCTCATCCTGACGTGTACCTTGCTGCCGCGCAGGCCCTGGGCGTGGACCCGAAGCGTTGCGCGATCGTCGAAGACACGGTGACCGGCGCGACGGCCGGCGTCGCAGCAGGCGCGACCGTATTCGGCTACAGCCCGGCCGGCCTTAGCCACAGCAGCCCCGAGGGTTTGCGCGAAGCCGGCGTCGCCAAGGTGTTCGAGAAGATGGAACACCTGCCGGCCATGCTCGCGCAGTGGCCGAGCGCATAGCCGCGCTTCCTTCTCACCCCCCGCTGCGTCTGGAGCCGGACCGATGAGCGACAACCCTGTGAGCGTGGGCTCAGAGGCGCAGGCCCTGATCGAGTGCGAGACGAGCTTGCTGCATGTCCGGCCGCCGGCCGGCTCGCGCCTTGTGTCCAAGCCACGCAAGCCGCTGCCCGAGATGCTGGACGACCTGCGGATCGCCCGCGCGATCCGCTTCATGGAGCAGGGCTCCGTGCAATTGAAGGACGTGGCCGAGCACGTCGGCCTGAGTCTGTTTCATTTTCAGCGCTATTTCAAGGACGTGATGGGCGAGAGCCCCGCCGTCTATCTGCGCCGCGTGAGGCTCGACGAAGCCGCGGTAAGCCTCTGGAACAACGATCTGCACGTCATCGAACTCGCCTTCACGGCCGGTTATGCGAGTCACGAAGCGTTCGTGCGGGCGTTCTATCGCCAGTTCGGTCTGGTGCCCACCCAGTACCGGGTGTTCTCGCGGCGCGCTTCGAGCCAGCCGCAGCCTGAGGATAGGGCGCGTGCGCAGAGCGTGCGGGTCAATCAGTTGCAGTCCTTACCGTTGCTGGCAGCACGCTTTTATGGCCCGTATGCGAATATCGAGGCGCACTGGAAGCGCTTTGCCACGGTGCTTCGCGAGGCCGGCTTGCCGCTTGAAAAGCTGCAAGCCGTTGGCATTGCGTACGACAGCCCGGAGATCACGCCGAACGAATTGATTCGCTACGATTGCGCGATTGTCGATACCGGCTTCGATCCCAAAGGCGCGCCCCTGACCGCGCTCAAGATTCCCGCCGCTACCTATGCGATGCTGGAACACCAGGCGCCGTATCAGGAGATTTTCGCGACCTACCGCGTACTGAGCATCACGTGGCTTGTCGGCGTGGCCAACCAATATGTCAACGAGGTCGTCAAGGCCTACGAACTATATCGCGAGCCGCCGTGGGACAACCTGGGTCAGCGGCAACGCTTCGATCTGACGCTGCCGGTGCGCAAGCTGAACTAGCGGCTCGGTCCGGGACCGGTCACGCAGTGCCGGACGCAGCCAGGCCCTATGCCTCAACCGAACGCCTACTTGACGCAACTCCGCAGCCAGCGGTGCGCCGGATCGCGCTCGGAACGGGGATGCCAGATCTGCGCCACGACCACCGGCTCGGTCGACACCGGCAAGGCAAACGTGAATATGCCTTCCCGGGCCCGTTCAGTCTGACGCTCCGCGACGTGGGCGACGAGGTCGGTCACGCGGCTCATGGCAGAGCGGCTCAGGTTCAGACGCTCGGCGGCTGCGGCTACGCTCGACTCGTGCAGCAGGACATCGAGCGCCAGCAGCAGATTCAGGTCACGCGTGGCCATGTGTTCAGAAAGGGGCGCCATGTTGCGCAGATTATGGCATGGGGGTAGGTGGCGTTTGGCGCAAGTCCGGAGTGCACACGACGCGCTAACCGGTTTGCGGGGCGTGGCCCTAAGCTGATCGTGCGTCCAATCTGTGACGTGCTATCCGAGGGGAACCGTCTTGAATGAATCGATCGAAACCGAACTGCATGAACTCGCGCAGGGATGCCGGGTCCTGCATATGGAAGGCCACGCCGATCTGACACGTGGGCATCTGGGCTACCGCGATCCGGCAGGGCGCGGCGTGTGGCTCAAGCGCTCGGGCATCGCGCTCGCGGAAGTGCGTGGGCCCGCCGATTTCGTGCTGCTCGACTGGAAGGGCCAGCGCCTCTCCGGTGAGGGCCGCATTTATAAGGAATGGCCGATCCACACGGAAATCATGAAAGCGCGGCCCGATGTGCGGGTTTGCGGACATAGTCATCCGTTCCATGCCACGCTGTTTTCCGCGCTGGATGTTTCGCTCGAACCGGTCACGAATGAAGCGGCATATCTGGGCGGCCCGCCGGGACGCTTCGAGATGACCACTGGTCTGATCGATACGCCGGCACTCGGCGCGGGTCTTGCCGAGGCGCTCGGCGCTGCCTCGACGGTGCTGATGCGCAATCATGGCATCACCTTTGTCGGGGGATCGGTCGCGCAATGCGTCTTGATGGGGCTGTTTCTGGAGCGGGCGTGCTGCTCGCAATTGACGCTGCTCTCCACTTCGCTGCCGTACCATTCGACACCGCGCGCCGAACTCGAAGCCAAGCTCGGGCAGATCCTCGACGCGCCGTTAGTGGCCAACTTCTGGGCGTTCTATCAACGCCGGTTCAACGCCGCCGATCTCGCATGGTAAGCACGTTAAGCACGTTGAGCACGTTAAGCAGGGAAAGGGCGCGAGGCAAACCAAACCATCTGCGACCGACCCACCTGCCGCCACCCTCAGTCCGCGCTCGTCCGCACGCAATTGCGTCCATCGCGCTTGGCGCGATACAGCGCCTGATCGGCCCGCCCGACGAGCGTGCCGAGGTCGTCGCCGGACAGACTCCAGGTGACGCCAATGCTGATCGTCACGCGCAAGGTCTCGCCGCCGACCGCGAACGGCGTGTTTTCCAGCGTATCGCGCAAGCGTTCTGCCAGTGAGACCGGCAGTATGAAATCGTTGTCCGTTTCGACAATCACGACAAACTCTTCGCCGCCATAGCGGTAAAGCGCGTCTGCGCTGTGCAACGCGCTTTGCAGGCGTTGCGCCATCCTTAGCAGTACCCGGTCCCCAGCGGCGTGGCCTAGACGGTCGTTGATCTGTTTGAAGTAGTCGATGTCGCACAACAGCAGCGCGATCTCCTTGCCATCGGCGAGCGCCCGCGCACCGTCCGCATCGAAGACCCGGCGATTCAGCAAGCCGGTCAGGTGATCCGTATCGGCCATGCGTCCAAGCCGTTGCAGCAGGGCGTCGCGCTCACGCTCGAGGCGCCGGCGCCGGCGGTTCGCCTGGCGCAGCGCCGCGCTCGCGTGCAGCAGGTCGCCAATCTCGCTGCGCGGCGCAACGGCCGCACCGCCCGGCCCGGATTCTGCGACGATGGCGCGCAGATGCGCAGTGACGGCCGCGAGCGGCCGGACGAGGCAGCGGTGCACCAGCACGCCCGCCACCGTGACGATGCCAAGGACCGTGGCGAGCGCCGCGCCGGTGACCCACAGCCACGCCACAGCGGTCTCGTGCAAGCGCTGGGCGCGCCGGGTCGCCGCGTCGAGTACCAGATCGGGGAGGGCTTCGACCGAGGCCATTCTCGGCACGTAGCGATCCGTGAATTCGCCGGGGGTCAAGGCCGTGGCGGGCCCTGGCATGCCTGCTCCCGCCGCAGCGTTCACACGCTGCACCATGGGCGCCTGAGCGGCCTGCGTGGCGGCCAGCGTCGCTTCAACGAGGTTCGCGCCCTGGGCGAGATCCTGGGCAATCGGCAGGCTGCGCAGCGCCGGTAAGTCGGCGCCGTCGCTGTAGTGCGCAAGCCGCGTGGTCATGAGGAACTGCAACTCGTCGATACGCCCCTCCAGGCGGTCGATCTTGCGCCGTTGCTGGCTGCTCAAACCTTGTTGCCGGAACAGGCCCACCGCCACGCACGATCCGGCCTGGCCGACCGACTCGCGCAGGTCGGCGGCAAATTGCGCAATCGCAATGTTATCGGCCAGCGATGGGTCATGGCGCACGATCGCGGCACCGGTGCGCACGTTGAGGCCGGCCAGCGGCGTCACGAGGGCGATCATGCCGTCCACCTGCTGCACCATGGTCTGTGGGTCGCGCCGGATGAGCGGCTCCGCGGCGAGGCGGTCGATCTGCCCGCGCCGCAGGCGCAGATCGCGGATCGTCTGGACGACGACCGGCGCTTCGTCGCTGGGTTGCCCGTCGGCGTTGCTGCTCAACAGGTCATGCAGATGGGCGAGCGCGCGGTCGCTGGCGGCGCGCTGGGCCGCGAGCCGGGCCCGCCAGATGGGTGCCTCGTCGGCATGCGCACCGAGCAGTCCGTTGGTGGGCCCGCGTTCCGCCGAGACCTCCCAGGCCGCCTTGATGCCCGCGTCGAGCCGAACGACTTGCTCGACGGTGAGGCGGCTCTGTGCAACCCGTTGCCAGCTACCTTCGAGCGAAGGCGCCGCGGCGAGTACGGCGCACGCCGCGAGAATCACGCAGGAGACCATCCAGAACAGGGGCGCGAGGCGAAGCGCGAAGCGGGGCGTGCCGCGAAGCCGAGTGTATCTTGCCATCTGGGTGTGCAAATAAGCCACGTGGTGCGGCGCAGTCCGACTGCTGGCGACACAAGTGCGAAGCCCTCAGCTGGTTATCGGCCTGCCGCCTGAAAAATTCAGTACGCATCGTGCGAAGTGCGGGCGGCCGCGTCTTATCCGGACCGTAGCAGGGCCGACGGAGGGGGGCGATTGACCTGCGAACGCGGTGTGCAACAGCGATGCCCACGAGCGGGGCGAGCAGGCTAAAGAGGCGGGGAAGAGAAGAGAGAAGCGAGGCAGCGATCGCTGCCTCGCCACGCAAAGAACGGGGCGTTCCTTGCGGAGTCGTTTACCGCAGCTTGGCCACGTCGTTGGCGTTGACCGTCGCGGCCGGATTGCCGAACTGTTTGGTCACGTAGTTGCTGAGCGCGGCGATCTGCGCGTCGGACAACTCGGTGGCAAACGCCGGCATGCCGACATCGTTCGCCCCCGCCTTGCGATGCACGCCGTGCAGAATGACCTGCACGAGATTGCCGGGATTGGACGCGCCCACCGTCGAGTTATGGAACAGCGGCGGATAGTACCCGTCCGGCGTGCCCTGGCCATGCGCCTGGTGGCAGGTCGCACAGTTGCCCAGATAGAGGCGTGCCGGGTCGAGCTGTTCGCTCAACGCGACACCGCGCAGCCGCGTCACGTCCGTGGCCGGCGCACCCCAACTGGAGCGCGAGTGCGCGGCGCCGTCGCTGACCGCGGGCACGGTGCGGATATACGTCGCAATCGCGTCGATATCCGCATCGCTCATATGCGAGAAGCTGTGCTGTACCGCTTCGCCCATCGGACCGGCCGCTTGTGCAAGGCCGGACACGCTGCCCGTCTGCAGGTACTGCACCAGTTGCGCCTGGCTCCATGAACCGATCCCGCTGTTCGGGTCTGAGGTGATGTTGTAGCCGTCCCAGCCCGCCAGCACCGAACCGCTCAGGAAGCCGCTGCCGCTTTCATCGAGCGCCTTCTCCTGCATGCCGAAGCCGCGCGGCGTATGGCAGGTGCTGCAGTGAGCGAGACCCTGCACCAGATAGGCGCCGCGATTCCATGCAACGCTCTGGTTCGGCTTGGCCTGGTACGGACCATTCTTGAGGAACACCCAGTTCCATACCGTGAGCGGCCAGCGCATGCTGAGCGGCCAGGGGATGTCGCTCGGCCGCTGCGGCTGGTTGACCGGCGCCACGCCGAACTTGAAGTACGCGTACAGCGCCTTCACGTCGTCATCGCTGATCTTCGCGTACGACACATACGGCATGGCCGGATACAGGTTGTGGCCGTCCTTGGCGACGCCTTTGCGCACCGCGCGGTCGAAGTCTTCGAGCGTCCACGTGCCGATACCCGTTTGCGCATCCGGCGTGATGTTGCTTGAATAGATCGTGCCGAGCATCGGCACCTTCAACGGCAGGCCGCCCGCGAATGGCTTGCCTTTGACGGTGCTGTGACAGGCCATGCAATCGCCGGCCACGGCGAGATACTCGCCTTGCTTGATGAGCGCGGCGTTGTTGGCGGGATCGGCTTCAGCAGCCGCAGCAGCCCGGGCGAACGAGGGCAGGGCCAGCGCGCCGGCCAGCAGAAAGAAAAAGGTTTTCTTCAGCACGTCAAACTTCCTTCTTCAACTGGTCTGCCATGCGCAGCGCCAGCGCGGCGATGGTCAGCGTCACGTTGACCGTGCCCACCGTCGGCATGGTCGCGCTACTGGAAATGAACAGGTTCGGATGGTCGAAGGTGCGGCAATCCTTGTCGACCACCGAGTTGCGCGGGTCGCTGCCCATGATGGTTGCGCCGGTGATGTGATTGTTCGGCGCGAACTCGTCCTGGAACTGGATGTCCGTGCCGCCCAGCACCTTGGCCGCCGTCGCATAGATTTCGCGTGTATGTGCGGCGCCGCGCTTCACGTAGTCGTCGATGCGGTAGGTGATTTCGGGGCGCGGAATGCCGATCGCGTCGGTCTCGGTCTTGCTCGGCACGATGCGGTTTTCCGGTGCGGGCAGGATTTCGTGGAAGCAGTCGAACTCCACGAAGCGCGCCGACTGGTCGCGAATCCGCGCATCGAGTTCGGCGGGTTTGAGCACCTTGCCTTCGGCAAAGATCTTCTGCGTTTCCTGATCGACGCGCGACAGGTTCGACAGGTGGATCTTCTTGGCGGCTTCGGTTGCGCGGAACGGGCCGTCGCGAAAGCCAATCAGCGAAGTCATTTCCTGCGGACCGCGGCCGGGCCACAGCTTCTCGTTCGCATAGAACGTGACGCCCGTGCCGGGGTGGTCCATCAGGTTGCGGCCCACCATGTCCGAGCTGTTACCCACGCCGTTCGGGAAGTCGTGGCTGGTCGACATCAGCATGATCTTCGGCGTTTCGATGCCGTTCGCCGCGAGCACGAAGTACTTGCCTTCCACGCGATGCTCGTTGCCCTGCGGGTCCTTGTACAAGGCCGCCGTGATCTGCTTTTGCGGGCCCACTTCGAGCTTGTAGACGACAGCGTTGTCGATCAGCTTCGCGCCGGCCTGCTCGGCCTTCTCTACGTGCACGATGCCGTTGTACATCGCGCCGATCGGGCAGATCGGCATGCAGTTGTTGTTGCCGCAGCAGGTGGGACGGCCGTCGTACGGACGGCTGTTGCGCGCCACCGGCTCGGTCACCACATGGAACTTCGGGTCGTAGCCGTTGAGCGCGCTCTTGATGGTCTGCTCGTTGTACGAGAGCGGCAGCGGCTGCATCGGGTACGGTTGGCTGCGCGGCGAGCCGAGTTCTTCATCGGACGGTCCCCACACGCCGAGTTCTTCCTCGGCGCGTTGATAGTAGTGCTCGAGATCGTCGTACTGGAGCGGCCAGTCGCGGCCCACGCCATAGACCGTCTGCATCTTGAAGTCGTTCGGCATGAAGCGCCACGCCGACGCAGCCCAGTGCCACGTCGTGCCGCCCACCGCGCGAATGTATTGCGAGTTGAATTTGTGCTCGCCCTTGAGGATCAGATAGTTGTTGGGCGGGCCGTACTCCGGGTGCGGCGCCCAGGCGCTCGACGGATACGGCGCGGAGTTATCGGACTTGTCGGGCTGATTGCGAAAGCGTTCGACGATTTCCCAGCGCGGCATGCGCGGACCGGCTTCGAGCAGGATCACGGATTTACCGGCGAGGGCGAGCTGGTGCGCGACGATCGCGCCCGCCACGCCCGAGCCTACGACGACAACGTCGGCTTGTTGAGTGTCGGCCATATCAGGATTGTTTTTCTACGGGTTTGGCGGCCCAGAAGCCGGGCTTGTTGGGGCAGTAGGAGCGGATGATCAGCGTGTCGGAGACGACTCGATACATCAGCGCTTCTTCGTAGGTCACCACGACGTTGTCGACGGTGCCCAGATACCAGCCTTCCATGATGCGCAGCGCGAGCGCCTGGTCGCGCGGGCTGGACGAGCCGGCAGCGAACGCCCCGGCCAGTTGCGGCAGATGCGGCGCGAGGTCGGGGGCGGACTTCGTGAGCGCGGCGAAGAGCCGTGCGCCGACGTCGCGATCGAGCCCGGACTTGCCCGTCAATGCCTGCGACAGCGTCATGAACGCATCGAGCGGTGCGGCCGTGCTGTTGTCGGCCAAGGCCCGCAGGGTCAGTGAGCCGGTCAGGCCGGCCACGGTCAGCGCGAGCGCGCCTTGCAGCCACTGGCGGCGGCCGGCCGATGTCAGCGGCGCCAGCGAGGGCGCTGCTCCCGCCGCATGGTCGCCGTGCGAGTCATCTCGGTTCAATTTGACATTCCTCTCTTGTTCTTAATGTCGATGTGGGGTATTGCGGCCCGATTATAAGTGGAACCGGTTCCAGTTCGCCACGAACCTGACACCAGCCAGGCAATCCGCTTCGCTGTCCGGCGCGGGCAGGGCGGGAGCACAATGGACGGCGGGCTTCGGCAGTCCAGGGACGATGGACAAAAGGCATCGCCGGCATGCAGCGAACTCATATTTGTTTCTAGGGTTAACCCGTATTATCTTGAATTCTGCAAAGATCGTGAGTGGAATCGTTATCAGGCGTGTCCACTCACCCGGTCGAAGCGCCGTTCAACCCAGTTTTCATCGCCAAGGTTCAATGTTTGGTCATTTCCAGCGCAAGGCAAAGCACGCGGCCAACCGCCGTCTGAACACCTTGCATGCACTCGCCGATACCGTGTCGCGCCACCGGCCGGTGTGGATGGTGTCGTTCGCGGTCGACGAGACGAATCTGTCCGAGGGGCTGCGGGCGGCCTGCGCGTCCACGGCGATGCTGCTGCTCGGCAACCTGCTGCACAACCCGTTGTTTGCGTGGGCGGCGATCGGCGCCTTCTGGACCTGCCTCGCGGATGCCGCGGGGACCAACCGCATGCGTTTTGCCTCGATGCTGAGCTTTGCGTTGCTCTCCACGCTGTGCGGCGGCATTACCGCGTTCGCCTCGGGCGCCGGCACGTTGGCCGCGACCGCCGCGATCCTGCTGTTCGCGACGGCAGGCGCGTTCGCCCGCGTATGGGGCGCGGCGGCTTCGCAGGTGGGAATTCTGGCGGCGACCGCCTGCGTGGTGATGGTCGACAAGCCGATGCACAGTGTGCGCGACAGTCTGCTGTTCCTCGCCATCTACCTGTCGGGGTGTCTGTTTGCGGTGGCGCTCAGTCTGACCGTGTGGCGCATTCATCCCTTTGGCCCGAGCCGCATGGCCTTGCGCGCGGTCTACGGGCGGCTTGCCGATATCGCGCTCGACAGCGCGCGGCTGCTGAGGCGCGACAGCGCCGACTTCGGCCTGTGGGCGCGCCATGCGGCAACCTATCGTGGCCAGGCGCGCGCCGCGCTGGAGACCGCTCGCAAGGTGCTGGCCAAGGTGCCGAACTCGCGGGTCGACAAGCGCGAGAGTTACGAGAACCTGCTGCTGGCGCTGGCGGATACCGAGCGGCTGTTCGCCTATCTGATCGCCGTCACCGATGCCTGCGAGCGCGGCCATCACAACCTGCGCGAGCCGCAGCGGGCGGCGCGCGTTTTGTCGGCGCTTGCCGAGGTGCTGCTGCGCACCGGCCGCGCCGTCAGCGAGGACCCGGGCGCAAGGCGGGCCGCGCAGGCGGGCGAGTCGCGGGCCACGCTTGCCGCGCTGCAACGCCGTCTGCACAAGCTGGCCGGCGCCCTGGAGTTGGCGCTCGGCGAGCCGCTGTCGCTCAAGCTGCGTGCCGACTCGCTCGAAGTCGAGCCGCCGCAGCGGCGTGAGACCGGCTGGTTTCAGGCCGCCGTCGACAACGTGGGCCGCGCATGGATGACGCTCAAGGCCAACGCGTCGCTCCAGTCGATCGGACTGCGCCATGCCGCCCGCGTCGGGGTGGCCGTGACGGCGGGTTTCATGATCGTGCGGACCCTGCATGTGCCGTTCGGCTACTGGGCGACCATGGCCACGCTGCTGATCCTGCAACCCTCGATTGCCGGCACCTGGCCGCGCAGTATCGAGCGGGCTGCGGGCAGCATTGCCGGAGGACTGCTGGCGGCGGCGATCGGCCTTGCCATCCATTCGCCGCTCGGCATCTCGCTGATCGTGTTTCCGCTGGTCTGCGCCACCATGGCGCTGCGCACGGTGAGCTATAGCCTGTTCGTGTTGTTCCTCACGCCGACCTTCGTGCTGGTGGCGGATTTTGCCGCGCCAGGCGCGAGCGAGTGGGGCTATGCGCTCACCCGGCTCGGCAATAACGTGCTCGGCTGCTCGATTGCGCTGCTGGCGACCTTCCTGCTCTGGCCAAGCCGCGAGCCGGTCGATTTCCGCATCCGGCTCGCCGATGCCGTCGCCGCGAACCTCGACTATCTGCTGGGCGCGCTGCGGCATGCCGGCGGCGCGGACACCGAAGTGGAGCGGCTGCGTCGCGCCGCGGGGCTCGCGAGCAACAATGCGGAAGAGGCGTTCAACCGCCTGCGGCTGGAGAAGCTGGAGAGTTCGCTGGCCGACCGCGCCGCGATCACCGCGCTCGCGCTGCTGCGGCGCGTGGCCGGCACGGCGACCCGCATGCGGCTCGCCGCCAACAAGACGCAGGCGGACGCGGCGTTGATCGAGTGGCTTGCCGAGGTAAGCAAGGAGATCGACGCGCAATTGCGCAGCGGACGGCAGGGGGCGCAGCAGGAGGCGTTTCCCCGCCAGCACCTGTCGCTGGTCGAAGCCGACGCGGTCAATCAGGTCGCGCATCTGCGCCGCTTGCTGGTGGAGAAAACGGGCAGCCTGGAGGAGGGCGTCGCCAAACCGGTGTTGTCCTGAGGGGGCGCGGCAGCCGTGCCGCTCGCGAGCGCGGCGACCCGCTGGCGCCAGGCTCAACCTGCTCAGCTACCCGCGCCCGTCACCAGTTGCAACGGTGTTTCGATGAACGGCGACAGATCCTGTTGCCGGGTCATTTCCGTAAGCGCCTTGAGCGCCACATCCAGACCGAACACGGCCTGGCGCGCTGCGAACTGATCGACGGTAGCGAGCATCCGGCCGGTATCGAGCAGCGGCTTGATGTCCGCGTCGTTGTTATAGCCGGTGATATACACATGGCCGGTTTTTCGCGCCATGCGAACCGCGTCGACGGCGCCCGTCGCCATATTGTCGTTGGCGCATAACAGGGCGCGCAGCCGCGGATGCTGCGCGAGCATCGTCGCCGCCGCCGCCTTGCCCTTGCTGTAGGACCAGTCGCCCGGCGTCACCGCGACGATCTTCATGCCCGCCGCGTTCATCGCGCTGCGAAAACCCTCGGTGCGCTGCTGTGCGTTCAGATCGGTGGCGACGCCTTCGATGATGCCGGCTTCGTCGCCGCGGTTGAGCCGCGCTGCAACGAAGTTCGCCACCATCGCCGCACCCTTGCGGTTGTCCGGGCCGACAAACGGCACGGTGAGACGCAGCGCTTCGAGGGCCGCTTCGTCGAGCGGATTGTCGATCGCGATCACGATGATGCCCGCGTTGATGGCGCGCGCCACCACTGGCACGAGCGCTTTCGAATCGGTCGGGGCGAGCACGATGGCGCTGGTGTGGGCCGCGATCAGCGTCTCGACCATGCGAATCTGGCTGGGGGTGTCGAGCTCCGTGCTGGTGCCGAGCACATTCAGGTCGAACTGCGCGGCAAAGTGTTTCTGATAGTTCTGCGCGGCGCTCGCCATCGCGACCGTGAATGGATCCGCGAGCGACTTCAGGACGAGGGCGATCGTCTTGCCCGCGGGCGCCGCCTCGGTCATCTTCGAAACTGCCAGGCCGGCCGCTGCGAGCACGCCGGCCACGAGCACGCGCCGGCGTGTCTTCTGTACCATTGGCTTCCTTTTTCTTGTGCGCGATGGTTGGCGCACAGGAATGATACAGCCTAGCCCGGCGCGAGCATCTCCGGCAAAGCCTCGATTCGCGGCTCCACCGACTGGTTGCTGATATAGGCCCACAACTGCTCGGCGGCCTGGCCGCGTTGCTTGACGGGCCGGTACAGGCGGATCTCGAGCTCGGTCGACCACGCGTCGGAACCGGCGCGCACCAGCGTGCCTTCGTGCAGCTCCTTGGCGATACAGCTTTCGGGCAGCCAGCCGATGCCATGGCCTGCCGCCACCATCCCCTTCAACGCTTCCGACATGTGGGTCTCGAAGCAGCGGTACAGCGAATACGGCTCGGTCGCGTTCATCAGCAGCATTTCGACCACATTGCCGAGAAAGGCGCCCGACGAATAGGCGAGCAGCGGCAAGGGCCGGCCGGCCTTGCCCGGCAGTTCGAAGAGCGGCTTGCCGTCGGGCCCGGCGGCCGACACCGGCAGGATCCGCTCGACCCCGAGGGTCAGGAAAGGAAAATGATTGGGGTCGAGCGCGATCGGCAGTTGCGCATGGTGATAGCCGATCAGGAGGTCGCAATCGCCCGCCACCAGATGCTGCACCCCCTCCGGCACATTGACGGCCTGGACGCGCGCCATGATGTTGCCGAACTCGTTGGTCAGGCGCTTCAACCAGTCCGGAAACAGCGTGAAGACCAAAGTGTGGGCTACCGCGAAGTGCACCACGTGATCGTTTTCCGCGAACTGCTCGTAGCCGCCCACCAGATTACGGGCCGCATGCATGCTGCGCAGGATGTCGGCGGCGAGGCTGCGGAACATCCGGCCGGCGGGCGTGAGGGTGATGGGATTGACGCTGCGATCGAACAGGCGCGTGCCCATCCACGTTTCGAGCGCCACGATTCGCCTGCTGAAAGCTGACTGGGTGAGATGCCGGCTGCGTGCCGAACGGGAAAAACTCTTCGTATCCGAGAGAGAAAGAAAGTCTTCCAACCACTTTGCTTCCATATTCATCACTTGTATTGGATCAATCGACAGCCGCCATCCTTGCGATGCCGGCGACTCTAGCCTACCGCCTGCCGCTCCCAGCATACCGATGTTTTTTTTCGATAGGTGTTAGTCGAAATATGCATGAGCGTTGCCGCCATAAATTGGGCTACATACCGTTCGCTTGCCAGCTCATGCGATTGTGCAGTGGCGACGCGATAAAAAACGCCGAATAGCGCCCGCCAAACCTTAATTGTTAATTCCCGCCCCGCGTTAAAGGAAGGAACCGATTATGTCCACACTGGATAACTCACCGCGCCCCGTTGCTAGCGGCGAACTGGATAAGCAAAGCTGGCTGGAATCGCACGAAGCGGGATATCACAAAACGTTGGGTAATCGTCAGGTCCAGATGATCGCGATTGGCGGCGCCATCGGCACCGGGCTGTTTCTCGGCGCCGGTGCGCGCCTGCAGATCGCCGGTCCGTCACTGGCGATCGTCTATCTGGTATGCGGGGTGTTTTCGTTTCTGATTCTGCGCGCCCTGGGCGAACTGGTGATGCACCGCCCGAGTAGCGGCAGTTTCGTTTCTTATGCGCGGGAATTCCTCGGGGAGAAGGCTTCGTTTGTGGCCGGCTGGATGTATTTCCTCAACTGGGCGATGACCGGCATTGTCGACATTACCGCCGTCGCGCTCTATATGCATTACTGGGGCGCGTGTGCCTCAGTGCCGCAATGGGTGTTCGCGCTGATCGCGCTGTGCATCGTCGCGGCCATGAACCTGATCGGCGTGAAATGGTTTGCCGAGATGGAGTTCTGGTTCGCGCTCATCAAGGTCGCCGCTATTTCGCTGTTCCTCGTGATCGGGTCGATCATTCTCGGCACCGGCATGCACGTGGCCGGCAATAGCACCGGCGTGCATCTGATCGGCGAGAACGGCGGTTTCTTTCCGCATGGCTTGCTGCCCGCGCTGGTGCTGGTCCAGGGTGTGGTGTTTGCTTTTGCCGGCGTCGAGCTGGTCGGCACGGCCGCAGGGGAGTGCAAGGACGCCCGCAAGGTGTTGCCGCGCGCCATCAATAGCGTGATCTGGCGGATCGCCCTGTTCTACGTGGGCGCGGTCGTGCTGCTGGTGTGCCTGTTGCCGTGGAGCGCCTACAAGGCGGGGCAAAGCCCGTTCGTCACGTTCTTCGGCGCGCTCGGCGTGCCGGGCGTGGGCTCGGTGATGAACGTTGTTGTGCTGTCGGCTGCGCTCTCCAGTCTGAACTCCGGCCTGTATTCGACCGGCCGGGTGCTGCGGGCGCTGTCGATGGGCGGCTCCGCGCCGAACTTCCTGTCGCGCATGAGTTCGCAATCGGTGCCCTACGCGGGCATCCTGGTGACGGTGGCGATCTACGTGATCGGGGTGGTGCTCAACTACTTCGTGCCGTCGAGCGTGTTCGAAATCGTTTTGAATATCGCCTCGCTCGGCATTCTCAGCACCTGGGGTTTCATCGTGGTCTGCCAGATGAAGTTCCGCCAGGCGGTGGCGCGCGGCGAGGCCGAAGACGTGAGCTTCAAGATGCCCGGCGCGCCGGTCACCTCGTGGCTGACGCTGGCCTTCCTGGTGGGCGTGCTGGTGCTGATGGCGTTCGACTATCCGAACGGCACATGGACGGTCGCTTCGATTCCGGTCGTGGTGCTGCTGCTGGTGGCCGGCTGGTATGGCGTGCGCCGCCGCGCCGGCGCCATGTTGAAGCCGACCATTCCCTCGGTCGCGCTCACGCAAAGCATTCTCGAAGACGAGTAGAGCTGGGGCTCGCAACTCGCCACAAGCCATCACAACTAGCCACAAGCCGCAACAAGCAACCCGCAACCCGCACGGAGAACCCGAAGTGACGCCATTCGATGAGATGCTGAGCTCCGAAGCCGGAGTACGCGCGCCGTACGATCTGCTCAAGCAATGGCTCGATACCCAGAATCCGGCCAACCTGGCGCAAAAGGCGCAGGACGCGGAGAGCGTGTTCCGCAAGACCGGCATTACGTTTGCCGTGTACGGCGAAGAAGAGGCAGCCGAGCGCCTGATCCCGTTCGACATCATCCCGCGCATCATTTCCGCACAGGAATGGACCCGCCTGTCGCAAGGCATCGAACAGCGCGTGATGGCGCTCAATGCCTTTCTCGACGATATCTATCACCGCCAGGAGATCGTGCGGGCCGGGCGCATTCCGAAGGAACTGATTGCGCAGAACGAAGCCTTTCTGCCGGAGATGATCGGCTTTCGGCCGCCGGGCAATGTCTATACGCATATCATCGGCGTCGATATCGTACGGACTGCAGAGAACCAGTTCTACGTGCTCGAAGACAATGCGCGCACCCCCTCCGGCGTCTCCTACATGCTGGAAAATCGCGAGACGATGATGCAGCTCTTTCCCGAGCTGTTCCAGCAGGTCAAGGTGCGGCCCGTCGAAGCCTATCCGCAGTTGCTGCGCCAGTCGCTGGCCGCCGTCTGTCCGCCCGGCGGCAATCACGACAATCCGACCATCGCGGTGCTAACGCCCGGCATTCACAATTCGGCCTACTACGAGCATGCGTTTCTCGCCGACCAGATGGGCGTGCATCTGGTTGAGGGCAGCGATCTGCAGGTGGTGGACGGTCACGTGGCGATGCGCACCACCGAGGGCTTTCGCAACATCGACGTGCTGTACCGGCGCCTCGACGACGCCTACCTCGATCCGCTGACGTTCCGCCGCGATTCGGTGCTGGGCGTGGCCGGCATCATGGACGTCTACCGCGCCGGCAACATCACGATCGCCAATGCGCCGGGCACCGGCATCGCCGACGACAAGGCGATCTATTCGTATATGCCGGAGATCGTCGAGTTCTATACCGGTCGCCAGTCGATTCTCGAGAACGTGCCCACCTGGCGCTGCTCGGAAGCTGACAGCCTGAAGTACGTGCTGGCCCATCTCGACGAACTGGTCGTCAAGGAAGTCCATGGCTCCGGCGGCTACGGCATGCTGGTAGGCCCCACGGCTTCGAAGCAGGAGCGCGAGGACTTTGCCCTGCGTCTGCGCGCGCGGCCGAACAACTACATCGCGCAACCGACGCTCGCTCTTTCGACCACGCCGATCCTCACCGGCCAGGGCCTCTCGCCGCGGCACGTCGATCTGCGCCCGTTCGTGCTGGTCTCGGACCGCATCCGCATCACGCCGGGCGGCCTCACGCGAGTGGCGCTCAAGGAAGGGTCGCTGGTGGTCAATTCGAGCCAGGGCGGCGGCACCAAAGACACGTGGGTACTGGCCGAGTAGCCAGTCGTTAGCAAGAAAAAAACAGCAACCGGAGTGGGGCAGCACATGCTTCTTGGACGCACAGCAAGCGGGCTTTACTGGATGCACCGCTATATCGAGCGCGCAGAAAACATCGCCCGGGTGGTCGATGCCGGACTGCGCATGGCGCTCACGCGCAGCGCCGACGCGCCGGCCACATGGTCGTCGGTGGTGGCGACCTCGGGCACCGAAGAGGGCTTTCGGCAGAAGCACGACACCTGTACGGCCGACAGCGTCGCGGACTACCTGCTGCGCGACACCGACAATCCGTCGAGCGTCTTGTCGAGCATCGAAGCGGCGCGCTCGAACGCGCGCATGGTGCGCACCGCGCTCACGCGCGAGACCTGGGAGAGCGTCAACGAAGCGTGGATGGTGATCAAGCGGGTGCTGGCGGAGCCCGTGCCCGCGAGCGAACTGCCGTTCGTACTCGATCGCATCAAACGCGAGGCCGCGCTGATTCGCGGCTCGTTTCACGGCACCATGCTGCGCAACGAGATCTTCAACTTCGCGCGCATCGGCACCTTCATCGAACGCGCCGACAACACGGCGCGCATTCTCGACGTCAAATACCATCTGCTGTTGCCGTCCATTTCGTACGTCGGCACGACGCTCGACAATTACCAGTGGGAGTCGATCCTGCGCTCGGTGGATGCGCACCGCTCGTACCGCTGGGTCTACGACGTGCAGTACAAACCCACCAACATCGCGGACTACCTGATTCTCAATGGCCGCATGCCGCGTTCGCTGAACTTCTGCTATGTGAACATCGTCGAGAACCTGCGCTTTCTGGCGCAGGACTACGGCGTGACGCACGCCTGCCAGACCACCGCCGGCACGACGCTCGCGACGTTGCGCGACAACACTGTCAAGCAGATTTTCGGGCATGGCCTGCACGAGTTTCTCACCGGCTTCATTGCGCAGAACAACCGGCTCGGCTTCGAAATCGCCGAGACCTATAACTTCGATTGAGTACGGCCATGCGTATCGCCATTCGCCACACTTCGCGCTATCAGTACGAGCAACCGGTGCCTTATGCCTTGCAGCGCTTGCGGCTGCGTCCCCAGAGCGGAGCGGGACAAACGGTGCTCGACTGGCAGGTCACGGTCGACGGCGTCGCGCCGGCGCTCGGCTGGACCGACGGGCTCGGCAACCGGGTCGAGCTCGTGCGTCATGAGCGCAACAAGCGCGAGATCGAGATCGTCGCCGCCGGCACGGTCGACACCTGCGACCTGGCCGGTATCTACGGCGTCACCAACGAGACGGCGCCGCCGTGGATCTACGAGCGGGAAACCCCGCTGACCCATGCCGGCGAGCGCGTGCAGGCGCTCGCCGCCGATCTGCGCGCGGGCCACGGGCAACTGGAGTCGCTGCACAAGCTGATGAACGCGATCCACGGCCTGATCGCCTACCGGCCCGGCACCACCGGGGTCGGCACCGACGCCGAGACCGCGTTGCGCGAAGGGTGCGGGGTCTGCCAGGATCATGCTCACGCGTTTATCGCGGTAGCGCGCCGGCTGGGCGTCCCGGCGCGCTATATCTCGGGCTATCTGCTGATGGAGGACGTGGTGCAGCAGAGCGCGAGCCACGCCTGGGCAGAGGCATATGTCGAGGGGCTAGGGTGGGTCGGCTTCGATGCCGCCAACGACAAGTGCCCCGACGAGCGCTATGTGCGCATGGCCACAGGTCTGGACTACCGCGACGCGATGCCGGTGTCCGGCGTTCGCAGCGGAGCGGGGGCAGAGACGCTCACGGTCGAAATCACCGTGACGCAGTTGCAAGGGCAGACTCAGAGCCAGGGTTGACCCACCGGATGGCGCGCGGCGCTACGCGACGCCGCACGCCACTGCACCGGGTGGCACTCGCGACGTCCGGCTTCACCAGCGTGTCAGCCACGCGTTTCAGCCAGCAGCCCGACGCTGCAAAAACCGCCAATTCCCCGTACTCTTACTCCTGGCGCCTGTCCCCGCGTGAGAAGGCGCTCGCCCGGCGCCGCGCCGTCGTGCACGCGCCTGCTACCTATGGGAAGAGTGCCTTGAAAGATCCTCTGGTTATCGGCTTCGTGCTGCTGGCTCTCGACATCGCGATCTGGCGCACGCGCCTGCCGCCCAACCTCATGCTGCGCTTCGCGCTGCGCCTCCTGATCTTCGGCCTTTTCAGCGCCGTGCTGTTCGGCTCCGGCATGAATCCGCTCATGCCCGCGCCGTGGCCCGAGTCGGTGCCACGCCACCTCGCCGCGCAGATACTCGAAGTGGTGTGGTGGCTCAACGGAGCACGCCTGCTCACGCTCTCGCTCGATGCGCTCTTCATGACCAGCAGCTGGCACAAGGAGCGGCTGTTTCAGGACGTGCTGGGCGCGCTGGTGTTTCTGGCCGCAGCGGTCGCCTCGCTCGCCTTCGTGCTGAATGTGCCGGTGCGCGGCCTCGCGGCCACCTCCGGGGCGCTCGCGATCGTGCTGGGTCTCGCGATCCAGAGTACCTTGGGCGACGTGTTTGCCGGCATCGTGCTCAATACGACCGAGCCCTATCACATCGGCAACTGGGTGAGCGTCGACGGCGTGGAGGGCAAGGTGCTCGAAATGAACTGGCGCGCGACCCATCTGCTGACCGGGCAGGGCAATGTCGTGATCGTGCCCAACGCCGTGGCTGCCAAAGCCAAGATCGTCAACAACAGCCGCCCCTCGGCGCTGCATGGCGTGTCGATTACGCTGGAGATCTCGCCCGAAGAGCGTCCGGCGCGCGTGCTCAGCGCGCTCGAGCGCGCCTTGACGGGCATCGGCACGGTGCTGCAAACGCCCGCGCCGTACGCGCTCGTCAAAGCGGCGTCGGTCAACTCGATCCAATACGAAGTGACCGCCTATGTCGACGATATGGCAAAGAAGGCGGCCGTCAACAACGAACTCTACGATCTGTGCTTCCGGCACCTGGCCGCCGCGGGTATCGATCTGCGGCCGCTCGCCGTGCCGGCTCAGCCGCGCGCGAGCGCCGACCGCTTGCAGCGGCTGCTCTCGCGCGTCGAACTGTTTCGCACGCTGCAAGGCGACGAGCTGGAAAGCCTCGCGGCGAAGATGACGCGTCACGAATACGCGCCGAATCAACTGGTGGTGGCCTCCGACGCGGTCACCGATTATCTGATGATTGTCGAATCGGGCGTGATCTCGGTGGAAGTGACGACCGCCTCGGGTGTGCTCGAGCCGGTGCGCCTCGGCCCCGGCGATGCGCTCGGCGAGGCGGGCGTTCTGGCGGGCCTGCCGGTGCGCGCGCGGCTCACGGCGTTGACGCAGACCGTCGTCTACCGCCTCGACAAGGCGGACCTCACGCCCTTGCTGAAAGGCCGCCCCGATGTCGGCCAGCAGATGTGCCAACTGATGTCGCAGCGCCAGGACAAGCTGCTCAAGCTCGGCAGCGTGCCCGAGACACCGGCGCTCAGCGAGCGCACGCTGTTCGACTGGTTGCGCGACGGCATGCGCAAGCTGCACGACCTGGCGGCCTAGCCGCAACGCCGCGGTCATACTCGCGTGTTATTCCGCACGGTGAACGATCCAGCGGCGCGGGCGGTCTATCCTGCACGGCACCCGGCGAGCACCGCCCGGCAAGGCATTTAATTTGCAGGATTGACGTCGCTTTCAGGACTTTTAAGGTAGATCGCCTTAGCCTGAAGAGCCCCTTGCCTCGCGCGTTCCGCATTGCCGTTCTTCTCTCTTACTGTTGGCTAACAAGACTGCTGGCATCGGGCTCGCGCCTCGGTATGCGGGGCTTGGTCGACGCTGTCGTAAAGGAGTAGCTTATGGCCCGCCACACCATCGCCGACTATCTGGCGCAAACCCTCGCCGCCGCAGGCGTGGAGCGAATCTGGGGCGTGACTGGCGACAGTCTCAACGGACTCGCGTACAGCCTGAGCCAGCTCGGCTCGATCCGCTGGATGCATACACGTCACGAGGAAGTCGCGGCCTTCGCGGCGGGCGCCGACGCGGCGTCCACCGGCAAGCTCGCGGTCTGCGCCGGAAGCTGCGGCCCAGGCAATCTGCATCTGATCAACGGCCTGTTCGACTGCCATCGCAATCAACAGCCGGTGCTGGCGATCGCCGCGCATATCCCGTCTACGGAAATCGGCCTCGGCTACTTTCAGGAGACCCATCCGCAGCAGTTGTTCAAGGAGTGCAGCCACTTCGTCGAACTGGTCACCAATGCCTCGCAGTTCCCGCGTGTGCTGCAGCGCGCCATGCGCACGGCCATCGAGGAACGCGGCGTGGCTGTGATCGTGCTGCCCGGCGACATCGCGCTGAGTGAAGGCCCGGCCGAAGCGCCGCAATGGAGCCATAGCGCGCCGTCCACCATCGTGCCGTCCGATGCCGACCTCGAGCGCCTCGCCACCTTGCTGAACGGCTCGGAGGCGGTGACGATCATGTGCGGCAGCGGCGTGGCCGGCGCCCACAACGAGGTCGTTGCACTCGCCGACACGCTCGGCGCGCCAATTGTCCACGCACTGCGCGGCAAACCCTTCATCGAATACGACAATCCGTATGACGTCGGCATGACCGGCCTGATCGGTTTTAGCTCCGGCTATCACGCGATGATGTCGTGCGACACGCTGCTGCTGCTGGGCTGCGATTTTCCGTACCGGCCGTTCTACCCGCCTGAAGCCAAGGTCGTGCAGATCGACCACAAGGGCTCGCAACTGGGCAAACGCGCACCGCTCGCGCTGGGTCTGGTCGGCACGGTCAAGGAGACCGTCAGCGCCGTGATGCCGAAGCTGCAGCGCAAGACGGAGCGCCGCTTCCTCGACAACGCGCGCAAGCACTATGTATCGGCCCGCAAGGGGCTCGACGAGCTGGCGACGCCTGCCGGTCCCGGCCGGCCGATTCATCCGCAGTATCTCGCGCGCATGATCGATCAGGTGGCCAGCGAAGACGCGATCTTTACCGCCGATGTCGGCACGCCTACCTTATGGGCGGCGCGCTATCTGACGATGAACGGCAAGCGCCAACTGCATGGTTCGTTCAATCACGGCTCGATGGCCAACGCGATGCCGCAGGCGCTCGGTGCGCAAGCGGGACATCCGCAGCGGCAAGTGGTGTCGCTCTCCGGCGACGGCGGCCTGTCGATGCTGCTTGGCGACCTGCTGAGCGCGCGCCAGCTCCATCTGCCGATCAAGGTGGTGGTGTTCAACAACAGCCTGCTCGGCTTCGTTTCGATGGAACTGAAGGCGGGGGGCTACCTCGATACCAATGTCGATCTGAGCAAGACGGACTTTGCCGCGATCGCCAAAGGGGCGGGCATTTTCAGCCTGCGCGTCGAGGAGTCGGAAGGCGTGGAAGCGGCGCTGAAAGAGGCCTTCGCCCATCCCGGGCCGGCGCTCGTGGATGTGGTGACTTCCAGGCACGAGCTGGCGATGCCGCCGACCATCGAACTGTCGCAGGCCAAGGGGTTCAGCCTGTACATGCTGCGCGCGATTCTGAGCGGCCGTGGCGATGAGATCGTGGAGTTGGTGAAGACCAACCTGCGCTGAGTCTGGCACACGCGTAGAAGTAGCGAGGGCATAGGCCCGGATGGGCGGCGCGCATCCGGGCCCTTCGTTTCGCTGCATCGATACGCTCGCCGATCCCGCGCAATCGTTTCAGGCCATTCAGAACAATTAAGTTGTCCATCAGGACTTTAAGCCGGGTTCCACCCTAAGCTTCAGGGCACTGGGATGGCGAGTGCAACTGCACTTCGAGCTTGCCTTCGCCTCCTGCGTTTGCTGGTTTGAAAACCTGCCTCGCCTACCGGAGAACTCCATGGCCTACGACGAGCGCGCCGTGCAGCGCATTCTGCAGGTCGGCGCGGTGCCGATGACCTCGCTGCAACTGATGTGCGAACTGCAGCGCGACTGGGCGCGCGGCGAGACCTATGAAGGTTGCATGGAGATCTTCAAGGCGCATAGCGCATACGGTGTCGGCGTGCGCTATGCCAAGCAGATTCTCGGCGCGCATGCCAACGAGGGCGGTCTCTAACCATGAACGATCCGACGCAAGTACCTCGGATGGCGGAGCGGGTCTTTTTTAACGGCAAGATCGCCACTCAGGACGAGCGTCGTTCTTTCGTGACCGCGCTGGCCGTCGCCGACGGCAAGATCATCGCCGCAGGCTCCGAACAGGACGTGATGCGTCATGCTCACGAGCGCACCGAGCGTATCGACCTCAAGGGCCGCACCGTCATCCCCGGCCTGAACGACTCGCATCTGCACGTGATTCGCGGCGGCCTGAATTTCAACATGGAGTTGCGCTGGGACGGCGTGCCGTCGCTGCATGAGGCGCTTGAGATGCTGCGCCGCCAGGTGGCGCGCACCCCGGCGCCGCAGTGGGTGCGTGTGATCGGCGGCTGGAACGAATTCCAGTTCGCGGAGAAGCGCGGCCCGACGCTCGAGGAAATCAATGCGATCGCACCGGATACGCCGGTCTTCATCCTGCACCTGTACGAGAGCGCGCTGCTGAACGGCGCGGCGTTGCGCGCGGTCGGCTATACCCAGGACACCCCCAATCCGCCGGGCGGCGAGATCCAGCGCGACCGGCGCGGCAATCCAACCGGCATGCTGATCGCGCGTCCGAATGCGGGCTTGTTGTACGCGACGCTGGCGAAGGGCCCCAAGCTGCCGTTCGACGACCAGATCAATTCGTCGCGCCAGTTCATGCGCGAGTTGAACCGCCTGGGCGTGACCAGCGCGATCGATGCGGGCGGCGGCTATCAGGCCTATCCGGACGACTATGCGGTGATCATGGACCTCGCCAAACGCGGCGAGCTGACCGTGCGGATCGCCTACAACCTCTTCACGCAGAACGCGAAGAAGGAAATCGACGACTTCGCCAAGTGGGTCAAGATGACGAAGCCCGGGGAGGGCGACGATTTTCTGCGCGTGAATGGGGCCGGTGAAATGCTGGTGTTTTCCGCCGCGGACTTCGAAGACTTTCTCGAGCCGCGCCCGGACCTGCCCGCTGCGCTGGAAAAAGAACTGGAAGCGGTGGTGCGCCTGCTGGTGCAAAACCGCTGGCCGTTCCGCCTGCACGCCACCTACGACGAATCGATCGACCGGTTCCTCAACGTGTTCGAACGCGTCAATCAGGACACGCCGTTCGCCGGGCTGCGCTGGTTCTTCGATCACTGCGAGACGATCACGCAACGCAACATCGAACGTATTGCGGCGCTCGGCGGCGGGATCGCCGTGCAGCATCGCATGGCTTTCCAGGGCGAATACTTCATCTCCCGCTATGGCGCCGAGGCCGCTGCGCGCACGCCGCCGATCCGCCAGATGCTGGCCGCCGGCCTGCCGGTCGGCGCGGGTACCGACGCCACCCGCGTTGCAAGCTATAACCCATTCGTCTCGCTGTACTGGCTCGTCTCGGGGCGCACCGTCGGCGGTACCGCGATGTACGCGCAGCAGGACCGGCTCGACCGCATGGAAGCCTTGCGCCGCTATACCGTGGGCAGCGCCTGGTTCTCCGGCGACGAAACGCCGCCCTTGCCGGTCAGCCCGTCGTGGTCGCCGGTGGCCGAGTTCGGCGGTTATCGCCGCTACCGGCCGGCGGGCACGTTGCAACAGGCGTGTGCGGACGGCTGCGCGACGCTGTGCGGCGTGCATGGACACGGGCACGACTGGGCATGGCGAAGCCCGGTGCCCGCCGGCGACCTCAATAGCTTCTGGGGTGCGCTGGGCTGTAGTTGCTTCGCTTTCTGAGTCCTGCGTCGTGTCCCGCGCTGTGGAGAGAGACCCAAATGGCGTCACAGGAATCGGCAGGGGCAGGGGCAGGTAGAGGCTCGTTAAGCAGGAAGGTGTGCGGCATCGGCGTGCCGCAAGGCGAGCTGGCGCGCGAGGCGCACGAGGTGGCCGGCGCGCTGTTGCCCGGCGTGCTGAGCGGACATGCGCAGCGTGTGTTCATCCTTGCGGCGTTGAAGGCGCAGCGCGGCGGGGTGCGGTGCAACACCGAACGCCTCTATGTGGCGTCGATGTTCATCAACGTCGGACTGAGCGCTGCCTACCTCGGCTCGCAACGGCGTTACGAGGTGGACAGCGCGGACGCGGCGCGGCAGTTCCTCGCCCGCCACGGTGTGGCTGCATCCGCCGCCACGCAAATGTGGCATGCGGTGGCGCTGCATACCAGCCACGGCATTGCGAAACATGCTTCGACGCTTGCCGCGCTGCTCGCGGCCGGCGTGCGCACCGATCTGTTCGGCGAGGACCTCGCGGCTTTGCCGCGCGAGTCGGAGGCGGAGCTCCTGCGGGCTTATCCGCGTGGCGAGCGCTTCAAGGAGCAGTTCATCCACGCCATTGGGCAAGGTGTGGCGCACCGCCCTGGCTCGACGTTCGGCACGCTGAGTGCGGATGTGCTCGAACGGCTCGACCCGGATTACCGGCGCATCAATTACTGCGGCCTGATTCTCGGCGCAAAGTGGCAAGAGTGATCGCGCCTGCGGGGTTGCCAGTGTTGCTGTATGAAGGAGAGCAGTCGTGACATATCTGATTTCGTTTGGAGCCGGTCTCGTGGTGGGACTACTGTACTGGATGGTGCGCGTGCATTCGCCCGCGCCGCCGCTGGTCGCGCTCGTCGGCCTGCTCGGCATTGTGATCGGCGAAGGGGCGGTGCCGTTCGTGCAGGCACATCTGTTGCACAGCGCCGCGCACGTGAGCGTCGCCCCGGCGGCCGAATCATCCCATTCCGAAAGCGCGATCGATTCGCGCAAGCAAACCTGAGAGGTCACGAGTGAGCCTATTTGATCCGTTTCGTATGCGGCAGACTTCAGCGGCCGTGAGATTTGCGCTGAGCATGACGCTCGCCGCGGCTGCCCTGGTTGCGACGGGCCATGCCGAGGCGAGCGCCGGCGACGACGTGATGGCGCCGCAAAGCGCCAGCGTCTCGGTAGGGCCGCAATACGACACGACGCACGTGTATGTCTCGAACGACGACATCGATGCGTTCGTCAACAGCTTTATCGCGACCTTCGGCGGCTTCGCGTCGCCGCGCGCAGTTTTCACGGTCACGCCGACGCCCAGTAAAACCGCGTCGCAGTATGTCCGCACGCCGGTGGGCATGTTGTCGGTGTTCGCCTTCCAGACGCCGATTCCTTACCCGTTCGGTAACGAACGCACCGGCTACCTCGTCACCGACATGGCCGCCGCCGTGCATGCCGCGCGTGCCGCCGGCGCCGACGTGATCGTCGATACCTTCGACGACCCGATCGGCAAGGACGCGCTGATCCAGTGGCCGGGCGGCCTGACGATGCAGCTCTACTGGCATACCAAGGCGCCGGTGTACGAGCCGCTCGCGAGCGTGCCGGATAACCGAGTGTATCTGTCGCCGCATGCTGTCGACGGCTTCGTGCGGCGCTTTGTGCGCTTCTCGCACGGCAAGGTGGTTTCGGACGACAAGCATGCCGATGCCGCCGAGATCGGCCTGTCCGGCCAAACGATGCGGCGAGTGCGGCTACAGTCGGGCTTCGGCAACATGCTGATCTTCGTCACCGACGGCAAGCTGCCCTGGCCGTATGGGCGCGAGATAACCGGCTACCAGGTCGCCGATCTGGACGCGACGCTTGCGAAGGCCCAGGCCGCGAGCGTCAAGGTGGTGTCACAGCCGGCGCAGAGTATGTACGGGCGCTCGGCAATGCTTGAATTTCCCGGTGGCTACATTGCCGAGATACACGAGGCGGCGAAATAGCCCGAAGGTTTGACGGATGGGCGTTGCGCCGCCGGTTCCCCTTTGCACACACAGGAGTACGTTCCATGAACTACGTTACGACCAAAGATGGCGCACAGATCTATTACAAGGACTGGGGCACGGGCGAGCCTGTCGTGTTCTCGCATGGCTGGCCGCTCAGTGCGGACGCGTGGGATGTGCAGATGCTGTTCCTGCTGCAAAAGGGCTACCGTGTGATTGCGCACGACCGCCGCGGCCACGGCCGCTCGAGCCAGACCGCGCTCGGCAACGAAATGGACACCTATGCGGACGACCTGGCCGCCGTGATCGACGCGCTCGACCTGAAGGGCGCAACCCTTGTGGGCCACTCCACGGGTGGCGGGGAAATCTCGCACTACGTGGGCCGTCATGGCACGAAGCGCGTTTCTAAAATGGTCCTGATCAGCGCGGTGCCGCCGCTGATGCTGAAGACGGAAGCCAATCCGGGCGGTGTGCCGAAGGAGGTCTTCGACGGGATTCGCACCAACACCGCCAACGACCGCTCGCAGTTCTTCAAGGACCTGGCGCTGCCGTTCTACGGCTATAACCGGCCCAACGCCAAGGTCAAGCAAGGCGTGATCGACGACTTTTGGCGCCAGGGGATGGCGGGCGGTGTGCTCGGTCTCTACGAGTGCATCAAGCAGTTCTCCGAGGTCGACTACACGCCCGACCTCAAAAAGATCGATGTGCCGACGCTAATCCTGCAAGGCGACGACGATCAGATCGTGCCGCTCGATAACTCGGGGCGCAAGGCCGTGGAGATCGTCAAGAACGCGACGCTCAAGGTCTATCCGGGCGCCTCGCACGGCATGTGCACGACCGAGGCGGACAAGGTCAACGCCGATCTGCTCGCCTTCCTGCAGTCATAACGCGCAGCGCGTCGTCCAGACGGCTCGCGGTTGCCTGACCGCGAGCCTCCCAGGAACCTTCATTCGGTGGCATTCATTTCGTCTATACCCGCTGCCTGGTCGTTGCTCGTTGCGCTGGGGAGCAGCGCTTATGTGCCTTTCGCGAATGCCGAAGGCGTGCCGCTTGGGCAGCCGGCGAGTGCCGCTAGTACCGTTGATGCCGCCGGCGCTGGCACGGCCGCAGATAGGACTGCCGTGGCCAGATCGCCTGGGACTACGACCGTTAGCTGCACCGTCAAGCGTCCCGCGATTCTCTTCAACCGCTGGCAGGAGGACTGGTCGGTGCTTGCCAACCCGTGCGTCCCGCGCAAGCCATTGGACAGTCTGAAGTACATCGCGCTCGGCAACGATCCGGATAACTACCTGTCGCTCGGCATGAATCTGCGCGAGCGCTTCGAGATGAACAATGCGGCATTGTTCGGACTCGGCAAAGGACAGGACGACTCCTACGTGATCCAGCGCACGGAGGTTCATGCCGATGCGCACTTCGAGCAGCATCTGCAGATTTTCGTGCAACTGGAAGACGCGCGCCCGTTCGGCAAGAACGCCGTGACGCCGGTCGATCGCGACGTGCTCGATCTGGAACAGGCGTTCGCGACCTACTCCGTGGGGCTGGCCGGTGGTCTGTTCCGGTTTCGTGTCGGCCGCCAGGAGATGGGCTTCGATCTGCAGCGCTTCGTGTCGGTGCGCGACGGACCGAATGTCCGTCAGGCCTTCGACGCGCTATGGACCGAATGGGCCGTGCAGCGGTGGCGCATCATGGCCTTCGCGAGCCAGCCGGTGCAGTACCGCGACGACCAGCCGTTCGACGATGTGTCGAACAAGCATTTCACTTTTAGCGGCGTACGGGTCGAGCGTCGCGATGTGGGACCGGGCGAGCTGTCCGCTTACTACGCAAGCTTTAACCGCAGCAACGGGCAATATCTCGACGCGGCGGGGACCGAGCATCGCGAGGTGTTCGATGTGCGTTATGCCGGCAAGCGGCAGCCGCTCGACTGGGACGCCGAATCGATGCTGCAGACCGGCCGGGTCGGCGCCGACACGATTCAGGCGTGGGCGTTCGGCTCGATTGCCGGCTATACGCTGGCTGCGTTGCCGGGCACGCCGCGCCTTGCGTTGCAGTTTGACGGCGCATCCGGCGACCGTCGTCCCGGCGATGGCCGTCTCGGCACCTTCAATGCGCTGTTTCCGAATGGCTACTACTTCACGCTGGCCGGTTACACCGGTTATAGCAATGTGCTGCACCTCAAGCCTTCGCTGAGCTTCAAGCCGACGCGGGCGGTGACGGTGCTGGCGGCAGTCGGCTTGCAGTGGCGCGAGACCACCGGCGACGCGGTCTATCAGCAGGGTGGCGTGGCGGTGCCGAACACGGCAGGGCACGGCGGGCTATGGACGGGGATGTACACCCAGCTTCGGGTGGACTGGGCGGTCAATGCGAACGTGTCGGCGGCGCTGGAGGCGGTGCACTTTCAGATTGCCGATTCGTTGCGTGAGCTGGGTGCGCACAACGCGGACTACGTTGGGGTAGAGGGCAAGTTCGGCTGGTGATCGATGAGGGTGGGAAGTATGGGCGCCGCATCCTTCCTTGTGCCGACACCAGGCAAAAACCGACATAAGCAAGCGCATGCAGGCAACAGCAGGTGCCGTTCGAGGTCGTCCGCATTAGGGTCAAACGATGGATCGCCGGAGTGCTCCGGCGCGTCTCCCGAGGTTATCTGAGAGGCATACGGACATGGAACAGGTGAACCCGTGGAACCAGGTGGTCTCGCTTCTAACGCATCTTGCCGGCGGGGCAGAATCGCCTGCCGAGAAGGCCTGGCATGCCGGATGCAGGGTGCGTCCCGCAGGCTGTGCGGACAAGCCGCCTGAGCCCCATCTGGGCAGGCCGTTGCCGGGTTGCGGCAGCAAGATTACCTCGATCGAGCGGCAGGACGACGCGTCCGCCCTTGTTTCATGGTGCGATCCGACTATGTGTCATTACGTCGACCAGGTGTGGATTCAGGTGACGGCGCGCCACGGCGGGTATTGCGCCTTGACGGGCCAGCGGATCGAACGCGGCAACGCGATCTTCAAGCCGCGCGCGCGAGGGCAGAAGCGTCCCGCCAATTGCGACGAGATGGTCCTTGCCGCCGCGCTCGCGCAGATGGATTGACGCGCAGCGGTTTATTCGGGTGCTTGCTAAACGAAGCGCCGCCAAGGTGTGGGTGACTCGTCACGGATGCTACGCGTCAACGTTCGAACATCGAGGCTCCTCACGCCTGTCCAACACCCGCACATAAGATGCGGCCAACAGAGCAATCACAGAGGAGAGCAGCATCAAGCAAAGCGGTGCGTAAGCTGCGTTGCTCTGCGTCAACACAGCTCCCGTCATTGAGGAAAGAGCAGAACCGCCAGCAATGGTCATCGCGCCAGCCAGACCGGAAGCACTTCCCGCCAGGTCCGGCCGCACCGAGACCGCTCCCGCATGGGCGCACGGATTTGACAGGCCGTTGCCGACACCGACCAGCATGCAAGGTCCGAACAGCGCTATTGCATGTCTGGCGCCGACGAGGAATAGCGCCAACCCGATCATGGGGCCGGCGCAAGCAACGATACGTCCTGTCGTCATGGTCGTGGTGAGCGGATAGCGGTTGGCGTAGCGACCGGACAGGAAGCTGCCGAGCATGAAACCGGCAGTGATGGTGCCCATATACAAGCCCAGCATTGCCGGCGGCACCTCGAACGCAGCTTTCGCGGCCAATGGAGCGCCGGCCAGAAACGCATAGAACGTACCCGTTGAGAACGCCATGCACAGCGCATAGGCCCAGAAGCGACGTTCGCGGAACAGCGCAGGATACGCCCGAAGCTGCTGCCTGATGGTGTTCGATGGATTCCTGTTAGTCTCGCCGAGGCCAAACCAGCACACTGCAAAGAGTGCTATGCCGGCTAGGGCAAGGCCCCAGAAGATGGCACGCCAGCCGCTGGTTTCGTCGATAACGCCGCCAACCGTTGGGCCGAGCATGGGGGCGAAAGCCGCTGCCATAGCGGCATAGCCGATCCGGCTCGCTGCCCCCTCCTTTCCGGTCGTGTCCCTGATGGCCGCCATCGACACGGGATAACAGGACGTGATGGGAGCCTGCAGCAAGCGGAAAGCCAGAAAGGTCCAGATATTGGTCGCCAGCGCGCAGCCGAGCGACCCGGCTACGAATACCGTCAGACTGGCCAGCACGATTGGCCGCCGCCCGAAGCGATCCGACAACGGCCCCATGATCAATTCCAGTGCGGCGGCGACAGTGGCATATCCTGCCAGCGATAGGCCCACTAGCGCGTAGTCGGCGTGAAAGTCCGTGGCAATGTTCGGCAGCGAAGGCAGGAATATGCTCAATGGCAGCACAGATAGTGCGCACAGCAGAATCAGTGTGGAGAGCCTGGGAGGCGATGGTGTGGAAGTCATCGGCATTTCCAATCGAAAGCGATTTCGCTTAGGGCAAAAAAAAGCCCCCGAACGTGTCGGGGGCGCATGGGGGCGGCCAGGTGCCGCTAACGGACCATGCGCCGACTTCGTACTAGGATCATCAATGTCGTATTCATGCTGGAGTTCTCCTCGTCATCTGTGGTGATGTTAGGCGGCATGCTTTGATGATGTCAACCGAGATTGCCCGTCAAATCGGGCCCGCTCTATGATTATTTCGCCGCTGGCGCTGGCGCTGGCGCTGGCGCTGCCGTTTCCGTCTCCCACCCACCGCCGAGCGCGAGGAACAGATTGGCCTGATCGAGCGCTACCTGACCCTCGGCCGCCGCCACCTGCGAGCGCGTCGAGGTCAGCGTGCGGGTTGCATCCAGATCCGCGATAAACGACTCACGTCCGCCCACATACAGCCGGTGCGTTTCGCTGGCCGACTGCGTCGCCGATTTGAGCGCCGCCCGCAAGGCGTCGGCGCGCGTGTAGTCGGCCACATAGGTTGCGAGACTCGTCTCGGTTTCGCGCAGCGCGTTGAGCACCACCCCATCGAAGTGGGCGAGCGCCGCGCTGCTCGCGTCCTCGGCCTCGCGCACGCGGCCGCGTGCACCGTTGGTCGGGAAGGTCCAGCTGATCAGTGGTCCGAAGTTCCAGCGCGCGGTGGGTGAGGTGCCGAGATCCTCCAGAATGCCGGTCAACCCGGCCGATGCGCCGAAACTCACAGTCGGATACAGCGCCCCGGTCGCCACGCCGATACGCGCGGTCGAGGCCGCGAGCTGCCGCTCGGCTTCGCGCACATCGGGGCGGCGCTTGAGCAAGGCTGCGCCGTCGCCGACCGGCAGGGCCTGCTTGATCTGCGGCACCTTGTTGCAGGCGAGCACCGCAGGCGGCAGATCGGAGGGCGCGCGGGCGAGCAGCATCGCCAGTTGATATTGGGCGATCTTGCGGCGCGCGGTGTAGCGCGGCAGATCGGCCGTCAGCGATTCGACCTGGGTCTGGCCGCTCGTCACGTCCGGCTGATTGCCGCGCCCCGCATCGCGCAAGCGGCGCGAGACGTCCACGCGTTGCTTCTGCAGCGCCACCGACTGCTGCGCGATGGCCAGTTCTTCAGCGGCCGAGCAGTTCTCGAGATAGGCGCGCACCACGTTCGCCACCACCGTGATGCGCGCAAGATCGGCGGCTGCCTGGGTTGCCTCGCTATCCGCGTTCGCCGCTTCCACACCGCGGCGCAGCTTGCCGAACAGATCGAATTCGTAGGAGACGCTGATGCCCACATCGCCTTCATTCACCACCGGCAGTTTGTTGACCAACAGGTATTGCTCAGCGGACTCCTGGGCCCGATCGAACGCCGCGGAGGTCTTGCCGGAGAAACCGCCTTGCGCCTGGGCGACGCCGAGCGCTTCCTGCGAGCGCGCCAGATTCGCCGCGGCCACGCGCAGATCGGTATTCGATTGGAGGGCTTCGTCGACCAGCTGTTCGAGCACCGGATCATCGTACAGATGCCACCAGTCGCCCGGCACGGGCTGTTGCGAGACGTGCCGGCCGTCGACGTCGGGTAGCGGCGCGTCGGCGAACGGGGCGTTGACGACCGCGGCCTTCGGCAGTGAATAGTTTGGGCCGACCGTGCAGCCGCATAGCGCGAGCAGCAGTGGCGCGAGCGACGCCAGCGGCAGAGCGGGGAGTATGCGCGACAGTTTCATTGTGCGGCGCTCGCTGCAGGCTGTGGATGCGGCTGCGTGGCGGCCTGCGACCCAGCCTGTGCCCCAGACTGCGCTGCGGGCTTAACCCCAGATGCCGCTTCCGGCGCCACCCCCGAGGCCACCGTATGATCCGCCGCTTCGTGCTTGCCGTTGCCGAGCGACGGCGCCAGGCCGCGCACGGACACCGTGGCGGTGCGCCCGGCGATCATGCGGAAGTCCTTCGGGACGTCGTCGAGCGCGACCCGCACCGGAATCCGTTGGGCGAGGCGCACCCAGCTAAAGGCCGGGTTCACGTTCGGCAGCAGGTTCGACCCCAGCGTGCGGTCGCGGTCCTCGATGCCGGCGACGATGCTCTGCACGTGGCCGCGCAGCACATCCGGCTCGCCCATCACCTTGACGTCCACGGCCTGGCCGATGTCGATGCCGCCCAGCTTGGTTTCTTCGAAGTAACCGTCGACGCGGAACGAATGCATGTCCACCACCGACAGCACCGCACGGCCCGCCGCCGCGAACTCGCCGGTGCGCGGCGCGCGGTCGTTCAGGTAGCCGTCCACCGGGCTCACGATGATGGTGCGCTGCAGATTGAGCTTCGCCGTATCGACGGCCACCGTGGCGTCCGCCAGCGCGGCCTCGCCTTGCTCGACGCGCGAGCGGCTTTCTTCGGCCACTTCGCGCGCCACCAGATCGCCGAGCTGATGGTTGCGCACGTCTTCGCGCCGGGCCTGATCGAGGGTGGCGCGGCGTTGCTGCAAGGTGGCTTGCGCTTGCCGCAGCGCCAGCGTGTAGCGTGCCTGGTCGATCACGAACAGCGTCTGGCCCTGCTTGACCTGCTGGTTGTCGACCACGTCGACCTCGGTGATAAGGCCCGAGACGTCCGGCGCGACCTGGATGACGTCGGCGCGCACGTGGCCGTCGCGGGTCCACGGCGAATACAGGTAATAGTCGACCAGCTTCCACAGGACGAAGCCCGCGATCACGACGACGATCAGGGTCAGCACGATCTGACCGATGGAGAACCAGGTTTTTTTCACGTTATGAGCCGGTGCGAAACGATGACGACAAGACCCAGCACCAGCACATAGATGCCGAGATCGAAAATGGCGCGGTGCCAGACGAAGCGATAGAAGCCGGTACGCGCGAGCAGCGTGCGCAGCACGAGGTTGATCAGATAGGCGACGAACATCAGCACGAGCACGCTCGGCACGAAGACGCCAAAGATATCGATCTCGCCGATCATGGTCTGGATCGCTGAGGTGAGGTCAAGGGGTTCACGGGGCGCATGTGGCTCCTGGGTCTCATGGGTCTCATGGGTCTCGTCAAGCAGCAGGTTCCTCTTTAGGCGCAGCGGGCGGAGCCAGCGAAGCGATGGTCGCCGGAAACAGCGACAGGCGCAAGCCGACCAGCGCATGCAGCGCGTCGCGCAACTGGCGCGCGGAGAGCGGCGTGCCGCTCGCCACGTTGGCGAGGCCCTGGGCGGTGACCCGGGCGAGCGCCGCATCGATGGTGGACATCAGGCTCTCGGGCACCGGCTGCCGCCCACGGCGCTCGACACAGGTTTCGAAGTGACTGCGGATGCCGTCGAGCACCCCGTCGATCGCGGCGGGCGTCTCGCCGCCGAGCTTCAGACGCAGACGGCGCAGGTCGAGCGCATTGAAGGCGATGCGCAGGTCGCGGAAACTTTCGATGGACGGATGGCGGTGGTCGTCGGTCGCGGCGAGCCGCGGGATCAGTTGCATCAGGCGGTCGAGCATGCGTGCGGCGAGATTGCGCTGATCTTCGATCGGATTGGTCGAGGCGCTCAGCACCACGTCCGCCCAGCTCGAACGCATCAGGCGGGCCGCGGCGAGTTCGGCGCCGAACGGCCGTGTCACCCGGGTCCACAGGAAGGCGTACAACAGGCCTGCAAGACCTGCCAGGTTGCTGTTGAGGAAGACGAAGAAGTCGGCGTCGTAGGCATCCTGGATGCTGATGAAGGTCGCGGTGTTGACGGCCACCAGCATCGTCGCGAGATTGAACTGCGGCCGCGGGATCAGCGTGCCGACCAGAATGAAGGGCCCGGCAAACAGGATCACCAGCATCGGGAAGTCGTGCACGTGCGGCAGCACCACGAACAGGTACAGGCCGGCAAGCGCGACGCTCGCGGCGGTCGCGGTGAAGAACTTGAACACTTGTGGCGCGGGATCGTCGAGCGCGGCAAAGAAGCAGCAGGCCACGGCGGCCAGAGTGACCGCGCCGGCGCCGTCGTTCCAGCCCGAGCTGATCCACAGCACGCAGGCGAGGATGATCGCGCCCACTGCCGAGCTGGTTGAAAACAGCATGATGCCGCGGTCGAAATAGCGCTCGGTGCCGCCGAGCCGCCAATGACGGAAGCGCGGCTGCCAGGCGCTGCTTGCCTCGCCGTCTTGCTGGACGATGATGTGGCGCAGCGCGCGGCAGTCCTGCCAGACGTCGATCAGTTGCTTCAGGCGCCACAGCGCGTTCGACAGCAGCGCGCCTTCCCAACTGGCCAGCTCGGCGGGCGCCGGCTGCAGCGCGGCGACGCGCTGGCGCAGCGCATCGGCTGCGAGGTCGAGCCGCACACCGTCATGGGCCGCGCGCAACGGCGTGTTGAACCATTTGACGACATCGGCGAGCAGCGCCTCGAGTCCGGGAGGGCGCTCCCGCTGGCTGCCGAGCAGGGCGATGAGCGGATCGGCGAGCGACGACATGATCGGCAGCAGCAGTTGCATGCGGCCGCGCAGGGCATGGGCGCGGGTCAGGATGTCGGGACGGGTGTGGTCGTAAGCGAGCTGGCTCAACAGCAGCTCGAGGCCGTTGACGGTGGCCGCGAGCCGCTGGCGGCAGGCCGAGATCGAGGCGCCCGCAATCCGTCCGGAGAGCGTTTCGGTGGCGTAGAGCATGGCATCGCGGAACCAGCCGTCGGTGCGCTCGATGATGACGGGGGCGAGCCGGTTCGGCAGCACCACGCTGCCGACGACGCTCGCGCAGACGATGCCGAGCAGGATCTCCTCGGTGCGGGTGATGGCGAGGTCGAAGATACCGGTGGGGTTGAACACCGCGGGCAAGGCGATCAGCGGCATGGTGTAACCCGCCAGCATGAAGACGTAGCTGCGCGCGGTCCGGTCGGAGATGGCCAGATACAGCAGGGTGCCGGTCCAGAGCGCCACCACCACGCTGAACAGGTAGGGCGATTCGACGAAGGGCGGCACGAACAGCACCGCCGCCGACGCGCCGATGGCGGTGCCGAGCGCGCGATACAGCGCCTTCGAGCGGGTCGCGCCGACAAACGGATTCGAGACGATATAGACGGTCGCCATGGCCCAGTATGGGCGCGGCAATTCGGCCGCGAGCCCGATGTAGAGCGCGAGCATGGCCGCCGCAAAGGTCTTGACTGAGAACAGCCAGTCGCGCAGTGAGGGGTAGACCATGGGTTGTCGGGCGGCGATTGGGGTGCGGGGGGCGACGCCTCGCCGCGCCGGTGGGGCGGCGGGCTTCGCCTGAAACGTGAATGATAAATGATGATCTGATGCGCGGTTGCAACATTCATATAGATCGAAGAAATCCTTTGTTCCTGCCCCGGCTCGCTTCTCTTATCGTTCACCCCGGTCATCAAAAGAAAAACCTCGATTACGGGAAATCAATACATGAAGAAGCGCCTTTCTCTCCTGGCTTTGCCCGCCGGCATGCTCCTGTCCGCCGGCGCGCATGCGCAAAGCAGCGTCACCCTGTACGGCATTGTCGACGCGGGTATCGCCTACGTGCACAACGCGCAAAGCAGCAACGGCCAGAACCAGTCCACGCTGGTCAAGTTCAGCAGCGGCAATGTCTCGGGCAGCCGCTGGGGCCTGAAAGGCACGGAAGACCTGGGTGGCGGGCTGGCAGCCGTCTTCCAGTTGGAAAACGGCTTCAATGCGGGCACCGGCACATTCGGCCAGGGCAGCCGCGAGTTCGGCCGCAAGGCGGTGGTGGGCTTGAGCGGCAACACGTGGGGCGCCGTTACGCTGGGCCGCCAGTACGACCCGATCGTCGATCTGGTCCAGGGGCTGACTGAAGACGCCTACTTCGGCGGCGTGTTCGGCACACCCGGCGACCTCGACAACTACGACAACAGCTTGCGCGTCAGCAACTCGATCAAATACGTCAGCCCGGTCTTCGGCGGCTTGCAGGTCGAAGCGCTGTACGCCCTCGGCGGCGTGGCCGGCGCGACCGGCAGCGGCCGCACCTACAGCTTCGGCGCGGCCTACGGCAACGGTCCGCTGTCGCTCGGCGCCGGCTATTTCTTCGCCAATGGCGGCAACAGCCTGACCAACGGCCTGCGCACCTGGACCAGCAGCTCGGACAGCCTGTTCAACACGGTGATCAACTCGGGCTTTGCGAGCGCCAAGTCGATCCAGATCGTGCGGGCCGGCGGCCAGTATGTGGTCGGTGCGGCGACGTTCGGCGCGGCTTACTCGAACACGCAGTACGGCAGCGACGCGTTCTCCGCGTTCCGCGAAACCGCCAGATTCAACAACGGTTCGGTGTTCTTCAACTACCAGTTCACGCCGGCGCTGCGTGCTGGCGTGGGCTACAACTACACGTCGTTGACGGGGCCGTCGTCGGCGCATTACAACCAGGTCAACCTGGGCGGCGACTATGCCGTGTCGAAGCGCACCGATTTCTACGCGCTGTTCGGCTACCAGAAGGCGAGCGGCAAGACGCTCAACTCGAACGGCGCGGCAGTGAGCGCGGAGGCTTCGATCGGCGACTTCGGCGTGAATTCGGGCAGCAACTCGCAGGACGTGGCGGTCGTCGGGATTCGTCACAAGTTCTAAGCGGGCAGGGCGGCTGGCTGGCTGCCCAGGACTCAGCTTGTTGAACCAGGGGCCTACGGTGCAAACCGTAGGCCTTTTTTGTTGGGCTGGGTGCGATCGATGCTGGATGCATCGTCGCTACCTGGATGCACCGCAGGCGTGGGCCAGGGAGCAGCATGGCATAGACCGCTTGCCCAATCGCACACTAGAATCGGGTGCGATGGCGTCGTAGCATCGGCGCCTGCCGCTGTTCCCTGGCACTTAACCCGCAAAGGCCTCCAAGCATGAGAGACAAGCCTGCCCAAACCGTCCGGCTGCGTTGCGCACAATGGTTGCGCGGGACTTCGCGCCGGCTGCGCGCTCACGCGCTGTTGCTATCCCTGGCAATGGCAGGCGCGCCGCTTTCCGCACTCGCACAGACCACTGCCGTGGCGTTGCAACCGGCCAGCGGCACATCCGCCGCCGCCGTCTCCCTGCTGCCGGGTCTGGTGCGCGAGCATATCGGACTGCCAATCAGCTTGCCCGACGGCGCCAAGCCGACGCTCGAAGCGCTGGTCGTGCGGCCGCAGCGTCCCGGGCGCTGGCCGTTGATCGTGATGACACCCGGCACGCCGCGCAGCTCAGGGGCTGGCGTGACGGACCGTGCGCCGGAATTGCTGCTGAATGCCGCGGTGACCTTTGCCCAGCACGGTTACGCTGCCGTGGTGGTGTTGCGCCGCGGCTTCGGTCATTCCGACGGGCCGTATGCGGAGAGCAGCGGTTCCTGCCACAACGAGGACTATCTCGGACCGGGTAAGGCGTCTGCCGACGACGTGCTCGGGGCGCTGGATGCGTTGCGCGCGCAACCTTGGGTGGATGGCGAGCGCGTGCTGCTGCTCGGTAAATCGACCGGCGGTTTTGCAGTGCTCGCAGCCGCGGCGCGCAACCCGCAAGGCGTGCTGGGCGTGCTGGATTTCGCCGGTGGCCGCGGTTCGAGCCGCCCCGACTATGTATGCCGTGCCGACCAACTGATCGCGGCGGTCGGCGAATATGGCACGACCGCGAAGATTCCGAGCCAGTGGGTCTGGTCGGAGAACGATCACTATTTCAGCCCCGATCTCGCGCGTCAGATGCTGAGCGCCTACACCGCGCACGGCGCTCAGGCGCAGCTCGCGGTGCTGCCGGCGTTTCAGGAGGATGGGCACGAGCTGCTCTATGAAGCCCCGGCCGATGCCTGGTGGCCGGCCGTCGAGCCTTTCCTGAAGTCGTTGAACCTGCCGACCCAGGTGGTGGTGGAACTGCCCGCGCTGGCCGCGTTGCCGCAACCTCAAGGTCTGAATCGCGGCTGCCAGGATAGCTTCAACGATTACGGCGCGTGGCGCAACGAGGGCAAGGCGTTCGTGACCGCCGAGGGCGGCCACTGCAACCTCGACCTGATGGAGCGTACCGCGCAGGAAGCCGCTCAGCATGCGTTGGAGCACTGTCAGTCGAAGTGGTCCGGGTGCAAGGTTTATGCGGAGGGGCAGCAGGTGGTTCAGTAGGTGGAGCGCGCCGCGCTCAGGCGCGGTTGCGCCGCTCCATGGCTCGGGGGCCAGGCGGCGTGCCTTATGCCGCCGCCCGTCCCGTCAGGTTCCCGCTCGATCGATCAGGGGAAATCCGGCCGCGCAGGAAATTGGCGGTCGCTTTCCCACAGTCCCCGCAACTGCCGTGAAGCAGCTTGCCATTTGCCGTCGACGAAGCGATAGGTTCGGTACGTCGTAACGAAATTGTCGCCATCGGCGTTCGCACAGAACACGTCTTCGATTTCCTCGATGCCGCCCGCGCGTGCCGGCACGATCTTCCAGTCGGCCTTGCCGGTGCGTGCGAGAACCAGCGGTGCCGCCTCGCCTTGCGCCGACGTGTAGCGGACTGCTTCGAGGCCGCTTTGCGCGGGCACCAGCATTTCGGTGCCCGGACCGCTATATGAGCCCATCGGCGCGGTGGCGTCGATGGTCAGGAACCAGGTTGGGGACGGCAGGCCATGCAGCGGCGCGGCTTCGAGGCTGGCGAGCGGGTAGTCCAGCTTGCGGCTGGCAAGCACCGTATCGGCCGCCGAGACAAGGCGCACTTGCGCATTCAGCAACGGCGCGTGACTGACGCCGTCCGGCAGGCCGTCGGTGCCTGCGCCGCTGCCCCAGAGCGTCTTGTGCAACCCGGGCGTGATGCGCGCGTCTTCGAGAATCTCGAGGAAGGTGCCTGCGCGGTCCGAGGCCGGTATGTGCTGCGCGACGCGATAGCCTTGTGCAAGACCCGGCGCGGCTGCGGCGGATCTGGGAGTCGCAGCGGCAGAGGCAGATGCCGGTGCCGCTTGTGCCGCCGCAGGCGTCGCGCTGCCCGTAGCTGCACCAGTCGTGGCGGCACCGCCCGTGGTCTGCGCAAAGTCAATGTTCGGGACAACGAAGGTTTGATCGCTCTGCGCGCCCGCAGGCCGGTACGTTACGACCGCGGTGTTTTTAAAGGCCTTCTGCACCGTCACGCGCATGCCGGGCTGGATGTCGATGCAACCGCCCGAGGCCGCCAGACCCTGCAGTTCCGGCGTGGTGGTCGCGGCGTGCGTGCGGCTGTCGCCGCTGGGCAGCGTCAGGCGGGCGAGTGCATCGGCCGACACGCACATGACGCCCGGACGGGTGGCGACCAGCTCGTCGGCCAGCGCATGAGTGGAAAGTGCGCCCAGGCTCAACGCGAGCAGGGCGAAACGGGTTTGCAGCATGACGGTCCAGTAGATTCAGGTGAGCCGCGGATTATATCGTTCTGCCCATGCTACGATGCCCCGCAGAGCACGAAGGAGACCCCCATGCACCCGGAGACCGTCGCGAGGTTCGAGCGCGAGTTTGCCCCCCGTATCGCCGCCACCATTGCCGGACTGTTCGACACCGGCGTTCACGCCGAAGTGGTGCCGTTCGGCGGCCACGGCCATCCAACCTGTGTGAAGGTCTGGGCCGAGCCGATCGAAGCGTTGCGTCACTATCCTCACGAACTCAACCTGCACCTGACCTGGGACAGCGACGAGATCGAGCGCCTGATGGGCGAAGACGGCGAGGCGCGCTTTGCGAGTTACCTGAACGCCATCCCGCGCAAGCTCGACGCGTGGCGCTACGCCCGCGAAGTGGATTTTCGCTCGCACACCCAGGCTGAGCCCGAGGTCCTGTTAGGCGGTCTCGACTTCGGCGCCTGACGCCTGTCGAACAAGCCGCCGCGGCCTCCCGTTCGCTGGAAGACCAGCGGCGGCAACTGAATGAGACCGTGGCGGCGTTCAGGCTGCGAGCGCGTGATTAGAACCAGCCGTTCGCGCCGGTACCTGGCGTGAACGACACCCCACGCAGCACCTCGCCGAAACCGGCGCTACGCAGCGTGACGAACTTCTCGCTGGCGGCACCCGCGGCGCTGGTGTTCTTCAGCAGATCGCGCGCCACCACCAGTTTGTTCGGATCCGCGCCCGTATCGCCGTTGCCGCTCACTGTCGAAGTAATCGCCCAGATCGTTACCGTCCCGTCGTTTTCGACGCGGCCCGTCAGGCCACGCAGGCCGTCGGTGGCCGGCGCCCACGGCAGACTGGTGGCCGGGTTCGAACCCGTCGGATAACCGGGCACCGTGTATTCGGTACCGAGGTTCAAACCGGCCTGCAACGTATAGGCCAGCGTCCACTTTTGCGCCGAGGCGCTGTAGATCCATTTCTGCAGGCCAGCGCCGGTTTGCGCGGCGGCATGCGTGAAGAGGTCGGCGCCGCCGGTATAGCCGTCGCCTTCGTCCGCCACATAGAGTGTCGTGGCATTGGCGAACCACAGGCCGAACGGGTAGGAAATTGTGGTGGCGGTTTTCACCGGCGTCGACGGGAAGCCTGCCAGGATGCACAGATTGCTCGGCAGACCGGTGCTCTGCAGGGTGGCCGCGTTATAGGCGAGCGGGGCGGTCGGCAACTTGGCGTTGGCAGCCGGTACGCCGACACCCGACGGACAGGCCTTGCCGGTAGTGTCGAGGAAGTACACGGTGTTCACGCCGTTGCTGCCGCTACCCTTGGTGTAGTAGATGACGTTGTTGTAGATCGTCATGCCGCGGAGGTTGTCGTCCTTGCCGATCTTGTCGGCTTTGTCGCCGAGTTCGGTCACGGAGAAGCTGCCGACCGGCGTCGGCGTGCCCGGGTCCTGCTGCGCTTCGGGTTGCCTGGTCGGATCGATCAGTTGCGCACCGGCGCCGAGAATCACGCCGTTCGGCTGCGGGTTCGATCCGTTGCCTGCATTGCCCGCCGTGTAAAAGAGATTCTGGCCGTTGCTATTGTTAAGGATTGCAGAGCGACCGTTGTTGCCGCTATATGCGTTGGTTTCCGTGAAGTGGAAATGACCCTCGCGATCGACTCGCGCCACGGCGCGGTAGAAGCTTTCGCCGACCGGGTTGGTCGGATCGACTGCACCCGGCGTGTTCGAGTTCGAGACGTCGAGCGTATTGACCGGTGCGACGTAGCCGATGAAGGTGAGGTACTTGCCGTCGGTGGACAGATGCAGGCCCAGCTCCGATTTGGAGCTGAAGCTCGTCACGAGCTGGTTGGGTCCGGCACCTCGCTGCAGGCTGTTTGGCACCTCAAGCGTGCTGACGGGCACGCCGGACGGTGTGATCTGATCGAGGAAGATTCGTGAGGTGATGCCAAAGCTACCGTCGTATCCGGCGTTGTTCCAGATGTACGGATAGGTGCCGTCGCTGACGGCGCCACTCGCGGCGCTGCAGCCGCCGGTCGTGCTCGCGCAGTTCGGCGGCAAGACCTGGCCGACCTGCACGTTGCTCGAAAGATTGTCGTACACGCTGCGGCTCACCACCAGCAAGCCCGGAAAGAACGGGCTCGCCGCATCGAACGAAAACTGCTGGGCGAAGGCGCTTGCGCTTGCGGCGACCAGGGTCAGTGCGACCAGTGGGGTTCGCGCTTTGAGAACAGAACGGGAAGAAAAGGCGGAAGAAAGGCGGCAAAGCAGGGCAGCGGTTTGCATCTGTAGTCTCCGTACGACATTGGGTGAATATTAGTGACGGACTTGCAGGACAACCGCGCTACCCTAACAGCGCTTGATGAACGATTATTGACGTGCGGCTTTCACCTTCGTCAGGCGGCGGCCCCCAGCCTGAAGAAGCTCACGCTCTGCACGAGGCCCGATGCCTTTGCCTGCACTGCATCGGCAGCCGCCGCAGCCTGCTCGACGAGCGCCGCATTGCTTTGCGTGACCTGGTCCATCTGGTTCACCGCGTCGTTCACCTCGGCAATGCCGGTGGCCTGATCGACGGTTGCAGTGGCAATCGCCTCGACAATGCGTGTGACGCTGCCCGCGCTTTCCACCACGCCATCCATCGTGTTGCTCGCCCGATGGATCAGTTGCGTGCCCGCTTCGATGGTCGAGACTGACTCGCGGATCAGCTCCTTGACTTCGCGTGCCGCGTCCGCCGAGCGCTGCGCGAGACTGCGCACTTCGCTCGCGACCACCGCAAAGCCGCGGCCCTGATTGCCTGCGCGAGCGGCCTCGACGGCCGCGTTGAGCGCGAGAATGTTGGTCTGGGCCGCAATCGCTTCGACCACACCGATGATGTCGACGATGCGTTTCGAGGCAGCGTTGATCTGCTCCATGTTGTGCACGGCGTCGCTCATCACCGTGCCGCCGTCGCGAGCCGCTTGCGCCGCGGTTTGCGCGAGCGCCGTCGCATTGCGCGCATGGGTTGCGTTGGTTTGCACGGAGTCGGTGAAATGCTGCATCGAGGCGGCCGTCTCTTCGAGCGAGGCGGCCTGCTGTTCGGTGCGCGCGGACAGATCGAGATTGCCCGCGGCGATCTGCTGGGTGGCCGACGAGATCGTCGTGGCGCCTTCGCGGATTTCGCTGACGATATGGCGCAGCCGGTGATTCATGTCGTTCAGCGCAACCAGCAACTGGCCGGTTTCGTCGCTGCTCGACACTTCGACGTCGGCGCGCAGGTCGCCGGCGGCTACCGCTTGCGCGACGCCCACCGCCAGCTTGACCGGCACGGTGATGCTGCGGCTCAGGAACCACACCGCTGTCGCGCCGATTCCCAGCGCGCCGAACACCACCACCAGCAGCAGCGTGCAAGCGAGCCGGTAGGCGTCCGCGGAGGCTTCTTCGATGCGTTGGTCGGAGGCCTGGGCCTGCTGCATGACCGAGGCGACGATTGCGTCGATTGCCGCGGTCGGTGCACGGTCGATACCTTTGACGAGCGCATCGACGACGTGCGGGCTATTCGGATCGGCCACGTCGAAATGCTTCAGTGCGCCGAGGTAGCTGGTTTGCAGCGATTCGTGGGTGGCAAGCGCGTTGTCCACGCCGTCGAGGCTCACCCCTAACGCGCTCAACTGGCTTCTGAGTTTCTGCAAGGCTGCCGTCGTCTTGTCGCTCTGTGTGACGAACGCCTGCTGGTGCGTGGCGAGCGCCGCCGCATCGCTGCTGCGCAGGAGCAGGTCTTTCCATTCCTGGACCTGCTTCTTGAATTCGACCTGGGCGACGCGCGCCGTATCGGCCGCCTGCGCGTACTGCTCGAGCGTCTGGGCCGACTGAACCTGCAGCGCGTGGGTGTCGGAGAGCGCATGCCATCCTTCCAGGCCGACCACCATCGTCGCCGCCAGCAGCACGGCGCCCAGTAACGCCAGCTTGGCGGCAATCTTCAGATTTCTATAAAACGACACAGCAACTCCTGATACGTTATGCGGTTTGCCGCCTGTCGCCCACGCTTGTGACATCGGCGCGGCGGCTGGAGCCGGTTCAGCTGGCCAGGACCTTACGACACGGTAAGGTGTGCCGCAAGTCTGAAACAAACATTTCGAGTATTAGAACTACTTAAGATAGGCCGATGGCGGCCTGTGCGTGGCTCAATCGAGCCGGAACTGGGTGACCGCCTCAGCGAGGTTGACCGCCTGCGATTGCAGCGCCGCGGCCGCCGCAGTGGATTGCTCCACCAGCGCCGCGTTTTGCTGCACCATCTCGTCGAGCTGGTTGACCGCGCGATTGACTTCCTGAATGCCACGGGTCTGCTCGTTGGCCGCCTGGGTGATTTCGGAAATGATGGTGGTCACGTTCGAGACATTGTTGACGATCTCCGTCATCGTTTCGCCCGCGTGGCGCACCTGGCTCGAGCCGGAGGCCACGCTCGCCACCGTCGACTCGATCAACCCCTTGATTTCCTTGGCGGCCTGCGCGCTGCGCTGCGCGAGGCTGCGCACTTCGCCCGCCACCACCGCGAAGCCGCGGCCCTGTTCGCCGGCGCGGGCGGCTTCGACTGCCGCATTCAGCGCAAGGATGTTGGTCTGGAAGGCGATGCCGTCGATCACGCCGATGATGTCGGCAATCTTCACCGAGGCGTTTTCGATCTCGCCCATCGTCGTGATGACTTCGGAGATCACCACGCCGCCGCGCGAAGCGACGCGCGAAGCGGACACGGCAGTGTCGTCGGCCTGCCTGGCGGCGCTCGCCGACTGGCCGACCGTGGCGGTGATTTCTTCCATCGAAGCGGCGGTCTGCTGCAGGCTGGCGGCAGCGGACTCGGTGCGGCCCGACAGATCGACATTGCCGGCGGCGATTTCGTTAGCGGCCACGCGCACCGATTCGCTGGCTTCGCGAATCTGCCGCATTACGCGGCTCAGCTTGTCGATGAAGGTGTTGAACGAGCGCGCGATCTGCGCGACTTCGTCCTCGCCGATCGCGGGCAGGCGCTGGGTCAGGTCGCCCTCGCCGGTGCCGATCGCATCCATCGCATCGCGCACCTTCGAGAGGCGCTGGAACGACACCGCGGTCACTGCGGCAACGACGGCCGCGGCAATGCCGGCAATCACAATCAGCGCGATGATCGAGGTGGTCAGCAGGGAACGCATGCCGGCGGTCGCTTCGGCTTTATCGAGCGCGACGATGGCGATCCAGTCGGTGCCGGCAATCGGCTGTGCGCGCAGCAGCTTGGCGCTGCCGCCCACGTCCACCTGCAGCGGATGATCCGCCGTGGCGAGCGCGGCGAGCTTGTCGGCGCTCAGATCGGGGATCAGATCGGTAACCGGCTTCAGGGTCAGTTTCGCATCCGGGTGCGCAACGATCAGGCCGCTGCTGTTCACCAGCATGCCGAAGCTCGACGGCGTCGGATGAATCGCCTTGACGTTGGCGATCACGCTGTCCATGGCGAGGTCGCCGGACACCACGCCCTTCACGGCGCCGTCGCGGATCACCGGCGAGGCGAAGGCCACCACCAGATGGCCCGTGCCGGCGTCCACATACGGCGGCGTCACCACCGGCTTGCCGGCAGCGACCGCCTGCTTGTACCAGGGGCGGCCGGTCGGATCGTAGTCGGGCGGGATGCCGGTCGGGTCCGAGAACTTCGCGGTCTTGTCGGCGTAACCGACGTAGACGTTGGTGAAGTTGCCGGCGCTTGCCATCAGCTTCAAAGCCGCAGTCGGGTCGGGCTGCAGCACAGCGTCCTGCAACGAGTTAATCATCAGACTATTAGCGGCAACCCATTCGTTGATCCCGGCCACGTGACCGCTCTCGACCGCGGTGAGGCTGTTGTCGATCGAATCGGCGTTATATCCGTTGGCAACGACGTAGTTGAGAACTGCATTGGCTGCGAGGGCCACGACAACGATGGCGACGCACAGGGCGACGATGCGCGCGCGAATGGAGGAGAACATGTAGGCGTCTTTCGGAGGTGAGCAGGAATCGGCAAGGCAACGGCCTCGTCCGGGTATACGGCGGCGCGGCGTCAGACTTGAGCGGGATGCGCTGGCCGGGGCTTTCAGCAGATTACAGAAAGCCGTTTTAGCGCTTGTGGGAAGGCACTTTGTGTCGGCAAGCGGTTTTGCCGGACACTTCTGCGTTTTCAACGCACGCTGGGGAAGCGCTGCGTTGTATTCGTCTGTAGATAACGCTGGTCTTTTTGTATGAACTTAGCGCAAGTGTGTGCTTCGGCGGCGAGCCGTCGCTAAGCGCGCCGGCTGCGCCGCCCCGCGTTTCACATGATCGCCGAGTGCAGATGATGCGGGTGCTCGAGCGCCTCGGCGATGATGTGCAGCGCCGCCTCGCATTCTTCGCGGCTTTTCGAACCGCCCAGGCACACCCGCAATGCGTTGGGCGGATTGCCATCGGTAGAAAACGCCGCGCTTGCCACGGCGGCGATGCCCTGGTTGCGCAATTGCAGCGCCAATTCCGACGAACTCCAGCCGTCCTCGCCGGGAATCGGCAGCCACAGATGAAAGCCTTCTGCATGCGCATCGTAAGCCCACGTGTCGAGAATACGCACCGCGATCGCCTGGCGCGCTTTCGATTCGCCGCGGATAGCGTTGAGCATCTCAACGGCTGTGCCGTCGTTCACCCACTCGGTCGCGAGCGACACGGTAAAGGGGCTCGCCATCACGGTGGTCGCACGTAACGCGCCAGCGAGGCGCTGCGTCTGGCGTGGCGTGGGCGCCTGCAGATAGGCGACCCGCAAGCCGGCGCCAAGACTCTTCGACAAGCCTGTCACGTAGTAGGTCAGCTCCGGTGCGAAGCTCGCCAGCGCCTCGGGCGCCTGCAGCGGCAGCATCGCGTAGGCGTCGTCCTCGATGATCGGCACGCTGTAACGCAGCGCGACGTCCGCCAACGCTTCGCGGCGCTTGTGCGTGAGCGTCAGCGTGCTCGGGTTCTGCAGCGTCGGGTTGCAATAGAACGCGCTCGGCTTGTCAGTCTTGCAGAGCGCTTCGAAGGCATGCGCGAGCGGCCCTTCGTCGTCGCGTGCGAGCGCCTGCAAGCGCACACCTAGTTGCGCGGCAATGGCCTTGATGCCCGGATAGGCCAGCGTGTCGAGACAGATCATGCCGCCCGGCCGCGCCAGTTGCGAGACCAGCGCGACCAGCGCGCTGTGAATGCCGGGACACACCAGCACGTGGTCGGCGCAGCAATCGGGCAAACGGCGCTTGAGCCACTCGGTGCCGGCCGCCTTGTCGGCGGGCGTGCCGCCGAAGTCTTGATAGCGCAGCAACTGATATGGGTCGCTGGATGCCATCAAACGCGCCGCCGATTCGCGCAGCCGCGCCGCATAGTCGGCCGGCTCCGGCGGCGTGTTCATGGTCATCTCGATGCTGCTGCCGCCCGAGAGCGGTAGCGTCGCCGTGCGGCCGCGCACGAAGGTGCCGCTGCCCGCGCGCGAATCGAGCAGGCCGCGCTTCTTCGCTTCGGCGTAGGCGCGTGCCACCGTGGTGTAGTTCAGCGCCAGCTCGCCGGCAAGATCGCGCAGGCCGGGCAGCCGGTCGCGCGGCCGCAGGCGCCCGGTGGCGAGGTCCTCTTCGATCAGGTCGGGAATCGCGAGGTAAGCGGGCTTGCGGAGTTCGGCAAGGCGTTTGATCCAGTGATGTATCGGGCTACTCATCGTTTTCGCAACAGGTCAATGACGATTGGGAACAGTGCGGCATTCGCACCGGAAAGCGCGCCGAAACCGGCTAACCGCAGCGGCCAGAAAGCGATCGTATCGATTGATCTGATTGATCGCATCTGGTGAATGGCTGCACCGGTTATGCGCGCCTGCACCAGTTGGATCGCACCCGGCTGGTGCGATCGACGTCGGCATGGGCGTCTTGATCGGCTGCGCTGGCTGTACGCAAGCTTCAGGCCAAAAATTTTTTCGGCTTGCTTAACGAATGATCGTCTGTTTGATTGGAAAGTGATCGCATCGGCGGTGGCGATCAGTGGCACGGCCGTTGCGTAAGTGGGCTCGGCGCAGACGTCGAGTGGCGCTGCCCGTTGGTCCGCAACCACGCGACATTTCTGTTCACGCAAACCACATTGGAGAATGCCATGCCAGCCGTCAACAAACCGCTGCATCAGAAGGGTGATTACCTCGTCGATTACGAAGAGAAGGTCTTCGAGGACGTGAAGGCCGAGCCGGGCGAAAAGGCGCTCGTCACGTTTCACACAGTGGCGTTCGAAGGATCGATCGGTTTCGTCAATTTGCTGCAGGCGACCCGGCTGCTGCGCAAAGGCTTCGATACCTCCGTGCTGCTGTACGGACCGGGCGTCACGCTCGGCTTGCAGCGAGGCTTTCCGACGCTCGGCGACGAAGCGTTTCCCGGGCATCTGAACTTCAACAAGCAGTTGATCAAGTTCATGGAAGAAGGCGGCAAGGTATACGCGTGCCGCTTCGCCTTGCAGGCGCTGTATGGGCACGGCGAGGCTTCGCTGATCGAAGGAATCCGGCCGATCAGCCCGCTCGATGTGCTCGATATCCAGCTTCTGCATCGCAAGGAGAACGCGCTAATCATCCACACCTGGACGGTCTGAGCAGAGGCGGCCATCACCATGTCCGAACCACGCATTGTCCGCGCCGCTGCCGTGCAGATTTCGCCGGACTTCGAGCGCAGCGACGGCACCCTCAACAAGGTCTGCGAGGCGATCGATCAGGCGGCGCGCGACGGCGTGCAACTGATTGTGTTTCCCGAGACCTTTGTGCCGTATTACCCGTATTTCTCGTTCGTGCGCCCGCCGGTGGCCTCCGGCGCCGATCACATGCGGCTCTACGAAGAGGCGGTGGTGGTGCCGGGGCCGGTGACGCAGGCCGTCGCCGAGCGGGCCCGCCTGAATCGCATGGTGGTCGTGCTCGGGGTCAACGAGCGCGATTACGGCAGCCTCTACAACACGCAACTGATCTTCGACGTGGACGGCCAGTTGCTGCTCAAGCGCCGCAAGATCACGCCGACGTTCCATGAACGGATGATCTGGGGGCAAGGCGATGCGGCCGGGCTGAAGGTCGTGCAGACAGCCTTTGCGCGGGTCGGCGCGCTGGCCTGCTGGGAGCACTACAACCCGCTCGCGCGCTATGCGCTGATGACGCAGCACGAGGAGATTCACTGCAGCCAGTTTCCCGGCTCGCTGGTGGGGCCGATCTTCGCCGAGCAGATCGAAGTCACGATCCGTCATCACGCGCTGGAGTCGGGTTGTTTCGTCGTCAATGCGACCGGCTGGCTCAGCGAAGCGCAGATCGCTTCGGTCACGAGCGACACGAATCTGCAGAAGGCGCTGCGCGGCGGCTGCAATACCGCGATCGTTTCGCCCGAAGGGCAGCATCTGGCGGCGCCGCTGCGCGAGGGCGAGGGCATGGTGATCGCCGATCTGGACATGGCGCTGATCACCAAGCGCAAACGCATGATGGATTCGGTCGGCCATTATGCGCGGCCCGAACTGCTGAGCCTCGTTATCAACGAACGGCCGGCTGCGACGGTGTCGCCGATGCCTTCATGGGGCGCCGCTGGCGCCGCGTTTGCCGCCTATGCCGGTCCGGATTTCAACCCAACAACCGAAGGATGCCGCGATGAACGCCAACGAGACCCTGCCGGCCGCGAGCCGGCAATTGATGACTGAGCTGCAGTCGGCTGGCTTGCGGCTTGCCGATCCGGGCGCGGGCGTCGCCAGCCGGCGCGGCGGCGCGGGGCCGTCGGACCACAAGGCCGTGACTGTGGACGGCGTGACCATCATGGTGCCGGTGCATACCAACACGGCCTGGCATTCGCCGTTCGTGGCGGGGCCCGCCGACGCCAGCGGGGTCAGTGCGCTGCTACGCGGCACGATCCCGATTGCCAATATCAGCTTTCCGAAGGCACCGCGCTTTTATGCCATGCAGACCCTCGACGGGGTGCCGTATTCGCATATCGCCACGCTGCACAGCGCCGACGTACTGGCCACCACCGTATTGCAGACCTGCATCCGCTACGAGAGCCGCCGCAAGACCTGCAAGTTCTGCGCGATCGGCCAATCGCTCGCAGCGGGCCGCACGATTGCGCGCAAGACCCCCGAGCAACTCGCCGAAGTGGCGCGCGCGGCGGTGCTGCTCGACGGCGTCAGGCACATGGTGCTGACCACCGGCACGCCGCCCACCGGCGACCGCGGCGCGCAGATCCTCTGCGAAAGCGCGTTCGCGATTCGCGCAGCCGTCGACCTGCCGATCCAGGCGCAGTGCGAGCCACCGGACGACGACCGCTGGTTCGCGCGCATGAAGGCGAGCGGTATCGACACGCTCGGCATGCATCTCGAAGTCGTGACGCCGGCCCTGCGCGAACGCATCATGCCCGGCAAATCGAGTGTGCCGCTAGCGCGCTACATGGAAGCGTTCAAGGCCGCGGTGGCGGTGTTCGGCCGCGGCCAGGTGAGCACCTATATCCTCGCCGGCCTGGGCGACAGCGCGGAAGCGATTCTGACGATCTCGCGCGAGCTGATCGAACTGGGCGTATATCCGTTCGTGGTGCCGTTCGTGCCGATCAGCGGCACGCCGCTCGAAGATCATCCAGCGCCGGCGCCCGAGTTCATGAAGTCGGTGCTGCAGCCGCTCGGCGCGATGCTCTCCGCCGCCGGCTTGCGTTCGAGCGACATCAAGGCCGGTTGCGGCAAATGCGGCGCGTGTTCGTCGCTGTCTTCGTACGAGGTGTAACCATGTTTGGCGAAGCGATCGCAGGCGTATCCGAAGAATTCGACGTGGCGCCGGTGTTGTATACGCCGACCGAGTACCGCATCAAGTGGACCACGCTGCCGTGGGAAGCGGGGCAAGCCTACAAGCTGCGGCGCGCGGTGTTCTGCATCGAGCAGGGCATCTTCGTCGGCGACGACCGTGACGAGATCGACGAGCGCGCCCAGCAACTCGTTGCGGTGAGCTGTATTGCCGGCCTGCCCGAGCAGGTGGTCGGTACAGTGCGCATCCATCAGGAGGCGCCGGGCGTGTGGTACGGCTCGCGGCTTGCCGTGCACGCGGCGTTCCGGCGTCACGGCAAGATCGGCGCGACGCTGATCCGACTTGCCGTGACGAGCGCTCACGCACTCGGTTGCGAGACATTTCTGGCGCACGTGCAGAGCCAGAATGTGCCCTTGTTTCGGGCGCTGCATTGGGATGCGCTCGCCGAGGAGATGCTGTTGGGGCGTCCGCACCACCTGATGCAGGCGCAGCTCGACCACTATCCGCCATGCACGGCGCCGCGCAGCGGCTTTGTCACGCAAGCGCGGAGTGCGTCATGAGTGTGGCGGAGCTGGTCGCCAGCTTGCGCGAGAGCCGCGGCTTTCGCCACAAGACCGACATCGCCGGCGTGGTGTCGTCGCTGGCGCGGCAACTGCCCGGCGGCGCCGGCGCGCTGGGTCAGGCGGTGGCGCTCGGCGACGATTGTGCGGCCTTGGCCGACAGCGACGGCTACCTGCTGTTCGCAATCGAAGGCATGGTCAGCGACTTCGTACAGGCCATGCCGTGGTTCGCGGGCTATAGCAGCGTGATGGTCAACGTCAGCGATATCTATGCGATGGGCGGACGGCCGCTTGCCGTGGTCGACGCCTTGTGGAGCGAAGGCATCGAAGCCGCGCATGAGGTGCTCGCGGGCATGGCGGCGGCGTCGCTGGCGTATGGCGTGCCGATTGTCGGCGGCCACACCAATGCGCGCAGCGACCGGGCGCAACTGGCGGTGTCGATTGTCGGCCGCGCCACGGCGCTGTTGTCGAGTTTTAACGCACGGCCCGGCGATCGCCTGTTGATGGCGGTCGATCTGCGCGGCCAATTCGAGGAACCGTATCCGTTCTGGAATGCGTCGGTGGGGGCGCCCGCCGCGCGTTTGCGCGACGACCTGGAGCTGCTGCCGCGCCTCGCGGAGAGCGGGCTGTGCGACGCGGCCAAGGACATCAGCATGGCAGGCGCCTTGGGCACCGCGTTGATGTTGCTCGAGTGCTCGAGGGTGGGCGCGCGCATCGATCTCGACGCGCTTCCCAAACCCGCCAGCGTGCCGCTCGCGCGCTGGCTCACCGCGTTCCCGAGCTTCGGCTTTCTGCTCGCGGTACGTGAAGAACAGGTCGACGCTGTCCTCGCGCAATTCGATGCGCGTTCGTTGGCCTGCGCCGAGATCGGTACGGTCGACACATCGCGCCAGGTGGTTGTCCGCAGAGGCGACGATACCGCTGTGCTGTGGGACTTTAGCGGCGAGCCGTTCATCATTCCAACCGGTCAGGTGCCGCGATGAGCACGGGGCCCATGCGCATCGCACTGCTCACGCATTCGGTCAATCCACGCGGCGGCGTGGTGCATACGCTTGAACTGGCGCACGCACTCAGTGCGCTCGGTCATGACGTTACGGTGTTTGCGCCCGCAAGGAACGGCGAAACCTTGTTTCGCATGCCTGCTTGCCGTGTGGTGTACGCGCAGATCGTGGGATCGCAGGCTGGCACGGTGGCACTGGTCGACGCGCGCATTCGCGCCTTGAAGCGCAGTCTGCACGCGCATGGCACGGCCGCCTTCGACGTTTTGCATGCCGAGGACAGTATCAGCGGCAACGCGCTGGCCGAACTCAAGGCAGAGGGGGCGATTCGCGGCTTCCTGCGCACCGTGCATCACCTCGATCACTTCGACGATCCGCGTCTCGCGGCATGGCAGGAGCGCGCGTATCGCGACGCGGACCAGGTGTTATGTGTCAGCCAGACGTGGACGCGCGAGTTGCAGCGGCGCTACGGAATCGCCGCGGTCACGGTGCCGAACGGCGTCGATACCCTACGCTTCAGCCCACAGGCAAACCCCTTGGACGCCGTGCTCAAACAACGGCTAGGACTGGGTGGGGGGCCGCTGATCCTCGCTGTGGGCGGGATTGAGGCGCGCAAGAACACACTGGCCTTGCTCGATGCCTTTGCCATGCTGCGCCCGGTGGTCCCAGCGGCGCAACTGGTGATAGCGGGCGGCGCGAGCCTGCTGGACCACGATGCCTATACGCGGCGCTTTGTCGAGCGGGCAGCGCGACACGGACTGTCGATCGGCCCTGGGGAAAGCGTTGTGATCACAGGACCGCTCGAAGATGCCGAGATACCCGCGCTGATGCGCAGTGCGCACTTGCTGGCGATGGTCTCCGTACGCGAGGGCTTCGGTCTCGTCGTACTCGAAGCGCTCGCCTGCGGCACACCCGTGGTGGTGTCGAAGATCGCACCGTTCACCGAGTATCTCGACGACGCCACCTGTAACTGGGCGACGCCCACCGACCCCGCTTCGATCGCCGCCGCGTTGCTGCGCGTGCTGCGTGGCGACAGCACGACCGATTTCGCTCATGCGGTACCTGTGCTGCTTGCACGCTATAGCTGGGCTGCTAGCGCCGCCTGCCATGCCGAGGTGTATCGCGCGTGGCTCGCCCGGCAGCCGCTTGCCATTCATTAAGCCTTTCGCACAAGGGATTTTCCATGCCTGTCATGCACTTCCGGATTCAATGGCCTGATGGCGACGAAGCGAATTGCTATTCGCCGTCGCAGGTGGTCAACGAGTTTTTTACGCCGGGTCACGCGTACCCACTCGAGGACTTCGTACAACGCTCGCGCGAGGCGCTCAATATCGCCTCGGAGCGGGTGCGGCAGAAGTACGGGTTCGCCTGCTCGGCGGCGCTCGATCAGCTCGCGCAGATCGAACGCGATGCCGAGCGGTTTCGCGAGCACGCGGATGCTACCGTGAAAGTCATTGAACTGATCTGAAGCAATCTTCTTCATGCAAGGACGCATCATGTCGAATCAAGCGCACTCCACGAGCGCGGCGCCACGCCGCAATGGACACTACCGTGTGCTCGTCGTCGGCGGCGGGCAGGCCGGTCTGTCGATCAGTTACTACCTGAAGCAGGCCGGCGTGGATCACCTCGTGATCGAGAAGCAGACCGTCACGCACAGCTGGCGCGAGCAGCGCTGGGACGCGTTCTGTCTTGTCACGCCGAACTGGCAATGCGCCTTGCCCGGCTATCCGTACGCGGGTGACGATCCGCACGGCTTCATGAAAAAGGACGAAATCGTCGCGTATCTGGACGGCTTCATCGCCATGGTGGACGCGCCGGTGCTGGAGCGCACCACGGTCGGCCGCGTCAAGCGGCGCGATGACGGCATCTATGCGGTGACCACGACGCAAGGCGATTTCACCGCGGACCACGTGGTGGTGGCCTCGGGCGGCTATCACACGCCGATCGTGCCGCGCATGGCGGAGCGCCTGCCCGCGCAGATCGTCCAGTTGCAATCGTCGGAGTATCGCAATCCGCAGGCGCTGCCCGAGGGCGCGGTGCTGGTGGTGGGCTCGGGACAGTCCGGCGCGCAGATTGCCGAGGACCTGCATCTGGCTGGCCGCCGGGTGGTGCTGGCGGTGGGCGAAGCGCCGCGCTGCGCGCGCTTTTATCGCGGCAGGGACGTGGTGGACTGGCTGGCTGATATGCAGTACTACGACATGCCGGTGGAAAAGCATCCATTGCGCGAAGGCGTGCGCGACAACACCAATCACTACGTGACCGGCCGCGACGGCGGGCGCGATATCGATCTGCGCAAGTTCGCCGCCGAAGGCATGCAGCTATACGGGCGCCTCGAAGACCTGCGCGACGGGCAACTGCACTTCGCAGCGAACCTCGCGGCGAATCTCGACGAGGCGGACGATACCTATAACCGCATCAACGCGAGCATCGATGGCTTCATTGAAAAGCAGGGCATCGATGCGCCGCCGGGCGGCGTCTATGAACCAGTATGGCAGCCGCCGCACGAACGCACGGCGCTCGCACTCGAAGGCAGCGGCATTGCCGCGATCATCTGGTGTATCGGCTTTACGCCGGACTTTAGCTGGATCGATGCGCCGGTGTTCAACGGCCGCGGCTATCCGGCCCATCAGCGCGGCGTCACGCCGCTGCAAGGACTTTACTTCGTAGGTTTGCCGTGGCTGCACACCTGGGGATCAGGGCGCTTCTCGGGGATTGCGCGCGACGCGGAGTATCTCGTGCAGGCGATTCTGGCGCGCGAGCGCGAGCGGGCCGCAACCTGCGCGACGCTCGCGGCCTGAATCGTTTGAGTGATGGAGGGTTGTGACGGGCGAGAGCCGTGCGGACTGCGCGAACTCGCGCACCCCGCACGCACCCTTGCAGCTTAGCTACCCAAGGCCGGATCGCTCATGCTGCTGCGTCCCGTTTCGACGTGGCCACCCAGGCGCCGTGTGAAGGCCGGGTCCGTATCGACGGTCACCGTCAGGTCGTACCAGCCGTAGGCCGCGCGCAGGTCGAGGTAGATATCCTCGTTGTTGCCGCCGATCACCGTGCGCTTGACCAGCATGCTCGGATCGTACGCGTTGGTGATGGTGAACTCGCATTTCGCCGTGCCCGGGTTCTCGAGACGCAACTGCAGGTTGCCGTTGGCGACGTCGTAACCCTCGGCCACTTCCGGGCGGGCCACTTCCTGCGGGTTCCACCAGGTCGACGTTGCTGGCGGCCTGCCTGCGAAGCGGCGCAGATAGCCGTTCGGACCGTACACGGTGTAGTCGTAGGTGCCGTTGGCGTTCAGCGGCAGATGGCCGTCGAGACGCTTGCCGGCCTCTACCGTATAGCTGAGCGGCGCTGCGCCGCTATTGGTCGAATAGACGAGGAACGCCGCACCCGCCTTGCCGCTGTTGACAAAGCGGATCGCGATCTTGCCTTGCGACGCTTCGCTGTGCAGGCGCACGAATAGTTCGTAGGGCAGGGCACGCGCCGGCCGTACGCCGGGTTCTTGCTTCGGCACGGCCTGGATGAGCGGCGGCAGCGGCACGTAGTCCGGATGACGCGACTGGTCCGGCGGCACGTAGCCCGACGTGCTCGGCAGCGCCGGCGTCCCGTCGTTCGGATTGACGAAGTTGAACGCCGTCATCAGATCGCCGCACACTGCGCGACGCCACGGCGTGATATTTGACTCGGCCAGATTGTGGCTATGGCCGAAGCGCTTCTCGATGAAGCGGATCACCGACGTGTGGTCGAACACTTGCGAGCACACATAACCGCCCTTCGACCACGGCGACACCACGAGCATCGGCACGCGTGGTCCGAGGCCGTACGGGCCGTTCGAATATTCGCCCGCCGTGTATTGACCGTTGCCGCCATAGATCTCGTTGGTGATCGCGACCGTCGACAAGCCGTTGGCGCTCGTAGCCGGCGCGAACGGGGGCGCCATGTGATCGAAGAAACCGTCGTTCTCGTCGTAGTTGACGAGCAGCACCGTCTTGCTCCACACCTCCGGGTTCGACGTCAGGATCTGCAGCACCTGGTCGACATACCACGCGCCGTAGTTGGCCGGCCAGTTCGGGTGCTCGGAGTAGGCTTCCGGTGCGACGATCCACGAAACCTGCGGCAGCGTGTTGTTCGTCACGTCCTGCTTCAGGACATCGAAGTAAGTGCCGCCGTTGGCCACATTGGTGCCGGTGCGCGCGTTGTCGTACAGCGGGTTGCCCGGCGTTGCATTGCGATACTGGTTGAAGTAGAGCAGCGAGTTGTCGCCGTAGTTGCCGATGTACGCGTTCGAGGTCCAGCCCCACGAACCGCTGGCATTCAGGCCGGTGCCGATGTCCTGATAGATCTTCCACGAAATGCCGGCGTTTTGCAGCACTTCCGGATAGGTCGACCAGCCGTAGCCGAGTTCGGAGTTGTCGATCACCGGGCCGCCGCCGTTGCCGTCGTTGCCCACCCAGCCGGTCCACATGTAGTAGCGGTTCGGGTCCGTCGGGCCCATCAGCGAACAGTGATACGCGTCGCAGATCGTGAAGGCGTCGGCCAGCGCGTAGTGGAACGGAATGTCGTCGCGCGTCATGTAGGCCATCGTCGTGGTGCCCTTGGCCGGCACCCACTGGTTGTACAGGCCGCCGTTCCAGGCCGTGTGCGTGCTGTTCCAGTCGTGCGCCAGATCCTGCAGGAACTGCAGGCCGAGATTCGGCGCGCTCGGGCGGAACGGCAGCACATGGCCGAGATCTTCGACAGCGCCTTCGAACAGCGGCTGATACCACACCGGGTTGCCGGTGGGCAGCGTGATGGCGCGTGTGTCGCCGAAACCGCGCACACCGCGCAACGTGCCGAAGTAGTGGTCGAACGAACGGTTTTCCTGCATCAGGATGATGATGTGCTCGACGTCCTGGATGCTACCGGTGGCATTGTTGGCGGGGATCGCGAGCGCGTTGCGAATGCCGAGCGGCAGCATGCTCAACGCGGTTGCGGAACCGGCAGCCGAAGCGGCTGCGCGCAGAAAATCACGGCGATTTTTTGATGTCATGTTGGGCTTCGATCTTCAGGAGAAGGAATATGCGCGACGGTGATCAAACAGGCAGAACCGGCGCGGGGAGTGCGACGACCTCAATCAACGGTGTGAATCACGGGTGTTACAAGACTGTCGGATGCGGCAGCGCCAACCTGCGCGGAGGTCGGCGGCGGAGTCTGGATGGTTTGTGCTGGCAGGATGGCCTGGGCCGACTGTGCCGGTTGTGCGGAACTGGTTTGCGGTACCGCGTAAGGCGCCGGCGGGGCGGCGTTGATCTGTTCGGCGGATGTCGTGCTGGTGTCGGGCGTTTTGCTGCCGTCGTCGTTGCTGCAGGCGGCGAGCGTTATACACAACGCTGCCGTCAATGCGGCGCTCGTCAACACCGTCGACATTCGCGTGCATGGCCACGCGCGCGAGGCTGCAGCCAAACGTTTGCTCGCCGGTTTGGCTTCGAACAACGCGCTGCGCGCAGACCTGGTGGACATGGGAGGCCTTTGACGGTGTTGGGGGACGCTGGCGAGGTCTATGGACCTCGGCTCAGCACCGTCGAAGGATAACTACTTACCTGTGTAAGATTTGTGAATGTTGGGTAAGAAGTTGTGATTGTGCAGGTTTGCGGAATTTGCAAAATGACGGTTTCGAGACGGTAAACGTTAAATCGAGCGTCACTCCCACACTGCAACGATTGCCTCGATCTCGACGGTAATGTTTCCTGGCAGCGAGCCCATGCCGACTGCCGAGCGCGAGTGGCGGCCTGCGTCGCCGAACACGTCGACGAACAGATCGGAGCAGCCGTTGATGACACGCGGATGTTCGGTGAATTCAGGTGCGGCGTTGACCATGCCGAGCAACTTGACGATCTGCTTCACTCGTTGCAGGTCACCCAGTTCGTCATGCAACACCGCGAGCAGGTTGAGTCCGACCAGTTGCGCGTGCCGATACGCTTCTTCGGTAGTGACGCTTGCGCCGACCTTGCCGGTCATGAGCACGCCGGTTTCGTCGAGCGGTCCCTGGCCAGAGAGAAACAGCAGATTGCCGGCGCGCGTGCAGTGGCAAAAATTGCCGATGGGTGAAGGCACCTGCGGTAGTTTTAGGCCGCGCGAATGCAGCCGTTCATAACAGTTCATCTGGGTTCGAGTGAGTGAGAGCGGACGTTCTGAAGAGGGCTTGGCCCAGCGCGATTGCACTCTTGTGGCGATCATGCTGCGCTCAAGCCGCTGTAGGGTTCCATGCAGGGCACTTGAAAGCTTCGTTCACTTAAGCTTCACGCGGCGGTCACGATTCGCGCTGGCGCCAGCCGAGCCGCGCTTCGATGCGCGCGGCGACTGCTTGCACGGCTTGCGCGTAGCGTTCGGTGCCGAGTGCGGCTTTCGCTTCGGGCATCACGATGGAAATCGTAAACACGCACACGCCTGCGTTATCGAGCACAGGGGCAGCAAGGCAAGCCACTGACGCATCGGACTCGCCGATCTGGATCGACAGGCGCGCCTCGAGTGCGTCTTTGGCGATCTGCGCGAGCACCTTGGGCCGGGTTTCGGCGCGACCGGTGGGCGAAGGCTGGGCGTGCTGGGTAAAAAACGCGATCCGCTCGGCGTCGGGCAAATGGCCGACCAGCAAGCGGCCCGAGGCGGTCCAGTTGAGCGGCACGCGACTGCCTACGCGCGAGGTGACACGAAAATGCCCTGGCCCCTCCGACATTTGCAGTACCACCATCATGCCTTCTTCGAGTCCGCAAACCTGCACGGTCTCTTCCACTTCGACGGATAGCCGTTGCATTTCCTCGGCGGCCACCGCGAGGTAGTCGATCGAGCCGGCGTATGTCAGGCCGTAACCATACAGACGCGAGCCGAGCCAGATGGCGCCGTCGAGCCGGCGCGCGAGGAGGTTCTTTTCCACCAGGTCGTTGATGATCGAATAGACGGTGGACAGCGGTGCGCCCACCATGCGTGCCACCTCATAGGCGGTGGCGGGCCGGTTGGCCGCTTGCAGCGCGTCGAGAATCTGCACGGCGCGGTCGATCGCGCTGGTGCGGGTGCGGGGCGCCTGAGCGGCCGGCTCGCCTGGGTTGGCTTGCGCCGTGGCGCCGGCGGCCGTTTCAGGGGTGCTCGCGCTGAGCTCAGCGGCGGTGGGTCGGGGCGTGCGGGCCATCGTGCTCCTCGGATGCCGGCATATGAATGCCTGACGTATGCCTAATGATTTTTGTCCAGTTGACGCTCGGTCATTGTATGCTAGACTGATCCTCAATTACAACATATATTCCATAATTAAGAAATACTCGCTTGGAGGCGCTTCTCGATGGACATCCGCACTCGCTTCGGCTTACGCCCCGTCATCAATGCGTCGGGCACGATGACGAGCCTCGGCGCGTCCATTGTCCCCGCGCCGGTGAGCGAGGCAGTGGCGCAGATTCTGCCGGAGTTCGTCGAGATCGACGACCTGCAGCGCAAGGCCTCGGCCGCGATCGCCGAGGTGTGCGGCAGCGAAGCCGGCTATATCACCGCTTCGTGTTCGGCGGCGATCACCTTGAGCATCGCGGCCAGCATGACGGGCGACGACCTGGGCCTGATCGAGCGGCTGCCGGACACCAGCGGTTTGCGCAACGAAGTCGTGATCCAGACGGGGCACCTTGTCAATTATGGCGCACCCATCGATCAGGCGATCCGCCTCGCCGGGGCGCGCGTGGTTCCAGTGGGTGCCGCCACTGAAGCGCACGGCTATCAGTTGGCCAGCGCTATCAACGAGCGCACCACAGCGGCGCTGTATGTCGTCTCGCATCACGCGGTGCAGTACGGCATGATCCCGCTCGAAGAATTTATCGCCGTGGCGCACGCGCGGGGCGTGCCGGTGATTGTCGATGCCGCTTCGGAATACGACCTGAAGCGCTTTATCGCGGCGGGTGCGGATCTCGCGCTCTACTCGGCGCACAAGTTTCTCGGCGGTCTCACCGCCGGCATCGTGGCCGGCGGCAAGGCGCTGGTGCGGGCGGCCTACTTCCAGAACGGCGGTATCGGCCGCGGCATGAAAGTCGGCAAGGAGGGCATCGTCGGTGCAATGGCCGCGCTCGAGCAATGGCAGCAGCGCGATCATGCCGCGGTCCGTTCGCGCGAACACGCTTATTTGACGCTCTGGCGCGACGCGCTGAACGGCCGCGCCGGAGTGCGCGCCGAACTCGATGCCGATCCGACCGGCAATCCTCTCGAGCGTCTGAAGCTGCAGATCGATCCGCGCGAAGCGCGCACGACTGCCTGGGATCTTGCCGATGCGCTCGCGCGTCCGCCGGCTGGTGTGGCCCCAGTGATCGTGCGTGACCATGAAGCCGAACAGCATTTCTTCTTTGTCGACCCGTGCAACCTGCATCCCGGTGAGGAACAGGTCGTGCTGGCCCGGCTCGTGGCCGAGCTCGAGCGGGCGCAAGCCGCGCCTGAGCCGCTGGTTACGCCGTTTCACCAACGCGATGCGCGCCGTCTGGCGGGTCGCCGCAACTGGCCGGACTGACCCGCGGGATGCGCAGACGCAGTTAATGCGACCGGCGCGGCTGTAAGCGCTGCACTGAAAACCAGATTGTTTGACCGTCACACCGGAGTCATTCCGGTGTCGCTTTGTGCTTCACATTTAGTACACCTTATATAGCCGGGACAATCCCTAACCACCGGTGTTTGCTGTTCTTTCGACTTGAGACTTGAGGAAACCATGATGCACAAGCAGACTCTTCGCACGGCGCTCGCCATCGCCGTAACCGGGCTCGGCGCCGCCGCCGCTCACGCGCAAAGCAGCGTCACGCTGTATGGCATTGTCGATGCCGGCTTTACCTACACCAACAACCAGAAGGGGCAGTCGGCCTATCAGGCGACTCAGGGCAATGTGCAGGGCTCGCGCTGGGGCCTGACGGGGAGCGAAGATCTGGGTGGCGGCAACCATGTGCTGTTCAGGCTGGAAAACAGCTTCAGCGCCGAAACGGGCGCGCTGGGCGGTGGGGGCAGGATGTTCGGGCGCGGCGCATGGGTCGCGCTGAGCAACGACCGCGCCGGCACGATCACGCTCGGGCGCCAGTACAACAGCGTGCAGGACTATCTGTCGAATCTGCAGATCAACGGCGTCGGCGCAATGAGCCAGTACGGCAACGGGATCTACGATAACGACGACCTCAACAATACCTACCGCACCGACAACGCGGTCAAGTACACGACGCCGACGATCGCCGGCTTCACCGCCAACGCCATGTACGCGTTTTCGAACACGGCCGGTCAGTTCGCCAACAACCGCGCGTGGAGCGTCGGCGCCGATTACGTGAACGGCCCGCTGCGTCTCGATGCGGCGTATTCGCTGGTCGATAATCCTGCCAGCAACACGACCGGCGCGGCGCCTTCGGACAACTACTACGGCACCGGCTCCTCGATCATCGGCACGTCCAATGTCTCGCGCAATCAGGTGTTTGGCGGCGGCGGTGCTTACACATTCGGTCCTGCCACGGTCGCGCTGCTGTACACGAACTCGCAGTTCCAGCTGATCACCGGCGGCAGCCTGCGCTTTGCCAACTACGAAGCGAGCGTGCGTTACCAGTTGACGCCCGCCACGCTGCTCGCGCTCGGCTATATCTACACGAGCCAGAACAGCAGCTCGTCCACCGCACCGAGCGCGCATTACAACCAGATCAGCGTCGGCGACGAGTACTTCCTCTCGAAGACCACCGACCTCTACCTGAACGGCATCTATCAGAACGCCGCCGGTTCGAAGGCATGGATCGAAGGGATTTCGAACCCGTCGAGCACCAGCGGGCAATTCGTCACCGTCGCCGGCATCCGCCACAAGTTCTGAGGCCAACGTCCGGGCCTCGCTGCAAGCGCGGCCGCCTGCACACGCGCACAGGCGCAGGTACTGCACCCAGCGGGTGCGGTGCGCTCGCCTCGCGCGTGGCCGATCTCACTCACCTGGAGCACCCATGGCGACCGTTCAAGGAAGTCTGTTACTCGTCTACGCATTGATTGCGATCATCGCGCTCGTTGTGCTGATCGCACGCTTCAAGATGAATCCGTTCATCACCTTGATGATGGTGTCGGTCGCGCTGGCGCTCGCGGTCGGCATGCCGATGACGTCGATTCTCAAATCGTTCGAAGCCGGTGTGGGCGGCACGCTCGGCCATATTGCCATCGTGGTCGGGCTCGGCACCATGCTCGGCAAGATGATGGCCGAGTCGGGCGGGGCCGAGCGGATTGCCCGCACGCTGATTGAGCTGTTCGGGCCGAAGAACGTCCACTGGGCGATGATGTGCATCGCCTTTCTGGTCGGCCTGCCGGTGTTCTTCGAAGTCGGCTTCGTGCTGCTGATTCCGATTGCCTTCAACGTGACGCAGCGTACCGGCACCTCGATGATTCGTGTCGGCATTCCAATGGTGGCAGGTCTTTCAGTGGTGCACGGTTTGATTCCGCCGCACCCGGCGGCCTTGCTGGCGGTGACCGCGTATAACGCGGACATCGGCCATACGATCTTCTATGCGCTGATTGTCGGCATTCCCACTGCGGCGATTGCCGGCCCGCTGTTTTCGAAGCTGATTAGCCGTTTCGTGGTGCTGGAAGGCGTGAACCAGATGGCGCAGCAGTTCATCGAACAGGATGCGAAGCGAGCGCAGCAGCAGTTGCCGGGCTTCGGCATTACCTTGTTGACGGTGCTGCTGCCGGTCCTGCTGATGCTGCTGGGGAGCTGGGCCGATCTAATCGTGCCGGCGAAATCGACCGCGAACAACGTTTTGCATCTGATTGGCCACCCGGACATGGCTTTGTTGCTGGCGGTATTGCTGAGCTTCTATACCTTCGGCACGGCGCGCGGTTTTGGTCGCGAGCAGATTCTCAAGTTCACCAACGAGTGTCTGGCGCCGACCGCGGGCATCACGCTCGTAGTGGGGGCGGGCGCCGGCTTTGGGCGCATCCTGATCGATAGCGGCGCGTCGAAGGCGATTGTCGATGTGGCGACCGGCGCGCACGTGCCGCTGCTGATCCTGGCGTGGCTGGTGGCGGCGTTGATCCGGGTCGCGACCGGCTCTGCCACGGTGGCCATGGCGACCGCAGCGGGCATCATTGCGCCGATCGCGGCTGCGGCGGCGAGCACAGGTGGCGTGCGTCCCGAGCTGCTGGTGCTTGCCACCGGTGCGGGGTCGCTGATTCTGTCGCACGTGAACGATGGCGGCTTCTGGCTCGTCAAGGAGTACTTCGGCATGACGGTGCCGCAGACCTTCAAGACGTGGACCGTGTGCGAGACGATCATCTCGCTGACGGCGCTGGTGTTCACGTTGGGATTGTCGGCAGTGGTCGGCTGAGTGGGCCGCGGCAGGTACGCCGGATCCAATCGAAAGCGGAACTTTGCCGCGGTGTTGTTTCTGCTGCCGGGGTGTGCGGTGCCCCGGCGTGCGTGAGGCACCTGGATGGAGCGGATGGCGTCAGGCCTGCCGGGTCGCCTCGATAAACGCAGCAATCGCCGTATTCAGCGCCGCTGGCGCATCGCGATGCGGCGAGTGTCCGCAAGCGTCGAGTTTGGCGAGCCGCGCTTGCGGCACTTGCGTGGCGATCGTGTCGATCTGCGCCATGGTGCCGTAGTGATCGTCATGTCCCTGTACTGCGAGCAAGGGGCAGCGGATGGCCGGCAACGTATCGACAATACTCCACGCCCTGAATGCAGGGCTTAACCAGATGTCGTTCCAGCCATAGAAGGCCGAATCGACGTCGGTGTGATAGCGGCTCAGCTTTTCACGCAGATCGGTTTGTTGGTAAGCAAGCTTCGCCTGCGCGATGCTTTGCACTGAGACGTCTTCGACGAACACGTGCGGCGCAATCACCACGGCGCCTGCCAGTGCGGTGGGGAATGACGCGGCATAAAGCAGCGCGATCGATCCGCCGTCGCTATGACCGATTACCCACATGCGAGCGCGTTCTTCAGGCTCGATGCCGAGCACATCCAGCAGCGCCGGCAACACGTCTCGTGCCTGGGTGCTCATGAAATCCAGCGGCCATTTCTCGTCATGAGGCCGCGGTGTTGAACGCCCATAACCGGGACGCGAATACACCAGCCCACGCATGCCTAGCTGATCACACAGCGCCTGCGGCCAGTCGCGCCACATGGCGATCGAGCCGAGTCCCTCATGCAGAAACAATGCGATAGGCGCGGCGCTCAGCTCGGGATTGAGCCAGCGGCATTCGATATCGAGCGGGCCGCGCGTGGCTGTCGCTGGGAGCTGTGCGAATTGGCTGCCGGCGGCAAGCGTGGGAGCCGCTGGTGCCTGGTCTCTTGTCTCGTCTGTTATCGCGCGGTTGGGCATGGACCACCTTAAAGCTGTTCGCGTAGTTTGAAGCGTTGAATTTTCCCGGTCGCGGTCTTCGGCAGATCGTCGACGAACACGATATCGCGCGGGTACTTATGCGGCGCAAGGCGTTCTTTCACAAAGGCCTTCAGTTCATCCGCCAGTGTGCCAGACGCGGCGATATCGCGCTTTAACACCACGAAGGCGCGCGTCTTCACGAGGCCGCCATGATCGACACCGACCACTGCCGCCTCCAGCACCGCGTCGTGTTGCACCAGTACCATCTCCACTTCCACGGGCGACACGTATTGCCCGCTCACCTTGAGCATGTCGTCGCTGCGTCCCGCGTAGACATAGCAGCCGTTCGGCAGTCGCCGGTACTTGTCGCCGCTGCGGATCCATTCGCCCAGAAAGGTCGCCCGCGATTTCTCGCGATTGCTCCAGTACATGAGCGCGGCGCTCGGCCCCTTGATGAACAGGTCGCCCACTTCGCCATCGGCGACGATGTGCCCGCTCTCGTCGCGAAGTTCGACGTCGTAACCCGGCACGGGACGGCCAGTGGTGCCGTATTCGACATGACCGGCGCGATTGGATAGAAAGATATGCAGCATCTCCGTCGAGCCGATGCCGTCGAGAATCTCAGCGCCGAAGTGGGCGGTGAAGCGCTCGCCGATCTCGCGCGGCAGCGCTTCGCCGGCGGAGGTGCAGATGCGCAACGCGAGATCCGCGCGGGCGGGCAGATTGGGCGCGGCCAGCATGCTCGCGTAGAGAGTCGGTACGCCGTAAAACACCGTGGGTTTGTGCCGCGTGAGACGCGCGAAGATCGCCTCGGCGGTGGGGCGCTCGGCCATCAACACGGCGGTGGCGCCGACCGAGAGAGGAAAAGTCAGCCCATTGCCGAGGCCGTACGCGAAGAACAGTTTGGCGGCGGAGAACACCACATCGCTTTCGACGATGCCGAGGATCGGCTTGCCGTACAGCTCGGCCGTCCAGTAGAGATTCGCATGGGTATGCACCGTGCCTTTGGGCTTGCCGGTCGAGCCCGACGAATAAAGCCAGAAGGCGATATCGTCGCCACCGCTCGCGACGGGTTTGAGCGCGGCTGTGGCCGCGTCGAGCAGTTCGCTCAACACCGGCGAGCGCGGCGCAACGCCTGCGGGCGGCTGCGACACGATCAGCAGGCAGCCGTCGTGGTCTGCCGCGCTCAGTGCCTGCTCGACCACCGGCAATACGGCGCCCGAAGCGATTACGACGCGAGCGTGGCTGTGCGTGAGCATATAGACGTAGTCGGCCGAGGTCAGCAGCGTATTCGCCACCACTGGCACGACGCCCGCGTACAGCGCACCCAGAAACGCGATCGGTAGTTCGACGCTGTCCTGCATCACCAGCAGCACGCGCTCTTCGGCGTGCACGCCGAGCGTGCGCAGCACCGCGGCGAAACGGCGCGCCTGCTCTTCGAGCTGCGCGTAGGTGGTGATGCCGCGGTCGTCGATATAGGCGGGCTTGCTGGCGCGTGCCTGATTGAGGTGGAACAGGTGCGCGGCGAAATTGAACTGGGCCGGCGGCGGCTCGACGCTCAAGGCGCGCTCGGGCTGACTAGCAGGCGATTCCAGCAGGGCTTCCATGTTTCCTCCAGCGGTGGGGCGGCTTGCACTCGTGAGGCGTGGGGGGCCTGCGATTGCTTCGTGCTAACGCCTGGTACTAAGGTCTGGTGCTGACTTTTGCTACTACGGCCTGGTACTAAGGCCGGGTACCGGGCTTTGGCTCTGACGCTCGCCGCCGACGAGGGGCGGCGACGCGCTCGCGCTCACGTGTCTGCTCACTGCGTCGTGCGCGTCAACGCTTCGATGCACGCGCTCGACGCCTGGATGGCCGAGCGGCGGTGATAGAAATCCAACGCCCGCAAGCCGCCGAGTTCTTCGCCGCCACCGGCTCGGCCGGGGCCGCCGTGCAGCGACATCGGCATCACGTTGCCGTGACCGGTCTGGCTTTGCTGCACGGATGGCGAAATGGCGTGAACGCGTCCGTGCGAATCGGCGAGTTCGAGCGCGACACGCGCCAGATGCGCATCGTCGTTCGAATAGATCGAGGCGACGAGCGACCCCTCGCCGCGGCGCGCGAGGGCAATTGCATGAGCTTCGGGCAATGCGCTCGCGTCAGCAGCGGGGCGATATGGCGCCACCGTGGCCACTGGGCCGAACACTTCGAGCTCGTGCAACAGCGTGGCCTGATCCGGATCGTTGACGACGAACAGATGCGGCGCCACACAAGCCGCGATGGCGGGATCGGCATCGATCAACGGCGTGGCCGAGCCGTCGTAGGCGAGCACCGCCTCTTCGCGTAGCGCGGCGATGCCCGCGAGGACGGTTTCATACTGCTCGCGGCTCACCAGCGACCCCATGCGCACGCTCTCGTTACGCGGATTGCCAACCGCAACTTTGGCGAGCCTGACTTTGAGTGCGTCGACGACCGCCGCGAGTGCCGCGTCCGGCACGAACACACGACGAATCGCCGTGCATTTCTGACCGGACTTGACGGTCATCTCGCGCACGACTTCCTTGATAAACAGTTCGAAGGCGGGCGTTTCGGGCGTTGCGTCCGCGCAGAGGATCGCGCTGTTCAGGCTGTCGGCTTCGACGTTCAAACGCGCACCGCGCTGCACGAAAGCGGCGTGCGCGCGCAGCGTCGCGGCGGTGGTGGCCGAGCCCGTGAACGACGCCACATCGAAGGCCTGCACCTGATCGAGCAACCCCGCAGAGCTGCCGCAGATTACGGACAACGCGCCGGCCGGCAGAATGCCTGCATCGACGACATCCGCGACCATCCGCTGCGTGAGCCACGCGGTGGCAGTGGCGGGTTTGACGATCACCGGCACGCCGGAGAGCAACGCAGGGGCCGCTTTTTCCCACAGCCCCCACGACGGAAAATTGAACGCGTTGATGAACAGCGCGACACCACGCGTAGGCGTGAGCACATGCTGTACGCTGAACGTCTGGTCCTTGCTGAGCGATGCGGCCTCGCCGTCGCGCAGTGCATGCACATCGCCCAGCGCCGCGCCGAGTTTCGCGTAGTAAGAGAGCGTGAAAATGCCGCCGTCGATATCGACTGCCGAATCGTTGCGGGTGGTGCCGGCGTTTGCCGTAGCGATGGCGTAGTAGTCGTCGCGCTTCGCTTGCAACAGCTTGACGATTTCGGCGAGGCGCGCGGCGCGTGCCGCGTAGGTCAGCGCGCGCAACGCGGCGCCACCCTCCTCACGGGCGAAGTGGAAGGCATGCGGCAAATCGAGCCCTTCGCTCGACACGCGCACCAGTGCCTCACCCGTCACCGGGTCGCTCAGTGTGACGCCTGCACCGGTCCCAGCAAGCCATTGGCCGGCCACGTAGTTGTTCAGTAACTCAGTCATGGCGGGCGGTCTCAGCGAGGGGTTCAGGGGTGAATTCAATCGCGCCTTGCGGCAGCAGATACAGCACCAGGGCCCGCCCGTTGGCGACGGTCGGACGATGCGCGCTGCCGGGGCCGTACACGCACCAACCCGCGGGATGAGCGTCGAAGGTCGCACCCTCGGTGAGCGGCATGATCAGATCGATCTCGCCGTGCGGGTGGATGTGGTGTGGACCGGCAATGTCTTGCATGTCGACCACGTCGACGGAAAAACCGTGCGTGGCCGGCAGCGCCTTGAAGATGCGGCCATAGCGGATGCCGCCGCCTTCGCGGTTGCATAGCCAGCCTGCGGCGACGCCCGCGCGGCAGGCGTCGGCGAGGGCACGGAAGGTGGGGGCATCAGCCGGCCACGTCGTGTTCAGCCACGCCTCCAGCTCGCTATCGAGCGGCCGGCCGTCGAGCTGGGCAGTCACGCCTTCGATCAGGCGTTGTAAATCTTCAGGGGACATGTGAGCCTCCAGCGACGGCGCACACGCACCTTACTTCATGCGCGCATGCCGCCCGTCTCCGATGCGCCGCGAGAAAAAGCGCGCGGCGTTTGTTATTGGATCAATATTTGGCGAAAATTAACCGGTCACCCGGTGCCTGTCAAGCACTATAATACATGTAATGTGGTATTGGGAGCGTAAAACATGAATCAGAATGACACTGCCGCGTCATCCGACGAACACGCGGACGACCGCTCACGCGAGGAACGGGGCGAGCGGGAAGAACGCGATCCGTTCCTGACGGCAATGGGTGAGCGCGTGCGTCTGTTGCGGGCTCGCCGCGGCATGACGCGGAAAACTTTGGCCACGGAAACAGGCTTGTCCGAGCGGCACCTGGCGAATCTGGAGTCGGGCGTCGGCAACGCGTCGGTGCTGGTGTTGCGGCAGATCGCCACCACCCTCAATTGCCCGCTCGCCGAGGTGATCGGCGACGAAACCACCTCATCCGCCGAATGGCTGCTGATCCGCGAGCTGCTGCAGGGGCGCGACCAGGCGGCGTTGCAGCGGGCCCGTATCGCGCTCGCCGAAATGTTCGCGCAGGCGCCGCGCGACCCGCACCGCAAGGACCGCATTGCGCTGATCGGCCTGCGCGGCGCGGGCAAGTCGACGCTCGGGCGGATGCTCGCGCAGGAGCGCAAGGTGCCGTTCGTCGAACTGACGCGTGTGATCGAGCAACTGGCTGGCTGTCCGCCTTCGGAGATCCATTCGCTATATGGGGCAGCAGCCTATCGCCGCTACGAGCATCGGGCGCTGGAGGCGGTGATTCAGGAGCATGAGCGTGCGGTGATCGCGTCGCCGGGCGGCCTCGTGTCGGAGTCGGGCACCTTCAGCGCGCTGCTCGCGCACTGCTACACCGTCTGGCTGCAGGCCACGCCGGAAGAACATATGCGGCGCGTCGTGGCGCAGGGCGATCTGCGGCCCATCTCCGGCAACAAGGAGGCGATGGAGGACCTCAAGCGCATTCTCGCCGGCCGCAGCGAGCTGTACGGCCGCGCGGACATGAGCTTCGACACCAGCGAGAAAACCCTCGCCGACGCCTATCTGCAATTGCGTGACCGGCTGGCTGCGCGGCTGGAGGCGGAAACCATCGAGGACACTCAGGCGGGCTGAGCGCCCTCAACCGTATCCGCTTGGGGCCGGTTAGGTTGAGGGTTTACACGTAAACATGCATTAAAGTGCTTTACGTGTGTGTGGCAATGCACTATTGTTCAAAAAACAGTTAGGCATTGTCCAGGAGACGCCCATGTCCGCAACGCAAACCCTCATTGCCCCAGTCGACTATCGCACCGACCCCTCTCAGTACAAGCACTGGAAACTGAGCTTCAACGGTCCTATCGCGACGCTCGGCATCGATATCGCCGAGGACGGCGGGATTCGCGACGGCTACAAGCTGAAACTGAATTCCTACGACCTCGGCGTCGATATCGAACTGCACGACGCGATCCAGCGGATCCGCTTCGAGCATCCCGAAGTCAGGACGGTGGTTCTGACGAGCCTGAAGGACCGCGTGTTCTGCTCGGGCGCGAACATCTTCATGCTGGGCCTGTCGACGCATGCGTGGAAGGTCAACTTCTGCAAGTTCACCAACGAGACGCGCAACGGTCTTGAAGACTCGTCGCGCCACTCGGGCCTCAAGTTCCTCGCGGCGGTGAACGGCGCCTGTGCCGGTGGCGGTTATGAACTGGCGCTTGCGTGCGATGAGATTTACCTCGTCGACGACCGCTCGTCATCGGTGTCGTTGCCGGAGGTGCCCCTGCTGGGTGTGCTGCCGGGTACAGGCGGTCTCACGCGGGTGACCGACAAGCGCCATGTGCGTCACGACCGTGCGGACATTTTCTGCACGCTGGTCGAAGGGATTCGCGGCGAACGTGCGAAAACATGGCGCCTGGTCGATGAGGTAGTGAAGCCCAACCAGTTCGATCAAGCGATTCAGGCCCGCGCGCTGGAACTGGCTGCGCAAAGCGACCGTCCTGCCGAGGCGCAGGGCGTGGCGTTGACGCGCATCGAACGCATCGAGCGCGAAGACGGACTTGGTTACGCGACGCTGGATATCAGCATCGACCGTGCGAAGCGCATCGCGACGTTCACCGCGAAGGCGCCTGCCAGCCCACCACCCACCGGCATCGACGCCATCGTCGCAGCCGGCGCGCATTGGTGGCCGCTGCAATTCGCTCGCGAACTCGACGATGCGATCCTGTCGATGCGCACCAATGAACTAGAGATCGGCACGTGGATCTTCAGGACCGAGGGCGATGCCCGCAACGTGCTCGCCGCCGACGCCACGCTGATGCAACACAAGGACCACTGGTTCGTGCGCGAAACGATCGGCCTGTTGCGCCGCACGCTGGCGCGCATCGACGTCTCGTCGCGTTCCTTGTTCGCGCTGATCGAACCGGGCTCGTGCTTCGCGGGCACCTTCGCCGAACTCGCGCTCGCAGCGGATCGCAGCTACATGGCGGCGCTGCCGAGCAACCAAGACGAAGAGCCGGCACTCACGCTCTCGGAAGTCAACTTCGGCCTGTATCCGATGGTTACGCATCAATCGCGGCTGGCGCGCCGTTTCTATGAAGAAGCGGCACCGCTCGATGCCGTGCGCGCGCAGATTGGCCAGGCCATCAAGCCGGTCGAGGCGGAGCGTCTCGGGCTCGTGACTGCGTCGCCGGACGACATCGACTGGGCCGACGAAATCCGCATCGCGCTGGAAGAGCGCACGGCGATGTCGCCGGATGCGCTGACCGGCCTCGAAGCGAATCTGCGTTTCAACGGCCCCGAGACGATGGAGACACGTATCTTCGGCCGCCTCACTGCCTGGCAGAACTGGATTTTCAACCGGCCGAACGCGGTGGGCGAGAAGGGTGCGCTCAAGGTGTACGGCAAGGGCAGCAAGGCGCAATTCGACGTTTCGCGGGTTTGACAGCGCGCGTTTGCAGCTCGTTGCCTTCTCTGTACCGCTTGCACCTGTAGCACCTATCGGCCCCATTGCTTCCAGCGCATCGATACGCGCCTCTCGAACCCAATACGCCTGTTTCCCGACCAAGGAACCGAACATGTCTACGATCAACTACAGCGAAAAGATCCCGAACAACGTCAACCTCGCCGACGACCGCGCACTGCAGCGCGCGCTCGAGCAGTGGCAGCCGAACTTCCTCGCGTGGTGGGGCGATATGGGTCCGGACGGCTCGCACAACTACGACGTCTATCTGCGCACCGCGGTGAGCGTCGACGCCGGCGGCTGGGCACATTTCGATCACGTGAAGATGCCCGACTACCGCTGGGGCATTTTTCTCACGCCGGGCGAGCAGGACCGCAAGATCCAGTTCGGCGAGCACAAGGGCGAAGCGGCATGGCAGGACGTGCCCGGTGAACATCGCGCCAACCTGCGCCGCATCATCGTTACGCAAGGCGACACGGAACCGGCCTCGGTGGAGCAGCAGCGTCACCTCGGTTTGACGGCGCCGTCGATGTACGACTTGCGCAACCTGTTTCAGGTGAACGTCGAAGAAGGCCGGCATTTGTGGGCGATGGTGTACCTGCTGCATCGTTACTTTGGCCGCGATGGCCGCGAAGAAGCCGAAGCGCTGCTGGGACGCCGCTCCGGCGACGACGACAATCCACGCATTCTCGGCGCCTTCAACGAGAAAACGCCGGACTGGCTCGCGTTCTACATGTTCACGTATTTCACGGATCGCGACGGCAAGTTCCAGTTGTCCGCGCTCGCCGAATCGGGTTTCGATCCGCTTGCGCGGACCACGAAATTCATGCTGACCGAGGAAGCGCATCACATGTTCGTCGGCGAGTCTGGCGTCTCGCGCGTAGTACAGCGTACTGCGCAGGTCATGAACGAACTGAAGAGCGACGACGTCAACAAGATTCGCGCCGCGGGCGTGATCGATCTGCCGACGATCCAGCGTTATCTGAACTTCCACTACTCGGTGACGATCGATCTGTTCGGCGCGGATCATTCATCGAACGCTGCCACGTTCTATAGCTCGGGCCTGAAGGGCCGCTATGAGGAAAGCAAGCGCGACGACGACCATCAACTCAACGGTCAGAGCTACAAACTGCTCGACGTGCAGGAGGGCAAGCTGGTCGAGCGCGAAGTGCCGATGCTCAACGCGATGAACGAAGTGCTGCGCGACGACTACATCAAGGATTCGGTGGCGGGCGTGAACCGCTGGAACAAGGTGCTGGAGAAAGCGGGCATCGATTTCCGTCTCACTGTGCCGCATAAAGCGTTCAACCGCCAGATCGGCACCTTCGCCGGCACTCGTGTGTCGCCGGATGGCCGCGTGATCAGCGCGACCGAATGGGCCGCCAATGAAGCGAAATGGCTGCCGAGCGCCGAAGACCGCGCCTATGTGGCGTCGCTGATGGGCCGCGTGACGGAGGCCGGCAAGTTCGCCAACTGGATTGCGCCGCCGGCGATGGGTGTGAATCGTCAACCGGTCGATTTCGAATACGTGCGCTTTAACTGATCTTGCGCGGTAGCAGGCTTTGCGCGAGTCGTGCGGAAACAATGTAGGAGGTAGGCATGAACGGCCCAGTATCGATCGATATCCTCAGGCAGCACCTGATCGATCCGGAAATCTGCATTCGCTGCAACACCTGCGAAGAGACCTGTCCGGTGGACGCGATCACGCACGACGAAAACAACTACGTCGTGAAGTCGGACCTCTGTAACGGCTGCATGGCTTGCGTGCCGCCGTGTCCGACTGGCGCAATCGACAACTGGCGCATGGTGCTCAAGCCGGACGCGTACAGCATCGACGAGCAGTTCGGCTGGGACGTGCTGCCGGAGCAGGGCACCATGGCGGTCTCTCCGGCGGATGACGCAGGTGCGTTAGCGGCGGCAGACGATGCGTCGCCGGATGCGGTGGGTGTCGAAGTGGATACGGTACGCGGTTCTACCGTGCCACCGTGGTCCGCCGCCAAGCCCTATGTGAACCTTTACACGCACAAGGCGCCCACCACCGCGACGGTGGTGGGCAACTACCGGCTCACCGACGTCTCGACCGAAAGCGACATCCATCACATCGTGCTGGACTTCGGCTCGATGCCGTTTCCGGTCCTGGAAGGGCAGTCGATCGGCATTCTGCCGCCGGGCGCGAGCGCCGACGGCCGTGTGCATCATGCACGCCAGTATTCGATCGCAAGCCCGCGCGACGGCGAGCGTCCCGGCTACAACAACGTTTCCCTGACGGTCAAACGCGTCACCGAGGATCATGGCGGCAGCGCCACGACCGGGGTGTGCTCGAACTATCTGTGCGATCTGAAGAAGGGGGATGTCGTCAACGTGATCGGGCCGTTTGGCGGCACCTTCCTGATGCCGAACCATCCGAACTCGCATTTGCTGATGATCTGCACCGGTACGGGTTCCGCGCCGATGCGGGCGATGACCGAGTATCGTAGACGTCGTCGCCTGAAGGGCGCAACCGGCAAGCTGATGCTGTTTTTCGGCGCGCGCACCAAAGAAGAGTTGCCGTACTTCGGACCGCTGACCAATCTGCCGAAGGATTTCATCGATACCAACCTGGCTTTCTCACGTACGTCTGGCCAGCCGAAACGCTATGTGCAGGATGCGATGCGCGAACGTGCGGTGGATGTCGCGCAACTGCTCAAGGACGACAACACGCATATCTACGTGTGCGGGCTCAAGGGCATGGAAGACGGTGTGCTGCAGGCGCTCAAGGAAATCGGCGAACTGCATGGACTCGATTGGGAAGGCCTGTGGGCACGCCTGAAGCGGGAAGGGCGGCTGCATCTCGAGACGTATTGACAGGCATGGGTCAGTGCGCAGACGCGAGTCGGCCTGCGCACTTGAGGCGGCGCGGGCTGTTCCGGCTCGCGCCACTCATCACTCGTTCCTTTACTTGCTCCTTTACTCGTTCACTTCGCGTCGCTGCGGCGACACCGCACCGCACGCGCGAATCACCAGTTGCACCACTTCCTCAGTGGACGCGTCGAACGCTTTCTGGCTGAGCGCGCGCTTGCCGCCCAGCGCCACAATCTGCGCATCGAAATCCGCGTAGTGCTGCGTGGTGGCCCAGATCATATACATCAGCGTCTGCGCACTGACCGGCGCCAACAGGCCGCGCGCGATCCACTCGTCGATCACCGTCACCCGGCTCTCGAGCCAGGGCTTCACGCGCTGCGTCAGGATGTCCTGCATATGCTCCGCGCCGTGGATGATCTCGTTGGCCCACACCTTCGAGCCAAGCGGGCGCCGCCGCGACAACTCCATCTTCGCGCGCACATAGCCGCTGATCGCTTCCACTGGATCGTCACTGGCCTCGAAGGTATCGGCAGCCCGGTGCCAGTCTTCGAACAGGTCTTCGAGCACCCGGCGGTATAGCGCGAGCTTGGTCGGGAAGTAGTAATGCAGGTTGGCTTTCGGCAAGCCTGCACGTTCGGCGATCATCGCCGTGCTGGTGCCTTCCAGGCCGCGCTCGGCAAATACGGCCTCCGCGCAGGCCAGCAGATGGGCCTCGTTCGATTCGCGAATGTGCGCCTTGCGCCGCCGCAAAGGCGCCGGGGTCTCGTCGTTTTCCGCAATGTCGGCTGCCACGTCGTCGTGTCTCATTGTTGGCCTCGCGCGGCGCGCATGCCGCGTCGCGCTTCATTCTAGTCGTTTGAGCGCGGATTGCGTTACCCGCGGCACACTGATTCGCGATACGCAAAAATGCCATGTTGCGTTGCAATGGCACGCTTCTCGCTCTGTGTTCTCCCGTACGAAAGGCATTGATTTGGCGGAGTTAATCGTCTACAACCTGTCCAACTGGACAGGATTGGATGAGCGGCCGGTACCCCAGGGTTTGCCCCGGGTGTGTCTTCTACCGAAGACGGCGGTGCATGCACCGCAGCCGTGCGGCAACGCCCCAAAATCCGCCGCAGATGCACCAGTTGGTGGTCGAATGCATGGTCGGTTCATTGAAAGGAGCGAGACGAATGAACGCGGTATCCGAGGCGTTAAAGCATGCTGAACCCGATACGTCGATCAAGGTCGATGGCAAGCGTTTGTGGGACAGCTTGATGACGATGGCGAAGATCGGCGCTACGCCGAAAGGCGGGGTCTGCCGCCTGGCGCTGACCGATCTCGACAGGCAGGGGCGTGACCTGATCGTGAGCTGGGCGAAGGAGGCGGGCTGCACGGTCACGGTCGACCAGATGGGCAATGTCTTTATGCGCCGCGCGGGGCGCAATCCCAACGCGCTGCCGGTCATGACCGGCTCGCATGCGGATTCGCAACCCACTGGCGGACGCTTTGACGGCATCTATGGCGTGCTGGGCGGGCTCGAAGTGATTCGCAGTCTGAACGATCACGGCATCGAGACCGAACACCCGGTGGAAGTGGTGATCTGGACCAACGAGGAAGGCTCGCGCTTCGCGCCGGCGATGGTGGCCTCCGGGGTCTTCGCCGGCGTGTTTACGCTCGAGTACGGCTTGTCGCGCAAGGACGTGGACGGCAAGACCATCGGCGAGGAACTCAAGCGCATCGGCTATGCCGGCGATCAGCCCTGCGGCGGCCGGCCCGTGCATGCCGCGTTCGAATTGCACATCGAGCAAGGACCGATTCTCGAAGCGGAGCACAAGACCATCGGCGTCGTCACCGACGCGCAAGGTCAGCGCTGGTACGAAATCACCTTCACTGGCCAGGAAGCGCACGCTGGTCCCACGCCGATGCCGCGCCGCCGCGATGCGCTGCTCGGCGCGGCGCGCGTGGTCGATCTGGTCAACCGCATCGGCCTCGATCATGCGCCGTTCGGCTGCGCGACGGTGGGCATGATGCAGGTGTATCCGAACTCACGCAACGTGATTCCTGGGCGGGTGTTTTTCACGGTGGATTTTCGCCATCCCGACGACGCCGTGCTCGCGAAGATGGACGCGGCGCTGCGCGAAGGCGTCGAGCGGATTGCGGGCGGCATTGGCCTCGAAACCCAGCTCGAGCAGATTTTCTATTACGAACCGGTCAAGTTCGACGCCGCTTGTGTGAAGTCGGTGCGCGCCGCTGCGCAGCGCTTCGGCTATCCGCATCGCGACATGGTGTCAGGCGCGGGACACGACGCCTGCTATCTGGCGCAGGTCGCGCCGACTTCGATGGTGTTCGTGCCCTGCGTGGACGGCATCAGTCACAACGAGATCGAAGACGCCACGCTCGAATGGATCGAGGCGGGCGCCAATGTCTTGCTGCACGCCATGGTGGAGCGTGCCTGCGAGCCGGCTTCATGACAGCGTAAGGATAACGGGGCGCCTCGCTGACAGGTCCAGCTTCACTCAGTAAGCGTTGGCGCCTTTAGAACAAGCCTGACTGTATCGCCTATAAAACACGTCGTCCCGACCGCGCTGAAGTGCGGCCGGCGGGCACGGCTACGTCCTCACATTGAAGAAGGAACGTGTATGGCCATCAAGCATACCGGCGACATTGCCCCGCAGCGCCTGTCGCCCGAGCAGCTTTCCTGCGAGTTCAGCGACATCGCGCCCTTGCTCGATCCGGCCGCCGCAGCGGTCGCGGCGAGCCGCTGTCACTACTGCTACGACGCGCCGTGCATTCAGGCATGTCCGACGCAGATCGACATTCCCAGCTTTATCCGCAAGATCGGCAACGGCAATCTGAAGGGCGCCGCGGTGGATATTCTCTCGGCGAATCCGTTGGGCGGCATGTGTGCGCGAGTCTGCCCGACCGAGATTCTTTGCGAAGGTGCTTGCGTGCGCAACCATCAGGACGAGAAGCCGGTGGCGATCGGCGCGTTGCAGCGTCACGCGACCGACTGGGCGATGGCGCGCGGCGAGGTGCTGTTCAAGCGGGCAGCCGAAACCGGGCGTCATGTGGCGGTGGTCGGTGCCGGTCCGGCTGGCCTCGCGTGCGCGCATCGTCTGGCGCTGGCCGGGCACACGGTGACGATTTACGACGCGCACGACAAGGCAGGTGGGCTCAACGAATACGGCATTGCCGCCTACAAGACGGTCGACGATTTTGCGCAGCGTGAAGTGGCGTGGCTGCTTTCGGTGGGCGGCATCGCCCTCAAGACCGGGGTGGCGCTCGGCCGCGACGTGAGTCTCGATGCCTTGCGCAAGCAACATGACGCGGTGTTTCTCGCCATTGGCCTGACCGGCGTGCGCGAACTGGCGCTGGAAGGGGAGGCGCTTGATGGTGTGCTCAACGCGGTGGATTTCATCGAGCAGGTGCGTCAGGCGAGCGACCTCGCGACGGTGCGGGTGGGGCGCCGGGTGGTGGTGATCGGCGGCGGCAATACGGCCGTGGATGCCGCCGTGCAGAGCCGCAAGCTCGGGGCGACGACGGTGACGATGGTGTACCGGCGTGGCGTGGAGACCATGAGCGCAACCTGGGCCGAACGCGAATTCGCGCAGAGCCAGGGCGTGACGCTTATCACGCATGCAAAGCCGGTGCGGCTAATCGGCAGCGACGGCACGGTGACGGACGTCGAGTTCGAACGTGCGTCCGCCGAGGGCGTGGAGCGCTTCACTATCGAGGCGGACATGGTGCTGAAGGCCATCGGCCAGACGCTGGTGGCAGTGGGCGTGGAGCGCGATCTGCTGACGCTCGACGGCAACCGGATTGCCGTCGACGCGAACGGGCAGACCTCCTTGCCGGATGTGTGGGCCGGCGGCGATTGCGCTGCGACGGGCGGTGTCGATCTGACGGTGCAGGCGGTGCAGGACGGCAAGCTTGCCGCCGCCGCGATCGATGCGCAGTTTGCCCGCACGGCAGTCAAGGCCGCTTAGCGATCCCTAAGGCGCGTGCTTGCACCTGGCAAAGCCCATCAAGCCACCCAGCGACAAACCGACACCACGATAAAACAGAGTCCCCAAGGAGCCGAACATGGCCGATCTGCGCTGTACGATTGCCGGCATCACCTCGCCGAACCCTTTCTGGCTCGCCTTCGCGCCGCCGACCGACAAGGCCTATAACGTCAACCGCGCCTTCGAAGCGGGCTGGGGCGGCGTGGTCTGGAAGACGCTCGGCCTCGACCCGCATGTGGTCAACGTCAGCTCGCGCTACGGCGCGGTGCAATGGAACGGGCAACGTATCGCCGGCCTGAACAATATCGAACTGATTACCGACCGCCCGCTCGACGTCAACCTGCGCGAGATCGCCCAGGTCAAACGCGACTGGCCGGATCGCGCGCTGATTGTCTCGCTGATGGTGCCGTGCAACGAGCGCGACTGGAAATGGATACTGCCGCTCGTCGAAGACACCGGCGCCGATGCGGTCGAATTGAATTTTGGCTGCCCGCATGGCATGAGCGAGCGCGGCATGGGCGCGGCGGTGGGCCAGGTGCCCGAATACGTGGAGATGGTCACGCGCTGGGTGAAGGAGGGCACCAAGCTGCCCTGTCTCGTGAAGCTGACGCCGAATATCAGCGACATCCGCACAGGCTCGCGCGCAGCCTACAAGGGCGGCGCGGATGGTGTGTCGCTGATCAATACCATTAACTCGATCGTCGGCGTGGACCTTGACGTAATGGCCCCGATGCCGATTGTCGACGGCAAGGGCACGCATGGCGGCTATTGCGGGCCCGCGGTCAAACCGATCGCACTGAACATGGTGGCCGAAATCGCCCGCGACGTCGAAACCCCCAATCTGCCGATCTCCGGCATCGGCGGCATTTCGACCTGGCGCGATGCGGCGGAATTCATCGTGCTGGGCGCGGGCAGCGTGCAGGTCTGCACGGCGGCCATGCACTACGGTTTCCGGATCGTTTCCGACCTCGCCGACGGCTTGTCGAACTGGATGGACGAAAAAGGCTACGCGACGCTCGACGATTTTCGTGGCCGCGCGGTGCCCAACGTGACGGACTGGAAGTACCTGAACCTCAAGTACGACATCAAGGCGCGCATCGACCAGGACAAGTGTATCCAGTGCGGCCTGTGCCATATCGCCTGCGAGGACACCTCGCACCAGGCGATCACACGCGAAAAAGATGGCGTGCGGCATTTTGAAGTGGTGGACTCCGAGTGTGTCGGGTGCAATTTATGCATGCATGTTTGCCCGGTCGATCAATGCATCACGATGGAACGGGTCGACACGGGCGAGTATGCGAACTGGACCACGCACCCGAACAACCCGGCGCGCGTGGATGCAGGCGAAGCGCAAGCCGGGCAACCGGCGGAGCAAGCCGCGGCCCAGCACGCCACCGCGAAAGCGGCCTGAGTGACAAAGCAGAACTGCAGCACACGATGCGCTTGTAACGATGTGGGTTCCTGACCGGCCCGACGCCTCCGCAAACATGCCTAGAGGGGCGCGGGCCACAACGACGAACTGGAGATTGTTCAATGAAACCGACAGCGCAAGGCGCCGAACCGCAGCTAGCGGCCGGCGTGCAAGGCAGCAGTCTTTATAACGACGACCTGGCGCCGACCGGCGCCGCGCAGCGTACCTGGAAGTGGTATCACTTCGCGGCGCTATGGGTGGGGATGGTGATGAATATCGCCTCATACATGCTTGCTGCCGGGTTGACGGAGCAGGGCATGTCACCGTGGCAGGCGGTGCTCACCGTGCTGCTGGGCAACCTGATCGTGCTGGTGCCGATGCTGTTGATCGGCCATGCCGGGGCGAAGCACGGCATTCCGTATGCGGTGCTGGTGCGCTCGTCGTTCGGCACCCAGGGCGCGAAACTGCCGGCCATGCTGCGGGCTATCGTTGCCTGCGGCTGGTACGGTATTCAGACGTGGCTAGGCGGCAGCGCGATCTATACGCTGCTCAATATCCTCACCGGCAATGCACTGCATGGCGAGGCACTGCCGTTTCTCGACATCTCGCTTGCGCAACTGGCGTGCTTCCTCGTGTTCTGGGCGCTGCAGATTTACTTCATTTTGCACGGCACCGATTCGATCCGCTGGCTCGAAAGCTGGTCCGCGCCGATCAAGGTGGTGATGTGCATCGCGCTGGTCTGGTGGGCGACCTCGAAGGCCGGCGGCCTCGGCACGATGCTGGCCGCGCCGTCGCAATTCGTGGCGGGCGGCAAGAAAGAAGGGCTCTTCTGGGTGACCTTCTGGCCGGGGCTGACCGCGATGGTGGGCTTCTGGGCCACGCTCGCGTTGAATATTCCCGACTTCACGCGCTTTGCCCGTTCGCAGCGCGACCAGGTGATCGGCCAGTCGATCGGCTTGCCGGCGCCGATGGCGCTGCTCTCGGTGATCTCGGTGGTGGTGACCTCGGCTACGGTGGTGATCTACGGCAAGGCAATCTGGGATCCTATCGATCTGACAAGCCGCATGACCGGCATCGGCGTGGGTGTCGCGCTGGTGATTCTGACGCTCGATACGATGTGCTGCAATCTTGCCGCCAACCTCGTCGGTCCTGCTTACGACTTTTCGAGCCTGTGGCCGAAGGGCATTACCTATCGCGTCGGCGGCATGATCACCGCGACGATTGCGATTGTGATGATGCCGTGGAAGATTCTCGCCACGACGCAAGGCTACATTTTTACGTGGCTGGTTGGTTATTCCGCCTTGCTCGGCCCGGTGGCGGGTATTCTGATGGTGGACTACTTCCTGATTCGCGGCACACGGCTCGACCCGCGCGAGCTGTTCGACGAGAACGGCGAATACAGCTATACGGGCGGCTGGAATATCGGCGCGGTGGTGGCGTTGCTGGTGGGCGTCTTGCCGAATCTGCCGGGCTTTCTGCATACGGCGTTTCCGGCGGCGTTTCCCAACGTGCCGGCGTTTTTCAATACGCTGTACACGTATGCATGGTTCGTGGGTCTCGCGTTGGCGTCTATCGTCTATAGCGCGTGGATGAAGCTGAGCAAGGGGCCCAGTGCGCGGGTGGCGAGCGCATGAGGCTTTGGCAGTGGCAATGAACACATAGCAGTCAATGAGGAGGCAGCAAGATGACGACCCTGATTCGCGGCGGCACGGTAATCGACGCGGACCGTAGCTGGCGGGCGGACGTATTGTGTGCCGACCCGCAGGACGGCGGCACGATCCTGCAGGTTGGCCCGGACCTGGAGGCGCCGGCGGGCGCGTCGATTGTCGACGCGCATGGACAGTATGTGATGCCCGGCGGCATCGACCCGCACACGCATATGGAGTTGCCCTTTATGGGCACCACGGCAAGCGACGACTTTTATACGGGCACGGCGGCGGGCCTGTCGGGCGGCACCACGAGCATCATCGATTTCGTGATTCCGAGCCCGCGGCAGTCGCTGATGGAAGCGTTTCAGTCGTGGCGCGGCTGGGCCGAGAAGGCTGCTGCGGACTACGGCTTTCATGTGGCGGTGACCTGGTGGGACGAATCGGTGCATCGCGACATGGGCACGCTGGTGCATGAACATGGGGTGTCGAGCTTCAAGCACTTCATGGCCTACAAGAACGCCATCATGGCGGACGACGAAGTGCTGGTGAACAGCTTCGCACGTTCGCTCGAACTGGGCGCCTTGCCCACCGTGCATGCAGAAAACGGCGAACTGGTGTTCCAGTTGCAGCGGCAGTTGCTGGCGAAAGGCATCACCGGGCCGGAAGCGCATCCGCTCTCGCGGCCGCCGGAAGTGGAGGGTGAAGCGGCCAATCGTGCGATCCGGATTGCCCAGGTGCTGGGCGTGCCGGTGTATATCGTGCACGTGTCGTCCAAGGATGCGGTCGATGCGATTGCACGGGCTCGCAGTCAAGGTCTGCGCGTGTTCGGCGAAGTCTTGCCGGGGCATCTGGTGATCGATGAGGCCGTCTATCGCGATCCCGACTGGACCCGCGCCGCGGCGCATGTGATGAGCCCGCCGTTTCGCTCCGCCGAGCATCGCGAGGCGCTGTGGAGCGGACTGCAAGCGGGGCAGTTACACACTACCGCAACCGATCACTGCGTGTTCTGCGCGTCGCAAAAGGCCATGGGCCGCGAGGACTTCACGAAGATTCCGAACGGCTGCGGCGGGGTGGAAGACCGCATGTCGGTGCTATGGCATCACGGCGTGAATTCGGGGCGTCTGACGCCGAACGAGTTCGTGCGGATTACCTCGGCTAATGCTGCGCAGATTTTCAACCTCTATCCGCGTAAAGGGGCCGTGCAGGTTGGGGCGGACGCTGACCTGGTGGTGTGGGACCCGGCCGCGACCAAAACCATTTCGGTCAAGACCCATCACCAGAAGGTGGATTTCAATGTCTTCGAAGGCATGACGGTGCAGGGCGTGGCAATGCATACGCTCACACGCGGCGCGCTGGCGTGGACCGACGGCGATCTGCGGGCGGTCAGAGGCGCGGGGCAGTATCTGAAGCGTCCGCCTAACGCCGCGTATTTTGACGCAATTCGCGTGGCTAACAAACTCAAGGAGCCGCACGCGGTAGAGCGGTGATCAGCGGATGAGCGCACAGGCGGTAGCGCGCCTGCGCGCTCATGCACTCCATCGCGGCATACCGAATAACTTCGTTTTTCCGGCTATCGCTTCGCGTTATCCGTGTCTTCGCCTTCCAGCTTGAGCCTCCTGTGTTTTCAATTGACGGTACCGCTTTGCTTCCTTGACAAATGCGTACCGCGTCACCTATTTTTCATCTGCAGTCAAAACACGACGATTCAACTGCATGATGTCCCCGCAAAATCGAGCGATTTATCCAATCTGAATAAGCAGGAATGCTAATTAATTGACATTCCTGCTTGAATCTATGCCCATTGAATCAAGTTGGCTCTCACCCGCTGTCTAGTGCTATCCGCGCGAGCTCGGCTCCAATGGATTTGCTTCGACGACGGCGCCCTTTGTGAAACGGTAGTTGAATCCACCGCCAAGGATTGAGATGAAACGAGATAAGGGTTTTACCGGCAAGCGCCGGCCCCGTCGGCATTTTTTGCCGTCCCTAGTGGCTGTAGCGTCCGTAACCATGCTGCTCGGCGGATGCGGAGGTGGCGACGGCGGGTCGGCGGCGAGTACCGTTGCCAATGCGCAGCAGAGCGCGGCGAACCAGCAAAGCGCGGCTCAGTCGCAGGCAAAAGCACAAGCGCAGTCGCAGTCGCAGTCGCAGGCGCAGGCGCAAGCACAAGCGCAGTCGCAAACGGCGAATCAGCCGTATCTCGACCCGGTCGCCTATTCGAGCAATGCAACCGATGGTCTGGCGGCGTCGCAGGTTGCGGAGAAGGCGGCCGTCATGCATTACCAATGGACGCTGGGCCGCACGCCCGTGAATTACACGACCACCACTGGACATTTGACCGCTGCTGACTCGACCGGCAAGCCCGAAGCCACGATGTCCTATGTGGCTTATACGGCGCCGAGCACCAACGGCTCGCCGCGGCCGGTTACCTTTATCTACAACGGCGGACCGGGATCCGCTTCGATCTGGTTGCGGCTCGGATCGTTTGCGCCGACGCGAGTGGCTACCCCGGACCCGCTGTTCGGCAACTGGCCGAATTACCCGCTCGTCGACAACAAGGATAGCCTGATCGACACCACGGATCTGGTGTATATCGACCCTCCCGGAACCGGGCTTTCCGAGGCGATTCTGCCTAATACGAACCAGACTTACTGGAGCACGGATGCGGACGTCGACATCATGCGCGATTTTATCGAGCGCTATGTGACGGTGAATAATCGCAGCAGCTCGCCGATCTATCTGTACGGCGAGTCGTACGGTACGCCGCGCACCGACATGCTGGCGCTCGCACTGGAATCGGCGGGTGTGCATCTGACGGGGATCGTGCTGCAGTCTTCGATTCTCAATTATTTTGCCGATGCGATCGAGGCGGTGGCCATCACCAATTCGACGAGCGAACTCGCACTCGATACGGATACGCTGGCAGGTTACTTCCCCAGCTATGCGGAAGTTGCCGCCTACTACAACCAGGTGTCGCCGACGCCGCTCAATCAGGATCTCTATGCATTCCAGACGAGCCTTTTCGTCACGGCCGAATACAACCGCTTGAAGCGCTATTCCCAGTCGTGGGTATTGAGCCAGCTTGGCGCCCCGGATTACCTGGGTACCCCCGTGTTCCCCAGCCAATCGACGCTACAGAACTGGACCTTGCCAACCGGTCTGACGTTGCAGGCGCTGCAAGGCTACTTCAACGCCAATCCGTTCTCGACCAGCCTGCTTCCCGGCACGACGATAGGCCGGTATGACGGACGTGTGTCGTTGCCGAATTCGGATCCGCGGCTGCAGAACGATTCCGACCCGTCGGATATTTTGATCTCCCAACCGTTCACGACTGCTCTCGCGACGCAGATGCCGGACTATCTTGGGTATTCGGCGCCGAATGCGACGTATATGCCTTTGAACGACAATATCATCAATGTGTGGAATTTCTCGCACGATGGCCAGGCGTTGCCCGATACGATTCCCGATCTCCTGGGTGCGCTGACGTTGAACCCTCACCTCAGAGTGCTCTCGGAAAACGGCTTCCACGATCTGGCAACGCCGTTCCTCAATACCGAGAAGCAACTGGCGCGCTTGCAGACGGTGCCCGGCTTGAACCCGGACTTGCAGGTCAACTTCTTCCAGGGTGGGCATATGATTTATCTGGATGACGTGGCCCGGCCGGGGATGAAGCGGGATCTGGTGCGCTTTTACCGCGGCACGCCGCTACCGGATGCGCTGGCACTGTGGACCCTGCCGCCGCCGTGGGCCGACGAAAGCCCGGCGAGCCAGCCGACGACCGCCACGGCGCAGGCCGCACCGTGACCGATGGGATGTGAAACCTTGCTGGTACTCCGTTCACTTAAACAATGCGAGTCATCATGTCTCTATTCGATGTGTTGCGACGTATTTCTCCGTTGATCGTGCTGGGTTGCCTCGCCAGCAGCGCGCATGCCCTGCCGCCGCAGGCGGTGGCGCCCGTGACGCTGCCTAACGGAGCCCGCGGCGTCGACGGCCCGTTCTTTCCGCAGAATCGTGCGGCGCCTGTTACGGCGTCGACCGGCTCGACGCTGCAGCAGCAGGCGCAGCAGCGCCTCGAAGCGCGCCTCGGCGCCAATACGGCGCTCAGCAACGGCGCGGCAGTGACCAAAGCGCAGGCGCAGTCGCAGGGGCTCGGCTTTGTGGCCAAGCATTTCGACGCGATCGATGCGAACCACAAGGGGAGTGTGACCATGAGCGACGTCAGGCAGTATCTTCAGCAACAAGGGCGGTAAGCAAGCGGCGCCCGCTGGCGCGCAAACCCTTGCGCCAGCGGCTTATCACAAGGACGCATATTCTTCGAAAACTTGATGCTTTGTAGATATAGGGGCCGTTTGCTACAGTCCGCCCACCTTACCGGGGCGGCGAATTACACTGCACCGGTATCTTCATACAATAACTTCTACGGAGCATCTTTTTCATGAAGCCGATTCGTTCCATGCTGTTGATCGCCCTCCTGCAAGCCGCTGCGGTTACCTCGGCATTCGCCGGTGAAGAACTTAACCAGATCAAGGCGACTGGCGTACTAAAGGTCGGCACCGAAGGCACCTATGCGCCGTTCACGTACCACGACGAATCGGGCAAGCTGACCGGCTTCGACGTGGAGATCGCCGCCGCGATCGCGCAACGCCTCGGCGTCAAGCCGGAGTTTGTCGAAGGCAAATGGGATGGCCTCATCGCCGGCCTCGACGTGAAACGCTATGACGCGGTGATCAACGAAGTCGCCGTGACCGATGCACGCAAGGTCAAGTACGATTTCTCGACCCCGTACATTACCTCGCATGCGGCGCTGATCGTGCGCTCGGACAACACGACCATCAAGAGCTTCGACGACCTGAAGGGCAAGAAGTCGGCCAATACGCTGACCAGCAATTTCGGCAAGATCGCCAAGGACCACGGTGCGGATGTTGTGCCCGTGCAGGGCTTTAACGAGTCGATCGATTTGCTGACCTCGGGCCGCGTGGATGCGACGGTCAACGATTCGCTGTCGTTCCTCGACTTCAAGAAGCACAAGCCGGACGCGCAGGTGAAGATCGTCGCGCTCGACAATTCCTCGGATAGCGACAAATCGGCGGTGCTGCTGCGCAAGGGCGACCCGGACCTGGTCGCGGCAATCGACAAGGCGCTCGCCGACATCAAGGCGGATGGCACCTACGAGAAGATCTCGCAGAAGTATTTCGGCAAGGACGTCTCCCAGTAAGCCCGGGATAGGTCCGAATCATGCCAGCCTGGCTGCATCTGATGGCACAGTCGCTGTGGCCCCTCGTCTACGCGGGGCTCGTGTTCACTGTGCCGCTCACCCTCGTTTCGTTCGCGCTCGGCCTGGTGCTGGCGTTCGCCGTCGCCCTGATCCGCCTGTTCGGCCCGCGCTGGGCGGTGGCGATCGTGCGTTTCTATGTCTGGCTGATTCGCGGTTCGCCGTTGCTGGTGCAACTGTTCGTGATCTTCTACGGCCTGCCGAATGTGGGGATTGTGCTCGACCCGCTGACGGCGGCCATCATCGGCTTTTCGCTGAATGTCGGGGCCTACAACTCCGAAGTGATTCGCGGGGTGATCGAGTCGATCCCGAAAGGGCAGTGGGAAGCGGCGTATTCGATGGGGATGACGCGCGGCGAAGCGTTGCGCCGCGCCATCCTGCCGCAGGCGGCGCGGGTGGCGTTGCCGCCCTTGTCCAACTCGTTCATTTCGCTCGTCAAGGACACCTCGCTTGCGGCCGTGCTGACGGTGCCCGAAGTGTTTCAGGCCGCGCAGCGGATTGCCTCGGTAACCTATGAACCGCTGATTCTGTACACGGAGGCGGCGCTGGTTTATCTGGTGTTGAGTTCGGTATTGTCGTCGGCGCAGGTCAGGCTCGAGCAACGCTTCGGTCGTCACGCGCTTTTCCAGGCAGGCAACGCATGATCAAGCTGGGAAAAATCGAGAAGTGCTTTGGCGAACATCGGGTGTTGGGTGGCGTCGATCTGACGCTGGCGCCGGGCAATGTCACCGCCTTGATCGGCCCGTCGGGCAGCGGCAAGAGCACGCTGTTGCGCTGCGTGAACCTGCTGGAAATTCCCGAGGGCGGTTCGCTCGAACTCGGCACGCAGCGGCTCGAGTTCAGCCGCGAGCACAAACCCGCGCGCGACGCGGTGCTGGCGATCCGGCGCCGCACCGGCATGGTGTTTCAGAACTTCCAGTTGTTCCCGCATCTGACGGTACTGCAGAACGTCATGGAAGGGCTGCTGACCGTGCAGAAGTGGGACAAGGCGCGGGCACGCGAGCGTGCGCATGAACTGCTGACCAAGGTCGGCATTGCCCATAAGGCGGATGCATGGCCCGCGACGCTCTCCGGCGGGCAGCAACAGCGGGTCGCGATTGCGCGTGCCCTGGCGCCTTCGCCGGAGGTGTTGCTGTGCGACGAGCCGACCTCGGCGCTCGATCCGGGCCTGGCTGCTGAAGTGGTCGAGGTGCTCAGGCAGTTGGCCAGCGAGGGTATGACCATGCTGATGGCGACTCACGATCTGCGTCTTGCCGCGTCGATTGCACGCGACGTCGTGTTTCTGAACAACGGCGCGGTGGTGGAGGCGGGGGCCTCGCGGCAGATCTTTACGCAGCCGCGCGAAGCGGAGACGGCGCGCTTTGTGTCGACGCTCACGCAGCGTCTGCCGGATGCGTGGGTCGAGTGAGGCGTTTTCAAACCGCTTCGAAGGAGTCGAGCCGTTCGAGCAGTTGCGCACGCAGATCGGCGAGCACAGGGTCGCGCCGCTCGCGCGGCCGCGGCCTGGCCACCCGGTATTCGCGGTCGATACGCCCCGGAGCCGCCGCCATCAACAGCACGCGGTCGCTCAGATACAAGGCCTCGTCCAGATCGTGTGTGACGAGCAGGGCGGCCGTGCCGTGCGCCTGGGTCACCGAGAGCAGCAGGGCCTGCAGGCGCATGCGCGTCATTGCATCGACGGCGCTAAACGGTTCGTCGAGCAACAGCAACTCGGGCTGCGAGAACAGTCCTCGGGCAATCGCGACACGTTGCGCCATGCCACCGGAGAGCGCCTTGGGTAGCGCATGCTGCTGGCCATCTAACCCGACCTCGCCGAGCAAACGCGCCACCCGCGGATCGCGTCCGCCGTTGCGGCCTGCTTCGAAGCCGACGTTGTCGGCCACCGTGAGCCATGGCAGCAGGCGCGGTTCCTGGAAGATCACGCCGATCTGCGGCGACGGTCCGTGTTGAGGCGCGCCATTCACACGCACGTCGCCTTGATATTGCCGGTCGAGTCCGGCAACGATCCGCAGCAGGGTGCTTTTGCCGCAACCGCTCGGGCCGGCCAGACTCACAATCTCGCCGTGCCCGACGCGCAACGAGAAATGCTCGAGCACGGTGCGGGCCGCATAGTGTTTGGCCTCGATGCGTACTTCCAGCAGGGCCGGCTGAGATGACGCGCTCATCGTTTCTCTCCTGCGCGTGATTGATCGTTGAAAGCATCGAAGGCGTCGCGCCAGCCGAGCACGCTGTGTTCGAGCCAGCGCATGGCGCCGTCGCTCAGCTTGCCGAGCACGGCAAGCAGCAGGATCGCCCCGAACACCAGATCGGGGCGGCCGGTTTCGCGACCGTCGCTCAGCATGTAGCCGAGGCCGCGAGTCGCGGCGATCAGTTCTGCGGCAACCATGAACATCCAGGCGAGGCTCAAGCCCGTGCGCAGACCCGTGAAAATCTGCGGCAGCGCCGCAGGCAAGAGGATGCGCCGGAATAGCGCAGCGGGCGTCAGCCGGTAGATCGCACCGAGTTCCACCAGTTTGCGATCGACGCCGCGAATCCCCGCCACCACGCTCAGATGCACAGGGAAGAACGCACCAATCGCGATCAGCGTGATCTTGGGGGCTTCGTCGATACCCATCCACAGCAGTAACACCGGCACCCACGCTAGCGACGGAATCGAGCGCAGCGCCTGAAAGCATGGCTCGAGCAGCGCATCGAGCCGGTGGCTCAGACCCATCGCGGCGCCCAGCACGAGCGCGAGCGCCGCGCCGATGCCGAAGCCCGCCAGTACACGCAGCGTGCTGGCGGCGATATGGCGCCCGAGGCGCGCCGCACCCATTTGCCAGAGCGTCTCGGCGATGGTGCTAGGGGCGGGCAGCAGATGATCCGGTACGACGTGCGTGCGCACCAGAACTTCGATGAGCGCGAGCAAGCCAAGCGGCAGCAGCAGACCGGCGATCTGCCAGCGGCGCAGGCTGCGCCGCAGTTGCGGCTGCTGCTGTCCCGCGGAGGGCCGCGCATGGCTTGCGCCATCCGCCAAAGGCGCATGGGTGCCAAGTCTGCGCACCTCGTCAACCTCGAACGGCAAAGTCTCGTCAGAAGTCGATGCCATCTTTGCACTCACTGCGCTCTTGCCGCCGTCACCACCGGCTGCGCGACCTGCGAGTCGACCAGCGCATCGATCACCTGCGACAGGTCGGTGCCGGGCTTGACCAGTTGCTCCTGCGCGAGGATCGGCGCGGCAGCCTTGAGCGCTGCGATCTGTTGCGCGCCCGGCACCGGCTGGCTGAAGTCGTTACGCTGCAATTGCAGCTTCGCAACCGGCAGCGAGACTTTCGATTCTTCCGCAACGATCTTTGCGGCATCGTCGGGATGCGCGATGATCCACACGCGAGCCTTTTCGTAGACCTTCAGCACACGCGCCACCGTCTCGGGATACTGCTGCAGAAACGCTTCGCGCGCGTTTAGAAAGCCGTACGTATTGAAGTCGACGTTGCGGTAGAGCAGGCGGTCGCCGTCGTCGATCTGCGCGGCCGCCATATGCGGATCGAGCCCCGCCCACGCATCCACCTGGCCGTTCGCGAGCGCGGTGCGCCCGTCCGGATGCTGCAGGTTGACGAGTTCGACGTCGTCGCGCGTCAGACCAACCGTATGCAACGCACGCAAGGTGAAGAGGAACGGATCGGTGCCTTTGGTGGCGGCGATTTTCTTGCCCTTCAGGTCGCCCAGCGTCTTGATGGGCGAATCCTTGCGCACCACCAGCGCGGTCCATTCGGGACGCGAGAAGATATACACCGTCCGGATGGGATTGCCGTTCGCCTTGCCGAGCACAGCGGCGAGACCCGCGGTCGAACCGATATCGATGGCGCCGCTGTTCAGATATTCAAGCGCGCGGTTGCTGCCGAGACTCAAAACCCATTTGATCTGCGCATGATCGGGTTTGAATTCGTCTTCGAGCCAGCCATAGCGCTTGATCACGAGACTTTCCGGCGAGTAGTACGCGTAGTCGACGCGGATCTCCGGCGGTGTCGCGGCATACGCCGCCGCCATCGTCGCGAGGCCCGACGCCAGCACGGCCAGCCGGCCCAGCGCACGATTGAAGAACCGCTTCATGTTTGGTCTCCCAGTATCCAGAGATCGAGGTGTGTGAACCGATCAATGTAATGAAAGACGCGGCGTTCGGTAACCAAGGAAAGATCACAAGGAAACCCGCGGCAGCGATATTGCACGCGTGCCGGAGCGGGGGCGGCGTTTGTCGGCGCTATAGCATCGCTAATGATGTTGCATTGACGGTACGAACGCTTTGCTCGCAGGGACGCACGCGTCCGTGCCAGCACGCGCCGTCCGCCACACTGCCGTCGTCAGTTCGGTTTGACGAACCTCAACGTCATCCGGTCCGATTCGCCGATCGCCGCAAAGCGCGCCTTGTCGACGCTGCCGCCTTCGTAGGTGGGCGGCAGCGACCACACGCCATGCGGATAGTCTTTGGTGTCGCGCGGGTTGCTGTTGATCTCACTGCTGGCCGCAAGTTCGAAGCCCGCGGCGCGCGCATGCTCGATCACAAAAGCCTCGGTGACGTAGCCGCTATCGATCATCTGCTGCAGCGACGTGCCCGGCGCCGCGCGATGCTCTTCGACGCCGAGGATGCCGCCTGGTTTGAGCGCGCGATAGAAGGCGCGCAGGTTGGCGTCGAGCTGGCCGTCCTTGATCCAGTTGTGGATATTGCGGAAGGTGAACACGCGGTCGACGTTGCCGTCCGCCGCAAACCCGCTGAACTGTCCCGCCTGGAGCGTGCCGACCACCACGTTGCCATAGATGGGCGGAGTCGCCGCGAGCTTGCGTGCCAGCGCGGCATGGCCGGCCTGTTCTTCCGCCGCGGCGGCGGGCGACGGGCTCACATATTCGGCCTCGTAGAGCGTGCCCTGATCGTGCAGGTAAGGCGCGAGTATGTCCGTGTACCAGCCGCCACCCGGCGCGATTTCAAGCACCGTTTGGGTCGGCGCGATCTCGAAGAATTGCAGCGTGCCTTGCGGATGACGGTAGACGTCGCGTGCCTTCGCGGCCTCGCTACGCTGCGGACCGGCGACCGCTGCGGCGAGCGAGGCCTGGATGGATGGAGCCGACGCGCAGGCCGCCAGCAACAGTGCGGCGGATAGCGCGGCGAGTGTGTAGCGCAGCGGACGAAGCAGCGGAGTGGAGTGGTGAGTCATGGCGCCTGGGATGGGTTCGGGTGGGCCGCGATGAAGCGTGGCAGAAGCGGCAGAAGCGGTAACAGGCCTAACGATAAGCGTTTGCGGCGCGTTTTGCACGCCGCGTGTTCTGCACGTCGCGCGGATTCAGCGTATGGTATTTCGCGAGTGAGCTATACGCTGCCGATGGAATAGCCAGGATCGCAGCACGCACATCAATCCCGCGTCGCCTGCAGGGTGAGCGGGGATCGTCGATTCACGCGGAGAGTCTTGCATGTCTACGTCTTCCCAGCCACGCCCGCCACGCCAACTGCGCCTCGGCGCCTTCATGCGCCCGGTGACGATTCACACCGGCGCCTGGCGTTATCCGGGTGCCTACCCCGATGCCAATTTCAATTTCGCGCATATGAAGCGCTTCGCGCAGACACTCGAGCGCGGACGCTTCGACGCCTTCTTCATGGCCGATCACCTCGCCGTGCTGAACATGCCGGTGGCGTCGTTAAAGCGCAGTCATACCGTCACCTCGTTCGAGCCGATGACCTTGCTGCCGGCACTCGCAGCCGTGACCGAGCACCTCGGCCTGATCGCCACGGCGTCCACCACGTTCGACGCGCCGTATCACGTCGCCCGCCGCTTCGCCTCGCTCGATCACATTAGCGGCGGCCGGGCGGGCTGGAATCTCGTCACCACCTCGAACCCGGATGCGGCGCTTAACTTTGGCCTCGAAGAGCACGTTGAGCACGACGAACGATATCGCCGCGCGCGTGAGTTCTTCGACGTCGTCATCGGGCTATGGGATAGCTGGGCCGACGACGCACTGATTCGCGATGTCGAGTCCGGTATCTTCTTCGATCCGGACAAACTGCATGTGCTCGACCATAAGGGCAAGTATTACTCGGTGCGCGGACCGCTTAACATCGCGCGTCCGGTGCAGGGGTGGCCCGTGATCGTGCAGGCCGGCTCGTCCGAAGCGGGACGGCAGATCGCCGCGGAAACTGCCGAGGCGGTTTTCACCGCGCAGACGACGCTCGCTGATGGCCAACGGTTTTATGCAGACGTCAAAGGCCGCATGGAGAAACTCGGGCGCCCGCGCGACCATATGAAGATCTTGCCCGCGGCGTTCGTGGTGGTGGGCGACACGCTCGATGAAGCGCTGGAAAAGCGCGCCCGTCTCGACACGTTCGTGCATTACGACAGCGGCATCGCCTCGCTCTCGATCGCGCTCGGACACGATGTGTCCGGTTTCGACCCGGATGGCCCGCTGCCGGAGATCCCCGAGAGCAACGCGAGCCGCACGAGCCGGCAGCGTGTGGTGGAGTGGGCCGAGCGGGACAAGCTGACGATCCGCCAACTGGCGCAGCGCATTGGCGGCTACTCGGGGCTGGAAATGGTCGGCACGCCCGCAATGATCGCCGATCAGATGGAAGCGTGGCTCGTCGGCGAGGGCTCGGATGGCTTCAACGTGATGTTCCCCTATCTGCCAGGCGGGCTCGACGATTTCGTCGACAAGGTGATTCCGGAGTTGCAGCGCAGAGGCATTTTCCGGCGCGAATACGAAGGGACGACGCTGCGCGAAAATCTCGGTTTGCCGCGGCCGGAAAACCGCTTTTTCCGCGCTTGAGCGCAACCGGTGATGGCGCCCCTGAAACGAGGGTAAAACGTGAGCCACGCGGCGCTTTCAAGCGCTGTGCCTGGCGGGATCGCGATAGTTGAAACCAGTTGCCGCCGTCACACGTATAAGTTACGAGCGCTAGACAGTCATGCACCTGCAGGTCTGTCTTCGCTCGCCTATGCTGATAGGCAATGTCCGGTCTATATCTGGCGGCGGCCCATGCGGGCCGTACGCGACCCATTTCACCGTGTCGGAGGCATCATGAAACCAGGCTCGAAGCTATTGCAGGCCGTACTGTGTGCGGCAGCGCTGGGCGTCGCCGCTCAGGCGGGTGCGCAAGGCCTCACCCCGCAGGACGATGTGAATGCGCCGCAAAACGGCAAGCAGTTGATGCCGAACGCGCCGCTTGGCAGCGAATACCCGTCGCACGGCAACCAGCAGGCGGGTGAAATGAACCTCAACCCGGTCGATCCCCGCGCACAGCTTGTCAATGGACTGCCGAACAATGCGGAGGCGGGCGGCTACGGCTCGCCGCTGGCCGGCGTGCGCACCTATGTGCAACCGCCGCCGTCGAACTGATTGAAGGTGGATTGAAGGTGGGATGACGATGATTCCGGCCAGGCTCGGCGGGCGAGCGCACGCTCCCTGGCATTGCTGTTCCGGGCGGGCGCAGCGCGGCGGGTGCCGGCGTGCGCGCGTCGCGGCCCGTGCGCTACAATGCCGACAGCCTGAAAACCGGAATATCAATGAAGATCCGCACTTTGTCTCTCGCATGCGTAACGACCGCCGCCGTGCTGCTCGCGGGGTGTACGGCCGTCTACAAGAACACCGACGCGTGTGAACAGATGATGCGCAGCAAACTGGCTGACGTGTCGCCCGACCAGTTGCCTGAGGCATCGATCGACAAGCTGTCCGTCGACCATACGGGCACGGGCATTCACGGCTCGCGAGTCGTTGTCGAGGGCTCGCTCTCGCATATGCAGACCGCTTCGGAAGTGGCGGCGGCGTCCGCGCCGAACGGCGCCTCGGGTGCCTCCGCCGTCGTGGCAACCGCCAAACCGGTCAAACCCCAAAAGGTGGTGAAAGCCGCTGCCGTCGAGTGCACCTTTACGGGGCTGAATCTGGCGTCGTTCCGCTGGCTGGCGCCGGCGGAACTCGTGAAGACCAACGAGGACGCTGCAAGCGACAGCGCGGAGTAACCGCCGCTGCACTCGGCAGCTCGTTTCCCCTGATGTGATTGCTCCGCATGGCGCGGGTTTCGATACGCTGTGCCGTGTTCCGACGCACGGCGCATCGGTGCTTCGGCGCCCGCGCCCATCCTCGTTCAGCAGGGGCTTGCTTGCCCCCCGATCCTCAAACCGCGTTCACGGCCTGAGCCGGCTTCGCATTCTGCTTACGGTTCTCGCGCACCAGCCGCAAAACGCGCTCGCCGAATGCTTCCGGGCATCCTTCAAAGAACCGTTCGACAGCCCTGGTTTCGAGCAACTGGCGGCGCAACGCTTCGCGCTCGTCGTGCTGCTCGATCATGCGCACGGCGGCTTCGATATAGGCTTCGACGGTCTCCGCGGTGGTCCACGCCGGCATATCGGCGCGCGCGAACAGCGCGCCGTCGATATGCTCGAATACCTCCGGTCCCGTCTTGCATACGCCGGGCAAGCCGAGCGTGAAGGCGTCGACAATCCCATTGGTATTGCCGAACGGGAACGGGCTCAGAAATAGATCTGAGTTGTCGACCCGCGCGAGATAGGAGGCATAGTCGTGAAAGCCATGCGTCACGGCGCCCGGCACGGCCTCGCCGATAACCCGCTGCATATGCTTGAACGGCAAGCCCTGGCTGTTGCCGGTCATGAAGTGGAACTGCACGGGAATACCGGCGCGTGCCTGAATCTGCCTGCAGGCGCCGAGGAAGGCCGGGTTGAGTTTCATGGGGCTTGCCGTGACGATGATCTGGATCGTCTCGCGCCGCTCGGGCACGCGCGGGGTGAGCGCCTCCGGCAGCGCGCGCGAGGCCCGGTAGGGCTGGCCGTCCTTGGGCAGTCGCAGCACGCGTTCGCTGAAACAGGCTGGGTCGCCGACGTAGTCTTCCTCGACGCTGATGTAATCGATCTTGTCGGAATGTGTCGTGGCCGGGTGGCCGAGCGCGGCGATCTGCAGCGGCGCGACGCGCAGGTTCGACATGAAGATCGTCAGCACGAACATGCCGACGCTCGGCATATACAGCACGTCGGGTTGCTCGGCCTCGGCGAAAGCGCGGATCGTCCTGAGGCAGTGACCGATGTACTCCGGTTCCTCGAGCTCGATAAAACGGTCGAAGACTGCACGGCCTGCGTCGTCGATCGCATAGCCGAAGCCGAAGCCGACCACCTCGAAGTGCTCGCGCGCGGCTTCGATGGTCCGCGAGTGGGTGCGATAGATCGAATGCGCGCCACTGAACCATTCCGTCACCACGACCATCAACGGTTTCTTGCCGCGCCGTGTGCCGCTCCGGGCGGCGGCGGGTGAAGGCGCAGGCAGATCGGTCAGGCCCAACTGGTCGAGCTTGCGGCGCACCAGCACGTTGATGTCGTGCTTGATCGCATGACGCCGCGGCGTGTCGGCGTAGCTGCAGAACATATAGGCGTTGTGCAGCACGGCGGTGGGCAGGTCGTCCAGATCGTCGAGCTGTTGCAGCTTGCCGGGCAGCCACTCCAGCAGCGCTTCACGTTTGCCATGCGCATGCGCCGAGCCATGGAAGAGCGGCGCCATCAGGACCAGCGCGAGCGAGGCCGCGATGGTTTTATCGTAGGCCCAGAGCGCTGCGAAGTCGATTTCCAGTTCCGATTCGCTCGAATAGAGCACGCACAGCTTCTCGATAAACTGGTCGCCCGGCAGAAATTGTCGATTCGCCGGTCCGCGAGGATTCAGATGGCGGGTGACGTGGTCCGCATGGCCGAACGCCGTGGCGGAAAACAGCACGCCAACCCATTCGTGCAGGGTCAGCATCAGCCTGAAGAATTCGTTGGCGGGCCGGAACCCGGGGTTGGCGAATAGCGTTGCAGCCGCACTGGTCAGGCGCGTACAGAAACGCTGGTGCTGCTCGTCCGGCGACAGGCCGGTCATGCCCGAGGCGAGAAAGTCCTCGTCCAGGCGGCCACGCTTTCTGTGCAGCAGCGCGAGCCCAGCGATGAACTTGAGCGCGGCCTGATCGTGCGCCTGGGTGTGTACGAGTTGCTCGAACTCGTCGAGCGAGAAAATCTCTTTCTCTTCCATGGGTTCAATCTTCTATAGAAACGGGTGCGGCTAACGCTCTTGTGATGACGCTAGCCGGAGATGGGGCGCAAAGCGGGGAAGCACATCGGGAAAACACAGCGGAAATTCACGGCGCCGCCGGGACGTCCGAACGCTGCTCCGAGACGAGTTGCAGGACGCGCTCAGCGAAGACTTCCGGCCGGCCCTCGAAGAACCGTTCGACAGCCCGGGTCTCGATCAACTGGCGACGCAAGGCCTCGCGCTCGTCGTGCTGGTCGATCATGCGCACAGCGGCCTCGATATAGGCTTCGACGTTTTCCGCGACGGTCCAGGCGGGCATGCCGGCGCGCGCGAACAGCGCGCCGTCGATATGCTCGAAGACTTCGGGACCGGTCTTGCATACGCCTGGTAAGCCGAGCGTGAAGGCATCGACAATCCCGTTGGTGTTGCCGAACGGGAATGGGCTCAGGAACAGGTCCGAGGCGTCGACGGCAGCCAGATAGGCCGGGTAGTCATGCAGCCCATGGACCGTGGCGCCGGGTACGATCCGGGTGATGACGCGCTGCATGTGCTCGAGCGGCAACCCGGTAATCACGCCTGCCATGAAACTGAATTCGACTGGCAGGCTGGCGCGCGCCTGGATCTGGCGGCAGGCCTCGAGAAACGCTGGGTTCACCTTCATCGAACTGGCGGTGACGATGATGCGGATCGTCGCGTGCCGTTCGGGCACGCCAGGCGTGACCGGGGGCAGCGCGAGCGACGGCCGGTACGGCTGGGCGTCCTTGGGCAGCTTCAGCAGGCGCTCACTGAAACAGGCGGGGTCGCCGACGTAGTCTTCCTCGACGCTGATGTAATCGATCTTGTCGGAATGTGTCGTGGCAGGGTGGCCAAGCGCAGCAATCTGCAACGGCGCGACGCGCAGGTTCGACATGAATACGGTCAGCGCGAACATGCCGACGCTCGGCATATACAGCACGTCCGGCTGCTCGGCCTCGGCGAAAGCGCGGATCGTCTTCAGGCATTCGCCGAGATAGTCCGGCTCTTCGAGTTCGACGAAACGGTCGAAGATCGCGCGGCCCGCGTCGTCGATCGCGTAGCCGAAGCCGAAGCCGACCACCTCGAAGTGCTCGCGCGCGGCTTCGATGGTTCGGGAGTGGGTGCGATAGATCGCATGCACACCGCTGAACCATTCGGTGACCACGAGCATCAACGGTTTCTTGCGCGTGTTTGCCTCAACGTGCTTTGGGCGAGGCTTGTGCGCGGGCAGGTCCGTGAGGTCCAGTTGCTCCAGCTTGCGGCGCACCAGTACGTTGATGTCGCGCTTGATGGCGTGGCGCGCCGGGGTGTCGGCGTAGCTGCAGTACATGTAGGCATGGTGCAGCACGGCGGTGGGCAGGTCGTCCAGATCGTCAATCTGCTGCAGCTTGCCGGGCAGCCACTCCAGCAGCGCTTCACGCTTGCCGTGCGCGTGCGCCGAACCCTGGAAGACCGGCGCGAGCATAACAAGGGCGAGGCGCGCGGCGGTGGTCTTGTCGTGCGCCCAGAGCGCGGCGAGATCGACTTCGAGTTCCGATTCGTTCGAATACAGCAGGCACAGCTTGTCGGTAAAGCGGTCGCCTGGCAGAAACCGCCGGTCTTCGGGGCCGCGCGGATTTAGATAACGGATCACGTGATCCGCGTTGCCGAACGCGGTGGCGGCAAAGATCTCGCCCAGCCAGCGGTGCAGGGTCAGCAGCACCCGGTAGCAGTTGTCAACCGGGGTGAAATCGGGCCGCGAGAACAGCGTTGAGATCGCACTGGCGAGGCGCGTGCAGTAACGCTCGCGGCGCTGCTCGGGCGGCAGATGGTTCAGGTCCGAGGCGAGGAAGTTCGCATCGACCTCGCCGCGATTGTATTCGAGCAGCGCCAGCGCACCGATCAACCGGAATGACGCGACGTGGTTCTCCCGGGTATAGACGAGCTGCTCGAACTCATCGAGCGAAAAGGTAAATGCCATGATTCCGATTCTTTAAAGATATGCAGGACTAACAATATTGAGATGGTGTCGGTCCAGAATCGGATTATCGCAGTTGGCCCGTATCAAATATGCTTGAGCCCGGATTTTGGGAATTTTCTGTGTAGGGCGCGTGAGATCTGGCCTGCTGGAATCTGGCTGAGCCCCGCAGGAGATAGCGAGATGGTATGTAGGAGTTGGATGGCGCAAGGCGGAGAACCGGTCCGCCGCCACCGTCAGCGGATAACCGGTTCACTGCCAGCGATTCACTCAGAACGCGTAGTACGGACCAGCGCCGGCCGAGGTAAGGCGCGACTCGATGGCGGTATAGATACGGCGTCCATAGAAGAACGGCAGACCCCAGCCGAAGCTGTTGCTCGAGATGCCGGCCAGGTTGGCGAACGCGTTGTTGGTGGAGTTGAAGAGCGCCGTCGAATTGCCCACCGAATAGGACACCGCTGCGCTCGTACCGTCGCTGCCGGTAATCGTCGCGTTTGCGGCCTGCGGCGTGGCGGGGCAGTACCACAAGCCGCATTGCGGCATCCCGGCGTTGGCAATGAACAGCGCGTTCGAGCCGCTATCCAGATAGCTGAGGGAGTACGTCTGGTTGTTGCTGACTGTCGTGACGTAGCCGCTCTGCGCATTCGCCCGCAGTACCGTCGCGCCGCCCAGCACGTTGTTCGCCTGAGTGCCGATGCCGAAGATCAGCGAACCGCTCACCGTCGGCGCCCCCGTGGCGGCCACAGCAGGCAGGTCGATCACGACGCCGTTGTTGTCGAGAGCAAAGGCGCTCACCGGGTTTGTGACCTGCTGGGAGAGCGGTTGGGCGCTCGCCTGACAGGCGCCGCTTGCGTTGCAACTGTAGTACCAGCGCGGCGCGGCGCTATTCGCGCAGGTGCCGCCGCAATCCGCGGCAAACAGTCCGACGCCGAGGATGCCATTGCTGCGCAAGCTGGTGGAGCTTTGCATGGCAAGGCCGGTGCCGCTGCAGTCGGACGGCACGCTCGGCACCGTAGGATCGGCGATCACCTGGACCGGCAGCGCGGCAGCCAGTTGTCCAGCCATCTGCACGTCTGCGCTGCGCACCGCGCCCCAGGTGTAGCCGCCGCCAAATATCGCGCACTCGCCGGCGTTGCCGCCGCCCGCCTGCAGCGCCGGCAGTTGTAGCGTGGACGGCAGCGCCGAGGCAAGAATGCGCAGCCCCTGCGAACCGGTGTCGACCTGCACGTTGTTGACGGTCGCGCAGTTACTGGTGCCGGGCACGCAGATCGTGACGCTGGTCGTGAGCATATTGCGGGTCAAGCCGGGCGCTGCGCTCACGGCGATCGGCTGCACGTTCGGTGTGGTGGATTGGGGGATCGCCGCTGGAGTGCTGGCGGCGCTGCCAGGCGGGGTGGCGGCAAGCGGCGCACTGGCGGTGGCCGGTGCGGCTGCCGCGCCGGTGGCGGTGCTGTTGGCGCCACCGCCACCACCGCCGCCGCAGGCGGCGAGGGCGCCGCATAGTGCGCTGCCGATGAGAAACAGGAACACAGAGAGGAATCCGGAGCGGGTCGGCATGAGCGTGCTCCTTCAAGGCAGTTGGTCAGGCGTCACACCGGCGGGCAGCGCGCCGGGCAGCCAGGCGCGCCCAACGTAACTGCGCATCTGGCCGCCCGATTCCACGACCACATCGGGCTGAACCACACGCGAGTCGTGCAGATCGCTCGAGCTTGCGCGCTCCACGGCGTTGCCCGCCACGTAGGAGGCGTCGTAGGCGCCCAGCAGGGCCGGCAGGTCGGGCATGGTCGGGCCTTGCCAGGTGTAGGCGAAGATTTCGCCGGTGTTCGAGGCGTATTCGTTGATGGTCGTGCCGCCCGCGTCGACGCTCGTGCGCATCACCACGACGCCGTTCAGCAGCGTAACCGGCGCGCCCGCGGATCCGCTCGAGCCGGTGTCGATGGCACCGCCGAGCGCCGCGTGAGCGCAGGTCATGGGAAGCAAGATGGAAAGCGCCGCCGCCCGTGCGGCACTGATGTTGAACGATTTCGGGACGATCCTCGATACCCGCATGGCTGACCTCTTCATTTTTTAAAACTGTGAATTCAAGATATCACCGAGGTTTTTTGAGCAACGCTGACAAGGCCGAACGTGGTGGTCTGAAATCTCAAAAAGAATGATCGTGCTATCTTTGAATTGCGCGAAAAAACAATGAGATAGCGTATCTGACAGGATTGTCCGACATTGGTGTGAGGAATGTTGCCAATTGTTAAATTGCGCGTGCCATGAGGGCCGTTGAGGTGTGCCGGTTGCGCGATTTTTGTGTGTGGCGAAAGGGCCGTTTCGATGCAGCGAGCAACGGCTTGGCGGGTGGTCGAAACACGCCGGAAAACCGCCTTTACGAGCCCCTCCAGCGGGGGCCATACCGGCTTTTTGCACAGGTTCGTCCGGGACCGGTAAAATCACGGGTTGATCCACGGAAACTTGCCGTGGCGTAGCGGAAGGATTCCCTGAACATGACTGATCTTCGTCTTACCAAGCGGTTTGCAGTATTGCTGATGGCAGGCGGGCTGGTCGCCGGCTGCGGTACCTCGTCGCCGACCCAGATTGACTACAAGAGCGATTCCAGATCGAAGCAGGTGTCGCTGGCTGTGCCGCCGAACATGATCGATGAGACGTCCGATCAGCGCTCGCTACCGCCGCAGGGCGGCGAGACCTCGTTGTCCACGCTCAAGCAGGTGCAGGACCAGGCGCCGGTCTCCGACCTGAGCGTGCTGCCGCAGGTTAAGGGCATGCATATCCAGCGTGACGGCACGGAAAGCTGGCTGGTGATCGACGGCAAGACGCCCGATCAGGTCTGGCCGCAGATCCGCCGTTTCTGGCAGGAACAGGGCTTCCTGCTGGTGGTCGACCAGCGCGACAAGGGCGTGATGGAGACCGACTGGAACGAAACCCATGCGCAGATCAACGACGGCCTGATCCGCAACACGCTGTCGAAGGCCATGGGCAACACGTATGTCGCCTCCGAGCGCAACAAGTACCGTACCCGTCTCGAAACCGCGCCGAGCGGCGGTACCTACGTGTTTGTCAGCCAGAAGGGCATGCAGGAAGCCCTGAGCGGCGCCAACAACGAGTCGACTACGTGGCAGCCCAAGCCGAACGATCCGGGTCTGGAAACCGAATACCTGAAGCGTCTGATGGCCTCGCTGGCACAGGCCGATGCGCGTGCCACCGCAGGCGACGCGCAGAGCGCGGCTCTGTCGCCGGCCGGCACGCAGATGGCGCCGGCTGCCGCAGCGGCAGGCGCGAACTCGGCTGCGGCCAAAGCGGCGGCGCAAAACGTCGCCTTGGCGGCGCAGCAACCGGCGCAGCCGCCTATGCCGGACCAGGACGCGGGCAACACCTCGGCGCAATACACGTCAACCGAACTCACGCTCGGCGAGCCGTATGACCGTGCCTGGGTGCGTGTGGGCATCGCGCTGGATCGCAGCAACTTCACGGTAGACAATCGCGACCGCGCCCGTGGCCTGTATTCCGTGCGCTACGTGGATCCGAAAGACCTGACGGCGGCTGAGCAGGGCTTCTGGAGCCAGGTGTTCCACGGCAAGACCGAGAAGGTCGCCAAGCAGTACCTCGTGAACGTGCGCGCGGTCACCCCTGACCAGACCCGCGTGGCGGTGGTCGACGACAAGGGCAACGTCGACTCGTCGAGGCCGGCCAAGGAAATCATGAGTCTCGTGGTCGATCAGTTGCGCTGATCCACCGCGCTTCGCTCAAAAGCCCGCCTGGGATGGTTTCCAGGCGGGCTTTTTTATCGCCGCTGTCTTTGCGCGAGTGGACTTGAGACGTCCTCTAATGAATCCCCGCACTGAGCATGGAGCTTGCTTCTCTGGCCGCACCAAGACCAAGGAGACCTGCCATGTTCGACGTGATTCCCTACTGGATGTGGGCTGCCAGCCTGCTCGTTCTCGCGCTGGTGTGTGGTGCGGCGCTCTCGAAGCACGTAACGTGACGTTACGCCGTAACGCGCCGCAAAAACCCTCTCCCTTTCCCACGCCAGAGAAAAAATAAATAAAAAAATCAATGGCTTGCGATTGCGTGTCAACGGCATTTCAGCCTGGCACGCAAGCTGCTTTTATCTACCTCATGGGCCGGATGGCCGCGCGGCAGCCTCGGTTGCGACTGCTGCGCATGGCGCCGACCCACTTCGAAACACGTTGATTGCGCGCCGGCGACGAACCGGCGCGTTGCCCGATGACGGCCCGCGCGCGTGGCGCGCGGCCTCGGTGGCCCCGTCGCCTATCCTCGTAGGGCGACGGTTTCGCCCGCGCCCCGATGGAGCGCGGGCTATTTTTTTGCGCGGGTGGTTTTGTCAGCCCTTGCTCAGGTGTCCGCGCCGCTCGGGCGGCGCGGCCCGAGCCACGGGACGCGTTTGATGGCGCCGGTCGCGAGCGCGGTGCCGATCAGGATCACGAAGCAGCCTTCGAGCATTCCCGGCGAGACGCTTTCGCTGAGGAACAGCGCGCCCCACAGGATGCCGAAGATCGGAATCACGAAGGTGACGGTGATCGTGCGCGCGGGACCGATGGCTGCCACCAGATTGAAGTACAGCATATAGGCGAGCCCGGTGCAGGCGACGCCGAGCGCAATGACCGCGCCCCACGCGTGCAGCGAGACCGGCGTGGCCGGCCAGTAGATCACGGCGAGCGGCAGCATCACGAGGGTGGCGCCGCTCATGGTGCCGGCGGCGACGGTAAGCGGATCGACGCCAGTCAGATAGCGCTTGGTGTAGTTGGCAGCGATGCCGTACAGCAGCGTTGCACCGAGTGCGGCTGCCGCGGCCAGCGCGGTGGTCAGCGCCGTAGCGCCGCCGCCGTGGGGCGTGGCGATCTGATCCCAGACCAGCATCAACACGCCGAGGAAGCCGACCGCGAGGCCTGCGCTGCGCAGCGCGCTCAGCCGGTCCCTGAGCCAGAGGAACGCCACCAGCGCACCCCATAGCGGCGTGCTGGCGTTGATCACCGAAGTCACACCTGCCGACAGCGTCAATTCTGCGTATGCGAACAGGCAAAACGGCGCGGCCGAATTCAGGATGCCGACCACCAGCAGGGGCCACGCGCGCTCGCGTATCGTGGCCACCGATTGGCGCACGGGGCGCCGTGCCACCAGCAGGAAAACCAGAAACAGCGCGCCGATCCCCACGCGCAACGCCATCAGCGGCGCCACGCCGAGGTCGGTCACACCGACCCGGATGAACAGAAACGACGCACCCCATAGGGCCGCGAGAATCAGGAGTTGAAGCAGGTTTTTGGTATTCATGGAAGGCGCGTCTCGCGCAGTTGAGTCGAGACGCGAATCGATGGTAACAGCGCGAGTTTGCGGATGTTTCAGGCTGGAATGAAACAGCAAGATATTCTTGCCGAACCTTGTCCTGTAGGGCTAAGCGTAAGCGTCGCGAGGCTTGGCGTAAAACGAGCAATTCTCACGGATATGTGAGAAAAATTGACAGAAGCGCCGGCTGGCAGCGCGACGGCGGCCGTGCGTAAGAAGCAACAAAAAAGGCACGCCCGCGAGCGTGCCTGTTTTGCTCACATCGAGCCGCGTGCGGTCAATGCGGGATCATGCCTTGCAGGTAGTTCTGCTGCAACCACACGATGATGCCGAGCACGATCGTCAGAATCACCGAGTGCTTGAAGGTCTTTGCGAACACCACGCCTTCCTTGCCTTTGAGATCGGTGGTCGCCACGCCGGTGGAGATGTTCTGCGGCGAGATCATCTTGCCCATCACCCCGCCTGACGAATTGGTGGCGGCCATCAGGATCGGATTGAGATTGAGCTGATTGGCGGCCACCACCTGCAGGTTGCCGAACAGGGCATTGCCGGAGGTGTCGCTGCCCGACAGGAACACCGCCACCCAGCCGAGGAACGCCGACACCAGCGGGAAGAACGCGCCAACCGATGCCACACCGAGGCCGAGCGTATAGGTGAGTCCCGAGTAGTTCATCAGGTAGGCGAGCGCAACGATGGTCGCCACGGTCAGGATGGCGATGCGCGTCTGCACCCAGGTATCGACGATGGCGCGGCCGAATTCGGCCAGCGATAGCCGCACCAGCAGCGCCGTGATGATCGCCGCGACGAGGATTGCGGTGCCGGTGGCGAGCGGCTGGAAGTCCCAGACGGCGGCATACGGCGTGTGGTACAGCGTGATGAAGACCGCCTTGTTCAGGCCCGGCCAGGGCACCTTGATGTCGCCGATCGTGAAGACCTTGGCGATCGTCCAGATGATCACGACTACCGACACGATGATCCACGGATACCAGCCCTGAGCGCCGCTGATCTTGCCGCGAACCTCGCCGATACGGTCGATGTTGACCGCGAACTTTGGATCGGCTGCGGGCTTCCAGAACCTCAGGAACGAGACCGTCACGATCAGCGAGACCAGCGACGAGAGCACGTCGGTCAGGCTGTAGCTCACGTAGTTGGAGACGACGAACTGTGTCACGGCGAAGCTGCCGCCCGCGACCAGCAGCACCGGCCAGATCCGCAGCATGTTGCGAAAGCCGGCATACACGGCGATCACATAGAACGGCAGCAGGAACGCGAAGAACGGCAACTGCCGGCCGACCATCTTGGCGAGGCTGTCGGCGGGCAGGTGGGTGACCGCGGCGAGCACCGTGATCGGCACGCCGAGCGCGCCGAAGGCGACCGGTGCGGTATCGAAGATGAGCGTGAAGGTGAGGGCTTCGAGCGTCGGGAAGCCGAGCAGGATCAGCAGCGAGCTGGTGATCGCCACCGGGGTGCCGAAGCCGGAGATGCCTTCGAGCAGCGCGCCGAACGAGAAGCCGATCACCACCAGCACGATGCGCCGGTCGTTCGGCAGGTTGTCGATCATCCACATGCGAAACGCGGCGAAGCGGCCCGAGCGTTGCGCGATGTTGTAGAGCAGGATCGCCGCGACGACGATCCACATGATCGGCCACAGCGCGAACACCGCGCCGGCGACGACCGTATTGAGCGCGAGGCCGACGGGAAACTGCCAGCCGAAGATCGCCACCAGCAACCCGACGATCAGACCGGCGAGCGACGCTTGCCATGCCGGGCGCCGGGCCCAGCCGAGCAGCACCAGCACCACCAGGATCGGCAGCGCGGCGACGAGGAACGACGGCAATAGCGAATTGCCGATAGGGGTCAACAGTTGGTGAAACATCACGTCTCCTTCGTTGTTGTTCGAGTCGACGCGACGGACTGCGCGTGAGATGACGCGTCGGATGGAGCAGGACGGATGACGGTATGGCTGCGTGTGGGTACAGCACCGGAATCGCGTATTTAAACAGATAGTGCGTGCGGCAGTTCCAGCATAGAACTCGGGCTGGCGCAGTCAAGACGGGAAACTACGGGCGGGCTGGCAGCGAATGGTGCAGGTGGCGCGACGATGGCTTGGCGGTGGCCGGGAAATGACGAGCACGTCACGAATGGATGGCGCTGCGTTTACTCGGAGGTATGAGGGGGCGGTAGCGCAATGGGGGAGTGGAGCGATGAGGCGGTGAAGCGATTAGATGGTGATGCGGTGAGGCGGTGATGCAGCGCCGGGCAACGTATTCACGTGAGCCGCTGCCCGGCGCGCTTGGTCTGGCTTGTTAGTTGGCCTGGTTGGCGTAGCTGTCTTAGTGGTAGTGGCCGTGCCAACCGCCACCCCAGCCGCCGCCCCAATGTCCGCCGCCCCAGCAGCAACCGCCACCCCAATAGCCGCCGAAGCCGATCGAAACCGATGGGCCCCAATAAGCGGGGTAGCCGTACCCATAATAGGCAGGGTAAGCCGGATAGGCGGGATAAGGATAGTAAGCGGGATAGACCGGCGCGGGCGCCGGAGCCGGCACGTAGACCTGCTGGGTCGCCACGGGCGCCGCGCTCGACATGGACGGCACGCTATACGAACCGGAGGTTGTGACCGAGGGCGGCGGCGGGGCGGGGATCGGGCCATGCTGGCTCAGTGCGCCGACCGGCTCGCCGTTCGCTGTCACCGGCACGGCCGCCTGGGTCGACGAAGCGGGTACGGTTGCGTAATAGCCGTTCGCGCCGTAGGGATAGTAGCCGTAGGGGTAATAGCAGCCGGACAAGGCAAGCACCATAGCCGCGGCGGCGAGGCGGGTGGTGGCGGAAAGGGAAATCATGGCACGCTCCTGATGCTTCTCGATGCCGCGGCGGTTGGTGTTGATGATTCTAAAAAACGGCATCATCCGCTCAGCTTACGCCGTCGCGGCTTGCCTCAGGTTGCAATCTCGTTACCGCTTGTTTCAGAGATGGAAGCGGCTATCCGGCTTGTGATGACGGCGCCGGCGAGCAGTCTGCGCAAATGAGAGAGCCCGCCGGTGGCGGGCTCTCTCATGCATGACAAGCGGGCGGCGCGTTCTTGCGAGCGCCGCCTGGCTGGCCTTACTGACGCTGATAAATCTCAGCGCCCTTCTTCATGAACTCGATCGACTTCACTTCCATGCCTTTCTTCAAGGCTTCGTCGTCGGAGACACCTTGCTGTGCCGCGAACTCGCGCACGTCCTGGGTGATCTTCATCGAGCAGAAGTGCGGGCCGCACATCGAGCAGAAATGCGCGACTTTGGCCGAGTCCTTCGGCAGCGTTTCGTCGTGGAATTCACGCGCCTTGTCCGGGTCGAGACCGAGATTGAACTGGTCTTCCCAACGGAATTCGAAGCGTGCCTTCGACAGCGCGTTGTCGCGCACCTGCGCGCCCGGATGGCCCTTCGCCAGATCCGCTGCGTGGGCTGCCAGCTTGTACGTGATGATGCCGGTCTTGACGTCGTCCTTGTTCGGCAGACCCAGGTGTTCCTTCGGCGTCACGTAGCAGAGCATCGCCGTGCCGAACCAGCCGATCATGGCAGCGCCGATGCCCGACGTGATGTGGTCGTAGCCAGGGGCAATGTCGGTGGTCAACGGTCCGAGCGTGTAGAACGGTGCTTCGTCACACCATTCCAGTTGCAGGTCCATGTTTTCCTTGATGAGCTGCATCGGCACGTGGCCCGGGCCTTCGATCATCGTCTGCACGTCGTGCTTCCACGCGATCTGCGTGAGTTCGCCGAGCGTCTTCAGTTCGCCCAGTTGCGCTTCGTCGTTGGCATCGTAGATCGAGCCAGGACGCAGGCCGTCGCCGAGCGAGAAGGCCACGTCATAGGCCTTCATGATTTCGCAGATGTCTTCGAAGTGCTCGTACAGGAAGCTTTCCTTGTGGTGAGCCAGACACCACTTCGCCATGATCGAGCCGCCGCGCGAGACGATACCCGTCATGCGCTTGGCCGTCAGCGGCACGTACTGCAGACGCACGCCGGCGTGGATCGTGAAGTAGTCGACGCCTTGCTCGGCCTGTTCGATCAGCGTGTCGCGGAAGATTTCCCAGGTCAGGTCTTCGGCCTTGCCGTTGACCTTTTCGAGCGCCTGATAGATCGGCACCGTGCCGATCGGCACCGGCGAATTGCGGATGATCCATTCGCGCGTTTCGTGGATGTGCTTGCCGGTGGAGAGATCCATCACCGTGTCGCCGCCCCAGCGGATCGCCCAGGTCATCTTGTCGACTTCTTCGCCGATCGACGAGGTCACGGCCGAGTTGCCGATGTTCGCGTTGACCTTCACGAGGAAGTTACGGCCGATGATCATCGGCTCGCTTTCCGGGTGATTGATGTTGTTCGGGATGATTGCGCGGCCGCGCGCCACTTCTTCACGCACGAATTCCGGCGTGATTTCCGTCAGGCCGTTCGGACCGAATGCGCTTGCGCCGAAAGCCTGGCCCGGATGCTGGCGGCCCATCATCGCAGCGAGCTTTTCGCCGTTCGGGCCGCTCGTCTTGAGCGTTTCCAGATACGCCGCGCGCTGCTGGTTTTCGCGAATCGCGATGTACTCCATCTCCGGCGTGATGATGCCTTTGCGGGCGTAGTGCATCTGCGAGACGTTCTTGCCGGCGACGGCGCGGCGCGGCGTGCGGTGCAGGCCCTGGAAGCGTAGCTCGGCGGTGGCCGTATCGGCGGCGCGCTCGCGGCTGAAGTCGCTGGAGAGGCCGGTCAGCGCCTCGGTGTCGCCGCGCTCTTCGATCCAGCGCTGACGCAGCGCCGGCAGACCGGCACGGATGTCGATCGTCGCTTCCGGATCGGAATAGGGACCCGACGTATCGTAGACAAAGACCGGCGGGTTCTTCTCGCCGCCGAAGCTGTCCGGTGTGTCCGACTGGGTGATTTCACGCATCGGCACGCGGATATCAGAGCGCGATCCGGTGACGTAGATCTTGCGGGAATTCGGCAGCGGCGCGACAGCGGCCGCATCGACGTGAGCGTCGGCGGAAAGAAACTTCGGGTTGGCGTTCATCTATTTCTCCTGTGTCGACCCGAGTTGGCGCGTTAGCACCTTACTCGGGTCCCATGCAAAGCTATGTGGGGCGGCTAAGCAGGAGACGAGACGGAAGTAGTCGGAATTCGCTAGAGGATGAAGCGGTAGAGCGGCGGCGAATTCCGTACGCTTCCCTGCGCTGGCATTATCCAGATCAGGTTCAAAGGGTATTTCTCACCCACGCAGCACAGACCTCCTACCTCCGTGCGACGCAGGACCCCCGCGTTAGCAGGCCAAACGATACACCGGCCGACCGGTGCTTGGCAACCGGTCTCGAAATGGGCGGCACGCCATGAGTGGCCGCCTTACAGGCCATCAGGCTTATCTCTATTGGGCGGCGCGCAGTGATGCGCCGCAGCATGAAAGGTAGCCGCGCTTAGAGCGTGAAATCGTCGGCGGCTTCCGGCTGAAACAGGATCTGCTCGATTTTCAGCGTTTTCTCCGCGCCGCTCGGCGGGGTGAAGCGGATCCGTTCGCCGCGTTTCGCGCCTAGCAGCGCGAGACCCGCGGGGGAAAACACGTTCAGCCGGCCGCTGCCGACATCCGCGTTCGGCGGGTAGACGACCGTCCAGGTCATTTGCTCGCCGGTCGCTTCGTCGGCGAGCGTGGCGCGCGAATTCATCGTGACGACGTTGGCGGGGATGTCGCGCGCCTCCACGGTGACGGCGCGCATCAATAGCTCATCGAGCATGTCTTGCATGCGGGCGTCGGCGCCCGGCATGGATGCGTGTTTCTCGAGACGGGCGACGTCGAGTTCGGTGAGGTAACAGGTTTTCGTCTTCTTCATGACGGTTCTCCATTTCGATCTGCATAAAAAGGTACTGCTTGCGGATGAGATCGGCCCGGAGCCCGGCTGACGGGCTCCGGTGCGGAGAATCGTTCAGGTCGGACGCCGGGCGGCGCAGAGCGGGAGCGTGGGCTGGCGGTGGGGGATGGCTTCGCGCAAGGCTGTGGCGCGCGCATATCCAGCCGCGCCGCGAAGGCGCAGTCGGGACAGGGCACGGTAGCATGCAGTACGCATCAGGAAGCCGGGAGTTATCGTAAAAATAAATGCCGAACGAAGCGGCACAAGAGGATCATTGATAGTAGCACGCGCACGGTGAGACGCTCGACAATCCGGGGCGACGCTTTTTGACGCAGGTCGAAGTGGGTCGGTTCGAGGCGAGGGGTTAGGCCCCACACTTACCCGCCAGCCGGCTCATGGGTAGCCACTGAGAACTGGGGAGATTCCTGTGAGATCGCACTTGCCACCGTTTCAGCCTGCCGCCGACCCGGGCTGCAACGGCTTCCATTCCCGCCTGAGAAGCCCATACACCCAGGAATCCGACACCTCGCCATCCACAATGCAATCTTCGCGCAGCGTACCTTCGCGGACAAACCGGAGCTTCTCCAGCACCCGGCCCGATGCCGTGTTGCGCGTGTCGGCCTCGGCCTGGACGCGGTTCAGGTCCAGCGTGTAGAAGGCCCACTGCAACACAGCACCTGCGGCTTCGGTGGCGAAGCCTTGGCCCCATGCCGCGTCATCGAGGCAGTAGCCCATCCTCGCGCTGCGATAACCGGGATCCCAGTAGCGCAACACGCGTGGGCTACTGTGCAGCGCGAAGATGGCGTCCGTGTCGGCTTGCGTGAAAGGGCGCAGTAGCAGGCGAACGGTATGCAGCGTCGGGGTGGGCAAGGACATGTGCGCAGTGTGTATTCCGAACGGGAAGGCCATAACCATTGTCTTTGTCGGCGTCGATCGTATCAAAGACGAGTTCGGCAACCCAGCCTGGTCCGTCCTGCGCTTGCCGGAAAAATATTTTCGAAACCGCTGTCATAACCGATGGCGCAGTTCGACAAACGTGCAGATTTCCTCATGGAGCCTGTCATGCATCCCGTCACCCGCCGCTTTGCCGACTCGCGTTTCGTGCGCGCAGTCGCGCTGCTCGCCGCGCTCGCCACGAGCGGCGCCGCTCAGGCGGCCGCGTCGATGTGCACGGCCCACAGCCCGGCCCACCGCGTCGCTCTGGTGGAGCTCTACAGCAGCGAGGGCTGCAATAGCTGTCCGCCCGCAGACCGGTGGCTGAGCCAGTGGAAAGACAGTGGTACGTCGCAGAGCATCGTGCCGCTCGCCTTGCATGTGGACTACTGGAACAGCCTCGGCTGGACCGACCGCTTTTCGCAGCACCGTTTCACAGAGCGTCAGCAGAGCCTGACCGATCTCGCCGGCGCTCACACCATCTACACGCCGGAAGTCTTCGTATCGGGTCGCGAATTGCGCGGCTGGTCGCAACCCGAGAGCTTTGAAGAGCGCATCCATAAGGTGACCGCCGAGCCGGCCCAGGCCGATATCGCGCTGGCACTGGCCGCGCCCGCTCAAGGCAGCACCGGCTTTAACGTCGATGCGCGCTTTACCGCGAAGGCTGTGATCAGCGAGCCGTTGAACGCTTATGTGGCGGTTTACGAAAACGCGCTGACTTCGCAGGTGCGCGCCGGCGAAAACAGCGGTGCTACGCTCCATCATGAGCGCGTGGTGCGGCAATGGATTGGCCCCGTGCCGCTCGCGGCCGGCAGCGCACAGATTCACCGCGATATCGCGCTTGACGCTGCCGAGGCGGCGGACGCCAACGCGCAGCCCGGCAAGTTCGGCGTCGTGGCCTTTGTCGAAAACGCCGCCACCGGCGAGGTATTGCAGGTGGCTGAACTGGCAGCCTGTCATTGAAACAGGCCGCCAGCCACTTTGGGAGACTCACATGGCAACCCCTCACACGCTAACCGACACGGCGCCGCCCGCTACGCCGCGCAGCGGCACGATTCACCCGGTCTGGGTGCGTGTCACCCATTGGCTCAACGCGCTCGCGGCGATCCTGATGATGCTCTCCGGCTGGCGCATCTACGACGCGTCGCCGGTTTTCAAGGGCTTCATGTTTCCACCTTCGCTCACGCTCGGCGGCTGGCTCGGCGGCGCGCTGCAATGGCACTTTGCGGCGATGTGGTTGCTGGTCTTCAACGGCCTCGTGTACCTCGCGCTCAACCTCTTTAGCGGGCGTTTTTTCCGCAAGTTCCTGCCGCTCTCGCCGCGCGCCATCCTGCACGACTTCATCGCCGCGCTGACCGGCAAGCTCTCGCACGCCGATCTGCGGGTCTACAACGCGGTGCAGAGATTCGCCTACGTGTTCGTGGTGTGCGACCTGATCGTGCTGGTGCTCTCGGGCCTCGCGATCTGGAAGTCGGTGCAGTTTCCGCTGCTGCGCGAACTGATGGGCGGCTATGACAACGCACGCGTCGTGCACTTTTGCGCCATGTCGCTGATGGCGGCTTTCATCGTCGTGCATCTGGCGATGGTGGCGCTCGTCCCGCGCTCGCTGCTCGCGATGCTGCGCGGCCGCTAAGGAGATCACTATGACCACACCAGACAAGAAACCGGCGCGCCGCATCCTCGCGAGCAAGCTCGACCGCGAATCGATCCTGATCGACGCGCGCCGCGAACTCGCCTTGCCGTCGCGGCGCCTGTTCGGCAAGCAGTTGCTTACGCTCGGCGGCCTGTCGATGCTGACCGGTTGCTCGCTCACGGACGACAAATCGGTGAATACGTTTCTGAGTGCCGTCTCGCGTCTGAACGACAGCGCCCAGGCGTTCATCTTCGATCCGAAGCAACTGGCGCCCACTTACACCGAAGCGCAGATCACGCGGCCGTTTCCCTTCAACGCGTTTTATGGCGTCGACTCGGTGCCCGAGGTCGATGCTTCGGACTACCGCCTGAAACTCAGCGGCCTCGTCACCGGCCAGCGTACGTGGAGTCTGCCCGAACTGTATGCGCTGCCGCATGCCGAGCAGATTACGCGGCATATCTGCGTGGAGGGATGGAGCGCGATTGGCCGCTGGGGCGGCACGCCGTTCGCCGATTTCCTGCGGCGCGTGGGCGCCGACACGAGCGCGAAGTACGTCGGCTTCAAATGCGCCGACGAGTACTACGAAAGCATCGACATGGCGACCGCCCTGCATCCGCAGACGCTCCTCACGTTCGAATACGACGGCCAGCAGTTGCCGCCGAAATACGGCTTCCCGATGAAGCTGCGCATGCCGACCAAGCTCGGCTACAAGAATCCGAAGCACATCGTCGAGATGTTCGTCACCAACACCTACCCTGGCGGCTATTGGGTCGACCAGGGCTACAACTGGTTCGGAGGCTCCTGACGCGCGCGGGTTGGGCCCGACCCGCGAGCGGCAGAAGCTTCGGAAACACGCCGGCATGACCGGCACTATTGACCCACAACAAACGGAGCAATCCCATGAAGAAGTACGCAATCGCAGCACTGGCCGTCGCCTTTCTGACGAGCGGCACGGCTGCCTTCGCCCAGGCGAGCGGCGCCATGTCGAACGATGCGATGTCGCACGACACCATGAAGAAGGACAGCATGTCGAAAGATGCGATGTCGAAGGACACGATGTCGAAAGACGCCATGTCCAAGGACAAGATGAAGAAGGGCGGCGATGCAATGGGCATGAAGCACGAAGCCTCGGGTGCGATGGCCAACTGAAGCCACTGCGGCGGGTTCGCCTGACCCGTGCCGTCTGGCAAGGTCGGGCTGGGGCATGGCTCTGGCCCGACCGTGTTGCGGATACACAACTTACGAATCTTTCATTTACGTCCAACGGTGTTCCTGCATAATGCTGCGGGTGCGCCGAACGGTCGGCGCGCCGGGGTGTTCGCCGGTTTTGGAGCGAACGCCCGCTGCCTTCAGGCGGCGCGGGGAGCACAGCGTATCGTGACGGCCCGGCCGCCTTGACCGGCCAGGTTTGCTTCCCACGTCCTTCTCCCTGCTCGACCACCATGTCTTCCAGCCTTGCCTGTCAGGCCGCATTCGCGATGCGGCGCCCGCCATCCGGCCTTCGGGTCATGAGCGCAGGCGCAGCGCCTCGAACGGCACGGGTGGGCTGAAGGCATGCCGCTGTCGCTTCCTGAGCGTTTTCCGCTGCGCCTTCCCCAGTCCCGTAACGGCCGGATCGCACTCGCGCTCGCCGTCGTCTACCTCGTCTGGGGCTCCACCTATCTGGCCGTGCACGTCGCGCTCGGCTCGTTTCCGCCGCTGCTGCTGTCCGGCTTGCGCAACCTGTTTGCGGGGATCGGCCTGTTCGTCTTCGCCGCGCGCCGCAATCCGGTCTGGCCGAGCGCGTCCGAGGTCCGCAACGCCGGGTTGGTCGGCACGATGCTGGTCGGGTTGTCGAGCGGGATGCTGGCTTACGGGATGCGCACGGTCGGCACCGGCACGGCTGCCGTGATGGTCGCCACCGTGCCGCTGTTCGCGACCGTCATCGCCGCGTTCGCGGGACGCAAGATAGGGCGGGGCGAATGGTTTGCCGTGGGCCTCGGCCTCGTCGGCATTGCGATCCTGCGTCACGGCGGCGGCTCGTCGGGTTCGGCCGGCGGCAGTCTCGCCATCCTATGCGGAGCGCTCTTCTGGGCCGGCGGCGCTCATCTGGCCGGGCGTCTGAAGCTGCCCTCGGACCTGTTCCTGTCCACCGCGCTGCAGATCGGCCTGGGCGGCGCGATGTCGACGGTCGTCGCCTGGGTCTCCGGCGAGCGCATGGCCGAGGTGCACTTCCTGCCGGTGCTGGCGTTCCTCTACCTGATGCTGGTCGGCACCATGGCCGCGTATGTCGCGTACGGGTATCTGATCCGTCATACCAGCCCGATCATTGCCAGCAGTTGCATGTACGTGAACCCGGTGGTGGCGGTCGCGCTCGGCGCGTTGCTGCTCGGCGAGCCGGTGACGAGCGCGACGGTGATTGCGACCGTGGTGATTCTCGCGAGCGTTGGCTTGTCGTTCTGGTTCGATTACCGGCGCCGCGGGCTGGCGTGAGCGGCGCACCAGGGGTGTGACAGCCCGCTGCTGATGAGCCGCTCCCACGGCAGCCGTACGTTGCCGCACGCGCGCGGCTATCCCGCGCGCGCCCTCGCTACAACCGCGCCGCCAGTTCCGCGCCTTCGCGAATCGCGCGCTTCGCATCCAGCTCACTGGCGAGCGCTGCGCCGCCGATCACGTGATAGCGCGGGCCGTTGGCGGGCGGGGCAGCCGGTTGTAGATCGCGCAACGAATCCTGCCCAGCGCAGATCACGATCGTCTCCACTTCCAGCCACTGCTCGACGCCTTCACGCGCGATCTTCAGGCCGCGCTCGCTGATCTCCAGATACGACACGCCGTCGAGCATGCGCACCCCGTTACGCGCCAGCGTGGCCCGATGGACCCATCCCGAGGTCTTGCCGAGGCCCGCGCCGAGCTTGCCGGCCTTGCGCTGCAGCAGCCAGATGTCGCGCACCGGCTGCGCAGGCCGCGGCGCTTTCAGGCCGCCGCGCTCGCGCACGGCCAGGTCCACGCCCCATTCGTCTAGCCATGCGTCGCGCGGTTGCGGCAGCGGTTCGCCCGCGTGATGCAGCAGAAACTCGCTGACGTCGAAGCCGATGCCGCCCGCACCGATCACCGCGACACTGCGGCCGACCGGCGCGCCGCGCAGCACGTCGACGTAGGACAGCACATTGCCATGCTCGATGCCGGCAATCGCCGGGCGGCGCGGCACGATGCCGGTGGCGAGGATCACCTCGTCATAGCCGCCGGCGGCGAGCAACGCCGCATCCACACGGGTCGCGAGCCGCACCTCGACGCCATGCCGCTGCAACTGGCTCTGAAAATAGCGGATCGTTTCGCTGAACTCTTCCTTGCCGGGCACGCGCATGGCGAGATTGAACTGCCCGCCGATGGTTGCGCTTGCATCGAATAGCGTGACGCGATGTCCGCGCGAGGCGGCCACCGTCGCCGCCGACAAACCCGCCGGACCCGCACCGACGACCGCGATCGAACGCGGCGGCTGGTTGCCCGCGAGCGACCGGTACACCAGTTCGGTCTCGCGTCCCGCGCGCGGATTGACGAGGCAGCTTGCCCGCCGGTTCTGGAACGTGTGATCGAGACAGGCCTGATTGCAGGCGATACAGGTGTTGATTTCGTGCGTGCGTCCCTCAGCGGTCTTCACGACGAAGTCCGGATCGGCGAGCATCGGCCGCGCGAGCGACACCAGGTCGCCCATGCCCTGGGCGAGCAGGTCTTCGGCAAGCTCCGGCGTGTTGATGCGGTTCGAGACGATCACCGGCACCTTGACGGCCGCCTTCAGGCGCGCACTGAGCGGTGCAAAGGCCGCACGTGGCACCGAGGTCACGATGGTCGGCACGCGCGCCTCGTGCCAGCCGATCCCGGTGTTGAACATCGTGACGCCGGCCGCCTCCAGCGCTTGCGCGACCTGCACGGTCTCGTCCCAGGTATTGCCGCCTTCCACAAGGTCGATCAGCGAGAGCCGGTACACCACGATAAAGCGCGCGCCGCACACGGCCCGTACGCTTTCGACGATCTCGCGCGCAAGCCGCAGGCGGTTCTCGAGGCTGCCGCCGTAAGCGTCGCTACGCTGGTTGGTGCGTGGGCAGAGAAACTGGTTGAGCAGATAGCCTTCGCTGCCCATGATTTCGATGCCGTCGTAGCCGGCGCGTTGCGCGAGGCGTGCGCAGCGGGCGTAGTCGCGCACCGTCCTGGCGATGCCTGCAAGCGTCAACGCACGCGGCTTGAATTTCGAAATCGGCGACTTGAGCGCCGAAGCGGACACTACGAACGGTTGGTACCCATAGCGTCCCGCGTGGAGGATCTGCAGCGCGATCTTGCCGCCTTCCGCATGTACCGCATCCGTGACCAGGCGGTGATTGCGCAGATCGAACACGGAATTGAGCGTGCCGCCGAACGGCAGCAGCCAGCCTTGCCGGTTCGGCGAGATGCCGCCGGTGATGATCAGGCCGGCGCCGCCCTTGGCGCGCTCACGGAAATACGCGGCGAGCTTCGGGTAATTCCAGAAGCGGTCTTCCATGCCCGTATGCATCGAACCCATGACCACGCGGTTGCGCAGGGTCGTGAAGCCGAGGTCGAGTTCGGAGAGTAAGAGTCGGTAAGGCATGCAACGGGCCTTGTAAAAGTGGGACGCGCCCGAACGATACACTGCCGGCCGGGCCAGACTTCCGAGGAAAAATTCTAATCCGCCTGACTCGTTGGGCATCAAGCCTGTCTTGACGGTGCCAGGCACGATCTGGCATATGCGGCACACCGATTGCTGAATGCGAGCGTCCGTATCACGCGCATCGAAACCGAACCGATGTGCAACAGGGATAGGAGAGAGCGTCCCCGTGACGCCTGGCTAGAAGCCGTTCCAATGAAAAACGAACACGGCATCCGGCGGGTGGGGCGCTCATACAACTAATGGGTCAGAGACCCGACATCGATATAGGTGATTATATGAAGCTCATCCGAACCATGGCGGCCATGATTGGCGTTGCGTCGGTCTTGACGGCGTGCGGCGGCAGCGGCAGTGACGCGGCGAAAACGCTTGGGATCACTGATCCGGAAATCCACTTCGAAAACGCGGTTCCTGGCGCTCCGGCCTACGACCTCCTCGTCAACGGGACGGCGCCTGGAGGACAAACCAATGTCAACTATCTGGGCGTGACGAACTTCACCAACATCGGCACGGGATCGACCAATGTCGGCTACGCCAACACCGGCACGACCACGGCGCTCGCGAGCGGCAATTTCCCGGATACCGCCAACGGTCATGAATACACCGTCATCGCCTTGCCTGGACTCACTTCGCCGGGTATCGGGCTGATCGACGATCCGTTCGACAAGGGCCTGCTCTCGAGCGACGCGCGGGTGCGGGCGTTCAACGCCTCGGCGAACGCAACCAATCTCGACCTCTATATCGTGCCTTCGGGGACCAACATCAACACGGTCAGCCCGACGATGGCGGGCGTCTCGTTCAGCAACGCGGTGCCGGCAAGCGGTCAGGACTCGCTCTATCTGTCAGGCGGCACCTATATCGCGATCGCCACGGCGGCGGGCAGCAAAACGCCGATCTTCCAGTCGGCGGTATTTAGTCTTGCTAACAATGCCGACTGGCTGGTGACGACGGTGCCGATCGCCGGCACGTTGAGCCAGTTGCTGCCGGGTCAGATTCACTTGCTGGTGGCGCAGGGCGGCAACACCAGCCAGCCGGCGCTGGAGTTGACCAACTCGCTGACGGGGCAATAGGCGCTCAAGCAAGGCTCGAAAAGGGCTCGATAAGTGTCCAATACGCTGGGACGACAATGGGCATAGGAGGGAGGGGCGGGGCGGCGGTCCATCACGGGTGGATCGCCGCTTTGTTTTTTGACGAGGCCGAAGCAGCGCAGCACGCATAAAAAAGAGCCCGACGCACGAACGCACCGGGCCCGATTTGCAGCTGAGATTGAATCGATGCCGACGGCGCCGTTCGGGCGCCGTCAAGCCGTGTTACTTGGCTTGTTCCGCAGCGTTCGACAGGTCGTGACCGCCGTTCGAAATGTCCTGACCGGCGCCTGCCATGGTATTGCAGCCGGCGAGTGCCGCAGTCCCCGCAATGAGAAGCAAAGCGATGAGTCGAGTCATGAGTGTTCTCCTTTTGAAGAATGCATTGATGGACGCGCCGCCACTTCGGCACCCTCCCTGGCGTCCGACCGGGCATCACGCCAGCCGATCCGGTCTGATTGCATCTTAAAAAATGAGCGGTCGCGACGCTGTCAGCGCGCCCGCGATTTTCTTGTAGGTGTGCTCCGTTGTTTGTGTCGGAGCAGTCCTACATGCGCGGTTCTGCGTGACAGGGCTAGACGGAGCCTGGCGAAGTGCCGGCCGGCGGCGCCTCGGGCACGCTCGCGCGGACGCAGGGCATCACCACGTGAATATCGGTACCGTTCGGCACGCCACGGCGGATATCGAAGTGGCCGCCGTGCGCCGCCACACGCTGGCGCATGCCGAGCAAACCATGCGTGTGAGTGCGCTTCAGATCGGCGGGCATGATGCCCACACCGTTATCGGCAATCGACAGCGCGACCTGCGCATCCTCTACCTGCAGACCGATCGAGACTTGCGACGCGCGGGCGTACTTCGCCGCATTGGTCAGCGACTCCTGCGCGACCCGGAACAGCGCGATCTCGGTCTGCTCGTCGAGCTGGATGTCGTCCGCGGGCAGTTGCAGGTCGAGCACCCAGTTGTTGCGTTGCGCCGCTTCGTCGGCAAGCGTGCGCAGCGCAGTGACCAGACCGAAATTCGCCAGCACGGTGGGCCGCATGTCTTCGATGATGCGGCGCTTGAGCGCAATGCCCTGATCGAGGTTGGCAAGCGCCCGGGTGAGCTTCTCGGAGATCGCCGGCTCGCTGTCCTTCAGCTTGCGGTTGGCCCAGGCGACATCCATCTTGCTCGCCGTGAGAATGGCGCCCAGTTCGTCGTGTAGCTCGCGCGCGAGTTGCGTCTTTTCGTTTTCGCTGACGGCCTGCAAATGCCAGCCCAGCGCTTCGAGCTGGCGGGTGCGCTCGTTGACGAGCTGGTCGAGTTCTTCCTGCTGGGTGATCAGTTGCCGCTGCACGCGCGCCTGGCGGTCGATCTGGATGCCGAGGTTGCGAAACAGCAGGATGAACAAGACGATATTCAACGCCGACAGCCCAGCCGCCACGAAGGTTGAAACGCGCTGATCGGCGCGGCTCGCGTCGAGCGCATGCTGGGCGCGCCGCGCCTCGTTGTCGCGCAGCAGCGAAAGCGTGCTGTCGACCAGTGCCGTGTCCACCAGACCCGCGTCGCTGGCGGTGCCGCAGGCGGCGAGTCCGAGCGGTTGCGGCGCGGCCTGCTGCATTGCAGCGGCGCCGGCGCCAATGCGCGCGTCGATCTGCGCCGCGATCTCGGTGAAGCTCGCGGTTCCCGCGCTGCCCGCTTCGCGACGGTGGTAGTAGAGGTTCAGTTGCTGGGCGGTCTGCCGCAGGCGCGCCGCCGTCGTGCAATAGGCCTGCGCGCTGGCGGCCTGCTTCGTCAGAAGAAAGCCGCTCTGGTAGGCGCCTAGCCGCGCAAGCTGGCTTTCGAGCGTGCTCAGTTGCACGCTGACGTCGCGTGCTTCGAGTGCGCTCTCGTATTCGGCGGCGATGCGCTCGCGAGCGGTCTCGAGAATCACGAGGCCGCCCACCGTGATGACGATCGCGACCGTCATCGCTATCGCCCAGCTGCGGTTGCGCATCCAGTCGTTGAGTCTCGTCGCCGCGGCGAGGTTTTGGACCTTTTGCACCATTCGCACCATTTTCACCTTTTGCACGCCTCGCTCCTTTCCCGAGGCACCAGTGTAGCGGTCGCAGCGCCGGGTGGGGCAGCTGTCCTGTCTGTCTGACTGCCGAAGCAGCGCGCATTGCGGGTGGGGTTACCCGGCCCGCAGCACGGCGCATGCCCCGCTCCCGTAAAGCCCCTGTAATGCAATGTCGGCGGATTCTCACACGAAAAACGGCGTGAGTCGGAATGCGGTATGCCGTCCAGATCACTAGGATGACTGTGTCACTTCGCTCCGCGTTTCAGGAGCAATCCATCATGCTGAAACAACAACAGCCACTTCAGGAAGGAGAGCCGCCATGCTTCACTACGCAGTCGTATTCTTCGTCATCGCCATCATTGCCGCCGTGTTCGGCTTTACCGGCATCGCGGCAGGCGCGGCCGAGATCGCCAAGATCCTGTTCTACATTTTTCTGGTCGTGTTCGTCGTCACGCTGCTGCTCGGCGTAATCCGGACGTAGTCGCGGCACGGCTTCCAACCCCGGCGCATCAGGCGCGTTTCGTGCGGGATGTGCAGTTCCCCCATACCGGATCAAGGAGAAGCTCAATGTCGAAGTCTTCCAGTACCTCAACCCAGTCCCACGATCCGTTCGTGATGGATCTGCAGAAAATCCGCGAACAGGCCCGCAAGCATATGTCCGATGGGCCGGTGACGCAGACCTACGGCGCCGACCGCCAGAGCGTGCTCAAGCTGCTGAACGACGCGCTCGCCACCGAAATCGTCTGCACGCTGCGCTATAAACGGCATCATTTCATGGCCAAGGGCATCAACTCGGAAGCGGTCGCGGCCGAATTCGCCGAGCACGCCAGCGAGGAGCAGGAGCATGCCGACAGGTTTGCCGAGCGCATCGTGCAACTGGGCGGCGAGCCGGACTTTGCCCCCGAGAGTCTGCAGACGCGTTCACACTCCGAGTACAAGGAAGGCGCCAACCTGACCGACATGATTCGCGAGAACCTGGTGGCCGAGCGGATCGCTATCGACACCTATCGCGAGATCATTCGCTACCTCGGCGATAACGACGTGACCACGCGCCGGATCTTCGAGGAAGTCCTCGCCGTCGAGGAAGAGCATGCCGACGACATGGCCGACCTGCTCGAGGGCCGCGAGTGAGCGAGGGGCGCAGGGCCTGCCCGGACGTTTCGCCTCGCTTGAGGCGGGACGTCATTACAATGTGGACTGTGCAGCGTTTCTCCACCGCACTGACAGGAAGCCGATGATTCGAGTGTTGATAGCCGACGATCACGCGATCGTCCGGGGCGGTTTCAGACAGTTCGTCGCCGACGAGCCGGATATGTTCGTGGCTGCGGAAGCCGCGACCGGCGACGAAACCATCAGCCTCGTGCGCGAGCAGGCCTTCGACGTCGTACTGCTCGATATCGCCATGCCCGACAAGAACGGTATCGACACCTTGCGGATCATCAAGCAGGTGCGCCCGGAGCAGGGCGTGCTGATCCTCTCCGGCTATCCCGAGAGCCAGTACGCCATCAATCTGCTGCGCGCGGGCGCGAACGGCTACCTGAACAAGGATTGCGAGCCCGACGAAATCGTGCGGGCGATCCGTGCGGTGGCGCGCGGGCATCGCTATTTGTCGGAGGCGGTGGCCGACACGCTCGCCGACAATCTCGACAAGCCGGCGGCCGGCCGCCCCCATGAGGCGCTGTCGGAGCGGGAATTCCAGATCTTCTGCAAGCTTGCCGCCGGGCAGATTCCGACCGACATTGCAGAAGAGCTGCATTTATCGGTGAAGACGGTGAGCACCTACCGGGCGCGGGTGCTGGAGAAAATGCGTCTGACCAACAACGCCGACCTGACTTACTACGCGATCAAGAACGGCCTGATCGAGTGATGCGGAGCCCCGTGCGGACCCATAGCAATGAGCAGCGATTCGACCACTTCCCCCAACGCCGGCCAGCCGCCTTTGCGGGTGCTGCTGATCGAGGATTCGGCGTTGATCCGCCGCAGTCTTGTCGAAGCGATCGACGCGTCCGGGGTGCTACATGTCGTGGCCTATGCGGATACGTCGGACGAGGCGATCGCGCTGTTGAACGGCGAGAGCTTCGACGCGGTGATCATCGACCTGCAACTCAAGCACGGCTCAGGGGTGCCGGTGCTGGCCTACCTGCAGCGCGAGGGTCTGATCGAGCGGACCTTTGCGGCGGTCCTGACCAATCATGCGCTGCCGGCTTACCGCGAGCGCTGCCTGCAATACGGCGTGCGCCATTTCTACGACAAATCCTTTGAGTTCGATCGCGTGATCGATGCGCTGCATGATTATGCGCAGACGCGCAGCCAGGGAGAGCAGCCGGGCGCCTGACGCGGCCGGCATTGCTTACGCGCCGATGCGTTGATCAGGCTCAGCGCTCAGGAAGCCGCCACCGGCCGTGCTGGCCGGCGCGCATGATTCCACGCCCCGAGCCCGGCGAACGCCAGACCGGCGATGCTCACGCCAATCCATCCGAACGACGACCAGACCACGGCGCCCACCGCCGAACCCGCCGCGCCGCCGATGAAATACGCCACCATGTAGACCGTATTCACCCGGCTGCGGGCATCCGGCGAAAGCGCGTAGATGCGCGACTGGTTGGAAATCTGCGCGGCCTGCACGCCCACATCGAGGATGATCACGCCCACTACCAGCCCGGCGATGCTCGCGCCGGACAGGCCGAACACCACGAACGACACGGCCACCAGCCCGATCGACAGCGAAATGATCGTGCGCGGCCCGCGCCGGTCCGAGAACTTGCCGGCCAGCGGTGCGGCGAGCGCTCCGGCCGCGCCGACAATGCCGAACAGCCCCGCGGCCTGCGGTCCGAGATGGAACGGCGCGCCTGCCAGCAGCAGCGCCAGCACCGACCAGAAGATGCTGAAGGCCGCGAACATGCACGCACCGGTAAGCGAAGCTTCGCGCAAGCCCGGGTGTTCGACGATCAGATGCCACATCGACACCATCAGCTTGCCGTAGGGCAGCGTCGAGGTGGGCCGGCTTTTCGGCAGGCGCAGCCAGATGACGACGGCCAGCACCAGCAGCGCCACCACGGAGGCGCCGAACACCGCGCGCCAGCCGAAATACTCGGCGATAAAGCCCGCCGCGGTTCGCGCCAGCAAGATCCCCAGCAACAACCCGCTCATTACCGTGCCGACCGCATGACCACGGCCCGAGGGCGGCGCGAGTTCGGCGGCGAACGGCACGGCCTGCTGCGCGATAGTGGCGAGCACGCCGATCGCGAGGCTGGCGCCGATCAGCACGGTGAGACTCGGCGCGCTCGCGGCGATCACCAGCGCCACACAGATGCCGGCGATCTGCAGAAGAATCAGCAAGCGCCGGTCGAAGCGGTCGCCGAGCGGCGCCAGAAATAGCATGCCGGCGGCGTAGCCCAACTGTGTCACGGCCGGCACGGCGCCGACCCACGACGCGCTCTTCGGGAACGACTCGCGCAAATTGTCGAGCAGCGGCTGGTTGTAATAGATGTTCGCGACGGAGACGCCCGCGATGACGGCGAGCAGAAGCAGCAGCGCCCGCAGCGAGCGGTCAGTGGTGACGGGTGCGGCGGAATCGGAAGTGGACATAAGCGGGGGCGTTTGATGGGCTACCAGGATGGACGATCTCCAGGCGAGCCGATCATACCGGAGCGGGGCGGATCGTGCTGACGCGCTGTCCTTTCGGGGGTGAAGCTCGCGGACTTCCCCGAACCTTCCGAGCCGTGCGCACCCCGTGAAAATGAGATGGTCGTTCGCTTTCCGTCCGTACAATCGCCCGGCCCCGTGTGGGGCTATTGGCAATTTTCGGCGCGGCACGGCACAACATGAACAGGCTTGGACACACAACGGAACGGCAACCGAATGGCTTCGGCGGCTGTCTGCTGCTGGCGCTTGCTGGGCTCGCGGCAATGGTGCTCGCCACCGTCATCGAATTGCACGACCCGCTCAAGATGATGCTCGAATGGGAACTTCTCGCTGTATTTGTCCGGCCGCAAACGCACGGCTGGTATCGCACCGTGATCGCGATGGTCGGCATGGACGTGGCGGCCGGCGTGTTCATCGTGGCTGGCGCGGGCTGGTTGCTGTTGCTCGCGTGGCGCCGCTCGGCGCGCTTTCCGGTGCATCTGCAGGCGTGGCTGCTTGCCATCGTTGCAATGCGTACCATCGCGTGGCTGGTCGGTGACTACATGAGCCACGCGATTGCGATCGCCATCGCCATTCCTTGCGATGGCTTCGTAATCGCCGTTGTGACAGCGGTTCTGATCATTCCATATCTCAGGCAATCGCAACGCGTGCGCAATACGTTCATTGCCCGCTGATCCGCTCTGCGTCCCGGGCGCGGCACGCCAATTCTTTTTAGTCGCGGCTCTCGTACAATAGCGTCCACTGTTCCAGGTGGACTGCCGATGAAGCTCGCGACGTTCAGGTTGCCTCATGTCATCCCAGCGCGTCATGACGCGCCTGCCGCCATTCCCCGCCTGCGGCTCCTGAGCTTGCCCTCACTGCCAGCTATGCCAGGCCGTGTCCTCGCCGCGCTCACGCTGCTGATAATGCTGCCGGTATTCGCCGCACCGTCGATCGCCCAGTTCGGTGAGCCACGCTACCCTGCCGGCTTCACCCATTTCGACTACGCGAACCCGGACGCGCCCGCCGGCGGCGTCCTGAATATCGGCAACTACAACGCACTGCAAAGCTACGATTCGCTCAATCCGTTTCTGCTGCGCGGCGCGCCGGCCCCGGACATTCTCAACCTGATGTTCGATACGCTGATGCAGCGTAGCTGGGACGAACCCGCCTCGGAATATCCGCTGATCGCAGACGATGTTCAGGTGCAGGCGGACCTCACGTCCGCGACTTTCCACCTCAATCCGGCGGCGCGCTTTTCCAATGGCGACCACATCACGGCAGCCGACGTCAAATATTCGTTCGACATACTAACGAGTACGCAAGCCTCGCCGCTTTTCAATTCCCAGTTTGAGGTCATCAAGAGCGCAACCGTGCTCGACCCGTCGACCATCCGCTTCGATTTCAGGCGTCCCGAACGCGACGCGCCGTTGATCGCGGGCGACCTGCCGGTGTTCTCGCCGAAGTGGGGCATGCGGCCAGACGGGACGCGCCCGCCCTTCGACCAGCTTGCCAACGTGCCGCCGATCGCAAGCGGCCCGTATCTGATCGAGCGCCGCAGCAACGACAAGACCATCACCTACCGGCGCAACCCGGCCTACTGGGCGGCGGATCTGCCGTCGCGGCGCGGCATGTTTCGCTTCGAACGCGTGACGTTCCAGCTCTTTCTGGACAACTTCGGACCGCTCGAAGCCTTCAAGGCGGGCAATCTCGATGTCAACGTCGAGGGCAGCGCTACCATCTGGGCGCGCCGCTATGTCGGCGAGAAGTTTCGAAATGGCGAGCTGAAGCAAGGGATCTTTCCCAACGGTCCTCCGTATATGCAAGGCATCGTCATCAATGTGCGCCGGCCGATGTTTCAGGACGTGAGGGTGCGTCATGCGCTGACGCTCGCGTTCGACTACGACTGGATGAACCGGATGATGTTCTACGATCAGTACCGGCGCTCGACCACCTATTTCGACCCGGACACGTTCGGCGCCACCGGCATGCCTGGCCCGAAGGAGCTGGCCTTGCTCGAACCATATCGCACCAGCCTGCCGGCCGCCGTGTTCGGCCCGATGCTCAAGCAACCCTCGACGCTGCCGCCCAACTCGCTGCGCGGCAATCTGCGCGAGGCGCGCGACCTGCTGGCTGAGGCGGGCTGGCACTACCGCGACGGCGCGTTGCGCGATGCCAATGGCACCGCCATGACGATCGAGGTGCTCGACGACGAACCGGGGATGGACCGGCTGCTGTTGCCCTACATGCAGGCGTTGAACACGCTGGGCATCCATACCCAATGGCGCGAGGTGGATAGCGCGCTGTACCAGAAGCGGCTCGACAACTTCGACTTCGACATGACCACCGGCGGCTATCTGCCGATCCCCGTGCCCGGCGTCGAACTGCTGCGCCGCTTCGGCAGCGCGGCGGCGTCGGAAGTGGGATCGGAGAACTATGTAGGCGTGCATTCGAAGGTGGTCGATGCGCTGATTCAGGCCGCCTTGTCCGCGCAGACCCTCGACGATCTCGAAGCCGCCACCCGCGCGCTCGACCGCGTGCTGATCAATGCGTATTACATGGTGCCGGAGTTCTACGCGCCGAATGCGCGCATCGCTTACAAGACGACGTTCGGCTGGCCGGCCATCGTGCCGAAGTCCTATCACGACGTGGACTGGGTCGTCGACTACTGGTACGTCAAAGCGCATGGCGCGGTGACGGCGGCTGCTTCAGGTGTGCCGGGGCTCGCGGCGCACTGAGCGTGTATCGGCCACAAGGTCTTGCTGATGCTGCAAGACCTTCTGGTCGTCGTTCTTCGTCACCGCTTCCTAGTCGATCAACGCGCCTTCAGGTTCATAGAAAGGATACGGTCCCTCGGAGGCATCGACATATGCGTGATGCGTCACCAGCCCCGTTGTGGCGTCGTAGCGGTGCAGGGCAAACGCAGGCGGCTCCAGCATGAACGCGGACGGCGCGTCCTCGCGCAGGTCCAGCGCCACCTGATGCGCGGGCGCCGGCACCGCCGAGGCGATCGTGCCGCCGAAGCGCACGAACATGGGCCGGTGCACATGGCCGCAGATCACCCGCTCGACATTCGGGTGGCGCGCGATCAGCGCCGCCAGCTTCTGCGCGGCCTGCGGGTCGAGGCGCAGAGCATCCATATGTCCGATACCGCATTCGAACGGCGGATGATGCAGAGCGACTACCACTGGCTTGCCCTGCGCTTCGTCGAGCTGTCTGGCGAGCCATTCAAGACGCGCCTCGCACAGGTCGCCCGCGCTTTGGCCCGGCACGATCGAATCGAGCGCGATCAGGCGCAGTGGGCCGATATCGGCCGCGTAATGCACGAAGTCGCCGCCGGAGCGCAACTCGGCGCGCTCGCTGAACGCATCGCGCAGCGCGGTGCGGTCGTCGTGATTGCCGACCAGCAGGTAGTAGGGAATTTCAAGTGGCGCGAGCAGCGCCTTGAGGTGGGCGTATTGCTCCGGGTCGCCCTGGTCGACGAGGTCGCCGGTCATGATGACGACGTCGGGACGCGGTTCGAGTGCATTGAGCGCCGCGACGCAGCGGGCGAGGGCGGCGCCGGTGTCGACGCGGCGGTAAGCGAGCGCGCCGGGCCGTTTGATATGCAGGTCGCTGATCTGGGCTAGCAACATGAGGATGTCCTTGTGGATTCGCCTGGCTTTGCTTGGGGAGTCGCCAACGTCACGATAGCGCAATCAGCGCTTCGGCAGCGATTGAAATGCCGACCGGCGTGCCGCGCGCCAGTTCGACGCGGCCTGCCACGTCGACGATCAGCGCATCGGGCGCCGCGCCGCCGATCGTCAGCCGCGTGCGCTCGCCGAGGAAGGCCGCGCCTTCGATGGTGCCGCGCAGATGGGCGCTGGCCGGATCGGCGAGGTAGGCATCTTCGGGGCGGAAGAACAGTTCGTGTTGCGCGGCCGCCGGCGCGCCGGGGGTGTGCAATGGCAGCGGCACCGCGCCGCCCGTGGTGGTCAGCACGCCGTCGCGGCGTTCGCCGGCGAGACGGTTGATCGTGCCGACGAACTGCGCCACCGCACGATTGGCCGGCCGGTAGTAGATATCGCGTGGCGTGCCGATCTGTTCGATCCGCCCGGCGCTCATCACGACGATGCGGTCGCCCAGTTCCATCGCCTCGGCCTGGTCATGCGTCACGTAGACGGTGGTGATGCCGAGCTCGCGCAGCAGCGTATTCATCTCGCCGCGCAAGGCATCACGCAAGCGGGCGTCGAGCGCGGTCAGCGGCTCGTCGAGCAGCAGCACGCGCGGCTGCATCGCTAGCGCACGCGCCAGCGCGACACGCTGGCGCTGGCCGCCGGAGAGCTGATCGATCGGCTTGTCGGCGTGGACGGTGAGCCGCATCATCGCGAGCAGTTCGTCCACGCGTTGACGCGCGATGTCCGCGGCGACGCGTTTGATCTTCAACCCATAGCCGATGTTGCCGCGCACGGTCAGATTCGGAAACAGCGCATAGCTCTGGAACACCATGCCCACCTGGCGTTTTTCGATCGGCAAGGCGGTGACGTCTTCTTCGCCAAAGGCAATCGTGCCTCCTGCGTCGGGCGTTTCCAGGCCGGCGATCATGCGCAGCGTGGTGGTCTTGCCGCAGCCGGACGGTCCGAGCAGCACCAGGGTTTCGCCGGCGCCGATCTGCAGGTCCAGCGGCTCGAGCACGCGGGTGCCGCGAAACGTCTTGGCGCATTGCGTGAGCGTGATGGGAACAGGAGCGAGTTTCATGGTGTGTCGTTGGAACGGGTTGAACGTGCCGGAGCGGCGTTGCTGCGGGCGGGCTTGCTGCTGCGCTGGCCGGTGGCGTCGACGCCGAGCCATTGCATGGCGACCAGCAACGGCATCGTCATGATGAAGAACAGGATCGTGTAGGCGCTGCCGATTTCGATGCGCAGCGACGCGTAGGTATCGGCAAGACCCACGGGCAGCGTCTTGGTGTCGGGCGTGTGCAGCATCCACGTAAGGTTGAATTCGCCAATCGAGAGCGTCAGCACCGCCAGCGCCCCCGCGACGATGCCGGGCCGCACGTTCGGCAGCACGATGGTCAGAAAGCGTTGCATGAAGCTCGCGCCGAGGCTGGCGGCGCCTTCTTCGAGTGTGCGCAGGTCGGCGCTCGCACAGACGGCGGCGACCGCGCGCACCATGAACGGCAGCGTGAACACCACATGGCCGACCACGATGAACCAGATGCTCATGCGGAACATCGTGATGCCGCCGTAGACCACCAGCAGCGCGAGCGCGGATGCGAGACCGGGCAGGGCGATGGGCAGCACCAGAAACTCTTCGATGATGCGCGACAGCCGCGTCTTGCTGCGCGCCAGTACGTAGCCTGCCGGCACGCCGGTCAGCAGCGTGACGACGAGCGTCGCCGCCGCGACTTCGAGCGACAGGAACACTGAGCCGTGATACTGCGTCCACACTTCGATGAGCCAGCGCAGGGTGAGGCCGCTGGACACCCCCTTGAAGTAGTTGACGGTGAGGCCGGCCATGATCGACATCACGACCGGCACGATCAGGAACGCGCACAGCAGCAGTGTTACGAGCCACTGGCCGGCCGCGAGCAGGGTGCGCGACGACAGGCGCGGCAAAGCGCGGCGCCGCGTCGTGGGCGCCGTGGGCGGCGCGGCAGGTGGTCCGGCGGTTTGGGTCACGGAATTCATCGGGGTGTTTTCATCTAGGTTGATAGCGGCTCGAAGGGCCATTCAGCAGTGTCTGCGCGCGCATCTCGTGCTCACCTGCTAGGCGCTGGCCGCAACAGCCGAACCGGTGACGCTGCGCGCCAGTGCGAGCACCAGCCACGTGACGAGACCGAGTACGATCGACAAGCCTGCGGCCGTCACCATGTTCGCGTTCAGCGTGAACTCGGTGTAGATGGTCATCGGCAGCACGTCGATATCGGTGGCGAGCGTAAAGGCAGTGCCGAACGCGCCCATCGAAGTCGCGAAGCACACCGCGCCCGCCGCGATCAGGCCTGGCGAGAGCGCCGGCAGCACGATGTCGCGCATGATCTGCCACGGCGACGCGCCGAGCGAGCGGGCCGCTTCTTCCAGCGATGCATCGAGCTTGGTCGCCGAGGCCATCACCGTGACGATCACACGCGGAATCGAGAAGTACAGATAGCCAAGAAACAGGCCGCTCATCGAATACGCGAACACCCAGCGGTCGCCGGTCAGCTTCAGCGACAGCGCGCCGATCAGCCCCTGGCGCCCCGCCAGCATGATGACCATGAAGCCGACCACCACGCCTGGAAACGCCAGCGGAAAGGTCAGCAGCGCGAGCAGCGTGCGCTTGCCCGGAAACTCGCGCCGCGCGAGCAGCAGTCCAGAGATCACCGAGAGCACCAGCGTGGTCGCCGTGACCGCCGCGCAGAGCAGCACGGTCGCGCCGAGGCTCGACATGTAGCGCGAGTTGGTGAGCATCGCGCGATAGGTCTCGAAGGCGTGACCGTTGCCGCTCAGCTGCGCGAGCGCGCCCATCGGCAGCAGCCAGAACGCGATGAAAACCGCCAGCGCCGGCGCGATCAGAGCGATGCGCCAGCGTAGCGGGAACGTGACGTCGTTCAATGCATCACCTGCAGATACTGTTCGCCGAAGCTTTGCTGCTTCTCGGCCATCTTGCCGAAATCGACCGCCTTGGCGCGGGCGTAATCGCTCGCCGGCAAGAACTTCGCCGCCGCCTCCGGGCTCATCTGATTGGCGCGAACCGGACGCAGATAGGCATTGGCCCACAGCTTCTGGCCTTCGTCGGAGAGCACGAAGTCGAGCACCTTCTTGCCGTTCGCTTCATGCGGCGCGCCCTTCACGAGGCTCATCACGTACGGCACCGAGATCGTGCCTTCCGTCGGAATCACGAATTCGACGTTGGCCTGATCCTTGTACTTGGCGCGGTAGGCGTCGAAGTCGTAGTCGAGCAGGATCGGAATTTCACCGGAGAGCACGCGCGCATAGGCGGTCTGCTTCGGCACGATCGGCGCATTGGCCTTGAGCTTGCGGAACCAGTCGAGGCCCGGCTGGAAGTTGTCGAAGCTGCCGCCCAGCGCCTGGTTTACCGCCACCGCACCGGCATAGCCGACGAATGCGCTCGACGGATCGAGGTAGCCGATCATGCCTTTGTACTCAGGCTTGAGCAGGTCGGCCCACGAACGCGGCACCGGCTTGCCTTCGAGCGCGTCCTTGTTGACGAAAAAGCCCAGCGTGCCCGAATGGATGGCAACCCAGTAACCTTGCGGGTCCTTCATGTTGGCGGGGATATCGTCCCAGTGCGCCGGCTTGTACGGCTGGATCACGCCTTTGTCTTTCGCCTGGAAGGCCGACGAGACGCCGAGATACACGACGTCCGCCACCGGGCTCTTTGATTCGGCCATCAGTTGGGCGATGGCCTGGCCGGAGTTCTTGTTGTCGAACGGCACGCGAATGCCGGTTTTGGCCTGGATCGCCTTGATCTGGCTTGCCCAGTCGGCCCATTCGGGCGGGCAGTTGTAGCAGATCGCGGTTTCGTCGGCATGAGCCGCGACTGGCGCGACGAGGCTTGTCAGTGCTGCGGCGCAGAGGGCCGAGGCCGACAGCACGGCGGCGCTCGTGCGCCTCGTGGTGCTTAGGGCGCTGGTGAGGCGGCCGGTCAGGGAACCGGTCGCGGCGTGCAAGAGAGAACCAAAACTGGAGGAACGGCGAGTCACAGCGAGTCTCCTTGGAAGGAAAGGTGCGAGAGGCGGTGCATTACACGATCGTACTGCGGCGGGACGCGCGAGGCGGTCAGCCGCGTGGGGAAAGGGTTACAGGGCTGGGCCGGCGCGTGAGCGGATGCATCAGCACGCGCACGCGCACGGGCATGGCGCGTGCCGTTAGACCAGCGGTTGCATCGAGCGCGCGCGCTGGATATCGCCGGTGGTCGTGCTGCTGCTGGAAATCGCGGCAATGGTGGCGCCTTCGCGCAGCGAGTGCGGCAGCGTGAGCGACAGCGAGGCGTCCGTATAGCTGCCGTCGATGCGCGCCAGCAGGCGCTGCCAGGCCGCGCAGCCGATCTCGCGATTCGGCGCGCAGATGCTGGCGAGCGGCGGCTGCAGCAGCTCGCCCATGGCGAGGCCGTCGAAGCCGAGAATCGACATGTCGTTGGGGATCTGCAGGCGCGCCCGGCGCAGGCCGCGCATCACCACCATCGCCAGCAGATCGTTACTGCAAAAGAGGGCGGTGGGGCGGTTCGGGCCGCTCGTCAGATGCGCGAGCACGGACGGCGCCAGCTCGTCGGCATTGAAATCGATTTCAAGCGCCGGGGCGGGCGCGAGCCCCGCCTGCTGCATGGCCTGCGCGTACCCGAGGTGGCGCAGACGGGCGCGGTCCGAGGCGGCCAGCGTGCCCGCCAGCATCAGGATACGGCGATGGCCGTGGGCGATCAGCATGCGCACGCCGTCGTAGGCGGCGAGGCGGTTGTCGACCGAGACCGACGGACGGCGTACTGTGTCGTTATGCATCAGCACGTAGAGCATGCCCGCGCGGTCGAGCTCGTCGAGCAGCGGGTGGGTATCGGCGTCGGCCACCGTCAGGATCAGGCCTTCGACGCGGTGTTCGCGCAGCGTTTCGATGGCGTGGCGCTCGCGGTCGGCGTCGTACTGGGTCGTCATCAGCATCAGCCGGTAGCCGGACGCGCAGGCCAGCTCGTCGATGCCTTGCAGGCACTCGGCGAATACCGGGTTGGCGAGCGTGGGCAGCACGACGCCGATCAGGCGGGTGCGCTCGCCGCGCAACTGACGGCCGAGCGGGCTAGGACGAAAATTGAGGGCATCGATCGACTGGCGGACCTTGTCGAGCGTGACGGGGTTGACGGTGTGCGGCGCGTTGATGGCGCGCGAAACCGTGGCAATCGAGAAGCCTGCGTGTGCCGCGACATCCTTGATGGTGGGGGTCATCACTGGGGTTTCCGCTCAGTTGTAAACGTTTTCGTGAGGGGAATTATCGGGATCCTTTGTGACTTGGCGATGACTCGGATGACATGGCAAGGCGTGCGTTTGGTGCAGCCGCGACGCGATGGTAGAATCGCGTCCGCCCCTGCCGGGGTGATGAAATTGGTAAACATAGCGGACTTAAAAAATTGAGTGCCCGACCGGAAACGGCCGGTGCAGAACCCCTCAAATTCGGTGAAACCCCTGGTTTTGTGCACTGCGCATAACCGAGGCAACGCCGAGCCAAGCCCGCCGTCGCAAGCATGCGAGGGTGCGGAAGGTGTAGAGACTAGACGGGGGGCGCCTAAGGCGGTGAGTGCTGGCGGGTTTGCAGCGCAGCGTAGCCGCGATGGCGAAGGCATAGTCCAGCGCACGAACGAGGATGCCGCCCGGTATCGTCGGCGTCGAAAGACGTGGTGTGACGAAAATCCGCCGCTTAACAGCTTGCCGGTTCGAGTCCGGTCCCCGGCACCATGTAGGGTTTCCGTAATAATGCATGGAAGGTAGAATTCTGTAGAAACAATGACTTAAGCTGATTGTCTTGCCATGTCTCCACGCACCTTTCTGCATTGAAAGGTATAAAATGCGGCTCGTTCGCCCCATTTCGGCCCCACGGTCGGCCCCACGGAGACTCCCTACGATGGCATCAATCACACCCCACAAAGACGGCTACCGCGTCCAAGTCAAGGTAGGCAAAGAGCGCGATTCTCTGACATTCCGTACGATGCGCGAGGCTAAGACATGGGGCGCGACTCGCGAGGCAGAACTGCGCGCGGCCGCCGGCAAGCCTGAATCTGAAAAGCACACGGTCGGAGCCATGCTGACGCGCTACAGCGAGGAGATATCAGAGAAGAAAGAAGGCGCCCGCCACGAGCAATTACGCATCAAGGCATTTATTCGTGACTTTCCGAATATATCGGGCCTGCTGCTTGGGCAGCTCACCACGCCCGTGCTCGGGAAGTGGCGCGATGCTCGGCTCGCCGGGTTCGAGGCGCCAGACGGCCGCAAGGTAGTGAAGGTGGCGCCCGCATCGGTTCAGCGTGACGTGAACTGGTTGCGCAATGCTTGTTCGGTTGCGCGGCTCGAATGGCACTGGATGCAGCACAATCCGTTCGAAGGCTTCCGGCATCCCGGCGAGGGTGCCCCGCGTGATCGGCGCGTCGACCCTTGGCGCGAGGTGCGGCCTATTGTGCGCGCGCTTGGCTACGTGAGCGGCAAGGCGCCGGAAACGAAAAGCCAGGAGGTTGCGCTCGCGTGGCTCGTGGCTCTCAGGAGCGCCATGCGTGCAGGCGAGATTCTGACTCTCGGCGACGACACGCTGAACCTCGCGGATCGCACCGCGACCGTGAAGCACAAGATGCAGTACCAAACGAAGAAGCCGCGTGTGATTCCCCTGACGCGTCATGCCGTGCGGCTGCTAAAGCCAGTGGCGGGTAAGGGGAGGTGCTTCACGGTGGGGAGTGATTCACTCGCCACGCTGTTCCGAAAGGCGCGGGACAGGGTAATGGTCGAGGGGCTTCACTTTCATGACTCGCGGGCCGAGGCGCTTACGCGACTGGCCCGCAAGGTGGACGTTATGACGCTGGCTAAGATCAGCGGGCACAAGGATTTGAAGATGCTGCTGGATGTCTATTACCGCGAGTCGGCGAAGGATATCGCGGCACGGCTTTAAACCGCTTCGAGGGCCGCGTCTACCTGCGCAACCGGGATCAGGCCGCACTTGTTGAGCTTGAGTTGGCCTGCCTTCACCATCTTGCTTATAGTGTGTCGACTAAGGCCGAGCATTTCGCCGGCTTGAATCATGGTCACATGCGGCGGTCGCGGGTGGGCGGTTGCAACGGGCGACGGGAACCGGGCGGAGAAGGCCAGAGGCTTCGCTGGCATCGCTGGCAGTCTCGCAGGTGGTGTGCTCGGCGCGAAGGCCGGGGCACTGGTGGGCGCTGTGGGTGGCCCGATCGGTGTGGCGATCGGTGGACTCATTGGCGGCGCAATCGGAACCTATGCCGGCGAGAAGGCGCTGGGCGCTGCTGCGAAATGGGCGTTCTCCCGTGGGGACGCTCAGCCTGCAGCGGATGCACTGGTCAAGGCGAAGGCACTGGATAAGCCGGGTGCAGTGGACAAGCCGGTCGTGAAAGTGGACCAGAAAAACACCTTTGCGCCGGTCTTCCACGTGGTGTTGCAGGGCGACCAGGGTGGCAACGGTAGCGATGCGGCCGACCGCTTCCTCGCGAAGGTCTCGCCGCAGCTGCAGCGCATGATGAAAGACCAGCTCGCGAAGAGCAACCGCTCGGCGATGTTCGACTCGCCGCATCTGTAGCAGAACAGAAGGATATGTCATGGACTTTCAGACACAGATCACGCAGGCGGCGACGCAGGCCAGTATCGCCACCGAGCGCGTGCGCAGCATGAACCGTGTGTATGAGCGTAACCAGCCGGCCAGCGCGAACACGGTGGCCGTGCTGCAGAAGCTGGCGACGGGCAACCTCGATAATGCGGCCGAACTTCTTTCGGGTGCAAGCAGTGCGCTGTCGGTCGCGAGCGACGTGAATCCGAAGGTCGGGACGGTCGTGCGCAGCCTTAACGCCGTGCAGTCGTCGGTCGGCAGCGTACTCAAAATGGCAACGGCGTCCAGTAACCCCGCGATCAGATCCTCCGCTGAAGCGGTCAACAGCGCGCTGGGCGATGTTCGAACGAAGTTCAACGCGTGGGCAGGCATCAAGGGAACGCCTGCACCGTCTGCTCTCGCGACATCGACCGGTGCGGGCGCACTGTTCTCCGGTCTGCTGGACGGGGCGTCGAGCGCGACGCCCCACCTCCTGACGCTGGGTTCGGACAGGGGCGACACCTTCCACTTCAACCTGTCGACCGCGGCCTTCGACAAACTGCGTCGCACCACGAAATACAAGGTCGCCTCCCAGGAGCGTCTGAACCGTCAGGAAGCGCTTCAGGCGGTCAGCCAGGGTGGCGAGACCATCACGCTCTCGGGTGTGGTGTTTGCGGCCTTCGGTGCGGGACGTAGTGCGGGTAGTCCAGGTATGCGGCAGCTCGACGCTCTGCGCGCGATCGGCGGCCGCATGATGCCGGTGCTGCTGACGACCGGCTACGGCGAGGTACTCGGCCGCTGGTATCTGCAGGGTGTCGATGAGGAGCAGGAGGCACTGATGTCGGATGGTGCCCCCCGCAAACAGACCTTTAGCCTGGAGTTTGGCCGCTATGGCGAAGACTATAAGAACGTTTAGAACTTGCGATGGCGACGTGCTCGACAAGATCTGCCACGCGGTATACGGCTCGGTGACGGGGATGGTGGAGGCGGTCTATGAGGCCAATCCCGGTCTTGCGGCGCACGACCAGCCATTCGTCGCCGGCATCACGATCACGCTGCCGGACGTGGACGCGCCGCGTAGTGAGCCGGTGCAGTTGTGGACATAACCAGGAGCGGCATGAAACAAGGAAACCAGCATGCAGGCAGTTTTCCAGATCGTCGCCAATGGCGATGACATTACAAAGGTGATCGAGGACCGGGTGCTGCGCATTCATACGGTCGACAAGCCGGGGCTCGATTCCGACGAGTGTGAGATCGAACTCGACGACCGGGACGGGAAGATCGAATTCCCGCCCAAAGGGGCGACGCTCCGGATCTCGCTTGGGTGGCAGGGGCAAGGTCTCGCCCTGCTCGGCGAATACACGATCGACGAGATAGCGCTCAAGGGGCCGCCGGCATCGGTGATCATTCGCGGCCGCCCGTCGAACATGCGGGCGGGTTCGAAAACCCACCGGTACGGTAGCCGGGAGAACGCGAAGCTGGCCGATATCGTGGGCGACATCGCGCGGCGCAACGGGTGGACGGCGGCGTGTGCAATCGACGTGACCGTGCCGCGAGCCGACCAGTTCGGGGAGAGCGATCTGCACTTTCTGACACGCCTGTCGCGTCAGCATGGGGCGACAGCCACGGTGAGGGCGGGCAAGCTGATCGTCGCGTCTCGCGGTGCGGGAACGAGCGCGAGCGGCCTGCCGCTGCCGTCGATCACTCTCACACCGGACATGCTGCTCGAGTACGAGATCACGTTTGCCGACCGGGCCAGCTTTGCCGCAGTCCGGACACGCGTGCATGACACCAGAACCGGCCAGAAAATCGATCTCGTGATTCCGAACCCTGATGCGCCGAAGGGGGCGACAGCGGTGCATACGGAACGGCATGCCTTCGCGAGCCATGAGGCAGCGAAAGCGGCGGCGGCCGCCCGGTTGCAGAAGCTAAACCACCACACGGCGAAGAGCACGATGTCGATGCAGGGGCGCTCGGACTTCTCTGCCGAGAAGACCGTCACGCTCAAGGGCTTCAAGAAAGAGGCGGATGGCGATTTCCTGATCGAGTCGGTCACGCACGACTATGCCGGGCGCAGCTGGGAAACGCGGGTCGAACTCAATGCCGGCAACAACGGCAAGACGAAGGCCGGGCACGGGAAGAAGGCGACGAAGCAGATCAACCTTGTTGTGCCATCACCACCCAGATAAACCGTCAGTAGAACACTACAACGTTTCGCGAACCGCCTTCGGGCGGTTTTTTTATGGCCGCTTTCAAAGTGGCTTTTTTACCGGGGATTCCATGTCTTCAGCGCAGCACCCTCCCGACGCCCGTCGGACCTGGTTCGACGGAACCATCAACATCCCGACCGTTATCTCGGTCATCGGCGCGGCGGTCTGCGCGACCGGCTTCTGTGTCGGGCTCTACAACAACGTCGCCGAGCGCGTGCTGATCCTCGAGGAGCGCGACCGTCAGCAGGAAGTCCACTTCCAGAACATCGAGCGTGACCAGGCCGCGCTGCGCAGCGACGTAAAGGACCAGCTCAAGGGCATCAGTTCCGACATCAAGGACACCAATCTGAAGCTCGACCAGCTCCTCTACAACAGGGCCGGGGCAGGGCAGCGGCCGGATACCAAAGGATGGACCCGATGAAACTCAAACTGACGCTGGCTGATGGCTGGCGGCGCCTGCATATGCGAGGCAGCGTGATGCTGTCGACTGCGCTTGCTGCCGTATCGGCTTTCGGCCCTGCTATTCGTGACGCCTGGCACAACGTTCCTGATGACCTGAAGGCCATCATTCCGGCCCACGCACAGCAGGCCATCGCGTACGCGATCCTGTTCGCGTCGATCGTCGCCGTACGGTACACGGCGATCCGCCGCGTGCCGAAGGAGGAGTCAAGGGAGGATGCGGATGACGGTCATCAGCAGTGACGCCGCCGGCGGCACGCAGGTCGTCGCGTTCATGGAGATGCTCGCGGTGGCCGAGGGAACGAGTGCGAGCCCGATCACCCGATGCGACGGCTACGACGTCATCGTGACTGGCGTCGACGGCCGGCATCGCTTCGACGACTTCTCGACGCACCCGTTCGCGAACGGGCGCTCGTCGATTGTCGTGAACAGCAGGGGGCTCACGTCGAATGCGTCCGGCCGTTACCAGCACATGCTCAGGGACTGGCCTCACTACCGTGACCTGCTTCGTCTGCCTGACTTCGGACCGTTGTCGCAGGACCGCTGGTGTATCCAGTTGCTCAAGGAGCGGCGCGCGATCCAGCCGCTGCTCGACGGTGATCTGGCCACCGCGATTGCGCGATGCGCAAACATCTGGGCGTCCCTGCCCGGCAACGGCTATGGGCAGCCGCAACACGCGCTCGACACGCTGCGTGCTTCCTTCATTCTCAACGGAGGAAATCCATGTTGACGGCTGTTTTCAGTTCCGCGTGGGCCGTCATCGTCGCGGCTGCCGTCGCAGCGGGCAGTGTCCTCTATGCCTTTGTGAAGGGCAGGACGGCCGATACAAAGGTCGCGCGATCCGCACAGCAGGTTGCTGAAGCGCAGACCGTCGCCGCTCAGGCGAAGACCGAAACCGCTGAGGTGCGTGATGCCGAGGCACAGGCGAACGCGACGGCCGCACAGGCGGCGGAGCAAGCCGTAAAGGAGAGAACCCATGTGGAAAACGTTATTAGCGCTTTGCCTGCTGGTGGTGCTCAGCAGCGGTTGCTCGACCAGTGGTCGCGTGGCGATGGCGCCGATCGTACAGCCGGAAGTGCAGGCCAAGACCCGGATCATTGATATGGGATGCGGCTGGTCGCGGCCGATCTACGTGAGCGCGCTGGATGTGCTGACCGATGCGACTGCGCAGGCGATCCTTGCGCATGACGAAGCCGGCGCAGCGCATTGCGGGTGGGTGCGACGATTGAAGTAAAAAGACGCCCGCTCAAACGAGCGGGCGCAAGCGTCCGGGGAGAGACAACTCTGAACGCGAGCGCAATCGTAGGGCCGCGTCGCGCGGTCAGACAGTATGAAATGGTTCCGATTCCATTCATGCCTCGTCGAGTGAGCTTTTCCTGCCGTGATATCGCACAGGCGGCAAATGACCACCCGATTCACTCGCGTGCATGACCTCGTGGACCAGCCTTGTCTGAAGCGCGATCAGCGGCGAGGCGTGATCGACAGGCGCCAGAGCAACGGAGCGCACTTCCTTGACGCTCGCATCGACGAGCGAGCGCATCTGCATCAGCGTCTGGCGTTGATGCAGGATCTCAAGGATCAGCCGTTCGATGTCATGGTTGCCCCGGTGCGCACGCCAGAGTGCGCGCAGCTCGGCCAGCGACGGGGGAACGAAGGCGGGTCACTGTGTAAACATACAGTATTTTGTCCCTGCTGTCCGCCGTCGGTGGCGGACCGTACCAAAGTAACTTTGACCGCGTCTTTGCGACGCAAAAGAAGACAGGGCGACCGGGGCGATGTTCGAGCATCTTCCCGGCCGCCTTTCCACTGCTTGTGCCAGTGAATTAGCCAAGGCCCTGACATCTACCGGTAGGCGGGGCGAATTCTAACAAATTCCCAACAAGGCAATCCACATATGGCAACACCCATCATTCCATGGATCGGCGGCAAGCGCCGTCTGGCAGATCACATCATCCCGCGCTTTCCGGCGCACGAGTGCTACGTCGAGGTTTTCGCGGGCGGGGCCGCGCTTTACTTCATGCGTCCGCCGGCAAAGGTCGAGGTGATCAACGACATCAACGGCGAGCTGGTGAACCTCTACCGTGTCGTGCAACACCACCTCGAGGAGTTCGTGCGGCAATTCAAGTGGGCACTGTCGAGCCGGCAGGTGTTCAAGTGGTTGCAGGACACGATCCCGGAAACGCTCACCGATATCCAGCGGGCTGCCCGCTTCTACTACCTGCAGCAAAATTGCTTCAGTGGACGGGTTGAGAATCAGTCATTCGGCACCGCAACGACTTCCCCGCCGAAGCTCAACCTGCTGCGGCTGGAGGAGACACTGTCGGAGGCGCATCTCCGCCTGTCAAACACCTACGTCGAACGGCTCGACTGGAAGACCTGTATCGACAAGTACGATCGGCCACACACGCTGTTTTATCTCGATCCGCCTTACTGGGAGACGGAAGGCTATGGCGTGCCGTTCCCTTACCCCGAGTACGTGGAGATGGCGTCACGACTCCGTTCACTGAAAGGCAGGGCGATCGTGAGTTTGAATGATCATCCGGATATCCGGCGCGCATTTGACGGCTTTCACATTGAGACCGTCGACATTAACTACATCGTTGGCGGCGCTGATCGGTCGGCTGCTCGGAAGGAACTGATTATTTTCAGCTGGGACGAATCCACGCAACCGGTCGGATTATTCTGACTGTCCGGCCGTCAGCATAAGACGAAAGCGTTCGTGCCCGATCTCCGGCAAAGTGACTTTGCAGCGCGTTGCTCGAACGCATCTCGCGGACGTTCGCCCTATGTCACGGCCGTTGACCTTAATGCGGGCATCTGATTCGCCGTGCATATAAATATCGTGAATTTCATCCGTTTGACATTTCTTTGGAGTTGGTTGATTTTCCTGCCGACAATTGGTCTGTAGAATTGCGCGATTCGGGCTGAAAATAAAGTCAGAGGCGGTATGGATACCCAGAACATAATCGGGGCGATCAGGGGCGGCCTTGCACAGCAGGACCGCCTGCTTAAACTGGACACTCCGGCAGGAAATAATGTCCTGCTTCCCCAGCGGGCTATCGGACGCTCACGGATCGGGCGCGATTTCACGTGGACGATTGATGTCGTGTCCACGTCCGGCGACGTCCAGCTAAAGACGCTGATCGCCCAGCCGGTCACACTCTGGATCCAGCAGACGGACCACTCCTACCGCCCGCATCACGGTTATGTGCATACGGCCCGGCGTCTTGGTGGAGACGGTGGACTGATTTCATACCAGCTCGCCTGCTCATCATGGATGCACTTCCTGCGGTTCCGCCGCGACCAGAAGTACTGGCAGGACAAGGCGGCCGACGAGATC
>NZ_FNCJ01000031.1 GCF_900100735.1 Paraburkholderia phenazinium | reverse complement strand
GCTGCCGTTCGACTTGCATGTGTAAGGCATGCCGCCAGCGTTCAATCTGAGCCAGGATCAAACTCTTCAGTTCAATTCCTGTTACTGTTTTCGGTTGTTTTACCAACCGGTCGCTCACTCAACGTACTGACGAATGATTAACCTGTCCAGAGACAGGAAAACCTTCCTTTCATTACTGTGTGAGACTTGATACTTTCGCTTGTCGACAGACTCCGAAGAATCCATCATCGCGTCGCCATCAAGCGCCCACACTTATCGGCTGTTAATTTTTAAAGAACTCTCGCTCAGAAGCTCTGCTTTCTTCGCGTCCGTCATCAAACGGGAGGCGAATTATGCGATGCCCACAGGGGTACGTCAACCCCATTCGCGAAAAAAGTTTGTGAGCACGTCGAAGTCAACGCTCGTGACGCTCGCTGCGTTGATGAAGGCGAAGATCGCGCGCACCTATCGTCCCATCTATGAGAGGAAAGGATATAGGGGCCCCCTCACAACATGAGGCGCAGCGAACGCTGCCGCGAGCATCTCGGGCCTTCCCGATCTATCTCGCGGCGGCATCTTGTGTGCAGCGAGGTCGTCCCTACATATAGAGGGCGACAGAGAGGACGCCGCACCACGTAGGAATTCGTCATCGCGGATGATCTGCCCCCTAGGGCGGACACCACTTGACCTTTTCTCAACATATATCTCACGGTCGACGAGAGTTCACCCTCAAGTTCGTATATAATCGTTGGCCGCGCGAATTTTGCGCGTCTCTATGGGCCCGCCTCGTGCGGGCCAATCTTTTCGCTCTTTGCGAGCATAGACAAACCAGCCGCATGTATCACTCAGGTGATGTTGCGGCCTAGCCGAAACGCCTGAGGGACGCGTCTTGCGCCTCATAGCGAAGCCTTCGAGGAGAAGACATTGAACCCTTTCGATCGGGATGATTCCGGAGACAACGCCGGATACTCAATCAAGGCCCCTGCCGGGCGAACTGCCAAAGGTAAGGGCGCGGGTAAAGCGATCCCGGTTGCTGCCGAAACATCGCAGCAAGTCGAAGAACAGCAACGCCAAATGCGCGCGCTGATCCAGTTGGGCAAAGAGCGCGGCTACCTGACGCACGCGCAGATCAACGATCACCTGCCCGACAACTTCGCGCAAACCGCAGCGATGGAAACCATCGTCGCGACCTTCAACGACATGGGTGTGGCTGTCTACGAGACGGCTCCCGACGCTGAAGCGCTGCTGCTGAACGCCAACTCGCCGGTCGTCTCCGACGACCAGGCCGACGAAGAAGCCGAAGTCGCGCTGTCGACGGTCGACTCCGAGTTTGGCCGCACCACCGACCCGGTGCGCATGTATATGCGCGAAATGGGTGCAACGGAACTGCTGACCCGTGCCGGCGAAATCGCGATTGCCAAGCGCATCGAAGATGGCCTGCATGAGATGGTTCAGGCGATTGCAGCCTGCCCGTCAGCCGTGTCGGCGATTCTGGCCAGCGCCGATCAGGTCGCAGCCGGTGAGCTGCGCATCGACGAACTCGTCGATGGTCTGAACGAAAACACGACGTCGGAAGAAGTTGCCGATGACAGCGTCGATGCAGCAGCAGATCTCGACGCCGAAGCCAGCGACGACGACGCTGACGGCGACGACGACATCGCCGCTGATTCGAGCGCGGTCGACGAAGCACGCCTGAAAAAGCTGACGGCAGACTGCCTCGAAATTTTCGCCCGCGTGCGTACCCGCTTCGAAGAAGTCAGCTCGCTTCACGCAAACGACGCCAGCTCCTCGGAAGCGCATCTGCGCGCACGCCAGGACATCCAGCAAGAACTCGCGGCACTGCGCTTCACGGCACGCACGATTGACCGCCTCTGCGGCGACGTGCATCACCAGGTCACGCAAGTTCGCGCGATCGAACGCCGCGTGCAGCAAATCGTGCTGGAAAAGAGCGGCATGCCGCGCGATCTGTTCATCGAGTCGTTCCCGGGTCACGAAACCGATCTGGGCTGGACCATGCGCATGGCTGCGACGTCGAAGGAATTCGGCGCCGCGCTGGAGCGTAACCTGCCGGCTATTCAGGCTGAACAGCAAAAGCTGATCGCCATCGAAGCAGCAGTTGCGCTGCCGCTGAAGCAGTTGAAGGAAATCAACCGCAAGATGGTTGCCGCCGAAGCGAAGATGCGCAAGGCGAAGGGCGAAATGATCGAGGCGAATCTGCGTCTCGTGATTTCGATCGCGAAGAAGTACGTCAACCGCGGCATGCAGTTCCTGGATCTGATTCAGGAAGGCAACATCGGTCTGATGAAAGCGGTGGACAAGTTCGAATATCGCCGCGGCTGGAAGTTCTCCACCTATGCAACGTGGTGGGTGCGCCAGGCCGTGACGCGTTCGCTGGCGGATCAGGCTCGTACGATTCGTGTGCCGGTGCACATGATCGAAACGATCAACAAGCTGAACCGCATCTCGCGCGAAATCCTGCAGCAGACCGGCCAGGAAGCACATCCTTCCGTGCTGGCTGCGCGGATGGATCTGTCGGAAGAGAAGGTTCGCAGCATCCTGAAGATCGCTCGCCAGCCGGTTTCAATGGAAACGCCGATGGGCGAAGACGGTGACGCGACGCTGGGCGACATGATCGAAGACTCCTCGGCCACGTCGCCGGCGGAAGCTGCGGTCCAGGCCGACCTGCGCATCGCCATCGACGACGCGCTCGACTCGCTGTCGCCGCGCGAAGCGAAGGTGCTGCGCATGCGTTATGGCATCGACACGAAGTCGGACCATACGCTCGAAGAAGTCGGCAAGCAGTTCGACGTCACCCGCGAACGGATTCGCCAGATCGAAAGCAAGGCGATGCGTAAGCTGATGCATCCTAGCCGCGCGGATCGACTGAAGTCGTTCCTCGACCGGTAAGTTAGAAAGGGCTCTGGGTATTAAAACCAGGGCCCTGTTTCTATCAGGAGCCGCTTCAACTGGCTGGCTTCTCGTAGCAAACCCCAGATTTCCTCGTAACAACGCCTCATCCTCTCCCGCCTGTTGGTCCGAAACGCCACTTCTTTTGCGATGCCGTAGTTTGGACTGCGCTATAAACCTCCCCGCCAATACTCGCGCGACACTCGATTCAATCTTGATGGAATATCGGGCTTCATATCCCTACCCAGATTGAAGATCTATCTATTTACGACGATAATAATCAGGCCAAGCAGCCGCCACGCCGGAACCGGAACCGGAACTGCGCAAGTCGAAGCCGATCCACAGCAGCATAAAGACGAATACGCCTGACTCTGAGACTCGAACGATGAAATTCACGTTGCACGGCTTTGCTTGCCTGCTGGTATTCGCGTCGGCATTGAATCAAAACGCATGGTCGCAAACTTCGATCTCAACGCTATCGCTTAACTGTGATATTGGCGATCCGCAGCAGGAAGCAAAATTACTCCGCGCGGCAAATGGAACGGCATACCGCCATTCAATCCACGAATTAAAGTTGAGCGTGACCGGCAAGGAATTATCGTTCAAGGATGCCCCGCCCTACGATGAGCCGCTCGACGGTATCAGCTATACCTACTGCGGTCGCAAAGAAGGCTATTCGCTTGTCGCAGATCGGGACGGCGACGTGTTCACCGGCAAGCTGATCGACGAGCGCACCGGACGCGTGTTGCCCGCCGGGCAAGAGGTGCTGTTCTCGCCCGACCGCCGCGCCTACCTGGCATCGGAACAACTCGACGGCATGGACGGCTCGATGTGGACCGTCTATAGCATCGAGGGAACGGCGTCGTGGAAAGGGCCGAGCTATGTCGAACGAGCGAATCCGCACGATAACTCGATCACGCTCGACGCACCCGCCTGGACTGCAACCGGAGAACTCGTTGCCAAGGCATATTGCGGCGACGACAGGCAACTAGCAAAGCTGGTGAAAAACGGCGGCAAGTGGACTTGGCGCTTGCCGGCGGCGTGCAGGGGAATATAAGCAATAAGAGGTTTTCTGGAAACCTCGAAGGCGTGGTGCCTGGCGACCGCAGGCATGAAATCGTTCAAGGTAGTTGTCAGTAGCCGTGTCCGCATCGCGTGGAAAGCGTACTCCGGCCATTCGCCCGTGAGCCTCTCGAACTGTGAATCATACGAAGACCCAACTATGAGAACCGTCTCCCGCAACATGCTGACATGCCCCCAGCGAGCACTGCGCACAGTCGCGACCCTCGGTGCACTATTGCTGCCACTTTGCGCCTTCGCTCAACTGCATGTCGTGCCGCTCACCACCCCACATGCCAAAGGCAACGACGATACCTCGCTCAAATTCCCGCTTGTCACCGGCGGTAGCGAGCAAGCCGACCAACGCATCAACACATGGCTGCAGGTCTCCCAATTGCAAAAGCTGCCGGGGCGTTATCAGAAGAGCCCGTTCGAAGAAATCGAGCCGAAAGGCGACTCGCCGCTCGGCACCACGTCGCTCGACTACTCGGTGAACGCCAATACACGCGGCTACTTGTCCCTGTCCATCAACGGCGAGTACGACTCGGCGTCGATCAACATGTTCGATAGTCGATACAACTTCGACGCGCAGTCCGGCAATCCGCTCACCTTGCCGGATCTGTTCAGCCCTCAAGGTCTCGCGAAGTTCACACGGCAGGTTCGCGTAGCGCGTCTGAAAATGGTGGATCGCTACCTGGCCGAACTCGCGGCGCAGCCGCCGTCCGATCCGGATCAAAACAGCAACGAACATCGAGTCCTTAGCCAATGCCGCTCCGATCTGGCCGCAGAGAAAGAGAATCTGCGAGGCACTGACTTCTCCCTGACCAAGGACGCGCTCTCGCTAAGCCGCGATTGCGCGCTGTCCCACTATGACCAGGCGACGGCAGACGATGACGGGCCACTCGTCACGACCTATCGCTTTCAGGCGCTGGCTGGTCTCCTGAGCGACTACGGACGCTGTCTATTGATCGACCAGCGTACCGATTGCACGAATCCTCACCCCGATCCATCGTGGGGAATTCTGCACGGCACACTGGACGGCCGCTATCCGATCACGCTGGTCTACGGAACGCCCGCAGGCGACGGCTACTTCTATGACAAGTTCGGCAAGTACATCGGATTGGACGGCGGACTGGAGGCAGACGGCACCGTGCGCTTGCGCGAGTCTCCTGAGCACGGACCGGACACACGCTTCGTGTTGAAGCACCAGGCTGACGGCAGCGTCACCGGGACCTGGACCCAGGACAGCACGCACAAGACATTGGCAGTTGCACTGCACCCGTGATCCACGAATCACACGTCCGAACCACGTTCCCACTGCCGTGAGCACTGGATACTAGTGCGGCCCCGGCCAACTCGGCCTCATAATCACGGTTGCGCGCCGGCCCGCACACGTTGCAGGCCGGCTCCTCGCCAGGGTTCACCGTTGGCGCTTGCGGCGTCGCGATGCCGTCGCCCACCTGGCGCCTTGTCATCCTGCCAATCCAGGGCGGAAGTCGACGTCCTGTCCGGGCAGACTTACAAGAGGTACGCAACGTGAATGTGCGCACGAGAGAATTCGCCGCCCCTGAGGCCCACGCTGGTCTCGAATGGTGGCGCAGCGCGGTGATCTATCAGATCTACCCACGCTCTTTCGCGGACTCGGACGGTGACGGTATCGGCGATCTTCCCGGTATCGCGGCGAAGCTGCCATACCTGGCCCGTCTCGGCATCGACGCAATCTGGCTCTCGCCGTTCTATCGCTCCCCCCAGGCCGACGCCGGTTACGACGTGGCCGACTACCGCGTGGTCGATCCGCTATTCGGCACGCTGGACGACTTCGACCGCATGCTGCACGGCGCCCACGCGCTCGGCATGAAGGTAATCGTCGATCTGGTGCCCAATCACACCTCCGACGAACACGCGTGGTTCCAGGCGGCGCTGAAGTCGCCGCCCGGGAGCGCCGAACGGGCGCGTTACCTGTTTCGCGACGGCAAGGGCGCGCATGGCGAACTGCCGCCGAACAACTGGCAAAGCGTGTTCGGCGGCAACGCCTGGTCGCGTGCGCCCGGGGACTCGCAGTGGTATCTGCATCTATTCGACCGCAAGCAGCCGGACCTGAACTGGGATCACCCCGAGGTCCGTGCGGAATTCGAGGACGTGTTGCGCTTCTGGCTGGAACGCGGCGTGGATGGCTTTCGCGTGGATGTGGCGCACGGTCTCATCAAGGCGCCGGGGCTGCCTGACTGGGACGGTCACGCCGCCATGGTGGAAGGCGCGGAGGCTGGCAATAGCGGCGACAGCGACAGCGCGGGACCGATGTGGGACCAGGACGGCGTACACGAGATCTACCGCAACTGGCGCCGTGTGCTGGACGCCTACCCCGGCGAGCGGATGATGGTGGCCGAAGCCTGGATTGCACGGCAGTCGCGGCTCGCCCGCTACATTCGGCACGATGAAATGCAGCAGGCGTTCAATTTCGACTATCTGCTGGCCCACTGGGACGCCGCTGAACTGCGCGCGGTGATCGACAGTTCGCTGGCCGCCTCGGCCGCGGTCGGCGCTCCCACGACCTGGGTCATGTCCAACCACGACTCCGTGCGCCATACGTCGCGCTTTGGCCTGCGCAAGCCGGGAGCCAGGCCGAAGGGTATCGACGCGAACGGCGAGCAGCCCAACGAAGCCCTGGGGCTGCGCCGCGCCCGTGCGGCCGCCTTGCTTATGCTCGCGCTGCCGGGGTCGGCTTACATCTATCAGGGCGAGGAACTGGGTTTGCCGGAGCACACCGCGCTGGAGGCGCGCTATCGTCAGGATCCGGCGTTTTTCCGCACGAATGGTGCCGAAATCGGCCGCGATGGCTGTCGCATACCGCTACCGTGGAAGGCGAATGCTCCCTCCTTTGGTTTTGGCGCCAGCGAGACAAGCTGGTTGCCGCAGCCGGGCAATTTCGCACACTATGCGGCGGATCGTCAGGACGGTGTAAGCGGCTCGACACTGGAACTGTATCGGCGGCTTCTGCACCTGCGGCGCGATTATCAGCTCGGCGCGGGCCAGTTGCAGTGGCACACCGTCGGCGCCTCGGAAGTCCTGAGCTTCGACAACGGTCAGTTGCACGCAGTGATCAATCTGGGCATGAAGCCCGTTACGTTGCCTGCGGGAACGCTGCTCGTTTCGAGCGAACCGTTGAACGCAGCGGGGCAGTTGCCCGGCAATACGGCGGCGTGGCTGCTCCCCGCTCACCGGCCAATGAACACGTCCCGGTAAGCGCCGTAGATCGACAACAGCGGCACCGCAGTCATCAGCGGTGTCAGCACCAGGGCACGCAGCGCCAGCGGGATCATCAGAGCGAACAGCACAATCAGCGCCAGCGCCGCGAAATACATCAGCGTCACCGGCCAGTTACGCGCCGCACCGCTCAGGCTCGCAATCATCGCATCGTGCGGCGTCATGTCGTGCAGCATCACCAGCGCCGGAGCGAAGCAGGCCGAGGCGATCGCAACGGCAAAGATCGACGCGCCGAGCAACGACTCAAGCGCACCGCTCACGCCGTGAGCGCCGCCGTAACTGATCGACACATGGTGCATGCCGCTTGCCGTGAACGAGGCGTTCAGCGAGACATGGAAGGTCGCCAACAGGACCACATAGCCCACGGCGACAATCGCCGCACTGTACATACCGATCACCCACAGTGCGTTGCTGCGCCGCGCCAGCGCTGCCAACGTCTCGCGCGGCGATACCGGCTGGCCCTTGTTTGCGCCGTCCTGCACGAACATCAGCCCGCCCACCACGAGCGGCGTCAACAGCAACGCCAGCGGACGCAACAGCGGCAGGAACCCCTGCAGCGTCACGAAATCGGCACAGACCAGCAATACGCTCAACCACAGCACGGGCTGCAGGCTTGCCGCACGTGCGCCGCTCACCAGCCAGTCGGCAATACGCTGGGGATTGACTTCTCTTCCACCGGGAAAAGGTAGTGCTGGCGCACGACGGCGACGGGTTTCCTCAGAAACGTCGCTCGGGTAATCGATGTTCATGACGGTTTCCTCAGTGAAAAATGAAAAATTGTTATTCGCACTCCTACGAATAACACATCGACCCCGCGGGCATTCGGGTATTGCCGCCGCTCGTCCGGCGGGCACGAGATCGTCCTGGGCTGCTGTTACTGCTAATCTACGTAGCATTGCGGACAAAGGTTGTCCGCATCTACGGAGACCCACGCCGAATGTTGCAAAACTCCACGAGGCTGCTACGTCTGCTGGGCATGCTCAGGACCTCCCCATCGTGGCATGGCGCGGTGCTGTCCGAGCGCCTCGGCGTCACCGAGCGGACCGTGCGGCGCGACGTCGACCACTTGCGAGGTTTGGGCTACCGGATCAGCGCGACGCCGGGGCCCGATGGCGGCTATAGCCTGGAAGCGGGGACGACCATGCCGCCTCTGCTGTTCGAGGAGGACGAAGCGCTCGCCGTCTCGCTGGCGCTGCGAACGCTTGCCGCGAGCGGCGTGCAGGGCATTGAAGAGTCGGCGCTCGCCGCGCTCGTCAAACTGGAACATTTGATGCCGCCACGGCACAGCCGCAAGGCGAGGACGTTCTTCGCCTCCATTCAGAAGCTGGCCCAGTCCGGCCCCAAGGTCGATCCAACTGTGCTGGCTGCTCTTGCCGGCGCATGCGCGGACCACGAGGAATTACAGTTTCGTTACACGGATGGCAAAGCGAGAGCAAGCCAGCGCACGGTCGAGCCCCAAGGTCTCGTCAACGCGGAATCCCGCTGGTACCTCGTCGCCTGGGACCGTAGCCGGGAGGACTGGCGTACGTTCCGTGTCGACCGGGTGGTCCCGCCGGTCTCGACCGGCGCGCGTTTCGCGCCTCGTGGCGGGCCGGACAAGGGTGATCTGGCTGCATACGTCTCGCGTTCGATTTCGACGTCGGCCTACGCGGTGCGCGCCAAAGTGATCCTTCACGCGCCAATGCAGGCGCTTGCCCAAAGCATCTGCCCATTGGTCGGCCAGCTGGCACCGCTCGATTCGCGGCGATGCATCGTGCACACGGGAGCGAATTCTCTCCACACCATTGCCTCATGGTTGTGCACGCTGGAAGTCGAATTCGACATCGTCGAACCTCCCGAACTCCTCGAGTTCTTGCGAGGAATGAACGCTCGCGTCCACCAGGCTTTGGAACGGTCCAGAAGCGCGGAAAAAGTCTGAATTTCCGATCGGAAAAATCCGGCCTCATTCCAGGACATATTGGCCCCTCAGTGATGGCCAAGGCTCAAGGAGCCGCTCAATGTTATGATCGGAAACACTGTGCGCCCTGCGGCGCGCTTATGGCTCTACACCCCATGGATACCCATCTCACCAAACCCGCCGAGCCCTCCACCTCGGATCTGGGCCGACGCGTGCGTGCCGCGCGCCAGGCGCAGGATTTGACGCTGGAGACGGCGAGCCGCCTGTGCGGCGTGTCGCGCTCGACCTTGTCGAAAGTGGAAAACGGCCTGATGTCGCCCACTTTCGACGTGCTGCAAAAGATCGTCCTCGGCCTGAAGATCGAGATCGGCGAACTGTTCGGCTCGACGCCGAAAGTCAGCGCCGGCGGCCGTCGCGCGCTGACCCGCAAGGACGCCGGGCAGCGCCACGCGTATCGCGGCTACCAGATGGAACTGCTCGCCACCGACCTCGCGCACAAGGCGATGCTGCCGTTTCGCATCCGTATCTCCGCCCACACGCTCGATGCCTTCGACGACTGGGGCCGGCACGAAGGCGAGGAATTCCTGTACGTGATCAGCGGCAGCGTGTGTCTGTACTCCGAGCTGTACGCCCCCACGCATCTGAACGCCGGCGACAGCATCTACTTCGATAGCCGCACGGGTCACGCGGCGGTTTCCACCAGCGAAGAAGACGCCGAGGTGTTGTGGATGGCCACGAGCGCGGATATTCCGCAAGCTCCGGTCGATTCGGCGAAGAAGTAAGCGGCACAGCTCGTGCAAGCCAGGCACAGGCGGGCGCAACGCGAGGTGCCTCATCGCGTCGCGTCACGCTGCGGCGGGCTAAGGCGCTACGTTCGATGCAGCGGGCTACGGTGCGGCGTTCGATGCAGTAGCAGCCTCGCTGGCTACTTGGGCCGAACCATGGGCGACACCTCGCGCAGCCAACGCACGCTGCGCCAGTTGCGCAATATGCAGTGCGTGACGCCCGGTGCCCTGCTCGATCTGCTCGCGGCAACTGAAGCCGTTGGTCAGCACGATGGTTTGCGGCGCGGCGCCGCGAATCGCAGGAAACAGCTTGTCTTCGCCGATCTTCTCCGAGAGCGCGTGATGTTCCGCGTTAAAGCCGAACGACCCCGCCATGCCGCAGCATCCGGTATCGAGCAGTTTCCATTTCACGCCTAGTCGCTCCAGCAGCGCCGTATCGCCTTGCATGCCGAACAGCGCCTTCTGATGGCAATGGCCGTGCACCACCACCTCGGCGTCGAGCTTAGGCCAATCGAACGATTCCCGCACCACGAAATCCGAGAATAGGAAGGTCTGCGCCGAGAGACGCTTGGCCAGCGCATGATCGGGGAGCTGCTTGAGCAGTTCGTCCTTGAACACCGACAGGCAACCGGGTTCGAGACCGACCAGCGGCACGCCCGCGGCGATCTCGTCTTTGAGATCGTCAAGCACGTTCACCAGCAATTCACGCGCACGTTCGAGCAGGCCGAAGTCGTAGAGCGGTCGGCCGCAGCACAAGCGCTTCTTTGGCAGCACGACGTGCCAGCCGAGTTGGGTGAGCACGTCGGCGGCGGCCTCGGCGATCTCCGGCGAGAAGTGATCGCTAAACGTATCCACCCAGAGGATCAGTTTGCGATCGGCTGGATTGGGCCCTGCCTGCCTGGGTGCGGCCGGATCAAGTACCGCACGACCCGCCGCACGCTGCGCGATTTGCCTGTACGTCTGCTTCGCAAACTTCGGCAATTCACGCGCCTGCGCTACACCTGCAAGCCACTTGCCAAGCGGCGCGATACCCGGCGCCGAAGTCATCAAATTAGTCAGACGCGGAAAGCGCGCGGCAAGCGGTGCCCATTCGCCGATGCGGCCCATAAACATCGCCTGGCGTGGCCGGCGATTCGTTTCATAGTAATGCGAAAGAAATTCCGCTTTGTACGACGCCATGTCCGTATGCGTCGGACAGTCGGACTTGCAGCCCTTGCAGGCGAGACAGGTGTCGAGCGCTTCCTTGACTTCGCGGCTTTGCCAACCGTCGGTAATCACTTCGCCCTGCAGCATTTCCCAGAACAGATGCGCACGGCCGCGCGTCGAAAACTTCTCTTCGCGCGTGGCCCGGTAGCTGGGACACATGGTCCCACTTTCGAGCGAGCGGCATTTGCCCATCCCAATGCAGCGCTCCACCGCGCGTTGAAAGCCATCGCCCTCCTGGCTCGCAAAGGTCAGCTTGGTCTGTAGCGTCACCGGCCGGTAGGCCGGTCCCATGCGCAGATTTTCGTCGGCGCGGTAGGCATGCACGACCTTGCCGGGGTTGAGCCGGTTAGCCGGGTCCCAGATCGCCTTGAAGCGCTCCATGGCCTGCATCAACTCAGGGCCATACATGATCGGCAGGAACTCGGCTTTCGCCTGGCCGTCGCCGTGCTCGCCGGATAGCGAGCCGCCGAACTCGACCACCAGTTCCGCCGCCTCGCGCAAGAACCGGCGCCATGTCGCGATGCCTTCCGCCGTGCGCAGATCGAAGGTGATGCGGGCGTGCACGCAGCCATCGCCGAAGTGGCCGTACAAACTCGTCTCATAGCCGTACCGGTCCACCATTGCCTGAAACGCGCGCAGATAATCGCCGAGCCGCTGGGGATCGACGGCCGCATCTTCCCAGCCCACCACCGGATCGGGACGCGCCGGATCGACCGAGAGCGCCACCGCCGATGCGCCGGTTTCCCGAATCGACCACACCTTTGCCTGCAACGCACGTTCTTCGACCAGCACCATTGAAACGTCCGGCCCCGCTGCACCCGATGAAAAATGATCCGCCGCCGCGCGAGCCTGAAGCACGGCTTCGGCGTGTGTATCGGCGCCGAATTCGAGCACCACCCACGCATCGCCAGCGGGCAGCAGCGCGACCTCCTCCCTTTTGAGGCCCCGTGCCTGCAGCCCGCGAATGATTGCGCGGTCGAGCCCTTCGATTGCGATCGGCCCGCAGCGCATGAAGTGCGGCACTGCATCGGCGGCGGTAAAGATATCCGCGAACCCGAGCACCAGTAGCACACGTTTTGTGGGACTCTTCACGAGCCGCACTTTCGCCTGCAAGGTCACGGCACAGGTGCCCTCCGTGCCGACCAGTGCACGCGCGACGTTAAAGCCGTTTTCCGGCAGCAGTTGATCGAGATTGAAGCCCGACACGCGCCGCTTGATCTGCGGGAATTTTGCGCGAATCGATTCGGCGTAGGTATCGCGCAGTTCTTTGAGCGCAGCGTAGATCTCGCCCTGGCGGCCACCCGCAGCGATGATGCGTTCGAGCTCGTCGTCTGCAGTCGGACCGACCCAGAAACGTGCGCCGTCGTAGGTAACGATTTCGAGCGCCTCGATGTTCTCGACCGTCTTGCCGGCCATCACCGAATGCGCGCCGCACGAATTGTTGGCGATCATGCCGCCGAGCGTGCAGCGGCTGTGCGTGGCGGGATCGGGGGCGAAGGTCAGACCGTGCAGTTCCGCGGCATCGCGCAGGGTGTCGCAGACCACCCCCGGTTCGACGATCGCGGTGCGCGCCACCGGGTCCACCGAGACGACACGATTGACGTACTTGCTCGCGTCTGCGACCACTGCGACGTTCACGCACTGACCGTTCTGCGACGTACCGCCGCCGCGCGGCAGGAACGGCACGTCGTTGCGGCAGCACGCTTCGACGGTGGCGAGCAGATCGTCGACGTCTGCCGGCACCACCACCGCGAGCGGCACCTGCCGGTAATTCGACGCATCCGACGAGTACAGCGCCTTCGACGCCTGATCGAAACGCACTTCGCCACGCACGTGCTGGCGCAAATCCGCTTCGAGCGCTTGCATGACGGCGGCGGTGCCGCGAAACGGCGTGGCGACACGGCGGTCTTCGGCCTCTACGCCGCTCGTGGTTGCGTCCGCACTGTGTTGTTGCGTCATGCTCGCGTAGACCTCGCGTGGACCTTTAGGCAGCCTGGCCGGCTGTCATCTTGAAGATGCCTTGGGCGTTGCCTGCATCGAAACGCAGGTCCGTTTCCCAGCGACGGGACTCCTGATCGAACGTGCGCTTGCGGGTAATGAACTCGTAAAACGAGCCTGGCACCTCGCGCGTAACCGAGCTGCCATCGGCCGCACGAAATTCGCGCTTGACGATATCGGCACGATAAGCGGTCTGGAACACCCGGCCCGAACGCGAACGCTCGACTTCCGGTTTCATCGGACGGCCCTTGGCTTTTTCGTCATCCGAAAGCTGGAACACGTCCGCGACGCGATCCGTCGCGTGGTTGAACGCGTTGCCCTCGGTGGCGATCCACGCCATTTCCGCCGACTCCTTCAACAATACTTCGTAATCCGCCTCACGGGGAATCTCGTGCTGACGCGCAAACGCCCCGACGATCACCGGCAGCAATTCATGCGCCGCATCGAGTGGCAACACGCCTTCGCGCTCGAGTTCCCACAGATGCGCCGTAGCCACCGGCGTCAACGGATCACGCGAGGCGCCGATCACATTCGTGACAGCCTGCTGGAATGCAGCGGAAAAGCGCTCCGGATGCAGCTCACTGACGAAGAACTGGGCGATTTCATCCGGCGCGTCTTCATGTGCCCACGCCCGACCCGTCATGCCTAGGCGGTCGAGCGGGTAGCGGCCGTTGATACGAAAGCCAAGCGGGCGCAGGATGCGTGCGAATGCGGCTTCACCGGGCGGCAACGCGCCGCTCGCCGACCAACGGACCGTGCGCAACGCACCGTGATCGAAGTACACGCTGCCGCCTGCCGCCAGAGCGTCCTGGGTGTAAGCCCGGCCATTCGCCGAGCGCGCCAGCAGATCTTCGAACAGGACCATGTTCATGGCCTGCGCGAGTTCGGCGCGGGTAACCACGCCCGCTTCCCATTCGTTGAGGACTTGCGGATGATTCAGCGTCTTGAAGAGCGTCGCAGTCTTCACGGCGCCGATCAGCTTCAGGAGCAGTTGTTCAATATTCGCATTTCGCGGGTTCTGCATGATTTCTCTCAGGAGGGCAGGCTGCGGGAGCCTGCGCATCAGTGGGGAGCCGCCAGAACTGCGTGGGGACGCAAACGCGGCATCGTTTGACCGTGATTATTCAAATTCGCGCGGCCGCCGTAAAGCGAGATAATATGCAGACTTGATGCGTTTTCGGAATCAACGTGCGAAAGTTCAAGATCCCCAGCATGGGTGCGCTGCTTGCCTTCGAGGCGGCGGCACGGCATGAAAGTTTCACGCACGCGGCGCGCGAGTTGTTCCTGACCGAGAGCGCGGTGTCGCGCCAGATCGCTACGCTCGAGGGCAATCTCGGCGTGCGGCTGTTCGTGCGCGTCAAGCAGCGTGTCGTGCTCACCAAGGCAGGCAAGGTCTACAGCGCGCAGGTGGCCCGCGCGCTGGAAGGGCTCGACCGCGACACGCTGTCGATCATTGCGCACGGTAGCGGCGGAGGCTATCTGGAGCTGGCCGCCCTGCCCACCTTCGCCTCCCACTGGCTGATCCCGCGCCTCGCCGACTTCAACGCGAGCTATCCGGACGTGCGCGTGAACCTGGGGGTGCGCACCGGCACCTTTCCGTTTGCGGAGACCCACTTCGAAGCGGCCATCCACTATGGCAAGCCTACCTGGCCCGGCACCTCTGCCGACTTTCTGTTCCGCGAGGAAGTCATTCCGGTCTGTGCGGCAAGTTTGCTGAAGCGGCCGGTGTGCACACCGGCGGATCTGCTCGATTACCCGCTGCTGCACTCGACGACGCGTCCGGACGGCTGGGCCAACTGGTTCGGCAAACTAGGCGTGGAGGACAACCGTGCGATGCAGGGCGTGCGCTACGAACTGCACACCATGCTGATCAGCGGCGCGGCGGCGGGCCTTGGTATCGCGCTGGTGCCGAGGTTCTTCGTCGAAGCGCAACTCGAGCGGCTCGGGCTGGTTGTGCCGTTCGACGCACCCGCGATTGCCGAGGCGGCATATTACCTGGTCTATCCCACCGAACTCAGCCACGGCCGGCCGTTAGCGAGCTTCCGGGAATGGTTGCTGGGACAAGCCGTCCTGTATGGGGCGGCCAATCCGGTGCTGGCTCATGAGGCGGATGAGGACTGAGCGGTGCGATTCTGGACTTTGGGCCTTGCCTTGAGGCTTGGCCCATGCGCGTTGAGCCCTGAGCCTTAGCGCTTCCTTGTGCTTGCCGCCCCGCTCGCGCTCAACGCGCCTGGGCCAGCGCGCTCAGGTTGCCCTCGCCAAAACCGTGATGCCCCTTGCGCTGCACGATCTCGAAGAAGATCTCGCCAGCGCGGCGGCGCACAAAGGTCTGAAAAAACAGCAGCGGCACACCGTCCGCGCCGATCTCGCCGTCCACCAGCAGGCGGCAGCGCTTGAGCCGCTCGAGATCGAGCCCATGACCCGGCAGGCGCGCATCGATCTGCTCGTAATAGCGCGGCGGCGGCTCGACGAATTCAACGCCGTTGGCTAACAGTTGCTCGACACAGGCAAAGATATCGCCGGTGGCGAGCGCGATATGCTGCACGCCCTCGCCCGGATGATCCGGCAGATACTCATGCATCAGGTTCGTGCGGCGCGTGCCTTCCTCATAGAGCGGAATGCGGATCGCGCCGCAGGGCGACACCATCACCCGCGATTCGGCGGAAACATGCCAGTTCGCGTGCAGTTCGTGAATCTCGCGGAAGTTGAGCAGATCGCGATAGAAATCGAGCCACTCCTGCATCCGACCCGCGCCGACGGTTTGCGTCAGATGATCGATGGCGACCAGCCCCGTGCCGGCGTGACTCAGGTCGGCGTGGGCCGTATCGATCTCGATGGGCCGGAAATCGATGTCGAAGATCGAAATATCGCCGAGGCCACCACGCTGACCGCCACGGCCGCGCCAGCGGTCGACAAAATAGATGTGCGAATCGCCAATGCCCTGAATGGCCGGGATCACCAGCTCGCCCATGCCGATCTTCTCGCCTTCGAAGGCCCAGGCACCGAGTTCGATGGCCCGCTCGAAGGCGCGCGGCGCATCGGCCACGCGAATGCCGACTGCACAGATGCCCACGCCGTATTCCTCTGCGTAGCGCGCGGCGAACGAGTCCGGCTCGGCATTGAGCAGGAAATTCATCTCGCCCTGGCGGTACAGCGTGACGTCCTTGCTGATATGGCGCGCGATCGGTTTGAAGCCGAGCTGCTCGAACGTCTGGCCGAGCGCCTGCGGATCGCGCGCGGCGAACTCGACGAACTCGAGCCCGGCGGTACCGAGCGGATTGTGCTCGGGGTCCGCTGCGGCCTGCATTGCGGCGCTCGAGGTGGGCAAGTCGTTGGACATGACAATCTCCCATGCAAAGCTGTTCATTTGTGCCGACGCTGGTCCTGACGTTCTACGCAAGCCGCCGCGAATGCGCAACGCCTCGACGCCTTGCGGATGCTACGCGATATGTGAAACCGCACCCGCTTTCGCACCGTGTTTGTACACCGGGGACGGGGTCGCCCGCAACTGCATTTTGTACTGACTAGTTCATCCGCTGATCGTGCCGCTGGGTACGCCGCGCGGTGCGATCCCGCCCGGTGCGAGCCGATATACCCTAAGACCGCCTCAGGCCGGCTTGCGCCGAGGCTTCGCCGCCCCCCGTCTAGCCTTAGCCGGCGTCGCAGACGTAGCGGCCGGCACCATACGCTGCCGCGCGACGGTGCGAAGCGCGTCGATCAACGCCATCCCTACCGGGGACGGCTGCGTATCGGAGCGACGGATCAGGCCGACTGGCTCACCGGTACCGGCAAACGGCAATGGCAGACGCACGAGCATGCCACGGGCCAGCTCATATTCGACTGCACTTTGCGGCACGAACCAGACCGCGTCATTCTCGAGCGCCAGCGCCCGGCCGGTCGACACCGACAACACCTCCACAAATGCCGAGAGCGGCGGCACACCCCACGCCGCCAGCAGACTGTCCGCGGACTGCCGGATCAGCGTCCCGAACGGCGGCACCACCACAGTAAAACCTTCAAGCAGCGCCGCGGGCAACCCAGCGCTCGCCGCCAACGGATGTCCGGCGCGCACCACGGCAATCAACGGCTCGGTAAAAAGCTGTTCGAAGCTGAGACCGACCATGCGCTCAGGGTCGGCCAGACGCCCCACCGCGAATTCAATGGAACCGGCCTTTAGGCGCTCCAGCAACTCCGCATTGGCGCCGGTGGCAAGGCGCACGATCACGCGCGGCCACTGGACAGCAAACAGCTTGAGGACCGGCGGCACCAGCGCGCTGGCGACGGTGGGCAGAATGCCGATCTCCAGCGTGGCCGACGCCGCACCCTCGGCGCGTGCGAGCAGATCGACGCCCTGGCGCAGCGCGCTGACACAGGCGCTGGCATGCGGCATAAAAAGCTGGCCCTCGCGGGTGATCACCGCGCCATGGCGGCCGCGCTCGAACAGCTTGACGCCGAGAATCGCCTCCAGCTCCGCAACCGTCTTGGAGACCGCCGGCTGGGTGATGGACAGACTCTCAGCCGCCTTCTGGACCCCGCCGAACTGCGCGACGGCCAGAAAGCACTGGAGATGACGGAATTTGACGCGGCTGTCCGCGAGGCTTCGTTGCATAACGACAGGTTATACGAAAGGCGCGAAAACGTCATTTTTCATAACTTCTTGGATTGGCTAAAGTCGCGACATACCTTGTCATTCCATAATTCATCCAAGGAGACACCCATGGACGAGTCCATCCTTACTCCGCGCGACTTCGAGTCGCATCCCGCCTACGTGTATCCCGGCTACGGCTCATCCGTGAAACGCGGCCCGACGCGCCCGCTGATTCCGCTGAAGGAAAAGCTGCGCGATCAACGCGTGCCGGTGTATGGCGCCGAAGACCTCGGCGCGCTTGACCACGATTTGACGCGCAACGCGGTGCGCAACGGCGAGCCGCTGGGCGAGCGGATCATCGTAACGGGACGTGTGCTGGACGAAGGCGGCCGCCCGGTGCGCAATACGCTGGTTGAAATCTGGCAAGCCAACGCGGCTGGGCGATACGTGCATAAGGCCGACCAGCACGATGCACCGCTGGATCCGAACTTCCTCGGTGCGGGACGCTGCCTGACCGATAACGAAGGCCGCTATCGCTTTTTGACGATCAAGCCGGGCGCGTATCCGTGGGGCAATCACCCGAACGCATGGCGTCCGAATCACATTCACTTCTCGCTGTTCGGCGACCACTTCGGCTCGCGGCTCGTCACACAGATGTATTTCCCAGGCGACCCGCTGCTGGCTTTCGATCCGATCTTCCAGGGCACGCCCGAGCATGCGCGCGAGCGGCTCGTGTCGCGTTTCTCGCTGGATACGACGCAGGAAGCCTACGCGCTCGGCTACGATTTCGACATCGTGCTGCGCGGCCCGAACGAAACTCCGATGGAGCGCTAAGCCATGACCGCACTCAAACAAACGCCTTCGCAAACGGTTGGCCCGTACTTCGCGTATGGGCTGTGTCCGGAGCAGTACAACTTTGACTTCAAGAGCCTCTTTACTCCCGCTATCGCGGATCATGAAGCGGCCGGCGAGCACATTACGATTGTGGGTCAGGTGTTCGATGGCGACGGCAAGGTTATTGGCGATGCCATGCTCGAAGTCTCGCAGGTGGATGCCCAAGGGCGATATCCGGCTTCGCGGGCGGAGGTTGAAGCGAGTGGGTTCCGTGGGTTTGCGCGGGTTGGCACCGGGACGGATCCGCAGAAGCGGTTTATTGTCGAGACGGTGAAGCCGGGGCGCGCTGCTTCTGCTTCGGACGAAGCGCCGCATCTGAATGTGATCGTGACGATGCGGGGGATGTTGCTGCATACGTTCACGCGGGTTTACTTCGATGATGAGGCTGCTGCCAATGAAAGTGATCCAGTGCTCGCGTTGGTACCGGCGGAGCGGCGTGGGACTTTAATTGCACGGCGTGTGGATGGGACCAGTAAGACGGTGTATCGGTTTGATATCCATATGCAAGGCGAACAGGAAACCGTGTTCTTCGATTTGTGAGCTTTCACGGCGCTTTCACATTCGCACGATAGGATCGCGGCTCGCGATTTCGATTGCGAAACTCCGAGTACTTTTCAAGCCTGCAGATTTGTGGGCTTTTTTTTGCCTGTGCGGCGCTTTGGTGGTGTGCGTGTGGTGTTGGTCTTTCCTTGAGTTGTTGTCGGGGTGGTTGCCTACGGCGTTTGGTCGGTGTTCCTGGGGCGTTGGCCTTTCCTTGTATTCTTAGTGGTCTATTAGCCTTGCCCCTGTGCGGGGCGGCACCTACTTTCTTTGCCGCCGCAAAGAAAGTAGGCAAAGAAAGCGGGCTGACAACCGCTAGCTCTTAGGTGTCCATCACGTAGGTCAACCCGAAGTGGTCCAAAGACGAGACCTGCCCTCGCTTTTCCACCGTTAGTGACACAGCGCTCATCCACCCCACTCCGCACTTCGTGCGTCGCGGACGGGTTTGCATGGGAAAGCAGGTCTGCCTGGGTGCGTGGTAAATCGTCCAGCAGGGCAGCGGCACCAGGAGCGTTTGGCTTGCCGGCAGTACGAACTCATCGAAAATCGGCAAGCCCACGATAGTTAGAATAACTATTGAATTTGCAGGAGGCGCTATACCCGACGGCGGGGCGCGCAGCGCAACGCTGGAACGGATGAGCGCTTTGTCGCTAACGCCCGTGGTGCGAGGGCAGGTCTCGTCTTGGGCCGTTCCCGGTAGCGGACCGAGATGGCTCACTACCCGCTAGCGGGGTGAGCCCGCTTTCTTTGCCTACTTTCTTTGCGGCGGCAAAGAAAGTAGGTGCCGCCCCGCACAGGGGCAAGGCTAATAGACCACTAAGAATACAAGGAAAGGCCAACGCCGCAAGAACACCACCTAAACGCCGTAGGCAATCCAAAAGAAAGCCTATCACCCAAACGGCCGAACCCCAATCCACCACCCATGCAACCAGAACGCAAACAAAACCCAGGCGACCACCCCACCCACCACAGCTACCACATCGCGCCCCACTGTCCCAGCGGGATAAACAAGCCCTAAAGCCAAATCCCGCCGCCGCGCAGCGCGATAGTCCAGCACACCCCAAACAAGAAAAGCCGCAAACAGCACAACCGCGTTCAAAGTCCCATTCGCCAGCAAATGCGCGAGCGCCCACAATCCCACGCTGAGAGCCTGCGGGTGCTTAACCCAAGCCTTGAAGTGATTACCAGGAACATAAGCAGCCAGAAAGAGAACAAAAGCAATCAGCGTCAACAGCGCGGCAAGATGCGGCGCCCAAACCGGGGGCGTCCACAGCAGGACAGGATCGCGCCGCGCGATCCCGTAGCCCCAGATGATCAGCGCCAACCCCAAGGCGGAGGCCAAGGAATACGCGCCCTTCCACGGTTTCTCCCCGATCCGGGCAATCTGCCGCGTACGCCACGATTCGGCATAGATGCGCACTGAATGCACGCCCAGAAAAATCACCAACCCCAGTACTAGTACCGACATGGCAGGCTCCTCGCGACGGGTGTCGACAGATCGCCGCGATTGTCGCTCAAGATACCAATCCTGCCAATGCCGGTTTCAACTGCTGGATTCAACCCCGCTGTGAATTCACTCTGCAGCCGGAATCCAGGCGGCACTCGCTGCGTCGCTCGAGCGAAACGCCGGGAATTTAGCCCCAAGGTCGGCAATCGTCTTGATGTCGTTCTTCACCAGATCGTCACGCGTGATCAGCGTCGGCTTCACCACGATGTGATGCCCCGGATCCTCGCCCGCCACCTCCAACGCAGCGGCGCGCACCGACACCGCCCCCACCACCGCCGGATTGGTCGCGGCCGTCGCTACCCAGGCACTGTTCGGCGCACGAATGGCCTCGATGTCCGCCGTCGAAATATCCGCGCTGTAAATGCGCAGCTTCGAGCCGAGATTCGCCTCGTCCGCAGCGAGCTTGGCGCCCCGTGCGAACTCGTCGTAAGGGGCAAACACCACGCGAATCTCAGGATGCGCACGGTATGCAGCAGAGGCCTGATTCGCGACCGATTGCGCAATCGGATTGTCCACCGTGCCCCAGCGCGCCTTCTCCTGCACCTGCGGATGGGCGGTCTTGAAGTCACGCCACACCGCGTCGCGGCGATCGAGCGGCGCGAAGCCCGCCACGTATACATACCCCGCGGCGAATGCGTCGCCGTTATCCTTCACTGCCTGATTCAGGAGCAATGTGGCCAGGTCATGATCGCTTTGTTCAATCTGCGGCACCTTCGGGTTGTTCAGGTCCACGTCGAACGCCACCACCTTGATACCCTTGTCGAGCGCGCGCTGCACCACGTCCTTCAGCGATTCCGGCAAACCATGATTCACGATGATCGCCGATACGCCAAGGCTGATTGCCTGCTGAATCTGCTCGCGCTGTTCGGCTGCGTCCTGCCGTCCTTCGTAAATCCGCAGATCGATGCCGAGCGCCTTCGCCTGTTTCTGCGCGCCGGCCTCGTAGGCCTGAAAGAAGTCCCCTGTCGACAGGTAATTCACCAGCGCAATCTTCACGCCGCCTTTGTCGAACGGCGCAGGAGCACCCTTCAGCGGTGCCGCCTGTGTGGTTTGACCCAGCAGCACGCTCGCAGAAAGCAGCGTCAACGCGCCAACCATGCGGCGCACTTGAGATGTGTGACGAAACAGCGATTTCATGGATGCTCCTCAACCTGTCGTTAAGTTCGAATGGAACGATGTGTTATTCAGCAGACGCCGTATGGCGCGCGCGATACCGTGCGCCCGGATGCGGCTCGGCCAGGCGCGCCCCGCCGCCGTGCAGCTTCTCGCGCAATGAGCCGCTCGCATACTCGGTTTTGTACACGCCACGGCGCTGCAATTCCGGTACGACCAGCTCGACGAAATCGCTAAACGTCTCGTGCGTCAGCGCGTAGGCGAGATTAAAGCCGTCGACGTCCGTCTCCTCGACCCACGACTGCAGTTCATCGGCAATCTCTTGGGGATCGCCAACCGATAGCGGCCCCAGGCCACCTATGCCGCCCCACTTCGCGATCTCGCGTACCGTCCACACCCGGGTCGGATCGGCGCTCGAGAGCGCCTCCACCGCGGATTGCACCGCGTTGCTCTCCACGTGACGCAGCGGTTCATCCAGATCGTATTTCGACAGATCGATCCCAGTCCAACCGGACATCAACGCGAGTGCGCCTTCGTCGCTGGCATAGCGGCGATAGTCCGCGTGCTTCGCGTACGCTTCAGCCGAAGTTTTGCCGGTGATCACCGTGTGCAGGTTGAAGATCAGCACGTCGTGCGGATCGCGCCCGAACGACTTCACGCGAGCACGGATGTCGGCCACGAACCGCTTCAGAATCGTGCGCGACGGCGCCGCAATGAAGATGCACTCGGCGTGCTGCGCAGCGAAGTCCTTGCCGCGTTTCGATGCCCCCGCCTGATACAGCACCGGCGTGCGCTGCGGCGACGGCTCGCACAGGTGAATGCCCGGCACATCGAAGTACTGTCCATGGTGTTCAATGGGATGCACCTTGGAGGGTTCCGTGAAAACCTGGCGTGCCGCATCACGCACGACTGCATCGTCTTCCCATGACGACTCCCACAGCTTGTAGCAGACGTCCAGATACTCCTCCGCCAGTGCGTAGCGCTCGTCGTGATTCGCCTGGCTCGGCAAGCCCACGTTGCGTGCTGCGCTATCCAGATACGACGTGACGATGTTCCAGCCTACCCGCCCGTTGGTCAAATGATCGAGCGTCGACATGCGTCGCGCGAACGGATAGGGATGCTCGTATGAGAGCGAGCACGTCACGCCAAAGCCAAGATGCTCGGTCACGCTCGCCATCGCCGAGACCAGCAGGATCGGATCGTTGACCGGTACCTGCGCAGCCTGGCGAATCGCGGCCTCGCCATTGCCCTGGAACACGTCATAGATGCCGAGCACGTCGGCGATGAACAGGCCGTCGAATTTGCCGCGTTCGAGCAGCTTGGCGAGCTCGGTCCAGTAATCGAGGTGCTTGTAGCGCCAGGAGGTGTCGCGCGGATGCGCCCACAAACCCGGCGACTGATGCCCGACGCAGTTCATATCGAACGCGTTGAGACGGATCTGTCTGGCCATAATCGGATCCAAATAGGTGATGCTCAGGTGACGCGTAGGTGGTACAGACGAAGCCCGCGGCGGGCGCGTCAGAGCGCGCCATGACGTGGCGGGAGCACGTCGTTCAGGTAATAGTTGCCCACTGCGATGTATTTCCAGCGCACCGGGTCATGCAGCGTATGAGTGCGCGCGTTGCGCCAGTGGCGATCGAGGTTGTGTTCGGCGAGCGTTGCTTGCGTCCCCGCCAATTCGATCAAACGCGTCGAAGCCTGCAAGGCGATCTCCGTGGTCGCCGCGCGTGCCTCGGCCACCGCGATCGAAGCCGTGGCGACGCTCTGTTCGGTCGACGCCTTGACCGCGTCGTCGACGCGGCGACCAGCACGCTCGACGAGCGCCTCGGCCGCATGCAGTTGCAGCGCGAGTTTGCCGAACAGTTCGAGCGTCAACGGATCGTCACTCGCTCGCTCCACCCCGCTGTCGATCCACGGACGCGAACGTTCGCGCACGAAACGCCGTGCATCGGCGATGGCTGCACGCGCGATGCCGAGATCGACGGCAGCATGAATCAGTTGACCGATAGGCCCTACCGTCGTGGGCCGCGCGTCGAACGCGGCACTGTATGGCACGACTGCGGAGGCCTCGACGTAGACGTTATCGAGCGTGGTCGTACCACTGCCCGTCGTCTTTTGCCCAAACCCCGACCAATCGTCCACCACACTCAAGCCAGGTGTCTGCGCGCTCGCAAACGCCACATACAGAGCCTCGTCGGCCGCCTTGGCGACAATCGGAATCCATTGCGCAAACAATGCGCCGGTCGAGTAGAACTTGGTGCCATTGATCCGAAAACCCTCGCCTTCTTGCGTGAGCGTGGTCCGGTAGTCACTCACGGTTTTTGTGCCGCGCTCGGAAAGCGCGTTACCAAAGCGATCACCCGCCAGTGCTCGCTCAAAGTAGAAGGCCTGCTGAGCGTGCGTGCCGTTCACACGCAGCACGTCGAGCATAAAAAAGTGATTCTGCGGAATCTGTCCGAGCGCTGCATCGGCCTCCGAGATGATCGCAGTGACCTCCGCGAGCGTGGCGTATGAGACCGCTGCACCGCCGAACTCCCGTGGCACCGCTATACCCCAGAGACCGCTCGCCGAATAGGCTTCGATCTCGGCATACGGCAAACGACGTTCACGATCGCGCTGCGAAGCGCCTTCGGCCAGTGCCGGCGCCAACGCGCGGGCTACCTCGAGCGCTTGCTGGTCGCTCTCGATACGCGCGGCCTGCCGCGCCTCACGGGCGACGGACTCTGTCAAAGCGTTCATAGTGTCAGTTCCACGGATGACGGGCCGGTTTGACGCCGTTCAGATAGTAGTTGCCGACCAGGTGATACTTCCAGCGCACCGGATCGTGCAGCGTATGAGTGCGGGCATTGCGCCAGTGACGGTCGAGGTTATGCTCAGCCAGCGTCGCCTGGGTGCCCGCGAGTTCGAAGAGCTTTTCGCTCGCCAGCAATGCGATTTCCGTGGTCAGCACCTTGGCTTCGCCCACGGCAACCGAGGCCCGCGCGACATCGTCCTCGCTCGTTTCTCCCTGTGCGGCGATCACATCGAGCGTACGCGCAGCGCGTTCGAGCAGCGCTTCGGCGGCATGCAACTGGATATGCAAATGGCCGATTTCGCGCACCGTCAACGGATCGTCGCTTGCGCGCTCGACACTGCTGTCGATCCAGGGCCGCGAGCGGGTGCGCACGAACGTCAGCGTGTCTTCCACTGCCGCCTTCGCGATGCCGGCGTCGATCGCCGCCTGAATGATCTGTGAGACCGGGCCGTTCAGCGTGGGAAAGTCAGAGACGCGGTGCGCAGGAAAGACATGCGACGCAGGCACTCGCACCGCTTCGAGCACCACGGTGCCACTTGCCGTGGTGCGCTGCCCGAAGCCCGACCAGTCGTCGATTACGTTCAGACCCGGGGTACCCTTCGGGATATAAGCGAGCCAACCCTTGCGTTCGTCATCGAGTCCCAGCACGGGCACAAAATGCGCAAACAACGCACCGGTCGAATAGAACTTGGCGCCATCCACCACGTAGTCGTCGCCGTCACGCCGTACCCGCGTCTTCAGATCGAGCACATGCTTCGTTCCCTTTTCGGAGAAGCCGTTGCCAAAGCGCTTGCCACCTAGTATCTGTGCAAAGAAGTAACGCTTCTGTTCCTCGGTACCGGTCAGCGAAATCACATCGACCAGGCCAAAGTGATTCTGCGGCAACTGTCCCAATGACGGATCGGCCGCCGCAATGATCTTGACTACTTCAGTGAGGGTGACGAAGGAGACACCCGCGCCCCCATAAACCTTCGGCACAGTGATCGCCCACAACCCAGACTGTGAGAACCATTCGATCTCGTCATGCGGCAAACGGCGCTCGCGGTCGCGCTCAGATGCACCTTGCGCCAGACGCGCTGCCAGCTCGTGCGCTACGGCAATAGCCTGTGCGTCGTCCGGAATGATGCGCACCGCATGATGGTCCGCATCGCTCGTATGCGATGAGGTCGCTTCGTAAAGCTCGGCCATACGAATCTCCGCTTGAGTGGCTGTTCACACAATCTATCAGCGGGTACGACGCACGCAAACTGAACGATTCTGAAATGGATATTCCTTCGGATGGCAAACAAACCCGGATCAAATCTGGCATAAGCACTTCGCCGCGCGCCTGATAACAATAGTTTGATTTGATGGTTTCATGCGCGGCAGGTTGTTGATTACAGTCGTCGCAAGCTGGACACCCCTGCCTCTTTGATTCGGACACCATGAAACGCTTGCACACCACTCTTTCTTCGTTGCTGGCCGCGACCGCATTCAGCATGGCCGGCGGCGCTTTCACCAACGCTTACGCCCAAGGCGCGACACCCGCGGCCGATACAGCCGCGACCGGCGATAACGCGGCCGCCGTGCCGTCGCTCAAAGGCAAACGCATCGGCATCACGGCCGCCGGCACCGATCACTACTGGGACCTGAAGGCTTACCAAGGCGCGGTGGATGAGGTGAAGCGCCTCGGCGGCACACCGATCGCACTCGACGCCGGCCGCAACGACAACCGCCAGATCGCACAGATCCAGACGCTGATTGCGCAGAAACCGGACGCCATCGTCGAACAATTGGGTACTGCAACGGTGCTGGAGCCGTGGTTGCAGAAAATCCGCCAGGCTAACATCCCGTTGTTCACGATCGATACCGCATCGCCATCGAGCATCAACGACACTACCTCGGACAATTTCTTCATCGGTGAGCAGCTCGCGCTGAAGCTCGTCAACGACATCCACGGCGAAGGCAACATCCTCGTCTTCAACGGTTTTTATGGCGTGCCGGTCTGCGCGATCCGCTACGATCAGTTGAAGGCGGTGCTCAAGTACTACCCGAAGGTGCATATCATCCAGCCTGAACTGCGCGATGTGATTCCGAATACGGTGCAAAGCGCCTATGCGCAGGTGAGCCAGTTGCTCGCGAAATATCCGAAGGGGCAGATTGCCGCGATCTGGTCCGCATGGGACGTGCCGCAGGTCGGCGCCACCCAGGCCGTGGACGCCGCGCATCGCGACGAGATCAAGACCTACGCGGTCGACGGCAGCCCGGACGTCGTCACCCTTGTGAAGGATCCGAAATCAAGCGCCGCCGCCGTGGTCGCGCAGCAGCCGGCGTTGATCGGCAAGACTGCGGTGGATAACGTCGCACGTTACCTTGCGGGCGATCACACGCTGGCGCCGTACACCTATGTGCCATCGATTCTGGTCACCAAGGACAACGCCGGCACGATCCAGCAGACCCTCGGTCAGCTCAGTGCAAAATGAGTACTAAAGCCCCACCTGCCGCGCTCGAACTACATGAGCTGGTCAAGCATTTCGACCGCGTGCCGGCGCTGCGGGGCGCCTCGCTGACGGTCACGCGCGGTAGCGTGCATGGCTTGATCGGGCAAAACGGTGCTGGCAAGTCAACGCTGATCAAGATACTTGCCGGCATTCATACGGCCGATTCCGGCGCGATCGCCATCGACGGTGTCGCGCAAGCACTCAGCGCGTCGCCTCATGGGGGCGCTTCCGCTATCGGGTTCATTCACCAGGAACGCTTGCTGCCGCCCACCTTCACTGTGGCCGAAGCGCTGTGGCTCGGCGACGAAAGAACCGTCGGCCCGCGTGTGGCAGGCGGCTTCCGTCTACTCGACGTGCGGCGCATGCAGCGCGACGCTCGCGATGCGTTGCACACTCACTTTGACGTCGAGATACCGCCAAACCGGCTCATCGGCGATCTGAGCGTCGCCGAACAGCAGATCGTGCAGATTACCCGCGCACTGATCCGCGAGCCGCGCATTCTCGTATTCGACGAACCGACGGCTGCGCTCGTCAGCCGCGAAGTGGACCGTCTCCTGCAAACCATCGACCGACTGCGCCAACGCGGCCTGACGATCCTGTACGTGTCGCACTATCTCAACGAAATCGCGGCGATCTGCGATCGGGTCACCGTGCTACGCGACGGTGCGGACGTCGCCCACGTCGACGCGCGCACGACGCCTACCGAAGTCCTCGTCACGGCGATGATCGGCGCACAGGCGGAGGTACGAACCTCGGCGGCGGCACGCACGCCCGGAAAGGTCGTTCTGAACGTGCGCAAGCTGAGCGCTCCGGACCGCTTCGAAGACGTGTCGTTCGATGTGCGGCGCGGCGAGATCGTCGGCATCACTGGCCTGCTCGGATCCGGCGGCAAGCCGGTAGTGCGCAGCCTGTTCGGCCTCGAACGCGGCGTGCAGGGCGATATCGAAATCGAAGGTAAGGCGGTGCGTCTGCGCCGCCCGCAAGACGCCGTGCGTCAGCAGATTGCGTTCGTGCCGGAGGACCGGCGCGCGCATGGAGTAGCGCCCGCGCTCTCCGTGCGCGAGAACACGACGCTCGCGAGCCTCGCTCGCTTTAGCCGCTTCGGCCTGCTGGCACGACGCCGCGAAACCAATACCGTGCAGCGTCTGATCGAAGAACTGGCCGTACGCACCTCTGGTACGGAATCGCCCGTGCGGCACCTCTCCGGGGGCAACCAGCAGAAGGTCGCGCTCGCCAAGTGGTTGAGCCGCACCTCCTCGCTCTATCTGCTCGACGAGCCGACGGTGGGCGTCGACGTTGGCGCCAAGACTGAGATCTATCGGCTGCTCGACCGGCTGGCCCGCGACGGCGCCGGCGTCCTGCTGTTCTCCAGCGATCTGATCGAACTACTCGGCGTCACTGACCGCGTACTGGTCATGGCACGCGGCCGCGTCGTGCGCGAACTCGTCTCACGCGAAGCGGATAGCCAGGATGTACTGGCATGGGCCACCGGGGCACGCGGGGCGCACGGTTCGGCAGCGCAACAGGAGATAGCAGCATGAGCAAAGTCCTGGATGCTGCGCTACGTAGCGGGAAATTCAAACTGCCCGAGCGGCTGTTCGGCGCTCAACGGTGGCTGAGAAGCGGCGCGGCGCTCGCCTTCGCTTTGGTATTTATCGGTTTTGCGGTGAGCTCGCCGTTGTTTTTCACGGTCGCGAATCTTGCGAACGTGTTGCAGCAATCGGTCATCGTCGGAATTCTCGGCTTTGGGTTGACGGTCGTGCTCATCGGCGGCGGCGCCGATCCGCTTAGAGGCGGTCTCGATCTTTCGGTGGCGGCTAATCTCGGACTGTGTGCGGCCGTTTATGCCGTCGCGCAACGCGACGGTGCAGCACCGGCCACCGCCCTGCTATTGACGCTTGCAGCGGGCGCGGGAGTCGGTGTGCTCAACGCGCTTGCTGTCATCGTGCTGCGCATCTTTCCACTGCTCGCCACGCTGACCACGATGAATCTCTGCGCCGGGTTCGAACTGGTGCTGACGCAGAACACGTCGGTAGCTGCGAGCGACACACTGCTCAGCTTTCTGCTCGACAACGGCGCGTTCGGCGTGCCGCATCTTGCCTACGCGCTGCTCATCGTCGCCACCCTGTTCACCGTGCTGGTTCACTACACCCCGTTCGGGCTGCGACTGCGCGCCACCGGCGCACATCGGGATGCGGCGCAGGCGGCCGGTATCCGCGCGAGCCGCTACGTCGCGGCAAGCTACATACTGAGCGGAATTGCTGCCGCACTAGCTGCGTTGGCGTCCACTGCCCTGCTCAGTGGCAGTTCGCCCGGTGCGGGAGAGAATCTGCTCGCTACCGTCGCCGCAGCGCTGCTAGGGGTTGTCTTCTCCCGGCGGCTGGTGCCGACCATTCCCGGCACCCTGCTCGCTGTGCTCTTCATCGGCGTCATCAGCAACGGTTTTCAGCTCGATAACGTGTCGAGCTATTGGGTCAACGGTGTCGAAGGCGCGCTGATCCTGTTCGTTGTCGCCACTACCGCGCTTGTGCGCCGTCATGCCGGAAACCACGCCCATGATTGAACAGATAGGCCGCTTGCAGCGCTTCGCGCTGGTCGGGGCACTGCTTGCAGTGATCGCTTTCTTCGCCGTGTTCGCGCCGGGCTTCGCACGGGCCGACAATCTTGCTGACGTGCTATTGAACAATTTCGCGCTGCTGGCGATCGCCTCGCTTGGCATGACGCTCGTGTTGTCGCTCGGCGCCATCGATCTCTCGCTCGGCACCTCCATCGATGTCGCCAGCCTCGCCTTCGTTCTGTTGAGCGCTCATCACGTTGGCGTCGTGCCCGCAGCGCTTGGCGGCCTTGCTGCGGCGTTCGTCGTCGGCGCTTTCAACGGCGTGCTGACCGGTTGGTTCGGGATCGCGCCTTTTCTCGCCACGCTGGGCACGCTCTTTATCGGCCAGACTGTCCAGCAACTCGCCACCGACGGCGGTCAGCCCGTGTATTTGCTCAACATCGCCTTGCCGCCGCTGTTTAGCGCACTGGCGCACGGCACGCTTGCGGGCCTGCCGGTGCCGTTATGGATCGTAGCCGTACTGGCTCTTGCCGTGCATGTCACGCTTGCGCATGCGACCTTCGGGCGGCAGCTCACCGCACTCGGCGCGCAACCGGGCGTGGCCCGCTATTCAGGTCTCCCGGTTGCCGCCATCACGGCTGTGACGTTTATCGCCAGCGCGTTGATTTACGGTGTCGTCGGCTTGCTGCTGTCGTCGACCGTCAAGGCCTACGTCCCGCAGGCCGGCAACGGCTATCTGCTCAATGCGATTGGCGCAACCTTCATCGGCACTACGCTGTCGCCGACGCGCCGTGCTGGCGTCGTCGGCACACTGCTGGGTGTCCTGCTGCTGAGTCTCGTCGCAAACGGCCTGTTGCTGATCGGCTGGAATTTCTATTGGCAGCAGGTGGCGACCGGCGCCCTGATCTTCGCCGTGCTGGCGGTCAGCTTCGCGCAACGGCGCAGCCGCTATGCGTGAGGTTCCGTGCCACGCCCCACGCTGAACGTGAAGGCCAGCGCGCCCACCAGCAGCACGCCCTTGATGAAATCCTGCATATAGTACGGCGCATTCAGCATCGTCAAGCCGTTGAGCAATACGCCGACGAACACCGTGCCGAATACGTTAGGGCGCTTCGCACCCCAAACTGCGTAGCCGACCAGCGCAGCGGCCACCGCATCGAGCAGCATCGAATGGCCGGCACTGACGTCGCCACGCCCCACACGTGCGGCAATCAGCACGCCACCGAGTGAAGCAATCGCGCCCGAGGCAACATATGCGGCGACGCGGTATCGTGCGGTCGGCGCACCGGCTAAGCGCGCCGCCGTTTCGTTGCCGCCGATCGCGTAGATCACCCGGCCCCAACGTGTGGTTTCCATCACGATGCAGGCCACGACGGTCAGGACCGCCAGTACGACCACCGGCAACGGCACGACGTCGAAGAGCCGCAAACGCCCGAGCGCGAGAAACGCGTCCGGAAACACGCCCGTCGTTTCGGTGCCGTCAGGCAAGATCGTGCCGGTTGCGAGCGAGCGGCCACCGGTCGGGATCAGTTGCAGACCGGCTAATAGAAATAGCGTACCGAGTGTCGCCAGTTGGTCCGGAACGCGCAGACGCGTAATCAGCAGGCCATTGAACAGCCCCGCCGCTACGCCCAAGACAAGGCATGCCGCAACCGCTTCGAATGCATTGCCATGCCAGACGATCAACACGTAGCTCGCCGCCATCTGCGCCGACGCAGCCACGCTGCCCACCGAAAGATCGAAACCGCCGGCGGCGAGCGTCACCGTCACGCCAATGCCCAGCAGCGCGACAATCGACACCGCTTGCAGAATGCTAAAGAGGTTGTCGATATTCAAAAAGGCCGGCTGTTTGACAGCAAAGACGATGACCAGAATCGCAAGCACGACAAGCATGCCGGTGCGTTCGAGATGGCCGCGCAGTGCTCTCAGCCCGTTACGGCGAACAGCATGTTCGTGCGGAGCCGGGTTACTTTCAGGCCCAATTTCAGAGGCAACCGCGGTGACGCCCTCAGACGTGATCGAAGGACTGGTTTTCATGAGCGAGCGGAAAAAGTAAGGTCAGGGTGGGAAGTACAGTCAAGCGTTGACCGGTCAAAGCGAACCACCCGATCAGCGATCTCGAATGCCTCTTCGAGATCGCTGACGAACACGAGGGTCGCGCGCTCCGGTGCGTGGCGCCGCAGCGTATCGACGATATCGGCGCGCGCGCCTGCATCGACGCCTTGAAATGGCTCATCCAGTAGCAGCAAGCGCGCGGCTTGCGCATGCCAGCGAGCCAGCACCACCTTCTGCTGGTTGCCGCCGGAGAGACGGTCAAGACGGTCGTCCGGCCCCGTACAGCGAATCCCGAAGCGCTCGATCGCATCAAGCGCGGCACGCCGCTCGCGCGCACGCCGGACCCCGCCGTACTTGAACCAGCGTGACAGGAACGGAAAGCTAAGCGTGCCGGCAATCGATGCGAACGGCACGCTGTCAGGGAACAGCGAACTTCGCCAACGGTCCTCGCCTGCGAGAAACACACTGGCGCGAATTGCCTCGGCGGGTGAGCGTGGGCGCCATGGTTTGCCGTCAAGCGTCATCGAGCCCCCTGCCGCGCGCGTCGCGCCGAAAATCGCCCGCGCAAAGCGCGACTTGCCGCCGCCAACCGGACCGGCAATCGCGACGATCTCGCCGCGCTGCACGTCGAGATCGAACGGGGCGCTGTCGTGTCGCAACTGCAGGTCACGCACGCTGAAACACGGCTCGTGCGTGGTGCCTGCCTCAACCGCTGCGTCGAGCGTAGCGCGGCTGCGTAACGGACGCCCGATCATCGTCTCGACCGCAGCATCGAAATCGATCGGCGCGCGCAGATCGGCGACGATGCGGCCATCGCGTACGATCGCCACACGTCCGGCAACGCGACGCAAGTCACCGAGCCGGTGCGATACCAGCACGATCGCGACGCCCTCGGCGCGCAGGCGCTCGATCAAACTAAAGAGACGCTCGGCCTCCGGCGCCGACAGGCTAGCGGTAGGCTCGTCGAGAATCAGCAGCGCGGGCCGCGTCGCCAGCGCGCGGGCCAGCGTGACAAGTTGTTGCGCCGCCAGCGACAGCGAGGCGAGCGGCGCAGCCAGATCTGCCTCGAGCCCGACCCGCGCAGCCAACGGCGCCGCAGCCTGAAGGCGGCCTGACAACGGCACGCGCCAGGGGGACGTTGAATCGCACAAGCGGTCGAGTAGCAGATTGTCGGCAATCGACAGTGTCGGCACAACCGCATCCGCTATGGATTGATGCACCGTCGCGATCCCCAACTGTTTGGCATCGTGCGGCGAAGCAGGGCTGAACGGTTTCCCGCGTAACGACAGTTCGCCAGCGTCAGGGCGGTAGACCCCGCTCAGGATCTTCACGAGAGTCGACTTGCCCGCACCATTCGCGCCCATCAGCGCGACAACCTCGCCCGCATAAATCGACAGATCGACGCGATCGAGCGCAACGGTGGGGCCAAAGCGTTTGGAAAGCGCGCTAGCGCTCAGAATGGGGGCGGTCATCGAAGAGGGCGCGCTGTGCGGCGCTCGTAACGGATGACCGACCATCGTAGTCACCCGCTAAGGGAGTGCCAACGAAGCGTTGCTCATATCGATAGCATTGCCTGGGGGAATTCAGCGGGGATTTAAACCCGGAAATGATCGATATTCTGTCCGGCGTAAATCGCACGCGCCAGCCAATCCGGTTTATCCCCCTGGCCGTCCCATGTGTTGCCGTAGGCGTCACGGTACATCACCGCCCTCGTCGCATTAGCGTCCGCTTCAATCGCTTCGGCCAATGCTTCCAGCGTAATGCCGTATTCGTCCATGCGGCGACGTATCCACAGGACCAGGCGCTCACGCGCGTTCCCGTCGAGGTCGAACAGCCGTTGTTCTTCTCGCTCTTTCATAACGTACCGATGTCGCGGCTGAAGTTGTGCGCGTTTTGAAAAATAAAAGGCTTCGCTGAGAAACGCGAAGCCTATACATGATTCGGGTGGGCGGAACGCCGTTCGACCTCACGCGGTCTTCCTGGCACGTGGGTGCGCCCCCGGAAACGATGCCCGACAAATCTATTGTTCAGGAAATCCGTTCGGCAAGCGGCTCGAATCGTCGCCCGTCTGGCCCTTTACCAACAAGGGCCGCTTCAGCGTCTATAAGGCGATTTTAGCACCCATTTTTTCTGCCGCGCACAGCCGTGTAGCGCATTAGGCGGCGAAAATCTCGATAGTCGGCCAACTGCATGCTATTTTTAGGTTCCCGACTTTCTTTCATCGACCAGCAAAGGAAAGAAGCAGCCATGTCCCCGTCAACCGCCGTCGCCACCATTCTCACCGCGCTTCTGATTGGCGCGATGAGTCCAGGACCGAGTTTCGTCATCGTCGCGCGCAACGCGATTGGCCTGTCGCGCCGCGACGGCCTGGCCACCGCGCTCGGCATGGGGATCGGCGGCGTGTTCTTTAGCGGTATCGCCTTGCTTGGCCTCTATACGCTGCTGGCCGCCGTTACCTGGCTCTATGTGAGCCTCAAGGTGGCAGGCGGCCTCTATCTGATCTATCTGGCGTCGAAGATCTGGCGCGGCGCCAGCAGTCCGCTCGCCTTCGATCAGGGCACGGCGAATGCTGGCAGCAATCCGCGCAAATCATTCTGGATCGGTTTGAGTACCCAACTCAGCAATCCGAAAACCGCTATCTATTACGGCAGTATCTTCGCAGCGCTCCTGCCGCAGCATCCGCCGCTCTGGTGCTATTTCGCGCTGCCGCCGGCAATTTTCTCGATCGAAGCCGGGTGGTATACCGTGGTCGCGGTATGCTTTTCGAGCAAGCGGCCACGTGAACTGTATTTACGGGCCAAGACGTGGGTCGACCGCGTTGCTGCCAGCGCGATCACCGCACTCGGCCTCCGTTTGATCTTTGCCGCGCATCGCGTCGGTCTGTGAGGCGCCGCGGCAAGTTCGCACCCGCAGGCTTCGTTGCGATTCCTTCAATGCCACGCCAGGCAGGGCGTACAGGGAATCGCAGCAGGTTGGCTTCGTAAGGGGGCCTGACCGTCTCTCGCGGCCCCGCATCGCGCCTGACGGCAACTTTACAAGAAAGTCCTTGACTGCAATGGCCTCGAACCGCTATTGTGACCCCTGAAGTTCAAGAAGTTCGATTGCTGTTCATCAATTGCTCGCTCCCTCAGCGGTATTCGTTGTCCTCTCCCTCCTTGACGCTTCGCGTGCTCCCATCAGAGCGATTCTTTTACTATTTCTACCTCAAGGATTCTTCATGGATACCGGTACCGTTAAGTGGTTCAACGACAGCAAAGGCTTTGGCTTCATTACCCCGGACAAGGGCGGCGACGACCTGTTCGCTCACTTCTCGGAAATCAGCGGCGACGGCTTCAAGACGCTGGCTGAAAACCAGAAGGTGAGCTTCGAAACGAAGCAAGGCCCGAAGGGTCTGCAAGCGGCTAACATCAAGCCGCTGTAAAGTTTGAAGGGTCCGGTATCCGAGTGACGGATACCGGGCTGCAGCGACATCCTCGCGGAGTTCATTCTCCCACAGTTGGCGTAATCGCTTAGCAGTCTTCGTTACGCCAAACGCCTCGCTTGCCCCCTCACACTCCCTGGCTGGACCGGCTTTAACGCCCTTCCCATACGCATTTGTTCGGCATTTGCCCGACATTCGCTTCGGCTTGATCTGGATTGTCCTGATCGCCGCGCTCGCGTACGACTATTTAAAATTAAAAATGCAAACTCAACACATTCATCATTACAACGGCTATGCCGTCAAACCCTCAGCACATCGTTTGCCTGACGGTTCGTTCTCGTCCAACCTGCTGCTCGAGCGCGCCGGCACCAAGCCTGCAGAAGCACGCTATCAGTTCTACTCGCTCGACTACTTCAGCAACGAAGAGCAGGCGTTGCAGCACTCGTGCCGCTGGGCGCGTCATTGGGTCGATACCCGCGGCTAAGAAATCACGAGTTATCGATCGCGCTGACGGATTTCACGCGCGCACGTAGTTCGAACTTCTGGATTTTCCCGGTCGACGTTTTAGGTAGCTCTCCAAAGCAGACCGCTTTGGGCAGCTTGAAGCTCGCCAGAAACAGCCGGCAATGCGCGATGATCTCTTCGGCCGTTGCCTCTGCCCCCTCTTTGAGTTCGACGAACGCACACGGCACCTCACCCCATTTCGGATCGGGCATTGCCACGACGGCGGCCACCCCGACCGCGGGGTGCCGGTACAGCGTGTCTTCGATCTCGATGCTCGAGATGTTTTCCCCACCCGAAATAATGATGTCCTTGCTGCGATCGCGGATACGTATGTAGCCGTCGTCCATCAGCACGCCCAGGTCGCCGGTGTGGAACCAGCCGCCCTCGAAGGCGTCTTCGGTAGCGCGCTCGTTCTTCAGATAGCCTTTCATGCAGATGTTGCCGCGAAACATGATTTCGCCGAGCGTCTCGCCGTCGTTCGGTACGGGTTCGAGCGTGTCCGGATTCAATACCGTTACCGCCGCTTGCAGGTGATAGCGCACGCCTTGACGAGCGTTGAGGCGGGCGAGTTCATCGTCGCTCGCACTTTCCCAGTGCTCCTGGCGGGCACAGACGGACGCCGGTCCATAAACCTCGGTCAGGCCATACACGTGCGTCAGATCGAAACCGATTGCCTTCATCTTCGCTATCACCGCGGGCGCCGGTGCCGCGCCGGCCACCATGGTGGCAACCCGGTGCCGGATGCCCTCGCGCCAAGCCTCGGGAGCGTTGGCCAAGGCGTTCTGCACGATCGGCGCGCCGCAGTAATGCGTGACACCCTCACTGCGGATCAGGTCGAACACGGTCTTTGCATCGAACTTGCGCAAGCAGACATTGACGCCGGCGCGCGCCGCCACGGTCCACGGAAAACACCAGCCGTTGCAGTGAAACAGCGGCAGCGTCCATAGATAGACCGCGTGCTTGGGCATATCCCATTCAAGGATGTTGCTCACGGCATTCAGGTAGGCGCCGCGATGATGGTAGACCACCCCCTTCGGATCGCCGGTCGTGCCCGACGTATAGTTCAGCGCGATCGCGTCCCATTCGTCCACCGGCAATTGCCACGCGAATTGCGGATCGCCGCCCTGCAGGAAGGCCTCGTAGTCGATGGCGCGCGGAAACTTGTGCGGGTCGGCCGGCATCACGTCGTCGACGCTGATAATCCGCAGATCGGGAAACTCCAGCGAAGCGCGATACGCCAGCTCGGCGTACTCGGTGTCGACGATCAACGCCTTTGCTTCGCCGTGCCGCAACATAAACAGGATCGACGAGGGATCGAGCCGGGTATTCAGCGTATTGAGCACCGCTCCCGCCATCGGCACGCCGAAGTGGGCTTCAATCATCGGAGGAATGTTGGGCAGCAGGACGGCAACGGTGTCGCCGCGGCTTATCCCTGCCCGCTGCAGCGCGCTACCGAGGCGCCGGGTACGTTCATAGGTTTCGCGCCAGGTGCGGCGAATCGCGCCATGGACCACCGCCAGGCGCTCGCCGTAGACTTCGGCTGCGCGCGCAATGAAATCGACCGGCGTGAGCGGCACATAGTTAGCTTCACGGCGGCCGAGGCCTTCCTCGAACATATGCGTCATCGAAACGTCTCCTCGGGAGCCCGAGGCTCCCATTCGTTTCGACCATCATATGTTCAAATCGGCTAACGGCGAAGGAGCGAGATCAAATGCACATGCCGTTGGCACCACCAGCATGACCATCATGCTGGCGGCATAGAAGGTGGGCGCCTTAGGCTCAAGCAGCCTTGCTCTCGTGCGATTCGCGCTTACGAGAAACGTAACGGGCCAGGACCGCGTCGGTATGAAACAGTTCGAACGCGATGTCCGATAACACGCCAGCCTCGCGCCAGCGCAAGTAATACCGGTGCGAGGTCTGGTAGGGCGGATAATTTGCCGGGATCGCGTTCCATGGTTTGCCGGTCCGCAATACCCACAAGACACTGTTGACCACGCCACGCAGATTGACGCAAGGACGCCCCCTGCGCACGACGCCCTGGTTCAGCTCAGGCAATAGCGGAACAATCCGCTCCCATTGCGCGTCGGTCAGGTCATGAACCGGAAGCGCGAACGACGCCGGCGAATGCGATTGAGTGGACTCGAGTGTATTCATGCAAGTGAGGAACGCCTACTTCGCTACTAAGGTTCGCAAAGACGATGTGGACGATCGTCCACACCGCCAAATGCCTTGCATTCAGCTTAACTGAAGCGCCGCTCGAAGAAAGTCAAATCTTGTTAGATTTCCGGCTTGAAGTTCGCACGCCGAAGGATGGCAAACGATCGCGCGACCTAACCGGTACTCGCCGCGCGCAGGGTGATCGCAGCCTAATCAGTCGCGCGTCTCGACGACCTCGTCGCCGATCTGTTCGAGCCGGTATCCATAGCCATAAATGGGCGTCAGGCGATAACCGTTTTCCGGGCGTAAGCCTAGCTTCGAGCGCAGCATCGACACGTGCGTGTCCATCGTGCGCGTCGGGATATCGGCGGTCTGCTTCCAGACCATATCGACGATATGCGCCCGCGACAGCGGGCGATTCAAATGCTGGAACAGCAGCACAGCGAGTTCGAATTCCTTCTGTGTGAGACTCACCAATTGTTGCTTCACGTATACCTGTTTAGCGTTCAGGTCGAACTCGAAATCACCATACGTGGCTTTAACCGCGGTCGCGTTGAGCTGATACGTGCGCCGCAGCAGCGACCCGACGCGGGCCAGCAGCACGCTCGCAGCGACCGGCTTGACGACATAGTCGTCGGCGCCGGCGTTGAGGATCGAGACGATGTCGCTTTCGCGGCCGCGCGAGGTCATGAAAATCACCGGCACGCGCTCGGCGAGCGTCGAACGGACCCAACGCAAGACTTCCTCGCCCGACAGGTCCGGCACGATCCAGTCGAGAATCAGGAGATCGAAGGTTTGGCGGTGCAACTGCTGAACAAGTGCACGGCCCTCGGAAAAGGTATGGCAGACATGCCCCGCTGCCGACATCGTCTCTTTCACGAAAGCCGTTTGAGCGGGATCGTCGTCGAGTACTGCGATTCTCATGCTCGCCTCTTGGTGTGACAGTGCGCCGTGCGCAGCGTGGCGCCCCCCGCCGACGCCCTGAATGATTCGTTGCGCAAGTTCTGCGAAGGCGCCCGATGTTCCGGGCCGGTCATCCTATGCAGCATGGGCGTTAAATTATTGTAGCCTGGTGGGCTTTAAGGCCGCCATCGATTCTGCCTGCATGGCTCGCGCCAGTGCAACATCCATAGAGCGTCCACGCGATGCACCAGGCATCTCTGCCTGGATCATGGCGCCGCTTCGCCTCCAAACCCCGCCATCAACCCGCTCGCACGTTGCACCTTCGCGCACACCGCCTGTTCGAGCACCGGCTTGCCTTCCGGAATCGCCAGCGTCAGGAACGCCCGAGCCCGTGTAATGCCGGTGTACACCAGCTCACGCGTGAGAATCGGGCTGAAGGTGTCGGGCAGCACCAGCGCCGCATGCATAAACTCCGAACCCTGCGACTTGTGCACGGTCAGCGCGAGCACCGTCTCTACCGCTTGCAGGCGGCTCGGCAGCACCCACTTGATGCCACCCGCGCCGTCGCCGGACGGAAAGGCGACCCGTAGCACCGAACCCTCGCCCGAGGGGCTGGGAAGCTCCAGCGTGATGCCGATGTCGCCGTTCATCAGGCCGAGTTCATAATCGTTCCGGGTCACGAGCACCGGCCGCCCCGGATACCATTCGCCACGCACCGTGATCAAGCCGTCTTCCTGCAACAGCCGAGCAACGCGCTTGTTCAGCCCTTCGACACCCCACGGCCCACGGCGCAACGCACATAGGAGCTGGAACTCGCCGTGCGCCTTGAGCACTTCGCCAGCCCATGCGTCGAAGGCTGCGGCGCTCGCGTAGCGATCGGGCTGCTGCGAATGCATCGTCTCCAGGTAATGCCGGTAGCCGTGGCGTGGACGGCCCGGTTCGCCATTCGCGCCAAACAGTTGGGGCGACGCCGCCGCACCGCCGTAGCCATCGATTACCAGCGCCCTGAACGAGGCATCGTCGCTCGCCGAGCAAACCAGCAAGGCGAGATCCGCATGACCGTGTGTCCAGACCCGTGCAACCCCGGCCGCGTCGCCGGCGTTGACGAGTGCGGCAAGCTGGCCAATCCCGCTCTCGGCCGAAAACCGATGGCTCTGCCGCAGCATCGCCACCGACTGATCGAGCGCTGTGCCCTGCTCGTCGAGCATCGCCGCGTCGATCTGCTCGCCGGTCGCGGCCAGCAGCCAGTCGCGCGTAGCCGGTGTGTAATGTCCCTGCGCCGCACGCTGACACAACTCGCCCAGCACCGCACCAGCTTCGACCGACGCCAACTGGTCCTTATCGCCTAGCAGAATCAGCCGCGCCGAAGCGGGTAGCGCATCGAGCACGGCCGCCATCATCTCCAGATCGACCATCGACGCTTCGTCGATCACCAGCACGTCCACCGGCAGCGGATTGCTCGCATCGTGGCGAAAGCGCCGGCTGTCGGGGCGGGTGCCCAGCACCCGGTGCAGGGTCGTCACGACAGTTGGAATGGCCTCACGCACCGCCGCGCCGTTCGGCAGCGCGTCGATTGGCAATTGCGCCACGGCGCCCGCGATCGACTCGTTCAGGCGCGCCGCCGCTTTGCCGGTCGGCGCCGCGAGTCGGATCCGCAAAGGCCGCGCGGGACGCAACGGGTTCGCCGTGCCGCCGAGCGCCAGCGTCTGCAACAACGCCAGCAGCCTGACCACCGTGGTCGTCTTGCCGGTGCCCGGGCCGCCCGTGATGATGCTGAACGCACTGCGCGCCGCCAGCGCGCAGGCGAGCTTTTGCCAGTCCGCGCCAGTCGCCTTGGCCGGACGCGGGGGGAACAGGACGTCTAGCGCGGTGCGCGCGGAACCGGCCTGCAGCGACGCTTCCATCTGCGCCGACGCCGCAAGCCGCCGCTCGATGCCGGCGCGCACATCCTGCTCGTATTGCCAGTAGCGGCGCAGATAAAGCCGTGTGCCGACCCGCACCAGCGGTGTATTGCCGGCCTGCGTGCCGACCAGCGTGGGACGTTCGAGCGCCGCCAGCCAGCGCGCCAGATTGACACCGCTCAGCACTTCAGCGGGCGCCTGCGGCGGCTCCGCCGCCATGCTCGCTTGTGGCCCATCGGGTGGCAACGAGAGCGCGAAGGTCGGGTCATCGAGCGTCGCCTGCAGGTCAAGGCACACATGACCGCGTCCCAACTGGTGACTCGCCAGCGCGGCGGCGAGCAACAGCAGTGGTGGCGTCTGCGGTTCCTCCGTCCAGAGAAAGCGCGCGAAGCCGGCGTCGAGCGCGCGCAACCAGCCGCGCTCGACCCACTGGTCGAGCACGCTGAGCATGCGCGCGGTGTCGCCGTTAGCGTCGATGACCGCGAGGGTATCGGTGGAGCGGGTCGTCATTCGGCTTCCTTCAACGCATACTCCTCGGCATCCTCACCGCTAGCGCGATGCGCGAACAGCGCATCCAGTTCTTCGATCAACTCGCGCGGCGGGCGCTCGACATGCAAGCCCTGGCCGGGCGCACGGCCACCGCGCAGAAACAGGTAGACCGCGCCGCCCACATGGCGGTCGTAGTCATAGTCGGGCAGGCGCACTTTCAGCAGCCGGTGCAGCGCGAACAGATACAGCACGTACTGCAGTTCGTAGCGCGAGTGCAGGATCTGCGCACGCATCTTCGCCGGCGTGTAGGCGGCATCGTCCGGGCCAAGCCAGTTCGACTTGTAGTCCGCGACGTAATAGCGGCCGTCATGCTCGAACACCAGATCGATGAAGCCCTTAAGCATGCCGTTCAGCCTGGCCGGTTCGAGCGCGGGCCGCGCTTCGCCGTCGAGCGTGAGGTCGCAGACAAGCTGATCGAGCACAAGCGTGTCGACCGTGTGCGCCGCCAGCCAGAATTCCATCTCGGCCATATACGTATTCGCTTGCAGCTCCGCTAGCACCACAGGCGGCACCGCCTCGCCTTCGATAGCCGGCAACACCAGCGGTGTGCGCAACAGGTACAGCAGCCATTGCGTGAGCGGTTCGATCCAGCGCGCCCAGCCGCGCAGATTGCAGCGGCGCGCGACCGTATCGCGCACGGCTTGCGGATTGGCAGCGAGCTTGGCGAAGCCTTCGTTGGCCGCCCATTCCATCAGGTCGTGCAGGAAGCTGCCGGCATCCGCGCCACGCTGAAAACCGTGCAAGGTTTGTTCCACCGGCAAGGCGAGCGCAACAGCCGTCGAACCCGGAGGCTCGGCTGATGCCGACGACATGTCTTCGTCATCTTCGAGCGCCTCGGCTTCGAGCAATTCGTGGAACACGTCTTCGCTACGCGTCTCCGGCGCGACGCGCGATTCATCGCTTGTCGCATCGGCAGCAGGTACAAGGGCGACATGGGTGGCCGTACCGCCAATGATCCCGTTGTCCTTGCGCAGGCTGGAGTAGCTGGCAATCCACCATGGTTCGCGCACGCGCTGCGTCAGACGGCGCGCGTCTCCGCGCACCTGCTGCGCGCCGCGCGGCACAAACGGTTCGTCGCTCGGGGGCGGCGCTTCGGCGACGTGGATCTCGGCACACGGACCGCGCAACTGCTCGAGCAGCGTGGCCAGCTCCGTCGCGGCAATCGGCTTGCCACCGCTCAGCAGATAGCCGAACGCGCTCAGCTCGACGCTCTGAATCGGCGCAATCCCCACCCAGGTGGCGTAGCGCGCTCGCGTCAGCGCCACATAAAGCTTGCGCAGGTCTTCGCCGAGCCGCTCGCGGTCCGCGCGCGGCAACACCTCGGCGTCAGGGTCGCCCAGGGTGATATGCAGCTTGCCGGTCTCGTCGTGCCATTTGAGCGGCATGTCGGTGGCCTTGATGGGCCGGTAAGTACAGGCGAACGGCAGGAACACCAGCGGATACTCCAACCCCTTCGACTTGTGGACCGTCACCACCTGCACGAGGCCCGCATCGCTTTCGAGCCGCAATTGCCGTGCGTCACCGCCCGCGCTCGCCCCCTCGTCCTGGCGCTGTTCGTCCAGATAGCGAATCAGCGCGTGCTCGCCGTCGAGTTGCGAACTGGCCTGCTGCAGCAATTCGGCCAGATGCAGCAGGTTGGTCAGCACGCGCTCGCCGTTGACCGCAGCGCCAGCGGTTTGTCCGAGCAGCCGCTGCGGCACGTGGAAATCGTTAAGCAGGCGGCGCAGCATTGGCAACACGCCCTTCTTGCGCCAGCAATCGCGGTAACCGCGGAACTGCAGCACGCACGCTTCCCACGCCAGTTCGTCGCGGTTGAACGCATCGAGCGCGGCCCAGTCGAGTCCGAGCGCCACGGTGGCCAACGCGGTGCGCACCAGACGCCCGTCATCGGGGTCGGCGCATGCCGCCAGCCAGTGCCGCAATTCCGCCGCCTGCTCGGTCTGGAACACCGAATCCCGATCGGACAGGTAGACGCTGCGCACGCCGCGTTCGGCCAGCGCCGCGCGGATTGCACGCGCTTCTGTGCCGTTGTTGACCAGTACGGCCATATCGGCGGGCTGGAGTGGCGTCAGGCCGTGTGGACCATCAAAGCCTGCCTCGCGCGCCTGCCCCAGGTTGAGAAGTCGCACCATCTCGGTCGCGCAACTGGCTGCCATGTTGCGCAGGTACGCTTCCTTGCTGAGCGGCTTGCTCTCTTCCACCGGCGGCAGCCACCATGCGCTCAGCGCAGGCACATCCTCCCCGTCGGCTTGCAGCACCTCTTTCCGGCCAGATGCTTCGGCGTCGATAAACGGCAACGGATTGTCGCCACCCTCCGCGTTGCGGAACAGAAACGCGCCTTCGCCATCCTGGCGCTGCTCGGCTGCATCGAAGCAGCGATTCACGGCGGCCACCATCTCGCGTGTCGAGCGGTAATTCTTCTTCAGCGTGAAGAGCCGGCCGGCACAGGCGCGACGCGCTTCGAGGTAAGTATAGATATCCGCGCCACGGAATGCGTAGATCGCTTGCTTCGGATCGCCAATCAAAATGATCGCTGTGTCAGGGTCGTTCTCCGCGATCCGGTAGACCGCATCGAAGATCCGGTACTGCACCGGGTCGGTGTCCTGAAACTCGTCGATCAATGCCACCGGGTATTGCTTACGAATGATCTCCGCGAGGCGCTCGCCGTTCGGCTTGTGCAAGGCATCGTTGAGCCGCGTGAGCAGATCGTCGAAACCCATCTGCGAGCGACGGGCTTCTTCTTCCGTGAAGCGCTGCGCCACCCAGCGCGCGGCGTGACACAGCAGCGCGTGATAGGCCGTCGGCCGGGCCGCAAGCGCCTCGCGCAACGTCTCCATCGCGATGAATGCGGGGTGCGCCGGCGGCTCGCCTATCAACCAGATCTCGGCGAGGCCGGCCGGGGTGAAGCGGGTCCAGACCGCGGCCGTGTCCTCGAAGTCGGGCCGCAGCATCTCGGGATCGTTGGCCCAATCGCGCAGCTTGTCGAGCCACTTCTTGCAGTTCGGCGCGTTCAGGCTGGTGGCCTTGAACTGCTTCTTCGCCCGCGCGTCGTCGAACAGCACCTGAAGCTCGTCGGCCCACGCGGCCCAGTTTGCCTTCAGGCGGTCGAGATGTTCGCGCTGCTTCTCGCGTGCATCCTGCAACGCGTCGAGCGGCGGTGGCGCTTCCTGCAACAGCTCGGCATGGCCGAGTAAACCGCGCAGCTCCGCCTGCAATGCTGTCGGACTGCCGAACCATTGCCGCACTTCCGCCGCCGATGGCGCATCGAGTGGCGCGAGGAAGGTGCGCCAGTAATCGCGCACGACTTCCGCGCGCAACTCGCTCTGGTCGGTTTCGAGCGTCTGTGAAAACAGACTGTCGCTGTCGAACGCGTGCTCGCTGAGCATGCGGTTGCACCAGCCGTGAATCGTGGAGACTGCGGCCTCGTCCATCCATTCCGCAGCGAGTTGCAGGCGGCGGGCGCAGGCGGCCCACTGCTCCTCCGGGTAGGCATCGCGCAGGTCGTACAGGAGGTCTTCGCCTGTCGGGCGCGGTTCGACTTCTGCCGGATCGGCGTGGAAGTAGTCGGCTGCTTCGATCAAACGGGCACGGATACGCTCGCGCAGCTCCTTGGTCGCGGCATCGGTAAACGTCACGACGAGGATTTCCGGCGGCGTCAGCGGCCGCGCCTCGCTGCCCTGGCCTCGGTGGCCGAGCACGAGCCGCACATACAGCATCGCGATCGTAAAGGTCTTGCCGGTGCCCGCGCTCGCCTCGATCAGGCTGCTACCCGATAGCGGAAACGCGAGCGGCTCCAGCACCGCGACTGGGGCGCTGGACTGCGGCGTCAGGGACGTGTTCATTGTGCGTCTCCCGCTTGTGCCGGTGCGCTCTTCGACCTCGACGACGACGAGGCCGGAATCGCACGATGTAGTGGCAACAACAGCGAAACGGCGAGCGTCTCGAACTCACCGCTTGCCGCCAAGGCGTTGAAATCCGGGTAGGCGCGGTACAGATAAGCGTTGGTATCGCGCTCGCCCGGCTGACGCCCCGCACCCTCGTAAGTGAGGCGAGCGGCTTCGCGCGCTTCGTTCAGCTGTGCGGCCAGCGCCTCGCTGTCACCGCTCGCGCCGGTGCTATCCGCGGGCTGTGCGAAATCGAGCGCGCCGGGCCGCTTTCTCAGCCAGGCAAACGCCGTTTTCACGGCGAGCGGCAACGGTTTGCGCGTGCCTTCGTCCCACACGCGCAGCAGCGTCAGAAGATGCGCTCGCGCCAGGTCCTCGTTAAGCGGTGCGAATTCGACGCTCCCCACCTTGCTGACAATCACCGTCGTGACGGCACCCGCCGCGAGCTGTGCAGCCAGATGCCCTACCCAATAAGCGATGAGCCGGTCGCCGCGATACTTGCGGTCCTTGATCAGCGTGCCGGGATCGAGAAACACGCGGCCGCGCGTGTCGCCAGGACCGGCGCGCACTTCACCCACCCAGTCTTCGATCGTCAGCGCCTCGATACCGGTGCCACCTTCGACGCGCAATTCGAATTGTTCGTCGAGCAGATCGGGCCAGCGTGCGAGTTCGGCCCGATAGCGCTCGAACAGATCCGCCATCGGTTCCATCAGTTCGCCGGCGATCACCTCGCCGAAACCGCCTGCCGCCAGATCGCCGCTGCGATGCATGCGTTCGAGCCGGCTCAACGCTGCAGGCAGCAGATCGTCGTCGCCCTGCTCCAACGCTGCCGCCTGAGCGCGGATCAATTCGTTTTGCAGTTGCCACGCTTCAAGCTGATCAACCTCGAACGGTTCGTGATTTTCGCTGGCGGCATCTTCGGTTTCGAAGGCGACCCGCAGGCGCTGGCGGAAAAAGCTCTTGACCGGATCCTTGAGGAAATCGGCCAACTCACGCACCGATAGCGGTTCTTCCCGCTCCAGCGGCAACAGCGGAGCGTCGTCCGCGTGCGTGTGCGAGGCACTCAAGGCTTGCGCGGCCGCGTCGAAGCGTGCCGACGGCGCGGCCTGGTTCCATTCGCGCGCATACGTGAACAGCTTCGACGCTTGCGGACGCGCCGGAAAATAAGCCGCGCTGAACGGTTGCAGACGATGTTCCACAGTCAACGCGTCGAGCAGCGCATCCGCCTGATCGTCCTCCGCGCCTTCGAGACGCCAGCCCGCTTTCAGATGGTCGCGCAACTGGCCGACCAACACTGAGGGCGGCCGCGGCGTGTTGTCGTTGACGCTACGTCCCACCCACGAGACATGCAGATGCTCGCGCGCCGACAACAGCGCCTCCAGGAACAGATAGCGATCGTCTTCGCGACGCGAGCGGTCGCCGGGACGGTAGTTGCTGCGCATCAGGTCGAAGTCGAGCGGAATGCGATTGCGCGGATAGTCGCCGTCGTTCATGCCGAGCAGGCAGACGACACGAAACGGAATCGCGCGCATCGGCATCAGCGTAGCAAAGGTCACCGCGCCGGCAAAGAAGCGCTGCGTCAGGCCGCCACCTTCGAACTGAGACAACCAGTAGTCGCCGACAATCGAGAGCGGCAATTCGCCGGTAAGCGCCGCCTCGTCGCAGGCATCGCGCCACGCTTCGAGCGCGGCATCGAGCCGCTCCAGCGTATAGGCGTCGTCGCTGTCGTCCGCCGCGAAGAAGGTGTGCTTGAGCCAGCGCAGACGCTCGCACCATCCAGCGACCGTGGCCGGCTGGCGCAGCGTCTGCCAGGTCTCATCAAGCGCGTCGACGAGGCGCGTCAGCGGTCCCAGCATGGCCGCATCGAGACCGCCAATTTCCGTGTACGGTTCGATATCGCGCCACGCTCCGGCCTTGTCGCCGGCCGCGTAGCCGAGCAGCATCCGGCGCAGGCCGAACGCCCAGCTATTAGGGGCGTTGTCGTCGCTGGACTGCGGCAGGCCGAGACTCGCACGCTGTTCGGCGTGCAGCCCCCAGCGGATGTTTGCGCCGCTGATCCAGTTGCGCAACTTGGGGAGGTCGTCCGTGGTGATGTCGAAACGCGCCCGTAGTGCGGGCACTTCGAGCAGATCGAGCACGTCGCTGACGGTCAGGCGCGATTGCGGCAGTGCGAGCAGCGTTTCCAGCGCGCCGATCAGCGGATCGAAATCGCGCTGTCCGCGGTCCGCCACGCTGAACGGGATATAGCGCGGGTCGTCCGCATCGAGCAGACCGAATACCGCCTGGATATGCGGCGTATAGACCTCGATATCCGGCACCATCACGATCACATCGCGCGGACGCAGCGTTGGGTCGGCAGCGAACGCGGCCAGCAACTGGTCGTGCAGGATCTCCACTTCACGCTGTGCGCTATGCGCGACGTGGAAGCGGATCGAATGGTCCGCGTCTGGGTCCACTTCGGGCCAGAGTTCGCGCGTTTCGCGCAGCGGCCGCAGATCGCGGATGTCGTCCTGCAGTTGCTGCAGCATCGTCAACGCGTCGTCGCTTTCGAACAGATCGATACGCTGGCCGATGCCGGTGAATTGCGACGAGTAGCGTTCGCGCTCTTCCGCCTCGTCGTACTCGTCGAGCAAGCCGATAAAGTCGCGGCCCTGCTTGCCCCATGCCGCCAGCAGCGGTTGCGCGTGCAGATGCAGTTGCGCATCGTCCATCGTAGCGGGCGCGCCTTGACGGCGCTGCTGGCGCGAACGCTGCGCCCGCAGCAGATCCTGGTCGGCGACGATGTCGGCCCAATAGTGGGCGCAGGGGTTATGCACGCACATCAGCACCTGGGTCCAGCGCGAGAGCGCAGCGAGCACTTCCACCGCCTGTCGCGGCAAGCTCGAAATCCCGAAGATGATGACCCGGCGCGGCAAACCCGACGGCCGTTCGTCTTCAGGCAGCTCAGCGGCACGCCGCATGAACTCGTCGTGCACCGCCGCTCGTCCAACCGTCGCCATCTCGATGCCATCTGGCGCATGCGCTTCCACGTCCTCCAGCAGCGAGCGCCACAGCGCTGCCTGCCAGCGGTATTCGTCCGGCAGCGGCGTGCGGTTGTTGCGCGCGTCGATCTGCACGTCCTCGCCTTTGGCCCATGCCGCCAGCCAGTCGGCGCGGTACACCTGATATTGGTCGAACAGGTCCGCCACGCGCTGCGCGAGCTGGAAGCGTTTGCGCTGATCGTCGTCGCGGGCCATGAAGCGCTTGGGCGGTGCGTACGCCGGCGATTCGAGCAACTCGGGCAGCAAGCGCGTAAGCCGCCATACGAGGCGCGATTTGTCGAACGGCGAGATGGCCGGCACCGAGTCCTCGCCGAGCACCGCGCGATACACCTGCCACAGAAAACTCGCCGGCAGCGACACGTCGAGTGCCGCCGAAATGCCGCAGCCGCCGTCCTCGGGATCGGCGGCCAAGGCGAGCTTCAGCCATTGGGCGATACCGTTGCTCTGGACGAGGATGATCTCTTTTTCCAGCGGCGCCAGCGGATGCTGGCGAATCCACTGCACCATCAGGTCGCGCAAGCGTTCCGGCTGATTGCCGTGAACCAGCATCAAGCCTGCGGGAATCGAACTCATGCAGCGGCCCTCAGGTCGTCAATGGAGCGTTGCTTGACGCCGAGGTCATCCCACAGCTCCGGATGACAGGTGAACAGCAGAATCTGATGCCGGGTCGCCGCGTCGAGCAAGGCGCGCTTCAACGCGTCGCGGCGCATGCCGTCCGTGTGGACCGCTGCGTCGTCTAGCATCAGCAGGGTGGGACGGCCCGAGGCTTTCAGCAAATCGGCGTAGGCGAGGCGCGCGAGAATCCCCATCTGTTCGCGGGTGCCGAAACTGAGGGCGTCGAGCGTGTCGATGCGGCCGTCGCGCTGCAAGGCGATAGGACTCAGGTCGTCACCGAGTTCGAGCGCCGACTGCGGGAACAGCCGCTTCAGGTAATGGCCAAGCCGCTCGGTCAGCGGTGCGCGCAGTTGTGCGACCGCCGAGTCGCGTTCTTCGACCAGCACCTTGTCGAGCAGGCTCAACGCGCCGGCTCGCAAGCTCAGTTCGGCGCGACGCCGCTCCATCTGTTCGAGCGATGCGCGCACTGCGGCGAGCCGTTCGCCGAGGCCCGACGCGCCCATCGTTTCGAGCTGGCTGCGCAGCTCCGCGATCCGCACTTGCCGCTCCTGCTGCTCGTTGCGTGCAAGGTCTGCGGACACGCGATAACGCTTCGCCTCTGCGGCCGGGTCGTCGGTACGCGCGGCGCTCAGTGCCTGATTGCGCTCGTCGCGCTGCCGGGTCAATGCCGCTACGTGCGCGCGTTGTTCGACGATTTTTGCCTGCCATTGCGCACGGCGGGCGCGGAATGTTTCGTCCTGCAACTGCGCGTCTTTGCGCTGCACCTGCTCGGCAAGCGAGCCGCTCGCCGCCACTGCATTCGAACGCTGCTCGCCGGTCTGGGTCAGCGCCCGCGTTGCCGATTCGAGCGCTTGCCGCGCGTTATCCGCGGCGCGGCGCGCCTCGTCGACTGCTGGCGCGCGCGCCACATCCGGCAATGCCGCCAGACGTTCGTCGGCCGTTTGGCGCCGCGCCAACGCACTCGCCAACGCCGCGCGCAGCGGCTCGATGCCCTCAGGTGCATGCACCGCGAGGATTTCCTGCTGGCTGCGCAGATGCGCGACCTGCGCCTTCCATTGCTCGTGCCGCGCCTGGGCGTCGCCGAGCGATGCCACACCGAGCGAGCGCAGCAGTTCCGCCTGTTGCACCTCGGCGCCGGACAATTCGGCGCGCAAAGCCGCGAGGTCTGAGACGCCAGGCACGATACGCAGTTCGCCCACGCCCGGCAGCTCGATAGTCTGCGCATCGTCGAGGCGCAACACGCCTTCGCCCGTCAGCGTTGCGCCATCCACCACAATCACACCACCGCTCAAGCGATAGTCGATACGCGTCATCGCCGCCTCCTTGCGGGCCCGCAGCACACTAACGCGCGATTCGAGCGCTTGCAGCTTCTGCAACTGGGCAACGTCGATTTCGAGCGACGCCGCGCTGCGCGTGGCGTCCAGCACCGCAGCCTGAGCCGCCTCTGCTGCTGCGATCGAGGTTTCGAGCCGCACAATCTCGGCGCGATACAGCGCGATCTGGTTGTTCAGCTCCTGCGCCATCACGGCGGCATTCGCCAATTCGAGCGCACGGTTCGCGGCGTCGTTGACCTGCTGGCAGCGCGTCAGTGCGGCGCTCGCCTGGGCATGCTCGGCCTCGGCGGCCAGCACCGCCGCTTTGGCCTGTTCGAGCTTCTGCCGGTCGTTGGCTAGCGTCGCTTCCAGTTCCGCTGCGTTTTTTTCCTGTTGCAAGGACATGGCCAGTTCGACTTCACTGACATGCAGCGTCTGCGCCAGCCCTTCTACGCTGCGTTCGAGTTCGGCGAGCGCGGCGGCGCGCGCCTGCGCCTCGACCGCCTTTTGCTCGTGGGCTTCCCACGGCCGCTTGCGCAGCGCGTCCTCGAATGCTTCCTGCTGCGTGGCGAGTCGCGTCAGGTTCTCGTCGAATTGACGGCGTTGCGCATCGAGCGTGTCACGCTCGGCTGCGAGTGCGGCCAGCGCCTGCTCCGCTTCGGCAAGCGGACCGGTAGCGCGTTGCGTGCGAGCCGTGAGCAGTTGCCGCAACTCGCCTTGCACCGCACCGATCAACACGTCTTCGCCTGCTGAACTATTGCCGCCGGAAAGCTGCGTGAGCGCGTCGCGCAAATACAGCGCTGCGTGACCGCTTGCGTCGCGCACATCATGTGTCTCGCCCTGCTGCACCCATAGCAGCCCCGGCACGCCAGCCTGGTCCGCTTTCATCGCACCGCGCGTAGCACGCGAAAAACCGAGCAAAGCAGCGAGCCGGTCTTCGGCTTCGTCCTCGCCGAACACCTGCTGACCGATGCGCAGATCGCAGCGTTGCCGGGTCACGAACTGCTTGGCAAGCGTGCAGGCCACGCCGTCGAGATTGAAACTGACTTCGACCGCCGGCTGCCCGCTTGCCTTGCCCCACGGCAACAGGTCTTTCAGATGCGAGGCCTTGTAGCGTTCGAGAAACACCGTCCGCACCGCTTCGGCAATCGTGCTCTTGCCCGCTTCATTCGGGCCGGTGAAGAGGTTCAGTCCCGGCTGCAGATCGCCGATGACAAGACGCCCGCTGAACTGCCTGAACTCCGAGATCGCAATACTTTCGAGCTTCATGCAGGCCTCGCTTGACGCTGAAACTGGGCAAGCAGCAGCAGCGCTTCTGCTGCGAGTTTCGCCTGCTGGGGGTCCGCCTGCAGATCGCGCAGACGCGCGACCACTTTGCCGAGATAACCGCTTTGCGCGCCGAGCGCGGCGAGGTCGTCCGCAGTGGGCAGCACCTGCAGTTCGCTCATTTCCACGCGCAATGCCCGTACTCGTGCACGGGTCTCGTCCACCGCGAGACGCACGGCTTCGGCGGAAGCGAGATCGGTCGTGCCGCGCACGTCGAGCTTGAGCACCTCCGCTGCACCAAGCGCTTGCAGACGCGCTGTCAATGCGTCCACGTCGCTCGGCACCACGATTTCTTCGTCCCAACGCAGCCAGCGATACTTGCCCACCGGCACAGCCTGCACCGCAGGCAACGCGCCTGGCTCATCGAGCGTGACGTCGAGCATGAAACCCGGATCGTTGGCGCGGAACCGGTCCTGTTCGTGCGTGCCGGCATACCACGTGCGGCTATTCACTTCGAAGTGGCCGTGCCAGTCGCCCAGCGCGAGATAGTCGAGGCGCGCGGTCTCGGCGCGGGTCGGCTCGATCGGATTGGTCGAATCTATCCCCTCTTGCAGGATGCCGCTCACGCTGCCGTGGCCGAGTCCCACCCGGAAATAGCCCGGCGGCGTCTCGGTCTGATCGAAAAACGCCGTGGTGTCGTCGTAGGTGATGCGTTGAGTGAGAGGCGCGCACAGGAAGGCGCACTTGAGCGCATCCAGCAGGATCACGCCCGGTGTCAGCACGACACGCACATTGGCCGGGATGCAGTTCAAACGCTGGGCCCGCGTCCACACGCTTTCGACCAGCGCCGCGTCGTGGTTGCCGGGCAGCATGATCCACGTGCCGGTAAAACCCGCCAGGGCGCCGAACAGCCGGCGGATGACGGTATCGGAAACGGTCTGCTGATCGAATACGTCGCCAGCCACCAACACGGCGTCGACGCGGCGCTCGGCCGCCTCACTGGCGATCCGGCGCACCGTTTCGAAACGCGCTTCCGCGAGATGGGCGGCTTCCTCGGCGTCGAACTGGCCGAATTGGGTGCCGATCTGCCAGTCCGCGGTGTGCAGGAATCTGATCATGGATTTCCGTTCTTTGAATGACGAGCGAGGGACGTGCCTCGCGGATCATGGATGTTACCGTGACAGCGGCCTGAAACGGAGCCGTGGCGGCGGTTTTGGCAGCCATTTTTTATACTGAAATTCGATAAAAATACAGTAACAAAACCTGAAAGCGTCGATTTATCCTAGTGCCCGAAACTGGGTCGCGCGCCAAAGCCAGTCGAAACACGGGTCGCTTAGCCGGTCGATTGGCCAGCTTCTATCCGGTGCCCCGAGCCTTAACAGCGGCCCATCTGCTGACTCTCTCCTTTCACTTCTCACGAGGACTTCGATGCCCCGCCCGATTGCTGCCCGGATTCACCCGGATGCCGTTCGCCACAATCTTGACCTGGTCCGCCAGCGCACGTCCGGCGCGCGCGTCTGGGCCGTCGTCAAGGCCAACGCTTATGGGCACGGCATCGAGCGCATTTATCCGGGCCTGGCCCAGGCCGACGGCATCGGCCTGCTCGACCTCGACGAAGCGGCGCGCGTGCGCGCCCTGGGCTGGACCAAGCCGGTGTTGCTACTCGAAGGAATCTTCACGCCGGAAGATGTCGCGGTGGCCGACGAGCTGCGCCTGACCGTCGCGGTACATTGCACGGAGCAACTCGACCTGCTGTGCGCGGCCAAGGTCAAGCAGCCGATCGATATCAATCTGAAGATGAACTCCGGCATGAACCGGCTCGGCTTCCGGCCGGACGCATTCCGGGCCGCATGGGAGCGCGCGAGGGCGTCGGCGTCGATCGGTGAGATCACACTGATGAGTCACTTCGCCAGCGCCGACGAGGGCGACCTGGACTGGCAGGTGGACCGTTTCGACGCCGCCACCCGCGAGATTCCCGGCGCACGCAGCCTTGCCAACTCGGCGGCGGCGCTGTGGCATCCACGCGCGCACCGCGACTGGGTGCGGCCGGGCATCGTGCTGTACGGCGGCTCGCCCTCCGGTGTGTCGAGCCACGTCGCGGATATTCCGCTGCGCGCGTCGATGACCCTCACGAGCCAGATCATCGGTATGCAGACCCTGACGCCACTCGAAACGGTCGGCTACGGCCGCAGGTTCGCGGCGCCTGAACCGATGCGCATCGGCGTGGTGGCTTGCGGCTATGCGGACGGCTACCCGCGGCATGCGCCGACCGGCACGCCGATTGCCGTCGACGGCACGCTGACGCGGGTCGTCGGACGCGTCTCGATGGACATGTTGACGGTCGATCTCACGCCCTGCCCCAACGCCCACGTCGGCTCGCAGGTCGAGCTGTGGGGCGATCAGGTCAAGATCGACGACGTGGCGCACGCCGCGGGAACCATCGGCTATGAATTGATGTGCGCCCTTGCGCGCCGGGTTCCGGTGGAAGTTGATTAATGCAGCGGGGTGGGCGCCAGATTCGATAGCCCGCCCTGCGCCGCTTCCCGTTACACCGGTTCGCCTAAGCTCAACACCATGTCCCCGCTCAAAGCGGCGCGGACTGCCACCCAGGAGCTCGAGATGCGAACCTGTGCGCGGAATCAGTTTGAAGGGACCGTAACCGAAGTGAAGCACGGCGCGGTGAACGATGAGATTGTGCTGCGCACCAAGGACGGCCTCGACATCGTCGCAGTGATCACGCACGGCAGCGCGACTTCGCTGGGTCTCGCCAGCGGCAAAGCCGCTACGGCGATTTTCAAAGCGTCGAGTGTGATCGTCGGCGTCGATCAGTAACTCCCGTCCATCCTCGCACGCCCGCGCAGCGTTAAGCCATCATCGTCAGGCGCGAGCGACTTGGGCAACGCTAGCCGTCGGCAGTTCGAAGGCGAAGCTCGTGCCCGTGCCGGCGCGCTCCACAAGGCGAATCCGGCTGTGGTGCAACTGCAGCATACGCTGCACGATCAGCAGTCCGAAGCCGCCGCCGCGATGCGCACCGCCGGCGCCCAACGGGCGCTCGAATAGCCCTTCGCGCAACTCGGCCGGAATGCCTGGGCCAGTGTCGCTGACCGTCACCTGCACCTTGCCTTCGCGGTAGGCAAGCTCCACGTCGATCGCGCCCTCAGCTGGCGTGTGGCGAATCGCGTTGTCGAGCAGGTTGGTCAGCACCCGCTCGATCATGCCGAGGTCCGCGCAGACCGGGGGCAGGCGCGGCGGAATGCCGGCCCGTAGCTGAATGCGGCGCGCCTCGGCCGGCAACTCGAATTTCTGGAACACGTCTTGCACCAGATCGACCAGTGAGAAGTCCTCCAGCGCCGGCTGCACGTTGCCGTGTTCGAGCCGCGCCAGCTCGAACAGCGCCTGCGCGAGCCGCCCTACCTTGACGCTTTGCGCAAGCGCGATCCCGAGATAGCGTTTGCGCTCGGTCTCGCTGAGCGTGTCCGCCTTCAGCGACAGCGTTTCCAGGTAGCCGTGCAGCGAGGTCAGCGGTGTGCGCAGGTCGTGCGAAATATTGGCGAGCAGTTCGCGCCGCTGTTGATCCTGGCGTGTCAGTGCGCGCCACTGCTCGCCGATGCGGTCCGCCATCTGCGCAAACGTGGCCTCCAGCACGGCGATTTCGTCGCGCCGTCCTGCCGACGCCGAGCGCGGCACCTGGGGCTGCGTATCCGGCTCGCCGTTGGCGTCGAACTGGCGCATCGCCTCGGTCAAGCGCCGCAACGGTCGCGTGATCAGGCCGAACGCCACCAGGCCCGCGACGAGCCCCAGCAAGGCCACCAACGCCATCGACCAGAGCGTCGTGCGCAACACAGAACTCGCGGCGACGCGCGCCGCCAGTTCGTCGTGTGCCTCACCGAACAGCACCACGTAGATATAGCCCGACGGCGGGTGCCCTGCCATTTGCAGCGGTGCAGCGCTGAACACCTTATGACCATCCATGCTGCGCGGATCGTCGCCGAGGATCGGCAGCGCATCGCCGGCAATGAAACGGCGGATCGGCTCCAGATCCACCTGTTGCCGCTTGACGCGTCCGGCGGGCGCATCGTCGCCCTTGATGCGCCCCTCGTTGTCGAGCAGATAGACCTCGACGCTCGGATTCACGGCCATCAGTTGACCGAATAGTTGCCGCACGGCATCCGGGCGCAGGCCGTTGGCATCGGTCAACGACGTGCTGCTGGCGATGTGTGCAGCGAGGCCGCGAGACAGGCCCTGCACCACTTCCTTTTCATGCAGGTCGCTCGAGCGGATCTGCAGCCAGGCCGATGCGCCCGAGCAGGCGAGCAGCAGCGCCGAGAAGACGATCAGGAGCCGCTGGGTCAGGGTCAGGTTCACGGCGCATCCTTTGAGCGGGCGTCCGGCGCCGGCGCTGGCGCCCCCTCCGACGGCACCGCCAACTTGTAGCCATGCCCCCAGACGGTCAGGATGCGCGCGGGTTGTGCCGGATCGGCCTCGATCTTCGCGCGCAGCCGGTTGATATGCGTGTTGACCGTATGTTCGTAGCCTTCGTGCTGATAACCCCAGACGGCGTTCAGCAGATCCATGCGCGAATACACCTTGCCGGGATGCTGGGCGAAGAAATACAACAGATCGAATTCGCGCGGCGTCAGCTCGATCCGGCGGCCCTCGACGGCCGCCTCGCGCGTCAACGGGTCGATCGTCAGGCCAGCAAGCTGCAGGGTGCCGGCATCGATGCGCGAGTCTTTCGCCATCGCGTCGACGCGCCGCAGCAACGCCTTCACCCGCGCCACCAGTTCGAGCACCGAGAATGGCTTGGCGAGGTAATCGTCGGCGCCCAGTTCCAGACCGAGAATCCGGTGCACTTCGCTCGACCGCGCGCTGGTAATGATGATCGGCGTATAACGAGTCATGGCCCGGGCCCGCCGGCAAATCTCCAGACCGTCGACGCCGGGCAGCATCAGGTCGAGGATCAGGGCATCCCAGCCGCCCTGCTCCAGCAGCCGCAGCCCTTCATTGCCGTCGGCGCTGTGCACGACTTCATAGCGTTCGTCGCGCAGGTGCAGGCTCAGAACGTTGGCAATGTCGACGTCGTCTTCGACGATCAGTACGCGCTTCGGATGATCCATGGAGCTTGGGATGCCAGTCAGGCCGTGGTTAGCGTTGCAAGAGCGGTGAGCGGCGCCCGCCCGGAAAACTGCCGTTACGTCATTGTGCAAAATTTCCCGGCAGCGAGTTATCACATTTAATTTAACTTTTCGTGAGGACTTCGACACCGCCTGCGACCTAGCATGTGGCCACTATCCGCAGATTGGCACCAAGGAGCACATCATGCAGAGTCGCAGACGCTTTCTGTTCGCCGGCACAGCCGCCGTGGCGGCGCTGGCTGCCGTGTCCCGCTTGCCCCGGCTGGCCGCGGCGCCGGCAGATGCCGGCCAGCCGGCCGCCGGCTTCGAATTCACGCGCACGGACGCCCAATGGCGCCAGTTGCTGACCCCGGCACAGTACGCGGTTCTGCGCGAGGAGGGTACCGAGCGTCCGTTTACGAGTCCGCTGAACGACGAGCATCGCGCCGGAGTGTTCTCCTGCGCGGGGTGCAAGCTTAACCTGTTCTCGTCGCACACCAAGTTCGATAGCCATACGGGCTGGCCGAGCTTCTGGGCGCCGCTCGACCACGCTGTGGCGACCCGCAACGACAGTTCGTTCGGCATGGAGCGCACGGAGGTGCATTGCCGGCGCTGCGGCGGCCATCTCGGGCACGTGTTCGACGACGGCCCCAAGCCCACCGGCCTGCGCTATTGCATGAATGGCGTGGCGATGAGCTTCACGCCGGCTGCCACCTGACCCGCCTGCGCGCGACCGACGCCCCGGCTTACGCCCCCGTCCTCTGGAAAAATCATGCTCCTCATCGTTCTCGCCTACCTCGGCGGCGCCCTGACGATACTCAGCCCATGCATCCTGCCGGTGCTGCCGTTCGTCTTTGCGCGCGCCGATCAGCCGTTCGTGCGCAGCGGCCTGCCGCTGCTCGCCGGCATGGCGCTCACCTTCGCTCTCGTGGCGACGCTGGCCGCCGTCGGCGGCGGCTGGGTGACCCAGGCCAACCAGTATGGCCGCTGGCTCGCCATCGCGCTGCTTGCGGTGTTCGGCCTCACCTTGCTGTTCCCGCGCTTTGCCGACCACCTGATGCGGCCGCTGGTAAGCGCCGGCAACCGGCTGTCGAACTTCGCCCAGGCCGACGGCCAGCAGGTGCGCGCCGGTTCGTCGTTTCTGCTCGGCATTGCCACGGGGCTGCTGTGGGCGCCCTGCGCCGGGCCAATCCTGGGTCTCGTGTTGACCGGCGCCGCGCTGCGCGGCGCGAGTGTCGGCACCACCTTGCTGCTGATCGCCTACGCGGCTGGGGCAGCCACTTCGCTCGCGGTCGCGCTGTTGATCGGCGGCCGGGTGTTTACTGCGATGAAGCGCTCGCTCGGCGCCGGTGAGTGGATCCGCCGTGGCATCGGTGCGGCGATGCTGGCCGGCGTGGTCGCAATTGCGTTTGGGCTCGACACCGGAGTGCTGACGCGGGTGTCGACGGTGGCCACCGGGGGCATCGAGCAGAAGCTGGTCGACCGGCTGTCGCCGGGCGCGAAGATGGCGGGCAACCCCGCCGCCGTTGCGAACACCAGCGCCGCCTCCGGGATGGCTGCTGCATCCGCCGATACCGCCGCTGCCAACCCAGGCGCCGCCATGGTGGCGAAGTCCGGCAGCATGATGCGTGCAGCTCAGCCAGTAAGCGAAACGACGCCCCCGTTGCCCGTCGAAGGCCAGTTGCCTTCGCTGAACGGCGCCGTCCAGTGGCTGAACTCGCCGCCGCTCACCGCGCAGAGCCTGCGCGGCAAGGTCGTGCTGGTCGACTTCTGGACTTACTCGTGCATCAACTGCCTGCGCTCTCTGCCGTACGTGAACGCGTGGGCGCAAAAGTACAAGGATCAGGGGCTCGTTGTGATCGGCGTGCACGCGCCGGAATTCGCCTTCGAGCGCAATATCGACAACGTGAAGAAGGCCACGCATGACCTCGGTGTCGACTATCCGGTGGCGATCGACAACAACTACGCGATCTGGCGCTCGTTCAACAACGAGTACTGGCCCGCGCATTACTTTGTCGATGCACAGGGACGCATCCGCTACCACCATTTCGGCGAAGGCGACTATGAGCAATCGGAGAAGGTCATCCAGCAATTGCTGGCCGAAGCGGGCCACGCGAGCGCAACGAGTGTCCCGACCGGCTTGACCAGCACCCGCGTCAAAGGCGTAGAAGTTGCCGCCGATAACTCCGATATGCGCTCGCCGGAAACCTATATCGGCTACGCCCGCGCCGAGAACTTCGTTTCGCCGGGCGGCGAAGCCGAGGACAAACAGCACTCGTATGCGGCACCGGCTCAGCCCACGCTCAACGAATGGGGCCTCGACGGCAAGTGGCGCGTCGGCGCCGAGTACGCGACGCTAAGCGCCGCGTCCGGCGGCATCGTTTACCGCTTTCATGCGCGCGATCTGCATCTGGTGCTGGGCCCGGACAAGGACGGCAAGGCCGTGCGCTTTCGCGTCAGCATCGACGGCGCCGCGCCGGGTACCGCACACGGCAGCGACGTGAGCCCCGACGGCATGGGCACGGTGACGGAAGAGCGGCTCTATCAACTGGTGCGGCAAACCGGCGACGTCAAGGATCACACCTTCTCGATCGAGTTTCTGGACCCCGGCGTCGAAGCATATTCATTCACGTTCGGCTGATGCCGCGCGCGGCACTGCTGCATTCGAACTGTCCGATGCATGTCATCACTTATTAAGGAGTGGCAATCGTGAGCAACATCTTTAGCAACGCAGCGTCTTCACGCAAGCGTTCCACCTTCGCCAAACTGGCAGGCGCCGTCGCGCTCGCCTTGGGGGTCATCGCCGTGCAGCGCGTCGCGGTCTCGGCCGAAGCGGCCACGCAAATCCCCCCGCCCGCGCAGGACGAACAAGTCACTGCGACCCATAGCGAAACCGCCGTGTTCGCCGGCGGCTGCTTCTGGGGCGTGCAGGGCGTATTCGAACACGTGCGCGGCGTAAAACAGGTCGCCGCCGGCTATACGGGCGGCGCGGCCGGTACCGCGCAATACGAAACGGTCAGCGAAGGCGACACCGGTCACGCCGAATCGGTACAGATCACCTACGATCCGACGCAGATCACGTATGGACGGCTGCTGCAGATTTTCTTCTCAGTCGCCCATAACCCGACCGAACTGAATTACCAGGGTCCGGACCACGGCACTCAATATCGCTCGGCGGTGTTCCCGGTCAATCCACAGCAGCGTACTGTCGCACAGGCGTATATCGCGCAGCTCGACAAGGCTCACGTGTTTTCAGCGCCGGTGGTCACGCGCGTGGAGGATTTCAAGGGCTTTTATCCGGCGGAAAACTATCACCAGAATTATCTCGTGCTACATCCTGACTATCCGTACATCGCGATTAACGATTTGCCCAAGGTGGCCAACCTGAAGCGGATGTTTCCCGATCTCTATCGTAACGATCCGGTATTGCTGAAAGTCTCTTCGTCGTAGAGGAGGACACGCCGGGCGTGATTCATGAGCGACCGGCGTGCGCAGTTCCGCACACAAAACGGGCTAGTCAAGTTACGCTATCGCCTCAGGAAAATGACGCCCCGCTTACGCGAGTAAGCGGCACACTTAACGCGTGAGCGTAACGCTGAAATCCGGCGCGCAGGCCTGGGTGTATGTGAGCGCTTGAGGGACGGGGGTCGCTAGATGAAACGCTTCGTGCAAGCCGTCGGTATCGCGTTGGCTGCGTTTTTTGCCTTGGGGCAGGCGTGGGCCGCCGATTCGTTCTACGCCGATCCCAACTCCGAGGCCGCCGTGTGGGTGCGCGCTCATGCAGACGATCCGCGCGCGGCGAAGATCGCCGCCTCCATCGTTCACGTGCCTACTGCGCAATGGTTCGGTAGCTGGAACCGCGACGTGCAGGCGGCCGTCGATCAGTACGTCAACGCCGCCAATGCCGCACATCAGGTGCCGATCCTCGTCGCCTACAACATTCCCGAGCGCGACTGCGGCGGAGCATCCGCGGGCGGAGCAGCCGACGTCAGCGCCTATCGCGCATGGATCGACGCGTTCTCGCAAGGCATCGGCAAGAGCCGCGCCATGGTGGTCGTCGAGCCGGACTCGCTTGCTCAACTTGATTGCTTCAAAACGCCTGAAGGGCAGCAGACCCGGCTGGATCTGCTGCGCTATGCGGTCTCGCGCATGCGCTTGAACGCACCCGAGGCCGACGTTTATCTCGACGCCGGCAACGCGCATTGGATTGGCGCGGATGCCATGGCGAACCGTCTGCACGACGCTGGCATCGGCGAGGTGAAGGGATTCGCCTTGAACGTGTCGAATTTCTACACGACGCAAGAATCGCTAGCGTATGCAAATGCCGTCAACGAACAGTTGTCGAACCGGTTCGGTTTGACGAAGCCGGTTGTGGTCGATACCAGCCGCAACGGCAATGGTTCAGAGGGGCAATGGTGTAACCCTGCGAGCGCCAGATTGGGCGAGCCGACTGGAGAACCGTCTGGGCAGATATGGCTCGCATGGATCAAGAATCCGGGCACCTCCGATGGGCCTTGTGGCGTTGCGCCGGCGTTGAAAGCGGGGGGATTCGATCCGGATCTGGCGGTGCGTCTGATTGACGGGGAGTGAGGTGGTGGGGTCTCAGATTCCGCCCGACACTTCTGCCCCAATCTCCTCAGCAAGCCTAACGAACAGTGCCTCCTGCGGCGACAGTTCCCCGGCGCGCAACACCATCCACATCGCAGAGCGTGCGCCTTTGCCGCGCAGCGGCCGGTACGCCACGCCATCCACCTTGATGCTGCTCAACGAGGCCGGTACGAACGCCACGCCGAGTCCGGCTGCCACCAGGCCGACAATGGTCGGCGACTCTCGCGCCTCCTGAGCAAGCCGCGGCGCAAAACCGGCCTGCTGACACAGCGCAATGACCTGGTCGTACACACCGGTGCCGCGCTCACGCGGATACATCACGAAGCCCTCGTTCCTGAACGCGTCCACCGAAAGCGCGCCGCCCTGTAGAGCGAGCGGGTGACGCGCGGGCAGAACGGCCACGAGCGCATCCTCGAAAAGGCGGATGACCTGCCACGTCGACGGCAAATCGGGCCGCGCCGTGCCGCGCACGAAAGCGACTTCCAGGCGCCGCTCCAGCATTGCCGTCAACTGCTGTTGGGTGCTCAGTTCCTCGAGCCTCAAGTGTATTTCCGGCAGGCGGCGCCGGAATTCGAAAATCAGCTTCGGGATGACCGCGCTAAAGGCAGCCGAGCCGGTAAAGCCCACCCGCAACTCGCCGAGTTCGCCACGCTGGGCGCGCCGCGCCACCTCGCCAGTCCGCTCCGCCTGCGCGGCCAGGGCGCGCGCTTCAGGCAACAGCGCCTTGCCGGCGGCCGTCAATTCCACGCGCCGGTTGGTCCGCTCGAACAGGCGCGCCCCCAACTCGTCCTCCAGCACCCGGATCTGCTGGCTGAGAGGCGGCTGCGCGATATTCAGGCGTTGTGCGGCCCGCCCGAAATGCAGTTCTTCGGACAGGACGATGAAATAGCGAATTCGGCGAAGGTCCATGATATCGATTATGTATCAATTACAGTCAAATCGATATTGGACACCCGCATGAGTCGATCTCATCATTGAGGCACGATTGAAACTGCATATGGAGTGACCGAAACATGGGAAAGCACGACGTCAACGTGTTGACGGCCGTCATCTCGACCGCTGGCGAGGCGCCTCGCGAACTGACAGGAAAAATTGAGCACGGCACGCCGGCCTTCTGGCAAACCAATTTCGCCCTGTTCGCCGCCGGGTTCGCGACCTTTGCGTTGCTTTACTGCGTGCAGCCGTTGATGCCGCTGTTTTCGGCGGATTTCGGCGTTAGCGCCGCGGGCGCAAGCCTTGCCCTGTCGTTGACCACGGGCTTGCTGGCAGTGACGATGCTCGTGGCGGGCGGGCTATCCGAGGCCTGGGGCCGCAAACCGATCATGGTGGCTTCGCTGTTGCTCTCGGCGGTGCTTACCGTCATCTGCGCTATGGTCCCGCACTGGCCGACGCTGCTTGTCATGCGCGCGTTGATGGGTATCGCGCTGAGCGGTCTGCCGGCGGTCGCGATGGCTTACGTGGGCGAGGAGATGCATCCGCGCTCGCTCGGTCATGCGATGGGGTTGTATGTCGGTGGGACTGGCCTTGGCGGAATGGCGGGGCGTCTGTTGACCGGTGTGATAACCGATGTCTGGGGATGGCGCTCGGCGGTGCTGGTGATCGGCGTGCTCGGCGTACTGAGTGCCGCGATCCTGTGGCGCTGTTTACCGCCCTCGCGCCACTTCGTGAAGCGGGAACTACGCGTTGTCCCTTTGGTGCGCGCCTTCGGCACTCACTTGCGCGACGGCATTCTGCCGCTACTGTTCGTCGAAGCGTTCCTGTTGATGGGCAGCTTTGTCACCGTGTACAACTATGTCGGCTACCGTCTGATTGCGGCGCCTTTCTCTCTGAACCAGACCAAAATCGGCCTGATTTTCGCGGTATATCTGTTCGGTGTCGTCAGCTCGGCCTGGGCGGGCAGTCTCTCTGCGAAGGTTGGGCGCCGGGTCGTGCTGCCGGCCACGTTGATGCTGATGTTTGTCGGGACCGCCATCACGCTCTCGAACCAGCTCTGGGTCATCGTGTTCGGGGTGGCTGTCTTGACGATCGGCTTCTTCGGCACGCATTCGGTTGCCAGCGCCTGGGTCGGCGCACGGGCGCAGGTCAGCAAGGCGCAGGCGTCGTCGCTGTACCTGTTTGCTTACTACCTGGGATCGAGCGTGGTCGGCTCGCTCGGCGGAGTGTTCTGGAGTTTGCGCGGCTGGCACGGTGTAGTTGCGATGGCCTGCGCGCTGTTGCTGCTCGCGATTGGGATCGCGGGTTGGTTGTATCGGTTGCCTTCGCGGGAGGGGCGGGCGGTGGTACTGGCGAAGTAAGAAGGATGGCGCGTACAGCGCCACTCCGGATCGGTCTGCATGGCGCTACTCAAAGTACAGCGCGACCCGATCCGTGGTCCAAGTCGCAACGCCTGTGCCGAAGAAATCGGTATCTTCCGTCCAAACGGGACATCCCAAGGTCATAGCGCATGCAAGAATAGGCCAGTCGTCGGCGTCCCGTCGCTCAATGCGCTCTAGAGCTTGCTGCTTCATGCCGAGATAAACATCGGCATCGATTGCGTGTACGATCGCAGCAAGACCGTCGAGTACGCGCATCGCGGCCTCTGCACGAACGCCTCGCTTTTCTAGCAGCGGGGGAAGATATTTTCTGGCGTCAGCATAAGCAATGTCGGGAGCGAAAAACCTGATCGACGACGCATGCTCGACGGTCAGTTCGCGCACTCGCTTCCCAAGGACAGCACGAATCAGGATATTCGAGTCCAGCACAATTGCCTTATTGCTCATGTCGCCTTGGTTTGTGTCTTTTTGCGACCTAGGGTCGATCCTCGAGCCGCCTTGAACTCAGATACCACGTCCTCAACGTCGATGCCCTGCTCGGCCAGAAGCCGATCCAAGGTCTTGCTCGCCTTCTTCAGAGCTGCAACATCCCCCTCGCTCTGGCCGTGCGCAGGAATAAAGTAGCCAACCGTCTGCCCGTGACGAGTGACGGCTACGGGCGTGCTAGCGGCGATATATTCCGCTAGATCGGCCCTGAACTCCCGAATCCCAACCTTAATCGTTTCCATGATTTCGCCCCTGGTAATGGCGCGCATTTGTGAATCTGTGTGTACACATTTTGCGCCGAAATCGCTGCCGATGCAAGATTTACCCGAAATGGTCAGGCTGCCCCCATCGAGCTGACCAGCCCAATTGCCCGCTTCACTGAAGAGATTGTGGGACCCGTGCTAGCATTTCGCACTCTCGCCGCATTGTCCGTCGAGTGACCTAAATTTCGTTGTAAGTCTGGAGGTTGTTGTGGCGTTGGAACATCGTGGCTTTCGAGTAAATGTTGATGTGGTGCCGGATGAACTCGGCGTGCAGTGGGTGTGCCGGGCCCTGATTGAACGTATCGATGGCGATAGCCAGAAAGGGGCGCCCGTTGGCCCGGAACTGACCATCCCGCGAGTCAAGATCGACCCGCTGATGGCCATCAGCTCGCTCGAGCATCGGGCCACCGCGGTGATTGACGAATTCTGCGACCAGGGTCACGCTACGGCCTGATCGTCACCAGCGAGCGCTCTTTCGGTTCGATTCAGACGGATCCAATCAATGCGCGAAGCGGATGTCCAGCGCTCGCAAATAAGTCTGCAAACCAGCATCCTGAATCGGAATCAGGTAGCCGTTCTCGTCCGATTCGTTGAAGTGGGCATGCCAGTATCCCGGGGGCGTCACAAAGACCATACCCGGCTCCCAGTCGACGCGCTGCGGATTGAGGATGTTGCCGTTTTCGTCGAGTTCGGTGCCGACCAGCGTGTAGCAGCCTGGTTTGCAGTCCGAGATGAAGTCCAACGCGATCGATTGATGGCGGTGCGGCTTTTGTATCGTCTTTGCCGCGACCACACCGAACATCGCCCACAACACATGCGTCACGGTACGCGTCTGCGGGAAGTTCGCGTTACCCAACAAAATGCTGACGCGGTTCCGTTGGCTAGCGCCGGCAGCGCTCGACACCTTCTTCAGTTCCTCTTCTGCGCGCGCGGCCGGGTAATGCGTCGGCTTGAAGCGTGGGGTCTGCACGCTTGCACCCAGGTAGGTGAGCAGCGGCGCGTCGTTGACGTAATACAGGCGAGCCGTCGATTCGGCCGTGAGCGTCATCGATTCTCCACCCGGGAACGTAAAGAAGTCACCCTTCCCGAACTGGAATGCGCTCTTGCCTTGCGAGGCGATGCCGGAACCTTCTATGACGTAAAACACCATCGAAGTAGCGTTTGGCTTCAGTGCAACCTTCTCGCCGGTCAGCACGCGCACGAAATTGGCTGAGAGACCCGGACCTGTTGCCGGACTTTCGCAGCCGAGTTCGGCCGACAGGTCGAGCGGGACTACACGGGTCGGGCCGCTGTTGTACAGCGAAGCGGGGAACGAGCGATACGGAATGCGCGAGATCAGCTTGGCGCCGATAGGATTCGCCGATGAGGTGTATTCGAAGTACTGTGCGTCTTCGGTCGTCGCCGAAGCATCCAGTTCCAGCGTAGAAAGTGCGGTTCTGTCGAGCATGTCCATCTCCTATAAAGGGTTCCCCGCATGAGTCGCGGGTTCGTCAGCTCACGCTAACGTCTGAGTCCACTATAGAAAAAGGCTACGCCCCGGAGAACGACTCGTCTCGGGAATCAGTTTTGCGGAAAAGGGACTACGGAATGGAAGGCCAGCCCATCCGGCCGGCTACGGATGCGCCCAATAATCGTCGCGGCCAAAGATGTTGGCGTAAAAATCGACAAACGCACGCACCTTGGACGAAACCACTTTCTTTGGCGGATAGACGGCCCAGATCGCTGGGTCCAGGCGTGTAGCCCGGGCCTCCCAGTCAACGAGCAGCGCCGTCAGATCGCCGGCACGTAGCTCGGCGCCGATGCTCCATTCGGGCAGCAGCGCGATGCCACATCCAGCGACGGCAAGATCGATGATGGCGTCGGTATCGTTCGCCCTCACTTGCCCGCTGAGCTGAACCGTCACGTCCTTCGTTTTCGATTTGGCCTTGCAACGGCTGAGGATCCATTTGTCATCGATAGCGCGCGAGAAACGCAGCGCCGTGTGGCGGTTCAGATCCTCTGGCGTCTCTGGTGCGCCGTGCGTGGCGACGTATGCAGGGCTCGCACAGACGATGCGCCGATGGGCCGCGAGGCGCCTCGCCATGAGCTGCGAATCGGGCAGCACGCCGATCCGGATGGCGAGATCCACTTCGGTCTCGATGAGGTTGATCACATCATCCGAGAAAATCATGTCCACGCCGATGCGTGGATGCTTTTCCAGAAACGCCGGCAGATGCTTCACCACATGCTTGCGGCCGAACGAGGTCGGCATCGTTACGCGCAGCACGCCTTGGGGCGAGGCATTCAGCGAGGACGTCACGCTGCGCGCCTCGTCCATTGCCTTCATCGCCACTAGCGCATGCTCACGAAAGACGCGCCCGCCTTCGGTGAGCACGAGGCCACGCGTGGAGCGATTGAAGAGCGCAATACCCAGATCGCCCTCGAGCTCCGTGACGTAGCGGGAGACGGTAGATGTCTTCAGTTCCAGTTGCTGCGCGGTCTTGCTGAAGCTCTGCAGGTCGGCGGCACAGAGGAAGGCGCGGACGGCGGCGAAATAGTCCATTCTATTGTCGGCTCCGGGCGGCAAGGCGAGATGGGTCGAGATGTGGGGATTTATAGCATGCCCGGTTGCGTATGCGCTTTCCGGACGCGTAAACGCAAAAACCCCGCCTTTGAGAGGCGGGGTTTCTGGTCTTGCTAGGGAGCCTGACGATTACCTACTTTCACACGGGAATCCGCACTATCATCGGCGTGGAGTCGTTTCACGGTCCTGTTCGGGATGGGAAGGGGTGGTACCGACTCGCTATGGTCATCAGGCATGACTTGTTGCCGTGTCGCCTTTGTGGGCGGCACAGCCAATCTGGAAGAAGTAGCTGAGAGGATGCCTCTCGTTTGATGCGGGTTGTGTTGTTTCTGGCACAACACTGATCACTCAACCTGTGCGTGGTGTCCTGCCCCCCTTCGGG
>NZ_FNCJ01000030.1 GCF_900100735.1 Paraburkholderia phenazinium | reverse complement strand
TCCGAGCCGGAGCCGAGCGTCGCGCCGTTCCAGTTGCCGCTCAGCATCGGACCGGCGGGCAGGAAGATGGTCGGCAGGTCCATCGAGATCGCGCCCATCAGCAGCGCGGGCGTGGTCTTGTCGCAACCGCCCATCAGCACCACACCGTCCGCCGGATACGAGCGCAGCGTTTCCTCCGCTTCCATTGCGAGGAAGTTGCGGTAGAGCATCGTGGTGGGTTTCTGGAACGGCTCCGAGAGCGTCTGCACCGGCAGTTCGATCGGGAAGCCGCCCGCCTGCCAGATGCCCCGCTTGACTTCCTCGACACGCTGCTTGAAGTGCGTGTGGCACGGGTTCATCTCGCTCCACGTGTTCAGGATCGCGATCACCGGCTTGCCTGCATACTCCTCGCGGCTATAGCCCATCTGCGCCGTGCGCGAACGGTGGCCGAACGAACGCAGGTCGTTCACCCCATACCAGCGGTGGCTGCGCAATTCTTCAGGGGTCTTTCTCTTGGTCACAACATTCTCCAGCTCGTGTCTTGGCTACAAAGCCCGTTAATCAACGCGCTAACCGCTCGTGATCGAACTACCGCGCTGCCTCGCGCGACCGCTCGTCTCCGGCTCAGCGCTTCTGTTCCTTCACACGCGAGACGATCTGCGTCGGGCTCACGAATTGCAGCGCGATCAACACCCAAACCAGCGTGATCGCCATATAAATCATTGCCATTGCGTCGATCGACTGCGGCGCACGCACGCCGGTCGAAAACACCGCGTAGTACAGCGCGACCACCAGCGTCTGCGTGCCGGGTCCAGCCGTGAAGAAGGTCAGCTCGAACATGCCGATGGTGCGCACCAGCACGAGCAAACCCGCCGCAAGCATGCCGGGCACCAGCAGCGGCAACAGCACATAACGGAAATAGCGAAACGTATTCGCACCGAAGATGCGCGCGGCGGCTTCGAGATTCGGATCGATCTGCTCGATGAACGGTGTCATCACCAGAATGACGAACGGCAGCGCGGGCACGAGGTTCGCAAGAATCACACCGGGCAGCGTACCGGCGAGACCCACCTTGTACATCACGGTCGCCATCGGAATACCGTAAGTGACTGGCGGCACCATTAGCGGCAGCAGGAACACCAGCACGGCGAAGCGTTTGCCGGGGAACTGCACACGGGCCAGCGCATACGCGGCCGGCACGCCGAGCAGGACCGACAGGATCACCACGGCACCGACCACTTCAACCGTCACCCACAGCACGCTCGCCAACTGGAAGTCGCTCCAGGCCTGGGCGTACCAATGCAGCGTAAAGCCCTGCGGCAACAGCGTGCCGAACCAGCGCGTGCCCACCGAGTTGACCGCCACCGTCGCAATCAGCAGCACAACGTTGACGAGGAAAAACACCATCGCGCCCCACACGAGCACTTTCCAGATGCGCTCGGCAAACGCCGCGCGCTGCTTGACGGCTTTGCCTGGCTGCACGCCGCGATTGCGGCCCGTGCTGTCGCCCTCGCCTTCGCTCTCGCTGGGCTGGGTCCGCGTCTGCCCCTGCGGTTTGGCCGATGTGGGCCAGGCCGGCGTCGCGTGATGATCGGTTGTCATCAGCCCTTGCCTCCCGTCACCGGACCGCTATAGAAGAAGCGGCGCGCGCCGAGCATGCCGGCCACCACCAGCAGTTGCACAAAGCCCATCACCATCGCGATGGCCGAGGCGAGCGAGTAGTCGTAGTTTTCAAACGCGGCCTCGGCTGCGGCAATCGACATCACCCGGGTCGGTCCCGCAGGTGCGCCGAGCAGTACCGCCGAAGGAAACACCGAAAACGCCTGCACGAACGAGAGGCACGCGGCCATCGTCAAACCGGGCACCAGCAACGGCAGGTAGATGCGCAGAAACTGCTGCCACGGGCTGGCGCCGAGCGTGGCGGCGGCGCTGGCGAGCGTCGGATCGATCCCTGTCACGTACGATAGGGTAAGCAGAAAAGCAAACGGAAAGCCCGAGACGATCAGTGAAATCAGGACACCCCAATAATTGTGAGTGAGCCGCACTTCGTCGGTATACAGATGCAGGCCCTGCAAAGCCTGCGGAAACCAGCCGTTTGGCCCGAAATACGTGAGCATGCCGTCGGCGATCAGCACCGTGCCCAACGTGACCGGAATCACCAGCAGCGTGGTAACGAGCTTCTGATACGGTGAGTTGTGGCGCAAAGCGAAGGCCACCGGAATCGACACGCCCACGTTGATGAGCGTCGCAGGCACCGCGAGCTTCAACGTGACGAGGATGGTCGGCCACATCGACGTATCGGTGAAGAACGACACATAGTTCGCCCACAACCCGCCGCCGTTCATCGGCTGGAACGAAAGCACCAGTCCATACGCAAACGGATAGATGAACAGCGCGACGATAAAGATCAGTGCAGGCGCAACCAGCCAGCCCTTGGCGTCGCGCGGGGCGACCGGCGGCCGCAACGTGGGCAGCATGCCGGTGTTCATGATGCGTCACCGTTGTACACCAGCGTGCGCGAGGGCGGCACACGCAGCGTAATGCGTTCGCCCTCGGCGAACTCTCCCGCCACGCGTGCCCAGAGATCGCCGAACGCGGACTTCACGCGAATCAGCGAATCGCGCCCGCCGTATTCGACCGTGGTCACTTCGGCGATGAATGCGTTTTCCGCGCCCGGGGTGCTGCGTTCCATATCTTCTGGCCGCAACGCCACGCTCACGCGTTTGCTATCGAAGGCGTGCATCGGTATGCCTAGCAGACGCACACCGTTCGCGCTCACCGCGACGGCTTCGCCCTGCATCCCCTCGAGCATGAACTCGATCACATTGCGATAACCCATAAAGCGCGCGACGTGCAGGTTCTTCGGCCGGCCATACACTTCCTTCGGCGTGGCCACCTGTTGCACGACACCTTCTTTCATCACGACGATGCGATCAGCCATCGACAGCGCTTCGTCCTGATCGTGCGTCACGTAGATCGTTGCGCGTTCGAGCTGGCTATGGATGCGGCGAATCTCTGCGCGCATTTCGATACGCAGCTTCGTATCCAGATTCGACAGCGGTTCATCCATCAGCACAAGCGGCGGTTCGATCACAATGGCTCGCGCAATCGCCACGCGTTGCTGCTGGCCACCGGACAACTGGCCCGGCAGCTTGCGTTCGTGCCCGACCAGTTGCACGAGCTGCAAAGCCTCGCGTGCGCGGCGTACCGCTTCGCTCCTCGCGACGCCACGCATCTTCAGGCCGAAGCCGACGTTGTCGAGCACGCTCATGTGCGGAAACAGCGCGTAGTTCTGGAACACCATGCCGAAGCCGCGTTTTTCCGGCGGCAGGATGTCGATGCGCGTGTCGTCGAGCCAGATGCCGCCGCCCGAGAGCGGCTGCAAGCCCGCGATGCAATTGAGCGCAGTCGACTTGCCACAACCTGACGGCCCGAGCAAGGCGATGAACTCGCCACGCCGGATCTCGAGGTTAAGGCCCTGCAAGGCGGCCACAGCGTGGCCCTCAGCATTCGTGAAACTGCGGCTCACCGAGTCGAGACGCAACTGCTCAAAATGAGGCTTCATGACGGTTTCACTGCCTCCGGCTACTGACTCTTCTGCGCCCCGATTTCACGGTCCCACTTCTGGAACGCGGCGACCATCGCCGCAGCATCCAGCGGCAGCACATGCGGATGGGCGGCCAGCATTTGCGTGTACTCCGGACGGCCGTACTTCTTCAGGACCTCCTGGCTATGCGCCGGCGCCTGATCGACGGTCACGCCCTTGATAGCGGGCCCAGGATAGAAATAGCCATCGTCGTAGGTCAGCGCCTGCTGCGCCGGTTGCAGCATGAAATTCATCAGCTTGTAGAGCACGTCGAGCTTTTCTTTCGGCACGCCCTTCGGGATCACCATATAGTGCGCGTCGTCGACCCACGTCATGTTGTCGAAGCTCTGCACGCGGAACTCAGCCGGTACGATCCCAAGCGCCCGCGGGTTAATGTCCCAGCCGGTCACCGTGACCGTCATGTCGCGAGTGCCCTCGCCCAGCTCCTTCATCACCGCCGAGGTACCGCCGGGGTAATACGGCACGCAATCGTTCAGTTGCTTGAGGAACGCCCAGGTCTTGTCCCAGCCATGGATCGGGTCGCGTGGATCCTTGTCGCCGAGCACATACGGCAGGCCCATCAGGAACGTACGCCCCGGACCGGAGTTGGCCGGGCGCGCATAGATCAGCTTGTTCGGATGCGCCTTGCACCATTGCAGCAACTGGTCCGGCGTTTTGGGTGGGTCGCTAACCTTCGCCGGGTTGTATTCGAGCAGCGGCCCAGCCGGCATATAAGCCACTTCGAGCCCGTAGCCTTGCGCCAGATCCTGCATCTTGCGCGGACCGGGCGCGTAGTTGTCGAGCACGCCCGGGAAGGTGGCCGCCTGATCCGGCAGCAGTTTGGTCCACAGATTCTGTTCGATGCCAGCGGCGAGCGCGTCCGTGCCGGTCAGCACCAGATCGATATCGGAGCGGCCGGCCGCCTGCATGGCCTTGATCTTGCCCGGCAACTGCGGCGCAGGCGCATTCGTGTAGGTGATGTTCGCAACGAGGTTCGGGTACTTCGCCTTGAACGCTTCGAAGCCTTTTTGCGTCAACTGCAGATCGCCCGCCACATCGACGATATTGAGCGTGACCGGATCTGCGTACGCCGGCGACGCGAAGGTCGCCCCCCAAGCTGCCCCTACCGCGACACAGATACCCGCTAACCTGACCGACAAGCTGCCAGAAAAAGTCATTGCGTCTCCTCGCTTCTTGGTATGGAAGTCCGCCGGTCAAATCGCGGTGCTGGCGGTTTGTGTCTCTCGATGCAACATAGTCAAGGCCTACTTCTGATGTCAAGCAAATCAGACTCGCGCGTCAACCGCCCTTCACGCCTTGCGTGTTCACATACAGCGAATACAGCCCATGGCTCGCTGCCATGAAGAGCCGGTTACGATGCCGGCCGCCGAAGCAGACGTTCGCACAACGCTCCGGCAAGGCGATATGGCCGATCGCCTCGCCTTGCGGCGTGAAAACGCGCACGCCATCGAGTTCGTCGGTGCCCATGCCCCAACCGCACCACAGGTTGCCGTGAATGTCGACCCTGAAACCATCCGGCGTACCCGGGCCTGCATCGATCAGCACGCGGTTGTTCACAAGCGTGTTGCCCGTGACGTCGAAGGCGCGGATCTTGCGCGGCTCGCCGCGCGATTCGACCACGTACAGAATCGATTCATCCGGCGAGAACGCAAGGCCATTGGGCCCAAGTACGTCGTCGATCATCATCGACACTTCGCCGCTCTGTCCATCCACGCGATACACGCAGGCCGGCAATTCCGACTCCTGCTGCTCGCCTTCGTAAAAACCGTCGATTCCAAAGGTCGGATCGCTGAACCAGATCGAGCCGTCCGACTTCACAATCACGTCGTTGGGCGAATTGAAACGCTTGCCGCGGTAACGCTCAGCGAGCACGGTGATCGAGCCGTCGTACTCGGTGCGCGTGACACGCCGCGTCAGATGCTCGCAACTCACGAGCCGCCCCTCGCGATCGCGCGTGTGGCCATTGGCGTTGTTCGAGGGTTGGCGAAACGGCGTGACCGCCCCGCTCTGTTCATCCCAGCGCAAGATGCGATTATTCGGGATGTCGCTCCATAACAGATAGCGCCCGTCGCCGAACCACACCGGGCCTTCCGACCAGCGCGCGCCCTGATACAGGCACTCAACCGAAGCCGAAGCAAGGCGCAAGTCCTTGAAGCGCGGATCGAGGATGCGGACAGCGGGGTCGGGGTAGCGCCGGTTGGTGTCGGTCATGTCGGCCCTCAGTTCCGCACGAGCTGACCGTCGCGCAAGCGCCAGAGCTTGAGCGGGTTGTCGTCGTGCAACGCTTCGGGCAGCAGTTCGGCCGGCAAGTCCTGATAGCAAACCGGCCGCAGGAAGCGCTCGATCGCCGTCGCGCCTACCGAGGTTGCACGCGCATCGGAAGTAGCCGGGAACGGGCCGCCATGCACCATCGCATGACACACTTCGACGCCCGTCGGGAAACCGTTCGCCAGAATCCGCCCTACCTTGCGCTCGAGCGTCGGCAACAGTTGCCGCGCCAGCGGATAGTCTTCGGCTTCGAGTTGCAGCGTCGCGGTCAACTGGCCTTCCAGATGCTCGGCGACCTTGAGCATCTCTGCGATGTCCGCGCAGGTGACGATCAACGAGGTCGGCCCGAAGATTTCGTCTTCGAGGGGCGCCGTGGCGAGGAACTGTGCCGCGGTAGTTTCGAACAGCACCGGCAAGGCAGCGCACGCCGCTTCCGAGGCCGCACCGCGCGCCAGGCTTTGCACGCCGTTGAGCTCGGCGCGCTGCGCGACGCTCGCCTGATAGGCGGCCGCGATACCTGCGGTCAGCATGGTCTGCGCGCCCTTGCTGGCAAGCGCCTTGGCGGCGGCGTCGATAAAGCCGCGGGTATGCGGCCCATCGAGCACCAGCACGAGACCCGGGTTCGTGCAGAACTGACCGACCCCAAGCGTGACCGAATCCACGAAACCCTGGGCGAGCGCTTCGGCGCGCCTGGCCAACGCACCGGGCAACACGAAGAACGGATTGACGCTGCTCATCTCGGCGAACACCGGAATCGGTTCACGGCGCTTAGCGGCGATTTCGACCAACGCGACACCGCCGCGCCGCGAGCCGGTAAAGCCCACCGACTTGATGGCCGGATGCTTCACCAGCGCCTCGCCGATTTCGTTGCCCGCACCGATGACGAGCGAGAACACGCCTTCGGGCAATCCGCTGTCGGCCACCGCTTTCTGGATCGCGCGCCCCACTAGCTCGGAGGTGCCGAGATGCGCCGGATGCGCCTTGACGACAACCGGGCAGCCGGCCGCCAAAGCCGAGGCGGTATCGCCACCGGCCACGGAAAAGGCCAGCGGGAAATTGCTGGCGCCAAACACGGCCACCGGCCCGACCGGAATCTTCTGCAGACGCAGATCGGAACGCGGCAGAGGCTTGCGTTCGGGCAGAGCGGAATCGAGCGTGGCGGTGAGCCAGCGGCCTTCACGCACCAGCGCGGCGAACAGCTTGAGCTGCCCCACTGTGCGGCCGCGCTCCCCTTCCAGGCGCGCTTTCGGCAGCGCCGATTCGAGGTGGGCCCGCTCGATCAATGCTTCGCCGAGTGCGACGATATTTTCGGCAATCGCTTCGAGAAAACGCGCACGCGTTTCGAGCGGCGCGTGACGGTAAGGGTCGAACGCCAGGGCCGCCAGTTCGCAGGCGCGCTCGACTTCCGTTGCACCGCCGGCGCCGAACGCCGGCTCAATTTCCGCATTGCGCGCCGGGTCGAACGCGCGCAGCGTGCCACGGGTTCCGCGTACGGCGGACGCTCCAAGCAACATCTCTCCAGTAATCTGCATCGTGTGATTCCTTTAACGTACTGTTGCGGCGGCGCCGGCAAACTGCTTTTCGAACGCGAGCAGCGCCTGGGTGGCCTGGTCGATATTCGCATGATGCTCCAGTGGGCTCGAACTGAGCAGGGGCAGCATCGGACCCATGTCGGCGATCTTCGAGAACGTCACGGCGTCGTGCAGCACGCGGATCAGCGAAATATCGTCGCGCAGGGTTTCGAGCGGCATGAAGGCATCATAGATGCGTTGCGCCTCGCTCATGCTGCCCGCCTTGACCGCGTGCAGCAAGGCCGTCACCGCATGCGACGCGATGCAACCCGAGCCGGTCGTCCACGCGGCGAGGCCAAACTCGCGCAGATGCACCAGCGCCGGCCGCTCGCCCATGCCGGAGACCACCTTCGCGGCCGGCACGCTTTGCAGCAGGCGGCGCAGATAGGCATCATCCGCCGGATTGTCGCGCACGATGGCGTACTTGACCGCGATCAGCGTGCCGCGGTCCACCAGACGCGCCAGCGTCTCCACGTCCACGTAGTCTTCGCTCTTGATGTACAGCGTGAGCGGGATGCCGGCCGCGTCGACGATACGCGTCAGCCCGGCCTCTACGCCTTCGGACGTGGTAAAGCCGGCTAGCGGCAGCACCATCGCCGTGCGATACGAGGTCTGTGCAAGGATGCGGGCCTGATCGACCATCTTGCCGTAATCGGGGCCGATGGCAGGGATTACGCGAGTGTCCGGACCGGCGCTCGCGGCGAGGATATCCAGCAGCTCGCGATACTCGCTCACGGCCACGTGATAGAGGTTCGCGTTGCCGCCGTACAGCAGCGTGCGCACGCCGCCCGCCTCGATGTGCCGGATCAGTTTCAGGTTTTCCGCGGCGTCGAGCGTGTAGTCTGCGCGGCGGGCCAGCGGCGGCACAGCCATGACGGTGGCGGCGAACTCGCTATCGTGGATGGGAGAGATTTTCATGGCACCTCAGGACAGTATCGAAGAATTGATGCCAAGGTAGCACCCGCCGCGCAATGTTGTCAAACAACATTTGCGAGGCGAACGCCAAGGCGAGCGCTGCGGAAAGTGCCCTGCAAGGCAAAGGAAATCTCTGAATTCACCGGCTTCCGGGTGCTATGCGGCACGCCTCAGGCGCGTCGCTGGCGTCGTAAAACGTTTGATTTTCGTATGACAACATAGAAAAGCGCTGCGCCACCAATCGGGGCGGCTGCTTCGAGCCGGTATTTGAAAATGGAACGGCAAGGCAATATCGCGGTCGGCCTGGCAGAACAATTAGCAAATTAATCAAACAGGCAGAACGCGAGTTATTGTTAATACAGCCGTTTGAATGAAGACTCTATTAAGTTAAAATAGCGCCTCCAAGCGGATCCGCCGATTTATTTTTTGGAGCACAGCTTCAATGTGACTGTGCGGTTCCGACAACAAATCTTTCGGCCCTCATTGAAACAAGAGGTTTTATAGGTAGCGTCCGCTCCCCGAAATGCTCCTGCTGGCCGGCGTGCAAGGCCGCCCCGTCAAGGGTTAAATCGGGCGCGAGTCGTTTGCGTCAGTCGATTTGACATTTGTGAAAAAAACGCCCCGCCCGGCTTGAATCCCACGAGACAGGACAGCATACGGCCGGGCAAATGTTGGCCTGCTGACGATATTTTTGGTGTTTTTACGCCGCCGCCAAGATTCTGGCTACGAAACACTAGCAGCAGACTTCGCGTTTTGAGCCGCTTGGTAATAAACGGTGATAAATTGCTGCCCAATACCATGCCGGTCGCGAGTTCGCGTCGGCGAAACCCGCGGCCGGGCCGCTGCGATCGAGAGAACGAAAGTGTCGCTACATTTTACTGAGCAAATGTCGCCACTGGTGGATGCCCCAGACGAAGCGACGTGGTTCAACGCGCTCACCACCATTGCAGGTAGCTGGGGCTTCGATCGGGTTCTGATCGCCATGCTGCCGCGCCCCGGTATGCGTCTGGAAGATGCGTACATGCGCAGCACGTACTCGCCAACGTGGTGGCGCAGTTACGAAGCGCACGGCTTCATGCATATCGACCCGGTCGTGAGCCATTGCATGACGCGTGCTACGCCGCTGATCTGGTCGCCGGAACTGTTCTCGACGCGCCCGCAACGGGAGATGTACGAGCTGGCCTGCCTGCACGGCCTGCGCTCAGGCGTTTCGCTGCCGATCCACGGGCCGAATCAGGAAGCCGGCATGCTGTCTTTCGCCAACAACTTCAACACGACCGACGCATTCTGGACGCAGATCGACGGCGTCTTGCCCAATCTCGTCCTGCTGCGCGATCTGGTAATCGATACGAGCCGCCGCCATCTCCGCTCGCATGCGCAAAGCCTGCTGCCGCAATTGACGCCGCGCGAGCGCGAATGCCTGAAATGGACCGCGCGCGGCAAATCCACCTGGGAGATTTCACATATTCTCAGCTGCTCGGAAGCTGCGGTGAACTTCCACGTCAAGAATATCAGAGCGAAATTCGGGGTGAATTCGCGGCGCGCGGCGGCCGTGATTGCTACACAACTGGGTCTTATTGACCCTGGCTAAGCAAAGCTGCGGCGTCACGGCTGTAAATCACCCGCTCCGCACGCCCCAAATCGCCATCAGAAATCGTCTTCAGGAAGTAAAGCCCCAGCAGGATTGAAACCGGAGGCGGAATTTCCGCGCCCGACTCGAACCGGCTGCCACGCGATTGGGTGACCCCAAAGCGCGCCCAGAAACGTCGCTGGCTCTCCTTTTTCATTTTGCGATAAGCAATGATGAGGTGACGATCAACCGTGGATGGCGTCTCTTCTGCAACGTCAACCGAACGGTTTTGAATGGTGACAGGTGCTTTCCAGTGATTTTCGAGTAATTCCATGTTGAGTCTCTCAGGTTGATTGGGTGTTATTTGTATGAATTTTGATCGACCCTGATCCGGGACACACCTATCCAGGTAGGTAGGTGCAAATCCGACCCAACACGCATAGCGATTTTCGCGCGTTTTTAACGGCAGAAAATGGAGAAATTATTTCCGGACCGCCGAATGGCGGCCCCTGAAAATAGGTAAAAAACGCCGTTTTTAATTACCGCTGCGCTTGAAAGTGATATGCGAGATTCTGCGCACCACAAAAGCCGCCACCAACGCGGCAGCGCCTGTCAGGACCACACCGATATGAATCGACTGAACCAGCACATGACGCGCCGCTTCCACTAGCGCGGGACCGGCGAGGCCAGCCCGTCCCAGCTCCCCAAGCAGGGTATCGCGCAGGCTGGGGTCGATCAGAATCCGCGGGTCAGACAACTTTGGCAGCCACTTAGAGGCCACCGGCTCGCCGAGCACCTGCAGGGCATCAGCCACCCCGGCTTCGTAGCGCCGGTTGATGATCGTCGCCACGATGCTGGTGCCGAGCATCCCACCCACCATCCGCGTGGACTGCAGTAGCGCCGTCGTGATGCCGAAGCGTTCTCGACCGGCGATCTCCTGGCCGAACACGTTCAGGTTGTTGAGAATGAAGCCGAGGCCGATGCCAACCGCGGCCATCGCCAGTTCGAGGTACAGATGCGGCGTAGCCGGCGTGGCGAGCGCAATGCCGGCCGACGCGACCACCAGCAAGATGAAGCCGATCGAAAGAATCAGCGTCGGCTTCGGCATGTGAATCACGATGCGCGTGTTGATCACGCTGCCCAGCGCAATACAGGCAGCAATCGGCGTGGCCAGCAGCCCCGCCTGCTGCGGGGTCAGGCCGAAGCCGCCTTGCAGCAGCAGCGGCGCAAAGAAGATCAGCGAGAACATCACGAAGCCCGAGAGCAGCGACAGCGTGAACAGCGTGACGAGCTGGCCGTCGCGGAACAGATCGAGCGGGATGATGGGGTGCGTCGCGCGGTGCTCGCACATCAGCAGCGCTGCGGCGCCGACTACGACGAGCGCCGCCAGCAGCAGATTGCCCGTCGTGAGACCCGACTTCGGCACGGCTTCGATAAACGTCTGCAGGCCGCCCAGCACCAGCGCCACCAGCGCGGCGCCGGTCCAGTCGATGCGCACCTCGCCGCTCACCGCGCGCCGGTAATTCGGCAGATGCGCCCAGATGAAATACAGCGCGAGCGCGCCGACCGGCAGGTTGACGAGGAAGGTCGAACGCCAGCCGAACTGCTGGCTCAGCCAGCCGCCGAGAGACGGCCCCGCCGCCGTGCCGATGCCGTAGGCCGCCGCCATGATGACCTGCCAGCGGACTCGCGCGCGGGCATCGGGAAACAGATCGGGAATCGAGGCGAACGCGGTGCCGACCATCATCCCGCCGCCCACGCCTTGCAGGCCGCGCGCCACCACCAGGAACGGCATGCTGGGCGCAACCCCGCACAACAGCGAGGCCACCGTGAAGACGATCACCGCCGCCAGCACGAAACGTTTGCGGCCGAAGTAGTCGCCGAGCCGCCCGAACACCGGCACCGTCACCACCGAGGCCAACAGATAAGCGCTCGCGATCCACGCGTAGTACTCGAAGCCGCGCAACTCGGACACGATCGACGGCAAGGCGGTACTGACCACGGTCTGGTCGAGCGCGACCAGCATGTTGACGAGCGCGATGCCGAGCATCGCCAGCAAGGCATCGCGAAAAGGCAGGGGGCGGGGAAGATTCACTTCGATGACGCGGCACAGCGCGCGAAAAAGCCAGACACGGAGCCGGACCGATTAAAAAACGGGCCGCGTTTTACGCGGCCCGGAGAGACGGGGACAACTCAGGAACCGAACATCCGTTCAAGCGCGTTTTCGAGGTGCGCACGCATGGCGCGCCCGGCGCCGGGACCGTCCTTGCGGCGGATCGCTTCGAGCACCGCCAGATGCTCGGCCTGCACCAGCCGCTGCCGCTCGAGCGTCTTCACCAGCGAGAGGTTGCGCGACAGGTTCATGCTGAAGACGATCTGCTCTTCGATGAACGACATCACGGTAATGAAAAACGGATTCTTCGAGGCCCGTGCGACCGCGAGGTGAAACGAGAAGTCGTCCTTCGCGCCGATCCCCTGGGTTTCGACGATACGCTCGAGTTCGTCCCAGGCGTGCTGGATGGCGGCGATGTCGTCCGGCTCGGCTTTCTGCGCCGCGAGCTCGGCCGCGCCGGCTTCGGTGACGATGCGAAATTCGTAGCAGCGGCGAATATCGGAGAGCGTCTCGAGCGGCGCGAAGCGGCGCACATCCGGATCGGGCCGGCGCGCAACTGTGGTGCCCGAGCCGTGCCGCGTGACGATGATGCCGTCGGCGCGCAAACGGGCGAGCGCTTCGCGCACGGTAGGCCGCGAGGTTTCGAAACGTTCGGCGAGGGCGTGCTCGGTAGGCAAGCGCTCCCCTTCCTTGTACTCGCCTTCGAGTATGCGGTTCAGGATGTCGCCGTAGATCTTGTCGGGCAAGCCCGTCGATTTGCGCTCGTTCATCTTCGCTGAGAAGTTGGCTTGTCTGAATAGACCCCGATTGTAAGGCAAACAAGGCGCCGCGGATGCGCAAAGATCGTCCCAAGTGTGTCAAAAAAGCCCGCCGAGGCCGGCTGGGCGGTGCAATGACGTTGTGGTTTTACATCTGTAAATTTGACAAGTGTTTGATTTACATCCTGACGAAAAGGCACATTCTTCAGCCATCATTTAAGCTGACACCGGCACTCGGTCGCCCATCTTGAGTCGCGATTGGGCACAGCCGGTCCCGAACCCTTCCGACGTGGAGTCCAACTATGTACAAACGCATCCTCGTAGCGGTCGACGGCAGCAACACCTCTCGCCGTGCCTTTGAATCCGCCCTGAACCTGGCCAGTTCGATGGGCGCCGTGCTTCAGCCGTTCTACGTTGTCGAGAACACCCCGCTGTATTTCGAAGCGCCGGGCTACGACCCGTCCATCCTGCGCAACCGGCTGGTCGAACAGGGCAAGGAACTCGGTGCCGAATTGACCCAGGCCATGCGGGCAAGCGGCGTCGCGGGGGAAGCGGCGGCGGGTGAAGCGTCCTCGCTCGACGACGTCGCCACGGTCGTGCTGAAAGCCGCCGCCGCGTTCAATGCGGATCTGCTGGTGATGGGCACGCACGGGCGCCGGGGCGTACAGCGGCTGTTCCTCGGCAGCGTCGCCGAACGCTGTGTACGGCAGGCGGCGCTACCCGTACTGCTGATTCCATCGGCCGCCGGACAGGAGCACGCGGCGCAGGCAACGGCGTGATTTCCAGCGGCCGCTGGGCGCCCTGACGGCACCTGCGGCCCAGTGTTCCCGGGGCCGGATGCAACCTTGCGGCCTTGTGACGTTGCGCAAAGAGACGCGGCGCCCTGACGCGTCACTTTGTCGCAAAACAGCGATTAACCATGGTGGGACAATGGGTTTGTTTCCTTACAACCGGTCGTACACCATGCTTACGCCCACCGTCGTCACCCCGTCCGCAGCCCGCCGTCCTCCCGCTGGCCCCGCCCGTCCCGTGCGCCCTGTCGTGCGCAGCGCGGCGCGCTGTTCCAGTTGTGCGATGCGTCCACTGTGCATGCCGCAAGGGCTCTCGTCCGACGAGTTGCCCAAGCTCGAAGCGCTGATCTGCAGCGCACGCCCGGTGCGGCGCGGCGACAAGCTGTACCGGGCAGGCGACGCATTCGAGCATCTGTATGCGGTACGCTCCGGCTCCCTCAAGACCACCATGGCACACCGCGACGGCCGCGAGCAGGTCACCGGCCTGCGCCTTGCGGGCGAAGCGCTCGGTCTCGACGGCATCAGCGAGGACAAACACGCGTGCAGCGCGACCGCGCTGGAAGACAGCACCGTCTGCATCATCCCCTACGTCGCGCTCAAACGTTTGTGCCGCGAAATCGGCTCCATGCAGGAACGGCTGCACAAAATGATGGGCGAGCAGATCGTCCGCGAGGGCGGACAAATGATGCTGCTCGGCTCCCTCTCCGCGGAAGAACGCGTCGCCGCATTCCTGCTCGATGTCTCGGAGCGCAACGCGAAACGCGGCTATTCCTCAGCGGAATTCAATCTGCGCATGACGCGTGAAGATATGGGCAGCTATCTCGGCACCACGCTCGAAACAGTGAGCCGCACCCTGTCAAGATTTCAAAAGCGCGGCCTGATCGACACGCAAGGCAAGTTCATTCGCATCATCGACCTCGAAGGTCTGCGGCACGTGTAGGCCATGTAATGTCGTGCAGCGCGGCCAGCCGCGCCGCTACGGCTCTCTGCTTCCAGTGGCGCGTGGCATGCGTCCTGCGGGAAGGTAGGGTACAGTCTTCAAACTGTCCTCCTCAAGGAGACCCGGCGACATGAATCGCGACCCCGCCCCGCATCATCCGCTAGTCCAGCGCCTGATCGACGCGCGTCAGATTACCGACGCCCTCTTCTCCATCGTCAAACCCGAGTACCTGTACGAACGGCCGATCCGCGAGCGTCACCGGATCGTGTTCTATATCGGGCATCTCGAAGCGTTCGACCGCAATCTGCTCGATCAAAGGCTGTGCGCGCTTCCTGCGTTCAATGCCTCACTGGACCACCTGTTCGCGTTCGGCATCGATCCCGTCGACGGCGATCTCCCCACCGACGTGCCCAGCGACTGGCCGTCGCTCGAAGTCGTGCGCGGCTATGGGCAGCAAGCGCGCGCGCAGATCGATCGTGAGCTGGCGGCGTTGAACATCGACGGGCAGCCGCAAGCAGAGGGCGCGCGAGTCGGCGCGGCCGAGCAATTGCTGCACGTCGCCATCGAGCATCGCCTGATGCACGCCGAGACCCTCGCGTACATGCTGCATCAGTTGCCGCTTGCGCAGAAGATTGGCCCCAGCCATGGTGACGCTGAGGGTCACGCCAGCGGCGCAGCATCGCGCCATGGACTTCGTGCGAGCGAGCCCGATCACACCCAGATGGTCCTGGTTCCGGCCGGCCCGGCGCTGCTCGGCATGCCGCGCGATAGCGGGTGTTTCGGCTGGGACAACGAGTTCGGCGAACTTCGTGTGGACGTGCCGGCCTTCGAGATAGACCGCTACATGGTCACCAACGGCGCGTACCTGGAGTTCGTGAACGCCGGCGGCTACCAGCAGCGCACGTGGTGGAAGGACAGGGACTGGGACTGGAAGGAAAGCGAGCGGATCACCCACCCGACAGGCTGGTCGCAACGCGACGGCGATGGTAACGGCACATGGATGCTGCGCACCATGTTCGAGGAGATCCCCTTGCCGCTCGATTGGCCGGTCTACGTCAGCCATGCGGAAGCCAGCGCGTATGCCCGCTGGGCCGGCAAAGCACTGCCGACCGAAGCGCAATGGCAGCGCGCTGCGCACGGTGCCCCGCACGCGGCTTCGGGCAACTTCGATTTCCGCAGTTGGGACCCGCAGGCGGTCGACGCGCACCCGGACAACATCAGCGCGTTCGGTGTGGAAGGCCAGTTCGGCAACGGTTGGGAATGGACTTCGACGCTATTCGACGCACTGCCCGGCTTCGAGCCGTTTCCGTTTTATCTGGGGTACTCGGCCAACTTCTTCGACGGGCAACATTACGTGCTGAAGGGCGGCTCGGCGCGCACCGCGCAATGCATGTTGCGGCCTGCGTTTCGCAACTGGTTTCAGGCGCATTATCAGTATGTTTATGCGGGGTTTCGCTGCGTCAGGGGTTGATGACGCTCATGAGTTAGAGGTCCAGAATTTCGGCCCTCGCTTTTGGCATCGGCCATTTTGGCGAGGGCCGCGCGTAGCAGGCCGCCCCACCTCAGTTCCCGGGGTAGTGTCCGGCCGCAATGTCTTCCAACAGTGTCCCGTGCGTCGGCTCCCAGCCAAGCTGCGAACGCGTGCGTGCGCTGGAGGCCGGGGCATCGGCGCCGAAGAACATACCCAGCCAGTCAAAGTGAGCCTGTGCTTGGTCGACGGGAATCGATTCCGTCGGCACGTCCAGGAACTGTCCCAGCGCCGTCGCGATTTCGCGCGTGGCAATGCCCTCTTCGGCGACAGCGTGCAGCACGCTGCCAGGCGTCGCCTTATCGATTGCGAGTTGCACGAGCTTGGCGGCATCGAGCCTGTTCACCGCCGGCCAGCGATTCTGGCCATCCCCGATGTAGCCCGAAATACGCTTTTCGCGAGCGATGCGCGCCAGCACCGCGACGAATCCGTGGTCGCCGCCCGCGCCGTGCACCGTCGGAGCGAAGCGCACAACCATCGAGCGGATGCCGCGATCAGCCAGGCCCAAGGTGTAGGCCGCGTTGGCCATACGCGGGTGGATCCCGGCGCTCGGCATGTCCTCCTCGGTGCCCACGCGGCCCCGGGGCAGCCCCAGCGTGCCCGACGCGATCAGCAGCGGGCCGCCGGTGCCTTGCAGCACGTCCGCGAACGCATCGATGGCCGCGCGATCGGTCTGCGCCGCGGCCGCCATCTGCGAGAAATCGTGGTTGTAACCGAGGTGCACGACGCCCTCGGCTAGCGCCGCTGCACCGCGCAGGCTGGCAAGGTCATCCAGGCTGCCGCGCACCACTTCGGCACCCAGCTTCGCGATCCTGGCTGCGGACTCGTCGTTGCGGGCGAGGCCGAGGACGTGGTGTCCTGCAGAAATGAGTTCCTTAACGCTGGCCGAGCCGATCCAGCCCGAGGCGCCGGTAACGAGAATTCGCATTAGAGACTCCCTTGATGTCATTGAGTGACATCAGTATAGGCTTATGATGTCACTCTGTGTCAACAAAAAGAGAGAAAATATGGGTCGCTGGGAGCCCGATGCTGAGAGCCGTTTCCGTGCCGCGGCCCTCGAACTGTTCGGAGAGATCGGCTACGAACAGACGACCGTGGCAGCCATCGCGGAACGCGCGGGGCTGACTGCGCGCACGTTCTTTCGCTACTTCGCCGACAAGCGCGAAGTGCTCTTCAATGGCTCCGAACGTCTTCAGCAGAAGATGGTCGATGCGCTGGCGCAGGCGCCAACCGAGGCCTCAGCGGTCGATGCGATCGCAGCCGCCTTGTCGAGCGCCGGCGATTTCTTCGATGACGACCGTCGCCCGTTCGCGCGCCTGCGCAGCAAGGTGATCGCGGCCAACGCGGACCTGCGCGAGCGCGAGCTGATCAAGATGGCGACGCTATCCGCGGCGCTCGCACAGGCACTGCGCGAGCGCGGTGTCGGTGAGCCGGACGCGAGCCTCGCGGCCGAGGCGGGCATCGCCGTCTTTAGGGTTGCGTTCGTGCAGTGGGTCGGCGAGTCCGAGCAACGCGACTACGTCGAGATCGTGAAGGAATCGCTTGCGCGACTGAGAACGCTCGCGGCCAGCTGACCGGCATCCTGACGAATTCGTTATGGCGTACTGTCCCACACCGGCGCGAGTCCAGGCGGATCGACAATCCGGCTGCCTGCCGTCGCCAACGAATGTATTGCCGCCATGTCCTCGCCATCCAGCTCGAAGTCGAATACCGCCAGATTCTGCGCCAGTCGATCGATCCGGGTGGTTCTTGAAAGGGCGACCATCCCGCTCTGTTGAACAAGCCACCGCAAGACGATCTGGGCGATGGTTTTGTCATGGCGGGCCGCGATCTCCTTGAGCGTCGGGTCCGAGAAGACACGGCCAATCGCCATGCCGCAGTATCCGGTCACGGCAAGCCCAGCTTGCCGCGTGCTATCAATGAGCAAGGACTGGTTCAGATACGGATGGTATTCGAACTGATTCGTCACGAGAGGAACCGCAGAGAGCCGGATAGCGTCCGTCATCAGGGCGCGGTTGAAATTGCTGACGCCGATGTGCCGAACCTTGCCGGCGCGCACGACTGCGTTGAGTCCCGCGATCTGCTCGGCCAGCGGCACCTTCGATCCCGGCCAGTGCAGCAAGAGCAGATCGATATAGTCCGTCTTGAGCTTGCGGAGACTTTCGTCGACAGACGCTTCGAACAATCGCTCTGAGTAGTTGCTCACCCAGACCTTGGTCGTCAGAAAAATTTCGCTTCTTGGAATACCGGACGCGGCGACGCAGTCGCCGATTTCGCCCTCGTTACCGTAGATTTGCGCCGTGTCGATATGGCGGAAGCCGGCACGAAGGGCTGCGGGAATGAGCCGATAGATCTCGTCGGCACTCATCCCGTAAGTACCAAAACCGATGGCCGGAATGGCCGCGTTACCAACATGAACGTTTAGCATGAGGGTTTCCCGATAGAGTCTTCGCAACCTGCCGAAACCGCATTTGGCAGATTACCCGATGCGCCCGCGGCGACTCAGTTGTGCCCCAATCTCCTTGATCCTGGCCTCCCCCGCACGCAACGCCGCCAGCGACGTATGAACCGAGTAATAGCCAAGCACGAGATTGTGCGGATGTGGGACCGCGGAGCCGATGACGAACTCCGAATCTTCGTCGGCTGTAAATGCCAACACGTCTTCGGACTCGCCAAACACGGCCAGCTCGTTGGCGATGGATTCGTCGGCGATGCGCAGTGCGCCACGTTGAATACTTAGCCATGCGATGTTGTGGCCGGCCGGCGGCGTGTACTGCCACTGCTCGCCGGCAAATAGCCGCACGAGCAGGTAGTTGATGCCTGCGGGTGCGAGTACCGGGCTTTCGACGTTCCCATAACGGCCCAGGACGACGCGGGCTGGACCGGTGTGGGGGATCTCGCTCACCGATAAATACTGGCTGCGGGGTTCGCCCAGTTCGAGCTCAGGCGGCAACGCGACCCACAACTGATACCCGCGCACCGGCCCATCGCCTCTGGCGCGGCCATCGTGCCACACACCCCTGCCCGCATTCATCCACTCGACGCTGCCGGACGGCATGATCCCTGCTGCACCGGTGGTGTCTTCATACTCCACTTCACCTTCCAGCAGCACGGTCGTCGTGGCGAGACCGGAATGAGGGTGCATGGAAAACCGCATGCCGGGCTCAGCTTGCCTTCAGACGCGAAGCACGCAAAGCGACCCGCCCCGAGCGCGCGTCCAGGCTGAACGCGCCGGCGCCGAACCAGGTGATCTGCAGGAGGCCGCCAGCCATCATCACGTTCTTGAGGAAGTGAATCATCTGGTTTTGATCTGCGAAATTGTGGTGAAAGAAAATCGCAGTGACCACACAGAACACTGCCATCCCCAGCGACACGGCGCGAGCCCTGTAGCCCGACAGCAGCAAGAGGCCGCCGCCCAGCTCGGTCAGCACGGCAATAACGAACGCGAGTGGCGGCACGGGCAGACCCATGGCTGCAATGTAGCCAACCGTCGCCCCGTACGCCGCGAGCTTGCCCAGCCCACTCATGACAAACGGCGCACCGATCAAGATACGACCCAACAGCGGAAGAAATTTAAAACGTTCCATGACAAACTCCTGAAGTGAATATGCGAAGGTGGATTACGAAAAGGGAATTAGCCGGCGTCCACCATCACCAGCTCAGAATCTTCAAGAACCGAAATCTGCGCCGCGGCGATCTTCGTGATCGCCACGCCGTCAAGCGGCCCAACGGGCTCGCCATTTACTTCGATGCGTCCCGAGGCCACGACGAGATAGGCACGACGTGCTGTTCCTGGCTCGTAGCGAACGCTTTCGCCAGCCTTTAGCATCGCGCCAAGCACACGTGCATCGGCGCGAATGGGAAGCGCTCCTTCATCGCCGGCGAACCCACTGGCAAGGACTACGAATCGTCCGGACCGGTCGCCTTTTGGAAACTGCTTGGTACCCCATGCGGGCTTGCCACCGGCTTCACGAGGCAGCAGCCAGATCTGGTAAAGCTTGAGCGGCACCTCGCCGCGGTTGAATTCAGCGTGACGTATGCCCGTTCCGGCGCTCATGACCTGCACATCGCCTGCGTGGATCGTTCCTTCGGAGCCCAAAGTGTCCCGATGCCCGAGCAGGCCCTGGCGTACATAGGTGATGATCTCCATGTCACGATGCCCGTGCATGGGGAAGCCGCTGCCCACGGCGATCTCGTCGTCGTTCCAGACAATCAGCGGGCCCAAGGCGGCGTGCGCGGGGTTGCCGTCGGCGCTAACTGCGAAATGATGTTTCGCGCGCAGCCAGCCGAGATCTCCCCGGTCCAATGATTCCCAACGTCTGTGTGTGAGCATGTCCGACTCCGTTTCCCGCCACCGCAATTGCGACGGCGCTGGTCACCTGTGCCACCTGCCAATTCGGCGCTGGTGCAGCTGATGAGACGAATGCTATATTTGCAATGAACACGCGCATATCTCCTGCATTGGAACGCATCATTGCTTCAGATAGAACGATCAGAAGGAGCTGAAATCTGCCCATGAACGCAATCGCTGACCTCAATGATCTTTGGCTCTTCGCAGAAGTGGTCGAGCATGGCAGCTACACGGCGGCCGCGCGCAACCTCGGCCTGCAGACGTCGAAACTCAGCCGGCGCATTCGCGCCCTGGAAGAAGAACTTGGCGTGCGCCTGCTCAATCGCACCAGTCGAAGTCTGTCGTTGACGGAAACCGGACGGCAGTTCCACCAGCATTGCCTGGCGCTCGTGGCGGAAGCCAAGGCCGCCAAAGACATCGTGGAGCGCACCCGCTCCAAGCCGCAGGGCACCGTGCGCATCGCCTGCCCGGTAGCCTTGCTGGAGTCCGGCATCTCCACGATCATCGCGCGATACGTCCAGGACAACCCCGATGTCCAGGTCCTGCTGGATGCAACCAACCGCCGGGTGGATGTCGTCGAGGAAGGCTTGGACTTTGCGATCCGGGTCAGGCTTCCACCCTTGGAAAATACCGATCTCGCCGTCCGGCAGTTGGGCTTGTCGATCCACATTCTGGTGGCCAGTCCCGAACTGGCGGCGCGCCATCCGGCGCCCAGTTCGATCGAATCCGTAAAAGACTGGCCCACCCTCTCCATGGCGAGCAGCAGTGAGCGATTCGTCTGGAACGTGGTCGACGCCGAGGGGCGCGTGACATCATGGGCGCATCAGCCGCGCCTGGCGACCGACGACCTGGCGAGTCTTCGGGTGGCGGCGATATCGGGCGTCGGCGTGGCAATGCTGCCCAGGGAACTGATTGAGGCCGATCTTCAGGCCGGCCGCCTGCAACACCTGCTGCCGGATCTGGCCACCACGCCGGGCTTGGTCCATGCGATCTTCCCCACGCGCCGAGGCATGGTCCCAGCAGTCCGTCACCTGCTCGATGCACTCGTTGCAGGATGTGAAGGTCTGAACCGGCAGCGCTAGCGCGGCCGCCAGCGGTGTGCCCCGCAACTTGCGCCGTGGTTTCAGCGTGCAGTGTGCGGGCCAGCACCTGCCAGCAGCTTCTCAGCGAGAAACACGCCGATGGCATCCAACGCTTGTGCCGACGCCTTCAACCTGCCGATACTGCCGGCGAATCCATGCGGCATCCCCATCCAGACATCAAGCCGGGCATCGGTTCCGGCGGCAACTGCACGCTCGACATAGCTGCGCGAATCGTCGAGCAATAGTTCGTCGTCTCCGACATGAATGCGTACGGGTGGCAACCCGGAAAGCCGCGCGTGGAGCGGCGAAGCGAGCGGAAGTTTCGGATCGGCACTCCCCAAATAGGAACGCACCAGTTCCGCTACCTGCGGGAGGGTGAAATACGGATCGGCATCCGCGCGCGTCACGTATGTCTCGCCCGAGAGCGTCAAATCAGTCACCGGCGATAGTGCGGCCACTCCAACCAGGGCCGCCTGGGCGGAGACCGCGTCGCCGGAAACGCGCGCAGCGAGTACCAGTGCGAGATTGCCCCCGGCAGAGTCTCCCGTGATGGCAATCCGGCGAATTTCCCTTTCCTCGAGCCCGCGGTAACTCGCCAGCACATCGTCGGCGGCCGCAGGAAAGGGATGCTCGGGAGCAAGCCGGTAGTCCGGGATAAATGCACTCGCTCCCGCCCTCGCAGCGATCTGCCCGACCAGGTGACGGAATGCTTTCGCCGTTCCCAGGTTGAACCATCCGCCGTGCAGATGGAGAATCGCCTCGCTGGATCGGCCATGCGCGGGATGAACCCAGAGCCCCGGGATACCGCCAACCGTGTCGGATTCGAAGCTCACGTCATCGCGTGGCAAAACGCCCTCCATCAAGGCATTGAATGGCTCACGTCCTTCAATTCCCCTCAACTTACCTTTCATGGGCCTCGCCATTTCTCGCGAGGCGGTGACGATCACCCCATCTTCCGGGTCCAGCGGATGGGTTACGACGAAATTCCTCGACACACCTGCAGTCGTCGGACGTTGCATGGTCCGCTCCTTCGAATTGATGGGGTGAATTTGACTGACGCTCAGCCAAACAGCTTGTTTGCCGTCCGGGCGATCAGTTCGCCCTGGTGGCGAGCGCCGGCAAGCTCGATAGCGCTCGGCTGGCGCTGGCCTTGTCCACCGGCGATCGTGGTGGCGCCATAGGGAGCACCGCCGACAATTTCGTCCAGCGTCATCTGCCCCTGGTGGCTGTACGGCAGGCCGACGATGGTCATGCCGAAGTGCAGCAGATTGGTAATGACCGAGAACAGCGTCGTTTCCTGTCCGCCGTGCTGGCTGGCGGTGGAAGTGAAGGCGCCGCCGACCTTGCCGTTCAGCGCGCCGCTCATCCACAGGCCGCCGGCTTGATCCAGGAATGCCGCCATCTGCGACGAGATGCGCCCGAACCGGGTCGGCGTGCCGACCACAATGGCGTCGTAGTCGGCCAGCTCGGCGACCGTGGCAACCGGCGCCTTCTGGTCCAGCTTGAAGTAGGCGGCCTTGGCGACCTCCTGTGGGGCAGTTTCCGGCACCCGCTTGACGTCGACCGTAGCGCCTGTCGAGCGCGCGCCTTCGGCGACGGCATCCGCCAGCGTTTCGACGTGGCCATACGACGAATAGTACAAAACCAGAACTTTCGACATTTCGAGCTCCTTCCTATATCTGCAGTGATACCGCTGGGGGAAATCGCTTGCACCCGGCGAGGGGTTCGATCTGGATGCTACGTCCACCACGCTCACTCGCCTATCTCCACGGTTGCAACGCATCGTTGCCCTTGGCAGAACGACAAGAATCAATCCAGAGATGCCACCCAAGGTGTAATCCCTGGCATGCCGTCATCGGCGAACAGGTTGACACGCCTTCACCGGCATCCTAATATACAACAATGCTGCACGCATTCACTATTGTTGAATGAATGCGCAGAGCCTGGCAGGAGACATCAAGGCTTTCAGGATCGCCATCATTTATTAAGGATTCCTTTCAATGAAAAGCATCTACTTCGAACGTCGTCAGAACGTAGGCCATATCGTATTGGCCAATCCTCCCTTCAATCTCATTGCGGCCGATTTCGCCGACTGCCTCGAGAGTTCGGTCCGGGAGGCCAGCAAGGCCGATATCCGCTCGCTCCTGTTCCGTGCCCAGGGCCCCGATTTCAGCAAGGGCGGCGACGTCCTCGATTTCATCGACAAAGGTTTCGACGATTGGCGAACCTTCATTGCGCAGATTCACCATACCTATCGGTCAATCGAAGGCCTCCAGATCCCGACGATTGCCGCGGTGCGCGGCGCAGCATTCGGCGGCGCATTCGAGCTGGCTCTCGCTTGCGACTTCATTGTCGCGGCAGAGAACGCCACCTTCCGCTGCATTGAAGCGTCCGTCGGCTCGGCGCCTGTCGCGGGCGGCGTGCAGCGTCTGGCGGAAAGAGCGGGGCGCGCGTATGCAGCTCGCTATGCAATGCTCAGCGAACCCATGTCCGGCACGACCGCCGGTCAGCTCGGTGTTGCCGCCTTCGTCGTCGGCGAAGATCAGGTCGAGAAAGTCGCCGAGGATCTCGCCATCAAGCTTGCCAACGGCCCGACTCGCTCGTATGGCGCCGTTCGCGCGCTCCTCAAGGCATGGTCGGGCGGCGGCGTGCCCGGTGCCGACGTGCTGACCCTGGACCTCACCATGCCACTGCACACGACGGAAGACGCCAGGAAAGGGCGAACTGCACGAGCAGAAGCCGTCACTCGCGGCGAAGAGCCGGCTCCAGTCGTTTTCCTCGGCAAATGAGTCTTCAGTTCAGGCAAACCAACGGCGCGGAAAATATCGATGCAGACACTTTCCTATGAGCGCGGAACACGCTTCCCCGAACTAATCGACAAGACCATCGGCGACGCATTCGACGAGATCGCCAGCAAAATGGGCGACCATGTTGCGGTGGTCAGCCGTCATGAAGGGGTTCGGCTAAGCTACCGCGAACTTCGCGAAAAGTCGGACCGGCTAGCGGCAGCGCTTCTCGATTCAGGGCTCAAACCGGGCGACCGGATCGGTATCTGGTCCCAGACGAATATCGCCTGGCTACTATTGCAAGTAGCCACGGCAAAGGCGGGGTTGATACTCGTCAACATCAATCCAGCCTATCGGACCTCGGAGCTGGAGCATGCACTCAACCTGGTGGGGTGCAAAGCCATTGTGACGATGGCCCGATACCGGTCGAGCGCATATCTGAGCATGTTGCGGGAGCTGGGGAAGGACCGGCTGCCGAGCCTCGAGACGATCTGGTGGATCGACGCTGCCGACTGCCCGGACGAGCCCGGCGCGCAACGCTTCTCCGACCTGCTCCGCGTTGCCGCTGCGGACAGTGCAGCGCTTGAGGCGGTACGCCGCACCGTGCGCCCGGACGATGCCGTCAACATCCAGTTCACCAGCGGGACGACGGGGCTTCCCAAGGCCGCTACGCTGAGTCATCGCAACATCCTGAACAACGGTTTCTTTGTGGGCGAGTGCATGAAGCTCACCCACGCGGATCGAGTCTGCGTCCCGGTGCCGATGTACCACTGCTTCGGCATGGTCATGGGCAACCTGGCTTGCCTGACCCATGGCTCGACGATCGTCTATCCCGCCGAGCGCTTCGACGCCGAAGCCGTCCTGGAGACCGTGCAGGCGGAAAAATGCACTGCGCTGTACGGAGTGCCGACCATGTTCATTGCTGCACTCAATCACCCGCGCTTTGCGGAGTTCGATATGAGCAGCCTGCGCACCGGCATCATGGCTGGTTCGCCTTGCCCTATCGAGATCATGAAGCGGGTGGTCGGCGATATGCATCTGCCCGAGATCACGATCGCTTACGGCATGACGGAAACGAGTCCGGTGAGCTGCCAAAGCATGACGGATACCCCGGTTGAGAAGCGGGTTGCCACGGTCGGTCAGGTATTGCCTCATCTCGACGTAAAGATCGTCGACCCGCTGACCGGCCAGACCGTGGAACGCGGTCAGTCCGGCGAACTCTGCACCCGTGGCTACTCGGTGATGCTTGGCTACTGGAACCAGCCCGAACGGACGCGCGAGGCAATCGACGCCGAAGGCTGGATGCACACGGGCGATCTCGCCACGATGGATTCGGATGGCTTTGTCAACATCGTCGGGCGAATCAAGGACATGGTCATCCGCGGCGGTGAAAACCTTTATCCCCGGGAGATTGAAGAGTTTCTGTACACCTGCCCGGGCGTTCTCGATGTGCAGGTGGTCGGCGTACCGGACCGGCATTTCGGCGAAGAACTCTGCGCATGGATCGTCGTCAAGCCGGAGATGGCCTTGGACGACGCCGCAGTCCGCGACTTTTGCAAGGGTCGGATAGCACATTACAAGGTGCCTAAATACATCCGCTTTGTCGATTCGTTTCCGACCACCGTGACGGGAAAAATCCAGAAGTACCTGATTCGGAAAATTATGATCGATGAGCTTGGACTGAAAGAACAACACACAGCTTGACGCTCCTTCACGAGGACGCGACAGCAATTTCTTTATAACCATTTAGGAGTACTTTGATGGCAGAAGCTGACATACAAACGGTCTATTTCGTCTCCAAGGATATTGCCAGACTGGAAAATTTCTATGCATCCTCGCTGGGGATGCCTGTCCAGTTTCGTGACGAGAACAAGTGGACACAGTTCCGTCTGCAGCGCAGCGCATTTGCACTGAGTTCGGCAGAGGAAGCGGCGCAAGGAGCCGTTGGCGCGGTCCCCGTTTTCCATGTTGCCGGGGAGGCGCAGGACGAGGTCCAGCAGAAAATCCTGTCTTCCGGAGGCCAGCTACTCGCGCAGCGCGACATGGGCACACACGGCGTCGTTGCCACCTACAAAGATCCGGAAGAGAACATCTTTCAGGTATTCAGCAAGTCGTCGCCGCGCTAAGTCGGAAGATCGCTCAATTCATACCTTACTGGAAAATCGATGAAATTCGGCATATTTGACCAAAACGACCGCAACGGCCTGCCTATTCATAAGCAGTACGAAGACAGGCTGGAGATTATCGGACTCTACGACAGGCTCGGCTTCCATTGCTACCACATGTCGGAACACCATGCGACTACCCTGAGTGCTTGCCCATCGCAAAGCGTGTTTCTTGCGGCTGCCGCGCAGCGCACCCAAAAACTGCGCCTGTCTCCGCTGGTCTACATTCTGCCGATCCACCATCCGGTGCGTCTCGCCGAAGAAATTTGCATGCTCGACAATCTGAGCGGCGGCCGCCTGGAGTATGGCGTGGGGCGAGGCGCCTCGCCCCACGAAATCGAGGCGCTCGGCATCGATCCGTCCACGGCTCAGGCCAGATACATCGAGTCGCACGAAATCATCAAGCGGTATCTCAGCTCGGACACCCTCAACTATCAGGGGACGTTCTGGCAGTTCAACGACATGCCGATCGAACTCAAACCGCTGCAGACGCCCCCTCCGACCTGGTACGCGCTGGCCTCGCCGGAGTCGACGGTGTGGCCCGCCCAGGAGAAGATGAACATCGTGTGCGGCGGTCCGGTCCAGCGAGTCACAGCCATCACCGATCGATATCGCGAAGAATTCAGCAAACGGCATCCATCCACCCCTGAGCCGCTGATCGGCGTGAATCGCTATATCGTCGTCGCGGAAACGGATCAGGAGGCAATGGAAATTGCCTCACGGGCATGGTCGGTCTTCTATCCGAACTTTTTCAAGCTCTGGAAAAAGCACGGCACGGAACCGGTCAACGCAAAGCTTCCGCCGACGATCGAACCGCTCCTGGAATCGGGTCTCGCCGTCGTGGGCCGCCCGGAAACGGTTCGTGAAAAGCTGCTAGAGCAGGCGAACGACGGGGGTTTCAACTACCTGATCGGAACGTTCATGTTCGGGGACATGTCCGTTCAGGAAGCCTGGACATCGATCGGTCTGTTTCACGAGGCCGTCATGCCGGCATTCAGCGAGTCGCAAAAGGTTCTGTCATGACCGGAAGCACTTCGTTAGACCACGAACGTCCCGCGACCAGGACGTTCGACAAACGTCAACTGAGAGACGTGCTCGGGTCATTCGTCACCGGTGTCACCGTGATCACCACGCTCGACGCCGAGGGGCGAATGCACGGCCTCACAGCCAATTCGTTCTCCTCGGTCTCCCTCGACCCGCCTCTTGTTCTATGGAGCCAGGCGACATCCGCGGGAAGCCATTCGGCGTTCAAGGATGCCGGGAGATTCACCATCAACATTCTGGCTGAGGACCAATACGACCTCGCCAATCACTTTGCGACCCGGTCGCCGGACAAATTCTCCGGCATCGACTATGAGCGTGGGGTCGACGGCCTGCCGCTGTTGCGCGATTGCAGCGCATGGCTGGAGTGCAAGGTGGCCGCCCGCTACCCCGGGGGAGACCACGTGATTTATGTCGGATCGGTGGATTGCATACGCCAGAGCACGCGACGGCCGCTGGTATTTGGCGGCGGCCAGTATCTGGTCACCGACCCGCACGACCTCGGCATCGCGCCAGTCGGAACGAAGGGCGCGATGAAATCGCAGCCACACGCAGTACGGCTGGCAAGCCGCGCCATGTTGCGGCTCGCGCGGACGCTGGACAAGACACTTGCGCTGGTAGCGTGGGGCAATCACGGTCCCACGGTGATCGCGTGGCAAGCCGCAACCACGCCGGTGGCCGCCGATCTGCCGTTGGGGCTTGTGCTTCCGGTGACTTCCTCCGCTTCGGGGTTGGCGCTGACGGCGTTCCTTCCGCCCGAAGCGGTCGATCGATTCGTAACGGCGGAACTGCGCGACAACACGCGACAAGCCGTAGACGAACTACCTCTCACCGCGGTATCACTCGCAAACGTGCTTGAGTCCATAAGGTCCTCGCATGTCGCGACGAGACGGCCCGGGCCGTTTTATGACGATCGGGCACTCGCCAACGCCATCAGCGTGCCCATTCTTTCTCCAAGCGGACTGGCGGTGCTGGCGCTAACGGCAATCGGGCCGGCAGAGCATTTCGACGCCGCGGTTGACGGCCCTTGTGCGGAAGCCCTCCAGGCCGCTGCGCAGGAGATCTCTGCTGCATTGAGCGAAGCGTGAATTGGCATTTCCCTAAGCTAAAGCGACTGATATAAAGGCCAGACCCGATCCATGACTGACACAGATAGCCATCTACTTGAAGCCTCGCTGCCCGCGATCGAACACGTGCAATTGCGTCTGCCCACCTTGGGCGACAAACCGGTCATCACGTATCGGGCTGCCGGCGACGAGCACGCGCCCGCCATCGTACTGCTGCATGGCATTGGTTCGAGCTCGGCGGGATACCGCGCGCAGTTCGCCGCACTGAGCAAGAACCATCGGGTGATTGCATGGGACGCCCCCGGCTATGGGCAAAGCAGTCCCTTTGCGATCAGCACGCCGGCTGCCACGGACTATGCGGATGCACTCGCGGACCTGATGTCTGCGCTCGGCATCTCGCGCGCAACCGTCGTAGGCAGTTCATGGGGCAGCGTCGTCGCTGCAACGTTTGCAGCGCGGTACCCAGCGGCTACCCGCGCCCTCGTATTGAGCGCTCCGAATGTTGCGCGAGGCCATCTATCCGGTGCGGAACGTAACGCCGCACGAGAACTCCTGATGCGAGGTGCAGCGGCGCAATCGAGCGAGACGCGCGCCGCTGTGGTCGACACCCTGCTCGCTCCGAACGCCGGCCCCCTGGTCCGCGAGGTCGTATCCCGATTAAGAGACGCGGTGACCCCTACAGGATGGGAACACGCGGTGGACATGCTCTTCTCCACACATACGCCATCCCTCGTCCCTTCTATCCAGGCGCCGATCTCCGTCATCATCGGCAAGCTGGACCGCCTCGCACCAATCGACGAGCATGCCCGGCCGATCCACGAGGCCGCCCGCAGTTCGGCACTGCACGTGCTCGATGCGATCGGCCACATGCCGAAGCTTGAAGCACCGGGGATATTCAATTCCATCGTGTTGACTGCTGCCGCAGTGGGGAAAGACGGCGCGCATCGGCAGTAATGCACGCGGCTTCTAACCGATTTTAAGGGGGACCTTTCCGCCCAGTGCAACCGTAGCTCGAACCGCGCTATCGAGTAGCGCCTTCACCTCTTTACCATCAACTTCCGTATTCAGTGTTGCAGGCGATCCGATGAGACTGATGGCAAATCGGAGATCTCCGTCCCTGTCCCAGACGGGGGCCGCGATAGACACGTAACCCATGTCCCCGAGATGAACCGTTGTGAAGCCACAGGTGCGCAATTCAGTGATCGCCGCCTCCCGCAAGGAAGCCGGTGTCCACTCCGGTCCCGCAGGCAGTTCCCGGCTAATGAGATCGTCGGTGCGCGCCGGTTGAAGACAGGCAATGAAGAGCCTTCCCGCGGCAGTCGTAACCAGCGGAATCAGGCCCGTTCTCAGCTCGAGAATACTGCGCGTCTGCCCCTCCTGCTTGAAGAGACTCACCGGCCCATCTTCGGTCCATGCGGTCACCGCAGCGCCGCTCAGTGTTGCTTCCCGCAAGGCGATCACCTCCCGGCGAACGATATCGAATCCGTCCAGCTGGTTGATCGCGCTCATACCCAAGGCAAGCGACGCCGGCCCGAGCTTGTAGCAGCCTGGCTTTTCGTCCGGCGACACCAGCCCGGTGCGCACCAGACTAATCATGTAGTTGCTCGTCGCGCTCGGCGACAGTTCGGACAACGCAGCAATCTCCTTGAGAGGGAGTGCTCGCACGCTGGTCTGCAACGCCGAAAGGATTCGGAATGCAATCTCAACAGACTGAATACCGCGCCTCGCAGTCACATCGGTCATTTTTTGGGCCATAGGGAAGTCACAAAAAATCGCCGCCCCGGGTTTCCACGGACGGCCCTCATGTTGACACGTCTAGGAGTGGCCCCCTATAGTGTTCAACATAGATTATGTCATTCATTATTGTTGAATGCAACGCCGGCAAGCTTGGGAGGGGATCGGCGAGAAGCGAGCAACCGGAACAAACGTCTGAATTTTTCAGCGTCTCATATCATTAGTAGTACAAATTTATTATTCATATAGCTTCCTCGGAAGAAGCAACAACCGGATTGGAGACAGGGCATGGCAAGTTTTGGACGTACAGTGGCAGGCGCGGTCGTGGCACTTTCCGTGACCGGTTCCGCCAACGCGCAATCCAACGTTACCTTGTATGGAATTGCGGACACTGCAATACAGTACATTAGCAATGTCGGAGGACATGCCCTGTTTCAGGAGGCAAACACGCACTCACCCGACATGTTCGGCTTGAAGGGTGTTGAGGATCTCGGCGGCGGCCTGCGCGCCATCTTCGATCTTCAGAACGAGTACTTGCTGAACAATGGCCAGGCGCTGGTTCCCGGGACGTTATTCAACAGAAAATCGTATGTCGGACTGCAGTCGAACACCTATGGCACGTTGACGCTCGGTCACCAACCCAGCTTCATGTATGACATTCTGTCCAATTATCAAACGCCTCTCGTCCTCGGCAACATTCTCTCGCTTCACGAGGGCAATCTGGATGAAATTGCCAACTTCTTCCAGTTCAACAATGCGGTGAAATATGTGAGCCCGACCCTTGGCGGGTTCTCCTCAGGGGCGGAATTTGCATTTGGCAATGTGGCTGGCAATTTCAGCGAAAGCAGGGACTACTCGTTCTTTGTTCAGTACAAGGGAGGACCTCTGAGTCTGGCCGCCACGTACGCGAACGAGAACAACCGTTTTCTGGAGCTTTCCAGCTTTATTGGTCTTCCGTCGCTGTTTGGGACACCACTTCCGCAGGCCCAAGGCGTTGTTGCCAACAAGCTCGTCAATTGGGGGCTCGGGGCATCGTATCAATTCAATAATGTGCTTCTGCACACCACGTTCACGCAGTCACGCATCACATTGACGACTGGTCAGGGTAACGCCAACACGGTTGACGCCGGGGCGAACTGGACGATCACTCCCTATGATGTCCTCGCGATTGGCGGGTGGGTGGAAAATCTCGACGGCGGAAACTGGAAGACCATCACCATCTCGAACTCCTATCTCTTCTCGAAGAGAACTACGGTCTACCAGCAGGTGACCTTCCAGCACGCGTCTGGCCCCAATAGCGTCGCCTCGCTTACGGGCGCAGGTCTGGCATCCGGCCGGTCTACGACAGGTGTGTCGGTTGGTATCCAGCACTTTTTTTAGGAGTGCATGGAATCCTGATTGCGGCGCACCTGAGCCATTTTGAGCCGAGCATCATGTTCGCACCGACCGGAGCGAGGCAGCGCAGTCTTGCGTGCGACCGCTATCTTTCCTCGCGGTCGACCGGACCATTACCAAATGGCCCCAACATTGCGGAATTTCGACTCAATGAAAGTAGCCGGCCACTGCCTCAAGCCGCCGAGTCCCCCTTCAAACTCGGGATCCTCTTGACCTACGACATGCCGGAAGGTGACTCCACTATCTTGTCGTTCACCGAAGGTGAGCGCAGGACCAGTGAACGATGTGGTACTTCCACGCGCATGAGCTGATGCGCTGCTCCCGACGGGACGCACAGGACTTCGCCGGCGGCGACATTGAACAACTCGTCGTTGACGGCGATTACCATCTCCCCTTCGAGAACGATATAAATCTCGTCGCTTTCCCGATGAGCACGGGCCACGGTGTCATGCCATGGCGTGGAGGTGTCGTTGAAGATGACTTGCAGTCGCTCCGACTGAAATGACAGCGCGTCGGTAGGGCTTCGTCCACTGATTAGTGCCCAATGATCCGTGGTCACTTCTAGTTTTCGATGAATCGGTTTTCTCATGTCCGTTTTATCCAGGAGAAGAGCATTCGCTCAAGTGAACCCATTGTCATCCCCTCTCCGATTTGCGCTACTCTCGAAGTGGTCTTGCGACGATTGGTATGTGGCCGTCGAACGGCAGCTCGTTACCGGTCACCGCCTGACGGCGATCGGCAGCACGAGAAGCTTTAGCTACCGTCCGGCGGGGGTTGTCATTCCCCGGTGACCGGATTTCTCAGAGCAACTCTTACTTGTCTCATTCCGTGCACTGCATTATCCTTTGCCACATGAGCCGATCCCACATCAACTCGATTATTAACGCCGCGACAGTCCCGGCGGGATAGCTATTGAGTTGACAATACGCAATCACAACCCGCCCAGAAGGCGGGTTGTTGCTTTCTGGGCCCCAACTGGAGCGCCTGGAAATGACGAGTGAGAGCAGCTTTCTTGACGGCGTTGGACCTTGTAACGCAACCACTCTCCATATGGTCTGCGGCAAAATTGCCTCGGGCAAGTCAACGCTAACGGCTGGCCTGTTGAATTCTCAGCGGATGGTCTTGATCAGCGAAGACGTATGGATCGAGCGTCTTTATCCGGACGAAATTCATGCGCTGGCAGACTACGTGCGCTATGCGGGACGCCTAAAGACGGTCCTCACCGGGCACATTCAATCGATCCTCTCGGCAGGGATATCGGTGGTACTGGACTTCCCGTTTAACACGACCAACACTCGTGCATGGGGGCACTCTTTATTTCGAGCCGCCGGCTGCGAACATCAGCTCCACTATCTGGATGTGAGCGATGAGATCTGCAAATCCCGGCTAAGGGCGAGAAACGCGTCAGGCGAACATCCATTCCAGACATCCGAAGCTCAGTATGAACTGATCACCCGGTATTTCGTTCCACCAGATCCAAGCGAAGGATTCAACATCATGGTGTACGACGAGACAGGGAATGTCCGTCGCCGAAGCGCGCACGACACTGGATTGTCCAGATAGAAGCAAATCCCGGTGGCTGCTGCTGGCCGAATCTGGTCCTACGTTGAACTGCCGTAGCCGACCCGATTCGAACACAGGACCAGTTGTCAACTCATCGACGACTTTTGGAGTGCAGCGGTCATCGCCTAATTTCCCCCAACCTTGAGCCAGGTCGAGGCGAGCGTCTGCGCACGGTCGGCGGTTGCTCAAGTGTTAAAAAAACGGAAACGGTTTGTCGATCCCCGGGACGTCAATAGATCGCCACCGAGAAATCCTGCGAAACGTTTTGCTGCGCAAAGCTCCTCAACGTCGACCGAAGTTTCGCGGCGGACGACGGATCCACGGCGTAGAGGCTCACCAGGTCGCTATACGGCGTGATTTTCTTCTGCAGCAGTTTGAGTTCGCCCACCCTGATCCACGAAGCGGGCTTGTGGGGAAACCACGCGTCGTACACGAAAGCATACTGCGCGTGCTTTCTAGCCATCAATGCAGCGATCCATTCGGAGTCACCTCCGCGCAGCCGATTGCGCAGTGCCTCAATCGACCCCAGCCCCCATAGATCCAGCGTGTACTGCCCCGAGCGCAGCGCCACGAGACCCAGGTCGTTCACCGCGATCGGCGCACCGAGCATGGCGGTAATCCGCGCCATTTGCGCCTGCTGACCGTAGATATTTTCTGCTGCCTGAGGTGTGTACAAGGTCGCCACGATTAGCGACTGGAATACAAATGGCAAGCAAAGTATGGCCGGAATCATCTTAAGTCCAGAATCAACCGCGAGCCGTACGCTCAGGACTACGATAAAAAGTATGTAATACACTTCGTAGCGGCCGAACCAGCCAAAATGGCCAAAAACAAAGTGGAACACCGTGGCGGCCAGCACAACAAAACAGCGCGACCTGCTTGTTTGCCAATACACGCCGAGAACCCATGCGACCGGGAGCAAAATAAAGCCGTACGCTTGCAGGTTCTCGTGCAGGTTGTACGCAATTCCCGGTATTCCGCCCAGGTCTGTCTTCGCGAGAACGGAAGACGGCAGGTAATTCAATCCGTTTACATGTAAAAAAGCTGAAAAACTGCCAACTGTTAGCGCGATGATCGTTATCGACAGAACGGCTGCTTTCCTGTACCCATGCACGAACAGGAAGAGCAGCACAGGCAGCGAGATCGCCAAGCCTTCGTAGCGTGTCAGCGGCAGCGCAATCAAGGCAGCAAAGACGTAATTGGGCACCTTGATGCCTATGCCGCCCTCCGAGTCGCGATAGATAAGGGGCAGCATGACGACAGTCACGAGCAGGATCTGAAGACTGTGCTCCATGCCGATGAACACAAGCCCATACAAATTGAGCGAAATGGCTATCGAGCCAACAACCAGGACACGCGAGACCACGGGCAGATCGCGGAAAATGCGACACATCACACCGATCGTTGCCCATAGGCACATAAAATTCAAAGCCAGTGGCGCATATTCAAAGAGCCTGCCGCTCGCGGAAAAAGGCGCGAGCAGAAACGGCCATAAGATGCTCGAACTCGGCGCTGAAAACTCTGAGCCATTGATCCCATAGTGACCATGCCAGATGTTTCGAGCGAGCGCGAGGTGAATATATGGGTCGTCGAGCGTGTAGGTGAAATGTCCGTTCGTAGTCCGGAGTACTAGAAAAAGCAGGATCGCAAGTGGTGCCGCCACAAGGACCGCCGGGATGAGCATGCGCCCGAACCTTCGGTCGATGCGTGTCGGATCTGAAAGGTCTGAAAGGGTTTCCCGTCCGGACGAGGCGACAAGATCGACTGGGGTGCTCGTAGGCGAATTCAAACGTATGCTCATCAAAAGCACCGCACTGAGATCGGGTTGATGGATGCCGAGAGCATCAAGCCATCGCATTGCTAGGGCGTAGCCGACGCGACCTAATATATCCGCATAGAACGCGCTGAGTATGTTCGGTGGCACACTTCAGGGATGATTCGCTTTGGCGGGTGCGTTCAATCGTCGATCTGCTGCTCACGCAGTCGCGCGAAGCACTTTGCGGCGACCGTCGCTCCAGTCTCGATATCAATGTAATGCTCCAGTTGCAACCTGACTATTCGCTCAAGCGGATGGCTGAGGGTCGGTTGCAGTAGACTATTGGGCGTTGCGGCAGCCGCCGCTCAGCTCAAGCGTTAAGCCTCGCGGAACACGCTCAGGGAACATGAAGCTGCTCCTCACCTCCGGCGGTGTCACGAATGCCAGCATTCACAGCGCACTCACAGGTCTCCTCGGCAGGCCTCTTGTCGAATGCAATGCCTTATGCATCCCCACGGCGGAATACGGCCATCCAATGTGCACGCCCGCGTCGGCGTGGCGCTTTGTCGCGGGGAAGTCGCCCGCGCCTATGAGCGACCTGGGTTGGAAGTCAGTCGGTCTCCTGGAGCTCACTGCGCTTCCTAGCATCGGAAACGAGCGGTGGGAACCGTGGGTGAGAGAAGCAAACGTGTTGCTCGTAGACGGTGGTGACGCATGTTACCTGTCCCACTGGATGAGGCAATCCGGGCTGGCAGCACTTCTTCCATCGCTGCCGAATACAGTGTGGGTTGGTGTCAGTGCTGGGAGCATGGTCATGACGCCACGCATCGGTGAAGACTTCGTGAACTGGAGGTCACCCAATGGGAACGACCGTACCTTGGGCATAGTCGACTTCTCAATCTTTCCGCACCTAAGCAACGAGTTCATGCCCGAGAACACACTGGCGAACGCCGAACGCTGGGCAGCTGGCATTGGCGGCCCCGCGTATGCAATCGACGACCAGACGGCCATAAAAGTGGACAGCGGCACCGTTGAGGTGGTGTCGGAAGGAAGCTGGAAGTACTTTCCGTGACCCTGGAATGGGTGGCCTGATTCAATCACCATCGGCTGATGGAACCACTCGGCTATATCCCACCCGCGAAGCTGAGGCAAACTACTATCGGGAACCGACCAGCTATCAATAAAGAATAAAGCGGGAGACGACGCTCTCGGGCCACAAGCCGCCACTGACCACCCTGCGCCTGCAGATAGTGGAACGGCCGTTCCCAACGATGCAGCCGAGGGTCGCTCGCCACTTACGCTGTCACGTCATTTAGGCTCCCTATCTGTTTTACTGGCGAGCGCCTTTCCAGATGATTTCTGCGAATTAACATCCACCTGCCTGCGCCATTGGCAGCTACGACAAGCGTGTCTCCACGTACGGGACTAAATCGAAATGTTCAGATAGGATTGCGCCACAGTTGCTGGAACAGAAAACCGTTGACCTGCTGTTTGACCCATAAAATCTCGCGCGCTCTCAAATCGGCAACTATCAAAGCCTACTGCCCCGCAACGCCCTCTAACGCCGGCGTCAACTTTCTGGCCCCGCGTTTCCACGCCGCGGCAGGAGCACCAGGTCGGCCGCTTCCTCGGCATCCCTGAGGAGCGTCTTGCGCGGCGTGCCTAACTGCGCACGCATGCCGGGTCCCATCGATACGGGCATCCTCGAAAAGGCATTCCCCGACAAAGATGCGGCCGCCCAGATGAGGGGACATGCGAGCGGTATGGTCCCCATGAAGCGCTTCGGGACGTCGGAGGAAATCGCCAAGGCCGTCCTCTTCCTCGGGTTCGACGCGACCTTCACGAACGGCGCCGAACTGCCGGTTGACGGGGGGTGGTCGCAGCTTTGAACGCGGTACAGACCGCACGCATCAGCAGACGGGGGCTTCACGATGAATAGGTTGGCAGCCATCCGCTGCTCGACGGAGATCCGATCGTGCCCGACGCGGCCTCCGATTTGGCGACGTTTTTTGAGGGATATACGACCTTTGCGCCATTCGCGTCACCTTCCATAATTTGCATGGAAGATCAAACCGAAACACGCGCCATTCCGGTTGCACTTTGAACCTTCGGCTTGATCAATCATGAGATTAAGGAAAGGAACATAAGATGAGACTTAAGAACAAGTCAGCTTTGATCACGGGCGGTACCAGCGGCATCGGTCTTGCAACCGCCAAGCTCTTCATTGCAGAAGGCGCCCGTGTCGCGGTTACTGGTCGAGATGATGCTGCATTTGAGCGCGTGAAGGCCGAGCTTGGCGAGAATGCACTCGTTCTAAAGGGCGATGTACGCTCGATCGAAGACATGCGGGCGATTGCCGCAGAGGTAAAAGAGAAGTTCGGCGGCTTGGATGTCGTGTTCGCCAATGCGGGTTGGGCGTTCCCGTCCGCAGTCGACGACATCGACGCACGACTCTACGACGAGATCATGGACATCAACGTCAAGGGCGTGGTGTTCACGCTGCAAGCGGTGTTGCCAGACTTGCGAGAGGGCTCCTCAGTCATCCTCAATACATCCTTCGTCGCGCAGACCGGCAAGCATGGCATCTCTTTGACCGCGGCGGCGAAGGCAGCCGTGCGATCACTCGCCCGTAGTTGGTCCTACGAGTTTCTCAACCGCAAAATCCGCTTTAACGCGATCGCTCCCGGTGCGATGGACACGCCCCTGATCACCAAGTGGGGCATGTCCGACGAGTGGGTTCGCGACCGTAAGGCCGAGTTCGCCAAGGCTATTCCGGTGGGCTACATGGGCAAGGCCGAGGACATTGCCTACGCGGCGCTCTATCTCGCCAGCGACGAATCCTCCTACGTCGTCGGCACCGAACTTGTCGTCGATGGCGGCGCCTCGCAGCTTTAAGCGCAAGGAGAAATTATCTTGATCGACAATAGCGAAAACAACGCCTCCGGCGAGCAACTCACCAGAGCAGGCCATTCCCGCCGCGATGCTCTCAAGTTTGGAAGCGTCGCCACGCTCGGCGCCATCCTGGGAGGCGGAGGCCTGCTTGCACGCGCCACTCCTGCTCTTGCGCAGGCAGGCAGCGCGGGGGAACTTGCCCCGAGTGATCCGCTGAATATTTTGATCGTGAATTACGATGGAGGTACGCTTCTCGATTTCGCCGGCCCCAGCGAGATTTTTCACCGGCTACCGAATACGAACGTTCGCTATGCGAGCCTCAATGGGGGCAACGTGACGCTCGAATTTGGGGTCGTGTATGGAAAGACTGAACGACTGACCGACATTGAGAAGACAGACGTGATCCTGGTCCCCGGCGGATCTGATTTGACAGCGCCGATGGGCCCAGAGTATCAAGCGCAGATCCGGCGTCTAGCCGAAAGCGCCAAACATGTTACGTCGGTTTGCAACGGATCGCTCGTGCTTGCCGCAACGGGCATTCTCAAAGGTAAGCGAAGCGCCTGCCATTGGGCCTTCGTCAACAAGCTGTCTGAATATGGCGCCATCCCCGTTCCGGATCGCTTCGTAGAAGACGACAACGGCCGCTTCATGAGCGGCGGCGGCGTGACAGCGGGCATCGACTTTGCACTTCGCGTTGCAGCGAAGCTGCGCGGTCAACAGGCCGCCGAATTCACGCAACTCGTGATCGAATATGATCCCGCTCCGCCGTTCCACTCCGGTCATCCCAGAGACGCGCGGCCAGAAGTAATCGCGATGGTCGACAAGGAACTGCCCGGCGCATTCAGGGGTCTCGCCCGAATCCCAGGCGTTCGCTGAAACACTGCTCGGCAATCTGTTCGAGGCCAAACCGCTGGCCTCGACGAAGATTCAACCGACATTATCTGCTCCCTCCACCTGCCCAATCTGGTGCAGCGCTCTCCAATTCAAACCAAAATCGGAAATCATTAGATGCGACAGATTCGTCTTTGTGTGGCTGCCGTTGCAGCCTGCCTCCCCCTTTTCGCGTTTGCGGTACCAGCAACTGCCGATGGCCCGCAACCTCCGATCGAAGCGGCTATCAAAGCCGAGAACGCACGATGGGCGGAAGCCTTTGCGCGAGGGGACTATGAGGCGATAGGCCGCCTCTATACGAAAGATGGTGCGCTCTTGCCGCCCGGGGGCGACAAAGTCACGGGGGGCAGCGCGATCGCTGAACACTTCACCAAGGGGTATGCCGGATCAAAGCCCGATACCGTATCGTTCAGCCATTACGAGTTCTACGGTAATGATCAGATCGTGACGGAAGTTTCGGATGCGGAAATCCGCGACCCTGGTGGAAAGCTCAAATATCGAGGAAAACAAATCCTCATCTTCCTGAAGCAGGGCGGCGCCTGGAAGTTGCATCGCGACATCTGGAATGATTACGCACCCCTAAAGTCTGACGGACGCTGAGCGTTCGGCGAAATAGATAGTCACGTACCGAAAGCGCCAATGGGCCGTTAGACGGCCACCGACTAAACAGCGGGCTGATCGGCCGTCGATCGATCAGCGCCCACTGTTTAGTCTGCTCTCGCGCCGGATCGATTGTGGCGGATGTCCATGCAGTTTGACGAACGCCCTGCGCATCCGTTCCGGATCGGCGAATCCCACAGCCAGAGCAATCTGTTCGATTGGCTCGCTGCCATCCTGCAGGCGCAACCGCGCGGCTTCGACGCGCAAGCGCTCGACCGCCTTAGCAGGCGTTTCACCCGTTTCCCGGCGAAATGCTCGTCCGAATTGCCGCGGACTTAATCTTGCGGCTTCGGCGAGTCGCTCGACAGGTAGCGCTTCAGCCAGATGTTCCCTGGCAAAATTCAGAGCAATGCGGATACGGTCCGACTCCGGTTCCATTTGCGACATAGCGGAGAATTGGGACTGACCTCCTGGTCGACGATACGGAACGACCAAAAGCCTGGCGGTAGCGCGCGCAATTGCCGTACCCATATCTGCTTCGATCATGGCGAGCGCAAGGTCTATTCCCGCGGCGATCCCCGCCGATGTCCAAATGCGGCCGTCCGCTATATAAATGCTATCGCCCTCGACCTTGGTGCGAGGGAAGCGCGACTGCAATTGAGCAGCGTACCGCCAGTGCGTCGTTGCTCTCAGCCCGTCCAGCAAGCCCGTTTCTGCAAGCAAAAACGCCCCCGTACATACGCTTGCCACCCGCGGGGCGCGGGAAGCCAATTGCTTGGCAGCGGCGATGTTCTCCGATGTCTGCATCGGATCGATATCACCGCCCACGAATACGACGGTATCAAACCTGTGCTTCCCAATGGACTTCGTCTCGATCGGAAGGCCCGCATTGCCAATAACCGGGCCGCCCGACTGCGAGAGCACATGCAGAACATATGGAGTATGGCCAGCTGCTGTTGCCACCTGATTGAAAGCCGCAAGTGGCCCAGCAAGATCAAGAGCATCGTGGCCACCGCAAACGAAAAATCCAACTCTATGCGTCATGAAGTAGTTAACCGACAACACCTGGAATGACGTATTTTACGGAAAACCCTTAAATTGCGCCATCCGAGCGTTTTGCGGCGCTCGAATCGGACCACGACCATGACCATGACCATGACCGAGCGCCGCTTGTTGCGGCGTCATCGTCACAATGTTATAAAGCCGTGTCGGAAAAGGCAGACTTGGTTTGGTAAGCCCAAGTCCTTTCGGTAACGAAAGCTCTGGTCTTTGGCCTCGTGCATAAGATCCCCGCGACGAACATATGACGCTGTTCAGGCGTCCCAACGTTCGTCCGTGCGGGTCTCAGCTTGAGAAACGCTCCGGTCGGACATCGACAGAGGAGTCGTTCATGCACAAGCATCACCATCCAGATATCTATGACGTCGTGATTGCCGGGGGCGGCCCCGTCGGTCTGTTTCTCGCTTGCGAGCTGCGCCTGTTTGACCTATCGGTCCTGGTGCTGGAGCAAGCCGAAGCCCCCCATTCTCCCTTGAAACGTCTTCCGTTCGGCATGCGCGGACTTTCGGCGCCCACCCTTGAAGCCCTTTACCGTCGGGGGTTGCTGGACGACTTAATCGCTGCGCAACGTGCGAATGATGCTGCGGGCAAGACTGCGACGCCCGCGCACTGGATGCAGCAACCGCGCCGGCCAGCCGGCCATTTCGCGGGCATCCAGTTCTATCACGATGACGTCGACACTTCGAAGTGGCCGTATCGCCTGCCAAGCCCGGCCGATACGAGCATGGCAGTCTCACTGGAGACACTCGAAACTGTCCTGGCCCGCAGAGCCAACGCGATGGGAGTCGAGATCCGACGCTCCTTCAGCGTCGACGAATTTCACGCGTCCGACAAAGACGTAACCGTTCACGCTAGCGCGGAGACTTTTCGCGGACGCTGGCTTGTCGGTTGCGATGGAGGCCGCAGTGCGGTACGCAAGGCAGGCGCCTTCGATTTTGTCGGCACCTCTGCTGAATTTACCGGCTATTCCGTCGAAGTCGAGATGGCCGATCCGGAAGCGCTTTCCCCCGGCCGGCACTATACGGCGACCGGTATGTACACCTATGCGCGGCCCGGCACGATAGCGATGATCGAATTCGACGGCGGCGCCTTTCACCGGATCCAGCCAATCACGCTGGAGCATGTGCAGGCGGTGTTGCGCCGGGTGTGTGGCACAGAGATCACCCTGACAAGCCTTCAGCTCGCTACTACCTGGACAGATCGCGCTTACCAGGCAGCAGCGTATCGCAAAGGACGGGTGCTGCTCGCAGGCGATGCTGCGCATATCCATTCGCCCTTGGGCGGTCAGGGGCTCAATCTCGGGCTCGGAGACGCAATGAACCTGGGTTGGAAGCTGGCAGCCACGATCCGTGGCGACGCGCCGGCGGATCTACTCGACACGTATCAGATGGAGCGGCATCCGGTGGGGGCGGACGTGCTTGATTGGTCACGCGCGCAAGTCGCAATCATGCGCCCCACTCAAAGCACGCGCGCACTCGAAGCCATCATCCGCGATCTCATCGAGACCCGCGATGGTGCGACGTACTTCGCCGAACGCGTGTGGGGCGTTTCGCTCCAATACGATCTTGGCAGCGCTCATCCGCTGGTGGGCCGAAGCGTTCCTGATTTCGAACTGATCGACGGAACGAAGGTCGGCGGCCTTCTGCGCGAAGCAAAAGGCCTCTTTCTGGACTTCGATGCCGCCGCATCGCTTCGGACGCTTACGAACCGCTGGCGAGAGCGAGTCGTCTATGTCGCAAGCGACGTCAGGGACCGCCTGGGTTTGCGCGCTGTGCTGGTGCGCCCGGACGGGTTCGTCGCCTGGGCTAGTGAGGCCGCCGCTGACGATGAGGGGGCTTCCCAAGCCCTGTCGCGATGGTTCGGTGAGCCTATGGATGCGGATGGATCCACCTAGTCGATGGCAACATCGGCGGAGCCGTTTGCCGGACGGAAGCGACAATCAGGCAATGTCGCGCAAGCCCCGCCTCACAACACCCCGCCATACCCCGTCTCGGCACACCCCTTCACCCCCGGTCGAACCGCGAACACGTGCCCATCGTCTTCATTCGCCCCCTGGTCCGGCCGAATCGAAGTAATGAACAAGGTATCGAGCTCCCGTCCGCCGAAGGCACACATCGAAGGCTTCCTCGCCGGCAATTCGATCTGCCGGTCCAGCTTACCCTGTGGCGTAAAACGCAGCACCCGGCCCGCGTCGTTGGCGCAAATCCAGTAGCAACCGTCGGCGTCCATCGCTGCGCCGTCGGGGCGGCCCACGTAGTGATGCAGATCGGCGAAGAGCCGCCGGTTATGCGGCTCACCGGTTTGCCCATCGTAATCGAACGCCCAGATGAGCCGGCGGGAGGTATGCGAATCGGACAGATACATGATGCCGCCAGCGGGCGACCATGCGAGTCCGTTCTGCACGATCAGCCCGTCGACGATCGGCGCCGACAGCCTGCCCGCCGTGTCGAAACGGAACAACGCACCGGCGGGTTGAGCCGCCGGATTGTCCTGCACCATCGTGCCCGCCCAGAAGCGCCCCTGGCGGTCGCAGCGGCCGTCGTTAAAACGCATGTCCGGCAACGGGAACACAGGGGCAGCCAGCTTGCGCACCTGTGCCGGGATCGGCCCCGCTCCAGAGTGCGAGGTGGGCAACGTCACAGCAAAGAGGCCTGTTTCAAGGCCGGCCAGCAGGCCCCCCTCACGTCCGAAAGCGAGGCACGCCACGCGTTCCGGCAACACCCATTCCGCTCTCGCGCCAGACTCGAGATGCAACCGGATGATCTTCTGCGCGACAATGTCGACCCAATAAAAAGCCCCTTCCTGCGCATGCCAAACGGGGCTTTCCCCAACCGTCGCAGGCAATGAACCCGCCGCCTCCACGCGTTCAGCGCGCATCGTTCCGCCCAACTCCATCTGCTTCTCCTTCGTCAATACGAAGACGAGACGGGCGTCACAGCCACGCTCAGCGCGCTGCAAGCCCGTCTCGTCCCCTCGATGTCGACGCATGCGCGTCGCGCTACCCTGCTAACGCAGATCGACAATCGTCGTGTTGTAAGTCGTGCCGCCAATGATCACGTTGTTCAGCGCAATGCCGTTGACGTTGTACGCGTAAATCGGCCCCGGCGTCGTGGCGGTGGCCGTGCCGTCGCTGACCGGCGTGCCGAGGTTGCAGTTCGAGATTGTGACACCGCCGATGGGCGGAATCGTCGGTGTGGGCGCCGGTCCGTTGTAGTCGAAGCCGACCGGCCCTTGCGCCACAATGGCCTGAAAACAGGACGCCGTGGTGCCGTTTAGCGTCACGTTGCTTACCTGCACATTCGAAATGTTCACGTTCTGCACGACCGGCGGATTTTCCCGCACGGCATCACCAGCCGGATCATAGTCGCAGTCGAAGGTAATCAGGCCGCCTTGCGACGCGGACGGATTGCCTGCCGTTGCGGTAGCCACGCCAAGCGGCACGGTGCTGTTGATCGGACTGCCGGCGAGCAACGAACTGCCGTAGCCGCCGCCCGTGAGATTGATGCCATTCGGCAGCGTGACCGTATCGACGTAGAAGTTCTTCACGAAGCCGCCGCGATTCATATTCGTCTTGATGCGGATGGCGATGTTGAGCGGATTGGTGGCCCAGTTCAGGTTGAGCATCTGCAGATTGCGGGCGTAGATGTTCTGCACGCCACCGCTCATCTCGCTCCCCAGCGTGATGCCACCGTGTCCGCTATTCATCGTGCAGTTCTGCACTACGTGGTTCTGTGCGGAGCCGTATTCCGTATCCAGCGCCTTGCCCGACTTGATCGCAATGCAGTCGTCGCCCGTGTTGAACGTGACGGTATCGCACAGCACGTTGTTGCACGCGTCCGGGTCGAAGCCGTCGTTGTTCGGTCCAATGCTGTCTGCGAACACACCGCGTATCACCACGTTGCTGCAATCGGTCGGATGATGCTGCCAGAACGGCGTGTTGTTGGTGTGATAGTTCTCCATCAGCACGTCGGTGCAGCCAATGAACTCCACCATGCACGGGCGCAGGTAATGCCCCAGGCCGAAGATCCGCTGCGCGACCGGCACCCCTGCTTCGGACAAGGCAGGCAGGTAGTTCTGGTCCTGCTGCCAGGGTGTCGTCGGGCTGGTCAACTGCGCGTAGAGCGTCGCGGAGATGTTCGGCGCGATGGTCTGCAGATCCACGTTGTTCGGATTCGCATAGGCCTGCGACGGGGTCGACGAACCTGCGCAGCCATATTCCTCTTTCGAGCCCTTATAGGTCCACCAGCAGGTGCTCGTGTTGCCGCTGCCGGCGAACGGCGTCATCGCCTGGCCGTTCAGGACCGAGGTCGTGTCTTCGCCGGTCAGCGCAATTTTCGTCTGGTTGCGGGCATAGACCGGCGCGCCGAAATTCAGGCAATCGTTCGCCTGCCAGCGGCTGTAGAACAGATTGCCGTTGGCGCCGCAATTGACCGGACCGTCCTTCGCATAGTCCGCCGGGTTGGGACTGAAGTAGATCGTGCAGTTCACGCTCAGATGGAAATTGACATTGCTCAGCAGCACGATCGGCCCGGCGCAATACCAGTTACCCGACGGCACCACCACCCGGCCGCCGCCGGCCGCGTTGCACGCCGCAATCGCAGCGAGGAACGCGGGCCGCGAATCGAATGCGCCTGCTGCATTGGTCAGGGTAGCGCCCGGACTGGTGGGCGAGGTCGAGCCAGTATAAGGATTGGTTGCGGCCACAACCGCACAGGGTTGCGCGCCGTAACTGGTCACGATGAAATCGACACCCGGGAACATCGACTGCGTAATGCCCTGCAGCGAATTGATGATCTGCGTGGCGGCGCCAGTCGGTCCCCAGATCGGATCGGCGGCGACCGGCGTGGCGGAGGCCGCGCTGCTCGTCACGCTTCCTCCACAGCCTGGGAGCGTGCCCAGTAGTGTCGCCCCCGCGGATGCTCCCGCGAAGACCATAAATGCGCGACGGCCTCGCGAACCCGGTTCGCTGCTGTTACGACTGCCCTGCTCCCTGCCTTGACGAACGTTTCTATTGCGTGTTGCCACGAATGCCTCCTGATGTTTTTGTGTTTTTCTGAGCGTTGTGCTGACCTGGCGGGTATCGATCGCAAGAGCGCTATGGGTGCGGTCTCTCCACATGCGAACGGCGTATCGATACTGCAAGGTCCAAACCATTGTTGTTATACAACGCAATAGATGTCAAGCGATGCTAGCAGATCACAATTGCGTTGCTCGACCGTCGCCAGCAGCGAAGTCAAACAGACTTGAATTCGTTTTTCGCAGAAAATTCGGTGCTTCCGGCATCACGGCTAGTATCTGGAATGTGGAACAAGCCGTCGATTGTGTCTGTTTGTGCCAGGGAAAATCCCGATTAAGATCTTATTTGCTTGACAACTTTTGGACCAATCGACATGATTGCCTGGCACCATCAATCAGGCTCATTCGAGCGCCGCACCCGGATCCAGCGGGCCGGCGTGCCGTTCCGCCTATCGCGCACGCGACCTGCACCCGGGTCGGCGACAACGCGCTTGCAACGAGACACACCATGACGAAACTCTGTGCCAACCTCACGATGCTGTTCGGCGAGGTCGACTTTCTGGACCGCTTCGCGGCGGCCTCGAACGCCGGCTTCCGCGGCGTCGAGTACCTGTTCCCCTATGCCTACGACAAGGCTCAGCTTGCCGCGCTGCTCGGCAAGCACGGCCTCACCCAGGTGTTGCACAACCTGCCGGCAGGCGACTGGGCCAGCGGCGAGCGCGGCATTGCGTGCTTGCCGGATCGCGTCGCCGAGTTCCAGGACGGCGTCGGTACGGCGATCGAGTACGCGCGTGCGCTCGGCTGCAAGCAGGTGAACGTGCTGGCAGGCATTGCGCCTGCCGGTGTGGCCGCCGACAAGATCCGCGACACCTTCGTCGCCAACGTGAAGTTCGCCGCGGCGCAACTGGACGCCGCCGGCATACGGCTCTTGATCGAGCCGATCAATACCTACGACATACCGGGCTTCTATGTCACCGGCACGCAACAGACACTTGAGTTGATTGCCGCCAGCGGCAGCGACAACGTCTATCTGCAATACGACATCTATCACATGCAGCGCATGGAGGGCGAGCTCGCCGCGACGATTGCGCGGCACCTGCCACGCATCGCGCACATTCAGCTTGCCGACAATCCCGGCCGCAACGAACCCGGCAGCGGGGAGATCAACTATCCGTTCCTGTTCGCCCATCTCGACAAAATCGGCTACGACGGCTGGATAGGCTGCGAGTACAAGCCTGCCTCGATCACCGCTGCAGGGCTTGGCTGGGCTGCCAGCTATCTTCGACCAGCCGTGTAACCCGCAACACAAGGATCAAAAGCATGAGCAAGATTGGCTTTATCGGCCTGGGCATCATGGGTACCCCGATGGCCCTTAACCTGCAAAAGGGCGGCCATCAACTATTCGCCTACACCCGTCGCAAGGTGCCCGACGAACTGATAGCGGCCGGCGCGACAGTATGCGAACACGCGAAGGCGGTGGCGCAGGCAGCGGACATCATCATCACGATGGTGCCCGACACGCCCAATGTGGCCGACGCGCTATTCGGCGCCAACGGGGTCGCCGAGGGCCTGACGCCAGGCAAGCTCGTGATCGACATGAGCTCGATCTCGCCGATCAACACCCGCGTGTTTGCCGAGCGCATCAACTCACTCGGCTGCGACTATCTGGATGCGCCGGTATCGGGCGGCGAAGTCGGTGCGAAGGCGGCAACCCTCACGATCATGGTAGGGGGCCCGCAAACGGCCTTTGAGCGCGCCAAGCCACTGTTCGAACTGATGGGCCGCAACATCACGCTGGTGGGCGGCAATGGCGACGGTCAAACCGCCAAGGTCGCCAACCAGATCATCGTTGCGCTGAACATCGAGGCAGTGGGCGAAGCGCTGCTGTTTGCCGCCCGCGCCGGCGCCGATCCGGCCAAGGTTCGCGAAGCGCTGATGGGTGGCTTCGCCTCGTCGCGCGTGCTCGAAGTGCACGGCGAGCGCATGATCAAGCGTACCTTCGATCCGGGCTTTCGCATCGAGCTGCATCAGAAGGACCTGAATCTGGCGCTCGATTGCGCTCGCAGTCTCGGCATGGCCTTGCCCAACACGGCCAGCACGCAGCAACTGTTCAGCTCGTGCGTCGCTCACGGCGGCAAGGGCTGGGACCACTCAGCGATTGTCCGCGCACTCGAGTCGATGGCCAATTTCTCCCCAGAAAAGCCGGACGCCTGACCGGCGGCCCGCTTTGCTAACACCGCTTGAAAAGGATAAGTACTGTGAAAAAAATTGCATTAAGCGGCGCGGCAGGCCAGCTTGGTCGTGTCTTGCGCAAAGCCCTGATCGAGCGCGGCGCTAACTTGCGCTCGGCAGCGGGTTCGCGCCCGCTGGAGCCGATCGTGGACGGCGAAGAAGTCATGCACGGCGATCTGCGCGACCCGGCTGTGGTCGACCGGCTGCTCGAAGGCGTCGACGTGCTGATCCACATGGCCGGCACCAGCGTCGAGCGCCCGTTGCCGGAAATCATCGAGAACAACCTGCGCGGGCTCGTCGAAGTCTATGAAGGCGCGCGCCGCCACGGCGTGGGGCGCATCATCTTCGCGAGTTCCAACCATGCGATTGGCATGCACCCGGTCGAGGACAAACTCGCGCTCGACTGCGAATTCCGCCCGGACGGCTTTTACGGCCTCAGCAAGGTGTGGGGCGAAGCGCTCGCGCGTCTGTACTGGGACAAGCACGGCATCGAAAGCGTGTGCATCCGTATCGGCAGTTGCGTCGAGAAGCCAACGGAATTCCGCCACCTCAGCACATGGCTCGGTTTCGAAGATCTGCTGCATCTGATCGAACAGTCGATCAACGTGCCCGATCTCGGCTATCAGGTTGTCTGGGGCGTCTCCAACAATACGCGCAGCTACTGGGATAACGCCGGCGCCGCGCGTCTCGGCTATCAGCCTCGTCAGAACGCCGAGGAGTATGCGGCCGAGATTCTCGCCAAACCGAATCCGCTCGATGCCACCGCCCAGCAGTATCAGGGTGGCAGCTTCGCCAGCTTCGATTTCACACCGCAAGAACGCAGAAAGCAGCGGCGCTAGACCGCATACCCACTCACCGGCCAGGAGACACCCATGAAGCTGACCGAAAATCGTTTCAAACGCGCGCTCGCGGCAGGCGAGCAACAGATTGGCTTGTGGTCGAGTCTCGCGAGCCACGGGTCGGTGGAACTCCTGGCCGGGGCCGGTTTCGACTGGCTGCTGCTCGATATGGAGCACGCACCCAACGAACTGCAGATGGTGCACACCCAGCTACAGGCCATGATGGGATCGGGCACGCATCCGATTGTGCGCCCCGCCTGGAACGAGATGGTGACGATCAAGCGCCTGCTGGATCTCGGTGCACAGACCCTGCTGATTCCCTACGTCGAAACCGAGCAGGAAGCGCGCAATGCGGTCGCCTACACCCGTTACCCCCCCGAAGGCGTGCGCGGCTATGCGTCCGCCGCACGCGCGTCCGGCTTCGGCCGCGTCGCCGACTACGCGAAACAGTGTGCGAGCGAGTTGTGTGTGCTGGTGCAGATCGAGAGCCGGCTCGGTCTCGAGAATCTAGAACGGATCGCCGCGGTCGAGGGCATCGACGGCGTGTTCGTCGGGCCCGGCGACCTGTCCGCCGCGCTCGGCCATATCGGTGAAATCAAACATCCCGAGGTGCAAGCGGCCATCGAGAACGCGATCACGCGCATCGTCGCTGCCGGCAAGCCCGCCGGCATTCTGATCGGCGACGAGGCGCTCGCGCGACGCTATATCGAACTCGGCTGCACGTTCACGGCGGTCGGCTCGGACGTCGGGATTCTCGGGCGCGGCGCCGAACAACTTGCCGCACGCTTCAAGTCCCTACCCTGAACATCGGCGCGCGCGGCGAAGCGGCTGTCCACCCCCGGTGCAGCCGCTTCTTCAAGACGAAACACGGCAACCGCCTCCCGCAACACCAACGCCTGCTCCTCGAGCGACTTCGCGGCTGCCGCAGCTTCCTCGACCAGCGCGACGTTGTTCTGCGTGACATCGTCGATCTGGTTGATTGCCTGATTGACCTGCTCGATGCCGGAACGCTGCTCGTGCGCGGCCGCTTCGAGCTCGACCATGATGTGCGTCACCCGCTCGACCGCCTGCATCGCCTCCTGCATCGTGCCGCCCGCCTGCGCGACCAGCGACGCGCCTTGCTCGACCTGCGCCGCCGACTCGCTCAGCAGGTCCTTGATTTCCTTGGCCGCCGTCGCGGAGCGCTGGGCGAGGCTGCGCACTTCCGAGGCCACCACCGCGAAGCCGCGGCCCTGCTCACCGGCACGCGCGGCTTCCACGGCCGCGTTGAGCGAAAGGATGTTGGTCTGGAACGCGATGCCTTCGATCATGCCAATGATCTCGCTCACCTTGCGCGACGACCCGGTAATATCGTCCATGGTCTCGATCACGCGTTTCACCACGGCGCCACCCCGCGTGACCGTCTCCAGTGCGCCGTGCGCGAGCCGGTTCGCTTCCTGCGCGTTGTCGGCATTCTGCTTGACGGTTGACGACAACTCCTCGATCGTCGCCGCCGTCCGTTCCAGCGAGGCGGCCTGTTGCTCGGTGCGCGCGGACAGATCGAGATTACCCGCCGCGATTTCCTTGACGCCATACGCAATCACCCCGGCGCTGCCGCGCACCTTCGACACCGTATCGGCAAGTTCACCGCGCATCTGCTTCAAGGCGCCAAGCAGGTGCCCCATTTCGTTGTGGGAGTGGCCGGAGATCGGGCCGGTCAGATCGCCAGCGGCAATCCGGCCGAAATGCTCGATGGCCCGCTCGACCGGCTTGAGCAACGCCGCCGACAGCATGGCGCGTGCAAACAGGCAAATCAGGATCGCCGCCGCGCCGATGCCCGCAAACATCAACACAGAGATTCTGAAGCGCTGCGTCATGGCTTCGCCGCTGCGGCCCTGGCTGTCCGACTGCAGGTGCTCGAGCGTATCGATCGCTTTGGCGTAGACCTGGTAGCTGCGGTCCGCCGTGTCCCCCTGAATCGCGCGAAAGGTGCTGAAGTCGTCGTCCATCAGCGCCTTGTATTCCGGTTCGATCGCCTGCTCGACGAGAGCCGCGCGAGCCTCACCCACGGTCTGCGCGAGCTCGCGCTCGGCATCGCTCGAGAACGGACCGTTCGCGTAGATCTGGAAGTCCTTGTTCGACTCGCGCAGCATGTCTTGAGCACTCGCGAGCAAACCGTCCGTGGGCTTGCCCACATGAAAGAGGATCTCGAAGCTGCCCAATGCGAGCCGCGCCTGCAGCAACTTCTCGGAACTCGCGTTCAACGACGCCAGCGCGGCCGAACTGCGCTGCACGTCCTGAAAGCCGTTCATCGCCTGCTTGAGTGCGCCGTAGCCGACGCCGATCACCGTCATCAGGAACGCAACGAAAATGCAAACGATCAGCGTCAAACCCGTACGGATCTTGATGTTGTTGAGCATGGTGTGTTCGCAGTGTCTCGGACAAAAAAAACGGAACCTGGCCAGCCGGGTTCCGTATCCTCATTGCGCCGGTTGCTCCGGGATCAGAACACCGGATGGCCGTTGATCAGGCTCGGCAACCAGGTCGAAAACATCGGCACGTAGGTGACGATATTGATCGCGCTGAAAATGGCCAGGTAGTACGGCCAGGCGATTTTCGTCGTCTCCCCGATCGACACGTCGCCGATCGCGCAGCCAATGAACTGCACCGAGCCGATCGGCGGGTGCACGAGACCCAGCGAGCAGTTCAGCAGAATCATGATGCCGAACTGCACGGGACCGACGCCGTAGTGCATCGCCATCGGCAGGAACAGCGGCGTGGTGATCAGGATGTGCGCGGCCATGTCGACGAACGTGCCGAGGAACACCTGGAGGATGTTGATGTAGAGCAGCATCAACCAGGGGATGGTCGTTGCATGTTCAAGCAGATGTTGAATCGCGTCGGGAATTTCCAGGTAAGCCATCTGGAAACGCAGCATGTTCGACACGCCAATCAACAGCAGCACCACGCCCGTGGTCCGCGTCGCACGGGCCAACGCCATGGAGAGCTTCTTCAGCGTCATCGTGCGATACACGACGAAGGTCAGCACCAGCGAGTACGCCACGGCAATCGCCGCCGCCTCGGTTGCGGTGGCAATCCCCTTCGCCACGCAGGTCAGGATGATGAGAATAACCATCAGGCCCGGCAACGCCCCCACGAAAGTCCTCGCCACCATGAACCAGCCGGGGAATTTCGGCAGTTCGGACGAACCGTCGGCGCGGCGCGGGAACTTGTAGCGCACCGCCTGCCAGTATGCGGCGAGCAGCACGAAGCCCATCACCCACAGCACCGGAATCAGGCCGGAAAACAGCAGGTCTCCGATCGACACGCCACTCACCGACTGCCCGGCCACGATCCCCGTGATCCCTTGCGCCGCCAGCGCGTAGATGATCATGTTGGTCGAGGTCGGCATCAGCGCACCCGCTAGCGAAGCGTGGGTCGTGACGTTGACCGCGTAAGCCGCGCTATACCCTTCGCGTTTCATCAACGGAATCACCACGCCGCCCATCGCCGAGGTATCGGCGGTCGGCGATCCGGAGACACCACCGAACAGGGTACAGGCGACCACGTTGGCCATGCCGAGTCCGCCGCGGAAATGCCCCACCGTGGCCTGCGCAAAGCGCAGGATGCGGTCGGCAATGCCACCGTGCAGCATCAGCTCGCCCGAGAGAATAAAGAACGGCACCGCGAGGAACGAGAACGCGTTGATGCCCGACACCATCGACTGGATCGCCGTCGCCGCCGGCAGCCCCTCATGCAGGTAAGTCAGGATGCAGGACAGCCCCAATGCAAACGAAACGGGAACCCCCAGCACGAGGAAGACGAGAAAACTGATAGTAAGAATCAAAAGTTCCATGATTGATCACGCCCGCTTCCGCGCGAAGAGTTCCAATAGATGTTCGATTGAGAAGAGAATGGTGCAGGCACTGGCGGCGAACGGAATCGCGTAACGCACGGCCTCCGGCAAGCCGAGAATCGGGATCTGGTCGTCGAGCGTGGTGGTGGCCATATTCCAGGCGCCGAAGCACACCGCAATCGAAAAACCCGCCACGCAGACCTGCTGGAACACCGCCATCGCGACCTGACCTTTCGGCGGCAGCTTCTTGACCAGCGAATCGAGGCCGATATGTCCGCCGTCGCGTACTTTCAGGGCGGCGCCGAAGAACGCGATGACGAGAACCAGCAGCAGACCGATCGGTTCGACATAGTCGGGCGCGTCATTGAAGACATAACGCATCACCACGCTGTACATCACCAGCACCGTCAGCACGGCGAGGCAAATCGCCGACACCGCCGTCGCCACGCGAGCGAGCACCCTGAGCGGGCGTTTCACGAAGTTCATCTCTCTCTCTCTTCCTCGTACATTCCGGGGCAGTCGTGACTGGCCCCACGAACCTGCCGGCACGCCCATACGGACTCGCCGCCAAACCATTGCGCAACGCAGCCGCCAACGACGAACGCCGGACAACCCCGAGATTGCTCCACAAGGGTTTCCGGCAGCGCTAGCTGTGCGAACGGCTTACTGGACCGCCTCGATCTCGTTGACGATCTGCTTCATCTCGGGCGTCTTCTCATACTTCGCCCAGACCGGCTGCATCGCCTTGACGAAAGCGGGACGGTCGATCTGCGCGGCCGGCGTGATCGTCACCCCAGCCTTGGTCACGGTCTGGACGCCCTCGGCCTCCTTCGCGGTCCACAACTTGACGTAGTAAGGCACCGAATCCGCCGCTGCCTTGCGGATCGCCGTCTGTTCCTGCGGCGTCAGGGTGTCCCAGACCTTCTTGGAGAACACCAGCACTTCCGGCGTCATCGAGTGCTCGGTTTCGGAGAACTGCGTCGCCACTTCGTAGTGCTTGGTTTCCACGTACGACGGAATGTTGTTCTCGGCTGCGTCGACCAGACCCGTCTTCAGCCCTGTATAGACTTCCGCGAACGGCATCGGCGTGGGCGTGCCGCCCATCGCCTTGATTTCGTCAACCATCAGGTCGGACGGTTGCACGCGCACCTTGAGGCCCTTCATGTCGGCCGGCGAGTGAATCGCCTTCTTGGCGTAGATCGAACGCGCGCCGCTCTCGTAGAAGGTCAGCGCGATCATGCCCTTCGCCGCAAAGGCGTCGAGGATCTTCTGGCCTTCCGGGCCATACATGACCTTGCGGAAGTGGTTGACGTCGCGGAACAGGAACGGCAGCGAGGGGATCATCGATTCGGGCACGATGTCGTTGAACGCCGCGGCGTTGGCACGCACCATGTCGATCGCGCCGATCCGGACCTGGTCGATCGTATCGTTTTCCGAACCCAGAGCGCTGTTGCTAAAGACTTTCACGGTGTCCTGGCCGTTAGTCTCCTTGGCCAGTTCGTCGCCCATGTACTTCAGGGCCATGACCGTCGGGAAGGTGTCGCTATGCACGTCGGCGACACGGAAGGTGCGAGCCTGCGCGGCACCTGCGCTGAACGCGAGCAGCGAGGCGGCTACCAGCATCGACACACCGGTCAGGGCGAAATTTTGTTTCATCGTGTGATCTCCTCAAAAATGAATCATCAATCGACTGTGTCTGGCGCAATTCGAACCTGTCCCGGATCCCCGACGTTGAATCGCTCTGCGGCTGTCGGCGCTGACCTGGCATAGCTGCTTCACTCGAATGGGCACAGTCGCTACGGTCTATCCCCTGCTGATTTACAACTTAGCGCAATCAGCTATGTTGTAAGACAAGATGGGATTGTATTGATATCTCCCCGTGTTGCGGCCTAGGACATACCCGTACGCTAAATTGATGGCCAAGGCCGCTGAAAATATGCTTTATGGCCGTCCCAGCCAAGCCCGGCGGGGTCGCTGCGACCACGTTTGGCATTCAATATTTGCCTGATGACGTTCAGACGATCCGGCGCGATGTCTTACACATTGAAGCAACGCCGGGCCCGTCTTCAGGCCGGGGGCCCGGCAGGCCCTACCCGCCCGTCACCGCCGTCGAGCCGGGCCTAAGGGCGCGGGTCATGCTTCACATCGTCGATCACCCGCGCAATCGTCTTGACGACCTGCCCCGGTGCGATCAGGCGCGAACATTCGAATTGCCGCTCGGTGCCGGCATGGCGCGGGCACCACAGATAGTCCGTGTTGTCGAATTCGACGCTCGTGTCGTTCCAGCAGCTGTTGCAAGCATGAAAGTTGATGACCCGGTACGGCGTCCCGAACTCGTTCTGCGGATGCGTGAATCCGCTGATCATCACGACCGGCTTGCCGAGCGCCCATGCGAGCCACGACAGGCCGCTCGACAGGCCGACGAAGAACTCAGCATGCAGCAGCAGGCTGGCGCGTTCCTGGAGCGGCAGATCGCCGGTGAAGTCCTCCGCGCCGTAGGGAATGTGGTTCCATTGCAGACCTTGGCCGGTCAACGCGTCGCGATCGATGCAGAGCACCCGGTACCCCTGCGCCTTCAGATACCGGACCGTCTCGTACCACCCGGTCGGATTGTTCCAGTGCTTGCATTGCGACGACGCCTGCGCCGCGATGCAGACATAGGGCTCCGCGATTCGCCTGCGGGTATCCCGAACGCCGATCCGCGGCCGGCACTCCTGCGCCGGCAGGCCGAGCAGCCAGGCAATGGTGCGTTGCAGGCCGCTCACCCGATAGTCCGTGGGCTGGTGCGTTCGGTCGCTGCTCGGAAAGAAGATGCCGAGAAAATAGCTGGCGTAGAAGCCGTACGCGCCGGCATCCTCGTCCTCGGGGTGAACATAGTGCAAATGCGGGTAAGCGTCTTCGAAGAGCGACCAGAGCGCCTCGCCCATCGACACGTACATCTCGCACTGATGCCGCTTGCGAAACTCATCCACATACGGAAACCAGGCAATCACGTCGCCAATCGTCGAGACCGGCAAGCGCGCAAACACCTTTCTGCCGTACAGATCCTGATCGTGCTCGAACACCAGTTTGCCGTCGCGCAGCACTTCGATGCGGAAATTGACGTAGTAACGGCTGGTGCTGCACACCGTTGCGTCGGCAACTTCCTCGTCGTACAGCACCACGTCCGCGTTGCGATCCAGCAAACGCACGCGCCAACCCGCCCCGCTCACCTTGACGCGGCAGCCGTAGTTGAAGTCGTAGCGAATCCCCGCCGGCCCCTCGAAGAGCGGCTCGCCGAGCTTGACGAAAGGGGCTTGACCCGGCCCAGCGGCGGGGCCGCCGGCCGGGGGGCCAGCGGGCTGCGGCTGGCCGGCCCCGTTGGTTTGGGAAGAGGCGCTCATCGATCGCTGGCGTTCGTCATGGGAAGGTCTGGCCCGGGAACGGCACAAACGCTTTGCTGCAGTCCACTGTCGGAGCGGCTGCAATAGCGGTGTTACTCGCCGCGATGACATTGTTGGTGGTCGACGTCACCAGCGGCACATTCACGTTGTTGCCGAGCGTAATGCTGGCGTCGCTCGATGTGACCGAAAGCGGCGCCACGTCGGCCACCACGTTATTCAGCGTGAGGCCCAAGGGATTCACCACCGCCGGGCTGGGTACCGCAACGCTGCCGGTCGGCCAGCCTTGCAGGTTCGGACTCGCCGAGTTGAAGCCCTGGAACGTCCAGCTCGCCGCGGTGAGTTCGTGCAAACCATTGATGGTGATGTTCTGGTAGCTCGGATACAAGCCTGCGTTCCCGGTAGCCGTGTAGTACGGCGTGATGATGATGGCCGCCTGCGGCGTGGAGTCGAGCGTATTGGGGCTCGGATTGCCCTGCATGCAAAGGTTCGTGTAGTTGGCGTTGGACACCAGACCGCCTTCGCTCCAGTTGGTCTTGATCCGCACGCCGTTGTCGGTGTAGTTCATCGACAGGTCGTACACATTGACATTCGACACGCTCGGATAGACGAGTTGCCCCTGCACGAGCAGCGGCGTGGTATTCGCAACCACACCCGGATCGGCGCTGGCCAAATTGGCCGGATTGCCGTCCAGCCCCGACGTCTGGCTGCCGATCGACATGCCGTGCCCATAAAAGAAGTGATTGTGGGCAACCGTGATGTTGTAGACGCGGCCGTCGGCGATACTGGATTCGCCCTTGATCGCCATGTTGTCGTCGCTGTCGCTGATGTACGAATAGGCCACGAGGACGTTGCTGATATCGCCGGTAAAACTGCCTGCCGAGCCGCTATAGCCGCCGGGTAGCGCGGGCGACGCGGGGGTGGCCGAAGTCGTCGGGCTCTTGCTGCCCGGATCGATCCCGTCGGTGTTCTTGATCGAGGCGTAGCTGTACGGCGCTCCCCAGTAATTGGTCATCGTCTGATAGACCGCAGTCGGCGTGAAAATCTTCACGTTCCACGCGGTGAAACCGTTGATGCCGGTCGGCGTGATGTGGAATTTGGGCGCGTTCTGCAGCGTCAGGTTGAACAGCGTGAAGTTGTAGCCGTAGAGCGGTTCGATCAGACGCGGATTGTTCTCGTCTTCGCCGGACAGCGCCTCATTGCCTTCCCAGCCGAGATCCCACCAGCTCATGTTGGTCCCGTCCGGGCGCTTGATCAGCGGCGGCGCACCGGCTGCCGCGAGATTCGCCGCCGTCGTGTAGAGCGGCTGGCCGCCCTGGCCGTCGATTGTCCCCGGACCCATGATCGCGTTGTTGCTCGTATAGATTTTCGCCGAGCCGCTATACACCACGTTGCTGATCAACGGCTTGCAACCATCGTCGTTCGGATAGATCTGGCCGCAATAGTAGGTACCGTTGCCAGCAATGGCGCTAGTCGTCGCGCCGGTCTGTCCAGCGTTGGGCGTCCCAGGCAGGTTCGCCGTCGAAGCACCTGTGGTGCCGGATTCGTACTGGGTCGGGTCGCGCGAGGCGAACAGCGTCACGCCTGAGTCGATCACCAGCGTCACGCCGCCGGGCATCGACAGCGGTCCTGTCAGAAAGGCATTGTTGGCGCCGTTCGCACTCAACTCGACCACGCCGTTGCTGCTCAGCGTGTTGGTGGCCGTGTAGGCATTGGCCGCGTTCGCACACGCATACAGCGCCGCCTGGATACGGGCCGTGTCCGGTGCGGTCGAGCCGGCCGTCGCCTCGGTGGTGGTGGGCAACAGACCATTGCTCTGCGCCGCGTAATTGGCCGTTAGCTGGCACGCCGCATTGGCCGGCGGCAAGGTGGGCATGGTCGGCGCGGCCGGCAGGTTCGGATCGGTCGTCGTCGTGCCGACCTGATAGGCCGTGGTGGTGGTCGCCGCCGGCGTACTCGCCGCTGGCGTGCTCGCAGGGGTGCTCGTGCCTGTGCTCGAAGACCCGCTCGCCGGCACCGTGTACGCCGCGCCCGAGCCTCCTGTCGAACCCGAAGATCCGCCTCCGCCACATCCGGCCAGCAACCCGGCTAGAAGCGCGACCCAAAGGCCGGCGGCGCAAAACTGGTTTGAATACCTGATCAATTTTGTCTCCCTTCAACAATGTGTGTTCTTGTCCCGGGGCAAGCCAGAAGATCTGGCTTGCCCGCGCGGCGCAGACTTACCACTTCCACTGCGCGCCCAGTTCGCCGCCGTAGTCATGGGTATTCGTGCCGTACTCGGCCCCCAGCCTGGCGAACACTTTGGTGCGCGAAGCAACTTGCCAGTCGGCGCCGATCTGGAGCTTCGCGGCGTTACGGTCCGACGGCGTGCCGAACACCTGCCAGCTCTCTTGCGGGGCATCGGCAAGTGCAGCGGTGAGCGATTGATCCGCGCCCGTCAGGCGGTGCTCCCACGAGATGTCCGCCTGCAGATCGAGGGCATGGCCGAACAGCCACATGCCCTGCTTCAGGAAGCGCGCGCCGAGGATGCTCGAGAGCGCGTTGGTGTTCGCCGAGGCGTAGGTCAGCGCGGTCACGCCGCCGCCCTCGGTCGCGCCCTGCTGCGCGTAGTGGCCGGTGCTCAGCGCGGCGTACGGTTGCACGGTCCCCACCGCGAACGCGAGCTTCAGGCCGGCTTCGCCATACAGCGCCAGGCTCGAGGTATTGAAGGTGCTGCTGTCCTGGTTCGACACCGCGCCGACGCTCACCTGGCGCGAGAGCCGGTTATTCCAGTACCCCAGTCCGGCGATCCCGGTGGCGTACAGCGGACTGCCGGCAGGCGTCCAGGAGCCGTACAGTTCGGCCAGTACGCCGTCGGTGCGGGCGCTGGCCCCGTCATTGGAGAAGTCCACGTTGTCGTTGTTGAACATCAACGCGGCGCCGGCGCGCACGGTCTGCGTCAAGCGCTGGTCGTAGCCGAGCGTCACGGCAGTCGAATGATCGTCGTATGGACTACTGCCCAGCGCAGCGTCGCCGTCGACCGAGGTCTGCTGATACGCAGCGCTCACCCACAGACCATGCTGGGTGGCCGGGTCGAGGCTCGCCAGATGCTGCGCAACCGTGTCTTGCGCCTGGCCGGTGCGCGCCTCGGCAATCTGCCGGAACGGCACGGCGTCGACGCCCGACAGTTCATCCAAGGCGCTATAGGCCTGCGCCACGGTCGTCACGAGCAGCGCGTTCGTCACGGCGCTACCGCCCTTGCCGTAGTTCGCCGTCAATGCGCTCGCCACGTTGTTCTGGTTAAGCGAGTCTCCCGCCAGGGCAAAGCTGAACGTATTGCCGGAGCCATTGGTCGTGGTTGTCGTCGTCGCCGTTGTACCCGAGCCCGTGGTTGTCGTCGTGCCCGAGGTACCCGTTGTGCTGGGTGCATTCAGCGTGACCGTGACAACCCCGCTTGAATAAGCGACGCCGGGCGTCAGGTAAGCGAAGTTCGAAGTCACTGTGCCGAACGCACCAGTCTGCAAACCCGTATACGTCAGCACCGTGTACGTAGTCCCGACGGAATAAGTCCCGCTTAGCGAGGTCAGCGTCAGCGCCGCGCCCGAGCCGATCGTCAGGTTGCCTGTGACGGCAGCGGTGCCGCTCGTGCCGCCTGGGCTCAGCGTCACGTTGTACGTGGAGCCGCTCTCGAGGCTCAATGTGCCGCTCACGTGCAAGCCGGCGCCCAGCGTGTTCTGCACAAGCGTGCTGCCGCTCGTCATCGTCAGACCCGGCATGACCGTGCCGGTGCCGGTGACGACCGCACCGGAGCCTACCGTGAGGTTGCTGGCCGTACCGTCGACGATCACCGTACCCGAGGACACCGTGGTCCCCGTAGCCGAACCGCCCGCGAGAATATCCTGCACCCCGCCGTTATTCACGGTGGTACTGGTCGCGAGGCCGCCGGAGTCGACCTGCTGGGTACCGCCCGCCACCAGCGTGCCTTGTGCCGTGCCGCCGGTGGCGACCTCCTGCACGCCGCCGCTATTGACCGTGGCGTTGTAGGCATAGCCTTCGACGACACCGTCGATGTACTGGTAGCCGCCGCTGTTCACCATCGCGTCGTTGGAGACCCCGCCCGCCAGCACCAGTTGCGAGCCACCGCTACCCACCGTCGTCTGGTTCGCCGTGCCACCCGAGACGATGCTCTGGCTGCCACCGCTGTTGATAGTCGCCGCGCTCGCCACCCCACCTGAGGACACCACCTGGCTGCCGCCGCTGTTCACCACGCCGCCGGTTGCGATGCCGCCGTTCGTCACGGTTTGCGTGCCGCTTGCGTTGATCGTCGTGGCGCTCGCCACGCCGCCCGAGGAGACATTCTGGCTGCCGCCGCTGTTGATGACGCTGCCGGTTGCCACGCCGCCATTCGCGACCGTTTGCGTGCCGCTGGCATCGATCGTCGTGGCGCTAGCGACACCACCCGACGAGACGGTCTGGTTACCGCCGCTGCTGACTATGCTGCCCAGCGCCAGTGCGCCGTTCGCGACGGTCTGCGAGCCGCCGCTGCTCACCACCGAACCAGTCACCGTCGCCGACTGGACGTTCTGCATTCCACCGACCTGGATCGTCGTGCCGCTGACGACGCCGCCTGCGCTGACGTTCTGCGTGCCGCCGCTGCTCACCAGCGTGTCGAGCGCAGTGCCGCCGCTCGCCACCGCTTGCAGGCCGCCGCCGTTGACAGTCGCGCTGACCGCCGAACCGCCCGACAAAACGCTTTGCGTGCCGCTGTTATTGACGGTGGTCGCGCTCGCCACACCGCCCGACGACACCACCTCGATGCCGCCGCTGCTGACCACCGTGTTGATCGACACCCCGCCGCTCGACACGCTTTGCGTGCCGCCATGGTTGACGGTCGCGCCGAACGCCGAAGCGCCGGACAGCACGCTCTGTGTTCCGCTGCTGTTGATCGTGGTGCTACTCGCCACACCGCCTAGCAAGGTTTGCGTGCCGCCGCAGTTGACGGTCGCGCTGAGCGCAAGGCCACCGGACATCACGTTCTGGGCGCCGCTCGTGTTGATCGTCGTGCTGGTCGCGACACCGCCTGACGACACCACTTCGCTGCCGCCGCTGTTCACGACCGTACGTAGCGACGAACCTCCCGAAAGCACCGACAGGCTGCCGCCGTCTTCCACCACCACCGCGGAGGCCAGGTTATCCAAAATCGAGAACGCATTGCTGGTCGAACCCGATGACGACACATAGGTGCCCGACAGCGTCTCCGCCGTGTTCGCAATCAATGCGGCACCAGCGCTCTGCACCACGCCCGTCGCACTGCCGCCAGTCTGCACGTTCAGCACACCGCCGCTGTTGACCAGCGTCCCGCCCGCCACGCCGCCGGAGGACACCACCTGAGTGCCGCCGCTATTCACCACGGTGCCGCTCACGTTGCTGCCACTCGAAACGTCCTGCACGGCGCCGCCCGATTGATTCGGCAGAACCGCCGGAGGCAACAAGGTGTTCTCGGTGCCGTCGAGCACGACGTCGCTGACCGTTGCACCCGAGGTGACGTTCTGCGTCCCACCGGCATTCACCACGCCGCTGGTTACTGTGCCGCCGCTCGCGACGTTTTGCGTGCCGCCGCTATTCACCGCGGTGCCGATCGCCGTGCCGCCGTTGGCCACGTTTTGCTGACCACCGCTGTTGATGGCGCCACCGACAGCCGAACCACCCGAGTTCACGTTCTGCGTACCGCCGGCGTTCACCACCGTGCCGCTCGCCACCGCACCGTTAGCGACACTTTGCGTGCCGCCGTTGTTGACGGTTGCGCTGACGGCGAGGCCGCCGCTCAGAATCGCTTGCGTGCCGCTGCTGTTGATGGTCGCGCCGCTTGCCACGCCGCCCGACGACACCACTTCGCTGCCGCCGCTGTTGACCACCGTATTGAGCGACGTGCCGCCGTCGAGCACGGACAGGTTGCCGCCGTTTTCGAGCACCACGTTGGACGCGGTATTGTTCGCAATCGAGTCAGTGCTGGACGACGCCCCCGACACGTAAGTGCCGGACAGCGTCGCCGAGGTATTGACATCGACTGCCGCCCCGGCGCTCTGCAGTACGCCCGTCGCGCTGCCGCCGGCCTGCACGTTCAACGCGCCGCCACTGCTGAGCACGGTGCCGCTTGCCGCACCACCCGACGACACGACTACGCTGCCGCCGCTATTGACCAACGTGTCGAGAGCCGTGCCAAGACGCGCCACATTCTGCGCACCGCCGTTGTTGACGGTCGCACCGATGGCCGAGCCACCCGACAGAATGTCCTGCGCGCCACTGCTATTGATCGTCGTGCCACTCGCCACACCACCCGACGACACCACTTCGCTGCCGCCGCTGTTCACAAGCGTGTCAAACGACGAGCCACCGGCCAGCACCGCCAGGTTGCCGCCGTCTTCAGCCACGACGTTCGATGCCGTATTGTTCGAAATCGAGAACGTGGCGGTCGATCCCGACGATACATAGGAGCCCGAGACCGTGTCCGCCGTATTGGCCACCAGCGCCGCACCCGCGCTCTGCACCACGCCGGTGGCGCTGCCGCCCGCCTGCACGCTCAATTCGCCACCGCTCGTGACCACCGTGCCGCTAGCCACACCGCCCGACAGCACGTTTTGCGTGCCGCTGCCGTTAACCGTCGTGCCGTTTGCCACCCCTCCCGACGACAGCACCTCGCTGCCACCTGCGTTCACCGAGGTCGCCGCCACGGCCCCACCGGCCGCGACCTGTTGCACACCGCCGGCGTCGACGGCCGCACTGATGGCCGAGCCGCCCAGACTCACACTCTGCGTGCCGCCGCTCAGGTTCGTGCCGACCGCACTGCCGCCCGACGACACCACTTCGAGACCGCCGCTGTTGACCACCGTCGCCAGCGAAGTGCCGGCCGATGCGGTGCTGGTCTCGTCCCACACGGTCTGGATCCCGCCGCTGTTGACGGTCGTGCCGCTTGCCACACCCCATTGAAGAGACACGCTACCGCCGCTATTCACTACCGTGCCGCTAACGAAGGCGCCCGATATCACCTGCACGCTGCCACCGCTGATCACTGTCGTATTGAGCGCGGAGCCAGCGCTGCCGGCCGATGCCGACACGTTCAACTGCCCGGTCACTGCGGTGCCGCCGGAGTTCACGCCTCCGCCGACCGTCGTGCCGCTGGCGACGCCCGACAACGCCAATCCCAAGGTACCGCCGCTCAACACGGTATCGACCGCCGTGCCGCCGCTTGCCACCTTCTCGGTGCCGCCGGCAAAAACCGTGGTCGCATAGCTGCTCCCCGCACCGGACATCACCAGCGAGCCACCCGACATCACCTCCGTAGCAGAAGCCACACCGCCAGACGACAGGACCTCCTGGCCACCAGATTGCACCGTCGTATTGCTGGTCACGCCGCCACCGGACGTGCTGCCCACGACGATCTTGCCGCCCGCGAGCACACCTGCGGAGATGGCCGTACCGCCCGAGCTCACATAAAGCGAGCCGCCGGAGCTCACCACCGTGCCATACGCAGCACCGCCACTGGATACCGCTTGCTTGCCGCCGGACACGACTGTATTGCTGGCCACCCCGCCTGCGGAAACCGTCTGGTTGGCCGAGGTGGCCAGTAGTGTCGCGCCGTACGCCACCCCACCGGACGACACAAACTGGGTACCACCCGACGACACGACCGAACTGCTCGCCACGCCACCCGACGAGACGATCTGCGTGCCGCCGGATGAAACAAACGAACTGATCGCGAGGCCGCCGCCATCGACGGTCTGGTTATCGCCCGCGGTAACCGCCACCCCTGTGGACGTCACCCCCGAGGCCACCGACGTCTGCGCATGCACCGGCATCGCGACCGTTTGTAATAGCGCGACGCCCATCAGCAGCCGCACGAGGCGCGACAGGCCAATCCTCTTTCTGCCGAAATAACGGACTCCGTATTTTCTACGGCAAGTCAAGCTTCTCATTCTTATGCCTCCCTGATGTGCTTTATCGTGTTTTTTTGAACTCGCACTGCGCGCAACCGCTGTCCCGCTATGCGGCAAACACCGGTATGCGGCGAATCACATTCTTGACCTGCTCAGTCGTAATCAGCCGGGTGCATTCGAACTGACGCGGTGTACCCGCATGACGCGGGCACCACAGGAAATCCTTGTGGTCGAATTTCACGCGCACGTCGTTCCAGCAGCTATTGCAGGTGTGGTAATTGATGACGCGGTAGGGCGTATGAAACTCGTTGGTGGGGTGGGTAAAGCCGCTGATCATGACGACCGGCGTGCCGACCGCCCATGCCAGCCACGACAGGCCGCTGCTCAAGCCCACGAAGAATTCCGCATGTTTGAGCCAGCGCGCGCGCTCGGCGAGAGGCCGGTCACCGGTGTGGTCTTCAGCGCCGTATGGGATGTGATTCCAGACCATGCCGGTGCCATGCGTGGCCTTCTGGTCCACGCAGATCACCCGGTAGCCGTGGTCTTTCAGAAACTGCACCAGCTCGCGCCAGCCCGACGGGTTGTTCCAGTACTTGCACTGGGTCGTACTCTGCGCGGCGATGCACACGTATTTTTCGGCAATCGGCCGGGTATCGTCCGGAATCTCGATGCCGGGAGGCGCCTCCTCAGGATCGACGCCAAGGATATAGCCGGCGGTGCGGTGCAAACCCACCAGGCGGAAATCGCTGGGTTGGCGCACGTTCGACTCATCGTCGAAGTACAGGCCGATGTTGTAGGTGGCGTAGTACTCGTCGGGATCGATCTCTTCGGGTGTCATGAACCGGATCGATGGGTACAGGTTCCTGAACAGCGCAATCAGGGTCGCGCCCATCGCACAGGTAAGCCGGCAACCATGTTGTTCGCCGAACTTGACGGCGTAAGGGAACCAGGCAATCAGATCGCCCAGCGTGCCCACTGGAAACTGGATCAGAACGTTCTGCCCGCTGCAGTCGAAGCGGTGCCGCAAGACCTCCTGATCGCCCGAGCGAATTTCGATTTGAAACGGCACAAAATACTTCTTGCTGCTTGCGACGACGCCCGCCTTGATCTGCGTCTCAAACAACGTGTTGTTGGTCTGCGCATCGCTCAAACGCACATGCCAGTCGCCCTCCGGCAACGCGATCCGGCAACCGTCGTTGAAGTCGAAGCGAATGCCGTTGCCGCCCTGCTGGGTCGGCGTCGCGGCCGGGGCACGGAAGTTTCCCGCCACCACGGGCAGCGCCGCGGATTTGCCGGCGGACGAATTGGCACTCGCGCTATCAGCGGGCACAGGCTTTTTTTTCACGGGTCTCGCTCCAGGCGCCACGCCTGGCAAGGATCCAGACCCGGCAACTACAACTTCCTCCTGGCCCATTCGGAAGATCTATTACCAAGCACAACGTAAGTTATGCTTAACAATTGACAGGAACCAGTAAGACTTGATGCAAGGGTGACAGCGACATCCGATGCCGCCACCCTCAACCTGCTACCGCATTAGAACTGGTGGTTGATACCTATGGTCGCCGCGAACTGGCTGCGGCACGACGCGGCCGATTGCTCGGCGATGCCTGCGGTTGCGTTGACAACCTTGCCGCCGTTGATAGTCTGGCCGTTGGCGCGCTGGAATGCTTCCAGCACGTAGATACGGGTACGCTTGGACAGGTTATAGAGTTCGGTCAGGTTGATCTGCTGGTAGGTCGCAGCATCCTGAACGCCATTTGCCTGGGTGGCGCGCGTGTAGCTGTAACCCGCAGCGAAGTCCCACGACACGGCCGGACGATAGTGCAGCACCGCGCCGCCGGTATTGAAGATCGCCGTCGTCGAGAAGCCGGAATTGGGACCGGCAATGTACTGCACGTTCGAGTACGACGCCGAGACATCCCATTGCGGGCTGAACTGATAACCACCGGTCACGGCGAAGCGCTGCTGTGCCGCCGCATTCTGATAGCCGTTCGTGATACTCGACTCGCCCTGCTCACCCGTGCCCGAGTAGGCCGTCGAGCTGGAGCTCCAGGCGCCGCCGCCGCTCGTCGCGTTGTTGAAGCGTGCGAAGCCGACGCCGATGCCCGCCGCACCCGCCAGATACTGTGCACCCACGCTCCAGGTCGAACCGGCGTTGAAGCTGCCGGCCACGCCGCCCAGTGCGTACATGCCGCTCAGCTTAAGACCGCCAAAGGTCGGCGAGGTGTACATGAGCGAATTGTTGACGCGGTAGTCGGTGTCGAGTGCGTCGAGGTCGCCCGGATGGGCGCCGAGGGCGCCGGTCAGCCACGGGGTCGGGCCGTACTGCGCGAGCATGTTGTAGTAAGGGGTGTACTGGCGACCTGCGGTGAACGTACCGTAGCTCGCATTGGTCAGGCCGACCCACGAAGCGCGGCTGAACATCAGGCCGGACTTGCTCTCTGCGCCGGTGTCGGTGTTGAAACCTTCTTCGAGCTGGAAGATCGCCTTCGTGCCGCCGCCCAGATCTTCGCTCCCCTTGAAGCCGAAGCGCTCGCCGCCCCAGACGCCTTCGAGCATCTTGACCACCGATTGGCCGCCCTTGGTCGCGCCGGTCGAGGGCGCCTGGCTGCTCAGATAACCGACTCCGGTATCGATCACCCCGTAGAGGGTCACGCTGCTCTGCGCAAACGCTCCGCCCGTAGCGAGCATAGCTGCCATGCCGGCGACGGCTAGCCTGGCTTCTTTGTAACTCTTTTTCATCAGATCATCCTTTCACGTCGTTGGAATTATGGCGGCACGTTATGCCGCATGAAATTGCCTGGCCACCGTCCGGCACCCAGTAATCACTCTCGTCGCCACACATCCGCCAATCCGCCGACCGGCACGATATGTAGTCCTTATCGTATGCTTCGCCGCCTGGTCTCCTGCGCGCGGCCTGACTACCAAAAAACGTAATTCGAAAACCTGCTTGTCCCGGATGCCTTTCGAGGCGATTACGGCTGTTCGAAGCACCCAGCTTCGAACGGCCGCACAGCTAAACTCAGTGAATCTCGGGCTCGCTGCCGCTGCTGCAGCTACTGGCGCCGCTCGCGCCATCGCGCTGCAGGAAGTCGAAGTCGCAACCCTTGTTGGCCTGCATCACATGCACCTGATGCATCGCGCCGTAGCCTCGCGTGAAGCGCGGCTGAGGTTCCACCCACGCCGCCTTGCGGCGCGCCAGTTCTTCATCCGATACCAGCACGTTCAGCCTGCGCTGCGGCACGTCCAGCTCGATCAGGTCGCCGTCCTGCACCAGCGCAAACGGTCCGCCGATAAACGATTCCGGCGCCACGTGCAGTACGCATGCGCCGTAGCTCGTGCCGCTCATGCGCGCGTCGGAGATGCGCAGCATGTCGCGCACGCCCTTTTGCAGCAGCTTCTTCGGGATCGGCAACTGGCCCCACTCCGGCATGCCCGGCGCGCCTACCGGACCCGCGTGCTGCAGCACGATCACACAGGTTTCGTCGATATCGAGCGCGTCGTCGTCGATGCGCGCGGCCATGTCGTTGTAGTCCTTGAACACTACGGCGCGGCCGGTATGCACATGCAGCTTCGGATCGGCTGCACCCGGCTTGATCACCGCACCGTCGGGCGCGATATTGCCGCGCAGG
>NZ_FNCJ01000022.1 GCF_900100735.1 Paraburkholderia phenazinium | reverse complement strand
GCCGCAACCAGCACGATAGTCGTCAACGCCGGATTGCCGAGCAGCATGCGCAACGCTGCCTTATTCGCCTCGGGGCACTCCTCCCCGTCGTCCGCCGCATTCGCTTTGATTTCATGGACGCCAGCCATCGGCGGACAGCTTGCGCGCGCAACCAGCGTCCAACTCATGCCGGGCGTTGACTTACGTACCAGCCCCCAGTACAGCGCATCGGCCTTGCTGTCGCCCCACACCGCGAAATGGGATGGTGCCCGTTTGTCCGTCGCACAGAACTGGAATAGGTCCCGATCGGCAGGCGACACGCTGCACGTGAGATTGACGAATTCGTGACCAGCGCCCAGCGTCGCCGTGGTGACATCCGCATCCGGGCTGTACCCCTTCCGGAACCCGAATCCGCCGCGAACATACGTCATGCCGCCGAGATACGCGACGCCGAGCATCAGCACGCACGGCGCAACCAGTTTCCACCGGACCTGCGGCCCTAGGCGAATTGGCCGTTCAACGATCACGGTTGTCAGCCACGCCAATACGATGCTTACGACGATAATGCCAGCCCGCACCCCCACTGGCGGTTCAGCGCCCGCGACGATGAAACAGAGCGATAGCAGCGGCCAGTGCCACAGGTACAGCGCGTAGCTGATTTTTCCAAACCACACCGCGACCGGATTGCCGAGCAGCAGCCGGTTCGTCACCCCTCTCGGACCCGCTGCAATCAACGCTACCGCGCCTAGCACTGGCGGTACCGCAAACCATCCCGGAAAGGGCAACCGGGAATTCAGCACGATAAACGAAACCGCGCACAGCAACAGACCGATGGATGACGCACTATGGGCATTGTCGTTTCGCGCCACGCCTCGGCCGGAAGCTGCGATTGCAAGTCCGGCGCCTGCGGCCAACTCCCACATGCGGCTTGTCGGCCAGTAAAAAGCCGCGCTCGGGTGATAGCGGACCAGCCAGATGGCCGATACGAACGACAGCAATCCGGCCACGGCGCAGACCAGCGCGACCCGATGCAGCCGAACGGCGACATACATCAGTACAGGCCACACGATGTAGAACTGCTCCTCGACGCCGAGCGACCAGAGATGAAGAAGGGGCTTGGCGGAAGCGGTCTGGTCGAAATATCCGGCTTCCATCCAGAACGCCCAGTTCGAGACAAATCCCGCTCCCGCGAGCACGTGTTTTCCAAGCTCACGGTATTCCTCGCCAGTCAGGCAGAACCAGCCCATCGCCCACGTTGCGAGCAGCACGGTCACAAGTGCGGGAAATATCCGCCGGATACGCCGCGCGTAGAACCGCGCGAGCGAAAACCGTCCCGCCTGCATGTCGGCGAGCAGGATGCCCGTGATCAGATAGCCGGAGATGACGAAAAACATGTCGACACCGGCAAAGCCACCCGGCAATGCGGCAGGAAAAGCGTGAAAGATGACGACTGCAAGGACAGCAAGCGCACGCAGGCCATCAATATCGGGACGGTAGGTGTGTGATCTTGCGGTTGCTACGGCGACGACGGGGAGTGTTCTGGTCATGGTTGTGCGGGTACGCGAGGCGGCCGAACGGCAAGAAACCGCTCGGATGCGTTCGCGAGCCCGTTCCGATTTGTAGTGTTTACTCGACAAAGAAAGGCGTAACGAACCCCCGTGTCCGGATAGGCACAGTCAGCAAGGGAGGGCGATATGGATCAGTTGAAATTGAATTGTAGAGTAAACGCGACTTTAACTGTCGTGTTTACAGCGTCGTTAATCAGTCGACAGGTGGGCATGCTGCCCACCATGACCGTCAAACGATTCACCTCTGCGCCCACCAAACCCGCCCCGATCTCCATTGCGCTGGGCGCACGTATCAAGCAGCGTCGGCACGAAGTAGAGAAATCGCAGGAAACGCTGGCGTTCGAAGCGCACGTCGACCGCACCTATATCTCGTCGATCGAGCGGGGTGTCGCGAATCCGTCCATCGAGACGCTGGCGAACATCTGCTATGCGCTGAACTTGACGCTGGCTGAACTGTTCGAGCCGCTAGGCGGCGTGTCGCTTGCGCCGACCGGCGAGCGCCGCGCAAATGCGGCGACGCCGCCCGAAATCAAACGCTCCCGGTTCCGCTAGACCCGTTTTCCGTTATCTGCCCGTTGGTCATCGCGCGACCGTCAACCGGCATGACAGATGCGGTTGACGGAGCGCGAATCGGGTGGATCAGGCAAGCCAGCCCATCAGGGTGCTGCAGCCGACCACCGTGCTGATCAGCAGCCCGACCGTCTGTGGCCCAACGCTCCAGAAAATTTTGGCTCCGAGCATTCCCTGCAAGCCGCCGCTGGTGATGATGATGTCGGGTTTCGCTGCACGGCGAAGCGTATTGCCGATTCGCACGCCGACTACGCCCAGCAGTGCGCCCACAATCCAGACGAAGACGAACTTGAGCGCCAGATGCCGGGTGTGCTGCGGCAAATTGGCTGCCGTCGCCATGAATGAGATCAGAATGGCGATGATCGTCCAGAGCACCGCGCCGAGGCGGCTTTTTGGGGCGGTGGTATTGACTGCGCTGTTGCTGGTTTCCATGTTCATTCCTTGTTTATAGATAGCGGGGTTCAGATATCGGTGCGCGTCGGACTAACGCCGCTGCGCAGAGGCGGGGCGGAGAGGGTTGACGTAACTACGGCGGCTTGAGGTCCGGCCGCTTCGATCCCGTCAGCCGCAGGGATACGCAGTCGGTCAGCGATACCCGTTCTTTGTCCTGTGCCGTGACATACGGGTCGGTACGCTCGCGTTTCGCGTCCGGTGAAAACTCCAGGCGAGCATTGTGCGGTCCGATGCCGGGGTGCGATTCCGACGAATCTGTGATGAGGATCGCCGAGGGCTCGAACCGCCGACCGGTCAGCCTCCCTGAAATGCCACTTGCGAGCACGGCATGATGGTGTCGGGGACGGTGAAGCTGTGCGAAGCTCAGGATCACGGGGTGCCCATCCTGCACGGCCGCGAGGGTAAAATCCAACATCCGGCGATGAGCGCCCGCGAGATGTGTAATCTTCAGCCCGAAGTCCAGTGCGTCCAGCCGCTCGGAAAGCTCTACAAGACTCAGTCCGTCTGCGTATACGTCTTTCATCTGCTGCCAGAACCGTCTTGCGTTTGGCTCGCATCGGCGGGCCGATATCTGGCTGGGGTTGTTGATGATGCCGAGGATGGTTAGTGCCGCCGCCGCTGCGTGGGTGGCGCATCCGCCGGAAATTTGACCCTGTGATACGTAAAGATCGGAGCGAGTGGAGAGCAGTTTATGCACGATCACTTAAGGTATCCTTAGTATTCATTCGGGCAAAAAGTCGTTGTGGCTGAGCGGTCCGCCTCGGAAATTAGCCACAATTTCTCCTGTCGGGCTCCAACGGCATACGCGGAGAGAATTCGCGTGCCATTAGTGAGGGCGGCGTCATTGGCTCTTTTGTCTGCATCACAAACGGCTCCCCAATCCCCGCACTGATGCCGCCGAAGCAGTGAAAGGGCGTTCGTTCCAGTACGGGACATGACTTCAATTGCGCCGGGAGTGGCCATAACGCGTCCAAGCGGGAACAACGGGCAAGACAGGGCGGCGTGATTCATTCGTAGGTATCCTTAATTTTTTATATCGAGCATCCTCTCTGGATGAAATATCCGCTATCAAAGGCCAGAGGGGGAGAAGAGCTGAACCGCGAGGCTTGCTTCGGGTGTGGTTCAGGAAAACGCGGTGCTACAAGGGAGGTCGCCGGTGCAGTTCAAGGCACTAGCCGTGTGACAATAAAAACTCGTGCAGGCCACGATGAGGCAGTGACGACAAAAACGTGTTTTTTCCAGAAATTCGATAAAACTGACTGTCAAATTGCCATCTGCCGGTGAAAATGTAACACAAATCGCGTTGGAGCGATAAAAGAGCCGGATCAATTCATCACGGATGGGTAAATTTTACCGATGCGATGATCCCAGTGCATCCTGCGACGCTCCCGCCCTCCAGAAATCGTCTTCCGGCCCGTTTCCCGGTCCGTCAACGGCTTGGAATCCCCCGGTGAAGGGCTGGGTGAGAGTGAGACTGTGCGGGGCGTTATGGCCCGGATTTTCTGGTTCGAACGAATTAGAATAAATGCTGCGGTGCAGCAAGTGTGGTTTCCGGCCGTTCCGCCGTGGGAAATCGGGTTGCGATGCTCATTTTTTAAGCAAAATATGCTCGTTTAGGCGTTTCCAGGTGCTTGGCGATCCTAAGCTAGGCCTGGAGTCCACCTTGAGCGTCGCCGATCCGACACTGCCGGGATATTGATGGTTTAGGACCGCCGCATTCGCGAACACGACGTGCAGTCATGGAAGTTGTAGCCGGACTCGGTATCCAACCAGAATTTCGTCGCGGAAATGCCCCTGTTGTTACGTCCGTTTCCCCGCAGGTCAAACATAGGTTGGATGGCGAACCGGCGGTCGATGATGGCGGGGTGGCGGCATCTGCCGACAGCGGCGAACCAGATGTCCCCGATGCCAGACGCGCCTGCAGATGACACGCGGGTGAGCCTCCGCGGTAGTTGGGAAAAATGCCATTGCCGACGCAGCCAGCAAAATCAACGAAACGAGTTTCCGCGCCGTGCTCTCCTGTTCAATGCACGCCATTCTACTGGGGCTTCTCCGGTATAGTGAGTCGTTGGCAATCTCCCGGCAATGTGATCATCGAGACAAACCAGCCGGACGACGGTTGCGCAAACTCGGTCGCACTGCAACCCGCCTAGATTCAGGGCCATGTTTAGCTATCAAGTTTCCTACGAGCATGGCCTCGCGAGCGCACCGAGCGATTGCATCGTTTAGGTACCGCTGCAGTTGGTCACGGACTTTCCCGCGTCGATACCGTGCGCTGCTGCCCGAATTCCTCGCCGATCTCATCCGGCAGAGTTCACCGCAAATTGGGCGAATCCTGTTGTTAGGTGCGGTGGCCCAGCTTCACCAATTTGGCCAATTCCTCACAGAAGTCGTTGTACGTGAGGCAAGTGCAGGCAGTGATCGTGATATTCCGGCGGAAGGCATTGAGGCAACGTCTGTCGTCCGACACGAACCAATTTGCGTAACTGGCGACGTCAGCGATCAGTGCGTCGGCCCGGTGCTTATCTCCGCCGTTGCCGAGATGCGCATCGTACATAGCTCCCGCTCCAAGACTGTCACCGCAGCGCATCATTCCCATTCGGGCGACGGCTTGACCAACGTGCTGTACAGGGAGGAGGTCCGGCAGCGCACCCGTTTTAAGCCTAAGTTCTTCGGCCACAACGCGTGGCATGAGGACCCTGATTGATCCAGATGTGATTAGGTCGGCGAGTCTCGAACGCGTCGCCAGTTCCTTCTCTAGCCGGATATGAATGTTCGTATCGAGGACTATATGAATCACGTGGCAGTCGCCTATATCTGGAAGATGGAAGCGAGATAGCGCTGTCTCTCCGCATGCGCTCTCAGTCGCGGTGGCCGTGTGTGCTTGGAATTTTTTGGTGCGCGGAGCCGCGCAGGAATGCTTCGATGCTGATCAGTCTTTCTTCACGATCACCTTTTCGTCGCCACGGAGCACCAAGAACGAAAGTGTGAGATGTGCCGTACTTCTGTTTGGCTGAGAGGCTGCCATCAGGGTGCAGCTTCCACTCCGGCTTAATCTCGAGGAGCGACGCACCTACCGCCGAAACGTCAAGAGCCCACGAGAATTCGTTTCGACGGTACCAGTCTTCCTTCACCATAGCCAGGTACGCGTCTCGCTCGTCGTCCGACAGGCGGTACAACGCAGCGATGCGTTCCAAGGTGATATCCAGCCGCCCCCTTATCCTGGCTAGGCCGAGATGAAATGTTTCGTGGCAATCGGGGCACACTGGAATAAGTTTGACAAGGCGCTGGACGCCGCACAACGCGCCTCGATGAAGCTGTCCGTGTTCGCTGGGTTCGTAGTACTTCCAGATTTCGTGGCAATCCAGCTTTTCCCCGGCACCGCAAAGCAGGCATCGATGTCCCGTTGCCACAAACGCGGATTGGCGGAGTCGATTCCAGCATGGCCACGTCAAAAGGTTCGAGAGACTTGATCCCCATGACGTTTCTGGAATCGAATCGGCAAGAAACGGTCGTACGCTCCTTTTGGCGGCATATGGCAAAAAATCTTCGATCGGCGGCAGATCGGCACCGGATTCTCCGAAGAGGAATACACCATCTTCCTCTACAAGGACGCCTGCAGCCGCGTTTGCACATTGTCGAGCTTCCTGCTGCTTGAGAAGAAACAGTCGGTTCCGACTGTCGAACAGCACTTTACTGAGTTCGGATATCGTGCAGATTCCGCGCAGTTGCGAAAGAAAGGTGCCGGAGTCATCTCGAACCTCGAAGTCGCATCCTTCAATAACCACCGTACGGAATTTACGAGTGAGTGTCATCGTTTTTTTAGAAGTAACGCCTACGAATCGGGGCGACGCTGCCCTCAGCCGCTGACCCGGCCCTCTGCATCTGTGCCGGACTGTAAGTCGTGGCACAAGCGATGTGCAGCTCTCCCGTGAACAGGCAACCATGGCATGGCCCGCGAATACCTGGCATTCCTCGTGGGCCAAGGCGGGGACCGGCGATCAGGTAAGCTAGTGCATCCGCCAAACATTGAATGCGATTGCCAATCGAGTTCGCGACCAACATTACACATTCACTTGCCGCTTCGCCACAGAACGCCCACCTTCATCGACGAGTTTCTTTTCCGCGATCTTGAAGACAAGGTGTAGGATTGACCACATCAACCCAAAAATGAGAGCCGCTACTGCAAGACCGACCCACTCTCGAGCGGGGTGTGTCGTAGCAGGATCATTGAAGTTCATCAAAAGCTCGCTAAAGGGCTTCGATAACCCGGCAGCAAGAAAGAAGATCACACCCGCCGCTGCGATCATAGTTGCGAGCCAGCCGACCGCGGTCAAGAAGGACATATCGCGCCGCGCCGACACCTCTTTCCCGACGACAGTGGCAGGAACGTACGCAACCCGCTGCGGAGCCTTACCTCGTGTGATCCAGAATCGCGTCTCGTACTTTGCCCGTTCCCAGTCATGCTTCAGTAACAGAGCGACTCGCGCCGTTACGTCATCAAGAGCGACCAATCGTTGTGTGGCAGGTGCGGTCACTATACGATCGATGTTACTGAGAATCGAGCGATCAGCTTCGTCCTGAGGGTTCAGACGAAGCTGAAACTGAAGACGCAGACGCTGAACTTCTTGAAGTTGTCCATTTCTCGTAGCCATCGTGAGCTTGTCCGCGAGTTCGCGGATATGTTCACGCCATTTTGTCCGTTCTTTCGTAACGCTGTCGACGTGGATATTGCGCGCAGCAACCCGCATGGTCGCGAATGCGCTGATAATAGCGCCGGTCGCGGCAGCCCCTAGAATCTCGGTAAGCATTTTCTGGTTTCGATATATGTGATGATCAAGTCGCCTACGTACACTATATCGACATGACTACAGTGAAACTTGAGAACCACCGATGAAGGGAGTTCGCTGGCCTTAAAAAATGCGCAGCGCATACAGCCATATTGGCGCTATGCGTCTTTGGATGTGCGCGTTGATTGATAGCGCGCCCAATGAAGGGGATTCTGGAATATCGGGGTTGCCAAATGGCAAATGCAGAACTGAGCTTCGCGAGAGAACCGTCACCGACCTCGGATCAAAAGAGTGAGTTGGCCGTGACACTGGTGTTGTTGGCTTTGACGGCGCAGCGGGTGCTCCGCGTTGCCGACAAGTTCGATGCGTGGACCCCGACGCTTGGCGCGTGCCATGAGAACGTCAGGCGCTGGGTTGAGTCTCATTCCGCTCATAAGGCTGTGCGCGGCTGGCTCGACGTGTCGTTTCTGGCGCTGCCGCCTGCCAGGCGATTCACCGCACACTCGGTTGTTGCCGACGAGCATGGCGATCTTTTTGATGTGACGTTGGGTGCATCTGATCCGGGGTGCACATTCATCCGGCACCCCGGTAGTGACGAGGATTTCTTTTACTACGCATTCACACCTGGTGAGCACACCATCGAATATGTACCACCGGTTCAGGCAATTCGATGATCGAGTTTACTGGCCGTCGAAGTATGGTTGCACTGCGTGCGCGTTTCCGCTCGTGCTACGGGGCTTGCTGCGCGCGGCGTAGCGTCTTCCAGTGGCGGAGCTTCTCGCTGACTATTGCTTTCGTTGTTGGCATGGAACGCAGCAGCAGGGAATAGCCCCGTTTTACGCAACTCCGCGCACGCCTGTGCCCACATGGTATCCGGCTTCCACCAGCTGGCCTTATGCGAGCGCCAGAACGCATTGATCTTGCGTACATCCGGCGTGCCCTTGTAGTGCTCAAGCGCGGCCTTCACGCCACGATCACGGCACAGCGACATGAACTCATCTTCCAGCTTCTTTGGCAGCGCCGAACCTTCGCCATTCAGGTCGGCAAACGTGAAGCGAGCGAACCGGTTTTCGAGTTCTCCGAGTTTGTGCAGCGGCAGACCGCGCAACTTCTTGCCGCGCACCTCAACGCGTACGAGAGGCGGCGCACCATGCAACTGCTCCAGCTGCTTGATGAAGTTCGCCGTCAGCGGCTCGTTGCGACGGCCGTGCTTTGCAATGTTGAGGATCGCGCGGTGCCGACGTTCGGCGCTCTTGTCGTAGGCAGAAGTCATGTAGTCCGACTTCTCACTGCCGAAATTATAAGTTTCGACAATGCCTTGTGAGCTTACCGTTTTGCCGAACACGGTGAACTGCTGCGCGTTGCCGTAGGTGACCAGCATACGGCTTAGATCGGCATGCACGATATCGACCGCGAAGTCGATGTGATTCAGTAGCGCACGGCGCATCAGACTACGATACGACGGCCCGACAATGCGCGTCATGACATCATGAAAGTGCTCGACATCACCGACCGCGAACTTTGCCGGATTCATCGTCACTGAGATGCCACCCTTCTGGCGCTTGAGATCGAGCGCGCCAATCTGCACCAACGCCTTCGATTTGCCGGGCAGAGGAATGTTGAAGCTGAAACGATACCGTTTGAACTTAACGTAGGCGGGTTTGCAGAAGCCATCGTCAATCTCTTTCTGAATGCGGCGACGAGCACGCTCGAACAACGCTTGGCGAACGACCAGCGGATCGCAGGCCCATGGCAGCAGGAAGACGAGGCCATCAACAACCGGCCTTCTCAGAGTGGGAGTTTTAATGCGCAACTTCATGAAGGGTCCTTCGAGAATTTGTTGAGCGGGCGTTCTTGTGCGAACGTCGGTTGCATCGGCATCATGCGATCACGCGCATCGAACAAAGCAACACCTACAGGATGGCTATTCGATTTGTGGGCGCGGCTGGGTGTGAATGCGCGTGCATGCATGTCAGCGATGCACGTTCATTTACAGTTTTGGGGCGAGAGGGTAAGTGGACGGATTTGCGAGCTGCGCTGCGCTAAGCGTCCGGACTGCTACTACTATGAATATCGAATACATAGGGAGATACACTCTTATTAGAGTCTTCCTAACCGGATGAGCGGTTGCGTCTGTCCACCGCAAGGCAACATGATGGCTGCGGTTTACCCGAGCGTGTGAATGGGCGATCGCCTTTCCAGAACTGGTAGGTGATGCGAACAGTGCAACAACGACTGAGCTTTCGTTGTCTCGTATGGCATTGATCGGTGTAGCGCCGGTTGCGTGAGTTGCAACCGGCGCACGCAACGATTACACGAGCGCTTCGGACTCGTCGGGATGATCCGGCGAGCCTTTGCCAGCGTCATCGACTTCGAGTGCTTCAACGTGCTGCGCAATCAACTCGTCCGATATTGCCCGACGACGAACTGGACGCATTCCGTCGAGGCACCGCTTTACGCTCGACTTGTGCCGGTCGACCAATTCGCCGATTTCGGCGAGCGATTTACCGGCGGCGCGGAGCTTCCAAATGAAGCGATCGCGCAGCGACTTTGCAATAAACGGTTCGAACGTCCGCACGTAGCCATCGTTAGTCAAGGTGACGTTGCAGATCACCTTGCCGTAGCCGAGTGCATGCATGTCGGCGAGCCGCAAAGCTTCGATGGAGAAGGCGAGATGTGCGCGGGGGTCCGGTTCGCACGCTTCTACCTCAAGGTATTCGTCGCAGAAGTCTTGAACACCCGGCCTCTGATCCTTGCTGGAGCCAACGATGAATAACAATACGTAGGCCGCGGCTTTCTCCGCTGTTGCTCGAATTTCGCACATACCCGCAATGAGATGCACTGACGACAACGATTCGCATGATTGAGCGAGCGTTACCCAGCTATTTTCGGCATCCTCGATGACGGGCAGCAGCGTGTTCAATCCTTCGTCGCTGCAGAAATTGAAATTCCGACGCAAACCATAGGCGTTAAAGGTTCGCGCCATCGCAGTCTTGGGAAATTTTTCCAATTCTGCGAGGGCGTTTAGCCCATCCACTTCTGAAGCGGCACCGGAGTGCAGGGACAGCATGAATTCGGCTTGAGGGGCAGGAGTGTCCGCGACGTTGCCAAAGTTCATGTACTGCACTTCGATTGCCGCGCGAGCATCTCGGAGCAAGTGCTTGTCGCGGATCACAACTGTCGCCAGTCCGGTCGACATCGGCTTGATGAAAGAACAGAGTGCATCGGCCGCATCGACACGAACCTTGTCGCTAGTCGAGGATGCTTTACTCTGCGCGCGGGTCGACTTGCCTGTCGTGGAGTTTGGCACTGAGGACTTCGTTTCGTTCGCAGCATTGCGACGTTGAATGGTGCCGTTTGGAGGCGACGCGCGATGCAGAGTCGGTTGTGTGGCTCGCGTCTTGTTTCTGCGAATCGGAATGTCGTCGTTACCGGCGATGCGTTTTTTGATAGCGGTGGAAGCCATTTACGCCTCCACCGTAGCGGGTACGCTACCAACACGCCGCTTGGCGATAAATGCATCGATGTCTTCACGGCGGTAACGCACGCAACGTCCGAACTTGTAGAAGGGCAATTCGTCGGAGAACTTACCGGTGAATCGCCATTGTGCAGGCGTATTTTCGGAGATGCAGAGCAACTCGGCGAGCGCGCGATCATCAAGAAATTCGTTTAGCGGCGCGCGCTGCATTGCGGAGGTTTGGGCAGTCGTTGCGGTCAAGTTCGGCTCCTGTTGAAGTTGATTGAACGTGACCAATGTATCGAGAACTCACTGCCGGTTCCAGGAGTATGGGGGGAGGGACATAATTCCCAAACGAATTCCAAGCACCTTTCTTTGCTTAACCTTAAGACATGCGCGCGTTAGTTCGTGCCACGTGTAGGTAGCCGCGTTCCGCGACTGAGAAGTGAGCCATTTCCAGCCACCGCGCGATTGTCTTTGGGTCGGCGTCGCGTGCGTCCCGTGTGAGAGGATTCAGGTCGAAGTATTGAGCAAGTGCGCGGCTCATCGGCTCGTAGAGGTCACCGTATGAAAAATTTTCAGAATCGCGACTTAGCTTGGCGACGGGGATAATATCTTGGGAACGAACGCCTCCCTCTTCAAGTTGGCGTACGAATAGACCCTCCTCCAGCGAAGCGATCGCGTCCGCCATGCGCAGTACGTAGTGAAGGGACTTCAGCCTGACTGGCACCCATTTCCACCCGGGGTTGGATACGGTTATCCCGGGTGCATTGGAAGATGGTTCGTCGCAAACGTCAATGGGTCTTCGACGTTCGAGCGAATACTGAGCTGTAGGGCTCTTCGAAACATCAATGAATTCTGTCACGCTCAAAGCGCCGTTGCGATTGCCTCCTTCGAAGAAGGCAGCGATTTGGCGTTGCAACGATTCAAGCTGTTCATCGAGGTTTCCGGTCAGGCTTATCCGAAACAGGACTTCGTGCGGCGCGGTGCATGCTGTGGTGCTTGAGAGGTCGTGTTCATTCAATAGCAGGATGGTGGGCGAATTAAGCACTTCGACTGTATTACACGCGAATAGCCAAGCCAGCTTGTTGTTCTTGTCGTGAATTTGTGAGCGGTCAATGATTTCAACGAATCCTTGATGCGGGGCCGCCAATATATTGACGCCCCACTCTTTGCGAACGTAGTCCTTGATGGGGTAGACGAAGTGTCCCGGGTGCCGTTCACGGTAGGTTTTGTAATTCACATCCTCCAGTATCGGAGCTGGGTCACAGATATAAGGCAGAAGTGAATCCATCGGGAAGGGGATCGCGGGGACGTCTGCGTACAATGCGCGCAACAGGCCAAACTCCAGTGCGTACTCGTTGCTTCGTCGCAGGAGTTCCCACGACCAGATGGACGGATCAAGCAGATCGGGAGCGGGGTATTGATCTTCATCGCGCCAGTCGGCGCGGCTGATGAAAAGTCGATGCTGGGCGGGGACGGAGTTGCTTGCCATTGGCGCGGTTCCTTATGGAAATCGTTCCAGATGGTAGCAAGGGAGTAGCAATACCACCATCACGCAATATTAAACCCAAAAAATATATAGTAACATATTGATTTTTATGAGTATTTAAAAAAGTCGTATTCAACGCACCCTTGATCGCCGATCACTTCGTCGAACTGCAGCCCAATGCGCACGTGACCGGCAACATCCATTACCAGCAACTGCGCATGGATTGCGGCGCCTCCGTGGACGGCAAGCTGACCCGGCGCGATCCGGCGCTGGCGCCTACCATGATCGGCCGCGACGCGGCCGAATCCGAGCCCCAACCGGTTTGAATTTGAGGGTGTGCGCAGCACCCGGTGTTGGGCCGCATCGCAACCCATGCGCTCAGGTGAGATCCGGTATGGACGTCCGCGAGAGCGGCGCGCTCTGATCGGGCAACTCAGGCTGTCCAGGCGCATCGTTGCGCAGCGCTGCATTGAGCGGCGCGGGCCGCTGGGCGGCTTCCCTGTCGAGATTCGCGAGCATCCCCTGTTCGGCGATCAGATGCTGCAAGGCCAGCACGATCAAACCGATGATCAACAGCAGATCGCCGAAAAACACCACCGCATAGACCGCCGAGGTGGTCTGTGGATTGCCCAGCAGGAGCGACAGGTTGGCGTGGTTCATCAGCACCAGCGTGAGCGGCACGACTGCATTGAGGCATGCAATCACGCTGGCGATCGCGACCAGCATGCGCGCCGGACCGAGATCCGGACGGCGCCTGCGGTACACCTCATAGAGCGTCAGCGCGCGGCACGGCAGGAAGAACAGCGTCAGCAGCGCGGCCCGGTACACGGGCGGCGCGTTCAGCTTATGCGCCAGCGCGAACAGCACGCAGAACAGTGCGGTGATCGCGCAGCCCATGCGTAGCGAGACGGTTGAGCCGAACAGCGCCCGCGTGCCGCTCCACACCAGGATGCGCGATTGCAGGCTCAGCACCGCGGTGGCGATCAGCAGCAGCCTGGTCGGCCATACCTCATGCAGACCAAAGCACGCGGCCGCTGCGCTCATCAGAAAGAACGCGGCGCTCCAATAGCGGAACGCCGCGACACGTTCAAAGATGCGCGCGAGTGCTGCGGAAACGATTGCGCTACAAAGGAACGTCATCAGGCAAAGCGAATTGAACGTCGCTACGTCGAATCTCATGAAATCTCCAGCGGGCAAAACCTGTCTGCTGCAACGCATCGGTAAGAAAGGGTTGCAGCCCGGCTTCGGCGGCTCGATTGAATTGCTGATCCGCCTGTCGACATACTGCCTAGACCATCGTCATCCGTTCCTTGAGCAACGCGCTGAAGGCGTCGGCCGCTAGCGGTTTGCCGAGTAGAAAGCCTTGCATCTCGTCGCACATCATGGCTTTGAGCTTGCCGAGCTGCGAGGCTGTTTCGACACCTTCAGCCACCACGTCCATGTCGAGTGAATGGGCCAGCGCGATGATCGCCGAGACGATCGCCGTACCCTCCGGACCGTGGTCATCCAGACCGTTGGTGAAAAACCGGTCGATCTTCAGTTGCTTGACGCGAAAGCGCTGCAGGTAGGCGAGGCTCGAGTAACCGGTGCCGAAATCGTCAATGGCGATTTCAAAGCCGCTTGCGTGAAAGTCGCGGATCATCTCGATCGTGCGCGGGGCGTCCTGCATGGCCACGGTTTCGGTGATCTCGAACATGATGCGGTCGCACTCCACCTGTTCGGCTTTCACGATCTCGAGCACACTCGCGACCAGGTTCGGTTGGGATAGCTGGCGCGGCGACAGGTTGATCGCTACCTTCATCGACGGGAGGCCTTCGTCCACCCAGCGGCGGATCTGCCGGCAGGTTTCGCGCACCACCCAGTAGCCGATCTGTACGATCTGGCCGGAGCGTTCTGCAATTGGGATGAACTCCATCGGCGTCAGCGCGCCGAGGATCGGATGGTCGAGGCGGATCAGCGCCTCGGCTCCCGCCAGCTCATTGCTGTCGCCGCGAAACTTGGGCTGGAAATTCAGCGTGAAATAGCCCGCGCTCAGCGACTCGTGCAGCGCATGCTGGATTTGCAACGTACGCGTTGCCGCTTCGTTCATGCTTGCTTCGAAGAACCGGTAGGTGCTGCGGCCCGCGCGCTTGGCTTCGTACATCGCGGCATCGGCGTGCTTGAGCAGCGTGTCGACAGCGTCACCGTCCTGCGGAAACAGCGCAATGCCGATACTCGGCATCACCTGCAACGGCTCGTTGTCGTTCCACACGCCTTCGCGCATGCGCTCGAGCACACCTTCCGCAATCAGGCCCGCGTCCTGGCGCGACACCAGATTCTCGGACAGCACCACGAACTCGTCCCCACCCAGCCGCGCTACCGTATCGGTGGCGCGAACGCAGGCCTGCAGGCGCTGCGCAAAGGTGACCAGCACCTGATCGCCGGCGGAGTGGCCGAGCGAGTCGTTGATGGTCTTGAAGCCGTCCAGATCCATGAACAGGATCGCGAACACGTTGTGGCGGTGGCGCGCCAGTTCGATGGCGGTGGCGACGCGCTCGGTGAGCGTGGTGCGGTTCGGCAGGCCAGTCAGGGTGTCGAGCGTGGCGAGGCGCACGATCTGACCGTTCAGGCTGGTGACGGCGCTGGCGAGGAAGGTGGTACGCGCGTCGAAGCGCGACAGCATCAGCGTGACGATCAGGATTGCAAAGGTGAAGAGGATCACGGCCGTGGCGAGCCACTCGGTATTGACGCCATCGGCGGCGCCGCAGATGGCGCCCGCCGGAAAGTGCGCTGCCGCCATGCCGGAATAGTGCATGCCGCTGATCGCTACCGCCATGACTAGCGCCGCGCCGGTGCGTGCACGCGTGACGTTGTGCTCGCCGTCGTCGCGCAGCCGGCGGGCGATCAGCAAGGCGGCCATCGAGGCGGCGACGGCAATCGCGATCGAGCCGGCGACCCACGACGGCTGGTAGTCGATCCCAGGCTGCATGCGCATCGCGGCCATGCCGGTGTAATGCATGCCTGCAATGCCGAGTCCCATCAACACACTGCCGGTCGCAAGATGCACCGGCGTCAACTGGGCACGGGTGGTGGCGAGCAGGGCCAGATACGACACCACCACCGCGATGGCGAGTGAATAGCCGGTCAGCGCGAAGTCATAGCCGAGCGGAATCGGCAGTGACAGCGCCAGCATGGCGATGAAGTGCATCGACCAGATGCCGACACCCATGGCGGCTGCGCCACCTGCCAGCCACGCATGCCGCAGGCGTGACGACGCCAGCAGCGAGATGCGTCCGGTCAGGTCGAGGGCGGTGTACGACGCGAGCGTCGCAACGACGAACGAGACCGCCACCAGCCAGAAGTTGTATGTGCCGAGCATGTTTAGTCCAGCCGTGTAAGGGGAGACGGCTCAACTGGTTATCGACCGCTGGCAGCATTTATTTAATCAAATCGCAAGGAAAAACGCTTAGTTCTCGCGTGGCCCCGCATCGGCATTGGGCGTGCTCAATTCGAAGCCTTCGTCTAGCCAGCCGGTGATGCCGCCGATCATCAGCTTCACCGGCCGCCCGAGTTGCGCGAGACGCAGCGCGCCGCGGCTCGCGCCATTGCAATGCGGCCCCGCGCAATAGGTGACGAATAGCGTGTTCTCAGGGTAATCCACGAGCTTCGAGGCGACGATCTTGCCGTGCGGCAGATTGATGGCGCCGGGGATATGTCCTTGCGTATACAACGCGGGGCTGCGCACGTCGAGCAGCACGAAACCGGGTTCGCCGCGGGCGAATGCGGCAAACACATCGGAGCAATCGGTTTCGAAACGCAACGATGCCTCGAAATGCGCGAGGGCCGCGGCGCTGTCGGCGGGTGCGACAGCCGTCACGGCGTTGATCGGAGCGAGTTCATTAGCGGCACTGAGTGGGTTGGCGGGCAACATTGGCGGGGCTCCTGTGCATGGGTTTGATGAGGCTTCATTGTTGCGGACGGCGTGAGCAGGCAGAAGTGGCGTAATCGTCAATCTCCGGTAACATCACGCCATGCAAGATCATCTCGTCGTTGCGCTGGTCTATGACCGGCTTTGTACCTTCGAATTCGGTTGCGTCACCGAACTGTTCGCGCTCGAGCGGCCCGAACTCGGGCGCGACTGGTATCGCTTTGCGGTCTGCGCGGCCGAGCGGGGGCCATTGCGCGCGGCGGGCGGCATTACTGTGACGGCGCCGTACTCGCTGCGGATGCTCGATCGCGCCGCGACGATCGTCGTGCCGGGCTGGCGCGATGCGGACGAAGAACCTCCCGCACCGTTGTTGGCGAAAATTCGTGCAGCCTACCGGCGTGGTGCGCGGCTCTGCTCGATTTGTTCTGGGGTGTTCGTGCTCGCGGCGGCCGGTGTGCTTGACGGCAAAGGCGTCACCACCCATTGGCGCTATGCCGACAAATTGCAGCAGCGCTATCCGCAACTACGCGTGCAAACGGATGCGCTGTATGTCGACGAGGGGCAGGTCATGACCTCGGCGGGTTCGGCCGCAGGGCTCGACATGCTGCTGCATCTGGTGCGGCGCGATCACGGCAGCGCGATCGCCAACCGGGTGGCGCAGCGGCTGGTGGTGCCGCCGCATCGCGAGGGCGGTCAGGCGCAGTTCGTGCCGCGGCCGATGCCGCAGGACGAGGGTGGCCGGGTGGCCAAACTGATGGACTGGGTGCGGGCCAATCCGGCCTTGCCGCATACCTTGGAGTCGCTCGCCGGGCGTGCAGCCATGAGTGCGCGCACGCTGCAACGCCAGTTTCACGACGCAACCGGAATGGCGCCGTACGAGTGGCTGGTGCGTGAGCGCGTGGCGATCGCGCGGGAACTGCTGGAGGCACAGCCGCCGATGCCGATGGCGCGGGTTGCCCAGGCGGCCGGGTTTGGCTCGGAGGAGTCGTTGCGGCGGCATTTCAGGCGCATCGCGCTGACGAGCCCTGGGGCGTATCGGAAGAAGTTTGGGGCGGAGGCGGGTGGCGGCGCCTAACCCCCAACCCGTGCGCACACCGCGGCGGTGACCTCTTCGGTCGTAGCCTCCCCGCCAAGGTCACGCGTATGCAACGCACGGTTCGCCGTCACCGCCTCGATCGCCGTCATCACCTTTCGCGCGGCCTCTGTCTCACCAAGATGCTCGAGCATCATCACAACCGACCAGAACGTCCCCACAGGATTGGCCAGCCCCTTACCCATGATGTCGAAAGCAGAGCCGTGGATCGGCTCGAACATCGACGGATAACGCCGCTCTGGATCGAGGTTCGCAGTCGGCGCGATACCAAGGCTGCCCGCCAGCGCCGCAGCCAGATCGCTGAGGATATCCGCATGCAGGTTGGTGGCGACCAGCGTATCGAGCGAAGCCGGACGATTGACCATCCGCGCCGTGGCCGCGTCGACCAGCTCCTTGTCCCATGACACATCGGGAAACTCCAGCGCGATTTGCGCGGCGATCTCATCCCACATCACCATGGCGTGCCGTTGCGCATTGCTTTTCGTCACCACGGTCAACAGCTTGCGCGGACGTGACTGTGCGAGCCGGAAAGCGAAACGCAGAATCCGTTCGACGCCCGCGCGCGTCATGATCGACACGTCGGTGGCCACCTCGATCGGATGACCCTGATGCGCCCGGCCGCCGACGCCGGCATATTCGCCTTCGGAGTTTTCCCGCACGATCACCCAGTCCAGATCCGCCGGCGTACAACGCTTGAGCGGTGCGTCGATACCCGGAAGGATGCGGGTCGGGCGGACATTCGCGTACTGGTCGAAGCCCTGGCAGATTTTCAGGCGCAAGCCCCACAGCGTAATGTGATCGGCAATCTGCGGATCGCCCGCCGAGCCGAACAAAATTGCATCCATGCCGTGTAAGGCGTCGAGTCCATCGGCCGGCATCATCACACCATGCTCGCGGTAGTAGTCCCCGCCCCAGGCGAAGTTTTCGAACTCGAAGCGAAAGTCCCGGTGTTGCGCAGCGAGCGCTTCGAGCACCCGGCGTCCGGCTGGCACGACTTCCTTGCCAATGCCGTCCCCCGGAATGGTGGCTATGCGATAGGTTCTCATGCTGCAGCGCTCCATAAAAATTCATCGGCGGATTGCATCGTAACGGCGCAGCCGGAGCAAAAAACGGTGCTAGACTCAAACCGCCTTTAACCGCAGGTTAAGAATCCGGTGCATCCATGACGTCCCCCATTCAGGCAGACGATCTGGCTTTCTTCTCGGTCCTCGCCGGCTGCGGCAGCCTGACTGCGGCAGCACGTGAACTGGGCCTGTCGACCGCAGCGGTCAGCAAGCACCTCATGCAGATGGAACTGAGGTCCGGTGTCGCGCTGGTGAACCGCACCACGCGGCGTATGAGCCTCACGCCCGAAGGCGAGCTCTATCTCACCCACGCGCGTCGCATTCTCGGCGAGATGGACGAACTGGCGCAGCTGCTCGGCGGCGCGCGCGCCATGCCCAAGGGGCTGCTGCGCGTCAACGCTACGCTTGGCTTCGGCCGCAGTCATATCGCGCCGGTCATCTCGCGTTTCGTGCGGGCCTACCCTGAAGTGGAGGTGCAGTTGCAGTTGTCGGCGGACCCGCCGGCGCTGAGCGACGACAGCTTCGATGTGTGTATCCGTTTTGGCGAGCCGCCGGATGCGCGGGTGATCGCACGGCGTATTGCGCCGAACCGGCGTCTGCTGTGCGCGGCGCCGTCGTACCTCGCGCAGCATCGTGCGCCGCGTAGTCCTGCCGAGCTCGCCCAGCACAATTGCATCGGCATTCGCCAGGGCGATGACGGCCACGCCGTATGGCGGCTCACGAACGGTCGCGGCGCGGCGCAGAAAACGCAAACGGTGCGGGTCAAGGGCAATCTCACCACCAACGACGGCGAGATCGCCGTACGCTGGGCGCTCGACGGCCACGGCATTTTGATGCGTGCCGAATGGGATATTGCCGGCTTTCTGCGCGATGGCACGCTGGTTCATGTGCTGCCCGAGTATCGAACCCCCGGCGCGGATATCTATGCGGTCTACTCGCCGCATCAACAACTTTCGGCGCGGGTTCGCGCATTCGTCGATTTTCTGTCAGCATCATTGGCGGGGCATGAACCCGTGCAGGCGCACTTGCGCGGCGGGCGCGCTCATGCAAGACATTCGTTATCGAATACGTAATCACCATCGCGTCCATCCATGCGTGCAAACTCTCTCGTCGCTGCTGCCATCGCTGTGCTAGTGCCGTCGCTCGCTGCCGCCCAGGCGTTCGATAGCGGCTCGCGCGCCGAGCTATACCGGCGCTATGTGCTGGCCGGCAAGGACGTGCAGTGCCGCACCAACGCCTCATGCGCGGCGCTCGGTGTCGAAGCGCTCGATGCAGGCCGCATCAAGGATGCGCAAGCGCTGGTCGATATGGAGTCGATGCTGGCGGACGCCGCCACCCTGCAGGCCGAAGAGGAGAATGCACCGAAGGCGATCAATTCGGCCCACGCGCGCGCGGCGATGGCGCTGATCCACCAGGGCGACGTGCAGGCCAGTCAGGGGGCGTTTTCGAATGCCCGCGCCTACTACCGCAGTGCCGCAAGCCGCGGCAAGGAAGCGCCCGACGACGCGATGCTGAACCGTGTCGTCGACGTCGCGCAACAACGTCTTGCGAGCATCGCAGACAAGCAGGTCGTGCAGGGCCTGCCCGCGTCCGGCGTGAGCTTTGCCCATTATCTGAAACTCGGCGCATGGAGCAGCGTGACGCTCACGCCCGTCAAGGGGCGTCATGGGGTTTACCGCCTCACCGCGGATTTTCTCTATCCGACGGTGAGCAGCAACGGCGCGCCGGTGGCAAGTAGCGGCGCGCTGGTGGCGAACGTGCGCTTCTTCGGCGGCATTGCGCGGGTGGCGGTCTCGGATGAACCGGCCGGTACGCTGCTCGAGGCCACCACGAAACTGGCCAACGTCGCTGCTTACGACGGGCACGCCGACAAATGCCTGCTGGAGTTCCGCCTCACCGAACCGGAGACGCTCGATGTCGCGACCCATGGTTCTGTGAACGCATGTGGCTTCGGTCCAAAGGTGACGGCCGATGGCCGATATTATCTAAAGACGGGCTCTTAAGCCTGTGTCCTGACTCTTTACCTGGGTGAGCGTATGCAGAATGCAATGGACTATCCATCGGTGGTCTTTTTGTCGTCGCTGGTGGCCATGTCACTGTCGGCATGGATTGGGGCAAGCCTGCTCAGAAAGGTGAAAGCGCTGACGGCAGAGTCGCGCGAAGACTTCAACGTAGTCCAGGCCGCGACGCTCACGCTGCTCGCGCTGATGATCGGCTTTAGCTTTTCGATGGCGGTGGGGCGCTACGATCAGCGCAAGAATTACGAGGAGGAAGAGGCCAACGCCATCGGCACGGAGTTCGTGCGCGCCGATCTATTACCTGCTGCCCAGGGACAGCAGGTGCGGGCCCTGTTGACGCGCTATCTCGAGCAGCGCGTGCTGTTCTACAAGACCCGCGATGCGCAGGAGCTCGCACAGATCAACGCGGCCACTAACGAGTTGCAGGGTGGCCTGTGGGCCGCAGTGCGCGAGGCCGCGACGGCCCAGCCGACCCCCATCGCCGCGCTGGCGGTGGCCGGTATGAACGACGTGCTGAACTCGCAGGGTTACACCCAGGCCGCGTGGTGGAACCGCATTCCGATCGCCGCGTGGGGGCTGATGGTGGCGATTGGGGTGTGCTGCAACTTGCTGGTCGGCTATGGCGCCCGCACGGCCAGAGTGGGACTGACGCTGCTGGTGGTATTGCCGGTGGTGGTGGCGACGTCGTTCGCGCTGATTGCGGACATCGACAGCCCGCGTGGCGGGATCATTCGCGTGAGTCCGATCAATCTGATCAGTACGGCGCAATCGTTGAACCCGCATTGAATCTGCATCGATTCGGGGTTGATTGCGGATAGCGGGGATGGTCTGCGGCGAGAGGGGAATGTACCGCCTGACGAGAGGCGCCAGGCGGCGCGTACGACTTGAGGCGACTGCCCGCGTACCAAAGCGGGCAGTCGCGACGCGCTTACTTCGGATGCTCGTCCTTATGCTCACCCTCCGGCTTGTGCTGCGGCGCCGGATGCTGCTGCGGGTGAGGGGGTTGCGCCGGATGCTGAGCCGGGTGCGGATTGGCATGCTCGGCCGGATGCGGGTTCGCGTGCGGCGCCGGAGCAGGCTGCTCTTCGTGTTGCTTCGGAGCGGCTTCCTCTGCACGCTGCGGTTCGGCGCCACCAGCTTCGGGCGCGTGCTGCGCTTCCGGCTGAGCGTGTTCGGGCCGCGCGTGCTCGGCTTCCGGTGCATGCGGCGCCTGAGCGTTGGCTTCGGCCGGCCGCACGTTGTGCTCTTCCGGTTGCGCATGCTCAGCTTCAGCTTGCGGACGCGGCGCGCCGTTTTCGTGAGCCTCGTTCGGATGCTGCGGCTCTTCGGCTTGCGGCTTCTGCGGTGCGCCATTCGGTGCGTGCACCTGCTCCTCCGCCGCGTTCGGGGCGCGACCCGCTTGCGCTTCGTTGCCATGTCCCGGTGCGCCTTGCGGGCCGACCGGATGAACTTCGGTACGGTTGATCACACGGAAGCCTCCCGGAGCGGCCGCGGCGCCTGGCGTGCCCGGATGGGCGACGGCAGCGAATGCCGCAGGCGCTGTCGTGCGCACCACCGGTGCGCCGACGCCTGCCACCTTGCCGCCGCTCGCGGCAAAGCGCTGCGCGAGCGTGTCGTGATAGGCCGCCGGCACGACCGGTGCGCGGGTCGCGACTACCTGACGCTGTGCGAGCGCAGCCGGGGCGCCGACATTAGCCGGCCGCAACGCGCCGGCAAAGCTCTGCTGAACCGGAGCGATGGCCGGTGCGCCAGCACCGATCTGTGCATGAGCGAGCGCCTGGGCATTGAACGGACGCGCTGCCTGCGCGACCGACTGGCCGCGCACGAACGCGTTCGCCGGCACCGCAGTGATGGCGCCCGGCGCGTTCTGGTTGATATACGTGTTGTGGATGTTGGTGACGTTGTTGATGATCGTCGTGTTGTGAACATTGGTGATGTTCACGTTGTTGATACGGTTGTAGTAGGTCGGGCTGTAGTGATACGCCGGATGCCACGGTTCTCCCGGTCCGAGCGCAAACCACGCCACGCCAGCACCGATCGCGCCGCCGATGGCCAGGTCGACGCCCCAATGCGCACCGCCGCCACCGCCGCCGCCGACGAAGGCCACCAGAGCAGGCGCATAGACCGGCGGCTGGGTCACGACAACCGGACCCGGCACCCATGCCCACGCACGGTCCACATACGCCCAACGGCCATAGTGGAAGGGAGCGAAGCCCCACGGCGCATCGTCCACCCACGTCCAGCCCCACGGGGCGATCCAGGCCCAGTGGCCCTCGTGATACGGCGCCCAGCCCGCCGAGACGGCGACCGTCGGCACCCACACTTCGCCGTATTTCGGGTCGTTGCGCCAAGTGCCGTTGGCGTCGAGGTCTTCATAACCGGGGATTTCGCGCGACACATAGCGTGCGGAGATCGAGTTGTCTTCCGCACGGTCGCGGCTTGCCACCCACTGGTCGAACGCGTCGAGTCCGGGTGCGGAACCGCCGGCCTGCTGCTGCAGATTGACGCCGACAAACTGGACCTGCTGGCCCGCGCTCATCTGGAACGAGCCGCCGTCGCCGTACAGCGTCGCGCTGCCGGCACGCACCGTGACGGTCGTCGAACTGCCGTCAGCCGCCACGTCAACGCGGAACAGTCCGGGCGCGGTGGCGACCAGCGCCACGTTCGGCGTGTCCACCTCGAAGTTCTGGCCGCCCGGCAGCGCGCGCACATGGGCGGACAGCGTGCCTTGCGTGACCTTCAACTGGGTGGTCGTGTCGTTGAGATTGACGATGTCGAGCGCGGTTTGCTGGTCGAGTCGCAGTGCGGTCGAGCCGGCGTGCAGTTCGGCGCGCGCATTGGCGTCGGCCCACAACTGGTCGCCGGTGGTCAGCGGGCGGTTCAGGACGGCATAGGACCAGTCGGTCTGGCCAGCAGGCTCCAGCGTCACGGTGCCGGCAAAGTAGTTCAGACGCGCGACGCGGTCGGGCGGGTCACCACCGGACACGGCTGCAGCGGGGGCCGTGGGCGACGGCACCTGGGCAGTGCCGGTGAGCGGAATCATGGCGAGGACGGCAGAGACTGAGATTGCGGTAGCGCGCAAGCGGTGGAAGGCTGTTGTCATTATCGGCTGCTCCGAAGGTTTCATTTTGTCAGGCCCAAAGGCGGCCTTTATGCGTACGTCCAACTGGCTAACGTGGCGAACATGGCAGCGGATGACATTCGCGTTGTAACCGGGACGCGAGTTTGCAACGAAATGTGAACTGTGCATAGAGGCGGCACACGTAACGCCGGCGCGGCCTTTACGGGCAGCAGGATTCATTCCTGTAAGGCCGAATCGCCTGCCGTGCGAGTTTGTAAGGGCATGCAATCATCATGTAATGCCGATGTGGGTGCCGCGCTGCGCGTGAGCTCGTGAGGTTATGCGCCACGAGTTGGGCGAGCCGCCAGCAAGGCGCGATTCGCTCACGCAGATGGTATGGTCGAAGCCTTGGCCGGCTCAGCTGGTGCTCAGTAAAACGTAAAAGCGTAAAAGGGAATTCCACATGATCGATATCGCCAAGGAGATCGCCGTCTTCAACGCAGGGCGGGAGCCCGAGCGTCTCGCGATGAAATACCAGCTCATGCGCACCTCGCCGTTTGTGTTCCTGCGCGGCACGTGTCACTTGTTCTATCAGCGCCTGCCTCATGGCAGTGTGCTTGAAGCGGCGCCGCCGGTGTGGATCTGCGGCGACATGCATCTGGAAAACTTCGGCAGCTACAAGGCCGACGACCGCCTGGTGTATTTCGACATCAACGATTTCGACGAGGCCTGTCTCGCGCCGAGCCTGTTCGAACTGATCCGCTTGCTGACCAGTGTGCTGGTCGGCGCGGCCGATCTGCGCGTGAGCCGCGCCGAAGCGCTGGCGCTCTGCCATACCGCGGTCGATGCGTACGCTGCGGCGCTGAGCTTCGGCAAGGCGCGCTGGATCGAAGCGGAAACCTCGGAGGGGATGGTGCGCGATCTGTTCGATGCGTTGAGCAAGCGCTCGCGCGTCGATCTGCTGAACCGGCGCACGGAGTTGAAGGGCAAGAAGCGGGTGCTGCGTATCGATGGCAAGAAGGCGCTGCCGGTAAGCGACGAGGCGCGCGCCGAAGTCACCGCGTTCATGAACGAGTTCACGAAGCAACAGCATCAGGTGGCAAGCTCGAATAATCCGAACCATTCGAACAATTCAAATGGCGCGGACAGCGCGGACTTTTACCGCATCATCGACGTCGCCCGCCGGGTGGCCGGCACGGGGAGTCTTGGCGTCGATCGCTACGTGATGCTGGTGGAAGGCAAGGGCTCGCCGGACGGCAACTTCCTGCTCGACTTGAAGGAAGCGTTGCCTTCGTCCGTGGCGCCGCGCGTCAAGACGAAGCAGCCCGAATGGGGCAGCGAGTCGCAGCGCGTGGTGGCGATCCAGCGGCGCAGCCAGGCGGTTTCGCAGGCCTTTCTGCATGCGGTGGAGTTCAGGCAGCGGCCCTATGTGCTACGCAGCCTGCAGCCCACCGAGGACCGCGTGGCGTTGAGCGACTGGGACGGCAAGCTGCCGCGCCTCGAAGCCGTCGTCAACACTATGGCGCAATTGAGCGCCTGGGCGCAGTTGCGCAGTGGCGGCCGGCAAGGCTCGGCGATCGCGGATGAATTGATTGCGTTCGGTTGCCGCAAGGACTGGCAGATGCCGCTGATCGAACTCGCGGTGCAGTGCGAGGCGCAGGTGATTGAAGACTGGAAGGCGTATTGCGCGGCGTACGACAGCGGCGCGTTTGGCGGGGTGTCCAACGTCGCGCCCAAGTGAAGCCGGGCGGAAATCCGCCCGGCGCAGGTACATCAGTTCGCTGCGTCGATGGTGCCCGGCGCATAAGCACGCTTGCCGCGCACGCGGTCGAAGATGCGGCCGAACGCCAGCCACTGCTGTGCAAGCAGGCCATTGCCATAGGGGCGGCCGTCGCCGTGCGGCGGCGGCAACTGATCGCGGATGCCGGTCGGTTCGACCGCCGGGTTCCACGACACCGTACGGAACATCATGTCCCACCACGGAAACAGCACGCCGAAGTTGCAGCCATAAGCCGTGCCTTCATGGCCGTAACCCACTGCGTGATGGCGGCGATGAAAGATCGGGCTGACGATGATGCGCTCGAGCAGCCAGCCATACGGCAGGCGCGCATTGACGTGCTGCACGCTCTGCATGAAGTTGCTGACGGCCACCAGCACCACGAACTGCGTGGGCTGCACGCCGATAAACAGTGAGATCGCCGCGAAGAACGCTGCCTGGATGATGTCGTCCAGAAAGTGATTGCGGTCGTCGTTCCACAACGACATCTGCTGCTGGCTGTGATGCACCGCATGCAGTTCCCACCAGACCCCGAAGCGATGCTGCCAGCGGTGATACCAGTAGCCGGCGAAATCGAGCACCACCAGGTAGATCAGGAACGAGACGATCGGTTGATCGGTGACGCCCGGCCAGAGACTGTCGATGTCGATGTTCGGGATGTCGTAGATCGAGATCAGGCTCTGCCAGTGATCGAACAACGGCTGGAGCATGAAAAAGAACGCAATATTGATGATGCCCAGCTTGGCGATCCACGTGTAGATCACGTCCGCGCGCAGCGCCTTGCGGTCCTTCCATTGCTCAATGGGACGCAGGGCTTCGAGCGGCCGCAACGCCAGATAGGTGACGATGATTTCGAGCACGCCGATGATCACCCAGTACAGCGCGTCATAGGTGTCCTCGTCGTAACCCATCAGGCCGAAGCGATAGAAGAACGGCTGCACGACATCGACATACAGCAGCGTCTGCAGCGCAGACACCATGTTGTCGAGCTGCGCGACGATTTCATGAAACATCAATCAGAATCCTCGTGAATGGCTAGTCAGGCAATGGCTGTTTCAACAGGCCGCGCTTAGTCCGGGTTCGGCGAAATCACCGGTGCGCGGTTGTCGAAATAGATGCCGTGCGGTGAGCGGCCCACTGCGATCGTGTCGACCAGCTTGCGCGTGGTCAGGTCGATGATGCCTACGTGCTTGGCGAAGCGAAACCCCACCCATAGATAGCGCTTGTCCGGAGTAAGTTCCATGTCGTCCGGTCCGGGCATCAGGCCGGTGATATCGCCGACGTTGGTCAGCGTGGTGTAGTCGATGATGCTGATGGTGCTTTCGACGCGATTCGAGACCACCACATGCTTGCCGTCGTCGAGGTTGCGGAAGTTGTGCGCGCCGCGGCCCGTGTGGATCTTCTTGACGATCTGCTGCTTGCGCCAGTCCACCACCGTCACGTCGTCCTCGCCGGTCATGCCGACCAGCAGGTACTTGTCGCCAGGCGTCATCCACAGACCCGCCGGTTCGTTGCCCACATGCATTTTCCAGAGCACGGTTTGCGTGGGCAGGTCGATAGCGGCGAGTTCGCCGGAGTCCTGCAGCGTCATGAACACGGTGCGGCTGTCCGAGGCGAACGTCATGTGGCTCGGCGTCTTCGCGAGCGGGATATGCTTGACGAGCGTCATGTTGGTGCCGTCATAGCGGTAGATGTCGGCGCGATCCATGCGCAGCGCAGCCGTGACAAACCACTTGCGATCCGGCGAGAAACCCAGTTGGTACGGGTCTTCGATATCTTCCACCGTGCGCTGCACCTGGCCGGTGTGCGGGTCGAGGAACATCAGGTTGTTCGAGACGGAATCGGCGACGATCAGCGACTTGCCGTCCGGCGTGATCATCAGATGGTGCGGTTCTTTGCCGGTCGGCTCGGTGCCGACCACTTTGTGGGTGGCTTCGTCGATCAGCGAAAGTTCGGACTCGCCCGAGTCGAGCACGATGACCCGGTCGGCGGCGTGAGCGGTGTTCAGATGGCCAATCAGGGAGAAGACGACCGCGGCGGATAGGGTTGCTCTCGAAAGGAATGTAACCGGCGAGTAAGGCATTCTGTAAAGTATCCGAAGGTGTAAAGCGACACCGAAAAGCTGTGCCTTCATGGAGTGCAGCGTGGCTGCCCAACGTTTAACGCCTCGTGCGTGGTTTTCGATGACGCACGTTTTCGGCAAATGTGAGAAATTAGCACGCGTGGGCCGATCAAATGCCTGCGGATCCGATCTTTTCTGATCCGCGGCAATCCGACGAGGCACCGATGGACGAACGCGTTCGCGACAAAACCGCTTCCGGCACCATCACCGGGCGGACCACCCAGGCAATCCGTGAGGTGCTGGAGGGCCGCCGCCGCGGCATGGGCATGATGCTGCCGTTTGCGGGGCCGGCCGTGGTCGTCTCGGTCGCCTACATGGATCCGGGCAACTTCGCGACCAATATCCAGGCCGGGGCCCGTTACGGCTACGCCTTGCTATGGGTGGTCCTGCTCGCCAACGTCGTGGCGATGCTGTTTCAGGCGCTCTCGGCCAGGCTCGGTATTGTCACGGGCCGCAATCTCGCCGAATTATGCCGTGAAAATTTTCCGGCGCCTCTTGTCTATGCCATGTGGGTAGTGAGTGAAATTGCCGCAATGGCCACCGATCTCGCCGAATTTCTGGGTGGTGCGATCGGCCTTGCGTTGCTGTTTCATATGCCCTTGCTGGCCGGCATGATCGTGACTGCTATCGTCACGTACGGCCTGCTGCTGTTCGAGAAGGCCGGCTTCCGGCCCCTCGAACTCGCAATCGGCGCGCTGGTCGGCATCATCGGTCTGTCCTATCTGGCGGAGCTCTTCATTACCCCGGTGGCGTGGACGAGCGTGTTCGGCCATCTGTTCAAGCCGCAGTTGCCCGATGCGGACGCCGTGACGATCGCGGTCGGGATTATCGGCGCCACGGTCATGCCGCACGCGTTGTTTCTGCATTCGGGACTCACGCAAAACCGCGCGACCGCCCGCAACGAAGGCGAGCGGCGTACGCTGCTGCGATTCTCGAATATCGAAGTGGTGATCGCGCTAACCATTGCGGGCCTGATCAACATGGCGATGGTCATCATGGCGTCAGGGGCCTTTCACGCCGGGCATCCCGAGGTCGCCGAAATCGAATCGGCCTATCACACGCTTGCGCCGTTGCTCGGCATCGGCGCGGCGGGCATTTTCCTGCTCTCGCTGATCGCCTCGGGCATCTCCAGTTCGGTGGTCGGTACGATGGCGGGGCAGATGATCATGCAGGGCTTCGTCGGCTTTCAGATTCCCTTGTGGCTGCGCCGCGTCATCACGATGGCGCCCTCGTTTGTCGTGGTTGGATTAGGGGTCAATGCGACGCATGCTCTCGTCATCAGCCAGGTGGTGTTGAGTTTTGCGCTGCCTGTGCCGATGGCCGCCCTGGTCTGGTTCACCTGCCGCCCGCAGGTGGTGGGCCGCTATCGCAGCGGGCTTGCCATGACGATCGCCGCGGTGGTGTCGGCGATCGCGGTGCTGGCGCTGAACGTAGTGCTGTTGCTGCAAACCTTCGGTGTCGATGTGCCGGGACTGCCCAGTTGAGGACGGTAGAACCGCGAGTGCGGCGTGGCCCGGCACGGCATGGCTCGAGCGACGAATTCTTATAGAATCGGCCTCACCATGAAAACAAACCTGGAAATAATCACACGCGAGGCGACGGCTGGCGACCTCGGCGGCATCAGCGAGGTTTTTCTCAGGGCACGCAAAGAGTTGATGCCCTTCGCACCGCTCGCACATTCCGATTACGCGGTGTGCCGCTGGATCGCGGACTGGTTGATCCCGACGGGTGGCGTGAGCGTGGCGACCGATGCACAAGGCTTGATCCTGGGGATGATGGCCACTTCCGAAGCCGATGGCGTGTTGTGGCTCGATCAACTCTACGTTTCGCCGCCGTGGGTCGGTCATGGCATCGGCGCGCGCCTGCTTGCCTTGGTGATCTCGAACACGCGTTTGCCGGTGCATCTGCATTGCTTTGCCGAGAACGCGCGCGCTCGCCAGTTTTACGAGCGGCACGGCTTCGTCGCGATTGCCTTCGGCGATGGCAGCGACAACGAGGAAGGCTGCCCGGATGTCGTGTATGCGTTGCAACCCGCGCCGCAAATAGACGGGTGTGAGTCGTCCTGACAGGACGCTGTTTGGAGCGCAAAAATCGCGGCTTTGTCATGCGCAGGACTTCTTGTTGTGATCCCCTGCTGCGCAGTCCCGAAACAGATGACATGACCGCCAAGCGCGGTCAGAATCGGGTGTTCGCCTCATCCTGAAGGCCACTGTTTGCGCGCTTGCCGTTGGCGATTTGTTTGCTGGCGCGTGACCGGGCTGCCCCTCTCCCGCACTACGACGACTATTTCTATGCCATCCAGAGGTCACCGAGTTTCGTGCGTCATTTGCGCCTACAACGAAGCGCCGCGCATTGCGGCTGTGCTGGCAGTGGCGTCGGTTCATCCGCTGCTCAGCGAAGTGATCGTCGTCGACGACGGCTCGACTGACGGCACCGCCGACGTGGTCAGGCGTTTTCCTTCGGTCAGGCTGATCGAATGCGCAGAAAACGGCGGTAAGAGTGCGGCCATGGCAGCCGGTATCGCCGCTGCCGAAAGCGAATGGCTGATGCTGCTCGATGCCGATCTCAAGGGCCTGGCGCCGGAGCATATCAGCGCGCTCGCGGCACCCGTGTTGAGCGGCCGCGCAGACGTCAGCCTGAGCCTGCGGCAAAACAGTCTGCTGATCTTTCGCTTCATCGGCCTCGACTTCGTGTCCGGCGAGCGTGTCGTCAGGAAGCAGTTGCTCGACGAATCGCTCAAGGAAATCCATGGCTTGCCGCGCTTCGGCATCGAGGTGTTCATGAACCGGCGCATCATCGCGCGCCGGCTCGCGATTGCGGTGACGCACTGGCCACACGTCACGCAAGCCCGCAAAACCGAAAAGCTCGGCTACTGGAAGGGGGTGCGCGCGGAGTGGCGCATGATTGCGGACCTGCTGAAGGTCACCTATCCGCTCGCGCTGATTTCACAAACGCTGCAGCTATTTGCGTTGCGCGTCGATCATCCAGGGCGCGCGCGGCTTTCTGTGCGCATCAGGAAGCCGCGCGACACGGCGGCTTGAGGCGCCTCCCGCCGGCTCGCCACCTCTACTGAGCCATCGGCAAGCCGGCGCGGCGCCGCCATGCAAGCGCGATAAAACCTGCGGCGCCAAGCAGCAGTGGGCAATAGAGCGTCGCGAAACGCCATAGCACCAGCGCTGTCGCCATCGCCGCACGCGGCACCCAGGGCGCGAACGCGGCCGCGAGCGCGAGGTCGCCACCACCTCCGCCGGCGGGCACACCGGTCCAGAGCGCAGCGTGCAACACCACGGCTTGCACGGCCAGCACAAAACCGAGCGGCAACCGGTAACCGAGTTCCTGCAGAATGAACCACAGTGCGCTGTAACGCAGCAGCCATTGCAGCGTGGTCAGCAGCAACAGTGCAGCGAGACGCCAGCGCGGTCCGGTGAGCAGCAACTTCCATTGTTGGCCCACGCTTTGGCGAAACCTGTTCCAGCGCGCGCGCCGGGCCCGCAACCACAGAATGCGGCGGCCGGCAGCGTCCAGTGCGGCGGCCGCCGGCCGTCGGCACAGCCATAGCACGAACCCGATGAGCGCAACGCCCGCCAGCGTGCCGAGGACGGCCGACAGCGGGAAATTCGGTGTGACCTGTGTGAGGGGGCCGAGCGCGAGCAGCAGCGAGATCGGCACGGCGATGGCGAAGAACGTCAGGTCGAGCGCCTGGTCGGCGCCCACCACGGTCGTGGCGAGGGCCCACGACGCCCCGGCGCGCTGCAGCAAGCCCATATTCACGCCATAGCCGGCCGCTCCCAGCGGCGAGACGAGGAAGGCGAAATCGGTGACGACGGTAATGGTGAAGGTACGCACGAAGCGCAGCCGCAGGCCGAGTGCCGTTTGCATGAGGTGCAGCTTGCCGGCCTTCGCCGCGGCGCTCAACGCGGCGCTTGCCGCCAGCACCGCAAAGATCTGCAACGAGATGTTGCGGATGCCCGCAAACACCGCATGCACGCCAAGGATGAAGGGGGCCCCCATGGCCAGTGCCACGCCGAGCACGGCGAGTATGGTGGCTGCATGACGGACATGGAGCCGGGTCACCCGCTTCGCCCCGGCGGGCGCGGCGGCAGGGGGCGCGGAGCCGGCGGCGTGCACGCGCGGGTCGTCAGGAATCGGAGTTCGCAAGGGCGTAAATTAAGCATGCGGAAGGCAGGATCGTGACAGTCAACGTGACCACCCAGGTGAGTGCGATATGCGACAGCATGGCGTCTTGCACATCTCGGCCGCTGGCTCTCATTGTGCCCGTAATATTCTGGTGACAATCTTTGCTGACAATTGTGCGAGAAGAGTTTTGCGTGTCGATGACAGACGCATGACCCGGGCAAGGGTCTTCGATCTGACGCGGCGCGCGTGCCGCCGGGGTGGGCGAGCAAGCGATTCGCCGAGCAGTTTTGCGGGTGCCGTCTATTGCATGGGATGGCATATTTAATCGTATGTTATCGCTTGAGGACCGTTTGAATCACTTTGCTAAATCGATATCAATGCATTCGCAGATGCATCGAACCGTAGAAGAGTTGTCCTTTGCATTTGTGGTTCTGCTGAACCAGCCGCTCGCGAGAGTCGAGGCGGCGAATCGCTTTGAGCGATTATGGAATGAGACCAACGAGGCCGCGAGTGCGAGCCTCGGTACCGAGCGTGCCGTTAGCTATATCGCGCTGCTTAAAGACATGGACGCGAGATGGCGTCGCCTCAAGGTGCTCAACTAGCTTGCAAAGGGGAGCGCCTACGAGCGGTCCGTCCAGGTGGCGGACGTTAACGGCATTAATTTAGAAGACTTTAGGAAATTTTTTATTCAAATGCCGCGTATTTGGAATCCGCAACAATAAGACACTATTTGTTGCGGATTCCTTAGGCCTTTATATCGGGGCTCTATCTTTAGTCATCGATCGGTCACATACCATCCCCGATAATCGTGGCGCTCGACAATTCGACCAACTTCACAAGGTCGGGCGGCTCTCATGAAGAGCACGACACGCACGTTAGATCCCGGGGATTTGCACAAATGACTATCCGTCATCGCATTACGCTATTGGTAATTCTGATGTTCGTCGCACTGTCCGCCATTGGCGGCTATGCGGTCTACCAGACCCGGCACAGCGCCGCCGAGGTCAAGCAGGTGACGGAAGGGGTCGTGCCTAGCGCATTGGCTTCCGCCGATCTGGTCTCCCAGGTCAAGGACGTGCAGCTCGCGATCATGACGCTGGTCTATGCGCCTGACGGCAACGTTGTCGCCCAGGCACAGGACGAACTCAAGAAGAAGAAAGCTACATTGCAGCAGGCGCTGGCACTGCAGGCGCACGATGCCGCAAGCCACGCGCAGAAGGGCCTCGTATCGCAGGCAGCCGATAGCCTCGAGAACTATTTCTCGGCCATCGACGACACGGCCAAGATGAAGGCCGACGGCAAGAACGATCTGGCGCAAGCGTATCTGTTCGCAAACGTGGCCCAGTACCGAGACGAACTCGAGGGCATCGTCGAGACGCTGCGCATCGAGAAGAACCGCGAGAAGGACGAGGCCATCACGACGCTGAACGGCACGCTCGCCACGACCACCACCGCGATTGCCATCGTCACCGGCATCGCCATCATTCTGCTGACCTCGATCGGTTCGCTGCTGTATCGCCAGATTACGCGGCCGCTCACGCGCATGCAGGAAATGATGAGCGAGATCGCTTCCAGCCAGGACTTTACGCGCCGCGTGCCGGTGGGCCGGATGGACGAAATCGGCCACTCGATCGTGGCGTTCAACGGCATGATCGAAAAGATCCAGGAAAGCTCGCTGCAGCTCAAGCAGAAGACGGCCGACATTCAGGCGATGTTGCAGAACATGCAGCAAGGCATTCTGACGGTGGTGGAAGGCGCGGTGATCCACTCGGAGTACTCCGCGTATCTGGAAGCGATCTTCGAGACCAAGGACATCGCCGGCCGCAGCCTGATGGATCTGGTGTTCGCGGACACCGATCTCGGCGCGGACATCCTTTCGCAAGTCGATGCTGCGAGCTATGCATGCCTCGGCGAAGACGCGATCAATTTCGCCTTCAACGAACACCTGCTGGTCACCGAAATCTCGAAGCGCATGCCCGATGGCCGCGTCAAGATTCTCGACCTGAACTGGTCGGCGATTACCGATGATAGCGACATGATCGTGCGCCTGATGCTGTGCGTGCGCGACGTCACCGAACTGCGCAAGCTGGCAGCCGAAGCCGGCGAGCAGAAGCGCCAACTGGAAATGATTGGCGAAATTCTCGCGGTGAGCGAGGAGAAGTTCCATCACTTCATCGAAAGCTCAGCCGGCTTTATCAACGAGAACGAGCGCATCATCCGCCAGCATTCGCAAGCCGACCGCGAAGCGATTGCCGAGTTGTTCCGCAACATGCACACCATCAAGGGTAACGCGCGGACCCACAACCTGCAGCACCTGACCAACATCGTGCACGAGACCGAGCAGCGCTATCACGAGTTGCGCCACTCGGAAGAAGCCCACGAGGCGTGGGATCAGGACAGCCTGATGCAGGAACTGGCACGGGTGCGGGCAGCCGTGGAAAGCTACGCGACGATCAGCGAGGTCAGCCTCGGCCGCAAGGGTGCGAGCCGTCGCGAGAGTGCCGAGCGTTTCCTGATGGTCGACATCGCGCATATCCAGGAGAGCCTGCGCCTGCTCGAAGCCGCTAAGGCCGACGATCTGCACGCGCTGCAGACGATGCGCGCGAACGTGCGGCAAGCCTTGCGCCTGCTGGGCACGGAAAGCGTGGGCGAAGCGCTGTCCGGCGTGTTCGAGTCGCTGCCGTCGCTGGCGCATGAGTTGGGCAAGGAAACGCCGGCCGTGCATATCGACGACAACGGCTACCGTTTGCGCCGTGAAGCGGGCGGCACCTTGAAGAACGTCTTCATGCACCTGCTGCGCAATTCCGTGGACCACGGTCTCGAGGCCGCCGATGTGCGTACCGCACAAGGCAAGCCGGCTGCGGGTGCAATCAACATCGACGTCGGTGTGGACGCGGGGGCGATGCAGATCACCCTCAGCGACGATGGCCGCGGCCTTGCGCTCAAGCGGATTCGCGGTATGGCGGTAGAGAAGGGCTGGATCACGGCTGACCAGTCGCTGAGTGACGAGGAAGTCGCCGAAATGATCTTCCGTCCGGGCTTCTCGACAGCCGATAAGGTAACCGAAGTATCGGGCCGCGGCGTCGGCATGGACGCGGTGCGCGACTTTCTCAAGCGTGAGCATGGCAGCATTGCCCTGCGCTTCACCGACGACCACAAGGGCGCGGACTTCCGCCAGTTCCAGACCATCGTGAGCCTGCCGGAAACCCTCGCGGTGGACACCGCCGGTATCGGCACGCGTGGCGATGCAGACGAACTGCAACTCGATACGATGGCTGATTGAGCGGCTCACTCACCCCTCATCGTTGCGATGGACACTCGGAAGGATTGGTTGTGATTCAACAGTACCTAGTAGCCGCACTGGCAGGCAGCGTCGTCACCGCGCTCGTGGCGCTGGCCGCACATCGATTGGCGAGCGCCAAGACGCTGCAGCGCCTGCGCTCCGAAGCGGATCGCCAGGCAGAGGCGCTTGACAAGGCAAGCGCCGAACAGGGTCAGCAGATCGCGCTGCACGAGCAGCAAAAGCTGGATCTGGAAGCTATGCTTGCGCAATTGCGCGACGAACTGAGGACCCAGGCAGAGAGCACCGACGAAGTGCGCGCGGAACTGAAAGCCGCGCTCGACGGCAAGGAACAACTGGCGCATAAGGCCGCGCAGCTAGCGGCCGAGGCGGCACGCCTCAAGGGCCTGGCCGGCACGTTCGAGCGCTGGCACGAGCAGATGATCTCGCTGATGACGCAGAACCAGGACATGCACGCGAAAAACCGCGAGCTGTCGTCGATTGTCCGCCATGTGGTGATCGTCTCGCTGAACGCGTCGATCGAGGCGGCCCGTGCGGGAACGGCAGGCCGCGGCTTTGCGGTGGTGGCGAGCGAAGTGCGCTCGCTCGCTGCGCGCTCCGAAGAACTCTCGAAGAGCTACCGCGATAGCCTGCACCGCAACGACCTGACTACTACGGCGACCTTCCAGGACATCCAGGCGGGCGGCAAGATGATTACCGCCTCGCTTTCCAGCGTCGAGTCGCTGGCGAACCAGTTTCAAGCAACGCTCCACTAGCAGGCCTCGACGTGATTAGTGCGCATGCGAAAGACAGTATCGAACGCATCGTTTTCAGGGCGGCCAGATCGCGCCTGACGATGGACGCGGGCGACGTCTGCGAGATCGTGCCGGCTGGTGCGCATGGCGCGCATAGCTTGCCCGATACCAACCTGGTGATCCTGACGATTTCCGGCATCGCATTCCGGCTGCTGCTGATTCTTCATTTCGACGAGGACGAGCGTACTCACGGCTACTTCGTCAAGGAAGAGTCGGAACGCCCGTTTCTGGAAGTGTTTCTGGAGATATGCAATTTGTGCTGTGGAGCGGTGAATCAGGAACTGCTCCAGTATTTCCCGGATCTGGGCATGTCGACGCCCTATGTGCTGAGCGCGCGTTGCATGCCGTATATGGAGGCGCTCAAGCCTGAGTTTATGGCGTCGTATGCCGTCGCGATCAATGATTCAGTCAGGTTAGGAGCGACGATTTGCGTATGTGCCCATGCGCCGATCGACTTTGTCGCCGAAGTGAGCGCAGTCGAAGATACCAGCGGTGAACTCGAGCTGTTTTGAAACAGGCAGGAAACCGGCAACAACCAGGCAACAACCAGGCAACAACCAGGCAACAAGCAGGCAAGAAGCAGGGAAGCAAGATGAATGACAACAAACCAGTCAGCAAGGTACTCATCCTTGAGGATTGTCCGGCGCACGTGGAAGCGATAAGGAATTTCTGCGACGAGAACAACCTGATTGGTGTGAAGGTGAGCAAGAGCCGCCTCGCCTCGGCGTTACGCTCGAATTTCGACCTGGGTGCGATTCTCGTCTCCGAAAGCTACGGCGGGTCGGTCGAGGAGAGTACGGCGATTGCGCTCAGGATTCACGCGGCACGCCCCGAACTGCCGATCATCCTGCGGCGCGAATCGAGCGCGGCGCGCGAGGGTTTGCCGGCGGCGCTCGATGCGGTGGTGTGCGGGGCGTATGTCGCGAGCGACCTGGCGTCGCTGCGCACGGTGATCGACGAATACATTTTTAACCGCGAGTATCCGAACGCGCTGGTGCGCGGCATTGCGGAGCTGACGAGCGAGGTGCTCGCCAGCCTGTTCAGCGACCTGGGTGTGACGACGGATGCACCGTGTATTGTGCGCGACCGCATTATCTTCGGCGAAGTGTTCAGCCTGATCCCGCTGGAAAGCTCGTGGTGCCGCGGCTACATGATGATTCAGGCCGAAGAGCAGCCGATTCTCGATCTGCTCAACCGGCGCGAGACCTCGGAGGGCGCGGCCTCTGGCGGCCCCGCCGATTTCCGCGATCTGAACAGTCTGCTCGGCGAGCTGACCAACATGATCTGGGGGGCGTTCAAGAATCGCTATGTGGGCGATGCGGATGGCTTGTCGCACAGCCAGGTGCAGGTGCCGCTCCTGATCAACCACAAGCAGAAGTACATTTCGTTCGGTTCGGAAAGCCCGCATTTGTGCTTCACGTACCGGTTGACCGATGAACAGTCGGGGCGCGTAGTGAAGCTGCATCAGCGTTTCGCCTTTAGTTTGAGCTGGTCGCCCGAAGACTTTCAGGAATTCGAGCCGAGCGCCGACGACAGCGTGGGCGCAGGTGAACTCGATTTATTTTGATTGATGCCAAAGGAAATAGACATGTCGAAAATTCTGGTTGTGGATGACTCGAGCACGGTGCGTGACGAGGTAGCCGGCTTCCTGAGAAAGAATGGCCTGGACGTCGATACGGCAGTGGACGGCAAGGACGGCTTGACCAAGCTCAAGGGCAGCCCGGGCATCAAGCTGGTGATCAGCGACGTCAACATGCCGAATATGGACGGCCTGACGATGGTCGAAAAGATTCGCGGCGAACTCGGCAATAGCACGGTCAACGTGATCATGCTGACCACCGAAAGCAGCCCGGCCATGAAGGAACGCGGCAAGGCGGCGGGCGTGAAGGGCTGGATCGTCAAGCCGTTCAAGGGTGACGCCGTGCTGGAAACGTTCAGGAAGCTGGCAAGCTAAGCGGTACCCCTGTAAAACGCACCCACGCGGCCGATTCGGGGCATCATTTGCCTATTTGCGTCTTCCGGATCGAGGACACCGCCGCATGGCTGACGATGCAAACAATCTGGAACCCGTCCTCCGCGGCCGCAACGTCGTAGTCGAGCCGTTGCAGCTCAGCCATGAGCACGCGCTGATTGCCGCGGCCGCCGACGGCGAATTGTGGAATCTGACCCTCACGGTCGTGCCCACCGCTGAAACCATGGCGCGCTATATCGAGCGCGCCATGGCCGGCCGCAGCGCCGGCACTGTGATGCCGTTTGTGATTGTCCGGCGCGAGGACCAGCGCGTGGTCGGAAGCACGCGCTTCTGGAAAATCGACCGCCACAACCGCAAGCTCGAGATCGGCCAGACCTGGCTCTCCGCCTCAGTGCAACGCTCGGGCGTCAATACTGAGGCCAAATTCCTGCTGCTGCGCCACGCTTTCGAGGTGATGGACTGCGTGCGCGTGCAATTCACGACCGACGAACTGAACGAGAAATCGCGCGCCGCCATCCTGCGCATCGGAGCCAGGCAGGAGGGCATTGTGCGCCACGAACGCATCATGCCGGACGGTCTTAAGCGGAATTCCGTGCGCTTCAGTATCATTGACACCGAATGGCCGGAAGTCCGCGCCGGCTTGGAGCAGAAGATGGCGCGCACGGAGGGCTGAGCGGAACTATGCCGCGTGGGTCAGCCATTGAAGCTGACAACGAAGGCGTCAATGAGTGCGGCGGCAATAACAATCGGAGATTCCATTTGAGTTCGGAACAAGTGATCGAGGCATGGCTGGCTGAGGAGGCGGAGGTGTTGAGCCGGGTGGAAGCAGGCCCGGGCCCGGGATTGGCAAGCCCCGAACAGGTTGCCGGCAAAACCGGCCTCGAAGTTTTGCAGGCCATGCTGCGCGGCGAAATTCCCTATGCGGCAATCGCAAAGACGCTCGATTTCACCCTCATGGAAGTGAGCGAAGGCCGCGCCATGTTTCAGGGCAGGCCGCTTGCGCAGCATCTGAACCCGCTCGGCACCGTTCACGGCGGTTGGGTGGCGACGCTGCTCGATTCGGCGCTCGGCTGCTCCGTACACACCATGATGCCGCCTGGCCGCAGTTACACCACGGCTGAACTCAGCGTGAACTACGTGAAGGGGCTGACGCCTCGAGTGGGACGGGTGCGCGCGGAAGGCAAGGTGATTCATTGCGGTCGCCAACTGGCCACCGCCGAGGCGCGTCTGATCGGTCCGGACGGCACCTTGTACGCGCACGGTACGACGACCTGTCTGGTGTTCGAGATTCCCCAGCGTTAATGTGACGCGCCGTAAGGCGTGCTCGCCCCACGTATGCCGGGGCAAGCCGACGCGCGCATGCCCCTGGATGCTTTCAATTATATTGCGAGGGTCAAGATGGATTCCGGATCATCCCTCCGGGCTGCGGCCCGGCACATTCAACCGACTCAAGCGGCGTTTGCGTCCGCACCCGTGTCCTCCATGCAGCCTATCGTCTCCGTCACGAATCTCTCCAAGACCTACGCTTCCGGCTTTCACGCGCTGAAAAATATCAATCTCGCGATTCGCCGCGGCGAGATCTTCGCGCTGCTGGGGCCGAACGGCGCGGGCAAGACCACGCTGATCAGCACCATTTGCGGCATCGTGAGACCGAGCGAGGGCTCGATCATGGTGGACGGTCACGATATCGGCACCGCTTACCGCGCAGCGCGCTCGCTGATCGGTCTGGTGCCGCAGGAACTCACCACGGACGCCTTCGAAACCGTCTGGGCCACGGTGTCGTTTAGCCGTGGACTGTTCGGCAAGCCGGCCAACCCTGCCTATATCGAGAAGGTGCTCAGGGATCTCTCGTTATGGGAAAAGCGCAACAACAAGATCATCACGCTCTCGGGCGGCATGAAGCGACGCGTGCTGATTGCCAAGGCGCTTTCGCATGAGCCGCGCGTGCTGTTTCTCGATGAGCCGACCGCCGGTGTCGACGTCGAACTGCGGCGCGACATGTGGCAACTGGTGCGCTCGCTGAGCGCGAGCGGCGTGACGATCATCCTGACCACGCACTATATCGACGAAGCGGAAGAAATGGCCGACCGGATCGGCGTGATCAACGGCGGCGAGATCATGCTGGTCGAAGAAAAGGCCGAACTGATGCGCAAGCTCGGCAAGAAGCAATTGACGCTGCAACTCGAAAACCCGCTCGAACAGGTGCCCGAGCCACTCGCGGAGTATCGCCTCGCGCTCTCCGCCGACGGCACCGAACTGATCTACACGTATGATACGGAACGCGATCGCAACAGCATCATTGCCTTGCTGAAGGCGCTGGACGACGCAGGTATCCGCTTCAAGGATCTGCAGACCACGCAGAGTTCGCTTGAAGATATCTTTGTTAGCCTGCTAAGAGGTGACCAGTGAACATTTACGCAATCCGCGCTATCTATAAGTTCGAGATGGCGCGAACCTGGCGCACGATGATGCAGAGCATCATTGCGCCGGTGATTTCCACCTCGCTGTATTTCGTCGTGTTCGGCGCGGCGATCGGTTCGCGCATCAAGGAAGTGGACGGCATCAGCTATGGCGCGTTCATCGTGCCGGGCCTCATCATGCTGTCGCTGTTGTCGCAAAGCATTTCGAACGCGTCGTTCGGGATTTACTTTCCGAGGTTCACGGGGACGATCTACGAGTTGTTGTCGGCGCCGGTCTCCTATCTTGAGATCGTGGTGAGTTATGTCGGCGCGGCTGCGACCAAATCGATCCTGCTGGGGTTGATCATTCTCGCCACCGCCGGGTTGTTTGTGCCCTTGCAGGTGCAGCATCCGTTCTGGATGGTGCTGTTCCTCGTGCTCACGGCGGTGACGTTCAGCCTGCTCGGTTTCATCATTGGCATCTGGGCGGACAACTTCGAGAAGCTGCAACTCGTGCCGCTCTTGATCATTACGCCGCTGACGTTTCTCGGCGGGAGCTTTTACGCCGTCAACATGCTGCCGCCGTTCTGGAAGGTCGTGACCTTGTTCAATCCGATCGTGTACCTGGTGAGTGGCTTTCGCTGGAGTTTCTACGGCCTGGCGGATGTGAATGTCGGCGTGAGCCTCGGCATGACTGCGCTGTTTCTGGCGGTGTTTCTGGCGATCGTGGCGTGGATCTTCAAGACGGGGTACCGGTTAAAGACGTAGTAGACCAGCGAGGCCAGCATCAGGCCGCCTACTTCGCGGGCGGAAGAACCAGCGGTGTGGGCTGGGTCAGCACCTCAGGTTTGAGGATTTCGTCAAGCTGCTGCTTGGACAACAGTCCTCGTTGCAGCACGATGTCGTACACGCTACCGCCCGAGGCATGGGCCTCCATCGCCACCGAGGTCGCGTTGGCGTAACCGATGTACGGATTCAGCGCGGTCACGATGCCGATGGAGTTCTCGACCGAAGCGCGCAAGCGCGCTTCGTTGGCCGTGATGCCTTTAACGCAGCGTTCGGCAAGCGTCAGACAGCCGTTGCGCAGGTGCGTGACGCTCTTGAACAGGCTGTGCGCGATGATCGGCTCGAAGGCATTCAATTGAAGCTGCCCGGCCTCGGCCGCGAAACTCACGGTGACGTCGTTGCCGATGACCTCGAAGGCGATCTGGTTCACGACTTCCGGGATGACCGGATTGACTTTCCCAGGCATGATGCTCGAACCAGCCTGCATGGGCGGGAGATTGATCTCGCCAAGACCTGCACGTGGACCACTGGAGAGGAGCCGCAAATCGTTGCAGGTTTTCGAAAGCTTCACCGCCACGCGCTTGAGCACGCCGGATAACTGGACGAAGCTGCCACAGTCCTGGGTGGCTTCAATGAGGTTGGGGGCCGTGATCAGTTGAATGCCCGTGATCTCCCTGAGGTGCTTCAAGACCAGCGGCGCGTACTCGGGGTGTGCCGTAATACCTGTACCGATTGCGGTCGCACCCATGTTGATCTCGCAGATCAGCAGGGCCGCCTCGCGCAACCGATCCTCGTCCTCGCCGAGCATCACCGCATAGGTGCTGAACTCCTGGCCGAGCGTCATGGGCACCGCATCCTGCAGCTGGGTGCGCCCCATCTTCAGAACGTCCTTGAACTCCAAGGCCTTGGCTTCGAAGGCGCGTCGCAACACACCCATGGCATCGACAAGCCCCAGGATGCCGAACCAGGTGGCGATCTTGAGCGCCGAAGGGTAGACGTCGTTGGTGCTTTGGCCAATGTTGACCTGCTCGTTCGGGTGCAGGTACTGGTACTCGCCTTTCTTGTGCCCCAGCAACTCAAGAGCACGGTTTGCAATCACCTCGTTGGCGTTCATGTTGGTCGAGGTTCCCGCACCCCCCTGGATCACATCGACGACAAACTGCTCATGCAGCTTCCCATCGAGCAATTCTGCGCAGGCCTTAACGATGGCACTACAACGCGCCTCGTCGAGCAGGCCGAGTTCATGATTCGCGAGCGCAGCAGATTGCTTGATACAGGCGAGCGCCTTGATCAACTCAGGGTATACCGAGATTGGCAATCCGGTGATTGGAAAATTTTCCACGGCACGCAAGGTGTGAACGCCGTAGTAGGCGTCGGCAGGAACGTCACGATCGCCCAGCAAATCATGTTCGGTTCTAAAGACGGGTTCGTTGCTCATCGACAGACTCCTCACACGGGATTTGAAGTTAGGCCACTGGCGAAACGTAGCGAAAAAAACCAACGAGCGCGAGCGTCATGCCAATTTAGCATGGAGGGTGTCGTCCTATGCATACGCGGCTGAATATCACGAGGCTGGGCCGCGCCAGTGCGGGCGACTTGATGGATTTCGCCGCGAAAGCGGGCGCCACACGCATCTACCAGCAACTCGCCCGCGACTGTTTGCAGAGCCTGCAGCAAGTAGAATAGCGGACGGCCGACCATTCCGTTCAACCAGACTTCGCGGACAGACAACCATGACCCGACTTCGTATTACCTCCTGCGGCCACGAATTTATCGCCGAAACCCATCCGGATGCACCGCAGACGGTGGCTGCTTTTCTGAAGCTCCTGCCGTATCGCCAGAAGCTGATCCACGTGCGCTGGAGCGGCGAAGGCTGCTGGGTGCCGCTCGGCGAGTTCAAGCTGGAAAACGACGGCACGGCCGTGGGCTTCGAAAACCATACGAGCCACCCGTCGGTCGGGGATATTCTGTTCTATCCTGGCGGCTACAGCGAAACCGAGATCATCCTCGCCTATGGCTCGTGCTGCTTTGCCAGCAAGATGGGGCAACTGGCGGGCAATCACTTCCTGACGATCGTCGAAGGCAAGGAGCGCCTGCGCGAACTCGGCGTCAAGGTGCTGTGGGAAGGCGCACAAGACATCCTGTTCGAACAGATCTGATCGATCAGCGCCGGCCTGCGAGCGTCCGATACACCGAGGGCGCGATATCGCAGGCGGCCTCCCACGCGTGGTTCAGGTGGGCAGAATCGAAGAAGCCGGCGGCCTGCGCGGTCGCCGTGATGGATTCGTCCAGGTTGCGCAGCCGGTAGCCGGCAATCGTCAGCCGCACTGCTTGCTTGACGAGGCCAAAGGTCAGGCCGTGCCTGCCCAGATCGCGCTGCAGCGTGCGCGGCGCGCAGCCTAGCTGGGCCGCCGCATCGAGCAGTTCCGTTGCGGGTTCTTCGTAGAGCATGCCAATCGCATCGGCCGCGGCGCTGCCCGGCAGTGCGAGCGCTTGCGCGAGGCCGAACAGCCGGTCGGGGCGGTCCGCGTTGGCGGGACGCTGTTGGGCGCACGAACGCGCCGCCTCGATGCACTGCTCGACCAACTCCGATCTGAATGCCGAATCGGCTGCCGCGGCTTGCGGCTGCCGCCGCAAGCTGGGTGCGCTTGCGTGGGGGCTTTCTTCCAGGTGAGTGCGCACGCCGAGCCTCGCGAGCCGGTTGAGGGCGTTCCAGCGCCTGTCGAACTCGGCGTTCTCGCCGGCGCCGAACAGCAGCGCTGCGAGAGGGTTGGCGTCGCAGGTGAAACCTTGCTGCAGGCGCCGCGCCCTTTGCCCAGCCCCCAAGGTGCGGGCCGCCGCCTGCGCGGCCTGGGCGTAGACGGCATGCTCGACAAACCCGGCCACGACGCTGCGCACCGAGCGTGCGAGTACGGCGGCGTCCGCGTCAGCCTCAGCGGCGCCGGTCACGGCTGCATGCAGCAGGTGATAGCTCTTCAAGGGCTGCGCGGTGGCAGGGCGCGGTGTCACGTATTTACAATCCCGAAGCGCAGACATGGAACACGATCACAGCTTCATCCACTACGGGAGTGAACTGTGACCACTCAAATGACCGCGTCGCCTTTGATTGCCACGATTGCAACGGACAGGGTCAAGGCGACCCTCGACAGGTTATACGCCGAGACGCTACGTGTCGATCCGCTCGTGCGGCAGGCTGCGCAGCGCGATGGCTTCGAAAGCGAAGCCGATGCGGGATTTTATCGCGCCATGCGCGAGGCCTATATGCCGGTGACGCCTGAGATGGGCGGCCTGCTTTACCTGCTGGCGCGCAGCATCGGCGCCCGGACGCTGATCGAATACGGCACCTCGTTCGGGCTGTCGACCTTGTTTCTCGCCGCTGCGTTGCGCGACAACGGCGGTGGCGTCCTGATCAGCACCGAGATCGAAGCGCACAAGGCTGCCCAGGCGCGTCTCAATCTGGCAGAGGCGGGACTCGACGATCTGGTGGAAATTCGTCTCGGGGACGCCACCCATACGCTTGCCGAGGGCTGTCCGGATGGCATCGACTTCGTGCTGCTGGACGGGGCGAAGTCGGACTATCTGCCCGTGCTCAAGATGCTGGAGCCGCGCTTGCGCGCTGGCGCGCTGATTTCGGCGGATAACAGCGAGATGGCTGGCGCCCGGGCGTTCGTCGATTATGTGCGGGAGCCGCGCAACGGCTACCTGTGCGCGTCGCTGTTTACCCAGGCGCTGGGTGCTTATCATGCCAATCAGATTGTGATGCGTATGTAACTACGATACCCGTCCCTTTGCTGCTGTGCGGCGGTTCTACGGCTGATCGTATCGAGCCCCGGAATGACGCCATCTGGCATCGTCCGGCGGCGATGGGCTAATCGTATGAGGTATGGGTCGGGCCTGATTTCGGACCGCCGGAGGCCGGGCTGGCGCCGCCGGGCCTGGCGAGGCGTTAGCAAGGGTCCGGATTGGCGTGATACGCTGGAAGGTGATCGAGCGAGCCTCGTCGGGGACGGCGGGTGTTCATTTATTACCCTCCTTCCTGGCGGCAGGCCCTGATCTATGCCCGATTCGCAAGTACGCCCACTCCGCGCATTCGCCGAGAGCCTTCGTCTGGATCAGGTCAACCTGACCGAGCGGTGGATGAGGGCCGTTTTCCAAGACACCGAGCTAACCGAAGCCGACCGGCTGACCTACGAGCAACTGTCCGACCACATCCCCGCCATTCTCGAGGAAATCTGCAGCGCGCTTGAAGAGCAGGATTTCGATCAGGTCGAGCCGGCCATCGAGCGCAACGCGCGCAAGCATGGCAAGCTGCGCTGGCGGCAGGGCTACCGGATCGACGAACTGGTGCGCGAACTCGATCTGTTCCGGCAGATGCTGACCGGCCAGATTGTCCAGTTCAGCGAATCGCGGCCGTTTTTCACGCGGCGTCACGAGGAACGCGCGCGGCATTTCATCGACGAGGCGGTCAGCTTCGTCACGCTGACCTCGATTCGCGAGGTTGTCACCGAACGCGACCGGAAAATCGACGACTACACCGGCCGGCTCGAGCGCGCGAATCACGAACTCACCTTGAAGCAGCGCCTGGTCAGCGATCTGTACGAGTCGCGCATGCAGATCACGCGCAGTGTGGTGCACGATCTGCGCAATTTCCTGAATGTGTTTTCGATGGCGCTGCAACTGATGTCGCGCGCACCGGCCAAGGTCGAAGCCGCGTTGGCGCTCGCCAACCGCCAGGCGGTCGATATGAAGGCGCTGGTGGACGAGCTGGTCGAGTATTCAGTTGTGCTTGGCGATACCAGTCACCTGGCCGTCGAGCCGCTTGACTTGCACGATCTGTTCGACGACCTGGTGGCCTCGTGCGGTCCGATTATTGAAGCCAAGGGCTTGCGCTTGACCCATACGTTCGACGCCGCTTTGAGCACGATCGTGTCGAACCGGCTCAAGCTGAAGCAGGTGGCGCTGAATCTGCTGACCAACGCGGCGAAGTACACCAAGGTGGGCCAGGTCGAGCTGGCGATGACGGCGGACGGTGACGACCACTGGCGTCTGCGGGTATCGGATACCGGGGTGGGGATCGGCCCGTCGGATCGCGAGCGGGTTTTCAAGGAATTCGAACGCGCGGCGGAAGAGGACGTTCCCGGCGCGGGCCTCGGGCTTGCGATCGTCCGGGAGTTGACGCGGGTGCTGGGTGGGCAGATCCGCTTCGACTCGCATGAGGGTGAGGGGACCAGCTTTGTCATCCGGTTTCCGGTGCGGCTGGAGGCGGGGGAGTGAGGGGGCTAGCCGTTTGGCCAGGGTGAAATTCGTCTGCGCGATGGATAGACTGGGATTCAACCCGCCTGGAAGTCTCCGGAACGTCGATGAGATTAGGAGCTTTCGTATATCCCGTTTTTTCTGAGCGGGGTACAACGAACTCTCTTGTCTCGATTAACCTGAATGGGATAAGTCGACCTGTTCAGGTGCCAATGTGGGCTAGAGAGTATTTCGTTGTGTGGCTGGATCTCGGGTGTTCGCAGGGAGAGAGGATTCTTACGAATTTATTTTTTTCTGCTATTTCGTTAGGAATCCATAGGAAAAATCCGTCCTGTTTGGGGCATATCGTTCATATAAGAGTAAGGGGTAAATCTTGAACCAGTCTTATAAAACTGTATGGAATGCGTCTTCTGATACGTTTGTGGCTGTTGGGGAGAACGCGAAGGGGCGTGGCAAGAAGTCGTCTGGGTGCAAGACGCGGAATGTGGCGTTGTTAGCCGCTGTGGCCACATCGGGCGGCGCGTTGCCAGTCCTTGCGCTATCGGCGTTGACGGTTTCGGCGGCGATGCTTCCAGCCGGCGCATTCGCAGCCGCCAACGACAGTGCTGTCCCTGACACGCCTTCGGCTGCAGCGAACGGCGTGAAGTCGATGCTGTTGAGCGCGACTCCTGTGACCAGCTATGTCACGGTGAACGGCATGAACGACGGCACGGATAAAGCACCGGTGGCAAGCTCTCAAGGGGCCATTGCGATCGGGTCAGGCGCCGTTGCTACCGTCGGCGCAGGCGGTGGCATTGACCAGATCGCTATTGGCCGCGGCGCTGTAGCCAGCGCGAGCAATGCTATCGCGCTGGGCAAGTATTCGACCGCCAGCGCAAACAATGCCGTTGCCTTGGGCCAGGGCACGGTGGCCAACCGCGCCAATACGGTTGATGTGGGTTCGCGCCAGATCACCAGCGTGGCCAATGGTACGAATGCAATGGACGCGGTTAACCTGGCGCAGCTTCAGGCGATGGGCGCGAGTGTGAGCAGTGGCGTGGTGACGAACAGTGTCGTCTCGTACGACAGCGCGTCGCGCAGCGCGATCACGCTGAAGGGCGCAATCGGCACGAAGATCACCAATCTTGCTCAAGGCAGCGTGTCGCCCTTGAGCACAGACGCAGTGAATGGTTCGCAGCTCTATCAGACGAACCAGAATGTCTCGAACGTGGCAGGCAACCTGGCCAATGTCACCAGCAATCTCGCCAACGTCACCAGCACCGTCAACAACATTGTCAACGGCGGCGGGGCGGGTTCGCCTTTTGTGGCATTTGGTACGGCCACCGGCGATACGACGGGCGGCTCTAATCCTCGTACGGACGACGCACCCGCTAATGCCGCAGGGCGTGGCAGTACTGCGATCGGCCGTGGCGCGTTGGTGAGTGCGTCGGGTACGCGAGGCACTGCCCTTGGCGAGCTTGCCGAAGTCGACGGAGCCGGCGGGGTTGCGCTCGGGACGGCGGTGAACAAGGACGGCACGGTTTCGGCGCCGGACTACGTGATTGGCGGTCGTACGTACAACAACGTCGGGGATGCGTTGCGTGCCGTCAACACAGGCACGGGGGGCGATGTGTCGAAGTACGTCGCGGTGAGTTCGGCCGCACCCGGGGCGAAAGCACTGGGCGATGGGGGCATCGCTGTTGGTGCCAACACTTATGCCAGTGGCAACAACGCGATAGCGATCGGTACAGGGGCGATGGCACGATATGCCAACTCCACGGCCATCGGTACAAACTCGATGACCGACGCACCCAACACGGTGTCGGTGGGCAGTCAGGGAGCGGAACGTAGTATTACCAACGTGGCGGATGGCACGAATCCAACCGACGCAGCGACTGTTGGTCAACTGAACGCGCTTGACGCGAGTGTCAGTAACACGACGAAGTACATCAAGGTGATCTCGACCGCGATGCAGGCTCAGGCGGCGGGCCGCGACTCGGTGGCGATCGGCGGCAACGCCTTTGCCAACAACTACCAATCGGTCGCCATTGGTGCGGGGGCACGCGCGATGGGCGTTGGGGCTGTTGCAATTGGTTTTGGTTCGTTGGCGAGCGAGGACTACACGCTGGCGGTTGGGAACAAGGGTATGCAAAGACGCATCATTGACGTGGCAGATGGCCGGGACATGAGCGATGCGGCAACCGTCGGCCAGGTCTACAACATTCTGACCGGTACCAATTCATCGACCGTCAGCCAACTTATCGCGCTGCAGGCGCAAGTCGCCGAGAATGCGCAGCAAACTAGCGGAGTGGAGTCGATGTTGCTGGGCGCAGCGCCGGTGACGAGCGACCTTGCTCAAAACACCAGCGACATCGCGAAGAATGCCGGCGACATTGCGAATCTCGACACCCGTGTCAAGACGGTTGAACGCTCCATGACGAGCCTCGCGAATCGGATCAGCGACAGCATAGAAGGCCTCGTGCAACAGGATCCCACCACGAGCGATCTGACTGTCGCCAAGGACACGGACGGCACGCACGTCGACTTCACGGGTACGGCCGGTCCGCGTGAGCTGTTAGGGGTTGCGTCCGGCACGACCGACGGCTCGGCTGTCAACGTAGGCCAGCTCAGGCCACTCGTTTCCGCGCTGGGTGGAGGTGCGCAGATCAATGCCGACGGCTCGGTCACGGCGCCCACGTACCACGTGCAGGGCGGTACACAGACTAGCGTGGGAGACGCGCTCGGCTCGCTCGACAACGGCCTGACGACCCTGCAACAGAGCCTCGCCGCGGATAATACCGGCCTCATTGCACAGGACGTGACGAGTCGTACCATCAACCTGGGCGCGGCGACGGACGGCACGCTGATCAACATCGCGGGTACAGCGGGCAACCGGGTGCTCACCGGTGTCGCGCCGGGTGCCGTCAGTGTTTCCAGCGCAGATGCCGTCAACGGTTCGCAGCTCTATGCGCACGCGAACAGCACAGCGGTGGCGCTCGGCGGCGGCTCGACGGTCAACAGCGATGGCACGATCACCGCGCCAAGCTACAACGTCGGAGGTACGACGGTGAACAGCGTCGGCGGCGCGCTCAGCAATCTCGACGGTCGAGTAACGCAGAACACCAATGACATCGCGAGCCTGCAGACCACGGTCGGCTCGATCAGCGGCTCGGTGGCGAATGCGCTGCAGTACGACAGTTCCGCGCACAACTCCGTGACGCTCGGCGGCTCGACCACCGCGCCGCCGGTGAAGTTGACCAACCTGCAGGCCGGGGATCTGTCGGCAACCAGCACAGACGCCGTCACCGGCGCGCAACTCTGGAGCACCAACCAGCAGGTCAGCAGTCTCACCCAGGCCGTGCAGAACGTGCAGACAACTGGCTCCAGCGATATCGCCAGTAACACCACCAGCGGCACACCGGCTGCGGCAACCGGTACCAACTCCACGGCGATTGGCGGTGGCTCAACCGCCAGCGGCGCGAACTCGGTTGCCATCGGCCAGGGATCGGTGGCCGATCAGGCCAATACGGTGTCGGTCGGGTCGTCGGGCAACGAGCGGCGTATCACCAACGTCGCACCTGGCCAGACGCCTACCGACGCTGTGAACATGGGGCAGTTCCAGTCTGGTATGACCGACCTGGCGCGTAATGCCTACAGCGGAACCGCATCTGCGATTGCGCTGACCATGATCCCGGAAGTCGATGCGAACAAGAATCTCGCCATCGGTGTGGGGACGGCGGGCTATAAGGGCTATCAGGCGACGGCGGTGGGTCTGTCGGCTCGCGTCACACAAAACCTGAAAGTCAAGATCGGTGCCGGCATCAGTTCAGCCACCACCACGGTCGGGGCCGGCGCGGCTTATCAGTGGTAACGCGTTGAGCAGGGCGTCAAGAGCTAACCAAGGTGCTTGACGCGAAGGTATTGCCGCTTAGGGAGGCGAGGCAGCGTCATCTCCCTAAGCCACCGTACGACCGGTTTTCATGCGTGCGGCGACCAGCAGCGAAATCAGACAACCGACACCCAAATAAACCGCCACCGGATGCCACGAGCCACCCGCGAGGCTTACCAGTCCTACGGCGATGAAGGGCGTAAAACCGCCACCTACCACGCTTGCCACCTGGTAGCCGACCCCCGCGCCGCTATAGCGGTACTCGGTGCCGAACAGTTCGGTGAACATCGGTTGCTGCACACTCACCACCATGTCGTGCGCCACGTTCGCGAGCATCACTGCGAAGACCACGATCCACACCGTCGCACGCGCTTCGAGGGCGAGGAAGAACGGCACGGCGCTCAGCATGCCGACCAGTGCGCCGACCATATACACGCGGCGCCGGCCGAAGCGGTCGGCAAGCCACGCGAAGCAGGGGATCGTCAGGCAACTCAGCGCACCCACCAGCAGCCCGATGTTCAGGAAGAACGTGCGCGGCATGCCGAGGTTCGCGGTCGAGTAGTTCAGCGCGAAGGCCGTCACGATATACATCGTGAACAGTTCCGCAAGACGCAGCGCGATGATTAACAGAAATGCCTTCGGATGCTTGAGCAACGCTTCGACGATCGGCAAGCGCGGCCGCACAGCGCCTTTTTCAACCACCTTCTCGACGAACTCCTTCGACTCTTCCATATTCGAGCGGATCCACAGCGCAATCAGCACCAGCACCACGCTGAACAGGAACGGCAAGCGCCAGCCCCAGGCGAGGAAGGTGGCGTTGTCCATCGAGTGGCTGATGATCGACACGAGGCCTGTAGCGAGCACGAGGCCGACGCCATAGCCGACCTGCACGCCGCTGCTGTAGAACGCCTTCTTTTTCTCGGGCGCGCTTTCGACGGCCATCAGAGCCGCGCCACCCCATTCGCCGCCAACCGCAAAACCCTGAATGGCGCGCAGCGTCACGAGCAGCACCGGCGCCCACCAGCCAATGCTGCGAAACGACGGCAGCAGGCCGATCGCCGCAGTGGAAAGGCCCATCATCATGACGGTCAGCACCAGCATGCGCTTGCGGCCGAGGCGATCGCCGTAGTGGCCGAAGATGAAGCCGCCGAGCGGACGGAACAGGAAGCCGACGCCAAAGGTCGCGAAGGCCGCGAGCGTGCCCATCGCCGCGCTGACCTGCGGAAAGAACTGGGTGTTGAACACGAGTGCGGCGACGATGCCGTACAGCAGGAAGTCGTACCAGTCGACCACCGCGCCGACAAAGCTGCCTAGTGCGGCGCGGCGGGCGCGGCTTCCATTGCTGGCGGCGTCGCGTGGGGCCGCTGTCGATACTGCTGTGGTCATTGGGTGTCTCCTTCCTGTATGCCTGGAACCGCAGCCGAGGTTCGTGTGCCGCTCGGCTCCTTTTGGCCGGTTACCGCGCGCTATCCGCTGCGAGATTCCCGAAGAATAATGAGACTGTAGGCCTTCTACAATCCGCGTTTGGGGTCAACTGCGCGATTGGCGAACGGATGTGCGCGCATAGCGCGCGTTTTGCGCGTTAACACTGAGGCTCATTAAGGTGTAGGGGAGCGATGGCAAACTACTCGACGGCCTTGGCAAAGCCTGTATCACCGACCAGTGCTTCGACGCTGAGCTTGACCGTATCATCCAGCGCGATCTTGACATTGGTAAACTTCGCGCACTTCAGCCTGACCGTCTTGGTCGATGCATACACGACCCTTTGCGTTGCGACTTCACGCACGACGTAATGGACCTTCAGTGTCCAGACCGCCGGCGCCCGCGCATCGTTGACGGAGAACGCCTCGATTCGTCCGCTCAGCACTCTGCCTGGGTTTGCCGCATTGAACCCGGCTAGTTGCATTTGATGCGCGACGCTATTGCGTACCGCTTCGTCGATATTGGTTTTGAGGACGATCGCGGTCATCGCCGTATTCTCGATACGGTTGGCCGATATCTGGCCATTGCGGGCCGGCATATAAACGAACTCACTGGCAGGCGCCACGCCTAGCGAAGCCGCCGCATGCTGCGTATCCGGCGCGGGGTGCAAGAAGCTGAACCACGAACACGCGGATAGCTGGAGCGCGGCGAAAGCGATGCCAGCGCGTCTGAACAAGGTCGATTTCACGTCGAAGTGAGCACGCCAGACCGATCGCCTCACCTGGGACGTGACCGGCGGCGATCCTGGCGAGAGGCGAGGAAAGGCGAGATTGTTAGCCAGAAGGAACTCCGCGGGAATGAGAGGCATCCTAAAACCGCGATTGTGCTCTGAGTGTGCGCCGCCTTTTCTCCCTTAGTGAAAAATCGGCAACGCGAGGTAGCCTTTAATCACGATGGCGTTGGCGATATCGATGAAGAACGCACCCACCATCGGCACTACCAGAAACGCCACATGCGAGTGGCCGAAGCGATTCGTGACTGCCTGCATGTTCGCGATCGCGGTGGGCGTCGCGCCCAGCCCGAAGCCGCAATGCCCCGCGGCCAGCACCACGGCGTCGTAGTTGCGGCCCATCACGCGAAAGGTCACGAAGCTCGCATACAGCACCATCAAGACGGTTTGCGCGGCCAGCAACGAGATGACCGGCAACGCCAACGCCGCCAGGTCCCAGAGTCTGAGCGTCATCAGCGCCATGGCGAGGAACAGCGCGAGACTCACATTGCCGAGCAGCGCCACGGCATGCTCGATCACGGGCTTGCCTGCCAGTGCGAGACCATTGCTCAACAGCACGCCGACGAACAGCACGCAGACAAAGCTCGGCAACTCGAAGGTTGTACCCGCAAGCAGATTCGCTAGCGTTTCGCCACCGGCGAGGCTAATGGCGATCAACGAGAGCGTGGCGATGAACGCGGCAGGTGTGGTGGCCTGCTCGGCTTGCGGCTCTTCGAAGGCCAGTGGCGGCTCCGCAGGCGTGGCTGTGACCGGGGGCGAGGCCGTGGTTGTGGCGGAACGCGGCTCATCCTGAGCGCGCTGAGCCGTTGTGGCAGTCGTAGGCTTCGGCGGCTGCACACGGCGCATCAGCAGCCGGGCGACCGGGCCTCCGAGGATGCCGCCCATTACGAGGCCGAAGGTTGCGCAGGCAATGGCGGCCTCGGTGGCCGACTGCAGGCCGTGGTGTTCGGCGAACACCTTGCTCCACGCCGCGCCTGTACCGTGGCCACCGGATAGCGTGATCGAGCCGCCTAGCAGGCCCAACAGCGGGTCGACGCCGAGCACGTAGGCGAGGCCGATACCGACGGCGTTCTGCAGAATCAGCAAGCCGATCACCACGCCCAGAAAGCGCAGCAGCAGCGGGCCGCCGCGCTTGAGGCTCGAGAGATTGGCGTTCAGGCCGATGGTGGCGAAGAACGCCAGCATCATGGGCGGCTGCAGGCTTGTATCGAAGCGAACCTCAATGTTGCCGGTGAGCCGCAGCACCAGAAGGGAAACCGCCGCGACGAGACCGCCGGCCACCGGCTCGGGAATCGTATAAGCGCGCAGGAGCGGGATCCACGTTACGAGCCGGTTGCCGAGCAGCAGGACCAGTGAGGCGGCGACGAGTGTGCCGTAAGTACCGATGTTCATGTCCGACCTTGTAAAGCGGATAGCGGGGTGACAGCGTGGTCGCAGCACCGGTCGATACGCAGACCGATTGATGCGCCGCTGTGGGGCTGGCAGCGCTCTCCATCTTGACCACTCTCATGCCACCGTGCAAGAGGCGCCTGACCCTAAGCGAAGCGCCGTCGCCCCGGGCTGCGACGCTCGGTCGCGCAGACAGGGCCGTGGTTATCTCACAAAATGGGGCTCACGCGGCGGTGCAACGAGCCGCGTTGGCAGCCGGGAGTAGGTCGGATAAGTCAGGACTAGTCCTATTTTTTAGAGCTGCCGCTGTCAGTAGACTCTTGCTTCCTGTTGCCGGGCTGTGCAGTCCGATGTCCCAGATCCCCTAAAAGGGACCTGCCATCTGTTCCGTACGGCTGCCAAGTGTCGTTGCACTGTCGCTCATGCCCGCAGCCTTCTGTTTCGACTGCGAGATTTCTACGTAATGTGGCTGTATCTACGTAACATCCTCGCGCCCGAGCAGGTCTATTCCACTGATACGAGCCCGCGGGCTCAACTCAAACGCAAGTCCCCGATGGGTGTTGCCGCCAGTGCGGCATTGCTGGGCAGCGCGATGGTCGCGCTGGGCACGCCTGTGGCGTCGGGGGCCGTCTCGAAGACGCTCAGCCGGGCGGCAGCGCCCGGTACGAGCCGAATCGCAGTGGAAGGGCCCAAGCCGGGCGCGCAATCCCAGGTGCCGGGCGGCGCAAACCGGCTGCCTGGCGTGAATCTGCCCATCTCATCCGTGATGCAAATTGCATCCGATGGCTTGCATGCACTGCCTTTCCTTCGCAACGATCTGCACGCCCGCCCCCCGGTCGTGCTGTCGCTCAATGAATCGGTGCTGGTGACGCTGTGCCAGCTCAGCCCCTCCGCGTGCGTACCGCCTGCGCCTCCTGCCAGCACGCGTGAATGGGCCGGACGGGTTGTCGTCGGTACCAGCAAGACGCTTAGCCTTGTCAACGGTGCTGGGCCGCTTGTGACCAATGGCGCTCATCCCACGCTCTCAGGCGCCGCTCCATTGGACATGCCGCGGGCAGACGTGGGCACCTACGCGGGGGAGATCAAGGGTGGTTTGCACGCGGCATGGACGCCGGTGGGTTTGCCGGTGGATCTGGCCGCGCAACTCGGCCGCATCTTCGCCGGGCGTCTGGACGCGACGAAACCGGCTCAAGCTGGCGACTACTACCGTATCGTCTATGAACGGGCCGCAGGCAAGCGCGCAGGCGCCTCCAGCGCACGCGTGACGGCGGTCGAGCTGCGCCTCGCGGGCCGGACTTACCAGGCCGTCTGGTTCGTCGCGCCAGGCAGAACGGCTGGCGACTACTACTCGTTCGACGGCCAGCGTCTGCTCGCCGAGCCGTTCGCCATGCCATTGAATTACGTGCGCGTGAGTTCGCCGTTCGGGTATCGCATTCATCCGGTGACCGGAGAGCGTCTTCTGCATACCGGCGTGGACCTCACTGCGGCGCCCGGTACGCCGGTCGTTGCCGCCTCAGCGGGTACGGTGCAGTTCGTCGGTAACGACAGTGGCTATGGCAAGCATGTCGTACTGCGTCACCCGAAGGGCTATACGTCCTATTACGCGCATCTCTCGGCCTTCGCCAAGGGGTTGAGAGTGGGCGCGCAAGTCAGTCAGGGACAACCGTTGGGCGCCGTCGGCCAGACCGGTGTCGCGACCGGCCCGCATCTGCACTTCGAGGTTCGCCTGAACAATCAGCCTACCGATCCACTCAAGCTGACGAGCCGTTCAAGCGCAGTGCCGTTGGCGGGTCGCCGACGCGCCGCCTTCGATCAACTGGCAAGCGTCGCACGTGAGCGGCTCGCCGCATTGCCGGGCGATCTTCGTACCGCCACGATCGCGCCGTTTCCTGCGCATTGATTTTTCTCAGCCCGGGCACGCGGCCCGGCACGGCGACGCGTGGCATAATCCACCGGCTTTCATTTTCCAGCTTCCGCCGCATGTTGCGTCGCCATCTCCAGAAGATCGGCAGTATCCTCGGATTGCTCGCAATCCTGATGGCGACGCTCGCGCCCACGGTATCGCAGGCGCTAAGCTCGCATGAGCGGCTCGACACGGCGCTTGCCGAGCGCTGTACGGCGGCGCAGGATGTTACGGACGTCGAACGAAGCGCGCCGCATCCGCTCGTGTTCCATTGGCAGGCTTGTGGTTATTGCGGCCTGCTTGCCCATTTCCCCGTCGTGCCTCCGGCCGGCATCGTGTTCGTCACGCAGGCGGTGTTTGCGCATGCCGTCACTGTGCACGCGAGCGCCAATACGCGATCGATTTCCCTCGTCACTTCGGCGCAGCCTCGCGCGCCGCCTGCCGTTCTCTGATTTTTCCCAATCTGTAGTGTTGCCGGTTTCGCTGGCCGCATTGGCGTTGTCTCGACGACGTCAACGCGCCATGGCGGCTTCCGTCACGCGAACCCGGCGAGCCAATACGCCGGCCTGGGACACTGTGTCCTGGCTGGCATGCATGACGCGTTTTAACTAGAGGAGTGAATGATGAAAGCAGGCAAGTTGATTCAATGGAGCGTCGGCGTGGCCGTGGCGTGTCTAGCGTGGAATGCTCAGGCAGCCGAATCCCAGGCCGCCGGCGTGCAGGTCGAGCAGTGCTGGGTCCGGGCGATGCCGGCTTCGGTGCCATCCGCCGGCTATTTCACGCTGCGCAACAATGGCGATAAGCCCGTCACTTTGAGCGAGGTCGCGACGCCCGCCTTCGGCATGGCGATGATGCATCGCAGCGAGAGCAATGGCAGCATGGCGAAGATGGAGATGGTGTCGTCGGTGCCAGTTCCGGCGCACGGTTCGGTCAGCTTCGCCCCGTCGGGCTATCACGTGATGCTCGAAGAGCCGGCAAAGCCGTTGAAGATCGGCGCCACGCTGCCGCTTACGCTGAGCTTCGCGGACGGTTCGAGCGTGAGTGCGAACTGCGCGATTAAATCGCCGGCGACGCTGGGGCAGCCGGCGCAGTGACGGCTCGCGAGGATGACGCGGCCCGATGACACGGGCATGACAGCACCGGCCACACCGGTCTGCTATTTTCGCGCGGTGAAGTAGCCGGCCGTGCGGGAGAAGGGGCGGGAGCGCAGTAGCGGCTCCCGCCCCTTCTGCTATCTGGCGCGAATGCACTTGCGCCGGCGTTCTTCACAGGATTTAATACGGGCACGCGATGGCGCTTGCCAGCGTGGCAGTTAGGCGGTCTTCGAAGATAAAACGAACAGTGCGATCCGGCGCGCCTGCACTCAGGGCGAGTCGGCACGGTACCGGCATGGGTGCAGGCCCATGCCGGCTACGGCGAGTCACCATAACGGAGAAGAGCATGAAAGCCAGCAGCATCGCGGAACGGGAGGCCATTGGCCGGGCGGCGCGCGAGCATTCCAAACGTTCGAGCCATCGCACGCTCGGCGATATCCACCGCAACCCGATCGATTTGCTCAAGCAAAGCAGCGAGGGGCGGGTGCAGAAGCTGGTGCCGTTGCGCTACGGCCGCATGGCTGTGTCGCCTTTCACGTTCTTTCGCGGCAGCGCGATCATTCAGGCGCACGACCTGAGCCGGATTCCCGACACCGGGATCGTCATGCCGATTTGTGGCGACGGTCATCTGATGAACTTTGGCGGGTTCGCCACGCCTGAACGCCAACTGGTGTTCGACCTGAACGACTTCGACGAAGTCGCGCTGGGGCCGTTCGAATGGGATATCAAGCGCTTGACCGCGAGTCTGGTGGTGGCCGCGCGGCATATGCGCCTGAGCCGCGGCTTCGCTGCCGATCTGGTGATGACGGCGGTGAACGAATACCGCGATCGCATGACGCAGTATGCGCAATGCGGGGCGCTCGAACTCTGGTACGACCGCATTACCTTCGACCGCATGGCGGAAACCGCATTGACACCGGAGCGTCGCCGCACGGTCAAGCGCGGCATGGAAAAGGCCGCTGGGCGTACCCAGGAAAGCATGCTCGACAAAATGTGCGAGCACGATGGCGATCACCTCATGATCCGTGACGCGCCCCCCGGCCTCTTTCACGTACACGGTGCGAACACGATGTTCGAAGCCGAAGACGACTGGTTTACGCTCGGCGACTGGCGCAAGCTGATCGGGCCGATGTACGGCGAATATCTGAAAACGCTCAGCCACGACCGGCGCGAACTGCTCAGCCATTTCTCGCAGCAGGATCTGGTGTTCAAGGTAGTGGGGGTCGGCAGCGTGGGCACGCGCTGTCTGGTGCTCCTGAACACCGACCACATGGGCAAGCCGCTCTTCCTGCAGATCAAGGAAGCACGCCAGTCGGTTATCGAACAGTATTTCAAGGGGCCGTCTTTGCAGCACGACGGCGAGCGTGTCGTGCGCGGGCAGCGGGTACTGCAGGCGGCCAGCGATATTTTCCTCGGCTGGGCGACCGGGCCTTCGGGCCGCCATTTCTATTTCCGGCAACTGCGGGATATGAAACTCTCGGCCAATATCGAGCTGTTCGACAACGATCTGCTCGAAGGTTACGCGAAACTCTGCGGCTGGGTCATGGCGCGCGCGCATGCCAAGGCGAGCGGCAAAGCCATTGAGATCAGCGCCTATATCGGCAGGGGAGATCAGTTTGCCGAAGCGCTGACCGAGTATGCGTTCGTCTGCGCGGATCAGGTCGAGAAAGACTACGATGCGTTCATGAAGGCCTGCCGTAGCGGAGAACTCGAGGCGCGCAGCGACGAAGATATGGCGGCTGATTTCAGTATGTAGTCCTTGTCATATCGTTCCGAACGGTTGCGCGTAGCCGGTCAGCTCACGGAGAAGTGCACCCGCACATCCTGATCGCTTTCTACCGGATGGCCGTTTTCCATCGCTGGAAAGAAGCGCCAGCGATGCAGCGTCTCCAGCAGAATCTGGTTGAGCCGCGGATTTTGCGTGGGCTTAACCAGTTCGACGTCGAACGTTCCGTCGGGATGCACCTTGAAATGCGCGATCGCCGTCACCTGATAGCCTTGTTCGCGTAGGTCGTCGGGCAGCACGGGCACCGGTTGCGAGAGAAGGCGCGCCTGGGTGCTGCCGGAGGGCGGGGACGGCGCAGTGGAGTTCACGCTGCCCGACGATGCCGATGTGGCTGAGGCAGCCTGCGCGACGGAGACGGCGGCGGGCGCTTGCGCTTGCGTCGAAGACGTCACGGGTTGATCGCGAGCGACAGGCTCAGGCATCGGCGCACGGGCTTCTTCGTGCGGTTGCGGAGCAGGGGCACGCAGCGGCGCGGCCGCATGCGCGAGCTGCGCTTCGCGCGGCATGAGTTTCACGGTGGCCGGCGTCGCTGCATGCGTGGCCGGCATGATGGGCGAGGGCGGCGCAGCAGGCCGCAGAACAGGCGACGGCACCAGTGGCGCTAGTTCGACGAGTTGCATCTCCATCGGCTTCGGCACCTGCGGCGCTGGTTCGCGGTTCGTGAGCCAGCCCACGGAACGCGCCAGCAGCGCGAGACACAGCACGGCAGCCAGCGCGAGCGCGAGCGTGAACCTGATGCGCTCCCGGTCGGCGAGCGACAACAGCCGTTGCAAGCCGCTACTCACGATGCACGGCGACGAGGAAGTGTTCGGCACCTGCCTGGCGTGCCGCCAGCATGGCCTGCACGACGACGCCATGCGAGGCGTGATCGTCCGCTGCTACCACCACATTGGCACCGGGGCGTAGCAGGCGAGCGATGGTCGGTGTCACCTGATCGAGCCGCACCGCCTGTTGATTGACGAACACCTGATTCGCCTGGTTCACCGAGAGCGTCAGCGGTTTATCTTGCGACATCTGCTGCGCGTGCCCGTTCGGCAAATTGATCCGCACGGCGTCGAGGCGCTGCATGGCGAGCGAAGTCAGCATGAAGGTCGCCAGCAGAAAGAACATTACATCGATCATCGGAATGATCTCAATGCGGCCGCGCTTCGAGCGGCGTGAGCGCCGCAGTTTCATGATGGCCGTCCGCCCTGTTCGCTGGCAAGGCGCAGGTCGCTGAGCGCTTCGTTGGCGAACGATTCGAGTTCATCCATCAAGCGGTCGATGCGGCGCGAAAAGAAGTTGAATGCAAACAGCGCGACCAGAGCGATCACCAGACCGATTGCGGTGGCGATCAGCGCCTGCGCCACGCCGCCGGTGACGCCGGATGGATTCACGAGGCCATCGCCGCCGATCAGCTTGAACGAATGCATCATGCCGACAATCGTGCCGAGCAGGCCCAGGAGCGGCGCTGCCGTCACGATGGTTTCGAGCAGCCACAGGCCGCGGCTCATGTCGCGCTCGATCTGCGTCGCGGTGGCTTCGACCCGCGTTTCGATGCGCCAGAGCGGCGCACGCGAGTCGTCGAGCAGGCGGCCGATACGGCTGAACGCATGCTGCTGCGGCAAGCGGCCGGGAAACTGGGCGCTATCCGTTGTCCCCGGCATGCGAGCAAACCTCCAGAACGCATAGGCGCGATCGAGCGTGATGGCGAGCGCGATGACCGCCAGCACGGTGAGCGGATAGATCACCCAGCCGCCGACACGGGCTGCGTCGGCGAGATTGGTCCAGTCGTTCATGGTCAGACTCCTTCGTGTTGCTTTCCCGGCAGCAGCAGCGCGCTCAGAAGCGCTTGGTGATGCCGGCGTAAATGGCGCGCTGCGGGCCGTATTGCGGCGCTTCGACGCCGATTCCCGAACCGTCGCGCAGTTCGTACACGCTGTTGACCGCGTTGATCAGCACGAGGCGCGCGTCGAATTTGCCGACGACCGGTTCGTTGAAATGCTCGATCACGGCCAGATTGAGCTGCCCATACCACGGCAGCTTGTCGGTATTGGCAAAGCCGCTACGCAAGCCGCTGCCGACCATCGCATCCGCCGTGAAGGTGGTCTGGCCCAGATCGTAGGCCGCGCCGAGCGAAGCGGTCACGCGCTGGTCGTGATCGAGGAACACCCAGTTGCTGGCGATATACGAGAGCTCGGCGGCGCTGAAGTTGAACTGCGCCGAATCGACGTTCTTGCCCTGGGCGCGGCTATACGCGAGATTCAGATAAGCGGAAAGGTTGCCCTGTTTGTAGTTGGTGGTGAATTCGAGCCCATACACGCGGCCGTATTGATAATTGAACGGCGTATAGATCAGCGCGGTGCCGAACTGGCCTTCGTCAAGCAGGTTCGAGGCGATCTTGTAGTACGCGTCCAGGCCGACGGTCAGCGCGGGCGTCAGGCGCTGCGTGATGCCGATGTCGAAATAGTGGCTGCGCTCGGGTTGCACCGGGCTGTCCTGGGTCACCTGGCTCGCGTTGGTGGTGCCGTTAAAGCGCGTGACGGTCGACGCTGAGACCAGTTCGAAGTCAGGCGGTGTGAAGTAGCGCGCGTAACCGGCGTGCAATGTGGTGGCGTTGGTCGGCTGGAACACGAGGCCGATGCGCGGACTCAACTGGCTTGCGTGCACGTACTCGTCCATGCCGTCGTAACGCAGGCCGTAGTTCAAGGTCAGCTTGCTACTGAGCTTCCATTCGTCCTGCAGGTAAGCGCTATACAGGTAGCCTGTGCTGGCGCCCGAATCGTTGATGTTGAACGGAACATCCGAAAGCTGGTTGCCGTTGGCGTCGGCCGGGAACACCGCGACGCTGTCGTTGAAGACGGCGTGCTCCTGCTCGACCCACAGCCCGCCGCGCAGTGTGTGCGCATCGTTGAGGCGGTAGGTCGTATCGGCCTGCACGCCTTGCGCCTGGTTGCTGCGGAAGTCGTTCGAGGCCACTCCGTTGAACATCAGATCGCCGATCGCGTCGGGATTGAACTGGGTGCGCGTATAGCGCGTGAACAGGGAGACCTGATAGTCGAGCGCGCCGCCGTTGGTGCCCTGCAAGGCCAGCACGCCGAAGTTGTTCAGCTCCGATTGCGTCTCGTTGAGATTGGCGGAATTGAACGTCGTCTGCCCGGCTAGCGCGTAATTGGTCGGCAGACTCGGGGTATTCGGCAGTTCGAACTGGTTGGCTGCGGTGCCCACCATCAACGTCACGCGGGTCAGCGGATTGATGATGTACGACAGGTAGCCGAAGCCGTTGCCCTGGCGCGTATGGTCGTGCAGCGGACTGCCGTCCGAGGTCGGCGCTTCGATGCCGAGGTTGTTCACGCCGAGTGTGCCGGTGAAGAAGTAGCTGAGCGCGCCTTGCGAGCCATAAACGTCGGCGCTGCTTTGCAGCGTCTGGTGGCTGCCGCCGTACACATCGACCGAGCCGCCGTTGCCGAGGTCGCCCGACTTGGTAGTGATGTCGACAATGCCCGCCGTTTTATAGCCATATTGCGCCGGCAGCGCGCCGGTAATCAGGTTGACCTGATCGATGATGTGCGTATCGAGCGATTGCCCGAAGCCGCTGATCGGCTCGGGAATGATGATGCCGTTGATGCGGTATTGCAGGTCGGCGTGGTCGCCGCGCACGTGGAGCTGTCCATAGGAATCGTTGGCCACGCCCGGTGCCTGCAGCAGCACCTGGTTGATCGGCGTGTTGCCGCCTTGCGGCAGCGCCTGGATGTCCGCTTGCGTGAAGCGGTAGACGCTTGCGCCGACCTCCGGCTGCAGGCCGTTGCGGGCCACATTGAGGCGCTGTGCCTGAACGTTGACGTCCATCGCAGTGCCTTTCTCGAGCGCTACCTTCAGCGGGGCAGGCGTGCTGTCGCCGACCGTGGCGATGCTGGTATTGGCGCCGAAGCCCGTTGCGCCGATGGTGACCGCATAGGTACCCGGCTGGACGCCGGGCAGCACGAAGCTGCCGTCGTGACGGGTGTGGGTTTGCGCAAGCGTATGGCCGTCGGCATCCTGGATCGAGACGGCTGCGTTTTCCACCGCATGGCCCTGGGTATCGGTCACGGTGCCGCCGATCGGCGCACCCGCCGGGGCGGCGAGGACATGCAGGGAAATCGTCTGCGCAAACAGCAGCAACGCAGCACGCGAGATGAGTGTGTGATGTTTCATGTTCTTGTTGTGCGGGTGGGAGATCCTCTTGCCGCGCCTGACTGTGGTCCACCCTGTCAGAGGTCAGTCCGGTGCGTTAATTTCGAGATGTTATAACATAACAAATTGTTTCCGCAATGACGGATTCGCGTTCGTCTGGTGAAGCCGCGCACGCAGCGAAAAGTCTGAACAAGCTTTGGATGGTGAATTGAAATCAAGTTGAAAGGCTGGGCAGGTCAACGCAATGCGATCGCAAGTTTCGGCGCGAGGCAGAGTGCCTTTTTAAGCGTTTGGGGTAACGCCGACTGGCAGATGGCCGATAACTGCCCTACATTTCGAGTGCGAAGAACACCGACGACACCTCTCGCGTGGAGACGCCATGACAGCAGTGAACAAGGTGTGGCAGTTACTCTTCGGCAAGCCCCTCGATCCGCTCGATCCCCGCACTCGCCATGCCATTGCGGTCACGCCGATACTCGCTTGGGTGGGACTCGGGGCCGATGGTTTGTCTTCGTCGTGCTACGGGCCGGAAGAGGCGTTTCTCGCGCTCGGCCAGCACACCCAGCTCGCGCTCTTCCTGGCGATCGCCACCGCCGCGACGGTGTTCGTTATTGCGCTGGGCTACAACCAGGTGATCGAGCTATTCCCGACCGGCGGCGGTGGCTACCGGGTCGCGACAGCGCTGCTAGGTCCTCGTCCCGGACTGGTGTCCGGTGCGGCGCTGCTGGTCGACTATGTGCTGACGGTGGCGACGTCGCTTGCGAGCGGCGTCGATGCGTTCTTCAGCCTGTTGCCGGTCGGCGCCCAGGAGTTCAAGCTGGCGACCGAACTGATCCTGATCGTGCTCATGACCGGGCTCAACTTTCGCGGCATGCGGGAATCGATCATGGTCCTGCTGCCGATCTTCATGGGCTTCGTGGTGCTGCATCTGGGGCTGATCGTTTACGGCGTGGCCGTGCACGGCAGCAATCTGGCCGCCGTCGTGCCCAACGCCGTTGGCGAAGCGCACAGCATGTCGCATTCGCTCGGGCCACTGGTGGTCGCCGCGCTGCTGATGCGTGCGTTCTCGCTGGGCGGCGGGACCTATACCGGTCTCGAGGCGGTGTCGAACAACGTCAACATGCTGGCCGAGCCGCGCGTGCCGGCCGGCAAGACCACGATGTTCTACATGGCTTCGTCGCTGGCGTTCACGGCGGGCGGCATCATCCTGCTCTACATGCTGTGGCACGCGAAGCCGGTTGAAGGACAGACGCTCAACGCCGTGGTGTTCGGCAGCGTGATCGACCATCTCGGTCTCGGCTCGGCGTTTGCGCGTCACGCGTTGCTGGCCGCCGTGCTCGCCTTCGAAGCGGGCCTGCTGCTGGTGGGTGCGCAAACCGGCTTTCTCGACGGTCCGGCGGTGTTGTCGAACATGGCCGCCGACTCCTGGGTGCCGCGTCATTTCCGCGACCTGTCGACGCGCCTCGTGCGGCAGAACGGCATCGTCGTGATGGGTGTCTCCAGCCTCGCCATCCTGATGTGGACGCGCGGCAACGTGGATATCCTCGTGGTGCTGTACAGCATCAACGTGTTTTTGACATTTAGCATGTCGTTGCTGGGTTTGTGCACCTACTGGTGGAAACATCGCCACGAGCAGGGCTGGGTGCGGCACTTTGTGCTGTCCGCGATCGGGCTGACAGTGACCAGCGCGGTGCTCGTGATTACCTTGATCGAGAAATTCACGGAAGGCGGCTGGCTGACTGTACTAGTGACTAGCGCAGTGATCGCGCTGTGCTTTCTTATCAAGCGCCACTACAGCGATACGCGTGCACAACTCGCCAAGGAGGATGCGCTGTTTGCAGGCACACCGCCGGCGCAGACGGAGGATGCGGCGCTGCTCAAGCCCGATCCGTCGCAGCCTACCGCGATCCTGCTGGTGGGCAAGCACCGGGGCGCCAGCATGCATGCGCTGCTGTGGGTCAACCGGCTGTTTCCCGGCCACTTCAAGAGCATCATCTTTCTCGCAGTGGGTGAAGTGGACGCGAAGAGCTACGAGGGCGAAGAAAACCTGCAGCGCTTGCAGCAGACCATCGGTGCATCGCTTGCCTACTACGTCGGCTTTTGCCGCCAGCATGGCATTGCCGCCGATTCCCGGATCGCCTTCGGCACGCACCCTGTGATCGAGTTTATGAAGCTTGCCGACGCAACCATGGACGAGTATCCGAACAGCGTTTGCTTTGCCAGCAAGCTGATCTTCAAACGGGTCAACTTCCTGACGGCCTGGCTGCATAACCAGACGCCTGTCGAAATTCAGACCCGTCTGCATCAGCAGGGCAGGCAGATGGTGTTGTTGCCGATGAACGTGGGCTGAGCGTCCGGTGAGCGCTTCCCGGACCCGAGCCGGCAGGCGAGCTTCGCTGCCGTCAAAGCGCAGACGTGGTACGTTGCAAGCCTGCTACTGATCTGCGAGGAGACACGTTGTGACGGCAATCGACAAAATCGCGCTAGTGACCGGCGCGGGGAGCGGCATCGGCCTCGCGACGGCGCGCAAGCTGCTCGCGCATGGCTATAGCGTGGTGCTGGCAGGGCGCCGTCAGGCGCCGCTCGATGCGCTCGCCGACGAGGCGCGGCAACGCGGTGAGGACGCGCTCGCCGTGGCCTGCGACGTGAGCGACGCGGCGAGCGTCGCCGCTTTGTTCGATGCAATACGCAAGCGCTACGGCCGTCTCGACGTGCTGTTCAACAATGCCGGTCGCAGTGCGCCGCCGGTCGAGATCGACGAGCTCAGCGTCGAAGACTGGCGCGCGGTGGTCGATACCAATCTGACCGGGGTGTTTCTCTGCACCCGCGCGGCCTTCGGGATGATGAAAACGCAGACGCCGCGCGGCGGCCGCATCATCAACAACGGCTCGATCTCGGCGCATGCGCCGCGGCCCAACAGCATTGCTTATACATCGACCAAGCACGCCATCACCGGGCTGACCAAATCGGTGTCGCTCGATGGCCGCCCTTACGATATCTGCTGCGGCCAGATCGACATCGGCAACGCCGCCACCGAACTGGCCGCGCGGATGGCGCAGGGCGTGAAGCAGGCCCACGGCGAGATCGCGATCGAGCCGCTGATGGATGTCGAACTGGTCGCGGACGCCGTGTTGCATATGGTGGATCTGCCGTTGTCGGCGAACGTGCAGTTCATGACCATCATGGCGAGCAAGATGCCGTTCGTCGGGCGCGGGTGAGGGCTGGGCTGACGCGGGTGGGGTAGGGGCCACGAAACGCTGTCGCCGCTGCCCGCACTGCACGCTGGGGACTGGATCAACTTATACTGACTGCTCCATATCACCCGGATATAGCCGTGCCTCCAGCCTCGCCGAAGGACAAACTGCGCAACCGGCCGCAGAACAACCCGCTCGACGATCCACCTCCGGTTCAACCCGTGCGCCCCGGCCTCGACGATTGCTGTCATAGCGGCTGCAGCCCTTGCATCTTCGATTTGTACGAGGACGCTCTTGAACGCTATGAAGCCGCGCTGGCTGAGTGGCAGGCACGCCATCCCCGCCCATGACCGACCTCCAGCCCGCCCTCGTTGAAACGCCCGCAGTCGACGCGCTGCATGACTTCGTGCAGCGCCATCCGCGTCTGTTCGTGCTGTCCGGCGCAGGCATCAGCACCGATTCCGGCATTCCCGGCTATCGCGACGACAACGGCGAGTGGAAGCGCTCGCCGCCGATCACCTTGCAGGAGTTCCTCGGCTCGCTGGCGTCGCGCCAACGCTATTGGGCGCGCAGCATGATCGGCTGGCCGGTGGTGGCGCAGGCTCAGCCGAACGGCGCGCATCGGGCGCTGGCGCGGCTCGAGGCCGCCCGGCATGTGCCGACGCTGGTGACGCAGAACGTCGACGGTCTGCATCAACGTGCCGGCAGCGGCAACGTGATCGAGCTGCACGGCAGTATCGGCGCCGTGACCTGCCTCGATTGCGGCACCCGGCATGCCCGTGCAACGATCCAGCAGAGCCTCGAAGCCGCCAACCCCGCGTTGCTCGAGGTGGCCGCCGAACCGGCCGCCGATGGCGACGCGCACCTCGAATGGCACGATCTCGGCGGCTTCCGCATTCCGGCGTGTCCGGCGTGCGGTGGTTTGCTGAAGCCGTCGGTGGTGTTCTTTGGCGAGAACGTGCCGCGTACGACCGTCGATGACGCCACACACGCGCTCGAGGCGGCGGATGCGATGCTGGTGGTCGGTTCGTCGCTGATGGTGTATTCGGGCTATCGCTTCTGCGTGTGGGCGCAAAAGATGGGCAAGCCGGTTGCCGCGATCAATCTTGGCCGTACCCGCGCCGATCCGTTGCTGGCGCTGAAAGTGGCCGCGCCGTGCGCCGAGACTCTGAGCGCGCTCGCAGCGCGTCTTGCCCTCGGCTGAGGTGCGCGCCGCACGCGGCCCTCACCCTAATAACTCCGATCGACATAAGAACCCCTATGCTGACCACCATCGAACAACTCGAGACGCTGTACGGCACGCCGCACGAACGCTCGTTGCGTAAGGAAATTCCCTGCATCAACGAGGACTACCGTGCGTTTATCGAGTTCGCGCCCTTCGTCGTGCTAGCCACTGCAGGGCCGGAAGGGCTCGACTGCTCGCCGCGTGGCGACGCGCCGGGTTTCGTGCGCATCATCGACGAGCGCACCCTGGCGATTCCGGACCGGGTGGGCAACAACCGGCTCGACAGTCTGCGCAACATCATCGTCCAGCCCCACCTCGGGCTGCTCTTCGTGGTGCCGGGGGTGGGCGAAACGCTGCGGGTCAATGGCCGCGGTCGCATTTCCGATGATGCGGCCCTGCTCGAAAGCTTCGCCGTCGACGGCAAGCTGCCGCGCACGGTGCTGCTGGTCGACGTCGATACGGTGTATTTCCACTGCTCGAAAGCGCTGGCTCGCTCCAAACTGTGGGATCCTGCGCGCCACGTAGAACGCTCGCGCCTGCCGAGCGCCGGCGCGATCCACAAGCGCCTGAACGGCGAAACCTTCGATGCCGCCGCGTACGATATCGAGTTGGTCGAACGAATGCGCACGAGCCTCTACTAAATGACGAACCCCGCTTATCCCTCGAACCCCGCTAATTCCGCGATGCGCCAGCATGCCCCCGCCACCGAACGCAATCGCGAGCCGATTCTCGCAGTGCTGCGGCGTGTGCTGCCGGCTCGTGGCCTGGTGCTGGAAATCGCCAGCGGCACTGGCCAGCATGTCACGCACTTCGCGGCGGCGCTGCCTGAACTCGTCTGGCAGCCGAGCGACCCCGACGCCGAGGCGCGCGCCTCGATTGCCGCATGGACGGCCCACGCCGGTCTCGCCAATGTGCTTGCGCCGCTCGAACTGAACGTCGAGCGCACCCCGTGGGGCGTCGACGCGGCGCAGGCGCTTGTCTGCATCAACATGATTCATATCTCGCCGTGGAGCGCCACGCAGGCGTTATTCGCCGGCGCGGACCGTCTGCTCGGCAGCGGAGGTGTACTGTATCTGTACGGGCCGTACCGGCGTCACGGCGCCCACACGGCGCCGAGCAACGAGGCCTTCGACCAGCAGTTGCGCAGCCGCAATCCCGCCTGGGGCGTGCGCGATATGGAAACCGTGGTGGCGCTGGGCGAGGCGCATGGCTTGATGTGCGGCGAGCCGATCGAGATGCCCGCTAACAATTTCAGTCTGGTGCTGACGAAACGCTAGCGCACGCAGCGGGTCTCAAGAGGGATTCGCACGCCGCCCGGGTTGGCGGCAGGAGCGGGCGCGGGCCAGCGATTTTTGCAGCCCGTTAGCAAGCGCCAATCAGGCATTTCTTTTATGCTTTCATCCTCGACGCCCTGCCGGTGGCATTGGTGGCGCGGCGTCTCGACATTTCGGAATCTGGAGAATTCAAATGGGCAAACAGGCAATCGGCGTAGTGGGGCTAGCGGTCATGGGCCGCAATCTGGCACTCAACATCGAGAGCCGCGGTCATGCGGTGTCCGTGTTCAACCGCAGCCGCGAGAAAACCGATGAACTCATCGCAGAGTTTCCTGACCGCAAGCTGGTGCCGACCTACACGCTCGAAGAGTTCGTCGAGTCGCTGGAAAAGCCGCGCCGCATCCTGATGATGGTCAAGGCCGGCGAGCCGACCGACGCCACCATCGCCTCGCTCAAACCCTTGCTGGATAAGGGCGACATTCTGATCGACGGCGGCAATACGCATTTCACCGACACGATCCGCCGCAACCAGGAACTGGCCAAGGCCGGCCTGCATTTCATCGGCACGGGCGTTTCCGGTGGCGAAGAAGGCGCGCTCAAAGGCCCGTCGATCATGCCCGGCGGCCAGCGCGACGCGTACGACCTGGTCGCACCGATCCTCACGGAAATCGCCGCCAAGGCGCCGGACGGCGAGCCCTGCGTGGCCTACATGGGCCCGGATGGCGCCGGTCACTTCGTGAAAATGGTGCACAACGGCATCGAATACGGCGACATGCAACTGATCGCCGAAAGCTATTCGGTGTTGAAGCAGGTGGTCGGCCTGTCGAACGAGGAACTCGGCGCCGTCTATACGGAATGGAACAAGGGCGAACTCGACAGCTACCTGATCGAAATCACCTCGAAGATCTTCAGCAAGAAGGACGACGACACCGGCAAGGATCTGGTGGACGTGATCCTCGACCGCGCGGCGCAAAAGGGCACCGGCAAGTGGACGAGCCAGAACGCGCTGGACCTCGGCGCGCCGCTGCCGTTGATTACCGAAGCCGTGTTTGCGCGCGTGCTGTCGTCGCTCAAAACCGAGCGCGTCGCCGCGAGCAAGGTCATCCAGGGACCGGCCCCGAAGGCGTTCGAGGGCGACCGCGCCGCGTTCATCGAATCGGTGCGCCGTGCGCTGTATTTCAGCAAGGTGATCTCCTACGCGCAGGGCTTCGCGCAATTGCGGGCCGCTTCGGTAGAGTACAAATGGGATCTCGACTTCGGCACCATTGCGAAGATCTTCCGCGCGGGCTGCATCATCCGCGCCCGCTTCCTGCAGAAGATCACCGACGCCTACGCGAAGGATAAGGCGATCGCCAACCTGCTGCTCGACCCGTACTTCAACGACATCGCCTCGAACTATCAGGCGGCGTTGCGCGACGTCGTGATCGCCGCGGTCAAGGCTGGTGTGCCGGTGCCGGCGTTTGCGTCGGCGGTGGCGTACTTCGACGCGTATCGCTCCGAGCGTCTGCCGGCTAACCTCGTGCAGGCGCAGCGCGATTTCTTCGGCGCCCATACGTTCGAGCGCATCGACAAGCCGGGCAGCTTCCACGCCAACTGGTCCTGAGCGTCGTACCGTACGTAGAACGTTAGCGTTTCAGGGCACAGACCCGCCTCAGCAAAACAAGCAGCCCGGTCCGCCCCTCAGTGGGGTGGGCCGGGCTGTTTTTTTGGAGCGAGGCGAAAGCGTCGCTTGAGATGGGCGCTCAACGGCCCGGTAAGTGTGGCACGCCTTCGTTGCTCGTCAGGTTGAGCTGATGAATCTGCCGGTGCGCCTTGTTCAACTGCGCTTGCGCCGCCACGCGCTGCGCCTCCAGTTGCGCGACTTCCTTGCGCACCTGATGCTGCCGGCCGCTCACGGCCTGCTCCTGCGTCGCATTGCGTTGCAAGTCGCAGCGCAGACGCTCGGCCTGTGCTTCCGATTGCGCGATCATCCGCGCGAGCTGCTCGTTTTGCGCTTCCAGTTGGGCGCGGCGGGTCTCGCCCTCGGAGAGGCGCGTGGCCTGCTCCTCGAAGTGATGGAACGCGGCCTCGGCGGCATCCAGATCCGCAGCCTTGAGGGCGCGCCACAGCGTGCCGTCCTGATACAGCGCCACGTAATACGCCAGTTCGCGGGCATGGAACAACAGGCTCACCGAATAGTCGAAACTTCGGAATACCCGGAACGGCGTCAAGGCTTCTTCCTCCGCCAGCCACTCCACTTCGGCGGTGTCGGCCATCTGCACGGCGCGGCCGCTCACTTGCGAGGGCACCACCGGCACCGGCCGCAAGGTCGTGACGGGCCGCGGGGATTCAGCCGGTTCGGCTTGCTCTGCGGCGGGCGCCGACGCGGCGGCGAGTGGGGCGCCAAGGGAGGGGCTAACCGGGGCCCCGAGCGGGGCCGGCGGTTCGTCGTGCGGTGAGGCGGTGCTGTCGTGGGCCACCTGGACAAGGTGGGAGGGGCCAGTGGCAAACAAAGCACTGCGTCGGTTCAGGAGACTTTTCACGGCAGTTCCTCAGAGTGACTCGCCCGCTGCCGCGAGGCGGCGCCGACGGTGGAGCATGCCGGGCCGCAAGGCGGTGCGTGCGGTGAACGAAAGCGGAGGGGCGCGGCGGCAGTGCCGCCAACCCGAAGCAGTGCGGCTAGTGCAATGTGCGATGCCGGCGCGCGATGTCGTCGAATAATTCGCTGCTCGGTTCGAGCGCAAGCAGCCACGACTCGTCGTAGCCGCTCAGGTTGTCGAGCGCTTCGCGCAAGCGCTCGAGGGCCAACGCGGGAATCTCCACGCTCGCTTCGACACCGCTCGCCAGCCGGGCAATGCTGGCGAGTTGAACCAGGGCGTCGGCGGCTTCGGCGACGTCCGCTGCGAAGACAAGGTGGGTATTGAGCAGCTCGACTAAACCCGGGGATGCGACGACATCTTCGACGTTTAACTGCACGGCCAGAAACGTGGCTTTGTTCATCCCCGAGCTCCTCACGGACAGTACATGGCGGCGAGCGGTTCGCCTGCTGTGCGTTGCGTCAGCAAGACCCAGTATAGGCGAGGCAATGCCGGTTGCAATGGTCACACCAATGGCGGCGACGGCCGCTGGGACTCCACGCGGCGTGGCCGGCTGGTATCGCCCCCTATAATGGCGCGAGCACATTTGCCAGACGGATTGGGTTGCGGCGCTGCACAAATGCACGTCCGCGAGGCCGCCGGCGGACTCCGTGCAGTGCACCACAGGCCCGCTTCCTGCTGGGTAGCGGCTGGGCCATTCGCCTCGGCTGCCGCGCCGAAGTGCGATCGCCCCGCTGCAGACGCTCGAAGATTGTTTGACTCACGTGTCGAGGATTATCAGATGACAAAAAAGTCGCATCGTTTAGCTTCGCAGGTTCTGTTTGCCGTATTCGTGGCCGCGGCGTTTAGCGGTTGCACGATCACGCCATGGGGCGCCTCCCCCGAACCCTACGCCAATGGATCCGGCGGCTATCAGACCAATGGCGCCACAGCGCCGGTGGCGGCGGGTTACTACCGCGTCAACCCGGGTGACACCTTGCCGGGCATCGCCGCCGCTTACGGCCAGCGTCCGCAGGATCTGGCGCGCTGGAATGGCCTGGCGCCGAACGCCAGCGTGACGGTGGGGCAAGTGCTGCGGGTGGCGCCGCCGCCGGTCGTGGCCGGCTTGCCTGCGCCGGGTGTCCCAGGCGTACCGGGCGCGGGTGCGGGTGCGGTCGCGCAGCAGGGCGCGTTGATGTGGCCGCTGCGTGGTCCGGTGCTCAAATCCTTCGTGCCTGGTAGCAGCAAGGGCATCGTGATCGGCGGCAGGATCGGGGATCCGGTCAAGGCTGCCGCGGCCGGGCGGGTCGTGTACGCCGGCACCGGGATCGAGGCGTATGGGCCGCTCATCATCATCAAGCACAGCGATTCGCTGATCACGGCGTATGGCCAGAACAGCACGTTGCTCGTCAAGGAAGGCGACGCGGTCTCGCAAGGCCAGACGATTGGCGAGGTGGGCGCCGATAGCCGCGGCGTTGGCTCGATCCAGTTCGAGGTGCGTCAGGACGGGCACCCGGTCGACCCGCTGGCGTGGTTGCCGAGGGCGGGCGGCTAAGCGTGAGGGCAGTGGCGTGATTTCGGCCGGTTTTCAGCGCGTTCGGAATTGAATACACTGGTCCGTTTCAGACCACCGCTATGCCGTGCCGCAGACCTGCGAAACGTCTCTTCGGCCAAGGCGCTCTCACACACAGGAATTTCCGATGATCGATTTGCGCAGCGATACCGTCACCCGCCCGAGCCAGGCGATGCTGGCCGCCATGGCATCCGCCGAAGTGGGCGATGACGTGTGGGGTGACGATCCGACCGTGTTGCGCCTGCAGGCCACCGTGGCCGAACGCGCCGGCAAGGAAGCCGGCCTGTTCTTTCCGAGCGGCACGCAAAGCAACCTGGCTGCCTTGATGGCGCATTGCGCGCGCGGCGACGAATACATCGTCGGCCAACTGGCCCATACCTATAAATACGAAGGCGGCGGCGCGGCGGTGCTGGGCAGCATCCAGCCGCAGCCGATCGAGAATGCTGCGGACGGCTCGTTGCCGCTCGACAAGATCGTCGCCGCCATCAAGCCGATCGACGATCACTTCGCACGCACGCGCTTGCTGGCGCTCGAAAACACGATTGGCGGCAAGGTGCTGCTGGCGGGCTACGTGGCCGAAGCGGTGCAGCTCGCGCGCCAGCACAAGCTGGCAACGCATCTCGACGGCGCACGCGTCTGCAATGCAGCGGTCGCCTCGGGCCAGCCGCTGGCGGCGCTGTGCGCGCCATTCGATTCGGTTTCGATTTGCTTTTCGAAGGGTCTGGGCGCGCCGGTGGGCTCGGTGCTGGTCGGCAGCAAGGACCTGCTGCAAAGCGCGCACCGCTGGCGCAAGGTGCTGGGCGGTGGCATGCGCCAGGCAGGCGTGCTGGCAGCAGCTTGTCTCTATGCACTCGATCACAATGTCGAGCGCCTCGCCGAGGATCACGCCAACGCCGCGCATCTGGCCGCCGGTCTCGCACAGATCGAGCAGGTCAAGGTGCTTTCGCAGGCCACCAACATGGTGTTCGTGCAGTTTCCGTCAGAACACTGTGCGCCGCTCGAAGCGTGGCTCAAGGAGCGCGGGATCCTGACGCAGATGCTGTATGCGTCGCGCTTTGTCACGCATCTGGACGTCTCGCGCGCGGACATCGACACCTTCCTGGCAGCGGTGAAGGGGTATTTCGTCGCGCGTTGAGGCTTGTCGAGCGGCGCCGTTGTTAAGGGCTGTGGCTTTGACAGGCCGCCTCGCCCTAGGCGTTGGCTACGGTCTTGGCTAATGCCCAAGCGGGGCTAGCACCCGCCTGGTTTGAAAACACACCTGGCTGGCAGGCTTGACGCCATCTCATTTGGCCGACGAGGGCGCACTGACCGGCGCGCGATGCGACGGCGCAAACAGCCGCAAGCCGCTCGCAATACTCGCGGCACCCGCGAACACTGCTCCCGCCGTCAGCGCCAAGGTCGGCCCGTGCCTGCCGGCAATCCCGAAACTCAGCGCCACCAGCGCCGCGCCGGTTGTCTGACCGAGCAGCCGCGCGGTGGCGATGATGCCGCTTGCGCCGCCGCTGCGCTCGGGCGGCGCGCTCGCCATCAGAGCCTTCAGGTTCGGCGACTGGAAAAAGCCGAAGCCCGCCCCGCACACCGCCATCCGGATACCGATATCGAGCACCTGCGGGTGCGCCGGCAAGAGCGCCAGCGAGGCCATCCCCGCAGACAGCACCGCCAGCCCGATCGCACCCAGCAAACCCGGCGGATAACGGTCTGACAGTCGTCCCGCAAACGGTGCCGCCAGCGCGACGACCACTGGCCATGGCGTCATCAGGAAGCCCGTCTCCACCTGGCTGCGATGCAGCACATCCTCGAAGTAAAACGGCAGGGAGACGAACGCCAGCCCTTGCGCGGCGAACGAGCACACGGCAGTCACCGCCGACAACGCGAACACCGGCAGCTTGAACAGATCGACGGGCAGCATCGGCGCCGGATGGCCGGCTTCGCGACGCATCAACAGTAGTCCGAACACAATCGCGACCGCTGCCGCGCACAGCACGTACTGCGTGGGTTCGCGCTGGGCGGCTTCGCCTAGCGCGAAGATCAGCGCGGCGAACGTGATCACGTTCAGAAGCGCGGCAACCCGGTCGAAATTATGCGTGCCGCGCGCCGTATGCGGCAGGGCGGGCAGCGCGAAGGCGAGCGCCAGCACGCCGAGCGGCACGTTGACCGCGAACAGCCATGGCCAGGTGCCGAGCGAGAGGATCAGCGAAGCCACGGTCGGGCCGACCGCGAACGACACGCCTACCACCAGCGCGTTCAGGCCGACGCCGCGTCCGAGCCGGTGCGGCGGGTATAGGTAGCGGATCAAGGCGGTGTTGACGCTCATGATCGCGCTTGCGCCCAGTCCCTGCAGCACGCGCGCCGCGGCCAGCAGAGGCAGCGTCCCGGATAGCGAGCAGGCGAGCGACGCCAAGGTAAACACGGCGATGCCGCTGATATAGATGCGCCGGTGGCCGACGATATCGCCGAGCGCCGCTAGCGGCAGCAAGGTCGCAACCATCGCCAACTGGTAGGCATTGATGATCCACACCGACGCGGCCGGCGCGGCGTGCAGATCGGCTGCGATGGCCGGCAGGGCGGTGTTGGCGATCGCGGTGTCGAGCGTGGCGAGGGCCACGGCCAGCATCACGGCGGCCATCGCACGCCTGTTGCTGGCGGACATGGGGGCGTCGCCAGGCGGCGCGTAGTCGGGGGAAAGCGGGGTCTTCACGGACAAGGCCTTGGCTCGTCGGCTGGCGCGCGTTCCGGCGCGAGAGGGCTGGCGGGGCGCCTCGCGGGATCGATTACCAATGCGTGGATTAAAAGGACGCGCGCGAGCGATAGACCGGCATGACGCTTCGACGCGCTGCGAATGAACTGATTGTTACAGACTCGGCAAAGTTCTGCTGGCTGCCGGGCAGGGGGCCACCTACCGGAGTCTGCGATTGCTGCGCTATAAACGCAACTAACGGTCAAGCCCGTCGACCGTCCACCAACACCGGCCGTAGTGGGCGCAAGCCATGCTCAGCGGGCCAACCGGCCCGCACAACGAGTGCCGCGAGCTTCGTGCACCTGGCGCGATCCGTCAACCGAAGTCAGCTAAATCAGCTAAAAGAAGCCAGCAAAATCGACAACTTGCGGATGTGCGTCTTGAACGCCTCCGTTGTGTCGTGCTCCTGAGAGGCGCTCAGATGCGGTCCCTCGGCCAGTTCGACCTGCTCCTGGAATTCGTCGGCAATCCTGCGCCGCATCTCCGGCGGCAGCGCACGAATCACTGAGACCAGCAGCAGTTCCTGGGCATGGAACATTCCGAGCATGGATTGTGCGTTCATCTCGACCTCCGTCGGAGCAGGATGAAGACGACAGGCGCGACATAGGCGTGTGCGGCTCGCACGGTCGTGGAGATGCCTTCTTCATCATCCATACTAGTGCAGGCTAGCCGGTCGCTTGAGGTGTGCTTGCACCGTATTTGTGCCTGGAGTGGCTTGCGCGAGCCCAAGCGGCCGCGCGAGCCGCGCTGCGCGCAGCGTCGTCGGCGCGATGCCCCGGTGACGGGAGATCGGAAATGTCCTACTCTGCATATTTACCCGCCTGACCGGCACGCGCCTCCCGTCCGTCAACTGTGCGGTTTGCGTGTGCTGTGTCGCTCTTACCGGAGGCTTCAATGACAGCCGTGGATCTGGAGTTCGACCAGCTCAACAGTACTGTCGATGCGCTACGGCGCTCTATTTCCAACCGCATGATGTATGGCGTCGGTAAGGACGCTGTCACTGCCCGTCCACATGACTGGCTGCACGCCGCGGCGCTGGCGGTACGCGACCGGCTGGTCGCGCGCTGGATGAAGACCACGCGCCTGCAGTACGAGCAGGACGTGAAGCGTGTGTATTACCTGTCGATGGAATTTCTGATCGGCCGCACGTTCACGAATGCGCTGCTCGCGCTCGGCATCTATGAGCCGATGCGCGAGGCGCTCGCCGGTCTCGGCGTCGATATGGAAGCGCTGACCGATATGGAGCCGGACGCCGCGCTTGGCAACGGCGGTCTTGGACGCCTCGCGGCCTGCTTTCTCGATTCGATGGCGACGCTTGGCATTCCGGGCTTCGGCTACGGCATTCGTTACGAGTACGGCATGTTCCGCCAGCAGATCGTCAACGGCGAGCAGGTGGAGGCGCCGGACTACTGGCTGCGCGCCGGCAACCCGTGGGAGTTTCCGCGCTCCGAGATCCAATATCTGGTGCATTTCGGCGGCCGCACGGTGCAGCGCGGCGAGCACGTCGAATGGATCGATACCGAGCATGTCAACGCCATGGCCTACGACACGGTCATCCCCGGTTATGCGACGAGCGCGACCAACACCCTGCGCTTGTGGTCCGCGCGGGCGACCGAAGAGCTCGATCTGTCCGCTTTCAACCGTGGCGATTACCGCAACGCCGTCGACGCGAAGACGATGTCGGAGAACGTCTCGCGTCTGCTGTATCCGGACGACTCCACGCCGGCGGGCCGCGAATTGCGGCTGCGCCAGGAGTATTTCTTCGTTTCGGCGACGATGCAGGACCTGATCCGCCGCTATCAGCGCACGCACAGCACTTTCGGCCGCTTTGCGGAGAAGGTCGCGGTGCATCTGAACGATACCCACCCGGTGCTGGCGATTCCCGAACTCATGCGGCTGCTCGTGGACGTGCATCACGTGCCATGGGACAAGGCATGGCATCAGATCCAGCAGATGTTCTCGTACACCAACCATACGTTGATGCCCGAAGCGCTGGAAACGTGGGATGTCGAGACATTGGCGCGCCTGTTGCCGCGCCACCTCGAGATCATCTTCGAGATCAACGCACAGTTCCTCAAGCACGTCAGCGAACAGTCGGGCCACGACGCCGAGATGATCCGGCGCATTTCGCTGGTGGACGAATACGGCCAGCGGCGCGTGCGGATGGCATATCTGGCGATCGTGGCGAGCCATAAGGTCAACGGCGTCTCAAAGCTGCATTCGCAACTGATGACGCGCGATATCTTCGCGGACTTCGCACGCATTTACCCTGAACGCTTTACCAATGTGACCAACGGCATTACGCCGCGTCGCTGGCTGGCGCAGGCGAGCCCGTCGTTGTCGTCGCTGATCGACGAGCAGATCGGCACGCACTGGCGCCGCGATCTGTTCGAACTCGAGAAACTACGCGATCTGCGTAACGACAGCGCGTTTGTCGACGCGTTTCGCGAAGCGAAGCGGCAGAACAAGTTGCGCCTCGCGCAGCGTCTTTCCCACCACACGAAGGTCTCATTCGATCCGAACGCATTGTTCGATCTGCAGGTGAAGCGTATCCACGAATACAAGCGGCAGTTGCTGAACGTGCTGCACGTGATCGTGCGCTACAACCAGATCCGCGCCAATCCGGAGCGCGACTGGGTGCCGCGGGTGGTGATGTTTGCGGGCAAGGCGGCCTCTGCGTACCGGATGGCGAAGACCATCATCAAGCTGATCGGCGATGTGAGCGAGAAGGTCAATCACGATCCGTTGATTGGCGATCGCCTGAAGGTGGTGTTCGTGCCGAATTACGGCGTGAGCGTAGCAGAGCTGATCATTCCGGCGGCGGATCTGTCCGAGCAGATTTCGATGGCGGGCACCGAGGCGTCGGGGACCGGCAACATGAAGCTGGCGCTCAACGGCGCGCTGACGATCGGCACCATGGACGGCGCGAACATCGAGATTTGCGATGCGGTCGGGCGGGAGAACATCTTTATCTTCGGCCATACCGCCGACGAGGTGGACGACCTGCGTGCAGCAGGCTACCGCCCGCGCCAGCTATACGAAGAAAACCCCGAACTGCGCTTGGCGCTCGATCAGATTCGCACGGGCTTCTTTTCCCCCGACGATCCGCTGCGCTTCTCGGACATCTTCCATACACTGGTGGACTGGGGCGATCACTACATGGTGCTGGCGGATTTCGCGGCTTTTGCTCAGGCGCAGAAGGAGGTAGATGAGCGTTTCCGCAATCAGCGCGCGTGGGCCGAGAGCGCGATCGAGAACGTCGCCGGCATGGGGCAGTTCTCGTCGGATCGCACGATTGGCGAATATGCGCGCGAGATTTGGCATGTGAATCCGCTGGATATGTCTTAGCGGATAGCCGCCGCCGGGGTGCGTGCAGATGTTTGCGGCCCGGCGGCGGTGGAAGGGAGGTGCGCGTAAAACTCGTCTTTACGGCGCCAACGTCTCCGACGTCTTCGCCGCATGCAGCCCGAGCTGGCCGTGCTGGAAATCGAGCAGCACGTCGAGGTTCTGCATGGCCATCAAGCCGACCACAATCCGGTTCGCGCCCGGTTTCGCCTTGGCGATCGTGACCTGGGCGCTCTCATAACGATGCCCCCACGAGCCGACGCCAAGCGCCACGTCATAGTTGCCTTGCGTGAGCACGGCGTTTTCCTCGCCGTCGTCTGTCCAGTTCGGAGCCTTGTCGGTTTCGAGCCGGATCATGCCGGTGCTGCCAGTGGCAAACACAACCGGCGCGCAGAAGCGCATCTTGTCGCCTACCTGAACGCAGCCCACCGGCCACTGACTGCCGCCGCCTTGCGAGGCCGTCATCGGCACCATGGTGAAATCCTTTGTCAGGGCGTTCGACGGGCTCAGGATCACAAAGGGCTTGGCGAAATTCGCGCGCACCAGATAGCGCTGGCCGATATTGGCCGGCAACGCACGCAGCGGCTGCGTGCAGCAGTCGTCGTTCGCTTGCGCGGCGCCTGCGCCGAAGATGCCCGAGAAGGCCCAGCCGAACTCGCCGGTGTAGCCGTCCATGGCCAGACAGTGTCTCTGGGTGCGCTGGCAGCGCACGTCATTGACGCTTTGCGCGGTGACCTCTACCGGCTTGGTGCCGATCACGCTGACCGGCAGCTTGACCGACGGCCCCGAAACCTGCGCACCATTCGCAAGCGCCAGGGAAGTCCTGGCGCCGGCAGCCGGATAGTTCGTGCCGGGCAGCACCTTCGACAACACACGTACGCCCTGGGTGCCGGTGTCGAACGCCAGATAGACGGCTTTGCCGTCGAGCTGGACCGGCAGGCCGAGCCGCGCGTGACCTTCATCGGCGCGTTCGACTTTCAGTGGAATCAGCACACCGTCGTTACCGCCGTTGATCAGCGTGGCGGTAGGAGCGGGCGGCGTCGGCACCGGAAAGGTGACGGCGCAGCCGCTCAGTGCGGCTGCGCCGACGAGCGCCGCCGTGGTGAGCGCGCTCAAACGGCCGCGCAGGGAGACTAGGGAGCTTGCGGAATTTCGGGACAGCAGGGACATGGAGCACACTTTGCAAAAGAGCGTGTCCCTGACGGAGGCGGTGCATCGTGATCTGTAAAGCGGGCCGCAAGGGCGACAGTCGCGAGGGCCGATTGCCTTGTGGGCAGTGAAAGCGGGGCGCTTGCGAGGCCTGCGGTAGGGAACGCGGGATAACAGAACCGCAGACTCTACCTGCCTCGTTATACCGAATTGAAAAAATGTGTAAAGGCTTGATCCGTATCAAAGACTGCGCGAACGATCACGCGGGACGACGGACCATGCTTTCCACCGCGCGGCCGAGGATGGCCCGGTCCAGTGCACCGGCGAGAGCGCTGATCACTTCATCGAGGGTGCGTGAGACGACTTCGACGCGGAAGGTGATGCGCTCATTGCGCTTGTCGATGCTGACAACGTAGAGCTGCAGATTCTTGCCGAGCGCGGCGTGCAACGCCCGCCTGCCGATTGCTGAGGAGGTGCCGGGCACCGTGACGTCGAGGGTGACGAGCGGTACGCGCACGGATGTCGAGAACGTGGGCGCGCGCAAACCTCGGGGGCGCAGCGTGGCACGCGTGACGGTGGACTGTAACATCGTGGTGCGCCGCCACGGAGGTTGGCGGCGTGTTGTGGAGATGAGTCCACTGTAGCCCTGCCAACCTCAAGCGAGTGCAAAAGCTCGCGGCTTTCAGGTTAATTTTGTGTTAACGCCGAAGCGGGCGAGGGCCGTACGTTTTAAGGCGCAGGCCCGTCCGTTCAGGCTTGCGGCGCCGCTGCCGGGCCCGGAGCAGGCGCGGCGGCCATGGTCTTGCGCACTGCCTGCGCTACGCGTTCGACAAACTCGAGATCGATGCTCGACAGCGCCTCACGTTCGCCGCTGCTGGTCTCGACGACCAGGCGGTGCGTCACGTCCTGGGTGGACCATGTGAGCCATCCCACGACCGCGAGCATGACGCCGCATACGATGCCGGCGGACGAGAGGAACACGCCGCCGACGATCGCCCCGACCACGCCGATCACCGAGATCGTGATGGGCAGGACCTTGTTCTTCTGCACGGTGACGACGCGCAGGTTGAGGATTTCGCGCAGCGGGAAAACCTGTCCGGCGGAGGAGAGCGCGTTACGCGTGACCGAGACGCCACGGTCGTTGAAAGGGGTTTCCATCGGGTTGAATGCGAGCGGTAGCAAAGGGCGCAGGGTAACAGAAGCCCTCAAATGATTAAAGTTATGCGGCCTTTGCGCGCCTAAACGTGACGTGCGTCGAGACGCAATGGCTGGCTGGTGATCGGGCGGGCGCGCCGCCAGCCCTGGGCTAGCAACGACAATAGGGCGAGTGCGGCCCGCTCAGAAACGCCAGCTCACCTGTGCGACCCAGCGATGCACGAGCATCGAGCCAAGCATCGACTCGAGGCGCTCGGGGCCGTGTGTGCCGACGTACGACAGCTCGAACTGTACGGCCTGGTACTGGTAGGCGAGGCCGACGTCGCCGTAGGTGAATCCTGCACCGAGACTCGCACTCAGGTCGTAGTAGCCGATGCCGGCAATCGCCGAGAAGCCTGCGGGAAGTGGCAGGTGCGTGCCCAGGTTGTAGCTGAACGCACGCGAACGAGGCGCAAGATCATAAGTCGTATCCGGCGATGCCGTGACGGAAGCGAACAGGCAATCGCGCCAACTGCCCGCCAGCGCGAATTCGTCGTATTCGAAGTGAGAGGCCATCGGCTCACGCGCGAACTGGTAATGGGACAACATCGCCTGCAGGCTCCAGTCGGCGGCCCAACGCCACGAGTATCCAGCGTTCGCGATGAACTCGGCGCCGAGCGGCGCGCCGTCAAAAAACCTGACCGGCGACACCGACGCGTTAGCAAATAACCCCGGTCCAGGGTACCAACTGACCTCGGCGCCGACCGATGGCTTGCCGTCGCTCTGGTCGAGTCCGCGATTGATCCGGTCGGTCGTGGCCTGTAGCTGAAATTGCCAGTCGTCGAATGCGGCCATGGCCGGCGCCGGGCAGCAGAGGGCGGCGAGCGCCAGTGGCGCGGCGCAACGCAGCAGGCGGCGCGCGTACGTAGCCGCTGCTTGCAGGGGATGGGGCGAGCAACACCTCAACTTCATATTGACGTGATGGTTTCTTGGGGGGGTGTCGGCTCGGGCGCCGGTTGCCGGCGAGGCACGTGCGCTGGCGATCGGGCATGGGCCGATCCTACCGTAGAAACTTTACGCGCCGATATGGGCGATGGACCTGATTCGTTATTTTCTGGGCGAACCGCCCCAATTGGTGGGAACGCCAATGGAGCGGCGGACTTGCGCAGCGAACGGAGATGCGCCGGCCATGGTTCGCTGAAGTCGTGCGGATTTCGCCGGGTGCGTGAGCCGCGCTGGCTCGTTTGGCTAACTTAACGTACGGAGCGGCGCGTTGTGTCGGCAGCGCGAGTAGCGTATGGCGAGTGCGCGCCGCTCGCGCGGTTAGATCCGCGCCGCATGGTGCGGTGCGGGCGAACAATCAGACGACGAGGCCCACCATGAACGTTTCCATCGATATCTCCACCAATACCGATTCACTCGGTACCGACCCAGCCGCGGCGGCCCAGGCCGAAACGCAGCCCTTCGACTACAACGCGGTCTACCAGTCGACGCTGCAGTCGTTGCAGCAAATGATGCAGCAGGTGTTTGCTCAGGACGGCATCACCGAAGCCGATCTGGACGGCAGTACTGGCTCGGACATGACGGCGCAAAGCGCATCGGGCGCGCTCGCCGGCTACATGCAACAGAACAACATCGGGTCGCTGGACCCCAACCAGCTCTACCAGATGGCGTACAACCCGGCGCCCGGCACGCCGTCCGACGTGTCCGAGGCAGCCCAGTACATGCTGCAAAACCCGGATACCTTCAATCAGATCGAGACGCACGATGTGCCGGGCGCCGATGGCATTGCAGGCGCGAACGACTTCGATTGGGCGGCGCAGGGCGGACTCGGCAATGTTCCGGCCACGCCGGTTGCCGTGGCCGCTTCGCAGACCGATGCACAAAGCGCGTCGGGTGCGCTTGCCGGCTATATGCACGACAACGGCATCAACACGCTTGATCCGAACCAGCTCTATCAGATTGCCTACAATCCTCAGGCCAATACGCCGCCTGGTGTCTCGGCTGCGGCGGCGTACATGCTGCAAAACTCGGACACGTTCAATCAGATCGAAACGCACGATGTGGCGGGCGCCGATGGCATCGCTGGCGCGAACGATTTCGATTGGGCAGCCGAGGGCGGCCTCAACCAGGCCGACTGATCCGCGGTACGCCGTACCATGCCACGGGTCGGCGTGAGCGCCGCCCGTGCGGCGGGCCTGCGCACCCCCGCATGCTGATTCCAGGCACGACCGTGGCAGGGCAGATACGGGGCCGCATTATTGGATCGGGTACGATGGCGGCTTTGATTGTGTAGCGCTCAATAGCGCGTACGCCTGCCCTCGGGACTCCGTTTGTCGATCATGCCTCGTCGTGCGTGTACGTTGCACCGATCGGGTGCCGCGAGGCTTCCCTGCGGAAGAACCCTCGCTGCGCTGCTTTGTGCCGCGCTCGTGCTGCCCGCCGCGGCCCGCGCCGAAGGCTGGAGCGTCGATGCCACGGCCGCGACCGACAAGGTGCTGCGCGGCCTGTCGCTGACCGAAGGTACGCCATCGATCGGCGTGGATGCAGCGTACTATTGGAATTCGGGTTTTTATGCAGACGCTTCGCTCGCGCGTGCCAAGCCTGTGCCGGCCGACTCTGCCACTGGGCTGTTCGTCGGAGGCCTCGGTTACCTGCAGGGCGGCGCCGGCGACTGGCGCACGCAATATGGCTGGACCCACTACGGGTACACCGACGCGGCGTTAAGCTCATTCGATTTCGACGACTTCAGGGTGACCGAAGCCTACCGCGGCACGATCTTCGTCTCGGCCGGCGGCTCTCCCCATGCCCGTATGGTCGATGCGCAAGGACACAGCGCTTCTGGTCCGGTATTCTCGGCGGATAGCGTCGTACGCATACCTTTGAGCTTTGGCTGGTCGGCCGACGGCAGTCTCGGCTATTTCGGCCTGCAGCGCCCCTACCACACCGGATTCGCCTACGGTAGTCTGGGCGTAACGTGGCAAATCGGCCAGTTTCAATTCGACACGTCCCTGATCGGCACGAGTCCCGGGGCAAAACGGCGCTTCGGCAGCACGGCGGACAACCGTCTCGTCGCCGATTGCGTCTGGCGCTTCTGAGCGCCGCCGGTACGGGCTCGCGAAATTTTGCAATGTTGCCGACGGTTGCAACATTCGTTCCTCATAGCGGCACTCACGGAGAGGATCTACCGTGTTCCCTAACTTTTCCGCAGAGACAAGCCCAATGATGGACCGCTCATCCAGCACGCCGGCCGCAATCCTTCCACCACGTTTCGGGAGAACCCGATGAGAACGTTCGACGGCATGCGCGCACGGCTGGCCGCCCGCGCAACCCGCGTGTCCGAACTGACGCGTCGTGTCTCGCTGGCTGCCCTGCTATTGCCGCTGCTGGCGGCTTGCACTGGTGTGTCCCTTGTGCCGCCATCCAATCTTCAGATCGATCCGGCGGCGCTAGAACACATGAACACGAACAGCGACCGCATGGTTATCGTCACGGTCGCCAATCCGAGCGAGTCGATGCCGATGCTGGCCGGCACGACGGCCGGCGGCTATGACGGCGCACCCGGTTACGCGGCTTACGGCAGCGCGCGGGCGACGGTCGCGGCAATCGCGCGCGACTACAACTTGCGCGAGGTGATGGCCTGGCCGATCGTGCCACTGCAAGTGCATTGCGCCGTGCTGGAAATAACCGGCAGTGTGCCCCGCGCCGAGGTACTGGCGAAGCTCGGCAAGGATCGCCGCGTGAAGCTTGCGCAGCCGCTGCAGTCTTTTCGCACGTTAGGCGAGCCGGCCGCGCCGGCCTCCCGGGGAGACTATCTGAGCCTCGAGCGTGGACTGCAGGATATCGACGCGCTAGCTGCCCAGCGCGTTTCGCAAGGACAGGGCGTCCGCGTGGCGGTGATCGATACGGGCGTGGATACGACGCATCCCGATCTGGCCGGCAAAATCGTCCTGAAGCGCGACTTCGTCGAGCAGGACGCGACGCTGTTCAACCGCGATGTCCACGGCACTGCGGTGGCCGGTGTGATTGCCGCGAATCCGGGCAACCGGCACGGCGTCACGGGCGTCGCACCGGGCGCGGAGATTTTCGCGCTGAAGGCCTGCTGGCAGATGCCGCCGGCGAGCGGCGCAGCGTCGAGCGGTCCGTCGATCTGCAATTCGCTGACGCTGGCCCAGGCGCTTGGAGCCGCGATCGACTTGCACGCACAGGTGATCAACCTGAGTCTGAGTGGACCGCCCGATCCCCTGTTGACCCAACTGGTCGAATACGGCTTGCGGCACGGCGCGATCGTGGTTGGCGCGGTTCCACCGGACGGCGACATGCACGCGTTTCCGGTCGGCATTGCTCACGTGATTGCCGCCGACATGCCAGGTACCGCCACCACCGGCGAGGTGGTCTACGCGCCGGGACGGGACGTGCTGACGCTTACGCCGGGCGGCCACTACGACTTTCTGTCCGGCTCCTCGTTCTCCGCCGCCTATGTGTCGGGGATTGCTGCGCTGTTGCTTGCTGTCAATCCGGACCTCAATGCGGCCAAGGTCTATGCCGCGCTCAAAAGCAGCGCTGCCGAAGGCGGCGCGAAGCAGATCGTCAACGCATGTAACGCATTGGCTGCCGTGATGACCGGCGGCTGCGCCACCATCAACGTGGCGCGCTGAGAACGCCGCAGGTTCGTTACCAACCCAACGCCAACGCGCTCATTACCCGCATCGAACGCTAACTGGCGCGAATTCGCCGGCTGCGCTGGTCTTTCGCGGGCAGAGGGGCATCCATGCGACATGATGGCTGGACAATAGATAGATGCCGTTTGGGCCTGCTGCGGCCCTGCACCTGCGCTCATGCTCGATCGCGGGGTGGTGCGGTGCCTGCAAGCGGGTATGGACAGGAGAATCTGATGCCGAGCCGGATAGATAACGCGTTGCCTTTGCCCTTGGCACAGCCTGCTGCGAGCCCCGCTCCAGACAACCTGTCACGAAGGTCGGACACGACGCCGCGTGCCAGGAAAGACGAGGCGTTTTCGCACCTGCGTGGCACGAATTCATCGGCGCAAAGAGCGTCCGGGGCGTCGGCGAGTCCACCGTCGGCTGCGAATCCTGCCGGTTCACGCCGGCCAGGTTCAAACGGTGTAGAGCGGCTTGCCACTTTCTTCAACCGTGCGCACGCGGAGTCGGGTGGCTCCAAGGGTTCCAGCGTACCGCCTGACAGACCGGCGCGGCCGGGCAATGGGCCTGCGCGCTCCGGGCAAGCACGCACGGGTGCGCAATCTGCACAGGCCGCAGGTGACGCAAACCGGTCCGGCCGAAAGAACGATGCCCCCGGTGCCGCAGGGTTCGAACGAAGCAACGGTCCTGCGAGGCCGCGTCCCGCGCCGAGCCGGCACTCGGCTGCCGCCGGTGGACCAGGCTTTGCGCAGTCCTACACGTATCGACGGCCATCGCACCCATCGCAGCATTCCGCAGGCGCATACGCCGCCCCGCATTTCACGGCTCATGGCTACCCGCAATATGTGCGGCCCACATGGAACCGGCTGGGATATCACAGTCGCCTGTTCGGCGCCGGCCAACTGTTCGGATTCTCATACGGATTCGGGCAAACCGCGCATGGGGCCGGGATGCATTTCGGGTTTCATTTCAACGGCCGGTTCCATACCTTGCATGTCGGCCTGCAACCCACCACGCCGCAGCCTTTCTTCGTGGCGCTCAATAGCGGCTATACCTACGGGGCGCCCCCCTATAAGCCGTATGCGGGTGGCCTCTATCACCACGGCGCCGGCGCATGGCAGCCGGGACACTCGTATGGCTACGCTCCGTACGGTTCGCATCAATCCCATGGCCCTTACGGCACGACGACACCGCCTTTCACGGGACGGTGGAATCCGCCTTCGTCTGCAGGCTCTGCACCGCCACCGGGCAGCATGCCGCAAGGGGCGCGCCCACGTCCTGTGCCATCGGTGGATCAAACCCCTCCCAAAGGTTTCCGGCAATGGTACGCGGTGCTAGGTGTGCCACACGATCGTGCGACACGTGAGGCAGTGAAAGCACAGTATCGGAAAGATGCGCTGCGCCTGCATCCGGACAAGCCGAGTGGCAGTGTCGCCGCCTTCCAGGAGCTGCAGTGGGCGTACACCACCGCGCTGAGCGTGCTGGACGCACGCGAGCGCGGCGAGCACGTGCCTGAGCCGCCGCGGGCCGCTTGATTAGGGTGCCGCTACACCGTGGCGCTTTGCCGGTTTTGTTTGGCTAGCTGCTGCCGACCAGAACCGCTTGTTGCCCGGCCTCGCTTCACGCTTGCTCGAATCCGGACTAGTCCTCTTCCGCAATCGACACCATGGGCAAGCGGCCTCGCCTCGCGATGGCGGGCAAGGTCTCCGAGGTACGCACCGGGCCGCGACGGGGCGTCCAGCGCGGTGCGCGCATTTCGTCGAGAGCGGGATTGTCGAGGATCGCCTGTTCGCGATCGACCGAAAAACGCGCTAGAGCGTTACTGAAAAGCCGTGGGTCCGCGTGGTAGCCCAATCCGGGCGGCCCGCTCGTTTGCGGGCGTTTGCCGTTCGGGCCATCGGTATCGGTCAAGCCGAGTTTCAGGTGCACGAGACCGGGATACCTGTAGCCACCCGCGCCCTTCATGATCCCCGTCAGTCCGCGATGCGGGGCTTTCGCATAGTCGAGTGTGATCGCGACGCCTCTCGGGCGGCTGTAATCGACATCGATGTGTCCGTCCTTTGTCGCGCGGCGCGCCTGGTTGTTGTTCAGCAACTGCGAGTCCAGCAGAATCATCGACGGCTGTTTCGGCAACAGGACGCGGCTTTCGACGGTCGCGCGGAAGGTCTGGGCCATCGCGCCACCCATCGACATGCCGCTGACGAATTCCAGTTCGGCGCGGTTCGGATACGAGAGGATCTTTGCAAACAGTTCGCCGGCCCGTTTCGTCGCCCGGTCGACCTCGCCGATCCGGCCGAATGCGCTTGAGACATCCTGGCGGAAGTCGCGGCCATTCTGTGTGCCTTCGAAGAATATCCGCAGTTTGAGCGGCTGTTGCAATTCGCCGCCCGGCACACGTTTGGCGGCAATGCGCAGATGCGCGATTTTCATCACCCTTTGCAGTTCGGTCATCTCTGCGGACGTCAGGGACTCGGTTATCGCAGGATGTCGTAGAGCGGCGTCGTCGTAGTTGCGCAACTGGCCGCTGATCTCCTGGCCGAACTGCTTGAACGTTTCGCGGATCGCGCGCTTTTGCTCGCGCACTTCAGTGTGGTCGGAGGAGAGTTTGCCGAACCCCAATGCTTCAGAAAGTGATTCGGCTTCCTTGTCGTTGAGCTCGTCGAAAGCGCGCAGTGGATCGGCGACGAAGTTCAGTTTGTGGCCAGACTTCAGATTGTTGATCGCCGCCTTGCCGGATGCGCCGAAACGAGCTGGCGATAATGTCAGATCGGGCTCGATGCGCAGATCGTGCTGCTCCGTACGGCTCTGTGGTTGCGGCTGTGGCGTGGCAGTCGGGGGCTTGCGGTCGCGCAGGTTGCCGAGCAACGGCGACTCGCGCTTCGCCAGTTCGAGAAATGCCCTGGCCGCATAAGCATGCGTCGGAATCACATCGGCTGCCCCGCCGAAGCGGGCCGTCAGGAACTGGGCGAAAGTGCGGCCGGATCTGTTCTTTACAGTGAGGTCCGGGTTATGCGCGAGCAGCGCGAGTACCGTGTCCCGGTTGGCCGACTGGGCGAGCCGCATCGCCGCCGTATCGCCGTTGCGATCACGCTGATCGACGGGCGCCCCGGCGCGTACCAGCCACTCGACCGCCTCCGGGGACCTGGCGTTGAAGAGCGGTGAAGTACCGCGCATGTCCGTTGCCTTCGCGTCGGCCCCGGCTTCGAGCAGCGGGCCCACGAGCGCCGGATAGTGTTTCGCGGCCAGATGAAGGGGCGTGTCTCCCCGCTGGTCGGTTATCTGCAGGTCGGCGCCGTGCGCGATCAGGGTGCTGGCGAATTCGAGGTTGCGGGCGGTTATGGCGTTGCTCAGCAGCGTGTCGCCACGGTGGTCTGTTGCATTGGCCAGGTCGGGGAAGCGCTTGAGAATGTCGTTGACGTGTTCGGACGGGAAATCAGTTTCCCACACCATGTCGAGCAGCGCGTTCTGGTCTTCGGCTTTCGCTACGGCGTCGAGCTCGGCTGGCGCCTTGCCCTTGAGGCCGGCGGCAGACGTCTCGCCTTGGTCGCTGCCGATCCAGGCATGCGATGCCGTGCGCGGCGAACCCGGTCCGCTTGAGCTGGGCGACCAGACGGCGCCCGCGCGAACCGCTGCGATTGCCTCACGCAATTCGTCGTCTGCCGAGCGGCGTGGTGCAGCTTGACGACGCTCTGGCGCGGTCATTGGCGTGCCACGATCGACCTGGCGCGGAGCCAGCCCGGCCAGTGCCTCGTTAAGCGAACTGCGGCTACGGCTGTGTCGTTGCCTCGGCGCAGCGGCGGCCGCCGGCACGCCTGCAGGCTCAGCAGTCCTACCCAGCCAGGAACGCAGCGTAGAGATTGGGCTTTTCATGGCAAGCACCCAAGAGGTGAAGGTCGAAACCCATTGTGTTTCGTGTCACGATCTAACCGGCATACAGTGGCGAAAATCCTTCCCTTGCGGCGAATGGACGATGGTGCTGGCGTTTCATCGTCACGCCCCCGCCGTGGGTTCTCCCGAACCAAGGTGAATGCTCGTACCGTTGGGGAGATTGTCTCTGCGCTCACGGGTCCATTCGTTCGCGATCGGCAGCGGCACGACCACTGCCGACAGTTCCCGGTCGCTCGCCACCGTCTCCTGTGCACTGAATTGCACACCGAGATTGATGCCCTGGGTATCGCGAGCGGTTTGCCCCTCGAGCGAGAAGGTCTGGCTCGGTATCCAGGAATCTTCGTCTTCGAGAAGCGTCTTCATGTCCTTCTCGATTCTCGACAACATCGGATCTTGCGGATCGCGTTCGTGAATCGCGTGGGCGAACGCCGCCAGCTCGTCGAGCTTTTTGCGGTCCTCTGCGCGGATGCGGTAGCGTGTCACATAGTGCTGCCCCGGCCCCGCCCAGTTTTTCACCTTCGTCTTGAAGTCCTCGAACGCTTGCTCGCCGTTGTCCGGCCCGTTGGCTGCCTTGAAGACCTGGGTGAATTGCGCATGACGCGCAGGTTCGTTCAGGAACTTCACGAAATCCTTGGCGTTGCGTTCCTCGAACTCGCGTAGTGTGAAGGGCTCGGAGAGTTTGCCGGATTTGACGATGGTGCGAAACGTCGCGTTGAAGCCGCGGTCGTCGAGTGCGAAGGTCCGTGTGCCCTGGGTCGGACCGCTGGCGAGCGACGCCGTCACGGGGCCAGCGGCATGGCTTAGCGGGATCGTCGGGTTCGTCTGTGTGGCGCTGAGCGTCATGTTTTGCTGGAAGCGCCATAGATAGTTCGCGCGGACCATCCGGTTCCTGCCGGTTTCCTCTTTGCGCCGATTCGAGCCGTGCGTCGTCAGATCGTTTGCATAACCCACGCTGAGGGCGGCGCGCTCCGCCTCCGACTTCGAAAATGCCCCAGCGATCTTGCCGAGCAGATGCCCGACGCGCACGCCTGCTGACGCGCTGACCGGGTGGTGCACGGTCTGCGCATCCTGATCCTGCCAGCCGATGGACAGCGTCTGGCTCTCGAAGAAGCGATTGGCGATCAGCTCCCATGTTTTGTCGGGGCTGAGCGCGCCATGCTCGCCCTTCGCCACCGACCAGACGAGGTCGTTGAAGGCGACCAGTTCGGTGCGCGCGCTGTCGGTATCGAAACCTGAGCCGTCGGACTTCGGTCGACGCAGCGCGCGCACCATCACACCGCGCGTTTTCACGCTTTCGATGGCGAGGGGCGTGATTTCAGCGCTGGCGGTCCCTTGCCCGAGCACCTTCGCCAACACACCCGGTCCGCCGCTGGCTGTCAATCCGACTCCCATCGAGCCGGCTTTTTGCCGCTGCGTGCCGATGAAAATTTCGCCACCATGCGTGGTGGAGCCGATGCTCATCACCGCATTGGCCGAGCGCGAGATCTTGAGGTCGAGAATCGGCACCACGCTGACCGGAGCGAACTTTTCCGTGACGTACCGGATCGACTCCGAAATGGACGCCGTATTGATCCCGACGGTGCCGCCATTCGATGCGGTGAGCGGGTTGCCCCAGCTATGGTCTAGCAGGTACGTGCGAGTGAAGCGATGCAGGCCGTCAGGCGTGAGATCGTCGGGCCGCACCGCCGCCGAATCGACGACGGTGAGCGCCTTGCGCAGTGCCGCGGCGAACTCGGTTTCCTCGTGATGGACTGGCGAAGCGGGCGCGGCGCCGTCAGCGACGCGTTCGCGCGCCTCCTGCGGTGGCGATCCACGGGCGATTTCCCTGCCCAACGCCGTGCGCTCAGTCATGGGCATATGCGTGTCGCGGGCCCATTTCTGCAGGTCGGCGAGCGTCAGCTCGCGGCTGACCGTACGTTCGAAACCCCAGCCCTTGCGTTTGAGCGTACTGCCGGCCCATCGCTGCAGATGGCCTTCGATCAGCTCGCGGGTCTGCGGGGTGTCGACGTCATAGCGCGTTGCGATCCGTCCGGCGATCGACTTCAGGGCCGCGTTGTCGAGCTTGTTGCCGAGCGGGCGCATCTGTTGTTCCTCGAACAGCGACTCCCAATGCTCGAGAAGCGCATCGCGCAGCACAGGCTCCGGTAGTTTCCTCGTACGAGGATCCGGCAGTTCTCGCGCGAAGGTTTCGAGGTCGGGGAACCGCTGCTGGTTGTGGGCGCGCAGGGCCTTGACGACGGCTTTCGCGTTGTCGTCGAGGGCCTGGACGTCTTCGTCGGGGTGCTTCAGGAGGTTGTTGTTCGCGCCGAACTTGCGCAGGCCCGTGAGCGGCGTTTTCTTGCGGCCGATCGTCTGCTGTGCGCGCATTGCGACGATCCGCGCTTTCGCATCGATGACCTTTGCGGTCGATCGCACCATGTTGCTGCGATCGAACCTGACGTTACGCAAATCCTGCAGATGATTGGCCCGCTGGATGTATTTATTCATCTTCGCGAGCCGGCCTTGCACCTTGGCCAGTTCGGTGCCGGGGCCACGGTCGCGAAAGCCGTTGTTCCATGAAAAGATCGCGGCTTTCTCGCTGGCGTCGAGTGACGCGTGCGGATCGTCGCCAACGTGCTCGAGTGCGCGGCTTTCAATGAGCAGCACGTCCTGGGCGAGCGTGGTCTGGTTGGTGTCGCGAGCACCGCGTGCGGCACTTGCGTGTACGGCGATATCGGCCGGTGCGCCGCGTTCGGCCTCGACCTTGGCGGCCGCCTCGAGGAAGCGTTTGAGATGCGCTTGCCGGTTCTCGGGCAAGCCGGGCTGCAACGTGCGCAGTAGCGCCTCGAAGCCCGCCGGCGAGGAGGCGAGTCGCGCTGCGGTTCTCAGCGCATCCAGCTGCGGTGTCGCGAGCGACGGCCGTCCGGGCTCCAACGTCAGGAGCGATTCGAGCGGCGCCGGGTTGGAACCGTCAGCGGGGGCGACCGTGCCGAAGGTCAGGAAGCGACCTTGCCGAAGTGCGTCGAAGGCGGCAAGGGCGCGCCCGGCGTCGCCGCCGCTCACTTGCGCGAGGCGTTCGGCGATCAGCATGGGGTGCGTGAAACTGAATTCGGTTCGGTTTGGGTCGGGCGGCGCGTCAGGCTCCGGGGTGGGCCGTTGTGTGCGAAGCCGTTGTGCCAGTTCGACGTGGTCGGCGGTTTCGCCCGTGGATGTGAACAGCGATTGAACGCGCGCGTTGAAATTTCCCTCATTGAGCAGTGTAGGGGCAATCGTCTCGACGCTGCTCTGCCTCTGGGCCGGACTGTCCGATTTCGAACGCCGCAGCCCCAGCGTAGCGAACTCCTGGACGAACGCCTTCAGCGCCTTGAGCTTTTTCCCCTGTCTCAAGCCCGTTTCCGCACGTGCCGAGGGCGGCGGCTGGACCGTGCCGGGTTCGGCCGGCGTTGCGGGGTCGACCGGCGTGGGGGAGGGACCGCCCTGACGCAGCGTCATCGGCTTACCCGGTCTAGAAGTGGTTCGGATTCCGATGTATGTAATATCGGTGTTCGCGTGATAGCGGTTTTTGTTCCGCTCTTCATGTGCGTCGCGCACCAGGTTAGCGGGGTCGTTCCGGCTAGTCGGCAAAGGTTCGGTCTCGTGGCGCACGGGCGAGGACTCACTCTGCGGCGGCGTGCCGCCGGAGTGTATCGAGGCAGTGTCACTGTGCGTGTCATGATCCGAGTCGCTTGGCGGTTCCTCGAAGATCTCGTGTTCCACGTGACCGGTTTCGTGTACCGGTGACTGGTCCGGACTGGAATCGAAGCGAGGCAGGGCAACGACATTCGATGACTGCTCAGGCCGCCCAATGTGGGCGCCAAGCGAGCCACTCCTGCGCTCGGGCAACTGCGGCGCGCTTGACGCGCGTCGCAATTCAGGCTGGCTGGACCCTTCTTGCCCGGTTGGCTCGATGCCTAGCTCCGTGAATCCTGGTTTCCGCTCATCGATGTGAGGCACGCGCCGCAACCGCGGACCAGGCGCGGCAGATACCGGCGGTGGTGGTTCCGCGTTGTCGGTTTGCTTCTTCCTCCTGCTCGAGCGGCCCATGCCCAGGAACGAAAGCACGCCAGACTTCTTGTGCCCTTTGCGGCTGGCGCCGGCACCTGCCGACGTCGACCCCTGGGCGGATGAAGAGCTGCTGGCGCCAGCCGCAAAGGGCAGCGGCGCTGGCGTTTGAGACCTGCTGATTCGCGAAGAGGGCATGTCGGCTCCGTCAAGCGGGTGAGAACGATATCGATAGGTGACGCAGCCCGCGTGTGGAAAACGTGGGCGTCGAGCAGATTGAAGAGTAGTGACGTGCCGAGGGCTGGCGCGGCGCTGCGACGAAAGAGTGAGGGCGAGGGCGAAATATCGGGCGTCGCTTGGGAGATGACGGATGTTTCGCACCTGTCTCCGGCGATTCGCCGTGAAGCGGGTTCTGGAGATTCGGCGGCGGCGACAATCAAGCTCTGCGGGCAGCCGGACTCCGCTCGCGCGGCACGCGCCGACGATTGCAGGCGATGCCGTCAGAAGGCTTGATGGCTGGCGATCCGGCTCGGGTTTGCCGCAATCCGGACATGTCGGCCAGGAATTGGGAAAGGGCGAAATTCTTATGTCGAAGATCATTCGGGCAGGCAGTAGCGCGGTTCCTGCGAGCGTCGTGCCGGTCGAAAGTCGAACGGAGGATGTGAGGCGACGGCGGGTACTTTCAGCCCCTGTGGCCGTTGGCAGTCTGAGCGGATTCACAGCGGCGCAAGTGTCGCAAGCGCGGAGCTGTCGACCTCGGCCCCTGTCCGGGCGCAAACCCGAAACGAAACAACGGCTCGGCCGGCTGCGCAGGGAACTCAACCGGACCAGTCCGTCGCCGTCCAATCCGCAAGAGGCCCGAGCGGCAATCGTCGAAGCGATGGCGCGCGCCAATCTGTCAGGCTGGACCGTGCCTCTGCTATCGGACGATTCGACGGTCCAATACGCCGACGGCTCGCTCCAGATTACGTTGATTACACATGTGATCGTCTTCAACCCCAGCGGCGCATTTCAGATCGCCGATCTGTGCCCGCCCGGCAGCGTCTATTTCGAAATGGCGGGTTGCGAAGGCGCCAAGTTCGTTGTGCCTTCCAGTCCAGGCAGCGCTAACCAGAAGCGACGTCGCGTTCACGCCGGCTTCGATCGACGCGCCAGGTAGCATGGGCTGTTTCGCCGTTGTCTCCGCGGATTCGCGCGCGCTTGGTGCGGTCGGCCTTTATGTCGCAGAGAATCGGGACGTCATGGTTTTTCACACGGTTCGCTCAGGAGGGAACGATGAACGCCAAACGTTTCGGTCACCGACGCATGCGCCGGATACTGCCGCTTTTGATCGCGTGCTGTCTTGGCGCGTTCAGTTCTCAGCCGGTCTCGGAGGTTCGCTTCAGGTCGACGTGCGGGGCTTGCAGCAAGGTTCGTCAGGCCGACACGGGGTGGTCGAGGGCGGCGTCTCAGGACCGTTCGCTTCTCGTCATATGGTGAGTCGACATGAACAGGATCGAGAACCATCGCGCCATCGTACCGGTCGACACCAGCTCGTCGCCGACGCCGACGCCGACGTCTGCGCGGCAGCCTGCAGGGCAGCCGGCGGGACGCCGGGCCGCCGCAAGCGCGTCATTGCAGGGCCTTGCGAAGCGGGCCACGCAAGGCCAGCTCGCTGAGCACGGCACGAAAGCCGCGCGGGTCGCGCCGCCGCGCGCGGGGCTGCCGAAGGCGAATCGTCATGGCGCCGGTCGTGCAGAACCAGATGGCGAAGTGCCGCAGAGCGATGAGGCATCAAAGCCTGACCGCCACCAGCATGCCAGCGCGGCCTCGCAGAAGCCGGGGCAGCCGAAGTCTGCCGATCGCAAGTCGCATGATGCCGAACACGCCGAACACGCCGAACACGCCGAACACGCCGAACACGCCGAACACGCCGAACACGCCGAACACGCCGAACACCACGCGGCACAGCTGGCCGCGGCGAAGGCGCGTCACGACCGCTTGAGGCGACTCTCCGACTTCAAGAAGCGTCTCGTCGTACACAAGAGCTCAGTGCTCACGAAGCTCGTCGGGGGTTGAGTCCCGCTCCGATGACAGGCGAGAGGCAAGCGCTTTGCCACCTTTTCCTGATTTTGAAGGCTCGGAACTGGCATTGCGAGATGCCGTAGCCGAAGCGAGGATACCCTATGGTCCAGCCAGTTCGAACCCTTGAACCCCGTGAGGGGATCGCCGCTCACGACGCGCCGCAAGCGCCGCAGCAGCCTCCCGCTGAACCGGCACGCCGCACTCGAGGCGCAGGGTCGGCCGCACTGGGCGGACTGGCGCCGCTGGCACGAACGGCCACGCATGCAGGAGCGAGTTCCGCTCGTACCGGCGCGGCGCCGCAAGCATCGCGGCCGGAGTACGACGTCGACGCTACGGCGTCGTTCAGCGCGAGGCTGCGGGACACCCAGGCGGTGCTCGCGCTTGCCGAAGAGTTTCAGGCGCTGGAAGCGCAACTCGCAACCTTGAAAGCGCCGCGCCAGCCCGCGGCCGACGACGCGCCGAAAATGTCCGAAGCCGAGTTGCAGCACACCGTGCGGCGCCTGCGGACGAAACACGAAAGCGCGGCGCGCCATGTCGCGGAACTCAGCGGACAGTGCGAACAGGCACGCGAAGTGGTCGAGCAACTGATTGCCTCGCTAGAAGGCAAGACGCGGCGGCTCGAACAGCTGGAGCGCGAGCACGGCGCTGCACTGCAGTCCGATCCGCAGACTGCGCCGCGTCCCTCGCCGGCTGCGGCGCCCCGTGAAGAAGGGCGCTCCACCGACAGCCGCAGCATTGCGGCGCTGTCGCGGCAGATCGATCTGCTCGCCGCGAGCCGCAGCGCCGCCGCGGATGAAGCGAGCGCGGTTGCCGAACGAGACGGCTTGCGAGCGCTTGCCGAGGTTGGGGCGCTCGAGACGATCGATTTCGTCAGCCCGGAACTGCAGGAGAAAGTCACAGCATGGTTGCGCAATCTGCCGGAGGTTTCGCGTCGTGCTGCGCGCCGGCACGGAGATCCCGATCGACAGTTCGATATGGCGTTGAAGGCGGCGTTCGAGCACATCGGCGCTTCCGGTACGGAGCCGCAGCGGGCGTGCCGGGCCTTCATGCACGCTGTGTCGAGCATGGCGAACGAGGGCGTAGGCACGGCTGTGGAGCGTATGCTCGCGATCGACCTCGCGGCCAGCTTGCGCGTCGCGACCGTTGGACGTCGCAGTGGCAAATCGCTTGATCAGATGAATGCGGTGCGAAGACGCTTCGACCAGGCACCGGCTCAGGTAACTGCGAAACGCATACTCGCCGAGTTCGAACGAACGCATGACAACCTGTGCGCCGCGCAACGCCAGGGCGCGACGGTCACGCAAGTGGGCGATCAGGTGCTGAGCGCGACGGAACTGGGCCGTGCCGTTCGCCAGACCGCAGCGATGGTGACGCATCTGAAGCAACACCAGGCAGCGTTCCATTCGATGATCGATGCGATGGAAAGATACTTCGTGCAGAGCATGGAAGTCGACGATATCGAGAAGATGGGGCAGCAGATAGCGCCGCAGCTCGGTGGGTACTACAGTGCCAGGGTCGCCGAGCTCAACGCGCAGCGCGCCGCACTCAACCAGGCGCCCGCGTTGCCGGCTACCCGGCGCGCCGAACAGCCGGCGGCAGCCGGCTTGCCCCGGGCCGCGAGCGCCGGTACCGATCTCGATCAACTCGAAGTGCGCATCGGCCGTCTGCGAGGCGAAATCCAGTCCTACACCGAGCAGCACGAAAAGGAGTTCAAATCCTATCGGGATCTGAGTGAACGTCACATCACGGCGTCCAGTGATCTCGACGAAATCGCCCAGGATCTGGCCGCGCAGCAACAGCAGATCGGCGCCTTGCGCGAAGCAAAACACGAGGACCTCCGTCAGCGCGCGACGCGCGGCGACGAAGCCGGCCATCTTGAAGGCGAGCTCACGAAGCATTGGGCGCAAGCGCTGCGGAGTCCCGAACTGCGTAAACTCATTTCGCGCACGGCGCTCGGTCGCGTGGTCGATGTGCACCTCGGCCAGAATGCCGCGAAGATGCGCGCCCGCACGGGCAGGGTTCAGCGCACGGGGACGTTCCTTTCGCGAGCGGGCCTGTTGCGCGTGATTGCCGACATCGCGCGCCACGAGCTAGACAAGCCAGCATCGGCGCTGCTCGCCCGAACCCCGCACGAACTTGACCGTATCGCGAGCGGCTATCCGGGCGACCGCGTCGACGCGCTCTGCAATCATGGTCGCGTGATTGGACAGGGCGTGCGCAAGAGTGCGCGAGGTATCGAGGAAGCACGCACAGGCACCAGCCAGTACGCGATCGAATGGGTACGCGGCGAGGGCGCCCGGATCAGTCATTTGCATCCGTGGGTGTCGCCGTACTGAGCGATGCGGCAGGCGTTGGGTCGGCCCGCCTCAATCGCGGGTCACCCATCGTCAGCTTGTCAGTCGCCGATTCCCGATGGCAACCTCGAATCGACGAACGCGGTAAAGCGGGCTGCGAGTGTCGCGCCACTGCGAATCCGGCGTTCTATCTCTGCGGGTCCCTGCGCGCGCGTCTCGAGAACGAGGTCGTTGGTCGCGATACGAGCGTCGCGACCGCTCGACGAGTCGAAATGCATCACGCTGCGAGCTTTACCACGCTGCTTTGCAAAGCGGGCATCCGGAGCCAATACGGCCGGTCCATTGGCCCATGCGTCCATCACGACGGTACGTTCACCTTCGCCGCTGTCCGCAGCGCCCGGCAAGCGTGCTTGTGCCCACGCGTGGCCGAGGCCCTGGCCACTGACGTAATGCACGGTCTCCTGATCTTCAAGGCGGCGGCTGTGGTAAACGCTAGTTGTGCTTGCATGCTCGCCGCAATTGCCGGCGCCAAACACGGTGGCCGCGGCCGCCGAATGCGTTGCCTGAGTATTGAAATCGACGAAGGGTTGGCCAGTGCGACGATAGAATTCGTCCTTCAGCATGGTAGCCGCCTTCATCCGCCAGCGGCTTTCGTTGTTGGTCGCCCGAACGTCTGTATCAACATTGCCTCGCCCAAACCTGAGCAAAGCGCCCGGTAACTTGCTGGTCACGACCGGTACTCCGCTTGTGGCCGTTGTCGTTTCCGACATTGCATAGCGCACCGATACGCGTCGCGCTACGCACGAATCCAGATATACGCACCGTCGGAAAGATGCCGGAACATCTCATCGTCCGACAGCAGAATGTTCTCGCGCCAATAACGGCCATGCTCGACGTAGTGCTCGATCATCTCGACGAGCCATGGGCCGTCGGCATCGTCGTCGAGCATGCCGCGCACCACCAGTACGACGCCACCCGTCTCGGCTTCGACGCCCAGTTGTGCCTGGTCCTGTGCATAGACGGACAGGTTCGCTTCCAGCAGCAGCCGGAACACGCGCAGCGTGCGGCCACCCGAGATGACACCAAACTGGAAGTTGACGTAGATGGCAGCAGGATCCTCGTCGAAGTAGTCGATCGCGATGTCGAAATCGTCGATGCAGACAACGCCATGCGTGATCACGTGCTCCGCGTCGCCGATACCGCGCAGATCGCATAACTCACGGATCAACTGGTCGCGGCGTTCGAGGCTCATTGGGAGGTGGCTGCGAGAGCCATACAGGTTGAGACAGCCGATACAAACAAAATGGGTGCGTTCCGCGCGGCGCGAAAACGCACCCCGAATACCGCTTAGCCTTGCGTCAGGCTCTTCGCGTTCTTCGGACCGGCTTCAGCCAGCTGATCCTTGGCCGCGTCGTTGTTCAGCTCGTTTTCCATCTGGGTTGCTGCGTCCTGCTCGGCAATCGAGCTTGCCGTGCTGGCTTCCATTTGCGAAATGGTCGAAGCGGTATCGGCTGCGCCAGCTACGGTCGAGCCTGCGGAAATGCCTTTCGAGAGTCCACCTGCCATGATGATGCTCCTTATTTAAAGTCAAAACAGACCCCGGGATGGGGCAAGATTACCGTGACCTCATGGACACGGGCATTGCATTCCTGCACTCGCGTACAGGGAAGACGGCTTCGTGATTGAAGGGGTCACGATTCCGATTCCATGGCCGCGCGGCACAACTGCGCGGCGGCTTTCAGTCCGTCCGCAACCGTGGTTGCGGACTGGCGCAGCATGGGCTCGCCAAGCTTGACGGCTTGCGCTGCGATGTCTGTTGCGATGCGCTCGAGTCCGGCCGCGGCGTCGGCAAACTTGCGGCGCTGTGCGGGCGCTTGTTCTGCGAGCGTCTTCACGTTGTCGATGATGTCGATCAATTCGGGGGTCATGGCGTCGTACATGATCTTCCTCAGTTCGGTGCGTGATTCAATGTTCAGTTGAGTTCTTCCGGCGTGGCCTGCGTCGCGGCGAAATGCTTGGTGCCGTCGCTCGATTCCACGTACTGCAAATTGCCTACGGTCAGCAGCGATTCGACGTCGGATGGCGCACCCATGCGGTCGTCGGCAGTGAACCGCGGCGCGATGCTGGCGAGCATCGGCGCGAGGTCGCCCTGCAACTGCTCGAGCGTCGCGCGTGCCGCGCCGGCATTCTTCGCTACGCCAACCACTGCGAACGTGCGCTTGCCCAGGTAGTGCACCTGCAACGCGGTGTCGTGCAACGACTCCTGCAGGTCCCGCGTAATCTGATCGACGCAGCCGACCCGCCAGACCAGCTTGCCCGGCACGATCGCTTCAAGCGTGTTGTGCGCCGTGATCTCGCTGGCGCTGTCCGGCACCACGCCGGCGATCTCGAAGCGTCCGTCGGCGCGCTTGACCTGCACGTCGTCGAGCTGCAGACGGTGTAGCGCGCTCATGAGCGTGTCGACCGTCGGCTGCGGCGTCGCGCCGTGCATGGAGCCGTCCACCCGCGGATGCAGCACCGCCGGCAAGGCGATACCTGCGCAGCCGATCGCGAGCAGCGCCGCCCCGGCGAGTCCCACGTTGCGCACGCCGCGATGCTTGCGTGCAAGCTTGACCGGTTGCGGCAAAGACTCGACTGCTGCGGCCTCCGTCAACGTCGTTGGGTCCGCCAATGAACCCTTGGGTGCAAGCACCGACTCGAGCAAGACGATGTCCGACGGCCAGGCGGCGTGTGCGTCGCCGACGCACAGTACGATGTCGTCGAAACGTTGCGGGACGAAATCGTCGAGCATCACAGCCGGGCCGTTGGCCGCGTGATCCGCAATCGAGATGCGTCCGTCGTCGTGGTAGCTCAGTTCCATCATGGGCAATGTCCAGTCGCTGATCTGAAGGTCCGCTTCGTGATCGTTGCCGATGCGCGTCTGCGTTGGATTCAACTTTATGCGAGCGCCGGCGTGGCGGCCGGTCAACAAACGAATTTCCTTGGTCATGAGCGAACTCCTTGCATCATCGTGCGGCGCAGGATTGCGCGCGGTGTTCAAACACCTGCCCGGCGACGGCCGAGCAGCGAATTGAGTCGGGCGAGTGCGAGCGCACGTTCACCGTCGGTGCGTACGCGTTCGAGGTTCAACAGCATCAACGGCAACAACAGATTGATCGAATGCTGCCGTGCCGGCGCGCGCGACACGGGCGTGCCCATGGCTTCGATCAGGCGTGAACGGATATCCACAAGCTTCGGCGGCGTGTGTGCCGCCGCACCCGGCAGGGTGAGGAACTCGCGCATTGTCGCCAGCACCGCATAGGTCGAGCTCGCGGGCGGCCGTTCTTCGGCTTGCGCGCGGCGTGCGATGAAGAGTTCCTGTTCGGCACGGCGATGCGCTTCGTCGGCGTCGCTGGCTGCGGCGTTGCCGCTCGCCGTCCGCCGGCCGCTGCGTGACAAACCTGCGCTACTCGCTGCGCCTCGTTCGTCCTCGTCCTGCTGTCCGCCGCCCGAGTTGCCTTGCTCACCGCCACGCCGCTCACCGGCGCGCATCACCAGTTCCGCGTTGCGTTGCAGGTGCTCTTCGAGCATCTGCAGCAGTTCTTCGCTGGCGCCGCTTTCGTCGACGCCGTCCTGCGAATCGGCGCCGCGCCTTCGCTTCGTGCGGGGGCGGTTGCCGCTCTTGTGGGTCTTCACCTGCTCGTGATGGCGATGGTGGCCGGGCGTTGCCGCGGCCTCCGAGGTACTTTGCGAGGCCGTCCCGTTGTCGCTCGGAACATGACTCCCATTGACGCGTGAGAGGCTCATGGGAACACCGTGCGCATGACGGACTGGGCAAACTGCATGACGGCCGACGCCCCCCAGGGCGCGGCGACCACAATGACCACGGTGACAATCAAAAACTTTACGCCGTGCGAGATACTGGAGTCCTGCAGCGATGTGACCGCCTGCAGAAAGGCGATCAGGAGGCCCGCGGCGGCGGCGACGCCCACCGCGGGCAGCGAGACGAGCAGGCAGAGCGTCAGTGCATTGGTGGTCAGTTGTGTGATCGCGTCGTAGTCCATACGTCACCTGTAAGTCGAAACAAGGCCGTGAATCAGCGTGGACCAACCGTCCATCGAAACGAACAGCAGCAGCTTGAAGGGGATCGCGACATTGGTCGGGGTTACCTGCGAAAGGCCGAGCGCCATCAGGATGTTGGCGACGATCAGATCGACGACGACAAAGGCGAGGTAAAGCAGAAAGCCGATCCTGAACGCCGAGGTCAGCTCGGTCAGCGTGAAGGCGGGCGCAAGCACGATCAGATCGTCGGGCTTGAGCGCAGCGGCCTTGTCGGCAGGCCAGATTTGCTGGGCCGAGTGAATGAAGAAAGCCTTTTCACGCTCGGCGGTGTGCTTGAGCAGAAACTGGCGAAACGGCTCGCGCGCGGCGTCGAAAATCGGCATCACCTGGCTTGTAGGCGACTCCTCGCTCGAAAGCTGGGCGCGATGGACCGCTTCCATGCCGACGGGCGCCATCACGAAGCAGGTGACGATCATGGCAATGCCGTTGAGCACGGTGGTGGGCGGCACCTGCTGCACGCCGAGCGCGTTGCGCAGCAGTCCGAGCACGACCACGATCTTGGTATAGGACGTCACGACCATCGCGGCGAACGGCAGCATGCCGAACGCGAGCAGTCCGACCAGCAACGAGGCGACGTCAAGATTGCCGTTCATCGCTCGCCGCCATCCGGTGAATTTGCACGCCGAGATTGTCGCCGACGGCAACCAGCTTGCCGATGGCGAGCGTTTGCCCATACGCAACGAGGCGTGCCGGGGCGTCCATCAGCGGCAGCGGCAGTTCAAGCACGTAGCCGCTTTGCAGCGAGTTAAGTTGCGCGAGGCTCAGGTTGACCGTCAGCACCTCGATGTGCACCGGCAGGTCCAGTGCGCCGACGTCGATGAGCGGCTCACTGTCCGGTTCGGGCGAGGCGGTGGCGTGCGGACTGAAGTCGTCGGATTGAGCGTCGTTCACATAGTTCACAGGTGTCTCCAGGGTTACGGCTTGCGCATCGATGCGAACGCTGGCGCATAACTGGCGGCCGCGCGCAGCGCCGAAGCGCAACGTGGCATGGTCAAGAGGGCGGCCTGCGCCGAATGGCGCAGCGGGTTGCCAGCCGAGCAGGATGTCGTTGCGCCGCAGCGACCCCAGCAGGGTGGGTGAGCAGAGACGGCTGCGCAAACGCAGGACGCCGGGTATCGCGATGTCGTCGAGCGAACCAGCCGTCAGGGGGGCAATGGCGGGCCGCCGGCGGATCCAGACGCGTTCGTAGTCGGCCGCGAGTACATCTGGCAATGCGACGACGACGCAGGTTCTGTCCTGGCCATCAAGCGCGAAACGCACGGCCAGACCGCTTAACTCGCTCAAGCCGCTTGCGCCGCTGCCTGGGCCGTCTGCCTGCACCGACAGCGCAATCGACTTGACCTCGGGCGTGCCCGCTGCATCGGTTCGAAAGCGCGCGAGTAGCTCGGCGAGCCACAGGTTCGCGAGTGCAGCGGCGCGTTTGGGTTCGGTATCGAGCGCAATGGTCTGCAGCGCGGGATAGTCGTCTGCATCGGCCACCACGGTGAGCGGGCCGTGTGCGCATTCGAGTTGCAACGTGATGGCTCGCTCGAACCTGACCGGCGCGAGACCGGCGAGTTTCACGTCGAACCCGACACCCGGATGGTCTGCGCGCGCGTCGCCCAGAGCGCGGCACAATTGAGCGAGTGCCGGGCTATAGCGTGGCAGTCGGCCGTCAAGAGCGGACGGCGTGACGTCGTTGACCACTCGGTATCTCCAGGTGACGAAGGCTTCTTCAGGTGACAACGTCGACATCGATCCGGCGGTGCAGCGCATCGGAAAGACGGGCGCGCAATGTCTCGGCGTTGTCATAGATTAGTCGTGCAGAGCGTGGATTCGAGGTTTCAAAACGAATAGCTATGCGCGACGGCGAAAGTTGCAGATGCAACAACGTGTCGCCGAGTACCGCGGGGTTCATCGGCAGCGTGACTTCCCACGAGGCGTCATCGGATGCTCCTGACATCGAGCAGAAGCGTGCGATACGATCGGCCAGCTGCTGGGCGAGCACCTCACCGTGGGCAGCGGTGGCGCACGCGCTGACGATGTGCTTGCCGAGGGCGGTCTCTTCGCTGGCCGAGCGGTTCTCTTCCACGGTCTTCTTCTGTGCCGTGGCGGCAGCAATCCTGCTGGAGGTCGCAGGAGCGGGTCCGTCCTGGTGTTCCGCGCCGCCTTCCTGAACTGGGGGCGCTGTCTTGCCAGCCACCGTATCAGGCGGTGGGTTGAACTCGCCGGCGCCTTGCGGCTCGGCGGCTTCGGCCCGCGGCGTGCCCGCTTCGTCGGGCGATGCCGCCAAAGCGGTCACGCCGGTGAGCGCGGATGCCTGCGCCGCGAGCGAGCGGAAGATCTGGACCGCGGACGGGGCTGCCGCGCGGGTCCCACCCGAAGCTGGATTCGGTGTGCCGGGCACGATGCGAATTTCCCGGGCGCTGCGTGCGCGTTCGGACATGGCGATCCTCTGCAGAACTAGAAGGTGAGGCGCCCGGCCGGCGTCAGGTGTGCGTCGGAGCCGAGTTCCTGGAACGAATAGACGTGCAGCCACGGAAAGCGCTGCTCGATCATGCGCCGCGTGTAGCGGCGGATATCCATGGCCGCGACGATCGACAGTTGCGTGGCCGGTTTCGGCCCGCAGATTGCCTCGAGGTTAGCGAGCAGGGTGTCGATCAGGTTCGGCTCCAGCGCGAGGAAGTTGCCGGCGGGCGTGGGCTTGATGGCCTGGCGGATCGTCTGTTCGACCTCGGGGTCAAGCACGATGGCACGCAGTTCGCCGGTGCCGCCCGTTGCCCGGTGGGCAATGAAGCGCCCGAGATCGCCGCGCACGTACTCGGTCACCATCAGCAGGTCCTTCTCTTTCGGCCCCCAGACCACAAGGCTTTCGAGAATCGCGCGCATATTGCGGATCGGCACCTGCTCTTCGAGCATGCGCCGCAGCACTTCGGCAATCCGCTGGGTGGGCAGTGCTTTCTGCACCTCGGCCACCAGGCCGGGATAGTCGAGCGCGGCGCGCTCGAGCAGCCACTGGGTTTCCTGCAGGCCGACAAAGAGTTGTGCTTGCGCGCCAAGGCGCGCGACTGCGTGACCGGCAATCAGCGCCTCGCGGCTGATGCTGGCGGCCTTGGCGTCGGCCGGTACTTTGGTGGCGTCGATCCAGTAGCTGACATCGAGCCCAGCGACGTCGAGCCGCTTCTCGCCGTGTTGCAGCAGCGCTTCGGACGCCTCGCGCAATACGACGATTCCGGGCAGCAGTTCGAGCGGCGCTGAGGGGACGTCCTGCACCAGCAACTGATAACTGTGTTCGGGCAACTCTTCGGCGACCCACACCGCCGTGCGTGGAAACGGCAGGCCAAGATCCGCAGTCAAGGCACGGCGGCCGCGTTCGAAGGCGGCGTCGAGTGCTGCCGAGTCGATCAGCGCGGCCAGCGTCGGCGCCAGGCGGATCGCCAGCGGCACAGCGAATGCGGGCGCCTTCGCGGCAATGGTCGGTGTGCTTTCCTTCGATCCTTCGCGCATCAGCGCCGGCAGTTCAGGGCCGGCCGGCTGCTCCGCCTTGCGCTGTTTGCGCCGCAGCGAATAGCCGCCGGCGAACAAGGCGGCCGCAAGCACGACGAACAGCACAGCCGGAAAACCCGGCACGAGTGCGAAGCCGCACATCAGCGCCGCCGCGCTGAACAACGCGCGCGAGTTGCCTGATAGCTGTTCGAGAATTTCGGTGCCGAGCGAGCGTGGCGCTTTCTCTTCGTCGGCTACCCGCGTAATCAGAATGCCGGCGGCCACCGAAATCAGCAATGAGGGAATCTGCGACACCATGGCGTCGCCGATCGACAGCACGGAGAAGCGGTTGGCGGCTTCGCCTGCCGACATGCCGTGATAGCTCACGCCGATCACGATGCCGGCGAGAATATTGACCATCGTGATGACGAGGCCCGCGATCGCGTCGCCCTTGACGAACTTCATGGCGCCGTCCATGCCACCATGCAACTGGCTTTCGATCGCCAGCAGCGCACGGCGGCGCTGCGCCTGTTCGGCGGTCAGATTGCCGGCGCGCACATCGGCGTCGATGCTCATCTGTTTACCCGGCATGCCGTCGAGCGTGAAGCGCGCGCCGACTTCCGCCACCCGTTCGGAGCCCTTCGCGATTACGATGAACTGCACGGTCGTGATGATCAGAAACACCACCAGACCGACGACCAGATTGCCGCCCACCACCAGTTCGCCGAAGCTCTCGATGATGTGGCCGGCGTCGGCGTTGAGCAGAATCGACTTGGTCGAGGCGATGTTAAGCGAGAGCCTGAACAGCGTCGTGAACAGCAGTAGCGACGGGAACGCCGATAACGAGGTCGCCTTCGGGATATACATCGTGACGCTCAGCAGCACGACGCTCGCCGTGATGTTGATGCCGAGCAGCGTATCGATCAGGAAGGTCGGCAGCGGCAGGATCATCAGCGCGACGACGGCGACGATCACGCCGGCAATCGCGACTTCGCCGCTGTACTGGGAAACGGGGGCACTTTTTATCATGACGGGATGCCTCGGTCGGGTATTGCGGATGTGCCGGCGCGCTGGCCGGCTGGCTCGCTTTGCGCTTCTTGCGCGGCGAGATCCTCGACCCACGCGAGCACGGCGGCGACTGCCTTGAAGCACGCCTCCGGAATGGCGTTGTCGAGCGGCACGAGGTAGAGCGCCCGTGCGAGAGGCGGATTGCGCACGATCGGCACGCCATGACGCATCGCCATGCGGCGGATTTCGAGCGCGTCGGCGTCCACGCCCTTGGCGACCACACGCGGCAAATCGAATTCGTCGGGCATATAGCGCACCGCGACCGCATAGTGAGTCGGGTTGACGATCACAGCCTGGGCTCCGGCGACTTTCTTCTCCGGATTGCTCTCGACGATCTCGCGAGCGACCTGCTTGCGCTTGCCCTTCAGGTGCGGGTCGCCCTCGGAATCCTTGTGTTCGCGCTTGACGTCGTCCTTGCTCATGCGGTGGTCGCGAATGAAGAGCCACTGCTGCACGGCGTAGTCGGCCACGCCGAGCACCAGATAGAGCACGCCGCCGACCGCGAACAGGCGGCACAGCGCCGACCACGAAATCTGGATCAGATCGGGCACTGGCTCATAGGCGACCCCCACGATCAGCGGCGCGAGCGCGAGCAAGGTCTTCCATAGCGCGGCGCTGATGATCGCGGTCTTCACGAGCATCTTCGCGAGGTCGACAAACGAGCGCATCGAGAACATGCGCTTGAGTCCCGCACCGGGATTGATCGCGCTGAACTTCGGTTCTAGCGGCTTTAACGACACCTGAAAACCGACTTGAGCGGCGAGCGCGGCGATTGCCGTGACGAGTGTGGCGGCCACCGGCAGGAACATGAGCAGGGCCGCCTGGGTCGCCATGCCGGTAAGCGTGTGGCGCAGATCGAAGGACGGTTGGTCCGCCGAGCGCACGTCGAGCGCGAGCTGCACTATCGTCCGCAGATGCACGCCCATCGCCGGACCGGCCACCGCAAAACCGAGCGAGGCCGCGATCAGCAGCAGCGCAAACACGAGGTCCGGGCTCTTGACCGTTTCACCGTCGTTGCGTGCGTCCCTGAGCTTTTTCTCAGTTGGCTCTTCGGTCTTCTCGTCGGCCATGTGGGTTGCTCCATGGGATGGGATCGGTGCCGAGTCTCGCCGTGTTTCGAGCTTCACGCGCATCCAGTGGGCGAAACCGCGCGTCCAGCAGCGAACCGCTGCGAACTGCAGCGAATGGCAGGGAGCCTGGATACAGGTGGTTCGCCAGGAGGCGAGAGAATTCGCAGGCGCACGCGGCTGGCCTCCACCCGCACGGCTACCTTAGGCACGTCGGCAGATCACCACTGCCGGTATGGCGGCGCCTTTGCCGTCTTTTCGTGAAACAACTGAGAACCGCGAGGCTTAACGATGAATCTCACGACATGCAGCAATCGTCTTGTGTCAGGTCTGGTCGAGATGCTGACCTGGGCGGCGAGGACAGGGCATCTGGACGAAGCGGACCGGCTGCTGGCCGCGCTACATCTGATGCGCCCCAAATTCGTCGAATTGCACGCCTACGATGCGTGGCTGCTGATCCGGCGCAATCGCATGACCGATGCCGCGCAGTTGCTGCGGCAGCTCGAGGGGCGCGAACTGCAGGTGCCGTTCGGGCCGTACGTGACGGCGCTGCTCGCGGTATGTCTGTCCGCGCTCGGCGATCCGGGCTGGCGTGTCTACGCGAACGAAGTGCTGACTCGCGATGAGGATGCCGAGTCGGTCGGGCTGATGAACCTGCTGACGGGTAAGCGCAAGAAAGACGAGGCGGAGGACACGCAAGCGTCGAACCTGTCGGCCGGCACGGCCGATCTGCTGCGCCAGGCCATGTCGTTCAGCTATCTGCGCGCGTAAGGAGCCGGTCATGACTTCTGCAATCCCTCCTGTGGAGCCGCTGCGCTCGCTTGCAGCGGTGGACCCAGCCGGTGCCGCTGGGCCGGCATCGAGCGCGACCCAGGCGCCCAACGGCCTCGGTGAACGTTTCTCGCAAGCGCTGGCCGACGCGCGGCTCGTGCCCGAGCAGGGCGCGCACGTGCAGGGCCCGTCGGCTGTCTCGCAAGCGGTCTCGGCGCAGGACGAGGCGTTCAACACACTGACCACGAAGATCGATGCGTTTGAAGCGTCGAGCGGCACGCTCTCGATGCAGCAAGTGGCGGCGCAGTCGCTGCAGATCCAGCACGAGATCACTTCGCAGATGGTGAAGATCTACGTGGGTACGGCGGTGGCGCAGGGCGGCAAGGGTACGGTCCAGACCTTGATGAAGAACCAGTAACATCGGCGACAGGAGCTGCAATGAGCCGCTTTTCGAATCTGCTGCGCGCGTTGGCCTTGGCCGTCGTGAGCGCGGCGCTGCTGGCGGGTTGCAGCAAGCAGTTGTTTGCGCAACTTCCCGAGGCCGACGCGAACGACCTGATGCGGGTGCTGCTCGAAGCCGGTGTCGATGCCAGCAAATCGACGCCGGACAGCGGCAAGACATGGGAGGTGTCGGTCGACGAGGACGACTTTGCGCGTTCCATGGAAGTGCTCAGGGCTCACGGGCTGCCGCATCAGAAGTACACCTCGCTCGGCGAGATGTTCAAGAAGGACGGCCTCATCTCCACGCCGACCGAGGAGCGCGTGCGCTTCATCTACGGCGTTTCGCAGCAGCTCTCGGCGATGCTTTCACGCATCGACGGCGTCGCCTATGCCGATGTCCAGATCGTGCTGCCGAACAACGATCCGCTATCGAGCGTCGTGAAGCCGTCGTCGGCCGCGGTGTTCATCAAGTACGGCGAAGGCACGGACATTCAGGCGCTGGTGCCGAGCGTCAAGAATCTCGTGGTCCATAGCGTAGAGGGACTTTCCTATGACAACGTCAGCGTAACGCTCGTCCAGGCCGCGGAGCCCGCGGGCGCTGCTACGCCTGTCGAGAGCGGCAGCGGTCATTCTGCGAAGTTCTGGGTCGGTTTGATCGTGGCCGGCATCGTGCTGGCGGCCCTGATCGCGGCTGTGGCGACCGGCATCGTCGTTGCACCGCAGCGTTTTGCACGCGTGATGCCGGCGCGCTGGTCGAAGAAGCGTCTGATAGCGCCCGAACCGATGGATGCAGCATGAGCACCGCTCATCCTCTCGTGCGCATGCTGACGGTCTACGACATCCGGGTGCGCGAGCTGTCTGCCATGCTCGGTGAGGCGTCGCTGGAACTTCCGCCCGCGGGCGACCCCGAGGCCGACACGACGCAAAGCGGCGGCCATGCGCGTGCGCTCAGAACGCAGGCTGCCCGTCGAATCTGGTTTGCGGCGCCGGTGCCGCTCGATGCGTTTATCCAGCCTGGCAACCGCATTGCGCTCGTCGCGCCGGAGCTGATGCGGCGCCTGCTTGCGGCGCGTGCGCTGTTCGCGTGCCGCGATGCGGTGCGGCGCTGCGTCGAACGTCAGACGCGTCACGCCCTGCTGGAAGGCGTTGGCGCCACCGCTTTGGAGGCACTGGTGGATACACCAGCGTCTCAAGCGGGCGCAGGGGCCGTGCTGCCCGAGGACACCTCGCCTGATGCACTTGCGCGCTGCGGCTGGCACGTGATGGCCGCCGAAGGCGCCTGCAGCAACCCGACCTTGCGTAACCTGATCGAATTGAGTCTAGCAAGCATGCGCGAGGAGTCGACGCCCGCGGCCGACCCGCTGCGGCGAGGCGCGGACGACGGCGCCGAGACGCTGCATGGGGCGCGCGCCCACGCGACTGCGTCTAGCGATGAAATGGATCGTTTCTTTACCGCCGTGGGGCGTATGTTTCCGGAGCTTCAATGGCTATTTGGTTGAAATCGGATCACAAGGTCGTCGCGATCGACACCGACGTCGTGCGCGCAGAAGAAGTGATGCGCGTCACGGAACTGAACAATGCGCTCGAAGCGTTGCACGAACTCGTCGCGGCGACCATGGCCGACGCCACCGAGCGCGCGCGAGCGCTGCTCGAACAGGCCCGGCGCGAGGCCGACGCGTTCGTCGCGGGCGCGCGGCGCAAGTTCGAGAACAGTTCGCGGCTGGGCTATGCGGCGGGTCACCGGCGTGCGCTGGCCGACGTGCATGCGCAGCATCTCGCTGCCGCGCGGGACGAGCAGGAACAACTGCATGGATCGGCCGAACGCCTGTCGCGCATCGTGATGAAAGCCGTCGAGCAGGTGATTGCGGAAAGCGACCGCGATGCGCTGATGCGCCGCGTCGCGCTCACCGTGACCCGCGCGATCGACGACGCCACGCATCTGAGCGTGACGGTCTCTCCAGGCGACGCGGAGCGGGCCCGGCGCCTGTTCGGCGAGCTTGGGCGGGCGGCGGTGCCGCCACTGAACGTCGAGGTCATCGTCGACGACGAGGCGCCGTTCGACACCTGCGTCTGCGAATGGGATAGCGGGGTAGTCGAGGCCAATCTAGGTGTGCAACTCGCTTCGTTGGCGCGAGCGCTTGCAAGGGGCGCGGTGGTCACGGCGGGGGCACACTCGGGCTATCGGGCCGAGCGCGAATCCGGCGGGTGGGACGCCGATGCAGAACCGGGCGGTGAAGCTGGCAATGAGTCAGCCGGTACTGACGATGAGGATGCCTGAGATGACGTCGATTGCTGATCTGGCCGAGCGCCTCGAGGCCACCTTGGGGGCGAGCGCTTCGCTCGAACGCTACGGCAAGGTGCTCGAGGCGGTCGGCACGCTCGTCAAAGTGGGTGGTCTCGACGCGCAAATGGGCGAGCTATGCGAATTGCGGCATGCGGACGGCACGCTGATGCAGCGCGCCGAGGTGGTTGGCATCACACGGGAGTACGCCTTGCTCGCGCCGTTCGGCAGCATGACGGGTCTCTCGCGCAGCACGCGTGTGACCGGCCGTGGCGAGCCGCTGACGGTCGCGGTGGGAGAGCAACTGCTTGGGCGAGTGCTGGACGGGCTCGGTGAGCCGTCCGACGGCGGCGGCCCGATTGAGGCCGAATGCCGCGCGCCGATTTTTGCGTCGGCGCCCGACCCGCTCGAGCGCCGCATGATCGACACGCAGATGCCGACCGGCGTGCGTGTGATCGACGGCCTGATGGCGCTCGGCGAGGGGCAGCGCATGGGCATTTTCGCAGCGGCGGGTGTTGGCAAGAGCACCTTGCTCGGCATGCTTGCTCGCGGCACCGAGTGCGATATCAATGTCATCGTGCTGATCGGCGAGCGCGGCCGCGAAGTACGCGAATTCATCGAACTAATTCTCGGCGAAGAAGGGATGGCGCGCAGCGTGGTCGTGTGCGCGACATCGGACCGCTCGTCGATCGAGCGGGCCAAAGCTGCGTATGTCGGCACCGCGATCGCCGAATACTTTCGCGATCGCGGCTTGCGCGTGTTGCTGATGATGGATTCGCTCACGCGCTTTGCCCGCGCGCAGCGCGAGATCGGCCTGTCGGCCGGCGAGCCGCCGACGCGGCGCGGCTTTCCGCCGTCGGTGTTCGCCGAATTGCCGCGCATCCTCGAGCGCGCAGGCATGGGGCGCGAGGGTTCGATCACCGCGCTCTACACGGTGCTCGCGGAGGACGAAGAGGGGGGTGATCCGGTCAGCGAGGAAGTTCGCGGCATTCTTGACGGCCACCTCGTGCTGTCGCGCAAGATCGCGGCGCGCAACCGCTATCCGGCGATCGACGTGCTCAACAGTCTGAGCCGCGTGATGCCGCAGATCGCCTCGCCGGAACACTGCGCGAGCGCGGGCCGGATGCGTCAGTTGATGGCGAAATACGATGAAATCGAAATGCTGTTGCAGATCGGCGAGTATAAGCAGGGCAGCGATCCGCTTGCCGACGAAGCCATCGCCTTTCATGACGATATCGAATCGTTTTTGCGGCAGAGGACCGATGAACTCGCCGGCATCGACGAGACCTGCAACCTGCTGGCGGGCTTTGGGGAATAACGATGAGCCGTGCGGTTCAAGCGGTCTGGAAAGTCGTCGTCGCGGCCAAGGCGCGGACCAAAGAGCGTCTCGAGCGGGAGCTCGCGGACGCGCGCCGCCGCCTCGAAGTACTGAACGGCGAGGTTGAAGAGGCACAGTCGAGCGTGCAATACGCGCAGGCGCAGCGCCTCGCGCACGAGGAGCGTATCGGCCAGTTGCTGAGCGACTCGCGCGGCCTGTCGCCCTCCGTGTATCTGAACCATGACCACTATCGCGCACCGCTTGCCCAGGCGCTCGATGCCGCCCGCACCGGCTTGCGTACCGCTTGCGAGGCAACCGATGCCCAGCAGCACGCTGTCGAGCGTCTCGGCATGCAGGTGCGCAGGGCCGACGCCGCGCTCGATGCCGCGCGCGAGCAGTTGCGCGCCGCGACGGCCGCGATGCAGCGCCGCATTGACGAGCGCGTCGATGAGGAAGCGTGCGAAAGCGCGGCGGTCAGGATAAGGCGAGGAGGATAGGATGCCCGATGCAATGATGGCGGCCCATGCGCTTGCCGATCTGTTCAAGGAATACGAAGGACTGTTTTTAACGCTTGCGCTGAGCGGCGTACGGATTGCCGTGGTGTTCCAGATCCTGCCTGCGACGAGCGGCGACATGCTGCCGGGTATCGCCCGCAATGGCGTGATCTATCTGTTTGCGATTTTCATTGCTGCGGCGCAGCCCGCGCACCATTTCGATGACCTGGGCTCCGCACAGATGCTACTGCTGTCGGTCAAGGAAATGTTCCTCGGCGCCGTGCTCGGCTACGCGGCCTCGAGCGTGTTCTGGATCGCCCAATGCACCGGCACGCTGATCGACGATCTCGCGGGCTACAACAACGTGCAGATGACAAATCCACTGCGTGGCGATCAGAGCACGCCGATTTCGAACACACTGCTGCAGTTGGCCGTCACGTTGTTCTACGTGGCCGGCGGCATGATGTTCATGCTCGGGGCGTTGTTCGAATCGTTCAAGTGGTGGCCGCTCGTGTCGTTGACGCCGTCGATGACCGACGTGGCGGAGTCGTTCATCATCGCGCGCACGGACTCGATCATGACGGCTACCGTGAAGCTCGGCATGCCGGTGATGCTCGCGCTCGTGTGCGTCGATCTGTCTATCGGCGTGCTGGCGCGTGCGGCTGAGAAGCTCGAACCGTCGTCGCTCAGCCAGCCGATTCGCGGCGCGATCGGGCTGCTGATGCTCATCTTCCTCGTGGGGGTGTTTGCGCAGCAGGTGACGAGCGCACTGCGCCTCGACACGTTCATGCACGAGGCCGCTGCGCTGGCAGCGCCCGCAGGTGGCGCCGCGCCGCGTTGATTTCCTCTCAATCCTCATCAACTACCCCTCAAATCACGCGGTGAGTATTGTTGTGATTGCCGGTGAGATTGTTGAAACTGTGCACCGCTCGCGCGGCTAACATCATTTCAACAGAGGCGTGTTTATCGTTGGCTTGCGACGCCGCCACTGCCCGGTTCAAGCCTGGTCGACCGCAATCAGACGGGGCAATTTCGCGTGAGTGTTGAGCTATGTATCCGACGGTCTATCTGGCGTTGTTGTCTGCATTCCGTTTCCGCGATTGCCAGCCGCGCTATGCGGCGGCCATTCTCGACGGGGACTTCTCCCGAGCTTATTGCGTCGTCGACGATGCTGCCGAGATCGGCGCGCACGCGCCGGCCAGCTCACGTGAGCGGGGCAACGAAGAATTGACGGCGCTTGCCGACGTTTCGCTCTTGCTAGACAACCCAGAGGAGGCCGAAGAATACTATCGCCGAGCCCAGAAGATGATCTGGAAAGATGACCAGCAACTGCGCGTGCAGTCGTGCCGCAACACGGGCTGGATCTCACTGATGCGCGCGCGCCTTGGCGTCGCGCAGCGCAGCTTTGCGCGCATTACCGGAGAAACGGATGCGCAGGTCGAGCAGCGCATCGAGGCATACGTGGGCCTCGCACTCGCCCACCACCAGTTGGCCCAGCAGAATGCGGCCGACGACGCCCTGCTGGCAGCAGCGGAACTGGCCGATGCGCATACCGAGCCGCGTTTCCGCCTGGTCATCGATCTGCTCGCGCAGGAATTCGAGGTGCGGCTGAAAATTCGTTCGGCCCGCGCACTGAATGACCACGCGTTCTGGCAGTCTGCGCTGGTATGTGCTGCGCTCGGCGCGAACGTTCGTGCGCGTATCGAGCCCGCGACAGCGATTGCGTGCCGCGACGCGTTGATGGCACAACGTATCGAAGACCTGGACTGCATGGAGCGCCTCGCCAACGGCGAGCGCAACTGGTCCGCACAAGTGCTGACGACACGCGCGCGCCGCGGCTGCGGCGCTCCCGCCACGACCCGCCAGACCTTCCATGCGAGCCTCGACATGCTGCTGGCGGCGCTCGCCGGTGGCCTCGACGAGGTTGCCGCGGACCTGGTCGACCGGATGTTGACGGGTAACGCCGACGAGCAGCGCCGCAATTTCGATTACCTGTACTGCATGGCGAAGGTCGCCGCATACCGCGGCAATCCGGCAGACGCGCTGAAGTTCTATTCGCACTACACCGTCGAAGCGTTACGCTGCCTACGCAGCGAAGCGCCGCCGCTGCGCGCGGCGAACGGCCCACGCCAGCGGGCAGGCGCCGCCAGCGACGACGTGTCGGCACGGCTGCCTGCCAAATACCGGCGCGCGTACCGCTATATTGTGGAGAACATCGACCGCCAGGACCTGACGACCCGCGAGGTCGCCGCCGAACTGAACGTAACGATGCGCACCATCCAGCTGGTCTTCAAGCGCGCACTCGGCGTGACGCCGTGTGGACTGATTCGGGCGCTGCGGCTCGAAGGCATCCGTGAAGATCTGCTCGACGACCACGGCCCGGCCGCGACGATCTACGATACCGCGGCGCGCTGGGGCCTGACGAGCCGCTCGACGCTCGCCAAAGGCTATCGCAAGTACTTCGACGAATCCCCGTCCGAAACCATCGTCGCTCATGCACGGTAATGGCGCGGATCCCGCCTGGAGCAGCCTCATGAATCTCCGTCAACGCAACTCGCGCCCGGCGCGCCGCGTGCCGCATCTCGGCGCCCTGGCAGGCGCATTGCTCGCCGCTGCGTGCCTCGCGCCCCAGCCGGCGCAGGCGCGGCCGATTCCTTGGAAAGAAGGGCATTTCCAGTACGTCGCCGACCACAAGGACCTCAAGGAAGTGCTGCGCGATCTTGGCGCGAGTGAAAACGTCATGACGTGGATCTCACCGCAGGTGGACGGCACCGTCACGGGCCGTTTCGACGAAACGCCGCAGCGTTTTCTCGACCGCATGGCGGATTCGTTTGGCTTTATCTGGTACTACGACGGGTCGGTGTTGCGGGTCTCGGGCCCGAACGAGGCGCGTAGCGCGACGATTGGTTTAGTGCATGCGTCGGCTGGCGACCTGCGGCGCGCACTGGCTCGCCTGGGCGTCACCGATCCGCGCTTTCCGGTGCTCTATGACGACGATACGGGTACGGCGATTGTCTCGGGGCCACCGCGCATGGTCGAACTCGCGACCGACGTCGCGCATCTGATCGACCGCGACGTGGCGCGAGCCGACGAGCCGGAAATCCGTACCTTCCCGTTGCACTATGCGTGGGCGACCGACCGCTCGCTGACCATCAACGGCCAGGCGGTGAACTTGCCCGGCGTGGCCTCGGTGCTGCGCAGCATGTATCCAGACAGCGCGGGAGCGAACGTCGCGCACGCCTCGACTGCGGCGCGCGCCGACGCCTACAAGATGCACGGCCTCGATACGGCCGCAGCGGACGGCGGCGGGCGTGCCGCCAGCGCCGCTCCGATTCCGACGCTGCCGGGCCTGTTCGGCGCAGGCGCCGCCGATCATACGGTTAATAATCCGCCGCTGCCGGCCGGTTATCGTCAAGGGGATGGCGGCGCGTCGCCGGGCTTGCCGACCGATGCGCCGCAGGCTGACGTGGATGGGGCAAGTGGCGCGCCGCATGCCGCGGACCCGGTGATCCAGGCCGATGCGCGCAACAATGCGATTCTGATTCGCGCACGCGCCGAGGCCATGCCCGGCTTCGAGAAGCTGATTGCGTCGCTCGACCGGCGTCCCGGTGTCGTGGAGATCGACGCCAGCATCATCGAGATCACCGAGACTGGACTCAAGCAGCTCGGGGTCGACTGGCGACTGCATTCGGGCCACCTCGACTTCGAAACGGGCAATGGGCAGTCCACGCAGGCGTCTAACCCGGGATCGCTCAATCCGCAGGGTTTCGGCAACCCGAACGATACGACCACGGCCGGAGTGCTCGCCACGCCGAGCGGCGCGGTGCTGACTGCGGTGATCGGTGGAGCGGGGCGCTATCTGCTAAGCCGCATCAGCGCGCTGGAACAGAGCGATAACGCGCGCATCACCGCCAACCCGAAGGTGGCGACGCTCGACAATATCGAAGCCGTGATGGACAACAAGCAGACGTTCTATGTGCCGGTGCAGGGCTACCAGTCCGGCGATCTGTACAGCGTGTCCGCGGGGGTGTCGCTACGAGTGCTGCCGAGCATCGTCGCCGACCCGGCGACGCCGCAGATCCGGCTCGACGTGCATATCGAAGATGGCCAGTTGACCACGCAGGTCGTGGGACAACTGCCGGTGGTCAGCAACAGCACGATCGATACGCAGGCGCTGATCAACGAAGGGCAGAGTCTGCTGATTGCCGGGTACACGGTCGATCAGGACGACAGCAGCACGTCGGGCGTGCCGGGCCTGTCGAAACTCCCGCTGATCGGCAAGCTGTTCCAGTACAAGTCGCACCAGGGCCAGAAGTTTCAGCGCCTCTTTCTGCTCACGCCCCGCATTGTCCCGGCAACGCCGGAACAGGCCCAGGCACCGGCCGCCGCGTGCAGCGATTGTCCCTCTGGTTCGTAACGAGGCCATAAAAAGCGAGGCCATAAAAAAGGACCGGTTCTGATCGGACCGGTCCTTTTTGCGCTGCTCGGGTTTCTGTCGTTGCATTTCCCGCGGTGGCGATCGGGATGTCAATCGGGATCAGGATCGCCAATCGCGGGTCGCGCCCTCAGCTATCCGCACTCAGTTCGGCACGACGCTTTTGGGCGCCACCGCCGCTACCCATGCCGGCCTGCATGAGAAAGTTCTCGAGCATCAGTTCCTGCTCGAGCTGCGTATCGCCGCCGCCTGCCTGCGCAAGCGCGGTGCTGCTTGCGTTGTTGGCGGTGTTATTGGCGGCATCTTGTGCATTGTCGTCGGCGTCCTCTTTCTTTTCGTGCTTCGCTTCCTTCGACTCCCTGCCTTCCGCTTTGCCCGCATGAGCTGAGCTTTTGCCGGAACGCCCAAACGCCGCAAACGAGTACGAACTGCCGCCGGCCGATTCGCCGTGCGAGTGTTTCGAACCGGACGAACCCAGGCCGTCGCCCAGTGCGCCGGCGGCGATACCCAGCCCCGCCGCGGCGAGTGCGGTGTCTTCGCTCGAACCGCCGCCTTGCGGCATCACCTTCGCGGCAACATCGGACAAGCCCTGCTGGACCTTGTCGCCGACTTCGGTCTCGGCCACGTTCTTGACGACGCCTTTGGCCATCTGCGTGACGTTGCCGTGCAGCGCGCCGCCGATCGCCGAATCGATCTGGGCGTTGCCGATGTGCGCGTTCATCAGTGCCTGCGTGCCGATCGCTGCGGCTGCCCCTTCGGGGGTGAGGTCGGAGGCGACGTTGAGCGCATCCATGGTCGCGCCGCCGAGCGCGCCGGCGGCCGCACCCCACTTGCCGTGGGCCGCGTCGTTGACGGCGTCGACGGTGCCTTTGATGGCGCCTTCGGTGCCGCTGACCACCTGGCTCGCCACCTGGTCGACGCTCTTGGTGACGTCGTTTCTCACCCCGTTGAATGCTTTGTTGACCTTGCCCACCGCGTTGTCCAGCTTCTTGCTCAAATGCATGTCCCCAAGCGAATCGAGCGTGGCCTCGGTCCCGGCGGAACCGAGGTCGGAGCCGGTCTTCACCACGTCGTCGCCGGCCTGCAGCGCCTTGTTCAAGGCCTGCTGCAGATGACCGTGGATCAACGCGTCAGCGGATTGCAGCGTGGCCTCCGCGGTATCGAGCGCGTCTTTGCCCAGCGTCTTGCCGACGGTTTCGACACCCTCAGCGATCCCTTTGCCGACTTTTGCAATGTCCTTGCCGGCGGTTTCCAGCCCCTTGCCGACGTCCTTCGCGACATCGCCGATATCGTGCCCGAGGTGTTCGAATGCGTGTTTGATTGCACCCATGGTAGTTCCTTTAAGTCAGGTCGTTCGCTTGAAATGGGGAAAGCCAGTACAGGCGGCTGGCTTTCACTGGAATCCGGGCCTCCCGCAGGTGGCCGGATCTTCGCCGCGCGACGATGCGCCATGAGTCCTTCCGCTACGGGATGGAGCCGCCGTGCGACGCATCGCTCTGCTCTAACGATAACGGGGACCGGCTGCCGCGATCAGGAGCGTGGCGAACTGTGCGCGACCGCCGCGAAATGAATCGGTGCGACCGCGCTCGACGACATGGCGGACTGCGCGAAGTCTGGGGTTCATCGTTAGCGTGAGTGACGCGAATCTGTTCGCTCGTCGACCCACAGTTTCGCCTCTCACGCCATGGATAACGTCTTGCCCATTTAGCGTGATAGCAATCTGGTTTGGCAGCACGGGATTCGTACTGGAGCTGCGTCCGTAAGGTATCGATTTTCGAATTGAGACGAACGACATGGATTCACCTTCAACTCCCCACACGCTAAGTTGCAGTCAGGAAGTGCACGCGGAAATGCGAGAGCACACGGTAAGGAGGCGACTGCGGCTTGCGGACCATGCGGATCTGGCTGTTTATTACGAGGCGGACGCGGCCCAGCTCGCGGTGACCCACAAGGATGTGCGGCAGGTCTTCACCAAAGAGATGTTCATTGACTATTACAAGAGTTGTCCCTCGATCGGCTTCATATACGATGAGAAGCCCATAGGGGGGATCATTTTCAACAATGGATATGCCCACATCGCGGTGCTGCCCGAGTATCACGGACGCTGGGCATGGCTGTGGGAGCCCGCGCTCGAATGGCTGTTTAGCATCCAGCCGGAAGTGCTGGGAATAGTGGATGCGGAAAATCGGGCCTGTCTGGCGTTTATGACACGTAATGGATGGCCGGCGGTGAGCGTCGCCGAAGATAAGGTGATCTTTCTCATTACACAGGAGGGCAGAGCACGTAGGCGCGGGTCACCAACAAGTATGACCACCCGGTCAACGCCGTTTTGTAGCAGTAACGATGTCGCGGTAAAGTTCGGGCAGCACTAACTTTGGCCTGAAAAAACAAAACCCCACGCTCCGAAAAACGTGGGGTTAGTCAGCAGTCTGAGCCGGCGCAACGCGCCGGCTTTTCAAACGAGTACGTCAAACCCCCGAGGCGCCCGACGGGCTCTTTTGTTGCTGCATCAGTTGCTGCAGCATCTGCGTGATTTCGCCCAGCATCTGCAACGCATTCGGGCTTTGACCCTGGCCGCCGCCTTGTCCCGATCCCGACTGGCCGCCTGACTGCGACTGTTCGAGTTGCTGGAGCATCTGGGTGATCTCCTGCAGCATCGAATCGATCTGGGACGCTTGCGAGTTGCCCGCACCGTTGGCATTGCCCGGGTCGCTCGGGCCACCGCTGGCGCCGGGACCGCTGGCGTTGCCTGGACCACCTGCGCCGCCTGCACCGCCTGCACCACTTGCGCCGCCACCCGAGCCGCCGCCGCCTTGGCCTGCACCCGGTTGGCCACCGCCTGATTGCGACTGCTCGAGCTGCTGGAGCATCTGCATGATTTCCTGCAGCATGGTTTCGAGCTGCGAGGTCTGCGAGTTGCCCGCACCGCTTGGGCTCGCCGCGCCTGCTCCCGACTGGCCGCCTGACTGCGACTGTTCGAGTTGCTGGAGCATCTGAATGATTTGCTGCAGCATGGATTCTAGCTGCGACATCTGTGAGTTGTCCGCGCCGCTTGCGCCGCTGCTTGCGTCAGGGCCTCCGGCGCTGCTCGGACCACCGGCATCGCTCGGACCGCCGGCGCCGCTCGGGCCGCCGCCACCACCGCCGCCGCTGCCTGCGCTGGCCGGCGAGCCGCCGTCCGACTGGCCGCCGCCGTTCGGGTCGAGACCGGTTTGCTGGTTTTGCGTGGCGATCGTTTGCTGCAACATCTGTTCGATCATTTGAAGGACTTCCGCCAGGATCTGTTCGATCTGGGCGGCGCTGCCGCTTCCCGACTGCGAGCTGCTCGACGGATCGAGCGAGAGCGAGGAGGAAGCGCCGAGGGAACTGTCGATTGATAGACTCATGGATGACCTCGTCGTGTGAGGATGAACCAGGCCCTCCCACAGGGCGGGCCGATTTTCGCCGCGCGACGACACGCCGTGAGTCCACTCCGAAATGGAGCAGCCGTGCGACGCATCGTTCACTTCCAACGATATCGTTCGTCCGCAGCGACGACGCGCGGCGCGGCGAACTGTGCGCGACTAGCGCGAAATTACTCGGCACAGGCAAGGGCAGGGCCGCACGCGTGTCGTATCGAGTCGAGCGGGAAGAGAGCAGGAAGAAGCGCCGCCGCGGCAGTGACAACTGCAGCGGCGATCCGGGTGACGGGAAATCAGGCGTGCTAGGCGAGCAGTTTTGCGTAGTTGGCGTGCAGCTGGGCAGGCGGCGGCAGTGGCACGGAAGTAGCCGTTGCGGTTAGCTGTAGCGAGGTATCCGCCATATTTGCCATGTCCGTCGCTTTCGCCGCGATCTCAGGCGTCGCGACATCGAGCTTGTAGCCGAGCGCGTACACGGTCTTTAGCGTCAGCGTCGAGTTGCTGGACAGACTCAATTTTTTGCGCAGCTTATAGATGTGCTGCTCGATAGAGCGTGCGGCGACGTTCTCGCAAGAGCCCCAGACGCCTCCGGCAATCTGTGCGCGGCTTAGAAACTTGCCGGGGTTCGAGAAGAACAGCCACGCCATCGCAAACTCGCGCGGCGTCATCGCAATGTCGATGCCGTCGCATGACAGCGTGCCGAGGTCGCGCCGCAATTCGTAGCCACCGAGTGCGATGGAATCCTCCCCTGTGTCCTGGGTCTCGCGCCGGATCACGACGTGTGTGCGCAGGCGGATCTGCTCGAGATCGAAGCGGTTGGCGACATCCGTGGCGCCCGCGTTGACCCAGCGCAGCATGGCCGACCAGTTCGAGAACGGAGTGAGTACGATGACCGGCGTGCACAGGTCTGCATTGCAATTGCGCCAGGACAGCAGTGAATTGACCAGCATCGAATTGTTCTTCGCATCGATGAGTACGAGGTCGTAGGGTGTCGTACGCATGTTACGCAACAGCGGCAATTCTCCGTCGAATGGCTCGATGGAGATCGCGTCTTCGCTGAAGCATTCGACAAGGCTGCTAGTCAACAAGCGGTCTTCGGTCACAAGAGCAAATCGCACGTTCTTCTCCCATTTGCCCAGCCTTCGGCCATGTGTCTGGGGCTGGTTCGCTATGTCTGCCGGTGCTGCGGCGTGGTAGCCGCTGCGCCGGCAACGATTGAATCGAAGCGTGCTCTCTCGAAGCCGTTTCGATCAACGGTCACGACCAGCCGGTTGGCCAGTCGGTACGAACGGCGCACTCGGACGCGCCGCGCCTCACCTCATCGGATGAAGTCTATTGCCCGTAAGTGACGCTGGCCGTTCAATTCGATTCATGCCGAGCAAGAGCACTACCGGCGTGTAACGCGGCGTAACCTGACGAACGAATCCCGGCGTATCAAGGCTTTTGCATGCTCGTGACGGCCTCGTTATAGGGAAATCCTTACCATAAAATCAGGTGTTGCCTATTCGCGACCGTGTGCTGTTGTACGCAAAGTGACCACTAGAAATTTTTTCGCACCGTCCCGCAACTTTTCTCGCGGAGGAGGGAACCCACGGTGTAGAGAAAATCATGCCGTTCTGGCCGATTGCGGACCGCACCATGCTGACTAATCAAGTTGCTTCAAGGCGAAGTTCAAGCACCGCGCGCAGCGTCGACGCCGACGACATGGCGTTGATCGAGCGTGTGATGGCGCAGGACAAGGGTGCGCTCGCCGCGCTTTACCGCGAGTACCACCGGCGGCTGGTGCGTTTTCTTGGCCGCTTTACGCGCCGCGACGACGTTATCGAGGAAGTCATCAACGACACCTTCCTGATTGTCTGGCAAAAGGCCTCTGAGTTTCGTGGCCAGGCGCGCGTGTCGACGTGGCTGATGGGCATTGCCTATCGGGTGACGCTCAAGGCGTTGCGTCAGGGTGGGCTGTCGCATGAACCGCTGCATGGGGAACACGACGAGCGCGCGAGCGAACCGTTTGCCGACCACGAACTCGCGGATTGGGTGGCCAAAGGGCTCATGCGCTTGTCGCCTGAGCATCGGCTGGTGTTGGAGCTTGCTTATGTGATGGGGCATTCGTTGGAAGAAATCGCGGAGATCACAACCGCACCGGTGAGCACCGTGAAGGCCAGAATGTTTCATGCACGCGTGAAGTTGCGCAATGTCATGCCGGGGCTCGCCGGCTTTGCCGGGGACGAATCATGAATACAACCTCACTCTTTGACGAACGCGCACACCTGCAGGTCTGGGAACTGCTGCCGTGGTACGTGAACGGTACTGCATCGGCGGATGAACGTGACACGGTGGAAACCCATCTGCGCGACTGCACGTCGTGTCGCGGGGAGTACGCCCGTCAGCTTGACATCCATGTGCAGATGAACGTCGAAGTGCCGACCGGGCCACCGGTCGAACAAGGGATCGCGCATCTGTTGCACCAGATCGACGAACAGGCGCGGCCGTTGCCGCGGGCGGCGGCGAATGCGCGCTGGACGCCGCATGGCCGCCGGGCATGGGTGACCTATGGCCTCGCCGCGCTCGTGCTGCTCGAGACCACGGGACTGGTGATGTTCGGTGCACCGTCGCGCGGCAGTAGCCCTGCCGTGTCGGTTTATCGCACCTTGTCGACGCCGGATCGATCTACCGCGCTCGCGACCATTCGGTTGGTTGTCGACGCGACGATGCCGGCAGGACAACTGCAGGCGCTGCTCGTGCCGCTGCATCTACAGATTGTTGGCGGTCCGGGCGAAAACGGCGTGTATTCGCTCGCCCCAGTGGCCACGCCCGGCGACGTTGAACGGCAGGTCAGCGCGTTGCGGACGGCACAGGGCGTGCGCTTTGTGGAGCCGGTGGTCAAGGGTGGTGATGCGCCGTGATCCGGCGCAGAGTGGCCTTGCGGCTGTATGTGTTTGCTTTCGCGTTTAGCGGGCTGGTGACGTTAGGGTTGACGGCATTGCAGGTGTTCGGCGATCACCGCAGTGGTGTCGAACTCGCACGCGCTGCGGCGAAACTCCTCGCGATCCACGGGGCCGCCACTTTCTCGGTGGGACTGTTCGTCATCTATCTGACGAATCGGCTCCTCATGCAGCATCTGCGCGCTATCGCGCATGCCGCCGACAGCTCAGACTATCAGCACGCGCCGCGTTCGCTCGATCTGGTCCGCCGCCGCAGTGCGACGCTCGACGAACTCGACCGCGTCGTGCTGGCGTTCAATGCAATGGGCACCCGTCTCTATTGCTCACATATGATTCGCGACGAGCTCAATGCACGCGTCGCCCAACTCACCGGGGAGCTTGCTCAGGCGCGCCATGACCTGAGTGCACGGACCGATGAGCGGGAACGCGGCGAGTCGCGCGAGACACTGCGCGAGTTCGGCGCGTACATGGAGGCGACACGCGAAGACGAGAGAAAGCGCATCGCACTGGAAATCCACGACGAATTGGGGCAGTTGTTGACGGCGCTCAAGATGGATGTGTCGCTGCTCAAGATGCGTCTGACGGCGCCGGACCTGCTCGAGAAAGTGGCCGACATGCGCGTGCTTGTCGACCAGACGATCTGGATGGTACGCAACGTCGCCAACGATTTGCGTCCCGCCGCACTCAATTTCGGTCTCACTTCAGCGCTTGAATGGCTTACTGACGATTTCGCGCGACGTAACGGCATTCCCTGTCAGTTTCGCATGAACGGCAGCGAACCGGTGCTTGCGGAAGCGCACGCAACGGCGGTGTTCCGCATCGTGCAGGAATCGCTGACCAACGTGACCCGTCACTCGCGGGCCACTTGCGTCCATGTCACCCTCAACATCAACGAACGTGGCTTCGATCTGCATATCAACGACAACGGCGGTGGATTCGACCCCGACACGGCGCGCAATGGATACTCGTACGGACTATTGAGCATGAGCGAGCGCGCCCGTCTGATTGGCGCTTGGTTGCGGATAGATAGCGCACCCGGTGCCGGAACCACGGTGTCGGTGAGCGTTCCGCTCTGTGGTGGAACGCTCGCGCGACCAGAGGAATCCTGCTTGCTCTAAGTTTGCTCAGTTATTGCCGGCGCAGCGTCGCTTCGTCCCGCAAGCGGGTCTGAATGCCCATGTTGCGCGGCTCGACGTGAAACAGCGCAGCCGAGTTGATGGCCCTCGTGTTGCTGACGATTGCCGCAAAGGTGTCGAGCAGCGCACGGCCCTCGCCGCAGAAGTAGTCGACCCGCTGCTCGAGCGTGCCGAGCGTGCCGAGCGTCTGCAAGCGGCTGCGTGCCGCATCGAGATCCACATCGCCGATCTCGATGTCAGTGCTGAGCGGCAGTTGCGATTCGACCGGCGCGGCTCCGTCGGCTGCCGTTCCCGGTGCATGGCTTGCCACTTCTCGGGCAATCTGGGCCACCCGGGCAAACGGCTCGGAGGCATAGTAGCGCTGAAATTCGTTGACCATAGGCGCGCTTTCGAGCGACTGGCCGCGCGCGGCTGCTGCGTCTTTCGCTTGCAGGTAGTCGGCATAGCGCGACACCACGTCGACAATGGTCTGCGGGTGTCCGAAATAGGCGTTGCGCACATGCGGGTTCGCGTTGAACAACTGTTTCAGTTCGCGAGGGTCGCCGCCGGGTGCCTGATCGAGCACCGCGGCGAGCTTCGGGTGCTGCATCATCAGGTAGCTCAGGTCAGGCCCGATGATCTCGCCTTCGAAACCCTGGCTGCTGTCGGCATAGGAAAGCGCCGGCGTAAAGGTGCCCGCGTGGGTGGGCAGGGACACAGAGACCGCTAGGCCACTGCTCTTGTTGCCGAGCACGCGAATGTACTGCAGGTCGGTCGCGCGGGGCGACAGGCCCGGCGCCTGACGGAACTTCATTACGATGCTGCTGCCGTCGCTTACGTCTAGCGCGAGTCCTTGCACCTGGCGAAGCGCGTCTGCCGGATCGATCTTCGGGGTATCGGTCGCGAGGCTTGCGTTGAGTCGTTCGACGGCTTTGCGGACCGCTTTTTCCAGCATGCTGCCCAGCAGCGGCGCCCCGCCTTGGGCAGTCAGCGTGATCTGCCAGAAGGTGCCGAGACGGCCTGGGTTCACCTGCCGAGTTGCTTTCATGACCTTGATCTCGGCACTGGCCGTGACCTCGCCGGCGTCGTTCGTGATCGAAACTGGGCCGAGCGATTTCTTCGCGCGGCCGAGTATGGCGCCGAGCGTATTCGACTGTGCCCCACCGGAAGCCTGCAGCTTTAGCGCGGCGTCCCAGCGCTCCCAGATCGCGGCGTCTTTCAGCGGGCCGTTCTTCTGGACATCGTATTTCTTGAGCGGCAGGTAGAGCCGGTCGAGCAGCGTGCGTACCGTGTTATAGCGGCTGTCGGCGTGCTCGATAGCGCTCGCCTGGCCGGGATCGGCCTCGCGCGTGCTCTGCTGCTTGAGGATCGCGATGTGGGTGCCGACGCAGCCGAGCGCGAGACTGATGTTGCCATAGCTACGGCCGATGAACTCCTTGGGATTGGCGAGCGCCTTCGCTTCGGAATGCGGGTAGCGACCGCCCCAGATTTCGTCGTTGATACGCGCGAACGCTTCGGCTCGGGCTGCGCGCAGTTCCGCGCGTTGCTCAGGGGGCATGAAGCGGTCGTTGCGAGCTAGCAGGGCCTGGCTGTCGTCGATGAAACTGCGGTACATACCCGTGAGGATCTCAGCGTGCGCGGCCGCGCGCTCGAGCGGTTGTGGCCCAGGCTGCCCGATGGCATGCAGGAACTGCGCAGGCACACTCGCTGCGTCGCCAAACAGCAACTGTTCGTGCGCAGAAATGAGCGGTGTCTGCGCGTCGGCGCCGGCTGCGCTCAAGCCGCGGCGCATGGTGTCATAGAGGTGCAGCTGGGGCGGTGCAGGCGTGCCGCACAGCGCATCGAGCTGGCGATGCAGGTCGAAGGTGGCCTTGAAATCCTTGTGATAGCCGGGGTCGAGCAGTTGATGGGGCGGGTTGGTTGTCTCGGTGAAGAACTGCATCAGATCGCCCCTGAGATTCGCGTCGAAGGTGCCGGCCGCTTCGAGATCAGTGCTGCCGCCGGTTGCCTTGCTGAGGTTCGCGTCACCGCTTACGGTCGTCTCGCGGAACGCCACCAGACGGTCCGCGTAAGCGACCGAATCGGGTACGTCGCGCCGCGGCGCCGCGGGCAGCGGATCCTGCTCGGCCAGCCGTTGCCGCAGTACGTCGCCGGCCGATGGGTACGCAGCGGCGATCAGTTTGCCGAAGTGGTCGTGGCCCAGGTGCTGGTCGAGCGCCATCGACAGCAGGCTCATCTTGAAGGCGTTGAAACCTTTCGCGATTTTGCCGTCGTTGAGGTAATAGGGACGCCCCGCCGCAGGCGTGTAGTTACGCCCGACAAAGCGTGCGATGTCGTTGCGAAGCTGCTCCATGTTGTGCACGAGCCTGCGGGTTTTCGGACCGGCGGAGCGGATCCAGGAGCGGTTCGCGTCGAGGTTGGCGATCAGCTTGACCAGTTCGTGCAGGTCGTCGTGTTCGAAGTACGTGCCACCACCGCTGTAGCTGACCTGGCCCGAGGTCTGTCCGGCCCAGTTGGACAGCTTGCGGAATGTGCCGCCGATACCCGCTTTGAGCGAGACGCCGTACGAGGTCCAGAAGTCGATGTCGCGATCGTCGTCCGCGAACAGCGTCGCACCGCCGCTCACGCCAGCCTGCACCGTCAGCGCACTGTGCGCGTGAAGCGGTGCATAGGCGAGGTTAACGCTGGTGGTGGTGGCGACATTCGGGCCGGAGATGCCTTGACTGATGCCCGGCGCCGCGCGCTCGAGGTTCTGGACTTCGCGTTGCGCATACTCGTTGCCGATGTCGTGTGCCGCCGCGCTCAGATGCGTGCGCTTCAATTCCGTCAGTAGGCCGGCAATCATGAAGTAGGACGCTGCGTCCGGGCGCGCGCCGTTACCGGCAACGAGCTGGCGATCGAGGTAGCGTGCCAGCACGCTCGCGGTGCGCGAGGCTTTGGCGAACTGGTCTCGCACGGCCAGGCCGAGCTGGTCGGGACGCAGACTTGGGTTGTCTGCCGCGAGTGTGTCGATGGCGCTCAGCTCTTCCATCAGCCGGTTGCGCAACTGGTTGCCCGTCTTCTGGTGCCGAGGGGCAATGTGGTCAGGTACCGCGGGTAGGGCGTCGCTGAGTGCGCTAACCGTTTGCCGCAGACGTGCTGTGTCGAGTGCTCCGGTGTCTGGGTCGATGACAGGGCCATTGGGTGGGGCAATGGAGAGAGCCGCCTGGCTCGGCGCCGGGCGCTGTACCGGCGTTTCGGGCGCCGACTGGTGAAGCGGCGGCAGGTTGCGTTTGCGCGCCTCGCGTTGCATCGCCCGTATGTTTCGCCCGCCGCGCAGATCGTCCCGATCGAGGAGCGTTGTCAGATGGTCGTTGCTGAGCTGCCTGGCTGCCTTGATTTTCGGCCGTGCGGTGACCTGGTCCATCAACTCGCGCAGCGCGCCCGGCAGCGCCGAGGTTTTGCGTGTGCGAGCTTTGGGCGGTGGCGCGGGTGGCTGCTCTGTTGCGGCTGCCTGGGTTGATGGGCGGGAGAGATAAGGAACGTAGTCGAGAATTTTTTTCATGGCATCTCCTGCGCCGAGAGAGCAGCGTTGGTGTGTCGTCAATCGGTCATTATTGAGACCCGATGGTAGGAAAGGCTCGTGCCCGGTGCGCGATGCGCCGGCGAATTTGAGTCGCCGTGAGCGAGATGTGAAGGGGGGGCTGTGTGAGAGATTCTGGTGAGCGGCGCAGAAGCCGGCCGCTGTGACGGCGTCAGAGGCCGAGCGCGCTGTGCGGTTCGTCCAGGGCGTCGCCCGTATCGGCCATGACGCAGTTGCGCCCGGCCAGTTTCGCCTCGCAGAGCATGCGGTCCGCACGCTTTAGAGTCGCAGTGACGTCGAAGCCATCCGCATTAAGATCCGCAGAAAACGCGATGCAGACACCTCGGGGATCTCCGTGGCCAGATCGTCGCGGGCAATCGCGTCGATAATGCCGGTGGCCTGAACGAACGGGCCGATCACATGGCGCATGAACCCCGCGACCATCCAGATCAGCACGGCGAGTAGCGCGGTTTCGGCGAGACCCGCGCCGGCCAGAGTGAGAAGCGCACTCTGGCGGTTTTCACGGAGTTCGCCTTGCGCAAGACCGATCACGCTGTCGCGAAAGCCGGTAATGGCCCGCATGGTGGGTACGTAGTGTTGCGCAAACTGGGCGGTCGAGATGTCTGCGCCGCCGGGTTGGAGGGCGAGGGCACGCACGCTGGCAACGTAGCGCAGGCCGATCCCGAAGTATTGCTCGTTCATCGCGGCGAGCGCTTGCGGATCCGAGGCGCTGAGGGTAAGGCTGCGCGCGTCGATCATGGCGCGCAACTGCTCGATACGGCCGCGCGTACGTTCGATGGCGAGCTGTTCGTCTGCAGGAACTCGGGGATGATCGCTATCATCCGGTTCCCCGCGTCCTGCAACGCGTGATCGCCGCGTTGCGCTCGCGCGAGACGGGCAAGTTGATCGACGTTGAGCCGCGCAGCGGCCAGATCGACCTGTAATGCGCTCACGGTGCCGAGTTCGCTGGAACAATGCGAACAATGGTCCCTGCTCAGCGAATCGGCCAGCAAGGCGATCTGTCTATCGCTTTCGTGGCGCGCCCGCTGCAGCGCGGCGGCGCGCTCTGCCGGAATCGGCAAGTCTTCTCCGAGCACCCCGTTGGTCGGCCCGCGTTACGCGGAGACCTTCTCCATCGCGAGCAGCGTCAGGCGGAACGATTGAAAGCTGTCGAGCGCCTCGTCGGCCTTTGTGTAGGCAGACCACTCGTGGGCGAAGAGCCAGCAGAACAACATCAGGATGGGAACAAAGACGACCGTGGCCTGAATACCGAAGCGTCGACTGATCGACATGGACGAAAGTGCGGTACGTATCATGGTGGTTCTAGCGAACGGGTTTGAGACTGCGACCAGCTAGCCCACCTTCACCTGTCAGGCACGGTCCTCCTCTGAATGATTAACGGCAGCTTTGGCGATTCTCTTTACCTGGGGAAGATGTGCTGGCACGAGGCGCGCAAAGGATTGCGCAGCCACTCTGGAAGCACCCGCCAGCCTCGTGTACATGTGCCGCGGCTTGATATTCAGGATTTCCTTATTTTTTGTTAGGCATTCCCTCCGAATGGATGGCGCTCTGCGTCGCGCGGTGCCTGGAGCCAGGTAGTTGCGGTCAGGCCGCTGCGCAGACCGCGTCGCACGGTTTGCGCGAGACAGTTGTTTTCTCTACTGAACTACCGAGCAGACGAGGCGGCTGGCAGCACACCAACACAAATCTTTCCGACATAAAAGCGATTTCGATAAGCATTTCTTTATTCTTATGTCAGTTAATCCTTAATTGATATCAAATGTTTTCCTAATGATGATCGGAGACGTTGTTAAATATATAAATATTCTCATGATACTCATGGGGTTTCTATGGACAAGTGAAAATACCTATGCGAAAGTTTCATCAAATACTTAATGGAACTTACCTTTCCTTACTTGTCGTCACGAAAAGTCCACGTCGACGCACGCATTTCCCGGTAATCGGTTCACATAGTGCGCAACTCGTTGCTGATACAGAAAATATGACGCTTGGCGTGCGGCGCTGGAGCGTTTGCCATGTCGTGCCGAGAGCGCAATCGCAATACTTCATGGAGGACTGTCAATCATGAGGTTTTTCCCGGGCCGTGAAGTGAAAGGCAAACGTTTGCCAAGCCAACGATTGAATTTAGGTAGAAAATTAGCGCTCTTTCACGCAATTGACATCGATATCTTGTGGCCCTGCGGACCTTCATAAGCTAACGGCCTGCTGCAGTCTGCACGGCCAGAATGCCAGACAATAGAAACGGTCCAGCGGCCCCTCATCAATACGTTTCTAATGTGATGCCTGTTTGAAGGAGGATGGCGCACGTCATGACTTAGGATATCTAAGCATAGACATCAGTCGAAAGTAAATGCAGTTCCGCACAATAAAGCAACGTAGCGCTAACAAATTCATTTCGATTTTTATATTTCGCCATCCTTGCGATATGTGGGGTGGTTGCTAAAAATATCGAATGGGAAAAATATGAACAAGGTATATCGGTCGATCTGGAATAAGGCTCTAGGTGCCTTTGTAGCCGTGTCGGAGCTGAACAAGTCGTGCGGCAAGGGCAGGTCGGGGGCCGAGGCCACCGTATGCGGAGGGCAAAATGATCAGCGTGGCGAGCAGGGCGCTTCTACTCTGCACGGTCCTGATTCACGCGTCGTCACCGTACTATTGTTGATGGGCCTGGGTGGATGGTGCGCGCAAGCGGAGGCGCAGGTGAGTTGCTCTACATCACCCTATAACTTCTATAACGGTAGTTCTTCGTGTGTGGGCTTTCTATCCACGGCCAGCGCTACCGGGGCCACGGCGGTGGGCGGGAGTGCAACGGCGTCCGCGGCGAGTGCTACAGCCGTAGGGAACGGCGCAGTGGCGAACGGCCAGGATTCGGTTGCACTGGGCACGTCCACTACTGCAAACGGCAATGCCTCGATTTCTATCGGTTATAGCAATTTCACCAATGGCCTCAATGGGATGGCGATCGGTGTTTTTTCGAACGCGACTGGTCTTAACGCTCTCGCACTCGGCCAGGCAGCCGCCGCCAACGGTCAGTCGGCAATAGCCTTTGGCGTTAACTCCGTTGCGGATGGACTTAACGCTCTCGCCATGGGGGCAGCAGCGCAGGCTCTGGACGCGACTACGGTCGCCATTGGTCCTGGCGCGACGGCTAGCAGTACCTCCGGTTCCAGTATCGCGATAGGCTCCAACGCCCGGGCTGCCGCTTCGGGCGCCGGTGGCTCGCCGATCGCCATCGGCGCAAATGCCAATGCGGCCGGTGCTTCGGGCACGTCGCTGCCGGGCGGTGGCAGTACCTTCGAAGCGACTGCTCTGGGCAATGGCTCGACCGCCACCGGGCAGGGCAGTACGGCACTCGGCCTTGCGTCGACCGCCACCGGAACATGGGGCACGGCCGTGGGTACCGTCGCCACCGCATCGGGGGCGGACTCCACGGCCCTTGGCACCTGGTCGCAAGCGACTGGCACCGATGCGGTGGCAATTGGTGTCGGCGGCGCCACGGCCGCTACGGCGGTGCGAGCCTCCGCGGCCGGTGCAGTGGCGCTGGGCGGTAACGCCACCGCAGGTGCTGTGGCATCGGGCAGCAATGCGATTGCCGTCGGCGGACAATCGAGCGCGTCGGCGGCCTCTGCAATCGCGATTGGTGATGCAGCGGCAGCCAGCACGATCAACGGACTCGCGATAGGCGCTTCCTCGGCTGCAACGGGTACATCTGCGGTTGCCATTGGGGCGTCCGCGACTGCAAGCGGGCAGGGCGCAACCGCCTTTGCTGTTAATTCCAATGCAAGCGGAACCAATTCCCTTGCCCTCGGAAATGGCGCACAGGCGCTTGCCGCTTCCACGGTCGCCTTCGGCGACAGCAGCACAGTCGCTGCTGCCGCCGGCGTGGGTTCGTTGGCAGGCGGCCACGATTCGCAAGTGACGTCCGGCACGGGTGCAGTTGCGCTCGGTGACGGGCAAACGGCGAGCGGCAATGGCGCCGTGGCGATCGGTGATCCGAACAGTTCAATCGGCACCGGCGCGGTGACGGCGGGCGCGAACAACACGGCAAATGGCAACGGCGCTGTGGCGATCGGCAATTCGAACAATGCCCAGGGGCAGGGTTCGGTCGCGCTCGGCAACGCCTCGACGGCTGCCGCGGCTGGCGCGGTCGCATTCGGCGCTTCCGCGGTGGCCAACAATGCGGGAGACGTCGCGCTGGGTTCGGGCTCTGTGACCGCCGCGCCGAATCCCACCGCAAGCGCGACGATCGGCGGCACGACGTACAATTTTCAGGGAACGAATCCTGCGAGTGTCGTAAGCGTCGGCGCCCCGGGTAGCGAGCGCCAGATCACCAACGTGGCGGCAGGACGGATCAGTTCGACGAGCACGGATGCCATCAACGGCTCGCAATTGTATGCGGCGAATCAGGCGATCAATGCGCTGTCGACATCCACATCGACCGGCCTTTCGACGGCGAACAGCGCGGTCGCGTCGCTTTCCACGTCGACTTCGACCGGCATCGGCTCACTGTCGACGGGCTTGTGTCGACGAGTGTCGGCTCGATCACGACGAACGTGAACAATCTGGGCAACGGCACTGCCGCGGCACTCGGCGGCGGTGCGACCTACAACCCGTCGACCGGCACAATCTCAGCGCCGACCTATACGACGTACAACGCGAACGGCACAACCACGGTCAACAACAGCGTTGGCTCGGTCATCGACAACATCAATTCGCAGGGCATCGAGTATTTTCACGCGAATTCCACCGCAGCGGACAGTCAGGCACTAGGTACCGACAGTGTCGCGATCGGCCCGCAGGCTGTCGCGGGCGGAGCGAGTAGCCTTGCAGCCGGAAACGGTGCGCAGGCGGCGTCGGCGAACGGCCTCGCGCTCGGCGCGCAGTCGAACGTGACGGTCGCCGGCGGTGTCGCGATCGGCTCCGAATCGGTGTCGGATCGGGCGATTCTGTCGGGGGTCGGCTCGATTGCGGTCGGTAGTCACTCGATTCCGTTCAATACGTCGGATGGAACCCTGCTCGGCGCCGTGTCGTTTGGCGATGCGACGACGAACACCTACCGGCAATTGACCAACGTCGCCGACGGTACGCAGTCGCAGGATGCAGTCACGGTGCGTCAGCTTGCCGGCGCGCTGTCGTCGTTCGCAGTGACGGGACAAATGTATTTCCATGCAAATTCGGCGCAAGCTGATTCGCTCGCCGTGGGCGCCGAGTCGGTGGCGGTCGGCCCGACGACTGTGGTGAACGGCAACAATGGTGTGGGCATCGGGAACGGCGCAATCGTCGATTCGACCGCGCCTGGTGGCGTGGCGCTCGGCGCAGGGTCGCTGACGACGGTAGGTGCATTGACCAACTACATCGCGTACGGGTTGAGCAGCCCGCAGTCGTCGGCGGGCGAAGTCAATGTCGGCAATCGGCAGATTACCGGTCTCGCCGCAGGGCGTAGCGGAACCGATGCGGTCAACGTCTCCCAACTGGATTCGGTGGCAACCCAGTTGACTACTTTGATCAATCAACGGACGACCAACAATGGCGGATCGTTCTCGTCCAATTCTGGCAGTTCCAGCGGTCTGCCGGGCCCTACGGGTTCGAACTCATCGGCAGGCAGATCGGGGTCGGTGGCGTCCGGTTCCAGCAGCACCGCGGTCGGCAACAACTCGCATGCAACCGGCAATGGCTCGACCGCGATCGGTGCCGGGGCGACGTCGAGTGGTGCTGGATCGACGTCGATCGGCACGGGCAGCGACGACGGCGGACGCTCGAATGTGCTGGCGGTGGGCTCGGCTTCGTCGAACCGGCAGGTTGTCAACGTGGCGGCAGGTACGGAAGGAACCGACGCGGTCAACCTCAACCAGTTGAATGCAGTATCGACCGCACTGTCGACGTCGGTGAACAATCTGAGCAACCAGGTCGGCCAGATGCAGCAACAGATCCAGCAAACGGACTCGATGGCGCGCGAGGGGATTGCTGCGACCGCTGCGATGGCGTCGATTCCGCACATGGATCGCGACTCGAATTTCGCGATGGGTGTCGGCACGGCGACTTTTTTAGGTCAGAAGGCGATGGCGGTCGGCATGCAGGCTCGTATCACCGAGAACCTGAAGGCGACGATGAATGGCGGCTTCAGCGGAAGCCAGCGAGTCGTGGGCGCAGGCATGCTGCATCAGTGGAAGTGACTGCGAAACGGGGCGTCTCGAACCCATACCCGGCAGTGCGTGCCCGTCCTGTCAATCGGTCAGCACAGGATCGGACGGGCCTTGCCGGTCTCAAGAAATACGAGCGAACCAGCTCGCGTCAACGCGCGAGCTTGGCTTCTACACACAGATTTTCCGGAGCATTACAGTGAAGATTCTCCATCTCGCACCTATTCTGTCCGCGCTGTCTCTGGCAGCCTGCTCCAGCGCTTCCGGCCCGACGTTCAACGCCTATGAGTTGCAGCCAAGGGACGGCGTGCGGACATACCAGGTCGACTGTCACGGCATATTTTCCAGCCAGGCGACCTGCATGAAGGTCGCCAGGCGCATGTGCGGCGACGAGCCAGTGCGAACTGTCGATTCGACCAAACCGTTCCGCGATGGCGTCGATCCCGGAAGACTCGTATTCCAATGCGGTGTGCCGCCTGCACCGACGCCCGAGCCCGTCGCTTCCAACACGACGGCCGAAGGGCGAGCAAGTAACCGGCGCGTCGAAATTTCACTGCAACACTAGCTGGAACTCATCGAAGTGCAGTCCGGTGCCTATCTTGGAGAGGACGACATCGTTTGTAGCGCGGTGGCGTCCATTGAATTGGGATCGTGGCCTACGGAAGCGTCGGTCCAAATTTTTCGACAAACTGGCCGGCCACGGCCTCAATTTGATCTTGGCTCGTCAAATCCAGGTTTTCCTGTGCGGCAAAATCGCGGAACATTTGCGTTCTGTCGGCTCCAAGCGCGTCGTCTACGTGCTCGACCGTGGTCGTCACGCTCCCGTCTTGCTTCACCGTTACCTTCGTCGTTACGTCGATAACAAGCTGGCGATCTGTGGTATGCATTTTTAAATTCGTCCTCGCCGGTTTCCGGCCGGCATGCCGTGGCACGATTGTGCCAGCGTTATTGATCCATGAGTGCGATATCGACCCGGCCACGCCCCGCAGCTTTTGCCAGATAGAGCGCGTGATCGGCAGCCTTGGTCAGATCCGTCATCTCAACGCCCGTTTCGATGACCCGGCTGGCGACGCCGACACTGATCGAGACGTGGGGCATATGTGGTAAATCGCCATGGGGAATTGCAAGCTCGAGCACCGCGTCGCACATCCGCTGGCCGACGTGAGCCGCCGCCACCGTATCGGTCTCCGGCAACAGAACCACGAACTCTTCGCCACCGTAGCGTGCAACCAGATCGTTTCCGCGCCGTACGGTCCGCGCGAGGCATTCGGCAACGAGCACGAGACATCGGTCGCCTTCGACGTGGCCATAGCGGTCGTTGAAACGTTTGAAGAAGTCGATGTCGATCATCAGCAACGACAATGTCGAGCGGTCGTGGACGCCGCGTTGCCAGTGCGCCGCCAGCGCGGCGTCAAAGGCGCGGCGATTGGCGACGCCCGTCAGCGGATCTGTCGTAGCAAGCCGTTTCAACTCGTCAAGTGCTGCAGCAAGTCGCGAATGAAGAAACGTATTTTCGACCAACAGCAACAGCAGCACGAAGCTGGCTGCGCACATGCCATAGAATCGTCCGACATAGAACCCGAGGTCGTAGCGCCCTCCATTGAACACGGCACTCAGAGCGACGTCGCAAATCCAGACGCACATCACGACCATGAGCCACAGGTCGATTGTCGAACGGTGTCTTTGTCGGTATAGCACCGCAAAGGCAAGGAGACAGAATCCCCAGGTTGTTCCCGCTACCCATCGCATTGCCGGCGAGTAATGGTTGTTCTGTATGACTTCAGGCAGCAGGCTTTCTCCTGCTATTGCGAGGCCAGCCATTCCCGCGGCGAGGCAAAGCACAGCGCCGACGACCAACATCAGCCTGCCAGCTCCGATAGTGCCGTTCATCGCCCGGGGCTGTTTCTTGTCTTTCAGCAGCGCATAGGCAATGACGAAGCACGGAAACCCGGCATGCCAGAACATGTATATCCAGGCCGTGCTTTGCGGTCCCGCATTCAGGAGTCCTGTTGGCGAAAACAAGCCGGGAAAGCTCAACATGTGAAGAAGGGCGATCGCGGATGTGTACAGATAGGCGCAGGCCAATGCGCCAAGTGCCCTCGAACGTGCGATGACACACTGGCCAAACAGAAGAACCGAGGTAATCAGATCGTTAAGGATCAGTGCCGATTCGTATACAGGGATAAATGCGGGCACTTGAGGCAGTGGTGTCTTCGCAAACGGCGCGGCAATGAGAAAGACAAGTATCGACAGAAGCGCAACGGCCCAGGGAAGCAGGCGCGCATACCGGTTTGTCGAATGCGGGCGTGGCGAATCAGCTTGCTCATCGATGCGTTCAGACATCGAGCTTAGTTCAGGCGTCATGGTTAAACAGGTTCGGTCGGGTCATGGTTGGATCAGCTGCACGGTCTGTGCTTGCAGCGTCATGCCTTCACCTGAACCGCGGAAGACGCTTACTGCTACAGTTTAAATCATTGGTACAAGCCTCGAATGGTAGGGCTTTGATGAAAATGCAGTGAGGAAATCCTGAATCCTTGCTGCGCGGCCCGTGTTTTGACCAGCTTGACCTCACCTCCGTACAAGCGCGAAGATAGTCGTCTCACACATGAGCGATCCGGGGTCATCGACAGGGTCGATAGCCGCTCCGATCAACGCGAAACTACGTCTGAAAAGTTGTACAAGATGAGACCAAGGATGGTGAAGTGAGATCGGCAAGGTGTAGTGACTGCTGCGTACCAGATCCTCGTGCCTTTCCCCTAGCGGGCGAGCGGTGCGTCCCGGCGCCGTGAGGTGGCCATCATGCGTAGGGTCTTGAGGCTCGTTGTACTGTTTGCCGTATTGGCCGGAATGTTGCCAACTGCGTACGCCGCCAAGATAGGTGTCGTATTGGCCGGATCGTCGCTTGTCTTCTTCCAGGCGATGATCAAGGGAATCGAACGGGCGGCCGACGATCAGCATGTCCAGCTCCTGATGCGCAACCCTTCTGACGGGACGTCGCTCGACACATCCAACCTCCAGTTGCGCATCATCGATTACCTGGTACAGCAAGGCGTGGCCGGCATTGTCCTGGTGCCTGAGCCCCTCCAGGGGAAAACCCCCGTTTCGATCCCCGTCCCTCTGGTCCTGGTCGATCGGGACACTACCGATTACAACGGCATCTCGACCGTTTATACAGACAATTTCGGCGCAGGCAAAAAGGCGGCGCTCAGTCTTGTGCCCGTCCTGCGAAAGGGCGCGAGGGTTGCAGTGCTGCGGCTCGCACCGAACATCAGTTCCACGACCGAGCGCGAAAACGGGTTTCTAAGCATTGCGCGGGAAGAAGGATGGGATGTAGTGGTTGATACCTACGTGGGGTACCGGCCCCGTGATGCGGAGGAATTGATCGCCAAGGCCTTGAGTGCCGATGCGGGCCACCTCGATGCCGTTTTCGCACCGGCCGAGCCAATCGCCTATGGCGCCCTGCGAGTCGTTGAAGCCAGGGCGGTCGGCGATCGTCCGCACCTGGTCGTATTCGACTGGCGCCCTGAATTCATGGATGGACTCAAGCATGGCGTCATTTATGCCGATATCGTGCAGGATCCTTACCGTATGGGTTATCGTGCGGTCGAAGCATTGGTTGGGGCTTTGCAGGGCCATCCGCCCCGCCCCAAAGTATTCGTCGACGTGGTGACCGTGACGCCGAACAACCTGAATGATCCGGCGATTCGTGCGGTATTGGCGAACTACCACTAGTAAGCGCTCCAGAGCAGCCTCGCGCACTACAGTTGCAGATCGTCGGGTCCGTTGCGCCTGGTCGATACCCAATCGGTCCCGTGACCCGTACCGGCGGCATGAAAATTGTTGTCACGATGGCCCTCTTACCGGGAGCTGATCTTGCTGGCTACGCATACTGGCTCGTTGGCCAAAACTTTCAGTACGCCACGCAGCGGAATCGCGGTCGCCCTATTGGGCCGCGTATTGCTGTTCAGTACGATGGTTACGTTGGTGGTGACCGTCGTTCAGCTATTGCTAAGTTACCAGGTTGAGGTGACAGGATTGCAGAACCGCTTCAATGAAATTGAGGAAGGCTATGCACCAGGTCTCGGCAACGCGCTGTGGGCTCTCGATAGCAAACAGTTGGAGGGGCAGCTCGACGGCATGCTCCACCTACCCCTGATACGTTATGTCGAAGTCCGCGAAACGCAGGCCGCGAATCCGCTGACGGTTTTCCGAGGTTCTGTACCGGTCAAGAACGCGGTCGTCAGGGAGTTTCCCGTCTATTGCTGTGACAACGACCGGCACCAGATCGGGATCCTGCATCTTGAGGCTAGCCTGACGGACATCTATCGCGATCTGTTACGCCAGGTGTTGGTGATTCTCGTGAGCAACGCGGCGAAAACGTTTCTGGTCGCGTTGTTCATCCTGTTTATAGTTCACAGGCTCGCGACGCGCCATCTCGTCGATATTGCCGCGACGCTGCGAGGACGCACACCGGGCATTGCGATGGCGCCATTGCGCTTAAGCCGGACACGGCGCAAGCCTGATGAACTGGATCAATTGGTCGACGCACTCAACATCATGTTCGAGGGACTCCAGCAGCATGCAGCCGAACTCCGCAGCGCGAACGCACAGATGGCCGCGATCCTCGACAACATTCCGGACCTTGCCTGGGTAAAAGACACTGACGGCCGATACGTGGCGGGCAA
>NZ_FNCJ01000001.1:654436-868734 GCF_900100735.1 Paraburkholderia phenazinium | reverse complement strand
CGCGAACGAGGTGGCATTTGAAATCCAGTCGCGCTACACGAGCCCCGACCAGGCCGAAGCGGACATCCGTCGCCGCGTCGAGGCCAAGGAAGTCGTGATCGGCTTCGGCCACCCGGTGTACACGATCTCCGACCCGCGCAACAAGGTGATCAAGGAAGTGGCGAAGAAGCTCTCGAAGGAAGCCGGCAGCACGAAGCTGTTCGACATCGCCGAGCGGCTGGAGACCGTGATGTGGGAGGTCAAGAAGATGTTCCCGAACCTGGACTGGTTCAGCGCGGTGTCGTACCACATGATGGGCGTGCCGACGGCGATGTTCACGCCGCTCTTCGTGATCGCCCGCACGGCGGGCTGGAGCGCGCACATCATCGAGCAACGCATCGACAACAAGATCATCCGGCCGAGCGCGAATTACACCGGTCCAGAGAATTTGAAGTTCGTGGCGCTAAATAGGAGAAAATAGCGTCCGCTGTGCGCTTTCAGGGCGCGTGCAGTTCCACCCTGGCGGCTGCCTGTACCCGTAGCCGCGCACTGTTCAACCGATATAGATAGAAAGGCTAACTCCATGAAAAAGCTGCTGATCGCCGCCGTTGTCGGCGCCTTGTCCACGACGATGCTGATCGCCACGACGGACGCTTCCGCACAAACGGCGTCGGGCACCGCCGCGACCACCACCAAGAAGGCCGTGGCGAAACGCCCGGCTCCGAAGCGCCTGATCAAGCGTAAGGCGAACCCGGCCAAGGAAGCGAAGGTCGATCCGGTACCGGACGGCTCGGTGAAGTGGGCATGTAACGAAGGCCTGTCGTTCGAACTGAAGGGCGACATGAAGCGCGACCAGATCGTCACGGTTCACTGGGCGAACAAGAACTACAACCTGCCGCGCGAAACCACCACGACGGGCGCTGACCGCTTCCACGACGCCGCTTCGGGTCTGGACCTGGTCGTGATCCCGACCAAGGCAATGTTGTTCTCGGACAACGACGGCTCGCGCCTCGCCGACGAGTGCAAGACGCCGGAAATGGCACAAGGCGCACCGGCTCCGACGCAGTCGAACGAGCTGATCAAGAACCCGAGCAACTAAGTTTCCTTTCCGAGGAAAAGCCCCGATGTCCGCTCCGATATCCAACGTACGGCCCGACCCGGACAAAGTCCTGGTCGAGATTGCCGATTACGTGCTGGATTTCCCGATCGACAGCACGCTCGCGCTGGAAACGGCGCGACATTGCCTGATCGATACGCTCGGCTGCGGACTCGAGGCGCTCACCTATCCGGCATGCACCAAGCTGATGGGACCAATCGTGCCGGGCACGATCGTCCCCAACGGCGCCAAGGTGCCGGGCACGCCGTTCCAGCTGGATCCGGTTCAGGCCGCCTTTAATATTGGCGCGATGATCCGCTGGCTGGACTTCAACGACACCTGGCTTGCCGCCGAGTGGGGCCACCCGTCGGACAACCTGGGCGGGATTCTCGCCACGGCCGACTGGCTCTCGCGCACCGCCATCGCCGCCGGCAAAAAGCCGCTGACGATGAAAGACGTCCTGATCGGCATGGTCAAGGCGCACGAGATCCAGGGCTGCATCGCGCTGGAAAACTCGTTTAACAAAGTCGGGCTCGATCACGTGCTGCTCGTGAAGCTCGCCTCGACCGCCGTAGTTGGCCAGCTCCTGGGCCTCACGCGCGACGAGCTGATCAATGCCATTTCCCTGGCTCTCGTAGATGGCCAGGCGCTGCGCACCTACCGTCACGCGCCGAACACCGGCTCGCGCAAGTCGTGGGCCGCGGGCGACGCCACCTCGCGCGCCGTGCGTCTCGCGCTGATCGCGAAGACCGGCGAGATGGGCTATCCGTCTGTACTGACCGCGAAGACGTGGGGCTTCTACGACGTGCTGTTCAAGGGTCGCGAGTTCAAGTTCCAGCGCCCGTACGGCTCGTACGTGATGGAGAACGTGCTGTTCAAGATCTCGTTCCCGGCCGAGTTCCACTCGCAAACGGCAGTGGAAGCGGCCATGACGCTGTATGCGCAACTGCGCGCAGCGGGCAAGACGCTGGAAGACATCAGCAAGATCACGATTCGCACACACGAAGCGGCGATCCGTATCATCGACAAGAAAGGGCCGCTGAACAACCCAGCCGACCGCGACCACTGCATCCAGTACATGATTGCGGTGCCGCTGATCTACGGCCACCTGACGGCCGCGGACTACGAAGATTCCGTGGCGCAAGACCCACGCATCGACGCGCTGCGCGACAAGATGAGCTGCGTGGAAGACCCGCAGTTCACCAAGGATTATCACGATCCGGAGAAGCGTTCGATCGCCAATGCACTGACGGTCGAATTCAACGACGGGTCGACATTCGACGAGGTCATTGTCGAATACCCGATCGGACACAAGCGCCGCCGTGCAGACGGCATCCCGTTGCTGGTCGAGAAGTTCAAGACCAACCTCGCGCGCAAGTTTCCGGTCAAGCAGCAACAAGCGATTCTCGATGTGTCGCTGGATCAGGCAAGGCTCGAAGCCATGCCGGTCAATGAATACGTCGATCTGTATGTCATCTAGTTCAGTACTGTAGTTCCGCGATCAAACCAAGGAAAACACCATGGCCCACAACCTCCACAAAACGCTCAAGGAATTCGACAGCGGTTCCGGCAAAGGCAAGTTTTATTCGCTGCCGCAACTCGGCAAGGCACTGAACATCAAGATCGACCGCCTGCCGGTTTCGATCCGTATCGTGCTGGAGTCGGTGCTGCGTAATTACGACGGCAAGAAGATCGCCGAAGAACACATCACACAACTGGCAAACTGGAAGCCGACCGCTGCGCGCGTCGACGAAATCCCGTTTGTGGTTTCGCGCGTCGTGCTGCAGGACTTTACCGGCGTGCCGCTGCTCGCCGACATCGCAGCGATGCGCGGCGTCGCGCAACGCGCCGGCAAGAACCCGAAGTCGATCGAACCGCTGGTCCCGGTTGATCTGGTGGTCGACCACTCGGTGCAGATCGATTACTTCCGTCAAAAGGATGCACTCGACCTGAACATGAAACTGGAATTCCAGCGCAACAACGAGCGCTACCAGTTCATGAAGTGGGGCATGCAGGCATTCGACACGTTCAAGGTCGTGCCGCCGGGCGTGGGTATCGTTCACCAGGTGAACCTCGAGTACCTCGCACGTGGTGTGCACAAGAAGGCCGACGGCAGCGACACCGTGTACTACCCGGACACGCTGGTGGGCACGGACAGCCACACGACGATGATCAACGGTATCGGCGTGGTGGGCTGGGGCGTGGGCGGCATCGAAGCAGAAGCAGGCATGCTCGGCCAGCCGGTGTACTTCCTGACGCCGGACGTGGTGGGTGTCGAGCTGAAGGGCAAGCTGCGCGAAGGCCTGACGGCAACCGACCTGGTCCTGACCGTTACCGAACTGCTGCGTAAAGAGAAGGTGGTCGGCAAGTTCGTCGAGTTCTTCGGCGAAGGCACGAAGTCGCTGTCGCTGCCGGACCGTGCAACGATCGGCAACATGGCGCCGGAATACGGCGCAACCATGGGCTTCTTCCCGGTCGACGAAAAGACCATCGAGTACTTCAAGGGCACGGGCCGCACCGACGCAGAAATCTCCGCCTTCGAAAACTACTTCAAGGCGCAGAACCTGTTCGGTATTCCGAAGGCTGGCGAAATCGACTACACCAAGGTCGTCAAGCTCGACCTCGGCACCGTGACGCCGTCGCTGGCGGGCCCAAAGCGTCCGCAAGACCGTATCGAAATCGGCCACGTGAAGTCGACCTTCGGCGACCTGTTCTCGAAGCCGGTCGGCGAAAACGGCTTTGCCAAGAAGGCTGCTGATCTGGACGCGCAATACACGACGAGCAACGGCGTGAACGTGAAGAACGGCGACATCCTGATCGCTGCCATCACGTCGTGCACGAACACGTCGAACCCGAGCGTGCTGCTGGCTGCTGGTTTGCTGGCAAAGAAGGCTGTGGAAGCTGGCCTGACGGTCGCTCCGCACATCAAGACCTCGCTGGCTCCGGGATCGCGTATCGTCACCGAGTACCTGACGAAAACGGGCCTGCTGCCGTTCCTGTCGAAACTCGGCTTCGAACTGGCTGCTTATGGTTGCACGACCTGTATCGGTAACGCGGGCGACCTGACGCCGGAACTGAACGAAGCGATCACGAAGAACGACATCGTTGCTGCAGCTGTGCTGTCGGGCAACCGTAACTTCGAAGCGCGTATTCACCCGAACATTCGCGCCAACTTCCTGGCATCGCCGCCGCTGGTTGTGGCCTACGCGATTGCAGGCAACATCACGCGCGACCTGATGACTGAGCCGGTTGGCAAGGGCAAGGGCGGCAAGGACATCTACCTGGGCGACATTTGGCCGACCAGCGAAGAAGTCAACGAGTTGCTCAAGTTCGCGCTGGACGCAGAAGCGTTCCGCAAGAACTACGCACAGCTCACCAAGAAGGGCGACCTTTGGAGCAAGATCGAGGGCGAAGAAGGCCAAGTGTACGACTGGCCGAAGTCGACCTACATCGCTGAGCCGCCGTTCTTCGGCAAGGACTTCTCGATGACGCCGGCTGACAGCATTGCTGCTGTGACGGGCGCTCGCGCACTGGGCATCTTCGGTGACTCGGTCACGACCGACCACATCAGCCCAGCTGGCTCGATCAAGGAAGACTCGCCGGCAGGCAAGTGGCTGAAGGCAAACGGCGTGCAGAAGGCCGACTTCAACAGCTACGGCTCGCGCCGCGGCAACCACGACGTGATGATGCGCGGCACGTTCGCTAACGTCCGGATCAAGAACCTGATGATCCCGGCGAAGGCAGACGGTACGCGTGTTGAAGGCGGCCTGACGATTCATCAGCCGAGCGGCGAACAACTGTCGATTTACGACGCAGCGATGAAGTACATCGACGCGGGTACGCCGACTGTTGTGTTCGCGGGTGAAGAGTACGGTACGGGTTCGTCGCGTGACTGGGCGGCCAAGGGTACGCAACTGCTGGGCGTGAAGGCTGTGGTTGCTCGCAGCTTCGAGCGGATCCACCGTTCGAACCTGGTCGGTATGGGCGTGCTGCCGCTGCAGTTCAAGGGCTCGGATAGCGTGCAATCGCTGGGGATTACCGGCGAAGAGACGTTTGATGTTGAAGGCCTGGGCGACGACTTCAAGCCGCAGCAGGAAGTCACGCTGGTGATCAACGGTAAGGACGGCAAGACGAAGCGCGTGCCGGTTCTGCTGCGTATCGATACGCCGATCGAAGTGGACTACTACAAGCACGGCGGGATTCTGCCGTTCGTGCTGCGTTCGCTGCTGGCTGCTTAAGCACCCGGCGCGTGATGTAGACGCGAAAGCTGTTTTGCAGGTGCTGCGTCCTTGTGGAAAGGACGCAGCCGATTTGAGAGCCCGACTTTGGTCGGGCTTTTTTTTGTGAGTCATCGGGAGAAATGGTGACTCGGTGGACCCTGTTGAACTGGACACACACGGTTGTGTCGGTGCCCAGCTCGCTCGTCAGCGCCCGAGACGAATTTCCAAAGGGCGCTCGGTGACCCACTTTGTTACGATCCACTTCTCTCCAGCCAACACCGGTGCGCCCGCGTGCAAGGTCAATGGGTCCAGTTGCCGAAGGGAATTCATATACCGGAAATACACCGCTCTACCTTGCCTCGCAGCAACGGATAGCCCCAGTAGCGGAAATTGAGTTGTACCGCCTTGTGGCACATCGTTCAGGTAGACGATAAGCGTCGCAACCCGTTGCCCACCATCTTTACCGCGAATAATCGCACCCCGTTGTTGTGGGGAGTAGTAGTCATGATGCGGCTTATATTCGCCTGTCACCTTGTAGCGCTGGACTTGCAAGGTTTCGCCATTCTCCACTGGCCAATTCATCAGGCTCGCGAAACGTTGCTCGATACGCTGTATGAATGCGTCCTCACCCGGAGCCAATCCAGCGGTATCGCTAGTGCGAATGCTGTTGTAGGCGCCAGCGCCGGTAGCCGAACGTTTAAGCCTGGGTCGCGAACGCTCGATTACCTCGGCGCACTCCTCTGGAGAAAGGACATTATCAAATGCGATGATTTGCGGGCGCTCGCAACGCATCGACACGGTGACGTCACGGTCGAACGCGCGAACGACATTGCCCGCAGCGACGGGGCATGCGTCATATTGATACTCACCGGGACGCGTGGCTTCTACACCCATCGACGACGGCTCATTTGACTGAATGCCTTTGAAGGTTGCCCGGATTACGCCACTCGCCACCCCCGGTTCAAAACCTTCCTTGAGCATGGCTTCAAACATGGACTGGGGATTACAACCGCGGTTTGCATGGTCGGTCAGCCATTCCTCGACGGCCGGATTGATGTCTGGCATAGATATTTCGTCCAACATTGAATTTGGTCTTTCAGCGCGGAGTCCTATGGGCAACTTGCTAAGAAAGACCAGATGATAGGTCTCGCATTTGTGGTCGAATGCGAGACGATTCCTATATGCACCGAGCGGTTCGCGTACGCATCGGGCGAAAAATTCACAGCGCCCTAAGGTCGCCTCGTACAGCTTTTACTGCCCGCTGCCACCAACATGGAAGGCGGTGGGATCGTCGGTGATCCGGCGCTGCGTCATGTGGTCGTTCCAGCTGCTGTCGCCGGGTACCGGCGCGGCCTGTCGTATCGTCGGAGCAGGACGGAGTTGCTGGGCCGACCAGTTCAGCCACGGCGCGTTGTCTGTTGAAGCGCCACTATGCGAATGCGACGTGCCAGCAGTCCACTCCGGCTGCTTCGATACGGCCGGTTGGGTCACCGGCCGCGTTGCGCGGTTCAAGGCCACACGCTCCTTGACGTGAGTTTCGGACAGGCGTGCCACCTTGACTCGCTTCGGCGGGGTTGTCGGTGACGTCGCCGTGTCGTCTTCATGAGCGGAAACCTGCACGGTCTGCCGCGGCAAGACTTGAGCGGTCTGCTTCGGCTCAGCTGGCGAAAGTGCTGCAACGTGACCAACCTGCTTCGGTACGAGCGAAGGCAACGGCCCTGTCTGGGCAAGCTGGCTTATTGACGCGGCCAACGGCGCATCAGCATCGGCCGGCTTCGCCGCCACATTAGTAACCGCGCTAGCTGCCGGTGGCGAAGTCTTTTCGACCGCAACCGCGGTCTGCGTATCCGCAACGGCCGGTTTGGCTACCGGCTTTGGCGAATCCACGTGCGGGCTCACAGCTGACAAGACCGCGGGCGCCAAAGGCACCGCTTTGGCCTTCTCCGCTTCCTTCATCGAGCACGTGACCAGCAACCATGTCAACGCTATGGTGCAACCAGCAAAAATTGCCCCGGCGAGCAGGTGATCCGAGCGCGACGAGCGCGGGCGAGCCGTGTTCATCTCCAGATAACGCTTCGCCTCCGCCAGCGCGGCATCCCAGCGTCCGGTATCCACGCGTTGCGGCGGCGCCTTGTAAAAGAGAACGTGCTGCACACCCGGGGGAAAGCGGTCGAGCTGCGCAGGGGCCGCGGTTTCACGCACGGCCTGATGCACCGCTTCGCGCATAACACGGCGACGGATGCCAAACGGCGGCGGCAACCCGTCGTAAGGACGCGGCAGCGGTATCGTCAGATCGCCTTCGATCAAGGCCATCGGTCGAGTCATGACAGGTTGCTCCGGTGTGGGTCGATCGCGCGGTCGAGTTGCATCATCAGCGCTTCAATACGCTTTGTGAGTGCGTCAATCGCGCCCGCTTCGGGTTTGGGTTGGGCTACGCTGGCGCGCCTCAACATTTCCATCAAGCTGCGGGCGCCGACCAGGCCGACGGCTCCGCTCAATCTGTGCAGCGAAGCGCGCAGGCCGCCAACGTCGTCGAGATCGCGCAAGCGCCGCATCTGCAGCAGATCGTCGCGTATTGATTGCAGCCAGGCACGCGAAAACGTTTGGAGGTCGATACCTTCGTTCGATAGCGCCTCGAGATAGCTTCGATCAAACGATTCGCTCGACGGGTCGGCTACCGTATCCGCCGGCTGTGGTTCGACGGCCTGTTGGGACAGCACATAATCGGCGCGAGCCGGCGCCATAGGCTGGCGGGCGTGCTCGATAGCGAACGACGCACTGAAGGTGCTGCAGGTACCGAAGCCTGGCTCGCTGCCCACCGTGAGTTCACCGCGCATCTGTCGCGCCAGCCGCTGGCATAGTGCAAGGCCGGACACATTCTCATCATGCGTCCCGTCGACGCGTGCGCCGCCGTCGAGCGGCCAGGGTAGTTGTGCTTGAATCGCGCGAGTGGAACGAGCGGCGTTGGCCCCCACATCCCGCACACTGATAAAGATGCGCTGCGAACCCGCGTTCAGGCGTTCTGCTCGCGCGGCAATCGTAATCTGGCCATGTTCGGTAGCCCGAACAGCGCGACTCACCAGATGGAAGAGAATCTGCCCAACCCGGGCACCGTCGGCAAGGATGCGCGTGGCGATCGAGCGGTCGATACTCACGCTCAGATACAAACCCTTCTGCGCAGCAGCGGGTGAGAACAACGCAACGACACCGTCGATCAGTTCACGCAAGTCCGTCAGACTTTCATCAAGCACAATATCGCGCGATTCAACCGGCGAGGGCGCAAGCATGTCCTCCAGTGCACGAACACAAGTGCGTAATGCAGACTCGATCCTTCCTGCCAGCGGACGGTGAGCCAGCGGCAAAGAAGCGCCATTGAGAGCCGCGAGCAGACCGGCTAGCGCGGACAACGGACCGCTCACGAAATGGCGCATGGCCGTCTGGATCCGATCACGCTCCTGGGTGGCGACGACCGCCGCCTGCGCCTCACTCACTGCCCTCGCAGCCTGCTCGCGTGCTTCGACGGCCTCATACCGGCGCTGCCATTCGCTCTCGGCACCGCGCGCGGCCTCAGTGGCCCGACGCAGCAGCGCACTCGCCCTACACCAACCGCCCAAGGCGAAGACCGCCAGTGCCCCCAGCACGAGCACCAAGGCCAACAAGCCACACCATGCGATAGCCGCATGACTGAGGTCAGCGGACGGTACGTGCGGGTTGGCGTTCACTTCCGTCCGGGTGTTGGCGCGAGCCGACACGACGCACAACAGCGTGAATGCAAAGATGCTGCCGAACACGGTCGCATAGCGGATCGAGGCCGTGCGCGCTGTGTGGGAAAAGCGACGCGCGCGATCCTGCGCGCGCGCCCGGGAACCTGGCAGGTTCGTCATGTCCATACTCTGCCTAACTCAGTCGATCAGCTTTTGCAGCGTCGCAAATTCGATCAGCCCTGCCAGTGAAGACAGACCCAGCTTTTCCTGAATGCGGCTCTTGTATGTACTGACCGTTTTGTCGCTCATGAACAGCGCGTCGCCGATCGTTTTGTTCGACATACCCTTGGACAGCATTTGCAAGATCACAAGCTCCTTGTCCGACAGCAGCTTGAGCTTATCTTCCTCCCCCGCCTCCGACGGCGACATTCCGGCTGCACCCGCACCCATCGGAAAAACGGTGTAACCCGCCAGCACTGCTTCGACGCCCCGCACGATCTCCTTCATCTCCTGTGACTTGGCGACGAAGCCTTGAGCCCCCGAGCGCATCGCTCGCGGTGCAAACGTAACCGGGTCTTGGCCCGATAGAACCAGCACACGAATCGACGAATGGGCGAGCTTCAGGCGCGGGATGACATCAAGCCCGCTGATGCGCGGAATATCGAGGTCGAGAATGGCAATATCGGGCAAATGCTGCCGGGCCAGTTCAACAGCCGCCTGCCCGTTGTCGGCCTCGATGACGTCGCCAACGCCTAGCAACTGCAAGAGATGAGTTTTGATGACCAGCCGTAACGCGGGGTGATCATCGACAATCAAAATTGTAGCCATACTTTTGTTATCCTAAATACGTTTCTGCGGATCTGAAGTCGAGATCACGCAGAGCGACTTGACGTTATTCCTGCCCACGGACGAATTCGATTTCGACACGGCGGTTCGGCGCAAGACACTTCACCAATTCATCGCGGTTCGTTTGAGAGCATTCGGTAACCTGATTCTCCTTGCCACGTCCCTGGACCGTGATAGGTACCGTGACACCGTGTTTGCGCAAGTAGTCCTGCACCGTTTGCGCGCGCTGCAACGAGAGTTTCTGGTTGTATACGTCGCTACCCAGACGATCGGTGAAGCCGTTGATATTCAACTGGCTGATACCCTTCACCTGTTTCATGCCCGCCGCGACTTTATCGAGCTGCGCCTTGCCGGCCGGCAGCATCCCCGCCACGTCGCCACTGTTGAAACGGAATGCCGAGTCGGCTCTGAGCGTGATGACCTGTACGGCTGAGGGTGCCGGTTGTTCCTGCGTAGACTGCTGCGGCGCGGCGCACCGCAAAGCTGCTTGCGCCGATTTTTGCAGTTCACTTTGAATACCCGGTACCGCCTTTTCGGCAGCGTCGAAATTGCGCGCCCATGCGAGATGCCCAGCATGGATCAGTTCGACCTCGGCACAAGCGAGCGGCTGCTGCGCCTCTGGGCAACGTGCCGTGGCCGGATCGCTCTTGATCACGTTGACGATCTTCCACAGGTCAGGACGTACCGTCGACACCGTGCGCAATTCCGGATTAACGGCGGATAGCGTCGAACCGTTTTCCAGGCCGATGGTAATCATCGCGGCTTGTCCGATGGCTTCTTCGACGAAACCCCAGTGGTCATGTGCGCGCCATTCCTGCTGCCCGGCATCGATCCAGCATTGCGCCTTCGCATGGAAATAACTGCTCTTGTCACCGGGAAGTTTGTCCAACCGCTGTTGCAGAGCAGCCAGTGCTTCGCCACCGCTTGTGATCGGCGAGTAAGTGCTCAGCCATTGGGGTGTCGGCGCTCCAGCCGCTGCGTCTTGTGGTGTGCCAATACCGGTCTTTACAACGGTGGGGTCTTCGATACCGAGTCGGTCCCGGGCGGCCTGTCCGGCGCAACCTGACAACGCCAGTGCGCATGCCAATATCGTTAGTTGAAATTTCATGGGTTCCAAACGCAAAACGCATTCCCTTATAAGAAGGTTTGCAGTATGGACAGGCAAAAGCGGGGGCGGAATGGGAAGATTCTTAGAGTGGTGTCGGATAGCGTAGGGCCTTTGGGACGGACGGTCGCTCTGCACAAATCTGTTGGGCGTCCACGCTTCATGCGATTGCATGAGAACCGATTTTACGCACCACAGGTTTCGGAGCGGTCTTAGAGACGCAAGAGGGCACGGCTTGCATACTTGTCAACCGGTACAAATCGCGTCTCCAAACTCTCATTGCGCAATCCGTAAAGCATTTGTCACGCCCACGAGTTACAGATTGCCGCTTCGGTCCCCCTGCTTATGGCAACCCGATTGACGGCTCATCGCACAACTTGCGAACCGATCATGTCAATCCCCTCACCTACATCGTCTGACGAACTCGCCACTTTGCACGACCAGCCTGTAAAAGCCTGTCAGGCCGGTCAATTCGACATGGCCAAGAAGCTTCTTGACCAAATCCCTCTGCGAGATCCCGAGCATGCCGCACTCCTGCACACTTGCGGTACGTTGGCGCTCAAGGCAGGCGAACTCGAATTGGCAAAAAAATGGATCGAACAATCGATCCAGATTCGCCCCGATCCGCATGTGTACAACATTCTGCATATTGCTCAAGCCAAATTGGGCGCGTTCGCCGACGCTATACAGAACGCCCAGCATGCGGTGGCACTCGAGCCCAACATCCCTGAGTTTCACTACAACCTGGCGGTGACGCTAGAACAACAGGACCGTATCGAGGAGGCAGCAACCAGCTATCGTCGAACGCTTGAAATCGAACCAGGCCATCGAGCGGCACGCACCCGTCTTGCCACCCTCGCCATGGGTCTTGGTGCGACTGACGAGGCCGAGCAGCACTTTCGGCACGCCCTCGCTCTTACCCCGACTGACCAGACTATTCGCTTTGGGCTCAGCCAAGCCCTACTCACTGCGGGCCGCTACGAGGAAGGCTGGTCTCATTTCGAAGCTCGCTGGACCGACGACGTGAATGCAGATCGGCGTGTTCATGCGCTGCGCCATCAACTGCCACTCGCTCAATGGACAGGTGATGTTCCCAATGCAGCCAATCGAGTCGAAAAGGTGCATAAACGGGGGGCGCGCCTCGTCGTGATCCCCGAACAAGGCTACGGCGACAACCTGCAATTTGCTCGCTATCTGCCACTGGCCCTCGAACGCTTTTCGCACGTAGGCTACATATGCCCACGCGCCTTACGCCGGCTCTACCAGGAATCACTCTGTTCGCGGTGGCCGGGCCTCGTACTGGTGGATCCTACCCGTGGTGGCCCGCGCGACTGGGACTGGCATTGCCCGTTGATGTCGTTGCCTATGGCGTTCGGTACCCGGCTGGACAACGTTCCAGCCAGGATCCCCTACCTCTACGCTCACACCAGGCGTGCTGCCCGATGGGGTACGAAACTGGCCACATTGCCGGAGCCGAACATGCCGCGCATTGGCCTGGTGTGGGGCGGCAATTCAGGCTTTCCCATGGATCGGGAACGCAGTCTGACGTTCACGCAAATTGCCTCGCTACTCCCGCTGCCAAACCTACGCTGGATCAGCCTGCAAAAGATCAATGACCCGGCAAAGCGCTCCGACCGCGCAAGCCACGCACGTCTGATCGACTAGACAGACGAAATTACGGATTTTGCCGACACCGCCGCGCTAATCGCGAACCTCGACCTGGTGATCTCCGTCGATACCTCCGTGGCCCATCTCGCTGCAGCAATGGGCAAACCCGTCTGGCTGCTCAACCGCTTCGCCGGTTGCTGGCGCTGGCTGCGTGACCGGGAGGACAGCCCGTGGTATCCCACCGTTCGCATCTTCACCCAGTCGCAGCGAGGTAACTGGGACGAAGTGCTGGCGCGGGTCGCCGCCGCCCTGGTGCAGCACTTTCCGTCACAAGGCAGATATCGCGACGAGTTCCCGCCCTTGGTCACCTAGGAAATCCGCCGCTTTAACCTTGTCGCGCACCTTCAGCACACCCAAGGCGCCCCGAAACGAATCTTGAATTTAACTAACTCATCAATTAGTCTAGATTGATGAGCCCGAAGCGCACTCCCACCAAGCCCCTCGGCCGCCGCCCGGCCGTCGAGGACTTCGATGTGCGCGAGCATCTCCTCGACACCGCCACCCGGCTCTTCTCCGAACACGGCATCGCCGCAACTACGGTTGCGCAGATCGCAACCGAAGCGGGCGTGACATCGGCACTGGTCCACTACTACTTCACGAACCGCGAAAAACTCCTCGACGCAGTGGTCGACGAACGGCTCGCCCCCGCGGCGGAATTCGTCTGGCGCCCGGTAACCGAAGGCGCCGCCACCGATCCGTTCGCGCTGGTCCACGAGTTCGTCGCACGCCTCTTCGAGGTGACCGACCGCATGCCGTGGTTACCACCGCTCTGGCTGCGGGAGATCGTCAACGAAGGCGGCTTGCTGCGCGAACGGATGATGCAACGCATTCCACTCGACAACATCAGGCAGTTCGGCAGCCGTGTCGCCCACGCGCAGCTGGATGGCGCGGTCAATGGTGAGTTGGAAGCCACGTTGTTGTTCAACTCGATTCTGGCGCTCGTGATGTTGCCGCTCGCTACGTCGAAACTTTGGCAAAGCGTGCGCGGCCTGCCCGCCATCGGACGTGACGGGTTGCGTCGGCACGTGACCGCGCTGCTGATCGGTGGCATGCAGCCGGTGCTGCGTGCGGCGCCGGCACTGGCCCAAGCGCAAGCTCAGGAGCAACGTGAGCCCTCACCGGACCACGATCAAGGCAAACGCAGCGACGGCAAGGGTGCCCCCCGCACACGCGGCCCCCACGAAGCCACACGGAGCAAGTCATGAGCCGTATTTTCGGCGCCAGCGTTGCTGTGCTGCTCACGGCAACCCTCCTCGCCGCATGCACACATCACGACGACAACACGTATCAGGGTTACGTGGAAGGCGAGTTCGTCTATCTCGCCTCCTCACAGTCCGGCACGCTCACCCAACTATCTGTCACACGCGGACAGACCGTCGAGCCAAGCGCCCCGGTATTCACGCTCGAATCCGTAGACGAAACCGCTGCATTACAACAGGCTCAACAACAACTCACTGCCGCACGCGCGCAGCTGGCGGACATCGAGACAGGCAAGCGCCCACCCGAAGTCAACGTCACGAAAGCGCAGCTCGCGCAGGCCATCGCTAACTCACGCAAGGCCTCGCTGCAACTGACGCGAGATGAGGCACAGTATCGCGTCGGCGGCATCGCCAAGGCCCAGCTCGACGACTCGCGCGCCGATGCTGACGCCACCGCAGCACAGGTCCGCGAACTAAGCAACGAGGTCGACGTCGCGCTGCTCCCCGGCCGCAAGCAGCAACTCTCTGCGCAGACGGCCCAGGTTCAGGCGGCCGAGGCGGCTGTCGCCCAGGCACAATGGAAGCTCGACCAGAAGCGCGTCACCGCACCGGCCGCGGGACTCGTCTACGACACGCTATATCGCGTCGGCGAGTGGGTGCAGGCCGGCAATCCCGTGGTGCAGATGCTGCCGCCGCAGAACATCAAGATCCGTTTCTTCGTATCGGAAACCGTGGTCGGCAAGCTTGCTCCGGGGCTCGCCTTGAAGATCCATTGCGACGGTTGTGCCGCAGAAGTCCCCGCGAACATCACGTACATCTCCAATCAGGCCGAATACACGCCCCCAGTGATCTACAGCAACGAGAACCGCGCGAAGCTTGTGTTTATGGTTGAAGCGCATCCATCCGCCGCCGACGCGGTAAAGCTGCACCCAGGCCAACCGATCGCGGTGACGCTGCAATGAACCAACCCGCACCGACATACGCAATCGACGTGCAGAAGCTCAACAAGCACTTCGGCGACAAGCATGTTGTCGACGATGTTTCGCTGCAGGTTGCGCGCGGCGAGATCTTCGGCTTTCTCGGGCCGAACGGCAGCGGCAAGACCACCTCGATCCGCCTGATGTGCGGCCTGCTGACGCCGGACTCGGGCACCGGCACGTGCCTCGGCTACGACATTGTGCGTGAGAGCGCGCAGATCAAGCGCAACGTCGGCTATATGACCCAGCGCTTCTCGTATTGGGACGATCTGACCATCCGCGAGAACCTCGACTTCGTCGCGCGCATCTATGAGATGCCGAACCGGCGCGAGGCGGTCGAGCGATCACTCGAATCGCTTGGCCTGCAAAGCCGCGCGAACCAGTTGACGGGAGCGCTCTCGGGCGGTTGGAAACAGCGCCTGGCGCTCGCAGCCTGCATGCTGCATGAGCCGCAACTCCTGTTGCTCGACGAACCGACTGCGGGTGTAGATCCCACGGCGCGGCGCGACTTTTGGGAGGAACTACATCGCCTTGCTGCGCGTGGAATCTCGGTGCTGGTCAGCACGCATTACATGGATGAGGCCGAGCGTTGCCACAAGCTCGCCTACATCGCCTACGGCAAGTTGCTTGCACAAGGCACGGCGCGGGAAGTCATTGAATCGCAAAACCTCGCCACCTGGACCATCTACGGCGAGCATCTCAGCAAACTCTCCGAGCAATTGCGTAAAACACCCGGTGTCGATCAAACCGTCGTGTTCGGTTCGGCGCTGCACGTGAGCGGCATTGAACACGCCACACTCGAAGCCGCGGTAAAACAGGCCATCCAAGGCACGACGTTACGCGCCGAGCGCATCGAAACCGGCCTCGAAGACGTGTTCATCTACCTGATGAGCCACTCGACCGACAACTACGGGGCACCATCGTGACCGCACGCACGTTGTTCTCGTTCGCGCGCTGGTGGAGCATCGTGCTCAAGGAATTCCGCCAGTTGCGGCGCGACCGCGTCACGTTTGCGATGATCGTCGGCGTGCCGATCATCCAACTCACGCTGTTTGGCTTCGCGATCAACACCAACCCGAAGCATCTGCCGACCGCCGTCATCATGGGCGACGAGAGCCCCTTCTCGCGCAGCTTCGTCATCGCGATGAAGAACTCGGACTATTTCGACATCGTCGAGACGCTGCCCAACGAAGAAGCCGGCCGCCGCGCACTCGCCCAAGGCCGCGTGCAGTTCGTGCTTTCCGTGCCGGTGGATTTCTCGCGGCGTTTGCTGCGTGGCGAACACCCGTCGCTGCTGGTCGAAGCCGATGCGACCGATCCCACCGCGACCAGCACCGCCGTCGCAGCGCTCCCCGGCCTTGTGCAGCCAGTGGCAGACAAAGATATCACCGGACCGCTCGCGCATCTGAACGGCACTCCCGCCGCCTTCGGCGTGCAGGTCCACCAGATGTACAACCCCGAAGCCATCACGCAATACAACGTAGTGCCGGGCCTGATGGGTGTGATCCTGACCATGACGATGGTGATGATGACCGGCCTCGCGATCACGCGTGAACGCGAGCGCGGCACGATGGAGAATCTGCTTGCCACCCCTGTGCTGCCTATCGAAGTGATGACCGGCAAGATCGTGCCTTACGTGTTGATCGGACTCATTCAAGCGTCGATCATTCTTACGGCGGCGCGCTTTGTGTTTCATGTGCCGTTCGTCGGCAGTGTGATCGCGATCTATCTGTCCGCGCTCCTCTTTATCGCCGCGAATCTGACGGTGGGTATTACGCTTTCGTCGCTGGCGCAAAACCAGTTGCAGGCCATGCAACTGACTGTGTTCTATTTTCTGCCGAGCATCCTGCTGTCAGGCTTTATGTTCCCCTTTGCGGGCATGCCGGTGTGGGCGCGCTTCATCGGCAATCTGCTGCCGCTGACCTATTTCAATCGGCTGATTCGCGGCATCCTGCTCAAAGGAAACGGTTGGGTAGACCTGTGGCCGTCCGTGTGGCCGATGGCGCTGTTCATGGTCATCGTGATGGGCGTTGCGCTGCGCATCTATCGGCGCACCCTCGACTAGGAGGACAGGCCGATGAAACCGCTCGCTCTCGTATCCGTCATCGCGCTATGCAGCTGCGCGGTCGGGCCGGATTTTCAACCGCCCACTGCGCCCGATACCCAGTCCTACACGCGCGATGCACAGCCTCATACGACTGTAGCAGCTAGCGGCGCGGCGGGAACAGCCCAGACGTTTACCGCTGCGCAACATGCCACGCCCATGTGGTGGATACAGTTTCAATCCGACGCGCTGAATCGTCTCGTCGAGAGCGCCTTGCAGCAGAGCCCCACGCTCGCACAGGCGCGCGCGAAACTTACCGAGGCACGCGAGAATTACAACGCGCAATTTGGTGCGACCGAATTCCCGAGCGTCGATGCGACAGTATCAGGCACGCGGCAAAAGGTCGATGTAGCAGCATTCGGCATACCGAACGTGCCAAGCACGGGTCCGTTCACGTTGTATAACGCCTCGATCAGCGTCTCATATGCGCTCGATATCTTCGGCGGCAATCGTCGGGCGCTGGAAGGATTGATGGCGCAAGTCGACTATCAATCGTTCGAACTCGAAGCAGCACGGCTCTCGCTTGCGGGCAATGTGGTTTCGACTGCCGTCCGCCGCGCGTCGCTGCAACAGCAGATCACGCTGACGCAGCGCCTTGCCGATACACAAGCGCAGCAGCTTGCGATCACGGAGGGGCGCTTCGCAGCAGGCGGAGTCTCGCAGCTCGACGTGCGCAGCCAGCGCACGCAGCTCGCGCAAACCCGTGCCTCACTGGCGCCGCTTGCGACCCAACTCGCGCAGGCCGATCATCAACTCGCTATCCTGCTGGGCGTTGTGCCATCCAAGACGGACTTCGCCGACATCACGCTCGATTCTCTACATCTTCCCGATACGCTACCGCTTACGTTGCCGTCGACGCTCGCGCGCGAACGTCCTGACATCCGTGCATCGGAAGCGTTACTGCATCAGGCAAGCGCGAATGTCGGCGTGGCGACGGCGAACCTGTATCCGCAGTTTTCGCTTTCGGCGGGAATCGGTTCGGAGCGCACGAATATCCAGGATGTCGTGAGCGGATTGAATATCTGGAATGTCGGCCTGAATCTCACGCAGCCAATCTTCCACGGCGGCGAACTGCGCGCGAAGAAGCGTTCGGCACAAGCGGCTTATGACGCGGCGCTCGCCGACTATCAGCAGACAGTGTTACAAGCGCTGCAACAGGTGGCGGATACGCTAACCGCCCTACAGAACGACGCCCTTGAACTGCAAGCTCGTGATGACGCTGCGCAGCAGGCACAGGCCAGTCTGGACATTGCGCATGCGCAATATTCGGCGGGCGGCGTCAGCCAATTTGGTTTGCTCGATTCGCAGCGACAAGCCTTGCAAACCGCACTCGACAGAACCCGCACGCAAGCCGACCGGCTGACCGATACGGCGGCGCTGTTTCAGTCGTTGGGCGGGAACTGGCAGGCTCCGGCGGCGCCGTAGGGTATCCGATATTTGCCAGGCGTTTCGGACCTCTCCTAAAGATTGGCGGCTCCCCAGCACATAAAATCGACGTCCGACAGAGTTTTCTCGCGCCCCGCCGCTTATGCCATCCCCCGCCCCAGTCAGCTCCAACGCACCTTCAATCTGGTACAACGACGCAGTAAAAGCCTATCATGCGGGTCGCTTTGACGCGGTACAGTCCCTCGTCGATCGGATCCTTGAGCATGACCCAGGGCATGCCCACGGCTTGCACCTAAAGGGACTGTTGGCGCTTGTAGCAGGCCAGAACGAAATGGCACAACGCTGGGTTGAGCAAGCGATTCTTATTCGCCCCCACCCGAACTTCTACAACACCCTGTACGCCATTCATCTCGGACTGGAGGACTTCACCAGTGCGATGCAAAGTATCCGCCAGGGTCTCGCGCTTTATCCCGACTTTCCGCGCTTCCACTACAACCTGGCGTTGACGCTGCAACATCTGAATTGTCCTGACGAAGCAGTCATCAGCTACCGCCGGACGCTCGAACTCGAACCGGGCAACTCTGAGGCGTGCAATAACCTGGGCGTTATCCTCAGGGAGTGCGGCGCATTCGGCGATGCACACCAGTACTATCAGCGCGCCATCACGCTCGCACCGGCCAATCTCAGCGCGCGCAACAACCTAAGCAATCTATTGCTCATCACCGGTCGTTACGAAGAAGCCTGGCCTTATTTCGAAGATCGCTGGGTCGCGTTGAAGGATGCAGATGGGCGCCCTCACCGGGTACGCCCACAAGTGGCGCTACCGCAGTGGAAAGGCGAAAATCCGTCCACGACAAATCGTACGGCGACGATACCCGGACGTGGTGTGCGCCTGCTCGTCCTTGACGAGCAGGGCTATGGCGACAGCCTCCAATTTGTGCGCTACCTGCCGCTAGCGCTCAAACGCTTTTCACAGGTCGCTTATGTCTGCCCGCCGGCCCTGCGTCGCCTATACGAAGAGGCGTTGTGCTCGCGCTGGCCCGGCCTCGTGCTGCTCGATGCAGTACCCGCCGACCTTGGCGACTGGGACTGGTATTGTCCTTTAATGTCTTTGCCCATGGCATTCGGCACCCGTCTGGACAACATTCCCGCTGCCGTCCCTTACCTGTATGCGAACCCGGAGCGCGCCGCCCGGTGGCACACCCGATTTGCGGCGTTGCCGGCGCCTCACCTGCCGCGTGTAGGCGTGGTGTGGGCAGGCGGTCATTCGGGCTGGAAGGAGGACAGGGTGCGCAGCCTGTCCTCCGCGCAAATTGCCCCACTGCTGGGTTTATCCCGCGTACGCTGGATCAGTCTGCAAAAACCAGATGCGCCGGAAAAGCGCCCCGACGCGGCAAGCAAAACGCTTCTCATCGACTGGATGGATGAAGTGACGGACTTTGCGGAAACTGCCGCGCTGATCGAAAACCTGGACCTGGTGATTTCCGTGGATACCTCCGTAGCGCACCTTGCCGCGGCGCTGGGCAAGCCGGTGTGGCTTCTCAATCGCTTCGCCGGTTGCTGGCGCTGGCTGCATGGCCGGGACGACAGCCCGTGGTATCCCACCTTGCGCCTCTTCACCCAATCGCAACTGGGTAACTGGGACGAGGTGCTGGAGCGGGTTGCTGCCGCCCTGCAGCAGCAATTCCCCGCGACGTGACGGGCGTGACCTGAAACATCACCGCCTCACTTCAACCCAAAATCCACCCGCGTCGTCGCGCCCTTGTCCTTGATGCCTTGCGCGTCCAGCTTCGGTGCAACGATAAACACCCGGCTGCTGTCGATCTTGCCCTCGAAATACTGCTGCACGCTCTGCGCGCGCTGCTGCGCGAGGTCACGCAAACTGGCATCGTTAATCGGCGCGTGTTCGGCCAAAGCGCTCTTCATCTCGTCGTCGGGCAGCGTCTTGGTCAGACCGACAAAATTGCGCGGCTTCTTGAAGTCGGCGTCTTTATAAGCCTTGGTCAGATACTTGTCGTAGTCCTTTGGATCAACGGTAACAGTCGAGAGATCGACACTCTCACCATTGCCGACCACGTCCTTGATCTTCTCCTGCTTGACCAGCTTCTCCACGTATTCCGTGCGCAAGGCCGGCGTATCCACCGCCGGATCGACGCGTCCGATCAGGTCGATGCGAATCGAAGACTTATCGGCCAGCGCCTTCGCAATGGTGTCGAGTTTCTTGTCTGCGGCATCGGAGAGTTTCGCAGAACCCGCATCGAATTCGACATAGCCCATTTCCTCACCACTGCCGCCAAACGCATTCGCGAGCAGCGAGAACGGCGCGGTCACCGCCTTCTCCAGCAGATTCAGCACCGCACGCCAGATCAGCCCACCAATACTGAACTCCGGATTGGATAGCGACCCAGACACCGGAATATTCACATCGATTTCGCCCTTCGAGTTCTTCAGCAGCGAAATCGCAAAGCGCACCGGCAATTTGGTGGCCGTGTCGTTGTCCACATGATCGCCAAACGTCAGTTGATCGATGAAGATGTGATTGTTCGCGGTCAACTGGTCGTTATCCAGCTTGTAGTGCAGATCGACGTTGAGCTTGCCTTTCGTAATCGGATAGCCGGCGTACTTCGCCGAATACGGCGTAAGGTTCGTTAGCTCGATATCGTGCGCGCTCGCCGTCAGATCGAGCGCCGGCTTGGCGATCAGCGGATTGACGCTACCACGAATCGACAGCGGGCCGTTTGCCGCGAGCTTGGCGGAGACGTCCACCGGTGCGGACGTGGTCGATTGCGTGCCGAACGCGCCAATGGTCCCCTGAATCCCGATCAGGTTCGCCGTGAAGTTCGGCTTGATGAAGTTGTCGGTGTAAGTGACACGGCCCTGTTGCAGCACCAGTTGACCGAAGTGCAGCTTCACCGGACTGGAGGGTGGTGTCGCCGCAGTCACTGTTGCCGATGCGGCCGTCGCAGAAGCAGCCTTCGGCGCTGCGGCTGTCGTCGCAGGAGCGAGAGCGGGAGCGGACGCCGGCGCAGAAGCCGCCGCCTCAGACGCCGTACCTGGCGTCAACGGCACCGGTTCTGTCGAACTCTTGCTACGCGTGAGCGACTGCGGCGCACCACTCTCATGCGCCACCACCTCAGAGAGATTCAGCTTGCCTTGCGGATCCAGCAACACCCGCCCGTAGAAGTTCGAGAACGTCACACGCCCCGCGTCGACATCGGTGCCGTGCTCGTCATAATTGGCCTTGAGGTTCGTCAGCGCCAGCGAGCCCCATCCCGCGAACGAGTCTGAGGTCGCCTTGTCGAGCATGCGCACGTCGACGAGTGCCGCATTGCCACGGTACGAAGCCTTGAGCGATTTCGATACCTGCGACAACGCCACATCGCCCTTCATGTTCAGCAACGCGCTCGCAATCGTCGCATTCAGCGCGCTGCCGAAGTACGGTTCGAATGCCGCGGCGTCCAGCCGGTTGGCATCCACTTTCAGCGCGAGTTTGAGCGGTGTCGCGGTCACGTCGCCCGTAACGCCGAGCGTGCCCTTGCGATTGAGCGTCGCCTGCAGATCGATCGGCAGCGGCCGGCTCAGGTCGTCGCTGATTTGCTGCACTTTCAGTTGCAGCGGCGTGATCTCGAGTTTGACCGGCCGCGGCGTCGTGTTGTCGGTGAAATTGGCCGTCGCGTCCTTCAGGCTCAGTTCGCCGATCTTGTAGTGCCACGCCGGACCCTGCTCCTGCTCCTTCTTGACCGCGTGGATTGCGGTGCGCTGCTGGGCCTCCTGATGCGGTCCGGCGAGCGCCGCGAGATCGATCCTGCCGTCCTTCAAACGCTGCGCATTGATCACCAGCCCCGTGGTGTCGACGCCCGTGATCTCCGCATTACGGCCCGAGACGTCTACCTGCTTGACGTTCACCTGGCCCTGCGCGAGCGCAACAACCGGCTCCTTACTACCGCGGGTCGCAAGTTTCAGCGACTGCAGATCGAGTTGACTCTCGCCAATCTGAATATCCGGCGGCGATTTCGCCCAGTTGGCGCTGAGATTGACCGTCGCGGAGAGCGCGCCGTCCGTTACCTGGGCGGCAGTCACGCTGTCGAGATACGGCTGCAGCATGGGCAGCGATAAGGTCTTGAGGTCGATCTTCGAGTCCGCGCTCTTCGCCACAAGGCCCAGCGAACCCGCCGCGTCGAGCGAGCCCGGGCTGTCCTTGAATGCGGTATTCACTGTGTAGCGCGCGGGCGCTTGAGCCAACGTCGAAAAATCCGCCAGCGAAACTGCAAGGCTCTTCAAGCCGAGGGCCACAGGTTTCGACGCAGCGTTATCCTGAACATTCACGGTCCCGTCATTGAGCGAAAACCGTTTGATCGCGAGGTCGAGCGGCGCCGGGGCCTTGGCTGGCGCGGCTGCTTCCGACGCCGCCTCCGGTGCGCTTGCCGCGCCCTGCGCCGCGCTCGCGGCAGGTGTCGGCGCGCTCGCCGAGGCGGGTGCGGGCGCTGCCGCCGGCGTAAACGTGCGTTCGACACTCAACACGCCATCCTTGTCACGCGCCAGATTGACGGTCGGTGAGTCGAGGCGGATCTCGTCGAAGTGATACACGCTCTTCAGCGGTTCGAGCGTCGCTGCTGCCACATGCAACGCGTGCGCCGCAAAGAACGGCTGCTTGTTTTCGTCGAGCACGTCGACGTCGTTCAGGTCGACCGTACCGGTCACGCGCAACGAAGGCGCATCGTCCGATACGATGAAATTGAGCTTGAGGTCAGTCGAGAGCTTGCCCGCCTGCACCGTCACCGGCAGCTTCTCCGGCGCGTACGAAAGGATCTGCGGCACGTCGAGCCCATCGAAACGCAGCGACACCTCCGACTCACGCGAAGCAGCAAACGGCTTGGTCTTGCCGTCGATTGCGAGCGGGCTGCCGTCGATGCGCGCGCGCAGCAGCGGTTCAACAAAGATATCGGTCTTCGACGGCAGCGTAGCGATAAACGGAATGCCGAGCTTCCACTGGTCGATCACGTGCTTGACGCCAAGCAAACGGTCATCGAAGGTGATCTGGCCGTTTTCGAGCCTGATATTCGACACGGAGAACAGCGTCGGTTTGCTGTTCGGTTGGGACGGCTGCCTGGCGAACTTCTCGATCAGGTCCGTGAAATTGAAGCGTTGCGCGTCGTAGCGAATGATGTTGAAACGCGGCGAATCTAGCTGCACTTCATCCACAATCGGGGCGGCGCGAAACAGCGAGCTCCACGACGGTTTCACGATCAGCCGCGAGATATCCACGAAGTCACCCTGACCGCCGCGCTCGCCAATATGAATGCGGTCCGCTTCGAGCCTGAGCGTGTAGGGATTGAGCGCGATGCGGCCAATCGTAGCCGGCCGGTCGAGCTGTTTGCTGAGTTGTTGCTCGGCGATGTGGCGAATCAACGGCGGCGCCGCAAAAAAGCCGAACAGACCGAACACTACGATGAAGATCAGCAGGCCGATCACGATACGCCGTGTACGGCGTGCCTGCGCGACACCGCGCACGGCCTGCAGGGAAGATGCCAGGGTTGCTTTATTGAGGCTTGCCATGCTCGGTCATGGGTGATGCGGCGGCAAGCCCGCCGCGATAACTAAAGAGTCTTGCTCGGGCAAGTATATGTCTTGAGGCTTATCTGGGATAGAAATGTAAGCTGAATGCCAACAATCGCCTCGCGCGCGCCTCGACGCTCGCAAGGGGGTGCGCCGCGTTCACGCGGCGCACCTCTCTTCATCACTGACGGATAACCGCGGGCGGTTGCCACGTACCGTCGGTTGCTTGTGGCTTCGGTGCGTAGAGCCGCAGCACGAGCTGCAGATCCGTGCGCGGCGCCGGCAGCCAGTTCGCCGCCCGCGTGCGGACTGACGACACGACCACGTCGAGCGAGCCGTCACGGTTGCGGCGCGCACCGTTGCGATCGCCCACCGCAAGCCGTGCCGGCGCGCTTTCGCCGAGTGCGCCTTCCTTCGTGTAGGCGGTAATCGTCCAGAAGCCACGTACCGGCGGCAACTGGTTCGGCGCGAAATGGATCACATAACGGTTCGCGCCGTTCAGCACGTGGCCGTCGCTATCCATCGTGACCGTGGCGCGCACTTCGTCGTCTTTCGTACCGATGCCCGGCTGAGCGTACGCCGCGTAGGCACGCAGCGCGTAGTCCGGCCCGTAGTTGCCCACGCCGTCGCCAAACCAGCTCCAGCCGTTGACGCTCAGCAGATTCGGCGGCGGCGTGACCACCCGCTCGCGGCCATCGGCGAAGCCCGCGCTGATCACGTCGTTAGCATCCGGCAGTTTGACCGGCTCATCGGGTTTGACACCGAGGTCGACGAGAATCTTCAACGCGTGCGGATCGTCGGGCACCGGCGGGTTGTCCCGCAGCTCCTGCGCCAGCCGGTTGAAGAAGCCGCTAGCATCGAGCGCGGCAACCTGCGCGGCCGGCGTGCCGGAGGTGGCCAGTGCAGCGGTCGCAGCGGCATTGCCACCCGGCGCAATCGACGCCGAGCGCGCAGCGCTCGTGTACACGCTCAGCGGCACGAGGCGCATGCCGCGCTGCAGTTTGCGCACCGCTGTCACATCGCGACCGTTGTTCGACTGGATCCGCACTGTCACCCACGCGTTGTGGGTCGGCACGTCGATGCGTTTAACATTCTTTGGCAAATCGCCTTGCCAACCGGGACCGACGAACGCAACCGTCTGTTCCTTGATCCCGTTGGCACGCGGCCCGATCTGGGCGCTGGTCGACCAGACCACGTTGGTCCACATATCGAGCGCGCGGGCATCGACATAACGGCCGTGCGAATCGGGCAGCGTCAGGATCACCGGTTCGGTGCTCAGATCGAGCCAGCCGCTCGAATCGAACGTGTCGATACTCGGCGTCGGTGGATTGGCTGAGCCGACCGGCGGCAAGGCCTGTGCGTGACGCAACGAATTGATGGGCGCCTGGCCCGGATCGGTGCCGACTGCGGCGTCGCGCGCCGTTTCCATCAATACGAGCGGGTAGCCAAACACGTAAGAGTCGGCCACCTCGTCCTTGATCCAGCCGGTCGGCTTGGGTGCGTCAACGTGGGTCGCGGCACAGCCGGCGAGGAATGCGAGGCCTGCGAACGAGGCGCAGGTCCGTTGAAGCGAAAACAGCTCTCGGCGAGTTTTTATCATTCGTTCAGGTGGCAGAACGTTCGGTCCAGGAAGATGCGCCGGTCAGCGAGTGCTCTGCCCGCGTGGTTCCCAAGCCCACCGCAAGCGCGCCTCGTATCTCGATCCCGACAACAACGGGTTGTATCGTATCCTTGACAGCTAGCAAGCGCAAAGGCACAAACACACCTTTCGCACGACCCGCCGCCCTATCGCATCCGGAGCGCTCCATGTACGTCCCCGCGCATTTCGAAGAGAACCGTCCCGAGGTTCTGCATCAAATGATCGCCGACCATCCGCTCGGCACACTCGTCACCACCGGCCCGAACGGTCTCGACGCGAATCATGTGCCGTTCGAATTCGCGCCGGGCGAGGGTCCGCATGGCACGCTGCGGGCCCACGTGGCACGCGCCAATCCGGTCTGGCAGGAAGTCGCCACGCACCCGGACACGCTGGTGATTTTCCAGGGGCCAGCCGCCTATATTTCGCCGACCTGGTATCCGAGCAAGCACGAAACCCATCGTCAGGTGCCGACCTACAACTATATGGTGGTTCACGCGCACGGCAAGATCGTCGTGCGCGACGACGAAGCGTTCGTGCGCGGCCTCGTGGCGCGACTCACGCGCACGATGGAGGCGAATGAACCCAAGCCATGGAAGATGGGCGACGCGCCGGCCGACTTTATCTCGCAGATGCTGGGCGCGATTGTCGGCATTGAAATTGAAGTCACGCGGCTGGTGGGGAAATGGAAGCTGAGTCAGAACAAGGAAGCACGCGACCGCCGCGGCGCGGTGGAGGCTTTGCTGGCCGGCGGCAGCGAGACCCAAGAGGCGGTGGCCGAGGCAATGCTGAGCGCGCCGCCGTCGTTTTAGGCCTCAGTTTTGCGCACGGCTTGGCGTACGTTCTGGCCCTAGTCAGGGTTCGGACCGCTCACTCTGATCTGGCGCTAATCTCTCGGAGCTAAAACGCGATAGCTCGCCCGCGCGAATGTGACCGTTCGCGCGGCAGCTGCATCTCACCTCTTCTCCCGCTCCAACATGAGTCCTTGACCTTCCCATCATGGGAAGGTGAATACTGGACTCATGATGCGGCCTGATGCCGCCCGAGCCGATACCACCATGACCGATCTTTCCACTCCCGACCGCGCTCCGCAGGCCAGCGCGGAACTCGATATCAGCGGCATGACCTGCGCCTCGTGCGCGGCGCGGGTGGAAAAGGCGCTGGCGAAGGTGCCCGGCGTCGCCAGCGTGTCCGTGAATCTGGCGACGGAAAAGGCGACAGTCAACCTGAGCGATGGCGCCACCGGCATCGATGCGCTTGTGGTCGCCGTGACCAAAGCGGGCTATCAGGCGACGCCGGTTGTCGAGGAAGTAGCTGTGGATGCCGCGGCTTCCGACGCGCAGCGCGCGCAGGATCGAACCCGTCGCGAACTCGCAGCCGTTGCGATCTGCGCAGTGCTGACACTGCCGCTCATGCTGCCGATGATCAGCGAAGGCTTCAGCGGCGGCGCGGCGCCACACGGCATCGACGCGATCGTGCCCCCTTGGCTGCAGTTCGGGCTCGCGACGCTCGTTCAGTTCGGGTTCGGTGCGCGGTTTTACCGGGCGGCCTACCGGGCGCTGCGGGCCGGCGCCGGCAATATGGATCTGCTGGTCGCGCTCGGCACGTCGGCGGCGTACGGCATCAGTGTCTACGAGTTGATCGCCCATCCGGGCAATACGATGCATCTGTATTTCGAGGCGTCAGCGGTCGTGATTACGCTGGTACGCTTCGGCAAATGGCTGGAAGCGCGCGCCAAGCGCCAGACCACCGATGCGATCCGCGCGTTGAACGCGCTGCGGCCCGAACGCGCGCGCATCCGCGTTGGCGACAAGGAGCACGAGTTGCCGCTCGCACAGGTGCGGGTCGGCATGATCGTCGTCGTGCGGCCGGGCGAGCGGGTGCCAGTGGACGGTGCGGTGCTCGAAGGCCGCACCCATATCGACGAATCGCTGATTACCGGTGAGAGCCTGCCCGTAGCCAAGCAGCCGGACGATCCGGTTACGGCAGGGTCGATCAACGGCGAAGGCGCGATTACCGTCACGACGAAGGCGACGGGTGCTGAAACCACGCTGGCGCGAATCATTCGACTCGTCGAAACCGCCCAGGCCGAGAAGGCGCCGATTCAGCGGCTGGTGGACCGGGTGAGCGAAATCTTCGTGCCCGCGATTCTGGTGATCGCGCTGCTCACGCTAGCAGGCTGGCTGATCGCTGGGGCGGGTGGCGAGACTGCGATCCTCAACGCGGTCGCCGTGCTGGTGATTGCCTGTCCGTGCGCGCTTGGGTTGGCGACGCCTGCGGCGATCATGGCGGGCACCGGCGTGGCGGCGCGGCACGGCGTGTTGATCAAAGATGCGGAGGCGTTAGAAATCGCGCATCGCGTCAATCTGGTCGCGTTCGACAAGACCGGGACGCTGACCGTGGGGCAACCTTCATTGACGGCGTTTGAGCCGATCGGCATCGAGCGGGATGAGGCGCTGTCGCTCGCGGCGGCTGTGCAGCGCAACAGCGATCATCCGCTGGCGCGGGCCATAGTGAAGGCTTACGAGGACGCGCCGGGTGGCCGGGAAAGGTCGCTGGCGATAGCGGACAGTGAAGCCTCAACGGCCAACAACACGTCTCATGCTAGCGCGACGGTTATCGCCAACAACGCAGGGCTCGCGAGCGTTGGAACGCCGACGGCCTCCAAAGCGCGTGCCGTGCCCGGACGTGGCGTAGAAGCCGAAATCGACGGCCGCACCTTGGCAATCGGCAGCAGCCGCTGGCTCAAGGAACTGGGGATTGTTTTAACGCCAGAACTCGCCGCCCGTGCAGAACAACTCGAAAGCGCCGGCAACACCGTGTCATGGCTGATGAGCCACGGGGGCCCTGAGAATCTCCAAAGCCACAGCACCACGCCGCCACAGGCGCTCGCCTTGCTCGCCTTTGGCGACACCCTCAAGCCAGGCGCACGCGCCGCGATCGAGCGCCTGAAGGAAATGGGCATCCGCAGCGTGCTGCTAACCGGCGACAACAAGGGCAGCGCGGCCAGCGTCGCAGCGGCGCTCGGTATCGACGAATTCCACGCCCAGGTGCTGCCGGAAGACAAAGCGCGCGTGATCCGCGATCTCAAGATCCGCAGCGCTGGCATCGTTGCGATGGCGGGCGACGGCATCAACGACGCCCCCGCCCTCGCCGCAGCCGACCTGGGCATCGCCATGGCAACCGGCACCGATGTCGCCATGCACGCCGCCGGCATCACGCTGATGCGTGGCGACCCCACGCTCGTCGCCGACGCGATCGATATCTCGCGCCGCACCTGGCGCAAGATCCAGCAGAACCTTTTCTGGGCGTTCGTCTACAACCTGGTGGGTATTCCGCTTGCCGCGCTCGGGTTGCTGAATCCCATGCTGGCGGGCGCCGCGATGGCGTTTTCGAGCGTGAGCGTCGTCACCAACGCGCTTTTGCTACGCGCCTGGAGCAGCGCGAAGGCGACTACCTGACGAGTGAAAGTCCAATGTCTTTAGGGTTGCGGAAAGCACCGGCCACTTTGTCGCATTCACTTTGCGGCACCCCCAGTTCATCAAAATAGGTGCGCCATTCACGCACGACAAATGAAGACGGTTTTCGTCCAGTCCGTTGTGTCAGAAGTCGTACGGATCATCCTTTGCGTCACTCCTGCGAGGCCGCTTACGCGCCTCGGCCTTTCGTTTCGACTCGCCTACGACGTCAGCTTGCAAATTCGATAAGGGCTCAAGTAGCCCAAGCAAACCGGCGCGTTCCAAGGCCTGAAGCCACGCCAGAAAGTTGACTGATACGTCACCTTTTTCTATCCGCACGAGGGTGCTCGGGCTGATGTTGGCCCGCTCCGAGAAGTCTTGCCGGCTCATATTGCGGGCAATACGCGCAGCGGAAATCGCCGCGCCTAACGCTTCGGAGCGCCGTCTCAAATCGGAAGAGGCAAATTCCTTGTTCTGGCGTCGCATAGGTCTATGTTGGCAAATTAGATGGCTTATTTGTTCAACATAGACCAAATATCGCTGAGATCGCCCCAAGCCCGCCCACCAACAGCGCCCGAACCGGGTTGTTCGACCCCAGGTCTCCCCACCTCCGCGTAAACGTTTCCAACCTCAAGAATTCACCCCATCTGCCGTAAAACGATTCGTGGCGCATTCCGCGACAACGCACGGAACGCGCCCCCTCCCTCATCCTTACGCGCAGAAACCCCATGGAATTTCTCTCTTTGCGTCGCGCCAGCGTCGGCGCCAGGCTCGCCATGCTTTCGTGCGCGCTAGTGGCGCTGATCTTCGCCGCCTTCACCTGGGCCCTCACCCGCTCGGCCGGCGCGCAGGTCAGCGAGCAGGTGCTGGCTCGAATTGCCGAAAAAGACCGCTCGATCGCCGCGATGATCGCCCTGTTCGACAAGGGGCTTTCCGCCGAAGTCGGTCGCTCCATGACCCTGTTCGCCAGCCTCCTGCCGGCCACCTACACGCTCGACGAGACCCAGAAGGTCGATATCAACGGCGTCGCCACGCCCACCATCAAGGCCGGCGACAAAGTCCTCAACATGGACTTCTCGATTCCCGACCAGTTTCTGCAGAGCAGCGGCGCCATCGCCACCGTGTTCGCGCGCACCGGCGACGACTTCGTGCGCGTCACCACGTCGTTGAAGAAGCAGGACGGCAGCCGCGCGATCGGCACCCTGCTCGACCGCAAGGGCCCCGCTTACGCGCTGATCCTTGCCGGCAAGCCCTATACCGGTCTTGCCGCGCTATTTGGCAAGCGCTACATCACGCAGTACCGTCCCATCACGGACGCGAACGGCCGCGTGATCGGCGCGCTTTTCGTCGGTGTGGACGTCGGCGCGCAGATCCAGTCGGTCCAGGACGGTATCCGCGAGCTGAAGATTGGCGACAGCGGCTACTACTTCGTGCTCGATGCGTCGAACGGCGCGGACCGCGGCAAGTTCCTCGTGCATCCGGCCGCCGCCGGCCAGCCCGCCGACAATGCCAACGCCCCCTACAAGCAAATGCTCGACATGCAGCAGGGCCAGCTCGAATACAGCTCGGCCGACGCAACGCTTGGCGAGACCGCCGCGCACGACAAATACGTGTCGTTCACCACGGTGCCGGAGTGGCACTGGCTGGTGGGCGGCGTCGCGCCGCGCGACGAGGTGATGGACGAGGTCGTGGCCACCCGCAATCACTTCCTGCTGATCGGCCTCGCGCTGGTGGCCGCGTTCGCCGTGTTGTTCCTGATTGCCGTGCGACGCCTCGTGAGTCGTCCGCTAGAGGCCGCAGCGAAGGCGTCCGAGCGTCTCGCAGCGGGCGACCTGAGCGTGCGGCTCGCGGACGACAACAGCCAGCGTGCCGATGAAATCGGCCGCCTGATGCAAGCCATTAACGGCATCGGCGAAGGTCTTGCAAGAATCGTGACCCAGGTGCGCAATGCGTCGTCGGACATGACGCAAGGCACGGCCAAAATCGCCGCCGGCAGCGGCGATATCGCCTCGCGCATCGCCACGCAAGCGAGCAGCCTCGAAGAAACCGCGGCGAGCATGGAGCAGATGACGTCGAACGTGCAGCAGAACGCGGATCACGCGGCGCAGGCCAATACGCTCGTGACGAGCGCCTCCGAAGCGGCGATGGAAGGCGGCCGCGCGGTGGAGCGCGTCGTCTCGACGATGGGCGAGATCAGCCGTTCCTCGCAGAAGATCTCGGATATCACCAGCGTGATCGAAGGCATCGCGTTTCAGACCAACATCCTCGCGTTGAATGCCGCCGTCGAGGCGGCGCGGGCTGGCGAACACGGCCGGGGCTTTGCGGTGGTGGCGTCAGAAGTGCGCGCCCTCGCGCAACGCAGCGCGGCGGCTGTGAAGGAGATCGAAGCGCTAATCGGCGAATCGACAGCGCGCGTCCAGGGTGGCTTCAAGATTGCCGAGGAAGCGAGCGCGACGATGCACAGCATCGTTGAACGCGTCGGTCAGGTGCGCGCCATCATGAGCGAGATCAGCGTGGCATCGCGCGAGCAATCCGACGGCATCGAACAGGTGAACATCGCCGTCACGCAGATTGGCGAGGCTACGCAGCAGAACGCCACGATTGTCGGAAACGCGGAACATGCCGCCGCCGAACTACGCGATCAGGCCGCGCGGCTCGCGCAGGTAGTCAGCGTATTCAAGCTGGACACCACTCGGCGAGGTTGACGCCAGCGTCAAGCAAGTCGGCGCGCTCAGAATTCGACGTCCAGTTCATCGATCTCGTCGACTTCCTGCTGTGCCTCGGCCATCCATTGCTGCATCTCCGGCAGCGCGAGAATGCGCTGCCCGTATTCGACGATATCCGGGTCTAGCTTGACGTCGTAGGTGACAAAGCGCGTCACCACCGGTGCGTACATGGCATCGGCAGCGCTCCGTTCGCCGAACAGGTAAGGTCCGCCATACTGCTCCAGACACTCGCGCCAGATCGTTACGATCCGGTCAATATCTGACTGCGCGCGCGCCCAGACCTTGAAGCCCGGAAAGTGCGCCTTCAGGTTCATCGGCAAGGCCGAGCGCAGCGAGCCAAAACCCGAATGCATCTCGCCGCTGATGGCCCGGCAGTGCGCCCGCGCACGCCGGTCATCCGGCAACAGTTTGGCGTCGGGCTGCACCTCGTTGAGATACTCGGCAATCGCCAGCGTGTCCCAGACCTTAATGCCGTCATGGAACAGACACGGCACCAGAATCGACGGCGACAGCAACAGCAATTCCGCGCGCGCACCAGGATCGTCCACCGGCATCACGATCTCTTCGAAAGGCAACCCGCTGAACTTCGTCAGCAACCAGCCTCGCAGCGACCATGACGAATAATTCTTGCTGCTGATGGTAAGCGTGGTATTCGCCATACGAATCTCCTCCTGAAGCAGACGCACGTTCGTGCCGCACGGCGTAACGTAACAGTCACATGCACGCGCTGGTGCGTAAGCGCACCAAATCACGGCAAAACCGGCACCCTGAGAGGAATAGCGCAAATGCTATGCCAGCATGGGCGTGTGTTGAACGCTCGCTCCAACGTTGGCACATGTATTGCCTCTATTCGGGCTCCTTCCTTTTCGGCATTCGTGCGAAGGCTATGAACCTGTTCGCATATCCCGCTTACCAGGCAATTGCCGACCTGATGCTACCGGTTCGGCACGGCGCTGCGCTCATCAATCATTCGCTGAACGCATGGCCCGCGTTCAGCGAAACGCCGCACGGCCGCTCGCTGCGTGCTTCGTGCGAGCTGATTTCGCTGGCGGGACTCACGCATCAGCGGCCACCGTTCGGACTCGATGAGGTAGAGGTGGACGGCAAGCCGGTCAAGATCGTCGAGGAAGTGGCCGCGCACACGCCGTTCTGCTCGCTGTTGCATTTCCGCAAGGATAAGGCGATCTCGCCCGCTCAGCCGCGCGTGCTGGTGATCGCGCCGATGTCCGGCCACTTCGCGACGCTGCTGCGCGGCACCGTCAAGACGATGCTCGCCGAGCACGACGTCTACATTACGGACTGGCATAACCCGCGCGACGTACCGCTCTCGCAGGGACGTTTCGGCTTTGACGAATTCGTCCAGCACATCATCGATTTCACCGAAGCGATCGGCCCCGGCACCCATCTGCTGGCGGTGTGCCAGCCGACCGTCGCCGCCCTCGCGGCGGTCTCGCTCATGGCCGCAGACGACCACCCCGCGCAACCCGCGAGCATGACGTTGATGGCGGGGCCGCTCGACACGCGCATCAACCCGACCAAGGTCAACGCGCTCGCCAAGAGCAAGCCGATCGAGTGGTTCGAGCGCAATCTGATCAGCGCGGTGCCGATTGGCTTTGCAGGCGCGCACCGCCGCGTCTATCCTGGCTTCGTGCAATTGAACGCGTTCATGGCGATGAACCTCGGCCGTCACCTCGATTCGTTCGAAACCATGCACTACGAACGCGCCAAAGGCGATCCGGCCAAGGCGGAGACGATTCGGGTCTTCTACGAAGAGTATTTCGCCACGATGGATTTGACGGCGGACTTCTATCTGGAAACCGTCGAAACCGTGTTCCAGCAGCATGCGCTGCCGCTGCATGAGTTGGCCGTGGGAGGGCGCCTGATCGAACCGTCGAAGATTCGCCGCACGGCCCTGCTGACCGTGGAGGGCGAGAAGGACGATATCTGCGCGGTCGGGCAGACACTGGCCGCTCAAGACATGTGCGACAAACTGCGGCCTTATCTCAAAACACACCACGTGCAGACTGGTGTCGGGCACTACGGCGTGTTCAACGGTCACCGCTGGGAGCGGCATATCTATCCACGCGTGCGGGCTGTGATCTACGACAACGAGCCGCGGGCGGTATCGGTCGGTTCACGTGCTCAGGCGATCCGGCCGGTGGCGGTGGCGGCCGCCCCCATAGCGGCGCCGGCCGCATCGGCTGTGACGGCGGGTGCTGCGGCCAACACCTCATCCAACGGCACGGGCGAGGTCATCACGCCGCCACACAGTAACGCCGCTTAAGACGAAGCGGCCGAGCCTGCTTCAAGCCGGCACGCTTTTCCACGGCGTGACAGCCGGCACGTCGCACGGACCCTCCACGTCGATCGACTTGAAATCCGCCGGTGAAACTATTTCGATGTACTCCATATCTTCAGAGTAATCGAACAGATAGTGAACAATCCCGGGTGCCTGGTGCACGCAATCGCCAGCGGCGACGAGCGTCTCCTTGTCGCCGTACATGAAGCGCGCCCAACCTTTCAGCATGATCACGATATGGAAATCGGCCTCATGACGGTGCCAGCCGGTGCCTTGCTCTGGTGCATGGTTCGCCTTGACGAGCTGCGCGAGCACCTTGCCGCCCGTCGCTTGCGCGATGCCGAGATCGCGGTAAAGGAAAAAGTCGCGCAGCCCCTGGTCCTGATACGAAGTGTCTTGCGGACGGACGTGCGAGAACTGCGTGGCGAATTCGGTAGACATGATCGCGCTCCTGAAGGATGAACGAGGCAGGGAAAACGGCACGGTAAGCGCCGTTTTCAAGCATCAAGCGTTCCAGCTTCGCGAGGGCGATTGTCAAATTCAATCAAGCGTGGGCAACCCTGTTCAGACGATGCGACGGCTCACGCCGTCGGGCGGAACATCTCGAACATCTCGCCGATCTGCGCATAGTCCGCGCGATAGCCCGCGCGCATGATGGGCTGCGCCGCATGCGTGTCGAACAGGCCATCCTTGAGATAGGCGTTCTGGATATGGACGCCCACCACCTGGCCGAGTGCGAGGTAGTTATCCATCAGCGCGCCATCAAGTGTCTTCAGGCGCACGATCTGCAGCAGCTTGCATTCGAGCGCCGCGGGCGATTCGCCGACGTGCGGCACCGCGACGCTGCGGCCCGGCGCTGGCGTGAGGCCTGCCAGTTCGAATTCGTCCACCTCAGGCCCGACCGGTGCGGAGCTGCGATTCATCTGCTCGGCGAGCGGCTTGGTGGCGAGGTTCCAGACGAACTCACCGGTTTCCTCGATGTTGCTGATGCTGTCCTTGTGGCCTTCACTGCAGAAACCGATGATGGCCGGAAAGGTCGCGAAGGCGCCGAAGAAACTGTACGGCGCGAGGTTGAGATGGCCCGCGGCGCTGCGGGTCGAGATCCAGCCGATCAGACGCGGCGCGACAATCGCCTTGAACGGGTCGTGCTTGAGACCGTGACCCTTGGCCGGGTCGTAGAAGTAGGTGTCATTCATGGTGGCGGGCTTGGGGCGTGAGAGGGTTGTGTCGTTCCAATCTGCGTGTGCGCGGCGGGTGGTGTGCCTGAACAGCGCCGCGTCGTGTTAGCAGGGCACAGCGCGCGCTGAGTGTTCGGGCATCGCGTTTAGGACGTTGGTTGTCAGCCGCGGCTGATCACCCGTTTGCGCCCTTCCCTCACCTGGGCAAGATGCGCCTCATCCCAATCATAGAAGCCAGCGCCGCTGCGCACGCCGACGCGTCCTGCTTCGACTTGTTCACGCAACAGGTCGAGCACGCCTTCATCTTTTGCCAGTTCAGGCATCAGGTGGGTAGAGATATCGAGGAAGGTATCGAGGCCGCCCAGGTCCGCGCCTTCGAGCGGGCCAATAATGCCCCAGCGGCGTCCGAGCGAAGCCTTCATCACGTGGTCGACCACCTCCGGCGTCGCCGCGCCCGAGCGCACGATGTTCAGCGCTTCGCGCAGCACGGCGAACTGCAGGCGGTTACCGACAAACCCCGGAATGGCTTTGGCCAGCACCACCGGCTCCATGCCGATTGCGCTCATCAAGGCGACCGTCTGCTCGATGACACGCGGATCGGTCGCCGTGCCGGGCACCACTTCGACGAGCGGAATCATATGCGGCGGATTCCAGAAATGCGCGATCAGGAAGCGGTCTTTCGCACGCAACGAGGCGGCCAATAGATCGGGAGGGAAACCGCTGGTGTTGCTGGCGAGAATGGCATCGTCGGCAAGCAGTTGCGAGAGCGACGCGTATAAGCGGTGCTTCGACTCCAATACTTCGGGAATCGCTTCGATGATGAATTGCGCGTCCGCCATGGGTTCGAGCGTAGCGTGCGTTTCGATGCGCGCGAGCGCGGCGCGCTTGGCTGCGGCGTCGATCCGGCCGGCGTCGATCAGTTCGTCGAGCACCGCTTCCGCCTTCGGCGCCACGCTGGCGAGACGCGCAGCGTCGACGTCGTGGACGATGGTCCTGTGTCCGTGCAGTGCGCTCTGCGTGGCAATGCCGACGCCCATCAAGCCCGTGCCTACTACCCCCACTACTGCCTTGTCCAAGCTGCTCTCCCGCTGGTTCGTCGATGAAAGTGCTTAAGGATAATGCAGAGTGGGAATTTGCGAGCCCAACGCAACAAGGCCGGTCCCCCTTTCGGGAAGACCGGCCTCGCCGTACCTTACGACAGCGCCGTCGGCGCCGCTACCACCGCATTAATACTCGTGCGGGGGCGGCGGACGGTGGTCGCCGGAGTGATGCGGGTCCCAATCGTGCGGATGGTGGCGCATCCACTCGTCGTGCTCCCAGTAACGATGGCCGTCCCAGTAACGGTCGCCGTGCCAGCCAATGTCAATCTGCACGCCAACCGGCATCATGTGCGGCTGACCGTAGGTAACGATCGGACCCGGTGCCGAAATGACGATCCGGTCCGCCTGGGCAAATGCGCTACCTGCGCTCAGCAGTGCACCGCCAGCCAACACCGTGGCGAGAATTGTGCGTGATGTCTTATTCAAGGTTTTCATAGTGACCTCCCGTTCAAGGTTGTGTGTCGGACCGGACTGGCTGATCGCCGGGACGTCCAGTGCCGTACGCCTGAAACCCACTTTAACGGGGCGAATCGCTTAAATACGTGAGCGCTTGTAAGAGGACGTTTCAAATTCGGGGCGCGATGAGCGGCCTTGCTCCTTAGGGAAAAGCCGGTTTCTCAGCGTCTTCACGAAGTCTCGTCCGCGAAATTTGATGCGTAATGGCTGTCAGCCACCGTTACATTCATTTCGGCGTGGAAATATCCGGCAACGGCCTGCGCCGAGCGCGCTTTCTTATGATGATTGACCGGGCCGCACGCCGGAGCGTCTAAAAGCCAGGTCGTAAACGAACAAAAGCCACGGCAAGACCGTGGCTTAAATACAGCATTCGCGCGCCCGACAGAGCGCACAGCCGGCGCGGTTCCCCGCGCCAAGGTCAGACGACTTAGTCGCTCAGCTTGATGCCGAACAGCGTCGACTGCGCGCGGCGTTGGCGTTCAGCTTCGCGGTGACGCGCTTCGTACGAGTAATCAGAATCCATCGGCAGATGGGGCGACGCAAAGAGGTCGCTGACCTTTTGGAACATTGCAAAGATAACGCTCATGGCGACTCCCGGTTAATTTGGTGCTAGGGTTTTCCCTTAAGAAGAAGTATAGGGTTTTCCCTAGGAAAAAGCTAGTGCAATGCAACATTTTTTGGATGTGGTCCGTTGTCGCATAGCTTGGGCGGGATGTTGCGTTGCGTCATCGCAACAAGAAAGCCAAGCTGGGCGCGAATTTCGCGTCCGCGAGGCACAGTGCGTCGAGAGTTAGAAATAGAGGGAGGGAACGGCTGGCTGACCCGGCCGCCGACGCTGCGATAGCGCGGCCGGCCAGCTCTGTAAGATCAGTGGCTAGGGGTCGCCGCTTTGGGCTTGTGAGCGTGCGTGTGGGTTTTGCGTTTGCTCGCAGGCGCCGCAGCGGCAGCAGCCTGATGGGACGTAGCAACCGGCGTCGAGGCAGCGGACGGCGCCGCTGCAGCCGTATTCGCCATCGCCAGATGGGCGTCGAGCAGGCTCGTCATCGCGGTCTGCTGGTTCTGCATCATCTGCTCGATGCGGTGTTGCTGCGCGGTGGTTTCGCGCGTCAAACGCATTAGCAGCACGGTTTGCGTGATGCCGATCGCGACCGTCATCAGCAGCGCGCCGACCACGATCGACAACATCCATTTCATCCGGCGCGAGTGATCGGTCGCCGCATGGCGCTGGTCGGAGATCACGCCGTACAGCGCATCGACCGTGTCAGCGAACGCCGTCGCGCGGGCTCGGTCCAGTTCGGGGACGGTGGGCGCTGCTTCATGCAGCGGCGCGGCAAACTCCGCGTTCGAGCGCGGGGTCGCCGTGGTGCGTACTGGATCAACCATCGCTGAGGTTGCGCCGGTTGCGGTTGCAGCCGTTGCCGCCGTTGCGTTTGCGGACGCCGCCGCCTTGGTTGCAGTTGCTACGGTTGGGTTTGCGACCGTAGGCACCTTCAGTGCGCCTGCTCCAATTACCGCCGCGCCAGCGGTCGAGGCCATTGCTGGGTTTGCCGCCTTCGCCGCCGATGCAACGGTTGCCGATGCAGCATTTACATCCGTGGCTCCCGCTGCGGCCTTCGTTGCCCCCGTCGCGGTTGCCGCTGCAGTTGCAGTTCTGGCCGCCCCAGCCGTTGCCGGTGCAACCGCCATCCCCGAAGCCCCCGTGGCTGCGGCTACGGCTGCGGCAGCATCCGCCGCCCGATCCACACTGGTGATTGCCGACGCCTTGACCACGCCTGCCGCGTCATCAATCTGCGGCTTGGCTTGTCCCGCAGCAGCAGAAGCCGACGCGCCGTCCGGGGCCTCGCCGCGCGGCAATGCCGTAGCCGCCTCGCGCGAAGCCGTCGCCGGCTGGGCGTTGGTCGCCTCGAACCGCCGGGGCGGCACGCCGCCAGGTTTGCCAGTGGCAGCCGGTTCGACCGCTGGGTTGGTTTCCTGCCGGCGCGCGGTCACGCTGCGCACGAGACTCGCTGCCGCCATCGACGGCGAAACCAGCGTCGGCGCAACCGGTTGCGAAAGCTGCGGCTCAACGACTCGCGCCACCTCGCCGCTCACCTCTGCGAGCGCCGAGGTGCTCGAACCACTCGAACCACTCAAGCCCGCAGCATTGGAAGGCTCATCGGCCAACTTGCTCGCGTTGTTCGTCGGCTCGATACGCTCAAACCCGGCCAACGGCACCGACGCGTAGGCGGCCTCGACCTTCTCGCGCGGCGCACGACGCGCCGCCCGCGCCTCGGACGAACCATTCGCGGCACTATCCAAACCCACCGGCGCGCCCACCGCAGCCAGCACCACATCCGGCAATTCAAAGCCGTGCAGCGTCCCCTGCCGGATATCGATATTCATCGCCTCCAGCGTCGCACGGGTGGGATCGTCGGGGAACATATCGAGCGTGCTGTCGTCGCGCGACGCGCCGCTCAGTTGGGCGAGGCGCTGCGCCGAGCGGGCAGCACGTGCCAGTTTGTTTTCGGTCTCAGTGGAGACGGTGCTGGCGCGCCGCTTCGTCGAGCGGGCGCGGGTCGTGCGGGACTGCGGGGATGCTGCGGAATCTGCCATAGAGAATCAAGCGGTCGTCGCCGGCCACCGGGCGCCGTCTACCGCTACAAAATGCCATCAGTATTTTTCGAGACCGCATTGTCTCACGGCCACGCGCGCCCGCTAAAGCCAATCCGCCGTTTTAGACGGCCGGATCGTCCTCGCGCAGTTCCTTGACGCAGGGTAATTCCCGCAAGCGGTCGCGAATCGCCGTGTATTCAGTCGTGGAGACGCGATGCAAGGTGATCATCACCACATCGTATTCGGGCGCATCGTCGCTCTGCTGCATCACGAACTGCTTGACGCGCGGGCTCGCCGCGCCAAGCGCTTCATGCAGCGAATGGAAGGTCAGCGCGCCGCGTTCGACCAGCATCGTCACCTGGCGGCGCTGCTTGACTGTGATGAAGCGTCGTTCGAGCGGCTTGATCCCGGCCAGGATGATCAAAATGATGATGGTTGCCGCAATCGACGCCGTGTACATGCCGCCACCCACCGCCAACCCGATCGCCGCCACCGACCAGAGGCTGGCCGCAGTGGTCAGCCCGCGTACGATCTCGCCGCGCATGAGGATCGAGCCCGCGCCCAGAAAGCCGATGCCCGAGACCACCTGGGCGGCCATCCGCGACGGGTCGAGCACGACATCCTTGGCACCCAGCACATCGGCAAAGCCGAACGCCGAGACGATCATGATGAGCGCCGAGCCGACGCACACCAACATATGCGTGCGCAGTCCGGCAGCCCACGAAAGACGCTCCCGCTCGATGCCGATGACACTGCCGAGCGCCGCAGCCAATACTAGACGCGAGACGAGTTCGAAATTCCCCAGCACGGTTGTTCCTCCTTATTCAGACATCAATGGAAACGCATTTGAGGGCGCAACGGCGTGCCATCGCCAGCGGTTTGCTTTATGCTTGGTCGCGCGCCGCCGTCGCCAGACCGGGCGCCTGCCACTTTTACGACCCTAGCCAAGCTAGCTTCACAGCATGAACACACCCGCCTCCGCGACCACCCTTGCCGCCGCCACGCTGCGCGATCACTTCGCCCGCGTCGTTCTGCCGATCTGGCGCGGGCCGGGCTTCAACCAGGCGTTGAAGCTGCCCTACGAGGCGGTCAGCGCCGACGACCACCGTCCGCTACCGGCCGGGCGTTACCGGGCGATGGCCTGCGCGAGGCAGTTGTTCGTGTTCTCCCAGGCGGGCGAGACGGCCCACGCCCAGGTATTGTTCGATGCCCTCGTGCACTACTTTCAGGACAAGCGGCGCGGCGGATGGTTCTATAGCGTCGACGCGCAAGGCACGCCGCTGGACACGACCAAGGACCTCTACACGCACGCGTTTCTGGTGTTCGCTTGCGCCGAATATGGCGGGCGCTCCGGCAATCGCGACGCGCTCGAGCTCGTTCATAGCACCTCGGCGCTGATCGAAGACCGCTTTGCGGCGCCACATGGCTTGCTGAACGCGACGCTCGACGCAGGTTTCTCGACTGTCACCGGCACGCCGATCCAAAACCCGTTGATGCACCTTACCGAAGCCTGGCTCGCGGCCCGCGCCGCGACCGGCGATAGCGCGTTCGATACCGCCTTGGGCAAGCTGGCCGGCGCCATAGAACGCACCTTCGTGCATGCGCCCACGGGCTGTATCGCGGAGTTGCCGCTGGGGGCAGACGATAATCGTCTCGAACCGGGCCATCAGTTCGAATGGTTCTGGCTGGTCAAGCAGGCAGGCGCACTGCTGGACGGCTCGGGGCTCGACGATGCGCTGTCGCGGGCGTTCGACTTCGCGCAGCAACATGGCGTCGATCCGCTGACGGGCGGGGTCTGCGCCTCGCTCGACGAAGCCGGCGGCGTCAAGGACGCCACGCAGCGGATCTGGGCACAAAGCGAATATCTGCGCGCCCTCGCCACGCGCGACGACGCTGCAGCGCGCGCTATCTTGCCCGGGCAGATCGAGCGCTTCCAGCAGCGCTTCCTGCACGCGAAGGGGTGGTACGAATGCAAGACGGCTGCGGGCGAGGTGTCGCGCGCCGACATGCCGTCGACGACGCCATACCATCTCGCCACCGCGTATGCCGCGCTGCCAGCCTAAGCGGGGCGCGCAGCTCCTGGTAAGTGAGCGGACAGCCATGGCATTGAGGTAGCCGAACCAAGTCAGGTCAGGTCAGCTCGGCCCAACAAACAGGCTCACCGCACCACAAAGAACAAGGCCCGCGAAACCGTTCGGTTCGCGGGCCTTGCTATGTCCCGATGAGAAAAAGCGTCTAGACCGGCCTACGCCGCCCCGAACGAAAACTCCTGCTCATGCGCCTGTACGGCGCCGAAGTGCTGCGTCCTCAGCACAACATCGGAAATCTCGAACACTGACACCGCTTCCTTCAACTGCTGGGTCTGTTGATGCAACGAGGCCGCAGCCGCTGCGGCTTGTTCAACGAGCGCCGCGTTTTGCTGCGTCATCTCGTCCATCTGCACCACCGCCTGATTGACCTGCTCGATGCCCGTGCTCTGCTCGAGCGACGACGCGCTGATCTCCGCCATCATCTGAGTGACGCGCGAAATCGACGCCGAGACGTTGCGCATCGCGTCGCCCGCGTGCTCGACGAGCGTCGAGCCGCCCTTGATTTCCGTGACCGACTCGCTGATCAGCGTCTTGATTTCCTTGGCCGACTGCGCGCTGCGCTGGGCCAGCCCGCGCACTTCGCCCGCCACCACCGCGAAGCCGCGGCCTTGCTCACCAGCCCGTGCTGCTTCGACCGCCGCGTTCAGCGCGAGGATGTTGGTCTGAAACGCAATGCCGTCGATCACCGAGATGATTTCCGCAATCTTGTCCGAGCTTTGCGCGATCCCATGCATCTTGTCGACCACCTGGTTGACCACATCAGTGCCGCGCGAGGTGGCGTCCAAGGCGGTCTGCGCCAGCGCATTGGCTTCGCGGGCGTGATCGGCATTCTGCCGCACGGTCGCCGTCAGCTCTTCCATGCTCGAAGCGGTCTCTTCCAGCGAGGCAGCCTGGTTCTCCGTGCGCGCCGACAGATCCGCGTTGCCGGTGGCAATTTCGTCTGCACCGAGGTGGATCGAATCGGCTGATTCGCGCACCGTCTTCACCGTGCGCGCGACGCTTGCCTGCATCCGCGCCAGCCCGGAAAACAGATGGCCGATCTCGTTGGTGCCGCGCGAGGCGATCGCCTGATCCAAGCGGCCTTGGGCAATCCGGTCGAAATGGCGGCCCGCTTCTTCGAGCGGCGCTACTACGCCGCGTTTGAGCGCCACGTACACGCCCACCGTGCCCGCCATCAGCAACAGCAGAATCACCGCGCCGACGCTGCGGAACAGCGCAAGGCGGCTGTCGATCGAATCGAGCGATGCCCGGCTCGCGGCGTCGCCGTACTGCACGAAATTGTGCAACTCGGCAAGGTAAGCGTCCTGGAACGATTGGGTCGGCTGGTCGAGGAAAGCCTGGATGTTGCCGGAATCGAGGTCCTGCGCCAGCTCGCCCAACGCCGAGTGCAGCTTCTGATAGCGCTCGGCCAACGCAGCGGCACGGGCGCTGTTGTCGTCGTTGATCTTGGGGGCGTTGGTGAAGGCGCTGAACGACTGGTCCGCCACCGCCAACTGGTCGCGAGCATGCTGAACGATGTCGGTCGGCTCGGCGCCGCCCTTCACCATCCGCGTGCCGGCACGCGACAGATTGATACGCGCGTCCATCATCGCCTGGGTGGTGCGGTTCACCGCGTCGACCTGCTTCAACGCGACATTCGACAGATCGCCGACGTCGTCGTGGGTCCGCGTCAGCGACCAGAAGCCCAATCCTTCCGTCACAAGCTGCAGCAAGCAGAAAGCGGCCAAAACACACAGCAGGCCGGATGCGACCTTGATCTTGCTAAACATCGTGAACACCTGAGTTGCAATAAATGACGGGGGAGCTACGACGATGTTTACGGCAACGCAAACGTTCTCTTGAGCAAAACGCAGCGAAAAGCCGTCTTACGTGCTCTTTCGTCGCGCAATGCCTCTATTGACATTGTTTTACACAATAATCTGGACGTCATTTTTGCGATTCACCTTGACGCGGCGCGGAAGCACTTCCTAGAGTGGGTAGGGACGCCACCACGGGCATCGCCCGAAGGATTCGACGATGACAGATTTACTGGACCGGGCGCGCGGCGCACTCCACGCTCAGCCGTTCAGCATGTTGCTCGGTGCCGAACTGATGCACACGAGCACCAACGAGCTGACGCTCTGCCTGCCGATTCGCGATGAGCTACGGCAACAACACGGCTTCGTCCACGGGGGAGTGATCAGTTATCTGGCCGACAATGCGCTCACCTTCGCCGGGGCGCTCGCGCTCGGACCACGGGTCGTCACGGGCGAATACAAGATCAACTATCTGCGGCCAGCAATGAACGGCATGCTGGTAGCGCGGGCGCAGGTCGTCTATGCCGGGCGGCATCAGGCGACCTGTCAGTGCAATATCTTTGTGATGGATGGCGATCGCGAGCGGCTCGTCGCGGTCGCGCAAGGAACCATCAACCGGATCGGCGACGGCGGAGAAACCGTGCCGACCAATTGAGGCCCAATTGAGGCATTACTCCGCAGCGTAAGTCTTCTGCTGCTGCTCGCCGAGGCCTTCGATACCGAGGCGAACTGTCTGACCCGGCTTCAGATACACCGGATTCGGCTTTACACCCATGCCGACGCCCGGCGGCGTACCGGTCGAAATCACGTCGCCCGGTTGCAGGCTCATGCACTGCGACAGATACGACACGAGTTTCGCAACGGTGAACACCATCGTCTTGGTCGAGCCATTCTGATAACGATGGCCGTCCACCTCAAGCCACAGGTTCAGGTTCTGCGGATCGGCCACTTCATCGCGCGTAACCACCCATGGGCCGACCGGGCCGAAGGTATCGAAGCCCTTGCCCTTGTCCCACGTGCCGCCGCGCTCGATCTGCCATTCGCGCTCGGAGACGTCGTTGATCACGCAGTAACCGGCCACGTAGTCGAGCGCGTTGGCTTCGTCGATGTACTTGGCAGGCTTGCCGATCACCACGCCCAGTTCGACTTCCCAGTCGGTCTTCTTCGAGCCGCGCGGAATCTCGATGTCGTCGTTCGGGCCACTGACTGCGCTATTCCACTTGTTGAACACCACCGGCTCGGTGGGCACCGGCAAATTCGACTCTGCCGCGTGGTCCGCGTAGTTCAAACCGATGCAGATGAACTTGCCGATCTTGCCGACGCACGGCCCAAGGCGCGGATTGCCTTCGACCAAGGGCAACGAAGCCGGATCGACGGCGCGCAGTTTAGCGAGCGCAGCATCCGTCAGCGTGTCGCCGTTGATATCGGCCACTACATTCGACAGATCGCGAATCTTGCCTTGCGCGTCGATCAAGCCGGGCTTTTCCTGACCTTTCGGTCCATAACGAAGCAGTTTCATCGTTGCACGTCCCTATCTATCCAGAGTGTTCAGTAAAAAAACCGGCGCGGCTTGCTGCCGGCAGACGCCCCGCCAGCGAGCCGCATGCGGCTGCCTAGTTCGACCAGCCGCCATCGATCACGTGCGCATGGCCCGTGGTGAAGGCCGACTCGTCGGAGGCGAGATACAGCGCCAGCGCCGCGATCTCTTCCGGCTTGCCGATACGGCCCATTGGCTGGCGGGCGACGAAAGCCGCCTGCACCGCGTCAATAGTTGCGCCTTGCGCCTGAGCTTGCGCCGCAATCCGCTGTTCGAGCGATGGCGAAGCCACCGTGCCCGGGCAGATCGCGTTACAGCGTACACCACGTGTGATGAAGTCTGCAGCGACGGCCTTGGTCAAACCGATCACGGCCGCTTTCGAGGCGCTGTACACGAAGCGGTTCGGCACGCCCTTCACGCTCGACGCCGCCGACGACATATTGATGATCGAACCGCCGCCCTTTTCGAGCATGCCGGGCAGGAACGCGCGGATTGTGCGGTACATCGCTTTCGCGTTCAGATCGAAGGCGAAGTCCCAGTCTTCTTCCGTGGCTTCGAGAATCGAACCGGCGTGAACAAAGCCGGCACAGTTGAACAGCACATCGATCGCGCCCAGTTCGGCGGCGAGCGCGTTGATCGCGGCGCTGTCGCGCACGTCGAGCTTGCGCGCCTCGACGGGCTTGCCGGCGAGCGAATCGATCTTGATATCGGTCGCAATCACCCGCGCCCCTTCACGTGCGAACAGCTCTGCGGTGGCGAGACCGATACCTTGTCCGGCGGCAGTAATCAGGGCCGTCTTCCCGGCCAGTCTTTGGGTCATCTATGTCTCCTGTTGAGTGGTTTTCACAAACGGTAGAACGCAGTAGCGTTGGCGCCGAACACCGCTTCGCGCTCCACATCGGACAGTCCGGCGAGCAGGGTATTGGCTACCGAATGCCACAGCAGATAGTCACCGTTCAGGTTCAGCACCGGCCAGTCGCTGCCCCACATCAGACGGGACGGGCCGAACGACTGCAGCAGATGATCGACGTACGGCTGCAAGGTCGCCTCAGTCCAGTCAAGCGAGGCCTCGGTGGCGAGTCCCGACAGCTTGCAATGCACATGCGGCAGGCGCGCGAGGCGCGTGATGCCGTCCGCCCAGCTCTGCCAGCCGCGCATCCCATCACGGATGGGCGGTTTCGCCCCGTGATCGACAACGATGCGCAGTTTGGGAAAGCGCGTTGCGAAGGTTTCGAAGGCGTCGACGTGACGCGTGTAGATCAGCGCATCGAAGGCCAGATCGAGCTCGATCAACGCTTCGACGGCGGGCGTCAAGTCGGGATTGGCGATCCAGGTATCGTCGGGCAGATCCTGCAGCATCGGCCGCAGGCCCTTGAATTTCGGATCGCGTGCGAGTTCGGCGATCAAGGCGGGGGCATCGCGCAGCAGCATCGGCACCCATCCCACCACACCTGCAATCGACGGTTCATCGCGCGCTAGATCCAGCAAATAGCGGGTTTCCTCGACGGTCGACGCCGCCTGCACCACCACCGTCCGTTGCACGCCTGCCCGCTCGCGCAGCGGAGCCAGGTCCGCGGGGCCGAAGGTCCGGTATAGCGTTTTCAGTTCCGGGGTAAGCCAGCCGTAATCGCCGCGAGCCGGGTCCCAGTAGTGCTGGTGGGCATCGATGTGCATGATCGGTCAATCCTCCGGCACGGGCGCTCGCAGATCCAGCAGACCTCTATCGCGCAATGCCGTCCATAGTTCAGCGGGAATCGGGCGTTCGAACGAGGCGGCGTTCTGGCGCAACTCTTCAGCACTGCGCGCACCGGTCAGCACCGTTGCAATGGCCGGATGGGCATAGGGAAACTGCAACGCCGCCGCGGCCAGCGGTACATCGTGCACGCGGCATACGGCCTCCAGCCTGGCCACGCGTTCGATCACTTCTTGCGGCGCGGCGCCGTAGTTGAACTTGAGATCCCCTCGCACACCGCGCGCCAGGATGCCCGAGTTGAACGCCCCGCCTAGCATGATGCCGACGCCGCGCGCTTCGCACGCGGGCAGCAGGTCGTCGAGCGTGGCCTGCTCCAGCAGTGTATAGCGACCGGCCAGCAACGCGCAGTCGATATCGAACTCGGCCAACACCTCCAGAATCGCCGCGCCTTCGTTGACGCCAAGACCCACTGCCTTGACGAGGCCAGATGAGCGCAATTCGTCGAGCGCGCGAAAACCGCCGCCTTCGGTCAGTTGCTGCCAGTAGAACGGATTCTTATCGCCGTGCGTCACGCGGCCAATATCGTGAATCAGCAGGATGTCGATCTCGACGATGCCCAGGCGCTGCTGGCTGTCCTCGAACGACCGCAGGATGCCGTCGTGGGTGTAATCGTAGATCGCCTGGAACGGCAATGGGTTTTGCCAGCCTTCACTGCCGTCGTACGGCGTGGTGCGTGGCACAAACCGGCGGCCGGCTTTGGTGGAGAGCACGTATTGGTCGCGGGGATAGCGGCGTAGTGCATCGCCTAGCCGATGTTCGGCCTTCGTATGACCGTAGTGTGGCGCGGTATCGAAGAAGCGCACCCCCGCGTCCCACGCGGCGGCGACCGTATTGAACGCTTCTTCGTCCGACAGATCGTGATAGAGCCCACCAAGCGGCGCGGTGCCGAGCCCCAGCCCCGTCACCTGCAGCCCGCGCCGGCCGAGCGGGCGAAGCTTTGCGACCTTTGAATCAACTGCGCCTGTCATGCTGGAGTCTCCAAGAATTCATGCGGTGACGTGCGACGGGCCCATACGTTCAGCGTAGCCGACGACGCAAGCGCCATTCGCCGAGCGGTCTGACGCCGCCCGTGCCAGAGTGTTGCAGTGCCGCAGCGCCCTCGCGCCACGGCCCCGGTCAATGCTGTGCGATCTCGACCACCCGATGCGCCGGCACCGCGCTCGACGGCAAGCACGCCGGGCCAACCGGTTCGAAGCTCTTATACGTCAGAATAAACTCCTGGTGGCCAAGCGTCTCGGACTTCGATGCTGCGCCTTGCGCCACGGCCACCGTTTGTTCGAACACTTCGCGGCCCACTTCTTCCAGCGTGCCGCGGCCTTCGAGAATCCGGCCGGCATCGACATCCATGTCGCCGGCGAGGTTGCGATAGGTGGCAGGATTCGCGCACACCTTGATCACTGGCGAGATCGCCGAACCCACCACCGAGCCGCGCCCGGTTGTGAACAGGATCACATGCGCGCCGCAGGCGATCAGCTCGCCAATTTCCGCATTGTCGCTAATGTTGGGAAAGCCGAAGCGCGGTTCGCCATCCGGCACGACGTCGAGCAGATAGAGCCCGCCGGTCGGAGGGACGTCACCCGGTTTGATGATGCCGGCAATCGGCGACGCTCCGCTCTTCGCATACGCTCCGAGCGACTTCTCTTCCTGCGTCGTCAGACCGCCATCCGCATTGCCCACAGCAAAACTGCCGTGACCGAGAATCGAGTAATAGCGCGCCGCCTTGGCGACGCACGCGACGATCTCATCGCCCAGTTCCGGCCGCGCCGCGCGGGTTTTCATATGGAACTCGCAGCCGACCAGTTCGCCGGTCTCTTCGAAAATGCAGCTCGCACCGGCCTCGATAAAGTGATCGAACGCGCGGCCCACCGCGGGATTCGCGGTGATGCCGCTGGTGCCGTCCGAGCCGCCGCAGATCGTGCCGATCACCAGTTCGTCGAGCCCCATCGGCACGCGTTGTTGCGCCGCCAATTGCTGGCGCGCGCCGCGCACCCAGTCGACGCCGTATTGAATCGTGCTGCGCGTACCGCCTTTTTCCTGGATCGTCAGGACTTCGACCGGTCGGCCGGTTGCCCGCACCACGTCTACGAGGTAGTGCTTGTTCATACTCTCGCAGCCGAGCGACACGAACAGCACGGCGCCCACATTCGGATGGGTGGTGAGCTGCTTGAGCATCTTTTCCGCGTAGCTATTTGGATAGCAGCCGGGAAAACCAATCAGGTGCACGGCCGGGTCACGCTCGACCGTTGGATCATCGAAAGCATCCAGCGGCTCACGAAACTGTGTGACGATTTCCCGCGCAACGTGATGCGCGCATTCGACGAGATACGCGACCGCGACCACGTTGCGGATACCCTTGCGGCCGTCGCTGCGCAGGTAGCCTTGTAGCATCGGCTGCGGCCCGGTCAATGAGGAAACCGTTGCTGCGGAAGTGTCAGTCATGATCGTTCCAGCGCGGTATCACACCGCGTCAATGATGCACGAATTCGTGGCCTGCGTCGTGGGTGTACGTCGGCAGGTAATCGCTTTCGAGGTTGTGGGTATGCAGATGCTCGCCACGCGCAACGGCTTCGGTCACATGGCCGATGACCGCGCCGTAGCGCAGCACTTTGTCGTCCTTCGCCAGCGCGCCGCGCGCAACCTTGTGGCCGAGATCGATGGTCTTGGCGAGCGTGACCCGCTCGCCTTCGATCTCCAACTCAGTGCCGGCTTCGAGCCGCGCCGCCGCAATCAGGCAGTTGTCCTGCGGGCTCAGCAGGATCAGGCGGACATCGGTGTTCGGTGGGCTGCTCAAGATAGATCTCCGTGAACGTGCGGGTCAGTTCTGGCCTTCGCCGCTCGCGAGACGCGCCACCATCAGCGAGCCAAGAATGATCGCGCCGTAGATGGCCTGAATCCAGAACGACGGTACTTGTGCCAGCGTCAGCAGGTTTTGCACCACGCCGAGCAGCAACACACCGGACAGCGCGCCAAGCATCGTGCCCTTGCCACCATCGAGCGAAATGCCGCCGATCACCGCCGCCGCGAACACCGTAAAGATCATGCCGTTACCCTGGTTCGCATTGATCGCACCCACGTAGCCCGTCACGATCAAGCCGCCAATCGACGCCAGCACGCTACCGAGCACAAATACGCCCCACGTAATGCGTTCGACGCGAATCCCGGCGGCGCGCGCCGCTTCCGGATTGCCGCCAATTGCGTAGAGGGCGCGCCCAATCCGATGGTAGCGCAGCATAAAAGCGGCCACCGCGAATGCCACCGCAGCAAGCCACACCGACAGCGGCAGGCCAAGCACGATCGTCGTGGCGAGCGTGAAGAACGACGGCGGCATATCGAACAGCGTGCCGCCCTTCGTTGCGCCCACCAGCATGCCGCGCAGCACGATCAGCATGGCGAGCGTGACGATGAACGCGTTCAGCCGTAAGCGGACCACCAGAAAGCCGTTGATGAACCCGATCACCGCGCCGACCACGAGGATCGCCAGCAAGCCTGCCGCAGCCGGCCATTGCCAGCCGAAACCCGCCGACGCCGCCGGCATCACGAGCATCGCGCCGACCGCGGGTGCAATCCCCACCGTCGATTCGAGCGACAGGTCGAACTTGCCGGTCAGCACGATCAGCGATTCCGCAAGCACGACCAGTGCAAGCGCCGCCGAAGCGCCGAGCACGCTGATCAGATTCGCTTTGGTCAGAAAGCTCGGGCTCACAAACGCGCCGATCACGAGCAAGAGCGCCAGCGCGGGCAGCAACGCGAGATCGCGCAACCGGGCGAATTCGATCCGTACCTTGCGGCCGCCTGGAGCGGGCGCGCCAGCCGGTCCTTGAGCCGCGCCGAATGCAGCGCTTGGCACACTATTCTTCATGGAGACTGACTCCTTCAACGGATGCGATCAGGTCGTGGTCCTGCCAACCCGCTGGAAATTCGGCCGCGACGCGGCCACGGAACATGACCAGCACACGGTCACAGGTGCGCAGGTCGTCGAGTTCGCCGGAGACGACGAGCACCGCCTTGCCTTCTTCGCGCACGCGGTCAACGACGGACAGCAGCGCCTCTTTTGATTTAACGTCGACGCCGGCCGTGGGGTCGATCAGCACGAGCACGTTCGGATCGGTCGCCAGCGCGCGCGCCATCACGACCTTTTGCTGGTTGCCGCCGGACAGTCCTGATACGACGTGTTCGGGACCGGGCGCCACGATACCGAGCGCGTCGATCATCTTCTGGCCGAACGCGTTCTTCTTCGCAGGGGACGTGAGGCCAAACTTGCCGAGCAGACGCGTGATCGTCATCGACGCGTTTTCCGCCACCGACTGCGTCAGCACTAAGCCTTCGTGATGCCGGTCTTTCGGCACGCAACCGATCCCGGCTGCCAACGCTGCCGGCACATCGCCAGATGGCAAGGATTTACCGGCTACGCGAATATCGCCGCGTGTTGGTGAGCGCAGGCCCGCAATTGCTTCCGCAACGCTGGTTCGGCCGCTGCTGGTCGCGCCCGTCAAGCCGATTACCTCGCCGCGTTTGACGGCGAACGACACGTCCTGATAGTCCGCGCCGCCCAAACCGGCGACTTCCAGCGCCACTGTCGTATCGGCCGGCAGCGGCGCACGTGCAGCGGCGTCCGCAACCGCAAGGCCGCCACGCTCGCCGGTCATCGCTTCGATCAACTGCTCGCGCGGCAACTCGGATACCGGCGCGCTGACGATATGCCGCGCATCGCGCAGCACCGTCACCGCCTGGCAGATCTCGTACACCTCCTGCAGGTGGTGCGAGATAAACAGAAACGTCACGCCTTCACGCTGCAACTCCGTGATGCGGCGAAACAGCCGTTTGATTTCATCGCCGTCGAGTTGGGCGGTCGGTTCGTCGAGAATGATGAAGCGCGCGCCATACGACAGCGCCCGCGCAATCTCCACCAACTGCCGCGCCTCGACGCTCAGGTTGCCGGCACGCGCGTTTTCGCGCACGTCGATCTTCCAGTGATCGAGCAGCTCGCGCGCATCGCGGCGCATGGCCTGCCAGTCGATCATGCCGCGCCGTTCAGGCTGGCGATTGATGAACAGATTCTCCGCGACGGTGAGATCGCGGATGATGGTGGAATGTTGATAGACGCAGGCCACCCGTTCGCGCCATGCGTCACGGTCCGCGAGCGACGGCGCGGCGACGCCGCCGAAACGCACCTCGCCGGTGTCCGGCTTGCGCAGGCCGGTGAGAATCGACACCAATGTCGATTTGCCGGCCCCGTTACGCCCGACGAGTGCATGCGACTCGCCGGGCATCACGCGGATGCTCACGTCGTTCAATGCGGCGTAGGAGCCGAAGCGCTTGGTGACCTCCTGCGCTTCAACCACCGGGGAAAGTCCCTGCGCCCCGAAGGAAGCTCCCGTGAGGGGTGGGACCACTGCAGGGGCTGCCGCATCGCCAGGCGTGTGCATGGACTCGCTCATTTGACGGTGTTGCCCCACAGATTCTTGTCGTCGACATTCGCCTTCGTCACGAGCGGCGCAGGCAACTGGTCTTCCAGCATGCCCGGCGCGATCTGGATGATCGTGCTGCCGTGATCGGTCGGGCCCGGTTTGAAGGTCTGCCCAGCGAGCGCGGCCTTGATGTAATAAAGGCCATACTTCGCGTACAGGTCAGCCGGCTGCGACACAGTGGCGTCGATCTCGCCCTTGCGAATCGCGTCGAATTCCTGCGGAATGCCGTCGTTGCTGACGATCACCACGTGTTTCGGATCGCCCACCGGGAACAGCATCTGCTTGCGGCGCAGCGTCTGCAGCGTCGGCGACAGATAAACCCCGCCCGCTTGCATATAGATCGCCTTCACGTCCGGGTTCGCCGTCAGCAGGCTGTCCAGCGCGGTCGCCGCGACATCGCCCTTCCACGCCGCCGGGATCTCCAGCAGCGAGAGCGTCGGATAGTGCTTCAGGCAGGCGCGGAACGCTTCCGAACGGTCACGCCCGTTCACCGACGCCAGATCGCCCATGATCTGCACGACCTTGCCGGACTTCACGTGCTCGCCGATGTACTTGCAGGCCATCTCGCCATACGCATGGTTGTCGGCGCGCACCACCATCGCCACCTTGCCTTGCGTCGGCGCGACGTCCACGGCCACCACCGGCACATCCTTCGTGGAGGCAGAATCAAGCGCGCGGCTGATCGCGGCCGAATCCAGCGGCCCCACCACGATGCCCTTCGCACCGAGGTTGAGGATGTTGTTCATGTCGGTGATCTGCTGCGCAGGGTCACCGTTGGAATTGACGGGCGCGAGGATATCGAGGCCCATCTGCTTCGCATACACCGGCAGGTAGTTGTTGTACGACTGCCAGAACGGCGAAGTGAGAAGCGGCAGATCGAGGCCGATCTTGCCGGTTTCGGCGGCGCGGGCAGAGCCGCTCGTCACGAGGCCGGCCACGCATGCGGCGGCAACCCCCACCGATAGCGCGCGCTGAATGCAGCGACGGGTCGCAGACGACCCCTTTACGAAAGTCATTGCTTGTCTCCTGTCGATCGGAGTTGGCGCTTTAGCGCTTACTCCGATCCCATGCGTTATTGAACTACCTGAACCGTGCTCCCCGAGGAACCGGAACGTCGTCCTGCGCTTTCTTATGAATATTGGCGCGTGTCAATTCACCAATGAACGTATTATTCATATACGAACTTTTCGAAGTCAAGCAATATGCACTGCTGCAACCGTCCGTGTTTTCCCTGGCCGCGTTCACCCGCTACGCTCTACACTCACGCGCCGGATAACAATGAGCGCTGCACATTGGGAACCCACTCATGATGGATGCCGAAGAAAAAGACGATGACCGATACCGCGCGCCAGCGCTGGACAAAGGTCTGGATATCCTCGAACTGCTCGCCGAGCAGAAAGAGGGGCTGACGCGCGCCGAGATCACCAAGCTGCTCGGGCGCAACGCCAGTGAGATGTACCGGATGCTCGAGCGGCTGGTGGCGCGTCAATATGTAGTGCGCTCAGCCGCGGGCGATCGCTATTCGCTGAGCCTGAAGCTTTACGCGCTGGCGCACCGGCACCCGCCGATGAACCGGTTGATCTCCGAGGCGCTACCGCTGATGCAGCGTTTCGCGGATACGGCCGAACAGTCGTGTCACCTCGTGGTCTACGACCGCGGCAACCTGCTGGTGATTGCGCAGGTCGACGGACCGGGCACATGGGGCATGTCGGTGCGGCTGGGCTCGCGGGTGGGCTTGATCGATACCGGCTCGGGCCGCGTCATGCTGGCGTTTCAAAGCGCGGAGCAGCGCGCCTACATGCTTGCCGAACATACCAAGGTGAAAGGCGAAGTCACCATCGACCGCGAGGCGCTGGAGCAGACCTGCGAGCAGATTCGGAAGAAGGGGTATTCGCAGAAAGACAGCCAGCAGACCTTCGGGGTCACCGATCTGACCTTCCCGCTCCTCGGACCGTCCGGACAGGCGATTGCCGTGATGACCTGCCCGTATCTCAAACGCATCGACGAATACGTCGCGCCGACGCTGGAAGCCGCGACCGCGCTGCTGCGCGAAACCGTGGAGGCGTTGTCCATGTTTCACGAGGGTGCAAGCTAGCCGCCGACGTCCGCGGGTCCGGGATTGCAATATTTGACAATTCGAGATGGTCGGCTCGTCAGCCGAACCGGGGTCTGGCGCGTTTATCAGGGGCGCGCATCTTGCGCGCACAAGAATCGCGAGCCGCACGGCCTCCCAGGTTGCCGTTTGGTTTGCGTCCACCGATGAACGCGGCCTCGCCGCGGCAGGTCCATAGGATCAATACGATGAAAAAGCTCATTCTCTCCATGGCCGCAGTGGCCGGCCTGCTCGCAGCAACGGCGAGCTATGCGCAGGTTCCCGCCAGCGCACCGGCCGGTACGACGGGCCTCTGCAAGGACGGCTCGTTCTACTCAGGCGCGACGAAGAAGGGTGCCTGCAAGGGTCATAAGGGTGTCAAGACGTGGTACGGCGCATCGACCGCTGCAGGTGCGGCATCCGCTCCGGCCGCAGCAGCATCGGCACCGGCTGCAACGCCTGCCGCAGCACCCGCCAAGGCGCCGGCAGCGGCCAGCAGCGCCAAGGCAGTAGCACCCGGCGGCGGTCCCGGCCAGGTGTGGGTCAACACCAGCACCAAGGTCTACCACTGCCAAGGCGACAAGTACTACGGCACAACCAAGCACGGCTCGTACATGAGCGAAGCCGACGCGAAGGCCAAGGGCTACCGCCCTGACGCCGGCAAGGCTTGCCAGTAAAGCATCACCGCCGACCATCCTGCGTTCGCGCCCGTTGGCGCCGGACGCAGGATGAGGTGTCTTACCCCCCGCCTCACGCTTCAGATCTTCCCGCTAGCTATCCCATGAAGAAATCGTTTTGTTCTCTCGTTTTGCTGGCGCTTGCGCTGGCGGGTTTTGCCGGTTCGGCTTCCGCGGCGGGCTGCCTGAAGGGCGCCGTGGTCGGCGGCGTCGCGGGCCACTATGCGGGTCATCATGCAGTCGTCGGTGCAGTGGGTGGATGTATCGTCGGTCGCCATCTGGCGAAGAACAAAAAGCTCGCTGAGGAACAAGCGGCCGCCCGGGCGCAGAACGCTCCGATCCAATAAGGGTGAGGCGGCGCAACGCCTCATGGGCATAAGGGGCGCGCCGAGCGCGCGCCAACCGTCCACCCTTCCGCCTGGACTCGCTGGACGCCCACCTCGTCCGCATGGTTTAGAATGGCGACCCTCTCAAAAATGTCGCCGCGTGGGCAATCACCTGCGCGCGCTATCGATACCTCATGGCGAAACTTCTGACCGATTCCGAATTCCAGCGTTTTTCCGAACTCCAGCAGAAGCAGGCGAGCTTCACGATCACCACCGAAGAAGCCGACGAACTGCGCGACATCGTGGCCCGTGCACAGCAGAAGCGCGACGACCGCGCTGCAGCCATGCAGGCGATGGAAGCCTATATCCAGCAATTCGACATCAGCCCGGACGAGCTGTTTTCGCCGGAGCAGATCGGCGAAGCCGCGCGCACCTACGGTCTGATTCCGGCCGCGAAGAAGGAGCGCGTGCTGCCGCCGTCGTTCACATACAACGGCAAGCCGTACCAGTGGACGCGCGCGTTGCCGGACGATATCCGCGTGCCGCTGTTCGACGCGTTCAAGGCGGGTCAATCGGTAAAGGACTTCATCGCGACGCCGAAAGACGCGAATCGTTGCGCGGCCACCATCGCACGCCTCGAACGCGAAACCGGCGCTGTCTATGCAGAGGCATGGCTCGAAGAGTTGTCGGTGACTCGCAGCCTGGTCGACGAAGCGGCAGCCAAGCTGCCGGCCTAAGCGCGCCGTTCACTCTCTCACATAGCCCCGTCAACCAGCACTACGTACCGGCCTCCTGCTTTGTCACGCTCTCGATCGTGACAGGCAGGGTGCCGGTGCGTGGCAGATCAAGCGCCGCCGCCGCGGCATATGACAGGTCGATCACTCGACCGTGCGTATAAGGTCCCCGGTCGTTGATCCGCACGATGACCGAGCGCGCACTCGACACAGCGGTCACGCGCACATAGGAACCCAGCGGCAACGTTCTATGTGCTGCAGTCAACGCGTGCAAGTCGTAGCGCTCGCCGCTTGCAGTCCGCTTACCCTGGAACCTGTTTGCATAGTAGGACGCCAAGCCGGATTGCCAGAAGGACGACGCGTCGCCACTATCCGCCTGCAAAGGCACTGTCTCGGCCTTCGGGCTCAACTGCTCCGATGGCCTGGGTACAAGAGGCGAGCCTTCCGTCTCGAGCGGCTTCATGGCGATATCTGTTCTAGTGCGTTCGTTACGTGGCGACTCGTGGCTAGCCTGCCCGGCAATATCTAGCGGCTGCATACAGCCCGCCAGCAACGCTAAGGACAACAGAATTCCAAGATTCTGAAAGAAGCGATACTTATTCAAAAGAGATGTCTGATGAGATGAGGTCGGGCGCGCCGCTGCGACGCGCGACGATCAGGTAATAAGGCGAGCAGCCGTTGGGGTCGCGGTCAGGAGCGGGCGATTAGCCGGGCCGTTTTGGCAGATAGGCCAACGGATCGACCGGCTTGCCATCCTTGCGGACTTCGAACTTGAGCGAGGCATTGCCGCTGGTGTCCGCGCCCATCTCTGCGATGGTCTGCCCTTGTTTGACGATGGCGCCTTCCGTGACTAGCAACTTGCGGTTATTGCCGTAGGCGGTGACGAAATGGCTATCGTGCTTGATGACGATCAGGCGGCCATAGGCCTTGATGCGCGCTCCCGCGTACACCACCCGCCCCCCTTCGGCGGCCTTGACCGGCTCCCCCAGACGGCCGCCTAGTTCGACACCCTTGGAACGGCCTGTGGCGAATTTCGCGTTGACCGGACCTGGGGCGGGCCATTTGAAGCGACTGGTCTCGACAGCAGTCGAAGCCGCGCTTGGCTTCGCTGCTGTTGCAGGTTTGCTGACCGCTCCTACAGCGGGTTTAGACGCACCGCTCGCCGGCGGCGCCACGCGCAGCACCTGCCCCACGGAAACCGCGTCGGTCACCGACATCTTGTTCCAGCGCGCAACCGACGCCGGAGCGCGCCCGAACGACTTCGCAATGCTATCCAATGTGTCGCCGGCGTTGACGCAGTAAGAGCCCGCTTCAACAGCCAGCGGTAGCGGTGCTTCCGCTTCCAGCGGAGCAGAAGCGATGCTCGGCATGGAAACGGCGCTCGACGTGGCGGCCTCGTCCGAAGCAACCGGGCGATGCGTGCTCACGCACCCAGTGAACGGTGTCAGCGTGGCGCAAAGCAGCAGAAGCCGCCAGCGAGATTGAGCGCGCAGATACATGGTGTTCCCCGATTAGCGAAGCCCGGACGCGGACCGCAGAGCCATTTACGGCTTCATGACCGGCTCGGAGGCGGGCACAGCCGCCGACGCCTCGGCGGTTGCCGACGCATGGTGCTTATGATTCTTGTGATGCTTGTGGTGATGCTTGACAGTGGACGCTGCGTCGGCCGGAGCAGCGGTCTGCTCCTGTGCGGGCGCAGCAGCGGGTGCGGATGCCTGTGCGAACGCACCCAGCGAAAACAGCCCTGCGAAGGCGGCAATGGTGATCTGCTTGTTCATCGTCTGTACTCCGTGAATAAAGCCGTGATTGAGTAGCGACCTGGTAGCGGTCGTGTGTTTAACGGCTTCTCGAATAAGCCGTTGACTCATTCACGGTTTAATTTGGAATCCTTGACGACATTTTGCAACTCTGCACAAAAACGAAGCTTACGACCCGACAATCGTCATCGCCCAAGCAAACGCACAACCTGCCGGTGCGCCGATCAGACGTCCGAGCGCGCTGGCTTTGGTGAATTCAGCGATGCTGCTTTCGATGCCACCCTTCAGGATGCCTTGGTGACGCAGAACTGGTTCGAGTGTGCAAACAGTAGTCGCGACAAGCCATGCGACACCTTCGCGGCCTATGATGTGGTCCGGGTCGATGAGACCCGTCATTTGAAGCACGAAGATCGCCACGGCGCTGAAGAAAAATGCGAATAGCAGTGACTTGATGAAGTGGTCGGAGACGGCGAGGTTATCCATTTGAATATCGGTCAGAATGTTTTTGGGCTGGTCAGCGGTGGACACGCGCTCACGACGTACGGGCGTACTCGATGCGTCGATGTCATGAATACGCGGCGCGTCGGCCCCGCTTCGGATCGCTAAAGGAAACCCAAAAATATATCGGCAATGACCCTTCCCTACACTCAGAGGATTCTCAAAGGCACGGCGTCAGAAGCCGCCGCTTAAACCGATCGCACCCGCGGCAACAGCCCGGATTTTCAGGCAAAACCTATCGGAATTGCCCTACAGACGAGCCGCTCCGCAGCGCGGATAATTGGCGCCCAACAAAACGCACACGCCCTCGCCCGCCAATCATGCCCACCCCATCCTCCATCTCGTCTGCCGACATTCAAACCTGGTACATCGAGGCTGACGCAGCTCGTGGGGCTGGTGATATCGCGACAGCGCAAGCACTGGTCGAGCGAATCCTGGCCCACGATCCGGGGCGTGCCGGCGCCCGTTACCTACGGGGCCTGTTAGCGCTCGATTTGAATCAGTTGAAGGTTGCGCAAATCTGGATTGAGCGCGCGATCGAGGTGCTGGCCCATCCCGATTTCTACACCACGCTGTGCCTTGTTCAACTCAAGTTGAACGCGCTCACTAGCGCAACGCAAACAGCCCGGCAAGGGCTTGCGCTTCAGCCCGACTCGACCACGTTGCACTACTACGAAGGAGCGGCGCTGTTCGCACAGGGACTCATCGACGAAGCAGCCCTCAGCTATGGCAAGCTCCTCGAACTCGAACCAGATCACGCACAGGCGCACGCCAACATGGGTGTGGTCGCCAGAGTTCTGGGCGAGCTGGACGAGGCCGAGTGGCACCTGCGACGCGCCATGGTGCTGGCGCCAGACGATCGCAGCGCGCACGCCCATCTTGGCCCGGTCTTGCTGGCAGCGGGACGTTATGAAGAAGCATGGCCCTGGTTCGAAGAGCGCTGGGCCAACTTCATCAGCCCGGAAGGGCGTCCCGCGCCGAGGGCACGTCCGCAAATCCCGCTGCCGCAATGGAAAGGCGAAGATCCAGACGCGGCGCGCCACGCGCAGAGAGAAAGCGCGACCGGCTCGCGCTTGCTTGTCATCTCTGAGCAAGGCCACGGCGACAGTCTCCAGTTTGTGCGCTACTTGCCGTTGGCACTCGAGCGCTTTTCGCGAGTCGGTTACGTTTGCCGGCCAGCCTTGCGGCGTCTGTACGAACAGTCGTTGTGCATGCGCTGGCCTGGCCTCGTGCTGGTCGATGCCGAGACTGCCGACCTCGACGACTGGGACTGGCACTGCCCTTTGATGTCGCTACCTATGGCGTTCGGCACCCGTCTGGACACCATCCCCGCCGCAATGCCGTATCTCTATGCCGATCCCAAAGGCGCTGCCTCGTGGCGTGCAAAACTGGCTGCATTACCCAACCCCGAACTGCCGCGCGTCGGCGTGATCTGGGCCGGCGGCCATTCGGGCATGATGGAAGACAAAATGCGCAGCCTGACGCCCGAGCAAATCGCGCCCTTGCTCGCTTTGCCACACATCCGTTGGGTCAGTTTGCAGAAGACTGAGGACGCGACGAAGCGTCCCAACGGGGCCATGCGGGCGAATCTGACAGACTGGATGGGTGAAGTCATGGACTTCGCGGATACCGCCGCGCTGATCGAAAATCTCGACCTGGTGATCTCCGTCGATACCTCAGTGGCACATCTGGCCGCGGCGATGGGCAAGCCAGTCTGGCTGCTGAACCGTTTCGCGGGTTGCTGGCGCTGGTTGCGCGACCGGGATGACAGCCCGTGGTATCCCACCGTGCGTCTCTTCACCCAACGAAAGCGGGGCGACTGGGACGAGGTACTGACGCGGGTCGCTGCGGCCTTGCAGGAGCGATTCGTGCCGCAGGACGGACGGGCCGCCCGTTAAACCACCGCTTCCGCCTCATCCAGCGGCATCCTGAACCCCACCACGCCGGGATCTTCGGTCGGCGTCACGGTAAAACCACACGCCTTCGCCAGCGCGATCATTGGACCATTCTCTCGCAGCGCTTCCCCCACCAGCCAATGGGTGCCGCGCGAACGCGCATACGCGATGATCTTCTCCATCAGCAGCTTGCCGAGCCGTCGCCCCTTCTGATCCGAGCGAATCGCCACCGCAAACTCCGCGGTTTCGTTATCCGGGTCTGCCACGGCGCGCACTACCCCCAGCGTCCGCGTAAAGCCCTCATCGCACGGGACCGTTGCGATCAACGCCATCTCCCGGTCGTAGTCGATCTGCGTCATCCGCGCGAGCTGCGAGTGATCGAAGCTGCCAACCGCGCCGAAGAACCGCAGACGCAGGTCGTCGGGTGTCATCGCTTCGACGAAGTCGTGATGGGCCGCCTCATCCTCGGGGCGGATGGGCCGCACGGTGATGCGCAAGCCGTGCCAGTCGAGCGTTTCCTCATAGCGACGCGGATACGGCATGATCGCAAGCCGACTGCGCTTGGCGCCGAGCTGGATCGTCGGCGCCACCACTGAGGTGTGCTCGCGGAACACCCTCAGCGCGAGCTTTAACCCGACGATCTCGCGCACGTCGCATACCACTTGCGAGAGCGCCGTGAAAGCCGCCAGCACCGGCTCGGGCGCGGCGACTCGAGCGTACGGCGAGCGGGTCACCATATCGCGCGCCAGCATCGGGTTGAGCGGCGGTAAGCCGAAGACGCGCAGCGGCGCCGACACGCCATCCGCCGATGGCGTCGTGAAGCGGAACACTGGACCGAAGTTGTCGTCGTCGTGCAACTCGACGTCGATGTCGACGATCTTGTCCTGGTTTGCCTCCCGAGGCTCGACGTGCAGCCCGAAATGCGCCAGCAGGCTCGCCGCATGTTCTTCGGTAAGCGTGTCCTCGCCCGCCGCCAAGGCCGCACGCGCTTGCGCCTGGGCGGCGTCGATCTCAGCGGGAATCTGCGCCGGCAGTCCCTCAGGCGTCTGCATCAACAACTCGCGCCCCAACCGGTAATCGACCAGACGGGCGAACGCCCGCGCAAGGCGCTGCGGCGTTGTATGGACCGGGATGCCCTGGGCGTGCAACGCATCGCGCGTCGCCGCGTCCACCCCACCGAAGAAACACGCCAGCAGCCCACGATATGCAAACTTCTGATTTGCGATCAGCGCCTGCGCGACCTCGCCAACCGGCGCGTTATGGGTCGACGCATGCACGACGAACGCCGTGCCGGTCGCGCGATGCTGCGCGAGGACCTGCAAGGCCGTGCCGAAATGCTCGGCCTTCGCGTCGTCGCCAAGCAGCAGCGGGTTGCCTGCGACCGCTCGCGGTAGCGCGTTGGCGACCGCCTCCGTGGTTTCTGCAGGCCACTGCGCGAGGGTGTCGCCCGCCGCCGCGAACGCATCGCAGGCGAGCGTCGCGACGCCGCGGTCGCTGGTGATCAGCGTCGCCGTCGCCCCGGCCGCGACGCGGCCTACCCCAAGCGTTTCGATTTCGTCGAGCAGGTCGTCGAGCGAATCGACGCGCACCAACCCCGCACGCCGGAATGCCGCCGTGTACAAACCGTCGGCGGGATCGGCACGGCCCGAGCGCAGGGCCAGAACCGGCTTGTTGCGCGCCGCCGCCCGCGCCGCCGACATGAATTTACGGGCCGCGCGCACCGTGTCGAGCTCGAGCAGGATGGCGCGCGTGCCGGGGTCGCTCGCCAGGTAGTCGAGCACGTCGCCGGCGTCCACATCCGCCTCGCCGCCGAGCGCCACCGCGTGCGAGAAGCCCAAGCCACGCGCGTGCGCCCAACCCAGCACCGCATTCGTCAGGGCATTGGACTGCGACACCCACGCCACCCCGCCCGCCTTCACCAGGCACGAGGGAGCCCCCAGATGCGCCCGCAGCGCAGGCGACACCACCCCAAGGCTCCCGGGACCGACAATTCGCAACAGATGCGGTCGCGCCGCCGATAGGGCATGCCTAAGCGCGGTGCGGTCTTCGTCGCAATGCACTTCCCCCACGATGATGGCGGCTCGCGTGCCCAGACCACCGAGTTTGTGGATGATGCCCGGCCATGTCGCGGGAGGCGTGCAGATCAGCGCCACCGTGGGAGCCTCGGGCAGGTCACCGGCGTCCGCCACCACCAGATGGCCGTCGAGCGCGTCGTACTTCGGATTCACCGGCCACAGCGGCCCATCGAAGCCCCCTCCCACCACGCTCGCCCATACCAGGGCGCCGGTGCTGCGCGGCCGACGCGAAGCGCCGATCACCGCGACGGATTTGGGTCGGAACAGGGCATCGAGATTGCGAACGGTCACGGGACTCTCCGCGAGTCGAAGGGGGCGCGTTTAGGAGGAACGCGCGTCCCCCTCAGAATAGGCGATCTCGGCCCGTTGTGCAGCGCGTCAGATCAGGAAAACCTCTTGGCACCGCACGCCGTTTGACCTGTTCCCGGACGAGCACCTTTTGTTGCTCGCACCCGCTCAACATGCGAGCCGAAATGCGACAATCCGCGCCATGAAGCGTGTTGGAGACGACGCGCCGTCGCGCGGCATCGGTCGTACCCCAAACGCAGTAAGATGCGGCGAGGCGGCACGCGGTCCGGGAGACGGGCCGGCGGACATGCCAATTGCAGCACGATTGCCGCGGGGCCGCTCTGGAGACGAGACGCCCGCGGCGATCGCAGAACGATGACAACCATTGCGGACGGCAGGACGCGCCAACCCGGCGCACCACCGGACGACCAGAAAAGACAGAAGGTGAAGGTATGCGGCGCTTGCCATCGCTGATTGCGTTGCGCTTCTTCGAAGAGACAGCACGTCATTTGAGCTTCAACCGCGCGGCGAGCGCGCTATGCGTGACGCAGGGCGCGGTGAGCCGCCAGATCAAGATACTGGAGGAGTCGCTCGGCGCAAAGCTGTTCGAGCGCGACCACAAGGGCATCCGGCTGACGGCGGCGGGTTTGCAGTTGCTGCCGTGCGTGTCCGAGGCGTTCGATACGATCGAGCGCGGCACGCGCCAGATCACCACTGCCAAAGGGCGACGCCGCCTCGTGCTGTCCGTGCCGCCCACCTTCGCGACTCAGTGGTTCTCGCCGCGGCTCGGCTCGCTGGCGGTGGAACTGCCCGATGTCGAACTGTCCATCCGTACCGAGCCAAGCGAGGATTGCCATTGCAACATCCGCTTCGGCCGCGACGTGCTGCCGGACGCGCATTCCGAGTTGCTGATGACCGAGCGCCATACGCTGGTGGGTGCGCCGCATCTGCTCGGACGCTCGCTTGATACGTTGCTTGAGCGACTGCCCGCGCTGCATGTGCTGCATAACGAGACGCGGCTCGATCTGTGGCCGAACTGGCTGGCGACCGCCGGCCTGCCGGCGCATTACGCGGAAAACGGAATCGAGTTTTCGAATCTTGAGCAGGCGATTCATGCGGCGCGCAAAGGCGCGGGTTTGGCGATCGTCGACCGCAACATGATCGTCGAGGAACTGACGGATGGCAGCCTTGCGCGTATTTCCGAGATCGAGGTGAGCGGGCCGTTTGGGTATTGGCTCGATATCGCGCAACGGCATGCAGCGCTTGAGCATGTGCAGGCGTTTGCGGGGTGGCTGCGGGAAGAGGTTTTGAAGATGGGGTGAGAAAGCGGCGTCGATTGTTTTCAAGACGGAGCGGGCATGCTTGCGGGTTCATATCAAAAAAGCTGCACCTCTGCGATGCTCTATACTTTCGTTGCCATTTAGATGACGGTATCAGGGTTTGACGGCCTGACGTGTGCAGTGGCGCGCAGAACCTCATCAACGACTGCCGAATCATGACCGAAGACAAATCTCCTCTGCCCCAAGCGCTGGAAGTTCCCGCCAGCGATCAACTGCTCGATAGCATCCTCGAGAAGGCGGCCACCGCAGCACAGCGAACTGTTGAGCAGTTCGCCAAGCTCGCCTCACTGGCCCGTGCGATCGAACAATGCAATTCGTCGCCGGCAAGGCGCGCCAAGCTGCTGTTCGCGTTCGAAGAGATCGCGGCTAGCGCCGAAGCCAATGCACGGCTCGACGCTGAATTTTTCCAGGGCTTGCGCAACGGGCAGATATTGAAGCGGGAACTACGCCGCGCGCACTACGAACACGTGGAAGCGGATGCCGATTCCGAGGTTACAATTCTCGCGCCGTCTACGATGACGAGACACTGACCTCCGTTAACGCATAAAGGCCCACATATGGGCCTTTATTTGCATTAGTGGCCCACGCGAGGGCCACTAACAAGTCTATCAATTCTCCACAGCAAACGCGCTGCTTACATCGCCTTCTTGAACGGCGCGCCCGAATGCTCGCGCAACTCATTGAAGACGATCTTCGGCCACGCCTTCTGCGCGACTTCGATCTCGGAGATATGCGACGCGAGATACGTCGGTGCATTGGATGCATCAAGCGCGATCCGCGCAGCATAAGCATCGTTGAAGCGACGCAGTTCGGCCGCGTCGTCGCACGTCACCCAACGCGACATCCGGTAGCGCGCCGGCGCCATCCGTACATCGACCTTGTACTCAGTCGAGAGACGGTGTGACACGACTTCAAACTGCAGTTGTCCAACCGCACCCAGAATCATCAAGCCACCGCCAACCGGCCGGAACACTTGAATCGCACCCTCTTCGCCGAGTTGCTTCAACGCTTCGCCGAGTTGCTTGGCGCGCATCGGATCCACGACTTCAACTGTCTGGAAAATTTCCGGCGCGAAGAACGGCAGACCGACAAACTGCAGCGTTTCGCCTTCCGTCAGCGTATCGCCAAGGCTCAGCGTGCCGTGGTTCGGGATGCCGATGATATCCCCCGGATATGCTTCACTCACCGTCTCGCGGCGCTGCGACAGAAACGTCACCACGTTATTCGCGCGGAACGTCTTGTTCGAGCGGGTCACCTTCAACGCCATGCCCCGTTCGAAATGCCCTGAGCAGACGCGGATGAACGCCACGCGGTCGCGGTGCGCCAGGTCCATGTTCGCCTGCACCTTGAACACGACACCGGTGAATTTCGGCTCATCCGGCTCTACCGACCGCTGCACGGCCATGCGTGCCGACGGCGGCGGCGCCAGATCGACCAGCGCGTCCAGAATTTCCTTCACGCCGAAGTTGTTGATGGCCGAGCCGAACAGCACCGGCGATTGCTGACCGGCGAGAAACTGCTCGCGGTCGAAATCCGGCGACGCGCCAGTAATCAGGTCGATTTCTTCTTTCGCCTTGACCCAGCTATGGCCGAAACGGCGTTCGCCGTCTTCGTTGCTAAGCGCTTGCAGCGTTTCGACCTCGCCGCCCGCCTTATCCTGGCCGGCGCGGAACAAACGCACCTGATCATGCTGGATGTCATAGACACCCTGGAATTCCTTGCCCATGCCGATCGGCCAGGTGAACGGAATCGCCGCGACGCCCAGATGCTGTTCGATCTCATCGAGCAGTTCGAGCGGCTCGCGCACTTCACGGTCGAGCTTGTTAATGAAGGTGACGATCGGCGTCTTGCGGCTGCGGCAGACTTCGAGCAGCTTCAGCGTCTGCGGTTCGACGCCGTTGGCGCCGTCGATTACCATCACGGCAGCGTCGACCGCCGTCAGTACGCGGTAGGTGTCTTCGGAGAAGTCCTCGTGGCCCGGGGTGTCGAGCAGGTTGATGACGGCGTCGCCGTACTCGAACTGCATCACCGAGCTGGCCACCGAAATGCCACGCTGCTTTTCGATCTCCATCCAGTCGGAGGTCGCGTACCGATTACTTTTGCGGCCCTTCACGGTACCGGCGATCTGAATCGCGCCCGAAAACAGCAGCAGCTTTTCCGTGAGCGTGGTCTTGCCCGCGTCCGGGTGGGAAATAACCGCGAACGTGCGGCGGCGTTTGAGTTCGGAGACTGACATCGGTACGGGCGGTCACGAATAGGGGTTCGGGCAACTCCACCGCATCACAACCCGGTTGCGAACGGGCGTTTCAGAATACGGGAATTGCCGGCACAGAACAGCGCAGGGAACGAATGATACACGTCATGGGGACGGGCGTAAGGGAAATGGGGATTCGGGGGCGGATGAAGCGCCTGGACGTGGCACCCGTCCAGGCGCTTCCGGCAAACAGCGGGGCGCTTGCGCAGAGCTATTGATAGGACATGGTGAAGGTGGCCACACCCTTTACTGTACCCGGGGTCGAAGGCCCCGTCGTTCGTATGTATTGCACGGTCAATGGAATATTCATCGTCCCACCGGCGGCCGTACCTGCCGACCATTGATTCATATTTCCCGCTACCGGAGAGTCGGGGCCGTAGGCAATCGGCGTCGTTCCTTTAAGAATCTGCAAGCCAATGCCCGTCGCCGTTGAGTCTGGTGTCAGTCCCAAGGTGGTCGACCTGCTGGAAACATTCGACGCATCGGTCAGCGTCACATAAACCTTGGCCCCCGAAGGGCAGTTGACGCCGAGGTTGAACGACGTCTGTCCAGCCGGTCCCAAGGCCAAACTACCTGGAGAGACGGTAGGCAATGGTTGCTCGACAGAAGGTGTAGTCACACTACAACTGCGCGGGACTATCGTCGCCGTTACCGCAAGCCCCGACACCGCAAGCGGGGCCGCACTACCATCCGTAGGCTGAATGACTAACCAGGGATTGACGTTATAGGAGAGTGCAGGTGTGGCGCTCAGGTCAACTGGCCCCGTTACGATGAGCTGCATCGTGAAACGCATATTCTGGAAGTAGTAAGGAGAGGGTGCGGTCCAGGTCCATACAACAGGCATAGTTCCCGATGGAATACCGTATCCAGTATTCGCGAGCGTCAAAATTTTAATGCCAATGCCCGGGATATTAGTGGCGTATACTCCGGCCGCGCCAGTACCCGACATCTGGAAAGACAACGTGGTAGGCACATTGGCTCCACACCAGAACTGCTGCCCCGGGTTGATATTGTCGTAATACTGGGCAGACTTCGACACAATGACAGTCCCCACCGCCATGTTTGCGGGCACCGTCACGCTGCCAAAATCAACGTTTCCAACATTAAAGCCACCGCTCGAAAATGAGCACGTTGCGTTCGCCGGAACCGGCGTACCCATGCAAAGCACACACGCGATGACCATCAGGATTCCCCGTGCCAACATAAGGCATTCCAAACCTTTTAAGTTATCGAAGCATACTTTGGCACAGAAAACTTTGAATAATTCTTTCATAGTCCGATCGCCAGCAGACTTCTTGTAATGCACGGGCTGAGGAAACCGGCCAGGCTAAATCAACGTTCTGCGTTCATCTGCCTCGGAAGCACATAATCGATCCGACACTGCTCGGCCCCAGCCTCGCCCCACTTCACAAACAACGATCCCTTATCCTCCAGCCCGCGAGCAAGAATCCAGCTACCCGTCACAACGACACCGACGGTGATACCCGAGCCATTCACCACATCCACACCGAACGGCAGCGCGTTGTCACCGGGTTGCAGCGCGTGAATCAGTGCTGCGCGCCCGTTTGTCGTTTCAGCCTTCAGCATCACGACCGAACTGAGCACCGGCGAGGCTTGCTTTAATATCGCGTCACTCATTACTGGTAAGCCATCGTAAAAGTGGCTAGCGCCTTGACCGATCCGGCCGAGACTGTGCCAGTGCTGATATATCGCGCAGTCAACGGCACCTGTAGCGTTCCGTTTGGCGAACTACCAATTAACCATTGATTCGTATTGCCCACGACGGCGGAGTCCGCGCCGAACGATACCGGCGAGCTGCCATTCAACACCTGCACCCCAACGCCTTTCGCCGTCGAGTCGGCCGTAAGCTGAAGCGTATTGCTCCGGTTCGCCTGATTGACGCTGTCAGTGAGCGTGATATAGACCTTCGCGCCGGATGTACAGCTAAGTGAAAGAGAAAATGCCCGCGCTCCCGCAGTTGTACCAACGCTGGCAAGTGCGCCCGTGCCGATGTTGGGAAGTGAAACGGGAGGAGTCGGTTGGACTGAACACGTCGCCTGGGTGAGGGTGCCTGTTGCGGTCCCTGTATAAAGGTTTGGCGCCGGCCAAGATTTGGGATTATCCGAGGAAACGAACGCGAGCCCGACCACCGCGGCAGTCGTAAGGTTCGAAATCCCGCCAGAAATCGGGCCGGTGACGACGAGCTGAACGGTTACGGTCATCGGCGCTGGCACATAAGCGCCACCAACGGGACCGCTGAAAGGACAGGTAACGGCCGCCGCCCCATTGGCAATGGTGACGTTCGCGGCATTGCACGCCGACGAATTGAAGATGTAACGAACTCCGATGCCGGTGACATTTGTCTGATAGACGTCTGTTCCTAGTACCAGCGGCGTGGTCGTCGTGAAATTGGCCGTATTCGTGGCGCTCGTTTCGTTCGGGTTGCTACCGCTATTGGCGAATTTGCATTGCATCGTATAGTCGATCGGTGCAAGTGTGCTTACTACGGTTCCGACTGGCGTGTTTGCAGGGACGGAAATCGATCCGGCCACAAGCGTCTGGCCAAGGGCGGTTAGAGAATTGCATGTGATATCCGCATGCGCAGATGCGGAGACCAGCCCTGCAAACAGAACCAGCGCAACACGCACGAGGAATCGGGTCAACGGGGAATCGCCGAGGCGCTTGCTGACCTGAATGTCGATTTGCTGTTCGCGGATATCTTTGGGGCAAGACTCATTCAATACCAATTTCTGATCACACATCATTTCTTCACCTCTGCGATTGACTGGACACTGCTTCGCTCGAAACGATATCTGCAGGATCCGTTTCACCACCACCCACGCAATGTCCTTCGAACGACTGGTACGCCGCAGCCGACTTACCCGACGACTTCGGCAACACATAATCAATCCGGCACTGCTCTGAGCCCGCTTCGCCCCACTTCACGAACAACGAACCCTTGTCTTCCAGGCCGCGTGCGAAGATGCGGCTGTCCTGCGCCACAACGCCAACCGTCTTGCCGTCCTGGTCCACCACATCGACACCAAACGGCAACGCCTTGTCGCCTAATTGAGGAGCACGAATCAATGCCGCCCGTCCGCTCACCGTCTTGTACTTGAGCATCACTACCGAACCTAACCGCGGCACCGCCTGCTCCGAAGTCGATTCAAACTCGACATCGGTCGAGGTGCCCTTCGGATCGATATCCACCGTGTTCATGCCATACGGTGTCAGGTACGGCACCACCGCATAACCGCGACTGTTGACCTTCACACCCGGCGCGCTCGACACACTGGCCCCTTCGGCTCCCGGCGCCTCGACAATGCCGAACGTATCGCCCACGGTCTGCGAGAACGTCACACCGCCCGGATGCGCGACCACCGTCCCACTGATGCCCGCTGACACCTGGTTCGTACCCGAGCCCGAACTGGCCGACGCAGTCATCTGCGCATAGGGGGCACGCCAGGTACCGCTGACACCCGCGTTGGACGAGGCCCCGCTGCTGGCGCTGTTGTATGTGCCATAGGCGTTATACGAGTACTGGTTGTTGTCGCCGAGCGAGCCACTGACATTAGCCTGCATGTTCATCGCGCCACCCGAGCTCGACAGGTTGGTCGACATCAACGGCGCATGCTGGCTATGGCCGAGCGGTATCGTCGTGCTAACCATGTACAGATTCTCCATCGAGCCGTCGGAGTTGCGTGTACGTCCCGCCGTAATGCTGTAGGTGCCGTACTTGAAGCCGTTGGTGTAGCCGGCCTGATAGAACGTATCGCTACCGCTGCGATTCCAGTACTTCTGCGACGACGCGCTCAGAAACACGGTGCCGTGATCCTTGAAGTTCTGGTTGACTGTTATTTGCAGCCGGTTGCGCTGCCGGTCGACCGAGTTGATGTCGCCGCCATGCAAGGCTGCATCGCGCACCGACGCGGCATCCGACAGATTGAGGAAGCCCGCGGTCGAATAGCGGTACGCCGCCACCGAAATGTTCGTGTCCGTCGAATCGATAAACTTGCTGTAGCCAATGCGTAAGCTGGTGCCGCGCATCGTGCTTTGCCCTGGCACCTGCGTCTGAGCGCCGGTAATGTCTGCCGAGAAGGCGCCGTACTTTGTGTTGAGCGCGGCGCCAATGTCGGCGGCCACGTAGCCGTTAGCAACCACGGCGCCGCCGTAGGCTGTCACCGTGTTGGTGAGACCGCGCTGCAGTGTGAACTGCGCAAAAGTGGGTTTCGTTTCGAGCGTATCGTTACGCAATTGCCCAGCCGTCGCCGAGAACCGCGTGGTGCCCGGCCGCAATGACTGCGCAACCGAGGCGTACGGCACAGTAAAGCTTTGGGTGTGTCCATCCGCTTCGGTCACGGTCACGTCGAGGTTGCCGCCGTAGCCGGTCGCATACAGGTCCTTGATCTCGAACGGCCCCGGCGACACCGTGGTTTCGTAAATGATCTGTCCGTTCTGGCGAATCGTCACGCGCGCGTTCGATTGCGCCGTACCACGCACCACAGGCGCATAGCCACGCATCGATTCGGGCAGCATGCGGTCGTCTGTCGCGATCTGTACGCCGCGAAAAGCGACGCTGTCGAACACATCGCCCGTGGTGTTGGCATCACCCAACGTCACCTGCGACTTGAGCTTCGTCACGTCGTGCTGGACGTAGGTGGCGATGTCATCGAATTGAGTGCCTTCGCCCGCCGTCGAGGTCACCGACGACTGATGGCGGAAATGCCATCCGCCGATGTTCACACCCGCATCAAGCCCCAGATAGCTCTGAGTCGAATTGATGCCAGCACCGCTGGTGTGATACGTATTTGCGTTGTAGCTCACGAAGCCCGCGTTCACGCCCTGTTGCCACATCTCCGACGGCACATAGCCGCGCGCAGCGTTGCGCATGTACTTCTGCGGCACAGTCAGCGTGAGCTTCTGCTCCGAAAAATCGAAGTCGACAGTCGCGTCCGGCACGCTAGCGCTCAGGTCAATGCACTCGTTGCTATCGGCGGCAGCACCGGCTGCCTTGTCGGCCTGCGCTGCGGCAGTCGCATCGCTCGCCTTGCCGGCCTCCGGCTTAGCACCGGCGTCCACGCCGACCTTGGCAAAGTCGACCCCGAAGCCCTCGAGCACCTGACGACTAAAGCAAGGACGTGCCGTATCACTCGCCGGTACCGCCACAAAGCGGACATCCTGCCGGGCAATGCGGATATCGTTCAGCCACACGTCAACCGAGTACACACCCGGAGATACCGCGTTGCCACGCGCGAAACGCGCAACATCCACGGTCTCGTTCGGGTCGGTGCGCAGGAACGTCGAATCGAACTGCACCGCTGCGGGAACCGTGTCGCTCTCGGAAGCACTCACGCTCGCCGGCTGGACGCCGCCCACCACCGCGAAAACCGACAGTACAACTGCGGTGACGGGGTTCAGGCCGAACGGACCAGATAGAGCGCTGGTGCGAGCATGCGACTGAAGACGAGGTGAAGGTTTCATGATCTGGCTGACTTCTAATGTCCGGTAACAGGCGTGCGTCATCCCTATGCGTTGCCTGTGCAACGCACACTGTGTTCAGGAAAGGGTTGTCAATGGGCGGAAGGCGGCCGCCCGGCCGGCGAACTACTGAGGCCTATCTGCCGAGCGTCGCGTCGCCAGCCATGGCGCCGCCGTAATCGCTGATTGCCGTGTAGTGGATCTTCGCGCCCGCAGCTACTGCATTCATCTGCGCGACGGGCATCACCTCGGTCGCGTGGGGCGCCACCATGCCGCCCCGTTCGTTCTTGTAGGTGTGACCGCCGCTTTCGACATCGACTTCGCTAAACGACACGTAGTACGGCGTCGGATTCGATACGCTCAGGGCTTCGCCTTTGCCGTCCGGCGCAGCCGTGACCTTCCAGCTCAATTGGGCCGGTGCTTCCTCCGGCTTGCCCGACAGCTTCGGCGGCCGCACGAACACCTTGATGCGTGTGCGATAGGCAAGCTGCAGCGTATTGGCGCCCTCCTTGTTGTCTGCCTTGGGCGGAATGTCGAGCACGTTGAGCCAGTACACCGATTCGCGATCGGTCGGCACCGCCTCGCCGCTGTAGATGACACGCAGCGTTTGCGATTTCTTCGGGTCCATACGGAAGATCGGCGGCGTAATCACAAACGGCACTTTGATTTCGCCCGGCTTCGCATCCGGATGGCCGTCGTCGATCCACACCTGTACAAGGGACGGCGTGGCGCTGTCGTTTTCGAGCTTGACCGTGACTTCGCGCTGGTCCAGCGGATACACCACACGCGTACCGCCAATCGTTACGCTTGCATTTGCGTTGCCCGCCAGCAGCGCACAGGCCAATCCAACTCCTATTGCAATTCGACCGAGCTTCATCACATTCACCTCTTTGAAAAATAGTCTTGAAAATGGGCTGTAAAAAAGGCGTTCGTACGAGCGAACGCCTTAGCTTTCGCTTACTGGTACTGCATCGTGTAGTTAACGCTCGTGCTTACTGCACCGCTCGTCGCCTTACCCGTGGCGTAGTACTCGCCGTAGTAGTTGAGAGTTGCAGCGCCTCCGGTAATCGTCGCGCCATTAGCGGCCATATCGTTGTTCAAACCGCTGGTGATGTTGATCGGCTGGAACGATGCGTTCAGCAAACGCACTTCGACGTTGGTAGCCGGGCTTGTGGCTGCCTGGTTCTTCAGGTAGCCGTTGCTTTGGTCAACGGTCGGGCCACTTTCGAAAAAGGCCACCGCCTTGGTCGCCGTGCCCGAGCAGCCGGTCAGCGCCAGTACAATCGGCTGCGTCCGGCCGGCCGTTGCGCCTGCCGTTCCGAGCACGGAGGCCGAAACCTTCGGCAACGAGACATTCGGAATGTTCGCGGGTGTGCCGGCCGCGTTGCCATTGATCGAACACGTGGTGTCCGACAGGCTGCCCGTGAACGTAATCGTGCCGTCCGACGCTTGCGCGCCCAGCGATGCAAGACCCAGCAGACCGCCGGTTGCGATTGCAATTACGGGGATGAGTGACTTCATGGTTACTGCTCCAGTGAGTTAAAAAAACAACTTTCTTGATTCGATTCAACGGCGAATTCGTGTTCAGGACGTCCCGCCATTTGCCCCTGGGCGTTCCAATGTTCATCGCCGGAAAAGGCGGTCTTGTCTCGAACCATTGGCCTATCGTTCAGGCGCAACTTAATGATATGGAGTGGGGGTTGGTCAGTACCTAGGACGATTCCTATTTGAGTAGGAACAATCTGATACGCCGCGCAGACTCTCCAGGACGAATCTGCGATTGTTCTGACTGGCCGAACGGGCCGGTCTAGCGATGCCTACGAGCAGACGGGCTACCAGGCCGAGTCGGCAAGCTGGCGTAACTTCTATCTCATCGGGGCGATGGAGCTGCGCAACGGCGTGCGCAAGATGCGATTCGGCAGCTCGCAAAGTCCGGATACCATCAAGGCCATGCCTCTGGAGATGTTCCTCGACTACCAGGGCGTTCGCTTAAATGGAGCTTGTGCGGCCGGCAAGTCCATTAGCTTCAACTTCGTGATGACCGACACCAATGAGAGTTATGTGGTCGGTGTTGAGAATTCCGCGCTTCATTATTCGAAAGGCAAAACATCGGATAAGGCGGATGCCTCGGTGACAACGACACGCACCGATCTCAACGAAGTCATGATGGGCAATACGTCGATGGAGAAACTGGTCATGGCCGGTAAAGCCAAGATTAGCGGGATGTGGTGTTTGCTTCATCAGAAGCAACGATGCAGGCCATTATGAATGGACAGCCAACCGTCGACGCTGCGTTCGCCGATAACCTGATCGTTCTCGATGCAGACGAAGCGCATACGAAGTTGCTGCGTTCGGCTCTCGATAACGCCTTTCCTGTAGAAGGAAATCGAGCGGTTAATTTCTGAACAAGACACAATGCGGACGATTGTGTCTATCTCATCATCGTGAGTGCCATGAAATATGGCCGAACGCAGAGGCGTTCGGCCATATTTTTCAGCGCTACGGGTAGTGCGACGCTCAGCGTCCGAGGCCGCCCATCATCATGTACTTCAGTTCCATATACTCATCGAGCCCGTACTTCGAGCCTTCGCGGCCCAGACCCGATTCCTTGACGCCACCGAACGGCGCCACTTCCGTGGAGAGTATCCCTTCGTTGACCGCCACCATGCCGCTTTCCAACGCCTCTGCCACACGCCACGCCCGGCCGAGATCGCGGGTGTAGAAGTACGCGGACAAACCGAACGGCGTGTCGTTAGCCGCGGCGATCGCCTCTTCTTCGGTCTTGAAGCGGAAACAAGCGGCTACCGGACCAAACGTCTCTTCGCCAGCAATCAGCATCGACTTCGATGCGTCGATCAGCACCGTCGGCTCGTAGAACGTGCCGCCAAGCGCGTGACGCCTGGCGCCCGTCAGCACCTTGGCACCCTTCTGCAGCGCATCAGCTACATGCGTTTCTACTTTCTTCAACGCAGCGGCATTGATCAGCGGGCCTTGTTCGACTTCCCCTTCAAGCGCATTGCCGACACGCATCTTCTGCACTGCCTTCGTCAGCGCCTGGGTGAAGGCATCGTAGATGCCGTCCTGCACGTAGAAGCGATTGACGCACACACAGGTCTGCCCGGTGTTGCGAAACTTTGAGGCCATCGCGCCTTGCACGGCGGCTTCGATATCCGCATCGTCAAACACGATGAACGGTGCATTGCCGCCGAGTTCGAGCGAGAGCTTCTTGAGCGTGTCCGCGGATTGCTTCGCGAGCAGCTTGCCCACACGTGTCGAACCGGTGAACGAGAGCTTGCGCACCACGGACGAAGCAGTCAGCGCACCGCCAATCGCCACCGCATCGCCAGACACGATATTGAACACGCCAGCAGGAATGCCCGCCTGTTCGGCCAACACAGCCAGTGCGAACGCGGACAGCGGCGTTTCTTCGGAAGGTTTGAGCACCATCGTGCAGCCCGCGGCCAATGCAGGACCTGCCTTGCGTGTAATCATCGCCAGCGGGAAATTCCACGGCGTGATGGCCGCGACGGCCCCAATCGGCTCACGCGTCACAATGATCTTCGCCTTCGGATTCGGGCTAGGAATCACATCGCCATAGGCGCGCTTCGATTCCTCAGCGAACCACTCCAGGAAGCTCGCCGCGTAGCCCACTTCACCACGTGCTTCGGCAAGCGGCTTGCCCTGCTCGCGCGACATCAGTTCAGCGAGCGCGTCGCGATTCTCGAGCATCAACTCGCCCCAGCGCTTCACTCGCGCGCCACGTTCCTTCGCGGTCAACGCACGCCAGCCCGGGAAGGCACGTTCGGCAGCGGCAATCGCCTGCTGCGTTTCCGCTGCGCCACCCTTGGCCACGTTCGCGATCAGCTCGCCATTGGCCGGATTCAACACGGCATACGTCTCGGCGCCTTGATGCCACTCGCCGTTGATGTAGTGCCCGGTACGGAGAAAATCACTCATGCTGCTTTATCCAAGGTTTGGACGAACGCCCCTTGCGCCGGCCGCGGCTCGCGGGCGATGCGCTTGCCCGCCGTGTAATCGTTGATCAGATCGCACGGCGTGTAGTTGCGTTCGAGTTCGTAGAGTTCGTCGGCGGAGAGCTTGGTGTCGAGCGCCGCGAGCGCGCTGTCGAATTGCGCCGGTGTATCCGCGCCAACCAGCATGCTGGCCACGCCATCATGATTGAGCACCCACGCCTGCGCGATCTGCGCCGCCGGCACACCGCGCGCCGCGGCCACCCGCGCCACCGATGCCGCAATTTCACGCGACGCCGCATCGCCGTACATTTGCGCGGTGAAGAAGTCGGTCTGGTTACGCGTCGAGTTCGGATCGCTCGTCAGCAGACCGCGTGCGAGCGGACTGAACACCGAGACGCCGACGCCCTGATCCTCGCAATATGGAATCATCTCGCGCTCTTCCTCGCGGTAGGCCAGATTCAATTGCAACTGCATGTTGATCGGCTTGTGCCAGCCATTGCGCTCGCAGACCTGCATGATCTTGGCGAACTGCCACGTGTACATCGTGGAGACGCCGATATAGCGTGCCTTGCCCGCCCGCACGATATCGTTCAAGGCGCCCATCGTTTCTTCGACCGGCGTATTGACGTCAAAGAAGTGCAGCATGTAGATATCGAGGTATTCCATGCCGAGACGCGTGAGCGATGCGTCGATGCCGTCCATGATGTGCTTGCGCGAATGGCCGCCGGCATTCTGATACGTGCCCATATCGTAGCCGACCTTGGTCGTCACGACGATCTCTTCACGGCGCGCAATGCGCTTCAAAATCCGGCCCACCACTTCTTCACCCACACCGGTCGAATAGAAATCCGCCAGGTCGATAAAGTTGACGCCCGCTTCCAGCGCGTGACGCACGATCGGCTCGCTTTGCGCTTCATCGAAGATCCACGGCTTCCATTGCGGCGTGCCCATGTTCATCGTGCCGAGGCACAGGCGCGACACTTTCAGGCCCGATTGGCCGAGGCGAACGAATTCCATTGTGTTTGTCTCCTATGCTGCATGGTGGCTAATGACGGCGGTTGCGCAGCTCATATGGCGCGCGAACGGCGGCGTGTTAGCGGCTTGGTGTTTTAACGTTGCTTCGGCGTGTAGAACGGGTTCGACACCTCGCGCGCGGCGGCGAACACTTCTTCGCGATGCGGCAGGCCTTTTATCGCAGCGAGGATCGCGTTCTTGCAAGCGCGATAGTTGTTCTCGAACACTGCATCGAGATCGTCGGTCTTCGGATTGACCCAGTTTGCCGACACGACAACCCAGTCGTTTTCCGCTTCCGGCGGCAGCGTGCCGTTCTCGAGCGACTCGGCCACCGCCTTGGCGATGCCCGCCTGCGATGCGCCCCACGTGGCGTTGCCATGGAAGTCGCCTTCGATCTGCGCCTTGTTCACATACAGCGTCAGGGGCTTGGTCGGGATACCCGGACGGGCGATCACCACGAACGGCGCGTGACCGGCAGACGGCGTCGACAGCGCGGTAGCAAAGGCCTGGCCGGCCGGGCCATTGCGCGGGCCGACCAATACGTTAATGTGCGCGAGGTTCACGCCCGGGCCTTCGAAGCCTTCGCCGATATAGAGTTGCTTTTCTGTCGATACGCTCATGTCTGATCCCGTCAAGGGTTTGGGTGGATGAGCGGATTGTGCTATTCGAGGTGAGCGACCATGAATCGATGTTTTTTGATCCGGGGTATGAGATGGACTCAACTCCGGGTTTGTCCTAGGCGCATCGCTGCATTGGCAACGGTTTCGCCGTTAAGGTGAGGGTTTTCGGGACCTGCGGCGCAAACGGTGGAAAAGTCGCTAGAGGTGATGGGTCTCGGCATGGCGCACGCACCGGAAATTCTGGACTCCGGGCTAGTTTGAGGAGCCACGAAAGATTCAAGCAATGCGCTAAGGCGACGCACAAACAGCGTCTCGCGAGCCGCCTGTCAATCGCGCAAACCCTTTCCAGACAAGGCGTTCAGACGTCTCACCAATAATGCTTCAACGTCCGCGAGAACACGCAAGACCCGCGTGATCGAACCATGCACATTGCACGGAGGTGTTTCGGAACACGCAACGATCGCGCAACGCAAAGCGCAGCCGCTCATGGATTCAGCGGCTGCGGCAAAGAGGAAAGGTGAGAGTTTTCGGGACCAATGCGGCGGTGCGTAAAGACGTCACCGCCACTTCACTTGTCGCGGACAGCACGCTGCGAGCGAGCACGCCGTCCGTACCCGGGACCTAGTCGGTGATCAGAAAGCGGTCGCGATTCTTCCCGCTGAGCCAGCCCGGCGAACGGCCGCGGCCGCTCCATGTTTCGCCGGTCTTCGGATTGCGATACTTCGCCGGCAGCGGGGCCTTCTTTGCGCCCGAACGTTTGCTTGAGAAGCCAAGTTCCTCTGCGGTAATGCCGTACTCCACAATCTTCTGCTTGATATCGGCAATCGCCTGCTCAATTTCTTTTTCCCGAGCGAGCGCGACTTCCTTGTGAAGCTTTTCGAGCTGCGCAGTCAATTGCTTGTAAGTGGCCATAAACGGTCGTCTCCAGTCGGTTGGATAACTGCAGTGTGACCCTATCAGATCGAAAAAGTGCCGGATAGCACTGTTGATGCATTTCCGGTTTAACAGCGTCGAAAACGCGACGCTCAATCAATCGTCAATGGCATCGTACAGCCGGCGCTCGAATTCGACCGACATCGGAAACGGCTCCACCGCACGACGCTGAATCAGCATCAGGCCAATCAGGTTTTCCACCGGATCGGCGAACCAACTGGTGCCGTACGCACCTGGCCAACCGAACGAGCCAGTGGACCGGTAACCAAGCGGCAACTGCTGCGCGGGATCGTCGACGATGGACAAGCCCAGTCCGAAGCCCTGGCCCGCCCAGACAATCTGTCCGAACGCGGGCACCCGGCGCTGATCGCGGCTCAGGAAGTTTGAACGCATCAGATCGACTGAGCGATGCGAGAGCAGACGGGTCTCGCCGACGCGGCCGCGCCCCAGTAGCAAGCGGGCAAACTGCAGATAGTCTTCGGCGGTGGAGACGAGCCCGCCACCGCCGCCTTGAAAACGCTTGGGGTTGGCCCAGCGGCTCGTTGCCGGCCGATCCTCGACGACTCGCTCGCGCGTGCTGGGGTGGATGCCGTAGGCGGTCGCCAGCCGCGCTAGTTGCGACTCGGGTACGGAGAACGCGGTGTCGCGCATACTGAGCGGCTCGAAGATGCGGGTGCGGAAAAACTCGCCGAGCGTCAGGCCGCTTACGCGCTCAATCAGCACACCCAGGATGTCCGTCGCGATGCCGTAATGCCAACGCGTGCCGGGTTGGAACATCAGCGGCAGCGTCGCGACTCGCGCGAGCCAGGCGTCCGGGCCTGCCTGCGATTCGACGCCGTTGAAGACGGCCTCGTACGCTTCGGCGATCGGTCCCGTGGCGGTGAAGTGGTAGGCAAAGCCGGCGCGATGGGTGAGCAGGTCCAGCACCGTAATCGGCGCACGCGCCGGCTCGGTCTGATCGAGCGGGCCCGAGACATCGCGTAGCACACGCGGCGCCGCCAGTTCGGGAAGCCACTGCGCAACCGGCGCATCCAACGCGAGCTGGTCCTGTTCGATCAGCATCATGATGGCCGCGCTCGTGACCGGCTTGGTCATTGAGGCGATCCGAAACAGCGTGTCGCGCTGCATGGGAAGTTGCTCGGCGTCGTCGCGCCAGCCTAACGGCTCGAACTGCGCTATCTCTCCGTGCCGCCACGCCAGTGTGACCACCCCCGCTACTTCACCGCGCTCCACATAGGCATGCATGGCAGCCGTCAATTGCGCGAGTCTCGCCGGGGAAAAGCCTGCTTTTTGCATCCGTAGTCCTGAATGAGCGGTGCATGCGCACCGTTGGCGAGGTGAGGGCAGCCCGCCGACAATCGGCAAAATCTGGACGTTCCGGTGACCGCGTTATCGCATCAGGTAAAAATGATACGTAACATTATCCGGCTGTCAGCTAAACGTTACCGTAGATTCGCTGAATTGAGCGCGCGTTTTTCCCGCTCCTCGAGTGCGCTCAGCGCATCGTTGAGGCGTTTGACACGGCTCGCTTGCGATGGAAGCAAAGTCACGTCCGATACCGATTTGAGCCGGCTACGCCAATATGACAACGGAATGCGGTCTGTGGCGGAAATCCGTGCAATCACGTGTTCGAGGTGCTGAATGTCTTTTTCGAGTTGATGGTGATCCATTACCTTCCCCGGGAATACTTTATCTAGTCGACTTACACAGCATGAAACGCGCCGCTCGGCGCTTCTTTCACCGCTTCCGGAAAACTTTTCTGCTTAACTTTGTTTGAAACGCGTTGACCGTTTAACCGGAGCATGAGTGCGGTGGCGCTCTAGCAGGAACGATAAAGGCACGCGCATTGAGCGTCCGTTGGCCGCCGCACGGACCAACGCGAGTTCATCCCTAAAGCGATGCCTGTAATAACTCGTAATGCGAAAGCAAACAACAGCGCTAACCTTTGGGATATTGCTCGTTCGAGGAATAAATATTCACTAATTCATGAATCTAACATGACATCTCATTCCGAGGCCAACGTCATGGCGGAATTAAGGCATCTCCAATATGACTGCCTCGTGCAATGCATTGATGACACGACGAATGATTTCAACGTATCGGGGAGTTCGGCGCGGATTCAGGTGGGAGCGGCAGCGCACGGTCCATTCAGGCGGGATGCGGCAGCCCGGCGCGATGCGTCCGCTGCCCCTGCCGGAGAGGGACAGCGGGTAAGGAAACGACGACCGCGACTATTGCGAGTTCGCCTTCACAGGACAGGCGTAGATCAGGCTTAGCGTGCCGTTGTCGCGTGACTGACGCACAGTCTCGAACTGGCCGCCACAACTGGCGCGCGCCTGCTGTGCACAAGAATCCGAGCCCTCCGGACATTGAACCAGCGTGGTAGGCCGCCCGTCGGACAGGAACAGCGGCGGGCTGCTGCTGCAACCGGCCTGTGCCGCGAACATGGCAAGTCCGCCAGCCACGCCGAGCGCCGCACGCAGGGTGCGGGTCGTACGGGTTGCCTGTTCCGTTGGTGCAGAGAATGAGTAGCTGCGTTTCATTGAGGACCCCGATCCCTATCTAATTCTTCGACCCAGCGATTGTGCCATGCGCGCCTTGCACTGCGTCACTCCTGAGTAGCAGGCGCGTCGTTGGAACCGCTTGCTGGGTCACCCACCGGGGCGTCCGGCGCAGCAAGCGTTTTGTAGGGAAGCGGCCCGCGGATGTCCGTGCCGATCCGCATGAAGACCTGCTCGACATCGGGGATCGCTTCGAGTTGCTGTTGCAGCGCATGGCGATCGAACGAACGCGGCGCGCATCCTTCGGCGTAGACGAAGCGGCGCTGCACGGTGATCCATATGCTGGCGCCGTCGAACCGATGGGCATCGGCGAAATGCGCGCGGATCGCGTCGGCGATCGGGGCGTCGTAGAGGTACGAGTTCGGCTTCGTGCACTTGTGCGCAAGCCAGCAGGTCGTGCCGCGCTCGACCCGGTAGTGCGCGTCGTCCTCCATTTGCGCACGGGTCGTCAGCGGGCCAAGCGGCACGGGACAATCGGCGAAACCCTGCGAGAGCGCGAAGAACGGATCGTTGTACCAGTTCTTGAGTTCCTGCCCCTGCGCGTGCAGCGACACGCTCAGCATTAGCAGCGACACCTGCAGCGTAGCGACAAGCCAAAGCTTCATCCCACCTCCCGACTGCATCGAACGACGACCCGCCGTAAGGCGCCGCCATCAACTCAGCGTGCCCGCCAGTTCAGCCGCCCTCGCTCAAACCTCGATACCGTACGCCGCGATTTTCTTATAAAGCGTAGCGCGCCCCATGCCGATCTGCGCGGCCGCCTCGATCACGCGTCCGCCGTTGGCGCGCAGCGCCTCGCTCAGAAAGCGCTTCTCGAAGCCGGCCATCGCCTCGGCCCACGACGAAGGTGCCGAAGCCTCTGCGCCCCGCTGTGCGGCCTCAAACCGCGCGTCCGTTGAGCCCAACGCATTTGCTGCTGCGGCGGGCGAAACCGCCGAGCCCGGGGCGAACGGCATCGTCACCGCACTGCGCCCGCCTCCCTGCAACGGACTGATGAACGGCGCGAGCGCGTCGGCATCGATGCGTTCGCTATCGGACAACATCACCGCCCGCTCCAGCGTATTGCGCAACTCCCGGACATTGCCGGGCCACGCATGCGAACACAGCAGGCGTAACGCGTCCTCCTGCAACTCAAAGTGAGCGCCGCCATGCACGCGCGTGGACAGGTCTTCGAGCATCGCATAAGCGAGGGATTCGATATCCGCGAGCCGCTCGCGCAACGGCGGCGCCTGGATCGTCAGCACGTTGAGACGATAGAACAGATCCGCGCGGAAGCGCCCCGCCGCGACCAGCGCCGGCAGATCGGCCGAGGTGGCCGCGATGATGCGCACGTCGGCACGCACGATGCGGTTCGAGCCGAGCGGCTCGAACTCGTTGTCCTGCAGCACACGCAACAGCTTGCCCTGCAACGGCAGCGGCATATCGCCGACCTCGTCGAGAAACAGCGTGCCGTGATTAGCGAGTTCGAACTTACCGACCCGGCCCTTGCGATCCGCACCGGTGTAGGCGCCAGGCGCCGCGCCGAAGAATTCAACTTCGAGCAGCGTGTCGGGAATCGCCGCCACGTTCACGGTGACGAGCGGCTGGTTGGCGCGCCCCGACGCGCCGTGGATCGCATGCGCCAGCAGTTCCTTGCCGGTGCCGGTTTCGCCGAGCAGCAACACCGGCGAATCGACCTGCGCCGCCCGGCGGCCCTGGCGCTTGACCTCGAGACTCGCCGCACTGGTGCCGACAAAGCTCGCGAAGGTGTACTTCGCCCGCCGCGCTTGCGCCAGCGACTGGCGAGTCGCGATCAACTCCTGCTGCAGGCGCGAGTAGTGTGAGAAGAGCGGCGTCAACGCTTTCAGTTCATCGAACAGCGCAAAGCCCACCGCACCCACCGTCGCGCCGCTCTCGTCCTTCAGCGGCAGACGCGTGACCACGAGCGGCTCGCGGTCTGTCTCGAGGATATCGAGCAGAATCGGCTTGCCGGTCTTGACGACCTCGCGCATCAAGCTGTTGGGAATCACCGCCTCGCAGTCGCGGCCAATGGCCTGCTGCGGGTCGGCAAAGCCGAAGCGGGCTGCGTAGCGTTTGTTGATCCACACCACGCGCGCGTCGGCATCGACAATGAACGTCCCCTCGCTGAAATTCTCGAAGGTCCGAAACAGCGATTCCATCGCCCGGCGCAGTACATCGCTGTAGTTGGCAGGCAGACCTGCCCAGTCGTTCATCATCTTGTCGCTGTCTCAGAGTATCTTTTGTCGTATGTTTTGTCTCTATTTGGAGACAAGCTTATCTCAATGCGGAGATCGCCAGCAAGCCTTGTCAATAAAGGCTTTCTGGTAGATGCAACGGTCACTTCGGCACCTTGCATCCCGAAATTGAGACGATTCTGTACAATCGTTCGCAGCGCGCGCCGGCGCCATGCCCGACAGGCAAGGCAGGAGACCGGCGGGGCACATCTGGCACGAAACCTGCATTCGCGGGCCGGGTCGCTGCGTCATCAGGCGCGCGTACACGTAGAACAACCAAGTTCTGGAGACTCAATGTCCTTTGTAATCGTCCTCGCCGCTCTGGCGTTTCTGATGTTTGCCGCATATCGCGGCTACAGCGTGATTCTCGTCGCGCCGATCGCCGCCCTCGGCGCCGTGTTGCTGACCGACCCCTCGGCGGTGGCGCCCGTGTTCTCCGGCATCTTTATGGAGAAGATGGTCGGCTTCGTGAAGCTCTATTTCCCAGTCTTCATGCTCGGCGCAGTGTTCGGTAAAGTCATTGAACTGTCGGGCTTCTCCGAGTCGATCGTCGCTGCTGCGATCCGCTATATCGGCCGCTCGCGCGCCAATGCGGTGATCGTCGCGGTCTGTGCGCTGCTCACCTACGGTGGCGTCTCGCTGTTCGTGGTCGTATTCGCGGTGTATCCGTTCGCGGCCGAACTGTATCGCCAGAGCAATATTCCGAAGCGGCTGATGCCGGGTGCGATCGCGCTGGGCGCGTTCTCCTTCACGATGGATTCGCTGCCGGGCACGCCGCAAATCCAGAACATCATCCCGACCACCTTCTTCAAGACCACGTCTTGGGCAGCGCCGGTGCTCGGCACGATCGGCTCAGTGTTCATCATCATCGTCGGCCTGACTTATCTGGAATGGCGCCGCCGCGCCGCGATGGCCAAGGGCGAAGGCTACGGCACGTCGCTCGTCAACGAGCCGGAGCGCATCGAGTCGAAGCAACTGCCGCATCCGCTGCTGGCGGTGGCGCCGCTGGTGCTGGTGGGCGTGGCGAACTTCGCCCTGACCAAGCTGATCCCCGACTGGTACGGCGCGTCGTACACGGTCGCGCCGGACGTGCTGCCGGGCATTCATGCACCGGTCACGACCTCGATCAAGGCAGTGGTTGGGATCTGGGCCGTGGAAGGCGCATTGCTGCTCGGCATCGTGCTGGTCATGCTGACCGCGTTTGCCCGCATGCGTGAACGCTTCGCAACCGGCACCAAGGCGGCTGTTTCGGGCGCGCTGCTGGCGTCGCTCAATACTGCGTCGGAATATGGCTTTGGCGGCGTGATCGCCGCGCTGCCGGGGTTTCTGGTGGTAAGCGACGCGCTCAAGAGCATTCCGAATCCGCTTGTCAACGCTGCCGTGTCGGTCAGCTCGCTCGCGGGGATTACCGGTTCGGCATCGGGCGGCATGAGTATCGCACTCGCTGCCATGTCGGATACGTTCATCAAGGCGGCTACCGCAGCACATATCCCGATGGAAGTGCTGCACCGGGTGGTAGCAATGGCAAGCGGCGGGATGGATACGCTGCCGCACAACGGCGCGGTGATTACACTGCTGGCCGTGACGGGGCTGACGCACCGCGAGTCGTATCGCGACATCTTCGCGGTAACGATCATCAAAACGCTGGCGGTGTTCTTTGTGATCGCGGTGTATTACACGACTGGGCTGGTTTGAGTGGACGCTGGGGCTGACTCCTGAGCCCCGTTGATGGTCAGCCTGACCGTAGTGGCCCGATTGGTTTACGCCGATCGGGCCGTTTTCATTTTCTGAAGGGAATCGCAGTCGATGCCAGATCGGCACCATCCGTGTACCTGACGGCTAATTCGGGAACGCCACTTCCAGCAAAACGGGGTGATCGGGAACGTCGACCCTTATCTGTTGCACGTTGCGCTGTATTTCAATCGGAGCGGGGCCGAGCATCGGATCGTAGAGGTTGATGCACGCAGCCTTGCTGCCCAGATCGACCAGGACCGTTGCGGGAGGCGAATTCATTGGCTTTCCGCTAGCCCGGTCCCAAAACGCCACTTCGTTCCACAAGGCGATTTCAAAGGTTCCGTCGGCCTTACGCAAGAGCACATGTCTGCCAGAGGGCGGCAGGTCCGATAACGTATAACGCCACCCGTCCCTTTCGATCCGGTTTGAAGCGCTGTTGCCGTTTGCTTTGAGTATCGAAATAAGATTGTGCAGCGCGGTTGCGGCCGGCTTCGCCCGATTATCGAAGGCGAACAAACCGTAGTGCATGCCAGCGTTGCCCCCGCGCGGATCCGCCTTTTCATCCAGAAGCTCGTAGAGGTACATTCTGGATACACCGGAAATGGCACTATCAAACAAGCCGTTCAGGATGCCCTTTGCCTGGCTTTCCTCATCAACGCCGATCAGGTACCAGCCGCTCTGTGGCAAGCTGAAATAGCCAAACTCGGTGATGACCACCGGAAGACCAAACTTCTCCACACCCTTGATCCCCCTCTCTATCCACGCGTCACCATTTGCGGTATAGCCGGGCTGTTCCCCATTCTGTGGATACACATGCTGGTTAGCGTAGTCAGCAGAGCCGGCGCGGGTGGTGACTGGCAAGACTTCGTACCCGGTAAGATCGTAGACGGGGATAGTGGCCAGAGAGGCATTGCCGTGCACAAACGCGTAGATTGCCTGCTGCGCCGCCAGGCCCGCCGCGTCCCCCTTGAGACCGTCATAAGCGATCGGCCAGTTGTTGATTTCGTTAAATCCCTCGACGGCCTCGACGCTCCCCCGCGACGCTGCCTCGGCCACCTTGATCTGCGCGAGCGCATGAGCAACCTCGTCCCGAACCACAAAATCAAACTTGATGCCGGAATCTGCCAGGTAAGCATATGAGGAGATTGGCGCGGATCCTCCGGGCGTAGCATCCCGAACGTGGCGCACACCGAGCCAGACCAGATCATCCCTCACGTTCTTCAATTTGGCATAGGCGCCATCCGTGTAATTGAGGTGCGTGTTGACCGCGATGCTGTCCACAAATCGATCGGCACTCATGGTTTGATCCGCGGCGGCGGGTGATCCAAGGCAAATCCCGGCGACGCTCGAAAAGACGCACAGGACAAGTACAAACTTACGCATGCCACACCCCATTCCTATGCACTTCTAAAGGCCCTTACGCAGCCACTATTCGTTTGTCCGCAATCGGCAAAGACCGCGAGCAGCCGCTCGGCCCACGCATCCGGCGACAACCCCAAATGGCGCGTCGCGGTATGTCCTGCGATGCTCATCTTTTGCGTCGCGTCGTCGTCCCCCGCGATGCGGGCAATCGCCTCGGCAAACGCCGCTTCGTCGGCTGGGTCGCATACCATCCCCGCCCCGTAGCCGACGATATCCGTCGCCAGCAGCGCCGATTGCGAAGCAATCACCGGCAGCCCGCTCCACATCGCTTCCGCCGCAACCAGCCCGTATGGTTCGGGATAACGCGACGGCATCAACAGTGCCCGCGCGGAGCGCACACGCCGCGCGACCTCCTCCGGCGCGAGCCTGCCGCAGAATGTGACATCGGGGTGAGCCGCACGCAGCGCCGGCATCATCGGCCCGTCGCCGATGATCACCAGCCGCACACCGGCACGCCGCGCGGCGGCCGCGGCAAGGTCGGGGCCCTTCTCCGGGTCGAGCCGTCCGACGAAGACGAATTCGTTGTTGTGTTCCGCGGCGATGCGCGTGTCGCTCCAAGGCGTGACTGGATTCGGCACAGTCTGCAGGCAGGCCGCGGGAATGCCGCCGCGCTCGAGCGGTTCACGCATGGCCGGATGGATCATCAGCACGCGCGGGAAGGCCGGATCGAAGCGAAGCGTATGCGCCTGCACGGCCTGACGCACCGTACGCCATACCTTGTGTACGTAGTGCCGCTTGTCGCAGTCCCGCGTCACGCACGCGACGCCGAGCGGCACGCGCGAGCATACCGTACCCGCGCGATAGTCGGCAAAGCCCCCATTCGGGCAGACGAGGAAAAAATCGTGCGCGGTGATCACCGTCCGCTCGCGCACGCGGCCTAACGCCGTGAACAGCGAAGGCGACAGAATCTGACTCCAGCCATGCACATGGTAGATGGTGCCCGACGTGTCGTGGCGCGAGATCCAGGCTTCGAGCATCCTGACTGTGTCCGGGTTGTACACGCCGCTAAGCATGGCGGCCGGTCCGGCCTGCAAGAGCGGCGCTCGCCCGAGCCCGACGGTCTCGATGCCGCGTGTCTCGAACTCGGGGTTGATGGCGTCGTCGCCCGTGGCATACGTTACTGCGACGCCACGTTCACGCATCAGGCGCGCCTCGAGCAAAGCGAGCGCCGTCGCCCCACCATGCGCAATCGACACGTCGTTGACGATGACGAGCCGGTCTGGCAGCGCCCCCGTCATGAGCGGGCCTCCACCGCGACCGGCGCGGCATCGGCCGCGCGCTGCGAAGCCGATACCGCCGTCGTCAGTGCGGTGGCTAGATCGGCAACGTGCGCACGGGCTTCGTCGAGCACGGTGCGACGCATCCGCGCATCGACACCTTCGCCGAGTTGCCGGACAGCCAGATCGATGACGGATTCGACCTGGTCGGCGCCCACCCGGCAGAGACAATGCCGCCGCCCGACCTGGGCAAGAAACGTCTCGAGTTTCACGTCCCAGGCGAAACCGATTTGCGGGATCCCATACGAGAACGCCGTGATGTTCGCGTGCAGCCGATGGGCCATCAGCAGGTCGAATGAGGAGATGAGCCGCGCGAGATCCGCTGGCGTCGCAGCACGCGGCGCGAACGTGACTTGCCCGGGCCCACCCGCCGCGGCAAGCGCGGGTCGCAGTTCGCTAAGGTAGGCTTCGTCCTCCGGGCTGCCGTTCGCAAATACGACGAAGCGCCAGCCGCGCACGCAACCGGCCCGCACGAGCGCGCTGTACCATCTCGCCTGCGCGGCGGCGGACACATGCCTGGTTCCGCCGTGATACTTGAGTGCGATCGGATGCGTGAGGCCGAGGCCAACGTATGCACCCATCCCGTCCGGCGCGCGACTGCGCGCAACATGCAGCGACACCAAATGGCCAGGGTCATGCACGACCTGCGCCGGGCGAATCCCGGCGGGACTCAAGCGCTGCTGCCAGATCCCGGCCGAGCGCGACTCGCGCACCGACGCATGGAATAACCCCGGCCCGCCAAACGCACGCCGGAATAGCGCTTCGCCACGCGGCGTCCAGTTGTCGGACACGCCGACGCCAAATACCGCGGTCGGCAGCCCCAGGCTGCGCACCTCTGCCATCACCGCATCGAGCTTGAGCGGGAAATTCAGATCCGCATCGCTCAGTAGATTGCCGCCGCCAACGATCACCGCGTCGATGCCGTGCAAGGCTGCGCGCCAGTGCGGACGCAGGTGGATTCGCAGTTTGGAGCCAAGCAGCGATTGCGCGATCGCGTGGCGCACGACGCGTGGGCTGTGATGCATCAGCGTCAGCACCGGCTTGCGCGAGCGCGTGCCCGGGTCATACCGGGTGCGGCCGGCGAGGTCGATCACGTGAATCTCGATCTCCGGCAACACGCTGAGCAGTTCCGCCTCGAGGCATTCCGATAGCAGGCCGTCGCCGAGATTCGGGCTGTACTTGACGTTGACGAGCGCGACGCTTGGCGCATGCGACTCGCGCGCCCATGATGGCGGATGAGGTAAGTAAGCGTGGTTCACAGGCGCTCCGCGCGTTCCGGTGTGCGGCGCCCGCGCAGCACGTCGCCGAACGCGATCAGATTGCCGGCGAGCCGGCCGCGCCTGTCGATGTACGTCTCCGGGGCGATCGACTTTGAGACGTTCGCGGCGACGTTGCGCACGATCTGCAGACATGCTTCGCCGCGCGACATCGTGCCCTTGTGCATCATGTAGAGGGGATTCATCACTTGCGAGTAGCCGAGACGGCGGCCTGGCATGCGTCCTCGCTTCACGCCCAGATGCACACCAAGCGCCCTGCCCAACTTCACGAGCCGGCCTCGGGTCTGCGCGACACGTGCACCGAAGTCACGATCCTCGAGCCAGCCATACAGCACGAGTCGTTCATCGAAGCGCAACGTCGCAACCGCCGACGCGCGAAACGCCATGTTGCAGCCGTAAGGACTGTAGCCATCGGAGACCCAGCCGTGCCGGTCCGGCTGCACGGTGGCCAGCGCACGCCGCGCATCGTCGACCGAGAGGCCGGGGCCGAGAATGCCGTCCGCGACAACATGACCTGTGATGCAGGCGAGCGCTGGATCGGCCAGGAACGCGTCGGCAGCCTCGCGCAGCCAGTCCGGGTGCGGCACGAAATCGTCGTCGAAGAACACAACATAGTCGGTGTCCGCCGGCATCGAGTCGAGAATCGCATTGCGCTGACGCGTCAGACCCGGTTTGACGAATACGATGCGCAGGTCGTTGGCCTCTTGCACGGTGCCAATGTCGTCGGGACCGGTGCAGGCAACGACGATCGAGGCGGGCTGCAGCGCCTGGGCGCGCAGGCACGCGACGATCGTCGCCACCTCGGCCGGCCGGCCGCGTGTCGCGATGCCGACGCAAATGCGCGGCGCGACGCCGATCGACCGATCGATCGGTTGAATAACGGGAGCGTGAAAGTCACAGGTCGTCATAAATCCCCGTCAGGAAGGAATGGTGTTGTCGTTGGCAGGCATGGCCAGCTTGCCGCCGATATCGAATAGTTCCGCCAGCAACTGCGCGCGCCACATGCCGGCGACCAGCACGGCGAGCATGGTCAGTTCCCCAATCAGGCGCGCGCTCGCCATGCCGAGCGCCCCCCAATGGCTCGCGAGCGGGACCGCGCAAGCGAGATTCACGATCGCGCTCAGCACCCCGGCCCGCGCAAGCAGGCGTTCGAGCTTGCGCGGAACCAGGAAATACATGCCGAGCACCTGTGTACAAACACTGACGGGCAGCACGAATACCATCAGATTCAACACCGCGACGCTATGCTCGAAGCCAACCCCGAACACTAGCGGAATGAGCCATCCCGACAGCGAAACGGTCGCTAGCACGCTCATTGCCGCGCCTGAAAAGAACAACACGAAGATCCGTCGCGTCAGGCGATTCGCCCGGAATGTCTCCCTGCCGATCATGTAGGTCACTTTCGGCACGAGGATCTGCGCGGCCGGCGACATCAGGCTCAAGCCCGCCGCAATCAATCGCTCAGCAACCCCAAACGAGCTGACCTCGGCTGGACCCGCCATCGTTGACAACAGGTAGGTGGACGCCCCCGCCAGCAACACCGACGTGCCGCCGTAGATGAAAATGGTCGTCGATCTGCGAATCAGATCCACCGCGTCCTGCAGGCGTCCAAGGATGCCGCGGAACTCGCTGCGGATCAGCCAGTAGGCCATCGCGAGCTGGATGCCGGACGACGCCAGCAACAACGGAAATACGCGCTTGACATCGGACGAGTGATGCACGAAGCCGACGATCAGCAAGAAGGACAGGACGAAGCCAACGACCTCGATCCGGATGCTCGCCAAAGCACGGCCGGTGCTGACCAGGTACCATCCGACATTGAATGCCGCCGTCAAGCCCATCGCTATCACGATCGCCCCGGTCAGCGGACGGCTGCGGAACGTCAACGAAAGGTAGATGGCGACCAACCCGGCGATCATCGCCGGCACGCAAAGTAGTAGCCTCGCTGTCACGTGGGCTTTCAGAATCTCCGCCCGCTCCGCGGAATCCCGTGCATGCACGGTGTCGCGGGATCCGACCGTCGGAAAGCCGAAGCCCACGAAAAGCCACAGCGAATTCGACAGGGACGCGCCCGCCAGTACGATTCCGTACCCGTTCGGACCGAGCACCCGCCCGTAGTAGGGCAACATAACCAGTGGATAGAGGTAACGGAACGCATACGCGAGGTAGACCGCCGCCAGTTGGGTGCGCGAAGACGGACCTTTCACGACGCTGCCCCCCGCCCGTCCATGGCGCGACTGCCTGCGCCGAGATGCTTCACCCGTGTCAAAACCGGTGCGCGCCGGACATCGAGTGTGCCGAATGCAACTGCCGCAAGCAGATACGTGCAAGGTCCGAGATCGACCACGGTCCCGGACAGGGTCGCGCCTATCAGCGAGGCGCACACCGCCTGCGCGGCAGCAAAGCTGACGATCCGATCCGATGCCCAGGTCGAAGCGCGCGCCCGGCGATCGATGATCCGATAAAAGAACAGACCAAACAGCACAGCACCAGGCAGACCGAGATTGCCGAGCGTCACAGCGATGAAACTGGACGCGCGGGCGCTGCCGAGTCCGACGCCCAGTCCGAACGTGTCGACGAAATTCACCAGCGCCTGCAGGTTCCATGCACTGCGCTCAATGCCGGAATCGCTGTCCATCTTGTTCGTCAGGGTACGGTCGATCACGTCGGATACGGTTGTGACGACCGGCGAATCGATCGCCACCAGCACGCCAGCGACGAGCACCATCAAGAGGCTCGCTATTGCGATCACCTGAAACTTTCTTGCCCGGCTGGCGCGCACGATCGAACCAGACCGACTGACCATAAAAACGATCAGATAAGCAGCCAATCCGACGTACCCGGTGCTCGAGGTCGACAACAGTACGAAGCCGGCCGTCAGCGCCGCCAGCAACCCGCACAGCTTGCGGCGATACCCGAGCAACCAGAGATTTGCGGTGAATGCGAACAGAGGCAACGAAAAACCGGCAAACGCGGACGACTCGGAGAACGTGCCGCTGATGCGCCGCACGCCGCCAATCGTGGCATCGTCCATGATCGTGTACTGCGCCGTCTTGATCGCATCCAGCAGATCGATGCCCGCGGCACCGCTTAGCAGGTCGATGCTTGCCGCCATGACGTTCAACACTGCCAGGAACAGGAACGCATCGGCGATCGTCCGGCTCGCGCCCCGGCGCCACAACGTCATCGATGCGGCGATGTACAGGAAGCACTCTCCGGCCAGGTAGACGGATTGGCTAAGATTGCCGGACACCGGCCCGAGCGGTTGCAACGTGAGTTGCGTGGTAGCGCTAGCGGTAGCGGAACGATCGATCGCGTACACGAACGTCGAGTCCGACAGAACGCGGGGGAATACCATGGCCGATACGCACCCGTAGCCCACCAGCAACAGCAGCCAGAATCCGGGCGAGCCGATGCGGATGCTGGCCCAGATGGCACGCGAATCCTCGCGCACGATGCTTCGCGCGATGAAAAACACCATGAACAGGCTCGCCGGCAACACGCCGATGCCACCAAACGCCACTGCCTCGGTCGCGCCGAACAGGGTGCTTGCCACCATCACGTAGATCGCCCATTGATAAGGCAGCAAGAGTGCCAACACCCCGAGCCCGATGATGATGCCACCAGCCAGGCTCAGATCCATGACGTCTCACTCCGTCTGGCGCTGCCCGCAGCAGCAACGCTACTTGCCGCCGTGTGCGGCAACTCATTCGACACCCGGTGCCCGACCGCCTTCGCTACGACGTCCAGCAGTTCGTCGCGAAAACGCTCGGCCGTGAAGCGCAGAGCGTTCGCGCGGCACACGAGCGGATCGAACGCGCCCATCGCCTCAAAACGCGCCACCGCATCGATCACGTCGGCGACAGACTGCTGTGCAAAGAACAAACCTGTACGTGTGCGCGCATCGTCGGACCCGACCACCGTCTCTAGCGAGCCACCGCGCCCGTATGCGATCACGGGCGTCCCGCATGCCTGGGCCTCGACCGGTGTGATGCCGAAATCCTCTTCGGCGGCAAACACGAAGGCCTTGGCGCGCTGCATGTAATCAATCAGCTCGATATCCGACTGGTAGCCGAGCAGCGTGACGTTAGGCGTCGCAACGGCCTTCACCCGTTCGAAGTCCGGCCCGTCGCCGATCACGACGAGCCTGCGCTCCGGCATGTTCGCGAACGCCTCGACGATAAGCGGCACGCGTTTGTAGGGCACCATACGCGACGCGGTCAGGTAAAAATCTTCCTTTTGCGTATGCAGCGCGAAACTCCGAATGTCGACGGGCGGATAGACGACGGTCGCATCGTACCCGTAGGCCTTACGGATGCGCCGCGCGATAAAGCTGGAGTTCGCGATGAACGCATCGACCCCATGCGCCGTGCGCTGGTCCCAGATGCGGATGTAATGCAGCAGCACGCGCGCGATCCCGCCCTTCAGGCCTGACGTCAACCTTGATTCGCTCAGGTAGCGGTGCTGCAGATCCCACGCGTAGCGGATCGGCGAATGCACGTAGCTGACGTGCAACTGGTCCGGTCCGGTGAGAATTCCCTTGGCAACCGCATGGCTCGACGAGATCACCAGGTCGTAGCCGGACACATCGAGCTGCTCGATCGCGAGCGGCATCAACGGCAGGTAGGTGCGGTATGCCGTTCGCGCACGCGGCAAGCGCTGTATGAACGAGGTCGTCGCGCGTTTGCCGAGCAGCTTGTCGCGATCTTCGTCTGTCAGGAAATCGACCACCGTGAACAGGTCGGCGTCCGGCCATATCTGCAAAATCTGCGCGAGCACCTTCTCGGAGCCGGCGTAGGTGGTCAGCCAGTCGTGCACGACGGCTACGCGGCCAAAGTCCCGACGGCGGTGCTTGCCACAAGGCTGCGGCGGGTCGGCGCACGAACCCACCTGATCTTCTATCGTGTCCATAACGTGTCAGTCCTGAGCGTAGGGTTCGTAGCTGTAACTCGAATACCGATACCGCCCATAGCCGTAACCGTACCGCCCTGGCCGCAGTCGCAGGCCGTTGAAGATGACACCGCGAATCTCCACACCGATCTGCGAAAGCCTGCGCACGGACTCCCGTATTTCGCCGATACCCGTCACACCTTGTCGTGCAACAAGAAACATCGTCCCGGCCAAACGCGCCAGTTCTGTGGTTTCGGCAACCGGCAGGATCGGCGGCGCATCGCACAGCACCACGTCGTAACCTGCCGCCAGACGTGTGAACAACACATGCAGATTGGCATGTGACAGCACCTCGCTCGGATTCGGCACATAGCTACCCCGCGAGATGAAGTCGACCCCGGGCAACACATTCGCCCGCACCACCTCGTCTGCGCGATGCGTGCCCAAGACGAGATCCGATAAGCCCAGCCCGCGTTCGACGCCAATGTGTCGATGCAAGAACCCCTTGCGCAGATCGGCATCGACCAGCAGCACACGCTTGCCGGATGCGCCAACCACAGCCGCCAGGTTGAGCGAGATGAACGACTTGCCAATGCCCGGAGTCGGTCCGGTGATCAGCACGAAGCGGTTGCGCGCTTCGTGCATCGTGAATTCGAGCGCCGTGCGGAAGCTGCGCAGGCTTTCAATCGCCGGATCGGCATTCGCCGAGCCCGCCAGAATCAAAGCTTTTGAGGGCGACGCCCGGCGCGAACGCGTCAGCAGTTCCTCATTCCGACTGTGCGGCACGGTTGCGTAGACAGGCAGGCCCGTGCGTCGCTCGATCTCGTGCGGATCGTCAATGGCGTCAAAGAGCTTGCGCCGCGTCAACGCCCAAGCCACGCCAATAAAAAGACCCAAGAGCAGCGACCCGGCAATGACGAGCGCTCGTTTCGGTCTGGTGGGTTCCTCTGGCATCGCGGCCGCATCGACTAGCCGTACATTGCCGACCTTACCCGCCTTGACGAGCCGCAACTGCTCCTCTGTGTTGAGCAGGCTCGTGTATAGATCGGTGTCGACCTGCACGTCGCGTTGCAGGCGCAACACGCCCTGTTCGAGAGGCGGCAAGGCACGCGTCTCGCCCTCGATACGATCGATTTCCGTCTGTGCCGTCTGCAACTGTGCGTCAACCGAGAGTACGGCGGGATGCTCTGCGGTATAGCGCGCAAGCAGATCCTCGCGCTTCTGCTCGAGATCCGCGCGCCTGGATTGCGCCTCCACCGAACGCTGCAGCAAGGAGGTTGCCTCCTCACCCAGATCGATCGTGCCGTGACTCGCACGATAGGTATTGAAGCGGTTCTCTGATGTCTCCAGTTGCGCTTTCAGTTCCGGCAATTGCCCTTCGAGGAAGTGAATGGAGTGCTCCGCCTCCTCCGACTTGCGCTGCACATTCTGCCGCACATACTCAGTCCCGATCGCGTTCAGGATGTCGCTGGTCCGCCTGGGATCGGTGCCGTCAAGCGTCGCGCCGATCACATCCGATTGCTTGCCCTTTTCCGCAATCGTCAGGTCCTCTTGCAATTTCTCGATCGTCAAGAGGCGCGAATACCTGCGCAACTCGAAGGTCGCGCCCGGATTCCCCTGGATGTTTTGCACCAGCAACTCAAGCGGGCCGAATGATGTCGTTGCTTTCAGTGTTTGCCCAATCTCGCCACGCAGCTTGATATCGCCGTAGACGAGTTCGTAGTCGCGCCCGGCCCCCTTGGTCACGGTGAATTTACGTTCATAGAGATCCGCCGGAACCTCGAACACCGGCACGTCGATACGCTCCTTACCCCATACATAACCAAAGGGCCACGGCGTCGACAAACCCTCAGAATGGTCGCTGATCCAGCGCCCGATCACCGGAACGTAGCGCGGCGACGCGTGAATGAACAGGCCGAGATTGTCCACCGCCCGGCTGACCACCGTGCGCGAACGAAGCACTTCGATTTCGGCGGATGCTGCGGTCTTTACATCGAACATCGACGACGCATCACCGAACAGATTCTTCGTCGAACTCGGATTTTCCTCGACCTGGATCAGGATATCAGCCCGATAGACCGGTTCTGCAAGCACGGCGTACGCGATGCCGATCAGCAAAACACATCCGGTCACCGCAGCGATCAGCTTTCGGTTGTCGAACAACGCGTCCAGGTATTTGCCGAGATGCTCCGGTGGTCGCTCATCCGCGTCCACGTAGTCGATCGGCCCATTGAGTTGGTTCATGCGCATACCCCTGACTTCGCTTCGGCCTCAAGACGTGACAGATGCCATGACCAGCGCTCGACTCCTTCGCAAATGTTGCTGTGCGTGACTCGATAGGCCTCAGCCCCCTTCTTGTACGGGTCGCTGATGTCGCACTCTTCCAGCAGGCGGAACACCCGGCCACGCGCAGCCGGATGCCGGTGCTCGACAACGCGCTTTTGGCGCTCGCTCATCACGAGCACCGGATAGGCCGCTTCGATCATCCACGAGAAAAGTTGCTGGGACCGGTGCTCCCCCACATAGAGCCCCTCGGACTCCAGCAACGCGACCACACGAGGATCCGCACGCATCCCCGGTACGGCGTCAATCCCCGCGGAGAGCACCCGGAGACTGGGGAGTGCCTGCTTGAAAAGGGCCTCGGCCATCGGGCTGCGGCAGACGTTCGCGGTACAAATCACCAGGATGGTATTCATCAGTAAGCTATGCTCCGGCCGGTAGCCAGGGTCTGGGCGCTCGGCAAGAACATGCCGACCACCCGGCTCCAGCGCACTAGGGATGAGGCGTCGACGAACACCACATCGTTCGCCTGCAATTCGAAGTTATTCGCGAGCGCCATCGCCGCTGGTGACGTTGCATCCAGATGAAACACCGTTGGCTTGCCTGATTTCGGGCTGCGTACCACGTACACCTGGCCCGCATCGCCCGAGTAGGGGCTGATCCCGCCGGCGTCGCCTAGCGCTTCATTGAGCGTTAGACGCCCATTGTTCAAAGTGAGGGTGGCGGTATGCCCCACTTCACCGAGCACGAATACCTTGCTGTCGTTCTGGGAGAAGACCCGCACGAGATCGCCGTCACGCAGGATGATGTTGTCGGGATTGATGCCCTGCTCGATCATGCTTGCAAGGTTGACCACTACCGTCTTGTCGCCACGCGTCACGGCCACTACGGAACGGTCGCCTTGCGGTGTGAAGCCCCCCGCACGGTTGATCGCTTCAGGCAGCGTCATGGGGAGGTCGTTCATCACTTGCAATCCCGGGATGCGAACCTCCCCGTCAAGATAGATACGCTTGCTGCGGTAGGCCTCAATGCGTAACGTCACTTGAGGGTTGCGTATGTATCGCGCAAGTTGCTTCGCCAGCAAATCGCGCGCCTCCATTTCCGTCAAGCCGCTGAGCTTGAGGGCGCCGACGTACGCGAATTGCACAAAGCCGTTTGAATCGACCGTGTACCCCGAAACCACCGCGTTCGAGCCCGACGTGTCAATCCCGGCGGGGGTACTGACCACGGGCATATTGAGCTCCGGGTGATCCCATACGATGATGCTCAGCACGTCAGCGGGGCCAAGGGTATAGGGGCCTGCTTTGGCAAACAGGTCCTGCACATCCTTCGGGATACCCGGCACTTCGGCTGCCCGCTGGTCCGCAATCAAGTCATTGCTGATTTCCACCATTGCGCCGGCGGGCGGTGCATCGTTCGCGGCGGCCGCATCAGGGCTTGCGGCGGTGCTCGCCGCTTTGCCGGAGGTGTCGTGAGAGAGTGCCGCGGCGGCCCGCCCATCCCCGCCAGTTGCCTTAAAGGTCATACCGGGTGCGAACGCACAGCCCGAGAGGACCATTGCTAGCAGCACAAGACCCATCTTTCGCAATTCGTATTGTTTACGTAACATCGCATCTGGCCCACTAGTATCTGGGGCAGGACTTCAACAAAAAAGCTGTTGATCCCGCCTTTTAACTCTGTTCCGGTCACCACTATTTCGATGGCTTTCCGGCTCTTCCGTAGCCCTAACTTCTTCGCCTCGACATGAGAACACTTGTTCGCCTGAGCGCCCTCTTATCGTTCACTGCTGTCACTGCCACTGCACAATCCCCACAAGCCGTCGGCGCTAATTCGGCCTCTTATCCGGCCCCTGCCAGTCATACCGAGGCTCGCTCCCAGATCGAAGCCATGACGCCCCATCCCGCCAGCGCAGCGGATCCGGCTAGCGCGGCCGATCACGCCAATGCCGCTTCAAGCGTCGCCGCCAAACCACGCGATCCGTATGCGGTGAGTTCCGGCAAACAGCTCACCAACCGCCAGAAGCTCGCCCGCTTCAGCACACAACACAGCGACAGCAAAAGCACGGCAGCAGAGAATGCCAACGACCCCTACCAGTACGACGGATGGAGCAACAAGCAGCGCTACACAAGCCCGGAGTCGCCCGATTCGAACACCGCTCGTTAGTCCTGCCAGGGTCGGCTTATGCCGATCTAACGGTTAGCGCTTGCCCGACAGGACGGGTGCATCGCGCCTGCCCGTGCCAAAGATCTAGTAGGCCCCTTCACGCCGCATCACCACACCGATCGTCTTCACAAGAATCGCCACATCCTGCGAAAGCGACCAGCGCTGCACATACGACACATCGAGCGACACACGCTTTGCGTAGTCGATATCGTTGCGTCCGCTGACCTGCCATAGACCGGTGATTCCCGGCTTCGCCATCAGGTAGTAGCGAACGTCGTTGCCGTATCGTTCGAGCTCCTGCTCCACTACCGGACGTGGGCCAACGAGACTCATGTCACCGCGCAGGACATTCCAGAGCTGCGGCAATTCGTCGAGACTCGTGCGCCGGAGGAAACGGCCGATAGCGGTCACGCGAACGTCGTTTTTCAACTTGAAGTCTCGTGCCCACTCCGCACGGGCCTCCGGGTCGTTGGCGAGCAATTCCTTCAGTACGATGTCGGCATTCACCACCATCGTTCTGAATTTCAAACAGCGGAATTTCCGCCCGTGCTGGCCGATGCGCTCGTGCCCGAAAGTAATCGCGCCACCGTCGCGCCGCACCAGCACGGCAACGAACGCAAACAGCGGCGCCAGAGCAACCAGCAGCGACACGGCGCAGACCACGTCGAAGCCGCGCTTCACGGCGCGCCGCACAGAACCCGCGGCCGTCGAATCGTCTGTGAGCGAGGCGGTGTGTGCGCCGATACCCTGCAAGGCGGCGCGGTGCGCGCGCTTGCCAATACGCCAGAACAACGTGAGCACGCCGAGGGCGAGCGTGCGGGCAATCAGCAAACCGAGTCCGCTGGTAATGGTCCAGTAGAGGAACCACAGGCGCGAAACGAGATGCGCACGATGCAGGACGTAGAGGAGCACATAGCCGCAGGCCTGCACCAGCAGCCAGGCGAGAATCGTCCGGCTCATCACGTTCAAAAGCGACTGTGTGCGCGACGGCCGATAGGTACCGCAGGCAGGAAAGACCGACAGGGCCAGCGCGACGGCGAACGCCACGAGCGAGCCGTCGAAGCCCAGCAGCCTCTCGGTATTTGCAACGTTGAGATGAAGCGCCCCCAAGGCGCCCAGCACAATGAGAGCGCCATCCAGCAGGCGTGTGATGATCCCCGACATTTTTAACCCCCGTCCTCAATTGCAAGACAATTGATCGCTAACTTAGTAGTGCTTATCTGCAAGTGCATTTTTTGATGAATCGTTCTGCTCTGCGGTTATACGGCGGCACACCGGGCGATCGAGCGTCGCCATCGTGCCGCCTCCCACATTCCGCCCGGCTGAGCGTTACGTAACGCGCATGACCCGTCACGTTCCACTGCATCGCCCCGAGCAACTGCCGGGTCCGCCAGAAACACCACCTGACGCCGGTTTCAGCGCTATCTCGCGTTTCGATGCAACTGCTCGCTGTTTAATCTGCTAACTGGTAAGCAACGAACAGGCCAGCGACACCTCATGAACGACCGTAGTGGTCTTCGAAACGCTGAATGTCGTCTTCACCGAGATACGAACCGGACTGGATTTCGATCAGCTCAAGAGAAAGCTTTCCCGGGTTTTCAAGTCGATGCTTGACGCCAAGCGGGATGTAAGTCGATTCGTTCTCGCTCAACAAGAATGTTTCTTCGCCCCGCGTGACGAGCGCCGTGCCGCGTACGACGATCCAGTGTTCTGCGCGGTGGTGATGCATCTGCAGGGACAGTGAAGCGCCCGGACGGACGACGATCCGTTTGACCTGGTAGCGCTCACCGTTGTCCACCGACTCGTACGTGCCCCACGGTCGATGAACCTTGCGATGCGCGTCCGCCTGCGGACATTGCTTTGCCTTCAGTTGCGCAACGAGCCCCTTGACATGCTGCACGGCGTCCCTCGCCACCACCAGCACGGCGTCCGAGGTCTCGACCACAACGAGGTCACGCGTCCCCACGCAGGCAACCAGTCGCCCTTCGGCGTGAACGAAGGTGGATGACGTCCGCTCCAGCACGACCTGACCACGGCCCCCATTGCCCGCTTCGTCTTTGGGAAGCGCATTCGCCACGGAATCCCAGGATCCGACATCGGACCAGCCTGCATCGAGCGGGATCACGACGGTGGAAACTTCCTTCGTCAGATTGCCGATCTTCTCCATGACGGCGTAGTCAATCGAATCGGCGGGCGAGGCAGCAAATGCGGCCGCGTCGAGCCTGCAGAATTCCCCATCCATCTCCAGGCCTTCGACCGCGTGCTTGCACGCAGCGAAGATTGCCGGCTGAAGTTCGCCAATCGCGGCCAGCCAGGTCGTTGCCCGGACCACATAGATCCCGCTGTTCCACCAATGCGTGCCGCTGGAGACATAGCGTTGCGCTAGCTCGATGCCGGGCTTCTCAACAAAGCCGTCGAGTCTGAAGCCGCCGAATGCACCGCTCATCGGCTCACCGAGCTTGAGGTATCCGTAAGCGGTTTCCGCATGCGTCGGCACCACGCCCAGCGTCGCGATGTTGCCTTGCGCCGCGTAGCGGGTCGCGGCGCCTAGCGCGTGACGAAACGCGGCAGCGTCACCCACGGCGTGATCGGCGGGCATCACAACCATGATCGAATCGCGGCCCTCGCGCTTTAGCATGAACGCCGCTGCCGTCAACGCCGCAGCGGTATCGCGGCGTGCCGGCTCAAGAACGATTTGCGCTGCTGCGCCCACCTCGCGCAATTGGTCTGCGGTGATGAAACGCTGCGCTTCCCCACATACGACCAGCATGCGTTTTGCAGGAGGTAAACCTGTCTCGAGCCCCTTGATGTGGCAAACCGTTTCTTGAAGAAGAGACTCTGTCTTTAGCAGTCCGATCAACTGCTTCGGATACTGTTCGCGAGACAACGGCCACAGGCGGGTACCCGAACCACCGGCGAGGATCACGGCACAGACATCGGTTTCGAGTTCATGGGACGGCAGTCCGTCAGCTGCGGCCGTTACGTACGCCATCTGTTCGTCACGACCCCATGGTGCGTCTACGACGTCGCCGTCATGCTCGCTTTGGTCTTTGAAATCCATGATCACGCTTCCCCGTGCTGATGTCGCTTGTTGTATGCGCAACGTATTTGCACATCCCGTGCCAACCGGGCGCTCGACTCGGCACTTTTTTGCGGCGCAGCAAAAAATCCTTTTCAAACAATGGCATGCGACGTTCCATGGGTCTCGCAGCAAGCGCAAATGACCGCCGGTAATGCCTCGGGAAGGCTGGATGTTACGTAGCGCGACCGATGGTGTTACGCACAATGGGAACACCGAAAACGCGCTCGCCGCAGGCGCTACACGTCTCGCACAGGCGAGTGCATGCCGGGCCCTGGCGTGACGCTCGCCACTCCCCCAAAGGACAGCTAGTAGTTGCTCGAACTAGACTAGGTGCCGCCCGTACCGCCGGTGCCACCGGTCGGCGTACCGGTGCCGGTGGATCCACTGCTAGATTGACCGCCTACCGCAGCACCCGCCGCAATGGCCGCGTTGATCAGAGCAGTGACCGGTTGACCATTGCTACCGATCGCCCCAGCCGCAAGCAGTGCGTCCAGATCCGCATCGGCGCCAGGCTGTCCAGGCGTAAACGAAACCGTCAGGAACGAGGTGGTCGAAAGTGTCACGCCATACATGCTCTGCAGCAGCTTGGCCACGCTGCTTTCAGCGTTGGCGATCAACGTGCTGTTCGTCAACGCACTCTGGTACGTCGAGTTCGTGGCGAGTCCAGCGAGCAAGCCATCTACCGTGGTACCCAGCTCGCCAGCCAGATAGCTCAACAGCAGCTGTGTCAGCGGCGTCACATTGAAGGTCCCCGAACCCGAGGCGAATGATTGGACCGTGATCGCGCCGCTCGTCGCAGTGATCGTGCAGGGTCCGTCAAACTGGAAAGTGGCCGAATAAGCGCCGTTTGCGTTTGCAGTAGCACTGCCCGAGCCATTCTTGCAACTCAGTTGAATGGTCGCGTTGGCGAGCGCAGCGCCGACCGCAGCGGTGCCGCTTACGGTACCCTCTGGCGACGCACCGCCCCCGCCACATGCCACAAGCGCACTGGCTGCGAAAGCGGCTGATCCGAACTGCAAGCTACGCAGCGTGACAGCGTTAAGAAGCTTCATCGATTCTCTCCTGGAGGACGTCGCTGACAATTGACAGGCAGAAACGCCTGTCCCTCGCTTACATCGTGTGAACTGATATCGCCGGCGCCCGGTACGTGCGCGATCAATGCCGAAGGTTCGAGCGTCTGCGCATGCGGTTATGGCGTCGGCGCATCACCATCAGGTCGCGCATAGCGCACATAGGCATCCCGCATCCGGTACAGCTGCGTAGCGAAATACTCAGCGCTAAAGCGCCCCTGGTTCAGCAAATACTGTTGCGTGCTATAGGGAAAGTCGAGGTTCTCCGCCGCCACGGTATTCAGATAGTTCCGCGAACTGACCCGTGTGCGGAAGTCGAGCGCAAACTGTCCTGTCCCGTCCAACTGGCTGATACCCGGCTTCATGCCCTGCCGCGGCGTAAGCGGGAAGCTGATTGCCGCGCCGACAAAGCTGCCTTGTCCGCTATGCTCAGCCGACACGCTGACCGACACATCGTCGAACCAACGCGTCAACGTGATCAGCGGCCCCTTGTCTCCGCCTACATACCTGGCGACGCCTGCCTCGATCCACATATTCCAGGCAGGCTGAACCCACCGGTACGTCAGCACCGCGTTCTTCTCATCAGGCAATGTCTCGTGGCCCGGCTCCTGATGCAGATAGGCGAGCTTCAATCGCACCAGGTCAGGCCGTCCGGGCACGAAGACCGTGGTTTCATTCTCGGCCCCGAGGTAGTCGTAATCGAACTTCCCAACTGCCGCCACGTTGAATACCTGCGGCATGACCCAGAAGCTCTGGGCCAGCGCCGCAGTCGAGAGGCCACCATGCAGACGGTATTCGCTAAAGACGCGGCCATCGTCCATGTTCCTGGTGTTGTAAATCGGCGCGATATAACTGCCGTACAATTCCGCACCGCGCCAAAGCGGCACGAATGCTTCCACGTCTGCCCTGAGCGAGAAGTCGAAGTTGCCGTACTCGGTGCCGTACAGGTAGCTCGTCACCGGCTTGATCTGAATCCGCGAGAACCCATGACTGTGCGCGTCGCCAACCCAGGCGATCGAATCGGCGTCATAGGTTGGACGCATGCTCATCGTCAACGATCCGCTTGCCGGTCCGGGTGCACCACCCGCGACAAACTGCGCATAAGCACTACGATCGACGCTGACCTCGGCGATCGGCTCATTCGCCTTCTTGATGACCGCACGAATCCGCTCGATGCCGTGCGGCGCATTAACGGTTGCGACGCCCAACACAATGCCAAGCGCGTCTGCTTCGTTCTGGTTGTAGCGGTGGTTTTCGTATTCGACGATCAGATCACGTCCACTGATACCGACACGAACACGCTCCAGCCCCGCGGCAACAAGTTGGTGCGCAATGGTTTCCAGCGCTGACGTGTCCAACGCTTGTGGAACGGCCGGCGTGGACGCGCCTGGCACAGGGGACGGCGCCTCGCTCACAACCACCGAGGCGTACGACTGCAGCGGCGGGACATAGGAGATCGCCTCGCCCGCCAGGCCGTCGCCGTTCGCGGCAGCGCTCGTCATATCGAGCGGCGGCAGGTTGCGCAGCGCGATGGCGCGAACGTCGCTCCCATCATCCGCAGTAGCCGTCGTCTCGGCCGGATTGTCCTTGCAGCGCGGCTCAGCGCAGCGCTGCGGACTGAACCGTTTGCCCAGCGGGATTTGCACGCCAATCGATACGGAGGCACGCGGCGAAACACCGTCCGTCTTCCGGACCGATCCCATCAAGGTGCCCACCAAGCTCGCGTCGGCGAGCCAACTGATTGCCGGGGACTGGTAGCGGACGCCCGCATAGGGCGTCTTTGCGTCGTCTTCGGCCAGCAGCGACAGGCCCGTATTCCAGAGGGACAATTGCACGCCGCCAAACACCCCATCCAGCCGGTCACCTTGCCCGTAACCCACCGTCAGGGTGGCCGGCCCCAACGCCTGCGACACCACGCCGTACTTCGACCGAAAGAAATGCGATTGGCCGCCCACGTCCGTCACGCCGAACGCAATGTCCGGTTGGTACTTGAAAAACTGCGGCACCTCGACTTTGACGTCGGCCATCAAGTGACGAAGGATGAAGTGATCGGCACCGGAAAATGGCGCCGGCACATTGCCCGGATAGTTCGCGAGCCCACCCGACACTTCCACATAGGGAAACAGGCCAAACGCGCCCCAATAGATCTGCGAGCCCGTCGCCTCGTTTCCGTAACGTGGATCGAGGTAATCGTTGTACTGCGCCTCCCCGACGCCGGATGGCAACGTGAAGCCATACGGAATGACCAGACCGCCCGCTTGACCGAGCGCGTTAAGGGCCGGGTCAACTGCATGCGCCGAGACGGAGAACACTAAGGCCGCGCCAAGCGCGACCGCCTTCGGTGTCAATTGTGGTTGTTGTGCAGGCAGTCTTCTGAGCATTTGTTTAGTCTTGAGCGCGTTGTGGCGCGTTGCCGTAAGACAATCTTCTTTTTAACGACCTTCGCGAAGCTTAAGACTTCCCCCGCTTGAGCACGCGAAGCGCAATAACGCACTACTCCACCAGTCTTCCCCAGGCAGCCTGGTCGATTGGAGAATTACGTCCTTAGTTATCCTTCTTTTAGAGCAGATTGTGCAGCGCGCCATTTTTAAAGCAGCAAGTGTGCCAACGAAAGCGCCTCCACTCAAAACGAGTTCCGCGCTTTAAAAGTCCCATGGAAACGGGCGCACGATCACCCGGCGGGTCGATCCTGACCTGCCCAAGCAAACCTTGCGCTGTCTCGTTACGTAACAACGTCCGTAACAGGTAAGGACTTCGACGACACTCGACGTAGCACGTCACCCCGTTGCTGACGCGCTCCGAAGAACAAGTGTCACTCAAGCATTCCCGCTAACTCCCGCACTGGCCGCGAATAAAATCCGCCCTGAGCCAGCGCCCCACCCCACCGGCCCAGCCACCGCGCCTGCTCCTCCGTCTCAACCCCGCTTACCACCACTCGCACATCCAGCGTCTCAAACAACGCCAGCAAGCCCTCGACAACCTTGCACGAGCGTGGTTCGTCTGGCACGCTCGCCACCCACTCCCGTGCCAGCTTTACCGTATCCATATCAAGTGCGCCTAAGCTCGCAAGCGACGCCCGTCCCGCGCCGAACTCACCATATGAGATTCCCACACCCAAATCCCTAAGAGCCTCGGTGAGCACCCGAACAGAAAGGACGCGCGCCGCATCCTCGCTTTCAGGCAGCTCGATCTCAAGCAGATTCGGTGCTACACCGTAAGACCGCGCGATCTCCCGGATGTCCGTTGCGAAACCCTCGGACATCGCCACAAAGGGATAAACGCTGAGCGAAACCGGACACGGTTTCAATCCCTGCGCCAGGCAAACACTCAGCTCGTGACAAGTACGCTCAACCATGAAGCAGCTCATTTGATGCGCGACGTCAGACTGCTCGAGCTGCGACATAAAAACGCCGGGCAGTAAAAGCCCATACTGCGGATGCATCCAGCGCACTTGCGCTTCGGCCCGCGACAACCATCCAGTGCCGACGTGATAGACCCCTTGATACATCATGTGAAACTCGCCGGCGCGCAGCCCTTGCGAAATGCGATTAGCCAGACCGTCCCCTATGTGCCCATCGGACATTCGACTCTTCTGCTTATCCATGACATTGGCTGCATAGGCGGTGGGGCGCTGACGCGCCGACTGGTCGTTGCTTTGAACAAGGTGCATGAGGCGGCTTCTCTCCGAACGCTAACCGGACGACTGTTTGCACATTGCATGCCAACGCTGGGTCAAGGCGATTCAAAAAATGACCCAAGCCCAGTAAAGGCTTTTCAAAACAGGACCTTATCTTGCAAACACGACTAAGCGCGGAGTGCCCAGAAAGTGCATTCAAACGCGGCTTTAGCCATGGTGTTACGTCGCCCACGTTACGGCGTTACGCCCGAACCGAGCGAACACGCGCGCGCCGCCAACCCCGTGAGCTTGTCAGATCAGGTGGCGAATACCTCTTTACGCTTAGACGTCGCCGCGCTGGCGCTTGATGAGAAGCTCGACGGCGCGTTGCAATTCGCCTGAGCGGCGCCACGCAATATATTTTGCGTAGCAGGTCTGTTGCGGTGGAAAGCTCGCGGGGAGCCGGTGCCACTTTTCTCCAGTTTGCTGAATCCAGAGAATCGCATTGAGGATGTCGCGAGCCGCACGGCGCGGCCTTCCTCGCGCCGACGGTGACTCACGAAATAGATGCTCGACGTGCATCCAGTCGTCATCTGACAAAGGTATTTCAATCACGGGATTCTACGAATTGATGAGGTGATGCAGACTGACTGCCCCTCTATAAATATCGCAGCCCGATTTCTAAAGCCAGCAAAATTCGAACATTCAAACGCGCCGCCAGGTCAAGAAAGCTTACTTTGCTTACGCCGTTCTTTGCATGGAATGCGGCCAGGTTATACAGTAATTTTGTCCTAGACATTGTCGCGCAAAGAAGCACTGCGTTCATGCCGCGCGCGGATATGTGTCAATCAATTGGAACGGATCGATTCGCACTACATATCTCTTCGATTGACATAGCCACGGCACGTGATGCTTCTTTAACCTGCGTATGCAAGCCGTCACGCAGAAACGCGCGGCACGCGGTGGCCGCGCGCCCCGTGGACTCGCCCCAACTTACTTACACAGCGAAAACGCCTCCCGGCTAGCAATATCGCCGTTCCCGTAGATGCCAACAACCGTGCAATCGGCCGCCACGCATTCATACGTGCTGTCCTGAAACGTCAGAACATAATGACGCCGGCCATCGTGCGCTGAGTCCGGTCCCCACGAATCCGCCACCAGGGACGAGTTCACGATCTCATGCGCTGAATGGCCCCGCAAACCTTGCGGCGCTAAAGGATGCGCGTGCAGGCCCTCGTCGCCGGGCGGCCCGAATTGATGAAACGCCGCCGCCGAAAACTCGACCACACAGAACGGGTCGTCGTCTGCGTCAAACGGGCCGAAGCGCTCGAAGTCGGCTTCGGCAATCCGATAGGCGATCACCACTCGCCGTTCGTTCGCGACAACAAACGGTTCCGGAGTATCGGCGGTGGGGCTGGGCACGTCGGCGAGCAGGACAACCTGGTCCTGCTGGTAAGAATCGAGGGGGCTGGTCATCGGCTTCGCTTTGGTCCTTTACGCAGTCGCTCATGAATGGGTCGCACTATGCCACGGGCGCTCCGGTGACGGCTACCGTCACGTCCGGTACACGCCCGCTGCGTCCCGGCCGCCTGCGCATTTCACGCCTGTTTCAGGCGATCCGCAACCCATGCGCCGGCAAAATCTCCTGTGTGACGACAAAGCGATGCTCCTTCACAGCATCATGGAAGCACCGGTAGTCGCTGCGCTCGAAGGCCTCGCTCCACCGTGGACGCTCGCCGCGATCGTCGTCCGACAGCAAACCGGTTGCGTCGCACTTCCACGACCCGGGCCCCTTTGCGACGTAGCCTGGAATCATCTCCTGCAAACCCGGTATGCCCCCCGTGCCCACCGCGGCGCAAATTCCTTCCAGTCGTTGCTGATCGTCGTTGCTCGTATTGGTGCGCAGCAGGTGGCGCAGCGCGTCCTTCACGTTGGCTGGCAGGCCCGGCGCAGACTCAAACGCCTCGCTTCCGGCGACGAACGCCTGCACGGCGCGACAAGCCATCTCGGCCGCGCAGACAAACTCGTCGAGATTCTGCCGGTTCACCAGCATGCCGGTGCCGTCTATATAGCTCCATTGCGCCCATGGCAGGTCGGGGTAATGCAGCGCAGCGCCGTGCCCGACGGGGAGGTCCTCCGACAGCAGTGCCGACTCCATATGCTCAATCAGGTGCCCGGTGGCGCCTGCGAGGCGCGCCAGCCAGTTCTCCGGCGTGCAGTCTCCAGCCTCGAGCCGGGACACCCGGTTGAATTTGCACTCAATCCCAGCGAAGCCTTGATGCGCCCATGTATCCACGTAGGTATGAAGCGTCACGCCCAGCCGGTGCAAGGCATTCTCGGCGCCCCGTTGACGAATCGCCCGTCGCATCACCTCTCGCGCAACCACGCTGTCCGGGCGGCACACCGCCTTCTCCTGCAGCGTTTGCCCCTCGCCGGCAGGCAGAAAGTGGAAGGGCGTCCAGACCAGGCTGTTCTTGTCGTTCTCCGTGTTGGAATAGTCGATCAGCTTGTGCGCGGTCGCAAAGCGCTCGAACGTCTCACCGCCGGCAAAGCGCAAGATCCCCGGCGTGGTTGCGTCATCTACGTACTGGCACGCGTGCGCCACGGTCTGTGCTGCGTCCGGCGGCAATCCGCCGACGCGGGCGACGGCATAGATCACACCATAGTGAAAGTCGATATTCATCAGCAGCTCTCCGTATGCACGAGGGATCTCTGTGAGTGAAACGAGCGAGCAGACGCGGACTTCAAAGACCAGCCCTTGGGCCGCCCGGAGCAGCGCTTCGCAAACCTTGCGAAATCCGTTGACTTTTCGGGATTACCCCGTAGAATCTGTTTTTGTTGCACTGCAGCAACCCACTTTCAGCCCTTGCGGCGCGCGGATCTTGTTCACTTAGAGCCCTCTCGCACTCGCCGCCTTACCCTTTGGAGCAGTGATGAGCACGCTTACCCCCCAACAATTGATCGCCGCACAGCAAGCTAGCCTCGAAACCCTGTTCGGCTTCGCGAACCAGGCGTTTGCAAGCATCGAAAAGCTGGTTGCCCTGAATCTGCAAGTCGGCAAAGCCACGCTGGCCGAAACGCAAGAAGTCGTGACCAAGGCCCTCACGGTGAAAGATCCGAGCGAACTGGTTGCCCTCTCGGCTAGCCTGTCGCAGCCGGCATCGGAAAAGGCCGCGGCATACGGCCGTCATGTGCATGAAATCCTCTCGGGTGCACAAGCCGACTTCTCGAGCGCCGCCACGGCACAGCTTCAGAAAGCCCAGAAAGACGCACAAGGCTTCATCGAAAGCCTGGCAAAGAACGCACCGGCCGGCAGCGAAGGCGCGGTAGCAGCATGGAACTCGGCATTTTCGGCAGCCAACGCCACGTACGAATCGGCTAGCAAGGCCGCCAAGCAATTAGTGGCGACCGTCTCCGCCGGCGCGTAAGACATAGCGTTTGGTTCGCTGCCACCGGTGGCGAATAGATAACGCAGATTTGCAAAAAGCGAACTTCGGTTCGCTTTTTGCTTTTGTGGGAGCGGGCTTGCGCTAACGTTGTGCCGGTCCGCTCAAGCCGGAGCGAAAATCACCGCCTGCCGGTCCTCGATATATCGATGCGTTCGCGTGAACCGATACACCTGGCCGTCGGCTGTGATCCGGTTCATCCCCGGCTCGGTCAAAGCCAGCATCTCGTCCGCGAGGTGGGCCGCGAGCGCGTCACTGCTCGACAAGGTGTCCAGCGAATCAGCAGGGTCGCCGATGTACACCGAGCGGTGATTCTCGCCATATCGCATCACGACCACGGCTTGACCCGCATCGAGCGCCAGTTCCAGATAGCTGGCGAGCTCCCGCAGCGATGCGGGCGTGCTCGTTCCCATCGCGTAGGCTGAACCGGTTGCTGTTGTCATCGCACCGTTCCCCCATCAAATGTGCGCGTCATGCAAAGCACTTACTCCGATCCCGTGCAAGACGATTGCGCTGCTCCAGCACACTTCTACTATAAGCAATCAGAGCGCATTAACAGCGCTCTTTTTGCAATGGCCTACGCCAGCTGCGAGACTCAGAATCGCAGACCATTCAGGAATTGAAACCACAGCCCGCTGAGGGTGCTGCCGTGGGTGGCCGGTTCATGATCGTGGCGCGCTGCAGCAGGTTCGCTGGGTTGCGCGGACTCGCTGGGTTGCACGGGCTCGTCGGCCACGGGTTCGGCAGGCACACTTTGCTGCTGACGAGACGCATGCAGCGCCAGCGCGCTGTCCGCAATCCGTCCCGCGAGGCTGGCCTCGCATTGCTGCCCGAGCAGCACGCCGAACACCACGTCGCGGTTATAACCTTCGTCTGCGAAGCGCATCGCGAGCGCCACCCTCTTTGCGTAAGCCGCCTGTTCGGCAGCGCGCGCCGCTTCTTCACGCTCGGCCCGTTCCCGCTCCATGCGCTGGCGGCGGGCTTCCCATGTACGCATCTGTTCGGCGTACACCGCGTCGTAGACCTTCCGTTGCGCCGCATCGGACAGGATGTTATATGCGTCCTTGATGTCCTGAAACGCGGTGCGCGCCGCCTCTTCGGCGCCGACGTTGCGATCGGGATGCCAGCGCATCGCAGCCTTTCGGTACGCCCGCTTGATCTCTTCGCCGGTGGCGTTCGGCTGAACGCCAAGCTTGTCGTAAAGGGTTGCCATCGCTCACTCGACCATCGGTCACATCGCAACCCATCGTAGCATGCGAAAAATGCCGTCCGCGTGACATTGAACGGACGTGTTGCGTTTTAGAACCGCGATCAGTGCAGCGATGCCTCATCGAGGCCAAAATGGCTGCGCAAACCTTCGTGCAAGGCCATGGCGAGGCCGGCCATCTGCTCGTTCCATTGCTCGTGCTTCTGACACAGGCTTTGCAGTTCGCGGCATTGCGCCGCGAACTGCGGTTCTCCCACGATCAGGAAGCCGCCCCCCGCACTATGCGCCCAGTCGCGCAACGCGACGCGGTCGCAGCGCTCGACGATAGCCAACAGCTTGGGCAGGTCGGTCCCAAGATGGTCCTTTAGCATGGCTACATAACGAGCCTTGTTCTGCACCTCGAAGGTGTCTGCCGGATCGGTCGTACCCCGCGGAACGGCACCAGGCTGTCGTCCGGACTCGATCGTGGCGGCAAGGGACTGGGCTTGTGCCTCGACCGGCTCGAACGCAGATTCAGCCGCCTCATCCTCATTCGCCGCCAACGCGCCGAGCGCCGCCTCCAATGCCTTGAGCGAAGTCGGCTTGGGAATGTGGCCGGCGAAACCGCGCTGGCGCCATTCCTCGGTTTGCTGAGTATCGGTGACCGCACTGAACGCGAGCACCGGCAGGCCAGGATGCAAGCGGCGCAGTGCCGCGAGCAGTTCATAGCCGTCCATGACGGGCATGTGAATATCGGTCAAGACGACGTCGACTTCCGTATGCTCGAGCACCGCGAGCGCCTGGCGGCCGTCGCCTGCGAGAATCGGCTCGCATCCGAGCGTGGTCAATTGCTCGACAATCAACGACTGATTGAGCGGGTTATCCTCCGCCACCAGAACGACCAAACCTCGCAGCGCTTGTTCGGCAACCGAAGCAACCGCCAGAGGCATCGCAGGCTGCGTAGCGCCCTGAGTTCCCAGTGCGTGAGCCGGGTTGACGCCGTGGCGCGTCCCGCTCGCGGCAAGGTCCACCGCCGCGACAATCGCCGTGTGACTGAACTCGCTCACTTCGAGCACGCCTTCGCCGCGCGGCGTCGGACGATGCGGCCCCTCGCGCGTAATCCAGACCGCGTTCACCGGCTGCGCAGCGCGCAGCGCGGCGATCACATCGAGGCCGTACTCGCCGGTCACAACCAGCACGAGGGGACGGTTGCTCTGCAACCATTCCTCGGCGGCTTGCACTGACGTGACGCTGCGGATGAACCATCCGTACAGCCCTAACCCGTCGCCGATAATCTGGCCGGACACACTCTCCTGACACACGACCAGTACGTTGCCGCGCCGCGCGGGCGTGGTCCGCGGCACACGCTCTTCATCGGGCGGAAGCGCCATCGGAATCGAGACGCTAAAAGCGCTCCCCACGCCCTTCACGCTTTCCACCGAAATGTGGCCGCCCATCAGTTCGCACAAGCTCGCGCAGATCGACAAGCCGAGCCCTGTCCCACCATACCGGCTGGACGTGGTGGCCTCGCCCTGCACGAACGGGCGAAAGATGCGCGCCACCAGCGACGGGTCCATGCCAATCCCCGAGTCGCAGACCCGGCATTGGAGAACGCTGCGGCCCTGCGTATCGGTCAGCACCTCGGCGCCAAGCATGATCTTGCCGGAAGAAGTGAATTTGAAGGCGTTGCTCAACAGGTTATTGACGATCTGCGCGATGCGGGTGCGGTCGCCGCGCAAGGTCTGATCCAGCGTCGGCGAGAGGTGGGCATAGAAACGAATCGGGCGCCCTCGGGTCATCGGCGCGTACGACAGCGCAAGATTCTCGAAATCGTCGATGGGCCGGAACGATTCCGTCACCAGCTTCATCTCGCCCGCGTCGATCTTCGAAAAGTCGAGGATGTCGTTGACGATGCGGCGCAGCGCGTCGGCCGCCAGATCGAGCGCGCGCAAACGCTGCTCGTGCGCTTCCAGACCCGGCGTGCGCGAAAACAACTCCAGGTTGCCGAGCAAGGCGTTCAACGGCGTGCGAATCTCATGGCTCATCGAGGCAAAGAAATTCGAGCGCTCCCGCATCGCCGTCTCGGTCGCCTGCTGGGCCGAGCGCAGTTGGGTTTCGAGCGCATGCTGCGAGGTGATATCGAGGACCGCGCAGAACAGCACGTCCTCACCGGCATAGCGGGCGGGAGAACAGGTAAATTGCAGAAACTGTGCGCTGGCGAGGTCGGTTTGCCCCGGCTGAAGCGGCACGGCGAAGGTGGCTATCCTGGCCTCCCCCGCAGCGGGCAAGCCGCTCTGGAAAGCCGCAACAATATGCGCAGGCAGCGTGCTTGCGGACGGCGCGCACTGCAACCACTCGACAGCGAGAGCATTCGCGGTCACGATCGAATAGTCGCTGCGACGAACAATGCACAGGCCGATCGGCGTAGCGCTGACGAGCACATGGTTGATGGCCTCGTTCTCCAGCGCCCGCGCCGTTTGAGCGCAATTGGTGCGCAACAGGCGCAATCCCCAGAAGCGCGCGGTCAACGCGATCCCAGCCAGCAGGAGCAGCGCGCCGCACGCGATCGCCGCAAATTGCCAGGCCAGCGCCGCCGCCAGGCTGCCCCAGGACAAATAGCCAAGCAGCGAACCGAAGCCAGGCATGAGCGGCCCGCGCAGAATCGCGCCTTGACTGGTGTATCGATACGTATCGTCCGGCATCTGTGCGGCTGTCGTTTGCAACATACGCGCGGTTTGCACAGGGAGCGGAGGTGACGAGACGACCGCACGTTGGTCGGCGCTCAGCAGCAGCAGCGTGCCTACGTGGGAATGGCGGTACATGCGGCCGACAAGCGCATCCACAGGGATGCTCATCGTCATCAACATGATCGGCGTATTGCCCGCGTAATAGGCGCTCAGCGCGGTCATGACCGGTACGCCCAGTTGCGGATCGACATACGGCCCTACCCACACCCGCTCGTTTCTGGCCGGCAGTCGCCGGCCGGTCTGCGCCTGCAGTTCATGCAACAGCGTAGCGCGCAGCGCTGCGATATCGGAGGGCTGAAGCGGCCGCACGTGGCCGTCCGCGGCAGCCTGGATCGACGGCATCACCACCGCATAGTCGTCGGCCAATCCGATCAGCATGGCGCGATGATTCAGCTCGAACGCCTGCTGCGTGGCGAGCGTGGACTGCCCCGCCTCATACAGGCGCCAGAGCTTCTCGTTCAGCGCAGCGCCCCAGGCATTGCGAGCCGACTCGGCTACCACCAGGTCGAAGTGCGACCCGTCAGTGCCGGCATCGCCCAGCGCCACACCGCTTTGCTGGATCGAAGCGGCGACGCTCTCGGGCAGGCTGCGCACCTCGGCAGTTTGTTGGTAGAACTGGACAGTCAGTTCGGTGCGCCGCAAGAACGAGACCTCGCCATGCATCAGCAGGGAGATATCGGCGACATACTGGGTGAAAAGACCGCGGCGATAGTCCAGTTGCTTGCCGGCCGCCAGCACGGCGGCCAGCACCGCGGAGACCACCACGATGACCATCAGGGTGACGATCGTCGCAAGATAGTGGTACTGCTGGCGTTTCGCGTTTTTCGCCAGCGAGGCAAAAGCTTCGGCAAGCGACGCCTGGGTACGGTCGAGGGTCTTCTGCATGGGGTCCCGTCGTTCGCGTGATTCGCGTGGTTAGCGTCATTCGCACGGGCAAACCGCTACTGGCTTCGTTCGCAAGCAGTCGCCTCTGCGGACTTATCGCACTGTCCGGCGCAGTGTAGCGCGTTCGATGCATCCGGCAAACGCATGCATCCAGCATCGGCGAGGGCCGTTAATAACGGCCAGATGTCCTCTAAACCTGAGTGGAACACCAGGAAAACCCTAAAGGTCATGAGGTTAATGCCGTTAAAGCTTGCAGCGACGAATGGACTGCGCCGTGTGCGCGCCCACCCTGCAAGGAAAGCAATGCGCAATAACCAGCCTGTTACCCAGCAAGAGTACGAATACCCTTCCTCCCAGATGCTCGTGTCCGCGACCGACCTGACCGGCCGCATCGAATACTGCAATCCGGCGTTCATTGCCGTCTCCGGCTATTCGAAAGAGGAGCTGATCGGCCAGCCGCACAATCTGATCCGCCATCCGGACATGCCTCGCGAGGCCTTCGCCGACCTGTGGACGACGATTCGCAGCGGCCGTCCGTGGACCGCGCTGGTCAAGAACCGGCGCAAGAACGGCGACCACTATTGGGTGCAGGCCAGCGTCACGCCGGTGGTCGAAAAAGGCACGGTGGTCGGCTATCTGAGCGTGCGCGTGAAACCGTCGCGCGAGGCCGTGCGCGCCGCTGACGCGCTGTATGCGCGGATTCGCGAGGGCAAATCGCGCTCGCACAAGCTGCATCGCGGCACCGTCGTGCGAACCGGCCTGGCGGGCCGGCTGCAGGCGACGATGCGCCTGCCGGTGGCGACCCGTGCGGCGTTCGGCTATGCGCTGGCGCCGCTCGCCTTGCTGCTGACTGGCCTCGCCGCGTGGAACGGCACGCCGCCGCTGGCGTTCTGGATCGCCTTCGGCGTCACCGCCTTGATCAGCGTGGTCTCATGGCAGTTGCTGGCGCGCCATCTGGCCGAGCCGATGCGCGACATGTCGGGGTTCGCCACGCGTCTGGCCGCCGGCGATCTGACCACGGATCTCGTGATTGCACGTCACGACGACCTCGGCGAAGTGCTGCAGGCGCTCAACCAGTTGAAGGCGAATCTTGCCGCCATCGTCTCCGATGTGCGCTCGCAGATCACCGGCATGCTCGACGCGGCCCGCGAGATCTCGAGCGGCAATGTCGATCTGGCGCGCCGCACCGAGTTGCAGGCCGCCTCGCTGGAAGAGACCGCCGCGACCATGGACCAGCTCACCACCACCGTGCAGGCCAATGCCGACGCCAGCGTGCGGGCGCTCGACCTGGCCAAGGATGCCCAGGCCGCAGCGGCCGTAGGCGGCAAGATCGCCGGCCAGGTAGAGCAGACCATGGCGGGCATCACCGCAGCTTCGAAGCGGATTGCCGACATCACCGGGGTGATCGACGGCATCGCGTTTCAGACCAATATCCTCGCGCTCAACGCAGCCGTCGAAGCGGCCCGCGCAGGCGAAGCGGGGCGCTCGTTCGCGGTGGTCGCCGGCGAGGTGCGCACGCTCGCGCAGCGCTGCGCGGCCTCGTCGAAGGAGATCAAGTCGGTGGTGGAAGCGAGCGTCACCGAAATCGCGCAAGGCACCGAACTGGTGGCGCGCACCACCTCGCAGATGCGCGTGATCGACGAAGCGGTCAGCCGCGTCTCGTCGATCATCGTCGAAGTGGCGAATGCCAGCAGCGAGCAGGCGGAAGGCATCCGCCAGGTGAATCAGGCCGTCACGCATCTCGACGGCGCAACGCAGCAGAATGCCACCCTCGTCGAGCAGGCCGCCGCGACGGCGCAACGCCTCGCGGAACAGGCCGATGTGCTGGATGAAGCGGTGCGGCTGTTCACGGTCGCCGACGCGACGCAGGGCTCGGCAAGCCGCATGTCCAACGCTTCCAGAAGCGACGCGCCGGCCCGCCACGCCGAGTCGCAGGAACCGGCTTTGGTCTGATAGATCGGCGTTACTCCCACCTCGACAAAGGGTCGTCTGCGGCTCAGCATGACTGCGTCAGCGCCCCGGTTGTGCGGGTCGGCTGACCCGAGTAAAAACGGCGTTTTAGTAGCCCGCCCTTCACAGGACGGGCTATTTTTTTGTGTGCTCGATTTTGTGTGCGCTACCGCGCATAAAAACGGCAATTTACAAACTCCGGTGAACATGCCAGGCGCATGAAACAGCAATAAATACCTGCGGACGTCTCAGCCACAAAAAAGGCCGCCATTAAAAACCCACAGCCAACGCGCCGGTCAACGGCGACAGGGGGCGCACCGTTTACTGCAAGAGAATGCCCCGCCCGCGTGCAACGGCGTTGCGCGGCGCACATTTGCAGCGCGCATGCCCCTAACCCGGCTACGCGTCAGGGGCATGACAATCGGCGGGAACGGTTGCACCGCGGCGGGGCATGAAAAATGCATCCGGCGAAACAATGAGTCGCGTTAAACTGGCTGGCGCGACGCTGTCGTATCACGCATCGCAAAGCGTGGCGCGGCTCTCGGCGGCTCGTGGAGCCACGGCGTCAACGGGGCGCGACACACGGCGCACCGGCTGCCCGTACAATGGTTCGATCAACAACGGAACGAGGACAACTTCGATGCGCACTACCGGGTCTTCCGGGTCAATGGCCCTGCTCACCGAATTCGACGACGCAACGGCGCGCGAACTTCGCTCACTGCGCCTCGAGTCGACAGAAGACGGCAAGGGTATTCTTCTGATCGAAGTCGACGAACGCAAGCCAGGCATCCACCGCGAAGTGCGTTATGAAATCACGCCGGCGGAACTGATCGCGGCGATTCGCGCGCACGGCGCCGAACTGCCGGGCGAACAGCATAACCACCGTACCTAAAACGGCGGCGGCATTGGCGCACGCGAATGCCGCCGCCCGGCCGCCGGGCAACCGCCGCACAGCGTTCCCGGCCGGCCGGCGCGTCAATCCAGGCGCGGTGGTCGCCCGCGGCGCCTGACCCAGCCACGCATCTCCCGCATCACCCATCTGTCACGTTTCCAGACGCTTGCACGTCTTGGAAATGCGTCCATAATCGTTGAGTTACCTCTTCCCCTTCCCGTCGGAAACGCCGCGGAAGTAAGCCGATGCTACATGACCTCGTGGAGCAGTACGGGCCTGCACTCGTCTTTGCCAATGTGCTCGCCGCATCGCTCGGGTTGCCCGTGCCCGCGATGCCGTGTCTTGTCCTGTTCGGCGCGATGGCGGCCATGCATCCGGCCACCGTCGGCTCGCAGCTCGCCTCGGTGCTGATCCTGGCGATCTTCGCGACGCTGATCGGCGACAGCGTGTGGTACCTCGCCGGCCGTATCTACGGCGGCAACACGCTCAAGACACTGTGCAAGCTGTCGCTGTCGCGCGACACCTGTGTGAAGAAAACCGAGCGCTTCTTCGGCCGCTGGGGCGTGCGCGTGCTCGCCGTGGCGAAGTTCGTGCCGGGCCTGTCGATCGTCTCCATCCCGATGGCGGGCGCGATGGGCACCACGTATCGCACCTTCCTGACCTACGACAGCATCGGCGCGGCGCTATGGTCTGGAACCGGTCTCATCATTGGCGCCCTGTTCGCGCAGCAGATCGACATGGTGCTGGCCGGCGCCGGGCGCCTGGGCAAGATGGCGGGCGTCGTGATCGGCGCGTTGCTGCTGCTCTACGCAACGTACCGCTGGATCCGCCGGCGTCAGCTCATCAAGAAGCTCGCTACCGCCCGCATGGAGGTGGACGAACTGTACAAGCTGATCGCGGCCGGCCAGCCGCCGGTGCTGTTCGACATCCGGTCGCGCGAGAAGCGCAAGCTCGATCCTTTCGTGATTCCCGGCACCCAGTTCGCCGACGAGCGTCAGCTCAACGAGATCATCGCGAAGTATTCGCCGGAGCAGAAACTGGTCATCTACTGTTCGTGCCCGAACGAGATTTCCGCGGCATGGATGGCCAAGCAACTCAACGAAGCAGGTTTCAGCGACGTGCTGCCGCTGCGCGGCGGTCTCGATGCATGGCGTGACGCGGGCCGGCAACTCGAGCCGCTCGAGGACGAGCCGGTGCACGAGGTCCACCCCGGCGTGGCGCCGGCGGTTTAGCAAGTCCGCGCGCCGCTAGCGCCGCGCCAGATGCATGGACGCCACGACGCCTGTCCTGCTGCACTAAAAAAAGACAGAAGGAGCGGTTTAATGGTTGAGATTCAAGAAGCCGAAGCACAACAAGCTGTGGTTGCCGACGCGCCCTTCTCTTCGCTGGCGACGCGGGAACATCAAATGTTCCCCTTACTGACCTGGGAAGAAATCAACCGGCTGCGCAAATTCGGCGAAGTGCAGCACTGGGAACCCGGTGAACTGCTGTTCGAAACTGGTCATATCGGCCCGGGCATGTTCGTTTTGCTGGGGGGACGCGTCAAGATTTTCCAACGCGATGGACTCGGCCGCGAACGCCTGATCTCCGAGCGTGGCGAAAGACAGTTCCTCGCCGAAGTGGGTCAGTTGTCCGGGCGTGTCTGTCTCGTCAGTGGTGTGGCGCTCGAACCTGTCGATGCGTTGCTGATTCCGCCGGTACGGCTACGCGCGTTGATCGTGGCGGAAGCCGAGCTTGGCGAGCGCATCATGCGTGCGCTGATCCTGCGGCGCGTCTCGCTGATCGAAAAGGGCGCCGGTGGCCCGATCCTGATCGGCAAGAGCAACGATGCGCGGCTCGTCTCGCTGCAGGGTTTTTTGTCGCGCAACGGTCACCCGCATTCGGTCATCGACGAACGCGACGCCGACGCGCTCAGCCTGATCGAACAGTTCGGCGCGCAGCCTGAAGACCTGCCGCTGGTGATCTGCCCGGACGGTTCCGTGCTGCGCCATCCGAGCGATCCCCACCTCGCGACCTGCCTCGGCATGCTGCCGGAGCTCGACGCCTCACTCATATACGACGTCGCCATCGTCGGCGCGGGCCCCGCAGGGCTCGCCACCGCGGTGTACGCAGCCTCGGAAGGCCTCTCCGTGATCGTGCTCGACAGCCGTGCCCCCGGCGGTCAGGCGGGCGCCAGTTCGCGCATCGAAAATTATCTGGGCTTTCCCACCGGCATCAGCGGCCAGGCGCTGGCCGGCCGCGCCTTTGTGCAGGCGCAGAAGTTCGGCGCGCACGTCGCGATTCCGGTCAGGGTTAAGGCCCTGCATTGCGAAGAGTCGCCACACCGGCTCGAACTCAAGTGCGGCGGCAGCGTGAAAGCGCGCAGCATCGTGATTGCGAGCGGCGCGGTGTACCGCCGGCCTGCCATCGAAGGACTCGAGCGTTTCGACGGACGGGGCGTCTACTACTGGGCCTCGCCGGTCGAGGGGAAGCTGTGCAAGCGCGAAGAGATCGTGCTGGTGGGCGGCGGCAATTCCGCGGGCCAGGCGATCGTCTATCTCGCCACGCACGCGGCGAAGGTGCATGTCCTGATTCGCCGCAGCGGTTTCGAAGCGACCATGTCGCGCTATCTGATCGACCGGATTCGCTCGCTGCCGAACGTCTTCGTGCATCCTCATTCGGAAATCGACCGGCTCGAAGCGGACGACAGCGGTCTATCTGCGGTCGTCCTTAAGCGAGCGCTGCCGGACGGCACCGATCGCTTTGCCTCGCGTCACCTGTTCCTCTTCACCGGCGCCGACCCGAACACCGACTGGCTGCAGACCTGCGGTGTGCAGCTCGATGCGAAGGGTTTCGTGCTCACCGGCTCAAAAGGCATGAACTCCACCTGCGACCTCGGTACTTCGGTGGACGGGGTGTTCGCGATTGGCGACGCGCGCGCCGGCTCGACCAAACGGGTCGCTGCCGCCGTGGGCGAAGGCGCCGCGGTCGTGTCGCAGATCCACCAGATGCTCGCGGTGACCGAGGGCGAGGAGGCGGTGGCGCTGGGCGCATAAGGTATGACGGATTCGCGCTAAAGTAGCGGATGTCCGGCGAGGCGGCGCACCTTCGGCGCCCCTCGTTGCCGCCCATCCGATAAGCACCCAGCGATCGACCGCGTGAAGACACTCCCGTTATCCGCCGCCCGCACCCTTCATCTAGCCGCACAAGGCCTGCTCACGCCGCCGCGGCGCAAAGCCACCAAAGACGACCTGCTCGACGCGATTCGCCGCATGGCGCAGTTGCAGATCGACACGATCCACGTCGTTGCGCGCAGCCCTTACCTCGTTCTGTTTAGCCGCGTCGGCGCGTACACGCCGCAGTGGCTCGACGAGCATCTCGCCGAGGGCAAGCTGTTCGAATACTGGTCGCATGAAGCCTGTTTTGTGCCGATCGAGGACTATGGCCTGCTGCGCCACCGCATGCTTGATCCAAGCGGCATGGGCTGGAAATACGCCGCCGAATGGCACAAGAAATACCGCAAAGAGATCGCACGCCTGCTCGAGCAGATTCGCGCGAACGGACCCGTGCGTTCGGCGGACTTTGTCCGCGAGGCCGGCAAGAGTAACGGCTGGTGGGACTGGAAACCGGAGAAACGCCACCTCGAAGTGCTGTTCGCCATCGGCGAGTTGATGGTGGCCGAGCGGCGCAATTTTCATCGGGTCTACGATCTGACCGAACGGGTGCTGCCGGACTGGAACGACGCGCGGGATCTGCAACCGGCGCAAGCCGTCGAGCAGGAAGTGCTGCGGCGCACTTGCCGCGCGTTAGGCGTAGCGCGTGCCGATTGGGTCGCCGATTACTACCGCTTGCCGCGCCGGCCGTATGTCGAAGCGCTGCATGCGCTGGCAGACGAAGGCGAGCTGGTGCCGGTGCGCGTCGACGGCTGGAAGCAGGACACGTTCGTGCATCGGGAATTCGCGCCGCTGATCGACGATGCGGCAAGCGGCAAACTAGCGTCGACGGTCACGACCGTGCTCTCGCCGTTCGACCCGGTGGTGTGGGATCGCAAGCGCGCCGCCGCGCTATTCGATTTCGACTATGCAATTGAGTGCTATACGCCCGCGGCCAAGCGCAAATACGGCTATTTCGTGCTGCCGATCCTGAGCCGCGGCAAGCTGATCGGCCGCGCCGATGCGAAGGCGCACCGCACGAATGGCATCTTCGAGCTGAAGGCCGTTCACCTGGAACCAGGGGTGCGCGTCAGTGGCCGTCTCGCCGCGGATCTGCGGCGTGCCTTCCAGCGTTGTGCGGACTGGCATGGCACGCCTGAGGTACAGATTGGCTCGGCGCCGCCGGAATTGCTCGAAGCGTTGACGGCACAGGAAGGTGCGGAAGCGTGAATCGCCTGACCAATCTCAACGCTCGAGCTTGATCCGCAATTCACGCGCCGTTTCCAGCAGGCCTTCGTACCCGGAACGGGCGTGCTCCGGCAAATCCGGGTCGCCCACCAGCGTGCCCAGCGTTTCGATCAGGCTATACAACAGCCCCTTGGCCGCGCCGGATGCAATGCCGCCCGAACGCACCAACTGGTCGACATGGCTGATGGCCGCATCGAGGTGTTCGAGGTCGGGCCGTTCGTCGGTTTCCTGCTTTTGCGAAACATCACGCGTCATGATGGAACGTCTCTCCAGTGGTGGCAGCGGTGTATGAACGAATCTCTAATGTTGTTATATACCGATCGCGATCGGCCGTCTATTCGTCCATTCGCCGCATGCCCACCCGCTCAGCCGTGTGCTAAGGCGTCCACCGATAAAGCAGAATCTTGGCGCGCGCATCGTCCTCCACCAGCACGTCGTATTCGCCATTGGCGCGCTCCACGGCGCTGATGCCGAGGTACACATCCACCCAGCCGCTCGTATTGCCCACACTCGCGCCGGGCGTCATATAACCGACCGCCTGGCCGCTGCGCGCGTCGTACACATCGATCTTCTGCGTGAACAGTTCGGCAACGAAGACATAGTTGCCCGCCACCGCCACACCCACCGTCGTCACCTGCGGATCGCTCTGCGTATTCCATGGCAAGGCGACCGTGTAGACTAGTTGCGGATTGCCGCTGCTCCAGTTGTCGTAGCGTGCCAGCAGCGGCCCGGCCTCTTTCCAGAGCGTCGCGTTCCATGGGTTCGCCGCCGTAAAACCCGTCACGTACATCGTATCGGTCTGTGCGACATAGACGATGCGCCCGAGCCGGGTGAACTGCCTGGGCATCGCAAACCACTTCGCGCCGGTGTATTGATAGATCGGGTTACCGAACGAATCCAGGCCCTGCAGCGGCATTTCGCGGATCCCGCTCAGCGGCGTCGCGAGCCAGACGTTGCTGGCGCTGTCCACCCACCAGAAGCCGTCGCCGACCGTGCTGCCGGTGGACGGGTTGCTGGTGATCTCGCTCGCCTGAACCACGCTGTCGCCATTGCTGTCACGCCACATCCACTCGCCATAGGTAGGCTGCCCGGCCGGCCAGGTGCCGGGGATCGGATTCTCCGCCAGCAGCCCCGAGGGAATCGCGACCTCGCCGTGTGCGGTGTCGAAGCGGTACACGCTCAGGTAGTGCGAGTACGGGTCGAGCGTGTAGAGATACGGCTGGCCGTTGATGCGCCTGACCATCGGTTCGCCCCGCACGCCGCGCGGCAGATGAAATGCGGAGTCGTCCGGGTACGCGAAACGGTCCAGCGTAAAGCCCGCGTACGACCATTCCTGGCCGGTGGGTCGGCTGTAATCGAGCGAGAAGCGTTTCGAGCCGCTATATACGCTGGCGGGATTGGCTGGATCGAATGCACCGCTATCGACGAAGGTGAGCCCATATAGCCGCCAGTTCAGTTGCTGCGACGCGAGCCCGTAGCTTTCCAGCACCGCGCCTTGGCCGACCGTTGCCGAGCCGATCGGCCGCGGCCCCTCGCCGTTCTGTCCCACGTAGAGATTGCCGCTCTGATCGAAGCCGATACCCGTGATGCCGTTGAAGCGCCAGTTGCCTGGCCTCCCATCGACCGGATGGAAAATGCCGTTACGCGTGCCAAGGGCGCTGGCAAGCTGCGTCTGGCCGCCGGCGATCTTGTTGTACACGAGGATCTGCTGCGACGGCCCGTTGTCCGCCACCAGCAGTTGCCCCGAGGGCGCCAGCGCCAGCGCGGTGGGGATCGTGCCCGCCGGCAGCGTTGCCGTCCCTGGCAACGGGGCACCCGTGTTCGAATAGTGCACGACGCTCGCGCTCGACGAATCGAAGCCGCTGATCACCCAGAGCGTCGTATCGGTATCGATCACAATGCGGCCCGGCGCCGGCACGCTCCATGAGCGCAACTGGCGCATGGTTTGTGCGTCGAGTACGACGATGCGGTTGCCGTAGGTATCGGCCACGTACACTTCGCTATCGGTGGCGGCGAGGCCGCGAATGCCGGCATCCACGCCAGCCTTCACCGCCTGGACGCGCAGAAAGCTGTTCTTGGTCGGGTTGGCGCTGTTGCCGATGCCGGACGCAAACGGCGCACCCAATGCGATGTTCGACAGCGGGCGCCGCGTGATGCCGAACCAGGTCTGGTTCTGCGGCGGGTAGTCGGCGCCCACCAGCGAGTTGTTCTCATTGCCGATCGACATCGCCGCGTACAGGTACGTGTCATTAACGGCGACCGCATCGCCACCCGCCGCGCCCCATCCATGGGTATTGCCCGCCACAGCGAGTTTATTGCCGTTCTGATACGCAGCTATTTCACTGCCGCTTTCATCCCATGGCGAATCGGTATATACGGTTCCATTCGGTGCGACATTGATGGTCTGAATATCCTGCTGCATCCATTTGCCGTCGCCGAAACCAAAGCTATTACCGATCCAGGAAGTGGTGTAGGTGAGTTGCGATTGAGCAAGCGCAACGCAGGGCGCCATGCTCTGCACAACGAGCATGGCCGCGCCTAAGCGGGAAGAGAGTTTCACGATCATTTCCTTGCGAGAAGCGCGGCGCCACGGGTGAAGCGCCACGCGTGCGTCGACCATCACGCAGATAAATCGGTATCGCGCGTCATTTCAGCTACGGCGATTTATCCTCGCATAATTTTTCGGAAAAATAATCGACAAAAATTCGCTTTACAGCACGACTGAATTGGCCAATGCAATTTGCATTGGTGGTAACGGACTTTAATTCGGCTCCCGAAAGCTCTCACCTGTGAGGACTGATGCAGCGGGCCCAGCCAAATCAACTCCCGAAAAGACTCACCTTAAAGACGAGAAGGTGCGAGTGGCGGCTGGCCGACCCTCACCATGGCGGGCGTGTGACGCGACGAACCACGACACGTCACGACACGCCGCCTCGCAGCCGCAGCGCTTACTTGCCGCTAAACACCGCCGGCCGCCGCGCCGCAAACGCCGCCAGTCCTTCGCTGAAATCGGCGCTTTCACACGCCTGCCTACGCAACTCCGCAATCTGCTCCATCGCCTGAACCGGCATCGGCTGCAGGTCTTCGAGAATGCGCAGTTGTTCCTTCACCGCCTGAATCGCCAATGGCGCTTTGCTGGCAATCCCGCGTGCCAGTTCGAGCGCGGTGGCTTCGAGCTTGTCGCTGTCGACGAGCCGGTTGATCACGCCGAAGCGTTCGGCACGCTGCGCGTCGAGCGGTTGCGCGCAGAAAAACATTTCCTTCAGCACATGAATCGGCAGGTTATGGAAGAAGCGCAGCAGGCCGCTCGTCGTATACGGCAAGCCGATGTTCGCCGGCGTCATCGCGAAGCGCGCACTGCCGTCGGCAACGACGAGATCGCAGCTCATCGCCAGATCGACCGCGCCGCCCCAGGCAGAGCCGGACACCATCGCGATCACCACGCCCGGAAACGCTCGTACACGGCGCAACGCCTGTTCAAGCGGCTTGCCATAGGCGATGGGATCGCGGTCGTGCGCCAGTTCGCCGAGGTCATGGCCTGCGCTCCAAACGTCCTGCCCGACGCCGCTGCCCAGTATGACGGCCGCGATGGGTTGCGCTGCAAGCTCAGCGAGATGCGCATCGAGCGCATATAGCAAGTCGGCGCTGAGCGCATTTCTTCGCGCAGGATTACTGAACGTTATCCGGGCGATCCGTTCTTCGACGATATCGACCGTCACCGTAGCCGTCGATGTTTGCGTGCTGTTCATTGCGTCACTCCCGCAGCGGGTTCCAGGACCTTCGTCTGCGAATTGTAAGCGCCCGGCTGCTCCTGCTGATGCACGGCCTTCGTGGCCAGCAATGCTTCGATCGACGCCGCATCGAAGCCCGCCTCGCACAATATCTCGACGGTATGTTCGCCCAGCGCCGGCGGCGCATGGCGGCTGACGTGCGGGGCCAGGCCGCCCGCTGCCGCAGCGGAGGCGGACACCGGCGTCACCACCTGACGCAGTGTACCGAGCGTCGGATGCGCAAGCGTCTCGACCAGTTGACAGTGCTGCACCTGCGGATCGTCGAATACCTCATCGAGCGTATGAATCGGGCCAGCCGGCAGTCCCACGCCGATAAACAGTTCGGTCCACTCGCGTTTGCTGCGCGTCTTCAGGCGCGTTTCGAGCACGGCCTTCAGTTCCTCACGATGCGCCACGCGCGCCTCGTTGGTGGCGAAACGCGGATCGTCCGGCAGGGCAGGCAGATCGAGCAACTGACACAGGCGCAGCCACATATCGGAGGTGATGGGCGCCAGATTGAGCGGGCCATCCGCAGTCTCAAACACGCCGTATGGAGCGATCACCGAATGCGCATTCCCCGTGCGGCGCGGAATATCGCCCAGACTCAGATAGCGCTGACCATGGACGCTCAACAGTCCCACCAGGCTCGCCAGCAACGAGGTGCTCACATGCTGGCCGCGCCCGGTCCGCTCGCGCTCCAGCAGCGCAGCGAGAATCGCCATGGCGAGCCACATGCCCGAGCTCAGATCGCCGATCGCGGTGCCGGTCCGCGTAGGGTCGCCCTCGGCGAAGCCGGTCAGGCTCATCAGCCCTGAATAGCCTTGAGCGATCTGATCGAAGCCGGGCCAGCCGCTCATCGGACCATCCGCGCCGAACGCGTTGATGCTGCCCATCACGAGACGCGGATTACGCGCGCTGAGCACCTCATAGCCGAGCCCCATGCTGTCGATGGTGCCCGGTTTGAAGTTCTCGATTACGACATCTGCCCCGTCGATCAGCCGATGGATCGCGGCTAACCCTTCCGGGTTTCTAAAATCGATGCACGCACCGCGCTTGTTGCGGTTGCAGGACAGATAGTAGGTGCTCACACCCCGATCGAACGGCCCCCAGGTCCGGCTCATATCGCCACCTGGACCCGGTTCGACCTTGACCACATCCGCGCCGAGATCGGCCAGCACCATCGAGCAGAACGGCCCCGACAACGCGCGGCTCAGTTCGACGACCTTGATTCCTTGTAATGCTTGCATCCAGTTCTCCAGCGGATTGATGACGGGGGCGGCCGCCCAGATGGGGCCAGCGCGGCCCACAACGAGGGCGCGGCGTGCTACTCCGGCAGCGTCTGATGACGCGTTTCAAGGGCGAACGGCAGGATCAGCAGGCCCACCACGAAGGCCGCCGCGGTCCACGCAACCGGCAAGCCGAGCGACCCTTGCCAGTGGATCGCAGCCGCCAGCAGGAAGTTGACGCCGGCGCCGAGCAAGCGGCCGATCGAAGCGTTGAAGGCAAATGCAGTGGCGCGCATCCGGGTCGGATATTGCTCGGGCAGCCACAGCGAAAAGATCGCGAAGTTGCCGCCAAAGAAACCGAGGAACAGCAGCGACACCATGAACAGGTTGAGCCCGTTCGGCAGATAGAACACCCAGCCGAAGGCGATTACGATCGACACCGCCATGCCGGCGAAGTACACGCCAAGCGCCCCACGTCGGCCGAGCCGCTCAGCCAGCCAAGGCGCGGCGAGACAGCCAAGAATCGTCGCAAACGACAATACCGCCGCCCCGATCGACGCCAGATGCACGCCACCGATGCGGTCGATGCCCGCACGCGCCGCCAGCGTCACCACGGCGCTTGCTTCGTAGACCGACCCGGCCCACAAGCCGATGATCGCGACACCGACGAGACTCGCGCTCGTCAAGGTGCGGCGCCGATAGGCAGGCGCAAATATCTCCAGCAGCGGACGGCGCCCTGTCACCACAGGCGCCTTCGCCAGGCCAACGCCATGCGCGGATTTGCGCCACTGCCCGGGCTCCTTCACCTTCATCACCGTGAAGATCGCCAGCAGCGCCGGCGCCAGGCCGCACAGGAACATCGCGCGCCAGCCGTAGGTCGCGCCGACCGTATAGTTCAGGAGCGCAGCCAGAAAGAAGCCGAGGTAGTAACCGGTCTGCAGATAACCCGCGCCCATCTTGCGGCGGTCCTCCGGCCAGCTCTCTGCCACATAGGTGCCGGCCAGCGCCCACTCACCGCCCACACCGATCCCGGCAATCAGCCGGAACGCCGCCAGCTCCCAGACGTTGTGCGCAAGCGCGGCGGCACCGGTGAACACCGAGTAGATCAGGATGCTCGCGGCCAGCGTCTTGACCCGGCCGAAGCGGTCGGCGAGCGGCCCCCAGATGAACGACAGCCCCCAGCCGATCAGAAACAGCGCGAACAGGATCGAGCCATACATGCCGAGGTTGCCCGGCGTCGCGGCAATGCCCGAGGCGGGCAGCAACTCGGTGAGCGCCGGAATCAGCACGAGCGCGTAGATCACCGAATCCACGCCATCCAGCACCCATCCCGAGTAAACCGCCCAGAAGCCGCCGATCTGCTCGCGGGTAAGGGGCGTGCGCAGGGGCTTGATCCCCTGCGTCGATGCAGCGATCGCTTTGAACATCTGTGTCTCCTGTCGACCGGAGTGAGAGCAAAGCGCTTACTCCGGTCCCATGCAAGATGGTTGTGGGCCAGTCGATGCCAGCCCTTCTGAAGCGACGCGCGGCAAGTCAGCCTGGGGCGCGCTTCGGTTTTTTGTGAACCCAGTATAAGAACGCGCTCAATCGCCGAAAAATATGATATTTCTCTTAATCCATCGGATTTTCCTATGGGATCGGTAAAGCGAGGAGACGCGGATGGATCTGCGGCAACTGCGGTATTTCGTCAAAGTAGTGGAGTGCGGCAACGTCACGCGAGCGAGCGAGGCGCTGCATATCGCGCAGCCGGCGATCAGCCAGCAGATGCGCAACCTCGAGGCCGATCTGGAAATGCAACTGCTCGAGCGCAGCGTGCATGGGGTTGCGCCCACCGCCGCCGGGCAGACGTTGTACCGCCACGCGCTCGAGTTGTTGCGGCAGGCCGACGGCACCCGCGAACTGTTGCGTCAGGATGCCGAGTTGCCGCAGGGCAAGGTGTCGGTGGGCATGCCGTCGAGCACGGCGCGCGTGCTGGCGATCCCGCTCGCGCGGACCATTCGCGACCGCTATCCGGGCATTGCGCTGGAATTGATCGAAGCGCCGAGTGCGGATCTCGGCGGGTTGATCGGCGGCGGGAGGGTGGAACTGGCGGTGGTGGTGGACGCCGTCGAGACGCGCGGCGTCGTCGCCCAACGACTCCTCAGCGAGGCGCTCTATCTGATTGCATGGCCGGAATTCCCCATGCCCGAGGAACCGGTCACGCTCGCCGAACTGGCGCGCATGCCGCTGATCCTGCCGAGCGCGCCGAACACGATCCGCAGCCGGGTCGACTGGGCGCTGCGGGAAGCCGGTCTGCCATGCGAGATCCTGTTCGAGGCCAGCTCCACTTCGCTGTTGTTCGCGGCCGTGATGGCGAAGCTAGGCGTGACGATCCTGCCGTGGAGCGCCGCGCATGTCGAACTCGACGAGCACAAGCTGAAGCTCGCCAAGGTTGATCACCGGTTGTTCTCGCGCACGCTGTCGCTGTGCTGGCATGACACGGCGTTGCTCAGCAACGCCGTGCAGAAGGTACGGGCCACCATGCTCGAACTGTTCGCCGAGCTGGGACGGTGGCCGCAATGGGCTGCGGCGGATTAGGTGATAAGGCGTGGTCAGGTCGCCGCGCGCCGCACGAACAAGCGCCGCGTCAGATCGAACGCCACCAGATTGCCGGCCACGACCAGCATCAGACCGACGACCGCCAGGACGGTCCAGTGATAGCCCTCGAACACCGTCGAGACCGCCAGAGCCACGATCGGAAACAGCACCGTGCAATAAGCGGCACGCTCCGGCCCCATGCGTCCGACCAGCATCAGGTAGGCCGTAAACCCCACCACCGAGCCAAACACGGCCAGATACGCCAGCGCGCCGAGGTATCGCACATTCGGTTCCACGGCGAACGACAAGCCCGCCGCCGCGCTCCCCACCGTCAAGATGCTGGCGCCGATCAGCATGGCCCAGCTATTGGTGACGAGCGGGTGCAGGCCCATCGACTGCATCCGGCTCGACAGCAGGCTGCCGGTCGAAAAACACAAGGTGCCGAGCAACGCGACGCCCATCCCGAGCCACGCGGCACGGTCACCGAGGTGTCCGGCCACCTGCGGCACAAACAGGCACAGGATGCCGGTAAGGCCCAGCAGCGCGCCCACGATCACCGTGGGTTGCAGCGGACGCCCCATAAACAGCCGGCCATTGATCGCATTCAGCAGCGGCGCAATCGAGAAAATCACCGCGACCAGACCGCTCGGCACAACCTGCTCGGCGTAGTAGAAACACAGGAAGTTGCAGCAGAACAGCGCAAGGCCCTGCGCAAACAGATACCGCCAGGCCGCGCGCGGCGGCCAGATCGGCCGGCGCATGATGCGCAGCAGCGCGAACAGAATGAGCGCGGCGAGCCCAAAGCGCCAGGCAATCGACACTGGCGGCGGCACCACGCCGAGTTGCCATTTGATGGCGATCCAGGTGGTGCCCCAGATCAGAACGGTAAGCGCGTAGAGGAACAGATTCATGGCAAGACTTGCAGGGGTGAATGCGGGGATTTGTCCACCCGACTATGCGCCCGCGAGACGCCTGACACTTGTCCAGGATTGCGCACTTGTTGGTGGCGGCAAGCGTCGAGCGCGGCACCCGCTCTATACTGTAAGCCATGCAATCTGCCACTCATTCTGCCGTGAACAGCCGTCTGCCCGATTCCGTGACCGCCCCCGCCGAAACCCCGTTTGGCCTTCAGTCGGTGTGTCACACGCTGCGCGACGCCAACGCTGAGCTGCATCGCTTCGCATGGCTCGGCGACCAGTTAGCGGTGGCCGAATGGACCCGCGAGACCAAGGAAGCCGAAACCGTCTACGACAACCCGGGCCATCACACGCTGTCGTGCTACCTGGATGGCGGATACCGCACTGAGCGTCAGAAGCTGCCGGGCCGGTTTGGCGCACCGGCACGGCTTTGTGCCCTGCCCGGCGACCACGACTCACGCTGGTGGGTGCGCGGCCAGATGCATTTCATGCACCTGTACTTCCTGCCCGAGCACTTCACCCAGCGCGCCGTGCGCGAGCTGGACCGCGAGCCGCGTGAGGTGACGCTGGCCGACCGCACCTATTTCGAAGACGCGCGCATTGCCACGCTGTGCCAGTCGTTGACCAACGAAAGCTGGGATGACACCGACGGCCTGCTACGCGCCAACGAGACGGCGCATGAGGTATTGAGCCTGTTGCTGCGCTCGCAAGGCGTGAGCCGCGCGGACGCCAGGCTGACGGGCGGACTCTCGGTGGCGACGCGCCGGCGGCTGCGCGACTATATCGACGAGCATTTGACCCAACCGATCACACTCGGCGATCTGGCCGAAGTGGCCTGTCTGTCGGAGTACCACCTGGCGCGGATGTTCCGCACCTCGTTCGGCCTGCCGCCGGCTGCATGGATTGCCCAGCAGCGCGTCGAGCGGGCGCGGGTGCTGTTGGGCACCACCGCGCTGCCGCTCGCCCAGATCGCGGCGCGCTGCGGATACGCGAATGCCAGCCACTTCAGCCACCGATTCCGCGAAGCGTTGGGCGTGCCGCCAATGCTCTACCGGCAAGCCATTCGGGCAGCGTAGCCGCGACGACTACTTCAGGGCCATCGCCAGCACGCGCGCCACATGCACCGCGTCGACGCCGGCGCCATCGTGAATCTGATGCCGGCAACTGGTGCCGTCGGCCACCATCACCGTATCGGTGCCGATCTTGCGCACCGCCGGCAGCAACGACAACTCCGCCATCGCCTGCGAGGTCGCGTAATGCTCGGCCTCGTAACCGAAGCTGCCGGCCATCCCGCAGCACGACGATTCGACCGTCGACACCTTCAGGTTCGGAATCCAGTTCAATACGGTTTGCACCGGCGTGAAGGCGTCGAAGGCTTTTTGATGGCAATGGCCATGCACCAGGGCGTTTGCCGTGGACAACGGTTTGAGTTCTAGTGCGAGACGCCCCGCCTTCTGCTCGCGCACCAGAAACTCTTCGAACAGGAAGGCGGACTTCGAGAGCTGCTGCGCTTCTTCGCCAAAGCCGTATTGCAGAAACTCGTCGCGCAACGACAGCAGGCACGACGGCTCAAGTCCGACTATCGGCACACCTCGTTCGACAAACGGCCTGAACGTGTCGAGCATGCGCCGCGCTTCCTGCTTCGCTTCGTCTACCAGGCCCGCCGCGAGGAACGTACGTCCGCAGCACACCGGCCGCTCGCCTGCGCGGGTGTTGAAATGCACGTTGTAGCCGGCGGCTTCCAGCACCTGCTGGGCGGCGCGTGCATTCTCCGGTTCCATGTTGTTGTTGAAGGTATCGACGAATAACAGGACTTCTTTCGTCTTCGCGGTAGCGTCGGCGCGTGCGCGCGCCGACGCTACCGATCCGCTCGCCACAACGCTCGCCAGGAACGACTTGGTAAAGCGCGGCAGCGAGCGTTGCGGCGCAAAACCCACCGTACGCTTAAACCAGGCAGACAACACCGGCACATTCTCAGCCAGCGCCATCAACCCGGGCACCTTGCTCGCGAACGGCGCATAGCGCGGCATGAACGCCACCAGCCGGTCGCGCACGCTCAGGCCGTGCCGCTTGACGCGCGCTGCCCGTGCCTCGATCTTGAACTTCGCCATATCGACGCCGGTCGGGCAATCGCGCTTGCAACCCTTGCACGAGACGCACAGGTCGAGCGTCTCCTTGACGTCATCGCTCGCCAGCCCTTCCTCGCCGAGTTGCCCTGAGATCGCGAGGCGCAGCGTATTGGCCCGGCCGCGCGTCACGTGCTGCTCGTCCTTCGTCACGCGATAGCTCGGGCACATCGTGCCTGCATCGAACTTGCGGCAATGGCCGTTGTTGTTGCACATCTCGACGGCCTTGGCGAGGCCGCCGGACAGGTCGTTGCCGGTGCCCGGCGGCGTCTCCTCGCCGGTCAGCGGATCACGTACGACGTTCCATGCCGACCAGTCGAGCGTGGTCTCCAACGCCCGTTCCCGATAACCCGGCGCGAAGCGGAAATTGCGCGCGTCGTCCATCTTCGGCGGGCGCACGATCTTGTCCGGATTGAAGCGATTGCCGGGATCGAAGAGCGCCTTGATCTCGCTGAACGCCTGGTTCAGGCGCGGCCCGTATTGCCATGCCACCCATTCGCCACGGCACAGTCCGTCACCGTGCTCGCCCGAGTACGCGCCCTTGTATTCCTGCACCAGCGCCGCGGCTTCTTCCGCAATCGCCCGCATCTTGGCCGCGCCGTCGCGCCGCATGTCGAGAATCGGCCGCACGTGCAGCGTACCGACGCTTGCATGGGCGTACCACGTGCCTTCCGTATCGTGGCGGTGAAACACCTCGGTCAGCCTGCCGGTGTATTCGGCCAGGTGTTCGAGCGGCACCGCACAGTCTTCGATGAAGGACACCGGCTTGCCGTCGCCCTTCATGCTCATCATGATGTTCAGCCCGGCCTTGCGAACCTCCCACAAGGCTTTCTGCTCGTTGGCGTCCGGCATCTGCACGACCGAATCGGGCAGGCCGAGGTCGGCCATCAGCTCGGTCAGTTGCTTAAGACTGGCGAGCTGCGCGTCGCGGCTTTCGCCAGCGAATTCCACCAGCAGGATCGCCTCGGGACGGGCCACCAGCGCCTTCTCGATGACCGGGCGGAACGCCGGGTTGCCGATCGCGAGCTCGATCATCGTGCGGTCCACCAGTTCGACCGCCACGGGCTTGAGCTTGACGATATGCTGCGTGAGGTCCATCGCCTGCCAGAAGGTCGGGAAGTTGACCACGCCAAGCGTCTTGTGGGCGGGCAACGGCACGAGCTTCAGCGTCAACTGCCGGCTGAACGCGAGCGTACCCTCCGAGCCGACCAGCAGATGCGCGAGGTTGGCGATGCCGTCATCGGTATAGGCGCGCGGATTCTGGCAATCGAACACGTCGATGTTGTAGCCAGCCACGCGCCGCAACACCTTCGGCACGCGTGCCACGATCTCGTCGCGTTCGCGCAGTGCGATGCGCTTCACACCTTCAACGATCTGCTGCAAGCGCGCGCCCTGCGGCGCCTCGCGCAGCGACGCGAAGCGGGCCTCGCTGCCATCGGCGAGAATCGCCTCGATGGCCTCGACGTTGTGCACCATGTTGCCGTACTCGATGGAGCGCGAGCCGCACGAGTTGTTGCCGGCCATGCCGCCGATCGTGCATTGCGCCGCCGTCGACACATCCACCGGAAACCACAGCCCGTGCGGCTTGAGCCAGGCGTTCAGGTGATCCAGCACGACACCCGGCTCGACCGTCACGGTGCGCGCCTCGGCATCGAACGCGACGATATTGTTCAGCCACTTGGTGGTGTCGACCACCAGCGCCTCGCCGACGGTCTGCCCGCACTGGCTCGTACCGGCGCCGCGCGCGAGCAAGGGCACCTTCTCGCTGCGCGCGACTTCGAGCGCAATGCGCAGGTCGTCCTGGTCACGCGGCACCACGACGCCAATCGGCGTGATCTGGTAGATCGATGCATCCGTGGCGTAACGGCCGCGGCTGGCGGCGTCGAATAGCACATCGCCGCGCAGGGCGTCGCGCAGGCGTTTGGCGAGCGGCGTCGTCATCCGGGCGCTGGACGGCACCAGATGAATCGGTTTGACGAGCATGGGGGAAGCGGCATTCGTCATAGCATCGGCCCGAAGAAATCTTTAGAAGAGCGTCACACTGACGGGCGCGAGCCCTTCAATGCGGCCGCTTGCCGTGCCTGCGCTCTGCGGGAAAAACATGCCGGTGTACGAGCCGGTCGTGATCACCATCTCCGGGGTCACGGCCAGGCCACGCTTCAACGCACAGTGATTCACGAGCCAGGTGAGCAGCCGGCGCGGATCGCCAGCCGGGTTCGCCGCTGCCTCGAGCACCACATTGCGCCCCTCGAAACTGAAGCTCAGCGACGGCGCGACAAACGGAAAGTCTTCGCGATACGGTTCGAATTCGCCCACCAAGAGTGCGCCGTTGTTCTGCAGGTCGGCGAGTTGCGCCAGTTTGTCGACATTCGGCCACGCGGCATAACGGCTCGCGACAATTTCTATCGTTGTCCCAATCGACCCGATACCCGCCAGCACTTCGGCTTCGCTGTAGGGTTGTTGCGACGGTTCGAAGCGGCGGCCAAAACGGAAGGCAATCTCCAGTTCGAGGGCGAGTGGCGTAAAGGCTTCGCGCGGCAATCTCGCGCCGTTGTCATGGACATCTACCGCCGGCAGCGGCGCGCCCTGGATCGGTCCGGTGTCCGACTTCGCTCCGATCTTCCAGCCGCCAATCTGTGCGCCCGACAAACGCAGGATCTCGTGCTGGATCGCGTAGGCCGCATCGGCATCAGCCGGGATCTGTTCAGGCGGCAAGCTGTCGAGCGTCTGGTGGCGTGCCCGCGCATCGGTGAGGCGCTGGCTCAGAGTGGAAATATCGGTTTGGTTCATTGTGGAAGGCGAAGGGTTGGAAATAATTCGGCGCAAGCGTCTGCCGCGCGCTCAGACCTTGAGGCCCGGCGCCGGATGCGCGCCCGGTGCCGCGTTCAGTTCGAACTTGCTCTCCGGCTGCATGCGGAAGGCGAGCACCACACCGATCGCCATCAACACCATGCTGCCGACAAACGGCAATTCCCAGCTGCCGAAACGGTCGATCAGGAAGCCGCCTACGACCGGCGAAATGATTGCGGCCAGCGCCGAGCCGGTGTTCATCATGCCGCTGGCGGTGCCGGAGTATTCCGGCGCAATGTCCATCGGAATCGCCCACATCGGACCGATCGTCATTTCTGCAAAGAAGAAGCCGGCCGAAAGGCACGCCATCGAGATGTACAGGTTGTGCGCAAACATCAGCGGCACCAGCACAGCCAGCGTGAGCAGCATGCAGATCGACACCATCCAGCTACGTGCATGTTTCAGGCTGCCGGTGCGGATGTAGATCTTGTCCGTGACGATGCCGCCGAGCGTGTCGCCAAGCACACCTGCAAAAAATACCGTCGAAGCGAAGATGGCCGACTTCTGCAAGTCGAGGTGATAGCTATGCAGGAAGTATTGGGGAATCCAGCTCAGGAAGAGCCACAGCGTCCAGCCGTAGCAGAAGTACACAATCGTGACCGGCGCCATGCGGCGAAACAGGGCTTTCCACGGTACGTTGGCAGCCTTCGGCTTCGGCATCGGCAGAACTTCGAGTTCTTCGGACGTGATGCGCGGATGGTCTTTGGGATGCTCGGTGAAGGTCACCGCCCACACGATTACCCACACCAAGCTGAACACGCCACAGATATAGAACGATTCGCGCCAGCCCCATGTCGCCATCACCAGCACGATCGCGCCGGGCGCCACCGCATTGCCGATACGCGACGCCGCATGTGTAATGCCTTGCGCGAAGCCGCGCTTTTCTTTGGCGACCCAGCGCGCCATTGCGGCGGTCGCCGCAGGAAAGGTTGCGCCCTCACCAAAGCCGAGCAGCAGGCGCGCGGCGAGCAGCGAGGTCAGCCCACCCGCGAGCCCGGTGAGAATGGTGGCCACCGCCCACACCGCGCCACAACAGATCAGCGTGCGCTTCGCGCCAAAGCGATCGCTCACCCAGCCGCCGATGATCTGAAACACGAGGTACGGATAGGCGAAGGCCGAGAAGACGAGGCCGATCTGCGTATGTGAAAGTTGGAACTCCTTGCCAAATCCCGCTGCGGCGGTACTGACGTTGACGCGGTCTAGATACGTAATGAAATACATGATGCATAGCATCACTAAAACGATACTGCTCGCACTGGTCACACGAAACCGCTTCATCGTCTGTCTCCGTTGCTGGTGTCGACCGCTCGCCTGGAACGGCGCGCTGGGTCGTTGTTCCCCTAGCGTGCGCTGCATGGGCGTCGCGTTATTGGATCGCCACTGCCCGTTACCGCCGGGGAAGGCCTCTTACCTTCCCCTTTACTGCTCACCGCTTGCTGCTCAGGCGGCGGCTTTCAGACCGGCCTCTTGCGCCTGGGCCGTCAACCATTCCATCGCGGCCGGCAAGCCGCTCGCCGCGACCGGCACGCCCGCGAGTTTCAGGCCCATTTCGCAACCCGCCAGCGTTGCCAGCAGCGTAAGGTCGTTGCAGTCGCCCAGATGGCCGATCCGGAACATGCGACCTTTCATCTTGCCGAGGCCCGTGCCGAGCGACATGTCGAAGCGTTCGTAGATCGTCTTGCGCACGGCGTCGGCATCGATCCCCTCGGGCATCATCACGCCCGTCAGCACCGGGCTATACACGGCAGGGTCCGCACACTGGATCTCCAGACCCCACGCCTGCACCGCGCGGCGGCAGGCTTCGGCCAGACGTTCGTGACGCGCGAAGACGTTGTCGAGCCCTTCGTCGAGAATCATGTCGAGCGCTTCCGACAAGCCGTACAACAGGTTCGTGTTCGGCGTGTACGGCCAGTAACCGGACTTGTTCATCTCGATGATCTCGGTCCAGTCCCAGAAGCTGCGTGGCAACTTGGCCGTCTTGCCGGCCGCGATCGCCTTCGGCGATACCGCGTTGAAGCTAATGCCCGGCGGCAGCATCAAACCCTTTTGCGAGCCTGACACCGTGACGTCGACGCCCCACTCGTCATGACGATAGTCGGCGCAGGCCAGACCCGAGATCGTGTCGACCAGCAGCAGGGCCGGGTGGCCGGCTGCGTCGATCGCGCGGCGCACGGCGGCGATATCCGAGGTGACGCCCGTCGAGGTCTCGTTGTGCACCACGCAGACGGCCTTGATCGCATGCTGGGTGTCTTCGCGCAGACGCGCTTCGATCATTTGCGGCTGCACGCCACGGCGCCAGCCTTCGATGCCCGGCAGGCCGAGGAACTCCGGCTTGAGCCCAAGGCTTTCGGCCATCTTCTTCCACAGCGTCGCAAAGTGACCCGTTTCGAACATCAACACGTGATCGCCGGGGCTCAGCGTATTCGACAACGCGGCTTCCCACGCACCGGTGCCCGAAGCCGGGTAGATCACCACGGGTTGCTGGGTCTTGAAGATCTTCTTGATGCCGTCGAGCACCTTCAACCCGAGTGCGCCGAATTCAGGGCCACGGTGATCGATGGTGGGATAGCTCATCGCCCGCAGGATCCGGTCGGGCACAGGGCTCGGCCCCGGAATCTGCAGGAAGTGACGGCCAGCGGGGTGAAAGTCGAGTTTCAGCATCTGTCTTCTCCAATTGAATTTTGCATGCAAAAAACTATATCAGACGATCGACGGTGAACCCAAGGTTAAATTTGTGCTGTGACACCCGTGTTTACCCGGCATATTAACTATTGCGTCAGGTTCCTATAAAATCGCCTCCAGTGATAGTGAGGGTTTTTGTATGCAAAATTCGGAATTTGAGGCGGACACCGCTGGCACCCCGCTGATGCCGAAGGTTGAGCGGCAGCGGCTGCACGACACCGTGGTCGAGCACATTCGGCGCTTTATCGTCGAGGGCGTACTGGAACCGGGCAAGAAGCTCAACGAGCGCGAGTTGTGCGAGACGCTCGGCATTTCCCGTACGCCGTTGCGCGAAGCACTGAAGGTGCTCGCGGCGGAAGGGCTGATCGAGATCTGGCCGAACCGGGGCGCGTCGGTGTCGAAGATGTCGGAGGCGGAGCTGCGCGAGACCTTCGAGCTGATGAGCGGGCTCGAGGCGTTTTCGGGTGAGCTGGCGGCCGAGCGGATTACGGCGGTTGAGCTGGCCGAGATCAAGGCGTTGCATTACGCGATGCTGGCGTGTCGGGCGCAGAACGATCTGGCGGGGTACTACAGCCGCAATCAGGCGATCCACGACAAGATCAATGAGGCAGCGCGCAACTCGGCGTTGCGGCAGACTTATATTTCGGTGAATCGGCGGTTGCAGGCGCTACGCTTCAGATCGAACTTCCAGATTCCGAAGTGGGACCGCGCGGTCCACGATCATGGAGAGATGCTGGAGGCGCTCGAGGCGCGCGATGGCAAGCGGTTGAGCGCGATCTTGCGGCAGCACTTGCTGGATAAGCGGGACGCGGTGTTGCAGGTGCAGTCGCGGGAAGAGGTGGCGGGGGGGACGTTGAAGGTGTGAGCGGACCCGCCGGCTATGCGGCTACCACTGTCGGCGCCCGCTTGATCTTCTTGGGGGCGTGCTTGCGCGCCTGCCATAGATCGTAATCTAGTTGCATGCCGAGCCACAGGTCGGCCCGGCCGCCACGCTCGACTCCGAGCCACTGCTCGATGCGCAGCGCCATTTCTGGCGTGATGCCACCGCGCTCATTAAGCAGACGAGACAACGTCACCCGCGATATTCCGAGTTGCTTTGCAGCCTCGGTAACCGTCAGGTTCAGTGCAGGCAGCACGTCTTCACGAAGGATGGCTGCGGGGTGCGGCGGGTTGAACATATTGGACATAGCTTTCTTCACTATGGAAATCTGATGTGCCAGGCGACTTTCGTAGCATATTGCAGTGGCAGCGCCTAGCGATCTGCCGCTTTAATGGTAATCCCTGTAATCAACGAGGATTGCATCTTCACCTTCAAACGCGAACGTCAGCCTCCAGTTGCCGTTTACCGCTACCGCCCACAATCCTGACTCACTCCCCTTAAGAAGGTGCAATCCCCAACCTGGTTGATTCATGTCCTGCGGCGATTTTGACCTGTTCAGCGCCGTCAACTGACGACTCAGTCGCGCCCGGTGCGCAGCCTGTATCCCTGCTGCAGAACCCGTCTCAAAGAAGCGCTCTATACCTTTGTGTTTAAAAGATCGGATCATGGTACGTTTTTAGAACTACCGTACGGTTTGATTGTATCATGTGTTAATACACCTTACACTGCGAAGCGCGCAACGCTTCGTTAAGTGCGGTCCGAGTTTAATCAAGTGTTCTCGTTGTATCGCTGCGCGCCACCTGCCTGACATGTACGCATTGCAAATGCAAGGTCGCGCAGTTTAATGTGTAGTCCATATCATTATTACCATTGCTTGTCGACCAGTACGTATTTGACCATACCGTAGCGGCGTCGGGATCGTTACCACGCAATTTGACAACCTGGCGCCAGACTCCGCACCGCCCTATTCAGCCCGCTCCCCACCTATGGTAGAAAGTGAGCTCACCCCCATAACGCGAACTCACCGAGCCCACCCTATGTCCTCCGTTGTGGCCTTCAAGCTGGTCCTGCTATCGCTCATCGCCATGATCGGCCTGCAGTTGCTCGCGAAGCGACTCCGCCTGCCGCCCGCCGCCGCCCTGCTGATAGGCGGCGCCGCAATGGCCTTCGTGCCAGGCTTGCCCGCCGTCACGCTAGACCCCGCCCTGGTACTGATCGTCTTCCTGCCGCCTCTGTTGATGGACGGCGCCTACTTCTCAGTGTGGGTCGAGTTCAAACGCAACCTCGGCGGCATCCTGGCGCTGGCGATCGGCGCGGTCGCCTTCACCACGCTGGTAGTCGGCGTGGTCGCGCATCAGATCGTGCCCGGTCTGCCGTGGGGCGCATGCTTCGCGCTCGGCGCGATCGTCTCGCCGCCCGATGCCGTCGCCGCCAAGGCCGTACTCGAACGCGTCTCACTGCCGCGCCGCTTGATGGTGCTGCTCGAAGGCGAGAGCCTGTTGAACGACGCGGCCGGGCTGGTGCTGTTCCGCTTCGCCCTGGTGGCGGCACTGACCGGCACATTCAGCACCAGCCATGCCGTCGCCAGCTTCGCGATCCTCGCGCTAGGTGGCATCGCGGTCGGCCTTGCAATCGGCTTCCTCGTCGTGAAGCTACTGGTTTATCTCGACGATGCCTATCTGATGATCACGGCGTCGTGCCTATCCGCCTGGATCAGCTATATCGTGGGCGAGACGCTCGATGTCTCCGGTGTGATCGCAACGGTCAGTTGCGGCATGATGCTCGGCTGGCATCAGCACGACATCTTCTCCGCCGCCGTACGCATGCGCGGCACGGCCTTCTGGCAAGTCATCGTCTTCCTGATGGAAGCACTGGTGTTCATTCTGATCGGCTTGTCGCTACGCGGCGTGATCGTCCGCCTGGGGGGCGTCGGCGAGACGCTAGTCGCCTTTACGCCAGCGGTGGCCGCGATCCTCGCAGCTGTCGTGCTCTCGCGCTTTGCCTGGGTATTCGGCAGCGAAGCGTTGAAAAGCCCGCTCTGCAAGTTCCTGCGACGCAGCAACGTCTCGCCCGACTGGCGCTCGGCCACCGTCATGAGTTGGGCGGGCATGCGCGGGGTCGTCACGCTTGCAATCGCCTTGTCGTTGCCCGACACGATGCCCGGTCGCGATCTGATTCTGGTGGCCGCGTTCGCCGTGATTCTGGTGACGGTGCTCGGGCAGGGCACCACCATCGGCCCGCTTATCCGCTGGGTCAAGCCGGCTCACGCGGCGCGCGACGAACGGCTTTTGAACGAGCCGCAAGCCTGGGCGCGTCTCGAAGCCGCGCAACTCGCCGCGATCCAGCCGCTCGTGCGCGATGCCGAAGGCAACGTCATTCATCCGCGCCTGCTTGAGCAATATAGTTACCGGGCGCGGATCACCGAAGCCTATCAGTTCGAGACGGCATTCCCCACCGACGAACGCGCCGCCCACTACGACGTGGTGTTGGCCGCGATTGCCGCAGGGCGCACGGAATTGTTGCGGATGCATCGGTCGGAGTTGATCGACGATGAGATGCTCACCGTTCTCGAACACGATCTCGATCTCCAGGAGATTGCCGCGCAGCACGGACGGGGATAATACGAGCGGCTACAAGCAGTTCGGCATTCACCGACCTGCTTGTAGCGGTGCCTCGCCCGGTGAGGCAATCGGCAAACCATCCAGCTCCCGAAAAACCTCACCTTTCGCGCCCTACGACCTATTGCTGAGCGTGCCGAAGCTCAATGCCCCTTGAACAGATCGAGCAGTTGCGCCTGCATCTGCATCATCTCGTGGGCATGCTTCATTTCCATCTGGGCCATCGTGTCCTGATAGTCCATCTCCATCTGCATCATCTTTTCCTGAATGCCGATGGCCTGCGTGCGCTGTTCGGGAGTCAGCTTGTCCATCATCATCCCCCAGTTCGGCGGCATGGTGTAGGTGCCGCTGCGGCCAATGCCCTGCGCGTGGACCGAGCCTGCTAACAGTGCCAACGGCAGCAGGCCGCATACGATGATGCTTCGAATCGATTTCATGACAGTCTCCAGTTTTCACGTGATGAGCCGCGCTGACAGCACGGCAACAAAAACAACAAGCCACTGAGCAGAGCAGCAGGCGCCGGTCTTGCCGTCGCACGCGCCGCGTCTGCAAACACAACACCTTGCCGGCAGATCGAAAACGGCTGGCTAGGTGTTTCATGGACTTAGTCGAAGTCACGCACCGGATATGACAGAGGACTTGAAAATACTTGCAGGGCAGGTATGACCCTGGAAGAAACAAAGGTGAGACTATTCGGGATCACGGCACGCGTGAGGATCAAGTCCCTGGAAATCCTCACCTTTTCAACATACCCACCGCACATAAAAGAATCGCCCGCGCGGTGACCCGGCGCGGGCGCAGGCACATTCACGCCAGCAAGTTCAGCTCTTCCATGACGAGTGCAAAATCATCGTGCAGAAGTTTTCGCGGTGGTAGTGCGGATCCTTCAGCGCCAGCACGTCGGCCTTGACGTTGCCGAACGTCGTTTCGGGCTTGTGGATCGTGCCCTGCGCGAAGGCGTCGATGATGCCTTCCTTGAAATGATCGCCGCGCGGATGGTGATGCACGACCTCATGGCGCTGCTCTTCAGTGAACTCGTTGTAGGCAAGCCCGAGCACGTCCATCTCGACGCCCGCCGTCACCAGCGCCACGACCGGCTTCATATATTGCGGAATGCCCGGCGTGGTGTGCAATGCGATTGAATTCCAGACCTGCTCGATGTCGCTCTCGCCAATCCCGTGATGTTGCAGGAAATCGCGCGCCGCGTTCGCGCCATCCACTTCGAAGCGGTCGTGTGCGCTGCTATACGGCTCGACGAGGCCCATGTCATGAAACATCGCGCCGATGTACAGCAACTCCGGATCGTATTTGAGCCCTTTGCGCTGACCCGCGAGCGAGCCGAACAGGAACACGCGCCGCGAGTGGTGATACAGGAGCTCGGTTTCGGTGTCCCTGACAAGCTGTGTAGCTTCTCGCGCCATCAGACTATCGGGGATCTTGATGCCTGCAATCGTGCTCATTTGAGCGTCTCCAAAGGGATGCAGTTAAATGGGCCCAGCCATGCGCAACAAGGGTTTGCTATGCTGTTCCGAGATTGGTTTCCCGGGCCGGGCTGATGTAGTTCAGTATTCGTCAGCCGCTTCGCGCGAGCAACGAGCGCGGACCGCTCAACCCTGCCAAACGCACTGCGCTTTCTGCCGTCGCCACTCAAGCCACCCAATGAGTGCCGGTGCGGCTAGTTCTCAACGAGGTCATTAAATGCCAACCGTCGCCGTCGCGATCTTTCCCGGAGTGCAAGCGCTCGACGTCGCGGGACCGGTTGACGTGTTTTCGGAAGCCAATCTGTTCCTCCCTCCCGAGGCCCACTACACCGTGACCTTGTTGAGCGCCGAAGCGGGTGCGCTGCGCACGTCCAATGGCATGAAGCTGGTCGCCGACGAGACCTTCGAACAGGCACGCCGTGCCTTCGACCTGGCGCTGGTGGCCGGCGGCCCCGCCCTGCCGGAGAGCGAACCCGACCCGCGACTGACCCACTGGCTCAAGAGCGCCGCTGCCCATTGCAAGCGCTACGGATCGATCTGTACCGGCGCATTCGCACTCGGTCATGCGGGCTTGCTCGATGAACGCAGCGTCACGACTCACTGGCAGCACGCCGCGCAACTGGCCACGCAATTTCCGCGTGCACGGGTCGATTTCGACCGCATCTATCTGCGCGACGAACGGCTCGTCACCTCGGCAGGCGTGACGGCCGGCATCGACTTGTCGCTTGCGCTCGTCGCCGAAGATCACGGGCCGCGCATCGCGCTCGCGGTCGCCAAGCGCCTGGTTGTATTTGCGCAGCGCCAAGGCGGGCAATCCCAGTTCAGTCCTTATCTGACGGCGCCTGCGGACGAAACGTCGGCAGTGGCCAAGGTTCAGTCCCATGTGATGGAACATATCGGCGAGCGCTTCACGGTGAAGCAACTCGCGGACGTCGCCAGCATGAGTTCGCGCAATTTTGCCCGCGTCTTCGTGCAGGAGACCGGCGTCACGCCGCACGAGTTTGTCGAGCGGGCGCGGGTCGATACGGCGCGCAAGCTACTCGAGAGCAGCCCCGCGGCGCTCAAGGCGATTGCCTACGATTGTGGGTTTGGCACCGCGGACCGCATGCGCATTGTGTTCGTGCGGCGCATCGGCACGACGCCGATGCAGTATCGGGAACGCTTCCGCTCGGCATGAGTGCGGCGGCGCTGCAGGCTTACGGGGCATCGTGAGAAAATCCTGGGTTCTACCTGCCCTCCCCGTCGACCATCATGACCACAGCCATTACCCGCGCCATCGTCACCGGCCATACCCGCGGCCTCGGCGCTGCGCTTGCGGAACAACTGCTGGCGCGCGATATTGCCGTGCTGGCGCTTTCGCGTTCGCGGAACGCCGCACTCGCCGAGCGTTACCCGCAAACGCTCGAGGAAATCGAGCTCGATCTCGCCGATCCTGCCCGAGTCGCGCAATGGATCGCGGGTGACGCGTTGCGCCGCTTCGTCGACGGAGCGCAAAGCGTGCTGCTATTCAACAACGCCGGCATGGTGCAGCCGATTGGCCCGATCGAAACGCAGGACGCCGGCGCGATTGCTGCCGCGGTCGGCCTGAATGTGGCGACGCCGCTGATGCTGGCGAGCGCCATCGCGGCTGCGAGCGTCACGGCAAGCGACCGGCGCATCGCGCACATCTCGAGCGGTGCGGCCCGTAACGCCTATCCGGGCTGGAGCATCTATTGCGCGACCAAGGCCGCGCTGGATCACCATGCGCGTGCGGTCGCGCTCGACGCCAACCGCGCGCTGCGGATTTGCAGCGTTGCACCCGGGGTGGTCGATACCAACATGCAGGCGGAGATTCGCGGCAGTGACAAAGAGCAGTTCCCGCTGCGCGAGAAATTCGAAGACCTGAAGCGCAATGGGCAACTGACTTCACCCGAGCAATGCGCGACCCAGTTGATCGATTTCGTCTTGAGCGACGCGTTCGGGCAAGCGCCGGTCGCCGATATCCGTGAGTTGGCTCAGCGCAGCTGACTCACCTAGGCCCCTCCGGGTCCGGCTCCCGAATATTCTCACCTATCGGCGCCGGCCCGCAGACTTGAGTCTCAAGCGGGACGTTTGCCTCAGATCCACGCCACGAGCGGTGCTGCCACACGCCGCAACATGCTCACCAAGCCCTGACGCTCCCGAAAACACTCACCTTTCGCTTACCGCCCCCCTTCCGCCGCCTCGCACGGCTTACGCTTTTTGCGTGGTGCGCACTGTCGAATCCAAAAGCAAAACGCTTCAGATACGGGGACACCCGCACGTCGGTTGACTGGCCACCAAGCCACTCGTACAGTGCATTACAGATAGCAAGCGTGGCAGCACCGCGCCCTTGATCGATTCGTGCGGGCTTTATATCGAACAACACCCCGCATCCATCGATTCCGCTCATAAAGCACACGAAAGGAGACATTCGTGAACAATCCCGCCAAGAAACCCTTGCGTAGTCAGGCCTGGTTCGGCAAAGCCGACAAGGACGGCTTCATTCATCGCTCGTGGATGAAGAACCAGGGACTGCCACATCATCTGTTCGATGGCCGTCCGGTAATCGGCATCTGCAATACATGGTCGGAACTCACGCCGTGCAACGCGCACTTCCGCGAACTGGCCGAGTATGTCAAGAAGGGCGTGTACGAGGCGGGCGGATTTCCGGTGGAATTTCCGGTCATGTCGCTAGGTGAATCGAATCTGCGGCCCACCGCCATGCTGTTTCGCAATCTGGCGTCGATGGATGTCGAGGAGTCGATTCGCGGCAATCCGATCGACGGCGTGATCCTGCTATGCGGCTGCGACAAAACCACCCCTGCGCTGCTGATGGGCGCGGCGTCGTGCAACCTGCCGACGCTGGCCGTCTCGGGCGGCCCCATGCTGAACGGCCGCTATCGCGGCCAGACGCTCGGCTCGGGCACCGGTGTCTGGCAAATGTCCGAGCAGGTGCGGGCCGGCACGATGAACATGGAGCAGTTCATCGAAGCGGAAAGCTGCATGAACCGCTCGCGCGGCCACTGCATGACCATGGGTACGGCCTCGACGATGGCTAGCATGGTCGAAGCGCTCGGTATGGGACTGCCGCACAATGCGGCCATTCCCGCCGTCGATGCGCGCCGCCAGGTGCTGGCTCACATGGCGGGGCGCCGCATCGTCGAGATGGTCAACGAAGACCTCACGATGGACAAGATCCTGACGCGACAGGCCTTCGAAAACGCGATCCGCGCGAATGCCGCGATAGGTGGCTCGACCAATGCCGTGGTGCACCTGTTGGCGATTGCCGGACGAATTGGCGTGGACCTGAAGCTGGAAGACTGGGAGCTCGGCTCCGAGGCGCCCTGCCTCGTGAACCTGCAGCCGTCCGGCGAATTCCTGATGGAGGATTTCTATTACGCCGGCGGCTTGCCTGCGGTGCTACGCGAACTGGGTCAGGCGCAGTTGCTCCATCGTGATGCGTTGACGGTGAACGGCCGCACGATCTGGGACAACGTCAGCGAAGCCGAATGCTTCGACCGCAAGGTGATTTTCTCCTTTGAGGCACCGTTCAAGGCCCATGCGGGCATCGCTGTACTGAAGGGCAATCTGGCGCCGGATGGTGCGGTGATCAAACCGTCGGCGGCGACGGCTGCGCTTCTGCAGCACCGCGGCCGCGCGGTGGTATTCGAAAGCGTGGAAGACCTGCATGCGCGCATCAACGACGACAGCCTCGATATCGACGCCAGTTGCGTGATGGTGCTCAAGGGCGCCGGACCGAAGGGCTACCCCGGCTTTGCCGAGGTCGGCAATATGCCCTTGCCGCCCAAAGTATTGAAGCAGGGTATTACGGACATGGTGCGCATCTCCGATGGCCGGATGAGCGGCACGGCCTACGGTGCGGTGGTCTTGCACGTGGCCCCGGAAGCGGCTGCCGGCGGCACGTTGGCGCTGGTTAAAGATGGCGACATGATCGAACTCGACGTGGCGGGGCGGCGGCTTCATCTCGACGTGGACGATGCCGAGCTGGCGCGCCGTCGCGCGGCCTGGCAAGCCCCGCCCGCGCCTCAGCGCGGCTGGTACAAGCTATACGTGGAGAGCGTGCAGCAAGCCAATCTGGGCGCGGATCTCGAGTTCCTCGTCGGCTCAAGCGGCGCAGCGGTGCCGCGCGACTCGCATTGAGCGAACACGATGCCGGTCATCAAGACATTGATCGGCAAACCTGATTCAAGCATTGAGCAACTCGCCTTCGAAGCCATGACTCCGTCAAGCGTAAGCCGACCTGAAATCGCAGGGATCTATCCGATCCTCTATGCGTTCTTCGACCGCGACAACCGGCTCGATCGGCCAGCGATGCGCAGACAGATGCAGGCCATTGTCCGCGCCGGTGCGCCGGGTGTGGCGATGCTCGGTCTAGCGACTGAAGTCAACAAGCTCTCGCGTGCCGAGCGCGAGCAGGTGATTCAGTGGGCGCGTGAAGACAGCGGTGGGAGCTTGCCGCTTGCGGTGACTGTGAGCGGCACATCGGTAGAAGCCCAACGCGAACTAGCCCGCTTCGCGGTCGAGCAAGGCGCAAGCTGGCTTATCCTGCAGCCGCCTGTCTTGCCGCCAGGCACCGCGCCCCAGCCAGAGAGCTTCTATGCCGACTTCTTCGCCGCCGTGATGGAGGGATTCGATGTGCCGATGGGCATTCAGAACGCCCCCGAATATCTTGGCGTGGGACTCTCGCCCGACAACCTGCAACGGCTCGCGGCGCAGTGTCCGAATTTCTGTCTGCTCAAGGGCGAGGGGCCGTCGATCGTACTGGCGGAGACGGTTGCACGCATTGGCCGTCTGATGCCCGTGCTGAACGGGCGTGGCGGCCTCGAGCTACTCGACAATCTGCGCGCCGGTTGCAGCGGCATGATCGTCGCGCCCGATTGCTTCGACTGGCAACAACGCGTCTATCAGGCTTTCACAGCCGGCGACTCCGCGCGGGCCGAAGCGTTGTATCGGGAGGTGTTGCCGGCCATCGTGTTCGTGATGCAATCGCTCGATACGCTGATCTGCTATGGCAAGCGCATCGCTGCGTGGCGTATGGGTTTCGAGGTGCAGCACGATCGCGACCCAGCCTTGCTACCTAGCCGCTTCGGCCTCGAAGCGGCCCGGCGGTTTGCTGACCTTCTGGGACCGTTGCCCTAATCCCGTCCGGACAAAGGAAGCGAGAAGCTACGCCAACGCTCCCAGGCCACGCATCCATCGCCGACGCACTTCAAGCACGCTCCCGAAAAGTCTCACCTTTCGGTTACGGACCAGCGTGCCCGAGTGCGGCGATGGTGTGCGTCGCGACTGCTCGTCGCGTGCTTAAGTGCACCTAGTGCACCGCATCCTGCTCCGAGTGCTTCGCCGGCCTACCCGTCTTGACGGTCTCGACAGCCGCGATGGCATCGAGCAGGCGGTCGACTGAGATCCCTTCAAGCAACAGCAGACCCGCGCGCAGCAGTTCACTCTTCTTAACGGCCACGCCCGCGTCCAGGCATTTCTGCTTCAACGCGTCGATTTTCTCGTAGTCCGACTTCGGCATGGTGAAGCTATCGCGAACCACCTTCTCCTTCTTCGCGCGCTTTGTCTTTTGCTCCACTGCGACGCTGAGCGGTTCGGATTCTGCCGGACGGCGTGGCTTGGCGCGGGGCTTGCCCGTTGGGGCCGTCGCTTTGGTCTCCCCGGTCGCTCCACTAGCTTTGGTCGCTTTGGGCGCTCTCGCGGCTCTGGCCGCTTTGACAACCGTGGCCTTGGTTTCCGGCGCAGGTGCGTGAACGGCCCCGGCACTGCCATTGGCGCCCGCGGGCGATTGAACGGCTTTCCTGGTCGACTTTCTGGTACTGGATGTGGCCATGGTCATCTCCGTGTGGAAAACGTCAAAACAGTATATACCGTTTATCCCATTTTTCCGGCCACTGGACGAGCGTCGGGAGACCAAGATGAGTTGTCCACAGAATTTGTTTGCAAGGGTGTGAATAACTTTCTAGCAAACGATGCAAGTGATTGATGCGCCAGAGATTATCAAGCGGGAGTCAAGCGTGTGCAGCGCTTCGTCTCGCCAATCCGCAAGCCGTCCCTCGATCGGGTGCGAAGGTGATAGGCGAGTGCGGCAAGACCCTCACCGATGAGCCGCAAAAGGTGAAACCAAAGTGGGCTCAAGAGCGCACCTCTTCGTCGGCACACACGGCTCCCGAATAACCTCACCTTTGCATTGAGCCGCAGTTAATCTGCATTGCCAGGTACGCCTTCAAATAGCCGACACGATGCTATCCAGCCGGCTCGCCGCATTCTCATAGGTCGCCTCGATGCCTTTTTAGGCTCCCGAATATCCTCACCTTTAGTCGTTCGCATCGGATCAGATGCATAGCGCAGCCTTATCTCGCCACTGCAGCGCTCCGACTGGTTTGCACCTCTTGAAGCCTGCTTCTCACACCCCTTTAACCATCGTTTGCAATTCGTTCATGCCCAGCCAGCGGGCCTCACCAGAGAATCCGTAACGCCGCACACGTCTCGTTACAAACCGAGAGAGCTTGTCATATGCGCCCTTCCTAGAATGCGCATGTGCCTGTCCCATCCACGGTGCCCCACAACAATCCGGAGTTGTCCTGATGACGTCCCTACAATCACAAACGGTCGCAAACCGCGCGCTGCCCTCCCGCAAACGGGCCTCGTATTCACGCACGTTGGTGCGTACGCTGGTCGCTGCAGCCGCACTCGCCGCCACGGCGCCTGCCGCATTTGCACAGGTCGTACTGGTGCCGGTTCCTGGTCCGGTTCAAGAACACGTTCCGCCGCCCCGTCCGGGACATATGTGGCATCACGGCTATTGGCAATGGGAGCATGGCCGCTACGTGTGGATTTCGGGCACTTGGGTGGCCCAACCGACCGTCGCCTACGGCGTGTATCCGGCAGCGGTACAACCGGCGCCTGAACCGCCGCCGCCCCCGCGGGTCGAGCGTCTCTCGGCGGACGCGCTGTTCCCGTTCGATCGCGGCGACGTGAACGACATCCGCCCTGCGGGCCTGTCCGATCTCGCGCAGATCGCGGCGCGTCTGCGCGCCAGCCCGTTCGGTCATGTCGAGGTGCGCGGCTATACCGACCGGCTCGGCTCCGACGCCTATAACCTGGATCTCTCCAGACGGCGGGCCGAGGCAGTCAAAGCGGTGTTGGTCCAGCAGGGGGTGCCGGCGCAGAAGATCCGTGCCGACGGACTCGGCAGCCAGGATCCGGTGACCCAATGCGGCAATATGGATAACGCGGACCTGGTGCGATGCCTTCAGCCGGATCGCCGGGTGGAGATCGTGACGTACGTGCGGGACTAGGACTAACTACGCGGGCACGGTGATCGTGCCGTCTGGCTCGTCACCGTGAGGACCGCGCGGCCTCATTGCGGTCTTACTTCGCCACGGGCATGGTGAATTCCGCGCCCTTGGCGATGCTGTCGGGCCAGCGCTGCATGATGCTCTTGTAGCGCGTATAGAAGCGCACGCCTTCTTCGCCATAGGCATGGTGATCGCCGAATAGCGAGCGCTTCCAGCCACCGAACGAGTGCCAGGCCATCGGCACCGGAATCGGTACGTTGATGCCCACCATGCCCACCTGAATCTGCCGGCCGAAGGCGCGCGCCACGCCGCCATCGGAGGTGAACAGCGACACACCGTTGCCGAATTCGTGCGCGTTGATCAGTTCGACCGCGCTCGCGAAATCCGGCACCCGCACAACTGCCAGCACCGGCCCGAAGATCTCTTCCTTATAGATCTTCATCTGCGTGCCGACCTGATCGAACAGCGTGCCGCCGATGAAGAAACCGTCTTCGCCCGCCACCGGATGCGTGCGGCCATCGACGATCAGCTTCGCACCTTCCGCTTCGCCCGACGCGATATAGCCGGCCACCTTGGCCTTGTGTTCGGCCGTCACCAGTGGGCCCATTTCGGCGTCGGCGTTTTCACCGTTCTTGATGACGAGCGACTTCACGCGCGGCACCAGCTTTTCGATCAAGCGATCGCCCACATTGCCGACGGCCACCGCCACCGAGATCGCCATGCAACGCTCGCCTGCCGAACCGTAGGCCGCACCAATCAGCGCGTCGACGGCCTGGTCGAGATCGGCATCGGGCATCACGACGAGGTGATTCTTCGCGCCGCCCAAAGCCTGCACGCGCTTGCCGCGCTTCGAGGCTTCGGTATAGATGTATTCGGCAATCGGTGTGGAGCCGACGAACGAGAGCGCCGCGACGTCCGGGTGCTCGATCAGCGCATCGACCGCAACCTTGTCGCCGTTGACGACGTTGAACACGCCATCGGGCAGGCCCGCTTCCTTCAGCAGTTCGGCGATGCGCAGCGACGCCGACGGATCGCGCTCCGACGGCTTCAGCACAAACGTATTGCCGCATGCGAGCGCCACCGGGAACATCCACATCGGCACCATCACCGGGAAGTTGAACGGCGTGATGCCGGCGACCACGCCCAGCGCCTGACGCAGGTTCCAGTTGTCGATGCCGCCGCCGATCTGGTCGGTGAAGTCCGTCTTCAGCAGGTTCGGAATGCCGCACGCAAATTCGACCACTTCGATGCCGCGCACCACTTCGCCCTGCGCATCCGAGAACACCTTGCCGTGCTCGCGCGTAATCAGCAGCGCCAGTTCGTCGTGGTGCTGATTGAGCAACTCCTTGAACTTGAACAGAATGCGCGCACGCTTGATCGGCGCAGTCTCGCTCCATGCGTGGAAGGCCGCCTTGGCCGCCTGGACCGCCGCGTCGACTTCCTCGACCGAGGCAAGCGCCACCGAGCCGGTCACTTTGCCGGTGGCGGGATTGAACACGTCCTTGAAACGGCCGCTCGCAGGCGCGGCTGCCACGCCGCCGATGAAATGGCCCAGTTGCTGCACCGACAGGTTCGCTTGCTCGTTCACTGCATTCATTTCGTTACCTCGGGTTCTGGATGGAAGCGGCGCGCGGGCGCCCTGGAGACCCGCTGACTTTATCGGCGCGGCCGGCCGGATTCCCTACACAGCCAAACATCGCGCGACCAAACTGTATTGTTTTCGGGACGGCAACCGTATTGGCAGACGACCCGAGCGATTGATGCGTTTTGACTACTGAATGCGCCTTGGCCAAGGCGATTCATCAGCAGATTGCCGAGCAACAAAAGCTTGACTTAAAATAACTACATATCTAGATTTGTAGATATGCGAAACGAATATGCCAACGACATCCCTGTGGACTGGGAGCAATTCGCCGCCGTTTTCTCGGCACTGGGCGATAGCTACCGGCAGCGCATCCTGCTGTTCTTCGAGCCGGGAGAGCGGCTGACGATCAAGCAGATCGCCGACGCGCTCCCGCTTAGCCGGACCGCCGTCCTGCATCACGTTCGCGTGTTGCAGTCGGCGGGCCTGCTGGAGGCGAGCAAGGAAGGTCGTGAGGTATTTCTCACCGTGAACAAGACGCTGCTGCTACAAGCGCTGGAAAGCACGGCCCGCTATGCAGAGGAAGCAATATGACGAATCACCGGCGCAGCATCCGCATCTGCGGAACAGGCGTCGCCGTGCCTGAACAGGTGTTGACGAGCGATGAAATCGACCGGCGCTTCGGCCTGCCGGCGGGTACCGTGTTCAAGCGCTACGGTGTGCGCGCAAGGCATCGCACCGTGCATGAAAACTCGGCCACGCTGGCCGTACAGGCATGCGAAGCGGCACTCGCGAATGCCGGCCTTGGCTGGAGCGACATCGACTGTCTGGTCTCCGCGTCGGCCACCATGGATCAGGCGCTGCCCTACAACGCGGCGATGATCCTCGCGGCGCTCGGCGGCCACGCCAAACGGATTGCCGCGTTCGATGTCGGCGCAAGTTGCCTGTCGTTTCTGGTGGGACTCGACACGCTCAGCTATCTGGTCGAAAGCGGACGCTACCGCAACGTGATGATCGTCTCCGCCGATATCGCCACCTTTTCGCTGGACTGGTCGACGCTCGGCGAATCGGCGATTTTTGGCGACGGCGCCGCCGCCGCGGTGATCCGCAAGAGCGCACCGGGGGAAGCCTCGTCGATACTGGCTTCGCGTATCGAAACCTACCCCGAAGGCGCCGAGTATTGCCACATCAAGGCCGGCGGCTCGCGCTATCATCCGCGCCGGCTGAGCAGCAGCATCGATCCGCTGTCGCTGTTCCATATGGACGGTCCGCGCCTTTTTAAAGCGGCGTCGCGTGAGCTGCCGCGCTTCGTCAAGGGACTGCTCGACAGCGCGGAACTCACGCTTGATCAACTGCGCCTCGTGGTGCCGCATCAGGCGAGTCGCCTCGCGATCGATCACCTCGCCAAACGGCTGCGTATCGAAGCGAGCCGCACGGTCGATATCCTCGCCGACTACGGCAACCAGGTCGCCGCCTCGCTGCCGTCCGCCTTGCATCACGCGATTGCGGGCGGCCGGATGCAACGCGGCGATCCCATCATGCTGATCGGCTCGGGCGCGGGCCTGACGATCGGCGGCATGGTGATGGTGTACTGACATGAGGCGGCCCGCACCCGTCTCGACTGCCATTGCGGGCAGCAGCCTGCCCCGCAACTCTGCCGGGCAGCGTCATGACGCGTAACGTCCTGATCCTCGGTGGCCGGGCACCCGCTGCACTTGACCACGCGCGCCGTTTCGCGCATCAGGGCTGGAAGGTGTGGGTGGCGGACAGCATTCCCTGCCAGATCAGCGGCGCCTCTCACGCGGTAACGGCAACGCTGCGAGTCGCGTCGCCGCGTCACGCACCGGCCAGCTTCGCGGACGATTTGCGGCGCGCCTCGCTGACGCATGGCATCGACCTGATCGTGCCGACCTGCGAGGAGGTGTTTTTCGTCTCGCGTTATCGCCACCGCTTGCCTGGCCATGTGCGCGTTCTGGCCGAAGACTTCGGCAAGATGCGCGACGTGCACAGCAAGTGGCGCTTTCTTGCGCTCGCTCGCGGCTGCGGCGCCGAGGTGCCGGATTCGGCCAAGGTCGCATCGCTTGACGAAGCCCGCGCCTGGGCGGGCACCCGGCCGGTCGTGCTGAAGCCGGAGTACTCGCGCTTCGGAGTCCACGTGCGGCTCTATCGCCACGGCATTCCCGCCGATGCGCCGCCGCTCGCGCCGCTCGGCCACTGGGTCGTGCAGGCGTTCGCGGAGGGCCAGGAATTTTGCTCGTACAGCGTGGCCGACCGCGGCCAGTTGGTCGCACATAGCGTCTATTGGCCGCGCTGGAGGATGTCGACCAGTTCGAGCTTCTACTTCGAAGCTGTACGCATCGACGCCATCCGCCGCTTCGTCGAAAACTTCGCGCGCAAGCTCGACTTCACCGGGCAGTTGTCCTTCGACTGGATCCAGCAGGCCGACGGACGCGTCAGCGTGCTCGAATGCAATCCCCGCGCGACCAGCGGCTGCCATCTGTTCACGCTCGACGACCCGCTGCCGGCTGCGCTCGACGGCACGCTCGGGAGCACACTCACGGCGCCTATCGAACCGTCCTTGGGCGCGCCGCGCATGGCCAGCGCGATGATGTTGAGCGTGGGTCTGATCGACGCGCTACGGCGCGGCGAACTCGGCCGCTGGCTGCACGACTATCGCCGCGCGTCCGATGTGATCGGCACGCCCGGTGACCGCGGGCCGATCGGCGGAGCCCTGCGCGACCTGGCGTCGTGTGCGCGGCTCGCGATGGCAAAGCGTTGCAATATGCGCGAGGCGGCGACGCAAGATATCGAGTGGGACGGTGAGGAGCTACCCGAAGCATGAGCGAATGCCTGTACGTGCCGCGAGGGTGCTTCGCCGATAGGGCTGCCGCCTTCGCCGCGCTGCACGCAGGCGTCGCCACGCGCGGTTTCGTCTCCAACATCGACGTTCACGTAGAGACGCTCGAGGCCGGCGGCCTGACCCTGCCGGTCACCGTCAATGGCAAGGTGCCGGACAACGCGTGGGTCTGCTCACCGTTGACGACCTATAGCGGCTATGCGCTTGAAGAGACCCGCCGCGTCGCGCCGCGTGTGCTGGCGGCGCCGCTAAGCGGGGTGATCGGCCTCGCCGACGGTTGGCTGCGCCGCGCCGAGCTGGACAACGCGGTATCGCTGAACAACTGGCTGATCAGCACGAATCTGTATCCCGCAGCTGACGGCATCGATTTCGCCGCGCTCGCCGCGGCGTCTCAAGCGCGCTGGCCGCGCCATGCGGTGTGGTTCCGCTCGCTCAATCTCATGCAACATGCACACTGGCTACGTGCATTGGAAGCGGCCGGCTTCGACCTGATCCCGACCCGCCAGGTGTACCTGTTTCGCGAGATGAAGCAGAACGCGACCCGGCATCAGAACCTGCGCCGCGATCTGCATCTGCTGCGCACCACACCGCTGATGCCGGTCGGCCACGACGACTTCAGCGACGCGGATTTTGTGCGTAGCGAAGCGCTTTACGCGCAACTCTATCTGGACAAATACTCGCGCTTGAACCCGAGCTATACGGCCGCGTTTCTGAAGGCCTGGCATCGCGCGGGACTGCTTGAATTCTTCGGCTTCCGGGACGACACCGGAGAACTGCGTGCGGTGGTCGGCATGTTCGGGCAAGGGGCGTTGCTGAGTGCGCCGATTGTCGGCTACGACACAAGCTGGCCTTCTGCCGCAGGCCTGTATCGCCTGCTGATGGCGCATGTGCTGAAGACGACTCTGGAACGCGAGGCCGTCCTCAATCTGAGCGCAGGCGCTGCGCACTTTAAACGGCTCAGGGGCGGCGAGCCCGCCATCGAATACAGCGCGGTGCTGAGCCGCCATTTGCCGACGGCGACACGCCGCACGCTGCGCGCCCTGCAGATGCTGACGACCCGACTCGGCGTACCGATCATGAGGCGCTTTCAGCTATGAACGCATGGAACCCCGCGCTGTATCGAAGCTGGTTCGTGGTCGCATCGTCACAACAGTTGAAGTCGAAGCCCTTGGCAGTCACGCTGTTCGACCGGCCGCTAGTGCTGGCGCGCCTGCAGTCGGGAGAACTGCTCGCACTCGACGATTGTTGCCCGCACCGGCATGCACCGCTGTCGGCAGGACGTGTCACGGCGGCAGGGCTGCAGTGCGGCTATCACGGCTGGACCTTCGGCGCCGACGGACACTGCACAGCGATCCCTGGGCTGGCACCGCCGGCGTGCAAGCCGCTGGTCCGGGTCGGCTCGGTCGGCGTGATGGAGCATGATGGGCTCATCTGGGTCAAACCTGACGCCATGAACAGCGCAGGGTCGCAAGACCTGCCCGAGTTTCTGCGCAGGTTGCCGCAAGGGAGCCGCCGCTTTACCTGGAGCACCACGTGGAAGGCTCACGCGGTCGACGCACTGGAGAATTTCCTCGACCCGCTGCACACGCATTTCGTGCACCCGGGGCTCGTGCGTGGCGCCAGCAATCGCCAGATCGTCAGCGCCAGCGTGACGCGCTCGGCGGGCGTACTGCAGGTCGACTATCGCGGACAGCCGCAACAAAGCGGCTGGTTGTACCGCTTGTTCGAATCGCCACGTAATCTGGAGCGTGCCCATTTTGCGGCCGCGGCGGCTGGCACGGCGCAGCTCGAATACCGCTATCAGGACGGTAGCGCGCTGTATTTCACCCTTCATTTCAGCCCGGTCAGCGAAGCGCTGACGCAGGTGCATGGCACCTTGCACGTCGAGAATCGCTGGGCGCCGCAGTGGGCGGTGCGGATGATCGCGTGGCCCTTCCTGCGTCACGTGGCCCATCAGGATCAGGCCATCGTGGAGGCGCAAGCCGCCAACAAGGCACGCTTTCTCCGCGAGACGGGCGTATCGACCGAGCTCGATCTGGTGAAGCCCAGCCTCGATGAAGTATGGTCCTTACAATCGCGCCCGCTCACCGAGCAAAGTCAGCGTGTAGACATCATGCTTTAATAAGCTCTCCTGGAAGTCCTCACTATCCCGAATCCTCTCACCTTTAATTTACCCCTACACCAATCCGCCCTCATACAATAAACTTCGAGTTTTTCGCGAATACTTGGTAAATGGCGAGCTGCTCCGTTTTGTTAGCTTAATGTCAGCTTGATTCGTGTCGTAGAGGCCCGTTGCACGCAGCCGGCTGTTTATTCAAGAGTAGAAGAAGCAGGATGACCGAGCCCATCTCGCGGGTGCCACTCGGATTGGAAGCGCCGCCCCCACGTCGCTGGCCTCTCACGGGCCACCCCAACGCCCTAAAACTCACTACCGCCTGGCATGCGGCCGCGCTGGCCGGTTGCGCGATCGCGCCATCCACATGGCCGTGGTGGCTCGCCGGCACGGCCATCAACCATGCCGCTGTCACCTTCGCGGGACTATGGCCACGCTCGTCGGTGCTCGGGCCGAACTGGACCCATTTGCCGGCGGTCGCCGGCAACGCGAACTGCATCGCGTTGACGATCGACGATGGGCCGGACCCCGTCGTCACGCCGCAGGTGCTCGACCTGCTCGATCATTACGGGATTCGTGCGACCTTTTTCTGCATCGGGGAGCGCGCCCGCCGCTATCCGTCGCTCACTCGCGAGATCGTGGCGCGCGGTCACGCGGTCGAAAACCATTCGTACACGCACCGGCACACGTTTTCCGTTAAAGCACCGGGCGCATTGGCCAAGGAAGTGGAGGCGGCACAGCGAACCTTGATCGAACTCACCGGCGAACGCCCGATGTTCTTTCGCGCGCCGGCCGGGTTACGCAACGTCCTTCTGGAACCCGTGCTGCAAAACTTCGACCTGCGACTGGTCGCCTGGACGAAACGCGGCTTCGACACGCGCGAAGCGGATCCGGAGAGGGTACGACAACGTTTGCTTCACAATCTGGCGGCCCGTGACATCTTGCTCGTACACGACGGCAATGCCGCCACCACGGCGAACGGCCAACCGGTGATCCTCTCCGTATTGCCCCGCGTGTTTGAAGCGGCCAGACACAAGGGCTTACGCTTCATTACATTACGCCAAGCTTTCATCGACGAGTAAAAATTCGGCGCGATGCTGCCGTAAAAACGATTTGGTTCGCACTGCGCGTCAAATTTCGTCAAGACCGACGGACTACTCGGATTATTTCCATTCTCGGACCTATATAATTCGCACGGCATGCCGTTAACGTATATAACCGATAACAACTTGACCGTCCTCTGCACACCATCAGGGTCCGTAGCGAGATAAGTTTTAAAAAGTTTTGACACTTCGCTCCGGCGGGGAAACCTGAAACCGTTGCAGTCCTCAATATACGAACACCGATATGCCCGATTTGCGCTGGACCATGCCAGTTGGCCACTGGTCGTTCTGGTCCGCTACCTCCGCGACGAAACCCGATGCAGGTTTTATTGAGCCCATGGTGCGTCGACGCCTGAGCTCCCTGTCACGGGCCGCGCTCAAGGTCGCGCACGACTGTGCAGACGGGCAGCCGGCAATGCGCATGGTGTTCGCATCGCGGCACGGGGAACTGCGGCGCACCACGGACATTTTGCGCACCATCACGGCAGCCGAACCGGTTTCGCCGAACGCCTTCAGCCTTTCGGTGCTCAACGCCATGTCCGGAATCTTCGGCATTGCGCGAGGCGATCGCTCGCCCGCGACGGCGATATCGGCCGGCGCAGAAACGCTCGGCTACGCGTTGCTCGAAGCTTACGCGCAACATATAAAACAGCCCTCCCCGCCGGTCCTGGTCGTCTATGCCGACGAACCGGCCGACGCCCTGTACGGCAAGGTCGAGGACGAAGTGCAGGAAAGCGCAGTTGCCATCCTGCTCGACGCGGATACGGCCCAAGGCCTGCTGGAATGCACCGTCCGCGGAACCGGTCAGGCCGGCGAGGCCGCCGCGGGCGCGCGCTTCGCCACGCAAAGCGAGGCGCTCTGTCACTGCCTCGACTCGCGGCAGGCCGCCACGTGGCAAAGCGCCAGCGCCAACTGGCAATGGAGGTGGCATGACCGCACGGCTTGATTACGGCTGGCGGCTGTTCGCCACGGGCATGAGTTTCGTCGTGTTCGGTATCTGCGGACTGCTGTTCTCGATCCTCGCCTATCCGCTCGCGTGCCTTTGGCCGCATGCGGCTTCGCGCCAACGCGCGGTGACCACGCTGATTCACTGGTTCTTTCGCGCGCTGGTCGCGGCGCTGCAGTGGACCGGCGTGATGGAGCTCGACCTTCAAGGCATCGCCCGCTTGCGGGCAAGCGGCCCGGCCATTGTCGTGGCTAACCATCCCACCTATCTCGACGTCATGGTGCTGCTCGCACTGACGCCGTCGGCCTGCTGTGTCGTGAAGAGCGCGCACTGGGGTAACCCCTGCTTCTGGGGTATCGTGCGGGCCGCCGCCTATGTGAGCAACGCGGATCCCGTCGAATTCGTCGAAGACTGTTCGCGCCAGCTCGCAGCGGGCAAAACGATGATCATTTTCCCCGAGGGCACGCGCAGTCCTGCGCCGAACCGGTTGCACGCATTCTCACGCGGCTTTGCCTATATCGCGCTGAACGCGGGGGCGCCGATTGTCCCGGTCCTGATGAATTGCGATCCTCCGGCTTTTACCAAGGAGATGCGCTGGTACCACGTTCCGGCGCGCCCGTTCCGGATCAGTGTGAGCGTGCTCGATCCGGTCGGGGTCGAACGGCTCGACATTCACGATGCACCACCGGCCCTCGCGGCACGCAGCGTGACGAACGCTATCGAGAAGCACATCACCCAGCACCTGTTCGAATATGGATTCTTTAAAACTTGAAATTAAGCAGCTCCTGATCGAAGCGTTCGATCTGGAACACCTGACCCCGGCCGATATCGACGACGACGCTCCGCTCTTCGAGACCGACGGCGTCGGACTGGATTCGATCGACGCGCTGGAGATCGGCATCGTGCTGCGCAAACATTACCAACTGACCATCACCGCGGATGACACGCGCATGCGCGACCACTTCCGCTGCGTCAGCAGTCTCGCAGCGCTGATCGCCAGTCAGCAGGAAGCGGCAACCGCGGTCGCCGAAACCGCAAGCAAAGGGGAATGAATCGTGACCGAGGCAGAAATTCTGGAGCGCATCCGCGCAATCTTCAAAGAGAACTTTGCAATTGATCCGGCACGAGTGACGCCCGAAGCGCATCTGTTCACGGAACTCGATCTGGACAGCATCGACGCTGTCGACCTTGCCATCAAGCTGCAGGAAATGACCGGACGCCGGATCAAACCGGAAGAATTCAAGCAGGTGCGCACGGTTGGCGACGTGATCGTTGCGATCGAGTCGCTGCTTGCGGCACAGGACTAATGCTGTCCGTGCCTTCGTGCGAACGGCAGGCGGTCGACACGGCAGCGCAGGGCGCCCAGCCTCGCGATGACGAGGCGCAGCCGGCTGCGGCTACGGCTGCTGGCGGCGCGGTGGATGGCAAACGCGGCGGCAAACTCAGTAGCAAACTGAGCGGCCCGCTGAGCGTCGCCACCAAGCTTGCCTATCCGCTGGTGATCTTGTGCGCGTGGCACTGGGATGCCCCGCGCTATGTCGGTTGCATGCTCTTCGTGTTGCTCTGGTTGCAGCGCTGGACCGGCACGGGCGCGATCGCCGCATCGTTACGCCGCTTGACGCCGGTCGACTGGTGCGTCGCCGGGGTGCTCAATTGCGCGTCGGTGGCGATCGTGTGGACCAACAGCGAGCTGCTGCTGCGGCTCTATCCTTCGCTCGTCAATCTCGGACTGCTGGTGGTGTTCGGCGCCACGCTCGTGCGCGGCCCGTCAATGGTCGAAAAATTCGCGCGGCTCCACAATCCCGATCCGAGTCCTCAAGTGGTGCGCTACACGCGCCGTGTCACTCAGATCTGGTGTGTCTTCTTCGTACTGAATAGCGTGTTCTCCGTTTATACCGCCCTGTGCTGGCGACGCGAAGCATGGTCGCTCTACAACGGCGCGCTCGCCTACGTGCTGATCGGCGTTCTGCTGGTGGGCGAGATCGCCTGGCGCCGCCTGATCATGCTGCCGCGAGCCGCCCGTTCGGAGGCTTCATGATCGCCTTACACGACCTGCTGGTCTCGGCGCGCGCCGGCCACACACCGGTGTGCCGCGACGCCGACGCCGTACTCGACTTCGCTGCGTTCCGCGCCCGCACGCTGAGGCTCGCCGCAGCGCTACAGGCTCAGCCCTTGAAGCGCTACGCGTTGTGCCTCGACGATTCGTTCGACTTCGCCTGCACGCTGTTCGCCTTGCTCGGGTGCGGCAAGGAGCCGGTGATTCCGGCGAATGCCGCTCCGGGTTACCTGGCTGACCTGTCGGGCGCCTACGATTGCCTGCTCACCGCTGCGGATATGCCCGCGCTCGAACGCGACGCCGTAGCGCAGGACACCCTGGACGGTCGCTGGGCGATCGATCCGCATGCAGGCCTGACGCTCTTCACGTCCGGCAGCAGCGGCACGCCAAAGCCGGTGCAAAAGACGCTCGCCCAGTTCAATGCTGAAGTTCACACGCTCGAACAGCAATGGGGAGAAGCGCTCGGTCAAGCGACGATTCTGGCGAGCGTGCCGCATCATCATATCTACGGCATCCTGTTCCGCGTGTTCTGGCCACTCGCGGCAGGGCGCGCGTTCGACCGTAACGTCAGCGCCGATCCACAGGCAATCCAGGCCCGCATCAAGCAAGGCGGAGCGACGGTTGTCGTGTCGACGCCCGCGCAACTGTCGCGTTGGCCCGAGCTGCCCGGCTTCGCCGCGCTGGCGCCGGCGCCGCTCGCGTTCTTCTCATCCGGTGGGCCGCTCGCGGCTGAAACAGCGAGCCAATACGCCGCAAGTTTCGGCTCAGCGCCGATCGAGGTGTACGGCAGTACCGAAACCGGCGGCATCGCATGGCGCCGGCAGAACGAGTCGGACGCATGGCGGGCCATGCCGGGCATCCTCGTCCAGCGCGCCGACGATGGCGCGCTAAGCGTACGCTCGCCGCATCTCGGCCATGACGACTGGCACCGCACCGACGACGAAGCCGCCTTCGACAGCGACGGCCGCTTCCGTCTGCTGGGCCGCCTCGACCGGGTAATCAAACTCGACGGCAAGCGCCTCTCGCTTGCGGAACTCGAGACCCGCCTCGCCCAGCATCCGTTTGTCGCCCAGGTGGCGGTGACGCGGCTCGCGGGTGCGTCGCGCGAGCGAGCCGGTGCAGTCGTGGTGCTGACCGAAGCCGGCAACGAAGCGTTACGCGCCAACGGCCGCGTGCCGCTCGTGAAAACCTTGCGCCGCCACCTCGCCGCGTATTTCGACCTCGTGCTGCTGCCACGCCACTGGCGCTTTCGCCTCGCCTTGCCGTTCGATGCGCGCGGCAAGCTGCCGGCCGCCGCGCTCGCCGCGAGCTTCGAGGCCCGTGCAGACGGTGTCGAAGTGCTGGCCGAGGCGCAGCAGGGCGACCAGTTCTACTACGAGCTGCACGTGCCGCGCACGCTGGTCCACTTTGCCGGTCACTTCCCCGGCCTGCCCATCCTGCCAGGTGTGGTGCAGGTCGACTGGGCGATACGGCTCGCCGCAACTCACGTCCCCGCCGCCAGCACGCCCGCATCGATCGACCGGCTCAAGTTCATGGCGCCCGTACCGCCCGGCGCATTGCTCAAGCTGAGCTTCGCGCACGATGCGGCAAACCAGCGGATCCAGTTCGTCTACCGGCTTGGCGAGCGTGACTGCGCCTCAGGCGTGATCGTCTACAGGGAGCGTGCATGAGCCACGCTGCCTGCATCGTCATTCCGATCTACAACCACAAGGACGCCATTACCGCGACTGTGGCGAATCTGGTCGTGCACGGCCTGCCGCTCTTTGTGGTGGACGACGGCAGCGACGAGGCGACCCAGCAGGTGCTCGCCGCGCTGGCACAGCAACACGCGAACCAGCTCACGCTGCTGCGCCTGCCGGTCAACGGCGGCAAAGGCGCGGCGGTGATGGCCGGTCTGCGCGCGGCGCGTGCGGCTGGCTACACGCATGCCCTGCAGATCGACGCCGACGGTCAACACGACAGCTCCGACGTGCCGCGCTTTCTCGACGCGTCGCACGCCAACCCGCACGCGGTGATTCTGGGCAGCCCAGTCTACGACGCAAGCGTACCGAAGTCGCGACTCTACGGGCGTTATCTGACCCACGTCTGGGTCTGGATCGAAACGCTCTCGTTCGCGATCCGAGACTCGATGTGCGGTTTCCGCCTCTATCCGCTCGATATCGCCTGCGCGCTGATCGACAGCGTCAAGCTGGGCACACGCATGGACTTCGACATCGAGATCCTCGTGCGCCTGCACTGGCGTCGTGTGGAGTTCATTGCGATTCCCACGCCTGTCACGTACGCGGCCGACGGCGTCTCGCATTTCGACGTGCTGTGGGACAACGTGCGCATCAGCCGCACTCACACGCGGCTCGTCGCCGGGATGCTGTTGCGGTTGCCGGTGCTGTTGCTGCACAAGCTGACGCCGCGGCGCGCCACCCGGTCCGCCAACCCAGGCGAGGCGCCCTGGTGGCGCATGGCGGAACGCGGCAGCCGCCTCGGCATGAGGCTGCTCGCGCTCGGTTGCAAAACGATCGGCCCGCGCCTCACCGCATGGTGGCTGCATCCGATCGTCGCGTATTTCCTGCTCACGGGACGTCCTGCGCGCGATGCCTCGCGGCGTTACTTCGAACAGCTCGGGCAAGCGTCGGCGCAACAGGACACGCCTCGTCCGGGCTGGCTCTCCGCCTACCGGCACATGCTCGCGTTCGCGCAATCGGGTTTCGACAAGCTGACGGCCTGGTCGGGTCACGTCGAACCAGCCGAGGTCTGCTTCCACGACACCGGCGCGCTCGACGCCCTGCTCGCGAGCGGCCAAGGCGCGCTCGTGATCGGCTCGCACCTCGGCAACCTGGAAATGGCTCGGGCGCTGGCCACACGCGGCGCCAAAACCAAGGTGACGGCCATCGTCTACACCGAGCACGCGCGCCGTTTCAACAGCGTGCTGGCGTCGGCGAACCGCGATTTCTCGCAACATCTGCTCGAGGTGAACGACTTCGGTCCGGAGACCGCGATGATGATGCAGGAGCGTGTCGCCCGCGGCGAACTGCTGGTGATCGTGGGCGATCGAACACCCGCCCACGAATCGGGCAGAACGACGAGCGCGCAGTTTCTCGGCGCGCAGGCGCCGTTCGCTCAGGGGCCCTATGTGCTCGCGCATGCCCTCGCGTGTCCCGTCTACCTGTTCTTTTGCCTGAAAGAGGGCAGCAGCTACCGGCTGTATTTCGAGCCGTTCGCCGAGCGCATCGAACTGCCGCGCCGCGAACGCGAGCGGCACATCTCGACGTGGGCGCAACAGTACGCAACGCGTCTTGAGCACTACTGCCGCAAGGCGCCTTATCAATGGTTCAACTTTTTCGATTTCTGGGCGCGCCCCAGCGGAGGCGCAAATGGCCGAAAATGATCTGACTGTAGACGTGCAACAACCGGCGCACGCAAGCGCCAATGCCATCACGATCGGCGGCCGCCGGCTCACGATCGAAGAGGTGGTGGCGATTGCGCGGCAACGCGCCCCGGTCGCACTAAGCAGCGATCCGGCGTGGCGCTCGCGCATCGCCCGCGGCGCTGAGTTTCTGCGCCGCCATCTCGCGGCAGGCGCCACCGTCTACGGCGTCAATACCGGCTATGGCGACGCCTGCGTGGTCGATGTGCCGATGGACCTGGTCGAAGCCCTGCCGCTTCAGCTCACCCGCTATCACGGTTGCGGAATGGGCCGCCATCTCGACAACCAGGAGACGCTGGCCGTGATCGCCGCGCGCCTCAATTCGCTCGCGTACGGATATTCCGGCGTGCGGCCCGTGCTGCTCGAACGCGTCGCGGACCTGATCAATCATCAGGTGCTGCCGCTCATCCCCGCCGAGGGATCGGTGGGTGCGAGTGGCGACCTCACACCGCTGTCGTACGTCGCTGCGGCGCTGGTGGGCGAGCGCGACGTGCTATTTCGCGGTGAACTGCGCGAAGCCCGGGAAGTCTGGACCGAACTCGGACACGAGCCGCTGACGCTGGCGCCGAAAGAAGGCCTTGCGCTGATGAACGGCACCGCGGTCATGACGGGTCTTGCGTGTCTCGCCTTCGCGCGGGCCGCCCATCTGGCACGCGTGGCCGCACGGCTCACTGCCCTGTCGACCATCGCGCTCGACGGCCGGGCCGCCCATTTCGATCCCATGCTGTTCGAAGCCAAGCCGCACGCCGGCCAGGCCGAAGCCGCCGCATGGATTCGCGCAGACCTCGCAGGACGCGACGACACGCCGGGCCACCGCCTGCAGGACCGCTATTCGATCCGTTGCGCCCCGCATGTGATCGGCGTGACGTGCGACGCGCTGAGCTGGATGCGGCGCGATATCGAGAACGAACTGAACAGCGCCAACGACAATCCGCTGATCGACCCCGACGGCGAGCGCGTATTGCACGGCGGCAACTTCTATGGCGGCCACATCGCCTTCGCGATGGACGCGTTGAAGACCGCCGTGGCCAATCTCGCCGATCTGATGGACCGCCAACTGGCGCTCATCGTCGACGACAAGTTCAACAACGGACTGCCGCGCAACCTGTCGGGGGCGACCTCGGCACGCGCTCCGATCAATCACGGCTTCAAGGCCGTGCAGATTTCGTCGTCCGCATGGACGGCGGAGGCGCTCAAGCACACCATGCCTGCGAGCGTCTTCTCGCGTTCCACCGAAGCGCACAATCAGGACAAGGTCAGCATGGGCACGATCGCCGCGCGCGATTGCCTGCGCGTGCTGGAACTCACCGAGCAGGTTGCCGCTGCGCATACCCTCGCGACCGTGCAAGCCGCACGACTGCGGCTGCGGATCGACGCCACCGCGCCCGTCCCGCAGCCGCTGCAGGCGTTTATGCAAAGCGTGAGTGCGGGCTCGCCGTTCGTCGACGAGGACCGCGCGCTCGAAGCCGACCTGCGCGCACTGACCGCGCGCATCGCGGCATGCGAGCTGATCGAGCAACACGGCGGAGACACGCAATGAGCGACCCGCGCAAGGTGTTGACGGCCAGCGCGGCCGTCGAGGTCCCGTTTCACGACGTCGATGCGATGAACGTGTGCTGGCACGGTCACTACCTGAAATACTTCGAGGCAGGGCGCGCCGCGCTGCTGCGGGCATTCGACTACGACTACCGCGAGATGCAGGCGTCGGGCTATCTCTGGCCGGTCGTCGAAGCACATTTGAAGTATGTGCGGCCCGCGATTTACGGCCAGCGGCTCGAGGTACGCGCGCACCTGCTCGAATACGAAAATCGCCTGAAGATCGGCTATGAGATCGTGGATGAGGCCTCAGGCACTCGGCTCACGAAGGGTCATACGATCCAGGTCGCCGTGAGCGCGGCCACCCAGGAACTGCAGTTCGTCTCGCCGCCGGTTGTGTTCGAGAAGCTGGAGCGTGTATGGGCACGCTGAGGCTGCGCATCGCGATGGTTGCGGCAAGCGTTGCGCTGCAGGCACTGGCACAGGCGCCTTTGGCGCACGCCGCGTCGGCGTCCGCTTCCGCACCCACCGAAGCGTCCGGGTCTGCGCAGAGCGCGGGGCTCGTGTCGCAAATCGCCGCCCAGTTGGGACGGGCGAGCGGCATCCGCGCACGCTTCACGCAAACGCAAACACGCGCCGCGCTGAAACAGCCGCTGATCAGCTCGGGATCGCTGCTGCTCGTGCGCGGACACGGCGTCATCTGGCACATCGAGACACCGTACCAGGCCACCTATCTGATCACCGATGCCGGCGTGAGCGAAGTCAACGCGGCCAGTCAGCGTATCGGAAGCAGCAGTCCCCACGGCGCACGCGGCGTCGCTGAGGTGTCCAGAATGATGCGCGCGATGCTCGGTGGCGATCTCTCGGCGCTCTACTCGCAATTCGACGTGCAAGCTACCGGCACGCCGGCACAATGGCGCATGCAGCTCACGCCGAACCAGCCGCAGCTCGCCCAGGCCATCAAAAGTTTGCAGATGAGCGGCGGCAGCTATTTGCGCACGCTGCACATCACGCTCGCGAACGGCGACGTCACTACGCTGGACTTCTCGGACAGCGCCACGGTGACCGACCTGACGCCTGCCGAGCAGCAGCTTTTCGGAGCGCGCTAGTGAACGCATTACAGGTGCGAGGCTCGAAACAGGCGTGGGGCATGCGTGCCGCGTGGCTCGTGTTCGCCCTTGCGGCCACGCTTTACTGCGTCTGGCGCTTCGCCGGCCCGTCGCCGCTGCAGACCAATCTGCTCGCCTTGCTGCCGGCCACCGAGGCGGACCCGGTCGCCGAAGAAGCGGTCGACAGGCTCGCGGCCACGCTCGGCGACCGCACGGTGTTTCTGGTGAAGAGCGACAACGCGACTCACGCGAAGGCGGCCGCGAAGCAGCTAGGCGCAACGCTGTCCGCGAGCGGCGCGTTTCGCTCCGTCACCGCGACCTTGCCGCCGTTCGATCTGTCGCAAATCGGCGGTCTGTATCTGCCATACCGGTTCGGCCTGCTCGCGCCGGCCGACCGCGCGCAGCTTGCAGGCGCTCCGAATACCCTGCACGACGCCCTCGTGAGACGCCTCTACGCGCCGGCCGAAGGCGGTCTCGCAACGGCGCTCGCGGACGACCCGTTCGGCTGGCTCGAGCACTGGCTAGGCGGCCTGCCGCTTGCCACCTCCAATCTGGAGATCGAAGACAGCCTGCTGGTTGCCCATCGCGGCGCGACGACCAGTGTGCTGGTGATGGCCAGCCTGCCGGGGTCCGCGTACGAAACCCAGACCCAGCGCGCCGTCCTCGCCGCAGTGGCGCACAGCGAAACGAGTCTGAAGCAGGCGTTCCCCGACGTCGCACTCGCCAGAACCGGGGCCGTGTTCTACGCGCAAGCAGCACGCAGCGCCTCCGAGCACGAAATGCATGCGATCGGCGTCGTGTCGATGTGCGGCATCGCTTTGTTGATGCTGTGGATCTTCCGTTCGCCGCGGCTCTTGCTGCTCGGCTTCGTGTCGACCGCGCTCGGCATTGTCGGCGCGCTCGCGGTCACCCTGCTCATCTTCGGCCAGTTGCACCTGCTGACGCTGGTCTTCGGCGCAAGCCTGATCGGCGAGGCGGTCGACTATTCGATCCAGTATTTCGTCGTCTATCTGGGCACGCAACACGGCTGGGATTCGCGGCGCGGCGCACGCGCTGTTTCGCCGGCACTGACGGTTGCCCTTGCAACGAGCCTGCTCGGCTACGCGATCCTTGCATGTGCGCCGTTTCCTGCGCTCAAGCAGATCGCGTGCTTCGCCGTGGCCGGCATTTCGATTGCCTTCGCCTCGGTCCTCACGCTGTTGCCGACGCTGCTCACCCGCGCGGCGGCCCGTCGCCCGCAGTATCTGTTCAAGGCGGCGGGGCGCATGCTCGAGACGTGGCGAGCGCTGATCGGCGGCCGCCGGGCCATCTGGGTGACGGCGGCGCTGCTGATCGCATCCGCGCCCGGCTGGTTGCAATTGCGCAGCGATGACGACATCCACCTGCTGATCCAGCGCGACCCTTCGCTCGTGGCGCAGGAGCGTGAGGTCACCCGCGCAGTGGGCGTCGACAACACGGCCCAGTTTTTCGTGGTGCGCGGCGAGACGCCGGAGCTCGTGCTCGAACGCGCCGAAGCGCTCGGCGCCAGGCTTGACGCACTCAGCGGGACCGCCAAGGTAGGTAGCTGGCAATCGGTGACCTCGTTCGTGCCCTCGGCCAAGCAGCAACACACCGACCGCGCGCTGCTCGCTGCCCACGTTTTCAATGACCCCGCAGCATTGCGCGCGATGCTGCTTGAGGCCGGGTTTCGCGACGCCGTCGCCGACGCATGGCTCGCGGACTACGCAAGCTCGTCGAACTCGCTGCTGACGGTCGACCGCTGGCTCGCGGCGCCCTGGTCGCAGCCGTTTCGTCATCTGTGGCTGGGCGCCACGTCCACGACGCCCCGCGCCTTCGCCGCCGTGGTGATCCCGCAAAGCGTGACGCCGGCCAACGAGCCCGCGCTGCTCGACGCCGCGCGTGCGGTGCCGGGTGTGAGCTTCGTCGACAAGGCCGCGAGCGTGTCGAAGCTGTTCGGCGAATATCGCGTCGATAGCAGCGTCTGGCTGGCGGGCGCGCTACTGCTGGTGCTGATCCTGCTGATGCTCCGTTACCGGCCGCGCGGCGGCCTTGCTGTCACGCTGCCCGTGCTGCTCGCGGTGGGCGTCACGCTCGCGGCGTTCGGCTACGCGCATATCCCGTTCACGCTGTTCAACTGGCTCGCGCTGATGCTCGTGCTCGGCGTGGGTGCGAACTATGCCGTGTTCCTGCGCGAAGGCACGATGCGAGCGGATGCGGACCCCGGCGCCGTGTGGACCGGTGTTCTGCTGTCGTCCGCGACGACCCTGCTGTCGTTCGGCATGCTCGGTATGAGTTCGATGCCGGCCTTGCGCAGTTTCGGCGCCACGCTGTCGCTGGGCATCATGGTGTCCGTGCTGCTTGCGCCGATCGGCATTCCATCGAAGCGCAACAAGTTGCGTGGGACCGGAGTCAGTGCTGAGGCACTCACTCCGGCCGACACAGGAGAAACGGTGTGAGCACGTCGCGTGTTTATCTGCATGCGCTCGGCATGATCAACGCACTCGGCAACGATGTGCCGTCGATCGTGTCTGCGCTGTCCAACGGACAGGCTCCGGGCATGGGGATGCTGCAAACCCGCGGCGGCGAGGCGTTCGTCGGCCGGGTCATGGCGCCGCTCGCGCAGGCGCCGGCCGCTGCGCTCGTGCACTACGACTGCCGCAACAATCGCTTGCTGCTAGCCGCCCTCGCGCAAATCAGACCCGCCATTGAAGCGGCCCGCGAACGGTACGGCGCGCGTCGCATTGGCGTGGTGCTCGGCACCAGCACGTCGGGCATCAGCGCGGCCGAAGCCGCGCTCGCCCAGCACGCCGAAGCGGGCGCTCTGCCGGCCGGCTTCGACTACCGCCAGATGGAGATCGGCACGGCCGCGCCATTCGCCGCCGCCGCGCTCGATCTCCAGGGCCCGGCCTTCACGGTGTCGACAGCATGCACCTCGGGGGCGAAAGCCATCATCTCGGCGCGCCGGCTGCTGGAGTTGGGACTCTGCGACGCGGTGGTCGCCGGCGGAGTCGACTCGCTATGCGAATTGACCCTGCAGGGTTTCGCCTCGATCGACTCCACCAGCGTGGCACGCATGAATCCGCTGAGCCGCAATCGCTGCGGTATCAACATCGGAGAGGGAGCGGCCGTCTTCCTGATGAGCCGTGACGAAGGACCGGTTGTGCTTGCAGGCGCCGGCGAATCCAGCGACGCGCATCACATCTCGGCGCCCGATCCGCACGGCATCGGCGGCGAACACGCCTTGCGAGGCGCGCTCGAGGATGCGGGCCTCGCGGCTTCGTCGATCGGCTACGTCAACCTGCACGCAACCGCGACGCGCAAGAACGACCAGATGGAAGCGCATCTGATGTCACGGATCTTCCCCAATGGCGTTGCGGCAAGCGGCACCAAACCGCTGACCGGGCATCAACTCGGCGCGGCGGGCGCGAACGAACTCGGCTTCGCATGGCTCACGCTCGCACGCGATGACGTCGCCTTGCCGCGCCACCTTTGGGATGGCGAAGCCGACGCCGAGCTGCCAGCGCTCGATCTCGTCGAAACAGAGCGGTATTTGCCGCGCCACGCCGGCGCGCAATACGTGATGAGCAATTCGTTTGCGTTCGGCGGCAGCAACGTCAGCGTGATCCTCGGCCGGTGAGCGACTTCATGACCCAATCCATCCAATCCAGTCCCGGCCTCGAGCGCGAATCGTTTCCGCCTGTCGAGGAGATCCTGCCGCATCGCGGCACGATGCTGCTGCTCGACGCGGTGCTCGCGTGCGCAGACGAGTCGCTGACAGCCCAGGCACGCGTCCAGAGCGACGCGTGGTATGCCGACGCCCAAGGCGCGATGCCCGCGTGGATCGGCATCGAACTCATGGCGCAGGCGATTGCGGCGCACGTCGGGCTGCTCGAGATGCGCGCGGGCAACAGCATGCGCCCCGGCGTGCTGCTCGGCTCGCGCCGCTATGAGATGCATACACCCGCATTTGCGCCCGACGCGCTTTTGCGGATCGAAGTCAAAGAGCTATTGCGCGGCGATGAAGGTCACGGCGCCTATGAATGCGTCATTCAACACGATGACGTAGTGGCAGCTGAGGCTGTGATCAAGGTTTTTCGGCCGCGCGATTTCCAGTCATTTATCGAAGAGGGTTTCAGGTCATGAGCAGGCGTGTTCTCGTTACCGGTGCGAGCCGTGGAATCGGCCGCGCAATTGCCTATCAACTGGCTGCTGACGGCTTTGCGGTGACCGTCCACTGTCGTACCGGACGCAGCGAAGCCGAGGCGGTGACGGCGGGCATTACGGCGCAAGGCGGAACGGCGAGCGTATTGCAGTTCGACGTGCGCGATCGCGCCGCCTGCCGCACAGCACTCGAGGCGGACGTCGCCGTGCACGGGGCCTACTACGGCATCGTCTGCTGTGCAGGCGTGACCCGCGATGCAGCCTTTCCGGCGCTTACCGACGAAGACTGGGACATCGTCATCGAGACCGGCCTCGACGCGTTCTACAACGTCGTGCATCCGCTGACGATGCCGATGGTCCGCGCCCGCCAGGGCGGCCGGATCGTGACCGTCGGTTCGGTTTCCGGCGTCATCGGCAATCGCGGCCAGGTCAACTACAGCGCGGCAAAGGCCGGCCTGATCGGCGCGACCAAGGCGCTCGCCGTCGAACTTGCGACCCGCAACATCACGGTCAACAGCGTGGCGCCGGGGCTGATCGATACCGGCATGCTCGACGACGTGCCGGTCGAACACGCATTGAAGGCGGTGCCGATGAACCGCGTGGGGCAGCCCGTCGAAGTGGCTGCGGTGGTGGGCTTCCTGATGTCGGATGCGGCGTCCTACATCACGCGCCAGGTGATCGGCGTCAACGGCGGGATGGTGTGATGAAGCGCGTCGTCATAACCGGAATGGGCGGCGTCACGGCGCTCGGCAGCCATTGGGACGAAGTCGAAGCGGCTTTGAAACGCGGCCGCAATGCCGTGCAGCGCATCCATGAATGGGACTACTTCCAGTCGCTGCACACGCGGCTGGCGTGTCCGTTGCCGGAATTCGTCACGCCGGCGCACTATCCGCGCAAGAAGACCCGCTCGATGGGCCCCGTCTCGAAGTACGCGGTGCGGGCCAGCGAACTGGCGCTGACCGACGCCGGCCTGCTCGACGATCCGTCCATCAGCGACGGACGCATGGGCGTCGCGTACGGATCGTCGTCCGGCTCCGTCGAGCCGATTCGCGCGTTCGGCAAAATGCTCGATACCGGCTCGATGAGCGACGTGACCTCGAACAGCTATGTGCAGATGATGCCGCACACCACGGCCGTCAACGTCAGCCTGTTCTGGGATCTGAAAGGCCGGATCGTGCCGACGTCCTCTGCCTGTGCGTCGGGCAGTCAGGCGGTGGGCTACGCGTACGAAGCGATCGCCCAGGGCAAGCAGACCCTGATGCTGGCCGGCGGAGCGGAAGAGCTGTCGGGGCCGGCGGTCGCCGTGTTCGATACGCTCTACGCGACCAGCACGCGCAACGACGAACCGCATCTGACGCCGCGGCCCTTCGATGCCGCGCGCGACGGCCTCGTGGTCGGCGAAGGGGCGGCTACGCTCGTGCTCGAAGAGTATGAGCACGCGGTGGCACGAGGTGCACACATTCACTCGGAAATTGTCGGCTTCGGCTGCAATTCGGATGGGGCGCACATGACCCAACCCACCGCCGAAACCATGGCCGTCGCCATGCGACTTGCGCTGCAAGACGCCGGACTGCCGCCGGAGGCGATTGCGTATGTCAATGCGCACGGCACCTCAACGGATCTCGGCGACGTGGCAGAAAGCCGCGCCACCGCGCAAATCTTCGGCTCGCGCATGCCGATCAGCTCGCTGAAGAGCTACATCGGCCACACGCTCGGCGCGTGCGGTGCGATCGAAGCCTGGTGGACCGTCGAGATGATGAAGCGCAACTGGTTCGCGCCGACCGTGAATCTGACCCATGTCGATCCGGCGTGTGCCGAGCTTGACTACATTGTCGGCGAGGCACGCGCGCTCGAAGCCGAGTACGTGATGAGCAACAACTTCGCGTTTGGCGGCATCAATACCTCGCTGATCTTCAGGCGTGCCGGATGAGCCACGCAGCACATAGCGTGGGCGGACTGCGCCGCGTCGTCGTGACAGGCATGGGTCTCGTGTCCTGTCTCGGCAACACGCTCGACGGCGTGTCGGCGCGACTGCGCGCAGGGCGCTCGGGCGTTTCGCGCATCGAAGCATGGCGTGAGCGCGGTTTCGCCAGCCAGGTGGCGGGCGTCGCATCGGTGGCCGACGAGCCGCTGTTCGCGCGCAAGCTCGAGCGCTTCATGGGCGACACAGCCCGTTTCGCGTGCCACGCAGTTCGCAGCGCGCTCGACGATGCCAGTCTCGATCCCGCTGCCTTGCGTTCGCCGGCAGCGGGCGCGGTGATCGGTTCGGGAGTCGGAACCATGTCTGCTTATGACGTCGCCATGGAAATCGCCGGGGCGCGCGGGGTCGATCGGGTTCCGCCTTACATCGTGCCGCAGGCGATGGGCAGCACGACCTCCGCCAATGTTGCGCACGTGTTCGGGCTGGAAGGCGCGACGTACTCGCCATCGTCAGCCTGTACGACCTCGGCGCTCGCGATCGGCCAGGCCATGCAACTGATCCAGACGGGCCGCCAGCAGATCGTCCTGGCAGGCGGCAGCGAAGCGCTGCACGACAACATGACGCTGATGTTCGACGCCATGGGCGCGCTGTCACGAAACTTCAACGATGCGCCCGAGCACGCCTCGCGTCCCTACGATGTCGCACGTGACGGCTTTGTGATGGCCTCGGGCGCGGGCGTCCTTCTGCTCGAATCGCTCGACCATGCACTCGCGCGGAGAGCGCGTATCCATGCCGAGCTGGTCGGCTTCGGTCATTGCACCGACGGTGCAGACATGGTGGCGCCGCGTGCGCCCGGCATTGCTCGCGCTATGCGCGAGGCGCTCAACGAAGCGAAGCTGCGTCCCGATTACATCAACACCCATGCCCCATCGACGCCGCGCGGCGATCTCGAAGAGCTGCACGCGCTAGGCGAGATATTCGGCAACGAAGTGCCGCTGTTTTCGTCGACCAAAGGCTTGACCGGCCATCCACTCGGAGCATGCGGCGCGCACGAAGCCATCTACACACTGTTGATGATGAGAGATGGCTATATCGCGGGGACCAGCGGCATCGAGACGCTTGATCCTGCGGTAGCGGATCTGCCACTCGTGCGCACGTCGCGCGAGGCGCGCATCGATGCGGCCATGTCGGTTTCATTCGGGTTCGGCGGCAGTTGCGCGAGCCTGATGTTTCGCGCCTGGAAGGGCGCATGACGTTTCTGGTGGCTTTAACAAGAAAAGGAAAAACACAATGAGGAACGGTCTTATGCTGGGTGCACTGGCTGCCGTGGTGATCACGCAAGCTGGATGTGCGACCCAGGTCAAATCGCTGCCGTTGCAGTCGGCCGTGCAGCAGCCCGCAGCGGGGAGCGGGGTGGCCTTGTATTTCGGCTCGCAAGCCCATCCGGCGGTGCAGCAGCAGCTCGGCGAAGCGTCGTATTCGGCGCGCGTAGCGCGTGCCCAAGACGGTGCAGACGCTTCGTGCAACCACGCGCTTGCCGAGGCGCTGAGCAAGCTGCGCGCCGTTGCGCAGGAGAAGAACGCGAATGCCGTGATCAACATCCAGACGCGTTTTCATACCACCGATACCAGTTCGTCTACCGATTTCACCTGCGGCGTGAGCCCGAGCGCGGCGGCAGTCGCCGTGCACGGCGATCTCGTCGTCCTTCAATCCAACTAAGCAATTAAAACGAGGAACCTAAATGAAACGCCATCTGATGCTTGCCGCCCTGTGCGCCACTTTCGTTACGTCGCACGCCTTCGCTCGCGACAGCATCGCCACTTATCCGGTTGACGCCGCACTGGCCAGCGAGCCGGGCAAGGTGACACCGGACATCGCACTCTTCTTCGCCGGCCAGAGCCACCCGGCGGTCGCGCAATCGTTCAACGCAATCGCAACGAACAAGAAGACCAACGCGTTCGGCAAGACCGATGTCCAGGCGTGCCAGCACGTCTTCCTGTCTGCCGTCATCGAGTTGCAGCAGCAGGCGCGCCAGCAAGGCGGTAACGCGGTCATCAACATTCGGAGCAACTACCACAACGAACTGACCGCGAGCCCGACGGAGTTCACGTGCGGCGCAGGCGCGGTCATCGCCGGCGTGGCGCTGGTGGGCGATGTGGTGAAGCTGAAAGGCCGGTAAGCGAGGCCAATAGCGGGCGTGGCGAGGCGCCGGGCGAGCCGGCAAAGTGCTCGCCCTAGCCGGTCAGCCGGTGCGCGTCAGCCCGCTTTCACCGCTGCCACATTGACGAGCGTTTCACGACGCTTGCCGGGCTGCGGACGATGAAGACCGAGCCGCTCGAACAGACCGAAGTCCTTCGCGCGGCTCCACCAAAGATAGGGCAACGAGACGTTTTGTTGGCCAAACGAGAAGCCTGCATGGCGGATCATGTCGAGGTAGCCGTCTGCGCTTTTCTGCACATGCATAGGATGGCGGAACAATAGACGGATCACCCACGACTTGATGTAGGCGTCGGTGGATTCGGCAAACAGCAGCACGCCGCCAGGCTTCAGGACGCGATGGAATTCGGCAAGGGCACGTTCCTGCTCGACGAGGTGATGGAAGGTCTGATGGCAGAACACGATATCGACGCTCGCGCTCGGCAGCGCAAGCTGCGCGCAATCGCCGTGCAGCACTTCGATGTCGCCGACGTTGCGCGTGCTGGCCTTGCAGGCGCGTGCAGCCTGGGCAGCGAGTTCGAGCGATGGCTCGTGGTAGTCGATACCGATGATGCGGCTCGGACGGAACGCATCCGCCAGCAGACGAAACGATATGCCTTGCCCGCAACCGACATCGGCAATCACGGGTGCCTCAGGCAAGGGCGTGTCGATCAGGCGCTTCAGGTCGTTGATCGCAACACGCAAAACATGGTGTTCCCAGGTATGAGTGCGCAGGAACCATATTCCGAAGGCCGTTTCATGCACGAAAGGCACGCTGGACAGTTCAGATGACGACATGTGTTTTCCCCGGCAAAGTCTGATTTTGCTTGAATGCGCGCCATTGTAATGGCAAGCGCACGAGTCAAGATGCGGCACCTGCCACGGCGCTGTTCACTTTAGATAACCCTTAGAGGAAAGATTGAATTCCCTTTCACCGACCAACAACAACGTCGACGTCGCGATCATCGGCGCGGGCCCGGCGGGCGCAGTAGCGGCGGCACTGCTGAGAAAATCGGGCCGTTCGGTGCTCGTCCTCGAGCGGCAACATTTTCCCCGCTTTTCGATTGGCGAGAGCTTGCTGCCGCAAAGCATGGCCTACCTCGAAGAGGCTGGCATGCTGCAGGCTGTCGTGCAGGCGGGGTTCCAGTACAAGAACGGCGCGCACTTTGTCTGGCGGGACAAGTCATCCGCCTTCGACTTCCGCGACAAGCACACGCCGGGGTGGGGCACGACTTATCAGGTCGAACGCTCGGTGTTCGACGACATTCTGATTCGTTGCGCGGCCGAACAGGGAGCCGACGTGCGTTTCGGGCACACGGTGCAGGCCATGCAAACCGGCAGCGCGCCCGTGCTCGACGTCGTCGATGAGGAAGGCCACGCCTACCAGGTGCACGCTCGATATGTGTTCGACGCCAGCGGTTTTGGCCGCGTGCTGCCACGTCTTTTGAATCTCGAAGCGCCGACACGGATGCCGACGCGCGCGGCCATCTTCACCCATGTGCGCGATGGCCTGACGCTCGACGCCACCGACCGCAACAAGATTTGCGTGGCCACCCATCCGGAACACCGCGACGTCTGGTTCTGGATGATTCCGCTGGCAGGCGGCCGCTCTTCGGTGGGTTGCGTCGCCGAGGCTGAGTTTCTCGCGGGTTCGGACGAAGAACGCGAGGCGAAACTGCGCGGCCTGATCCAGCAAGAGCCGACTCTTGCACGGTTGATTGGCGAGGCGCCGTTCCTGATGCCGGTGCGTCATATTGGCGGGTATTCAGCGAACGTCGAACGTTTGCACGGGCCGGGTTACGCGTTGCTGGGTAATGCGGGCGAGTTTCTGGACCCGGTATTTTCGTCCGGCGTGACGATTGCCTTGCGTTCGGCGCATCTGGCGGTGCAGACGCTGGAGCGGCAACTGAATGGTGAGCAGGTCGACTGGCAGGCCGCGTACGATGTGCCGCTTCGAAAAGGTATCGATACGTTCCGGGCGTTCGTGGAGCGGTGGTATACGGGCGCGTTGCAGGACATCATTTTCTATCCGCGTCAGACCACGAACATTCGCCGCATGATCAGCGCGATCCTGGCGGGGTATGCGTGGGATGAGTCGAACCCGTATGTGGCGGATCCTGTGCGGCGGCTGGATGCGCTACATGAGATTTGCATGAACCACTGAGCTTCACTGATCTTGTGAAGGGTGGCGGTGTGGGAGCGCACCGCCGCAAGGTGACTCCTGGAAATCCTCACCATTGCATTGTTTCACAGGTCAGGGGGCTCATCACCCCCTGGAAGTCCTCACCTTTGGGAGGTAGCTCCTGGAAACGCTCACCTCCTGGAAATCCTCACCATCCTGATGCCAGCCCCTGGAAGTCCTCACCATCCTGGAACGGCTCACCGTAACAAACCGAAGGATGCCTCGTCAGCGGTGCGCGATGCACGCGCTGACACCTCACCGCCTCAGAACTTCACCTTCACCTGAAACCCGATCGTGAACGGCAAATTGTCTGAAGGAATCGGCGGGATAAAAATCAGGTTCGCGCCTACGCGCTTGTAGTCGAACATAATGATCGGCGCCGCCACCGGACCAATGGTGTGATTCCGGCCAAGGCCCCAGTCACCGTAGTTATAGCCGGAAATGATGCCGGCCATCGCAGCCAGACGAATCACGCCCCAGTGTGCAAACTCCGGCGCCCAAAGCCCGCCGCCATAGTACGAGGGACGGCGCAACGAGTTGCGAAAGCCTCCCGCCGTCACGCCCCATTGGCCGTTGATCCAGCACTCGACGCCTAGGCCAGGATTGAACTCGTTGAAGTGGGTGCCGGGATCCGGATCGATGTGGTAGGAGCCGAGCATTGCGTCGACCCAGACGCCGCCCCCGCACCAGTCCGCCGCATGCGCGGTAGAAGCCACCGCGAAGCTGGCGACGAGCGCCACAAGCGCGCGCCGGATGTTGTTGCTGGTCTGCCGCAAATGCATATCTTCTCCGTCACCGGTCGAGCGCCGGTGTATTGAATGTGCTGGTGATTGTCCGGTTTGCCGTCCGTCGCGCACTGTACCTCAAACCCGTCCGCTCAAGGTTGAGGTGACGCTCGGATCAACGGGCACGAGACCTGCGCGGACCATACCCAGACAGCACAATAGCGGAAAAGCAGTGGCAGATCGGTGAACGCCCGTGGGCGCTCACGATTGGCATGCAGGGCCGCACACTCATGCGGCCTGTATGTAACGCGTCTCAGACGCTCACAAACCGAGATCGGACAATCCCGGATGGTCGTCCGGACGACGCCCCAGCGGCCAGTGGTACAGACGGTCGGCTTCGCGGATCGGCATATCGTTGATGCAGGCGTGACGATGCGCCATCAGCCCGTGCTCATCGAACTCCCAGTTTTCGTTGCCGTAGGAGCGGAACCAGTTGCCGGAATCGTCGTGCCACTCGTACGCAAAGCGCACTGCGATACGGTTGTCCGTGTATGCCCATAGCTCCTTGATCAAACGATAGTCGAGCTCCTTCGCCCACTTGCGGCTCAGCAGTCCGACAATTTCCGCGCGCCCGGTCACGAACTCCGCGCGATTGCGCCACACGCTCTGCGGCGTGTAGGCGAGCGACACGCGTTCGGGATCGCGCGTATTCCAGCCATCTTCCGCGGCACGCACTTTCTGGATCGCGCTTTCGCGCGTGAAGGGCGGTACGGGTGGACGGGTTTCGATGCTATCGGCCATGGTTACTCCAAAGGTCAGGTGGAAGCACGCCGGGACGGCGCGCGAGTGTTCGCGGATTCCGCGTTCAGTAATTGCTCGGCGGCGGCGCGCGCATCCAGTGCCGCGTCGGGTTCGCCGCTGACCAGCGCCACGCCGATGGCGCCGTCGATCAGGATCAGCCATTGCCGCGCGAGGCGCGCGGCGCGCCGGTTATCGGCGCCGCCGCTCTCGGCCAGATGCTCGTCGCACTGCGTGCGCACAAAGGCCAGCAAGCGCTCCTTGTGCTCGCGTGCGACGACGCGAATCGGATCGTCCGGTGCGGCGATTTCGCCGGAAGCATTGAGGAACGCGCAACCATGGAAGTCTGCCGAGGCAAACCACTCGCGCAGGACATCGAACATGCCGATCAGACGCGTGCGCGGGCTCTTGCCGTGGCGCAGCGTGTTTTCGGCAAACCAGTTCATCCAGCGTTCGTCGCGACGCTCCAGTGCTGCGGCAACCAACGCATCCTTCGATTCGAAGTGCGTATAAAAACTTTTGCGCGCCGTGCCCGATTGCCGGACGATCGCATCCACCCCGGTTGCGTGGATGCCACCGGCGTAGATCAGCGCTTCGGCAGCGTCGAGCAGGCGTTCGCGCGCACTGCCTGGGGTCAGGGGTTCAGTTGAAGTAGTCATGACCGAAGAGTAGAACGATCATTCTCCTTCGTCAAGAAAAATTCGCCCGATGGAATTTTCCCGCTGCCTACGGCGTTAACTTGAAGACGCGCAGAGCGTGGCCGCGCGAACAGCCCGATGAACGTTTTGGCGCGGGTGTGCTGCTTGCGTTATCGTGGAGTGGAGCCAATCAGGGGAGCAAAGCAATGAAGCACTACGCTGTCCGCGCAATCATGGCGCGCGCGTTGTCGATGGTGGCAGTGGCTGTTGTAGCGGCCTGTACACCGCTGCAGGTCGTCACGCACTCGGTGACGCAAACCGAAGCAAGCGTGCCAGTGGGGCAGTACATGCTCGATGCGCATCATTGGAGCATCACGTTCGACGTCGACCATCTGAAGTATTCGCGCTTTACCATGCGCTTCGACCGCGCCACTGCACAGCTTGACTGGAACGCGGGCGGCCTCGACAAGAGTTCGGTTGCGGTGGCCATCGACGCCGCGAGCGTGGATACCAACGTGCCCTTGCTCGACAAGCTGGTCAAAGGGGACAACATGTTCGACGTGGCGCAGTATCCGCAGATCCGCTTTGTCAGCACGGGGTTTGAGCGCACCGGCGAGGCACGCGGCAAGCTCACCGGCAATCTGACGATTCGCGGTGCGACCGAACCGGTTACGCTCAATGTGGTGTTCAACGGCTTCGGCCCCGACCCGCTGACCAAACAGAACACGCTCGGCTTTTCCGCCGAGGGCAGTTTCAGCCGTTCGAAGTTCGGATTGGGGACGTGGTATCCGGCGGTGGGCGACGACGTCCACGTGCGGATTCAGGCGGAGTTCGACCGGCCGCTCGCAGGCACGTAAGCGGCGCGCTTGGGCTTTCGCGCTCGTCGGACACAGTTGGTGGGAGGAGGGAAGGAAGCCCGGAAGCGTGACGGCAACGCAGCTTGCCGGTCAGCTTCCAGGCGAATGAATCTGGCCCAGGCTCAGACTCAGGCCGTCCAGTCGAGAATCACCTTGCCGCTTTCGCCCGAGAGCATGGTGGCAAACGCTTTTTGATAATCATCGACAGGGAAGTGGTGCGTGAGGATCGGCGACAGGTCCAGGCCGCTTTGCAGCATCGCCACCATCTTGTACCAGGTCTCGAACATCTCGCGGCCATAAATGCCCTTGATTTCCAGACCCTTGAAGATCACCTGGTTCCAGTCGATTGCGGTCTGCGCCGGCGGAATGCCGAGCAGCGCAACCTTGCCACCGTGATTCATCGCTTCTAGCATGCTGGTGAACGCGCTCGGCACGCCGGACATTTCCAGGCCCACATCGAAGCCTTCCGTCATGTGCAGATCGGCCATCACGTCGCGCAGCGATTCGCGCGAAACATTCACGGCGCGCGTCGCGCCCATCTTGCGGGCAAGTTCGAGCCGGTAGTCATTGACATCCGTAATCACGACGTTGCGTGCGCCAACGTGCTTCGCAATCGCCACCGCCATGATGCCGATCGGCCCGGCGCCGGTAATCAACACGTCCTCGCCGACCAGGTTGAACGACAGCGCGGTATGCGTCGCGTTGCCAAACGGATCGAAGATCGCGGCGAGATCGTCGGAGATTTCAGGCGGAATCTTGAAGGCGTTGAACGCCGGAATCACCAGATACTCCGCGAACGCGCCTTCACGATTGACACCCACGCCAACAGTATTGCGGCACAGATGCCGGCGCCCCGCGCGACAGTTGCGACAGAAACCGCAGGTGATATGGCCTTCGCCCGACACGCGATCGCCGATTGCAAAGCCGCGCACTTCCTGGCCCATTTCGACGATCTCGCCGACGTATTCGTGACCCACGTGCATCGGCACAGGAATCGTCTTCTGCGCCCAGTCGTCCCACTTCCAGATGTGGATATCCGTGCCGCAGATCGCCGTACGCTTGATGCGGATCATCACGTCGTTATGGCCGACTTCGGGTTTCGGTACGTCCGTGAGCGTCAGGCCCGGGGCGCGTTCGAGTTTTGCGAGTGCTTTCATGTGCGCCTCCGGGTTAGATAATGCCGAGCGAACGGCCGACGCGCGCAAATGCGTCCACGGCGCGGTCGATCTGTTCGGACGTATGCGCCGCGCTCATCTGCGTGCGAATGCGTGCGCGGCCCTTCGGCACAACCGGGAACGAGAAGCCGATCACGTAGACGCCTTCCTTCAGCAGCGCGTCCGCCATGCGTGAAGCAAGTTGCGCGTCGCCGAGCATCACGGGGATGATCGGGTGTTCGCCCGGTACCAGCGTGAAGCCGAGCGCGCTCATCTTGCTGCGGAAATGCGCGCCGTTCTCGCGCACGCGTGCGCGCAGTTCCGCGCCCTCCGTGCTGGCGAGCAGTTCGAGTACTTTGAGCGAGGCCGCCGCGATGCTCGGCGTGAGCGTGTTGGAGAATAGGTACGGACGCGAGCGTTGCCGCAGCAGTTCGACGATTTCCTTGCGCGCCGCCACGTAGCCGCCCGATGCGCCGCCCAAGGCCTTGCCCAGCGTGCCGGTGATGATGTCGACGCGCGACAGCACGCCACAATGTTCCGGCGTGCCGCGGCCGTGTTCGCCGATGAAGCCGACTGCGTGCGAATCGTCCACCATCACGAGCGCGCCGTAACGGTCGGCCAGATCGCAGATGCCGGCGAGGTCGGCGATGATGCCGTCCATCGAGAACACGCCGTCCGTGGCGATCAGCTTGAAGCGCGCGCCGGCGGCGTCGGCCTCTTTCAGCTTGGCTTCGAGGTCGGCCAGGTCGTTGTTCTTGTAGCGAAAGCGCTTGGCCTTCGAGAGCCGCACGCCGTCGATAATGCTGGCGTGATTCAGTTCGTCGCTGATGATGGCGTCGGATTCGTCGAGCAGCGTTTCGAACAGGCCGCCGTTCGCATCGAAACAGCTCGAGTACAGAATACAGTCGTCGGTTTGCAGAAATGCGGCGAGCGCCTGTTCCAGTTCCTTGTGCACGGTCTGGGTGCCGCAGATAAAGCGCACCGAGGCCATGCCGAAACCGTCGCGATCGAGTCCGTCTTTGGCGGCGGCGATCAGGCGGGCGTCGTCGGCGAGGCCCAGATAGTTGTTGGCGCAGAAGTTCAGGACGTCCGTGCCGTCGGCGAGCCGTACGTCAGCCGATTGCGGGCTCGCGATCACGCGTTCAGTCTTGTAGAAGCCGTCGGCGCGGATCTGCTCGAGCGTGCTGCGCAGATGAGCGAGGTAGGGTTCACGCATACATCAGTCTCCTGGAGAGGGTAGACCGCGCGGCCGCAATGTTCGGCGCGATGACGGCCTGCTATAGTCGGATATCGGTTTTATCGAAAAATTTCGATTTTCCGAACTTAGGTTCGGTATGTCGAACAACTCTAAACGATAGGTCAGAAAATGGCAAGTTCGGGAACCCGGCGCGCAGCACCCAGCGCTGCACCCACTTTAGCCCAAACCGTGGCGGCGCCGCCGCGCGTGGGCGAACAGATCCAGCGGCTGCGCAGCGAGCGCCGCATGACGCTCGACGACCTGTCGCGCGCGGCGGGCGTGTCGAAGTCGATGCTGTCGGAAATCGAGCGAGACAAGGCCAATCCGACCATTGCGGTCGCCTGGCGGCTCACCAATGCGCTAGGTGTCAGTCTGGATTCGCTGTTCGCACAGCAGAAAGCGCCGGAAGCCATCGCCGTGTCCGGACCGCACGAGATTCCGACGCTCAGCGGTCACGACGCCAAATATCAGTTGCGCGTGTGGGGGCCGATTGAACTGGCAGGCAAGTTCGAGTGGTACGAGTTGACGCTGCAGGCGGGCGGGGCGCTCGTCTCGAACGCACACGAACCGGGCACGCGCGAACATTTGACTGTGCTGAACGGCTCGGTCGAGATCGAGGCGGCGGGCACCACCAAACGCCTGAAGGCCGCGGACACGGCACGTTATGTCGCCGATGAACCGCACGCCATTCGCAATGCCGGCAAAAGCGAAGCGAAAGCCCTGCTCGTAGTGATTCACGGCTGAGTGCCAGGGACACCGAGCGTGCCCGTATGCACCCGGGATAAGGACGCGGGCTTGGAGACTAGGCCATCCGGCCGAGGTTGATTTGAGTACTGTATGTTTGTACAGTATACGCAGATTGACCGGAGCCGAAATGAACGAACTGACAACCCACCACGCCGACCACGGCCTGGCTGCGCTGCGCTTCCAGACCGCGGCGCGCGATCTCGAACACATCGTCCGCAGCATTGCTGCGCGCTACATCGTGCAACAAGTTCCGCTAACCTGGCGGCTACTGCACGCTATCGAGGCAGAAGCCCTCACCGACCTCGGTTTCGCCAGCCGGCACGACGCATTGATGCTCGGCCTGTTCCAGCGGCCTTCCGCGCTCCCTTATCCAGAGACCGATGATCCGGTGGATTTCGGCGCGTCCAACGCGTTGCCCGCGGTGTTCGCCTTCGCGGTTTCCGTGTACGAAGAAGCGCATCGCAACGCGGCGCGGGCTGTGCCGGCGCAAGACACGGTTCGGCGCTCTCGCGCCTGGGGCGGCTGAGCGCTGCCCGCTGATGCTGCCGGATCGCTCGGCCGACTCGGCAGATCATGTTGATTCCCAGACAACAACGATTTTGCATGGGACCGGAGTAAGCGCTAAAGCGCTTACTCCGATCGACAGGAGACATCTGACCTATAATAATACGCAACTAACGGTAAAACAGGCTATGGTCTCTCCCCACTCGCCCGGCTCCGCCGACCGAGGCATCCCTGCCTCGGATCTGTTCGATCAGGAACGTGAGGACTGGCGCCGCGATCCGCGCATCGCTTTCGACGCCTGGCTCTCGAAGCAACACTTTCGCCGCTCATCGGCCGAGGTGTATCAAGCGCAGTGGGGACTCTTTCTCGACTGGATGGCGCTCAGGCACACAACCCTCATGACCGTCGACACCCGCACGATCGCCGACTTCGTCGCCGGGCTAGCGATTCGAAAACCGCAGCGGGTTCGTTATTTACGGCTGATCGAGCGCGTGCTCGACCACGTTCGGGAAATCGAACTGGCCTCGACCAACCCGGCACGCTTTATCGCCCAGGACGGCGAAGCCGCCTGGCGCAATGCTCGGGATAACGAACCAACTGGATTTCTGACCCCGCAAGAGCGGGCGCTGCTGGTTGCTCATCTGTTCTCGCCCTTTAGCCAACTCTCTGCGGCACAGCGCTGGCGCGAACGCCGCGACCGCGCATTGATCGCCGTGTTTCTCGGCGGGGGATTGAAGACGGGCGAGGCTCGATCGCTAACGGTTAGTTGCGTGTCACCGGGTTCACCGTGGGTGACGATCGACTCGCCGAACCCGGCATTGATCCGCCGCACGCGGCTTGCGCCCTTCGCCGTGGCGGCGTTGGACGCATGGCTTGCGGAACGGCGGCTCTCGGAACTAGCCGGCAATCTCGTGTTTCCGGCATCGCCCTCCGGTCGGCCAATGCATAAAGCCACGATGCTGCGTTCCGTCGATGCGCTGATCGAAGCCGCGGGTTTCGCTGAATCGCGTGAGTCGCGTGCGAGCCCTCAAACCCTGCGCAACACGTTCGCCGCCGACCTGTTCGAAACGGGGGTCGCGGCGGATCTGGTCGGACAGTGGCTCGGCTTTATGCAGTCGGTTTCCGCTAACCGGCTGCACCGCGCCTGGAAAAGCTGGTCGGACCAGCAAAAAATCCTGACGTCTGACGCACCGCAATCTGACAATGGCGCGGAAGAAGCCGCGCCGTCTGACGGGCCTCCAGCCAAGTAAGCGTGCGAGAACTTTCCTGAAAAGCCTCACCTTTTCGGTCCCGAATTCGCTCACCTTTCGCTGCGTTTTTGTTGCATGGCGGCGAAGTCGGTGAGTTCCGTCTATGCCTTCGACGTCACCGGTCGGAGCGACAGAAACCGTGTCACCGCCTCCAGACGGGAATTCCCCAGTCCGGAGGAGTGCTCGCACTCCGGACATTGGAGTTCGTAGCGGTGATCGACCTCAGAGAGTTCGGGTTCACCTTCCTCACATTTTGGACACCGCAACGGCAGCGCCACGTGACCGTCTGCAACGGTGCCGATCGTCGCCATTTCGGCATCACTCAGGCGGCCGGAACTTGCGAGTGCGCATAGCAGGTCCGCGACTGCCGGATCCACACCCTGTTGCGAGCGCAAGGTTGCCATTTCCTTGCTGAGGGCATCGAGTTCGTCGGATTGTTCGCGCAGTTGTGCATCCAACCGATCGCCGCGAGCCTTGGCCGCCGCGATTTGCTGGATGAACTCAAATTCCTTGCGACTGGCATCGCGCACGCCGGATTGATAAGTCGCCGCCATGCTGCGCAACGAGTCGAGCTCGACCAGCATGGGTTTGACGCGTCGTTCAGCTTCCGCGACTGCGTCTTTGATCTGCTGCGCATAGTGCTCGGTGCTGTGGCGCAAATCGAGATGCAACGCGTCGATCCGATCGCGCAAAGCCGCGTTGGTGGATTGCTCGGTTTCGAGACGCTTGCGCAGCGTTTCATTTTCCGCGTCAAGCCGGCGCACACTTGCCTGCAGACTGTCCTGGTGGGCCGTGCCGTGTGAATTCGCCATTGCCAATTCCGCTTCAAGCGCTCGAACGCGTTCCCATGCTGCATCGGCTCGCGCGTCGCTGCGGCGAATCGCTTCTTCCGAAGCCTCCCGGCGAATTTCTGCCTCGCGCGCATCCCGCTCCGCTGCCTCGATCTGGGTCTGGATATCTGCGCGCTCGCCGTCCAAGGTTGTTCGCGCGTGGGCGATGGCCTCCTCGAATAACGCACCGAGGAGTTCACCGGCACGGTCTTCAAGAATTTTTGGGATGCTGCCTGCGCCGACACGGATCCGCGAAGCGGTACGGATCCGTTCCCAGAAGCTATCGATGTCTTTCGGAATGTCGCTGGCGCTGCCGGTTTGGGTCAGATCGCGGACCGTAGCCATGGATGGCCGAATGCCAAGATCGAAGAAAAGACGCTTGCATGCATGCAGGGACAAGTCCTGGCGGCGGGCGCCGCTTTCACGCATCGATTCGAGCTCCTGCCGGATCGCCTGCCGTTCCTCATCCAGATTCATTTACACCTCGTGTATCGCTAGGATTCGATGAATCATAACAATTTACGTATCGTTTGCTACACCTTTATAGGGGCAGGTGGTTTTCTTGGTGATCGGTGGGGGTTGAAGTCACTGTGAGGCGCATGGGACTTACCTGCAGCGGATTTTCCGTGAAACAAAACGAAGAATAGTCAATAAGCCTTTGGAAAGAAACGGGTTTTTTGGTTTTTTGGGCGTGACAGGACTGTTTCACGAAGCGGAATTGGGGGCATGGGGTGAGGACAGGGCTGTCCGAAGGACACACGGGGGATGAAATTCTTGAGAGTAATAAAAGTAAACACCCTTGAACCCTTGTTAAAAACGTTAACGCCACGGCAGATCCTTACCAGGCAAGGGTTTCAGCGAAGTCAGGTGAAGCTTTACGGGAGAGCTGGTGAGGGCTTGCGGGATAGTCGAGTGATGAGGTTCAGGGACCGTGGTGAGGGCCTGCGGGACACTGAGTGAGCGGGTTCAGGAGCCGCTTACAAAATGGCGATTTAGCAAAGGTGAGGTTTTGCGGGACCAGACGGGCCTTGCAGCCCGGCTGGACGTAAAAACTACCTGGATCTCGCCAGGTTGGTGCGGTGAGAGCTTTCGGGAGGCATTCTAACCCCACTTTTTGGCGCAAATTTGGGGCGCCGAAAGCCTTTGGTGAGGCAACGCGGGAGAAAACGCGCAGAGAAGGTGAGGCTTTTCGGGGAGCGGGATGAATTTATGCCCGAATTTTGGGCACTGAGCCCCTAAGGTGAGGTTTTCCGGGAGCCTGACGGGGGCACTAAGAAGAGTTGAGGTGCGGAATCGACCTGGATTCGCAGCATTGCCGGCAAAGGTGAGCTTATTCGGGACGTGTGCCGAGGAGCTTCTCGGAGGATACAAAACCGCACCGTTCGCGCTAAAGGTGAGGGTTTTCAGGAGCCGATTGGACGGTGAAAACCGCCTAAGGTGAGGTTTTTCGGGAGAAAGTTGGCGGTTACTTACGGGAAATGCCCTACTGAGCTTGATTGGTGAGATCAAATTCAACGAGGCTGAATTTTCAATGGTGAGGTTTTTCGGGGGGATGTGGCGTGGGAGCGATTTGACTCGTAGCCGCTTGAGACGCTCCTTAAGGTGAGGCTTTTCAGGACCCCTTTAGTTGAAGCGATACACAACATGTTTTCTGTAAGTGCATGAAATTATTATTGATTTTAATGGTTTAGAGGATGGGTGAGGGTTTTCGGGAGGTAGATGGGGCTGTGCTGCGGGCGATCCGTGATGAGTCGATTCGGACCAAAGGTGAGGCTTTTCGGGAGTGTTTTGTTGCTCTATTCCTATGCAATTCTGCCTGGGCCATGTGTTTTCGCGGGTTCGGTTAGAGTAAAGGTGAGGGTTTTCGGGAGTTTGGGCGCGGGATTGTGACTGTAGGAAGGGAGGTGTGAGTTCGGCGTATCGAGGAATGGCAGGCGAAGCTCGTTCGGTATGTCCTCGGTGTCGGCTGGGTTTGCTGTGGATTGCGCTTCTGAAGTTTGGCGGAAGAGACGTATCGTCGAAGCAGGCGACGGTCGATCCAGGAACTGCGGGCGTCGCGTTGACGGTATCGCCGTCTTAACGCCGCGCGCCGCCATAGACTGTTCGGTGCGATCAACACCATGTGGCCGCCTCACCATGATCCCGGGCACGGTTCGTAGGCAAGCAGGCCGTCTGATGGCCTTAGGCCGCGTCGTCAGGGCTTTGTGGTTGCCGGACTAGCAGGCAGTCGCACGCACGATGCCGTGCTTGTCAGGGACTGCGAGCGCCGCAGGTTGGCCGCGCGTGACGCGACACAGCGCAGTGCGCCGGCGCGTCGGGCCGCCTCGCAAACCAGCCGGCCTGGCGATCGAGCCCACGGTGACAACATCTCCCGATCAGTGGCGAACTCAAACTCACGTTGTGCCCCAGGTTTCACTACTCTCCCCTGCTGCAAGGATCGTCCATCCGGTTCGCGCTCCGGGTTCCGAACTGCACGCCGGTGCCGAGCCATCCAGGAGTGCGAATCAAGTCGTGAATTCGCGACAATTTTTAAGGTGAGTCGATACGGGAGCGTAAACTTCCTGATTGCGATGCACCATGGAATGGAGCATTTTTGCCTGGCCCGCGAGGAGCAAAGACACCCGCAACCTGGCGTCAAATGGTTGAGGTGAGCATTTTCGGGAGTGGACCGAGGTGAGTCGCGCTCCGTAAACTCACTTCACCGGGAATGGTGAGAGGGGCCCTATAGACGCGCTTCACCACAGCCGGTATGCTCTCGCCAAATCCCTCCTCGACCCGACGCATGGCCACGAAGCGCGCGAAGAAGACTGATGTGGTGAGCCCGAGCTCAGCCGAATTGCGCAAAGCCGTCGAGGCGATCGCGATTCAGCCCAAGAGCGGCAAGATCACCCTTCTCACCCGAAAGCTATTCAACGTTCTACTGGCGGTTGCCCAGCAGGCGGACGAGTCCGGCGATACTTACCGGGCACTGCTTTCCGATATTGTTGCCAACTCCGCATTCGATTCGAACGACACCGCGCTCGTCAAGGAGCACCTGCGTCGCATGGTGTCGGTGCAGGTCGAATGGAGTACCGGCACCTCGAGTCAGAAGCCCGGCCGCAAGTGGGGTATCTCGACACTGATTGCCGATGCGGAAATTCTCGAAGATCCGACCACGCGGCGCGTGTGGGTCGAGTTTTCGTTCGCACCGAAGATCAAGAAAAAGCTGCTCGACCCGGTGCAGTATGCACGCTTGAGCCTGCAGTTCCAGAGCCAGTTGCGCAGTAGCGCGGGCTTGGCGCTGTACGAGATCTGCGTGCGCTATCTGACCAATCCGAGCCACCTGACGATGCGCGAGTCGTGGGAATGGTGGCGGCCGATTCTCTCCGGCACGCCGGACACCGAAGCGGGCGACGAGGCAAAGCGCGAGTACAAGTACTTCAAGCGCGATTACCTGCGCCCGGCTATCGCCGAGGTGAACGCGGTTACCAACATCTTTGTCGAGCTGATCGAGCACCGCGAAGGCCGCCGGGTCGCCGAGATCCAGTTCCGCGTGACCGAGCGCAAGCAGCCGATGCTGGCGCTCGACGAGCATCCGAACGTGTTCGACAGCACGCTGGTCGACCGGATGGTGAAGATCGGCATTCCGCTCAAGGAAGCGCAGACGCTCTACGCGGACAGCGAAGAAAACCGCATTCGCGCCGCTTTGCAGATGACGGAACAACGCATGCGCAGCACGTCGCTGCCGCCGGTGCGCAGTGCCCCGGCCCTGTTCAAGGATGCGTTGAAGAAGGGTTATGCCCCACCGGTCGAGTCGTTGCCATCGGGCAGCGGCGGCAAGGCAGCGGTGGCCGCACCGGCCGACGATCTGAAGGCGCGCTTGCTGGGAGAGTATTCGGCTTATCGTCGCAAGGAAGCGCGCGCGCTCTATGACGAGCAAGGCGACTCGGAGCGCGAAGTGGCGCGCCGCTCGTTTGAAGAAGATGAATTGCCGGATCTGGGTTCGCACATGCGCGACGACTGGCGCCGGCGTGGGCTGGATTCGAAGCTGGCCGAGACGGCCTTCTTCGACTGGCTGGCCCGTAAGACTTGGGGTGAGCCGACTGACGGCGATCTGCTGGCTTTTACCTTGAGCCAGTCGCGCGCGGCCTGATCTCTTCTGTTGTGTGCGGCGTCGTTTCCGGCGCCGCACAATCCCCTTACTTCTGCTGCAACATCTGCTCGATCTGCCTCAGGATGTCATCGCGCTTCTCCTTCGACAGACCCTTCAGGCGGAGTTCGATGCGGTCCTCACCATACGTCTTCAGATCGCCCACCGCGATCCCATCGAGCTTGATCTCAAGGCGTTGCGCATAGCGCTGCCGCCCCGCTACCTTGGTGCTCTCCTGGGCGGTTGCACGACCCTTTACGATGTCGGCCACCTGTCGCGTGCTCAGATCGTCCGACAGGATCTTGTTGATCAGCCGCAACGTGGCGTCGGAGCCGCGGGCGCTGTGATAACGCCCCACCTGGTAAGCCATGTTCGAGCCGAAACGATCCGTGCGCGCGACCATCTCCTGCATCACCAACTCAGGCAACTTGGCAATCGACAACGCGACCGCGACCGTCGATTCGTCCAGCCCAAGATGCTCGGCCAACTCCTTCTGGCTCTGAAAATACTTCTCGTCCAGAAAGCGCTTCCAGACGATCGCGTTGTCGAACACCGTCTGTGAATCGCGCTGAACGTTCAGGTCGTAGCCGAGCTTGTAGCTCTGAATGCCGATCGGCAGATCGATCACGATCGCCTTCACCGACTCCTTGTTCGCCTCCTTCAACGCGCGCACGCGACGGCCGCCATCGCTGACGAAGTAGGTACCAGGATTGTCGTAATCAGGGATCACGTGGATCGCCTGCTGCTGACCCTGCTTCGCCAGATTGACCGCCAGCTCGGCGATCGACGACTTCAGATAGAAGTGGCGCGGATTGAACGGGCTGGGCTTGATCGCTTTAAGTGCGAGTTCGATCACCTGTCCTGGACGGTATCCATGCTCAATACGCCACGCGTGGTACTCGGCGGATTCATTGAGCGTGTCCACCGGATCGGCTTCGGCAACGACAGGCGGAGAAACGGGCTGACTGGAGCGGCCGGCAAGGTCGGCGGCCTTCGGTGCATTCTGTACCAGGCCGTCGATGGCATTGAGCCGGTCGAGGGCGGTTCGCTTTTCGCTGCTAGTCGTATCCGGACGTGCTTGAAAGCCTTTGGCAAATTGTGAGGGTTTCATTCAGTGTCCTTTATGCGCATAAATTCAGGGGAGCAGGGCGGCGATCTCGTCGGCGAACGCGCGCACTTCGGCGGCTGCGAGTTTGGCGCCGCGGTCGTTCATTTGCAGCACGGTTTGCCCGAGGGCCATGGCCTGCTTATAAGCTTCGCGGGTAGGAATCTGGGTCTTCAGCAGCGGGAACCCCAGTTCCTCCAGCGCGCGCTTGAGCTCACGGGTCAGCATCCGCTTCTCTTCAGTCTTGTTCAGTAAGAAGACGGCGCGCAGGTCTTCGTTCATCGCCTGCGCTTGCTGGATGAGCTTCACCAAGCCCACGCTCGACCAATAGTCGGCCGGCGATGAGGAGGTGGGGATGATGGCTACGGTCGCTGCAAGCAGGACGACGCCGGAGACTTTCTCGGTGATGGAGGGCGGGCAATCCACCACGATGATGTCGTAGTCCGCCACGAACTTCTTGATCTCACGGTGGATCTGGCCACCGAATTCGGACAGGTTGACGACTGGGAAGGGGATGCCGGATTCGCTATCGGACGATGCGCTGGTCCAGTGCACCAAGGTGTTTTGGCCGTCGGCGTCTACGACGAGGACGCGCTTACCTTTCTCATGGAAGGCAGCGCCGAGGTGCATCGCGATTGTGCTTTTCCCGACCCCGCCCTTCTGCTGTGTTACCGCGATGATTTCTGCTGCCAATCTTCACCTCCTCTTTTTAGACGCTGTTGGATTTTACCTTGATGAATTTCTATTTCAATCGTTTTTGTCGTAAACGTACGACGCGTTAGCCATTCGGGAGAGGTTTATGCGCATAAACGTCCCGAGTGGTCGCTGAAGTGGTGGCTTGGAGTGCTTGCACTGGTTCGCTGCTTGCTGCATGAACTCATGCGCGAGCGGCGCACGGTCAACTATGGGCGGGCAACGTGGCGGTGATGTGGCCATGTGCGTTGCGAGAGTGGATTGGTTCGAGGGTAATGAACGGGTGGCCGTGGGCGTGGTGGATTTAGGAAGGCGAGGTTGCTGGATAGTGGCTGCGATTTGCCCGCGCGTTGCCTCATGTTTCGGCTGCGCCCTGCAGCATCGCGTTCGGACACTGAGGTAGTGCGGTCAGAGGCTCGACTCGGCGCGACCAGGTCGACGTAAAACGGCGAGGTCAAACGGCGAGGTCAAACGGCGAGGTCAAACGGCGAGGTCAAACGGCGAGGTCAAACGGCGAGGTCAAACGGCGGCGCGGGAGTGGTCGAAGGCGTCGACTTTATGCGCATAAACATTGCGCATGACGTGTGGCCCGGAGAGGATCTGTGCCATAGAAGAAGCGGTGAGTCTTCCCCTCCAGGAGCGATGCCCACACCACACGGGCGCACGCCCTTATTGCCGACTGCATTACGAGTCAGGTCCCCGCACCCTACCTACCCGATCCCAACTCTACCCCCGCACCAGCCCCGACAATCACCAATAAAAACGCTAAAAATATAAAAATCTAACTTGCCCATCCCTCGCCAGCGTCCCCTTAGACCCCAATCCACCACGGCGCCATCGAACCCAATCCACCTTCCTGCCCATCCGCGCCGGACCAGTCCACACCCCGACCGAAACGAACTCCCTCCCGCCCATAGCCCACCAACTGCCCCACCAATGAACGCTAAAATCCCCATCTCCCCACGCTCTCTCGCGACCGACCTGTCCTCATGATCACGATCTATCACAACCCCCGTTGCTCCAAATCCCGAAGCACGTGCGAGTTGATCGCCACCACCTACAATGCGGCCAACGAACCCGTAGAAATCGTCGAGTATCTGAAACACCCGTTATCGGTGGCGCAACTCAAAACCCTCAACGCCATGCTCGGCGCTCCGGTCCGAGAAATGTTGCGCGACACGGAGTCCGCCTACCAGGAACTCGGCCTCGGCAACCTCGAACTTTCTGACGATCAGTTATACGAAGCGATCGAGCAGCATCCCATCCTGATGCAGCGTCCGATCGTCGTGCGCAACGGACGCGCCGTCATCGGCAGGCCGCCTGAAAATATCAAAGCACTATTCGAATGAGTCAGTGCCATTGAGTCACCTCGTTGAGTCGCGTTAGTCGGCGAGCGACGCAAGGCACCGCACTAAGCGACCTGCGCCACGCACCGAAAATCGTCCGGCTCACCTGCTAGCGGACCTGGCTGCGCCTCAGCCCCGCTGCCCGCTACAATCGCCGTCATCCGCGCATAGCCGTGGCGGCGTCAATCGACAAAAAGGGACATCGTGCATTTACCGACAACACTCGCGCCGTGGTCGCCCCACGACACCCAGCTGATCCTTTCGTGCGTGCTGGGGCTTGCGCTGATCATCGTTTTCATCAGCGTCCTGAAACTCGCCCCGTTTCTGTCGATTCTGGTCGGCACCTTCGCCGCGGGCTTCGCTGCCGGCCTGCCGCTCGAAGCCGTGGCCAGTGCATTCAGTAAGGGCGCGGGTGCACTCCTCGGCGACGTCGGCATCATCATCGCGCTGGGGGCGATGCTCGGCGCGCTGATGGCGGAGTCCGGCGCCGCCGACCGGCTGGTATCGACCATCCTCAAGCACTCGACGCCACGCTCGCTGCCGTGGATGATGGCGCTGGTGGCGATCGTCGTCGGCCTGCCGCTATTCTTCGAAGTGGGTCTGGTGATGATGGTGCCGATCATCTTCGTGATGGCGCGCCGCTCGCAGCAACCCATCTTGCGGATCGCGATTCCCGCGCTGGCCGGCATGACCACGCTGCACGCGCTGTTGCCGCCGCACCCGGGTCCGCTGATCGCCGTCAGCGCCTTGCATGCCGACCTCGGCCTGACACTCGGTCTCGGTTTGATCGTCGCGATCCCGGCGGTGATTCTGGCCGGACCGCTGTACGGCATCTGGCTATCCAAACGCATGCATGTGGCCGAGCCGGAGGAAATGGGCAAACTCTTTACGGCCCACACCGAGACGGCTGAGCCTCCGAGCTTCGGCATCTCGCTGATCACCATTCTGCTGCCGGTCGTTCTGATGTTGGGCCGCACCGTCGCCAAGCTGCTGCTCCAGCCGGAAACCTTCCTCTTTAACGCGCTCAACTTTCTCGGCGAGCCGTTGGTGGCCCTCGGCCTGACTGTCCTGTTTGCGATCGTGGCGCTCGGCTGGTCGCGTGGCATGCCGCGCGATCGCGTGAGCGGCATCCTGCGCAAAAGCCTGCCGCCTATCGCGGCGCTGCTGCTGACCATCGGCGCCGGCGGCGGCCTCAAACAGGCGCTGGTGGTTGCCGGCATCAGCACGACCATCGGCAAGATCGCCGTGGGCGCGCACCTGCCGTTGATCCTGCTCGCGTGGCTGATCGCCGTTGCGTTGCGTCAGGCCACCGGTTCCGCCACCGTCGCGACGACGACGACGGCTGGTATCGTCGCGCCGGTCGTGCTGGGCCTCAGCCCGACGCACAATTCACTGATGGCGCTCGCCATCGGCGCAGGCTCGGTATTCTTCTGCCACGTGAACGATGCGGGTTTCTGGATGGTGCGCGAATACTTCGGCCTGCAGTTGAAGCAGACCGTGTTCGTCTGGTCGATTCTGCAGACCATCGTCTCTGTGGTGGGTCTCGCGCTCACCCTGGTGCTGTGGGCTGTGCTGACCTGAACGGAGGGCGCTGGCGCGTGTCTGCCAGTCATTGATGCCAGACACAGCGCCTGCCCCGCGCCCGTTTTCCCTCTTGCTCGAACGGTACGTCTGATGCCGCCCGGCGAACGCTAGCCGGGCGCCTCAACCCGGCAACGCATTAGTCATCCGAACGAATTTCGTCGCCGTCGTTCAGGCCGCTAAGCTCACGCGAAGCGGCCCGCAGCAGACTGATGTGTTTGCGATAGTTACGGCAGCCGCTGCAGGTCGGCAGATGCAGCCCGACCGCGATCCATTCCCCCGCCCGCAACGGCCGATCGAGCGCGTCAGATAGCAGGCGCGTGATGTTTTTACACTTCCCCATTCGCATCCTCTCTGGAAAGGCCTTTTTCGGTCAGGCAAGTGCGCAGCCTCAGCCGCGCACGGTAGATCAGGACGCTGCAGTGATTGGCGGTCATCTGCAACTCGGTGCAGATCTCGTCGGTCTCCAGGTCGAGAAACTCTCGCATCATGAATACCCGCCCAATCTGCTCCGGCAGATGATCGAGGCACATCTCGAAGAGCTGCCAGAACTGCCGTTGACGTAGCGCGGTTTCAGGAGCCGGCCAGGGACGCGGCTTGGCTTCACTGGACCAGTGACCGTTGTCCTTGAAGAGTTCGCGGTCGAGCAGCGCTTCGTCTTCGAGTTCGGAGTCGAGGTCCGACAGGTTGATGGTGCGTTTGCGGGCGCGCAGTGTGTCGACCAGCTTGTGACGCAGGATGCCGAACACCCAGGTCTTGTGCTCCGACTGTCCGGCGAAGCGGTCGGCTTGCGACCACGCGGCCGCTAGCGCTTCCTGGACGGCATCTTCGGCTGCGGCGGCATCGCGCAATTGCAGCCGCGCAAAGCGCAGCAGGTCACGCCGCAGTTGCGCGAGATAAAGCGGATCGTCGAAGGCGGGGCCGGCCGTCTGCGTCATGCGAGCCTCAGGCGCACGGAAGCTGGACGCGACGCCGTCGTCGGCATCCCCGCCGGTATGCCGCGCCTGCCCGCGCGTTCTCGTTCTGGTAGATCGGTCGTCTTCATGAGTTGGCTTTTTTTTAAGCGCCCGAGGTGGGCTTGGTGCCGATTCTCGCGCATGTTTCTGCCGGAGCGAACTGAAATTCAACATGGCTTCGCCCACCAGCAGTGACGTCAATAGGCTTGAGTCGCTTGAAGGACGGATTTATGACAGTCGCCGCGCCGTAAATTTATTATTTCGCAATTTGCAAGTAGCGGTTCAGCGCAATAGCTGCTCCGCCTTGCAGCGCGAGCCTTTCCTTACCTGAAGCCGTCGTCCAAGCCGCCAGTAAAAGATGATTATTGCATTTTTGAAAATGATGTCTTCGTAACTTCGCTGTTTTTATGTAGGCGCTTCATCGATATTCTCCAGCCATCGAATCGATCATCCCGCGATCGCGAAACCTACGCTGAGTTGAGGAGTATCACTATGAAACGCGTCCTGTCCGCCCTGATTGCTTCTGTTGCTCTGTTCGCTGCTGTGTCGAGCACCGCCGACGCTGCTGATTCCGCTCCCGCCAGGTGCAACGGCCCGGCATCTTACTGCAACGTGTTCTTCGGTCAGTAATCGTTTCCGGCCACGTGGCGCGGCTTACCGCGCCGCTTTCGGATCCGCCAGACAATGGGCGCCTTCAAGGCGTCCATTTTTATTAGGCAAAGCAAAATATCCGTTTTCCTGAGTTTTCGACATCCGTGTCTCCCAGCCAGCGACCGTTGGTCCGCCATCTCGCGCTGTTGAAAAGTCACGGCCCATCGTGGTGCATCCGTGCTACAGTGAGTCAGCTGTTTGACGATCTCTCTCGCGCGCTTGCGCCGAGCAGCTAACGTCCTCGCCGAATTGCACTCCCCGGATCGAACAGGATCCCTTTCTTCCCTGTCTCTACGCGTGGTCGCCGCTCCGTTGTGTCGGAGGCGACCGTCGTTCGCGCGTATCGACGCCCCCTGCGCCTGCCGCAGGATCGCCTGCCGCCTAAACTGCAGCCGTAGGCCGTATCTGCCGCGAGGCTTGTGCGGCCACTGCGGCTCCCGCCCGGCAAGCGACTTACCGGAGATGACTACCATGAACAACATCATCAGAAGCTACCGCGGCCTCGAGATTTATCCGCTGGTGTATCCGCACCAGCCGCGCGGAGCGAATGGGACGCGCCACTACGATGCGGGTTTCGATGCTGCCGTGAAAATCTGCCGGCGCGGCACTGACAACACGTTCACGACGAGCCGCGTGTTCCGCGTGCCCAGCCGCTCGCCGTTCGGCACGACGGGCGACGCGCGGATGGCGTCGGCCAGTCACGCGGAACGCGTCATTGACGGCATGATTGCCGACCAATCGATTGTCGGGTTGTGAGCAGCGTGTCGATGGCCAACTCTTTTACTGCCCGGCGCCAAGCGTCTCTGGATCAAGCGGAGCGTACCGGCCGGGCGAATTATCACGTCGCGGTGTCGTCGCGCCGTACTTCGAGCGGGACCGTGCCGACGCTCAAAGTGACGCGCCTCAGTGACGAGCGGGTGATTTACCCGTTCCAGGGGCACGCCGACATGCCATTCTTCGAAAACGCGCAAGCGGCCGAGGATTACGCGCAAGCCTACGGCCTGCAACTGGTCGATGGCGATATCGCCGTGCCGGAGTGAAAGGCCGCGGTGGCTGTCAGCTCTGTTGACACATCTTGTTACGACTTCTCAGCGATTCTTAACAAAACGGTCATTTGCCTTAAATCGCCTCAGGCCGGAGACGTGCTTGACTGGAAAGGCAAAACCCTCACTTATCCACAAGGTTATTCAGTGAAATTGTGGATAACTTCCTGGCACTCCAGGTTATCCACCGGGCTGCACCGACCAAGTCATGCGACCCCTTATTTTTCTGCCTTGCGGTCGCCCTTTTCGGCCGGGTTCACTCAATTCGTGCAGGCACCGCCTATGATTACAGCGCGGACCTTTTTGCGCTGCGCGCGCTTTCACTGAGGAAACGAACCATGGCCCTTCATATCGCCGTTGTCGTCGGCAGCCTGCGCCGGGAGTCGTACAACCGGCAACTGGCACAGGCGCTGATTTCCCTTGCCCCCGCCGATTTCTCCTTCGAATTTCTCGACATCGGCAACTTGCCGCTCTACTCCCAGGACTATGACGCGGACTATCCGCCAGTCGCCCGCGAGTTCAAGCAAAAGATCGAAGCCGCGGACGGCTTGCTGTTCGTCACGGCCGAGTACAACCGTTCGATCCCTGGTGTGCTGAAGAATGCGCTGGACTGGGGCTCGCGCCCGTGGGGTACCAATTCGTGGGCGGGCAAGCCGGGTGCGGTGGCTGGCACCTCGGTAGGCGCGACCGGCACGGCCTTGGCGCAGCAGCATTTGCGCAATGTGCTGGCCTATCTGGATGTGGCGACGCTCGGTCAGCCGGAAATGTTCATCAAGCATAACCCCGCGGCCATCGACGCCAGCGGCGCTATCCTGAACGACGACACGCGCAAGTTCCTGCAAACCTTCGTCGATCGCTATGTGGCCTGGGTGAAGCGTTACGTGGGCTGAGTAGCCGCGTTAGCGGCAGCGTAGACCTGCACCTTTCCCGCATCGCACAGGCCGGGCGGCGCAATGCCGCCCGCCTCATCACATACCGTTCCGCACGCCGCGGATCACTTCGTTACATCACACGTGATGGTGTCCCGTCACGCGGTCCCAGCCATGCCGCACGGCGGCCTTGAAGCGTTCCCACGTATCGGTCGCACCGGGCGAGGTGGTCTCCCAGTGACGCCGCGCTTCCGGCTCCACGTCGTCCCACGGGCGGTCGCGATAGAGCACGTCGCGGGCGATGGTGGCGCCGTAGCGGTAGGCGGGCACGTAGTCCTCGTAGCGGGTATCGCTGCTCGCGTACTGCTCGTCGTAGTGATTGCGGAAGTCCTCCTCGTACTCGAGAAATTCGTCCGGGATCGTTTCGCTTTCCAGGGGTTCCGGCCGCCGCGCCGCAGGGGCCACATCGACCGGCGTGAACACGGCGCCAAAGCCAGGTGCACTGCCCGCAGCGATGGTATTGAGCGTCGCCGCTTCGCTGAGCGTCTGTGTCCGCAGCGTTTCTTCGACGTGCGGCTCGGCCGGCGTCGCTGGCGTATCCCGCAGAGCATCGCTGCCTGCGGCGTGGCCCGGCAGCGGCGCCGGTGCCGCGCTGCTCAGTCCGAGTTCGTCGAGCACCGAGTGCTCGCGGCGCGCATCCGGATCCTCGATTGCCGCATCCCAGCCCGGCGAACGCTCACCGATATCCGTCGCACCCAGCCGCGCCAGCGTGTTGCTGGCGAGTTCGGCGTGCGCCTGGCTGGCGGCACTCACGCAGACCAGCACCGCGCCGCGGCGCATCGCTTCCGCGTAGCGCTCGGCCTCGGCCGGGCGCGGTTCCTTCGCGAACAGGCTGGCAATGAACCGCTCGATATTCGCGAGGACGCTGGTGCCAGCCGCGGCGTCGCTCGCCGCGTTGGCAGGGGGTATCGGGTTGGCTTGCAGCTCGATGGTGTCGGCGGCGAAACCGGTCTGGACGAGCGTATCGCGCGCGCTTTCCGCCTGGATGTAGGTGTCGAATAAACCAATCACGGTATGTCGCATGGCTGTCTCCCCACGTTTTGCTGTCAGGCCACCGCAACGGCGCGGAGCCTTCCTCCGTTAGGCGCCGCAACGATCGTGCCGGGAAGCGCGGCATCGCGTTAGGGGCTTGCCAGCAGGGCCGCGCCGCGTATGTGAGGGCAATTGCGGGGACGCCGGTGGGTAGGGCGGCGAGGCGCTTTTACAAAAGTGGGTAATCCGCACTCAATTCGTCGCACTCAATCCGCAGGATGCGCGCTGGTTTGCGCGAGATCGCGCTGAATGTCCTGCAGCAGCTTGTCGAGCAGGGCGATATCGAAGGGCTTCGACAGGACCCGCGCGTCGACATGGCGCGCGCGGTCCAGCTCTTCCGCGTAGCCTGTGACAAGGATCACCGGCAGGCGGGTTTCGAACGCCTCTACCGCTTCGGCCAGGTCGATGCCGTTCGTGGTGCCGGGCATGTGGATATCGGAAATCACCAGATCGAAGGGTAGCGCCTCGCCGGTGCGCGCCTGCTTGGCATGGGCGTCGTCGAACAGGCGCAAAGCGGTATCGGCGTTGAATACACAGGTCACCTGGTGGCCCATCATCTGCAGCAAGGCTTCGGTGCCGGCGGCGACCTCGTCGTTGTCCTCGACCAGCAGGATCCGCAGGCCGTGCGGGACGCCCACTTCCTCGACCTTCGGCTCGGCGGCGGGACGCTCGGCCTCCGGCACGGCCGCCGCACGCGGCAGGTAGAGGCGCACCGAGGTGCCGGCGCCAATCGCGCTGTCGATCGCGGCGAGGCCGCCGGAGCGCTCGCAGAACGCGAACACCTGGGGCAGGCCGAGGCCCGTACCCATGCCCTTCGGCTTGGTCGTGAAGAGCGGCTCGAAGGCCCGCGCGAGCACTTCCGGCGGCATGCCGACGCCGGTGTCCTCGAGGGAAAGTTGCACGAAGTCGCCCGTGAGTGGAAAGCCGTCCTCATGACGGAACGTGATGTTGGCCGCGCGCACCGTGAAGCGGCCGCCGTTGGGCATTGCATCGCGCGCGTTGACGGCGAGGTTGATCATCGCGAGTTCGAGCTCGGCGACGTCGACACGCATCGGCCAGACATCGGTGCCAATATCCATCACGAGCGAGATCTTCGCGCCCAGCGACGCGCGCAGCAGTTCGCGGCAGGCCGGCAGCCACCGGTCGACCGCGAGCGTTTCGTTGCGCAGCGGCTGCTTGCGCGCCACGCCGAGTAGCTGGCGGGTGAGCGACTGGCCATTTTTCAAAGCCCGCTCGATGGCGGACAGTTCGCGATCGAGCCCCGGCGCGCCGCGCCGCCTCGCAATCTGCACGTTCGCCGAGACGATCATCAGCAGGTTGTTGAAATCGTGCGCGACACTGCCGACCAGATTGCCAAGCGCTTCCATCTTGCGCGACTGCCGGTAGGCGGACTCGATCGAGCGGCGCATCGATGCCTCGGCCTGCCAGCGCTCCCACGCTTCCTCTTCGGCGCCCAGCCGCCGCAGCGACAGCCAGATCACACACCACAGCACGATGGAAGGCGTGAACATCGAGAGGATCAGCACGCTCAGATGCCGGTACCACGCGGCCCAGATCGCCGAGGTACGGTAGCCGCACGACACGTACACCGGGTAGGCGCCGACGCGCCGGTACGCGACGATCATATTGTCGTTGTCGAACACCGAGCGCATCTGGACCACGCCGGCGCGGCTGCCTTGGGCGAGGGCGTCAGTGAATGGCGAGTGTGGCGCGGCCATGGCCGGCTGGCCGGGCGCAGACGGGTAGTGGGCGAGAATCGAGCCGTCGGCGCGGGTCAGGCTCATGGTCATCGGCGTGTCGTTGCCGCCGAGCAGTTCCTGATAAAACGCGGTGAAATAACCCGGCCGCAGCGCGACCGACACCACCCCTGCGAAGGTGCCGTCTAGATTGCGCCGTGCCACGCCGGTATTGAAGACGTTTTCGCCGGCGACTTGCCCCATCATGTCCTTCGAGACGTGCTCGAGCACCTTGCCGTCGCGAATGCCGATGAAGTCGTCGCGTTTCGCAATCGACACCGGCGGCGCGGGGTAATAGCGACTACTCGCGAGCAACGTGCCGTCCTCGCCGAAAATCGACACCGCCGCGACCTGCGGATAGCCGCCGCCCATGGTGCTGAGTTTCGCGTGAATCTCCGCCTGACGGGTGCGGATGCCGTCGTCGTCCAGACCCTGCACCAGATCGACGACGCGAGCGTCGAGCGCTTCGTTCATGTCGAACACCTTCAGCGCGTGTTCTTCAGCGACGCGCACGGTGCGCAGCGTCAGGTCGGTGGCGTCAGCTTCGCGAGCCCGCAGGTCGCTAAACGCCATGGCCACCACATACACGCACGGCAGCACGACAGCCGCGACGAGCAGGGCGATCAGCGTAATGCGCCGGACATGGAAGTTCTGTTCCGGCACAACCGGGAACAGCGCCTCGTCCTGCCGGTTAGAGGAGAGGAGGCTCGCTTCGCGCGGCTCGGGCCGGTCGGGTGTCATCTTCAATACCACTGCAATCGTCTGGGACGGAAAATCTTACGGTTACCATCATACGAGAAGCCGGAATTTGCCGGGTGGGATCTCTTTTAGGCCGGTAACAATAGACCGCAGCGGACATGCGGAAGTTTTTCTCCAAACAGCGACGAATCCAGAAGCGCAAACGTACACAAAAGTATAAACGGCGTAATTTGCCCTTTTGGTGAATGGAAAATACTCCATATCTATATATATTGAGTGATTTACGTTGGTTAAATCCATATTGACGAGTTGCCTTTTCGTCAGTTTAATTTGAGAATCTCGCCACGATAAATATTGCGTCCGCCATGCTCGGATGCATGTGCCGCGAGGGCCAGCCAGCTAACGCATATCAAGCGTGACGGAGGGGGTTCGCGGAAACGCGTGCGGCAAGTCGATTGACTCCCCGATCCACTCGGCCGCGCAGAACCACCTACGGGGTAGGCTCGAACATGCCGGTCATCGTTATCGTCCCGCGTGCGCGTATGCACATGCGTATCGTTCCCGCCGCGCACACTCGCGCCCGCGCGTGTGCTGCCCCCTGCCTTTCGCAATCTGCATTCCCGCTCGCGCCGGAGTATTCTTCGGGCCGTTATTGTTCAATCGGCTAAAGAATCTTTGATTTGCGCCGTTAACGCGACCGAGCCAATCCCGTTTTTCGACCCTCCGCCATGTCATTGCCCATTGTGATCGCCGACGATTCGCTGCTTGCCCGGAAGGTGCTCACAAAGGCGCTGCCGCCGGACTGGGATGTGGACGTCAGCTACGCCACGAACGGGCGCGAAGCGCTCGCGCTATACCGCGAAGGCAAGGCGTCCGTGATGTTCCTCGACCTGACGATGCCGGATCTGACCGGCTATCAGGTGCTGGAGGCGATGCAGCACGAGGATCTGAACACGTTCGTGATCGTGGTGTCCGCCGACGTGCAACCGATGGCGCAGGCGCGCGTGCGCACCCTCGGCGCCGTTGCCTTCATCGCCAAGCCCGTCACCCCCGAGGCGGTACTACCCATCCTCAAGGAGTACGGGTTGTATGTCTGAGCCAGTCCTCAACGAAGATCGGCGCGACGCGCTGCAGGAGGTTGCCAACCTCGCGATGGGTCAGGCCGCGACGCGCCTCGCGCGGCTCCTCGATACCTTTATCGAGTTGTCGGTGCCGCGGGTGCAGGTGGTGGCGATCAGCGAGGCCGCCGCCGCCTTGCGCGAGATGACCGGCATCCAGGAGGCGGTGAGCGCGGTGCGCCAGGGTTTCCGCTCCGACATCAAGGGCGAGGCGCTGGTGATCTGCCGCAGCGGCAGTATGGCGCAACTCTGCGCGCTGGTGAACGACCCGTATGCGCGTTCCGCCTATGACAAGGTTAGCCAGCAGGAACTGATTTTCGACGTCGCCAACGTGCTGACGGGTGCCTGCGTCTCCTGCATTCTCGAACAGCTCGGCCGCACGCCGGTGTTTTCGGCGCCGGGGCTGCTCGGTGAAGCGATGTCGCTCGACGATGTGTTCCAGCCCGGTGTGCTCGCCTGGGAAGTCGCGCTGCTGGTCGAAGTCAATTTCGCGCTGGAAGACCAGAGCTTCCGCGCCCACCTCGTCATGCTCATGGCTGAAGAGTCGATCCGCCACATGAATCACGCGCTTGACGCGTTGCTGTCCAGTCTATGAATGTTCCTGCAGCTTCGTTGAGCGATCTCGTTGTCGAGCGCGTCGGATTTGGCATCTTCGTCCTCGATCGCGAGATGAACGTGTTGATGTGGAACCGCTTTATGCAGGACCACAGCGGTTTGTCGGCCGAGAAGGTGGTCGGCAAGTCGATCTTCGCCAGTTTCCCCGAGTTGCCGCGCGTGTGGCTGACCCGCAAGCTCGAGAGCGTGTTCCAGCTCGGCAGCTTTGCCTTCAGTTCGTGGGAGCAGCGCCCCTATCTGTTCAAGTTCGACCATGACCGGCCGATCACCGGCGGCGTCGATTTCATGCAGCAGGATTGCACCTTCATGCCGCTCACGCGCGATCGCGAAGTGGTCGCCGTGTGCGTGACCATCTCCGACGTGACGCACGTGAGCATCGTGCAGCGCGAACGCGAAGAGGCGGTCGCCAAGCTGCAGGAGTATGCCGACCGCGACGGCCTGACCGGGATTGCGAATCGCCGCTATTTCGAAGCGCGGCTGCGCGACGAATACACGCGCTGGCAGCGCTATGGCGGCGAGATGTCGGTGCTGCTGTTCGACTTGGACCACTTCAAGAAGATCAACGACCAGTTCGGCCATGGGGTTGGCGACACGGTGTTGCGCGAGATGGCGCAGCGGGTCGCCCAGGTCGTCAGGGTGCAGGACACGTTCGGCCGCTTCGGTGGCGAGGAATTCGCCTTGCTGCTGCCGTGCACGCCGATCGAAGATGCGATGCTGGTGGCCGAAAAGATCCGTCATACGATTGGCGACGCGCCGGTCGAGGTGCAGGGCGTTCAGGTGCCGGTGACGGCGAGCGTCGGCGGCGCCGCGGCGCGGGTTGGCGTGCCCAACTACGACGTGCTGATCAACGAAGCCGATGCGGCCCTCTATAGCGCCAAGCGCCAGGGGCGCAACCGCTCGGTCGCCTTTATCTGAGCGGTCTCGGGGCGAATTGTCGCCGCGCCGCGCGTAACCCGCCATAATGCTGGATTACGCCCTCAAACTGCGTTATCCCGCAAAGGTTGTTATACTTTTCGCCGTTTCCGGTAACCCTTGCCGGTATATTCGCGCGCGTCCGCGCGCGTCGCTTGCCCTGCGGGTAGGCACGACTTCTGACTTCTTGACCGCCTCCAGAGGGGCCCCTCAGCGGAGATCGTCTTGGCTGTTTCCAATCTTGTCGTGGACGATACAGAAACCGACGCCGCTGCCGCCACATCGGGCAGCTCGTTTTATCTTGCGATGCGCATCCTGCCGGCTGCGCAGCGCGACGCGATGTATCAGGTCTACGCCTTCTGCCGTGCTGTCGACGATATCGCCGACAGCGACCTGCCGCGCGCCGAGCGCTCGGCGGGCCTCGAGCGCTGGCGCGCCGACATCGACGCCTGCTATGCAGGCGCGCCGCGCCCGTCGCTGCGCGCGTTGACGCGGCACATTCATACGTTTCATCTGCAACGCGAAGATTTTCACGCGATGATCGACGGCATGGCGATGGATGCCGCCGCCGATATCTGCGCGCCGGACGAGGACACCCTCGACCTGTATTGCGATCGGGTCGCGAGCGCCGCCGGCCGTCTATCGGTGAGGATATTCGGGATGCAGGAAGCGCCGGGCCGTTTGCTGGCGCATCACCTGGGCCGGGCGCTGCAGTTGACCAATATCCTGCGCGACATCGACGAAGACGCGGGCATCAACCGCTGCTATCTGCCGCGCGAACTGCTCGCGCTCGAAGGCATCGCCACCAACAGCCCCGCGACGATCGTCGACGATCCGTCGCTGCCGCGCGTCTGCGCGAAGCTGGTCACGCGGGCTCGCGAGCACTTTGCCAAGGCCGACGCCATCATGGGCGCCGCGCCGCGCAACCAGGTCCGCGCTCCGCGCATCATGTCCGGGGTGTATCGCTGTCTTCTCGATCGCACCTTTGAGCGCGGTTTCGATCTGCCGCGCACGAAGGTCAGCAAGCCACGTGCGCGCCTGCTGTGGATCGTCGCCCGGTACGCGTTTTTCTGATGCCGAAACTCGTCCACGTGATCGGCGCGGGCCTCGCAGGTCTCGCCGCTGCCGTGCAATTGCAGCGGCGCGGCGCGCAGGTCGTGTTGCACGAGGCAGCTTCGCAGGCAGGTGGACGGTGCCGCTCGTATTACGACCGCACGCTCGGCATCACGATCGACAGCGGCAATCACCTGGTGCTGTCGGGTAACGAGGCGACGCTGAGTTACCTGCGCGCAATCGGCGCGGCCGACGAATTGACCGGCCCGGCGCAACCCGAATATCCGTTCATGGACCTCGCCACACGGGCGCGCTGGACCGTGCGCCTGTCGGCCGGACGCTTGCCGTGGTGGATCTTCGATCAGGCGGCACGGGTGCCGAACACCCATCCGAGCGATTATCTGACGCTCGTGCCGCTCCTGTTCGCCAAGCCCGGCCGGAGCATGGCGCAGACCATGCGCTGCGACGGCGTGCTGTGGGACCGCTTGCTGCAACCGCTGTTCCGGCTGCTGCTGAACCACGAGCCGCGTGGCGCGAGCGCTGAACTGGCGGCTGCGCTGGCGCGCGAGACACTTGCTGCGGGCGGCCCGGCTTGCCGGCCGCTGCTGGCGCGCAATGGCCTGAGCAGCGCCTTTGTCGATCCGGCTTTGCGGCTGTTGCAGCATGGCGGTGCGGCGATCCGGCTCGATGCGCAGTTGCAGGCAATCGAGTTCGATGCGGCCGGTCGCGTTGGCGCGCTGCAGTTTGCGGAGGAGCGCGTCGCGCTCGAAGCCGGCGAGGGTGTCGTGCTGGCGGTGCCGCCCGCGGTGGCGCAGACGCTCGTCCCCGGTCTGCAGGCGCCGCGGCACCATAGCGCCACCGTCAACGTGCACTTCGCAGTCGAACCGCCGTTTGGGGTGCCGCCGCTGATGGGCTTGCTGAACGGCACCGCCGAGTGGCTGTTTGCGCATGAAGGGCGGCTCTCCGTGACGATCAGCGGCGCCGACCGGCTGATCGATACCCCGCATGACACACTCGCGAAAACGGTCTGGGCAGAAGTGGCCCAGGCGGCCAGCCTGCCGCTCGAGCCGATGCCGGCCTGGCAGGTGGTGACCGAACCCCACGCGACCTTTGCGGCGCTGCCTGGCGAGGAGATGCGCCGCCCGGCCACGCGCACACGCTGGAATAACCTGATGCTCGCGGGAGACTGGACGGCCACCGGCCTGCCCGCGACGATCGAAGGAGCGATCCGCTCTGGCCAGAAGGCCGCGGATACGCTGCTGAACGAACCGATGGAACGCCGATGAACGATCTTTCCCTTGTCCAGACCATGAGCGACGACGCACACGACTCCGCCGCCACGCTGGAGGCCGCCGTCACGCGCGCGACCGACGCGATCCTCGAGGCGCAACGCCCGGACGGCCATTGGGTCTACGAACTCGAAGCCGATGCGACGATCCCCGCCGAATATGTGCTGCTGGTCCACTACCTCGGCGAAGAGCCGAACGTGGAGCTGGAGCAGAAGATTGCGCGCTATCTGCGCCGCATCCAGTTGCCCAATGGCGGCTGGCCGCTCTTCACCGACGGCGCGCTCGACGTCAGCGCGAGTGTGAAGGCGTACTTCGCGCTGAAGATGATCGGCGATCCGGAAGACGCCGAGCATATGCGCCGTGCCCGCGAGGCGATTCTGGCGCACGGCGGCGCGGAAGCGTCGAACGTGTTCACGCGGATTCTGCTGGCGCTGTTCGGCGTGGTGTCGTGGTACGCCGTGCCGATGATGCCCGTCGAAATCATGCTGCTGCCGCAGTGGTTCCCGTTCCATCTGTCGAAGGTGTCCTACTGGGCGCGCACGGTGATCGTGCCGCTGCTGGTGCTCAACGCGAAGCGGCCGGTGGCGCGCAACCCGCGCGGCGTGCGCATCGACGAACTGTTCCACGGTGCGCCCGTCACGACCGGCCTGCTGCCGCGCGCGCCGCATCAGAGCCAAGGCTGGTTCACGTTCTTCCGCGGCGTGGATAACGTGCTGCGCCTGATCGACGGGCTGTTTCCGAAGTACACGCGCGAGCGTGCGGTCAAGGCAGCCGTCGCCTTTGTCGACGAGCGTCTGAATGGCGAAGACGGCCTCGGCGCGATTTTCCCAGCCATGGCCAACTCCGTGATGATGTATGACGTGCTGGGTTACCCGTCCGACCATCCGAATCGCGCGATTGCCCGCCAGTCGATCGACAAGCTGCTGGTCATCAAGGACGACGAAGCATATTGCCAGCCGTGCCTGTCGCCGGTGTGGGATACCTCGCTCGCGGCGCACGCGCTGCTCGAAACCGGCGACCCGCGCGCCGAACAGGCGGCCGAGCGCGGCCTGCAATGGCTGCGCCCGCTGCAGATTCTCGACGTGCGCGGCGACTGGATCTCACGCCGTCCGAACGTGCGTCCCGGCGGCTGGGCGTTCCAGTATGCGAACCCGTACTATCCGGACGTCGACGATACCGCGGTAGTGGCGATGGCGATGAACCGCTCGGCTGCGCTCACGCAGTCGAACGTGGACGACGACGCGATTGCCCGCGCGCGTGAATGGGTGGTCGGCATGCAGAGCAGCGATGGTGGCTGGGGCGCCTTCGAACCGGAAAACACCCAGTACTACCTGAACAATATTCCGTTCTCCGATCACGGCGCACTGCTCGATCCGCCCACTGCCGACGTGTCGGGCCGCTGCCTGTCGATGCTCGCGCAACTCGGCGAATTCCCTGCCAACAGCGAGCCGGCGCGCCGTGCGTACGACTACATTCTCAACGAGCAGGAGTCCGACGGCAGCTGGTATGGCCGCTGGGGCATGAACTACATCTACGGCACGTGGACGGCGCTCTGTGCGTTGAACGCGGCCGGTATCGCGCACGACGACCCGCGCATCAAGCGCTCTGCGCAGTGGCTCGTGTCGATCCAGAACGAAGACGGCGGCTGGGGCGAGGACGGCGCGAGCTACAAGCTCGACTACCGCGGCTACGAGCGTGCCCCGAGCACGGCGTCGCAGACGGCCTGGGCGCTGCTGGGGCTGATGGCGGTGGGCGAGGTCGAACATCCGGCGGTGGCGCGTGGCGTCGACTATCTGCTGCGCGAGCAACAGGAGCACGGCCTGTGGGACGAAACCCGCTTCACGGCGACCGGCTTCCCGCGCGTGTTCTATCTGCGCTACCACGGCTACCGCAAGTTCTTCCCGCTCTGGGCACTGGCGCGTTACCGCCAACTGAAGCGTGACGGCGTGACGCGTGTCGTGGTCGGGATGTGATGGTGTCCACGCCTAGCCGCTCTACCGCCGTCAGGCAGTCTTCGTCGTCCCAGTCCGGTGGCTTGCCGGTGATCGCCGTCACCGGCATGGCCTTCGAGGCGCGCATCGTGCGCGGTGAGGGCATTGAAGTGGTGTTTGCGGCGCGCGCCGATCTGCTCGAACGGGCGCTGAGCGCGGCGCTCGCACGCGGTTGCTCGGGCATCATCAGCTTCGGCACGGCGGGCGGGCTTGCTCCCGATCTGGAGCCGGGCGCGGTGATCATTGCCAATGCCGTCGAAGGTCCGCTCGGGCGCTTTGCCACCGACGTGCTCTGGTCGGAGCGTCTGGCCGCGGCGTTGGCCGCAACCCCGCTCGGCGCACGCTTGCGGCGCGGTCTGGTGGCCGGCGTCACGAAGCCGCTGACGGGCGCCGACGACAAAGCCATGCTGCATCGGTCGAGCGGCGCGCTCGCGGTCGACATGGAATCGCATATTGCCGGCGCCATCGCTGCCGCGCAGGGCGTGCCGTTCGCCGTCTGCCGGGCGATTGTCGATCCGGCGTGGCGCACCTTGCCGTCGGCCGCCACGGCCGGCTTGCGCGACGACGGCAGCACCGCGATTGCGCCGATCCTGCGAGAACTGCTGAAACAACCCTCCCAACTCGGGCCGCTGCTGCGGGTCGCCGCCGATGCGCGCGCCGCCCGCACGGCGCTGGTCCAGGCGCGACATGCGCTGGTTGCGGCCGGCGCACTGCAACGGGCGGGCTGAAAGGGGCGCTTAGGCGGGCAGTTTGCGATGGCTGCCCGAACCGACCCCAAAGACCCATTCCAGGCTTTTTTGGTTGACTAGGGAAAACCCTTATATTTGGTATAATCTAGGTATTAACCCTAGGTTCCGGTTGCGACACCGGCCCGCACTACCTCACGGACGGGATACGAGATGAATTTCCACACCAGAAAATGGGTCAAGCCCGAAGACCTCAACCCAAACGGCACGCTGTTCGGCGGCAGCCTGCTGCGCTGGATCGACGAAGAAGCAGCCATCTATGCGATTTGCCAGCTGGACAACCAGCGTGTGGTGACCAAGTTCATGTCGGAGATCAACTTCGTCAGCTCGGCGCGCCAGGGCGACATCATCGAGCTGGGCATGACCGCAACGCACTTCGGCCGCACCTCGATTACGCTGCGCTGCGAAGTGCGCAACAAGATCACGCGCAAGAGCATCCTCACGGTTGAGAAGATGGTGTTCGTAAATCTCGACGAAAACGGCGAACCGGCGCCCCACGGACGTACGCAGATTCGTTACGCGGACGAGGCGTTCCAGCGCTTTCGCGCAGGCTCGGATGCGGTGACGCCGGCGGTGGCGAGCGCCGAAGAAACGGTCGCGGCGCGCCTCGAAGCCGATACGATGCACTGATTGCGGTTCGGGTTTAGAGCGCTGCAGCCATAGCCAGCGTTGAAAATGAAACAGCCCGACCGGTGTTTGCCGGCCGGGCTGTTTTGCATTTGCCAGGGCGGCGAGTGAGTGATGCCCCGTCGCGCCGGTGTCATGCTGTCCGCGCAGCAGACGGCGATTACTTACTGTTTGAGCGGAACCGGCACCGCAGCGCCGGAGGCTGCCGCCGCTGCTGCTGCCGATGCCGCCGCCGGGGCGCTGGCTGCCTTCGCCGCACTGGCGCCTTCTGCGCTTTGCGCTGTTTGACCCTTGTCCGCGGGGCTCGCCGCAGCGCCCGGTGCAGCACCTGACGCGCCGTTGGCCGGTGCCGCCGGCATCGACGAATCGCCCGGATCGGTGTAGTTCGGCAAGCCTGCAGGCTCGGTACCGGAAGCGCCGTTAGCCGGTGCCGCCGGCATCGACGAATCGCCTGGATCGCTATAGTCCGGCAAGCCGGATGCAGCAGCACCCGATGCCCCCGTCGCCGGCGCTGCGCTCGCGCCGCCTTCCGCACCCGGGTCGCCGTAGTTCGGCAGCGGCGCCGGCGTCGAGCTGGAGCCGCGCAGCAGCGACTGGCGCTGCTGCGTGTAGGCGTCGCGTACGAACGAGTACTTGTCGAGTGCAGCCGCCTCCAACAGACTGGACGCGCCGAGCAGATCGGCGCGCGCGCTGATGAACTGCGCGATATACATCGGATTGCGCACCGCCGGTTCCATGTAGTGGGTCAGGTTGAAGCGGAAGTCGACCACATACCCGGTGCTATCACGCACCGAACTCGGTCCGAACAGCGGCAGCACGAGGTATGGACCCGACGGCACGCCCCAGCGGCCGAGCGTCAAGCCGAAGTCTTCGTGGTGTTTCGGCAAGCCGGCCGGCGTGGCGAAGTCGATCAGGCCGCCAATCCCGAACGTCGAGTTCATCGCGAAGCGCATGACGTCTTCGGTCGCAGCCGTGATCTTCAACTGCAGCAGATTGTTCGCAGCGTTGCCCAGATCGCCGAGGTTCGAGAAGAAGTTGCTGATGGCCTGGCGCAGCGGCTGCGGCGTGACCTTCTGATACCCCTTCGCCACCGGCTGCGCGATGGTGCGGTCGAGCGCGTCGTTGAACTTGAAGATCTGCCGGTTCATCGGTTCCAGCGGGTCGCCCGGCTTGCGGTCGGGACCCGTCGCGCACCCTGACACAAGGCCTGCCATGAGCAGGACCATGGCGGTGTTTCGCATCTTCATTTCGTGATTCCTTGCTTTTCTTTCGATGCGCGACGCGCGCGCGGCTTACCCATCAAGACGGGCTGAAACACCACGGCGCCGATTAGCGTGCAGAAGAGGGATAGCGCGAGTAGCCGCCCCATGCTCGAGGTGCCCGGATGATGCGACAACCAGAGGCTCCCGAACGCAGTCGCGGTGGTCGCTGCGCTGAACATCACGGCATGGGTAAGGCTCGACTGCAACAGGCCCGTCTGCCCGTTGCGCCACGCCATGACAAAGTAGATCTTGAATGCGACGCCTACACCCAGCATAAGCGGCAACGCGATGATGTTGGCGAAATTTAGTGGCATGCCGAACACAACACACAATTCCAGTGTCACCAGCGCCGATACCAGCAGCGGAATCAGCGTGCGCATCACGTCGCTGATACGCCGCAGCGCGAGCCACAGCAGGATGGTGATGGTCAGGAGCGCCCAGCCGGCCGCTTGCAGGAACGCCTTGATGATCACGTCTGCGGAATGCAGGATCGAGATCGTGCCGCCGATCGCACCCGGTTCCGTGGCCTTCACCACATGGGCGAAGCGGCGCAGCATCGTATCGTCGCCGGGGTCGGCGCCCGGCAGGACCTTGGGCGCGATATCGACCAGCGCGCGGCCGTCGGCCGAGACCCAGTCGCGCGAGATTTCAGGCGGCAAGGTGGCGCGGGTGATCTCGGTGGGCTGCAGCAGCGAAGCGAGTTGCTGCAACGCAATCTTCAGCGTGCCGGCCATGGCGGTTTCGGCACGGTCGCGCGTGGCGGCAGGGGCGGCGGCGAGCTTCTGCAGCGTCGCCGACAGGTGCTGCGCTTCGGCGGCGCCCGGACCCGGATGATCCTCCGCGGCGAGCGCCAGCTGGTTCGAAACCCGCTTCAATGCGGCGACGCGCAACGCATCGCTCGACGGCGCCGCAGGCGTCTGCGTCAGCGCGGGCAGCAACTGCTGCGCGGCACTATTGATCAGGAGCAGCTTTTGCGTCTGATCGGTCGGAATGAAGGTGCTCAGTGTCGTCACGCGGCCCACTTCCGGCAGTTTCTTCAGACGTGCCGCGATCTGATCCGCAGCCGCGAGCGACGGCGCCAGCACGTGCACGTTGTTGACCGCGGTTTCGGGCGAATCCTTGAGCGAGAGCAGGGTCGCCATCGATTCCGTATGCGGATCCTTCAGGTGCAGCGGATTGAAGTCGAAGCGCAGATGGGTCAGCAGCGGCAGCGCGCCCACCACGACTACAAGGGTGCCGATCAGGACCGGCTTGCGGTTGCGGTCGAGGAAATCGTCGACGGGCGCCAACTGCTTGAACCCGGGCGCGCCGGCTTCACCGGGCGGATTGAAGATCTTCAGGAGTGCCGGGAACAGCGTCATGTTGGTCAGATACGCGACGAACATGCCGACGCCGGCGATCTGACCCAACTCCGCGACGCCACGGTACGCGGTGGGCAGGAACGAGAAGAACGCCTCGGCAACGGCGACTGCAGCCAGCGTCAGCGGCACGCCGATGGTGTGCGCAGTGTTGACGAGCGCGGCGGCCAGACGTTCCTCGTGATAGCGCTCCTCGCGATACTTAACGCCGAACTGGACGCCGAAGTCGATCCCGAGCCCGACGAACAGCACCATGAAGGCGACCGAGATCATGTTGAGCGCGCCGACCATCATCAGGCCGAGGGCGGCGGTGATCGCGAGGCCGACAAACAGCGTGATGAACACGGCGACGATCATGCGACCCGAGCGCAACGCGAGCCACAGGATCACCAGAACCACGACGAAGGTAATGATGCCGTTCAGCGCGGCACCGTCCTGCACCGAGGCGAATTCTTCATCGGCGAGCGGCTGTTCGCCGGTCAGGCGGATCGACGCGCCGTAATGGGCGCCGAGGTCGAGCGACGCGGCGGTGGCGCGGATGGCGGCGGAGGCACGGGCGCCAGGCTCGAGCGCGCCATAGTCGACCACCGGCTGCACGGTGATGAAGGCCCGGGCGGGGTTGGTGGCGACGTCCTTATCGACGAGCGCGCGCCACGAGAAGGCGGCAGGCTGACCCGCGAGCACGCGGTCGAGCACGGTGGCGCTTTGCGAGAGCAGCCGGCTCATGTCGCTGAGCTTGACCTGGCCGAGCTGGAGGGGCAGCAGGAGGCTGGTGTTGAGGACGCCGGCGAGACCAGTCAGGCTCGGATCCTTGGCCAGCGCGTTGACGAGCGGGCGCGACTGCACGAGTTGTCCGGTGGTGGACTGCACCTCATCCAGCGACGGGAACAGCAGGCCGTTGTGCTCGAAGAACGAACCACCGGCCGGTTGAGTGACGGCGACGAACTCCTTGGGCTGGTTCTTGAGCGCGGCGGTAAGGGCGTTGGCGGCATCGTCGGCGAATTCGGGGGCCTGCGCTTCGACGACCACGAGGACAGTCTGGCCACGTTGCGGGAACGCGTGGTCGATGGCGTCATCGAGCGAGGACCAGGCCTGATCGTTTTCGACGAGACGGCTGATGTCGGTGTTGATCTTGAAGTGATCGGCAACGTAATAGCCACTCAGGACCGCGAGGATAAGGGAGAGCACGATGACGCGCAGTGGGCGGCTCACCGACCAGGCGACGAGACGGACGATAGATGACTTCAGCATGTAGGCGAGTTTGGCCCTGTCACAGATGGCGTTTTTGGCATAAGGGCATAAGTATACCGACGTGGGGCTGATTAGCTCAGGTTGTGGGGCACGGACGGAGGTGCAAAATCGGTATACTGGCTTTCAGCGTGGCCCAGCGGGTCATCCAGTGGTCATTTTTACTGTCCTGATGAGCTTATGAAACGTTATCTGTCTGCTTTTCTGGCGGCTGCGGTGGTTTCCACTACGGCTTTTGCGCAAGCTGCCCCTGACGCGGTGGTGAAGAGCGCTGTTGAGGGCACGGTCAGCGCGATGAAGGCCGACCCAACGGCGCGCAGCGGCGACATGGGCAAAATCACCCAGGTGGTGGAAACACATTTCGTGCCTGCGACCGACTTTCAGCGTACGACGCGCATTGCGGTGGGGAAGGCGTGGACGACGGCGACGCCGGAGCAGCAGAAGCAGTTGTACGAGCAGTTTCAGACGTTGCTGGTGAGGACTTATGCTGCGTCATTGGCGCAGCTGCGGGATCAGGATGTCACTTTTAAGTTCGCTCAGGCGAGTGTGGCGGCGGGAGGGAAGGATGCTGTTGTGCAGTCGCATGTGTTGAGCAACGGCGGGGATGATGCCGTTGGGTATCGGATGGAGAAGACCGATTCTGGTTGGAAGATTTATGATATCGATATGATGGGGGCTTGGCTTATTCAGGTTTATCAGACTCAGTTTGCTGATCAGCTTGCCAAGGGTGGCGTTGATGGGCTTATTAAATTTTTGACTGCGCATAATGCACGGAGTGCGGGCTGATTTTTTTTGCCTGCGGCGCCTTGGTTTCTTGGTTTTCTTAGGGTGT
>NZ_FNCJ01000001.1:0-654426 GCF_900100735.1 Paraburkholderia phenazinium | reverse complement strand
CGCCGCGCGCACCGCAGCGAACAGATCGCCCTGATACAGGCTATGCACCAGATGCGCGATCACTTCCGTATCGGTCTGCGAGACGAACTCGTAGCCCTTGCCGCGCAGCGTCTCGCGCAATGTTTCGTAGTTCTCGATGATGCCGTTATGCACCAGCGCCAGCGCGTTGCTCGAGAAGATCGGGTGGGCGTTGTCCGTGACCGGCGCGCCGTGCGTCGCCCAGCGCGTGTGGGCAATCCCCGTGGTGCCTTCAAGGTGGCTCTCGCGCACCTGTTCGTCGAGATCCGCCACCCGCGCGACGCTGCGCGCGCGCTGCGGTTCGCCATTGGCCAGCACGGCGACGCCGCACGAATCGTAGCCGCGATATTCGAGGCGACGCAGTCCTTCGATCAGGACGGGAACGATATTACGCTGCGCAACCGCGCCAACAATGCCGCACATAGATTCTTGATCCTTAGCAGGGGGGAGGTTTCAAGGCGTGCAGAGGTCGCACGCCGGAGGCCCTTCAGCTTTTCTTTTTGATCGGACGAATGAAGCCCGTCTTGCTCGTCTGGGTCTTGTCGTTCAGCACCAACACGTTCTCGGCGACGTCCTTCCAGACCGTCGTGCCCGCGGCAATCGTCACGCCGCGGCCGACGCGCACCGGCGCGACAAACTGCGTATCCGAGCCAACAAACACATCGTCTTCGATGATCGTGCGGTGCTTGTTCGCACCGTCGTAGTTGCAGGTGATGGTGCCCGCGCCGACGTTCACGCGCGCGCCGATATCCGCGTCGCCGATATAGGTCAGGTGGCCCGCCTTCGAGCCATGGCCGATCACGGCGTTCTTCACTTCGACGAAGTTGCCGACATGCGACTCGTCCTGCAGCGACGCCCCTGGGCGCAACCGCGCATACGGTCCAAGCCCCACGTTCGCGCCGATTTCGGCGCCTTCGATATGCGTGAACGCTTCGACCCGCGTGCCCGCGCCTAGCTTCGAATCGCGGATCACGCAGTTCGGGCCGATGGTCACGTTGTCCGCGAGCGCCACATGCCCTTCGAACACGCAGTTCACGTCGATCGAGACATCGCGGCCGCATTCGAGCGTGCCGCGCACGTCGATACGCGCCGGGTCGGCCAGCGTGACGCCCGCCACCAGCAGCGCTTCGGCGACGTTGTGCTGATGCACCCGTTCCAGCTCGGCCAACTGCTGCTTGCTGTTGACGCCGAGGGTTTCCCACTCTTCATCCGGTTGCGCAGAGACGACCTCGAAACCGGCTTCGATCGCACGCTCGACCACATCGGTGAGGTAGAACTCGCCTTGGGCGTTGTCGTTCTTCAGCGCCGCGAGCCACATGCCAAGTTGCGCGGTAGGCGTCACGACAATGCCGGTGTTGATTTCAGCGATGCGCAGTTGTTCCGGCGTCGCGTCCTTCTGCTCGACGATGCGCACCACGCAGCCCGTCTGGTCGCGCACGATGCGCCCGTAACCCGACGGATCGTCGAGCGTCACGGTGAGCACGCCGTAGCAACCTTCGGCGGCACTGTCGACCAGACGCTTGAGCGTGCTGGCCCGCGTGAGCGGCACGTCGCCGTAGAGCACCAGCGTCGGCACGGTGGGATCGAGCAAGGGCAAGGCCTGCTGGACGGCGTGCCCCGTGCCGAGCTGCTGCTCCTGCACGGCAAACAGCACGTCAGGCGCGGCCACTGCCGCGCGCACAGCGTCGCCGCCATGGCCGATCACCACGACGAGCCGGGAAGGCTTGAGCGTACGGGCGGTGTCGATGACGTGAGACAGGAGCGGCCGGCCAGCCAGGGGATGGAGCACCTTGGGCAGCGCAGAGCGCATGCGCTTACCGGTGCCTGCCGCCAAAATTACGATGTTCATGGCGTCGGCGAGGGGACGAGTTTGGAGCCTGCAATTCTAGCATGCGGCCCATCACGGCAAACCAGGCCGCCGGGCGTGCGCCGGCGGCCTGCGAGCCCTGCGGCACCGGGCTCGCAGGGCCTATCGATGCTGCAACGACCTTACGTCAAAGATCGTCAAACTGCACGATGGAAATCGGCTTCGATCCATTGAACGGTGCGCCCTCGTCGGAACCGGTCGAGCACGGTTCTTCGTCGAAAGCGATATCGCCGTGCGGATCGGCCTCGCCCGTCGCGCGCAGATCGGCGAAGGGGAACAGCTTGTGATCCATCAGATGCGACGGCACGATGTTCGATAGCGCGTTGAACATGTTCTCGACGCGCCCCGGGAAGCGTTTGTCCCAATCGCGGATCAACGCCTTCATTTCCGCGCGCTTCAGATTGGGCTGGCTGCCGCACAGGTTGCACGGAATGATCGGAAATTCGCGCAACTCCGCGTATTTCTCCAGATCGGTCTCCTTCACGTAGGCGAGCGGCCGGATCACGATATTCCTGCCGTCGTCCGATTGCAGCTTGGGCGGCATGCCCTTCAGCTTGCCGCCGTAGAACAGGTTCAGCAGCAGCGTCTGCAGGATGTCGTCGCGATGGTGGCCAAGCGCGATCTTGGTGGCGCCCAGTTCCCCCGCCACGCGGTACAGGATGCCGCGGCGCAGCCGCGAGCACAGCGAGCAGGTGGTCTTGCCTTCCGGCACCAGCCGCTTGACGATGCTGTAGGTGTCCTGGTTCTCGATATGGAACGGGATATCCAGTTGCTTCAGGTATTCCGGCAGCACGTGCTCCGGAAAGCCCGGCTGCTTCTGGTCGAGGTTCACCGCCACGATGTCGAAATGAATCGGCGCGCGTTCGCGCAGGCGCATCAGCACGTCGAGCATCGCGTAGCTGTCTTTGCCGCCCGACAGGCAAACCATCACCTTGTCGCCTTCCTCGATCATGTTGAAGTCACCGATCGCCTGACCGACGAGACGCGCGAGCCGCTTGAAAAGCTTGTTGTTCTCGTAGGCTTCTTTCTGCTCGCGGCGCGTCAGAGCGGGCTTGGCGGGCCGTTCGGCGGTCGCTGCGGCGCCCTCGCCGGCCGCGAGAGTCTCAGCCGTCCCGGCGTTCAGGATGTCAGGAGCGTTCATGCCTCAATCCTCTTTGATACGGAAGACTTCGACGCCGACCGCGTCGCAGTCCGGATAGACGTCCGGCTTTTCGGTCGACACGCGGGCCGCGCGCACCTGCGGGTGCGAGAGCAGCGCGCTCACGAGGTCGTCGCAGAGCGTTTCCTGCAGATGAATGTGACCGCGTTCGACGCGGCGCGCCACGGTGGCGCGCATGAAGTCGTAGTCGACGACTTCGCGCAGCTTGTCTTCGACGGGGGTCGAGAGCGCGAGCGGCACGAACAATTCGACGTTGATCACGACGCGCTGCTCGCCGCGCTTTTCGAAATCGTGCACGCCGATATTGATGTGCACTTCGTAATTGCGCAGAAAAAGCCGGCGGCAATCGGCTAGCCGGGGGTGCGAAAGAGCGGCAAACATGGTCGTTCCAGTCAAAAAAGGCGTGCGGGGCACGCAAGGGGGCGCATCAAGACACAACGGCCTTCCCAGGCCGCGCGCATTCAGGCGCCCGTCAAAAACATCACGTCACGGGGGGACGGCACGAGGTGCTGACCACCGTCGACGACCAGCGTCGTTCCGGTCACGCCCGCCGCCTCGGCCAGATACAGCGCGGCGGCGACGATATCCTCGGGCCGCGACGCCCGGCCAAGCGGGGTGACACGATGAGCTTCGGCAAAACCTTCCGGGGTCTGATCGCCGGACTGCAACGTCAGGCCGGGCGCGAGGCCCACCACGCGCAGCTTCGGCGCCAGCGCCTGAGCCAGCGCAACGGTGGCTGTCTGCAACGCCGCCTTGGACAGCGTGTAGGACAGGTAATCCGGATTCATGTTGTACAGCTTCTGGTCCAGCACGTTCACGACCACGGCGCGCAGCGTTTCGTCGCTGCGGGCGGCTTCGGGCGTGACCTCGTACAGCATACGCGCCAGCACGAGCGGCGCGCCGAGATTGATGGCCGTATGGGTCAGCAAACGCTCGTAACCGACGTCGCGGGCGGTATCTTCGTCGAACTGGGAGGCATTGTTGACGATACACACCGGCCGGCCGAGCGCTGCCGTACATTCCGGCACGAGCCGGGCGACCTCGGCCTCGACGGCCAGATCCGCCTGCAGCGCGACCGCCCGGCGGCCGAGGGCGGCGATTTCTGCCACCACCTCGTCGGCCTCCGCCCGCGATTTTCCGTAATGCACAGCCACGTCCCAGCCCCGGCTGGCAAAGCCGAGCGCGAGCGCCCGGCCGATCCGCCGGGCGGCGCCGGTGATCAGGACGACGCGCGGAACAGCGGCCGAACGGGCGTGGACAGTGGAAGTGTCGGAGGGGACGGTCATTTACAATATGCGGATGAATCCGAAAGCTCACCAACCCGATAGTTTACCTGCTCCCGGCCCGAGCGCGCTTGCGCAGTCGGAAGCGCTGTCTGCGCAGATCCGCACGGAGATCGCGCAAGCTGGCGGCTGGCTGCCGTTCGACCGCTATATGGAGCAGGCCTTATACGCACCGGGGCTGGGCTACTACGGCGGCGGATCGATCAAATTCGGCCGCCGTCCGGAGGACGGCAGCGACTTCGTGACGGCCCCGGAGCTGTCGCCGCTGTTCGCCGCTACGCTGGCTCGACCGGTCGCGCAGGCGCTGGAAGCGAGCGGCACACGCCACGTGATGGAATTCGGCGCCGGCACGGGCAAGCTGGCGGCGGGCCTGCTGAACGCACTGGACGAATTGGGCGCCTCGTTCGAGACCTATTCGATCGTGGACTTATCGGGCGAATTGCGTGAGCGGCAACGCGAGACGATCGAAGCGCAGGCGCCGTCGCTCGCGGCGCGCGTGCGCTGGCTGGATGCGTTACCCGAGCAATTCGAAGGCGTGGTGATCGGCAACGAGGTACTGGATGCGATGCCGGTGCGGCTCTTTGCGCATGCGGACGGAGCCTGGCAGGAACGCGGCGTGACGATTCGGGACGACGGGTTCGCTTTTGCCGACCGGCCGGTGAGCGCGCCGCAGGACGTCGAATTTCTGTCGAGTCTGGAAATGGACGTCGCGTACGTAACGGAGACGCACGAAGCGGCGCGGGCTTTTACGCGAACCATCTGCACGATGCTGACGCGGGGCGCTGCTTTGCTGATCGACTATGGGTTTCCGCGGCATGAGTACTATCACGCGCAGCGTGAGCAGGGGACGTTGATGTGCCACTACCGCCACCGTGCGCATGGCGATCCGTTTTTGTATCCGGGCTTGCAGGACATTACGGCGCACGTAGAGTTTACGGGGATTGCCGAGGCGGGTGTGGATACTGGAGCAGATTTGCTGGGGTATACGTCGCAGGCGCGGTTTCTGTTGAATGCGGGGATTACAGAGGTGTTGGGGGAGATTGACCCGACCGATACCGCGCGATTTTTGCCTGCGGCGAATGCGGTGCAGAAGTTGTTGTCCGAGGCGGAGATGGGTGAGTTGTTCAAGGTGATCGCGTTTTCGCGGGGCATTGAGGAGACACTCGATGCGTTTGCGAGTGGGGATAGGACGCACACGCTGTGAACCCGTTCGGGTTGAGGGGCAGTTACGGTTTGCAACTCCGTTAGGGGATCGCGATGATTCGGTGGTTGTTGACTACGTTTGTCGCCGTGGCCATTTTGTCGAGTTGTTGGCCTTGGCTCAGGAAGTTTGGGGTTGGGCGGATGCCCGGGGATGTCACTCTGAGGATGTTTGGGAAGGAGTATCCGTTTCCGTTTATGTCCACCCTTGTTTTGTCTATGGTTTTGAGTTTGTTGGTTAAGGTTTTGTAGTGCTGGGTTTTTGATTTTGCCTCCCGGCGGGTGGGCTGTGTTCCTGCGGTGTTGGCCTTTCCTTGTATTCTTAGTGGTCTATTAGCTTCGCCCCTGTGCGGGGCGGCACTTACTTTCTTTGCCGCCGCAAAGAAAGTAAGCAAAGAAAGCGGGCTTCACTCCGCTAGCTCGTAGTGAGACATCTAGGTTTGCTAACGGAAACGGCCCAAGACGAGACCTGCCCTCGCATCTCCCACGTTAGTGACACAGCGCTCATCCACCCCACTCCGCACTACGTGCGTCGCGGCTGGGTTTGCAAGGGAAAACGGGTAAGCCACGATAGTTAGAATACCTACGGAGTTTGCAGAAGGGGGTATGCCCTTCGGCGGGGCGCGTAGCGCAACGCTGGAACGGATGACACCCTTGTCACAAACGTTTGTGGCGCGAGAGCAGGTCTCGTCTTGGGCCGTTCCCGGAGGTGTACCGAGATGGCTCACTACAAGCTGGCGGTGTGAGCCCGCTTTCTTTGCTTACTTTCTTTGCGGCGGCAAAGAAAGTAAGTGCCGCCCCGCACAGGGGCGAACCTAATAGACCACTAAGAATACAAGGAAAGGCCAACACCGTAGGCAAACCAACCAAAAACCAAGGCGCCGCAGGCAAGAGCAACGCCAAGCTACTCCTGAAGTGCAGTAGCCACCGCCCGAACCCTCTCCCTCTGCACAGCATCTTTAATGAGCTCAGGCCGATCAGCAAAACTCTTAGCCACAGCCCCGGCATCAACAGCCCGCGCAGCGACAAGAGCGACCCTAAGCCGTTCAGCCTGTGGATACTCCCGCAATTCAAACCCAAGCCGCCCGCGAGCATCCGCCTCACATGCCTGCAACGCCTCAGCAAACCGCCCAGGTTTCCGAATCGCATCACATCTCTCAAGAAGCCGCACAACCCCAGCAGCCCCCGTCTCCATGACGCGATGAATATTCCCATGCTCCCGAGCAACCAGAACCGCCAGATCCCGGCACTCATTCGGCACGCGCAGCCTCTCAGACAAAGGCTTCAGCAAATCCACACTGCGTCCTTCGTGCCCGATATGCCGTGGCAACACATCCTCGGGCGTGGTCGCCTTGCCCAGATCATGCGTGAGCGCCGCAAACCGCACCGCCAACGCATACCCCCGCGCCGCAGCGTAATCCACCACCATCATCACATGCACCCCGGTATCAACCTCAGGGTGATAATCCGCCCGCTGCGGCACACCGTACAACGCATCGATCTCCGGCAAGATCCGCGCTAGCGCCCCGCATTCGCGCAGCACCGCAAACATCCGCGATGGCTGTCGCTCCATCAAGCCGCGTGACACCTCCTGCCACACCCGCTCCGCAACCAGCGCATCCACCTCGCCCGCGCTCACCATCTTGCGCATCAGTTCCATCGTCTCCGGCGCCACCGTGAAATCGGTGAAGCGCGCCGCAAACCGCGCCACCCGCAAGATCCGCACAGGGTCTTCCAGGAACGCATCGCTCACATGACGGAACACCCGTGCCTGCAGATCGGCCTGGCCGTTGAACGGGTCGACCACGGGGCCAGTTAATGAACCATCCGGCCGCACTTCACGCGCCATCGCATTGATCGTCAGATCGCGTCGCGCCAGATCTTCTTCGAGCGTCACGTCCGGGGCGTAGAAGAACTGGAAGCCGTGGTAGCCGGCCGCCGTCTTGCGCTCGGTGCGCGCCAGCGCATATTCCTCGTGCGTCTGCGGATGCAGGAACACCGGGAAATCCTTGCCGACCGGCCGGTAGCCCTGCGCCACCATCTGCTCAGGTGTCGCGCCGACCACCACGTAATCGCGGTCCTGAACCGGCACGCCCAGCAACTCGTCGCGAATCGCTCCGCCTACTGCATAGATATTCATGCGCACGTATCGTAAGCAGGGATCACATGGGGCTCGCGCTGTGCGTCCTCAATCCACGCTCGCACGGCCGGCAACTCTGTCACGCGCCGCGCGTAAGCTGCTGCCGTATCGGACAGCGCCGGCTTCCAGGCGTTGAAGCGCATCACCACCGGTGCATACATCGCGTCAGCAATACTGAACTCGCCGAACAGAAACGGCCCGTCGTATTGCTCGAGACAGCCGCTCCAGATCGCCTCGATACGCGCGATATCGGCCAGTGTGCCAGGCGTCGCGCCCTTGCCCGCGAACGACGATGCGCGGATGTTCATCCACATGTTCGTACGCAGTTCGCCAAAGCCCGAATGCATCTCGGCGCTGATGCTGCGCGCCTTGCCACGCGCCACTGGATCACGAGGCCAGAGGGCGTGCTGCGGGAAGCGCTCGGCCAGCGTCTCGGCTATCGCCAGCGAATCCCATACCGCGAGGCCGTCGTCGTCGGAAAGATAAGGCAGCTTGCCCGAAGGCGAATGCGTCAGGATCGCGGCTTTCGTGCCGGGTTCGCCCAGTTCGATACACACTTCCTCGAACGGAATGCCGAAGTGCTTCAACAGCACCCACGGACGCATCGACCACGACGAATAGTTCTTGTCACCGATCAGAAGTTTCATGCTTCAGTCAAAGAGAAAAGATAGGAAAACATAGGTTTAGCGCCCCGCGCTGGCGCGGAACGTATTGAAGCGCGAGCGCAACGACGCGCCGGTCAGATACACGGGGGCAATCGTTTCGATGCTGGCGGGCTCGATGCCCAGTTCCGGCGCGAGCGGCCCGCTCAATACGCTCGGCACCGTCATCGAATCGAGATTGTCGCGCGAAATCACCGGCTCGCCTGGCGCCATTTCGAACGTCAGCGCCTGCAGCCGCGCCAGCGCATCCGGCAGCCGGATGATCCGCGCATGGCGGCCAATCACCTCGCCGCAATACTTCACCAGTTGTTCCAACGTATACACCGTCGGGCCGCCCAGTTCGTAGGTGCGGCCGCTCGCGGCGTCCAGATCGAGCACGTTGACGATGGCCTTCGCGACATCGCCGACAAACACCGGCTGGAACTGCGCATCCGGGCAGGCCAGCGGAATCATCGGAAATACGCGCTGCAAAAACGCGAACTGGTTGAGCAGCCTGTCCTCCGGACCGAACACAACGGAAGGCCGGAAAATCGTCGTCGCCAGCGTCGATGCATGCACGGCTTTTTCGCCGTCGCCCTTGGAGCGCAAATACATGCTCGGCCCCTTCGGGTCGGCGCCGATCGCGCTGATATGGATCAGCCGGTGCACACCCTTGCCTTCGCAGGCCGCGACGATTTTCGTCGGCAACTCGACGTGCGTCTTCGCAAATCCTGGACCATACGGCGTGCCGCGTCCGTCATGCAGCGTGCCTACCAGGTTGATCACCGCGTCGGCGTTCTCGACGAAACGTGCGAGCTGAACCGGATCGAACACGTCGGCTTCGATCACGTCGATGGGCAGCAGGGTGAGGTGGCGCGCGTTGTAGCGGCGGCGGGTGGCAATGCGAACGTCTTTGCCGAGTTCGACGAGCGCGTTGACGAGATGGCTGCCGATAAAACCGGAGCCGCCGATGATCGCAATGGCTTGATGTCGCATTTCCGACTCCCTGGTGGAAGCCGCGGCAACGGCTGGAGTGAGGCGCCGCCGCGAGGGACGCGGCGGCACGACGCTTACGGCGCGATATAACCCAGGCGCGCCTTCAGCGATTGCGGATGGCCTTCGAACAGTGCCGCATAGTAGACCGTGTTGGACAGCACATTCTTGACGTAGTCGCGGGTCTCGTTGAACGGAATCGTCTCCGCGAAGATCGCTCCCTCGACCGGGCGTGCCAGCCCTTCGCGCCAGGCCTTCGGACGGCCCGGGCCGGCGTTGTAGCCAGCGGTGGCGAGCACGGCTGACCCATCGAACTGATTGTAGATCATCGACAGGTAGTTGGTGCCGAGCAGGATGTTGGTGTTGATGTCGTTCATCTGCTCACGCGAGATCGGGCCCAGGCCGATCTTCTTCGCCACCAGTTGCGCCGTGCCCGGCATCAACTGCATCAGGCCGCTTGCACCCACGTCCGAACGCGCATTCATGATGAAGCGCGACTCCTGGCGAATCAGCCCATACGCCCACTCGACATCAAGGCCGTTGGACTGCGCATCGCGCTCGACGATATCGCGGAACGGCGACAGGTAGCGCAGCGAGAAGTCGTGTTCGGCCTTCGTGCGGTCGGCTGTGTTGACGGTGCGGTCATACAGTTCGATACGGCGCGCGTACTCGGCGACGGCCAGCAGCTGGCGGTCGCTCATGGTGCGCAGCGGCCAGTTCCACTCGCGGTTGCCTTCGAGCCGCAGGTTAAGCTGGTAGAAGCGCTGGGCGAGCGCGAAGCCCGGTGTATTGGCCGCTTGCTGCACTTCGGCGTCCGACACAGTGGTCTTCGGCGGCACGGTGATCTTCTGGCCCAGTTCCTCCGAGGCAAGTTGCCCGTAGAAGTTATAGCCCGGCGCGATCGATTCGAATTCCTGGTTGGCCTGAACCGTGTTGCCCGCTTCCTTCAGCGCGCGAGCGTGCCAGTAGACCCAGGACGGCTGGCTGCGCAGCGCGGCCGGCATCTGCTCGATCGACCAGCGCACCATCGTCCAGTCGCCGGCCAGCAGCGCGCTACGCGTACGCCATTCGTAAGCCGGATTGGACAGGGGCGCATTCGCCGACAGCCGGTACCAGTCCACTGCGGTCGACATCTGCTTGGCAGCCGCCTGGTAGGCAATCGTGCCCCAGCCGATCGCGCGCTCCGGCGAACTCAACGACGGCGCCACCGATGCGAAGGTCGCCGCGGCCATCGCCGGGTCGTTGCGCGCCATCCGCGTGATCGCCAGCAGGGCCAGTTGATGCGACTGCGTATCGGGTCCGACGCCGCGCGCCAGCAGCAACGGCGGCGTGCTCGCCGCCTGATCGAACAGCACCGGGTCGGGGCGCTGGTTGCCGAGCGCGTCGACCAGCTTGCTGCCGGTGCTGGTGTAGTTCTGTTCGTAGGCAAGGCGGATCTGCTGCCAGACGTCGTCCGAGCTGAACTGCTGGTTCACGGCAAGTGCGGTGACGAGATCGATACAGCCGTCGCCATACCATTTCGGATCGACCAGCAGCGCGCGCGCCGCGTCCGCCACGTTCTCGCCGTGCGCCGCACGCGATTCGAGCGCATAGCACTTGACCTGCGTATCGTCGTTGAGCACGAAGCGCGCGTATTGCTGGTCGAAGTTATTCCAGTCGTGACGCGCACCGAGCACCACCAGATAGTCGTTGCGCAGCCGGTCGGCAATCGCCTGGCCGTCGTACTTCTGCAGGAACGACAGCACCGGCGCGTCCGGCGCGTCGACGTTCGCATGCCCGGTCGAATCGAACAACTGCGGCTTGAGCTGGAAGTACTCCACATACCCCGGCGCCGGATAGTCCGGAATCATCGCCGCTAGCTGGGCCGTCCGCGCAATGTCGTTATTGCGCGCCGCTTCGCGCAGCTGCACGAAAATCTGATCGTCGTTGGAGAGTTGCGAAAGCGGAACAGGCTTCACTGCGGAGGCCGTGCTGCACGCGACGAGTGCCGCAGCGGCGAGCGCAAGACCGACCGCGCGATATACTCGAAAGAGGCGTTTTGACATCGTTGTTTCTGGAGCGCGAATTGAGCCCAAGCATAGCACGCAACCCCCTTCCGGAATCGAAAAACGCGCTCCGAAAAAGGCTGCTGGAAGCACGTCTGCAAGCGGCTCTCGAGCCGGCCGCCGAGGAGGCGCTGAGCCGCCGCCTGCTCGACGCATTGAAGCTTCATGAACCGGCTTGTGTGGGGTTTTACTGGCCGTTGCCGGGCGAATTCGACGCGCGCGCGGCAATCGCCATCTGGCTTGCGCTTGGCGCGCACCGGCAAGCCAGTCTCCCGGTGGTCAGAAACCGCGGCGAGGCCCTGCAGTTCCACGCATGGGCGCCGGACACGCCGATGAAGATCGGCCACCACCGGATTCCCGAACCCGCTACCGAGGTGATCGTCACGCCCGACCTGCTGTTCGTGCCGTGCGTGGGCTTCGACGCCGCCGGCTACCGGCTCGGCTACGGCGGTGGTTATTACGATCGCACGCTGGCGACATGGCCCGGTGCGACCCGTCCGGTCACGGTCGGCGTCGCCTACGAAGCCTGCCGCACCGACGTGCTACAACGCGAAGCCCACGACATCCCGCTCGACCTGATCGTCACCGAAGCCGCCAGCTATCCCCTGCCGGCGTAGCCAGAGCACCACGGCACAACCAGCGCCGGGGGTCGAACCAGCCAGCCGGCCAGGCATCACAGCGATGCTGCCGCCCGCGCCGCCGTGTCGTACAGTCCCGAGGCGTTGCGCATCAGTTGCGCGGCCTCGCCGATCTGCTCATTCGTCAGACCGCTCTCCCTGAGCGTGGCGATCAGACAGCTCTCACGCACCTCACGGTACTTGAGACAGAGATTGCGCCCAGCCTCCGTGGCCGAAAAGAACACTTCCTTGCCGGTCTTTTCGCTTTTTACATACCCTCTAGCTACCAGCTTCTTCAACGCGTAAGTGGCGACGTGGGTGTCCTCGATGTTGAGGACGAAGCAGATATCGGCGAGTTTCTTGCGGCGCTCGCGATGGCTGACGTGATGCAGCAGCGACACCTCGATGGCGGTCATGTCTTTTTCGCCCGCGGCCGACATGCATCGCACCATCCAGCGGTTGAATGCGTTGCTCGCCATGATGAGCCCGTACTCCAGCTCGGACAGCTCCGCGCTCGATTCAGACACGAGATGTTCCGAGGAGACGATTTTGGTCGGTTGGCGCGACATGACAGGTGTTCTCGCTACACGAATGAAAGTGAAGTCCCCAAGCCCGCAGCCTCACCGCAAGCAAACGGCAGGCGAAACGGTGGGCAAAACAGCAGGCAATTGGCAGACAAAAGCTGGGGTGGTCCGGCATTTTCTTGAGAGCGCAGTGTACGCCGAGCGCCCCAAAAGCGATGCCTGGAAAAAACTCTTATTGATAAATTGTCGATATTTTATAGAGAATGTACTCTATGCATCACAGATAGCGTTCCTGGCGCCGATAACCAGTCATGAGCGGTGCAGTTCCACTTTGGCACCTTTGCAAGGTTCTCCGACCCGAATGAAGCAGCGATGACCCAACCACGAATCTTTCAGTTCGGCGACGCCGCGCTCGTCTGCGAGGCGCCCGCGCCGGCCACACTCGCCTGCCAGCAGCGCGTCTGGGCCGCTGCCGCGGCGGCGCGCAACTGGCCGCACGTGCTCGAGGTGGTGCCCGGCATGAACAACCTGACCATCGTGTTCGATCCGCTGGAGGCGGATAGCGCCGCGCTCGCCAACCAGTTGCAGGCCGCGTGGGACGCCAGCGGCGACGCGCCGGCCGCCGGCCGCGAAGTCGAGATTCCGGTGCAGTACGGCGGCGAGTTCGGTCCTGACCTGCAGGTCGTGGCCAGTCACACCGGCCTGTCGGTCAAAGAAGTGGTCCAGCGGCATACGGCCGGTGAATATGTGGTGTTCTTCCTCGGCTTCCAGCCCGGCTTCGCCTATATGGGCGGCCTCGAAGAAGCGCTGCATACGCCGCGCCGCGCGTCGCCGCGGCTCGAAGTGCCGGCGGGATCGGTGGGGATTGGCGGCGAGCAGACTGGCATCTATCCGGCCACCTCGCCGGGCGGCTGGCAACTGATCGGCCGCACCCCGGCGCCCTTGTTCGACCCCACCCGTACCCCGCCCACCCTGCTGCAGCCAGGCGACCGGGTGCGCTTCACCGTTGCGGGGATCGACGCATGATCGATGTCATTCGCGCGGGTCTCCTGACCACGGTTCAGGATCTTGGACGGCATGGCTACCGGCACCTCGGCGTCGCGATGGGCGGCGCGCTCGACCGCCTGTCGCTTGAGGTGGGCAACCGTCTCGTCGGCAACCGGCCGGACGCTGCCGGGCTCGAGGTCACGTTTGGGCCGACCGTGCTACGCTTTCCTCGCGCCACCCGGATCGCGATCACCGGCACCGAATTCGGCGCCACGCTCGACGGCAAACCGGTCTATTCATGGTGGAGCCTGCCGGTGCAAGCCGGCCAGGAACTGACACTGCAAGCGGCGAAGCGCGGCATGCGCGGCTACGTCGCGATCGCCGGCGGCATCGACGTGCTGCCCATGCTCGGCTCGCGCAGCACCGACCTTGCCGGACAATTTGGCGGCCTCGGCGGCCGTGCCCTGCGCGACGGCGACCGTCTGCCGGTTGGCGTGCCGTCGGCGCGCGCCGGCAGCGGCTTTAGTCCGCAGTCGCCCGAATTCGGCGTGAAGGCGCCGGCCTGGTGCAAGTTCGTGCTGGTCCACGAGCCGCTGCGGCGCGGCCGGCATCCGTCCGGCGTCGCCTGGGCAGTGCCGATCCGCGTGCTGCAAGGACCCGAATACGAGCAATTCCCGGCTGCCGCTCAAGAGGCGTTCTGGTCGGACGAATGGCTCGTTACGCCCAACAGCAACCGCATGGGCTACCGGCTCGCCGGTACCGAACTCAAACGCACGCGCAACACCGACCTGCTTTCGCACGCCGTCGTGCCGGGCACGATCCAGGTGCCGCCGAACGGCCAGCCGATCGTGTTGCTGAGCGACGCGCAGACCACCGGCGGTTATCCGAAGATCGGCGCGGTAATTCAGGCCGATCTGTGGAAGCTCGCCCAGGTGCGCCTGAACGGTGCGATCCGTTTCATCCCGACCACGCCTCACGAGGCGCGTCAGGCGTTAGTTGAAGAAAGAACGTATTTGCGGCAGATCGATGCCGCAATCGCGATGCATGAAGAGCGCTGCGCACGCCAACCGGCGGTAGCAGCGTTGTAAGACCCAGTAGAGGAAATTATGGAAATCGATTTGAACGCCGATCTCGGCGAGGGTTGTGGCTCCGATGAGGCGCTGCTCGACCTCGTCAGTTCGGCCAATATTGCGTGCGGCTGGCACGCGGGCGGCGCCAATGCGATGCACGACTGCGTGCGCTGGGCTGTCCGGAAAGGCGTCTCGATTGGCGCGCATCCGAGTTTCAACGACCCCGAGAACTTCGGCCGCAAGGAAATGGACCTGCCCGCCAGCGAGATTTACGCGGGCGTGCTGTACCAGCTCGGCGCGCTCTCGGCGATTGCCCAGGCTGAAGGCGGGCGTATCGCGCACGTCAAGCCGCACGGTGCGCTCTACAACCAGGCCGCGCGCGACCCGAAGATCGCCGATGCAATCGTCTCCGCGGTGCACGACTTCGATCCGTCGGTGGCGGTGTTCGCGCTTGCCAATAGCGGCCTCGTGACCGCCGCCCGCGAAGCCGGTTTGATCGCCATCGAAGAAGTGTTCGCCGATCGCGGCTATCGCGCCGACGGCTCGCTCGTGCCGCGCAAGGAGCCGGGCGCACTGCTCGACGACGAAGACGAGGTGCTCGAACGCACCCTCGCGATGGTGCGCGAGCAACGCGTGCAAGCCGTCGACGGCCGCTGGGTGCCGCTCAACGCGCAGACCATCTGCCTGCACGGCGACGGTCCGCATGCACTGGCGTTTGCGCGTCGTATCCGCAGCGCGCTCGAAGACGCCGGCATCGAAGTTCACGCGGCCAACGCCGCGCGCGCCTGAGCCTGAGCGAGCCGCGCGACGGTCAACCACGGAGTACGCAACGCCCCGCCTCGCGCGGGGCGTTTGCCAGGTGCAGTACGTCGCAAATCCGGACAAGGCCTGAGACAGGACCAGGAGCGCGTCCTTAGCAACGCCTTAAGCAACACCTTAAGCACCAACCTGGGCAGCAGCCTCAGCACGAACCAGTAGTAGACGAAACCGCAGTACACGAAGCCGTACCCGCAGCAGAGCAGGCAGTAGCAGACGCAGACGCAGACGTGGATGTAAAAGCAAAGGCAATTGCAGTGGATTGACGCGGCCATCCAGAGCCGCGCACAGCAAGACGGCACAGGGCATAGTCCGACGCCGCCTCACGTTAGCCGCCATCAGCGGCAAGGTTAGCAACCCTGTTTGGAGATCCTGATGCAGACAGCAGTCAATCTATGGCCGCTTATAGGCGTGGCCGTGATCATCGTAGGTTTTGTGTTGCGCTTCAATCCAATGCTGATCGTGGCCGCCGCCGCGATCATTACCGCGCTGGCCGCGCACTTTCCACCCGAGAAAATCCTCGCCGCTATCGGCACAGGTTTCATCAAGACGCGCAATATCCCGCTGATCATCCTGCTGCCGCTGGCGGTGATCGGTCTGCTCGAACGGCACGGGCTGCGCGAACGAGCGCAGACGTGGATCGCCGGCATCAAGGCGGCCACAGCCGGGCGCCTGCTGATCGTCTACCTGCTGGTGCGCGAACTGACGGCGGCGGTCGGCCTGACCGGCCTCGGCGGCCATCCGCAGATGGTGCGTCCGCTGATCGCGCCGATGACCGAGGGCGCCGCCGAAAGCCGCTACGGCAAGCTCACCGATGCAGTGCGCCACCGCCTGCGCGCGTTCGCCGCCGCTACCGATAATGTCGGCCTGTTCTTCGGCGAGGACATCTTCGTCGCCTTCGGCGCAATCGTGCTGATGACCACTTTCCTGCGCGAAGCAGGCATCGAGGTCGAACCGATCCACGTGGCCGTCTGGGGCATCCCCACCGCGATCTGCGCGTTCCTGATTCACGGCTTCCGCCTGTACCTGCTCGATCGCAGGCTCGACCGCGAACTGCGCGGCAACGCCGCAGCGAAAGCGGCAACGCAGAGCCCGTCCGCGACAGGAGACAAGGCATGACGCTCACCATCAACTACCTGTTCTGGCTGCTCGGCATCGTGCTGCTGATCATCGGCGGCATGATCCTCACCGACAAAGACCACCCGCGCCGTCTGACCGCCGGCGGCTTCTGGATCCTGTATGCGCTGATCTTCCTGGCCGGCGATCTGGTGCCGCCTTCCGTGGTCGGCGTGCTGGTGATCGCGATGGCGCTGATCGCCGGGTTCGGCGGCGTGACGGCGGCCAAACCCAAGGTGCTGTCGCTGGAGGCTCGTCAGGCGAGCGCGGCGCGCCTCGGCAACAAGCTGTTCATTCCAGCATTGACGATTCCGGTCGTCACCGTCGTGATCACGCTGGCGGCAAGCCATCTGATTTTCGGTGGCACGCCGCTGATTGAGCAAAAGAACGTCACGCTGATCGGCTTCGGCATCGGCTGCATCATCGCCCTCGCGGTGGCCTGCGTGATGACGCGCGACACGGTCGGTCAATCGATGAAGGAAGCACGCCGCCTCGTCGATGCGCTGTCGTGGGCCGCCGTGCTGCCGCAGATGCTCGGCATGCTCGGTCTGGTGTTCTCCGACGCGGGCGTCGGCAAGGCCGTCGCACACGTGACGACCGCCTATATCAACCTCGACTACCGGTTCGTCGCGGTGGCCGTGTACTGCATCGGCATGGCGGTGTTCACGATGGTGATGGGCAACGGCTTCGCTGCATTCCCGGTGATGACGGGTGGCGTGGGCGTACCGATTCTGGTCGGCGTGTTCCACGGCAACCCGGCGGTGATGGTGGCGATCGGCATGTTCTCGGGCTACTGCGGCACGCTGATGACGCCGATGGCCGCGAACTTCAACATGGTGCCGGTCGCGCTGCTCGAACTGCCGGACAAGAACGCGGTGATCAAGGTGCAGGTGCCCACGGCGCTGTCGCTGCTGGTGGTGAATATTTTCCTGCTGAATTTCCTGATGTTTCTGTAGGACATGGCTGCGTCCGCGTCGGCGCAGTCACGGGCGCAGGACCGGATGCAATCCCGGAGGCGGCACCGGACACGGCGATTTTGCGATAGCAAGGTCCCGCGCAACCCCATACCGTGACGCCCTGTCGCGGAAAATTAGGATGTGTCTGATCGAACCGGAAAAGCTTGAGACATAAGCTGGTGGACGTTATCCGATCCACCAGCCGGCGCGCGCAAGACGGGCGCGCCGACGCTCTCAAGCGGGTTCTTCATGGAACAGCATCTTCATAGCGGTGACGCACGCCACGACGCGGCCGCACCGTCCTACCTCGCCGCCGTGCTAGCCCACGCGTTCGATCTGCATCGCGCAGGCCAGCTCGATCAGGCCGCACCGCTCTACCAGGAAGCCCTGGCAATCGATCCGCGGCAAGCCGAAGCGCTGCACTATTTCGGCGTGCTGCAGCATCAGCGGGGCGCTCATAGAGCCGCTGCCGATCTATTGGATCAGGCGCTAGAACTGGAGCCTGCAGACGCCGTGTGCTGGAGCAACCGTGGCCTGGTGGCCGCGGCGCTCGGCCAGCATGACGAGGCCGAGCGGTGCTACTGGCAAGCACTGCAATTGCATCCCAAGTTCGCCGACGCGCGCAATAACCTCGGCGTCACGCTGCAGGCGCAAGGCGAGCTAGAAGGCGCGGTGCGTCAGTATCGCGAGGCCATCGCGCTCCAACCTTTATCGGTGGACGCGCATCTGAACCTCGGCACCGCGCTCGCCAAACTCGAGCGCTACGACGAGGCGCTCGAGTATTACGAACAGGCGCTCGCGCTCGATCCGTATTCCGCCGAGGCCCACTTCAGTGCCGGCAATGCGCTGAACGCCAAAGGCGACAGCGCAGCGGCTATCGCACGCTTTCGGCGCGCCATCGAGCTTCGACCCGGCTTTGCGAATGCGCATGTCAATCTGGGCAGCGCGATCGGCAAGCTCGGCAACTACGCCGAAGCCGAGCAACAGTACCGCTACGCGGTTGCGCTCAAGCCGAACCCGACCAACCTGGTGTGCCTCGGCGGCTCGCTTGGCGCACAAGGGCGGCTCGACGAAGAGGAAGTGTTTTACCGCCGCGCGTTGGAGATCGACCCGGGCTATGTCGACGCTCATCAGAACCTTGCGTGGCTGCTGCTCAAGCGCGGCGATTACGCGCAAGGCTGGGCGGAGTTTGCGAAGCGTTGGCGCCCGCTCGACTATGCCGCGATTGCCGTGGAAGGCGTGCCGGAATGGCATGGCGAGCCGCTCGACGGCCGCCGCATCCTGCTGGTTGGCGACCAGGGGTTCGGCGATCAGTTGCAGTTTTTGCGCTTTGCACGCGTGCTTGAACAGCTTGGTGCTGAAGTCGATGTTTGCGTGCGCGAGCCGCTTGTGCCGCTCGCAGAGCGTGTGCCCGGGGTGCATCGCGCGTGGAGCGGCAAAGCCGAAGGTCGTTACGACTTCTGGGCGCCGCTGATGAGCGTGCCGTCATGCATCGGCACCGAGGTGGCGACGATTCCCGCTGACGTGCCGTATCTGTTCGCCGACGAGGCCAAAGTGCAAGCGTGGCGTGAGCGCGTGGCGAGCGTGGCAGGTTCACGACGCAAGGTCGGTCTGGTGTGGGCTGGCAGTCCGACGTTCGGCAACGACCGCTATCGTTCGATGCATTTCGCGGATCTCGCGCCGCTGGGCGAGCTGAAGGATATCGCGTGGTTCTCGCTGCAGAAGGGCCCAGCCGAGGCGCAACTCGTCGAGGCACCTGAAGCGTTCCGGCCATACGACTTCAGCGCCGAACTGCACGATTTCACGGAGACGGCCGCGCTGGTGATGAATCTGGATCAGGTGATCGCCGTCGATACGGGCGTCGCGCATCTAACGGGCGCACTAGGAAAGCCTGTATGGATCATGCTGCCGGCCAACTCGGACTGGCGCTGGCTGGAGCGCCGCAGCGATTCGCCGTGGTATCCGGCCGCGCGGTTGTTCAGGCAGGGTGTGCTGGGGGATTGGAAGCCACTGGTGAAGAGCGTCGTTGAGGCGCTGCGGCAGGGAAAGAAACAGTAAAGGCAAAACCGCCGCAGGATCAGCTACGGGCGGCACGGAGAACCTGCGGCGAGCGCAAGCCCAGCCCCCTCACCCCGCCTCCACCACAAACCCATGCTGCCGCAACAACTGCAGCACGCCCTTCGGCCCACCCAAATGCAGCGCCCCGACTGCCACGAACACCGGCTTGTTCGGCCCGGCAATCAACAGCATCCGCGCGACGAAACGCCGGTTCCGTTCATACACGATCTTGTTGTCAATCGAATCGGACACCCGCTTGTTGCGCGCCAGCACTTCCGACTTGGCGGCCTGCCACGCCGCAATCGCATCCGCATCCCCCACCCGCCAGAGCCGGTGCAAGGTCTGCACATCGGCGAGGTTTTCAGCCGGCGTCTGCACCAGGTCCTGCGCCAGCATCTCACGCTGCTGCGCAGACGACAGGCTCGTGAACGAGCGCATCTGCTCGCCAAGCGTCTCGAGCCCGACAATCTTGCCGCGCGTGCGCAGATAAACGTTCTGCAACTGCGCCTCGGTGCCGTATTCGGTCTGCAGCCCCGCACTTAGGGAATCGTAGGTTTCGACCAGCAGCGAAGCGAGCCACGGCCGCATTCTCTTGATTTCATCGAGCGCCGCCGGATTGTCGCGCAAGCGGACTTCTAGCTTGTGCCATAGCGATTCCGGCAAATACGTCGGCAGACACTCGCTGCGGCACACGCCGTATTTCGACACATCGTCCTGCGACACCAGCAGATCGTCAGGTGAGAGTTCCAGCGCCAGCGTCGGGGAAGCGGCGAGCGCGGCCAGAATCTGCGGGCGGAACGGCTGGTTCGGCGGATAGTCGGCCGGATCGCCGACATGCAGCGTGCCGAGTATGTAGATGGTGGTGGTGCCGCGCGTCGCGACATAGAACGGCATGCGCGCCGGCTGCGTGCGCACCGGACCGCCCGTCGTCGTGCTCGACGAATACCGCGGCGGATTGAAACCAGGCAAAGTCGCACGCGGCTGAGCTGGCGAACTTTGTGGAAGAGGCGCGGCGGGAACCGGCAAGGCCGGCCGGCCGCTCTGCGCCGGGGTAGTCGCAGCCGCGCCCGCAGCATACGCCGTGGCGACAGGCCAGACAGGACCGAAAGAGAGGCTGGCGAGCATGGCACAACCTGGCAGCCACGCTCGCCAGCGCCGCGCGAAAACGGTGTGACAGCCGCCTTCACGCAGGCGGCGCGCAGGACGACGCGCCGCCAACGCTTCAGGCATCCACGTCCCCCACCTCCTCGGCGCGGTGGCACGACACCTGACGTCCATCCACTTCACGCAGCTTCGGTTCCTCGCTGCGGCAGCGCTCGATCGCATACGGGCAGCGCTGATGAAACGTGCAGCCCGAGGGCGGATTGAGCGGCGAGGGCATCTCGCCTTGCAGCTTGATCTTGATGCTGCGATCCGCTTCGAAGATAGACGGCGTCGCCGACATCAGCGCCCGCGTGTAGGGATGGCGCGGATTCGAGAAAATCCGCTTCTTGTCGCCGAGTTCGACCACGCCGCCGAAGTACATCACCATCACGTCGTCGGCAATGTGCTCCACCACCGAGAGGTTGTGCGAGATGAACACGTAGCTGGTCTTGAACTGCTCCTGCAGATCCATGAACAGATTGAGAATCTGCGCCTGGATCGACACATCGAGTGCGGAGACCGGTTCGTCGGCCACGACGATCTGCGGATCGAGAATCATCGCCCGCGCAATCGCCACGCGCTGCCGCTGACCGCCCGAGAACATATGCGGATAGCGTTTGGCGTGCTCCGGCCGCAGGCCGACGGTGCGCATCATCTGCGCGATCCGCTCGGCGCGTTCGGTCGGGCTCAACTGGGTGTTGATGGCGAGCGGCTCGCCGAGCGTCTGCTCGACGGTCTTGCGCGGATTCAACGACGCAAACGGGTTCTGGAACACCATCTGCACGCGCCGCCGCAGCGCGGCGATGCGCGTGTGATCGGCACCGGCCACGTCTTCGCCGTCGATCATCAGACGGCCGGCCGTCGGCGCTTCGATCATGGTCAACTGACGCGCGAGCGTCGATTTGCCGCAGCCGGATTCGCCGACTACCGCGAGCGTCTTGCCGCGATCGAGCGAAAACGACACGCCGTTCAACGCCTTGACGGTGCCATGGCCGAACATGCCGCGTCGCACCGAGTAGTGCCGCGCCAACTGGTCGGCGACCAGCACGTGGTCGCCCGTCTGACTCGCCTGGCGGCGCGTTTCGGGTACTGCATTCATCGTGCGCCTCCCTGAGTGTGGACGTTGGCATCGCCGGTAAGATTCAGCGGTTTGATACAGCGTACCCTGGTCGCCTCGATATGGCCCGCGAGCGGGGCAAGCTCTGGGCGCGCCTTGGTGCAATCATCCACCACGTATTTGCAGCGCGGCGCGAACAGACAACCCTTGGGCCGGTCGTCGCGGCCCGGCACCATGCCCGGCAACGCCGCCAGCCGCACCGCGCCGACATTGTGCTCGGGAATCGCCGCCAGCAGCGCTTCCGTGTAGGGGTGATGCGGCGCAGCGAAGATATCGGGCACCTTGTTGGTCTCGATCACCTCGCCCGCATACATCACCGCCACGCGCTGCGCCACTTCGGAGACCACGGCCAGATCGTGCGAAATCAGCACGAGCGCCATGCCGCGCTCTTTCTGCAGTTTCACCAGCAGTTCCATGATCTGCGCCTGGATCGTCACGTCGAGAGCGGTGGTCGGCTCGTCGGCAATCAGCAGCTTCGGATTGCAGGCCACCGCCATCGCGATCATCACGCGCTGGTTCATGCCGCCCGACATCTGGTGCGGAAACGACATGATCCGATTCTTCGCATCGGGAATGCCGACCTGGTCGAGCAGTTCGAGCGCACGTTTGTGCAGCTCGGCGCCGCGCAGCCCTTCGTGCAGCTTCAACACTTCCTTGATCTGATAGCCGACGGTGTAGCTCGGATTCAGACTCGTGAGGGCGTCCTGGAACACCATCGCGATGTCTTTGCCGATGATCTTGCGGCGTTCCTTCGGCGAGGCTTTCAGCAGGTCCTTGCCGTCGAAGGTGACCTCGTCGGCGCTGACCTTGCCCGGTGCGTCGATCAGGCCCATCAGGGCCATCATCGTCACGCTCTTGCCCGAGCCCGATTCACCCACGACGCCGACGACTTCGCCCGGCGCCACGTCCAGGTTAATGCGGTCGACAGCCGGCAGGCCGTTGAAGTTAACCGCCAGATTGCGGATGGTGAGTAAGTTGCTCATGTCATGCCATCCGCTTCAGTTTGGGGTCGAGCGCGTCGCGCAGCCCGTCGCCGAGCAGGTTGATCGCCAGCACCGAGATCACGATGGCGAGGCCAGGCAAGGTGACGATCCACCAGGCGTTATCGATGTAGTCGCGTGCCGACGCGAGCATCGCGCCCCACTCCGCCGCCGGCGGTTGCACGCCGAGGCCGAGAAAGCCGAGCGCGGCGGCATCGAGAATCGCCGAGGAAAAACCGAGCGTGGCCTGCACGATCAGCGGTGCGGTGCAGTTCGGCAGCACTTGCGAGAACATCAGGCGCAAGGTGCCGGCGCCTGCCACGCGCGAGGCCGTCACGTATTCCTTCTGCAACTCGCCAAGCGCCGAGGCCCGCGTCAGACGGACATAACCCGGCAACGCCACGATTGCGATAGCAAACATCGTGTTGAAGAGCCCCGGACCGATGATCGCCACCACCGCCACTGCGAGCAGCAGCGAGGGCAGCGCGAGCAGCACGTCCATGATGCGCATGATCGGCGTATCGGCCCACTTCTCGAAGAAAGCGGCAATCAGCCCGAGCACAACGCCCGGAATCAGCGCCAGCACGACCGAGACGAAGCCGATCCAGAACGACAGGCGCGCGCCGTACATCAGGCGGGACAGCATGTCGCGGCCCGCTTCGTCGGTGCCGAGGATGAACTTCCAGTTGCCGCCGTCGAGCCAGGCGGGCGGGATCTTCACGTAGTCGCGGTATTGCTCGATCGGGCTGTGCGGCGCGATCCACGGCGCGAAGATCGCGATGAAGATCAGCACCAGCACGATCACACCGGCGGTCACTGCACCGCGATTGCGGGAGAAGTTGGCCCAGAACTCACGGGCGGCGAGTGCCCGGCCGCTTGGCGGGGTCACTGCCTGGGGGACTGTGTTTTGAATGTCAGCCACGGTTTTACCTCGTATGGCGAATGCGCGGATTCAACACGCCGTACAACAGATCGACGATCAGATTCACGACGATCACGAGTGTGGCAATCAACAGGATACCGCCCTGCACGACCGGATAGTCGCGCCGGCTGATCGCGTCGATCAGCCACTTGCCGATACCCGGCCAGGAGAACAGCGTCTCGGTCAGCACGGCGCCGGCGAGCAAGGTGCCCACCTGCAGGCCAATCACGGTCACCACCGGAATCAGCGCATTACGCAGCGCATGCACGACGATCACGCGCCCGGGCGGCAAGCCCTTGGCGCGCGCCGTGCGGATATAGTCTTCGCGCAGCACTTCGAGCATCGACGAGCGCGTCATGCGGGCCACGACCGCCAGCGGAATCGTGCCGAGCACGATGGCCGGCAGGATCAGATGGCTCAAGGCCGACTTGAACGCGCCTTCATCGGTCGACATCAGCGAGTCGATCAACATGAACCCGGTGACGTGCGGAATGTCGTATTCGACCGCGATGCGGCCCGACACTGGCGTCCAGCCGAGTTTCACCGAGAACAGCATGATGAGGATCAAGCCCCACCAGAAGATCGGCATCGAATAGCCGGTCAGCGCCGTACCCATCACGCCGTGATCGACCACCGTGCCGCGCCTTAAAGCCGCGAACACGCCGGCCGGCAGCCCGACGATCAGGGCGAACAGCATCGCGCAGATCGACAGCTCGACGGTGGCGGGAAAGCGCGCGAGGAACTCGTCCATCACGCTGGTGTTGGTGATGATCGACATTCCCAGATCGCCGTGCACCGCACGTCCGAGATAGTGGAAGTATTGCAGCGGCAGCGGCTCGTCGAGCCCCAGGCGGTGCATGGCGGCCGCGTGCATGGCCGGGTCGACACCACGCTCACCCATCATCACTTCGATGGGATCGCCGGGTATCAGGTGAATGAGCGCAAACGCAAGGATCGTGATGCCGATGAAGGTCGGAATCACCATACCAATGCGGCGCAAAACGAAGCGGAACATGGTTCGTCCCTATGGTCTTGATGAACGGAAAAACACAACCGGCGACGAGGGCTTGTGACCCCGGTCGCCGGACCATTTCGACCAGTTTTCTAACCGTGCGAAAAGCGGACTGCGTCAGTTTTACTTACTGCGAGCCTCCCGGTGCGCCTTGCGGCTCACCGTCAGGCTCGCCTTACGGCCAGGCTTATTGCACGCCCACACCGTCGAAGCGCAGGTAACCGAGCGGCTCGATACGCATATCGATCACCTTCTTGCTGACCGGCTGGTACACCGTCGAGTGCGCGATCGGCGAGAACGGCAGTTGCTGCGCGAAAATCTGCTGCGCCTGCATGTAAATCTTCGTGCGCTCACCCTGATCGGCGGTCGTGCGGCCCTTCTGGATCAGGTCGTCGAACGGCTTGTAGCACCACTTGCCGAAGTTGTTGCCGTTCATCGCTTCGCAGCCGAGCAGCGTGCCGAGCCAGTTGTCCGGATCGCCGTTGTCGCCGGTCCAGCCAATCAGCATCGTGTCGTCCTCACCCGCGTGAGCGCGCTTGATGTACTCACCCCATTCGTACGTAACGATCTTCGCGCGCACGCCGATCTTGGCCCAGTCGGCCTGGATCATTTCCGACATCAGGCGGGCGTTCGGGTTATACGGACGCTGCACCGGCATCGCCCACAGCGTGATGTCGAAACCGTTCGAGAGACCGGCCTTGGCGAGCAGCGCCTTGGCCTTGGCCGGATCGTACGACTGGCTCGGCAGGTTCTTGTCATACGACCATTGGGTCGGCGGCATCGGATTGGTGGCCGACTGGCCTGCGCCCTGGTAGACCGAATCGATGATCGCCTTCTTGTTGATCGCCATGTCGAGAGCCTGACGCACTGCGAGCTGGTCGAGCGGCTTGTGCTGCACGTTGTACGACAGGTAACCGAGGTTGAAGCCTGGCTGCGACGGCATCGCGATATTGGCTTCCGTCTTCAGCGGCGCGACATCGGCCGGACGCGGATAGCTCATCACCTGGCACTCGTCGCGCTTCAGTTTCTGCACGCGCACGCCGGCATCCGGCGTGATCGCGAAGATCAGCTTCGAGATCTTCACGTCGCCCTGCTTCCAGTAGTCAGGATTGCCGTCGAAACGGATCGTTGCGTCCTTCGTGTAGCTGCGGAAAATGAACGGGCCCGTGCCGACCGGCTTCTGGTTGAGGTCGGGAGCCTTGCCGGCCTTGAGCAGCGAATCCGCATACTCAGCCGACTGGATCGAGGCAAATTCCATCGCCATGTTCTGGATGAACGGTGCGTTGGTTTCCTTCAGCGTAAAGCGCACGGTGTACGGATCGACCTTTTCGACCTTCGTGATCAGCTTGTCGAGGCCCATGTCCGTGAAGTACGGGAACTGTGCCGGGTAAGCCTTGTTGAACGGCATGCTCGGGTCGAGCATGCGGGTGAACGTGAAAACGACGTCGTCCGCGTTGAATTCGCGGCTCGGCTTGAAGTACGCCGTGGTCTGGAACTTGACGCCGTGGCGCAGGTGGAACGTATAGGTCTTGCCGTCCGGCGAGACATCCCAGCTTTCGGCGAGACCCGGCTCGACCTTGGTGCCGCCGCGCTCGAATTCGACGAGGCGGTTATAGACCGTGAAGGTGTTGGCCGTGAAATCGGTGCCCGTGGTGTATTGGGCTGGGTCAAAACCCGCGGGGCTGCCTTCTGAGCAGTAGACCAGGGTTTTATTCGGAATCTCGGCACGCGCGACACTCGCGCCCACCGCCGATGCCGCTGCGGCTGCGACGAGCGTCGTGATCCGCGCGGCGCGCAACAGATTGTTTTGCTTCATGTTTCCTCCAGGTTCGATGCCGGCTTGCACCAGCGTAGCGCGATCTTACTTGAGCATGGCTTGCAGCAACAAGCGGAGGAAATTCCTGCTGTTCACGATCGGAAACACTTGTTATGCATAAGTTGAGGCTCCGCAACCCGGGTTGACGGGGCCTCACAACGCATTGTGCGCGCCAAGCGCGAGCAAAAGCGCCCATATCTGCCTATTTCAGGCCGACGCCGAGGAACTGGGTCGGGCCGAACGGATCGATCTTGAAGCCGGTCACGTCTTTTGAGATCGGTTGATAGACCGTGGAGTGGGCAATCGGCGTGAATGGAACCTGGTCCTTGAAGATCACCTGCGCCTCCATGTAGTCCTTGGTGCGCTGAGCGAGGTCCGTGGTGCTGCGGGCGCCCGTGATCAGGTCGTCGAAGGGCTTGTAGCACCATTTCGAGAAGTTGCTGCCGTTCACCGCCGCGCAGCCCAGCAGGACGCCCAGCCAGTTATCCGGGTCGCCGTAGTCGCCGGTCCAGCCGATCAGGATGGCCTGATGTTCACCGGCATGAGCCCGGCGGATGTACTCGCCCCACTCGTAGGTGACAATATTCACCTTGACGCCGATCTTCGCCCAGTCGGACTGCAGCATTTCCGCCATCAGCCGGGCGTTCGGGTTGTAGGGCCGCTGCACGGGCATGGCCCACAGCGTCAGATCGAAACCGTCAGGGTAACCGGCCTCCTTCAGCAGGGCCTTGGCCTTGTCGACGTCATACGGCGCGTCTTTCAGACTCTTGTTGTAGCCCCACTGGGTAGGCGGCATCGGATTGGTCGCAATCTGCCCGGCGCCCTGGTACACCGATTCGATGATCGCCTTCTTGTTGATCGACATATCCAGCGCTCGGCGCACCAGCACGTTGTCGAGCGGCTTCTTGGTCGTGTTGTAGCCGAGAATGCCCAGGTTGAAGCCCACCTCGCTCGGCATTGCCAGCGACGGGTCGGCCTTGACCGCTGGGATATCCGCAGGACGCGGATAGCTCATCACCTGGCATTCGCCGCGCTTGAGCTTCTGCAAGCGCACGGCCGGGTCGACGGTGATGGCGAAGATCAGCTTGCTCACTTTCACGACACCTGGCTTCCAGTAGTCCGGATTGCCGTCGAAACGGATCGTGTCGTCTTTGGTATAGCTGCGGAAGATGAACGGCCCGGTGCCGACCGGAAACAGATTGATGTCGGAAGCCTTGCCGGCCTTCAGCAGTTGATCCGTGTACTCGGCGGACAGGATCGAGGCAAACGGCATGGCAATCTGCTGCAGGAACGGCGCGTCGACCTGCTTGAGCGTGAAGCGCACCGTATAGGGGTCAACCGCTTCGATCCTGGCGATATTTTTCGCTAGCCCCAGATCGCTGAAGTAGGGAAACGGCACTGGGTACGCCTTATGAAACGGCTGGTCCGGATCGAGCATCCGCTCGTAGGTGAAAACGACGTCGTCCGCGTTGAATTCGCGGGTCGGCTTGAAGAACGAGGTGGTCTGGAACTTCACGCCATGGCGCAGGTGAAACGTGTATTGCAGGCCGTCCGGCGAGACATCCCAGCTCTCGGCCAGGCCCGGTTCGATGTCCGTGCTGCCGTGCGCGAACTCGACCAGCCGGTTGTAGACCGTATAGGAGCCGGCGGTGAACTCGACGCTGGTGGTGTACTGCGCGGTATCGAAGCCGGCTGGGCTGCCCTCGGAGCAGAACACGAGGGTTTTATCGGGCAGCGCGGCGGCGGGCGCGGTGACGGGTGTAAAGCATGCCGTAGCGACGGCCAGGGTTGTCAAAGCGGGCAGGCAATACTGGCGAACTGCGAACAGCATGGATGACACTGTCATGACGTTCTCCGGGCAGCAACCGGATCGGCTGCCCTTGGATCATAGACAGCCCAATAATCAGCTTCAATCCAGGGTTGTACCCCGCGAGCGTGGCCATTCGGAGCGCGCGTCTGCCGCAGCGCACCAAATCAGGCGGGAGCGCAGCGGCAATGGATTCGGCGGAGGGGTGGCGAGTTGGGCGGAACGCCCAGCGGATCTGGGGCTAGAAATCTGGCAGACATTGAGCCGCGCAGCCAGCCGGCCGCGCGGGGTGAAACTGACGCCTGACGCTTTAAGCGGCTTTAAGCGGCTTTAAGCGCCCAACCGGTCGCAGATGGCTTTGGTTGCCGCCGCGTTGTTGAGCGTATAGAAATGCAGCCCCGGCACCTGCGCGTCGATCAGACGCTGGCACAGGTCCGTGACCACATCCAGCCCGAAGGCGCGAATCGCTTCGCGGTCGTCGCCGAAGCTTTCCAGCCGGCGCGCCACCCAGCGCGGCACTTCGGCACCGCACATCTCGGAGAAGCGCATCAACTGCGAAAAGTTCGTGATCGGCATGATGCCGGGCACGATCGGCACATCGACGCCGAGCTTGCGGGCGTCGTCGACAAAGCGGAAATAGGCGTCCGCGTTAAAGAAGTACTGCGTGATCGCCGAATTGGCGCCGGCCTTCACCTTGCGGGCAAAGTTCTCCAGATCCTGGCGCGGCGAGCGCGCCTGCGGGTGGTACTCCGGGTAGCCGGCCACCTCGATCCAGAACCAGTCGCCGAACTCAGCGCGAATGAAGCTCACCAGTTCCGACGCATAACGCAGCTCGCCCACCTCGCCCATGCCGGACGGCAGGTCGCCGCGCAGCGCGACGATATGACGGATGCCATGCGAGCGGTACTCGTTGAGGATTGCGCGCAGGCTCTCTTTCGACGAGCCGATACAGGACAGATGCGGCGCTGCCGCCAGTCCTTCCTTCGCCATATCGACGACGGTATCGAGCGTGCCCCGCTGCGTCGAGCCGCCTGCGCCGAAGGTGACGGAGACGAACTTCGGCTTGAGCGGCGCGAGCTGCGCACGCGTGGCGCGCAGTTTCTCGATGCCGTCTTCCGTCTTGGGCGGGAAGAATTCGAATGAAATTTCGAGCGGATTCATGACTCAATCGCCGTTCTAGAAATGAAGCTTACTTCAGCCCAGACTGCGGTTGCCGAAGATAAGCGCGGACAGCAGCCATGAAACGATGCTGTACAGGATCGAGCCGAAGAACGCGGACCAGAAACCCGACACTTCGAAGCCCTTCAGCAGCGACGCGCATAGCCAGAAGCACAGTGCGTTGACGACCAGAATGAAGAGTCCGAGCGTGAGAATCGTCACGGGCAGCGTGAGCAGGATCAATATCGGGCGCAGCACGGCGTTGATCAGGCCGAGCACGACGGCAACGATCAGTGCGGTGCCGAAGCTGCGGATATGGATCGAGGGCACGAGGTACGTGATGATCAGGAGCGCGAGCGCATTGATCACCCAGGTCAGCAGCACGGTCATGTAAAGCTCCTTTTGGGCTGAGAGTCCGGAGTTGAGCGGAACAGGCCGGCATTGGAACAAAGGCGGCGCGGCATGCCGCGCCGCCTTGTCTTTTGCCAGCGAGCCTGTCAGCCGGCCTGGCGCCGGCCGGGTGACGGCTTAGTAACGGTAGTGGTTCGGCTTGAACGGACCGTTCTTGTCGACGCCGATGTAGCCAGCCTGCTCGTCCGACAGCACGGTCAGGTTCGCACCGATACGCGCCAGATGCAGACGCGCAACCTTCTCGTCGAGGTGCTTCGGCAGCACGTACACCTTGTTCTCGTACTTCTTGCCCTGGGTGAACAGTTCGATCTGTGCGAGCGTCTGGTTGGTGAACGAGTTCGACATCACGAACGACGGGTGGCCGGTGGCGCAACCGAGGTTCACGAGGCGGCCTTCAGCCAGCAGGATGACGCGTTTGCCGTCCGGGAAAATGATGTGGTCGACTTGCGGCTTGATGTTTTCCCACTGGTACTGACGGGTCGACGCAATGTCGATTTCCGAATCGAAGTGACCGATATTGCAGACGATTGCGTTGTTGCGCATCGCCTTCATGTGGTCGTGGCCGATCACATGGAAGTTGCCGGTGGCCGTCACGAAGATGTCGGCCTTGTCGGCGGCGTATTCCATCGTCACGACGCGGTAGCCTTCCATCGCCGCCTGCAGTGCGCAGATCGGATCGATTTCCGTGACCCACACGGTCGCGCCCAGACCGCGCAGCGATTGCGCGCAGCCCTTGCCCACGTCGCCGTAACCTGCGACCACGGCGATCTTGCCGGCGATCATGACGTCGGTAGCGCGCTTGATGCCGTCGACCAGCGACTCACGGCAGCCATACAGGTTGTCGAACTTCGACTTGGTGACCGAGTCGTTGACGTTGATGGCCGGGAACGGCAGACGGCCTTCCTTTTCCATCTGGTACAGACGGTGCACGCCAGTCGTGGTTTCTTCGGTCACGCCCTGGATGTGCGCGAGGCGCGTGGAGTACCACGTCGGGTCTGCATCGAGGTGCGAGGCGATCGACTTGTACAGTGCGACTTCTTCGTCGTTGGTCGGCTTCGAGATGACCGAGCGGTCCTTCTCGGCCTTCGAACCGAGGATCAGCAGCAACGTGGCGTCGCCGCCGTCGTCGAGGATCATGTTGGCGAATTCGCCGTTCGGCCATTCGAAAATGCGGTGCGAGAATTCCCAGTACTCGTCGAGCGATTCGCCCTTGAACGCGAACACCGGCGTGCCGGCCTTGGCGATCGCGGCAGCGGCGTGATCTTGCGTCGAGAAGATGTTGCACGATGCCCAACGGACGTCGGCGCCGAGCGCGGTCAGCGTTTCGATCAGCACGCCGGTCTGGATCGTCATGTGCAGCGAACCGGCAATGCGCGCGCCCTTCAGCGGCTGCTGAGTCTTGTACTCTTCGCGCGTTTGCATGAGACCGGGCATTTCGGTCTCGGCGATGTTCAGTTCCTTGCGGCCCCAGTCGGCCAGCGACAGGTCGGCAACGAGGTAGTCTTGGGAAGCTTGGGAATCGATAACTGCGGCGTTCATCACGCCCTCCTTTCTAAGAAATTGACTAGAAATTTGACGTGAGCGCGGTTCGATGCGGTGGATTAGAAAGCGCAGCGCGCATTCAAGCCCTCCGATTGAAAGCCTCCGAGCCTGGCGGGCGGCCGGCGAATGCAGATTCGCGGTACCCGTCGCAACGCTCCTCGAAGACGAAGGGCGATTGTAGCAAATCGAGATGGCTTCGGGGATGTCGGTTCGGTGACGAGGGGAAAACCGTGTCGCACCGCCCAGATGAGTGCGGCGCGAGCGCACCGCGCCATCGAGGCGAACTACGAAGCGGTGCCGGTGGCCGCGCTCAGCGAGCGCAGTTGTGCAATGTTGGCTTGGGCCGTCGCGACGAACTGCTCGGAGAGCCGGAAGGCCTCCGCGACATCCGCCTGCACCGGCGCTTGCATGCCAAAGCAGATGCGAAAGTAGCGCTCGGCATGAATGCGCGGATGGTAGTGCATGCGCACCCGCTTGGCGTCGGTCAGACGCTGGTTGCCGAACAACTCACGCAACGCCCAGGAAAACGCGCCGTCTTCGCCGCCGTTGCGGCGGAAAAACGGGTCCATCGGAAAACCGCCGAACGCGGCGTAGACCGGCCGGCGAATCACCAGACTGCTGGGCACCGTATTGCTGAGCGTCGCCGCGTGGCCCTCGAAGAGCGGATGCCCGACGATCTCGGCCGGAAACCCGGCGTATTCGACATCGAGCCGGATCGAGGCTTCGCTCGGATTCTGCTCCAGATAGCCACTTGCCGCGGCGAGCGCGCCGGGGATGTACTCGTCGTCGGCGTCGATAAAGGCCAGGAGCGGCTGCGTGGCATGCATCGCAGCCCAGTTGCGGGCCCGCGCCGCGCCGCCGTTCACCGGCATCTGCAGCAGCCCGACGCGCGGATCACGCTCACCGTAGTGGCGCACCACCTCGATCGAAGCATCCGTCGAGCCGTCGTCCACGACGATAATCTGCGCCGCCTCCGGCTGGATGATGCAGCTTTCCAGCGTACGGGCGAGCGTTGCCGCTGCGTTGTAGCAGGGAATGATGATGGAAATGGGCAGCATAAGCGTTGAAAAGCGGCGTAGAAAAGCGGCGCAGATAACCGTAGCGAGGACGGCGCAAAAGTACGGGCAAAGGATGCCGGCCATCATAGCGCGCGCATCGGGCGACCCGTCCTGAAAACACCTACCGTTGCGGCGCAACATAAATATAATGACTTACTATCGTATAAACCATTCCAGATTGGAATTGTGGAGCTGAGACCGTGGAACTTCGTGCCCTCCGCTATTTCGTTGAAGTCGTGCGCCAGCAAAGCTTCACTGTGGCTGCCGAGCAGATGTTCGTGACCCAGCCGACCATCAGCAAGATGGTGAAGTCGCTGGAAGACGAGATCGGCTCGCCCCTCTTGCTGCGCGACGGCCGCCAGATGGTGCTGACCGACGCCGGGCGCATCGTCTACCAGCGCGGTCAGGATGTGCTCGCCGCACACGCGCAATTGCAGGCCGAACTCAACGACCTCGACACGCTCGGCCGGGGCGAGCTGACCATCGGCATTCCGCCGATGGGCGGCTCGCTCTTCACGCCGGCCATCGCCGCCTTCCGGCAACGCTATCCGAAGATCGAACTGAAGCTGTTCGAGCAAGGCTCGCGGGCCATCGAGGCCGCGCTGATCAGCGGCGAACTCGAACTGGGCGGCGTGCTGCAGCCGGTCGACCCCGAAAACATCGACGTACTGCCGATGACGCACCAGTTGCTCTGGCTGGTGGCGCGCCGCGACTCGCGCTGGGATAGCCTGCAGCAGGTGCCGCTGGCGGATCTGGCGGGCGAGCCATTCGTGTTCTATGGCGAAAGCCTCGCCCTCAACGACGTCGTGCTGAACGCCTGCCGGGCAGCCGGCTTCGCGCCGACCATTGTCGGGCGCAGCGGGCACTGGGATTTCATGGCGGCACTGGTGCTGGCGGGCGTGGGCATCGCGCTGTTGCCGGCGCCCTATTGCCGGCGGCTCGACGCCACGCAATTCACCTGCCGGCCAGTGGTCGAACCCGAGATTCCGTGGGAAATGGCGATCGGCTGGCGGCGCAACGGCTACCTCTCACACGCCGCGCGCGCATGGCTCGAAGTGGCGCGTGAGACCCTGCCCTCCCAGGCCGGCGACGACCTGATGCACTGGCCCGACATCGGCATCACCGGGCTTGCGCCGCAGGATGCCGGGCCGGGGACCGCTTAGGGGAGTGCTGAGGGGCGCATTCAGGCCGCCACTGCGATTTACTGCTGTTGCTGGGCGTCGACGAACTCGATGCGGCGGTTCGCAAAACGGCCGCTTGCGGTGTCGTTGCTCGCCACCGGGCGCGCGTCGCCGTAGCCTTGCGCCGTCAGCGAGTCAGCCGGCACGCCGGTCTTGATGAGGAAGGCCCGCACCGACTCGGCGCGCTTCTTCGACAGCGACAGGTTCGCCGCGTCGCCGCCCACGTTGTCCGAGTAGCCGGCTACTTCGAGCTTGGCGGCACGACCGTTGTGCGAGCACGCCATCAGCACCTGGGCCGACTGGCGCAGATCTTCGATGGCCGATGCCGGCACACGAGCGCTCGCGCTCGTGAAGTTGATCACCTGCAGGTTCAGCACCTTGACCACATCGGCCACCGCGCAGGAGCTATCCGGCGCGAGCAGGCCCTTGATGGCGCTGCGGAACGTCTGCGTGGCGTCGGCCACGGCTTGATCCACGTTGAACGAACCGATCTGATACGACGCGCCAAACAGCGACTTCAGGCGTTCGAGCCAGCCGAGCCTGGCATTGGCGGCCGCGCCGCTCAGTTCGATATGCGCGCCGTCCAGCTTTACTTCCGCGCCCGGCAGAGCCATCAACGGCAGCAGCGCGTCGAGATGCGAGAGCCAGTCGGCCGGTTTGGTGTCCGGGTCGACGGCGATGTTCGCGGTGAAGTGGCCGGCGCCGAATTTCTTCGTCAGCGCGTCGAGCAAGCTGGCTTTCTCTGCTTCACTGCCGACGGTTGCCGTCAGCGTCGGCTTGCCGGCCGGATCGACCGTGAAGCTCAACTGGCTGTCTTTGGTGGGCGCCGGTGCGGCGGCAGGCTGTTGGGCCTCAGTGGCGCTCGCAGCGACCGCCGAAGCTTCGGCAGTTTCCGAAGCCGCAGTCGAAGCAGCCGCGGCCGAAGCCTCGGCAGCGTTTGCTGCGACGCTCGGTGCGGAGGCTGCGACCGCAGCCGGAGCCGCCACGTCTGCACTCTGCTCATGCTGGCAGCCGCGCAGGAACAGGAACGCGAGCACCGCAGCGATGGCGGCGAGCAGCCACCAGAGCCACTTATGCGAGCGCGGCTCGTCGCGCAGAACGGCGTCGACCGGCACGCGCGGTGTAGCCTGAGCGGCAGGCGCCGACGCGGCGACCGGCGTAGCGGGCGCCACCGGATGCTCGATATGTGCGGAGACCGCCTTCAGTTGCGACAGGACCGTGCCCATAAAGGTCGCCACGCCGCCCAAACCGAGCGCCGACAGCAAACCGTCGTTCAGATACGGCGCGATAGCCGGCAATTGATGGCCGAGCAGCGTCGGCAGTTGCCCGACGCTGCCTTGCGCGTTAAGGAAATGGCGCTTCAGGACGCCGAACACGGTCGCACCGACGATGCCTGTCAGGGCATGGGTCGACTGCGCCGGCACGCCGGTTTGGGCCGATACCGTGTCGCTCAGGGCGTCGATCCGACGATCCGTCACGCGCTCCAGCAAGTGCCGGCCAGCCCCTTCGAGCTGGCTCAGGCCAGCGGTGGTAGCGAGCAACTGCGGCAGTTGTTCGCCGATGTGCGCGTTGACTTCCGGCGCCATGATCGCGGTGAAGAGCGAGCGTGCGCCATCCAGCGTCGCGCCCTTTTGCATCAGCGCGGCGACCAGCGACGGCGCCGCAGCGGCAATGACTTTCTCCGTAGCATCAGCCGGCAGCCCGAAACGCCCGGACAGTTGCCGCACCACGGTGTCCGACAAGGCGGACTGAATCAGTTGAATCACGTTAATACTCATCGACTCGCTTCCTTGAAATTCTGAACGCGTCACCTGACACGCTCTTTTCGCCGCGAGAGTATAGGGGCGTGAAAATCTCAAAAATGCGTCGGCAAGATTATTGACAGAAATTCAGAATAATCCTCGGATATTTTTAGGTGGCCATTTTATTTTTGAAAACGCGGCCACCGTCCGGCTTGCAGCATGGGTTCCCCCAACGACAGATTGCCAATGGAGATGTAAGAGTAATCTGCCAGAATCACACGGATTAATCTGATTGAATTGCTGCGGCATATTCGCGAAAAACTATTTGGCGAGACGCAAGCGGTCTTTAATGAGTACGGCCTGCGTTATTTTTAAAGAAATCCGGCGTTATATCGAAATAACCTGTGCAGGCAAGGCCGCCGGATTCGCCTCACCTCGCGCCACTTCAAGCCGCCACCTCAAGCCACCGCGCCGGCGGCCACCCCAACCTGCGCCGCGGCTCCGGCGCGCTGCGCCGTCGCAATGAACTCGGCGGCCCGCTCACCGATCATCACCGTCGGCGCATTCGTGTTGCCGCCGATCAAGGTCGGCATCACGGACGCATCGACGATTCGCAGCCCCGTCACGCCGCGCACCCGTAACTGCGGATCGACCACGGACGCGGCATCGCTACCCATCCTGCAGGTCGCGACCGGGTGATAAATCGTATCGGCGTGTGCGGCGATGGTCTCGCGCAACTCAGCATGATTCTGGCCTGAATGCGTGTACAACTCCTTGCCGCCGCATACCGCGAGCGACGGTGAGTCGAGAATCCGCCTTGCAATCAGCCCGCCCTCCACCAGCAGGTCCAGATCGCGCGAATCGCTCAGGAAGCGCGGATCGATCACCGGCGCCTCGCGCGCATCGGCGCTTGCGAGCGTCACCGTGCCGCGGCTATGCGGACGCAGCACGCAGACGTGCAGCGAATAGCCGTGCCCCCAATGCATATGGCGGTTGTGATCGTCGACCAGCGCGGCGCAAAAATGCAATTGCAGATCGGGGCGCTCCAGCGTGGGCCTGCTCTTGAGGAAGCCGCCCGCCTCGGCGACGTTGCTCGACAGCATGCCCGTGCCGTGCCGCATGAAGGTCACGAACTGCGGCAGCATCCGCGCGATCCCGCGCAGCGAAAAGCCAGTCGGCTCGATCGACCTCACCCGCTTGTTGATGGTGAAGTCGATATGGTCGATCAGGTTCTGGCCGACCTGCGGCGCGTCGTGAATCACCGGTATTCCGAACGCTTGCAGTTGCGCAGCCGGCCCGATCCCCGAGCACATCAGCAACTGCGGCGTATTGAACGCGCCCGCCGCGAGCACCACCTCCGCACGCGCTTCGAGCGTTTCGGTGCACCCGCCACGCACGATCTCGACACCGCTCGCCCGCTTGCCATCGAAGATCACGCGCAGCACCGTCGCATCGGCGAGCGTGTGCAGATTGGGCCGCTCGCGGTCGTAGATATACGCTCGCGCCACGCTGCAGCGCCGTCCGTCGCGCTGGGTAACCTGGTAGAAACCGATTCCTTCCTGCTCGACGCCGTTGAAGTCGGGATTGGCCCGGTGGCCCGCTTCGAGAGCGGCCTGCACGAAACGCTGCGAGAACGGATTGCGATAGCGCAGATCGCTGACCGTAAGCGGTCCATCCGCGCCATGCCACGCATCGGCGCCGCGTTGATTACCCTCCGCGCGGCGAAAGTACGGCAAAACATCGGCCCACCCCCAGCCGTCGCAGCCGAGTTGCGCCCATTCGTCGTAATCGAGCGGATGGCCGCGCGTGTAGATCATGGCGTTGATCGCGCTCGACCCGCCAAAGCCGCGCCCGCGCGGTTGATAACCGCGGCGCCCGGCGAGCGCCGGTTGCGGCGTGGTCTCGTAGCCGTAGTTGGTCTTGAGCTTGTTGGGCACGACGGCTGCGACGCCGACCGGCATGTTGACGAACAGATTGCGGTCGGTGTGCGGCCCGGCTTCGATCAGCGCGATCGTCGCATCGGGACAGGTGTCCGCCAGCCGGCCCGCCAGCGAACAGCCGCCGGACCCCGCACCTACGATGATGTAGTCGTATTGCATGCGCTCCTCCTGATGCGGGCCACAGTGGCTGCATGGGACCGGAGTTAGCGCTTTAGCGCTTACTCCGGTCCCATGCAGCTTGTTGCGGCCGATCCCACGCAAAGTGGTTACTGTCTCTGGTTGCTGTCTCGTGCACACTTGTCTACGTGTGTTCCTGCGCATTGTAGGGATGCGTTGCCAACGCGCGGCGGGATCGTGCCAGAGCGATCCCTCTAAACGAAAAGCGCAGCGCGACCCTATGATGAAAGATGGCTGCCGAGGTGGAACCGGTAGCGCCCGAGACCGCTTGAGCCCCCCTGCACGCCGGCATGGCGAGGCCCGCGCGGCTTACAAACACGGCATTCAAACGCAGCGCAACGCGCCCGAGCGCGATGACAAGCGCCACAGCATGCACCGATAAAACAGCGCTCCGAGCGGATCCTGACCGGACCCCGGCGCGCATCCGGCAAAGACGGAGACAGCAGATGGAACGGCACGGCCCCGGCAAAACGCACGACGTCACGAATCAGGTTCCGCCTCTCGCGGATTACAACCTGTTTGCCTGCGATACCGCCCTCGTCGCCGCACTCGAACGCGACGGCGCCGGTTGGCATCGCGACGCGCTGCTGCGCCACGGCGCCGCGCTGACCACGCCGGACACGCTCGCGCTGGCCGAACTGGCGAACCGCCACACTCCTGAACTGTTCACGCATAATCCGCGCGGCGAGCGTATCGACGCGCTGGAATTTCACCCGGCGTGGCACAGCCTGCTGGCGCTGCTGCGGCGCGAAGGTCTGCACGCCCTGCCGTTTTCCGATCCGCAACGCGGCGCCATGGCAGCGCGCTGCGCCGGCTACTTCCTGCATGCACAGATCGAGTCTGGTTCGCTGTGCCCGCTCACCATGACCTTCGCCAGCATTCCGGTGCTGCAGCGCGAACCGGCGCTCTTCGACACGTTGCGCGACAAGCTCTATGCCCGCGAACACGATCCGCGCGACCTGCCGCTGGCGCAGAAAGGCTCGGCGATGATCGGCATGGGCATGACCGAGAAACAGGGCGGCTCGGATGTGCGCAGCAATCAGACTCACGCCTACGCCACGGGCGCTGGTGGACGCGGCACTGAATACCGGCTGGTCGGCCACAAGTGGTTCTTTTCGGCGCCGCAATGCGACGCCCACCTGGTGCTCGCCCGCACCGACGATCAGGCAGGCCTGTCGTGTTTCTTCGTGCCGCGCTTTGCCCCGGACGGCAGCAAGAACGCGGTGCAGATCCAGCGCCTGAAAGACAAGCTCGGGAATCGCTCGAACGCGAGCAGCGAGGTGGAATTCCTCGACGCGTACGGCATCCTGATCGGCGATGAAGGCCGTGGCGTGCCGACCATCATCGAAATGGCGAACTACACGCGGCTCGACTGCGTGATAGGCAGTGCGGCGCTGATGCGTGCGGCGCTGGTGCAGGCAATTCACCACGCGCGGCATCGCAGCGCGTTCGGCCGGCATCTGGCCGAGCAACCGCTCATGCAAAACGTGCTCGCCGATCTCGCTCTGGAATCCGAAGCGGCTACGGTCCTCTTCATGCGTCTCGCGCGCGCCTTCGAGGATGCCGCCAGCGCCCCCGAAGAACGCGCGTGGCGGCGCATCGTCACCCCCGCGGCCAAGTACTGGGTCTGCAAGCGCACGCTTGAATTCACCGGCGAGGCGATGGAAGTGTGGGGCGGCAACGGTTATGTCGAAGAGGGGCCGATGGCGCGCTTCTATCGCGAGGCGCCGGTCAATTCGATCTGGGAAGGTTCAGGCAATGTGATGTGCCTCGACGTGTTGCGCGCCGTGGAGCGCGAAGCCGATGCCGCGCAGGCGCTGTTCGCCGCGTGGCAGACCCAGGCGCAGGCGCATCCCGCGCTTGCCACGGCATTGCAGCGCCTTGCCGCCACGCTCAACGAGGCGCCGCACACGCGTGAAGCCTCGGCGCGGCGGATCGCCCAGCAAATCGTCCTGATCGCCCAGGCCACGCTGCTCGTGCGCCACGCTCCGGCTGCCGTCGCCGACGCCTTCATCGCCACACGTCTGGCCGACGGCTGCGGCGAAAGCGGCCGGGTGTACGGCACCTTGCCGGCCAGCTTCGATCATGCGGCGATTATCGAGCGGGCTTTCCCAGCCTGATGAACGGCTCGATGTGCGACCTGATGAGCCGCCTCCTGAGCGCCTCAACCTGCTGCTCGACGAGCGGCACGCTCGCCGGTTCTCCAATCACTACACCCATAAGCGCGGCCCACCGCGCACCGACCCATCCAGCAAGGGGGAGTACACATGAAGAACGACCTGCCTGAGATTGCCGCGCTCGAAGCGCTGCTGCGCGAGCAGCGGCTCAGCTATCTGCGTGCGCCGTACCCGTCGTGGGAAACACGCGCAGCGCATCTGAAGGCATTGCGCAAGATGCTGCTCGACAACCGCGACGCGCTCGCCGAGGCGATGAACGCGGACTTCGGCAACCGCTCGAAAGAGGAGATCCTGCTGGCGGAATTCCTCGTGGTGAAAGAGGAAATCGACGCCGCGCTCAAGCACGGCAAGCGCTGGATGAAAACTCAGCGGCGCAGCACCAACAAGTGGCTATTGCCGGCGCGCGCCAAGGTGATTCCGCAGCCGCTCGGCGTGGTCGGCATCATCGTGCCGTGGAACTACCCAGTGCTGCTCGCCGCCGGTCCGCTGGTGAGCGCCCTCACCGCTGGCAACCGCGCCGTCATCAAGATGTCGGAGCTGACGCCGCGCACCTCGGCGCTGTTCGAACAACTGATCGGGCAAACCTTCGCTCGCGACCAGGTCACGGTCGTGAACGGCGATGCCGCGCTCGCCGCCGCCTTCAGCGCGCAGCCCTTCGATCACCTGCTGTTCACCGGCTCGACCAAGGTAGGCCACGAGGTGATGCGCGCCGCCGCCGAGCATCTGACGCCGGTCACGCTCGAACTGGGCGGCAAGTCGCCCGCCATCATCGGCCCGCATGCGCGCTTCGACAACGCAGTCGACAACCTGATTGCCGGCAAGACGCTGAACGCCGGTCAGACCTGCGTCGCGCCGGACTATGTGCTGGTGCCGCGCGGCAAGGAACAAGCCTTCATCGAACGGGCGCGGGCACGGATGGCGGCGATGTACCCGGATTTCACGCGCAATCGCGACTACACCTCGATCATCTCCGGGCGTCATTTCGACCGGCTGCAGCGCCTCGCCGACGAGGCGCAAGCTGCGGGCGCACAGCTCCATCCGCTCGCCGACGGCGGCGCCGACCCTGCCACCCGGCGCTTTCCGCTAATCGCCGTGACCCAGGCGTCCGACCAGAGCGCGCTGATGCAGGAGGAGATTTTCGGGCCGCTGCTGCCGATCGTGCCGTACGACACGCTCGATGAAGCGATCGCCTGGATCAACGCCCGGCCGCGGCCGCTCGCACTGTATCTCTACGACGAGGATGCAAGGACCATCGAACGGGTCGAGCAGGAAACCATCGCCGGCGGCATGGCGGTCAACGAAACGTTGATGCATCTAGCCTGCGAAAGCCTGCCGTTTGGCGGAGTCGGCGCGAGCGGAATGGGCGCCTATCACGGCTATGAGGGTTTCGTGACCTTCTCGAAGATGAAGCCGGTGCTCACCCAGGCGCGCTGGAATGCCCGTGGGCTGATTTCGCCGCCGTACGGCAAGCGCGTCAATGCACTGCTCAAGTTGATGTTGCGTCTGTAGCTGCGGCTGTAGTTGTGTGTGTAGTCGCGGCTGATGTTGCGGCTGCAGGGCAAGCGGGCCGCATAGTGCGGGATGCGCCCTAGACGCGCTTCGCGCCGACCGGCTCGATGGCCGTCGACGGCGGCTCGTCCGCCGCGCCGCTTTCCAGCCGGTGCAGCCAGGCCAGCAGTTCCGCCACCGCCTGATAGAGCTGTGGCGGGATGCGCGAATCGAGGTCCACCTGCATTAGCAGCGACACCATCTCGGGCGCCTCGTGCACATAGAGGCCGGCCTCCTTGGCGCGCTGAATGATCATCTCCGCGACGAGCCCATAGCCCTTCGCGACCACGCGCGGCGCGAATTCGCTGCTTTGGGCGTCGTAGACGAGCGCGGCCGCGCTTTTGCGATTCCTGCGGCTCATCACATGTCCCAGTCGAAATCGGTATCGGGCGTCGTGGTCGGCCATTGGGCGCGCTCGGGGCGAGCCGCACGGGACTGACGCTGCGGCCACTCGGAGCGTTCGGGACGCGCCGGCCGCTGGGGCCGCTCTGACTTGGCGCCACGGCGCGGCGCGCCCGCAGGTTCGCCGGCCGGCGCCGTCCGGGCGTAGGCCGAAGCCGCGGCCGCCTGGGCAGCCGCAGCAGCGGCGGCATTCGGCGTCGCTCCCGGCGCCGCGCCGCCGATCTCGCGAATCGACAGGCCGTTCAGTTCGATCCCGGCTGCCGCCAGACGCTGCCGAAAACTCTCGCTTTGCTCGGCGAGCCGCGCCGCGCCGAGCGGACTGGCCAGCACCCGTGCCGATAGCCTGTTGCCGTTGAGGACGAGCTCCGCATCCACCGTGCCGAGCAGCGGTAACGACAGCGTGAGCCGGGTGCGCCACGGATAGTCCTCCTCCGTAGCGGCGCCGCCTCCGCCGCGCTCCCACTCGTCGCCCTCCTGCTCGATGGTCCAGTCGAGCTTGGCGCCCGGCCACGCTTCGCCGCTCCAGCGAAACTGGCCGGTAGCGAGCATGTCGAGTTGCTGGCGCACCAGCGGCACCGTCGCCGCATTGACCGCTGCGGCCATCGATTGGGTGGTCTGGGTCGGCGTGTCTCCCAGTTGGGCAGTGGCGGCATGCAGCGCCGCCCGCTCGGGCGTGGAAGACAGTTCGGAAAGCGAATTCGCCAGCACTTCGCCGGCGGCGAAACGCGCCGCCTGGGGCGACTGGATCGAGGTCGCCGAGCGTGTGGCGGCGTTGCCCTCGGGACCGCCATTGCCGGCTTGCGTCGCGCCCGGACGGCCCTGTTGCGCGGCGGCCGAGCCGGGCTGGCCGCCGCCGTCGGCGTCATCGGCCCAGTCGAGCGGCAACTGCGCGGCGCCATCGAGAAGACGGTTTTGCGGTTCGTTGGCGAGATCGGCGGGCGTGAGCTGGCCGGCGAGCCACTGCGCGAGATGCGCCTCGTAGAAGAGGCCGCTGCCAGCCACGGTCTGTTCGAGCGCTGCCGCAAGCGCCGCTACCGGTACCGGTACCGGCGAGGCCGCCACGCTGGTGGCGGTAGTCGCGGCAGTGCCGTTGGCCGCAGCGCCGCTCGTGCTGCTCGTGCCATTCGCCGCATTCGCGCCATTCGCCGTGCCGGCAGTATTCGCCGCGTTGGCATTGCCCGGCGCGGCAGAGCCGGCGCCACCCGCCGTCTGGGCATCGAGCGATTCAAACAGGGGAAGTTCGGCCATCTCGACGTCGAGCGCCGGTGCGGCGGGCCAGATCGGCAACTGGCCGAGCACGGCCGGAGTCGCGTCGCCGCCGGACAGGACAATCGCGTTGAGTGTCTGCGCCACGGCCGACAGGATGGTCTGCGCGGAGGCAGGTGGCGGCGCCGGCACCTCGGGCACGCCCGGCGTAACCGGGGCGTCGGTGCTCAGCGCGGAGGCGCCGGTTTGCGAGGCGCCCGTGGCGCCAGGTGCAATATTGAGCAGACTGTCGACCCGGCTCGCAAGCAGCGAAGCGATGGCCGTGTCGATTCCGTTCATGCCGGTTCCTTTGGGGGATTTTGCTACTGACTGCGCGCGGCTAACGCAGTCAATTTATCGCAATCAAAAAAGCTCAGCGGGCTCCGTACAATTCCTTGAGCACCCGAGCCGGCCGACCCGCAAACAGCGCCGACAGGTTCGCCATACGAGGGTTCGCGAGATCCCGGATGGCCGCATCGTCCGCCAGAATCTGGCGAATCAGGTCGTATTTGCGCGCCCGCTCCACTTCGTCGAGCCTCACCCCGGTTTCCGCGTCCTGCAATGCGTCGACCAGGTGCCGGTATTCTTCCTGCAAGGGCACCAGATCGTTCCACAGGGCGCGACGCGCTGCCGTCAGCATGCGTGCGGAAATCGCTGCGATTGCCTCGTAGCGGGCAAAATATTCTGCGTTCGAAGTCATCTCATACTTTCCGCGGACGGCTGTGCCGCCATCCGCGCGATCTCCGGGGCTATCCCGATCCAGGCTTCTTCGAGCGTGGCCAGCAGGCGGTCGATTTCGACCAGCATGGCCTCGCTCTGCTTTACGTTGGCTTCGAACAAACGGCGCGACATGTAGCTATACAGCGCGTTCAGACGCTCGCCGATCTCACCGCCCGCTTCGACGTTGAGCGACGCTTGCAGCCCGCTTTCAATAATCCGGATCGCCTTGCTGATCGCCTCCCCGCGCGCCGCCACCGACGTCACACCGCCTTGCTGCATATGCATGCGTGCCTGGGCGATGGCCTGGCGAGCGCCTTGATACAGCATGACGATCAGACGATGCGGATTGGCACCCATCACCCCTGTCTCGACGCCGACACGTGCGTATGCGTTGGCTCCAGCGTGTCCTGGGGAAAACATCGGCGCTCCTCCTTTGCTGCGGAATCGGAAAGTATGAGACGTGTCTCCGCGGCACGTTGTCGCGCCCGGATTTCTGCCTGTACCTGGTTATCGGATAGGCAAGCGAAAAGCTTTAGGCCGCTGTAAGGAGGTTTAAGGCGAATTGCCGCAAAATGTAGCAGCTCGACGCGCAGCAAAGCCGCGCAACAGATCCCGGCCGCGAGCCCCCGCTCGTGGACCGATTACCGGCAACCCTGACACCTGCAGACCCGCCGGTACACCCGCCAGTTGCTACATCGTCAAACCGACATCTGCATGATGTCGTTGTAGGCGGACACCAGCTTGTTGCGCACCTGCAGGCCAAACTGGAAGCCCAGGTTGGCCTTCTGCCCATCGATCATCACGTCGTTCAGCGACACGTTGGGCGCACCGACTTCGAACGCCTGCGCCTCGCCGACGGCGGCTTTCTGGTCGCCGCTGATCTTGTCGAGCGAAGCCTTGAGCGCCGATGCAAAACCGCTCGAGCTAGCCGCACCGGACTGATCCGCCACCGATTCGGTACCGCCGGCGGCCTGCGCGGCCATCGCCTGCATCTGCTGCAGCGCCGACGAGAGCGCGTTCACGGGCATTGTCATGTTCTCTCCAGATGGAAGGTAGAGCGGCGCGGCCAAGCTTGGCCAAGCCTGCCGATCTGACCGAGAGAATATCAGCGGGTCCATTTCGAAAGCCGCGAAAGTAGGGGGGAAACCCTGCTCTATTCGAGCAATCGGGTTGCCCGTGCCTGCGCATAATTCCAATCGTGAAAGTCTCTGTCCGTGCGCCCGCCGACCCCGGTGTGGCGGCAGGCGGCAGGACCCCAGGCATCCCGGAGATACCCGACGCATGGATTCGTCAGCCAACTCGTTGATTAACCCCGACGCCCGCATGGGCCTCGCCGGCGCACAAGCGCCAGGCGTCGCCACGCCAGGCGCCGGCCAGGCCGGCGGCAGCGCCGACCTGGGCGGTGGCGGCCTCGGCGGCAACTTTACCCAGCGCCTGTCCGGCTTGACGCAGATGCGCGGCAACCCGCGCGCCCCGCTGATCTTCGCAGTGGCCGTGCTGGTCGCCGTGGTGGTCGGCCTGTGGCTCTGGTCGCGCGCGCCGGACTACAAGGTGCTGTACAGCAACCTGTCCGACCAGGACGGCGGCGCCATCATTACCGCCCTGCAGCAGGCCAATATCCCCTATAAGTTCTCCGACGGCGGCGGCGCGATCCTCGTGCCGTCCGAGCAGGTGCACGAAATGCGCCTGCGCCTCGCCTCGCAGGGTCTGCCCAAGAGCGGCTCGGTCGGCTTCGAACTGATGGACAACGAGAAGTTCGGCATCAGCCAGTTCGCCGAGCAGGTGAACTACCAGCGCGCGCTGGAAGGCGAGCTCGAACGCACCATCGAATCGCTCTCGACGGTCAAATCGGCGCGCGTGCATCTGGCCATCCCTAAGCCTTCGGTATTCGTGCGCGATCATGAAGCGCCGTCCGCCTCGGTACTGGTGAACCTCTACCCGGGCCGCATGCTCGACGAAGGCCAGGTGGTGGCGATCACCCATATGGTGGCCTCGGCCGTGCCCGACATGCCGCCGCGCGGCGTGACGATCGTCGACCAGGACGGCAACCTGCTGACCCAGCCGCCCTCCGGCGCCGGTCTCGACGCCTCGCAGCTCAAATACGTGCAACAGGTCGAACGCAATACGCAGCAACGCATCGACGCGATCCTGGCGCCCTTGTTCGGCGCCGGCAACGCGCACTCGCAGGTGAGCGCCGACGTCGATTTCTCGCAGATCGAACAGACCTCGGAAAACTACGGTCCAAACGGCAATCCGCAGCAGGCGGCGATTCGCAGCCAGCAGACCAGCTCCGACACGGAACAGTCGCAAGGCGGCGCCTCGGGCGTGCCGGGCGCACTCTCGAACCAGCCGCCGCAGCCCGCCTCCGCGCCGATCAACGCGCCCAGCGGCGCGAGCAGCACGAGCACGACGCCGATCAGCGACCGCAAGGATGCGACCACCAACTACGAACTCGACAAGACCGTGCGTCATGTCCAGCAGTCGATGGGCAACATCAAGCGGCTGTCGGTGGCGGTGGTGGTGAATTACCTGCGTGTAGTGGATGCCAAGGGTCACGCGACCATGCAGCCGCTCACAGCCGACAAGCTCGCCCAGGTCAACCAGCTGGTCAAGGACGCGATGGGCTACAACGCCGAGCGCGGCGACTCGGTGAACGTGGTCAACAGCGCCTTCACCGCCGAACTCGACCCGAACGCGGACCTGCCGTGGTGGCGCACGCCGGAGATGATTGCGCTGGCCAAGCAGCTGGCGACCTATCTGGGCATCGGCGCCGTCGCTCTGTTCCTGTACTTCGTGATGGTCAAGCCGGCCCTGCGCCGCGCCTTCCCGCCGCCCGTGCCGGCCACCGCCGCCGCCCTGCCGTCGCCGGACGAGCCGATGCTGCTCGACGGGCTGCCGGTTTCGGAGCGCAGCGGCAGCTCGGCTAGCGACGATGACGGCGAGTCCGAACTGATGTCGCTCGAGAGCGATAAACACAAATTCGAGCGGAACCTGGAATACGCACGCAACATCGCGCGCCAGGATCCGAAGATTGTCGCAACTGTCGTTAAGAACTGGGTGTCCGATGAGCGCTGAAGGCGTAGTGAAAAGCGCGCTCCTGCTGATGTCGATCGGTGAGGAAGAAGCGGCGCAGGTATTCAAGTTTCTCGGACCGCGCGAGGTCCAGAAGATCGGTGTCGCGATGGCGGCGCTGAAGAACGTCACCCGCGAACAGGTCGACGAGGTGCTGCACGAGTTCGTCCGCGAGGCCGAGCAGCACACCGCGCTGTCGCTGGATTCGAGCGACTACATCCGCTCGGTGCTGACCAAGGCGCTCGGCGACGACAAGGCCGGCGCGATCATCGACCGGATCCTGCAAGGCAGCGATACGAGCGGTATCGAAGGCCTGAAGTGGATGGATTCGGCGGCGGTGGCCGAGCTGATCAAGAACGAGCACCCGCAGATCATCGCGACCATCCTGGTTCACCTGGACCGCGATCAGGCCTCCGAAATCGTCGCCTGCTTCACCGAACGTCTGCGTAACGACGTGCTGCTGCGGATCGCCACGCTCGACGGCATCCAGCCGGCAGCGCTGCGCGAACTGGACGACGTGCTGACGGGCCTCCTGTCCGGCAGCGACAACCTGAAGCGCAGCCCGATGGGCGGCATCCGCACGGCGGCGGAAATTCTCAACTTCATGTCGAGCAACCACGAAGAAGGCGTGCTCGAAAACGTCCGCCAGTACGACGCGGAACTGGCGCAGAAGATCGTCGACCAGATGTTCGTGTTCGAGAACCTGCTGGACCTGGAAGACCGCGCGATCCAGTTGCTGCTGAAGGAAGTCGAGTCGGAAGCGCTGATCATCTCGCTCAAGGGCGCGCAGCCCGCGTTGCGTCAGAAGTTCCTGTCGAACATGTCGCAGCGTGCGGCCGAACTGCTCGCCGAAGACCTGGACGCACGCGGCCCGGTACGCGTCTCCGAAGTGGAAACGCAGCAACGCCGCATTTTGCAGATCGTGCGCAACCTGGCAGAAAGCGGCCAGATCGCGATAGGCGGCAAGGCGGAAGATGCATATGTCTGATCAGGATTCCACGCGCAAGGCGAGCCTCTCGGCCTACCAGCGCTGGGAGATGGCCTCGTTCGACCCGGCGCCGCCGGCGCCGCCCGAGCCGGTCGACGACAGCGGCGCCTTCGAAGCCGAGTTGCAGCACCTGCGCGACGCGGCGCATGCCCAGGGCGTCGCCTCCGGTCACGTGGCCGGCCAGGCGCTCGGCTACCAGGCCGGCTACGATCAGGGTCACGCGCAGGGTTTCGCCCAGGGCCAGGCCGAAGCGCGCGAAGAAGCCGCCCGGCTCGCCGCGCTGGCCGAGACCTTCAAGGCTGCGCTGGACGGCGCGCAACATGAAATTTCGGAAACCCTGGTCGCGCTCGCGCTGGACATCGCGCAGCAGGTGGTGCGCCAGCATGTGCAGCACGACCCCGCCGCGCTGATCGCCGCCGCCCGCGAAGTGCTGGCGGCCGAACCGGCGCTGACCGGCGCACCGCACCTCGTGGTGAGCCCGGCCGACCTGCCGGTGGTCGAGGCGTATCTGATGGAAGAATTGCAGGCGCGCGGCTGGTCCGTGCGCACCGACCCGGCGGTCGAGCGCGGCGGTTGCCGCGCCCACGCCAGCACCGGCGAAGTGGATGCCGGTATCGACACACGCTGGGAGCGGGTTGCTGCCGCCCTCGGCAAGGCAAGCACATGGTGAAGCCGACCATCGCGGAGATCCGCGCCAGCGATCTGACGCCGCTCGAACAGGAGCTGGCGCTGGCGTCGTTCGGCGCCCAGGCGCCGCTCGAGCCGCAGGAGACGCAGAACGCGTCGCGTCCGAAAGCTGCCGCACGGACAGCCGCCTCACGGACGGCTGCCCCGCACGATCCCCGCCATGGTCATTCGACCTCCGCGTTTGCCGCCGCCAGCCGCGACGCCCTGCCGGCCGCCGCGGCCGCGACGCGTCCCGCACCGAACCCGGCGCTCGCCAACAACCCGCATGTGAACGCCTGGCGCGAACATCTGGACGACCTGCGCGCCCGCAACGCGATCGCCCGGCCGATGCGCGCCTGCGGCCGGCTCACCCGGGCGGCGGGCCTCGTGCTGGAAGCCGTCGGGCTGCGCCTGTCGGTGGGCGCCGAAGTGATGATCGAACTGCCGCAGGGCAGCTCGCTGCCGATGGCGGAAGCCGAAGTGGTGGGCTTTGCCGGCGACAAGCTGTTCCTGATGCCGACCACCGAAGTGATCGGCCTGTTGCCGGGGGCACGCGTCTATCCGCTCGAAAGCGCGCCGATCGCCGATCCGATGGCGGGCGCCAAGCGCCTGCCGGTGGGTTGGGAACTGCTCGGCCGGGTACTCGACGCCTCCGGCCGGCCGCTGGACGGACTCGGGCCGCTCGGCGCCAAAGCCGACGCACCGCTCTCCGCCCCGACCATCAACCCGCTGAACCGCGAGCCGATTCACAAGGTGCTCGACGTCGGCGTACGCGCGATCAATGCGCTGCTCACCGTTGGCCGCGGCCAGCGCATGGGACTGTTCGCAGGCTCCGGCGTGGGTAAATCAGTGCTGCTCGGCACGATGGCGCGCTACACCAGCGCCGAAGTGATCGTGATCGGCCTGATCGGCGAGCGCGGCCGTGAAGTGAAGGAATTCATCGAACAGATTCTCGGCGAGGACGGCCTCGCGCGCTCGGTGGTGGTCGCCGCGCCCGCCGACGTCTCGCCGCTCTTGCGGATGCAGGCGGCCGCCTACTCGACCTCGCTCGCCGAATATTTCCGCGATCAGGGCAAGCACGTGCTGCTGCTGATGGACTCGCTGACCCGCTATGCGATGGCGCAGCGCGAAATTGCGCTGGCCGTCGGCGAACCGCCGGCCACCAAGGGCTATCCGCCGTCGGTGTTTGCCAAGCTGCCGGCGCTGGTCGAACGGACCGGCAACGGACCGGCAGGCGGCGGATCGATCACCGCGTTCTACACGGTGCTGACCGAAGGCGACGACCAGCAGGACCCGATCGCCGATTCGGCACGCGCGATTCTCGACGGCCATATCGTGCTGTCGCGCTCGCTCGCCGAGGCCGGCCACTATCCGGCCATCGATATCGAGGCCTCGATCAGCCGCGCGATGACCGCGTTGATCGACGAGCCGCATCTCGAGAAGACCCGTCTGTTCAAGCAGATGCTGTCGCGTTACCAGCGTAACCGCGACCTGATCAATGTGGGCGCCTATTCCAGCGGGCGCGACCAGTTGCTCGACCGCGCGATCGCGCTGTATCCACGCATCGAGGCGTTTTTGCAGCAAGGCTTCCGCGAGTGCGCGGGATTCGACGCGAGTATCGAGAGACTCGATGCGCTGTTTACACAAGGAGGCTGAGGATGGCGAAACACTTCCCGATCAAGACGCTTATCGGCCTTGCACAGGACGACGTGGACGCCGCGGCGCAACGACTCGGCCGCGCGCAGCGCGAGGCGAGCGAAGTGCAGGCCCAGCTCGACGCGCTGGTGCGCTACCGCGACGAATACCACGCACGCTTTAACGCCACCGCACAGAGCGGCATGGCGGCCGGCAACATGCGTAATTTCCAGGCCTTCATCGACACGCTCGACGCCGCCATCGAACAGCAGCGCAAATTGCTGCAGGCGGCCAATGCACGGGTCGAAACGGCGAAGCCGGAATGGCAGCGTCACAAACAGAAGTTAGGCTCGTACGAAGTATTGCAAGCACGCGGCGACGCGGCGGAGGCGCAGCAGCTTGCGCGGCGCGAACAGCGCGACGCCGACGAACACGCCGCACGAATTCTCAGGATGCGCGCCGAGGGCGTTTGACGCACGCGGCGGTTTCAGCCTCCGGTCGCTGAAACACGCGTGCTCGACCGGACCTTGACCGGACTCATTGGATAGACAGGATCAGCCATGTCGCCACTATCGTTAATCAGCTCGCTGTTCAGCTCCTCGGGCAGTTCGCCGACGAACAGCACGCCGGACGCCTCCAGCGCCGTGCCGTTCGCGCAGACCTTGCAACAGAGCATCGGCTCGCAGAACAACGCGTCGCAAAGCGCCAGCAACCCGGCGCCGAGCGCACCGGCGCCGACACCCGCAGCATCGCCCTCCCCGTCGGCGGCAGCGGCTTCGGCGAGCGCGCAAGCGGCTGCGCAGTCGAGCAGCCAGAGCTCGAACAGCAGCAGCAACAGCACGACCGCCGGCCAGAGCAACAGCGCCGCCAACGGGACCAGCAACAGCGGCACGACCTCGGCCTCGTCATCGGGCAACACCCAGCAGGGCACGGGCAATAGCAGCAACGGCTCGACCCAGCAAAGCGCCAACAACTCCAGCAACACGACGACCTCAACGGCAGCCGCCGCGGTGGCCGCTCAGTTGCAGGCCCAGGCGCAACTTCAGGCGCAGGCCAATGCGAACGCCAACGGCGCCAACACCACCACGACGGACGACGCCAGCACGACGCTGACGGACGCGACGACGGGCCTGGCTGGCGCGACGGGCACGGCGACGGACGGTACGCACCACGGCAAACACGTGGGCGACTCCGACCCGAAATCGATCAGCGACGCACTGCAGGCGGCGCTGGCCGCGTTGAACGGCGCACAGGGCGCGGTACCGGCACAGGCCGCGAACGTAGGCAATGCGAATGGCGCGACGACAGGCACGAGCGGCACAGGCGGCCTGAATGGCGGAAGCGGCTTGGCGCTGCACGCATCGACTAGCAGCAAGACGATGACGAACGGTTCGATGCTGGGCGACGCGAAGGGCAAGCTGGGCGAGAAGCTGGAGCAGACGGCGACGACGACGGCAAGCACGGCGGACACGGCGAAGAATGCGGCTGACGCGCTGGCGGCGTCGGCCACGACGGATACACAGGACAGCCTGTCGGCGCTGAAGAGCACGGCGGACGCGGCGAATGCGGCGATGGCGGCGAGCCAAGCGGCGGCAGCGAGCGCTTCTAGTGCGACGACGGCTGCGGCCCAGGGCACGAACCCGGCGGCCGCAGCGGCGGCGGCTAGCACGCTGGCGCCGACGGTGGGGACATCGGATTGGGAAGATGCTTTGGGGCAGAAGGTGGTGTTTCTGTCGAACGCCCATCAGCAGAGTGCGGAGTTGACGCTGAACCCGAAGGACCTGGGGCCACTTCAGGTGGTGTTGCAGGTTGCCGATAACCATGCACATGCGTTGTTTGTTTCGCAGCACCCGCAGGTGCGGGAGGCCGTTGAGGCGGCCTTGCCGAAGTTGCGGGAGGCGATGGAGCAGAATGGGATTGGGCTTGGCAGTGCCAGTGTTAGTGATGGGTTTGCCAGGCAGGCCGGGCAGCAGGGGCAGTCTGGGGGCTCCGGCAACGGACGTTCTAATGGGTCTGGGGTTGCCTCCGGCGGGGATTCTGAAGATGATGCCGCTGTCGCTAATGTTGCCGTTCGGCGCTCTGTTGGGTTAGTGGATACGTTTGCTTGATGTTTGGTTTTTTGGGTTTGCCTACGCGGCGCTTTGGCTGTGTTCTTGCGGTGTTGGCCTTTCCTTGCATTCTTAGTGGTCTGGTCGGGTTTGCTTTTGGCTGTTTGCCTGCGGTGTTGGCCTTTCCTTGCTTTGTTATCGGTCTATTAGCTTCGCCCCTGTGCGGGGCGGCACTTACTTTCTTTGCCGCCGCAAAGAAAGTAAGCAAAGAAAGCGGGCTTCAAACCGCCAGCTCGTAGTGAGCCATCTCGGTCTGCCACCGGGAACGGCCCAAGACGAGACCCGCCCTCGCACCACTCACGGTAGTGACACAGCAGTCATTCATCCCGCCTCCGCACTTCGTGCGTCACCGGTCGGGTTCACCCGTGGTATGCATGCACACTAGATTCAACCTGCGAGCCGGTTCGCATAGAACCATGCAACCAAGCCGTTGATAGACCATGCGAACGAAGCCGTTGGATGGTGGTGCCAGAAAGACGTCTTGAGAGGGGAGTTATGCCCGTCGGCGGGGCGCGTAGCGCGACGCTGGAACGGATGAGCGCTGTGTCACTGAGGTGAAGTGTGCGAGAGCGGGTCTCGTCTTGGGCCGTTCCCGGTGGCAGACCGAGATGGCTCACTACGAGCTGGCGGTTTGAAGCCCGCTTTCTTTGCTTACTTTCTTTGCGGCGGCAAAGAAAGTAAGTGCCGCCCCGCACAGGGGCGAAGCTAATAGACCGATAACAAAGCAAGGAAAGGCCAACACCGTAGGAACACCAACTCAAACGCCGTAGGCATAACAACCAAAGCCGTCAGCCAGACAAACGAACAAACCCTAGAGATACCCCCCAAACCCCCTTCTTTTCGACCCATCGCGCGACGCGCAATTCAACAACAATTCACCCTACCAGCACTGAGGCAAGCAAGCACCCATGGCATCGACGACCGCAAACCAGCAAGGCACCGTTCAGCCGGCCGCTCCCGGCCCGATGAAGCGTATTCTCCTCATCGTGCTGATCGCCCTCATCGCCGCAGGCGCAGCCGGCGCCGGCACCTGGTTCTTCATGTCCCGGCATGAGCCCGCCCCCGCCGCGGCGCAAGCGGCCTCTGCCACCGCCGCTTCGCCGCTCGCCGTGCCGGTGTTCTTCCCGCTCGAACCCATGACCGTCAACCTGCAGTCCGATGACGGCCAGCAACACTATCTGCGTATCGGTCTCACCCTCAAGCTCAACGACCCCAAGGTCCAGCAAGAGCTCACCGACCATATGCCGGAAGTCCGCAGCCGCGTCCTGCTCGCACTGTCGAACAAACACCCGGAAGATCTCGCGCCCCTCGACGGCAAGCGCGCGCTCGCCACCGAACTGAAAACGCTGATCGAACAGCCGAACGACAAGGGCGCTGCGCCCATCACCGTCGAAGACGTGCTGTTCACCGAATTCGTCGTGCAGTGACGCCGCTTTACGCTGCTGCCATCATTAACCGCCAAGGGACGCACGAGGAATAGGAATGGGCCACGAAGAGTTCATGTCCCAGGAGGAGGTCGATGCCCTCCTCAAGGGCGTAACCGGCGAGTCCGACTCGGAAGCGGAGCAGTCTGACCGCGCCGGTGTCCGGCCGTACAACATCGCCACGCAGGAACGCATCGTCCGCGGCCGGATGCCCGGCCTCGAAATCATCAACGATCGCTTCGCGCGGCTTCTGCGCGTCGGCATCTTCAACTTCATGCGGCGTACCGCGGAAATTTCCGTCGGCCCGGTGAAGGTGCAGAAATACAGCGAATTCACCCGCAACCTGCCGATCCCGACCAACCTGAATCTGGTCCACGTCAAGCCGTTGCGCGGTACCTCGCTGTTCGTCTTCGACCCGAATCTGGTGTTCTTCGTCGTCGATAACCTGTTCGGCGGCGACGGGCGTTTCCATACCCGCGTCGAAGGGCGCGACTTCACGGCCACCGAACAGCGCATCATCGGCAAGCTGCTGAACCTCGTGTTCGAGCACTACACGACGTCGTGGAAAAGCGTGCGGCCGCTGCAGTTCGAGTTCGTGCGCTCGGAAATGCACACGCAGTTCGCCAACGTCGCGACACCGAACGAAATCGTCATCGTCACGCAGTTCTCGATCGAGTTCGGCTCCACCGGCGGCACGCTGCACATCTGCATGCCGTATTCGATGATCGAACCGATCCGCGACATCCTCTCCTCGCCCATCCAGGGCGAAGCCGTGGACGTCGACCGCCGCTGGGTGCGCGTGCTCTCGAAGCAGGTGCAGGCCGCGGAAGTCGAACTGACTGCCGATCTCGCACAGGTCCCGATCACGTTCGAACAGATCCTGAACATGCGCAAAGGCGATGTTCTGCCCATCAACATCCCCGAACACATCACCGCCAAGGTCGACGGTGTCCCGGTGATGGAATGCGGCTACGGTATTTTCAATGGTCAATATGCGTTGCGGGTCCAGAAAATGATCAGCGCAGCGGACACGATGAAGGAAGGTGGATATGACTGAGCTGAATGCAACGCCGGAGAAGGAACTGCCGGGTGAGACGCAACTCCCCGGTGCGGATTCCGAAGAGGCCTCGCTCGACGACTGGGCCAGCGCGCTCGCCGAACAGAACGACAACAGTGCGGTCAGCGCCACGACCGCCGGGGTGTTCCAGCCGCTCTCGAAGGTGGAGCCCAACACCACCCGCAACGACATCGACATGATTCTGGACATTCCGGTCCAGATGACGGTCGAGCTCGGCCGCACCAAGATCGCTATCCGCAACCTGCTGCAACTCGCGCAGGGCTCAGTGGTGGAACTCGACGGCCTCGCCGGCGAGCCGATGGACGTGCTGGTCAACGGCTGTCTGATCGCGCAGGGTGAAGTCGTGGTGGTCAACGACAAGTTCGGCATCCGCCTGACCGACATCATCACGCCGTCCGAGCGCATCCGGAAGCTGAATCGATGAAACGCCTTGCCGGGCGCAGTGCGCGCCCTCGTGGGCGCAGCGCTGCGCACCGGCCGTCGGACAACCGCAAGCGTGCCGCGACACTCGCCGGTACCAGCGGATGCAACGCCGTAGCCACCGCCCTCGCTTTCCTGCTGGCCGCACCGCTCGCCCTCGTTGCCACGAGCGCCAGCGCAGCCGACATGAATGCGGTCAACCATCCCGCCCAGGTCGCCTCCACGGTCGGCGCCGGTTCTGCCGTGCCGTCGCTCGGCTTCGGCTCGGTGCTGCAAACCATCTTCGGCCTGTTCGTCGTGATCGGCCTGGTGTTCGCCTGTGCCTGGCTCGCGCGCCGCTTCGGCCTGCAACCGGGCAACCGCGGCAGCCTCGTGAAGACCATAGGCGGCACCTCGCTCGGCGGCAAGGAGCGGGTCGCGGTCGTCGAGATCGGCGATACCTGGCTCGTGCTCGGCGCGGCGCCCGGCAATGTGCGCCTGCTGCACACCATGCCGGCCGGCTCGGCCAGCGGCGCTGGAGCATTCGGCGCGAGTGGCTCAGACAGTGCCGCCAACCCGGGCAGCGCTCTGCAAGGCACCTTCGGACAACGCTTTCGCGACGCCCTGAAAGGCGAAGTGGGCAAACGTTTCAACCGGCCAGACGGCAGGGATCAGTAAATGCAGTTCAGTCATCGACCAGCGCGCCCCGGGCACGCGGCCTCACGCCGTGCGACTGCCCCCAGCCGGCGCCGTTTCCTTATGACGCTTTCCACCATGCTGCGGCGCCTCGCCCCGCTCGCGCTGCCGGCCCTGCTGATGGCGCTGCCGTCGCTGTCGTTCGCCCAGGCGGCCGGCTTGCCCGCTTTCAACACCAGCCCGGGACCGAACGGCGGCACCACCTATTCGCTGAGCGTGCAGACAATGCTGCTGCTCACGACGCTGTCGTTCCTGCCGGCCATGGTGCTGATGATGACGAGCTTCACGCGCATCATCATCGTGCTGTCGCTGCTGCGCCAGGCGCTCGGCACGACGACCACGCCGCCCAACCAGGTGCTGGTGGGTCTCGCGCTGTTTCTCACGCTGTTCATCATGTCGCCGGTGCTCGACAAGGCCTATAACGACGGCTACAAGCCGTTCTCCGACGGCACGATGCCGATGGATCAGGCGGTCAACCGCGGGCTCGCGCCGTTCAAGACCTTCATGCTGCGGCAAACCCGCGAAACCGATCTGGCGCTGTTCGCCCGGATTTCGCACGCCGCGCCGATGCAGGGCCCCGAAGACGTGCCGTTGCCGATGCTGGTGCCGGCGTTCGTCACGAGCGAGCTGAAAACCGGCTTCCAGATTGGCTTTACTATCTTTATTCCGTTCCTCATCATCGACATGGTGGTGGCGAGCGTGCTGATGTCGATGGGGATGATGATGGTCTCACCCGCGACGATCTCGCTGCCGTTCAAGCTGATGCTGTTCGTGCTGGTGGACGGCTGGCAGTTGCTGATCGGCTCGCTCGCGCAGAGCTTCGTCTAGTCCCGTCGTCTAGTTCGTTTAACCTTCAACGTATCCGGCCTACTCATCATGACACCCGAATCAGTCATGGCGCTGGCGCACCAGGCGATGTACGTCGCCGTGCTGCTGGCCGCACCGTTGTTACTGGTGGCGCTCGTCGTCGGTCTAACGGTGAGTCTGTTTCAGGCCGCCACGCAGATCAACGAAACGACCCTCTCGTTCATCCCCAAGCTGCTGGCGATCGCTGTCACGCTGGTGATTGCCGGCCCGTGGATGTTGTCGACCATGCTCGACTATCTGCGCCAGATGCTGATGAACATCCCGACGCTCACCAACTGAGCCGAACCAGGCATTAGGCTCCCGCCATGTTTACCGTCACCTATGCGCAACTGAACACGTGGATGGCCGCGTTTCTGTGGCCGCTCGTGCGGATCCTGGCGCTGGTGGCCACCGCCCCGGTATTCGGCAACGCGTCCGTCTCGACGCGGGTGAAGATTGGCCTCGCCTGCTTCATCACGGTCATCGTCGCGCCGACGCTCGGCCCCCTGCCGCAGGTCACCGTGTTTTCGGCGATGGGCGTGTGGATCATCGTCAACCAGTTTCTGATCGGCGCCGCGCTCGGCCTGACGATGCAGCTCGTCTTCACGGCGATTCAGGCAACCGGCGAATTCGTCGGCCTCGGCATGGGGCTGGGTTTTGCGACCTTCTTCGATCAGCAGGCGAGCGGCTCGAGCGCGGTGCTCTCGAGCTACATGAACGTGTTCGGGATGCTGGTGTTCCTGGTGCTCGACGGCCATCTGCAGATCATTAGCGCACTGATCGCCACCTTCCAGACCCTGCCGATCTCGGGCAACCTGCTCGGCGCCGCCGGCTGGCGCGCGCTGGCGGGCTGGGGCAGCACCATCTTTTCGATGGGGCTGCTGCTGGCGCTGCCGGTGGTCGCCGCCCTGCTTATCGCCAACCTCGCGCTCGGCATTCTCAACCGCGCCGCGCCGCAGATCGGCGTGTTCCAGATCGGCTTTCCGCTCACCATGCTGGTCGGCATGCTGCTGTTGCAGCTGATGGTGCCGAACATGATCCCGTTCTTCTCGCGGCTGTTCGATAGCGGGATCGACCAGATGGGGCGGGTCGCAGCGGGATTGCGTTAAGCGCGCCGGCGCGGCTGCGCCACGGCTCATCCCTGTCATGCCTGCGTTGCCCACCAACAAAAACGGGAGGCCGCCGTAGCGCCTCCCGTCTTGCCCAACAGACCCCTTCGCTTACTGCTACTGCCTTACTGGTTCAAGTACTGGAACAGCGACATCTGCTGAACCTGCACGAACGCCTGCTGCGAAGCCTGCAGCGAGTACTGCGTCTGCGTGTACTTGCTGATGGTCGACGCCATGTTGGTGTCGGTCAGATCGGCCAGCGAGCTGGTGTTCTGCAAGGTCTGGTTCTGGTTGACCGTCTGCATCGCCTGAATCTGGTTCTCGCGGCCGCCCACGCTAGCGAGCACCGTCGTGACGTTCGACAGCGTGTTCTGCACCTGCGTGAGGCCCACATTCAGCGAATTGGTGAGCGCCGCGGCAGCCGCCGGCGTGTCGGCCGGGGTCTGCAATGCGGTGATCATGTTCTGGATCGTCGCGAAGATGTTGGTGCCGCCTTGCGACGCGGGAACCTGAGCCGCGGGCGTGACGGTGAACGCATCGCCAGCGGCCGGCGTGCCGGTAATCGACACGCTCTCGCCGCTCGTGCCGAGCGTAATCGCCGAGCCGGCGGTGTACGGCTGCGGGGTCGGCGCGGGTGTCGCCGGGTTAGTGACATCCGACACCGTATAGCTCAAGACAGCCGGCGTGCCCGCCATACTGAAGGTAATCCCATAGGTGTCGGCAGTCGCGGAAGCCGCCGCGTTGGTCGTGCTGACCGGCCCGATGACCCCCGTACCGGTATTGCCTGCCGCTGCATAGGCGACCGGACTGGCCGTCTGCGGCGTCACGCTCATGAATACCGACTGGCCGCTGTCGTTGGTCGCGACCGAGCTCGTGTCCGCGATCTGCGTGGTCGACACACCGTTGTCGCCGTTGTAGACGACCGTGCCAGCCGAATTCTGCGTGAACGGTTGCGAGGCCGACTGGAAGCCGCCGAACAGATAGTTGCCCGAGGGCGACTTGGTGTTGGCGAGCGTCATCAGGCTGGTGTTCAACTGCTGCAGCGTCGCCGCGATCGCACTGCGGTTGGTGTCGTTGAGCGTGGGATTGCCGGCGCTCAGCAACTGCGAGTTCACGCTTTGCAGCGTCGAAGTCACGCTCTGCAGCGTCGAGTCTTCCGACTGCAGCGCAGTCAGCGCCGAGCTCTGATTGCTCGAGTACTGCGAGAGAGCCGCGCCCTGCATGCTCAACTGCACCGCCTGGGCCGCGCCCAACGGATTGTCGGCAGGCGTGGAAAGACTCACGCCGCTCGAGATCTCGCCGTACAACTGGGTCAGTTCGCTTTGCTGATTGTCCATGGTCTGGACATTCATGCTGAGATACTGCGAAGTAGAGATGCGCATCGCTCAACGCCTCACGAGAATATGCCGAGAATGGTCTGGAACAGCGTGTCAGCGGTCTGAATGACCTTGCTGTTCGCCTGGTACAGTTGCTGGTACTGCAACAGGTTTGCTGCCTCTTCGTTGATGTTCACACCTGAAACCGACTGCTGCGCCGAGGTGATCTGCGTCACCAGGGCGGTCTGCGTCGTGTTCGAAGCATTGACCGAATTGGTCGTGTTACCCACCGTGTTCACGTAGTTCGCGTACGCGGTCGTGAGCGTGGTGGTGCCGCCGTTGAGCGTCTGCGCACTGACGAGGTTCGACATCAGCGTCGCGTTGCGGCCGTCGCTCTGTGCGCCGCTGTTCGCTGCAATCGTGAAGGTGTCGTTGTTCGCCGGGGTGCCGGAAAGCGTCAGGCTAATGCCGTTCATCGAGCCGGCGGTGGCCGGCGTCGTGTTGATCGTCATGGTGGCGCCAGCCGTAGGCGAATACGGCACGACCGTGGTGGTCGCCGCAATCGTCGTGCTGGTGCCGTTGACCGTCACCACCGAGCCGACCGGAAAGCCGGTCAGGCCGCCGGAGGCTGAGCTGTACGTCAGCGTGGTGGTCGTCGCCGGCAGCGAATAGCCGGCCGAGACCGCGCCCTGGGTAATCGTCGCGGTACCGCTATTGCTGCCGCCTGCCGTGACCAGCACAGGCGAAGCCGCGGCGATCGCCGAACCGTTGGTGGTCGTCAGGGAGAAGCTGCTGAGCGCGCCGCTCGTCGGCGACACGTTGAACGAATCGCCGGCGTTCATCGTGCCGGTCATCGAGAAGTTCAGGCCGTCGATCGGGTTCGCGAGACTGGTTGCCGTGCCGACTACCGCGCCGCTCTGGTTATCGGTCAGCGTATAGGCGCTGCCGTTGTACGCGAGCGTGTAGTTGCTGGTCGTCGGCTGCGTCGCATTGACGAACGACACGCTCAACGAAGCGTTGCCGGTGTTGTTCGTGTTGGCGGTGGCCGTCGGCCCCGCGACCGAGAACAGCGCGCCGCCAGTGCTGCCGGAGAGCGTCAGGCCCAGCGCGTTCTGGTTGTTGACCTGCGCGGCGAAGCTGGTGGCGATCGCGCCGAGTTGCGCCTGCGCCGGATCGAGCGACTGGGTGCGGAACGTGATCAGGCCGCCGAGCGTGCCGCCCGCATTCTGCATGGTGCTGTCGGACAGATACTGGGTCGTAGCGGCGCTCGGCTTGGTGCCGGCCGCGCCCAGATAGGTCACCGACAGTTCGCTCGGATTCGACTGCGAAGGCGCGGTGCCGAGGTTGAAGCTGGTGGTGCCGACCACGAGCGACTGGCCGCTCGGCAGGAACACACTGTCGCCGGTTGAGCTGGCCACCACCTGTACGCCGACGAGCGACGACAGGTTCGAGATCGCCTGGTCGCGCTGGTCGAGCAACTGGTTCGGCGGCTGGCCTTGCGAGCTGGCGGCGTTGATCTGCTGGTTCAGCTTGGCGATCTGGGTGGTGTACGTATTGATCTGCGCCACGGTCGAGGACAGTTGCGTGTTCACGCTCTGGCCCAACTGCGCGTATTGCGAGCCCACCGAGTTCAACTGGGCGGCGAGCGTCTGCCCGTCGCTGATGGCGGTTTGCCGCGTGGCGAGACTCCCCGGGCTACCCGCGACGGTCTGCAAGCCGGTGAAAAAGTTGGTGATCGCGGTCGAAATCCCCGACGTTGGGCTACCGACGAGGTTGTTCAACTGCGCGAGCATCGTGTAGTTGGTGGTGAGCGAACCGCTCGTCGACTGCGCGTTGTTCAGCTGGGTCGTGAGGTATTGACTGTACGCGCGCTGCACCGTGGTCGTGGACACGCCCTGCGGCAGATAGCCGGAGCCGGTGTATTGACCGGAGCTTTCCGAAAACACCGGGCTTTCGACATCGTAGCCAGGCGTCGTCGAATTGCTGATGTTCTCGCTGGTCGTCGTCAGCCCCCACTGGGCTGCGTTAAGTCCACTGAGACCGATATTGATAAGGTTGCTGGACATGCGTCATCCTGAAGGGCTGGCAACGCGCCCACCGAGTTGCCAAGACTCTATGTATATCGGCGCACTGGCGACAAAATTGAGGGGGCAACCGGTTTTTATGCGTGCGCCGCAACGAGGCGGCGCCGCACGTCAACTCAGGTTCGCACCAGCGAGCGCCGCTTCATTTCAAGTTGCGTAATCAGGCGCTGCAAGGTGTTTTCCGCGCTGCCCGGCAGCCGCACGAAGCGCAGGCCGAGCTGATAACGCAGCGTGCCGTTCGGCAGGTCGATGGCGCGGAACGACACCAGTTGCAGATCCAGGGAAAGCTTGCCCGGCGCGCCGAGGCTCAGCTCGCAATCTTCCAGCGTGCAACCCATCGGCAGTTCGGCGACGCGCGTGTCAGTCGTGCGCATGCCGACTCCGCCGAGCGACAGGTCGTGCACTTCGAAGCGGAAGCGCTCGCCGTCGGGCAAGCGGCCCGTGCAGGTATACGGATCGAGCACCGGCGCGTCGACGCGGAAAAACTCGCGGCGCTGCACGTAAAACAGGACTTCGGGGAAGTCGGCTTTGAACGCCGGCCGGCCTTCGAAGGTGGTCTCGCGCGGCGCGCTGGTAGCGAATTCGACGCGCACGCCGTCGGGCTGGGCGTGGAAAGTGCAGCGGGGAGCCGCGATCAGGCCGCGGTTCTGTTCGGCGAGAGCGCCCCAATCGAAGGTGAAGGTGCGCTCGCGCACGTCGACGTCGAGAATCCGGGTGACTAGTTGGCCTCCCTTGTACTGCGCGGTCAAGAAGTCGCCGCGGTTGACGAGATTGCGCAACTGGACACCGATCTCGAGCGGATTGCGGCGACCGAAATCGTTGCCGGTTTCAGAAGAGCCTTCCGTCTGGCCGTTCGTCTCAGTGGTATCCATGGGCTTGCCGGTATGCATGTTCTTACGGGCCCGTGCCCGAGGTCCAGTGCCGGGGCCCGTGACACGCGCGTTTGACCGGGAAACGTTACCCCGGTATTAAGGTCTGACTGAATAGCGGCAGTCTGAACCTAAAGTTTAGGGTAATTGGTCGAAATATTTCCCGCAAACGTTAAACCGGGCGCCTGGGCGCGCAGGGCGCGGCCCGCTCAGCTCATCCGGTCCATGATCGACATCAGCTTCCTGGCGTAGTGCGGATCGGTCGCGTAACCCGCGCGCTGCATGCCCATCGCAAACCCCGCGGCGTCGTGCGAACCGTTCAGCACCTGGGCGTAACGTGGGTTGTTCTTCAGCAGTTGCGCATAATCGGCCATCGCTTCGTCGTACGAGTCGTAGGCGCGGAATTTCTCCACCACGCGCTGCGGCTTGCCGTTGTGATACTCGGTGGTCATGGTCGTGACGGTCTTGCCGGTCCAGTCCTTGGTCGCCTTGATGCCGAACACGTTGTGGCTGGTCTCGCCGTTCGACTTCATGATCTCGCGCTTGCCCCAGCCCGATTCGAGCGCGGCCTGGCCGATGATGAAACGCGCCGGCACGCCGGTGGTTTCGCTCGCGGCCTGCGCGGAAGCAGCCAGCTTGTCGACGAACGCATCGACGTTGGTCGTGCCGTCGCCGCGCAGCGGCGGCGTCAAGGCGCTGTTGCGCGAGTAGCCCACGCCATTGGCAAGCGAGCCGTTTGCCTGGGCGTTGCCGTAGGCCTTGGCCAGCGCGTTGAGCGCCGCGGTGTTGCCGGCGCCCGCGTCGCCGCCCTGCATGCCGGCGTTGTTCATCAACTGCTTGAGCATCGCATCGGCCACGCCGATCCCTTTGGACGACATCTGCTGCGCCATCTGCTCGTCCATCATCGAGGTGAACTGCGCGCCGTCGCGCGAATCGAGCGGACCGTCCTGGGGCGTCGCATCGCGCATGCTTTTCAACATCATCGTGATAAACGAGGCGTCGAACTGCTTGGCGGCCATCTTGACGCCCTGCTGGGGCGACGCGGCAACCTTGGCACGCAGGCTGTCGAACCCCTGCACGTCGAGCGCAAAGCGCTGCGTCAGATCATTCGGGCCAGAAGTGAGATCGGTAGTCATCGCGACTCCTTAGATGATTTCAAGTTCGGCGCGCAGAGCCCCTGCCGCCTTCATCGCCTGCAGGATCGACATCAGATCGGCGGGTGTCGCGCCGAGCGCATTGAGCGCCTTGACGACGTCGGCCAGATTCGCACCGGCACTGACGTACTTCATCGCACCGTTGTCCTGCTTCAACTGGATCTGGGACTGCTGTGCGACCACGGTCTGGCCGCCCGAGAAAGCGCCCGGCTGGCTGACCACCGGCGTGGTGTTGACCACCACCGAGAGGTTGCCGTGCGCGACCGCGCAATTTTGCAGCGTCACCATCTGGTTCATGACGATCGAGCCGGTGCGGGCATTCAGCACCACCTTGGCAGCCGCCTGCGCGGGCTTCACGTCGATATCTTCGAGCTGCGCCATGAACGACACCTGCTGGGCCGGATCGGCCGGCGCGCGCAACTGGATCGTGCGGCCGTCGAGCGGCGTGGCGGTGCCCTGGCCGAACACGTTGTTGACGGCGGAGACGATACGCTGCGTCGTGTCGTAGTCCATGTCGTTCAGCTCGAGCTGCATCGTGCCGTCCTGCGTGATGCTGGTCTGAACTGCGCGTTCGACGATCGCGCCGGCGGCGATACGCCCTGCCGCGAGCTGGTTCACCTGCACACGGCTGCCGTTGGCGCTGGCGCCGGCGCCGCCCACCGCCAGGTTGCCCTGGGCGAGCGCATACACGGCGCCGTCTGCGCCCTTCATCGGCGTGAGCAGCAGTGTGCCGCCGCGCAGGCTCTTGGCGTTACCGAGCGACGAGACCGTCACGTCGATCGCCTCGCCGGGCCGGGCGAACGGCGGCAGCACGGCCGTCACCATCACGGCGGCGACGTTCTTCAACTGGATGCTGGTAAGCGCCGAGGTGCTGCTGTTCGACGAGCCGGCCGACTGGTTGTTGATCGAGATGCCGAGGTTGGCCAGCATGTTCGCGAGCGTCTGCGTCGTGAACGGCGTCTGGGTGGTCTGGTCGCCGGTGCCGTCGAGACCGACCACGAGGCCATAGCCGATCAGCGGGTTGTCCCGCACGCCCTGAATCGCCACGAGATCCTTCAGCCGTTCGGCGTGGGCGGCAGGTGTGGCGGGCGGCAGTGCTCCGCAGGCCAGCGCGAACACCAGACAAACGAGGCCGCAACGACGCAGACGGCGGAAAGATACGAAGCTCATGATCACCACGGTGCCACGTTAAGGAAGAAGCGCTGTAGCCAACCCATAGTCTCCGCCTCGTCTATATAGCCCTTGGCCGAGTACTCGATCTTGGCGTCGGCCACCTGGGTCGAATACACGGCGTTCAGGCCGGAAATCGTGTTCGGGTTGACCACACCCGAGAAACGCACGAACTCGTTGCCCTGGTTAATGAGCATCTGCTTTTCGCCGCTCACCACGAGGTTGCCGTTGGGCAGCACATTGGTCACCGTGACGGTGATCACGCCGTTGAAGGTGTTCGACGCATTCGCCCCGCCGGTGCCCTGGAACGTGTTGGCGCCCTGGGAGTTGAGGTTGGCCTTGCCGAACAGGCCGCCGAGAAAACCGGCGGTCGTGGTGGAGAACTGGGTCGTGGAGGCGCGGTTGGTATTCGCACCCGACGACTTGGTCGCGTTGATGTTTTCCTGAATGACGATAGTCAGGATGTCGCCAATATTGCGCGGCCGCTGGTCTTCGAACAGCGGCCGGCCCGCATAACCCGGGTTGAAAATCGAACCCGGCGTCTGCGCGTGCGGCGGCACCGGCGGCACCGCCGTCATCGGCTGCTGCACGATCGGATCCTTCGGCAACTGCGCGCAGCCGCCCAGCGCCAGAACCAGCGCGCTGGCGGTGGCGACGAACGCGCTGCGCGCGTCGCCCCTGGCCGGATGGAGATTGAATTGCGACATCGTATGTACCTACCGCCTGAAGTTCCGAACGTTCAAACCTGCATCTGCGACAGGGTCTGCAACATCTGATCGGACGTGGTAACGGCCTTGCTGTTGATTTCGTACGCGCGCTGGGTCTGGATCATGTTGACCAGTTCCTGCACGACGTTCACGTTCGAGGTTTCGACGTAGCCCTGTTGCAGCGAACCGGAACCGTTCGAGCCCGGGGCCGCGACGTTCGGCGTGCCCGACGAGCTGGTTTCCGAAAACAGGTTTTCACCCTGCGCGTCGAGGCCCGCCGGGTTAATGAAGGTCGCGAGCTGCAGCGAGCCGATCTGCGTGGTGTTCGAGCTGTTGGCCTGGGTGATCGACACCGCGCCGTCGCTGCCGATCGTGAGCGACGTGGCGTTCTGCGGCACCGTGATCGACGGGATGATCGGGTAGCCGCTCGAAGTCACCAGTTGACCCTGCGCGTTGGTCTGGAACGAGCCGTCGCGGGTGTAGCTGGTGGTGCCGTCGGGCATCTGCACCTGGAAAAAGCCGTTGCCGTTGATGGCGACGTCTTTCGAGTTGCCGGTTTGCTGCAGATTGCCCTGGGTGTAGAGGCGCTCGGTGGCGACCTGTTGCACGCCGGTGCCGAGCTGGATGCCCGAGGGTACCTGGGTCTGCTGCGTCGAGTCGGCGCCAGGCTGCCGCACCGTCTGGTACAGCAGGTCTTCGAACACGGCGCGCGAACCTTTGAAGCCGTTGGTGCTGACGTTCGCGAGGTTGTTCGAGATGACGTCCATCTGGGACTGCTGCGCGTTCATGCCGGTCGCAGCGATATAGAGTGAGCGGTTCACGGTGTGTGTTCTCCTGGGTGCACGCTAGGCGTCGCGCCCGTTAGCTGAAACTGAGCAACTGGTTGGCGGTCTGGTCGTTCTGATCGGCGCTTTCGATCATCTTGGTCTGCATCTGGAACTGCCGCGCATTGGTGATCATCGAGACCATCGCGTTCACCGGATTCACGTTGCTGCCTTCGAGCGACTGAGGCGCGAGCGTCACGCTCGGATCGGCGTCGGCCGGATTGCCGTCGGCGGTGCGAAACATGCCGTCGTCGCCGCGCTTGAGCGACCCGGCCGCCGGCTTCACCAGCTTCAACTGGTCGACCACGGCGATCGCCGAAGCGGGGTCGCCCGGCGCCAGCGCGGAGATCGTGCCGTCCTTGCCGATCGTGATCTGCGCGCCCGGCGGCACCGAGATCGGGCCGCCCGTGCCGAGCACCGGCAGGTTGGTGGCGTTCACCAACTGGCCGTTCTGGTCGATATGCAGATTGCCGGCGCGCGTGTAGGCCTCGCCGCCGTCGGCGGTCTGCACCGACAACCAGCCGTCGCCCTGCACCGCGACGTCGAGCGGATTGCCGGTCTGCTGAATCGGTCCGGGCGTTTCGTCCGCGCCCGGTGTCGACGACAGCACGAAAGTACGCGTGGTCTGGTCGTTGACCGTGCTGCCGTCGCCGAACGACATCGGTACCGCGCGAAACGTCTCGAGCTGGGCGCGAAACCCAGTGGTCGAGGTGTTCGCGAGATTGTTCGCGACAATGGCTTGTTGCTCGAGCGCCTGGGTGGCGCCCGACATCGCGGTATAAATCAGACGGTCGGTCATGCGTTCGGCTCCTGTGACACTGATGCTTACAGGTTGATCAACGTCTGGTCGACGGTCTGCTGCGTCTTGATCGTCTGCGCGTTCGCCTGATAGTTGCGTTGCGCGGTGATCAGATTGACCAGTTCGTTGGTCAGGTTCACGTTCGAATCTTCCACCGCGCCGCCTTGCAGCGTGCCGTGGTTGGTGCTGCCCGGCACCGAGATCTGCGCGACGCCGGACTGCGCGGTCTGCTGATACTCGTTGTTGCCGAGATCGACGAGGCCGTTCGGGTTGTTGAAGTTGGCGAGCACGATCTGGCCGAGCGCAGCCGTCTGGCCGTTCGAGTAGTTGCCGGTCAGCACGCCGTTGGTGCCCACCGAGAAGTTCGTCAACTGGCCGGCCGCGAAACCGTTCTGCGACAGGTTGTTGGTGCCGTCGGTGCTGCCGTACTGGGTCGTGCCGGTCAGGTTCAGCGTCATCGTCTGCGGCGTGCCCGAGCCGTCGGTGTTCGGGATCGTCAGGTTGACGGTGCCCGGCGTGGCCGCGGCGCTCAGCGTCACCACGCCGCCTGCGCCCACGGTGGCCTGTTGGATGTTCGAGAGCGTGCCGTTCGACGAGAAGGTCGCCTGGGCGATCTGCGAGATCGTGCCGCCTGCTACGCCCGCATAGACATTCCACGTGCCCGAGGCGGTCTTGGCGAAATACATATTGACCGTTTGCGAGCCGCCGAGCGAGTCGTATGCCTGCACCGAGGTCGAGTAGTTATAGGTCGCGGAGTTGCTTGCGCTAAACGTGGTCGGGTTCGGCGTCACAGTCACGGAATTACCGGCGGCTGCCGTGCCCGACAGCGTGACGGACTGACCGTTGCCAAGCGTGATCGCCGTTCCCGCCGTATAGGTTTGCACGGCCGTAGTCGTGCCTGCGGTCTGGTCGTTCACGGTGTACTGCGTCGGGCTCGAGAAGTTGATCACATACGTATCGTTGTTCGTGCCGGCCGATGCGGTAGTGATCGTTGCACCACCGCTCGTCAGCGCGCCGGCGTTGGTCATGTTGACGTTCGGCGTGCCCAGCATCAGCGCATCCTGTGCGTTCAGGTTGAGCTGCGCGGTAATCGCGGTGGTCGCCGTCGGCGCGATGTTAGTGGTCGGCACGGTCAGCGGCACGGTCTGCGCGCTGTTGATGATGCCGCTGGAGTTCGCCGCATAGCCCATCAACTGCAGGCCCTGCGAGTTCACGATCTGACCGGTGCTATTCAACTGGAACACGCCGTTACGCGAATAAGTCAGCGTACCGTTGTTCGACATCTGGTAGAAACCGTTGCCGTTGATGGCGACGTCCAGTGCCGTTCCCGTCGTGTTGATGGTGCCCTGCGAGAACTGCTGCTGCACGGCCGCGAGCTGCGTGCCGATACCAATCTGGTTGTTGACGGCCGTCGCGACCGAGTTCGCGTACATATCGGCGAACACCGCGGTGCCGCTCTTGAAGCCGATCGTGTCCGCATTGGCGATGTTGTTGCCAATCACGTCGAGATCGCTCGATGCAGCCGACAGGCCGCTCAAACCTTGCTGATAACCCATGACGGTCTCCGATCCGGAAAATGTCTAAATTCGGTTGAACTGTTTGCTTAGAGGACTGCCGCGACCGAAGTCAGGGCAACCGTATTACCGTTGGACAGCACGAGGCTCGGTGCGCCGCCCGTACCCTGCACGACGCTCTCGACCGTACCCGGGGTCAGCGTGGTGCCGGTGCCGGCTGCGCCGTTGATGGTGCCGGTCGCCGAGATCGTGTACGTGCCTGCCGGCAGCGCGGCGCCCGTCGAATCGACCGGTGTCCACGAAACCGGCACCGTGCCGGCCGGTTGCGCGCCCAGGTCGATCGTGTTGACGATCTTGCCGGCCGAGTTGACGACGTTGATCTTCATGTCCGACGCCGCGGCCGCGATCTGCACGCCGAACTCGTTGGTCTTGCCGCTTGCGACCGTGATCGAGCTGCCCGGAGCGAGCACGCTCGAGCCGATCAGCATGGCGGCCTGCGAGGTCTGGCCTGCGTTGAGCTGGGTCGCCAGCGAGGTCAGCGAGGTGTTCAGCTGGCTGATGCCCGTCACCGTGTTGATCTGGGCGAGCTGCGAAGTCATCTGCGAGCTGTCCATCGGGTTGGTCGGGTCCTGGTTCTGCAACTGCGTGACGAGCAGTTGCAGAAAGGTGTTCTGCAGCGACGAACCCGAATTGGCCGAACTGCTGGCAGTGCTGCTCGACGCGCTGGTCGCCGAGTTCGTGCCGTTCATCGTATCGAGCAGCGTCTGCGAGACCGTCGTCCCGTTGTTGCCGATTGTGGTTGAGCTGGTCAAGGAAGTGCTCCTCAGGTTCCGATCGTGAGAGTTTTCAGCATCAACTGCTTTGCCGTGTTCAGGGTTTCGACGTTCGCCTGGTACGCGCGCGACGCCGAGATCATGTTGACCATTTCTTCCACCGGGTCGACGTTCGGCATCGTGACGTAGCCGTTCGCGTCGGCCGCGGGGTTGCCCGGGTCGTAGGTGGTCTTCATCGGCGACGGGTCGTCCACCACGCCGGTCACCTGCACGCCGCCCACCTGCTGGCCGGACGCGGACCGTGCGCCACCGATCGGGTTGACCGCGAACACGACCTGCTTGGCCTTATACGGCTTGCCGTCGGGGCCTGTCGTACTGTCGGCGTTCGCCAGGTTCGACGCCGTCACGTTGAGCCGCTGCGATTGAGCCGACATGGCCGAACCGGCGACGGTGAAAATATTCATCAGGGATGGCATGGCTTCTCCGACCTCTCCTGCCGGCAGGTTCCGGCGTGGTTGATTCCCGTAGGCGTGGTTTTTAGCGGTTACATCCAGCGTGTGCGGGTCGCCGCGTCATGGCTCGATCAGGAGCCCGACGTGATCGCCGACAGCATCGTTTTGATCTGGTTCGACACTTCCGTCATGGTCGATTCGAAATGCAGCGAGTTATCGGCGAACTGCACGCGCTCCGTGTCGAGGTCCACTGTGTTGCCGTCGAGTGCCGGTTGGGTCGGAATGCGGTACTGCAGTTGGCCGTAGTCGTCGCTCGGGCCGCCCGTGGCGATCAGGCTCGCCTTGCCGGCCATGTGGCCCGACTGGGTCGAAGCCATCGTCATGCCGCTCGTCACGCCGGCGGGCTGGCTCATTGCCAGCGTCGAGTTGTTCGATGCGCCCGTGCCGGTGGTGCTTCCGCCAGACTTCCTCAATGCGCCCGCGAGGGTCGACGAAAAATCGACGTCACGCGCCTTGTAGTTCGGCGTGTCGGCGTTCGCGATGTTCGAAGACAGCAGCTCCTGCCGGTACGAGCGGACATCGAGCGCCTGACGGCCAAAAGAAAATTCGGCATCGAGTTTGTCGAGCATGGAAATCTCCGGATAACGTTCCCGCATCTGGCGCGCGCTGCAGCGAGCACTCCACCTGCGGCCACCCAAAAGGGCTTTTTGCATGTGATGCATCTTAGGCGGGCGATGCAAGCGGCAATCGTCGGAATAACCGGGGAAGGTCGCCTCTATTCAACGCTTGCGGGTCGAGCCGCGTCACTAGAATGCAATCCGTACCCTTGCCTCATGCTGGAGATTCGCGATGGCCCGATCCACTTTCGATGTGCCGCAGCCGCTGCGCCGCATCGTTGCGCGCCGCACTGCCGCCTGGCTGCTGTGCGCGGTGGCCGGTGCGTGGAGCGCGCCCGCGGCGCTCGCCCAGAGCGCCGACGGTCCGATCGTGATTCCCGGTCCCGGCGAACAGAATCCCGCGGATCTCGCGCGCATGACACAGATGGCGACCAGCAGCCGCGCATTGGCGCCGCAGATGGCGCCTTCCGCTCCCGCGACTGCGCCCGTCACGGACCGCTTTACCGCGCTGGCGAACGCCAGCGGCGCGATCGTGATTCCGGGCACCGGCGAGGCTTCCGCACCTAACGCTCCGACGACGGTTACTGCGCCGCAGGGCGCTGCGGCGAACACCGCCGGCCTGAGTCGCGTGAATCTGAATCCGGCGCTGGCGGCAAGCCAGGTCATGCCGGTGATCGTGACGTCGACGCCGCCGCGTGCGGCCTATGCCGGCGCGGTGCGGCCCGTGAATGCCGCGCCTGCCATGGCGCCCAGCGCCGCGTCTGCCAGCAACATCGAAATCGACAGTCTCGCTTCGCGCGGCGAGCCGCCCGAACTGGGCGCCAGTGCGCCGAGCCGCGCTCCTGCTGCGCGCAATGCTGCGCAGGTCGTCGTGGTCAATCCGGCGCCGCAGACGGCCCGCGGCGCGGCGGCAGCGCAAACGGCTCAAGCGGCTCAAACAACCCAGGCCGCGCAACTCGCCCAAGCCGCCCAACCGGTGCCGGCAGGCCAGCAGGACGGCGAGACGATCCGCGCCGTTGCGGTGGATTTCCTCAAACAGCAGGCCGTCGGCCTGCCGGGCCATGTCGAGCTGACGGTGGCGCCGGCCTTCCCGCGCGGCCTCGCGGCCTGCGCCACGCTGCAGCCGTTCATGCCGAACGGCGCACGCATGTGGGGCCGCACGACGGTCGGCGTGCGCTGCGCAAGCGGCCATCCGTGGACGGTGTGGCTGCAGGCAAAGGTCTCGATCCGCGCCACTTACTATGTCGCGGCACGCGCCATGCTGCCCGGCGAAGTGGTCTCGGCAGCCGATCTGGTCAGCCGTGACGGCGATCTGACGCTGCTGCCCATGTCGATCATCACGGATCCCTCGCAGGCGATCGGCTCGGTCACGCTGATGCGGGTCGGCGCCGGTCTGCCGCTGCGTCAGGACATGTTGAAGAACGCCGCCCAGGTGACGGCGGGACAGACGGTGCGGGTGGTGGCGCAGGGCGACGGCTTTGCGATTTCGTCGGAAGGCAGCGCGCTCAGCAGCGCGACGCCCGGCCAGCCGGTCAGGGTGAGAACCACGGCCGGCCAGATCGTCACGGGAGTCGTAAAGGATAGCGGGACGGTCCAGATCCAGATGTGATCCGGACCTGAAAGCGGGGGTGGTGGCTGGGTTCGTGCGGAAAGCTGACCGGCGGAGCCGTTACAAACGGATACACCGATTGCGCTAAAGTTTGGATTCTTGAATGCCGTTATAAGAATCAAATCGCACAGGAAGCCAATCGTGAAAATCGATTCCACCACCAACACCAAGCCGGACAGCCTGACGGGCAGCGCCTCGCGCGCCCAGCAGGACAGTTTGGCTCCGGCGGCTACCACCGCCCAAGGCGCGGCAACCACCGCGCAAGCCGCCACCAGCTCGGGTGGCGACGCGAACGTGAGCCTGTCGGGCTTGTCGTCCGATCTGCGCAACCTGGCGGCATCGGGTTCGGCGGATATCGACACCGCTCACGTCGAATCGATCAAGGCGGCCATCAAGAATGGCACGCTGACCATCGACCCGGGCAAGATTGCCGACGGCGTGCTGGAAACGACACGCAGTCTGCTGCAAACGAGAGCCCCGGCGACCGGCAATTAAGGCTGGACGCCGTCAGGCGACACCTTGAAACCCGACCCGCGCGCCATGCGCGGGCGCTGTGAGAGCGAGTTGTGATGAAAGACGCGCTGCTGGCAACCGTTATCGACGAATACGCGACGATCGAGGAATTCGCCTCGGTGCTGGTCTTCGAACAGAAGGCGCTGACCCAGGTGGATCCGGCCGAGATGCTGCGGCCGATCGTCGAGAAGAAAACCGAACTGGTCGGCAAGCTGGCCTCGCTGGAGAAGATCCGCGACACGCAGCTCGCCGAAATGGGCCTGCCGGCTGGCCCGAGCGGCATCAAACTGGCCGCCGGACGCGATCCGAAGCTGGCGGCGCAATGGTCGCTGCTGCAGCAATCCGTGGAACGGGCGCACCGCTCGAACAAGCTCAACGGCGTGCTGATCCAGACCCGCATGGAATACAACCAGGGCGCGCTCGACGTGCTGCAGGTTCGTCCGCCTAAGCCTTCGCTGTATGGGCCCGACGGGCGCGTGCCGGGATTCGGCGCGCTGTAAGCAAGCCTTAAGCGGGGCGTCTGCGAGATCTGCGCCCCCGCTCCCACTCTGCTTTACCCCCTCCTCTGCGCTCTATCCCCGCTAGCTCCACTGCAAAAAAACGCCGTCACAAGGACGGCGGAAGTCGCGTTGGGTCGATGCACGCCAACGATGCTAGATCGTCGGCCGCCCACCGGTGTCATTCATTCGGCTTCCGCCTTGGCCCACGCCATCTCGCGCAGGCGCGTACGCAGCCGCGCAACCGCCTGGCTATGCAGCTGGCAGACCCGCGATTCGCTGACTTCCATCACCGCGCCGATTTCGCGCAGGTTCATGCCGCGCTCGTAGTACAGCGACATCAGCAGCTTCTCGCGATCCGGCAGACGTTCGATCGCGTCGACCAGCGCCGCGCGCAGGCTTTCGTCGAGCAGCGCCGAGAGCGGGTCCGAATGGTCGACGCAATAGCGGTCGAGGAACGGCTCGTCGTCGGCGGAGCGATCGAAGTCTTCGTAGTAGATCAGCTGGCTGCCGTGCAGGTCCTGCAGCATCGACTGATACTCGTCGAGCGGCATCTTCAGGTGGCCGGCAATCTCGGTCTCGCTCGCCGAGCGGCCCAGCGTCTGTTCGACCTGATGCACGGCCGTCTCCACCTCGCGCGAGGTGCGGCGCAGGCTGCGCGGCAACCAGTCGTTGCTGCGCAGCTCGTCGAGCATGGCGCCGCGAATCCGCTGGCTCGCATAGGTTTCGAACTGCGCGCCCTGGTCTTCCTTGTAGCGGCTCGCCGCGTCCAGCAGCCCGATCATGCCGGCCTGAATCAGGTCGTCCAGATCGACGCTCGCCGGCATCTTGGCCACAAGCTGCAAGCCGAGCCGCCGCACCAGCGGCGCGTACTTCGTCAGAACCTCGGCTTGGGAAATCTTTCCCTGAGCGTTATACATCGTGCTCCCCTTGTCCGCACCGCGCCTTCAGGCGTGCTGCGCAGACGGTTGGTCGGCGTGTTGCGCCGCTGTTACTGTCGTCGTCGGCGCCACCCAGTGGTGCCGTGACGACATCGCTGGCCGCATCGGCCAATACTGCAATTCGGCGGCAAGATGCCGGTAATCGCGCGCGGCGGGTGTCGACGGAAACGCGTCGACCACGCAGCGCGACAGTTCCAGCGCCCTCGCCATGCGCGGATCGGCGGCGATACAGCCCGCATCTTCCAGCGACACGGTCAGATAGCGTCCTGCCACCCCCGCCAGGTTTTCGAACGCGGTATGCGCGTCCGTCACGCTCTGCACGTGATTCACCAGCACCCGGAACTGCCCGAGGCCGTGTGCGTAGTGCAGGCGCTTCATGCAGGCATACGCATCGGTGATCGCCTGCGCGGCGACGCGCGTGACGATCATCAGGTCGTGCGCCTGCATGGCCAGCGCCGAGAGCTGGCCGAGTTCGTCGAGCTGCGCGTCGATCAAGACGACGTCAGCCGGTCCGTCCAGCACCGTGCCCAGTTGTGCCGCGCTGTAGCCTTCGCGATTGCTGCGCGAGGCGGCCAGCACCGAAAAACCCAGTGCATGGTGTGCGACGGCGGCTTCAAGCGGCATCTCGCCGCGCATCACGGCGGCAAAATTGCCCGCGCCGCGCACGCCGCCGAGCATCGCGCTCACGGAGTAATCGCCAAGGCACTCGTCGATCACGAGCACGTCCTTGCCCTGTTCAGCGAGCGCCGCCGCCAGATTGACGACGGTCGTGGTGCAGCCGACGCTCAGCGAGCCGCCCGTCACAGCCAGCACTCGCGAACCGCTGCGCGCCAGCAGGCGGCGCAGTCCTTCGGCCTGATCCGAGACGAATTTATCCAAAGCGGACCTCGTGCAGTTCGGACGTCGAGCGCGCCGAGAGCGCCGAAAGCAAAGCCGGAATGTCGTCGTCGTGCGGCACGAACGGCGAACTGTCGCGCGGAATGCAGAAGGCGCTCTTGATCAGGAATTTCCGGGTCGCGACGTACAGGTTCTCGGGCACCTTCTGACCGGTCGACACGTAGTGCACCGGCAGCTTGTAGCGGATCACCGTGTCGAGCACACCGCCCAGGTTGGTGGCCTCGTCGAGCTTGGTCAGGATGCAGCCGGCGAGCGGCTGTTGATCCGGCGCGCGCTGGTAGGCCTGCACAACTTCGTTGAGCGTATCGCCGTGGCTGGTGGCGTTCAGCAGCAGCAGGCGCTGCACCGGCTGTCCGGCGCGGCACAGCATGGCGATCTGGTCGGACACGAGGCGGTCGCGCTGGCTCATGCCGATCGTGTCGATCAGCACGATGTGCTTGTTGCGCAGCTCGGCGAGCGCCAGTTGCAGATCGGCGCCATCCTTCACCGCATGCACCGAGACGCCGAGGATCTTGCCGAAAATACGCAGTTGCTCGTGGCCGCCGATCCGGTAGCTATCGGTGGTGAGGAGCGCCACCTTGCTGGCGCCGAAGCGCATCACACAGCGCGCGGCGAGCTTCGCCGTGGTGGTCGTCTTGCCGACGCCCGTCGGGCCCATCAGCGCGAACACACCACCGCGCTCCATCAGCGCGTCTTCGTTTTCCATCACCGGCAGGTTCGACTCGAGTACGTTGCGCACCCAGTCCATCCCGCCTTCCATGTTGTCGATTTCGGCCGGCAGGTTGTCGACCATCATCTGCACCAGTTGCGCGGAGAAGCCCGCCGCGAACAGGTGCTTGGTGAGCGAGGCGCGCGCCGGGCTGCGGCGCTGGCGGTCGGCCCACAGCAGGCCTGCGAAGTGTTCCTCCATCATGCCGCGCATCGAGGAGAGCTCGCTCATCACCGTTTCGTTGACAACCTGCTCCATGCGCGCCTTGATGGCTTCGGTGACGCTGGCCGTGGTGTTGCTGGCGGCGGCGCGGGCCTCTTCCGTCGAGCTGAGCTTCTGGGCGGCGCGGCGCGCTGCCAGTTGGGCCGCTTCGCGAGCCCAGTCCGGGGTGTCGGGGTGAACCGCCGGCTGGCGGGCGCCGACCTGAATTTCCACTGGGGCGCCAAGGCCCTTGGCCATCGCGGCGGCCGGCGTCATCGACGACGGGCGGGCGCTGTAGGCGCCCTGCTGCTTGCCGGCGATGCTGCGGGCGTGGTCGATCAACCAGGGGTTCGACTCTGCCATGGTGCGCGGCGCCACCGGGGCGATCGGTGCGAACGGCGTGGGCGGCACACCAGCGGCCTTGAGCACGTCGGCGCGGATGTCGTCGCTCGAACGCGGCACTTGCGGCATCGGCGCGGCGGGTTGTGCTGCGCTTTGAGCCGGGGTTTGTGCGGACACGGCTTGCGGCGCAGGTTGGCTTTGCAGCGTGTGGCCGGTTTCCGGCAGCAGCGGTGCAGCGTGCGCAGAGGTTGCCTTCGACGCGGCGCCGGCCGGCAGTTCAGCGGCGCCTGGCGTGGCGGGCGGTAGAGCGGGTGCTGCGGCGGGCGCCGCTGCAGCATGCGCAGGCGAGTTGCTCGACGACATGCTCTCGGTACCGGCTTCCGGGCTCGCGCCGAACACCGACGAAAACACGTCCGGCATGCCGCTCGCGTAGGGGTTCGCCTGCATCGGCGGCATGCTGCGGGGCGCCGGTGCCGACTGGCCCAGCGCGGGCGCCGCGCTGCTCGCGCCGTCGCGCGACTTCGGGGTGATCTTGGCCAGATCGCTATCCGCAAGTGCAACGATTTCCACCGTGCCGTCCTCTATCGTGCGGTTCGACAGCACGACCGCGTCCGGGCCCAGTGCCTCGCGAACGAGACGCAGCGCATCGCGACTGGTAGCACCGACAAATTTACGAATGTTCAAGCTGGACCCCCGATGAGGTTTACGGACCGGCAACATACCGCTTCCCATTGAGATCGATTATTGCGAAAGATGTCCACGGACGATCGGTTGATAAAGGCCGGGAAAGGTAGGCAATTCGCGTGATGGAGGCGGGGGGAGGCGCGAGGAGATGCAGGGTACGAGCGAGGGCGGGCAGTATGCCGGAGTCTGCCGGAAACGACTTGATTCGAGCGCTCCCGAGACCCGATTTGTCCGGAAACCAGGTGATTCTCCGCGGCTTTCGCCCGGAACGGGCCGAAATGAGAAAGCCCCTGTAAGTCGTTGACTGACAGGGGCGATTTTTCGGAATCAAAACAGCTCAAGCGGCAGGCCAGGCACTGAGCGCCGGTTCACCAATAAGAGCCGCCGCGCGGCAGCAGCGGACGAACCGCTTACCCCTGCCCGCCGATCTGATTCACCACCTTCACGTTGCGGGTGTCGGGCACTTCCGCATACGACAGCACCTTCAACTGCGGCAGGCTGCGGCGCAGGAAGCGCGCGAGCATCGGCCGCAACGAGTGCTGCACCAGCAGCACGGGCGCGAGCCCAAGGTTCTGTTGACGCGTCATCGCCTTCTGCGTCTCGGTCAACAGCGTATGGGCGAGGCCCGGTTCGAGGCCTGGGTTCGGACCGGTCGAGAGCGCCTGCGACAGCACACGTTCGAGGTTCGAATCGAGGCCCATCACCTGCATGTCGCCGTTGCCGGGGAACCACTGCTGGGTGATCGCGCGGCCCAGTGCGAGGCGCACGGCGGCGGTCAGTTCGTGCGGGTCGCTGACCTTCGGCGTGTGTTCGGCGAGCGCTTCCAGAATGGTGCGCATGTCGCGGATCGGCACGCCTTCTTCCAGCAGGTTCTGCAACACCTTCTGCAGCGTGGTGAGCGAGAGCGACTTCGGAATCAGATCGTCGACCAGCGACGGCGTGTCCTTCTGCATCCGTTCGATCAGCGCCTGGATCTCGCGGCGGCCGAGCAGTTCGGAGGCGTGCGTGACCACCAGGTGGTTCAGGTGGGTCGCCACCACCGTGCTCGAATCGACCACTGTGTAGCCGTACACCTGCGCCTGCTCGCGCAGGTTGGTATCGATCCAGATCGCCGGCAAACCGAAGGCCGGATCCTGAGTCGGCGTGCCCGGCAGCGCCGCGCTCACCTGACCCGGGTTGATAGCCAGCCACTGGCCCGGATAAGCCTCGCCGACGCCCACTTCGACGCCCTTCAGGGCAATCCGGTAGCCGTTGGGCCGCAGCTCCAGGTTGTCGCGGATATGGATCACCGGCGGCAGGAAGCCGATTTCCTGCGCGAACTTCTTGCGGATGCTCTTGATCCGCTTGAGCAGTTCGCCGTCCGAGTTCTTGTCGACGAGCGGGATCAGCCGGTAACCGACTTCGAGGCCGAGCGTGTCGATCATCGTCACGTCTTCCCAGCTTGCCTCGGTGTTCTCGGTCGGCGTGAGCGCGGCCGGTGCGACATCGACGAGCGCCGCGGTGTTCTTCATGTCGGCGGCGCGCTTCTTCATCATCCGGCCAAGCTGGATCAGGCCACCGCCCAGCAGCAGGAAGGCGAAGTGCGGCATGCCGGGAATCAGGCCCATCAGCACCAGAATGCAGCCCGTGATGACCAGCACGCGCGGGTTGGTGAACAACTGCCCGGTCAACTGGGTGCCGATGTCCTCGTTGGTCGCCACGCGCGAGACGATCACACCGGCGGCCGTCGAGATCACCAGCGACGGGATCTGCGCGACGAGGCCGTCACCGATGGTGAGCAGCGTGTAGACCTTGCCGGCCGCGGCAAAATCCATGTCATGCTGGACCACGCCGACAATCAGGCCGCCGATGATGTTGATCACCATGATCAGCAGGCCGGCAATCGCATCGCCGCGCACGAACTTGCTCGCGCCGTCCATCGAGCCGTAGAACTCGGCTTCCTGGCCGACTTCCAGACGGCGCTTGCGCGCCTGGTCTTCGTTGATGATGCCGGCGTTCAGGTCGGCGTCGATCGCCATCTGCTTGCCGGGCATCGCATCGAGCGTGAAGCGCGCGGACACTTCGGCGATCCGGCCCGCACCCTTGGTGATCACCATGAAGTTGATCACCATCAGGATGATGAACACCACGATCCCGACCGCGAAGTTGCCGCCCACGAGGAAGTGACCGAACGATTCGATCACCTGCCCGGCCGCATCCGGGCCGGTGTGGCCTTCGAGCAGCACCACCCGGGTGGATGCCACGTTCAGCGACAGGCGCAGCAGCGTCGAGAACAGCAGCACGCTCGGGAAGGCCGCGAAGTCGAGCGGCTTCATCGTGTACATGCTGACGAGCAGCACCATCACGGACAGCGCGATATTGAAGGTGAACAACAGATCCAGCAGAAACGGCGGCAACGGCAGAATCATCATGCCGAGGATCATCACGATCAGCACCGGACCTGCGAGTGCGCGCAGGTTGGTGCTGCTCAGTGCATCCGGCCGTCGGGCCAGGAAACCGGCGCGTGCGTTCATGCGGAGGCTCCAGGTGCCTTGTCATCGTTAAGGGCTTCGGCGGCTTCTTCGCTCGCCTCTTCGTCGGATACCGGCCCCTTGTCGAGGTCGGCCGGCACGTCGAAGTCTTTCGGTGCAACCGGCGCCACGCCGCCTTCGGTCTTGAAGCGGCGCAGTTGATAGACCCACGCCAGCACTTCCGCAACCGCACCGTACAGCGGGCCGGGAATTTCGCGGTCGAGCTCGACGTTGTGATACAGCGCCCGCGCGAGCGGCGGCGCTTCGAGCAGGGGCACGTTGTTCTCTACCGCCAGCTCGCGAATCCGCGCGGCCACCAGGTTCACGCCCTTGGCGACCACCTTCGGCGCGCGCATCTCGCCGTCGCTGTAGCGCAGCGCCACCGCGAAGTGCGTCGGGTTGGTCACGACCACGTCGGCTTTCGGCACGTTGCTCATCATCCGGCGCCGCGCAATCGCGCGCTGCTGCTGACGGATGCGCCCCTTCATCTTGGGGTCGCCCTCGCTTTCCTTGTGTTCCTGCTTCACTTCTTCCTTCGTCATCCGGAGCTTCTTGTGGTAATTCCAGATCTGATACGGGACGTCGAGCGCCGCCACAAGGAACATGCCCGCCACGGTCATGCCACAGCAGACCGCAATCAGGTGCCCCGCGTTGGCAAACGCCACGGTGAGCGGCTGGGTAGCGAGCGCGACGATCTCGTCGTGGCGGTTCCAGATCGACATTCCGCCAATCAGGCCCACCACGAGGGTCTTCGCGAGCGACATGCCGAGCTGGATCGGCCCGTTGATCGAAAAAATCTTGCCGAGTCCGGCGATCGGATCGAGCCGGCTGAAATTGGGCTCGAGCGATTTGGACGATACATGCCAGCCGCCCAGTGCGAGCGGCGACAGCAAGGCGGCGAGGCCGGTCATGGCAAGGATCGGCAGCAGCACATGCAGCGCTTCGAGGCTGGCGGCACCGGCGCCGATCAGCATGCGCCGGGTCTCGAAGACGCTCTCATGATTGAACGTAAAGGCGCCGCGCAAGATCGACTCCAGGTGATCGCCGATCATCCCGGAAAAGGCCCACACGCCGTAGAAGCCGGCCGACAGCAGCGCAAACGAGACCAGCTCCCGCGAACGTACGATCTGCCCCTCTTCCCGCGCCTTTTCGAGGCGCCTGGGAGTGGCTGATTCGGTTTTTTCGAGGTCGCTATCCCCTGCCACGCAGCTCTCCAGACGGTAACGGCACCATGCCTATTTCTAGTGAGAGCGATTATTCCCGCAGAACTCAAGCCACGATCGGGGGATAAGGGCGGGGAAACGGCGGTATTTCGGGAGATGGGGAGATCAGACGCGCCCGAGGTGAGTGGGATATCTCGGGGACGCGAGTTGCCCCGCGGACCAAGGTTACCGGGGCGCGAGTACCGGTTGGGAGTCCGTCCACCCATTCCGGCGCAGCGCTGCGCGGAACGGGTGGTTCGGCCCTGGTGCTGGGCTTGCCGCCAGGCTTTGGCTTGGCGTTTGTGCCTGGGACAGGAGCGACGCTTCAGCCAAGGACCTTGGCCCGAGCCTTAAGCCCGGGTCCCGGCCAAGTCACGGCTCTCGCTCAATAGCCGACGTACGGCGTTTGAGTGCCGCCGATCACCGTCTGGTCGATGCCAAAGTACATATAGCGGCCGTAGAAGAACGGCAAACCGATATCGAAGCTGTTGGCCACGCCGGTCTGCCCGGCCAGGTCGTTGAACGCGTAGTTGTTGCCGTTGCTGAACAGGGTCGCCGCGCTCAGGATGCCGACATTGGCCGTGGCGGACGCGCCGTTCAGCCCCACCACGTTGACCGAGCGCGTCTGCCCCGAGGTCGGGCAGTAGAACCCGCTGTACGCACTGCCGCACAGCGGCAACGTGCTGTCGGCGAAGAAGTACGCGTTCGAACCGGAATCGAAGAACGCCTGCAGCTTCGTGCCATTGAACGTACTGTTGTTCAGGTCGCCGAACGCATCGGTCGTGAACGTCTGCGCCGCCGCGAGCGTGTTGTTCGACTGCGTGCCGATCCCGAACACAAGGGTGCCGGTGGCCGACCCGGCTCCGCTACTCGAAATGGGCGGCATCTGCACGATCACGCCGTTGTTGTCGACGGCGAAGCGCGAGACCGGGTTCGTCACCTGATTGGCAATGGCGACCTGGGTAGTGGTGCAGCTTGAGCCGTTACACGCGTAGTAATTGCTGTACTGCGCGGCCGTGGAGGCGTTCGCGCAAGTGGCGCCACAATCGACCGGCGCCACGCCGATGCCGATAATGCCGTTGGCGCCGAGCGCGCTGGTGGTGTTCTCTTCGGCGCCGCTGGCGCAGCCGGTCGGCACGCTGCCGGCCGGCATGTCGCCCAGCACCTGGATCGGGGTGCTCGAAGCGGTCTCGCCAGCAATCTGTACCGTGGCCGTACGCACCGAGCCCCACGAGTAGCCATCGGCAAAATTGGTACACTCCACCAGCTTGTTCCCATTCGGCGCGGTTGCCGTGGGCAGCCCGCTCTGCAGCGACGAATTCAGCACACTGTAGACCAGGCGCAGCCCGTACGAGCCGGTATCCACCTGCACATTGGGAATGGTCTGGCAATTGCTCGTGCCCGGCACGCAAACCGTCACCGACACGGTCGGGATGTTGATGACGCTCGCCACGCCCTGGGCCACTGTCACCGTCGCCGTGTTCGCGGCGGTCGGTGCGATCGGTTGCGCCGACGGGCTCGCCGGCAAGCCGCCGGTCGAGTTCGAAGAACTCGAGTTACTACTGCTGTTGTTACTGCCGCCGCCCCCACCGCCGCATGCCGCCACGAGCGACACCAGCGCGACCGTGGCCGCCACCTGCAACCATCCCTTGAGCTTTACTGCACCTTGCATGGCTCGTCTCCCGCCCGTCTCTGTCACTGGATGTCGGTACCGCTGACGCCGGCAGGCAACGCCTGCGGCAGCCACGCCTGACCCGCGAATGCGCCCATATGGCCACCGGAGTGGACCACGAGGCTGCCCTGTTCGACCGCCACGGGGCCATGTCCGCCGCGCGCCGCCCGCACGGCTTCGACGCCGGCGAGGTACTGCGGGAAATAGGTGCCGAGCAGATCGTTCAGATTGGGCATTTGCGGCCCGCGCCAGGCGAGGCCGAACACGGTGCCGTCCGCCGCCAGATACTCGCGTACGACGGTGCCGTTGCCGAGCGTCGTCTCCCGTACGGTGTACGAGGACGGGGCGCTGGCCGCGGACGCAGCGCCTGAAGCGGCGTGCATAACGGCGGCAGATGAAACGGTTTGGGTAATGACTGAGGCGCCGGCAGGCGGCGTCATCGGACTGCCGCCCAGCGCCGCATGGGCGGACTGAACGGCGGGCACAACACAGGACAATCCAAGCGCTGTCATGAGGACAGCACGGCGTACACGGCACGGCATGGCGAGGCTCCTCCCGGTCGATTGCGCAACGGCCCAAGCATCGCATGGGCGGCACGCATTTACCAAGATCATACGGCACGGCAGCACTGCCTCGCAGGAAGGATTCTTCGAGGAGGCGTTGGCCGCTATGCGCGCCAGCTTAGAAGCCGAGGCTCGCCAGCAGATCGTCGACCTGCGATTGATCCTGCATCACGTCGGCCTTGCCTTCCGGGTTGATCTGCGGCCCGTTCAGCAAGCCTTCCGGGCTGCCGGTCGACGACGGCTCGGCCGCCAGCGCCGCAGCGGTCGCCGCGAACTGCTCGCGCCGCTCGAGCGCGATGTTCTCGATCAGCACGCCGAGCAGTTGCTGCTCGATCAGGTACACGACCTCGGTGATCTTCTTGATCACCTGACCGGTCAGATCCTGAAAATCTTGCGCCAGCATAATCTCGAGCAACTGGGAGTTGGTTGCCGTGGTCACTTCGGGCACGCCGCGCAGGAAGGTGCGCGTATCATTCATCAACGCGCGCACTTCCTCGCGCTCGATCGGCGCTGCATACCATTGTTCCCAGCGCGCATCCAGCACGGCTGCGTCCTGTTGCAACTGCTCCTGCATCGGCTTCGCCACTTCGATCGCGCTCAGCACCTTTTCGGCGGCCTGCTCGGTCATGTTGGCGATGTACTTGAGACGATCGCGCGCGTCGGGTACGGCTTCCGCCGCCCGCTCGACGTGCTTGTCGATCCCGAGTTCGCGCATCGAGTCGCGCAAGGTGCGGGTCAGTTGCCCGATGCGAGCGAGGATGCGGTCGCTTGCAATATCCCCGCCGCCGTCGTGTGCGTCGACGGCTGCCGCGTTGGTCGGCTGGTTCACGTCAGCTCCCGGCTTTCGCCATCTTCTCGAGAATCTTGTTGAGCTTCTCGTCGAGGGTCGCCGCCGTGAACGGTTTGACCACGTAACCGCTCGCGCCGGCCTGAGCCGCCGCGATGATGTTTTCCTTCTTCGACTCCGCCGTCACCATCAGCACCGGCAGGTGCGTGAGGCTCGCGTCGGCGCGGATTTCCTTGAGCATCGCCAGGCCGTCGAGGTTCGGCATGTTCCAGTCGGAAATCACGAAGTCGTACGCGCCGCTGCGCAGACGCGCCAGACCTGCTGCGCCATCTTCCGCCTCGTCGACATTCGAGTAGCCCAGCTCTTTCAGCAAATTGCGCACAATCCGGCGCATCGTCGGAAAGTCATCCACAACCAGAATCTTCATTCCCTTATCCATTTCAATTCCCTTTCCCTTATCCCAGATGGTGCCGCAAGTGTGTCGACCAGAGTTCGCGCTTTAACGCGTTACTCTGGTCCGATGCATGACGCTTGCGCTCAGGCACCGCGCATCATACCCGCTGTACGCGATCGCCCATCGACGAGAGGCGCACCATGACGCGCCGGCTCATCTCGGGCAACGAGGCAATCTCGTCGGCAGCGCCCAGCGCGATGGCCTCGCGCGGCATGCCGAACACGATACAGCTCGCTTCGTCCTGCGCAAGCGTATACGCGCCTGCTTTTTTCATCTCCAGCAGTCCGGCCGCACCATCGCGGCCCATCCCCGTGAGGATCACGCCTACCGCGTTCTTGCCGGCGTGCTGCGCGGCGGAACGGAACAACACGTCGACAGACGGACGATGCCGGTTGACCGGCGGGTCGTCGGACAGGTGTGCAATATAGTTCGCGCCGCTACGTGCTAGCAACAGGTGAGCGTGGCCCGGGGCAATATAGGCATGTCCCGGCAACACACGTTCGCCGTGCTCTGCCTCTTTAACGGTAATTCTGCACAAGCCATTAAGGCGTTGCGCAAAAGATTTCGTAAAGCCCGGCGGCATGTGTTGCGCGATCAGCACCGCAGGTGCGTCGGGCGGCAGCGGCACCAGCACTTCGCGGATCGCTTCGGTGCCGCCCGTCGAGGCGCCGACGATGATCAGCTTTTCCGTACTGAGCAGCGGATTGTTGAAGTTCGGCGCCGGTGCGCTCGCTGGCGCGCCCGCGGCGGCAGGCGTGCCGGCGTGCTGCACCGGGGCCGCCTGGCGCACGCGCGCACGGGCAGCGGCGCGCACCTTGTCGGCGAGTTTCTCCGAGTAGTCGAGCATGCCGTCGCGAATCCCGACCTTCGGCTTGGTGACGAAATCCACCGCGCCCAGTTCCAGCGCGCGCAGCGTGATTTCGTTGCCGCGCTCGGTCAGCGACGACACCATCACGACCGGCATCGGCCGCAGGCGCATCAGCTTCTCGAGGAAGTCGAGACCGTCCATGCGCGGCATTTCGACGTCGAGCGTCAGCACGTCCGGATTGTGCTGCTTGATGAGTTCACGCGCGACCAGCGGGTCGGGCGCGGTTGCTACGACGGTCATGTCCGGCTGGCCATTGATGATTTCCGTCATCAGGCTGCGGATCAGCGCCGAGTCGTCGACGCACAATACCTTGATCTTTTGCACAGCTCTCACGCCTCCTCGGCAGTTCTGGCGTTGTTTGAATTAATCGGGCGCGGGGTTGCGCCAAATAGCTCGATGCGCGGCCTCGTGGCCGCGGTGCTCGTTCCTGCTCCCGTGCCGGCGGTCGAGGCTGCGCCAAACAGTTCGACCCGTGGCCGCGCCGGCACGGCGGCGTGGCTCGCCGGCGTGGCGAACAACTCGACCCGCTCGCGGGCCCGCGCGAGCCGCTCGGCACGCTGCTCGGAGGTCTGCCGGGCGAGCGCCTGCTCGCGTTCGGCCACCCCCGCTTCCTGCTGCAGGCGCAGCTTTTTCACCATCACCTGGCCGGTACGCGGCATGAAGGCCACCTTGCGTGGATGGCCGCCTTGCAGGTCCTCGGCGACGATACGTATTTTTTCGAGCGCCAGATAGCGGCGCACGAACTCGGAATTGCGATCGCCGATGTTCATCGTCGTCATGCCCGCCAGCACCGCCGCGCCGCCGAACACCTTGGCTTCGAAGCGTTCGCGCCGGCCACCGGCCTTGATGAGCTCATTGATCAGCACTTCCATCGCATAGGCGCCGTAACGCATCGAGTCCGAGGCGGCGTGGCCGACATCGGCGCCGTCGTCGGGCAGCATGAAGTGGTTCATGCCGCCGATGCCTGCGGTACGGTCCTGAATGCACGCCGCCACGCACGAGCCAAGCACGGTGACGAGCACCATGTCGTCGTGGGTCGTATAGAACTCGTTCGGCAACAGCTTCACGCCGGGGCGCTGGAAGTGGTTGTCGTAGTAGAGATTGGTGGCGATGGGCAAGCCGCTGCTCATACGCTCACCCCACTAGTCGACGAGTGGGCGGACGTAGCCGCACTGCGTTGCGGGGCGCGTGCAGCGACGGCGCCAGCGTCGCGGGTCAGCTCATAGACGGTCTGGCCGCGCAGGCGGAACGACTGCGTGACGTAAGTGAAGTTCTCCGAGTGGCCGGCGAACAGCAGGCCGCCCGGCTTCATCAGCGGATCGAAGCGCGACAGCACCTGCGCCTGGGTCGGCTTGTCGAAGTAGATCATCACGTTGCGGCAGAAGATCGCGTCGAACTGCGAGCGCAAACCGTAATCGCGGTCCGTCAGGTTTAGTTGCTGGAAGCGGATCATCGCACGCACTTCCGGACGCACCTTCACCATTCCGGCGTGAGCGCCGGTGCCCTTCAGGAAGAAGCGCTTGAGGCGCTCGGGCGAGAGATGCTTGACCTGATCGAACTGATACATGCCGGCCTCGCCCTTGGCGAGCACCTGGGTGTCGATATCGGTGGCGAGCACGGTGGCCTGGCGCGCGGCGCTGTCGCCGAGCGCTTCGATCAACGTCATCGCGATCGAATACGGTTCTTCGCCCGTCGACGCTGCCGAGCACCATACCGAGACCGGCGACTGCCGCTTGGCGACGAAGTCCGCGAGGATCGGAAAGTGATGCGCCTCGCGAAAAAACGCGGTCAGGTTGGTGGTCAGCGCATTGGTGAACGCCTCCCACTCGGCCGGATCGTTCTCCGACTCGAGCAGGTCGAGGTATTCCCTGAAGCTGTCGAGACCCCGCGCACGCAAACGCCGCGCGAGCCGGCTGTACGCCATGTCGCGCTTGTGGTCCGACAGTGAAATGCCGGCGCCGCGGTGGATCAGTTCGCGAATGCGAGCGAAGTCCGCCGAGGTGAATTCGAAATCACGTCCCTGGTCGCCGGCTTTCGCCGGCTCTGCCTTGTCGGAACGATGCTGTGCGCGCGTTGCCATCATGATGTTTCCTGCCTGCGATACGAAGCGTCCCGCGTAGGGACTTGCACCGCGGGATCGCGCCCGCCCGCGAATGTTTCCAACCGGCCCACGGCCCGAATCACACCTTGTGAGCGTGCTTCAATGAATCGCCGGTACTGCGGCGAGGAGCCGAAAGCCTGCATAGCCGAATGCCATTCCTTAAAACGTTTCCCAGTCCGCATCCGAGCCTGCCGAGGCAGCACTCGTTGCGGCCGGCCGTGCTGCGGGTTCGGCCGCACCTGCCGAAGACTTCGGCCTGAGCGCGGGTTCGGTGCGCGCCGGTTGAGCGGTGCGCGGCGCATCCTGTTTGCTTGCCGGTGCTGCGGCAGCCTGAGCAGGCGCCGGAGCCGGGGCCGTTATGGCTTTCGGTGCGGGCGCGGCGGACTGCGCACGCGGCACGGTCTTGCTGCGTGCCGCCGGTGCGCTGCCGCGCGTGGCAGCAGCAGCGCGCTGGCCGCCATCCACCCGCCAGCCGCCGACCACCGTTTGCAACTGGCGCGTCTGCTCTTCGAGCGACGCCGCAGCCGCGGCCGCCTCTTCGACGAGCGCTGCATTCTGCTGCGTGACTTCGTCCATCTGCACCACGGCGCGGTTGACCTGCTCGATGCCGGTGGACTGCTCTTCCGACGCGGCGCTGATCTCACCCATGATGTCGGTCACGCGGCGCACGGCCTGGACGATCTCTTCCATCGTCGAGCCCGCCCGGCCCACGAGCGCCGAGCCGCTTTGCACCTTGTCGACCGAGTCGCCGATCAGCTCCTTGATTTCCTTGGCGGCGCTGGCGCTGCGCTGCGCGAGGCTGCGCACTTCGCCGGCCACCACTGCGAAGCCACGGCCCTGCTCGCCCGCACGGGCCGCTTCGACCGCCGCGTTGAGCGCGAGGATGTTGGTCTGGAAGGCGATGCCTTCGATCACGCCGATGATGTCTACCACCTTGTTCGAGCTGGTGGCGATGCCCTGCATCGTATCCACCACCTGGCCCACCACGTCGCCGCCGCGAGTGGCGATATCCGAGGCGTTGACCGCGAGCTGGCTCGCCTGGCGGGCGTTCTCGGCGTTCTGCCGCACGGTGCCGGTCAGTTGCTCCATGCTCGAGGCGGTCTGCTGCAGCGATGCGGCCTGCTGCTCGGTGCGCTGCGACAGATCGGTGTTGCCCATGGCGATTTCGCGCGCGCCGGTGTCGATCGATTCGGTGCTCGTGTGCACCGCCTTGACCATCGTCGCGAGGCTCTCCTGCATCTGCTTGATGCCGCGGAACAGCCGTCCGATCTCGTTGGTGCTGAACACGTCCACCTGTTGCGTCAGGTCGCCCGCGGCGATCCGCTCGAAGCAGATCGTCGCGTCATGCAGCGGCTGCACGATCAGGCCACGCAGTGCGACGCGGATCAGCACCACCAGCACCAGCGCGAACAGCCCGACTGCGATGATCAGGGTCGTCATCAGCGTGACGTTCGACTGGGCTGCGGTCTGCTGATCGGCAGCACGTTGCTGCAAGGCCTTCACGACCGTCGAGGCAGAGTTGTCGTAGGCGATGAAGAGCGGGCTGATCTTGGTATCCGCAATCGCGTGAAAGCCCGCCTGGTCGCCGGCGCGCAGCGCGGCGAACTCCGGCTCCACGCCGTCGTGCATCACCGTTGCCCGACGCGCCAGCAGGTCGTCGAGCAGCGCCTGGTCGATGCCGGTCTTGGGCGCATCCACAAACGCCTGCCAGCTCTCGTTACCCTTGGCGAGCAGCTCCTGGGCCCGGTCCAGCACCGTCTTCGCTTCGTCGGCGTTGCCGGCGGCGGTCAGCGTGTTGTACCGGTCGACCGCGAGACGCGAGCGCAATAGATACGCCGACGCATCGTCGAGTGCATGAATCGCCACCAGGTCGCCCCGCGCAATACCGTCGAGCGACTGGCTGGCGCGGTTCAGCGCGGTTAGGCCGAGCGCGCCGACCACGATCGTCAGCGCCACCAGAACGATCCCGACCACGGTCAACGACGTACGAATCGACCACCTGCTTAGCATCTTGATGCTCCCTGTTGTCCAGTCATATGCACGCTGGCGGCACTTAGCCGCCGAGCGACTCGATCAATGCCATTTCACGGCTGGTCATCAGCTTTTCGATGTCCATCAGAATCAGCATGCGGCCGTCGACCGTGCCGAGACCCGTGAGGTACTCGGTCGTGAGCGTCGCGCCGAATTCCGGCGCCGGCATGATCTGATCCATCTGCAGCGTCAGCACGTCCGACACGCCGTCCACCACCATCCCGACCACGCGATGCGCGACGTTCAGGATGATCACGACGGTCTGGTGGTCGTACTCGACGCGGCCCAGATGAAACTTGATGCGCATGTCGACGATCGGCACGATGATGCCGCGCAGATTGATCACTCCCTTGATGAAATCAGGTGCGTTGGCGATGCGCGTCACGCTGTCGTAGCCGCGAATTTCCTGCACCTTGAGAATGTCGATGCCGTACTCTTCCGCGCCGAGCGTGAAGACGAGAAATTCCTGACCGCCGGCGTCTGCCTGCAGCGCGTCGCGGCGGCCATTCGTACCGCTCGCGTTTGCGACGCTCGAATTGTTGGATTGGACTTCTGCCACGTTAGCCCCCAAACGGTTGGGATGAAATAGGTTAAGTAAAAAGTTGCCGAGGTTGCCCGAGGCTTATGCGAGGCTCATTGCGCCATGCGCGTTGCGCGTCTCGCGGTTCAGCGCCGCCACGTCCACGATCAGCGCGACACTACCGTCGCCGAGAATGGTCGCGGCGGAAATGCCGTGCACCTTGCGGTAATTCGTTTCCAGATTCTTCACGACCACCTGCTGCTGGCCGACCAGTTCGTCGATCAGCATGGCAAAGCGCCGTCCTTCGGTCTGCATGATCGTGACGATGCCTTGAGTCGGCTCCGACTTCGCGTCCGCCACCGAGAACACTTCATGCAGGGCGACGAGCGGCAGGTATTCGCCGCGCACCCGCACCACCCGCTCGCCGTTGGCCACCGTATAGATGTCCTCGGCTTGCGGCTGCAGCGACTCCATGACGAAGTTCAGCGGCAGAATGAAAATCTCGCTGCCGACCTTCACCGACATGCCGTCGAGAATCGCCAGCGTAAGCGGCAAGACGATCCGCGTGGTGCTGCCCTTGCCGGCCTGCGAGCTGATTTCGACGTGACCGCCCATCGACTGGATGTTGCGCTTCACCACATCCATGCCGACGCCGCGGCCCGACACGTCGGTCACCTGCTCCGCGGTCGAGAAGCCCGGCAGGAAGATCAGGTTCCAGACTTCGTCGTCGGTCATGCTTTCGCTGACCTGCATGCCCTGCTTCGCCGCTTTCGCGAGAATCTTGTCGCGGCGCAGGCCCGCGCCGTCGTCGCTCACTTCGATGACGATGTTGCCGCCATGGTGTGCGGCCGACAGCACCAGTTGACCGGTCGAATCCTTGCCCGCCGCACGCCGTGCTTCCACCGTTTCGATACCGTGATCGAGACTGTTGCGCACGAGGTGGGTCAACGGGTCGATGATCCGCTCGATGAGGCTCTTGTCGAGTTCGGTCGCCTGACCGAAGGTGACGAGTTCGACCTCCTTGCCCAGCTTCGCCGCCAGATCGCGCACCAGACGCGGGAAGCGGCTGAAGACGTAATCCATTGGCATCATGCGGATCGACATCACCGCTTCCTGCAGATCGCGGGCATTGCGCTCCAGTTGCGCCATGCCGTTGAAGAGGCGGTCGTGCAGCGCCGGATCGAAGGTGCTGGTGGTCTCGGCGAGCATCGCCTGAGTGATCACCAGTTCGCCGACCAGGTTGATCAGTTGATCGACCTTCTCGACGCCCACCCGGATCGAACTGCCTTCGGCCGCGGCGGCGGCTGCCGGACGCGCCTTGCGGTCGGTTTCTGCGGCGGCCGGTGCGGCGGCCGCCGGCGCCGCTGCGGGCTTGGCCACCGGCGCCGGTGCAGGAGCCGGTGCCGCTGCTGCAGGCTGCGCCGGTGCATGGAACAGCTCATGCGTCGGTGCGGCGGTGCTTGCCTGCGGCGCCGCAACTGGCGCGGGGGCCGGTGCGGGCGCAGGCGCCGGTGCAGGTTGCGCAGCGGCAGGCGCTCCAGGTTCGCCTTGCTGCGATTCATCCACCGGCGCGGTGCCGCGGCCGATCGAGATCTGACTGTCGTCGATCACGAAGCAGCACACGGCGATAATGTCGTCGGACGTGACATCGGTCTGCAGCCACAGCGTCAGATCGCCGCCCGCCTTGACCTGCCCGACGATATGCCCCAGGTTGCCGAGCTCTTCGGTCAGCAGTTCCTGGTCCTTCTCACCTACACCCCGTAGCGTGATTTTCAGATGGGGGCCGCCGTCTGCGTCTGCTGCCCCACTTGTACTTGCCGCGCCGGTCTGTGCCGGGTCGTTGCCTGCCAGTTCGCCTGCTGCCTGAACCGCCTGTTCGACTACATGCTCGGGCGGATGGCCTTCGCCGCCCACGGCAGCCGCCGCCAGCGCAGGTGCCGGCGCTGCCGCCGGTGCGGGCGCGGCAGCAGCAGCCGCCGCGTGCGCGTCGCCCATGCGGCTTTCCGCGTAAAGCTGTTCGAGCTTGGCCTGGATCGCGCGGGCTACCGCCGCATCCGGCTCGGCGCTCGCGCGGTAGTCCGCGAGCTGGCCGGACAGCACGTCCTTGGTCTCGAGGAACGTGTCGATCATGTCCTTGCGCAGCACGAGTTCGTTATTGCGCGCGCGATCGAGCAGCGATTCGAGAATGTGGGTCGTTTCCGTCAGTGCGGTGAAGCCGAACGTCGCCGCGCCGCCCTTGATCGAGTGAGCCGCGCGGAAAATCGCCGCGAGGTCTTCCGGATCGGGATGGCCGATGTCCAGATTGAGCAGCAACTGCTCCATCTGCGCGAGCAGTTCGTCCGCTTCGTCGAAGAACGTCTGATAGAACTGAGTGATGTCGAGTGTCATGCCTGGGTCACCGCGAGAGTTCCTGTCTAGGCTTTGGCAGCCGTGCCGCTTGTGTAAAGGCGTTGGTTTAACGGTTTAGTGAGCTCAGCCGTTGCCGGACTCGGCTAGTGCCGCGACCAGTTCGGTCAGCATGTCGGGGTCGAGCGGCTTTTCGATCCAGCCAGTCGCCCCCGCCGCCCGCGCCGCCGCCTTGAAAGGCTCGCCGGATTCCGTCGTGAGGACGAGGATTGGCGTGACCTGGTAGGCTGGATTGCCGCGCAACGCGGCGATCAGATCGAGGCCGGTCTTGCCCGGCATGTGCTGGTCGGTCAACACGAGGTCGAACGACATGGCGAGCGCATTCTCCAAGCCCTCGTTGCCGTCCGCCGCGAGCGTCACCTGATAGCCGGCCGTCGTCAGCGTGGCAGCCAGAATCTGCCGCATCGCTGCCGAGTCGTCGATTGCCAGAATGTGCCTGATCATTAAAACCTCGCTGCGCTCACTATGGATCGCCTGGGCCCGTGCACCGGATCAGCGGCAGCACGGCTCAAGCCATCGTGTCCTTCAATGCGGCGCCACGCCGGGCGCCTGTGGTGCAACCGTCGCCGGTTGCGCAATTTGTTGCAGCAGGGGCGCTTGCCCCGAACCGGCCGCATCGTCGGACAAGGTGGTCGTGGTCGAATCGTCGTGCATCATCGCCTCTTCCGACTTCTTGTTCAGCACGAGGATGCTGATACGGCGGTTTTCCGGATCGAGCGGATCGGCCTTGTTCAGGTTTTGCGTCGACGCCATGCCGATCACGCGCATCACCTTCGCTTCGTCCATCCCCCCCGCAATCAGCTCCCGACGCGAGGCGTTCGCGCGGTCCGCCGACAATTCCCAGTTGCTGTAACCCTTCTCGCCACCGGCGTACTGCACGGCGTCGGTGTGCCCTTGCACGATGATGCGGTTCGGCACGTCGTTCAGCGTGTTGCCGATTGCGCGCAGGATGTCGCGCATGTATGACTGAACCTCGTCGCTGGCGGTGTCGAACATCGGCCGCTTCTGCGAGTCCACGATCTCGATGCGCAGACCCGTCAAGGTCGAATCGATACGAATCTGCTGCTTGAACTGGCGCAACACCGGGTTGGCTTCGATCGCGGCCATCAGCTTGACCTGCAGATCGTGCAAGCGCACCTGCTCCTGGCGCTCGAGCTGGCCCTTCGTCTGGTTCACCGAATCGTCGTCGTTGTGCGCCGTGGTGTGCTCGGCGCGGTTCATCGAGCCATCGCTCTGGCGCGTAATACCCTGCGTGTCGGTCGAAATATCGCGGCCGCCACCCTTCAAAATGCTCGAATCTTCGGCACTCCGGTCGCCGCCCCACAGCGTGATCTTGAGCGGCTGGTTGAAGTAGTCCGCAATGCCGCGCAACTGCACCGTGGTCGCCGAACTGAGCAGCCACATCAGCAGGAAGAACGCCATCATCGCGGTCATGAAGTCCGCGTACGCGAGCTTCCAGGCGCCGCCGTGATGGCCTGCCTTCTTCGGTGCGGCGCGCTTGACGACGATTGCGCGGTCTTTATCCTTGCTCATTGCATCAGTCCCTGGCCCGCGCGGTTACTTGGCTTTCACGCGGCGCACGTGCTCTTCCAGCTCGCTGAACGACGGGCGTTCAGTCGAGAAGAGCACCTTGCGGCCGAATTCAACGGCGATCGCCGGCGCATAGCCATTCAGGCTCGCGAGGATCGTCACCTTGATGCACTGGAACATCTTGGTCGACTCGGCGACGCGCTGTTCCGCGACGCTCGAGAGCGGCCCGATCAGACCGTACGAAAGCAGAATGCCGAGGAAGGTGCCGACCAGCGCCTGGGCAATCATCTCGCCGAGCACGGCAGGCGGCTTGTCGGCCGACGCCATGGTGTGCACCACGCCCATCACCGCCGCGACGATCCCGAATGCCGGCATCGCGTCGCCGACCTTGGCCAGCGCATGCGCCGGCGCTTCGCCTTCGGCGTGATGGGTTTCGATTTCCTCGTCCATCAGGCTTTCGATTTCGAACGCGTTCATGTTGCCGCCCACCATCAGACGCAGGTAGTCGGTCAGGAACTCGATGATGTGCTTGTCGGCGAGGATCTTCGGGTACTGCGTGAAGATCGGGCTCTTCGACGGATCGTCGATATCGGCTTCGAGCGTCAGCGTGCCTTCCTTGCGCGCTTTCGCCAGCAGGACGTAGAGGAGCGCCATCAGCTCCATGTACACGTCCTTGTTGTATTTGGATCCCTTGAAAAGGGTCGGAAGCACGCCCAGCGTCGCCTTGATCGTTTTCATCCCGTTGCCGAGGACGAATGCGCCTACCCCTGCGCCCCCGATCATCAGCAGTTCGACTGGCTGCATCAGCGCGCCCAAATGTCCGCCTTCCAGCGCATAACCGCCGAAGACAGACAACAGCGTCACGAGTGTTCCCACGAAAATCAGCACAGCCGAGCCCTCACAAGGAAGCGACGGAGACCGTCGTTAAACTGGTTTACGGCAACCGAACGGAAAACTTTGGTGGAAAAGCGAGATGGAGAGGCGGTGTAAACCACAGGCGGGGTGCGCTGGGCCCGGGCGGGTGCCCGGGCTGCGATGCAAGCGGGGCGGGGTTGCCCGCGCCGCGGCTCAAAGCTCCAGTTCGGCGAGCTGGCTCGCCCGTATCCTGGCTTCGGCAACTTTCTTTGTCTTACCGGCGCGGGACGGCGGCTGACACAATCCACAGACGAATCCATGCTGTGGATCATGCGCATGTGCGACAAAATGTCCACCGCAGCGGCAGCACGAGGTCATCTGCAGCATGCCGGAGTCGAAAAAGCGCACCAGCGTCCACGCCCGGGTGAGGCTCAGCACCGGTTCGTCGTCGTGCAACTGGACGTGTTCCAGGTACAGCCGGTAGCTCTTCACGATCGACTGGATCGTCTCGCAACCGCCGTGATCCGCCATGAAGCGGTAGATGTTATAGAACAGCGACGAATGAAAGTTCGGCTGCCAGGTCATGAACCAGTCCGTGGAGAACGGCAGCATGCCCTTGGGCGGCGACACCCCTTTCAATTCCTTGTACAGCTTGATGAGCCGGTCGCGTGACAGGCTGGTTTCGGCCTCGAGCAACTGCAAACGCGCGCCGAGTTCGATCAGCTCGATCGCCAGGGTAATTTCCCTGACTTCGGTTACTACACTTTTAGTGGCCATCCGCTCGGCTTCTCGCGTCCTGGTGTTGCGGGTCGGTTTTGCTGCCGTGGAGTGCCGGCATCAACCGACCTGCTCGACGGGCTGGCTAGCCATCAGGATCGCGGAATGCGCCTGAGCAATGGCGCTGGTCTTGCCCTTGTCGGCAAGTGCCGAGAGGACAGCGTGGTCGTCGAAGCGAAAGCGGCATAGAACCTGGCTGGACGCAGCCAGCTTGACGGTCTGCGCCAAGGACAGATTCGCAATCACGTCGGCCAGCTGATCCGAAATGCCCATGCGGAACATGCCCATGGGCTTATCTTCACGCAGCAGACGCTGAGCGAGTAAGAGATAAGAAAGGTTCACTTCTCTTATCTCGTTGAGCATTTCACTAGTGGTGCTCATGATTCCCCCGAGTCGATCTGGCTGGTCAGGCCGTTACGGAAACGTTTGCTCGAACGCGCGCACTACATCCGCACGAACGGCCCGTTTATGGTCTTGCCAGCATTGTGTCGAAAGGGGAAGCGAACGGAAATCGGACAGACACCCCGTCTTGATGACGGAATGCTCCATATATTCTGTAGGAATTTTTCCTACAAAACACAGGTCGAAAGGGAGATGAAAGATTGGGTGATGCTTTTTGGGGATCGATCGGTGCGTGATCGCAATCTATTTTACGCACCTTTCACCGGTGCGGCCGAATTATAGATGTTTTTCACGCTACTGCAACAAACCCTGGCTATGCGCACTGCATTGAATCGCTTAGCGGCCGCCCCCCCGTCTGACGCGGCACGGCGCTTGCTGAGGGGTGACCTGTCAGCTGTCCGGCGGCCGCTGCGACCTGTTACACGGCGTGTATCGCGCTGTAACAACATTAAGTGTTTGAAAAATAACTCGAATTGCACCGTGCGATCCCGATAATGGCGTTAAGGGATAACCCGGTACAGCTCGGGTTACCGCCGGGCGGCGGCCTACCGCGCCCTATCGTCCGCAAGGCCTTCGCCCTCGCTCGACCCGAGCGCCGTTGTGCGAAGCCGTAATGAACAGCAACTATGTTGCATGGGAGAGTACGCATGCGAATCGCACAAATTGCGCCTTTATACGAAGCCGTACCGCCGAAGTTCTACGGCGGCACCGAACGGGTGGTGTCCTACCTGACGGAGGCGCTGGTCGAGCTCGGCCACGACGTGACGTTGTTCGCCAGCGGCGACTCCGTGACCTCGGCCAAACTCGAGGCCTCCTGGCCGCGCGCGCTGCGTCTCGACCCGACGGTACGCGACGCGATGGCGCCGCACGTCCTGCTGCTGGAAAAGGTGCGCAGCGTCGCTCACGAATTCGACGTGCTGCACTTCCACCTCGACTACCTGCCCTTCCCGCTGTTCTCCACGCTCGACACGCCGTTCGTCACCACGCTGCACGGGCGTCTGGATCTGCCCGAACTGCAACCGATCTTCGACACGTTCTCGCAAGCGCCGGTGGTGTCGATCTCCGACTCGCAGCGCCTGCCGCTCAAGCAGGCCAACTGGCTCAACACGATTTACCACGGCCTGCCCGGGCAGTTGCTCACGCCGCAGCCGCACAAGAAGCCCGAATATCTGGCGTTCCTCGGCCGTATCTGTCCGGAGAAGCGCGTCGATACAGCCATCAGGATCGCTGCGCAAAGCGGTCTGCCGCTGAAGATCGCCGCCAAGGTGGACAAGGTCGACCAGGAATACTTCAAGACGGAGATCGAGCCGCTGCTATCGCAGGCGCACGTCGAATTCGTCGGCGAGATCAACGAAGCGCAGAAGCCGGAGTTCCTCTCGGGGGCGAAGGCGCTGCTGTTCCCGATCGACTGGTCGGAGCCGTTCGGGCTCGTGATGATCGAATCGATGGCCTGCGGCACGCCGGTGATTGCCTTCAACCGCGGCTCGGTACCCGAGGTGATCGATCACGGCGTGACGGGTTTCGTGGTCGAGGACGTGCAGGGCGCGGTAGCAGCGCTGCAGCGACTGGACGAGCTGTCGCGCACGGAAATCCGCGCCCAGTTCGAACGCCGCTTTAGCGCGAAGACCATGGCGCAGAATTATCTGGATGGGTATACCGCGCTGATCGAAGCGGAAGGCCGCCCCGCGGAAGGCCGCCCCGCAGAGGCCCGCCCGCTGTTGCGTCGCGTGGCCATGGGCTAAATGTCCCATGCCGCATCCGCCTAATTGCGTCTAAAAACGCCATGTGAATCGTTTGCGCGAGCGCAACCGCGCAGATAAACCGGCCACCCGCTAAAAAGCCACCTTTCAAAGGTGGCTTTTTTACCGGCCAATTCCGCCACAAATTCGATACATATTGCCAGGATTAAGCCTCCCGAATGGCGCCGACCTTCAGGAAGCTTTCATGGCGAAAAGCGCCCGCCGCGACTAAACCTGTTCGATCAGAAAGCGCTCGCGGTTCTTGCCGGCGATCCATTTGGGCGGCTTGCCGCGGCCACTCCAGGTATTACCCGACTTCGGATCCTGATACTTCGGCGGCAACGGCGCCTTCTTGGGCGGGCGTCCGCGCCGGGCGGCCACCGCGAAGCCCAGATCCTGGGCAGTCAAGCCGTACTCGGCGATCTTGCCGCGGATCTCCTCGATCACATTGTCGAGTTCAGTGCGCCGCGCTTCGTCCGCTTGAGCCTGCAATTTGGCGATCTGTGCCTTAAGTTCAGCATATTGCGACATTTCAGTTCTCCCTTTTTGTAGAACACATTGTCTCGGAGACTAGCTGCAATTAGCGAATTTCGCAATGGACAGTAATACCCACAATTCACGATATCGTCTGATAAATTTATTATCGATTGGTGAATTGTTAAATGAGTTCGTGCTTTATCGCGAAATAATCCAATGCGCACATCATACGATTGACAATTCTTGACACCTGACTTGCCGATATTTCCTTAGAATTTTGCGCTCGAAGGTGGGTGCTTCAATTTCCCTTGCACCGCCTCCAGCAAGTCAAACTTTTTAGGATTCCACATCATGCAGTTGTCAAAGCGCCTTGCTGCCGAGCTGTTCGGCACCTTCTGGCTCGTCCTCGGGGGCTGCGGCAGCGCCGTCCTCGCCGCTAACTTCGCTGGCCCGGTGCATGGGCTGGGCATCGGTTTCGTGGGCGTTGCGTTCGCTTTCGGTCTTACGGTGCTGACCATGGCCTATGCGATCGGCCACATCTCGGGCTGCCACCTGAATCCGGCTGTGAGCGTCGGGCTCACCGTCGCAGGCCGCTTCCCGGCGCGCGACCTTGTGCCGTACATCGTCGCCCAGGTGATCGGCGCGGTGCTCGGCGCCTTCGTGCTGTCGCTGATCGCAAGCGGCAAGCCGGGCTTCGACCTGGTGTCGAGCGGCTTCGCCAGCAACGGTTACGGCGACCGTTCGCCCGGCCACTACTCGCTGATGGCCGCGTTCATCTGCGAAGTCGTCATGACGGCGTTCTTCCTGTTCGTGATTCTCGGCTCGACCGACAAGCGTGCGCCGGCCGGCTTCGCGCCAATCGCCATCGGCCTGTGCCTGACGCTGATCCATCTGATCTCGATTCCCGTCACGAACACCTCGGTCAACCCGGCGCGCTCCACCGGTCCGGCGCTGTTCGTCGGCGGTGCGGCGGTCGACCAGCTCTGGCTGTTCTGGGTCGCCCCGATCCTCGGCGCGGTGATCGCCGGTCTGGTCTATCCCGCTATCGCGGCAAGCCGCGAACCGCTCGACTCGCGCGCTGCGCTGGCCGACTGACGGTCTGCGAGACCCACCCTGCAAAGCGGGCGCTGCGGCGCCCGCTTTGCGTTTGGCTTCACGTCTGGTTTGCTTCACGTCTGGCTTTGTATGCGGTTCTGCGTTTGACCTGGCATTCAGTGCAGCCGATTCGCGGTCAAGCGCCAGGCCACTGCTAGAATCGTCAGACTTTCACACGGCTCGCAAAGAGGCTCCCGATGATCCGTTCCCGCCGATACCTGCACGGCGTCGTGCTCTGGCTCGCCGCATCGTGCGGCGGCGCCATGCTGTCCGCCCCGGCGCAAGCGGCCGACAGCCAGGTCGAGACCCTGGTGTTCGTCCGTCACGGCGAGAAGCCGGCCCAGGGCTTCGGCCAACTCGATTGTCAGGGGCTCAACCGCTCGCTGGCGCTGCCGGCAGTCATCTCTGCCAAATTCGGCAAGCCCGATGCGATCTTCGCGCCCGATCCCGGCCAGCAGAAGAACGACGGCGGCAAGCCTTATTACTATGTGCGCCCGCTGGCGACCATCGAACCGACCGCCATCCAGTTCCAGATGCCGGTGCAAACGCCATACGGCTATGCACAGATCGACAAGCTCGGCAGCGCGTTACTCGATCCGGCGTATCGCAACAAGCTGGTGGTAGTGGCATGGGAGCACAAGCAGATCGAAGAACTGGTGCGGCAGATCGTCAGCACCCACGGCGGCCACGCCGGCGACGTACCGAAGTGGCATAGCGACGACTTCGACAGCATTTATATCGTCAAGCTCGACTGGCGGGGCGGCACGCCACGCGCGACGTTCGAGCACAGCGAGGAAGGCCTGAACGGCCGTTCGGCGGATTGCCCATGCGCGGCGCTGCCGCCGGCCGCGGCTTCCGGCGCGGCACAGTAGGCAGCGGTTCAGTAGACGGCGGCTCAGGCTATTACTGGCGCGTCAGGACGCGAGTTCGTCGTCCAGTGCGAACAGCTTGCGCAGATGATGCGCGACGCCCGCTTCAAAGTTGTTGCCGATGCGCGGCACGTGCGGCAAACGCTTGATCAGATCAGGATTGGCGTTGTTCATCATGAACGGATGGCCGGCGGTTTCGAGCAGGTCGATATCGTTCATGTTGTCGCCGAAGGCGACGCAACGGGCAGTCTCGACACCCAGCCGGTCCAGCACGAACTTCAGCGCGCGGCCCTTCGAGACGTTCGAGGTCATCACCTCCAGGCAGTCCGGCAGCGAGTAGGTGACGTATAGCGCATCGCCGAACTCGCGTTGCAGGTTCGCCGCGACCGGCGCCAGATCGGCGGGTTCGCCGATATATAAGGCCTTCGCAATGCCGGCGCCGTCGTGCTGCCGCAAGTCCGTCACCTCGTAGCAAAAGCCCGAATCCTGATGCAGGCGCAGAAGTTCCGGCGCATGCCGGTCGATCAGCCATTCCTGATCGGCAAACAGGTTGACGATCACCCGGCCATGCGCGCCGGTGATTTCCGGCCGCACGAGGCGATGCACGGCCGCGGGCGGCAAATCGTCGGCGTAGATCATGGTGTCGTCAGGCGCATGCACGCGTGCGCCGTTCGAGGTGATCAGGTAGGCGCGCACGCCCAGCAGATCGCGAATGCCCGCCACGTCGCGGTAGTGCCGGCCGGTCGCGATGATGAATCGCAGCCCTTCTGCTTCGAGCCGGCGCACCGTGGCGACGGTGAACGGATCGACCTGATGGTCGCCGTTGAGCAAGGTGCCGTCGAGATCGGTGGCGATGACTTTGTACATGGTGTGGGCAGCCCGGCAGCGTCAAAGGCCGTATTTTAACGTCGCCAGGGGTTTCCGCTTCGGGGCTTTCAAGCCGATATCAAGCCGAGCCGCGCCGCCTCCTGCTGCGCCAGTTGCAACGCGCCGTGCGCGGAATCGGCCAGCGGCGCGCGCAGTCGCGCCTGAAACCGTTGCGGAACATAGTCGCGCAGCGGCCCGCCGAGACCGCCGCACAGGGCGACCGGCAACTGCGTCGACGGATCGAGGGCCTCGATTAACTTGCCGACTTCCCCACCGGCTTTGGCGAGCAGGTGCGCGGCGAACGGATGGCTGGCGTGCGCGAGGACGATCGGCGCGAGGCTCGCGTAAGCAGTCTGATTGGCCGAGCACAGCCACACGACCAGGCTGTCGCGGTCCTGTGCACCTACCCGCTCGAGCAAGGCCTTGGCCAACGCGTCGAGCGGAGCGCGGCCATCGAGCGCCTGCTGTGCGTGCACGATCGCCCGCAGGCCGAACCAGGCGCCGCTGGCCTCGTCGCCAGACGGAAAGCCAAAACCGCCGGCGATCCGGCATTCCCCCTCGCCGTCCGCGGCCGCCGCGATGCTGCCGGTGCCTAGCGCCACGATCACCCCGTGAGCGCCGCCGTGCGCACCGAGCAGCGTCGTGTAGGCGTCGCTCTCCACGGCGAGCCCCGCCAGCCGGGGTGCCTGCTCCCGAAACGCGGCGAGCCAGTCGCGGTTGTTGACCCCGGCCAGTCCGCAACCGAGCACGCAACGCTCCCATGGCGGCACAGCGTTGACCATGCCGGCCAGCCTGAAGGCTTCGCTGCAACCGGCCTGAATGGCCTGCCACGCCCGCTCGACGCCAAGGCCAAGTCCGGACGGACCGCTCGCCGCCTGCGCCAGTTCGCGGCCGTGCGCGTCGCCGAGCACGACGCGGGTGCCGGTGCCGCCGCCGTCGATGCCGATCAGAAAGAGGTCTGTATTCATCGGGGAACAGTAAGTAGAGAGTTGCCGCATAGCGTGGCAGGTCCGTTTCGATCCGGCAACTGGCCGAACGGCCTAGTTGCGGCCGACGAGCGTTCCGATATGCTGGCAAAGCCCGGACGAACCGGGCCTTCTTCACACATGACCACGCAGGAGCCGGAACGTGACACAGAGATGCAGCTGGGTATCGAGCGAAGCGCTCGCACACTATCACGACACCGAGTGGGGCGTGCCCTCGCGCGACGACCAGCACCTCTTCGAATTGCTCGTGCTGGAGGGCGCGCAGGCGGGGCTGTCGTGGTCGACCATCCTGAACAAGCGCGCCGGCTACCGCCGGGCCTTCGCCGGCTTCGAGATCGACAAGGTTGCCCGCTTCACGCCGAAGCACGTGGATACGCTCGTACTCGACGAGTCCATCGTGCGCCATCGCGGCAAGATTGAAGCGGCCATCACCAACGCGCGCGCCGTGCAGCAGATTCAGAAGGACCACGGGTCGCTGGCCAACTTCGTCTGGTCGTTCGTGGACCAGACACCCATCCAGAACGACTGGACCTCCTATCAGCACGCACCCGCCTCAACCGATATCTCGGACGCGCTCAGCAAAGGGCTCAAGGGCTACGGCTGCAAGTTCGTCGGAAGCACGATCTGCTACGCGTTCATGCAGGCGGTGGGGATGGTGAACGACCACCAGACCGACTGCGACTGCCGTGCGCGCTGCGCCTCGCTCGGGAAAAAGGGCCGCAACCGGAAGGTTGGTTGAGCGGTTGGTTGAGCGGCGGGTTGAGCGGTGGTTGAGCGAGCCGCTGAGCGAGCGGCGGCTGACCAGGCGACGAAGCGGGTCGCGAAACCAGGCGGCAAAACGCCGGCCGGCCGCGTGTAGTTTTTGCCACACTTCGGAGCTGAAATTCGGCGTCTGCGGGAAAATCCCGAGCGAGCCTGCATCGTCAGGCGGAGGCCTTATCCAGCTTGGCTTTGCCGGAGGCAAGCCGGCTGCAGGCGCCGCTTTAACATGTCAAAATTGCGCGCTGCGCAAAGGCACTGCTACGTTTTTACCGCCTTCAGTCGTTATAACGATTGAAGGGACAGCCGATGCACTCGAATAACCATGAAAGGACCACTGCACGCACGGCGCAGGGGAGAAGCACCATGAAAAATCAAAACTTCCTGACCCATCAGGAGATATTCGATCGGGCCGTCAGCCATCTCGACAGCCAGGGGCGTGCCGCCCTCCTGCCACGCGGCGGCGGCGCCTATCGGGGTTACTGCGGCGGCTGCCCGGTCGGCAGCTTCATCAAGCCGCGCGACTATATGACGGCGATGGAAGGCGTTCCGGTGCGTTACATCGGCAAGACGCCGGCCGAAGTGCCCGCCTACATGGATGTCGGAATCGCCGCGCTGAAGAAAGCCCTGCTGCGCGCCCGCATCAATATCTACGATCCGGCCACTGTCGAGCTGCTTAGCTGCCTGCAAAACGTGCATGACGTGTTCGGCACGTGGGAATGGCAGGAACGTCTGGCGTCGATCGCCCGCCAGTTTGGGTTGTCCACGGCGCAGGTCAAGAACGCAGCCTGATCGAGCCCCTTCACCGCCGCTGGCGGCGTTGCCTGACCGTGTTGCCTCGCCGTGTTGCCTGAAGGTGCTCCCTGAAAGCGCCCCAATTTTCCCCACAGAATGCAAAACGGCGGTGTGGCTTCTTGCGAAGCTCACACCGCCGTTCGGCTGTGCTTGAAAAGCGTGCTTAGTGCAGCTTTTTCGGCAGTTGCTGGCTGCGCAGGCGCTTGTGCAGGCGCTTCACAGCAGCAGCCTTCTTACGCTTGCGAGCCGTCGTCGGCTTTTCGTACGATTGGCGTTCACGCAGTTCTGCGATCAGGCCGTTCTTTTCGATTGCGCGACGAAAGCGGCGGATCGCCACTTCGAACGGCTCGTTTTCCTTCAGAAGAATCGTCGTCATGTAATTCCTAACTAAATCGCTGGATACGGGTAATTGCGCGGTGGGGTAGGTCTATACGCCACTCACGCGCCGGCCCTCCGGTCGTTCCGCAACATGGCCAATAACAGGCAAACGAAACCATGAACGAAACGAGAGGCAAAGCGGCCACGGAGGCCGGAAAAGAGAGGTGGGGAGTTCACCGCTGAACGCGGCCAGACGCACATTGCAAGCGCCGCGTCTGTTGCCGTTTCGCCCACCCGAAAGTGGACGAACGAGGCAAAGATCTCAATTCACTCCCGATGATATCAGGAAATAACCGTGCCTACCACCATTTTAGCCATTCCGCCAGGCACTTGCGTCACCCAGCAGACGCATGTCGGCACCGGTCAGCATCAGGTGGACCGACGCGGCGAGGCTCTCCAGTTGCGCCACCGAGGTCGCGCTGGCAATCGGTGCGGTGACGCTCGGGCGGGCGATCAGCCACGCCAGCGCCACGGTGGCGGGCGTGCTGCCGTGCTGGTCGGCGACCGTGTCGAGCGCCTTGAGAATCCGCGTGCCGCGCTCGTTCAGGTACTTTTCGACCCGGCTGCCGCGTGCGCTCTTCGCCAGATCCGCCGCCGAACGGTACTTGCCTGATAGAAAGCCGCTTGCAAGGCTGTAATACACCACCGCGCTCAGATGCTCGGCCTGCAGCACCGGTTCGAGATCGGTTTCATAGGCTTCGCGGTCGTAAAGATTGTATTCGGGCTGAACGATCTGGTACTCGGGCAAGCCGTGCTGGCGCGACACCGCCAGCGCCTCACGGATGCGCGCGCCGCTGTAGTTCGAGGCGCCGATCACCCGCACCTTGCCCACCTCGATCAGGCGCTGATAGGCGCCGAGCGTTTCGGCGAGCGGCGTGTCGAGCGCGTCTTCATGCGAGAAATACACGTCGATGTAATCGGTTTGCAAACGGCGCAGCGAATCTTCCACTGCCGCCTGGATATTGCCGGCCGACAGCCCCTTGCGCTGCGGATGCTTGGCCACCTTGGTCGCCAGCACGATCTGCCCGCGCTTGCCGCTCGCCCGCAACCACTTGCCGAGAATGGTTTCCGACTCGCCGCCCTGGTTGCCCGGCACCCAGGCGGAGTAGACATCCGCGGTATCGATGAAGTTGAGACCGGCATCGACGAACGCGTCGAGGATCGAGAACGACGTCGCCTCGTCGGCGGTCCAGCCAAACACATTGCCGCCGAACATGAGCGGCGCAACCTGCAATTCCGAATTGCCAATCCTGCGTCTTTGCATGATTTCTCCAAGGAATTCGAGTTCGGAGACAAAAAGAATACGCCGACTTTTCAAGCTCTGCGTTCTACCCCGGCACTCGGCCAACAGGCGGCTTAAGGCGCCTTTCGGGCAGCCAACCCGGTAATTCGCAGTAAAACAATTGGGTCCGAATTGCACAAAGTCCCTCAAGTTTTTTTTTCCTGCGCCGACATCCTGCTCAGAGGCGGCCAGCAAAGAACGAGTGCTCCGCCCATGTCAACGTGGCAGTAACTTTAGGGCAACAGCCTCTTGGGAGATTTTCATGCTCAGCATCAACAGTAATATCTCGTCGCTGACCGCTCAGGAAAACCTGAACAGTTCCGGCAACGCACTCTCGCAAGCTATTACCCGTCTGTCCTCGGGCAAGCGCATCAACAGCGCGGCTGACGACGCAGCAGGCCTGGCAATTTCGACCACGCTGCAAACGGCCATCAACGGCCTGAACCAAGGCGTGTCGAACGCAAACGACGGCGTGTCGATGGTGCAGACGGCCAGCACGGGTCTGTCGCAAATCACGCAATCGCTGCAAACCATCCGTTCGCTGGCGAACGAAGCCGCGGGCGGTTCGCTGTCCGCAAGCAACCAGGCAGCACTGCAACAGGAAGTTGCTCAGCAAGTCGCTGAAGTGAACCGCCTGGCATCGCAAACCACGTACAACGGTATCAACCTGCTGAACGGTTCGGCTGGCCTGGTTACGGTTCAAGTTGGCTCGAACGTCGGTCAGACGATCAGCCTGAACCTGAGCCAAGGCGTGTCGGCAGCTTCGTTGGGCAGCGGCCCGGTGCAAGCAGGCAACACGCTCGGTTCGATCACGGGTCTCGACCTGAACGCGAACGGTTCGGCGAACTCGTCGGGCGGCGCAGGCGCGATCACCCAGATCAACATCCTGTCGAACGGTACGGGCGGCTTCATCTTCACCGACCAGAACAACCAGGCTCTGTCGACGACGGCTACCAGCGCCCTGTTCTCGGTTGCCGGTTCCGCAAGCGGCATCTCGACGATCTCGCTGGCATCGGGCGCAGGCAACGGCCTGCTGGAATCGAACGAACTGACCTCGATCAACGCGCAGTTCAGCACGGGTGGCGGTTCGGCAGCATCGGCAGGTACGGTTCTCGGCGTGCTGTCGGGCCTGAACCTGAATTCGACCAACGGCTCGGCCGCTACGGCAGGTACGCCGAACGCGATCACCTCGATCACGGTTGAATCGAACGGCACGGGCGGCTTCGAATACGTCGACCAGAACGGTAACCAGCTGTCGACGACGGCTGCAACCAACCTGTTCACGAGCTCGTCGGCTGGTATCTCCGCGTTCAACGGCGCACAGACGACGATCGGTGCAACGACCGCAGCTCAGCCTTCGACTTCGGTTCTGTCGAGCGTCAACACGAACAACGTTCCGACTTCGGTGGCGAACGTGAACGTGAGCACGACGGCTGGTGCAAACCTGGCGATGGAAACGATCGACAACGCACTCGCAACGATCAGCAACATCCAGGCAACGCTGGGCGCCGCACAAAACCGTCTGACGAGCATCGCAACGTCGCAGCAAGCTGAGTCGACCGACCTGTCGAGCGCACAATCGCAAATCACGGACGCGGACTTCGCACAAGAAACCGCTAACCTGAGCAAGGCGCAAGTGCTGCAACAAGCTGGTATCTCGGTGCTGGCTCAAGCTAACTCGCAACCGCAGCAAGTTCTGAAGCTGCTGCAATAAGTTAGAGTTCGGCCCTAAGCGCGGATGAGCCCACAGGCAGCGCGAACAGCTCATCCGCGCACTAAAGAATTACCGGGAGGCTCGTCCTCCCGTAGTGCATTGCACAGCAGCCCCTAACGAAGACACCTGTCGCCCGGTCGCGACCCCGTGTGGAGTTTTTCATGTCAACGATTTCCGGTACCACGTCTTCCCTCTCCTCGTCGGCAGCCGCAGCCGCCGCCGAAGCCGCAGCGCAGTCAGCGTTGCAAGAGGCAGGACAGTCGCTGATCAGCGGCTCGACAGGCAACTCGACGCTGGACGTCCAGTCCATCGTGACGGCGCTCGTCAACTCCAAGGTCGCTGGTCAAACTGCCGCGTTGACCACTGAAGCGACCAACGACAATACCCAGATTTCCGCGATCGGCTCGCTCTCGGCTTCGCTGTCGTCGCTGCAGGTCGGACTCGCGCCGCTTTTCAACGGCACGCTGCAGTCCACCTTTACCGCGACCGCAGGCGGCAGCGGCCTCACCGCCAGCGCCGCAACTGGCGCCGTGGCGGGTTCGTACTCCGTCGATGTGACGCAAATCGCACAAGCGCAGAGCATTTCCTCGGGCGCGTTCACCTCGACACAAGCTAACGGCCTCGGCACCGGCAACCTGACGATCTCGGTGGGCAGCAAGTCGATGCAGCTCGCTGTCACGTCGACGAACGACACGCTGAGCGATATCGCTGCGGCCATCAACAGCTCGAGCAGCAACCCGGGCCTTTCGGCTACCGTGGTCAACGGCTCGGATGGACAGCATCTGGTGCTCAGCTCGACCACCACGGGCGCGGCCAACACGATTACCGTCAACGTCAGCAACCTCGCCAACGACCAGGGGCTGTCGAGCCTCGGCGTGACCTCGGCGCAGGGCACCACCACGAGCGGCGCGTCGACCATCACGTCGGCGGGCAGCATCGCATGGAGCCAGAGCACGGCGGCCCAGAACGCCCAGTTCACGCTGAACGGCACCAGCGCAAGCAGCGCGAGCAACACGGTCACCACCGTGCTGACCGGCGTAACGATGAATCTGTCGGCAGCCGCCGTGGGCACCACGCAATCGCTGACGATCGCGCCGGATACCTCGACCCAGGTCAGCGACATCGAGACCTTCGTGTCCGATTACAACGCCGTCGTCAGCACGATGGGCAACCTGTCGTCGTTCAATTCGAGCGCCGCAGCCGGTTCGCAAGGCGGGCCGCTACTCGGCGACTCGATGCTCAACACGATCCAGAGCACGCTCGGCAACATCGTGAGCGGCAGCGTCAGCAACGACGGCGTGACCGCAACCCTCTCCTCGCTCGGTATCTCGCTGGAATCGAATGGCCAGTTGTCGGTCAATACGACCACCCTGACCAGCGCGGTGCAAAGCAACCCGACCCAGGTCGCCGCCCTGTTCAATTCGACCAACGGCGTTGCAGCGCAACTGAACACCAGCATCAGCGCGTTCACGCAGACCGGCGGTATCATCGATATCCGCACCGATCAGTTGACGACGGACCTGCAAAGCGTGACGACCCAGTCGAACGCGCTGACCACCTACACACAGCAACTGACCTCGCAGTACAGCGCGGAGTTCACGGCGCTGAATACGCTGATGGCGACCACCAACAGCAACTCGCAGTATCTGACGCAACTGTTCGGCGGCGCCGATAGCGCAGGTGCTCTGGCTAAGAATTCATCTTGATGGAAACGCGGAACATGACTGAAGAACGCGACGCAATCAATCAGACTCAACTCGTCAAGCAGGTGTACGAGCTGACGAAGGCCATCGAACACGCTGCCGGCCTCGCCGACTGGCAGCGCGCTGCGGAGCTCGTCGATGAGCGCTCGCCGCTGCTGATGTCGATTGCGGCGGAGCAGGAACCCGTCGCGCTCGAGATGATTCGCTACATTCAGTCCGTCGACAGCGCGACCGTCGAGCAAGCGCAGCGCTCGCAGGCCGAACTGGAAACGGAATATCGCGCCGCGATGGACCGCACCCGGGCGGCCGGTCAATACCACCGCGTCGCGCTGCTCTAAACGTACCCGGCTTGCCGCCGCAGGCAAGCCGCACACCGGTTTACACAAAAATAACGCGCCGAAGTAGAGGCGTGCTCGTTCGACTCCGCCCGCTTTTGCGGGCGTTTTTTTGTCCGCGTTTTTATCCACGCCGGACGCCCTCCCCCTCCCGACGGGCGAACAGCACGGGAATCCGGCCTTTACTCGCCGAATCGCCCACCGCACGACTCGCTAGACTATTCGAAGCACAGTGCGTCCCCGTTTCGGCCCGGCGCGCCCAGCAGGCGCGCGGCCCGGTTCGCGCGTCATCGCTCTTCGTCCAAGCACTCAAGGGAATTCATGACTACCGACGCCGACCTGCAACAGGCTGTCAGCCATCACCAGGCACAGCGTTTTCCGGAAGCGGAGCAGCTCTACCGCAACATCCTGCTGGCCGATCCGGATCACCCCGACGCCAATCACAATCTCGGGATTCTCTCGCTGCAGATGAAGCAACCGGCCGCCGGCCTGCCGTTTCTCAAGACCGCCGTGACGGCGGCGCCGGAGCGGGCGCAATACTGGTCGGTGTACGCCGAGGCGCTCGTCATGAGCGGACAGCCGGACGAAGCGCAGCGCGTGCGCGCGCAAGCCGGGCTGCAGGGTCTCAGCCTGCCGCCGCTGGTGGCGGGCGACACCGCGCCAGTGGTGGAAGAAGCGCCGACGCCCGACCAGATGGCGAATCTCGCGAAGGAATTCGTCGCCACCCTCGAAACGCTCTCGGACAAGGGCCTGCACGACGGCGCCGAAGCGCTCGCGCGGCAGATGCTCGCGACCTTCCCCGACAACGGCTACGCGTGGAAGACCCTCGCCCACGCCTATCTGCGCCGTGGCGACCTGGCCGGTGCGCTGGCGCCGCTCGAAAAGGCCGTCGCGCTGGCGCCCCACGATGCCGAACTGGGCCGCCATCTGGGCGCAGCCCGCGCCATGCAGGCTGGGCTCGAACTGGACGGCCGCGGCGAGTACCAGGAGGCCGGCAAGCGCTTTCAGGCGGTGCTCGAGCTGTATCCGGATCATCCCGCCGCCAACCATAAGCTGGGCGTGATCGGTATCCGGCTGCTGCAGCCCGAGGCGGCGATTCCGTACCTCGAGCGCGCGATCGGCGGCGATCCCAACCAGTTGCAGTACTGGGCCAACTACATCGATGGGCTGCTGCAGGCCAACCAGCTGAAAGCGGCGTGGATCGCCCTCGAAATGGCCCAGCAGCGCGGCCTCGCCGGCCCCGCCATCGACAAGCTGATCGGCATCATGACGGTGGTCTCCACCCAGCCGACCAACAAGCTGTCGCGCACCGAACTGGCTGCGGCGAACGCCGCGGCGGTGGCCTCCGCGGCTTCGGCGGCAGCGGCAGTCTCTGTGGCTCCAGCGGCAGCCCCTGCCGCCACGCCCGCAGCCGTGCCTGCGGCGCTGCCTGCAACCGCCCCGGCTCAGCAGGACAAGCCGGCCGAGCAGACCAGCGCCGACACCCCAGGCAAGCCGGGTAAATCGGCCAAGTCCGGCAAGTCCAGCAATTCGGGCAAGTCCAGCGCGCCGGCCGCCAAAACACCGCCGCGCGGCGCCGGCCCGGCGATGCCGACCCAGAATGAAATCAACGAACTCGGCGGCCTGTTCAACACCGGTCGTGTCGAGGAAGCGGTCGCCGGCGCCCGCGAGATGGCGCAACGCTATCCCGAGCACGGTTTCGGCTGGAAGGTGCTGGTCGTCGCGCTGCACCGGCTCGCACGCTACGACGAAGCCTTCGAGCATCTGCCGAAGGCCCACAGCATCTGGCCGGACGACCTCGATATCCTGCAGATCGCGGCCAGCATCCTCGAGTCCAAGGGACGCCACGAGCCCGCCGAAATCGCCTGCCGGCGCCTGCTCGAACTGAGCCCCGACCGCCCGGAAGGCTTGCGGATTCTCGGCATCGTCCTGCAGGCGACCGGCCGGCTCGACGAGGCCGAACAGTGCGCACGCCGTTCGATCGAGCTCGACCCCAAGTCCTCCTTCACCCCCTGCACGCTCGGCGTCACGCTGATGCAGCAGGGGCGGCTCGACGAAGCCAACGCGATGTTCCGGCATGCCCTCGAACTCGATCCCAACTTCGAGATGGCGTACAACAACCTCGTGTTCTGCATGACGCACAACGAGGACATCGCACCGGCCGAACTGTTCGCCGAGCATCGCCGTTTTGCCGAACGCTTCGAAGCGCCGCTCAAGCCGCAGTGGCCGCAGCACATCAACCGCCGCGACCCGGAGCGCAAACTGCGGATCGGCTTCATTTCCGGGGACTTCTGCCGCCACGCGGTGGCGAGCTTCCTCGAACCGGTGCTGATGCACCTGTCGCTCGACCCGAATCTGTCGTTGCACGCGTATTCGAACACCTACCTCGACGATTCGATGAGCCAGCGCCTGCGCGAGCTGTTCGGTCACTGGACCAATGTCGTAGGTCTGCCCGACGCGACGATCGCCGAGATGATCAGCACCGACGGCATCGACATCCTGATCGATCTGGCCGGCCACACCGCGTACAACCGCCTGCTCACGCTCGCCCGCAAACCGGCGCCGGTGCAGGCCACGTGGATCGGCTATCCCGGCACGACCGGACTCGACTCCGTCGACTACTTCCTTGCCGACCCGTTCTGGGTGCCGTCCGAGCAGTTCCGCAACCAGTTCACCGAAAAGATCGCCTATCTGCCGGCGGTCGCGCCGTTCCTCGCCGACAAGCTATGCCCGCCGGTCAACGGCCTGCCGGCGCTGCACAACGGCTATATCACCTTCGGCAGTTTCAACCGGATGGACAAGCTGCGCCGCGACGTGATCGCCCTGTGGTCGCGTCTGCTGCGCGAAGTGCCGAACTCCCGCATGGTGATCGGCGCAATGCCGCGCGACGGCGGTGTCGGCAAGCTGGCCGATTGGTTCAGCGAGGAAGGCATCGCTCGCGAGCGGCTCGACTTCATGCCGCGCTCGAGCGTGCCGGTTTATCTGCAGCAGCATCACCGGGTGGACTTCTGTCTCGACAGCTTCCCGTTCTCCGGCCTCACCACCGCCCTGCATTCGCTGTGGATGGGTGTGCCCACCCTGACGCTGCCGGGTCAGACGGTGCCGGGGCGCAGTGGCCTGACAGCGATGTCGCACGTCGGTCTGCAAGCGTTCGTGGCGCAGGACAAGGACGACTTCGTCCGCAAGGGGGTCGAGCTCTCCAGCGATCTGACGGCGCTGGCCGCGCTGCGCGCCGGCATGCGCGAGCGTTGCCAGCAGTCGCCGGTGTTCCGCCCGGAGGTGATCGCCGTGAGCGTGGCGAGCGCGCTGCGCACCATGTGGCGGCGCTGGTGCGAGGGTCTGCCGGCGGAGTCGTTCGAGGTGTCGGTGGCTGACGTCGCAGCGGCTCCTGCCCCTGCCCCTGCTCCCGCTCCTGCACCGCTCAATCTAAGTCTGGTCCGCGGTTGACATCCGAGCCGATCGAACACCCCGTCACGCCATGAAACCCATCCGATTCGTCTGCGGCACGCGGCGCACCCCCGAGCAGTTCTCCAACGAGAGCGCGCTCGGACGCTCGCTGAAGCTCTACAACCATTGCAAGCACGCGCAACTGCACCTGTTCGACAACAACAGCCGCGGCCTGCCGGCCATCTACAACGAGGCGATCCGCTACGCCGAGCAGCACCCGGCGATTCTGGTGTTCATTCATGACGACGTCTGGCTACAGGACTTCTTCTGGACCGAACGCATCTACGAAGCGCTCGAGCGCTTCGATGTGGTGGGGCTCGCCGGCAACACGCGCCGTGTGCCGCGCCAGCCGTCGTGGGCCTTTGTCACGCCGGAAGGCAAATGGGACGAGCCCCAGTACCTGAGCGGCACGGTCGGCCACGGCAAGGGCTTTCCATGCGACATCGTCTCCTCGTTCGGCCCGGCCGGCCAGCCCTGCAAGCTGCTCGACGGCCTGATGCTGTTCGCCGACAGCGCGAAGCTCATCGAGAGCGGCACGCGCTTCGACGAGCAGTTCATGTTCCATTTCTACGACCTGGATTTTTGCCGTCAGGCCGAACTGAACGGGCTGAGCATGGGCACCTGGCCGCTTGCGGTGGTGCACGAAAGCGGCGGCGCCTTCAGCTCGCCGAGTTGGCGCGAGGGTTATCAGCGTTATCTGCAGAAGTACGGCGAATAAAAGGCCTGCGGGCGTTGCGCCCGCCATCCCCGCAATCGACCGCGAATTGGGGCGGATTTTGGGCTCTGTTCCCCCGAATGTCCCCGCCAGCCGTCCGTACACTGCCTGATATCACCTATTAGAAGGTCTGCTGCACCGACCGACTCCACGTTCAAGTTCAACCCAGTTCATATCCATCATGAGTGACTTTCAGCAGGAAGTGCGTGAGCGCATCGCCGCCAACGGACGCGAGCAGGGTCTGCTCGACGCAGGCCTCTCGTTCCTGTGCACCAGCGCGGAACACCGCTACTCGTATAACTTCGCGTGGCTCGGCCGTCCGATCATTCAGTATCCCCAGGATATGGTGGCGATGCAGGAACTGATCTGGAACGTGCGTCCCGACCTGATTATCGAAACCGGCATTGCGCACGGCGGCTCGCTGATCCTGAGCGCCTCGATGCTGGCGCTGCTCGACTACTGCGACGCGCTGGAAAGCAAGCAACTGCTCGACCCGGCCAAGCCGAAGCGCCGCGTGGTAGGCGTGGACATCGACATTCGCGCGCACAACCGCGCGGCGATCGAAGCCCATCCGATGGCTAACCGTATCGACATGATCCAGGGCTCCTCGATCGACCCCGCGATCGTCGAACAGGTGCGCCACCACGCCGAAGGCAAGCAGACCGTACTGGTGTGCCTCGACTCGAATCACACGCACGACCACGTGCTCGCCGAACTCGAAGCCTATGCGCCGCTGACCACGCCCGGCAGCTACTGCGTGGCGTTCGACACCGTCATCGAAGACATGCCGCCGGGCACCTTCCCGGATCGTCCGTGGGATATCGGCAATAGCCCGAAGACGGCGGTGCACGAGTACGTCGCGAAGCATCCAGAGTTCGAGATCGACCGCTCGATCGATCACAAGCTGTTGATTTCGGTCGCGCCGGAAGGCTACCTGAAGCGCGTTCGTTAAGCCGTCAAACAGTCAAGCAGTCAGGTATCAGGTACGTCGGCGCCCGGGCGCCTACCCGGGCTTCGCTCACCGCAGTTTCATCTGCACGAAGCAAAATCGAAATGAAAGTCGTCATTCTTGCTGGCGGGCTTGGCTCGCGTTTATCCGAAGAGACCCAGTCGCGGCCCAAGCCGATGGTGACCGTCGGCGACCGGCCTATCCTGTGGCACATCATGAAGATCTATGCGTCCCACGGGATGACGGACTTCATTATCTGCTGCGGGTACAAGGGCTACGTCATCAAGGAATACTTCGCCAACTACTTCCTGCATTCGTCCGATGTCACGTTCGACCTCGCGAACAATTCGATGGAAGTGCATCAGCGCTACGCCGAACCCTGGCGCGTCACGCTGATCGACACCGGCGAGTCCTCGATGACGGGCGGGCGCCTGAGGCGCGCCGGCCACCTGCTGCGCGACGAGGAAGCGTTCTGCTTCACCTACGGCGACGGCGTGGGCAACGTCAACATCACGGAACTGGTGCGCTTTCACAAGCGCCACGGGCGCCTCGCGACCGTGACCGGCGTGCAGCCGCCCGGACGTTACGGTGTCCTGCAGTTTGCCGACGACCAGAACGCGGTGATCGGTTTCACCGAGAAGCCGCAGGACAGCAATTCGTGGATCAACGGCGGCTACTTCGTGGCATCGCCGCGCGTACTCGATTTCATCCCCGACGACGCGACGCCGTGGGAAGCCTCACCGATGGAAAAGCTCGCCGCAGCGGGCGAACTGCAAACCTTCCGCCACGACGGTTTCTGGCAACCGATGGATACGCTGCGCGACAAGCTGCAACTGGACGCCATCTGGGCAAGCGGCAACGCGCCCTGGAAGACCTGGTGAATCCGGCGATGACGCAAACGAGTTTCTGGCAGGGCCGCCGGGTGTTCCTTACCGGCCACACCGGTTTCAAGGGAAGCTGGCTGGCGCTGTGGTTGCAGCGCCTCGGCGCTCAGGTGACCGGTTACGCGCTTGAGGCGCCGACCCAGCCATCGCTGTTCGAAGAAGCCCGGGTCGCAGACGGTCTCGAGCACATTCTGGGCGACGTGCGCGATGCCGGCGCCGTGCGCGCCGCTATGGAGCGAGCGCAGCCCGAAGTGGTGTTTCACCTCGCCGCGCAGTCGCTGGTGCGGCACTCGTATGCCGAACCGGTGGAGACCTACGCCACCAACGTGATGGGCACGGTGCACGTGCTCGATGCCGCACGCCGGATCGGCAGCGTGCGCGCCGTCGTCAACGTGACGACCGACAAGTGCTACGAGAATCTGGAGACCGAACGCGCCTACCGCGAAAGCGACGTGCTTGGCGGCCGCGATCCATATAGCAACAGCAAGGCCTGTTCTGAGCTGGTGACGCAGGCCTATCGCCAGTCGTTCTTTGCGCCGGGCGCCACATCAAGACCCAATGGCGTCCACTCCACTGGTATCGCCACCGCACGCGCCGGTAACGTGATCGGCGGCGGCGACTGGGCGGTCGACCGTCTGGTGCCCGACCTGCTGCGCGCCTTCGACCAGGGTGTGCCCGCCATCGTGCGCCGGCCGCACGCGGTGCGCCCGTGGCAGCATGTGCTCGAACCGCTCGCCGGTTATCTGACGCTCGCCGAGCGTCTTTACGCGCAACCGCAACAGTATTCGGGCGCGTGGAATTTCGGACCGCGTCCGGACGACATGCGTCCCGTCGACGCGATCGCCGCTGCGCTGACCAGCGCGCTTGGCGAGCACGCTGCGTACGTCGTGCAAGCCGAAGCCGGCGCGCCGCACGAAGCCGGTCTGCTGCTGCTCGATGCGGCCAAGGCCCGCGGCGAACTCGACTGGGACTCGGCTCTGGAACTGGAAGAAGCACTGCGCTGGATCGCCGAGTGGCATCAGGCGCGCCGGGCCGGCCACAACGTGCGTGAGATCACGCTCGAACAGATCGGCCGCTACGAAGCCCGACTCGGCAGGACGGCCGCTCACGCGGCGGCGTCGGCTGTCGAATGATTGCGAGGAATGAAGTCTTGAACTGCCGACACTGTAATCACCCGCTGACGTTTCCGTTTCTGGATCTCGGCTTTGCGCCGCCTTCGAATGCGTATCTGACGCAAGGCGATCTGGTGCAGCCGGAACGCTATTACCCGCTCAAACTGTTCGTCTGCGACGCCTGCTGGCTGGTGCAGACCGAGGACTACGCGGCGCGCGAGGCGTTGTTCGACGCGGACTATGCGTACTTCTCGTCCACCTCGGAAAGCTGGCTCGCGCATGCGCGGCACTATGCGTCGTCGATCATCGATGAGTTGTCGCTGGGACGCGAGTCGTTCGTAATCGAGGTGGCCTCCAACGACGGCTATCTGTTGCGCAATTTCGTCGCTGCGGAGGTTCCGTGTCTTGGCATCGAACCGACCGCCAGCACCGCGGCATGCGCCGAGGCGCTCGGCATTCCGGTGCGGCGCGAATTCTTCGGTGAAACGCTGGCACGCTCGCTTGCGGCAAACGGCTCGCAAGCGGACCTGATCATCGGCAATAACGTCTTCGCGCATGTGCCGGATGTGAACGACTTCACCCAAGGCCTGAAAACGGCGCTCAAACCCGGCGGCACGATCACGCTGGAGTTTCCGCATCTGGTCAAGCTGCTCGACGAGGTGCAGTTCGATACGGTCTATCACGAGCATTTTTCCTATTTCTCGCTGCAGGCAGTCGAACATATCTTCCGTGCGGCAGGACTGCGTGTGTGGCGCGTCGAAGAGTTGAAGACGCACGGCGGCAGCCTGCGCGTGTACGGCTGCCATGCCGACGACGCGCGCAGCGACGACGCTTCAGTGGAGCGCATCCGTGCGCTCGAACAGGCAGACGGCATCACCACGCTCGACACCTACCGCGATTTCCAGCAGCGTGCCGATGCGGCGAAGAATGGCTTGCTGCGCTTCCTGCTGGACTGCAAGGACAAGGGTGTGAAGGTCGGCGCCTATGGCGCCGCGGCGAAGGGCAACACACTGCTGAACTACGCGGGCGTCAAGCCGGATCTGCTGCCGTATGTTTGCGACGCCGCGCCGTCCAAGCAAGGCAAGTTCATGCCGGGCAGCCATATTCCGATCATCTCGCCGGCTCAACTGGCCGCGGCTCGCCCCGATGTCGTGTTGATCCTGCCGTGGAATATCTCGGACGAAGTGGTGGCGCAACAGCGGCCAGCGCTCGGTGCGGATGTGCGCTTTGTGGTGGCGATGCCGACGGTGCGGTATCTGTGACGGGACGGCAGGCTAGCCTGCCGTTCCATCTAGCCACGTCTGCACGCTCGGCAATGCTTGATCTCTCTCGGACAACAAGGTCACCTCGCGCGGCCACGCGATCGCCAGTTGCGGATCGTTGAAAGCGACGCCGCGCTCGGCGGCCGGGTTGTAGAAGGCAGTGTGCAGATACAGCAAACGGCTGTCGGGCTCGAGGCACTGGAAGCCATGCGCGCAGCCTTCCGGAATGAACACCGCCTTGCCGTTCTCCGCCGCCAGCTCCACCGCCTGCCACTGCATGAAGGTGGCCGAATCCGGCCGCAGGTCCACGATCACATCCCATACGCGGCCTTCGAGGCAACGCACCCATTTGGCGTCCGCAGCCTCGCCTTGCTGAAAATGCAGGCCCCGCACCGTGCCGGGCAAGACCGTATGCGACCAGTTGATCTGCACGATCTGCCGTGCGCCGTGCGCCTCGGCAAAGTCGTCGGCGCAAAAGAGGCGCATGAAGCTGCCGCGGGCATCGCCACGCGGGGTGCTTTCGGCTACGAAGGCGCCCGCGATCGGCAAGGCGTGCAAGTGATTCTGCTTCATGATCTTGACTTGAGTTCAGGCTGCGCGGTCTGCGCGAGCCGCTGAACGCCGCGCATCATTTGCTGCCGACGTACGCGGCCTGCGTGTCTTCCGTGTAGAGATTCAGTTGACCGACGAACTGTTGCTGCCAGTTGATGCCGGCATACTTGCTCACCAGGTGGCGCAACAGCAGGTAGCTGCCGAGGCGCTCCGCACAGAAGGCCCAGGCTCGCGCCTGATAGCCCTCGCGCTTGACGGAGTAACGCTCGAAGCAGGTACGCACAACCGCTTCGATCGAAGAGATCGCGCTCACCCAGAAATCAGTTGGGAATACGCCGCACTCGATGCCACCGGGCACAAAGATTTCTTCGTTGAAGAACGGCATCACCTCATGGCGCCCAAGCACGCCCAGTTCGATCGTCACCGCCGTGAAAAGCAGAAAGTCTTCGGCGACATGCGAATCCCGGTACTGATTGAAGTAGCCGCCTTGCAGCCGGCACAACTGGCCGAACAGGAAATCGCGCCCGGCCGGCGCCATGACCTGGGCCAGGTCGGCGCGCTCCAGCGCCTCGGGGGTCACCATGTCCATCACCGGATAGTTGGGGGCGATCGTTTCGGTCACGCGCCGGGTCGAGATAAATTTGCGGTACTGGCAAATGCCGATCTGCTTGATTTGCAGTTGATTCTGGACGATGTAGTTCTTGAGCGCAAAGCTGCCGGCGACCGCCCCCAGTCGCGGGTGGTACGGCAACCATTCCGGCGCGATGTCGCGTAGATTGGCCTTGCCCGGGCCTTGCGCATCGCCGAGGTAAAGCGGCGAGACAAACGACGGGTAATCGTACGGCAACGGCACATGCGTCATACAGACATACAGCATGTCGCGCGAGGCAGGCAGTTGCGTCGAGAGAAAGCCGTCCTTGGCGCGTTCGAGACGCTGCCCGTGGCGCGTCTGCAGCACCGCTCCGCGCAGTGTATAAAAGTTGTGCAGCGACTCGCTGTCGTTCGACTCGCCGTATCCCACCTTGAGTTCGTTCAGCAACGCCAACTGCGCTTCGCGCTCCGGCGTATGCGCCTGCGTCTCCGGCAGCGGCGTCGCGCTGGCGGAATACGCGCAGACCGTGATCTCCGGGCACAGCGCGAGAATCAGCGAGGCGATCCGCTCGATCAGCAGCACCCGCAAACCGCTCGGCGGATTGCACGCCACGGTCGCGGCGAGTTGCTGGCGAAACGCCGGGTTGTGGCCTTCGAACAGGTCGAACAGCTTTTCCGTCAGCGCGAACCACGTCTCCCAGAACGAGGGCTTGGCGACAACGTAATTGCCGTAGACGGTCGAGCGGAAATCCATCGGCAAGGTGCGCAGTCCGGCGTCGAGACCGATCGTACGCAGAAACAGTTCGGCCGCTTCGATAAAGCCAGGATAGAGCTGGTTGGCCTGCTCGAACACGTTCAGATAGCACGCGCCGTCTTCGATGGACGGTGAAAACGTGTACACCTCGTGGCCCGGATTGTCGGCGATGAACGCCTGAACCTCGGCCGCCGTGAGTGCAGTCCGCGCCTGAAAGTCGGAGCTCAGGAAGCCGTACAGTTCATCCTGGTTGACCGAGCGGGTCAGGAAAAACTCGCGGATCGCGCCGTAGCCACTCCAGCCGGGCTTCACGCTCGCGGCAGGGGTCAGGGCGATAAAACCGTCGTCGAGCGGTTGGCCGGTCGATACTTCGTTGGAAATCTGGAAAATATTCGCGCTCATCGCTGCCCGCCGGTTCGGCCAAGTGTCTCGGTGATCCATCTATTCAGATTGGCCGGCGCGGCCATGGATTCGCGGGCCGCACTTTGCCAATCTGCATCGTGATCGAGTATGGCCGAGACCGGCGCGCGGCAAGCCGCCAAATTGACGGCAGATTTGGGTCCAGTTTGGCCCATGAAGCGGGGCACGGCAGTGTTAAAAATACACACCACACTGGAGAAGCCGCGTGTCCCGTATCCACTACACCAAACCCTCGATCGGCGAGCTCGAAGTCCGTTATGCGACGGACGCAGCCGCCAACGGCTGGGGCGAACGATGCTACGAATACATCGAGCGCTTCGAAAAGAACTTTGCCGCCTTCATGGGTCTGCCGTATGCGATTTCGACCTCGAGCTGCACGGGCGCGATGCATATGGGGCTCGCCGCGCTCGGCATCGGCGCCGGCGATGAAGTCATCCTCGCCGACATCAACTGGATCGCCACCGCCGCGCCGATCGTGCATGTCGGCGCCACGCCGGTACTGGTCGACATCCTCGCCGACACCTGGTGTCTGGACCCCGTCAAGGTCGAGGCCGCCATCACGCCGCGCACCAAGGCCATCATTGCGACGCACCTGTACGGCAGCGTCTGCGAGATGGACGCCCTGCTCGAGATCGGCCGCCGGCACGGCGTTGCCGTGATCGAAGACGCTGCGGAAGCAATCGGCTCGTCCTATGCCGGCAAGCGCGCCGGCGCGCTAGGTGCGTTCGGCACCTTCTCGTTTCACGGCACCAAGACGCTGACGACCGGTGAAGGCGGCATGTTCGTCACCCACGACCGCTCGCTCTATGAGCGGGTGCTGACGCTCAGCAACCACGGCCGTGCCAAAGGCGAGACGCGCCAGTTCTGGCCATCGGCGATCGGCTTCAAGTACAAGATGTCGAATCTGCAGGCGGCCATCGGCTGCGCGCAACTGGAGCGCATCGAGGAGCTGATTGCGCAAAAGCGCGCCATCTTCCGAATGTACGCCGAGGCGCTCGAGCCGCTCGCCGCACACCTGAGCCTGAACGTCGAGCATCCCGGCACGGTGAACGGCTACTGGATGCCGACTGTCGTCTTCCACGAGCACGTGAAGTTCGATCGCGACGCCTTGCTGGCCGCGTTCAAGGCAGACCAGATCGACGGCCGGGTGTTCTTCTGGCCGCTCAGCGAGCTTGACCTGGAAGGCCTGCAGCGGCCGGTGGAAACACCGGTTGCGCACGGCATTTTCCGGCGCGCCGTGAACCTGCCCAGCTATCACGACATGGGGCCGGCGGAGATCGAGCGAGTGGCCGCGATCGTGCGGCAGTTCTGCCCCGCCTGAGCTTTCAGCTCTCCGGCTTCAGGCCGGTGTAGCAGGCGGCTCGCTCGCGTAGCGAACGATGCGGGCCGGATTGCCATAGGCCACCGCGCCATCGGGCAGGTCGCGCGTCACCACCGCGCCTGCGCCGACGACACAGTGACGGCCGATCCTGATGCGCGGCAAGACCGTCGCGCCCGCCCCGATCATGCTGAAATCGCCCACCTGCACCTCGCCGGCGAGATGGGCGCCCGGGGCCACGTGCACGCCGTGGCCGAGCCAGCACTCGTGATCGACACTGGCGCTAGTATTGACGATGCATGCGGTGCCAACCTCGGCTTCGACGCATACGGCGGCCTGGGCGAGGATCTGGCTGCCAGGACCGAGGCGGGCGTTGCGAGCAACGAAGGCAGTCCGATGCACCGCAACCGCGGCAAGCAGCCCGGCACGCTCGAGCTGCGCTTGAATCTCCACGCGAACCTTGCCGCGATCGCCGCCGATCGCCACAAGGAAATGGCAGGGACGCGGCTCACGCGCCGCATGCCATTCGAGAAAGCCGTTCCAGCCGCGGATCAACGGAATATCCGCAAACGGCGGCGCCACGGTCGGGCTGTTGTCGAACACGGCCTGCAGAGCAAAATCGTCACCGATCAATTCACGCAGCACCTTGGCTTGCCCGGTTCCGCCCCACAACACGATATCTGGCCTGGCCATTCCCACCATCCTTGTTAAGCGCCTGATTAGCCTAACACTCCACCAGTCGCCTTATTGGTCAAATTGGACCCGAATCTCACTTCAATTTGCCGGCTTGAGGCGGGTCGACCTCAGACATACTGCGAAACAATGCAGGTAGGCCGACCTCGCTGTACTGCCGAAGGTTGTGTGGCGGTGGCCGGAGAACCAGGCCCGGCATTTACGCGAGCGGCGCAGTTCGCGTGACGGCGGCATTGAGGCGGCGACAAGCGCAGCGAAACCAGTGTGTGGGACGAACCATGGATCTATACGTCAATCAATCTCGAAGCAGCGCCAGTCTGAAAGAAGCCATCTATAACGGTGCGATTTTCCTTGAAACCGGGCTGCAAGCGGCACAGCGGATGCGTGAGTTCGCGGTACATAGCATTTCCCATGTTTTTGAAGGGGTAGTGGACCATCGTTCGATTCACCGGCTTATGCCCGTCGAGGAGTTCGTCTCCAACGTGACGCGGCTGAAGGGCTATTTCACCAACAGTGGTGAAGTGAAGGAAATTATCCGAGGGTTCGTCGTCGAGCTTGGCGAGGATCCGGCCGATTACCTGTTCGACGTCCCGCGCCTGCGTGTCGTGCCACACTACGAGTACCTGCATGCTGGTATTAGCTATGCGTACAAGCCGCATCGTGATACGTGGTATGGAGCGGTTCAGTGCCAGCTCAACACCTGGATGCCGGTGTATGGCATCACGCCCGACCAGACGATGATGATTAACCCGTCGTACTTCACGGTCCCCGTCAAGAACTCCTCAGCCGACTGGCAATTGACCGACTGGATCGGCAACGAACGCTGGCGTGCCTCGAGCAATGTCAAGGAAGAAACCCGGCCGCATCCTGTACCACTCGAAGAAGTGAGCACCAGCGCCGAATTGCGCGTCGCGCCCAATGCTGGGGAGATGCTCATCTTCTCCGGCGTGCACTTGCACGGAACCGTCCCGAATCTGACGGATTGCACACGCTTTAGCGTCGATTTCCGGCTCATGCACATTGGCGATATGAAGGCCGGTCGCGGCGCGATCAACGTCGACAACGGATGCGCGGACGCGGAGGCCGGTTTTAAAGACTATTTCCACGCGGACAGTTTCAAACCTTTCGAAGGACTAACAGTATGACCAAGCGCAGACAAACCGAGGCCGAGAAGGCGTTCGGTGCCAAGCGTGCCGAGGTATTAAACCGGGTCGACGCAAGCTACGTCGCAAGTGCGCCGTTCGTGTTCGCTGACCGGATTACGGTGACCACTGCGCTGTCGCGCATGGAACTCTTCAAGAAGGTGCTGGACGTACCCGGTGCGATTGTCGAATGCGGGGTCTATAAGGCGAACTCGCTGATGCTTTATATGCATCTGTCGACGATTCTCGAACCGTATGCGATCAATCGCTCCATCATCGGCTTCGACACCTTCGAAGGGTTTACCGGCATCGATGCGCAGCACGATCCTGACGACATCAATACGACGATGTTTTCGGACACCGACATGTCGCTGATCGAAACCATGATCGAAGCCAACGATCTGGTGCGACCGGTCAATCGCATTCCGCGTTGTGAACTCGTCAAGGGCGATATCGTCAAGACGGTTCCGGAGTTCGTCAAGACACGCCCCGATCTGGTGGTCGCCATGCTGATCCTCGATACGGATCTCTACGCATCAACCAAGGTTGCGCTGGAAACCTTCCTCCCGTATATGCCGAAGGGCGCAATCGTGGTGCTCGATGAAGTCGCATACCGGAATTTCCCCGGCGAGACGAGCGCGTTGCGCGAAGTGGTGAATCTGAACAAGATCGAACTGAAGCGTCTGCCGTTCGATTCCTGCACGGGTTATTTTCACGTGTGACGTTGCGGTGCGGTCCCGTTGCTGGTTCGTTGCTGCGGGAATCGCATCCAGTCGAGACACATGAGGCAGGTGGCGTAGTAGAGAAACCTGGGTAGATCAACGCCAGGCGCTGCCCACCTGCACATAAAAGGCGTTCTGCCCCGGCCCGTGCGCCACATCGATGCCCATCGTTACGCCGAGCTTGCGCGCGATCAGATAGCGAAAGCCGGTGCCGTAGCCGAAGGCGGTCGGTGCGTCGGAAAACGAGTGCAGATGCCCGTAAGCCTTCCCTACGCCGCCGAAGCCGAGCACTGACCAGCGCGGCGTCACATTCCAGCGTAGTTCGATTTCTCCGGTGAGCTGGTTGCTGTCCTGGAATTTAGCGTCCGAGACACCGCGCAGCGATACATAAGGCTGCGCAAAGAACGGAATGTTCCCCTGCGAAAAACCGGTGTCGGCGCGCAGCCCGAGTACCCACGTCGAGGATAACGGGATCCACTGATAGCCGCGTGCAGTCTGCTCCTGGAAGTTGGTGGAGCTGCCCAGTCCGCCCCGCGCGAGATCGCCCTCGAATTCCGCGTAGATGCCGCGCGTGGGGTAAAAGATGTTGTCGCGCGAATCGTAGTCGACCACCACCCCGCCCTTGGCGACCCGCTGGTCCCGCTGAAAATCGCCAATGCCACTCGGCAGCGGCGTCGCGAAAGCAAAGCGGGTCTGCGCATCGAAGTACGTGTAGCGCGGGCCGACGTACCAGCGGCTGTTGCCGATGCGGAACAGCACTTGCTGAACCACCGCAAGGCCGTCCAGTTGATACGCCCGTGGTTGATTGAGGAGGCCGTAGTAGTTCAGATGCAGCCCCACCTTGCCGACCACGCCGAGATAGCGGATACGGTCGTCGTCCCACGTGTGGAAGTGCACCAGGCCCGCACCCCAGCTATGGGTGCCGGTGGCGAAGCCGCCAACCCCGGTGATGTTGGGTGGCGTCGGCGTAGCGCTGTCGGCGGCACCGGTGGCAGTCGCCCCGGAAGCATCGTCGGCGGCGCGCTTTTTCGGCATCGAGAAGTACAGCAGCCCCAGGCCAAGGCCATAGCCGACGGCCGGCTCGGTAATCAGCGTCGGCACCGGCAATACGCCACTGTGATCGAGCAGCAGATCGCTCAGGTCGAAAGCGCCGTCTTGAGGGTCGGTGAATCTCGACGCAGCACGGGAGGCTGGGCCGTTCAACGCACTCAAGGCGGCTAGCAGCACAAAGGCCGCCACCACCGACGCACACGGCCTGCGCCCGAACCGCGAACCGGCGGGCGGCCGCACTCCGCTATGCGCTCGCGCTGCCCTCAGATGGCGTCCCAACGCGCAGTGCCTCCGTTACTGGAACGTCGCGTTAAGCGACAACTCGACCGCATTGCCCTTCGGCCGGTTGCTCACGTTGAATTCGTTGACCCAGCGCAGCGTCGCGCCCACCGGCGTCTTGCTGATCTTGCCGTTCCACGTGACCATCGGCCCGATGCCCACCGAGTGCCCTTGCGCGCCGCCCACAATGTCTGCGAGACCGCCGGTGTCATGGCCGAGCTGCTGGATATAGCCGCCCACCACGCCCACACCCCAGCCGCCACCGAAGCGCTTGAGGGCCAGCAGATCGAGCACGCTGACCGGTGCGTTGTGATATTGCGTCTGGTTGTTGGTGGTGTAGAACTCCACGCCGTAATTCAGCGACAGCTCGATATTTTCCTTCGGCAGCAGCTTGGTGTAGGCGACCGTCGGCGTGAAGGTCCACGTGTTCTGCCCGGCGTTGGCGAGCCGGTCGGTGTTATACGCGCCGGTCGGCGCGTAGATCTGCAAGCTCAATGCGACGTGATCGGTCTTGGTCAGGTGGTAACCCGCCACCACCGGCGTAAAGAAGATATCGGCAAACTGCGTGGCATGGTCGTCAGGCAAGATGCCATGAAACGAAGAAACCCCGGTGTACTGAAGCGGCACACCAAACGACGACGCAAAGTTCCAGCCGCCGGCGGTGATGCCCCAGGTCTTGATCGCATTCACGATGTTGTACGAGATGTGATAGTCAAGACCGGCCGTGATTTTACCGGCGATCGGAATCGTCTTGCTCGCGCCGAGCGAGCCCTCGTAGTAAATCGAGGTGATCGACACGATCCAGTCGTCGGTGGGCGGCACGATGCCGGCATACGGCGCGATCTGCATGCCGGTGATCGGGCGGCCGATGCCGCTTTCCGTCGCCTGGGCCTGCGGCGAAAGCGCGATGCCGGCGACGGTGACGAAGGCGCCGGCAGACAGCCGCGCGACAACACGATGGCTTGGGAACAAGGGGCGACGCTTACTCATAGCGATCCTCACACATTGACGCCGGGCCTGCCATGGCCAGCAAGGTTACCGATACCTTCAACATTTACTAAGCTTTCCTGATGTCATGCCCATGCAAGCCGGCTACTGCGTTTCATGCACAACAGCCGGCGGCGTCCACGTGCCGTCGAGCGCGGCCTGTTCCGGCCAATAGGCCCGCACGTACAGGGAGAAGTCTTCGTTGGCCGGCGCCGGCAGCCAGTTGTCTTCCTTGCCGGCACCTGGCGTCGAACTCTGCACGTAGAGCGTCAGTGAGCCGTCGTCGTTGTATTTCAGGTTTTTGTTCTTCGTGCCCAGCGAATACCGTTTCTGATCGTTCGGCGAGAAGAAGTGATGCGCGTTGTACAGCGTCAGCGACCAGAAGCCCTTGACCGGCGGCAGTTGCCCCTTGGGGAACGTGACGGTGTAGCGCTGGCCGCCGTTGAGCCGCGCGCCTGCGGAATCGGCGTCGGCATAGAAGTACTTCGTCTCGTTGGGCTTGTTGACGAAGATGTTCGACTTCGCCACCGCCGTACGCGTGAAGTAGTCGGTGCCGAATTGCGCGCCGTTGCTGATAGTGTTCCAGTGCGCCGGCAGCGGCTTGCCGAACGTGTTGAAGTTGAACAGCGGCGCGACCATCCTGGCGTCCGTCTGCGTTGCTTCGTCCACGATGGCGGACTTGATGGCCGGATCCCTTCGCGCGACGGCCAGCAGCGCTCTCGCTTGTGCGTACAGCGCCTCCTCGCCGGGTTGCGGCGGGGTCTGGTCGAGCACCGTGGGCAGTTCGTCCCAGAACTTCTCCGGGTCCACCCATTTGATTTCTTCGGCGCTCGCCTCGCCTGAGCCGAATTTCGGCAGCGCGGACCAGTCGGTCACCTTCACCTTGCCGTCATAGTCGCTCAGCGGGTAGAGGCCAATCTTGCTGATGACCGCCTGGACGGCAACCCGGTCCTCCGGGGTGTCGTCCATGAACACGCGCGGAATGAAACTGCCCACCGCGGTGCTCGAGCGGAACACCTGGCGGATGCCCTTGGGCACCTGGCCGTGCCAGTCAGGTCCCACGAACAGGTAGAAGCCGGGCTTCGTGCCGTATAGCTTGCCGAGGCTGGCAAAGCCGTCGGTACGCAAATCGACCGCCTGATACACCCAGAAGCGCTGGCCAAAATCCGGCACCTGCACCACCACCGGTGTCTCGTTCAGGTCGACGATCGCCGAACCGTAGACCACGTCCTGGTTCGGACACGCCACGAAGCGCTCCTGCGGCTCGATATAGTCGTGCAGCATCGCCAGGTGATTGGGCGGCGCCACCGGCACAATTCCGCCATTCAGACCGGGCTGCGGCACCTGCTTCATCGCCAGCAGGCGGTTGTAGACGTTCACCATCGGCCATGCCCAGAAGTAGGTCTGGCGCGCCACCAGCCGCGCATACGCGTCTGAGATCGCGTAGCCTTGCACCGGGCCCGGCACCGAGACGGCCGTAGCAGCCCCGGCCTGGGCGGTAGCCGCCCTCGCGAGAATCGGGCTGGCCAGCGAGGCCAGTACGGCAGCCGTGACCCATGTTGCGGTTTTCTTGTTCATCTCGGGCTCCGTGTCGTCCATGTGTGTGTGTTCATCGCTTTTGCGGCACCGGGAATTTCCACGTGCCGTCGAAGACCGACGAGTCGGGACCGTAGATGCGCGCGATCACGGTGTAGGGGCCTGCCGGTGCGGGCAGCCAGTTCGATTCCTTGTCGGCGCCGGGTGAGTTCTGCTGGACGTAGATGTCGAGCGAGCCGTCGGCGCCGTACTGGATGCCCTTGGTGCGGTCGCCGATCGAATAGCGATTGATCGGATTGGCGACCAGATGGCGGGCCGGCAGGTCGTACATCGTCATCGACCAGAAGAACTTCGCGGGCGGCAGGTCTTTCTTGTCGAAGTGGATCACGTACGGTTGGGAGCCCACGAGCTGCTCATGGTCCGCATTGACGCGCGTGCCGACGTACACCGCTTCTTCCTTGGTGTTGCCGTAAATGCCCATCGCAGCCGCCACCGCCCGGGTCATGTAGTCGCCGTTCAGATCCTGGCGGCTGCCGAACAGCTTGAATGAACCGGTCGTGTGCTTCTCGGCGTCGGCGAGCGCCGCCTTGCCGTCCGCTACGCCTTGTTCGAGCGCCTCGCGCGTTGCAGGTGGCAGCGTGGCCGGATCGAAGGCCTGGCCGGGTGCAATACCGATCTTCGCGAAGCGCTGCATCAATTCGACTTCAGACGGCGGCGTAGGCTGCGCGAACTGCAGCATGAAGTTCAGGTAGGCGATGAAATCGATCGAAGTCGCCTGCGCTTCGTCCCACTTCGGGAAGGTGAGCTTGGGCGCGGGAGGCGGCGCGCTGCTGTGTTCGAACGCGGACAGCGGCGTGAGGTTGTAATGCTGCTGGATCGCCTGAACGTTCTTCACGTCGGACGGGCCGCTCAGCGCGGTGCGCCCCAAGGTGAGAATGATGTCGGTCTCCGAGCGGAACACCTTGTCGATACCCTTCGGCGTATCGCCATGCCAGTTAGGCCCGGCAAACAGATAGTGGCCCGCTCCGTTGCCGGTGGTCCGCGAACCGACGTAGGCGAAGTTGTAGGTGAACAGGTCGATCCACTGGAACACGTAATAGCGGTCGTCCGGCACGGCCGGCACCGTCAGCACCCACGGTTCACGGCGCAGATCGAGCCACGCCCACGAGTAAGGCGTGTCGTTGTTGGGCGTGACGATGTCCTTGTTCTCGGGACCGTACGGTTGAGAGTAGTTGCGGAATTTGCCAAAGCCGCCCACGTAAGACCTGGAGTCCGTATCGAGCACTTGCTCGTACAGCGTCTTGTAGTTGAACAGCATCGGGTATGCGTAGATGAACGCGTCCTTGGCGATGCCGCGAGCTTCCTCGGGCGTTGCGGTTACCGTCGCCGTAGCGGCGCTCGCCTGGGCGCTGGCGTACTGTTGCGGCAGCATGGCGAGCGTCAGCCCCAGGGATATCGCGCCAATGCGCAGGAGCTTGGGAACATTCATAGATTGGCCTCTCAGATAAAGTTGGCTACTTGCCGAACGTCAGGTTCAGCCCGGCAAAAATCGTCACTTGCGGCACGCCCGGACCGGAGTGGGCGACCGAATACTGCGGTTCGATGTACGCGTTGTAGATCGTCGACCCGCTCTTCCACGCCTTGCCCGCGCCCAGGCCGAGCGGGATGTAATAGGTGCCGTGCTGCAGGTCGAAGGACCAGATACCGGTGGAGCGGATGTACCAGCCGCCGGGCAGGTTGAAGATGCCGAACGGCTGGGCCGTGAGCGACTGGGTGGTCGGCCGGCCGCTTTGTCCGGCAAACGAGTGCTGCCACTGAACCAGCGCGCCGAGCAGATGCGCTTTCGTTGCGCTGACGGCCACGGCCGCCAGACCGGCCTGCCATTTGCCGGTGCCGAGGCTTGGGTCGGTGGCGGTAGGCGCGGTGATCAATGGGCCGACGCCAATCTGCACGTCCGACTGCGACAGCAGAAAGATGTCGAACAGATTGATGTCGCCGAGGCCGGTGTTGTAGCCGCCCGTTGGGTCCGGATTCGTGTTGATGGGGACGGTGGCGCGAAAAATCTGCGGCACACCGATCGGGCCAAACGGCCCCACAGGAATGGTTGGCCGCAACAGCAGCGCATTCGTGTGGCCACTCACGCCGAACAGACTCGGGGTGTAGTAGTCTTGGAAGTTGAACGAGGGCGCCAGATTCAACGGGTTATTGCTCTTGTTGGCATCGTCTGCCGAGGTCTGCGCGTAGGCCGCTGATGAGAAAGCCGCCGCACACAATACCGCACTCGCGCCAAGGCGTCGCTTGATGGTCATTTAATGTCCTGACTTTAGTGCTATTGACAAACGGAATTGACTAGCGAGCGAGCCCCTTTGCCGAAAGCAAATAAAAAATCAGCGAATAATGTCAATAATCGTTTAATGCTGGCGCGAATTCAGGTGACCTGCTATTACTCACAGATTGCGGGACGAGACAGGAAGCCGCATGGCGCTGCGCACCCGCGGGAAGTAGATGTTGCAGCGGATCACTGTCGTCGTCGGAAAATACTAGCAAACGTTCTCAAACAACACAGAGATAAATTTGTAACACGATAGATATTTCACTGTTTCCGATGTTTATTGCATACGGATCCGTCAGAATAAAATCTGTTTCTGGAATGGCGGCGTCAGTTTTATGGAATTGATTCAAATAGGGAAACAATTTCTCCTGGCGTATGCGGAATCACACAGCATTTAAGAACTGGTTAGTCCGCCGGAAGCTCCGCCATCGGTCCGCCCTGGTCCTTTTCCCTCCGCTGCCATTGCCCGACTCGTGCCGGGATATTGACCGCGGCCCGGCGTCCGTGCCCCGCTCGCTCGGCACAGATCCGCATGCGCTCATGCGAAATACGTGGCAAACCATTAAACAAACGCGCCGGATGTGATATCTAGTAGGCGCGAAATAGACTGGCGGGGCATGAAGCGCCGCACGAAATCACATACTAAAGAGGCTTTCATGATTGGCTTGATGCGCAGACGCTGGATCGGCCTGACCGTCGTCGTTCTCTGCGCCTGCACCACCACACCGCATACGGGCACGACCCAGGCCGCCCGGCCGGCCCGTGCAACTTCTGGGAACGCCACACTCGCGGCGTGGAACGACACGCCCGCGGAACGCTCGATTGTCGACTTCGTGACCCGCGTCACGACGCCGGAGTCGAAAGACTTCGTGTCCCGTGCGGACCGGATCGCGGTCTTCGATCTGGACGGAACGCTGTGGCCCGAGCAACCGGCCCCGGTACAACTCGTCTTTACGCTGCAACGGGTGAAGACGCTCGCGGCACGGCATCCGGAATGGAAGCGCCAGGAGCCGTACCGGTCGATCCTGCGCGGCAATCTGAAGAACGTGGCAGGCAGCGGCGATGGCGGTTCGATGAAACTGCTGGCGGCCACCCATGCCGGTATGACGACCGACAGTTTTGCGTCGATCGTGCATGACTGGTTCGATAGTGCCAGCGATCCGCGCTTCAACCGTCCTTATAGCGGTCTTGCGTATCAGCCGATGGTGGAGTTGATCGCCTTCCTGCACGCCAATGGCTTCAAGACGTATATCGTCTCGGCGGACAACACCGACTTCATTCGCGCGATCTCGCAGAGCATGTATGGCGTGCCGCCCGATGAGGTGATCGGCAGCACCGTTCGCTATCAGTACGGCATGACGAATGGCACGGCGACGCTGACGCGGCTCGCGCAAGTCGAGACACTCAACGACGGCGCGAGAAAGCCGCAGACCATTCAGGCCCTGGTCGGACGGCGGCCGTTGATGGCGTTTGGCAACTCCGACGCCGATCTGCCGATGCTCGAGTGGACCACTTCAGGCGACGGGCCGCGTTTTGCGGCGCTCGTGCATCACACGGATGCTCAACGCGAGTATGCGTATGACCGGGCGGCGCGAACCGGCAAGCTGGATAAGGGCCTGGAAGAGGCGAATGTGAAGGGGTGGCTAATCGTCGATATGAAGGACGATTGGCGGACCGTGTTCAAGGGCGAGGATGCGGGAGCCGCGGCCGCGAAATGAAGTGAGGCGGCCGCGCGCTGCTGTCCGGTCGCGTGGCTGCGTAAGCAACGCTCGGGGCAACGCGCCGGCCTTATGCCGGCGCCTTGCTAACCTCGCGATCGATTACACGTCCGCCTAGATGTGCAGCGCGTGCCCCAGCGCACGCAACGCGGCTTCCTGAACCGCTTCGCCCAGCGTCGGATGCGCGTGGATCGTCCCGCCGATGTCCTCCAGACGCGCGCCCATCTCCATGGACTGCGAGAACGCCGCAGCCAGCTCCGACACCCCGCGTCCCACCGCCTGCCAGCCGACGATCAGATGGTTGTCGCGACGAGCCACGACGCGCACGAAACCGTCGGTGGCTTCGAGCGTCATCGCGCGGCCGTTCGCGGCGAACGGGAACGATGCGCTTAGACAGTCGAGCCCGGCGGCTTGCGCGTCGGCCGGCGACATCCCGGCGGTGACGATTTCCGGATCGGTGAAACACACCGCTGGAATCGCCGCCGGCACGAAGCGGCGCGCTTTGCCGGCAATCAGCTCCGCCACCATCTCGCCTTGCGCCATCGCAAGATGGGCGAGCATCGGCTCGCCCGCCAGATCGCCGATCGCCCACACGTCACGCATCGAAGTGCGGCACTGATCGTCGATGCGCAGCGCGGCACCGTTGCGATCGAGTTGCAGGCTTTCGAGGCCCCAGCCCTGGGTGCGAGGACGGCGGCCCACGGCCACCAGCACCTGATCGGCCGGCAAGGTCTTTTCGACACCCTCGCGGTCCTGGACGCGCACCGCATGGCCGTCGGCGCTGAGACCCAACACCTTGTGCCCCAGCAGAACCCCGACGCCTTTGCGCGTGAGAGCATCGGCCACCGGCTTGACCAGTTCGGCATCGTAGGCGGGCAGAATGCGGTCCAGTGCCTCGACCACGGTTACGTCGACGCCGAGCTTGCGGTACACCGTGCCCAGCTCGAGGCCGATGTAGCCCGCGCCGACCACCACGAGGCGCTTGGGCAGCGTCTTCGGCGACAAGGCTTCGGTCGACGACACCACCTTGCCGCCGAACGGCATCGACGGCAGCGCGGTGGGTTCGGAGCCGGCCGCGAGCAGCAGGTGCTCGCAGTGGATCCGCACACGCTCACCATTAGCGTTCGACGTGACGTCCACCGTCTTGCCGTCGATCACGTGTGCATCGCCCTGCACGACCTTGACGCCATGCTTCTTGAGGAGCGCCCCGACGCCGCGCGTCAGTTTCTGCACGATGCCGTCTTTCCACGCCACCGTGCGCTCGATGTCGATCTCCGGTGCGCGGACCCGAATGCCGAGCGGCGAGGTTTCCGCATACTGCAAGGTCTTGTCGAATTCCTCGGCTGCGTGAATCAGGGCCTTCGACGGAATGCAGCCAATGTTCAGGCAGGTGCCGCCGAGTTGCTCGCGCTCGACCAGCACGGTCGGAATGCCGAGCTGTCCGGCGCGAATTGCCGCGACGTAGCCACCCGGCCCGCCGCCGATGACCAGCAGGGTTGTGTTTTCAATCTGACTCATGCTTACTCCACAAACAGCAGGGCGGGCTGCTCCAGCAGCGCTCGAACCGACTGGATAAACTCGGCGGCGTCCATGCCGTCGACGACCCGATGATCGAACGACGACGACAGGTTCATCATCTTGCGGGCGACCACGGCGCCATTGCGGATCATCGGACGCTCCACCATGCGATTGACGCCGACGATGCCGACTTCGGGATGATTGATGACCGGTGTCGAGACGATCCCGCCGAGCGCGCCCAGGCTGGACACGGTGATGGTCGAACCCGACAGTTCGTCGCGGGTCGCTTTGCCGCTGCGCACTGCTTCGGCGAGACGCACGATTTCGGCCGCCATCGACCAGACGTCGCGTGCTTCGGCGTGACGCAGCACCGGCACGGTCAGGCCCGCGTCGGTCTGCGTGGCGACACCGATGTGCACCGCGCCGTAACGCGTGACCACGCCGGCCTCATCGTCGAAGCGCGCGTTGATCTGCGGGAAATCGCGCAGCGCGACTACCATCGCGCGAATCAGCAGCGGCAGCATGGTGAGGCGGCCACGTGTCTCGCCCCAGCGCTTGTTCAGTTGCGCGCGCAGGTCTTCGAGTTCGGTGACGTCGATCTCTTCCACATAGCTGAAATGCGGAATGCGCCGCTTGGCCTCCTGCATCTTGCGGGCGATGGCGCGACGCATGCCGATTACCGGCACCGGGGTTTCGTCGAGACGCTCGGCATAGCCTGAGCGTGCCTGCAACGGTGAGGGCACCGTGCCGCGCGTCTGTGCGTAGGCGTCGAGGTCCGAATGCAGGATGCGCCCGGCCTCGCCGGTGCCGTGCACGAAGCGCAGTTCAATGCCCATGTCCCAGGCGCGCTGGCGGACCGCCGGCGAGGCGAGCGGGCGCTCGTCGGGCTGGCGTATCGGCGCGGGCTGCGTTGCGGCTAGCGCGCGGGATGCGGAAGACGTAGCGAGTGACGTCGAAGCCGACGCGGTACTTGAGTCGTGCGGACGGGACGACGCCGCACCGGCTGCGGGCGTAGATGCTGCGTGAATGGCTGACGCCGACGCTGTGGCTGCAGTGCCCGCTGCTGAAGACGCGGACAAGGCGTTGGCTTCGTGCCCGTGCACGGCTGCCGCGACATTCGCCGCCGCAGCGGCTTGCGTGCCGTGCGTAACGTTAGCGCCGTGTGCCCCATTCGAGCCGCTGGCACCATGCGCACCGTTAGCTCCGTTCGTGCCCTTCGCTCCTTGCGCCCCTTGCGCGGCAGCGCCCGGCTTCAGATTACCTTCGCCCTCCACTTCCAGACGGATCAACTCGCTGCCGACCGCCAGCACTTCGCCAACCTTGCCGCCCAGCGAAATCACCTTCCCCGCGACCGGCGACGGAATTTCGACCGCAGCCTTGTCCGTCATCACGTCGGCGAGCGGCCCGTCTTCCTTGACGATCTGGCCCACTTCCACGTGCCAGGCCCCGAGTTCCACTTCTGCAATGCCTTCACCGATGTCCGGCATCTTGATTACATGCACACCCATTTCAGGCCTCCATCACGCGACGTAGTGCTTCCCCAACCCGGCGCGGGCCGGGGAAATAGGCCCATTCCTGCGCATGCGGATACGGCGTATCCCAGCCGGTGACCCGCTCAATTGGCGCTTCCAGGTGATAAAAACAGTGCTCCTGCACCAGCGAGATCAGCTCCGCGCCGTAACCGCAGGTGCGCGTCGCCTCGTGGACAACCACGCAACGGCGGGTCTTGCGCACCGACTTGACGATGGTGTCGAGATCGAGCGGCCACAGGGTGCGCAAGTCGATCACTTCCGCGTCGATGCCGGTTTCTTCCGCCGCTGCGAGCGACACGTGGACCGTGGTTCCATAGGTCAGCACCGTCACCGCATTGCCGGGACGCACGACCGCAGCCGTATCGAGCGGCACCGTGTAGTAACCCTCCGGCACCGCGTTCGACGCATGCTTCGCCCACGAGGTGACCGGCCGCTCGTGATGGCCGTCGAATGGCCCGTTATAGAGCCGCTTGGGTTCGAGGAAGATCACCGGATCGTCGTTCTCGATGGAGGCGATCAGGAGCCCTTTGGCGTCGTACGGATTCGACGGCATGACCGTGCGCAAGCCGCAGACCTGGGTGAACATCGCCTCGGGGCTTTGGCTATGCGTCTGGCCGCCGTAGATGCCACCGCCGCAAGGCATGCGGATGGTCATCGGCGCAATGAACTGGCCGGCCGAGCGATAGCGCAAGCGCGCCCCCTCGGAGACGATCTGGTCCGATGCCGGATAGAAGTAGTCCGCGAACTGGATCTCGCACACCGGCCGCAGGCCGTACGCGCCCATACCGACCGCCGCGCCGACAATGCCGCCTTCGGAGATCGGCGCGTCGAACACGCGCGAGGTGCCGTACTTCGCCTGCAGGCCTTCGGTGCAGCGAAACACGCCGCCGAAGTAGCCCACGTCCTGACCGAACACCACGACGTTGTCGTCGCGCCCGAGCATCACATCCATCGCTGAGCGCAGCGCCTGGATCATCGTCATCGGCTTGGTTGCCGAGCTCGTCTCTTTGATCGTGTCGAATTCCGCCATGATCACACTCCTAGTTCTTGGCGCTGACGGCGCAGGTGTTCCGGCATGTCCTTGTAGACATCCTCGAACATGGTGGCGGGACTCGAAAAACGCTCGTCGTTAAGCGTGCCGAATTGTTCCGCTTCCTTCTGCGCCGCGATGACCTCGGCTTCGAGCGAAGCCACCAGTTCGTCATGCGACTGATCCGACCAGATGCCCTTCGCGTTGAGGTGCTTCCTGAAGCGCGCGATCGGGTCGCCCAGCGGGAAATCGCTCCAGTCGTCGCCGGGGCGGTATTTCGTGGGATCGTCGGAGGTGGAGTGAGCGCCTGCGCGGTAGGTGACCCATTCGATCAGCGTCGGGCCCAGATTGCGGCGTGCGCGCTGGGCGGCCCAGCACGAGGCTGCGTACACGGCGAGGTAGTCGTTACCGTCGACGCGCAGCGAGGCAATGCCGCAGCCGACGCCGCGACCGGCAAAGGTCGCGCCTTCGCCACCGGCGATGGCCTGGAACGTCGAGATAGCCCACTGGTTGTTGACCACGTTCAGGATGACCGGAGCGCGGTAGACGTGCGCGAAAGTCAGTGCCGTATGGAAATCGGACTCGGCGGTGGCGCCGTCGCCGATCCACGCCGAGGCGATTTTCGTGTCGCCCTTGATGGCCGAGGCCATCGCCCAGCCGACCGCCTGGATGAACTGTGTGGCGAGGTTGCCCGAGATCGAGAAGAAGCCGGCTTCGCGGTCGGAATACATCACCGGTAACTGGCGGCCCTTGAGCGGGTCGGCTTCGTTCGACATCAACTGGCACATCATGCCGACCAGCGGCACTTCGCGCGCCATCAGGATGCTTTGCTGGCGGTAGGTCGGAAAGCACATGTCGTCGCGCCGCAAGGCCATGGCCTGGGCCGCGCCGATTGCCTCTTCACCGAGGCTTTGCATGTAGAAGGAGATCTTTTTCTGACGCTGGGCGATCAGCATGCGGGCATCGAAGATGCGCGTTTTGAGCATGGCACGCATGCCGGCCAGCAGTTGCTCGTCAGTGAGGTCCGGGGCCCAGGGGCCAACCGCGCGGCCTTCGTCGTCGAGGACGCGTACGAGGCTGTGCGCGAGGTCGCTGGTTTCGATGGCGCTAACGTCGATGGGCGGTTTGCGCACCGACCCGGCGGGGGAAAGATGCAGGTAGGAAAAGTCGGTTCTGCAGCCAGGGCGCCCAGTTGGCTCCGGCACATGCAGACGCAACGGCTCAGGCAAGCTCATTGGGTTGTCTCCACGCTTGATTGTGTCTCACGCTGATAGGCAGGTCGTCCGGGGGTAGCCGGATGAATGCCGCGCCGGCGCACGGTGTAGCGCGCGCCGGTCTCTTAAGAGTTTAGGGCAATGTGGGATTGGGGTTCGATGTTAAAGGCGCTCAATTGGGGTGAGCGTGTTTGCCATGGGGGGGCGGGGTGGGTAATGATGGGGTCGGATGCCGCACGGCGCCAACGTGGCGGGGGATCCGTCGCATAGTTCGCCGCAACTCTGCGGACATCGCCGGTGTTGAGAGGCCCGTCAATTACCAATGAAGCTAATCGACGAATTTCTGCCCAGTTTCGATTTTCGGGAGCAGCACGCCTTGTCCATGCGGGCTTCGGCTGGCGTCATTCTGGATTGCGTCACTTGGCAGCGAGCGCAGGATGATCCGATAGTCCGGTTTGCGATCAGGCTACGGGAGTTGCCGTCGCGACTGATAAGCCGATCGCTGCCGCGGCCGTTTGATTTCGACGATTTCTTGTTTCTTGGTCGGAACGGGGACCGCAGTGTTGTGTTTGGGCTGGCTGGGGCGTTTTTGGGAACCGGATTATGGCTTGCTCGAGATTCGGTCTACCGAGGCGTTAAGACGAATGACAGGATGGATGTTTGCCGGTTGGTCACGGACTTCGCGGTTGAAGCCATGCCGTCGGCGGCGATGATGTTGAGTACCAAGACGCGGGTGCAACGTCCGACTGACGACGTGCGGCGGAGATTTGCTCCCTATTGGTATGTCATTCGGCCGGTCAGTAGGCTTATCCGGCGGCGCATGCTGGGGAGAATTCGGGAGCAGGCTGAAGGTCTGGCAGGAGCGCGGTAAGGGGCGGTCGGTAGGAGAACCGGCGAGGTTCACCATCCCTTGCTGCACCAGCGTTGACGGCCCAACCTCGCTACACCTTCGGTGACATCGGAGGCCGCTCAAGCATCGTGTTGGAGTCAAACGCCCTAGCCTTTCAAACTACCCAGTATGAAACCTTCGAGACGTTCTCGGCAACGTTCCTCAAAGGGCTCGGCATTGTGCATGACGCTCTACGGCTGGACTTTATCGAGCGAATCGGCCTTCGTTATCTCGATGCGATTCTTCCATTGCGTGCGGACGAGTCACTGCGTGACTACCTGATTTCTGAGGTGCTAGGGTGATCGACTCGCGCCAAGGGAAAGATACAACACTCGGTGAGCGAGACAGTGTCGGTCGTCGGCTTGTCTCAATTGGTGACGCGCGTGTTGATTCGCGAGGGGCGGATTGGACTACCTCCAGAGCTTGCGCAACTGGCTCCAGCAATTGACCCGCGTTTTGCACAACAAGAAGCCTGTGTGCACGCCGTTGTAGATAACGACGCCTCCATCATCAATCGGGAGGTGTTCGACCTTGCCAAAATCACCGGCCATCTCGACTTCTTGCACCAAGAAATCAAGGCGTCGTTCGAATCGACTGTATTCCTGCACGCAGCGGAGTCAAGAAAATCCTCGCAGTGGACGAAAAAGAGGCTGAGGTTGTCCGCCAAATTTTTCGACTCGCGCGACCTAGAAATGGCGGGATAGTCAGCGAGACGAAACGAATCGCCGAAGCCTTGAATGCCAGCGGCATAAAGCATCGGGGAATGAAGTGGACGATTCGCCTAGTGGAGCAGGTGCTGGAGAACCCTGTTTGCATCGGAAAGCGCATCACCTTCCGCACTGACCCGCGCACTCACCGTGCTCTCCCAGAAGAAAAATGGGTGACCACAGATGTAGCGCCAATTTTGGAACAGGCGGAGTTCGAGACTGCGCAAAAATTGCTTGCAATGCGAGGAACTATAAAAACCACTAACTGACCGACGCGACTGGCCACATTGCTTGCAGCACAGAGGCTAAACCAAAGGTGCCGCGCCGTGCGCAGCGGATGAATCTGCAGCGGCGCCTCACCATTGTACTTTGGAGAGGGATATGAAAATCGCACTCTATTCCCGTGTATCAACTGAGCGCCAAGTCGAACAAGGCATTTCGATGGAAGACCAGGAAGCTGCGATGGTAAAGTGGGTCCGCGAAAATGGGCACGCCATTGTTGAGGTCTTCCGAGAGCCTGGCGCATCTGCATATTCACTTGAAAAGAGACGCCCTGTCTTCGACCGCATGATTAGCGCCGCGCTGTCACCCGAAAAGCCATTCGATGTCATCCTCGTCCATATGCAGAATCGATTCTATCGACGCAATGCCGACCGAGAGATTCTTGAACGACAGCTAGAGAAAAACGGCGTGAAACTGATGATTTTCGGCCAACCGCGCTCGGAAGGGAAAACCACAGCGTTTATTGAGCGCAACTTTACCGGACTGTTCGACGAAGCGCATAGTATGGCACTTGGGGAGAAGGTTGCTCAATGCATGAAGGCAAACGCTGTGGCTGGGTATTACAACGGCGCGAGACCTCCTTATGGTTACAAGACGGTAGCGACAGATATCCCCGCGCGCAGTGGAGTAAAGAAACTTCTCGCCGTCGATGATGACGAAGCTGAAACGGTACGGCTCATTTTTAGGCTAGCGCGGTTTGGCGATGCAGGGATGGTGATGGGGATGAAGCGAATTGCAGAATATTTGAATGCGAGAGGAATTCTCCATCGAGGAGTCAAATGGACAATAGGTCACGTCGAAAAGGTCATCGAGAATCCCGTTTGTACGGGCACACTAATCACCTTTCGGCGCAACTCGCAAACTAACCAACCGCATCCGCGAGAAAATTGGGTAGAAACCAAGGTCCCCCCAATTCTAAAAGAGCAGGAGTTTAAGGCCGTCCATGGCATGCTCACAAAGCGGCGCCCACCGAATACTGAAAACAGAGCAGCGCAGGTGCCCACGTTGCTAACCGGCCTGCTGGTATGCGGTTACTGCAAAAAGGGACTGATGCTCGTCACCGGAAAATCGGGCAGGTACAAATACTACCGATGCGCGTCCCGACAGAAGGTCAGCCCGACCGAATGCTGCTGCCCAAACTTTCCCAAAGAGGCATTGGAGAAGCAGGTGCTGGAGGCTGTGGTCGAACGTGTGTTATGTCCGACCCGGGTAAGTTCTATTTTGGGAGAACTGGAAGATATATGGAAAAAAGCTAAAAAACCGGACCCTAAACGCATACAGATACTGCAGACACGCTCCGCTGCATTGCGCGCCTCACTAGGGAGTATCTACGGACAACTGGACAAGAGAACCCTTGACCTTGACGTCACGTTGCAGGAATACATCCGAGCGAAGCAGCGAGAACGGGAAACAGTTGACTCAGAGTTGGAAGCTCTGAAGGCGCGGCAGCACCTGCCATTTAAAAAGGTTGGCCGAGCGCATATTGAGAAATTCGTCGCCGCAGCCAAGCGCGAACTGTGTGACCCTCAAAGACCTCTAGCGAGGCAGCTTCTTCGGGCACTCGTAACAGACATTCGCGTTGATGGCGCAAAATGCCGCATCCTAGGCAATCGTGCGCAGCTCGCGTCAGCCGTCACACATTGGAATAGCGACTCTGGCGAGGTGCCCAGTGACGTATCAGATTGGCGCGCCCGGCTGGGATCGAACCAGCAACCCCTGCCTTCGGAGGGCAGTACTCTATCCATTGAGCTACGGGCGCTTCAACACGAAAGCGCCACGAAAGCAGCGCTAAAGCGAGACCGAGAGGATACCCGGTTTCCGGCACCCCGTCCACCGACCGCCCTGGATAGGCCCCGCCAGCGCCCGCGGCCGGCCACCTCCCGCCGCCGCCGATACGGGTAAACGCCCGCTGAAGACCCCCAGCCACCGCTCGCCGCCGCCGAAACCTTCCGTCTATAATCGTCCGTGGCTAATAAAGAAATGGTCGTTGCCGTCACGCTGTACCGCTCACAATACCCACGGGAGACGAGACAAGCATGAGCGAAGCACCAAATAATCACGAAGCCCCGATCAAAACTCCTGGACAGCTCATTGCCGCGATCATCGCCAGTTTTGCTGTCCCGATCATCGTTATCGTCCTGCTAGCGGTCTACGCCAACAACTGGACCCGCATCGGCGCCGGCACCGACAGTCTCTCCGAAGCCGAGGTCAGCGCCCGCATTGCGCCGCTCGCCCAGGTCGACATTCGCGACGCCAACGCGCCGCGCGTCTACAAGACCGGCGAGGAAGTCTACAAGGCGGTCTGCTCGGCCTGTCACGCCACCGGCGCTGCAGGCGCACCTAAATTCACCAACTCCGCCGACTGGGCGCCGCGCATCGCGCAAGGCTTCGACACGCTTTGGCACACCGCCTTGACCGGCAAGGGTGCGATGCCTGCGCGCGGCGGCACCAGCCCGGACGACTATAGCGACTACGAAATTGCCCGCGCCGTCGTCTATATGGCGAACAATTCGGGCGCCAGCTTTGCCGAACCGCCGGTGCCAAGCGCGACCCAGGCTGCATCAGGCACTGCCGCAGCGGCCGCACCCGCCTCCGGCGCCACGGCAGATGCGGGCACCGCCGCAGCGTCCCAGGCAGCGGCAGCGCTGGCGTCGATCGCCAGCGCACCGGCAACTGCGCCCGGCGGCGACGCCACCCAGAGCGCCGACGCCTCGCAAGCCGGCAAGGCGCTCTACACGCAGGTCTGCCAGGCGTGTCACGCCGCCGGCGTACTGAATGCGCCGAAGTTCGGCGACAAGGCCGCGTGGGCGCCGCGTCTCAAGGATCCGATAGATACGATTTACAACTACGCCCTGCACGGCAAGGGCGCGATGCCGCCTAAAGGCGGGTCGACCGCGTCCGATGCCGACGTGAAAGCGGCTGTTGACTACATGGTCAGCGCGGCGAAATAACTCGGGCGGGCGCAGCGAAGGCCCGCGCAAAGGCGAGCGCCGGAATGGATCCGGCGAGCGCCTCGAAATGCTCACGCAACTCGGCGGGCGCAAGCCACGGATAACTCAAACCATCCTGCAACGCCGCCAGCAAAGCACCGTCAGGATCCGGCACCACATCCATCCGCGCAATGTGGATATGAAACGCGGTCACAAGCCCCGCGTCTGCCGAGCCGAAAGTCCACCGGTACACCCCATGCCCGACGCGCAACGCCTGCGTCGCTGGCTCGCGCATCACCACAAGCCACGGCAACGCATCAATCTGGTGGTCCACGACCGCCAGCGCGTCACACACATAGTAAGTACGGCACTGCGCATACTGCGCCCCGAAATCGCTGACGAGCGTCTTTGCAATCGCCGCCGCACCAACCGTGCGGGCGGGAAACGCGATATTCGAGGTTGCGAGGGAAAAGGTGAGAACCGCATCAGCCGCGAACACTTCGCCGATGCGCTCGGCTCGCGTGTTGTCCTTCGCGTCGATATAGGTTTCGAGCGCACTGCGATAGCGCGCGAGCGGCAACGTGTTCATGCGGGCGAATCTCCGTTGAGCGGGCCGCGCCACTCTAGCGCGGCGCACGCCCTCGCGAGCCGATGAACCTGCCGCGAGCGGGGTCTTGCCCAATGCACCCCGCTGCCAACCTGCTTAAGGCTTCTGCAACAAAGCCTTCAAACTCGCCAGCCGGTCCTTCGGCGACATCGGCGCTTCTTCCGCGGTCGGTGGCGGCGCCTCATCCAGACCCATTTCAGGAATAAACCGCGACGGCTCGCACACCACCGTCTCCCGCGCGCGCTTCCTCTTCTTGCACCAGTTCAGATGCAAGCTGCGCTGCGCCCGCGTAATCGCCACGTACATCAGGCGGCGTTCTTCCTCGATGCGCGTGTCGTCGATCGGTGCGTCGTCCGAGCCGCCGCGGTGCGGCATGATGCCTTCCTCGACGCCCACCAGAAACACGTGCGGATACTCGAGCCCCTTCGACGCATGCACGGTGGAAAGCCGCACAGCATCCGGATCTTCCTCCTTGCCTTCGAGCATCGACATCAGCGCCACCGTCTGAATCAAGCCCAGCAGATTCTTGCCGGTATCCGCGAGACCGTCGGCGTTGTCGTAGCCGGTAGCTTCGCTGCCCGCCGCAGGCTCGGGCTTGGTGCCCTTACGCTTCAACCACTCGACAAACTCCAGCACGTTCTGCCATTTCGACTGCGCCTGGCGCTCGTCGAATGCGTCGTACAGGTAGGCTTCGTAGTGGATCGCGTCCATCAGGTCGTTGAGCACCTCGGTGGCCGGATCTTTTTCCGCGCGGTCGGTGAGGCGCTGCATGAAATCGCAGAAGGTGCGCAGCGGCTCGACCTGGCGCGCCGACAGCCGCGCCTCGATCCCGCCCATATACACCGCCTCGAACAGCGACACCTTCGCCTGGCCCGCGAACGAACCCAGCGCTTCGAGCGTCGTATTGCCCACCCCGCGCCGCGGCGTGGTGATGGCGCGGATAAACGCAGGATCGTCGTTGGCATTGGCGATCAGGCGCAGATACGCGCAGATATCCTTGATCTCCGCCTTGTCGAAGAACGACTGCCCGCCCGACAGCACGTACGGAATCCGCTCGCGCCGCAGCACCTGTTCGAAAATACGCGCCTGGAAATTGCCGCGATACAGGATCGCGTAGTCGCGAAACTGCGCGCGCCGCTCGAACTTATGCGCGGATAACCGGAACACCACGGATTCGGCTTCGTGCTCTTCGTCGTTGCAGCCCGTCACGGTAATCGTGTCGCCCATGCCGTGTTCGGACCACAGCTTCTTCTCGAACAGCTTCGGGTTGTTGGCAATCACGTTGTTGGCGGCGGTCAGGATGCGCACCGTCGACCGGTAGTTCTGCTCCAGCTTGATCAGATGCAGCTTCGGGAAGTCCTTGCTGAGCTGACCCAGGTTCTCGAGCGTCGCGCCGCGCCAGCCGTAGATGGCCTGGTCATCGTCGCCCACCGCCGTGAATGCGGCGCGCGGCCCGGCCAGCAGCTTCACGAGTTCGTACTGGCACGCATTCGTGTCCTGGTACTCGTCGATCAGCAGATATCGCAGCTTGTTCTGCCAGCGCTCGCGCACCTGCTCGTTCCTGGCAAAGAGTTCGGCCGGCACACGGATTAGATCGTCGAAATCCACTGCCTGATAAGCGTGCAGCGTCGCCACGTAATTGCGGTAGACAATCGCCGCCTGATGTTCGTCCTCGTTCGCCGCAATCGCCATGGCCTCTTCCGGCATGATCATGCCGTTTTTCCACAGCGAAATAATCGACTGGATCTTGCGGATGAAGCCCTTGTCCGTGGAACCGACCTGCTCCTGAATCATGCCGAAGCAGTCGTCCGAATCCATGATCGAAAACTGCGGCTTCAGGCCGACGTGCTCCGCCTCCTGGCGCAGAATCTGCACGCCGAGCGAGTGAAACGTACACACCGTCAACTGATTGACGGGCACCTTGCGACCTTCCTTGCCGGGCGTCGTCAACGTCTTGCCTTCGAGCAGCTTGCCGACGCGCTCGCGCATTTCGGCCGCGGCCTTGTTCGTGAAGGTGACGGCCGCGATATGGCGCGGCTCGAAGCCTTTGACTTCGATCAGGTGCGCAATCTTCTGAGTAATCACGCGCGTCTTGCCGCTGCCTGCGCCGGCGAGCACAAGACAAGGACCATCAAGGTAGCGCACCGCTTCGTTTTGAGCGGGATTCAGGCCTGCAGACATCGTGTGTGGGCGGGGGTGTAACGGTTGAGGGCGCGGTGCGGTGCTGCGATGGGCCTGCGGGCCAATCCGTCTCGCGCGAGAGCAGCGATGTTAACACGAAGACCTGACGAAGACCGTGACACACACCCGCCCGCGGACCACCCAGGCCCTCCCGGGCGAGGCGTGCCACAATTACAGACCGCGCGCCGCCGCCGCGGTGGCAAAGCGGCGCGCCTTCTCGCAGGAAACTCACATGTCTGCACCGCTCAAAACAGGATTGATGGGTTACGGTTTCGCCGGCGCCACCTTCCACGCGCCGGTCATCGAACACTGCGGCCGGGCCACCGTCGCCGCGATCGCGACCAGCAAGGCCGAGCAGGCCCGCGCCGACTATCCCCGCGCCGCCGTCGTGCCCGACCTCGACGCGCTGCTCGCGCTCGAAGATATCCAATGTGTGGTGATCGCCACGCCGAACGACACCCACTTCGAATTCGCCAAGCGCACGCTCGAAGCCGGCAAGCACGTGGTGGTCGACAAGCCGGTCACGCTGACGGCCATGGAAGCGCTCACGCTCGCCAATCTGGCGCTGGCGCGCAGCCTCACCTTCGCGCCGTTTCACAACCGCCGCTGGGACGGCGATTTCCTCACCGTTCGCGACCTGCTGGCGAGCGACGAGCTGGGCCGCATCACCCACTACGAGTCGCACTTCGACCGCTTCCGCCCGGATGTGCGGCCGCGCTGGCGCGAGGAAGCATCGCGCGGCGGCGGCCTGCTGTTCGATCTCGGACCGCATCTGATCGACCAGGCGCTCGCGCTGTTCGGCACGCCGGAAACCGTGTCGGCCACCGTCAAGACCCATCGCGACGGCGGCGGTGCGCCCGACTATGTTCATCTGCAACTCGGCTATACGGATCTCGAAGTGGTGCTGCACGCGAGCGCCCTCACCGCGCTGGCGCCGCCGCGCTTCGCCATCGACGGTACGCGCGGCAGCTACGTCAAGCGTGAACTGGACACCCAGGAAGATCAGTTGAAAGCCGGTCTGCGCCCCGGCGACGCGGGTTTTGCGGGCGGCAATGCAGCGGGGCTGCTGCGGGTGCTCGATGCCGCCGGTCAGGAGGTCGAACGCGCCCTGCCGACCCAGGACGGCGACTACGTCGGGTTCTATCGCGCGCTGGCGGCCACCATCCTCGACGGCGAGCGTTTCCCGGTCAGCCCGCAGGACGCCGTCGACGTCATGACGATCATCGAACTGGCGGCGCGCAGCGAGGCGGAAGGCCGTCGTCTGCCATTCGAACGAATTCGCTGAGATTGCCGCCCAAGTCAGCACAAATCACGCCTTACAGGGCGGCAACCGCTGCTAACAGTTCCGAAAGGTACGCTCCGTTACAATATATTGCCGATTTCAGGTCATCGTGTGGCAGCGGCTAGCCGTTGCTACTCGGCATCGACCTGAGCGTCGATCACAACAGACGACAACCGCAATTTCATTGCATGGGGCCGGACTAAGTGCTTTGCATGGGACCAGAGTAGCGCGCTAAAGCGCAACTCTGGTCGACAGCTAAAGCGCTAAGTCCGGCCGACCGCAATTTCATTGCATGGGGCCGGACTAAGCGCTAAAGCGCTAAGTCCGGCCGACACAGGAGAGTGGGTATGCAACGTTTCATCCGTGCGCTGGCTGGTTTGGCGCTGGTTTCTTCGCTGGCCGCTTGTGTGGTTTCGCAGCCCGCGCCGCCGCCGGGACCTAACCCGCACGAAGTCGCGATTCAGCGCCTGAATCAGGTTAATGGCCGTATCGACAACCTGAGCCACCGCATCGACAACCACGTCAATCAAGGCTACTACCCGCCCCCGCAAGGCGGCGCACTGCATCACCGCCTCGACGTGATCCGTCAGGAGGCCCACGACATGGCAGCGCAGCATGGCGGCGGCCTGTCCGGCGACGAGCAGCGCGTGCTGAACCAGGAACTCGACGGCGCAGCTCACGCAATCGGCGAGTAAGCCTCTCAGCAATCTGCTGTCAGCGCAAAAGCGCGGGGGTCATTCCCCGCGCTTTTTTTTGGCGCGGCGTCGCCCGCAGCGCACCGCCCCGCCGCCCCTCCCCATCCCAATTTGACAAGCCCCCAGCCCTCGCGTACATTCGCCGCACGCGTCGGGAGAGAGCGCTGGCCGCCATGTTTTTCGCAGGCCGCGCCGCCGAAGGGGCACACCCGCAAACTCTCAGGCAAAAGGACCGACCGCGTCGAAGAACCCGTCTGATTCCGGCATCGTCCGGGCTTTCATCAGGCACCGGTTTTTCGCACTCTGGAGAGCGGCAGTAGCCACCGGTATCGAACATCATCGAACCAGGCAGGCTGCCCACCGAAGGGGCGCGCGTTTCACCGTGACGGCTTGCAAAGACTTGCAAACCCGCACGGCAGCGCAATCTCTCAGGTATCGAGGACAGAGGGGTCATGCATGGCATCGCTCGCAGGCATTCTTGCCGCGAGGGATCAAGCCGCATGGCCTTTTTGTTATCCGTCGAGATTGCCTGAGGCCCTGATGACCGAACTCAAACACACCCCGCTCAATGCCACCCATCGCGAGCTGAAAGCCCGCATGGTCGATTTCGGCGGCTGGGACATGCCCGTCAATTACGGCTCGCAGATCGACGAACACCACGCCGTGCGCACCGACGCCGGCATGTTCGACGTGTCGCACATGTGCGTGGTCGATTTCACTGGCGAGCGCGTGCGCGCCTTCTTCGAACACGCGCTTGCCAACAATGTCGGCAAGCTGCAAACGGCGGGCCGCGCGCTCTATTCCTGCCTGCTGAACGCGAATGGCGGCGTGATCGACGATCTGATCGTCTATTACTTCACCGAAACGCACTTCCGCCTCGTCGTCAACGCCGGCACCGCCGAGAAAGACGTCGCCTGGTTCACCAAGCTCAACGCGGAAGGCAACTACGGCCTGACCATCACGCCGCGCCGCGATCTGTCGATCGTCGCCGTGCAGGGTCCGAACGCCCGCGAAAAAGTCTGGCAAGTCGCGCCGTCCAGCCGCACCTCGACCGAACTCCTCAAGCCGTTTAACGCCGCGATCGTAGAGAACACGCCGTTCGGCGAATTGATGATTGCCCGCACCGGCTACACCGGCGAAGACGGTTTCGAAATCGTGCTGCCATCCACTTTCGTCTGCGAGTTCTGGGACGCCTTGGTGCGTCAGGGCGTGCGCCCGGCCGGTCTCGGTGCGCGCGACACGCTGCGCCTCGAAGCCGGCATGAACCTGTACGGCCAGGACATGGACGACAATGTCTCGCCGCTGGACGCCGGCCTCGCCTGGACGGTGGATCTGAACTCGCCGCGCGACTTCGTCGGCAAGGCGAAGCTCGAAGCGGACGGTTGCCGCTCCGCGTTCGTCGGCCTGATCCTGCAAAAGGAAAACGGCAAGGCGGGCGGCGTGCTGCGCGCCCATCAGAAGGTCGTCACGCCCTACGGCGACGGCGAAATCACCAGCGGCACGTTCTCGCCCACCATGCAGGAATCCATCGCCTTCGCACGTGTGCCGAAAGACGTCAAACCCGGCGATATCGTCCACGTGCAAATCCGCGACAAAGCCCTTCCCGCAAGCGTGGTAAAACTGCCGTTCGTGCGCAACGGCAAGGTGCTTGCTGCTTAAGCGGTTCCGTCGCGTACGCGCCCCCTCTTTTAAATCAATACCGAACACCGCATAGGAGCATCCGATGAGCATCCCGGCCGATCTGAAATACACCGAATCGCACGAATGGGTCCGCACCGAAGCAGACGGCACGCTGACGGTCGGCATCACCGACCACGCGCAAGAAGCGCTCGGCGACATCGTCTTCTTCGAAGTCCAGGAACTGGGCAAGACCGTCAGCGCCGGTGACACCGTCGCGGTCATCGAATCCGTGAAAGCCGCTTCCGATATCTACGCACCGGTTTCGGGCGAAATCATCGAAGCGAACACGGCCGTGGCCGACACGCCGGACGCCGTCAACACGACGCCGTATGACAGCTGGCTGTTCAAGATCAAGCCGGCAGCGGGCGCGTCGCTTGACCGCCTGATCGACGCCGACGCGTACAGCAAGTCCATCGGCGCCTAAATATTTAACCGTCAGGTGCGGCGTCCCATCAACGCGGACGGCCGCACCGCCAGGAACACCCCATGAAGCTCGAACACCCGGATCGTCTGATGAACCGCACTCCTCTCTCGCTCGCCGCGCTCGAAGTGCATGATGCCTTCGCCGAACGGCACATCGGCCCGGATTCGGCCGACCAGCAAGCGATGCTCGAAGCCCTCGGCTTCGCCTCGCGCGCCGCGCTGATCGACGCCGTGATTCCGAAGACGATCCGCCGCAGCGAAACGCTGCCGCTCGGCCCCTTCGCGCAACCGAAGAGCGAAGCCGAAGCGCTCGCCGCGCTGCGTGAACTGGCGGACAAGAACCAGGTGTTCCGCTCGTATATCGGGCAGGGCTACTACAACGCGCACACCCCGACGGTGATCCTGCGCAACGTACTCGAAAACCCGGCGTGGTACACGGCTTACACGCCGTATCAGCCGGAAATCTCGCAAGGCCGTCTCGAAGCGCTGTTGAACTTCCAGCAGATGATCATCGACCTGACGGGCCTCGCCATCTCCAACGCATCGCTGCTCGACGAAGCCACCGCCGCCGCCGAAGCGATGACGCTGCTGCAACGCGTGGGCAAGCCGAAGTCGAATATCTTCTACGTCGCCGACGACGTGCTGCCGCAAACCATCGAAGTGGTGAAGACGCGTGCAACTCCGGTCGGTATCGAAGTGAAGGTTGGTCCGGCTGCGGACGCTGTAAATTCGAATGCCTTCGGCGTGCTGCTGCAATACCCTGGCGTGAACGGCGATGTGCGCGACTACCGCGCACTGGCTGAAGCGATCCACGCTGCAGGCGGCCATGTGGTCGTCGCGGCCGATCTGCTTGCGCTGACCATGCTCACGCCCCCGGGCGAATGGGGCGCGGACGTGGCCGTCGGTAACACGCAGCGTTTCGGCGTGCCAGTCGGCTTCGGCGGCCCGCACGCTGCCTACCTCGCCGTGCGCGACGAATTCAAGCGGCAAATGCCGGGCCGTCTGGTCGGCGTCACGGTTGACGCTCAAGGCAAGCCCGCCCTGCGTCTCGCGCTGCAAACCCGCGAACAGCACATCCGCCGCGAAAAGGCGACTTCGAACGTGTGTACCGCGCAAGCGCTGCTCGCTATCATGGCCAGCATGTACGCGGTCTATCACGGCCCGAACGGTCTGAAGACGATCGCCCAGCGCGTGAACCGCATTGCCGCGCTGCTCGCAGCCGGTGCGAAAAAGCTCGGCTATACGCTCGTCAACGAAACCTTCTTCGACACGCTGACGTTCGAAACCGGCGCTCGTACCCAGGCGCTGCATGACGCCGCCACTGCGAAGCGCATCAACCTGCGCCGCGTGAGCGACACGCGCGTCGGCATCTCGATCGACGAAACCACCAAGCGCAGCGATCTGGCCGATCTGCTGGCAGCGTTCGCGCAAGCGGCGTTCGTCGAAGACGTGCCGCAAATCGATGCACTCGACGCCGAATTGCCCGCGGAAAGCACCGTGCCGGCCACGCTCGAACGCACCAGCGCGTACCTCACGCACCACGTGTTCAACCGTCACCATTCGGAAACGGAAATGCTGCGCTACCTGCGCAGCCTTTCGGATAAGGATCTGGCGCTCGACCGCTCGATGATCCCGCTCGGCTCCTGCACGATGAAGCTGAACGCGACCTCGGAAATGCTGCCGGTCACGTGGCCCGAGTTCGGTCAGATTCACCCGTTCGCACCGGCTGAGCAAACCGTCGGCTACCGCGAAATGATCGATCAACTCGAGCAGATGCTGGTCGCGGCAACCGGCTACGCAGCCGTCTCGCTGCAACCGAACGCCGGCTCGCAAGGCGAATACGCAGGCCTGTTGATCATCCACGCTTACCACGCGTCGCGCGGCGAAGGTCATCGCAACGTCTGCCTGATCCCCGCTTCGGCGCACGGCACGAACCCGGCATCTGCACAGATGGCCGGCATGCAGGTCGTGGTCGTCGCCTGTGATGCGCAAGGCAACGTCGATATCGAAGATCTGAAGGCGAAGGCTGCGCAACACGCGGACAAGCTGGCCGCAATCATGATCACGTACCCGTCGACGCACGGCGTGTTCGAAGCGAACGTGCGCGAAATCTGCGAGATCGTGCATGCGCACGGCGGCCAGGTGTATGTGGACGGCGCGAACATGAACGCGATGGTCGGCCTCACCGCGCCGGGTCAGTTCGGCGGCGACGTCTCGCACCTGAACCTGCACAAGACCTTCTGTATTCCGCACGGCGGTGGCGGCCCGGGCGTCGGTCCGGTCGCAGTCGGCGCGCACCTCGCGAAATTCCTGCCGAACCAGGTTTCGTCGGGCTACGAGCGCACGGCCGACGGCATCGGCGCAGTTTCCGCCGCACCTTACGGCTCCGCTTCGATCCTGCCGATCTCGTGGATGTACATCGCGATGATGGGCGCGAAGAACCTCACCGCTGCCACCGAAACCGCGATCCTCAACGCCAACTACGTCGCCAACAAGCTGGCGCCGCACTACCCGGTGCTGTACTCGGGCCCGGGCGGACTGGTGGCGCACGAGTGCATTCTCGATCTGCGTCCGATCAAGGAAACCAGCGGCATCACCGTCGACGACGTCGCCAAGCGCCTCGCCGACTACGGCTTCCACGCACCGACCATGAGCTTCCCGGTGCCGGGCACGCTGATGGTCGAGCCGACCGAATCGGAATCGAAGGAAGAACTCGACCGCTTCATCGAAGCGATGATTGCGATCCGCGAGGAAATCCGCGCCGTCGAGGAAGGCCGCTCGGACCGCGAAGACAATCCGCTCAAGCACGCCCCGCACACTGCGGCCGTGGTGATTGCGGACGACTGGAAGCATGCGTATGCGCGTGAAACCGCTGCCTACCCGCTGCCGTCGCTGATTGCGAAGAAGTATTGGCCGCCTGTCGGCCGTGCAGACAACGTGTATGGCGACCGCAATCTGTTCTGCTCCTGCGTGCCGATCGCGGATTACGCGTAACGCCACGGCAGCGGCTGTCCTGAACCGCGCACCGCCTTACGGCGGCGCGCGGTCCTGTCGTTCGCGCCCGGGAACGGCTAACATCACACACCGAATCAGCCCAACGAAGGAGTTTCGCATGGTGCGAAAGGTGCTAATGATGGAAAGCCGGAGCTATTCAAGGCGCATGCCGACCTGGCAAGCCGCGGGCACGCCGCTCGCGACGCTGCTGCTGGTGTGCAGCGCCGTCATGCTGCCGGTGCGGCACGCCCGCGCAGCGATGAATTTTTGTGCAGCGCCAGCGCTGCAAACCAGCGAACGCACGAATGCCGACCCCGGCGTCAAGGCACTGGTCGCCAATGTGGAAGCGCATCTGAACGACCCCGCGCACGCCGTGGCGAAGTTGCATACCGAAGGCACGTTACCGCACGAAGGCATTTACGATCAAAGCGTCGAAGCGGAGAAAGACCTCGATCTGCTGCGCGACGCCGCACTCGCCTGGCGCGCCACCAGCGACGACCGCTACCTGAAGCTGGTCGACCGTCTGCTGTACGCATGGGTGACCACCTACGAGCCGAGCTTCAACCCGATCGACGAAACCCGTTTCGAAGGCCTGATCCTCGCCTACGACATGACCGCGAGCGCGTTGCCGGTTAAAACGCGTAACGCGTCGATGGCGTTTCTGACGAAACTTGGAAACGGTTACATCGCGCAGATCGACGCACAACCGCGCCCTCTGACCGGCACGTTTCGCAACAACTGGCAGAGCCACCGGGTCAAACTGATTGCGATGGCCGCCTTCACGCTCGACAACCGCAAGATGATCAACGCGGCGCAGCGGCTGTTTGTCGAGCACATTGGCGACAACATCGAGCCGGACGGTTCGACGATCGATTTCAAGGAACGCGATGCGCTGCATTACGTGACCTACGATCTGCAGCCGCTGGTGACCGCGGCTCTGGCGGCACGCCGCCACAACCGCAACTGGATGCCGGAGAAGGCCACCAACGGCGCGACGCTCGCTGCCGCACTGGACTGGCTGACGCCGTACGCATTGGGTACGAAGACGCATGAGGAATTTGTGCATTCGGACGTACCGTTCGATGCAAAACGTCGCGAAGCCGGCTTGCCTGGCTATTCGGGTGAGTGGGATCCGAAGAACGCGACGGAACTGTTTCACCTGGCGGCGCGGCTCGACGGCCGCTATGCGCCGATCGCGCTGCGGCTAGCGCCGACACCGCCGGCGTGGCTGGCCGTGTGCCTGCCGCTGCCGGCACGTTAAACCGATACTTTTATTTGCAGGAGCAGTAATGGCAGTCAGTGTGTTCGACCTTTTCAAAATCGGCATTGGGCCGTCCAGTTCGCATACGGTCGGGCCGATGCGCGCGGCGCTGATGTTCGTCCAGGGGCTCGAACGCGACGGATTGCTTGCCGCCACGGCCTCTGTGAAAGTGGATCTGTACGGCTCGCTCGGCGCGACCGGCAAGGGCCACGGCACCGACCGCGGCGTGATGCTCGGCCTGATGGGCGACGCACCGGATACCGTCGATCCGGACACGATCGCGCAGCGTCTGGAAACGGTGCGCACCTCGCGCAGCCTGGCGCTGCTCGGCACGCATCCGGTGCCGTTCGTGCAGAAGGATCACATTTCGTTTTATCGCCAGGCGCTTGCTGAGCATCCGAACGGGCTGAAGCTGCGCGCGTTCGATGCGCAAGGTGAGACGCTGCGCGAGTCGACGTACCTGTCGGTTGGCGGCGGCTTTGTGGTCACGGCGGGCGCGCCGAATACCAAGGTGCTGAGCGCCGTCGATCAGTTACCGCACCCGTTTCGCAGCGGTAACGAGCTGCTCGCGCTGTGCAAGGCGACCGGCAAGAGCATCGCGCAGCTGATGTGGGAAAACGAGCGCGTCTGGCACACCGAAGAGGAGACGCGCACGGGTCTGCTGAAGATCTGGGACGTGATGCAGTCGTGTGTGGCGCGCGGGTGCGGCATTGGCAATCCGGATGCGGACGGCAACCTGCCAGGGCCCTTCCAGGTGAAGCGGCGCGCACCGCAGTTGTATCGATCGCTGTCCGGCAATCCGGAGCTGGCGTTGCGCGATCCGCTGTCGATGGTGGACTGGATCAATCTGTACGCGATCGCCGTCAACGAAGAGAACGCGGCCGGTGGGCGGGTAGTCACGGCGCCGACCAACGGCGCGGCCGGCATCATTCCGGCGGTCCTGCATTACTACACGCGCTTTATGCCGGGTTCGAACCAGCAGGGCGTGATCGATTTTCTGATGACTGCTGCGGCGATTGGCATTCTGTACAAGCTGAACGCGTCGATTTCGGGCGCGGAAGTGGGCTGCCAGGGTGAAGTGGGCGTGGCCTGCTCGATGGCGGCGGGCGCGCTCGCTGCGGTGATGGGCGGCACGCCGGAACAGGTCGAGAATGCCGCTGAAATCGGCATGGAACATAACCTTGGCCTGACCTGCGATCCGGTCGGTGGCATGGTGCAAATTCCGTGTATCGAGCGCAACGCGATGGCATCGGTGAAAGCGGTCAACGCTGCGCGGATGGCGCTGCGCGGTGACGGTAGCCACTATGTGTCGCTCGATTCCGTCATCAAGACCATGCGCGAAACCGGCGCGGATATGAAGACCAAGTACAAGGAAACCTCGCGCGGCGGGTTGGCGGTGAATATCGTCGAATGTTGATGTTGTGTCGTGGCTGCGCGGTTAAACCGCGCGGCATGCGGTTTTCATCCTCGATTTGAGTCGAGGCGAATACGCCCTTGCGGCGATGCGCCGTTGCCGCGCTGCGGCATTGCCTTTCCAGTGACACCGGCCTTCGAGTCGGCGTAAGCTGTCGAAGCTTGTCGGCCCTCTGCTGGCTGACAAGCCGACCGACGACCCGACTGGAGGCTTCATCGCAATGCCGCTTTCGAACGTTCCCGCTTCCGCCACCACCACTGGTGCGCGCCTTGTAGTCGATGCCCTGCTGACGCACGGTGTCGAACGTGTTTTCTGCGTACCCGGCGAGAGTTTCCTTGCTGTGCTGGACTCGCTGCACGACGAGACCGAACGCATCCAGACCATCGTCTGCCGGCACGAAGCCGCGGCGGCCAACATGGCCGAAGCGATCGGCAAGCTGACCGGCCGCCCTGGCGTGGCGCTCGTCACGCGCGGACCGGGAGCGACGCATGCCTCGATCGGCGTGCACACCGCGTTCCAGGATTCGACGCCGATGATTCTGCTGATCGGCCAATGCGCACGCGAGCACCTCGACCGCGAAGCCTTCCAGGAAATCGACTATCGACGCATGTTCGGCCAGATGGCGAAGTGGGTCGCACAGATTGATGACCCGCGGCGCATTCCCGAATATCTGAGTCATGCGTTCCATACGGCCACGTCCGGTCGACCGGGTCCGGTTGTGCTGTCATTGCCGGAAGATGTGCTGAGCGATGCATGTGCGGTGGTGCCCGGCGCGCCCGCGTATCACCGCGTGGCGGCGTCGCCATCGGCGGCGCAGATCGATCAGCTTCGGACCTTGCTCGAAGGCGCGCAGCGCCCCATGGTGATAGCCGGCGGCAGCGGCTGGACGCCTGCTGCGTGTGCTGATCTGCAGCGCTTCGTCGAGAACTGGCAGTTGCCGATTGGCCTCGCGTTCCGCTTTCAGGACACGCTCGATAACGAACACCCGAACTATGCTGGCGATGTTGGCCTTGGCATCAACCCAACGCTGGCTAAGCGCATCAACGACGCGGACCTGCTGCTCGCATTCGGGCCGCGTTTAGGCGAAGCGACGACCGGCGGCTACACGCTGCTCGATATTCCGAAGACCAAGCAGACGCTGGTTCATGTGCATCAAGGCGCGGAGGAATTGGGCCGGGTGTATGCAGCGGACCTGCCGATCGTGTCTGGGATGCCTGAACTCGCGGCGCTGTTGGCGACGCTAAAGCCCGCCGGGACACCGACGTGGATCGGCAGCGCGGAAGAAGCTCATCGCGCATATCTCGATTGGCGCAAGCCGCGCGCAATTCCCGGCGACGTGCAGATGGGCGAAGTGATCCAGCAACTACGTGCGCGCTTGCCCGAGGATGCCATCTTGACTAACGGCGCGGGTAACTACGCCACGTGGCTGCATCGACATTTCTCGTACCGGCATTTCCGCTCGCAACTCGCACCGACCAGTGGTGCGATGGGCTACGGCGTGCCGGCGGCGATTGCGGCGAAGTCGCTCTATCCGGAGCGCGCGGTGGTGGCGCTGGCCGGTGATGGTTGTTTCATGATGTCCGCCCAGGAACTGGCGACGGCGATGCAATACGACCTGCATGTGCTGTTCATTGTGGTGAACAACAGTCACTTCGGCACGATCCGCATGCACCAGGAGCGGCACTATCCGAACCGCGTGCATGGCACGGGTCTCACCAATCCGGACTTCGCAGCGTTCGCGCGGTCGTTCGGTGCGCATGGTGAGACGGTGGAACGCACAGAGGATTTCCTGCCGGCGCTCGAGCGTTCGCTGGCGGCAAAACGCGCAGCGGTAATCGAGATTCGCATGCCACAGGAAGCGAGCACACCTGGCGCGACCTTGGAGCAGATTCGGGAGCAGGGACGTAAGTTGCGGGGCGAATAGAAATGGCGGGCGATGGTACGGTCTTGTTCGCCGGGACCGTCCAACGCTCTCTGAACGATCCGCCACACTAGGCGGAAATCACAGCGAAGGAACTGAGTTCCGTCAGCAGCGCGGGTTTGCGCGCTTCGATCACGTCCGCCTGACAGTGGAACTCGCGCTATCGATCGTGTGCGCTGCGAGGTCAAGCATATCGGGAAAAGCGGCGGGCAGTTGCGCTTCGATGGACTTCACTTCCTTCAGGCGCGCTTCCCGAATAGCCGGCGTAGACTGCGCCGGAATTGCGACTACCCGATCGCACAGGTCGCAAACCGAAACCAGGATGTCTTTCACCTCGCCAATGCCGTCGCTAAAGGGCACATCGCGGCGGGCAAAGGTCGTACTCACGATCTGCTTGCAGCTCTGGCAGATCGCCTTACTTTTCTCGCCTTCTTCAGACAGTTTCTTGTTCATGGCTCCGCTCACTGATACAGCCCAAAGCACCTCCAAATTGTACGACACACCGCGCACGAACTGTCAATCGCTATCGTTCGTACAACATCACAATTGTTGAGGAGTTTTTATCGAACGACGAGTCAGCCAAACGGCTAACCCGAGGCACGAGAGACGGGGCGGGAGGCGGGCCAGAGGTTATGCCCAACGGCGGGGCGCGCAGCGCGACGCTGGAGCGGATGAGTGCTGTGTCACTGAGGTGGGTGGTGCGAGGGCAGGTCTTGTCTTCGGACCACTCCGCTTTCACCAGAGATGTGGACACCTAAGCACTAGCGGTGTGAGCCCGCTTTCTTTGCTTACTTTCTTTGCGGCGGCAAAGAAAGTGAGTGCCGCCCCGCACAGAGGCAACGCCAATAGACCACTAACAACTCAAGGAAAGGCCAAAACAAAAAAAGAAAAGCCCCACGAGCCAGGAGGCCCGCAGGGCAATAACACTAAGCCAGACAGCCAACGCTAAAGGAGCGACTAACCAGCCTCAACCTCAAACGCCGTCAGGCAAAAAAAACCTTACTTCCCACCCACGCTTTGCAAAGTCGTCCACTTCCCATCGACAACCTTATACAGCGTGATACCACCATTCTTGAGATCACCCTTGGTGTCATACTCAAGATGAGTAGTCGTCACAGCAGCCATATCCGTCTTAGCCAGGAACGGCAAGTACTTAGCCGGATCGGTGGAATTAGCCTTCTTCATAGCATCGAACATAGCCATAGCGCCGTCATAGGCATACGGCGAGTACGTCTGCACATCCTCATTGAAACGCTTCTTATACTTGGAAACGTAATCAGCGCCACCAGGCATCTGATCAAGCGGCAAGCCAGCCAACGAAGCAACCGTACCATTAGCCGCATCACCAGCCAACGACAGGAACGTCGGCGTATGCACCATCTCCCCACCCATCAGCGGAGCCTTGATACCCAGCGTCTTCATCTGCTTAACCATCGGAGCAGCTTGCGAATCCGCACCACCGTAATAGATCAGATCCGGATTCACCGACTTCAGCTTGGTCAGAATCGACTTGAAGTCAACAGCCTTATCATTGGTGAACTCACGATCAACGATCGTCGCGCCCGATGCCTTCGCTGCCTTCTCGAACTGATCAGCCAGACCTTGGCCATAAGCCGTGCGGTCATCAACAATCGCGATCTTCTTCATGCCGAGGCTCTTCACCGCGAACGTGCCGGCCACCGAACCTTGCTGCGTGTCGGACGTCATCATCCGGAACGTGGTCTTGAAGCCTTGTTGCGTGTACTCAGGCGCCGTCGCCATGGCGATTTCGGGGATGCCTGCGTTCGCGTAAATGCGCGAAGCCGGGATCGTCGTGCCCGAGTTGAAGTGGCCGAGCATGCCCTTGATGCCGTCGTCCACCAGCTTCTGCGCGACGGTCGTACCGGTGCGCGGGTCAGCCTGGTCGTCGGCCGCGTCCAACACGAAGCGCACCGGCTTGCCGCCGATCACCGGCTTGGTGGCGTTGATTTCTTCCACAGCCAGCGTGATGCCGTTCTGGAAGTCCTTGCCGTAGTGGGCCTGTGCGCCCGTCATCGGACCGGCAAAGCCAACCTTCACGTCTTCGACCTGCTGTGCGTGTGCCGTCCCCGCCAGTGACATCGCTGCGACGAGAGCCGCGCCTGCCAGCTGTTTCATCTTGTGTTGCATAGCTTCTCCTTGGTACCAGGTGTGAATGGAGCGGTTTCGGGGTCGCCGTACCGCTTCCGTTTTATTGAATCGACCGTTAAAGGTTCGCTCAACCGATCGTCATCAAATTCGCATTACCGCCTGCCGCTGCGGTGTTCACGCTGACCGAACGCTCCGTCAACAGACGTTCGAGCGCGTAGTCCTCTTCGCCGCTCTCCAGCGCGCGCGCTGCGACGCCCTGCACCGAAACGATCGGGCCAGTGCGTTTGGCGACTTCCTTCACCAGCCCCAACAGTTCGTCGCTATCGCCTTCGAACAGCACCGCGTCAAACGCAGCGTCAGCGCTCTTCTTCACGCTCGCATACTGCTTGAGCGCGGCGGGCAGCGCCGACACCAGTTGCTCGCCGGCTGCGCCTTCGAACAACGCGCGATTGCCGGTGGCCAGCGCCGCCGCGAACTGCACGCGTGCGCCGCTCGCCGTCGACGCCACGCACAGCACCGTGCCGCGCGCGCCGAGCGTGTAAGTGTTGCGCTCGCCGGTCGGTCCGGGCAGCACAGCCGTCGCGCCCGCGAGGCCTTGCGACAGGTAGCCGTCGCAACGCGCCGCCAGTGACGCCTGACGCTCGCTGATCAGCCAGTCACGCAACGCGGTCAGCGCCGAGGACGGATTGTCGCTGTTTTCAGCCGTCTGCGGGGCATCGGCGACGAGCGCCTGTGCCAGCGTTTTCGGCAGCCCAGCCGGACGCGTCGCGAGCAACCGCTGCAGATACAGCGCGCCGCCTGCCTTCGGACCCGTGCCCGACAGGCCTTCGCCGCCGAACGGTTGCACGCCGACCACCGCGCCCACCACGTTGCGGTTCACATAGATGTTGCCCACATGCGCGCGGCTGATCACATGCGCGATCGTTTCATCGATACGCGTATGGATGCCGAGCGTCAGGCCGTAGCCGGTCGCACGGATCTGCTCGAGCAGCTTGTCGAGCGCACTGCGGCGGTAGCGAACCACATGCAGCACCGGGCCGAACACTTCGCGCTTCAGTTCGTCGATGCTGTCGAGTTCGATCAGCGTCGGCGGTACGAAGGTGCCGGGCGTGCAGCCTTCCGGCATCGACAGTTGCACGACCTTGCGGCCCTTTTCGCGCATCGAGGCAATATGCGCGTCGATACCGCGTTTTGCTTCCACATCGATCACCGGACCGACGTCGATCGACAGGCGATCCGGGTTGCCCACCGCCAGCTCGCGCATCGCGCCGCTCAGCATTTCCAGCGTGCGATCCGCGACGTCGTCCTGCAAACAAAGAACGCGCAGCGCGGAACAACGTTGACCGGCCGAGTCGAACGCCGAGTTCAGCACGTCCGCCACCACCTGTTCGGCGAGCGCCGACGAATCGACGATCATCGCGTTCTGGCCGCCGGTTTCGGCGATCAGCGGAATCGGCTTGCCATCGGCATCGAGACGGCTCGACAGCGTCTTGTTGATCAGGCGTGCGACTTCGGTCGAACCGGTGAACATCACTGCCCGCGTACGAGCGTCGGCCACCAGCGCCGCGCCGACGGTTTCGCCGTCGCCGGGCAGCAGTTGCACCGCGCCGGCCGGCACGCCGGCTTCGCGCAGGATGCGCACTGCTTGCGCCGCGATCAGCGGGGTTTGTTCGGCCGGCTTCGCCAGCACCGTGTTGCCGGCAGCGAGAGCAGCCGCAACCTGACCCATGAAAATCGCCAGCGGGAAGTTCCACGGGCTGATACAGACGACCGGACCGAGCGGGCGGTGCGTGTCGTTCGAAAACTCGGTGCGGATCTGCGCGGAGTAGTAACGCAGGAAGTCGATCGCTTCGCGGATTTCCGCCACCGCGTTCGGCAGCGACTTGCCCGCTTCGCGCACCACCAGACCCATCAGCGTATGCATCTGCGCTTCGAGCAGGTCGGCAGCACGGGCGAGGCAATCGGCGCGTGCTTCCACCGGCGTCGCTTGCCAGATCGGCGCAGCAGCCACGGCATGCGCGAGCGCAGCGCTCACGTGCTCCGCCGTGGCTTCGACAACCGTGCCGACGAGGTCGCGATGATCGGCCGGATTGCGCACGTCGCGCGACGTGCCCACGGCGATTTCGTTGTCTTCGAGCATCGGGGCCGCACGCCACGGATGATGCGCACTCGCCAGCAGTGCCGACGACAGCGACGCCAGGCGGTGTTCGTTCGAGAGATCGAGGCCCATCGAATTGAGACGCTCGGCGCCGTACAGATTGCGCGGCAGCGGAATCTTCGCGTGCGGCGCGCCAAGCGGCACGATCTTCGACGCTTCGTCGACCGGGTCGGCCACCAGATCCTTGATCGCGACGCTTTCGTCGGCGATCCGGTTCACGAACGACGTATTCGCGCCGTTTTCCAGCAGACGCCGCACCAGATACGCCAGCAGCGTTTCATGCGTGCCGACCGGTGCATACACGCGGCACGGGCGGTTCAGCTTGTCGCGGCCCGTGACTTCTTCATAGAGCGGCTCGCCCATGCCGTGCAGGCACTGGAACTCGTACTGGCCGGGATAGTAGTTCTGGCCCGCGAGGTGATAGATCGCCGAGAGCGTATGCGCGTTGTGCGTAGCGAACTGCGGATAGACCGCGTCCGGCGCGCCGAGCAGCTTCTTCGCGCAGGCGAGGTACGACACGTCGGTGTAGATCTTGCGCGTGTAGACCGGATAGCCTTCGAGGCCGTCCACTTGCGCACGCTTGATTTCGCTATCCCAGTACGCGCCCTTCACGAGGCGCACCATGATGCGGTGACGGCTGCGGCGCGCCAGATCGACGATGTAGTCGATCACGAACGGGCAGCGCTTCTGATACGCCTGCACCACGAAACCGATGCCGTTCCAGCCCGCCAGCTCCGGATCGAAGCACAGCGCTTCGAGCAGGTCGAGCGAGATTTCGAGGCGGTCGGCTTCTTCAGCGTCGATGTTCAGGCCGATGTCGTAGCGGCGCGCGAGGATCGCGAGCGAGCGCACACGCGGCAGCAGCTCGTTCATCGTGCGTTCGTACTGCGAGCGCGAATAGCGTGCGTGCAGAGCCGACAGCTTGATCGAGATGCCCGGGCCTTCGTAGATGCCGCGGCCGCCGGCCGCCTTGCCGATGGCGTGGATCGCCTGCTCGTAGGAGGCGTAGTAGCGCTGCGCGTCGGCTTCGGTGGTGGCCGCTTCGCCGAGCATGTCGTACGAGTAGCGGAAACCGCGCGCTTCGAACTTGCGGCTGTTGGCCAGCGCCTCGGAGATGTTCTCGCCGGTGACGAACTGTTCGCCCATCAGGCGCATCGCCATGTCGACGCCCTTGCGGATCAGCGGCTCGCCGCCCTTGCCGATCAGACGCGTAAGCGCCGACGACAGACCCGTTTCGCTATTGGTCGTCACCAGCTTGCCGGTGATCATCAAGCCCCACGTGGCGGCATTGACGAACAGCGACGGCGCCTGGCCGACGTGCGATTTCCAGTCGCCCTTGCTGATCTTGTCGCGGATCAAGGCGTCGCGGGTCGCGCGATCGGGAATCCGCAGCAGCGCTTCGGCGAGGCACATCAGCGCCACGCCTTCCTGGCTCGACAGCGAAAACTCGTGGATCAGGCCTTCGACGCCGCCGCCACGGCTCTTGCCGCGCAGCGTTTCGACGAGCTTGCTCGCCATCGCCTCTACGTCATTGGCGAGGTTGGCCGGCAAGCGCGCCTGGCCCAGCAGGAACGGCAGGCATTCCGGCTCGGGACGGCGGTAGGCCGCCGTGATCGCGGCACGCAGCACCGATTGCGGTTGCACATTCTGTGCGAAGTCGAGGAACGGATGCGAGGCGCCGTCCTCTTCGGATTCGACGCTCGCGCCGTCGGCCAGATCGGCCGAGCCATGCACGCCGGACAGCTCGGCGGGAAACTGGCCGTGCTCGATTCGTTCGAGGTACGCGAAGATCGCCTGCTTGATCAGCCAGTGCGGAGTGCGTTCGAGACGGGTAGCGGCATCTTTCAGCCGGGAACGCAGGAGGTCGTCGACCTTGACGCCAAGGGTGGTGCTAGCCATGTTTCCTTCTTCATATGCCAGCCAACCCGCGCCGGCCAAAGACCAAAAGTTGGCCGAATCCTACGCCTCCCAATAAAAAGGTGCAACCATCCAAATAGCATGGTTGCACCATTGACAAAGTCTTGTGCCACCGGGGTTTCGCGCTGGTGGCGGCGCGCCGGACCGGCGCCACTGGGGACCAGGACTTTCCCTTAGCAATTTCTTTTTTGACAACCCTTATCGAAACGAGAACCGCGCCGTTATACAGATCATGGATGCGCAAAAGCGCACGTTACGGGGCTTGTGAGGGGTAGTCGAAATGGAAAAGTGGCTGGTAGTGGCAGGAATCTGGACGATGTGCGCCACGTGCGCGGTGTTCTTCATTCGCGGAGCGACCTGCTCGGTGTCGCGGGAAACAGTCGCCGCGCGCGACTCGTCCGGCGACACCCGCGGCGCCGTCCGGGAATAAGCATCCTCAGGCAGCGCTCTCAGGCGGGCGGCGTGAACTGGCCGCAGGAGTCCTGCGGCGAGACGAACTGGTCGTGCAGACGACAGAGCCGGCTCTCCGCCACGCTTGCCCCAAACCCTGAACTGAACACAGTGAGGCCCGGGATGCTCTGCTCCAGCGTTTCTCGATCGTCAGCGCGATACCGGCAACCGGCGCAACTCGGCCGGCACGCGCGCAGCGCCTGCGTGGCGGCCTCGGCACGTTCCGCAATAGCCGTCACGACCCCTGCCCCAAGCTATTCCAATACGATGCGAACACGTGCGCGGACAGCGCGTAGCCGATGGCGATATTGACGACGACGCCGGCCGTGAACGCGAGGAACGGCTTTACGCCGGTGGCGCTCAGCAGGCGCAACCGCGTCGTCAGGCCAATGCTGAGAAAACAGAAAATGAACGCCCAGGTGCGCAGCGCAGTGATCGGCGCGACGAACTCCGGTGTCACGACCTTGCGGTAATCGGCCAGCGAATAGTGGCTCGCGATCCACGTCACGAGCGCCGATGCGATCACGAAGCCGATCACGAATTTCGGAAAGCGAGCCCAGATCTCGCCCGGATTCGCCTTGGCTTTGACGCCGCTGTCCTCGCTCTCCCAGCGCGTCGTTGCAACCAGCGCCAGCACGAACGCCCAGATGCCGATCCAGATGTCGCGGCCCACCACCTTCATCAAGGTGAACGCCTGCAACGAGGCTTCCGGCGCGCCGGCAATCGCGCCGCCGGCATGCCTGGCAAAATCTCCATAGGCTTGCGCGGCAGCGATGCCGGCCGCGTCCGCGAACTCGGAAGTGCCGATCCAGGCGCCGGCAACCGCCGTCGATAGTCCTAGCGAGCGCGACACGAACGGCAGCACGAAGATCATCACGATGGCCCACAGGATCACCAGCGTGATCGCCACCGAAGCCTGCTCGCGTTTGGCACGCACGGCGCCCGCAATCGCAATCGCCGCCGAGACGCCGCACACCGCGCCGCCCACGCCCAGCACCGCGGCAAAGCGGCGATCGAGACCGAACGCCTTGCCGACGAAGAAGATCACGAAGAACGTCACCAGCGAGACGATGCTCGCCTGGCCGACGGCCACCGGACCGGCCCAGACGAGCAAGGTGAACGGCAGCGTCGCGCCGAGCAGCACGATCCCCACCTTGATATAAAACTCGACGCGCAAGCCAGCCGCGAACCACTCGGGCAAGCGGAACAGATTCGAGATCACCAGACCGAGTGCGAGTGCAACCAGCGGCGGTTCGAGGTTGTACTTCGACGCGTTGACCCATGCACCCAGCGTGAAAATCAGCACGGAGGCGACGAACAGGATCAGGAACGCGGGCAGGAAATGCGCGAGCCGCTGCTTCAAGGCGGCGAGGCTCACGCCGAACAGCACGGCAAATACGACGAAGAGCGCCGCGTAATTCGGCACGTGCTTGAGCAGGTCCTGAGCGGCCGCGCCCGGGTCCGACCATTTTGCCGGCGCGACTGCGAGCCATTTGATGCTGCTGCCTGAGGCGAACAAAGCCCATGCGACGACGATCACCAGCAGGCCGATCCAGACGGCCCACCAGTCTTCAGTGGCGAACAAGCCGCCACCGCCGCGTTTGGCGGTAGTGTCACGGTTGGGATCGGGTTTCGCCGGTGCTGCGCCCGCCGGCAGGCTGTGATTGGTATCGCTCATCGCAAAGCCCCGAAAGGTGAGGTGCGTCGGCGCGGGAGAAGTTGGGATTGTTGTTGAAACTGCGCCGATTCCGCGAAATATAGTCGAGCGGCTTTCAGAAATGAAACGACCTTTCGCTCTATGAATATGACTGAAAGGGATTTGAGCGAACGGCGGGGGCTGGGCGTCTTGGGTGTCGTGGGTGTTCGTGCGCCCGGGCGAGTGATCCCGCCAGTCCGCCGCCGTACTAGCAGAGCGCCGGCCCGCCTCAGATATCCAGCGGGTCGACTTCGAGATTCCAGCGCAGCACACCCTTCAGCGTCCGCAACACGGGTTGCCAGGCGCGCAGCGTCGCCTGCAAGGCGGCACGCGACGCGCTCTCGATCAGCAGTTGGGCGCGATGCACATGCATCACCTTGACGATGGTCAGCGGCACCGCGTCATAGACCGTCACGCGCTCGGCCGACGGCATCTCCGCCAGCGCCGCGGCGGCCTGCTGCAGAAAGACCAGCGCGGCTTCGAGCGTGCGCCCTTCGGCTCGCAACAAGGCCTGATAGACGAATGGCGGCAGATGCGCGTCGCGGCGCTCGGTCAGCGTGGAATTGGCAAAGCCGACATAGTCGTGCCGCGCCAGCGCGTGATACAGCGCGTGGCGCGGATAGCGCGTCTGCACCAGCACCTCGCCGGGCAAGCCGGCGCGGCCGGCGCGGCCACTGACCTGCATCAATTGGGCGAACAGCCGCTCGCTCGCCCGGAAGTCGTGCGAAAACAGCGCCGTGTCCGCATTGAGCACGCCCACCAGCGAGACGCGCTGAAAATCGTGACCCTTGGCGATCATCTGCGTGCCCACGAGAATATCCACATCCCCGGCATGCACGTCCGAGAACAGCGCCTGCGCGCTGCCTTTGCGGCGCGTGCTGTCAGCGTCGATGCGCAGCACGCGCGCCCCCGGCACTGCACTCGCCAGCGTTTCCTCGACGCGCTGCGTGCCGCGCCCGAGCGGCGCGATATCGACGTTGCCGCAATCCGGGCACGAACGCGGAATCCTCGCTTCCCACCCGCAATGGTGGCAGCGCAGCGCGCGCTCCGGCTTATGCAGCACGACGTAGGCGCTACAGCGCGGACAGCCGGCCACCCAGCCGCAGGCGTCGCAGGCGAGTTGCGGTGCGTAGCCCCGGCGGTTGAGAAATACGAGGCTTTGTTCGCCCTTTTCGAGGCGCGTTTTCAACGCGGCGATGAGCGGCCCGGACAGCCCTTCCACCGACGCCCGGCCGCGCCGCCGTTCTTCTTCGAGGTCGATCAGCTTGACGGTGGGCAGCACGGCTTCGGCAACCGCGCGGCGCGACAGCGTGAGCCGCGTGTAGCGCCCCTGGTCGGCCTGCCACCAGCTTTCCAGCGACGGCGTAGCGGAGCCGAGCACCACCGGCAGTCCCAGTTGCTTGGCGCGCCAGATGGCCAGATCGCGTGCCGAGTAGCGCAAGCCTTCCTGCTGCTTGTAGGCGGGATCGTGCTCCTCGTCGACGACGATGATCGCCAGTTCCGGCAGCGACGCAAGGATCGCGAGGCGCGTGCCGAGCACAATGCGCGCACGGCCGCTGTGTGCCGCAAACCAGTTGCGCGCCCGTTCACCCTCCGCGAGACCGCTGTGCAGAGTGACGATCGAGGTGCCGTCGAGCGCCGCGAAACGGGCCCGGAAAGCGGCTTCGAATTGCGGCGTGAGATTAATTTCGGGAACGAGGACGAGCGCCTGCGCGTCCGGTCGCGCCTCGAGGATGGCGGCGAGCGCGCGCAAGTACACCTCGGTCTTGCCGCTGCCGGTCACGCCATGCAGCAGAAACGGCGCGAAGCCCTGGGCATCGCGGATCGCCTCGACCGCGGCTTCCTGCTCGCCGGTAAGCGTCGGCAGCACGGGCGGCGCCGCTGGTTGCGACGCCTGGCTCACTGGTGGCGCAACCGCAGCAGCCGCTTCGGTCACCTCCAGTGCAACCCAGCCTTCGGCTTGCCAGGCATCGAGTGTCGCCGCGGCCTTCGGATGGATCACGCGGGCGTCGGCCACCAGCAGTGCTTCGGCCTCTTTCAGGGCCTCGGCGAGTCGCCGCAAGGCGCTCGCGCGGGCCGGCAACGCGTCCGGCAGTGCGGCGTGCCCAGCCGGCAACAGGCGGTAGCGCTCCTGCGGCGCGAGCAGGCGGCCCCAGCGCGAGGCGTCGCGCAGCGCTTGCGGCAAAGCGGGCAACGCAACTTCGCCGAGTCCGCGCTGGTAGTAGTCGGCCGCAAAGGCGGCGAGCGCCAGCCACTCGGCCGATAAAGGCGGACACGCCTCGCAGATGCTATCAACAGCCCGCAGCTTGTTTGCCGGTACGTCACTGTGAGCGGTCACTTCGCACACGAGCCCCACCACCTGGCGCCTGCCGAACGGCACCGCGACGAGCGTGCCGGGCCTTGGCGGCTCGGCAGCGTCGCAGCGATAGTCGAACAGGGTCGGCAGCGGATGATCGAGCGCGACGCGGACGAAGACGGAGCTCACGTTGGTTCGAAAGAGGCGAACGGAGCCGGCCGGCAGGCCGCGCTGACCGGCACGGCGCGCCATGAAGAGGCAGTGGACGCGGCGAAGTTAAAGTAAAACTTCACTTCCGGCGCTAAGTTTTGGATTCGACTGAACAATTGCGCTTGGTCCGTACAACCTGTGGATAACTTTGTTAACAACTCCGTACGGGAGGCTGGAAAACCGCGCCGTTGCTGCATTGTGTGGGTTTTCGCACATTCCCTCGGGAGCCCACGAAACCCTTGCCAGTCAAGGACTTGATCAAATGCGCATGCAACTTGCAAGCGCTATCCTGAGATGAAAGCCTCTACCGCGCCGCAGCGTGATGAATGTGTATAAGTCAAGTCTTGACAACCGCGGAAGCGCCATCCGGCGGTCCAGTTAACACTATTTTTCCCTTAGCCAGAGAGCCCGGATCGCCGCAGTGCAACAAAACTGTCACGCATCCGGCGCCGTGTTGCCTGCTCCAGCAGCGCGAATGGCGCGGCTGTGGCGGTGCACCTCGTCGACCAGTTCGGCGACGTTTTCCGGCGGCGTGAACTGCGAGATGCCGTGGCCGAGGTTGAAGACGTGGCCCGGATGATTGCCGAAGCTGTCGAGCACCGCACGCGCTTCCATGCGAATCGCCGAAGGCGGGGCAAATAGCACCGAAGGATCGATATTGCCCTGCAGCGCCACCCGGCCGCCGACGCGCTCGCGCGCGCGGGCAAGATTCACGGTCCAGTCGAGGCCGACCGCGTCGACGCCGGTTGCCGCGATCTCGTCGAGCCAGAGGCCGCCGCCCTTCGTGAAGGTGATGACCGGGACTTTTTCGCCGTCGTGATCGCGCTTGAGCTGGCGGACCACCTGCTCGATGTAGTGGAGCGAGAAGCGCTGGTAGATGCCGTCCGCGAGTGCACCGCCCCAGGTGTCGAAGATCATGACGGCCTGGGCGCCCGCTTCGATCTGTGCGTTCAGGTACGCCGCCACCGACTGCGCGTTCACCTCGAGGATGCGCTGCATCAGATCCGGCCGAGCGTACAGCATCGACTTCACGGTGCGGAAGTCATCCGAACCGCCGCCTTCCACCATGTAGCACGCAAGCGTCCACGGGCTGCCGGAGAAGCCGATCAGCGGCACGCGCTGGCGGCCCTGTGCGTCCGTCAGCGCCTTGCGGATTTCGCGCACTGCGTCGGTCACATAGCGCAGCGTGGCGTCGATATCCGGCACGGCAAGGCGCGCGACGTCGGCTTCGGTACGCACCGGGCGGGCAAACTTCGGCCCTTCGCCGGCCACGAACTCCAGCCCGAGGCCCATTGCGTCGGGCACCGTGAGAATGTCGGAGAACAGGATGGCCGCGTCCAGCGGATAGCGATCGAGCGGCTGCAGCGTGACTTCGGTCGCATACGCCGGGCTCTTCGCAAGACCGAGGAAACTGCCGGCGCGGCTACGCGTGGCGTTGTATTCCGGCAAGTAGCGGCCCGCCTGACGCATCAGCCAGATCGGCGTGTAGTCGGTCGGCTGGCGCAGCAGTGCGCGCAGGAAAGTGTCGTTGAGAAGGTTATGGGCCACGTTGCGTGCGACTGAAGGCAAAGGGGCATTTTACCGGACCCAGCCCGCGCGATCCTGCATCTTCGTTGATGTGGGCAATAACGGCCTGCTGCTGTGACGCGCCTTGGCTATCCGGCCGATGTTCAGTTGGGAATTGCCGGGCTATGATCGGCTGCCTTATCGAACAATCACGCTGTACGAGGAGACACGATGAAGAATGCAGCAGGGGTCCTGATCGTAGCGCTGCTGGGTGCTGCTGGCGGTGTAAATATAGCGAGCGCGCAAAGCGCTTCCGTGACGCCCTCCAACGCGCCCGGCGCTATGGCTGGCGGCGGCGCCACGCCCGCGCCGGCGCGGCTTGACGAGATTCTGGCGCGCGGCACGTTGCGCGCCTGCACGACCGGCGACTACAAGCCGTACTCGTTCTACAAAGGCGACGGGCAATTCGAAGGCATCGACATCGACATGACCGAGTCGCTCGCCAAGTCGCTGGGCGTGAAGGCCGAGTACGTGAAGACCTCGTGGCCCAACCTGATGAACGACTTCGTCGCGAAGTGCGATATCGGCGTCGGCGGCGTCTCGCCTACCCTCGAGCGGCAAAAACGCGCCTTCTTCACGCAGCCGTACATGGTCGACGGCAAAACGCCGATCGTGCGCTGCGACGACGTGAACAAGTATCAAACCGTCGCCGAGATCGACCAGCCGTCCACCCGTGTCATCGTCAACCCGGGCGGCACGAACGAGCGCTTCGCCAGGCAGTATTTCCCGCACGCCAACCTGACCGTCTATCCGGACAACGTCACCATCTTCAAGCAGATCCTGGCCGGCAAGGCCGATGTGATGGTGACCGATGCGTCCGAGACTTTGCTGCAGCAAAAGCTCAATCCTGGGCTGTGCTCGGTCCACCCGGACAAGCCATTCCAGTACGGTGAGAAAGCTTGGCTGCTGCCGCGCGGCGATGTGGTGTTCCAGCAGTACGTGGATCAGTGGCTCCATCTCGCCCGCGCTACGGGGGAATACCAGGCTATTTCGGATAAATGGTTGAAGTGACGGCTTAGGGTTCCGGCTCACCGCCACAATCCTGTAACCGTACCTCTGCATGTAAGCCGGTAGCGAATAGCCCGGTCGCCGTGGCTGATTTCTGAGGTCGGGCACGGCGCTGACCCGCTGGTGCCCGAGAGTGCGCTGCAGCGTGACGGGCGTGTTCTTCTTGCAGCCGCTCAGTTTAGCGGCCTCGATTGGCCTCCCGCAGGCACCTATCCAGCGGGCATAACGCGGCGCCAACCGTGTATTCATGCAGTGAAAACTGAACCAGAAGCGGTGCATGATGCACCGCGACTAGCATTGACCGACCCCATGGAACAATCGTTCGAAACATCGGTATTAATTACATTTTAAACGCCTTTCAATGGCAAAAAGTCCCGCAGAGCCTTATCTGGCGGGCGTTACAACCTGAAACACTTTGTTACCGCGTTGGCAGAGTTATTCGCCCACAATGCCCTTCAACGGTTTCAACACGGATGTGGCTGGGTGCGTGGTGTGAGCGGATACGATGCACTTGCCGGTCGGCGTCACGCCGAAGCCCTGGAAAGGGGCATCCCTGCTGGGGCCGTGGTCGACGCATGTGCGTTTGCCCAGTCGGTTCCTCCAATGGTCTCCTCGCGCTAACCCCGTAGCGTGTGGTTTTTAGCGGGCTCCAGGCCCGCTTTTTTTTTCTCTGGCCAAACGTTTGCGCGCTGCTCAGATGAGCCTCGCCTGGCTACTCCAGCCGGGCTTCGCAAACGGTGGTTATCCCCTCGCTTATCTGGCGAGATCCAGCGGCGGCGTCACGGATTGATTGCGTGACGTCACCTCTGGTTCGCGCCGGTTCGCTTCTGTGCCGTATCCTTAGGCCGTCTTGTCTTCCTTGACCTGCAGCTCCTGGATCATCCGCTCGCGCATCACGAACTTCTGCACCTTGCCGGTCACCGTCATCGGCAGTTCATCGACGAAACGGATGTATTTCGGCACCTTGTAGTGCGCAATCTGGCCACGGCAGAAGTCCTGAATCTCTTCGGCGCTCGCCTGCTCGCCGGCGCGCAGCACGATCCACGCGCACACCTCTTCCCCGTACTTCGCGTCCGGCACGCCGAACACCTGCACGCTCTGGATCTTCGGATGGCGGAACAGAAACTCCTCGATCTCACGCGGGTAGATGTTCTCGCCACCGCGAATCAGCATGTCCTTGAGGCGGCCGACAATGTTGCAATAGCCATCCGCATCGATCGTGGCGAGATCGCCGGTGTGCATCCAGCCGTCAACGATGCTTTCGCGCGTCTTGGCCTCGTCGCCCCAATAGCCTCGCATCACCGAGTAACCCTTGGTGCACAACTCGCCCGTCTCCCCGACCGGCACGATATTGCCGAGCGCGTCGACGACCTTCACTTCGAGATGCGGCTGGATGCGGCCCACCGTCGAGGTGCGCTTGTCGAGCGGGTCGGTGGTCGAACTCTGGAATGAGACCGGACTCGTTTCCGTCATGCCGTAAGCGATCGTGATTTCGGCAAGGTGCATCTGGGACACGACCTTTTTCATGGTCTCGATCGGGCACGGCGAGCCGGCCATGATGCCGGTTCGCAGACGCGACAAGTCGAAGCGCGCGAAGTCCGGATGATCCAGTTCGGCGATGAACATGGTCGGTACGCCGTGCAACGCCGTGCATTTTTCCTCGGCGACGGCGGCAAGCGTCGCAGCCGGATCGAAGGCTTCGCCGGGGAACACCATGTTGGCGCCGACCGAGACGCAGGCCAACACCGCCAGCACCATGCCAAAGCAGTGATACAGCGGCACCGGAATGCAAAGGCCGTCCTGCTCGGACAAACGCATCGCCATCGCGATGTAGCGGGCGTTATTGACGACGTTGCGGTGCGTGAGCGTCGCGCCCTTCGGATTGCCGGTCGTGCCGCTGGTGAACTGGATGTTGATCGGATCGTCGGCCGACAGCGTGGCGGCGATCGCATTCAACTTCGCGGTATCGAGGGTGGCGCGTCCCTGCTCGATGACGTCTGAGAAGCTCAACATGCCCGACACGCCGCGATCGGTCATGCGGATCACGATGCGCAGATCCGGCAGGCGAGCGGCATGCAGATCGCCGGGCGTGTGCGTCGCCAGCTCGGGCGCCAGCTCCTCCAGCATCTGCAGATACATCGACGACTTGAAGCGCTCGGCGGCGATGATCGCCTTGCAGCCGACCTTGTTTAACGCGTACTCGAGTTCGGCCAACCGGTAGGCGGGATTGATGTTGACCAGCACGGCGCCGATCCGCGCCGTGGCGAACTGCGTAAGCAGCCACTCGACCCGGTTCGGAGACCAGATGCCGACCCGGTCGCCCTTGACGATGCCGAGCGCGAGCAGCCCCGCCGCCAGCACGTCGACCTCTTGCGCGAAGACCTCCCAGGTCCAGCGGATGCCCTGCTCGCGGAACACCACGGCGGGCCGGTTGGCGAAGCGGCGCGCGGTATCGAGTAGAAACTGTCCGACCGGCGCATCGCTCAACGGAATATCGGTCGAACCGCGTACGTAGGACAGCCCGTTCTTCGGTTCAATCAGTGCGCCTTCACCCGACGCGTGCGTTGCCATGGTGTTGTCTCCCTGAGCGGATTGTCGCTCTCTGTTAAGCATCGCGAGGCCTGCCGCTTCGCGCCAGGCACCCGTTGAGGTCATCAATACGGGGGGGCCAGCCAGTTCCTGGGGCGTAAATTTGAAGCCGATTGTGCGCTCGGGTACGAGCGTGCGGCATCAAGTGTTACCCGCAGGGACCTTCGTCATATCGCGGCACGGGCCAAAAGCCACAGGTCACGAGCATGGGCTGGCTTCCCTTTCCGTAAACGTCAATTGTGGCCGAAAAAAAAGCAGCCGGTCAGGCTGCTTTTTCCCTAATGCTTGCGACTCGCTTAGTGCTGACCGCGCAACTTGCGCAGACGCTGGATCGCAGCGAGCTGAGCCGTCGCATACGCGAGTTCCGCCTGAGCGGTTGCGTATTCGAGGTTCGAACCCGTGTTCTGCAGCGCTTCTTCGGCACGCTTGCGCGCGTCTTCGGCCTTGGCTTCGTCGAGGTCCTTGCCGCGGATTGCCGTGTCGGCCAGAACCGTCACTGCACCTGGCTGGACTTCGAGAATGCCGCCGGCGACGAACACAAACTCTTCTTCGCCGTTTTCAGCTTCGATGCGCACCGCACCCGGACGAATCCGCGTGATGAGCGGCGTGTGGCCCGGCAGAATGCCGAGTTCGCCCGCTTCGCCCGGCAGCGCCACAAATTTCGCCTGACCCGAGAAGATCTGCTCTTCCGCGCTGACGACGTCTACTTTAATGGTTGCCATATCGACTCCTTCCAGGTTGAGCGTGATGCGTTCGGCGCGATTCTGACGTTACCGCGAAAACCGCGCCTCGTTGCCTACACTCAAACCGTTACTGGATCTTCTTGGCCTTTTCGAAGGCTTCGTCGATCGTGCCGACCATGTAGAACGCCTGCTCCGGCAGATGATCGCACTCACCGCCGACGATCATCTTGAAGCCGCGGATCGTTTCCTTCAGCGGCACGTACTTGCCCGGCGAGCCCGTGAACACTTCAGCGACGTGGAACGGCTGCGACAGGAAACGCTGGATCTTACGAGCGCGCGCGACGGCGAGCTTGTCTTCCGGCGCCAGTTCGTCCATGCCCAGAATCGCGATAATGTCGCGCAGTTCCTTGTAGCGCTGCAGCGTTTGCTGCACGCCGCGCGTGATCGAGTAGTGCTCTTCGCCAATCACGTTCGGGTCGATCTGACGCGAGGTCGAATCGAGCGGGTCGACTGCCGGGTAGATACCCAGCGAAGCGATGTCACGCGACAGCACGACGGTTGCGTCCAGGTGGCCGAAGGTCGTAGCCGGCGACGGGTCGGTCAAGTCATCCGCAGGGACGTACACGGCCTGCACCGACGTGATCGAGCCAGTCTTGGTCGACGTAATACGCTCTTGCAGCTTACCCATTTCTTCAGCCAGCGTCGGCTGATAGCCCACTGCCGACGGCATACGGCCGAGCAGTGCCGACACTTCGGTACCGGCCAGCGTGAAACGGTAGATGTTGTCGACGAAGAACAGCACGTCCAGACCTTCGTCACGGAAATGCTCAGCCATCGTCAGACCGGTCAGCGCGACACGCAGACGGTTGCCCGGCGGCTCGTTCATCTGGCCGTACACCAGCGCGACCTTGTCGAGAACGTTCGAGTCCTTCATTTCATGATAGAAGTCGTTCCCTTCGCGGGTACGCTCGCCAACACCGGCGAACACGGAATAACCACCGTGTTCCTTAGCGATGTTGTTGATCAGTTCCATCATGTTCACGGTCTTGCCCACACCGGCGCCACCGAACAGACCCACCTTGCCGCCCTTGGCGAACGGGCAGATCAGGTCGATAACCTTGATACCCGTTTCGAGCAGTTCGGTCGACGGCGACAGTTCGTCGAACGCCGGAGCCTTCTGGTGAATGCCGCGCGTGACGTCCGAGTTGATCGGACCCGCTTCGTCGATCGGACGGCCCAGCACGTCCATGATCCGGCCGAGGGTCGGCTTGCCGACCGGCACGCTGATCGGCTTGCCGGTGTTCTTCACCGTCGTGCCGCGGCGCAGGCCGTCGGATGCACCCAGACAGATGGTACGGACAACGCCGTCGCCCAGCTGCTGCTGGACTTCGAGGGTCAGTTCCGAACCGTCGAGAATGAGCGCGTCGTAAATCTTCGGCATGTGCTCACGCGGGAATTCCACGTCGATCACCGCGCCGATGCACTGTACGATCTTGCCTTCTACCAAAGCAGTAGTACTCATCGCTTTTCCTTTAGATACTCAATTCTTCACTCGCGCAAAGGCGCAGTTTCGATGGGGCTCGCCGCATTTGAGCGCGCGCCTGACCGTTACGGTCAGACCGCAGCGGCGCCACCGACGATTTCCGACAGTTCTTTCGTGATCGCGGCCTGACGGCTCTTGTTGTACACGAGCTGCAGTTCGTTGATGACCGTCTTCGCGTTGTCCGAAGCGGCCTTCATCGCGACCATCCGTGCCGACTGCTCCGACGCCATGTTTTCCGCGACGGCTTGATACACCAGCGCTTCCACATAACGCACGAGCAACTCGTCCACCACTGCCTGTGCGTCCGGCTCGTAGATGTAATCCCACGACGTGCTCGGTACCGTGCCGTCCTCTTCCGTGCGCTCGAACTGGTCTGCCGACAGCGGCAGCAGTTGCTCGATCACCGCTTCCTGCTTCATCGTGTTGACGAAGCGCGTGTACGCCAGGTACACCGCGGAAATCTTGCCTTCCGAGTACATGTCGAGCTGCACCTTCACCGCGCCGATCAACTTCTCGAGGTGCGGCGTGTCGCCCAGATGCACGACGTTCGACACAACCTTCGCACGCAGGCGGTTCAGGAAGCCGAGACCCTTGGTGCCGATCGCCGTTGCTTCGATCGACTTGCCCTGGCCTTCCAGTTCCTTGAACTTCTGCAGCGCGGCGCGCAGCACGTTCGTGTTCATACCGCCGCACAGACCCTTGTCGGTCGTGACGAGGATGATGCCAGCCGTCTTCGCACCTTCGTTCGACACCATGAACGGGTGACGATACTCGGGGTTCGCACGGCTCATGTGCGCAGCGATGTCGCGGACCTTGTCGGCATACGGGCGAGCAGCGCGCATGCGCTCCTGAGCGCGGCGCATCTTCGATGCGGCCACCATCTCCATCGCTTTCGTGATCTTGCGCGTGTTTTGCACGCTCTTGATCTTGCCGCGAATTTCCTTCATTCCAGCCATTGCTTACTCCTTTGTCGGCCCGAGTTACCGCTTTAGCGGTTACTCGGGTCCCATGCAAAGCGTCGGCCCGAGTTAGCGCTTTGGCACCACCCGGGTCCCATGCAAAGCGTTCGAAGCGGCGCGGGGGCATTCACATGCGGCCCGCGCCGCTTCATGGTCCGTTTATGCCTTGCGGGTCACTCGCGGATCAATAAGCGCCGGACTTCTTGAAGTCTTTGAGGGCAGCGTGCAGCGTGCCTTCGTCGTCCTTCGAGAGTTCCTTGGTGTCTTCAATGCGCTTGATCAGGTCAGCGTGCTTCGACTTCAGGTAATCACGCAGGCCCTTTTCGAACGGCAGCACTTGTGCGACTTCCAGATCGTCGAGGTAACCGTTGTTCGCAGCGAACAGCGCAACGGCCAGTTCCCACACTTGCAGCGGCTGATACTGCGGCTGCTTCAGCAGTTCCGTCACACGGCGGCCGCGCTCCAGCTGCTTGCGGGTGGCTTCGTCGAGGTCCGAAGCGAACTGCGCGAACGCAGCCAGTTCACGGTACTGAGCCAGGTCGGTACGGATACCGCCCGACAGCTTCTTCACGACCTTCGTCTGAGCCGCACCACCAACGCGCGACACCGACACGCCGGCGTTAATTGCCGGGCGGATACCTGCGTTGAAGAGGTCGGTTTCCAGGAAGATCTGGCCGTCGGTAATCGAGATCACGTTCGTCGGAACGAATGCGGTCACGTCGCCTGCTTGCGTTTCAATGACCGGCAGTGCCGTCAGCGAACCGCTCTTGCCCTTCACTTCGCCGTTCGTGAACTTCTCGACGTACTCTTCCGAGACGCGAGCCGCACGTTCCAGGAGACGCGAGTGCAGATAGAACACGTCACCCGGGTAAGCTTCACGGCCCGGCGGGCGGCGCAGCAGCAGCGAGATCTGACGGTATGCCCAGGCTTGCTTGGTCAAGTCGTCATAAACGATCAGCGCGTCCTGGCCGCGATCGCGGAAGTATTCGCCCATCGAGCAGCCGGCGTACGGTGCGAGGTATTGCATCGCAGCCGATTCCGAAGCCGAAGCGGCCACGACGATGGTGTATTCCAGCGCGCCGGTTTCTTCGAGCTTGCGCACCACGTTCATGATCGACGAAGCCTTCTGGCCGATCGCGACGTAGATACAGAACAGGTTCTTGCCCTTCTGGTTGATGATCGTGTCGACAGCCACAGCCGTCTTGCCGCACTGGCGGTCGCCAATGATCAGCTCGCGCTGGCCACGGCCAACCGGCACCATTGCGTCGATCGACTTCAGGCCGGTCTGGACCGGCTCCGACACCGACTTACGCCAGATCACGCCCGGTGCAATCTTTTCGATGGCGTCGGTGTGCTTCGCGTTGATCGGGCCCTTGCCATCGATCGGGTTGCCGAGTGCGTCGACCACGCGGCCGAGCAGTTCCGGACCCACCGGCACTTCGAGAATGCGGCCCGTCGTCTTGACGATGTCGCCTTCCGAAATGTGTTCGTATTCACCCAGAATCACGGCGCCGACCGAGTCGCGCTCGAGGTTCAGCGCGAGACCGTAGGTGTTGCCCGGGAATTCGAGCATTTCGCCCTGCATCACTTCCGACAGGCCGTGGATACGCACGATACCGTCGGTCACGGAGATCACGGTGCCCTGGTTGCGAACGTCTGCGCTCGCTTCAAGGCCCTGGATCCGGCTCTTGATCAGCTCGCTGATCTCAGAGGGATTGAGTTGCATTATTCGCTCCTGATAGTCAATTCTGTTGCGTGCCAGCCGCTTCAGCGCTTCACGCGCTTCAGGCCGTCAGAGCCGTCTGCATGCTGGCAAGCCGCGCGCGGACCGAGGTATCGAGCACTTCATCGCCGACCGTCACACGCACGCCGCCGATCAGCGACGAGTCGACCTCGACCACCGGCTTCAGCTTGCGTTTGAACTTGTGTTCGAGACTGGCGACGAGATCGTTCAACTGCGCGCCTTCGAGCGGGAATGCGCTGACGATCAGCGCATCAGCCGCGCCTTCGCGCGCGTTCTTCAACGCTTCGAACTGCGTGGCGATTTCCGGCAGCAAGGGCAGGCGGTGGTTGTCCACCAGCATTTGCACCAGATTCTTCGCTTGGGCGTTGTCCTTGAGCGGCGACTTGACCGCGGCCAGCAGCAGTTCGCTGACCTGGGCGCGGCTTACTTTCGGGCTCGTGGCGATCGACAGCACTTCGGGCAGACGCGCAACCTGTGCCAGCTCCTGCACGAGCGTGGACCAGGCGGCGATGTCACCAGCTTCGGCCACGCCAAACAGCGCTTCTGCGTACGGACGGGCGATGGTTGCAAGTTCGGCCATGATCAGAGCTCGGCTTTCAGTTGATTCAGCAGGTCAGCGTGAGCTGCCTGGTCGACTTCGCGCTTCAGGATCTGTTCAGCGCCCTTGACGGCGAGTGCAGCGACTTCGCCGCGCAGCGCTTCACGCGCCTTGACGACTTGCTGGTCTGCATCGGCCTTCGCTTGCGCGAGAATACGGGCGGCTTCAGCTTGGGCCTGGGCCTTGATTTCGTCAGCGAGGGTCACTGCGCGCTTTTCGGCGTCAGCAATGCGTTGCTGACCATCGTTGCGTGCCTGTGCCAGTTCCTGGTCGACGCGCTTGTGCGCGGCTTCCAGTTCCGCCTTGCCCTTTTCAGCGGCAGACAGACCTTCGGCGATCTTCTTCGCGCGCTCGTCGAGGGCGTTGACCAACGGCGGCCACACGAACTTCATCGTGAACCACGCGAGGATCAGGAACACGACCATTTGCGCAAACAGGGTTGCGTTGAGATTCACGGTGTTTCCTTAAACGTTGCTAGTTCGGAAAGTGAAACGGCAAGGCGCTCATCGATTCTGTATTCGATCAGCGCCCAAGTGCCCGTTCCGCCCTGCGCCTTTACCAGTTATAGCTCAGGCGCAAACTTCCGAGGAACCTCAGCCTGCCAGCTTCGACAGCAGCGGGTTCGCGAACGCAAACAGCATTGCCACACCAACGCCAATCAGGAACGCCGCATCGATCAGACCAGCCAGCAGGAACATCTTGGTTTGCAGCGGGTTCATCAGTTCCGGCTGACGAGCGCATGCTTCAATGTACTTGCCGCCCATCAGGCCGATACCGATACAGGCGCCGATAGCACCCAGGCCGATGATGATGCCGATACCGATGGCGGTCAGACCCTGGATGTTGGCGATGAAAGCTTGCATGATCACTCCTTTGTGAAAAGTCTTTTGAAAACTAGGATTTAAAAAACCAAAAAGCTAAAGCGATTCGTTGTTCGACAGCGCAGGTTAGTGCTTGTCGTGTGCCTGGCCGAGGTACACCAGCGTCAGCATCATGAAAATGAACGCCTGCAGCAGCACGATCAGAATGTGGAAGATGGCCCACACGCTGCCGGCGATCACGTGGCCGATGAAGCCAAGCACCGTCGTGTCCGCGCCGAAGCTCCAGATGCTGCCCAGGAGGGCAATCAGCAGGAACAACAGTTCGCCCGCGTACATGTTGCCGAACAGCCGCATGCCGAGGGAAACCGTCTTTGCGACGAACTCGATGATGTTCAGTGCCAGGTTCGGGATCCACAGCAGGGGATGCGCGCCGAACGGAGCGGACAGCAGTTCATGAATGAAGCCGCCAGCGCCCTTGATCTTGAAGTTGTAGTAAATCATCAGCACGAACACGCCGAGTGCAATGCCGATCGTGCCGTTCAGGTCGGCCGTCGGAACGATGCGGTGGTGCGGGATGACTTGCGAGAGACCCAGCCAGCCGATCACACGGCCCGGCAGGTCGACAGGGATAAAGTCGAGCGAGTTCATCAGGGCAACCCAGACGAACACGAACAGCGCGAGCGGCGCAATGAACGTGCGGCTGCCGTGAATCATGGACTTCGATTGGTCTTCGACCATCTCGACCAGCATTTCGATCGCGCACTGGAAACGGCCAGGCACGCCGGAAGTCGCCTTACGGGCAGCGAGATTCAGGATGAAGATGGTGAGCAGGCCGCAAACGATCGACCAGAACAGGGTGTCGAGATTCCAGACGTGGATATCGAAAATCGACGTCTGGTGCGCGGTGGAGAAGTTCTGCAAGTGGTGCGCGATGTACTCGGACGGATCCATCGCGCGCGTTCCTTCGCTAGCTGCCATATCGTTAATGCCACCCAAATTGTCGAAAATCGTTCGGGGCTGCTCCCGCGCAATAGTGTATTGCGGGAACACGCCGGCGCAGGTCATGTCTTACCCGCGCGCCGTTTTGCCGGCGCCGCGCGCCAGCCTGTATTTTTTGCGTTACTTCACCGCTCACCGCCAGGCGAGCGCGATCCAGTACGTCTTCAATGCAATGAGGTAGGTCACGAGCAGCGGAACCCAGCGTACGTCGTGATACCAGAAAGCGATGGCTACAAACATCGCGATCGTTGTCCCCATCTTGAGCGCTTCGCCGAGTACCCAGCTCATCACTGTTTCGGCGCCGCTCAGTGTTCTTAGGCGTGCCGCGAACATCGCACCCGGCACCCAGCAGATCGCTCCCCCCAGGAACGCGGACAGCGCAGCAGCGCCCGGCGGCTTGTAGAACAGCCACCACACCAGCGTAACACCCAGGGACAAAACCATTTGCGCTATCACGACCTTGAAAGGCGTGACACGCGATGGACGACTCACATTCGGACCGAACAGCTTTTCTGCTTCAGCCCGCGTGAGCGGAACGATATTGTTATCTTGCTGCTCAGCGTCCCACGCATCGTCATGTGTAAGGGGCTGACCCGACACAGCGGAAAACTTGCGTTCTGCGCGGTGTTCGTCGCGCCCATTTTGCGGCGCTTGATTCGACGTTTTGACCGCCATCGCAGTGTTCCGAAAGTCTGGTGCCGCCCATCAGCTTACGAGACGCTTACGGGGTTGCCGTGCAATTAAATCCGGGCGATTGTAAGCGATAGTTGCAGGCAATTCAAGACTTTAGGCCGTTCAATAACCCGTGTGAAAAGGCGCGCCATGATGCGGGAAAACCCGTTTCGAAGGTCAGAGGACGTCAAATGTAAGGCTGCTGGGCGATGGCGAAAAATGCGCGATGAATCGGCCTGATTGACGAGGGATGACTAGCACGAAGGACGCTCTCGCGTCCGTGTCAAATATGCAACAACAGCCAGCCGCCCACTGCTGCTGCGACCAGCCAGAACGGCACGGCGTAAAGGTGAAACGGCAACCACATGCCGCGCTGCTTCGACAAACGCACGGCGATCAGATTGGCGAGCGATCCAATCGCGATACCGAAGCCGCCCACGCTGACACCGAATGCCAGGGCACGCCAGTCCTTGGTGAACTCGGCGAGCATGATCGCTGCCGGGACATTGCTGATCCCTTGCGACAGAACGGCCCCTGCGGCAAAAGCGCGCAGCGACGTAGAAAGGCCCAATTGGCCGACCACCTCATGCACCCACGGCAGCGCCGCGACGCTGCGCAACACGACGAACATGAACACGAAGATCAGCAGCAGCAGCCAGTCGATCTTCAGCACGATCTCGCGGCGCCACAGCAGGAAGCCGCCCATGACGCCCACGAGTCCGATGCCGGCATGGTGCGAGTCGGCCAGCAGCACGAAGGCGACAAACAGCAATGTGGCGACGCCGACTAGCCGCCGGTCGACATCGTGGGGGACGGCGTCTTTCGAGAGATCAAGCGGCGTTGCGCGGAAGCTGAACGCCGCCAGCAGGTAAAGCATCGCCATCAAGGCGGCGCACAATTGAGCCAGGCCCCAGACGAAGCCGCCAAATGAGACGCCGCTGGTTTGCCAGAGAAAAAGGTTTTGCGGATTGCCGAGCGGCGTCAGGACCGAGCCCGCATTCACCGACAACGCGATGAAGATCACAAGGCGCTTGAGCGGCAGCGGCGTGAGTTCATGCAACGACAAGGTGAGCGGGACCACAACGAACAATGCGACGTCATTGGTTAGCAATGTAGAGAGCGCTGCCGCCAGCCCGATCAGTAAAAAGGCGAGGCCCCGTTCCGAGTGGATGGAGTGGATGACACGGTGCGCCATCCACATCAGGAATCCTGATAATTCGATGGCCTTGGTTAAGATCAGGAGTCCTGCTAGTGTCAGGACGGTTTGCCAGTCCACGAGCCCCGGCAACGAGCGCCACGGGCGCGGGTGCAGGCACTGCAGCGCGATCAGTGCGACGACGAGAACCGACAGCACCGGCTCTTTCGTCGCAAGGGCGATCAGCTTTCGCAGCGGGCTACTTCTGGCGGTTTCGGACTCGCGCGCGGCAAACGTCACAACGCTCTACCGCTCAGGCGGTGGCGCTGCCGCGCAGGCGGACGAGGATGCCCTCGAGCGCGTCGAGGTCGCCGAAGTCCACCAGCACCTGGCCGCGTCCGCGGCGGCCGAGCTTGATCTTGACCGTTGCGGCCAGCAGATCCGACAACTCTTCTTCGAGGCGGCGCGTATCGCGGCCGCCGTCGTTGTTCGCCTTCGCCTTGACCGCCGGCACCGCCTTGGTGGTCGTGGTCACCAGCTTTTCGGTTTCACGCACCGACATGCGCTTGTTGACCACCTGGTTGGCGAGCGTGATCTGCGTGGCGGCGTCCACCGCCAGCAGGGCGCGGGCATGGCCCATGTCGAGATCGCCGGCCAGCAGCATCGTCTGCACGGGGCTGGCCAGATTCAACAGACGCAGCAGGTTCGACACCGCACTGCGCGAGCGCCCTACCGACTCGGCCGCCTGCTCATGCGTAAAGCCGAATTCGTCGAGCAGGCGCTGGATGCCCTGCGCCTCTTCCAGCGGATTCAGGTCTTCGCGCTGAATGTTCTCGATCAGCGCCATCGCGGCTGCGGCCTGATCGGGCACATCCCGCACCAGCACCGGCACTTCGTCGAGGCCAGCCAGACGCGCCGCGCGGAAACGCCGTTCGCCGGCGATGATTTCGTACTTGTCCGCCGAGACCGGGCGCACGAGGATCGGTTGCATCAAGCCTTGCGCGCGAATGCTCGCGGCCAGTTCCTGCAGCGCGCCTTCGTCCATGCGCGTACGCGGCTGGTACTTGCCGGCCTGCAGCTTGCCGAGCGGCAGCACGTGCGGCGCGCTGTCGATCTTCACCGCCTCGGTGATGTCCGCGCTACCGCCGAGCAAAGCCTCCAGCCCGCGGCCCAATCCCTTCTTTCTTGCTACTGCTGCATTCATCGTGCTTCCTTTCAGGAAAACGCCGGGCGGTCCCATTTATCCATGCTCGCGCGTCAGATCGCGCGTACCCGTTCAATCATTTCCGCGCCGAATTGCACATAGGCCTGCGCGCCGCGCGAGGCCCGGTCGAACACCACGCCCGGCAGCCCGTAGCTCGGCGCCTCGGCAAGACGGACGTTGCGCGGAATGACGACGTCGAACACCTTGTCGCCAAAGTGCTCTTTCAATTGATCCGAGACCTGTTGTTGCAGCGTGATGCGCGGATCGAACATCACGCGCAAGAGGCCGATCACCTTCAGATCGCGGTTGAGGTTTGCGTGCACCTGCTTGATCGTATTGACCAGGTCCGACAGCCCTTCCAGTGCGAAGTACTCGCACTGCATCGGGATCACCACGCCATGCGCGGCGCACAGACCGTTGAGGGTGAGCAGCGACAAGGCCGGCGGGCAGTCGATCAGCACAAAGTCGTATTCGCCTAGCACCAGCGCCAGCGCGTCTTTCAACTGACGTTCGCGATTCGGTACATTGACCAGTTCGACTTCGGCACCCGCCAGCTCGCGGTTGGCCGGCAGTACATCGTACGAGACCGCTTCGGGCCGCACGCGGGCGTCGGCCACGGCCACGCCATCCACCAGCACTTCGTAGACGGTATTCGCACAGGCAGCCTTGTCGATACCGCTGCCCATCGTGGCATTACCCTGCGGGTCCAGGTCGATGAGCAGGACACGTTGTCCCTGCGATGCGAGGCTCGCGGCGAGATTGACCGTTGTCGTCGTCTTGCCGACGCCGCCCTTCTGGTTCGCAACGCAGAAGATTTTTGCCATCGTTGGTGTGTCCCTTTTTGCTGCCTGGATGAATTGGAATGCTTTTGTGTTCGGTTCGCCGTGGCTCAACTCGCGGCTGAGCTATCACCGTCCAGCACCACCTCGACGAGATGGCGTTCGGCGTCGAGCGCCGGCACCTTGAGCCGGATGATCTGTTTCGCGTGGGAGCCTTGCGGCAGCCGTTCGATCTCGCCGTCGGGGCGCACACCCTTCATGGCCCAGATCGCGCCCTGCTCGGCAACCAGATGACGGGCCAGTGTAACGAAATCCGCGAGCTCTGCGAATGCGCGCGAGACGATTACATCAAACTTTGCCGGCACTTCTACGCCAGGCTTCAGCGTTTCGACGCGGCCGGTCACCACCGAGAGGTTGGTCAGGCCGAGTTCCGCCTTAGCTTGTGCCTGGAATGCTGTCTTTTTGTGAACGATGTCGTTGAGCGTCACCGTCCAGTCAGGCAAGACGATCGCCATCACGATGCCCGGCAGCCCACCGCCGGAACCGACGTCGAGCGCAGACGACGGACCGAGACCGCTGAGATGCGGCACGATGGAAAGCGAATCCAGAATGTGCTGAATCAGCATTTGCCGCGGATCGCGGATGGCCGTGAGGTTGTACACGGCATTCCACTTGGCGAGCAAAGCAACATAGTCGAGCAGCTTGCCTTGCTGGGCATCGCTCAGATCGAGGCCCAGTTCCTGGACACCCTCGGTGAGCAACGCCCCCAGCGCTTCCCTGCTGTCCGCGCCGCCGAACCCCTTCTGCCGAGCCGTCATTGCGTCACCGGCGTGGAGTCGGTGCCGCTATCGGCGGTACCGGCGGGTTTGGTCGAGCGACGGCCGAGACCACGCTTCAGGTGAACCATCAACAGCGAGATCGCAGCCGGCGTGATGCCGGAAATGCGCGATGCCTGGCCGATGGTTTCCGGGCGGAATTGAGTCAGCTTCTGGCGTGCCTCGAAAGAAAGACCGCGCACTTCGGCGTAGTCCAGCCCTTCCGGCAAACGGGTGTTCTCGTGCGACTCGTTGCGCTCGATTTCCCCAGCCTGACGCTCGATATAGCCTTGATACTTGATGCCGATCTCGATCTGTTCCTTGATCTGCGCCAGCAGAACCTCGTCGTCAGCCAAGATTTCGGCCGGTGCACAGGCGCCTTCGCGCAAACCGCATACGCCGTCATACGTCACACCCGGACGGCGCAGCAGATCGGCGAGGCTGTATTCATGGTCGATTGGCTTGCCGAGCAAGGCGGTCGCCTCTTCCGCGGACAACGACTTCGGATTCACCCACGTCGTACGCAGGCGCTCTGTTTCACGTGAAACAGCGTCGCGCTTGCGGCTGAACGCATCCCAGCGGGCGTCATCCACCACGCCGAGTTCGCGGCCAATCTCCGTCAGACGCATATCCGCATTGTCTTCACGCAGGCTCAAGCGATACTCGGCACGGCTCGTGAACATCCGGTACGGCTCCGATACGCCTTGCGTCACCAGATCGTCGACCAGCACGCCGAGGTAAGCCTGATCGCGGCGCGGGCACCATGCATCCCTGCCCTGCACATGCAGACCCGCATTGATCCCAGCCAGCAGACCTTGCGCCGCGGCCTCTTCATAGCCGGTCGTGCCATTGATCTGGCCGGCGAAGAACAGCCCGTTGATCACCTTGGTTTCCAGCGATGCCTTCAGGCCGCGCGGATCGAAATAGTCGTACTCGATCGCGTAGCCCGGACGCAGAATGTGCGCGTGCTCGAGGCCGACCATCGAGCGAACCAGTTCCAGTTGCACATCGAACGGCAGGCTGGTGGAGATCCCGTTGGGGTAGAACTCGTTGGTCGTCAGGCCTTCCGGTTCGAGGAAGATCTGGTGCGATTCCTTCGACGCGAACCGGTGGATCTTGTCCTCAATCGACGGACAATAGCGCGGCCCTACCCCTTCGATGACGCCCGTGTACATCGGCGACCGGTCCAGCCCGCCGCGGATGATGTCGTGGGTACGCTCGTTGGTATGCGTGACCCAGCACGGCACCTGACGCGGATGCTGCTCGACGCGGCCCAGAAACGAGAACACTGGAACCGGATCCAGATCGCCCGGCTGCTCTTCGAGCTTCGAGAAATCGATCGTGCGGCCGTCGATACGCGGCGGCGTCCCCGTCTTCAGCCGGCCTTGCGGCAGTTTCAGCTCCTTGAGACGCGCCGACAACGACACCGCAGCTGGATCGCCCGCACGGCCACCAGTGTAGTTGTTGAGACCCACGTGAATCTTGCCGTCGAGGAAGGTTCCAGCCGTCAGCACGACAGCGCGTGAGCGGAAGCGAATCCCGACCTGCGTCACCGCTCCCACTACCCGGTCGCCCTCTACCATCAGGTCATCCACTGCCTGCTGGAATAACCAGAGGTTCGGCTGATTCTCGAGGCGATGGCGGATGGCCTGCTTATACAGCAGTCGGTCTGCCTGCGCGCGGGTTGCCCGCACGGCAGGACCTTTAGACGAATTCAAGATGCGGAACTGGATACCGCCCTCGTCGGTGGCTGCGGCCATCGCACCGCCGAGCGCATCGACTTCCTTCACCAGATGGCCCTTGCCAATGCCGCCAATCGACGGATTGCAGCTCATCTGGCCGAGGGTTTCGATGTTGTGCGTCAGCAGGAGCGTCTTGTTGCCCATGCGAGCGGAAGCCAAGGCGGCTTCGGTGCCGGCATGGCCGCCGCCAACGACGATTACGTCAAATTCTGTGGGAAAAAGCATCGCGGATCTCACGCCGGGACACCGCGTGAACCTTCTAAGGAAAATGTATGGGCGAATTATAGCGGGTTCGCTTTTGGCCCGAATTTCGTCCGAATGGCCAAGGCACAAAAAAAGCGGTGTGTTTCACGTGAAACACACCGCTCGATTCCCTGCAAACCGTTGAAGCAGAAGGCTTTACGCCACCTTCTTCGTTAAACCGAGATAGGTTTCGATCACGCGAGGATTCTGCGCCAGATCGGCCGCCGGCCCCTCGAGCGCCAGCTCGCCAGTCTCCAAAACGTACCCGTAGTCGGAAATCTGCAGGGCCGCGCGCGCGTTCTGCTCGATCAGTAGCGTCGCCACCCCGGTCTGACGCAGCGCGCTAATGATGTGAAAAATCTCCTTCACGATCAGCGGCGCGAGCCCGAGGCTCGGTTCGTCGAGCATCAGTAACTCTGGTTTGCCCATCAGCGCCCTGCCCACTGCCAGCATCTGACGCTCGCCACCGGACAACGTCCCGGCTGCCTGCTTGCGACGCTCCTTCAAGCGCGGAAACAGCGTAAAGACCGGTTCAAGCTGGTCGAGATAATTGCGCTCACCCGCCCGCTTGCGCCGATACGCCCCCAGCACCAGGTTGTCTTCGACACTCATCGTCGCGAACAGCTCACGCTTCTCCGGGACCAGGCACATGCCACGCGCCACCCGCTTTTCGACGGGTACCGCGCTGACATCCTCGCTGTGATAGACGATCGCACCCTTTGCATGACCGGTCACCGGCAACGCGCCCATGACCGCGTTCAGCAGCGTCGACTTCCCCGCTCCGTTCGGACCAATCACCGAGACAATCTGCCCCGGCCTAACCTTGATACTGGCGCCATGCAGCGCTTCGACCTTACCGTAGCGGACCGATAAGCCCTCTACGTCCAGGATCGGCACGGCGGAATTCATCATCGTTCTCATCAGTCCACCCCACCCAGGTATGCTTCGAGGACCGCCGGATCTTTCTGCACCTCCTCCGGCAAGCCTTCCGCGATCCGCGTCCCAAACTCCATCACCACCAGCCGGTCCGTCAGATTCATCACGAAATCCATGTCGTGTTCGACCAGCAGCACGCTCATCCCCTCTTCCTTGAGCTTGCGCAGCAAGCCGGCGAGCTGCTGCTTTTCCTGATAGCGCAGACCGGCCGCCGGTTCGTCGAGCAACAGCAGCGTCGGGTCGCAGCACAGGGCACGGGCGATTTCCAGAATCCGCTGCTGCCCCAGAGCCAGACTCCCCGCCTCGTCGTACATATGGGCCTCAAGTCCCACGCGGCGGATCTGCCGGGCCGCTTCCGCCATCAGACGCCCTTCTTCCGCACCGTTCAGCTTGGCGACACTGCGCCAGACACCGGCATGACCGCGCAGATGCGCGCCGATCGCCACGTTCTCCAGCACGCTCATGCCGGGCAGCAGCTTGACGTGCTGGAACGTGCGGCCAATGCCACGCTTGACGATCTGACGCGAGGTCAGCGCGTCGATCCGTTCGCCGCGGAACGTGATCTCGCCGCTGGTTGCCCGCAGCACGCCGGTCACGAGGTTGAAGGTGGTCGACTTGCCCGCCCCGTTCGGTCCAATCAGGCCGATGATCTGCCCCGCCTTCACCTCGAAGCTGACGTCGTTCACCGCCACCAGACCGCCAAACTGCTTGCGCGCCTTATCCACGGTCAAAAGCGTTTCACCGGCCGCCGGCTTGCTGCGCTGCGGCAACGGCTCAGCCTGGTCCGGCACATGAGCCTGCGGTCCACGTGGAAAGAGGCGCGCCACGAACGGCCACACACCCTGCCGCGCGTACTGCAGCAGCAACACCATCAGCACGCCGAACACAATCACTTCGAAGTTACCGCTCTCCCCCAGCAGCTTGGGCAGCAACGTCTGCAGGTAGTCCTGCAGGATGGTCAGGATCGCCGCACCGAGCACCGCGCCCCAGACGTGCGAGACGCCACCCACCACCGCCATGAACAGAAACTCGATGCCGTGGTTCAGACCGAACGGCGTCGGATTCACTGCGCGCTGCAGATGCGCGTAGAGGAAACCGGAGATAGACGCCAGCACGGCGGCGTAGATAAAGATCACCACGCGCATCCATGCCGTGTTGACGCCCATCGCTTCTGCCATCGCGCCGCCGCCGCGCAGCGCGCGAATCGCCCGACCGGGCCGGCTATTAAGCAGGTTCTGAACGGACACCACCGCGCCGAGCACCACCACCCAGATCAGGTAGTAGATATGGCGTCCCGATTCCAGGTTGATGCCGAACACGTTGAGCACAGGAATGCCGTTGATGCCGTCGTACTTGCCGAGAATGTCCAGATTGCCGAACAGGTAGAACAGCGCGAGCCCCCACGCAATCGTGCCGAGCGGCAAGAAATGTCCTGAGAGCCGCATCGTCACTGCGCCGAGCATCAGCGCGATCAGCGCGGTCAGCACCACGCCGACGATCAGCGCGAGCCAGGGCGAAACGCCGTACTGCGTCGTCAGAAACGCGGTCGTATAGGCGCCGACGCCGACAAACGCCGCCTGCCCAAAGCTCGTCATGCCGCCGATGCCCGTCAGCAGCACCAGACCAATCGCCACGATCGCATACAGGCCGATGTAATTGAGCAGCGTCACCCAGTACTCGGGCACATGAAGCGGCTGCGGCAGCACCGGCAGCGCGAACATCACCACGAGGAACAACCAGAAGAACTTGTTTTGCATGATGCGTTTCATCGTGTCACTCCTCGTCCTCTTCCGCGTGCGGGCTGGCAAGACTGCGCCACAGCAGCACCGGGATGATCAGCGTGAACACAATGACTTCCTTATAGGCACTCGCCCAGAACGACGAATACGACTCCAGCAGGCCCACCAGCACCGAGCCGGCAGCCGCGAGCGGATAGCTGACCAGCCCGCCGATGATGGCCCCCACAAAGCCCTTCAGACCGATCAGGAAGCCGGAGTCGTAGTAGATGGTGGTCAAGGGTGCGACAAGGATGCCGCACAGCGCTCCGAGCCCTGCTGCGAGCGTGAACGCGAGCCTGCCGGCCTGAGTCGTGCCGATGCCGACCAGCCGTGCGCCGACGCGGTTGACCGAAGTCGCGCGCAACGCCTTACCCGAGATCGACCGGTCGAAGTAAAGATACAGCGCCACGATCAACACCACCGCCGTGCCGACCACCCATACGCTCTGCCCGGAGATCGACAGACTGCCCAGGTTGAAGGTGGCGTCCGAGAATGCGTTGGTGCGCGAGCCTTCCGCTCCGAACATCACGAGACCGAGGCCGACCATCGCAAAGTGCACCGCCACCGCCACGATCAGTAGCAGCAGCGTCGTGCCCTCGGCGATCGGCTCGAAGGCCAGGCGGTACACGAACGGCCCCATCGGAATCACGATCAGCAGCGTCAATGCAATCTGCGCGAGCATCGGCAAGGGTTGCGCGAACAGGCCATGCGTCACCGCATAGACAGCGGCCGGAAACAGCAGGTATTTCGCTGCGAGCATCACCAGCGTGCGGGCCGCTTGAGTGCGCCGCTCCGGATGCCGCACGAGCCCCGCGGTCTCGACCACGAAGCACGCTGCCCCCATCGCCATCAGCAACCAGCACGTGGCCGGAAACTTCTGCGACTGTAGTGCCGCGAGCGTCAGCGCGCCGTACGAGACGAACTCGCCCTGCGGAATGAAGATGACCCGCGTCACGGAAAACACCAGCACCAGGGCGAGCGCGAGCAACGCGTAAATCGCCCCAGTGGTGATGCCGTCCTGCGCGAGGATCGCCGCAATAGATAGATCCATACTTCCTCGTCCTGAAACGTCGAAATCGACCGCAATAAGTTGCATGGGAAACCGTCATGGCGGGAGATGACGGCAAGACAGACAGCCCGCCGGAAAGCAGCGCAGTTCGACTGCGGCACAGCGGCACGACCCGTGCGCCGCACCGCACCGTTTATGAGCACGGTGCGGTGCGGCGGTTCAGGTCATTGTCATCGAACAGAATGGCCGTGCGGCGTCATCCACCGCACGCTGTGCGCGAGGGACGCAAGAGACGCGTGCCTCGCGCGATGAAACGCGTTACTCGGCTTGCAGCTTCCACTTGCCGTCGACGACCTCGACGATCACGCGTGCGCGGTTGTCGAGGCCGTTGTGATCGGTCGCCGTGGTGTTCATGATGCCGTGCGAGAGCGGCAGTTCCTTGACGTTGGCAAGCGCGTCACGCAATGCCACACGGAACGCCTCGGTGCCCGGCTGCCCCTTCTTCAACGCCTCCGGAATCGCCCGCTGCAACATCTGGCCGGCATCCCATGCATGACCGCCGAAGGTCGCCACCGAGCCCACGCCATACGCCTTCTCATAGGCGTTCTTGTACGCCTCGGACGACTGCTTCACCGGATTCGAATCCGGCAACTGGTCAGCCACCAGAATCGGGCCGGCCGGCAGCAGCTCGCCTTCGCAGTCCTTTCCGCACACGCGCAGGAAATCGTTGTTGGCGACGCCGTGGGTCTGATAGATCTTGCCCTTGTAGCCGCGCTCTTTCAGCGTCCTGGCAGGCAGCGCCGCCGGCGTGCCGGAACCGGCGATCAATACAGCATCGGGATTCGCGGACATCGTCTTCAGCACCTGGCCGGTGACGGATGCATCGGTGCGGTTGTAGCGCTCATTGGCGACGAGCTTCAGGTGATGTGCGGCCGCGGCGGCGCTGAACACGGTGTACCAGCTCTCGCCATACGCATCCGAGAAGCCGATGAAGCCGACCGTCTTGACGCCGTGCTTCTCCATATAGCCGGCGATCGCATCGGCCATCAGGCTGTCGTTCTGCGGCGTCTTAAAGGCCCATTCGCGCTTCGCATCCATCGGCGCGATGATCGCCGCCGAAGCCGCCAAAGAGATCATCGGCGTCTTGCCTTGCGAGACCACGTCGAGCATCGCCAGCGAATTCGGCGTGACCGTCGAACCGATAATCGCGTCGACGTGATCCTCGTCGATCAGCTTATGCGTGTTCTGTACGGCCTTGCTCGTGTCGGATGCGTCGTCGAGCACGATGTATTGCACGCTCTTGCCGCCAATCTCCTGCGGCAGCAATGCAATGGTGTTCTTCTCGGGAATCCCAAGCGACGCTGCCGGTCCCGTTGTCGAGAGCGTCACCCCGATCTTTACCTGCGCCAGCGCCGCGCTCGTACCGCATACCAACGCCAGCGCGATGGCCGTGCGTGCCCACTGCTTTGTCTTTTTCATTGCCTGTCTCCAAACGCTTGATGCGCCTATCTGTTATCCGGCTCGTGGGCCGAGTGTCTGAATCTATTGGTCGGGTTCTGATGTGCCTAGCATGGTTTTCCCTGCAGCCGTCGCACGCCACGGACCCGCCATCTCGCGCGTGCAACAAAAAAGGCGCGTCAACTGCACGCGCCTTGTGTCTGGTTCAGATTCGCTAATTCGCCTTCGCTCAGCAGCAGCCGACGAGATCAAACGTACCGTCGAGCCCGTGCGCCATGACGCGCGCCCGCTGCTCCAAACCCGTTGAGTCGTTCGCGCTCATCTTGCAGATGTCATGTGAAGCCGGCATGTCGGCTGCAATCAATGCCGCATTCATTGCCCACCATGCCGAATTCATCCTGCTTCTCATGCTGCCCCGTGATTCGTTTGAAGGTGAATCTGCCTAAATAAACCCCGACTCAACGGTCGGTGAATGGCGAGTGTAGCGGACGCAAGAGGCCTGCGGCAAGCGTTTTGCAAGCCTCAGAGGGGTAAACAGCGGGGTCGGCGGCGCTAAAAAATAAGGGCCGAGTGATCAGGAAAAATGCGTGGGAAAACCGGCGGAAAATGCGCAGAACGAAGCAGAGGAAAATACGAAAAACAGAATTGCCGGCTTTATGAAAAGACAAATAAAAAGCGCTGTTGGATCAATATCCAACAGCGCTTTCGTCTGGGCACTTAGTGCCTCATTGTCTCCTCGTTCTCCACCTGCAAATTCGGTGTTCATCAGAACTGCGTGAAGATTAAACAACCGCTCCCTTCCGGACAACTAGCATTTACCCTAGTGGTGCATCGCAGCACTGTATTGGGGCAGATGTGAAGCATCTAGAGGCAGCCTGGGCTCGCCAATCGCGCGGCCCTATTTATTCGCCTTTATATCGGACACCGAAGCACTTTGACCTGTTAAAGCTCATGCCCGCAGCGGCCGGACCCGCGCCACGATCTCGCCGACTATCCCGCGCCGGAACGCCAGCACACAAGCGATAAAGATCAGGCCCGTCACGATGGTGGCCGATTCGCCCAGCGAATTGAACCATTGCACCCCGGTCACCGATGCCAGCGCGCCGCCGATGTCACCCAACCGGTCTTCGAGCGCCACAATCAGCGCCGCACCCAGCAGCGGCCCGAACAAGGTGCCCATGCCACCCACCAGCGTCATCAGGATCACGAGGCCCGACATGGTCCAGTACGCGTCGCTCAAGGTTTCGAAGCCGAGCACCAGCACCTTCAGCGAACCCGCCAGCCCGGCGATGCCTGCCGACAACACGAAGGCGAGCAGCTTGAAGCGGTCGGTATCGTAGCCGAGCGAGACCGCCCGCGGCTCGTTCTCCTTGATGGCCACCAGCACCTGGCCGAACGGCGAGTGCACGATACGCACGATCAGCAGGAACATCAGCACCATCACCACCAGCACGACGTAGTAAAGCACCACATCCGACGACAGGTTCAGCAAGCCGAACAGCTTGCCGCGCGGCACGCCCTGCAGGCCGTCTTCGCCCTGCGTGAACGGCGCCTGCAGAAACACGAAGTAGACCATCTGCGCGAGCGCGAGCGTCACCATGGCGAAGTAAATGCCCTGACGCCGGATGGCGAAGATGCCAACAATCAGCCCGAGCAAGGTCGCCGCCGCCGTGCCGGCGAGCACGCCCAGTTCCGGCGAATAGCCGAGCGTCTGGATCGCATAGCCGGTGGTATAGCCGGCCATGCCCAGAAACATGGCGTGCCCGAACGACAACAAGCCCGTGTAGCCGATCAACAGGTTGAAGGCCGCGGCAAACAGCGCGAAGCACAGCACCTTCATCACGAACAACGGATAGATGCCAATGAACGGCACTGCAATCAGCACGAGCAGCAGCAGGCCGTAGAGCGCTTTTCTTTGCATCACTTTTCCTTGCCGAAAAGACCCGCCGGGCGCACCAGCAACACCAGCGCCATTATGACGAAGACGACAGTCGCCGACGCTTCGGGGTAGAACACCCGCGTGAACCCTTCGATCACGCCGAGCAGCAAGCCGGTGAGAATCGAGCCCATGATCGAGCCCATCCCGCCGATCACCACCACCGCGAACACGGTGATGATCATCGGCTGCCCCATCAGCGGCGACACCTGGATCACCGGGGCGGCAAGCACGCCGGCAAACGCCGCAAGCGCCACGCCGAAGCCGTAAGTCAGCGTGATCATCAAGGGCACGTTGACGCCGAACGCCTCCACCAGTTTCGGGTTCTCGGTGCCCGCGCGCAGATAGGCGCCGAGGCGCGTCTTCTCGATCACAAACCACGTGGCGAAGCAGACCACCAGCGAAGCCGCCACCACCCATGCCCGGTAATTCGGCAGGAACATGAAGCCGAGATTGGTTGCGCCGGAGAGCGCCTCGGGCACATCGTAGGGTTGGCCGGACGAGCCGTAGATCGAACGGAATACGCCCTCCACCACCAGCGTAAGCCCGAAGGTCAGCAAGAGGCCGTACAGGTGGTCGAGCTTGTACAGCCAGCGCAGCATCGAGCGTTCGATCAGAATGCCGAACGCGCCGACCAGCAGCGGCGCGAGCACGATCATCACCCAGTACGGCAGGTTGAAATACGACAGCCCCATCCACGTGAGCATCGCGCCAAGCATGAACAACGCGCCGTGCGCGAAGTTGATCACGTTGAGCAGGCCGAAGATGATCGCGAGGCCGAGGCTGAGGATTGCGTAGAACGAGCCGTTCACGAGCCCGAGCAGCAATTGGCTCAGCATCGCCGAGAGCGGAATGCCAAAGATTTCCATTGAACCCCTTAGCCCTTAACCCTTAAACCATCGTCAAGGTGAGATCGAGACGCGCGCGATGCGGCCACGCGCGGCTCCCCAAACACAGTCCGCGCGCAGTATGAAGAACGCTTGCGCCTGCCACGCCGTGAAGAACGCTTGCGCCTGCCACGCCGCCCTGGGCCGGCGGGCAGACCGCTTTATTAGCCACGCTTCATTTCCACAACGCGCAGCGCGTTTCCGCCTTGGTCGTGAACGCCTGCTCGCCCGGAATGGTCGCAGTGATCTTGTAGTAGTCCCACGGTTCTTTCGATTCGGCCGGCGTCTTCACCTGCATCAGATACATGTCGTGAATCATGCTGCCGTCCTCACGGATGTAGCCCTTGGCATAGAAGTCGTCGATCTTCGTCTTCTTCAGTTGCGCCATGATCTTGTCCGGGTCGGTCGAGCCGACCGTCTGCACCGCCTTCAGATAGGTCATGGTGGCCGAGTAGTCGGCGGCCTGCAGGCTCGACGGCATCTTCTTCATCTTGTCGAAGTAGCGCTCAGACCACTTGCGTGCGGTGGCGTCCTTGTTCCAGTACCAGGAGTCGGTCAGCACGAGGCCTTGCGTCGTCTCGAGACCGAGGCTGTGGATATCGTCGATAAAGATCAGCAGCGCCGCGAGCTTCATGGTCTTCGTGATGCCGAATTCCTTGGCCGCCTTGATCGAGTTGATGGTGTCGCCACCGGCGTTGGCGAGGCCCAACACCTGTGCCTTCGACGCCTGCGCCTGCAGCAGGAACGACGAGAAGTCCGACGCCGACAACGGATGCCGCACTTCGCCGAGCACCTGGCCGCCATTGGCCTTCACCACGTCCGACGTAGCCTTCTCAAGCGCCTTGCCGAACGCGTAGTCAGCCGTCAGGAAGAACCACGTCTTGCCGCCCTGCTTGGTCACCGCCGAACCGGTGCCCTTGGCGAGCGCAGTCGTGTCGTACGCGTAGTGCACCGTGTACGGCGTGCATTGTTCATTGGTCAGCGTATCAGCGCCCGCGCCGATACTGATAAAGACCTTGTGCTTTTCGCCCGCCACCTGATTCATCGACAGACCCGTGGCCGAGTTGGTGCCGCCGATCAGCATGTCGACGCCGTCGCGGTCGAACCACTCGCGTGCCCGCGAGGCGGCGATATCGGCCTTGTTCTGATGGTCTGCGTACACGACCTGGATCGGCTTGCCGTTGACCTTGCCGCCGAAGTCGGCCACCGCCATGCGGATCGCTTCGAGGCCGCCCTGCCCGTCGATATCGGCGTACAGGCCCGACATATCCGTGATGAAGCCGATCTTGACTGCGTCGTCGGCGGCTCGCGCGCTACCCATCGTCAGCGCGGCGCTGGCCGCGGCTGCAAAGCAGAATGCCGAAAGTCGCGCGAGGGTTTTCATTTTCATTGCTGTCTCCTTGTTTCCTTGCTTGTGGTTATCAGAGGCAATCAGGCGGCTATCGCTATAGCCTAGACGCCCAGCAGGTCGTGCAGCGCCGGCATCTTGCTTTCGAGTTCGCTGGCGCCGAAGTGCTCGACGATGCCGCCATGCTCCATCACGTAGAAGCGGTCGGCGAGCGGCGCGGCAAAGCGGAAATTCTGTTCGACCATCACGACCGTGTAGCCGCGCGCCTTGAGCGTCACGATCATGCGCGCGAGCGCCTGCACGATGACAGGTGCGAGGCCCTCGGAGATTTCGTCGAGCAACAACAGGTTCGCGCCGGTGCGCAGGATGCGGGCCACCGCCAGCATCTGCTGCTCCCCTCCCGAGAGCCGCGTGCCCTGGCTCATGCGGCGTTCCTGCAGGTTCGGGAACATCGCGTAGATTTCATCGAGCGACATCATGTGCGCGGTGTCGCCGACCGGCGGCGGCAGCAACAGGTTCTCTTCACATGAGAGGCTCGAAAAGATGCCGCGCTCTTCCGGGCAATAGCCAATGCCGCAATGCGCGATGCGATGGGTCGGCATGTCGATCGTCTCGCGCCCACCGACACGAATCGAACCGGTACGCCGGCCGGTGAGCCCCATGATCGCGCGCAGCGTAGTCGTGCGCCCGGCGCCATTGCGGCCCAGCAGCGTAACGACCTCACCGCGGTTCACGGTCAGGTCGACTCCATGCAATATGTGGGATTCGCCGTACCAAGCCTGCAGACCCGCGATCTCCAGTGCGGGCTCTGCGTTCGCGACCTCGCTCACTTCGACGTTCTCCCGCTCCGCAATCGTATTCATGCGTGCGCTCCGGCGAGCGTGACATCGGCACTGCCCATATAGGCTTGCATCACGAGCGGACTCTTCGATACTTCCGCGTAGGTGCCCTCGGCGAGCACCTCGCCGCGCTGCAGAACGGTGATCGTATCGGAGATGCCGGCAATCACGTTCATGTTGTGTTCGACCATCAGGATGGTGCGGCCGCTCGAGACCTTCTTGATCAGCGCGGTAACGCGATCGACGTCTTCGTGTCCCATGCCCTGGGTCGGCTCGTCGAGCAGCATCAGTTCCGGTTCCATCGCGAGCGTGGTGGCGATTTCGAGGGCACGCTTGCGGCCATACGACAACTCGACCGTTGGCACGTCGGCGAAATCGGTCAAACCGACCTGAGTCAGCAGATCCATGGCGCGGTCATCGAGTTGATGCAGCGAGCGCTCGCTCTTCCAGAAGTGAAATGCGGTGCCCAAGGCGCGCTGCAAACCGATGCGCACGTTCTGCAATGCCGTCAAATGTGGAAATACGGCAGAAATCTGAAACGAGCGAATGATGCCGCGCCGGGCGATTTCTGCCGGCCGTTCGCGCGTAATGTCGACACCGTTGTAGACGATCTGCCCGGAGGTGGGCACAAGAAATTTGGTCAACAGATTGAAGCAAGTGGTTTTACCGGCGCCGTTCGGGCCGATCAACGCATGAATCGAGCCACGGCGTACGCGCAGGTTGACGCCATTGACGGCGACAAAGCCCTTGAACTCCCTCGTTAGCCCGCGCGTTTCGAGAATCGTATCGCCGAGAATCATGTTCCCTTCCATGCGAGGTGAGGCGAAGCACTACGATCTTCCGCGCCAGAGGCTGCGCGACGTGTGATGGCGACGACACCCCCGTGTCGATCGTTGGCGTGCTGCACCAATGCGGACGGTAATCCATGGTGACCCACGCAGCATGGCGCCATTGTCGCGCCAATGATGCAGCGCATTCATTGGGATTTGCACTTAGTATGTGGAGCGCGCCGGCAAGCCGCGGCGCGCTCCGGGCTTGCCTGTCACGCAATGGACATCGACGCCGCCGAAGGGCTCGGCGACGCCTGCGCAACAAGGCGCGCGCGACGATCCTCGCGAATCATGTCGCTCGCGCGCTCGGCGATCATGAGCGTCGGCGAGTTGGTGTTGCCGGAGGTGATCGTGGGCATGACCGAAGCATCGACTACACGCAAACCCTCGACTCCGATTACACGCAGGCGCTGGTCGACGACGGCCGCGGGATCGTCCGCGGTACCCATGCGGCAGGTGCCGACCGGATGAAAGATGGTCGTACCCACCTTACTGGCAGCCTGCTGAAGCTCTTCCTCGGTTTGAAACTCGATACCCGGGAGAATTTCCTGCGGCCGATACGGGGCCAGTGCAGGCGCAGCAGCAATGCGCCGGGTGAGACGCAACGCATTGGCGGCGACATGCCGGTCGTAATCGGTGGACAGATAGTCAGGCGCGATCAGCGGCGGCGAATCGGCCTCGGGCGAGGTGATATGAATACTGCCGCGCGAGGTGGGACGTAGCTGGCACACCGACGCGGTGAACGCGTTGAAGCGATGCAGCGGCTCGCCGAAGCGATCGAGCGAGAGAGGCTGCACGTGATACTCGAGATCGGGCCGCGTGAGCGCGCGGTCATCGGGATCCGATTTCGCAAACGCACCGAGCTGGGACGGCGACATCGACATCGGTCCGCTTTGAAACAGCGCGTACTGCAGACCGATCATGAGCTTGCCCCACCAGTGTGCGGAAGCGGTATTGAGGGTGCGCACGCCATCGACCTTGTACGCCATGCGCAACTGCAGATGATCCTGGAGATTCTCACCGACGCCGGGCAGATCCTGAACGACATCGATACCGAGGTTTTGCAGCCGCACGCCGTTGCCGATCCCGGAGAGTTCGAGCAATTGCGGCGAGTTGACCGCGCCGGCGCTGAGGATGACTTCACAGCGGGCCTTGGCGAAATAATCGGTGTCATTGCCGCGATATTCGACACCGGTGCAGCGGCGCCCATCGAACACGACGCGCTGCGTGAGGGCGCCGGTGATGATGGTCAGATTGGGGCGTTTGAGCGCGGGGCGCAGAAAGGCCTTGGACGCGTTCCAACGGATGCCGCGTTTCTGGTTGACATCGAAGTAGCCGACACCGGCGTTGTCACCGCGATTGAAGTCATCGGTGGCGGGGATGCCAGTTTGTTGAGCGGCTTGCGAGAAGGTTTCGAGGATTTTCCATTTGAGGCGCTGCTTTTCGACGCGCCACGGGCCGCCGGCGCCGTGGGATTCGTTGGCTCCGCCGTAGTAGTCCTCGCTGCGTTTGAAGATGGGGAGGACGTTGGACCAGGACCATGCTGGGTCATTGGTGACGCGAGCCCATTCGTCGTAGTCTTCGCGCTGGCCGCGCATGTAGATCATGCCGTTGATTGAGGAGCTGCCGCCGAGGACTCTGCCGCGGGGATATGAGAGGGAGCGGCCGTTCAGGCCGGGTTCTTCCCGGGTTTTGTAGAGCCAGTCGGTGCGGGGGTTGCCTATGCAGTAGAGGTATCCTACCGGGATGTGGATCCAGTGGTAGTCGTCTTTGCCGCCGGCTTCTAGTAGAAGTACTGAGATTTCTGGGTCTTCGCTCAGGCGGTTTGCCAGGACACAGCCGGCTGTGCCGGCGCCCACTATGATGTAGTCGAACTCGCCTTCAAGCGTTCTCGTGCTCGCGCTGCGCGGGCCTGTGTTGCTGTGAGTACTCACCCTTTGTCTCCTTGTCGAGCCACCGTTCGTGGCATTCGGCTTTGGTCGGCTTCCGCCGTGTGTTCAAGCGGAAGGTGATTCCTTTTGCCTGCGCGGCGCTAGTCGGTGTTCCTGCGGTGTTGGCCTTTCCTTGCTTTCTTATCGGTCTATTAGCTTCGCCCCTGTGCGGGGCGGCACTTACTTTCTTTGCCGCCGCAAAGAAAGTAAGCAAAGAAAGCGGGCTTCACTCCGCTAGCTCTTAGTGAGCCATCTCGGTCTGCTAACGGGAACGGCCCAAGACAAGACCTCCTCTCGCACCACCCCCGTTAGTGACAAAGCACTCATCCGCTCCAGCATCGCGCTACGCGCCCCGCCGATCGGCATAACTCCTCGTCGATCCGCTCGCTTTGTAACTTTCCTGTTTAGTTATCCAAACTTAGTCCCGCTATCGCCACCAGCTAGACTTGGCATCCCAACACTTCGTCGCGCTGGCAAACCAGATAGATCTGGCACCCCACCATTCGCAGACCCATCCGCCGCGCATGCAGTGCGCTGGCGGGATGAATGAGCCCCGTGTCACTAACGTGGGCGGCGCGAGGGACGAACTCGTCTTCGGACCACTCCGCGTTCACACAAGTGATGGACACCTACAAGCTAGCGGTGTGAGCCCGCTTTCTTTGCTTACTTTCTTTGCGGCGGCAAAGAAAGTAAGTGCCGCCCCGCACAGGGGCGAAGCTAATAGACCGATAAGAATGCAAGGAAAGGCCAACGCGGTAGGAACACCAACCAAACGCCGCAGGCAAACCCAAAAAACCTACTTAGCCACAGGCATCGTAAACTCAGCCCCCTTAGCAATACTATCGGGCCACCGCTGCATGATGCTCTTATACCGAGTGTAAAACCTCACCCCTTCTTCGCCGTAGGCATGATGATCCCCAAACAACGACCTCTTCCACCCACCAAAAGAATGCCAGGCCATAGGCACAGGAATAGGAACATTAATGCCGACCATCCCAATCTGAATCTGCCGAGAAAACGCTCTGGCCACACCGCCGTCGGAAGTGAAACACGCCACCCCATTAGCAAACTCATTAGCATTAATGAGCTCAACCGCTGATGCAAAGTCAGGAACCCGAACCACACAGAGCACCGGCCCGAAAATCTCTTCCCGATAAACCTTCATCCCAGTCTGCACATCGTCGAACAGCGTGCCGCCAAGGAAAAACCCTTGCTCATGCCCATCCACCTGATGCCCACGGCCATCAACGACCAGCTTTGCACCCTCAGCGATACCGGCTTCGATATACCCCTCAACCTTCGCGCGATGCGCGCCAGTAACGAGTGGCCCCATCTCCGCGTCCGACTCCATCCCGTTGCGAATCTTCAGCGTCTTCACCCGCGGCGTGAGCCGTTCAACCAGCTCATCGGCAATATGCCCCACCGCGACAGCAACTGAAATCGCCATGCAACGCTCGCCGGCCGAGCCATACGCCGCGCCAATCAGCGCATCTACCGCCTGGTCCAGGTCCGCATCCGGCATCACCACCAGATGGTTCTTCGCCCCGCCTAGCGCCTGCACCCGCTTGCCGCGCTTCGTGCCTTCCGTATAGATGTACTCCGCAATCGGCGTCGAGCCGACAAACGACAACGCACTCACCTCCGGATGCGCCAGCAGTGCATCAACCGCCACCTTGTCGCCGTGCACGACGTTAAACACGCCATCCGGCAAACCCGCTTCCTTCAGTAGTTCGGCCAGACGAATCGACGCCGACGGATCGCGCTCCGACGGCTTCAGCACAAACGTGTTGCCGCATGCGATCGCTACCGGAAACATCCAGCACGGCACCATCATCGGGAAGTTGAACGGCGTAATCCCCGCCACCACGCCCAGCGGCTGACGCAGGTTCCAGTTGTCGATGCCGCCGCCAATCTGGTCCGTGAAGTCCGTCTTCAGGAGGTTCGGGATGCCGCAGGCAAACTCGACCACCTCGATGCCGCGCATCACCTCGCCTTTTGCGTCCGAAAACACCTTGCCGTGTTCGCGCGTGATCAACTCGGCCAGCTCGTCGTGGTGGCGGTCCAGCAATTCCTTGAACTTGAACAGCACCCGGGCGCGCTTGATCGGCGCCGTTTCGCTCCATGCCGGAAACGCCGCCTTGGCAGCCGCCACCGCCGCGCCGACCTCCGCCACGCTAGCCAGCGGTACGCGTGCGCTCACCGAGCCGAGCGCCGGATTGAACACGTCGCCGTAACGGTCGCTGGTACCGTCAATCGCCTGGCCGTTGATGAAATGGGTCAGCGCGCGGGCGCGCGTCTCGCTCCGATGTGTCTCGCTCATGTTTGTCTGCCTCGTCCGATGAATTAGCTCGCGTCAGTCACCTACTATCCTGCTGCCGTGCCTCGCGATGTTCGCAGCGTAATCGCCAACCCCCTTCTAAATCCAATGAGTAATGCTCAATTGCGCTATAAGGCGCGCTAATATCAGGGGATGGACCTAACCCTGCTGCGTGCGTTCGTCACCGTCGCCCATGAGGGCAACCTCACCCGGGCCGCGGTGCAACTGCATCTCACCCAACCGGCCGTCAGCCTGCAGATCAAGCATCTGCAGGAAACGCTCGGGCTCACGCTATTCACGCGCACCTCGCACGGGCTGTCCCTGACGCGCGATGGCCAGGCCTTGCTGCCGCATGCGGAACGCGCGCTCGGCGCCGCCGGCGACGTGCAGCGCGCCGCCGCTTCGCTGCGTCACGAGGTGCGCGGGCGGCTGCGCATCGGCACCATCCTCGATCCTGAATTCCTGCGCCTGGGTGGCTTTCTCAAGCAGCTCGTAGAAACCTGGCCGCATATCGAAACGGCCCTGCGGCATGGCATGTCCGGCTGGGTGCTGGAGCAGATCCGCGCCGGCGAGCTCGATGTCGGTTATTACATCGGCCAGCCGTCGGAAGACGATGCGCGTGATGGTGCTGCGTTTCATGCGGTCACGCTCACGCATTTTCAGTACCGCGTGCTCGCGCCCGCCGGCTGGAAAGATCGGGTGAAAGGCGCGCGCGACTGGCGTTCGCTTGCCGCACTGCCGTGGATCTGGACGCCGCCCGCCTCCGCGCATCACCGGCTGCTGTCGCGGCGTTTCGCCGATGCCGGGGTCAAACCGGTCAAGGTCGCCGAGGTCGATCAGGAGCCGTCGATGCTCGATCTGGTCAAATCGGGCGTCGGCCTCACCCTCGCGCGCGATGCCATTGCCATAGCCGAGGCACATGCTCACGCGCTGACGATCGTCGAAGGTGTCACGGTGCCGACCCAGTTGAGCTTCGTCACGCTGGCCGCCCGCCAGGATGATCCGGCGATCGCCGCCGCGCTCAAACTGATCGAGCAGCAATGGGCGATATGAGCCGCACTCATGACAGCCTCTTCCCCTGCGGCAGAGGATCGCAGACGCCGTAACACCATCGTCACGCGCTTTTTGCTAGATTCGGGGTTTGCGCGTGTGGTCTGCGCCCGCCTTTGCTTGAAGTTTCGTTCGAGTTTGTCCTTCCCGGCGCGCTTCGCCCCTGCCCCACCTGAAGCCGTCGACAATCCATCCTTCCACAGGAGCCTGACATGGCACGCAACATCGAAATCAAAGCCCGCGCCCAGCACTTCGATCAACTCCGCGAACGCGCCGCCGAACTTTCGCCCGAGGCTCCGCTGATTTTCCGCCAGCAGGACTTCTTCTACGACGTGCCGCGCGGACGGCTGAAACTGCGTCAGTTCGACGACGGCACACCGGCCGAACTGATCTTCTATCAGCGCGACGATCGTGACGGCCCGAAGGCCTCGTACTACACGCGCAGCCCGGTGACCAATCCGGAAGCCATGCACTCGCTGCTCGCCACCGCCCTGACCACGCGCGGCATCGTCACGAAGGAACGCCACGTGTTCACGACCGGACGCACGCGGATTCACCTCGACCGGGTAGACGGTCTGGGCGACTTTGTCGAACTGGAAGTGCTCCTCGCCCAGGACGACGACGAGGAAGGCGGGCACGCCGAAGCGCGTGAGATGTTCGCCAAGCTAGGCGTGCCGGAATCGGATCTGGTGGCGGTCGCTTATGTGGATCTGCTTAGTCCCGACAGCGAACCGCGCCAGGCGGCGTAAGCACGTTCATAGGCGCCGGTTCGGCGCCACAGCACAGCATCAATGCAGTAGAGCGGGATCGCCCAGCGCAGCGGTCCCGCCGCCTCAGCTAGCAGCCGCTCCCGGCGCCAGATGCCCCAACGGCAGCGGTCCATTGCGCTTGAATGTGGTCAGCACGATATTCGAGCGCACGCTATCCACACCGGGCACCCGCATCAGCTTCTTCATCACAAATGACGACAGCGCGTTCAGATCCGGCGCGACGATGCGCAGGAGATAATCCGCGTCGCCCACCACCGCGTGGCACTCCAGCACTTCGGGCAACACGTCGATCTGTTGCTGGAACTGCTCGACGATCGAATCGCCGTGATGCTTGAGCTTGAGACTCGTAAACGCCGTCACGCCAAGGCCTAGCTTCTCCGGCCGCAGCACGACACGATAGCCGTCCACCACGCCCGTCTGTTCCAGGCGCTGCAAGCGCCGGCCGATCTGCGACGGCGACAGCGGCACCTGCTCGCCGAGTTGCTGATGAGTCGCCCGGCCGAAGCGCTGCAAGACCTCCAGCAGCGCGAGATCGAAGTGATCAAGTTCAAGCATGATGAATCTCCGCATCAATCTAGTATTTGATGCACAATTATTGCATACATCGCGATATTTACGCTCTCTTTGCGCCCTTCCCGCAGTGAACCCGCTCTACACTGGTCACATTGAAACAGCGCCTTAAGAGAGCCGCATCATGTCCAGTACCAACACCGCCAAACTGCAGGAGCAATTCGACGCCGGCCTCGAGACCCGCGCCGACTTCACCATCGACCAGCCCTTGCATCGCTACGGCGCCGTCGACCACGCGGTGTGGAAGCAGCTCTACACGCGCCAGACCGCCTTGCTGAAGGGCCGGGTTTGCGACGCGTTTCTGGAGGGCGTCGAGCGTCTGAACCTGTCGGCTGAGCGCGTACCGTCGTTTGCCGCAATCAATGCCCAGCTTACGCCCGCCACCGGCTGGGAAATCGTCGCGGTGCCCGGGCTCGTGCCGGAGCAGGTGTTCTTCGAGCATCTGGCGAACCGTCGCTTTCCGGTGACATGGTGGATGCGCCGCCCCGATCAGCTCGACTACTTGCAGGAGCCGGACTGTTTCCACGACCTGTTCGGCCATGTGCCGCTGCTGATCAATCCGGTGTTCGCCGACTACATGCAAGCCTATGGCCGCGCGGCGTTAGCATCAGACAACCTGGGCGCCCTGCCGCTGCTCGCGCGGCTCTATTGGTACACGGTGGAATTCGGCCTGATCCGCGATGCGGCGAGCCCAGGCGGCGTGCAGATCTACGGCGCGGGAATCGTCTCGAGCAAGAGCGAGACGCTCTACAGCCTGGAGAGTGCCGCGCCGAACCGGCTCGGCTTTGACCTCGCACGCGTGATGCAAACGCGCTACCGGATCGACACGTTCCAGAAGACCTACTTCGTGCTCGACGATTTCACGCAACTGTTCGAGCTGGCGAGTACCGATCTCAATCCCTTGCTGGCCAAACTCGTCGATGCGCCGCCGTACCCGGCAGGCGCCGTGCTGGACTCCGATCGCGTGCTCAATCGCGGCAACCAGGAAGGCTGGCAGTTCGACGGGGATGTCTGAAAGCGGCGCGTGCCGATCCGTGAAAAAATAGCCAGATGGCTGCGCCGTGCGCACCGCGTCGACGCGGGCGCGCGGCCGGCCAACCGGACGCGCTTTAGCGCGTCACCAGACCAAGCGAGGCACCCTCATGATTCACAAACTCACTTCCGAAGAGCGTTCCACACAATTGGCCCAACTGCACGGTTGGGTGGCCGTGGCGGGCCGGGACGCAATCCAGCGGCATTTTAAGTTTACCGATTTTAACGAGGCGTTCGGCTTCATGACGCGGGTGGCAATCAAGGCCCAGGAAATGGACCATCACCCGGAATGGTTCAACGTCTACAACAAGGTGGAAATCACGCTCTCGACCCACGAGGCAAGCGGTCTGACGGAGCGCGATATCTTGCTGGCGCGTTTTATCGATCAGGTCGCCAAAGGGTCACAGCAGGGCTAACCATGAGAGGCACGAAGCCCAGCGTTTGCAGTAGCATGAAAGGACTTTGCAGGGGTTTTGGCGCGCAAACCTTCACTTCTACAGGCCATTCTTAAGGCGAACGTAAGAATTCCATGCTTCCTGGGCAGTCCCGTCCAAACCTTCCGGTGATAGCACGGCCTGACGCTGTACAATCATCAGCGCATACGGCTTGGAGAGCGCGCTTGCCTCCTTGCACAGAACGAGTTCGTCGCCGCTCGAAGGTGAGCGGGCGCGCCAGAAGTTGATCGCGGCTTCCAGTTCGTGGATCGTAATATCGGACATGACTTTCGTGATCGCTCCATGGCCGCGCAGGCACGGCGGCGGCGCCAGGCATCCTGTGCAGCAGGCGCCCCGGCGAACCGCGTGCCCGAACGCCTAAACCCATTGTACTTGAGCGAAACCCATGCGACTCCTTCTGATCGAAGATGACCGCCCCATCGCACGCGGCATCCAAAGCAGTCTCGAACAAGCCGGCTTCACGGTCGACATGGTCCACGACGGCATTTTTGCCGAACAGGCCCTGACGCAAAACCGGCACGAGCTCGTGATCCTCGATCTGGGTCTGCCCGGCATCGACGGCATGACGCTGCTCTCGCGTTTTCGTCAGAGCAACCGGCACACGCCGGTAATCGTGCTGACCGCGCGCGACGAATTGAACGACCGTGTCCAGGGCCTGAATTCCGGCGCCGACGACTACATGCTGAAGCCGTTCGAACCGGCTGAACTCGAAGCGCGCATCCGCGCCGTGATGCGCCGTAGCGGCCCGCATGGCGACATGCCGCGTCCGGAAGTGTCGCTCGGCGGCGTGCGCCTGTCGGGCGTCGATCGCCGCATCTTCAACGACGACAAGCCGCTCGAACTGTCGCCGCGCGAATTCGCGGTGCTCGAAATGCTGCTGCTGCGCCATGGCCGTGTGGTCAGCAAGGCCCAGTTGCAGGACCACCTGACGCACTTCGGCGGCGATCTCGGCGATACCGCGATCGAAGTCTATGTGCACCGCGTGCGTAAAAAGCTCGAAAACTGCCGTGTCGAAATCGTCACGGTGCGTGGCTTCGGCTACCTGTTGCAGGAAATCCGTCAGGCCGCATAATGGCCATGAAGGCTCGGGCCATGGTAACTGTAATAAACAGTAATGGCCCGATGACCTGACGGCGCTGGGCCGGTTATGCGCATTCATCCCATGGATGCGCGGTATGCCGGTGCCCAGCGGCTTTCGGCGGCGCCTCTGCCGCCCTGCCCCTTTTATCGCGTTCGACCATGCCCCACCCGGCCGCGACTAGCCTGCGTCGCACGCTGCTGCGCCGCCTCGCCGCTCCCCTTTCCCTGCTCGCACTGATGAGCGGCCTGATCGCCTACTGGCTCGCGTGGCAATACACGCAGCATGTGGTCGACCGGTCGCTGGCCGATCTCGCCACCGCCATCTCCAAACAGATCCAGATTGCCGGCCGGGACGCCTCGATTACCGTGCGTCCGCTCGCCCAGGCGATGTTCTCCGATCCGGTCGAACATCTGGTCTACCGCATCAGCGACGGCGAAAGCGAGATCGCCGGCGACCCGAAACTGCCGCTGCAAGGTCAGAGCGTACGCATCATGCACTACGCCTATGTGTTCGAGGCGCAGTACGAAGGCGTCACGATGCGGGTCGCGCAGGTGCGCGTCGACCAGCCGCAGGGCAATCCAATCGTCGTCGAGGTGGGTCAGCCGGTCCAGCACCGCGTCCAGATTGCTGCCGAGTTTCTGATTGCCATCATGATGCCGCTACTGTTGCTGCTGCTCGCCGGCTGGGTGATCGTGTGGCGGGTGGTGAACCAGCAGCTCAATCCTCTGACCGATCTGGCCGATTCGCTGAACCGGCAGACCCACACCTCGCTCGAACCGGTGGACGAAACCTACGTCCCGGTGGAAATCCGCCCGCTCACCGGCGCGTTGAACGCCCTGCTCGATCGCCTGAAAACCGCCCTCGACGCGCAGCGCAAGTTCATCGCCGATGCCGCGCATCAACTTCGCACGCCGCTGACCGCCGTCAAGCTGCACGCGGAACAGGCAGCTGTGGCTCGTGATCCGCAGCACACGCTGGCTGCCGTGCGCGAACTGCGCGCCGCAGCCGACCGCGCGGTGCGGCTGTCGAACCAGTTGCTGTCGCTGGCACGCGCCGAACCAGGCGAGCAGGCTGCGCGCTTCGTCAACGTCGATATGGCGGCGCTCGCTTTCGAAACCGGCGCCGAATGGGTGCCGCGCGCGCTTGCGGTGCACGTCGACCTGGGCTTCCAGCGGCTGGACGATCCCGCCAACGATCGTCCGCTGACCGCACGCGGCAACCCCGTTTTGCTGCATGAGGTGATCGCCAACCTGCTCGACAATGCGCTGAAGTATGTGCCGCCCTCGCGTTTCGACGGCGGTCGCATCACGGTCACCGTCTCGCAGAGCCGCGTCGACAATGTGGCGATGGCCGAGATCATCGTTGAAGATAACGGGCCGGGCGTGCCGCTGAACCAGCAAGCCGATCTCTTCAAGCGCTTTTTCCGCGGCGACGGCCAAAGCGAAAGCGGCGTCGATAGCGGCGCGGGTCTTGGCCTCGCCATCGTGCACGACATCATGGTGCTGCATCACGGCAGCGTGCATTACGAGGATGCGCCCGAGGGCGGCGCACGCTTTATTGTGCGGATCCCGTTGACCGCCAGCGATCCGCTGCGCGACGCCGACGGCCGGCGCGTGCCAAAAAAATCGGCGCACTCGGCGCCGATCGATCTGTAGTTCGGTTCTGCGAGAGTCGTTCCACAGCGGGATGACTCGAACTCGCGGCCGGGCTGCATGAGCGCAGCCCCCCGAGTCACTTCTTCTTTTTCTTGCCTTTCTTCTCGGCCTTTTCCGGCGGCGCCAGCATGGTGCCGCGGCACTTGCGCGCGCCGCAGCGGCATTCGTATTCCTTCTGCAGCTTCTTGGTCTGACGAGCGTCGATCACGAGGCCATAGTCGTAGAACAGTTCTTCGTCGGCCTCGATATCGCGCAAGGCGTGCACGTAGACATGCCCGTCGATCTCCTCGGCTTCGCAATTCGGCGCGCACGAATGATTGATCCAGCGGGCGCTATTGCCCTTCACCTTGCCGTCGATCACGCCGCCGCCGTCGAGCGCGAAGTAAAACGTGTGATTCGGCTCTTTCGGATTGTGTGGATGACGTCGCAAAGCTTCCTTCCACGAGATCCGCTCGCCCTTGTATTCGATCAGGCGCTCGCCGGCCGCAATCGGTTCGAGCGCAAACACGCCTTTGCCATGCACTCCCGAACGGCGCACGACGATCCTGCGTGAACTCATTGAATGAATCCTTGTGAAGAACTGGGGGTGAACATCTCGGTTCTCGTCAGCACCGGCTGCATGATGAAGGCCGGCTTTTCTGACGCGAATAGCAAACGCGGCGCCTTGCGGGCGCCGCGTCGAGTTGCAACGCACATGCGTCACATCCGGCATCGTACACGCTTGATATGGCTTCCTTCAACCGTCAAACAAGCATCAGCGTGTTCTGCCCGTGATGAACCTAACGCTGTCCGAACGAAATCTCGCCGAACAGCGCCTTTTGATCGCGCGGTTGCGAGCGCCAGTACTGCGGCGGCGCTTCGACGGTCGCGCCCAACTGCGCAGCGGCATGCCACGGCCAGCGCGGGTTGTAGAGCAGTCCCCGCGCCAATGCGATCAGGTCGGCATCGCCTTCTTCGATCAGTTGCTCGGCGTGGAACGGATCGGTAATGAGACCTACCGCGATGGTCGTAAGACCCGTGGCCTGCTTCACCGCGCGGGCGAACGGGACCTGGTAGCCCGGTTCGAGAGGGATCTTCTGCAACGGCGAGACACCGCCGGACGACACGTCGATCCAGTCGCAACCGCGCTTTTTCAGCTCATCGGCGAAAGCGATCGTATCGTCGAGGGTGCAGCCGCCTTCCACCCAGTCGGTTGCGGAGACGCGCACGCCGACCGGCTTGTCGGCCGGAAACGCCGCGCGCACGATCTCGAAGATCTCCAGCGGAAAGCGCATGCGGTTTTCACGCGAGCCACCGTATTCGTCCTAGCGCTGATTGGCGATCGGTGAGAGAAACTGATGCAGCAGGTAGCCGTGCGCTGCATGTACTTCGAGCGCATCGATACCCAGACGCGCCGCGCGTCGCGCCGACGCCGCGAACGCTTCGCGGATCCGGTTGAGCCCAGCGGTATCGAGCGCCAGTGGCGGTTCTTCACCGGCTTTGTGCGGCAAGGCCGACGGCGCATGCGGCAACCAGCCGCCCTCGGCGACCGGAATCAATTGACCGCCCTCCCACGGCGCATGGCTCGAGGCCTTGCGGCCGGCGTGCGAGAGCTGCATTGCCACTGGTATGGAGGAATGCTTGCGGATGGCGGCCAGCACCGGCACGAGTGCGGCTTCGGTGACGTCGTCCCACAGGCCGAGATCGCCCGGCGTGATGCGGCCATCGGGTTCCACGGCGGTAGCTTCGATGCACAGCAGGCCTGCGCCCGATAACGCCATGCTGCCCAGATGGATCATGTGCCATGCCGTGGCTTCGCCGCGCTCGGCGGAATACTGGCACATCGGCGACACGACAATGCGATTGGCAAGCGTCACGCTACGCAGCGTGAGCGGAGAAAAAAGCGCGCTCATGGATTACGCCCAAGGAAAGCCGGTGAGCGAACGAGCATAGCACCGGGCTCGATTCGCTGCAGGACAGGTGCCTGTGCAAGTCAGCCGCGGCGCGGCGCCCGGGTCAGCTAGACGACTCAGGTGCGCCCGTTGGCGGCGCCTGAACTGAACAAGACAATGAACTAGACAACTAGCGGGACAATGAGCGGGCTACTGAGCCTGGCACTGCGTACGGTTCAGGCCTTCTTCTCGACCTGATCGAGCCACTCACCGAACATGCGCCGCGCCGCCTCTTCCAGACCGGGGCCCAAACGGGCGGTGTCAGCACGCAGCTCGCGCACGTCGATGCCTTCGGCGGCGATCTCACCAGCGTTGCCGATCAGCCAGGGTTCGAAGCGGTCCGCGCGGATTTCCGGGTGACATTGCAGGGCCAGCACGTGTTGACCCCATGTGAAGGCCTGGTTTTCGCACGCAGGGGTGGAGGCCAGGTGCGTGGCGCCTGCCGGCAGGTCGAAGGTATCGCCGTGCCAATGCAGCATGGAAGTTTGCGCCCCGTCCAGATGCCGAAGCGGTGACAGGCGACCAGCGTCGCTTAGCGTGAGCGGAGTCCAACCGAGCTCGGTTTGTCCTGCCGGGTAGACCCGCGCGCCCAGCGCCCGGGCAATCAGCTGCGCGCCGAGGCAGATGCCGAGCGTCGGCAAACCGGCCGCGATGCGCTTCTCGATCATCGAAAGCAAGGGCACGAGCGTCGGGTAGCGCGCGTCGTCGGTGGCGCTGATTGGGCCGCCCAGCACCACCATCAGCGAAGGCGCCACGGGATTGGGCGCCTCGATGCGGGCAAAGCCGACATCCAGGTAGCGTACGGGCCGGCTGCGCTCGCCCAGCACCCGCTCGAGACTGCCCAGATCTTCGAAGTGGACATGGCGAATCGCCAGAACTTCGTGAACCATCTGCACAGCCCACCTTCAGTTTGACAAAAGGACACGCCGCAAAAACGGCGCAAGACCGGCCCGGCAAGCCGCATCGAGCGGCTGCCATGGCCGGCTTGGCAGTGTGGCAGACCCCGCTTTAAACCGCGTAGATCTTCCAGTTCTTCTTCTGGGTCGCGACGTCAGCGGTTTCGTGAACCGAGCAATCGAGACGCACGTCGGTGTCCGACATCTTGATGTCGAGCAACGCGCAATGATGCGGCGTCTTCTTCGGATTCTTGCTCGGCTCGAAATGCGAGCAGGTCAGACACATGCGATGCGGCGGAATGTCTTCCTGCTCTTCGAGCTGGCGCACCGTCTTCAGCAGCGTGCGATAGAACAACGCCTGCTCGTCCTCGCGCAGCGTACCGACTGCCTTGGCGAGGAAGTCCGGCCATTGCGCGGCGCGCTTGGCAGCCGTACGGCCACGGGCCGTCAGACGCACCGCGAGGGCGCGGCCGTCGTCGAGCGCACGGCGCTTTTCGACCAGCCCCTTGCTTTCCAGGGTGCTGACCGCGTCGCTCGTGGTCGCGGCGGTCAGCGCCGTTTCACGTGCGATTTCGCCCAGGCGCATCGGACCCTTGCGTTGCATCAGCAACACCAGAATCTCGCCTTGGGTGGGCGTCAGCCCTGCGCCTTCTGCCCACTCCCATGCCTGGCTCCGCATGGCCGTGCTCAGTCGCAATAGGCTGTGGGTAACTCGCCCGGTTGCCTGCTCTCCGTATACGCCTTCGCTCATAATCTTTCGTTGGTTATTGACAGCATGCCGCTGCGTAGCTGGCCGTCGGGCGCCAAACACGCCGGCAGCCTGTGTGGGGGCAGCCTCGTCCGGATCACGGACGGACCGAATCTACTATCTCGAAAATGTACCGCCTGGCACGCCAGACCTGGCGCACCCTACAACACTTTTTTGCCATCTCCGACCCTTGTGCCGTCCAAACTTCCGGCCGGCATCGCCAACGCGTCGGAGCTGCGAAAACGACATTCTATGCGAGAGCGGCGAATCGTACAGCTAACTTATTCACCGCGACCTGTGGATAACCACGGGAAAACGCCCGGGACAGGCTGTGCACCAATTCTTGACAAGCCTTTCGCACCCTCTCCATCCGCCAAAGTTGTCCGCAGCCTACGGTCCGGATCCGCCTCGGAACCGCATGGTTATCATTCACGCATCGCTTTGACTTTGCAGGGAATTATTCAGTTGTCCACAGCCGATTGCAATGCTTGTTAACTACTACTACGTTTGTATACGTAAACTTTGGAAACTTCTAAGGAAGGCTTATCTGGAATCAGGAGCACGAAAAAATTCCTCAAAAAAATCTGTTCTCCGGGCTCCGGGAGGGCATTTGAGCCCCCTTCGCTTGCCTCACTGAGCCTTACCTCGTCACGCGCGCCATTGCAAGCACTGCTGCCGAACCGCCTCGTGCAGCGACTTTTCATGTTCGAACACGGTACGCAGCCAGGTTGCATCGTTGACCTGACCACGTGCGATCGACGCCACTTCCGCCAGTGCCTTGCCTGAACCCAGCGCCTCGGCATGTGGCGCGATCCGTTCGAGCGTCTGCAGAATGTCTTCGGAAATCGTCTTGCGCTCGGCGCTTTGCGGATCGACGCAGGTGCCGGCCAGTCCGAAGCGGCAAGCTTCGAAACGGTTGAAGGTGTAGACGAGGTAATCGTCCTCTTTCGGCGTCAGCGGTTTATCGAGCAACAGATGCCGCGCGAGCGTCTGGATGTAGCAGGCAATCGCCGCGGCGCGGTCGACCGATAGCGGCGTGTCCATCACACGCACTTCGATGGTCCCGAAACCTGGCTTCGGGCGAATGTCCCAGTAAAAATCTTTCATGCTGTTCACGACACCCGTGTGAACCATCTTCGAAAAGTATTCTTCGAAGCTGTCCCACGTCAGCATGAACGGTGCCCGGCCCGACAGAGGAAACGCAAACACCGAATTCAGACGCGCGGAATGAAAGCCGGTATCGACGCCTTGCACGAACGGCGACGATGCCGACAGCGCGATGAAGTGCGGAATGAAGCGCGACATCGAATGCAGCAGGTACAGCGCGCTGTCCGAATCCGGACAGCCGATGTGTACGTGCTGGCCGAACACCGTGAACTGCTTGGCGAGGTAACCGTACAACTCGGAGAGGTACTGGAAGCGCGGCGTGTCGACAATCTGCCGGTCGCTCCATTGCTGAAACGCGTGCGTGCCGCCACCGCACAAGCCGACGTTCAGGTGATCGGCGGCGCTCACCAGCGTGTCGCGGATCGTGCGCAGATCGGCCAGCGCTTGCTCGTGCGACGTGCAGATGCCGGTGGAGAGTTCGATCATGCTTTCGGTGATCTCCGGCGTGATGTTGCCGGGAATCTTTTCATCCTTGATGAGCCGGAGCAGATCGGAGCCGGCTTTGGTCAGATCATAGTCATGGGTATTGACGATCTGCATCTCGAGTTCGATACCGAAGGTGAACGGTTTCGAATCGATGAAGCGTTCGAGTGACATGGCGTCCCCTGATTCAAGTCGGGGGGACAGGCGCGGCCTGCCCCCACCGTTTTCAATGTCGCAAATGCGTGCAGAAAAGCGTCGCGCGGAAAAGCGCCGCGCAGAATGGCGTGAGCAACGGCGAGCCGTTCACTCGCGCCGTTCGCCTACCAGCGCCAGGCACCGATAGACGAGCCACGGCCCGACGATCTGCAGCACGACGATTGAACACATCATGATCGCACGCAGACTCGGATCCAGATTCGGATAAAGACTGTAGGTATCGTCGACCAGCAAATACGCGAGCGCCGACATTGGCGAGAGCGAAAGACCGAGTGCTACGCCCTGCTTCCAGTTGAGGCCGCTCGGCTTGGCGAACGCGAGCACGCCAACCAGTTTGCCGACGAGTCGCGCAACGATCAGTCCCAGTGCAGCGACTCCACCGATGGCGATATCGCGCCACTCGAATGACGTCAGCGTAAGCACGAACAGAATCACAGTGAGCAACCAGCCTGCTGTGCCGAAGTGCTGCGGCCACAGTTGCGGCCGCGCCTCCATGTTCTTCACGATGATGCCCGCGGCGAGCAGGCTGAGAATCGTCGAGAGCTTGAACAGATGCGCAATCGCAATCGCCAGCAGCACAAGGCCGAACAGCGCAACGAACGAATGCTCGTCCTGCATGTTCATGCGCCGATAGAAAAAGATGCAGGTACGCGCCAGCGCAAACGCGAGAACCAGCGAGCCGATCAGCAGATACAGCGGTTGCAGGATGGTGGCGAATACGTTGCCGTAGGCTTCCTGATGCAACCAGCCCGACACGAGTTTCTCGATCACCACCGCGTACATGCTGTTGAGTGCGGTCAAGGTCATGAGCCGCTGCGTGACCTGGCCTTCTGCGCGCAACTCCGTTTTCAACTGGATCACCATCGCCGGCGAAGTGGCCATCGCGATAGCTGCGAGCACCAGCGCGACGATGAGCGGCACATGCAGAAACAGCAGGACCGGTAACACCAGCACGAACGTCAATGTCGATTCGGCGATGCTCGACAGAATCAGCCAGGGGTTGCGGCGGATCCAGCGCAAGTCGAGCCGGCCGCCGAGTTCGAACAGCAACAGGCCGAGCGCGACATCGAGCAGCGGCCGGGCGGCTTTGGCCGAATCCGCATCGATCACGCCAAAGCCGGCTGCGCCGGCGACCAGACCGATTACCGCATAACCGGAAATGCGTGGCAGCCGCCACGCGCGATAGCAAAGTTCGCCGCACAAACCGGCAGCGAGCAGCGCAAGGCCTGCCCAAAAAATGGCATCAGGTGAGAGCGGCCAGCCAGGAAAGAATGAAAACGCCGACTTCATCTTGGTGGGTTCTCCTTTGTCGACTGCAGTTAGCGCTTTAGCGCTTACTGCAGTCCCATGCAATGAAATTGCTGACAACACGAACCGGCAACAACACCAGCGAGCGCGCGGATGCGCGGTGCCTTCAGTGCGTCGTTCGTTTGGCGCCGACCAGCGTTGCGAGTTGTCAACGATCGGTCAAACGATCGGGTGAAATCTGAACGCGCCAGGCCTGCAAACCTGCAAGCGGTGAGTTCGGGGGTGCTGCCGCAGCATGACTCGCTGTAACAGCGGATCCCGGCATAGGTGAAAGAACGCCGTCGACTTGAATCAGAGTCTGATGGACCGGCACCGTTCCATTGGTGCGTCCGCCGTTTGACAGAAGGCAGGACGCGGAAAGAACGGCGATTGTGCCATAGCTTTTCCAGGTCGACTGAAAACGCTCGTTTAGGTACGCGAAGCGGTAAAAATGAATCTGTTTCGCCGAAGAACAAGAAAAAGCGACCGGTCGAAGCTCGATGAACCAGAGGTCTCAGTCGTGTTGCGTCGCTTGGAAACCTTCTGCCGATCTGGGGTTGTGCGTCCTCGATAAGCGTCCTGACGCGACGGCCTTTCTGTTTATTGGTTTACTCGTATGTATACGTAGTAGCAGTTAACAAGTCCGGTCCATTTCTGTGGATAACTCCAGTTTACCGAACCGAATCAGTGCCTTGCGGATCGCACAACCCGCTGCACTGTCTGTGCGGCAGCGATGGGGATAAGTGGGTAACTTTTTGCGTTTTCGATGCGCGTCGAAGTTACCCAGTTTACGTCCACATCCCGTCCACATGCGTTGCACCTGCAATCAGACGGGTTATCCACAGCAGGCCGTGGATAACTTTTCGCTGATGGGCGAATTCAGCGGGTCGTGCCTTGGCGCAAGGCGCGCAGCAGAAAGCGGGCAGGATCGAGATCTTCGGCGAGGTCGCGCTCGATCGGCCACGGCTCGCCCTCGATTTGCGAGGCAATCAGCTCGGCGCCGAGGCTGGCCCACACCAGACCACGCGAGCCATACGCGAAGGCGCCGTACAGACCGGACGAGCGTGGCAGATCGAGCGGCCAGGCGCCTCGCAGGCGTTCGCTGTCGTCGATCGCGGCGGCTTCGTCGGCCAGTGCGCCGATCATTGGCAGCCGGTCGCTGGTCACGCAGCGAAACGCGACCCGGCCGGCCAATGAAGCCGGGTCTTGGGCTTCGAGGACGCTGCCCAGGGTGGGCAACATCTGCGCGAGGCGCTGCAGATTTTCGCGGTTCCCGGCGGGTTGCACGGTGCGTTCGGGGTCGTCGATATCGTAGGTTGCGCCGGTGAGCGTCATGCCGTCGGCGAGCGGTACGGCGTAACCGTCGCCGATTACCGGCATGGCGAGCGGCGGCACCCTGCCGGCAGGGAGCAGTGTTAGTTGACCACGTACGCTGCGGGTCGGCGCGTACTGCAAGCCAGCGAGACGCGCGGCGTCGTGAGCATTGGCGAAGATGACCACCGGTGCCTGGGCCAGTGTTTGACCGTGCGCGTCGACCACGCGCCATTGATCGCCGATGCGTTCAACCCGCGCCGCTTCGACACCGAAACGCCGCTCGAGCTGCCCGCCGGCAACTGCGCATTGCGCAGCGCAGAGCGAGGCCGGATCGATCCAGCCGCCGTGTGGAAACAGCCAACCTCGCTGGCCGAGCGAGAGCTTCGCAATCCTCTCTGCTTCGGCGCGGCCAAGCGGCGTCACATACTCGGGCGGATACGCGAACGTAGCTAAAGCCGCAGCCATCATGCTGGCTTCTTCTTCATTCGCCGCTAGTTGGAGCAGTCCTTCAGCACCACGCGTGGGGCCGTGGCCTGCTTGCGCGAGCATTTCCCAGCGCTGTCGTGCATACAGAAAGCCGGCCCGCGTGATGCGGGAGGCGACGCTGTCGTCACGCGAGAGCATCGGATGAAACACGCCGGCCGGGTTACCGGAAGCATCGCGCGCCAGTGAGTCATGTCGTTCCAGCGACGTGATGCGCCAACCGCGCGCAGCGAGCCGCTCGATCACGGCACAGCCGGCTAGCCCCGCGCCGATCACTACCGCGTGCCGTTCGCTTACCGCGAGCGGAGCCGGCGGTTCGTGGCGGCGTACGCGCCAACGCGGCGCAAAGCGGCCCACCAGCATGGCGCGCTTCCAGCCGAAGCCCTCGACCTTGCGGTATTCGAAGCCGGATTGCGTGAGGGCGCGTTTGACTTCGCCGGCGCTTGTGTAAGTCGAGAAGGTCGCGGCGTCGCCGGCGAGCCGGGCGAGCGTTTTAAAAATCGCCGGTGTCCACAATTCGGGATTTTTCGCCGGAGCAAAGCCGTCCAGATAGAACGCGTCGGCACGCAGCCAGAGGCTGGGTAGCGTTTCTGTTGCGTCGCCGAAAATCAGCGTGAGCGTCACCCGCCCGCCTTCGAACTCGAGGCGGTGTGTGCCCGGCACGAGCATCGGCCATGCCTCTCCCAAGGTCTGGCCAAGTTCGATAATCGATGCGTCCGCAACCGTCGCGGCATAAGCGCTTAGCAGATCGGCCCTTGAAAACGGGTGCTTTTCTGTCGAAACAAAATGCAGCCGCTCGCACCGGGCCGGGTCGGCGCGCCAGGCGGCCCAGGTCATCAGGAAGTTGATGCCCATGCCGAAGCCCGTTTCCAGCACCGTGAAAAGGCGCCTGCCCTGCCACCGTTCGGGCAGCCCGTTGCCTTGCAGAAAGACGTATTGCGCCTGGGCAAGACCGCCCACGGCGCTGTGATAGATGTCGTCGTGACGCGGCGAGAACGGTGTGCCGTTGTCGCGAAATGCCAGGATGGCGGGGATCAGCGGGTCGGTCATGCGAGGCGAAAAACCTTCAGGCGAGCAGGTCGAGCGGTGCCGGACGAGAGCGCGCCGGCCATCGCGCAGCGGGCTATGGCGGGCCGCTAGACGCGTGGAACGTTGGCAAAAACCAACGCCAGACCCCTGTAAAGCCCCGCTTTGGCGGCCGTTTGGATTCCAGGAATAACAAAAATAGTCATTTCCTGCGCTAACCCGCCTGGCAACCGTGTAAATCTTCGAAACCCTTATCCTGATTGGGTTTGCGCTGCGCTATCATAGCAAGCGCCGCGAAGGGAAGCGGCAGCACGGCCGTTATGCAGGAACCTGCCAACGGGTTTGTCCGGAGCGCTCCGGAGCCGTAGCTGCTCGACGGCGCGGCCCGCGCACGTATAATCGGCGCGTTCGCGCTGTTCGTGTCAACCTAAACCAGAAAGGAACCTTAATGAACAAACAGGAACTGATCGACGCCGTCGCAGGTCAGACGGGCGCCAGCAAGGCTCAAACCGGCGAAACGCTGGACACGTTGCTCGAAGTCATCAAGAAGGCTGTGTCGAAGGGTGACGCGGTCCAGTTGATCGGTTTTGGTAGCTTCGGTTCGGGCAAGCGCGCAGCACGCACGGGCCGCAACCCGAAGACTGGCGAAACCATCAAGATCCCGGCCGCCAAGACCGTCAAGTTCACGGCTGGCAAGGCGTTCAAGGACGCGGTCAACAAGCGCTAAGCACATCACTGCTTGGTTGTTGACACCCGCCACAGGCGGGTTTTTTTTCGTCCGCGCATGGCGTATGCCGTGCGCGGACCTCGCGTTCAGCCGTGAAGGCTCACGGCCTGCGGTCAGTGGTGATGGTCGTGACCGTGATCATGATCGTGGTGGTGATGGACGATTTCACCGTCGCCGTGATCGTGGTCGTCTTCCGAGTCGAGGTTCCATGCCGGGAACGGGTCAGTGAATTGCTGCCAGCCTTGCGCGCCCAACGCGTATTCCTCGTCGTTCAACAGGCACGCATCGAACTTCGCGCGCCACACGGCCGGCTCGATGCCGACGCCGATCAGCACCAGTTCCTGACGGCGATCGCCAATGCTCGAGTCGTTCGCATCGCCGTACCAGTCGGCGGCGATTTCCGCGGCGAGCTCGTCGTCGCCGTCGGGCCACTCGCTGCGATCCTGCGCTGCCCACCACATCCCTGCCGGGCCATGACGGCACGCGCCGCCCGCTTGCGAGAGCGAACCGGCGATGTCGTTGCGGGTGGCCAGCCAGAAGAATCCCTTGCTGCGCAGCACGCCCTGCCACTCTTCGTGCAGCAGCGCCCACAGACGTTCCGGATGAAACGGCCGACGCGCGCGATAGACGAAATTGCCGATGCCGAACTCGTCCGCTTCGCCGCTGTGATCGTGTTCGTGATGCAGCGAGGCAAGCCAGCCCGGCGCGCTCGATGCCTCGTCGAAATCGAAGCGCTTCGTATCCAGTACTTCGTCGAGCGGCACGACGCCGAAGCGGCTCACCACCTGCACCGCCCGCGGATTGATACGCGCGAGAATCCGTTGCAGGCGCGTGAGGTCGTCTGCGCTGACGAGATCCGCTTTGTTCACGACGAGCACGTCGCAGAACTCGATCTGCTCGATCAGCAATTCGACCAGTGTGCGGTCGTCTTCTTCATTCGCCGCAATGCCGCGTTCGGCGAGCGCGTCGGCGCAACCGTAATCGCGCAGGAAGTTGAACGCATCCACCACCGTCACCATCGTGTCGAGCCGCGCGACATCGGAGAGCGAAGTGCCGTCATCGTCGACGAAAGTGAAGGTTTCGGCGATCGGCATCGGCTCCGCGATACCGGTCGACTCGATCAGGATGGCGTCGAAGCGCTGCTCGCCGGCGAGGCGCCGGATCTCGGTCAGCAGGTCGTCGCGCAAGGTGCAGCAGATGCAGCCATTGGTCATCTCGACCAGTTGTTCCTCGACATGCGAGAGCACGGCGGCATCGCGCACGAGGGTCGCATCGATATTCACCGCGGCCAGATCGTTGACGATCACGGCGACACGTAGGCCGGCGCGATTCGCGAGGATATGGTTCAGGAGCGTGGTCTTGCCGGCGCCCAAAAAACCGGAGAGCACGGTGACGGGCAGGGTCGGCTGGTTCATTGCGGTACGGAAACGGAGAGAATTAGGAGGCGTGCCGGGCGCCTAAGCGAGACGCATGAGCGAGACGCATGAGCGGCGGCAGCACGAACCCGCATTGTGCATCAAACCCGCACCGGTCGCCTGCGCTGTCTGCTCGCACCGGTCGCCCAGGTCCGCAGCGCTCACGCTCAGCGCGAGGCGCGCATCAGGTTCCACTTCTGCAGGATGGCCACGATCTGTTGCGCATACTTGTCGCGCAATGCTGGAGTTTCCGAATGATAAGCGCCGACCGCTTGCCAGGTGTTGCCGTACTTGTTCATCTGCTGACGCAGATGCCAGGCGGCAATATAGACGTTCTTGCACGGCTCCATCAGGGTGTTGGTGGAGATGCCGTACTGGGCGAGCGTGGGCAGATGAATCGAGTTGATCTGCATCAGACCGTAGTCGGTCGAGCCATTGGCGTTCTTATGCAGCGCCTCGGGGCGGTTGTGCGATTCCTGCCAGGCAATCGCTCGTAAGATCAATGGGTTGACCTTCTGATAGCGGGCCGCTTCATCGAAGCAATCGGCGTGTGCCGGCCCCGCTGCGAGCAGCGTACCGAGTACCGCGCCAACAGTGAGAAGGGCCAGTTTCATCGGTCAAGATGACTAAACAATTCACAAAAGTAAGATTGGGTAAGGCATCCTTCATGCGGTAGCATGCGCTCGCAACCGCCTGCAAACTCGCCAACACTGAGCCTGCGCCGGACATCGGGGAAAACCCGTGTAGGCAAGCAGCGTTCAGCAGGGTCATCGGCCCGTATGATACTGGCAGTTAGTCGAGCGTCAAGTTAGCTACCCGACATAAGCTCGCGAAAAACGAAGACGGCAAAGCGCATGAGCGGGTCTTACCAGAGCTTTCAAAACTTTGACAGTGTGCGTAGCTGATTAGAGTAATCGCACCGGAGCCGTTGTTTTGTGACAAATCCGACATGAAAAGCTGTTACTGTTCATTTTTTTTGGACATAGGTTGGAAGGTAGTCGGGGGAGCCTGCGCCCGAAGGGGCGTGAGCAGACCGAGGGGGCTCCTGGTCCGCACCTATGTTCGTTGCGCATGACAGTCGATCGCTTCGGCGGTCGGCATCGACATCACACTCCATGAGAAGAAATCGTATGGCATTGCGTCGCGTCGCAACGGCGCTGCTGGTGGCTGGGTTGATCACTGCGCAGATCGCACAAGCACAGGTGACACTCAACTTTGTCAACGCCGACATCGATCAGGTGGCTAAGGCGATTGGCGCCGCAACCGGCAAAACGATCATCGTCGACCCGCGCGTCAAGGGTCAGTTAAATCTCGTCTCCGAAAACCCGGTGCCCGAGGACCAGGCGCTCAAGACCTTGCAGTCCGCCTTGCGGATGCAGGGCTTTGCGCTGGTGCAGGATCACGGCGTGCTGAAGGTGGTGCCGGAGGCCGATGCGAAGCTGCAGGGTGTGCCGACCTATATCGGCAATACGCCGGTGGCGCGAGGCGATCAGGTCATTACGCAGGTGTTCCAGCTCAGGAACGAATCGGCCAATAACGTGCTGCCGGTGCTGCGTCCGCTGATCTCGCCGAACAATACCGTGGCGGCCTACCCGTCCAACAACACGATCGTCGTGACCGATTACGCCGACAATGTGCGGCGCATCGCGCAGATCATCGCGGGTATCGATACGGCTGCCGGCACCCAGGTCCAGGTGGTGCCGCTAAAGAATGCCAACGCGCTCGACATCGCCCCGCAACTGTCCAAGATGCTCGATCCGGGCGCAATCGGCGCGACCGATGCGACGCTCAAGGTTTCGATCACGGCTGACCCGCGTACCAACTCGCTGCTGATTCGCGCCTCGAACGGCTCGCGGCTCGCGGCGGCGAAGGAACTGGCGAAACAGCTCGACGCGCCGAGCGCCGTGCCCGGCAACATGCACGTCGTGCCGCTGCGCAATGCGGACGCGGCGACGCTTGCCAAGACCTTGCGCGGGATGCTCGGCAAAGGCGGCGATTCCGGCTCGTCGGCCGGCTCGAACAATGCGAATTCGTTCAACCAGAATGGCGGCGGTAGCGGCGGCTCGTTCGGCAGCAATTCGACGGGCACCTCGGGTACCCCGCCGCTGCCCTCGGGCGGACTCGGCAGCTCGGGCTCGTCGCCGCTCGGCGGCAGCGGATCGGGCTCGGGCAGCGGTTCCGGCTCCGAAGACCAGGTCGGCAGCGACAAGAACAAGAACGAAGACAATCAGCCAGGCGGCATGATCCAGGCCGATACGGCGACCAACTCATTGATCATCACGGCGCCCGAACCTGTATACCGCAACCTGCGGTCGGTGATCGACCAGCTCGACGCGCGGCGCGCCCAGGTCTATATCGAGGCGCTGATTGTCGAGCTGAACTCGAACACCAACGCCAATCTCGGCATTCAGTGGCAGGTTGCGAACGGTGCGCTGTTTGCCGGCACCAACCTCGCGACCGGCGCGGGCAACAGCATTATCAACCTGACGGCGGCGGCGGCCGTCGGCGGTCTCCCTGCGGCGCTCGGCAGTGCCACCAATCCTGTCCAGCAGGGCCTCAACGTCGGCTGGGTGCACAATATTTTCGGTGTGCAGGGACTCGGCGCGTTGCTGCAGGCACTGTCGCAGACCGGTGACGCGAACGTGCTGTCGACGCCTAACCTGATTACGCTCGACAACGAGGAAGCCAAGATCGTCGTCGGCACGAACGTCCCGATCCAGACGGGTTCGTATTCGAACCTCACAAGCAGCACCGCGAGTAGCGCATTCAATACTTACGACCGCGTCGATGTCGGCCTGACGCTGCACATCAAACCGCAGATCACGGACGGCGGCATTCTCAAGCTGCAGCTTTACACGGAAGACTCGGCAATCGTGAACGGCACGACCAATGCGACGGCCTTCCCGGCCGGCCCCGAGTTCACCAAGCGTTCGATCAGCTCGACGGTGCTTGCTGACAACGGCGAGATCATCGTGCTGGGCGGCCTGATGCAGGACAACTACCAGGTCAGCAACAGCAAGGTGCCGCTGCTGGGCGATATCCCGTGGATCGGCCAGTTGTTCCGCTCGGAGCAGAAGAGCCGCAACAAGACCAACCTGATGGTGTTTCTGCGCCCGGTGATCATTGCCGATCGCAGTACCGCGCAGGCGGTGACGTCGAACCGCTATGACTATATCCAGGGCGTGCAGGGTGCCTACAAGTCGGACAATAACCTGATCAAGGACAACGACGATCCGGTGGTTCCGCCGATGCCGATCGGCCCGAGCCAGGGCGGAGCACCCGAGATGAACCTGTTCAATCTCGACGACATGCGTCGTCAGCAAATGGCGCCGAGGCCTGCTCCTGCGGCGGCTTCCGCACCGGCTGCAAACGGTGCTGTGCAGGCTAACCCTGTGCCAGTCGCACCTTCCACGGCGTCGCCGGGAGCGCAGCCGTGAGCACGCCGTCCACGCCGCCGTCAGCTTCTGCGTCATCCGCAGCGGCGCGGGCCGGTGCCGCGCCGAATCCGTCCGCTGGTGTCGCGCAGCATGCCGAGCGCATCGCGCCGTCGGCGGTCGCCGCGCGGCTCGTGCCCTACGGCTTTGCGCGCAGTGGCCAGATACTCGTCGCGCATCAGCACGCCGACGGCCTGGAAGTCTGGATCAGCGAACGCACGAGCGATGCCGCACTTGCCGAAGTGGCGCGCAATTTCGGCGCGCTGACGGTCGTGCGCCTGGCCGCGGACGAGCTCTCGCTGGCGATCAACCAGGCGTATGCGCGCCAGGATGGCAGCGCAGCGCAAGTGGTCGGCGAGGTGGAAGGCGAAGTCGATCTGTCGCGCCTGATGCAGGAGATTCCCGAGGTCGAAGACCTGCTGGAATCGGAAGACGATGCGCCGATCATCCGTATGATCAACGCCCTGCTCACCCAGGCGGCTCGCGAACAGGCTTCGGATATTCATATCGAGCCGTTCGAGAATGCCTCGGTGGTGCGCTTTCGCGTCGACGGCACGCTGCGCGACGTCGTGCGGCCGAAGAAGGCGCTGCACGGCGCGCTGATCTCGCGGATCAAGATCATGGCGCAGCTCGATATCGCGGAGAAACGTTTGCCGCAGGACGGCCGGATCACGCTGCGCGTGGGCGGCCGGCCGGTCGACGTGCGGGTGTCGACCCTGCCGACCGGGCACGGCGAACGCGCGGTGCTGCGTCTGTTGGAAAAGGATGCCTCGCGCCTGAATCTCGAAGCGCTTGGCATGGGTGCGGACACGCTCGTGAAGTTCGACAAGCTGATCGGCCGCCCGCACGGCATCGTGCTGGTGACCGGGCCGACTGGTTCGGGCAAGACGACGACGCTGTACGCATCGATGTCGCGGCTCGAGACGGCGACCGCCAATATCATGACTGTCGAAGATCCGATCGAATACGATCTGTCGGGCATCGGCCAGACCCAGGTCAACGAGCGGATCGGCATGACCTTCGCGCGGGCGCTGCGTTCGATTTTGCGGCAGGACCCGGACATCATCATGATCGGTGAAATCCGCGATCTGGAAACCGCGCAGATCGCGGTGCAGGCCTCGCTCACCGGTCACCTGGTGCTGGCGACGCTACACACCAACGACGCGGCTTCTGCCGTGACCCGCTTGACCGACATGGGCGTGGAGCCGTATCTGCTGGCTTCGTCGCTGCTCGGCGTGCTGGCGCAGCGCCTCGTGCGCCGGCTCTGTCCGGTATGTCGCGAAGAGCGCACAGACGAAGACGGCCGCGTGCAATGGCATCCGGTGGGTTGCGACAAGTGTGGGCAATCCGGCTACGCAGGACGGCGCGGCGTGTATGAACTGCTGCTGATCGACGACACGATCCGTACGCTGATCCACCGTAACGCGGCCGATTCGGAGATCCTCACCGCAGGTCGCAGCCAGGGTATGCACACGCTGCGCGAAGACGCGGACCGCTGGCTCGCCTCGGGCCTGACCTCGCTCGAGGAAGTGATCCGCGTGACGGGCGGAGCCTAACGCCATGCCGGCATTTCGTTTCGAAGCGATCGATGCGACGGGCAAGGCACAAAAAGGCGTGCTCGACGCGGACAGCGCGCGTGGCGCCCGTACCAGTCTGCGCGGCCAGGGGCTGACACCGCTCTTGGTCGAGCCGGCCGCGAGCCGCACGCGCGGCGAGCGCAACCAGCGGCTCTCGCTTGGGCGGCGTTTGTCGCAACGCGAGCAGGCCATTCTCACGCGCCAGCTGGCGAGTCTGCTGATCGCCGGTTTGCCGCTCGACGAAGCCCTCTCCGTGCTGACCGAACAATCGGAGCGCGACTACATCCGCGAACTGATGGCGTCGATTCGCGCGGAAGTGCTCGGCGGCCATTCGCTCGCCAATGCGCTGCAGCAGCATCCGAAAGACTTTCCGGAGATTTACCGCGCGCTGGTGGCGGCCGGCGAACACACCGGCAAGCTTGGTCTGGTGCTATCGCGCCTCGCCGACTATATCGAGCAGCGCAACGCGCTCAAGCAGAAGATCGTGCTGGCCTTCACGTATCCGACCATCGTCACGATCATTGCCTTCGGCATCGTCACGTTCCTGCTGAGCTATGTGGTGCCGCAGGTCGTCAACGTGTTCGCCAGCACCAAGCAGCAGTTGCCGTTTCTCACCATCATGATGATGGCGCTCTCCGGCTTCGTGCGGAAATGGTGGTGGGCCGTGCTGATCGCAGTCGCGCTGGTGGCGTATATCGTGCGATCGATATTGAAGCAGCCGGGCCCGCGTCTCGCCTTCGACCGGTGGCTCCTGACCGCCCCGCTGCTCGGCAAGCTGGTGCGCGGCTATAACACGGTGCGCTTTGCCAGCACGCTGGGCATCCTGACGGCGGCCGGCGTGCCGATCCTGCGCGCACTGCAGGCGGCGAGCGAAACGCTCAGCAACCGGGCGATGCGCGACAACATCGACGACGCGATCGTGCGGGTGCGCGAAGGCACGTCGCTGTCGCGTGCGCTGGGCAATACGAAGACGTTTCCGCCCGTGCTGGTGCACCTGATTCGCTCAGGTGAAGCGACCGGCGATGTGACGACGATGCTCGACCGTGCGGCGGAAGGCGAAGCGGGCGAACTGGAACGGCGCACGATGTTCCTGACGAGCCTGCTCGAACCGTTGCTGATTCTGGCGATGGGGGGCGTGGTGCTGGTGATCGTGCTGGCGGTGATGATGCCGATCATCGAGCTGAACAACCTGGTGCAGTGAGGCGGTGCAGCTCGCGGCGATGGTTGGCGCGCGCTGTGACGGTAGCGGCTACGGTGGTGATGCGCTGCGAATGCAGATGGCTACCGGAAAGGGTAAGCGCGACGGACAACTGGTTAGCGCAACTGCATAACGTAACCGCTGCGGCCGCGATGGCGGCCGCTTAACTCAGCGCACGTAGATGGTGGGACCGGCCGGCTGGGTGGGCAGGAACACTTCGGAATGGACGCCGTTGCGGTCGATGATGATCGAACGGGGGCGCACTTCGTAGAGCTTGGCGCCCTGCATGATGGCGCTGCCGAGCGAGACGGCCCGCGGCGGTTCGCCGCCCGCGCTGATGATGGCAGCGCCACCTTCCTGAAGCGACAGTATGCCGAACAGGCGCACGTCCTGGTTGGCGCTGCGCTGCAGTTGCCCGCCGAACAGCGTGGCTGCCTGTTCGACCGAGATCGGCGCATGCACGGCGGCGGCAGGCAACGGACCACCGCGCAGGGCGGTGAGCGTGACGAGCCAATAGGTGAGCGTCGCGCAGAACACGGCGAAGAGCGCGAGCGAAAGAAGGCGGATTTGGATGGCGTTCATGCACATCATTGTACGGACTAATGTGAATTTTGCGTTGGGGGAAAGTACCCCCAACCAGGCGCGAAGCGCCAGGTTCCCCGAGGGGACGCGATCCCCCAAGAGGACTTCCTGCTGGGCGGAAACTTGGGGCGGCCCGGCGTTTTCTCGCAACCCTTCAACTGCATGACATTAAAATGACTGAACGGGAGTGTTAAATCGCGCACGGATGCCGTTTTGCGCGACACTCGCCTGACACGAAAATCTTCCTGAAAAGAGGTAGCAAGCTATGCAAATGTGGACCACTCGCCGCACCGAAATCGCGGGTCTGCGCAACCGCCGCCAACGCGGCTTTACGCTGATCGAAATCATGGTGGTGATTGCGATTCTCGGGATTCTGGCCGCGCTGATCGTACCGAAGATCATGAGCCGTCCGGATGAGGCGCGTCGCGTTGCTGCGAAGCAGGACATCGGCACGATCATGCAGGCCATGAAGCTGTACCGTCTCGACAACGGCCGCTATCCGACCCAGGACCAGGGGCTGCGCGCGCTGATCGAAAAACCGACCACCGATCCGGTGCCGAACAACTGGAAGGACGGCGGCTACCTCGAGCGCCTGCCGAATGATCCGTGGGGCAATCCGTATCAGTACCTGAACCCGGGCGTACACGGTGAAATCGACGTCTTCAGCTACGGAGCCGACGGCAAACCCGGCGGCGAAGGCAACGACGCCGACATAGGCTCGTGGGAATAAACGCTTGAGCCTTCTGCGCGCCCTCTCGCTCGGCACCCGCACCATGTCCCTGCCCGATTGCCAGTCTCGTGTTGCCACAGCGCGTGCGGCGAGGACGCCGCACGCGTCGGCATGCGACGCGCATCGCGAACCCATGGTGGCCACGCACAACGGCAGCCGGCGCGCGGCGCGTCAGATGGGCTTTACGTTGCTGGAGATGATGGTGGTGCTGGTGATTGCCGGGCTGCTGGTATCGCTGGCTTCGATGGCAATGACGCGCAACCCACGCACGGATCTGAATGAAGAAGCCCAACGCCTGGCGTTGCTGTTCGAGTCGGCTGGCGATGAAGCGCAGGTACGCGCGCGCCCTATCGCGTGGCAGCCGTACGACGGCGGCTTTCGTTTCGATATGCATACCGATGACGGCTGGCGACCGCTGCGTGACGACCTGCTTGGAGCACGCCGCTGGGAAGGTGGCGTGACGAGCGTGACGATCGACTATCCGGGTTCGGACGTGCATCCGTCGCGGGTGGTGTTCGGCACGGAGAGCATCGACGCACCGGTGCAGGTCACGCTGTTTTCCGCCGCGGGACAGGCGACCATCGTGGGTACGGGCAATGGCCGCTATGAGGTACGTTGAGATGAGCGGCCCGACCGAGTGTATGGCGCGCGCCCGGCTGAGCGGCAGGACGCAGCGCGGCTTCACGATGATCGAAGTGCTGGTGGCGCTGGCGATTATTGCGGTGGCATTGGCGGCATCGTTGCGGGCGGTGGGCAATCTGGCGAGCAGCGAAGTCGAATTGCATCAGCGGCTGTTAGCGGGCTGGAGTGCGGACAACATGCTGGCGCAGTTGAAGCTATCGCATAGCTGGCCGGATGTGGGGTCGAGCAGCTTCGACTGTTCGCAGGGGAATTTGCAGTTGCTTTGTACGGAACGGGTGACGGCGACGCCGAATCCGGTGTTCCGTCGGGTTGAGGTGTTGGTGACGACACCGGGCCGCGCCGGCAATCTTGCGCAGATGGTGACGGTGGTGGCGAATGAAACGAACCGTTCGCTCTGAGCGCCGCGGCCGTCGGCCGACGCGTGGCTTTACGCTGATCGAGCTACTGGTTGCGATAGCGATTCTGGCGGTGATTGCGGTGTTGTCGTGGCGCGGCCTGGATCAGATCATCCGCGGACGGCAGACGATTACGAACGCGATGGAAGACGAGCGCGTGTTTGCGCAGTTGTTCGACCAGATGCGGATCGATGTGCGACATGCCGCGACGGATGACGAGTCGGGGCAAGCGGCGGTGTCGGTGAGTGGCAACGTGCTGCAGATTGTGCGCGAGCTGGATTTGCCGGAGACGGCGCCGCGGTTGCAGGTGGTGCGGTATCGGGTGGCTGACGGCCGGGTGATCCGGTATGCATCGCCACCGCTTGGCAATGTTGGGGAGTTGCGGGGGGCCCTGCGGGGCGGCGAGGGAGAGGGCTGGAGTGCGGTGCCTTTGATGGGGGGTGTTGGGTCGATCACTGCGCGGCTGTTTGTGCCGAAGGTGGGGTGGACGACGCAGATGAAGGATGTGCAGGACGCGATTACTGAGAGTGACAACAATCTCAAGGTTCCCCAGTTGGGGAGTGCTCCGCTGCCGCGGTCTGTTACGGGGCTTGAGGTCATTGTTGGGGCTACTTCGCTCGCGCAGCCTGTTACCAGGGTTTTTCTCGTCGGAGAGTGATGGGTGTTGTTTGATTGGCTACCGCCGGGGTTTGCTTTCTTTCTTGCTGCGCAGGGTGGGGGTCTGTTTGCCTTTTGCTTTGGCCTTTCCTTGTTTTGCTTTTGGTTTATTAGCGTTGCCCCTGTGCGGGGCGGCACCTACTTTTCTTTGCAGCGGCAAAGAAAAGTAGGCAAAAGAAAGCCGCTCACACCGCTAACTTTTAGGTGTCCACCCCTGTTCGTTACCGGTAGTGGTCCGAAGACAAGATCATCCCTCGCACCACTCGCCTCAGTGACACAGCAGTCATCCGCTCCAGCGTCGCGCTTCGCGCCCCGCCGTCAGGCACAACACCCCACACAACCCACAGTGGGTTTTGTTCGTGTGTCAGAGGCGGGGGAAGCAACAGCGCATTCCGTGCCTGAGCAGTCCCACGTCTCTGCGCACAAACAACGCGCCTCGCAAACCACCAGTGGTTATGCCGAACCGACGCGCACGGAGTGCGTGGGCGGGATGGATGAGCGCTGTGTCACGAACGAGGGAAATGCGAGGGCAGGTCTTGTCTTGGGCCGTTTCCGGATCAAGGGCAAAGATGGCTCACTACTCGCTAGCGGTGTGAGCCCGCTTTCTTTGCTTACTTTCTTTGCGGCGGCAAAGAAAGTAAGTGCCGCCCCGCACAGGGGCGAAGCTAATAGACCGCTAAGAAAGCAAGGAAAGGCCAACGCCGTAGGCACACCGCCAAACGCCGTAGGCAAATCAAACCCAAAAGCCAAAACCGAATCCGGCGTAGCCATAATTAGCGCACTGCTAGTGGTAGCCCTATCAGCGATCCTGGTATCGGGCATCTTATGGCGCCAGCAGGTGCAAATCCGAAGGATAGAAAACCAGCGGCTGCTATCTCAGGCTCAATGGATCTCCAGAGGCGCCCTGGACTGGACAAGACTAATCTTAAGATCAGAAGGCGACACCTCAGCCGGGATAACATACCTGGGGGGCGTATGGGGCGTCCCCATAGCCAAAACCCGCCTATCCGACTTCCTGGGCCAAATAGGCGAAGTCCGCGCCTCCGAAGGCGCAGCCACGTACTTATCGGGCTCGATCGAAGACGCCCAAAGCAAATTCAACCTACGAAACCTGGTCTCAAGCCCGGCCCCAGGCGTACTGCAAGTCAACGTGGAGCAAGTCCAGGCCTTCCAGCGCCTGCTCATGCTGCTAAGCCTCAACAGCCAGTTGGCAAAAACCGCCGCCGTCCAGATCCGCGATAGCCTTGCCCAATCCGCCACGCGTTTCCAGACACAAACCGGGACAACGAGCAGTACCACCGCCCCCGTCATGGGCGGCGCAATCGGCGGCAACACGTTCACCGACAAACCGGGTATCGACGACAGCGACAGCAACCCCGACATCGCCCCGCTGCAAATGACCAGCGTCGATTCATTGCTAGACGTACCGGGCTTCACGCCCGAAATGATCGCCCGGCTGCGTCCGTTCGTGACCTATCTGCCCACCACCACGGCAGTCAACATGAACACCGCGCCAGCCGAAGTGATCGCCGCCATCGTGCCGGAGATGAATCTGTCCTCCGCTCAAGCGCTCGTCGCGCGTCGCCAGACCGTGTTCTTTCGTAACGTCGGCGACGTACAGTTGGCTTTGACCGCAGTCGGTATTCAGTCAGCGGTGATCGATCCGAGTATCTTCGACGTCAATACCAGTTACTTTTTCATCCATGGCCGTGTCGATCACGAACGCGCGGAAGTGGATCGCACGACCCTCGTCTATCGCGATGCGCTGACGCACACCACCCGCATCGTGCGCGTACAAGATCAACTATGAATAACGCTTTTCCCGGAGAGAGTGGCCTTTGAGCACGCTGATCGTCCTTTTGCCGCCGCGTGACCCGGCGGTGCCATCGCAGGAATGGCAACTGCCGGAATTGCCGTTCCTGTTGCTCGACAAGTCGGGCCGCACGCAACGCGCCGGTCGTTCCGCGCTCGCGTTGCTGCCGCGCGCGTCGTCGACGGTCCTGATGGTCGCCGCGCGCGACCTCCTGATGATGCCCGCTACCCTGCCCCCTCTGAAGGGACCGCGGCTGCGCCAGGCCTTGCCGAATGTCGTCGAGGATCAACTGATCCAGGATCCGCAGACCTGTCATATCGCACTCGATCCGCAGCCGCTCGGCAACGGCCGGCATCTGCTCGCCATCGTCGATCGCGGCTGGTTCCGCTTCATCTGCGAAGCCTTCACCGCCGCCGGTCATCGCAGCATCCGCGCCGTGCCGGTCACGCGTTGTTTACCACCGCCGTCAGTCGCTGCCGCTGCGCTCGCGCAAGCCGAGGCAGACACACCGTCCGCCGTGCTGAAGCCCGCCGTGGCCGCCAAACTCGCAGCCGGTTTGCCGATCGAGCCGCCGGCGCCAGTCGTTGCAGCCGTGCTCGGTACGGTGATCTCCACTGCACCTGCCCTGCTGCTCGAGATGGCGCCGGAGTCCAGTACCACGCGTGTGGAACTGGCGATTGCGCGCGGCGTTCAGGGTGAAGGGCTTGCCGTGCCCGCGACGGCCGTCAATTCGACCCTCGAGGCGCTCTCCGGCGCCGCGCCGGTCACGCTTTATCTGCTCTCCGAAGTACCGGGCAACGAACCCGGCATGGGTTCGACTGCGCAAGCGAAGCTCGCTGCCCAGATTGCGGGCGCGCAGCCGCTGCCGTTCGAAAAGCTCGCTCGCCGTGCGCTCGAATGCCGTTTCGACCTCTGCCAGTTCGAGTTCGCTGCGCAACCGTGGCGTCTCGACCGCGCCAGCCTGCGCCGTCTGCGCCTGCCGGTGCTGCTCGCCGCGGGCGCGCTGGTGGTCGCGATCATCGGCGCCAATGTCCAATGGATGATGCTTGCGCGCCAACGCGACGCGATCAACACGCAGATGACCGAGTTGTTGCTCAACACCTTCCCGAAAACCACCGTCGTGCTCGACGCGCCTGACCAGATGTCGCGCCAGATGCAGCAGTTGCGCGTGGCGGCCGGTGAGCTCTCGCCGGACGATTTCCTCGCGCTCGCAGCCGGACTCGCGCGTTCGCTCGGGCCGGTGCCGGTCAACGGGATCGCGGCGCTCGATTATCACGATCACCGTCTCGATGTGACCTTCAAGCCCGAAATCAAGGTCGACGCCGGCCTCACACAGCGGCTGTCAGGTAACGGCCTTGCCGGCGCGATCGACAGCAATACCGGCAAGTGGACCATCAGGAGCGGACAATGAAAACTGAACTTGCTCAAACATGGGCCGGATTCTGGGACGGGCGCACCGAGCGCGAGAAGAACCTGCTGACATGGGGCGGCGCGGCCTTGGGCGTGGTGATTGCGTGGTCGATCCTGTGGGCTCCGGCCCAGGACGGGCGCGCGCATTTGCGTGACACCTTGCCGGCGATGCAGCGTCAGCTCGCGCAGATGACCGCCCAGGCCGAGGAAGCGCGCCGTCTGTCGGGTGCGGCTCAAGGCGTGGCGCCGACCGGCGGCGCGCTCAAGGACGCCCTCACCGCTTCGCTCACCGACCACGGCCTTACGCCGCTGCAGGTAGAGCTGATCGGCAATGCGGTTCAGGTCCAGTTGAAGAACGCTTCATTTCCTGTCTGGACGGCCTGGGTCGATGACGTGCGGCGCCAGTTCAAGGTACAGGTCGCCGAGGCGCACATCACCGCGCTCAAAGACGACGGACAGGTCGACCTGACAGCATCGCTGCAGCCGTCGACCACGAAATGACGCTGCAGTTACAGGATCTCCTCGCATGAATTTCTGGATGCGGCGCTTACGCGCTGCCCTGCCGTGGCTGCTGGTCGCGGTGTTATCGAGCGGTACCGTATTGCTGGTGCTGTTACCCGCGGCGTGGATCACGCCGGTTTTCACGAAGGCGAGTGGCGGTCACGTCAATCTGGTCGACCCGGCTGGCTCGCTGTGGCACGGCTCGGCCACGCTGATGCTGGCCGCCGGTTCGGATACCAGCGCCGCGACGTTGCTGCCGGGCCGGATCGAATGGCATACCGCGTTCTGGCCGCTTTTCACCGGCCGCGTGCGGATGACGATGCTGCAAAGCGAGGCGATGCCCGACCCGATCACGGTCGATGCGACCGGGCGCGGTTCCACGGTGTCGCAGGGGACCATTGCCGTGCCGGCGTCGTTGCTCAGCGGTCTCGGGGCGCCGTTCAACACACTGGACCTGCAAGGCGACGTGCGGCTCGCGTGGAGCGACTGGCGTAGTTTCGGCAAGCAGTCCTTCGGGCAACTGACGGTTACGCTCACCGATGCAAGTTCGCGCGTTTCGCTTGTCAAGCCGCTGGGTTCGTACCGGGTGGTGGTGCAGGCGGAAGGCGACAGTTCGACGATCGATCTCTCGACGCTAAAAGGCCCTTTGACGTTGAATGGCCACGGTGTGCTGGGCGGTGCGGCTACGTCGTTCAACGGCACGGCGAGCGCGGCTCCGGAACAGCGCGATAACCTCGCCGGCCTGCTGAATCTACTTGGGCGGCCGAGCGGCCCGGATACGGTGACGCTCACCTTCGCTCATTGAGGGTGATAGGGGCGACGCAGGCGAGGCTGGCGTCACGGTTGAGGTTGGCGATTCGGGCGGCAAACGCTCGGCAAAAGGCATGAAAAAGGGGCATGGCCGCAGCGCGGCGATGCCCCTTTTGTCGTTTGCGGGTCTGTAGATATCGTGCAGGCCAGCCTGCTGTTTGCCCGCGAGCTTCGGGTGCCTAACGAAACGCTCAGTCGTTGCCCTGTGGGTGCGACGGCTCGATCGCCGCGGCCTTTTCTGCACCTGGTAAGGCCGCTGAACCCGCTCCGCTAGAGGCGGCTGGTGTGGAGGTCGTCGCACGAACCGCCCCTGCTCCCGCCCCTGCGCTTGCTGCCGCCGGCGCCGCCACGCTGCCCGTCTCCCGCGCCATCTGCGAGACATCCCAGCCACCGCCGAGCGCCTTCACGAGGCCCACCGACGACACCATCCGCTGCCCCGCCAGACTCGCAAGTTTTTGCTCGGCGGTGAACGCCGTGGTTTGCGCCGTCAGCACGCTCAAGTAAGCCACGGTGCCCGACTTGTACTGATTCGTGACGATATCGAGCGCCTGCTGCGCGGAAGCGACAGCCTGCTGCTGCACGACGATTTCCTGTTCGAGAATTCGTTGCGAGGCGAGGTTGTCCTCCACGTCCTGAAACGCGGCCAGCACGGTTTGCCGGTAGACCGCCACGTCCTCGTCGTAGGCGGCGCGGGCCGCATTGGTCTGCGCTTCGCGCAGTCCGCCGTCGAAGATCGTGCCGGCGAGTTGCGGCCCGAGCGTCCAGAAGCGCGCCGGTGCGGTAAGCAGTTGCGACAGCACCGAGCTCTGGAAGCCACCGGTGGCCGACAGCGTCAACGACGGGAAGAACGCCGCGATCGCGACGCCGATCTGCTCGTTGGCGGCCTTGGCGGCGCGCTCGGCCGCTGCGATATCGGGCCGGCGTTCGAGCAGCGCAGACGGCATCTGGGCGGGAACGGCGGGCGGCGTGGCGGTCAGCGGCGCCGCCGGAATCGAGAACGTGGAGGCCGGTTCGCCAACCAGCACGGCGATCGCATGCTCGTCCTGGGCGCGCGCGATGCCGTTGTCGATCGCGGCGGCCTGGGCCGATTGCAACTGCGCTTGCGCCTGGATCACGTCGGAGCGAGCCGCCACACCTTGCGCGTACTGATTCTGCGTGAGCTTCAGCGACTTTTCGTAGGCCACGACGGTGTCGTCGAGCAACTTCTGCATCGCGTCGAGCGAGCGCAACGAGAAATAGGTCTGGGCGAGCGTGCCCTGCGCCGATAGCCGCGCGTTGGCGAGCGTCGCGGCCGCGCCCTGCTGGCTCGCTTCCTGCGCGCTGACCGTGCGGCTCACCTTGCCCCACAGGTCCGGCTCCCAACTGGCGTCGAGTTGCAGGTTGTAGCTGTTGTTGACGCTGGAGCGCGTGCCCCCCGAGGTGCTCGCGAGGCTCGCCGACGAGCCGTTGCCCGAGCGGGTCAGCCCGGCCGAGCCGCTGATCACCGGGAAATACGCCGCGCGCGCTTCGCCGACCAGTGCGCGGGCCTGGCGGTACGCAGCCGCATATTGCGCGATGGTCTGGTTCGAGGTGTTCAGCTTGTCTTCGAGCGCGTTCAACTGCGGGTCGTCGTAGATCGTCCACCACGCGCCGCGGTCGTGCTGATCCGCGGGTTGCGCGACCTTCCAGCCCGGCGCGGCTTCCTTATAGGCGGCCGGCACCTCGGTGGCGGGCTGCTTGTAGTCGGGGCCGACCGCGCAACCGGCCAGCACGGTGGCGAGCGTCGCGGCGACGGCAAGGGTCAGGGCGCGCGGTGCAAGGGTTCGCGCGCGCGAGCTTCGGTCAAACTGCATGCAATGAATTCCTGTCGATTCGGCCGACGCAAGATCCCAGGCTCAGAGATCCACGGGTCTTGTGAAGATCGGCGGGCGGCCGCCCTGATGGCCAGGTGGCAATGCGAGGCGGAGGTCGCGACGATCCGGAATGGTAGCGTACGCGGCGCCGACGGCGCGGAAAACTGAAAGGGTAATGCGCCGCGCGCCGCGGGTGTGTAACTGGCGCGGCGGCGACGGTTACGTGCCGTTACGTAGGTGGGTAAGTTGGGCGGGTAACTTAGGCGCGCAAATCGGCGCTAGCCTGGCGAGCCTGCTTGCCGGCCGCGGCGCGGCAGGCCGGCGCGTCAGCGCGGGCATGGCAGGCCGTGGGCAAACCCGGTGCGGTTGCCGCCCCGGGCGCCAGGATCTTTCCCGCGCCGGTGTTAGCGAGCAGCGCCACCACTGGTACAGCGCTTGCCACCGAACCCCGCTTGGCCTTGCGGCCATTACGACGGTGCTCGATCCATGCCAGCAACAACACCCCGAGCGATCCCCCCGGTATCACGAACATGACGACGTACAGCGCCAGTTTCCACCAGCGGTTGGGCCCTTGGAAGGACTGGACGGCGGAATCGTGAAGTGAGCGGCTCAGGCCGCCGAGGGTGTTTTTCAGGTACAGCATGACGGGGGGTCCTCTACGCACCTCCCGGTAGGGTGCGCGGCAAAGCGGTCAGAACATGGTCTCGGGTGGCGCCAGCGGCGCGTAACTCGTTGCCTGTAATAATATTGACTATGCAATTAAATTTCAAGATACTTCGCTCCATGGCAGCCTGCCTTGTTGTTTTTTCGACAGCGTGACAGTTCAGGCTGCGGAGCCCGAGATTGACTTGTCTGCTTAGGCAGCTAAAATTCGGTCTGCTTCCTGTTGTGGCAACTCAGGCGTCAACTGAAGTATCAAAGCGAATTTCGATGACAGACGGTCCCTACAACGCCGACGAGATTCATCTCGAATCGAGTCTTGGCTATTACCTGTCGAAAGCGCGCAATGTGCTGGTCGAGCGGATGGATCGCGCGGTCAAGCCCTTGGGGCTGACCACGCAGCAGATTGGCGTGATCCTGATGCTGTCGTGCGAGCGGGCACATACGCCGTACGAACTGTCGCGCGCCATGTCGTACGACAGCGGTTCGATGACGCGCATGCTCGATCGTCTTGAAAAGAAAGGCTTTATTGTCCGCACGCGTAGCGATGCCGACCGCCGTATGGTCAAGCTCGAATTGACGCCGCACGGACGAGAAGTCGCCCAGCAATTGCCGCGCGTGGGCTCGGCGGTGCTGAACGAGCAGTTGCAAGGTTTTACCGCTGAGGACGTCGCGACCCTGACGAACCTGCTTGGCCGCCTGATTGCGAACGGCTCGGGCAGTGGCGAATCATGCGAGTTAACAGCTTGCGCGAGCAGTGCGGCAGCAGAGCAGTCCCCGGCGCCGCAAGACGGCGAGGCGTAACCCCCGAGACGCGTCATTCCAGCGTCGATGTTTAAGGAAATATCTGTCTGGGCAGAAGGTGCCGGAACATGTAAGCCATGCGGTTTGATGGTGAAATATGCATGCACGGGCAAGCTTTTGCTGGCAGCGTTACATGGGATCGGAGATTAAATCATGGCCGCTACGGCTCCCGCAGTTGCCGCACCCGCCGCCGAACCTGCCCCGCTAGCCGGCGGCACGCTCGCGTTGCTCACCATTGGCCTCGCGCTCGGCACGTTCATGGAAGTGCTCGATACGTCGATCGCCAACGTCGCCGTGCCCACCATCTCGGGCAGCCTCGGCGTCGCCACTAGCCAGGGCACCTGGGTGATCTCGTCGTATTCGGTCGCCTCCGCGATTGCCGTGCCGCTGACCGGCTGGCTCGCACGCCGGGTTGGTGAGGTGCGCCTCTTCACGCTGTCAGTGCTGCTCTTCACGATCGCTTCGGCGATGTGCGGCTTTGCGCAGAACTTCGAGTCGCTGATCGCCTTCCGGCTGATTCAGGGGCTGGTGTCAGGACCGATGGTGCCGCTCTCGCAGACCATCCTGATGCGCTCGTATCCACCGGAGAAGCGTGGCCTCGCGCTCGGCCTATGGGCGATGACGGTGATCGTCGCGCCGATCTTCGGGCCCGTGATGGGCGGCTGGATCACCGACAACTACACGTGGCCGTGGATCTTCTACATTAACGTGCCGATCGGCCTGTTTTCGGCGGCGTGTGCGTTTGTGCTGCTGCGCGGCCGTGAGACCAAGACCACCAAGCAACGGATCGACGCGATCGGCCTCGCGCTGCTGGTGAGCGGCGTGTCGTGCCTGCAGATGATGCTCGACCTCGGCAAGGACCGCGACTGGTTCAACTCGAAGTTCATCGTCGCGCTGGCGATCATCGCGGTGATTTCGATCGCCTTCATGCTGGTCTGGGAGATGACCGAGAAGGAGCCAGTTGTGGATCTGTCGCTCTTCAAGGACCGCAACTTCGCGCTCGGTGTGCTGATCATCTCGTTCGGCTTTATGGCGTTCTTCGGCTCGGTAGTGATCTTCCCGCTGTGGCTGCAGACGGTGATGGGCTACACGGCCGGCCTTGCGGGTCTGGCGACGGCGCCGGTCGGCTTGCTGGCGCTGGTGCTCTCGCCGATGATCGGCCGCAACATGCACCGCCTCAATCTGCGGATGGTGGCGAGCTTCGCGTTTATCGTGTTTGCGTTCGTGTCGTTCTGGAACTCGACCTTCACGCTCGATGTGCCGTTCAATCACGTGATCTGGCCGCGTATCGTGCAGGGGATCGGCGTGGCCTGCTTCTTCGTGCCGATGACCACGATCACGCTGTCCAGCGTGTCCGACGAGCGTCTCGCGAGCGCGTCGGGTCTGTCGAACTTCTTCCGGACGCTCTCGGGCGCAATCGGCACGGCGATCAGCACGACCTACTGGGAAAACGACACGATCTACCATCACGCGGTGTTGACGGAATCCGTCAGCACCTATGCGCCGAACACGACCGCTTATAGCGACTCGTTGGCGAGCCTCGGCTTCGCTGGCCAAAGCCTGACGGCGCAACTGAACCAGATCGTGACGCAACAGGCGTACATGATGGCGACCAACGACTTCTTCCGGATTTCGTGCGTCAGCTTTATCGTGCTGGCCGGGCTGGTGTGGATCACCAAGCCGCGCAAGGGGGCGGGACCGTCGCTGGGCCATTGAGCGGCGGCACGCGCCCTGTGCCGCAGCCGCAGCGCCGCCTCGCGGCGCATGTTGCGTGCTACGCAAGACCCGCTATTGTGTGACCGGCACTCCGCTAGGCGCGCCTATCGACTGCGCCGGCGCGGCCTCCAGAGACGGAGTCGTCGGTGCAGTTCCTTCATTGCCTTGCGGCGGGACGCTACTTGCCGCCCCGCTGCGCACGAATTGCTTGAAATCAGCGCCGGCTTCCCATGGATTCGGTTTGCAGCCGAGCGAGCTGTCGCAATGCGCGGCGAAGCCGATGGTCGTGGTGCCGTCGCTGTTCGGCGCTTTGGTGATCTGATAAGCCAGCGCGCGTTTGCCGCCATCCGGCCCAGCGGTCTGGATCAGCGAATCGTTGGCGGCCTCGATCTTATAGCTGGAATGGTTCGCGACCCACGTTTGGGCGCGTTGCCACCAGAGACTGCATTCGTTCGCATTCGCACACGTCAGCGGCGTGGTGGCGATCTGCATGACGTCGGGATTCACCTGCCCTTGCGTCGAACAGCCCGCGGCGGCGAGAACACACAATGTTGCCAATAGAGCTTTCTTCATCGCCTTGCTTCCTCCCTGTGTTGAGACGACCGGATGCGCGCGGCCTGCACGCGGACGGTCATTCAGTGTAAGGGTTGGACACGCTTGAGCGGGCGGCGTTTCATGCCGCCCCTTCCTCAGACGCTAAAGCGGTTCAGCGTGTAGGCGCGATACGCTGCAACGAAGGCGTCGAAAGACCCGACCTCTTCGCGCTCGAGCCGCTCCTGTTCGTCGAGCGATTGCGCAGCGAGCTCCGTGAAGGTCTGCTCGGTGGCGGCGTCGAGCGGCCGCGCGCGGAAATATGCTGCATGGGCTTCGCTCTGTTCGAGACCGAAGGCGAGGAAACTCTGCTGCTTGTCGCGCATCGTTTGCAGCACGCGTGCCGACGGCGTCAGCGAAACATCGGCGAGCTTCGCGCGTTGTGCGGCGAGTGCGCGCATGTGCATATCATTGCCATGCAGCGTGTCCAGCGTTTTCGCTGCAATCTCGATCTTCGCGAACAGCTCCTCGGCCCAGTCATGCATTGCAACCGGCTTGCCGTCGCGCGTCAGCTCGAGGCCGGGCTTGCGCCCTTCCATCGTCACGCGACCGAAGTTTTGATTGGCTTCGCAGTAGGCGGCGGGCGGCAGCGGCGCGCTGTCTTCGAACGCGCAGACCAGCAGGTAGGCGTCGAGAAAGCGAGTGGTTTCGAGCGCAATGCCGGTCGGCTCGAACGGGTCGATATCCATGCAGCGCACTTCGACGTACTGCACGCCACGCGAGGCAAGCGCGTGCAGCGGACGCTCGCCCGGATAGGTGACGCGCTTCGGGCGGATCGTCGAATAGAACTCGTTTTCGATCTGCAGCACGTTGGTGTTGATCTGCACCCACTCGCCGTCGCGTTGCGTGCCGATTGCCTCGTACGGCGGATAGGGCTGGCTCACGGCCTTGGCCAGCGCGTCGAGGTAGCCCGGCAGCGTGTCGTAGTCAGCGTGCAGCGCCGCTTGTGCGGTGGTGTTCGAATAGCCGAGATCGCTCATGCGCAGGCTGGTCGCATACGGACGATACAGCGTGTCCGCATCGAAGGTTTCGAGCGTGTGCTTGCGATCGCGCAGAAAACGCCGGTCGAGCGCCGGCGAGGCGCCAAACAGATACATCAGCAGCCAGTTGGTGCGGCGGAAATTGCGGATCAACGCAAGATAGCGCTCGGACTGGAAATCCACCGCGCTCGCCGTGGATTGCTGGTCCGCATGCAGCACGCGCCACACTTCTTCGTTGAGCGAATAGTTGTAGTGGATGCCGGCGATGGTTTGCATCGTGCGGCCATAGCGCAGCGCGAGGCCGACGCGATACACGTACTTCAGCTTGCCGATGTTCGACGAACCGTACTGCGCGATCGGAATGCCGTCGTCGGTGGCGGGCAGCAGGCCCGGCATCGAGTTGTTCCACAGGATCTCGTCGCCGAGCTTTGCGTAAACGAAACGGTGCAACTCATCGAGTTTCTCGAGCGTGATCGCGGCGTCGTGCTCAGCCGGCGTGATCAGTTCGATCAGCGCTTCCGAGTAGTCAGTGGTCAGCGACGGATGCGTGAGCGCCGATCCGAGCGCGCGCGGATGCGGCGTGAGCGCGAGCTGGCCGTCGGGCGTGACGCGCAGGCTTTCCCTTTCGATGCCGCGCAGGCCGGTCAGCAGCGCATGGCGCTGCGCACCGGAGGCCAGCACGGACAGGCGGTGCGAAAGCAGGTCGGTCGTGCGAGAAGTGGTTGTGTTTGGCATTGATGCGAGTCGGACGTTGTCGGCCGCCATGTGCCGCTCACGTCAGGCGATGGGCGGTCGACAACATCCGGCGGAATTTTCAGTAGCGGGCACTTTAACATCTCGCCAGAAGCCCTGCTTGAGGCCTGCTCGGGCGCGGCCGGACGGCCTTTTTGAGAGATGCCGGGAGATGCCGCGCCGGGCGCTGGCGAGCTATCCGCCGCGCGCGCCGCCTGCGCGGTCCGCCACTTCATTCCACAGATGCATCGCCGCGTAGGCACGCCACGGACGCCATGCGTCGGTGCGTACGCGCTGCTGGGTGGGCCGCTGCAGCGAGGGATCGCGCGATGCGATCGACTGCATCAGCACCAGGTCCCACGCGGGCCATGCGTCGGCGTCGCGCCAGGCGCGCATCGCCACGTATTCGACAGTCCACGGGCCGATGCCGGGCAAAGCCAGCAGCGCGGCGCGCAAGGCGTCGGTGTCTACCGTCCCGGCGGTACGGCCAGTGCGGGCGGTATGGGCGTCGAGCGGTACCGCGCCGCTAGCCACCGCCGCGGCAACGCCTTGCAGGGCGGCGACGCGCTTGCCCGGCATGCCGATCTGCGCCATGTCCGCCGCCGCCAGCGCAGCGGGTGTTGGGAAGCGCCAGGCGGTGCCCTCGTGCGGATAATCTTCGATTCGCTGGCCGGCGCGCTGCACCAACCGGCCGATGATGGTGGTCGCGGCCTTCACGCTGACCTGCTGCCCGACGATGGCCCGCACCACCAGTTCGAAGGCCGACCATGCGCCCGGCACACGCAGGCCCGGCGCGGCTTCGACGAGCGGCGCGAGCCACGGGTCGGAGGCGAAGTGCGCGCCGATCGCTTTCGGGTCGGCGTGGAGATCGAACATTTGCGCAATCGGCGCGCTTAGCGCCTCGGCGTGCTGCCCAGCCGGGCCTTCGACGGTGGCGACGAGGCAGCGCTTGCGAGCGTGCGGCCGCACCGTCAGGGTGCCGCTGTCGCCGGCCCAGTCGATGGCGCGGCGGTAGGCGCCGCCCTCCACCGCTTCGACGCCGGGCGTGGCGCGGCCAGCAAAAAACCGCAGGATGCGCGGCCAGTCGAACGGTGCTTTGAACGGCAGCTCAAGGATGGCGAGGTCGGTGGCGGTGCTCACGCGGCGTGATCCAGATCAGGAGTGGTTGCGACGGCGGGTTGTGCTTCGACCTCGAGCAGCGCGGCTTTGCGCGGCAGGCCCCAGCGGTAGCCGGCGAGCGACCCGCTCTTTTGCACGACGCGATGACACGGGATCGCCAGCGCGACCGGGTTCGACGCGCAGGCGCTCCCCACGGCCCTCACCGCGCGCGGCGAGCCGACTGCCTCGGCGATCTCCGAATAGGTGCGCGTCTCGCCGTATGGAATGCGCCGCAGGGCGTCCCAGACGCGTTGACGGAACGCGGTCGTGGCGATATCGAGCGGCAGGTCGAAGCGCTGACGCGTGCCGTGCAGGTACGCGTCGACCTGGGCGATGAACGGCGCGAGCCGGCCAGCGTCCTCAACCAGTTCGGCATTGGCGAACTCGCCGTGCAATTCGCTTGCGAGTGCGGTGGCATCGTCGCCGAAGCCGATCTTGCAGATGCCCTTGGCGGTCGCGGCCACCAGCACGAAGCCAAGCGAGGTCGGCGCGCTGGCGTAATAGACCGTCAGGCCCGCGCCTTTGCGACGGTAGGCCGACGGCGCCATGCCCAGTTCGGTCGGCGCGGATTCGTACATGCGCGACGGCGAACCGAAACCGGCGTCGACGGTGGCGCGCGTCACGTCGGTGCCGCGCTGGAGTGCGTCGCGTAGCGCCGCGCCGCGCTGGGCGGCCTGATATTGGCGCGGCGACACCCCCACCACGCGCTTGAAGAGCCGTTGCAGGTGGAACGGGCTCACATGCACGGCGTCGCTCAATTGGGCGAGCGTGAGGCGTTGCTGCGGGTCGGCGTCTAACGCGGCACAGGCGCGCCTGACGATTTCGAGCTCGCGTGGCAGGCCGCCCGGCTGGCAGCGCTTGCAATCGCGGTAGCCGGCGCTGCGGGCCGCGTCCGGCGTAGCGAAGAAATCGACGTTTTCGCGGCGCGGCTGACGCGAGGCGCACGATGGCCGGCAGAACACGCCGGTGGTTTTGACGCCATAGAAAAAGGCGCCGTCGGCGTGCCGGTCGCGTTGGGTCACGGCGGCCCAGCGTTCGGCGTCGGTAGACCAGGCAGGTGTCACGATGCGGTTCATGATGTCCTCGAAAAGACGGTTTCGATGGTCACCAATGTAGTTTGCAAGCCCACACACTACGCTCCGGTTCTTGCTCTGTCATTGCCCGGCCCTTGTGGCGACGGGGGTTTCGGGGTCGGTTCCCACAAGGATGCGACAAAACGCCACCTTATCGGGTTTTCCCTTAAAAAGTTATTGCGTCGCACCAACCCCGTGTGTATAGTAGTTCCTGTCTCCTCCATGTCTCCTCCTGATATGGATTCAGCCTGCTCCCATAGAGCGGGCTTTTTTTTGCCCGTCGTTTTTGCTCATTGGTGTGCCGTCTTTGCGGGTCATGCGCTGGTCGAGCTCTTAATGGCCGCGTCTCTATCCTTCGTCCTCCGCCCTCCTCGCTTCCCAATCCCACAGCGGTCACACCTTTCCCTTACACTTTCAGTGATTCCCAGTCATCGCACCGACAACTGGCCAAGGGGCGCTTTTCATGAAAATCCATATTCGCGAGATTGACCATGTGGTCATCCGGGTGGCGGATCTCGACGGTATTACTCGTTTCTATTGCGACGTGCTCGGCTGCAGCGTCGAAAAAGAGCAGCGTGAGATCGGCCTCGTCCAGTTGCGCGCCGGACGCTCGCTGATCGATTTATTGAAGGTGGGCGCAAAGATTGACCGGCCGGACAGCGGCACGCCTGGCGAGGGGCGCAATATGGATCACCTGTGCCTGCGAGTCGAAGGCTTCGACGGCGAGGCGCTCAAGGCGCATTTGCACGAGCGTGGTGTGCGGACCGGCGAGCTGGGCGTGCGCTATGGCGCGGATGGGTTCGGGCCGTCGCTGTATCTGTTCGACCCGGAGGGCAATATGGTCGAACTGAAGGGGCCGCCGGAAGCGGCGCGGGTAACGTCGCTGTAGGGACTTGACGGGTGGCGTGAGGGGCTGACGCAGGCGCGGGCCACGCGCCGCCCCGCCCTGTCAGGCCGTTTCAGGCCGTGTCACGCGTTAGCCGGCGCCTTCAGCACGGTCCATTCGATCGGCACCGGATCCGAATTGGCGCTGCCGAGCCAGGCCGCGCCGTCCTGCACCGTGCACTGCAGCCGCATGGTCCGCTCGGCCAGCTTGCCGAGCGCGGCGCCGACGTCTTCGCCGAGCGTCCAGACCGTGACGTTACGCAGCCGGTCCACCTTGTTGCGAATCCCCTGCCACCAGATCTCGGAGGTCCGGCCGCCGTAGGCGATCACCACGACCTCGTTGGAGCGGCCGCTCGCTTTGGCGATGCGGCGCTCGTCGGGCTGGCCGACCTCGATCCATGTTTCGATCGCACCGGTCAGGTCCTTCTGCCACAGGTCGGGCTCGTCGGCGTCCGACAGGCCTTTGCAGAACTCCAGCCGCTCCTGGGCGAACAGCGCGAACGCCGCGACGCGCACCATCATGCGTTCGTCGGTTTCCGACGGATGGCGCGCGATCGTCAGTGCATGATCGGCGTAATAGTGCCGATCCATGTCCGCAATCTGCAGTTCCGCCTTGTAAATCGTCGATTTGATAGCCATGCCACACCAAGGGCCCGCACCAGCGGACCGAACAGAAAAGGAATCATCGGCGGCTCGTTGCCGCTTACCGTGTTGTTTGTACATCGCTCGCTCCTCCACAGGGCTGCGGGGGCCGGTGCAACGTTGCCAGATGAAGATGACAGCGAAACGGCGCCGGCCGGGCTGCAGCCGTGAGATGGCGAGGTCGGTTATGCACGATGGTCGCCTGCCCTGGCTGCTATCTACAGCCAATCCGGAGCATTTAACGTGCCATCGCGAAGTCGAAGGCCGCACCTTACACGCGTGCGGCCGCTGTGCGCAAGCTTTCCCGCGATTGACGGCGCGATTGGCGGCTTGGGTCGATGCGTGCGTGATGGACGGAACGTCTCAATTCTGCATCATTGGACGGTGATGAGCAGTGTCAGGATGCCGACGTGATGACGGAATGGGCGTGTCGGTTTTTCCAACAGGTTGCGGCAAGCCTGTTGGTTGGAGGCGGACAGTTCGGTCACGCCGAGGCTGAGGTCTCAGTGAATGGCACCCGGGTTTCCCAACGGGAGGCTCGATGCTAATGCATAGCAGTCCGCATTAGTTTGTTCGGCAAGCAGAGCCCGGAAAAGGAAACGGCCGGGCGTTTGCCCAGCCGCTTTCATTGGCTTCGATCACCAACGTAAACCCTTTACCCGCAAAAGATTCATCTCCGGGCCTGATTGACGGCCTTAGCGTGACACTCGCACAAGCCGGGCTTAAAACCCGATCGTAGCGCGCTTATTGCTTGATGAATCGATCGTTAGCCCAGAGGCCTTCGGTGTCGCTATTGCCCGCATTGACGAATTCGACATCATGTCCGACTACGCGCACGACGCGGAAACTCGAATTCTCGGGAGTCGAAATGCACTGATAGCCGGAGAAGAATTCCTGCATCTGCTGCTGCTCGCCGGCCTGCGCATGCTGATCGGCGGCGTCGAGCTTATCCTTCGACAGGCAGCCATATGCATTCGGCTTGAACTGGATTGTTTGCTGCGGCTTGATCACGCTGTCCTGGGCTTGTACCGCGGACGCGGCTACCAATCCCGCAACGGCGAAAAGAATAGCGACTTGTGCTTTCATATGTGCCTCCGTGCGGGTAATTGCTCAGGTTAGCTATGTATTTAACTTCTAAATCACACCCGCATCTTGCACTTTAGAAGAAACCAGGCCGGCGACAAGCACATCTTGTGTGCGCTCGCAACAGTGGCGAATTGTCGCACCCGATGTCGCGAGGTATTTGGAGGATGTAAATGGCGCTAACAGGCCACGTTGTGACGGATTCCTTAAAGTCGGATAGTGCGCGCTGCTTTAACTGACAACGCTCTGCGCGGTGCATACGAGTAAACCAGCACCCCTAATTAAGCGACTTAATACGAAGATTCTCAGACTTGATGCGGCGCACACAAAGTCATTCCACATATAATTCAAAAAGATGCGGATAAGGGGTTAAATGCAGAATAAAAAGAGTGCCAGGTCTGCTGGCACTCAACATGCGTTTGGACGGCGACGCGCTTGCCCGTTGCGGCGGGCGACGTGTCTTAGTCTTTGCGCGGGTTCGCGGCAAAGAACTCCTGCTGGAACAGGCACATGCGCAAAGCATTGTGGTACTTGCCATTGCCGAAAAACTCTTCGATCAGTTCGGCTTCATGCCTGAAGCCGCATTTCTCGTAGACGTGAATCGCGGCAGCGTTCGTCTTGTCGACGATCAAATAGATCTTGCGCAGGTTCAGCACTGAAAATGCGTAATCGATCGCGAGCCGGGTGGCGACGCCCGCGTAGCCGCGGCCCTGTCTCTGCGGCGCAATGATGATCTGGAATTCGCCGCGCCGGTGGATGTAGTCGAGTTCGATCAGCTCAACGAGGCCGACGGTCTCACCCTCATTGTCGATGGCGACGAAACGGCGTTCGCGCTGATCGTGCACGTGCTGGTCGTAGAGTTGTGACAGCTCGGAGAAGGTTTCATACGGTTCTTCGAACCAGTAACGCATGATCTTCGCGTTGTTGTTCACTTCATGGACGAAGCGCAGATCGTGGCGCTCCAGCGGCCTTAGGGTCAGCCTGGTATCGCGTTCAATTGTCATAGGATTCCCCTCGAGAATTATTGGTTTTAGATTGCGCCGGACTCGTCACAGCGATGCGACATGCCTGGCATGTCTGCGCCGCAGCGATATCCAGCGAGTTAGGGTTAGTCCGGTGCCGGGCTCAGGAGTTCGCGCCAGGGGTTCCGTGTCGCCGTGCTGCAGTGCTCGCGCAACAAGGCGTGGCAAGGGATTTCCAGAGGCAGGGCGGCGCGTTGTCGCACATCGGCCCCGGATTCTTGTGAGCGCGCGGACACACTCCGGGCACGCGGAGTGCGGCTACAATGCAATCAAGGTTTAGGCGATAGGAGGATGCTGTGATGGAGCACCTGATACTGGGCGCGTTTCTGGTCGTGCCGCTGCTGATCGTCGCATTCCTCTTCTCCGATGAGCTATGGCAGGAGCATCGCCTGCGCGCTCAGAAAGACCACCCGCGGCATATCGACTGGCATCATCCTTTGCGCAGTCTTTTGCATCGCCATTGAACGCGCCTGATGGCACGTTGCGCGTCTTTAACGCGCTGCGTCGCCGAGCTGGGCACGGATGCGCTGCGCGAATCCTTCGAGCGTTGCTTGCTCAGCCATTTCTCGCCCATGCATGCGCAACGGCACGCCGTCCCAGCGCGGGATGACGTGAAAATGCACGTGCGCCACGGTTTGTCCCGCCGCCGCACCGTTGAACTGCCCGATAAACATGCCATCCGGTTGCAGCGCCTCGCGCAACGCGAGGGCGATTCGCTGCGTCGTGCGCATGCATGCCACGGTCGCTGCGTCGGAGAGGTCGAAAATTTCGGCGGCGGCTTCTTTCGGCACCACCAGCACATGCCCGTCCGCCTGTGGCATCAGGTCCATGAAGGCCAGCGTGTCATCCGTTTCTGCGACCTTGATGCACGGTAGTTCACCGCGCAAAATTCTCGCGAATGGGTTGCTCTTGTCGTATTTCATGGCGCTCCTCGAGTTGGGCGGTTCGTCGTGCGTGCAGTTGCGTCTAGTTGCGTGTAGTTGTGTGACGGGTGGCGTCACCGCGGTCGCTCATGACCATGCAGTCTTTGCATCGGCACACAGCGGATTTTTCAAAGCAGGATCATGATGCGAGTGCTTGCCGGCCGCAAGCGGGCGGTGCGGCACAGGCGCCGGCCGGCCACGCGGCGGTGCTTGCCGCGGCTTACGCCGGTAACGTCCAGTTACCACTTGCATCATCTGTATCTGTCTTTCGCGCTCACAATCCGCTGCATGTGCTTACATAGCCCCATGGCGGAATAAAAATGCGAAAGATAGCGGCAGCGGTATTGATGGTCGGTGGCCTGGCCGTCGCCGGTCAAGCCTCGGCTCACAACGGGGCGGACGTGGTTGGCGCGCTGATCGGCGGAGCGGTGCTCGGGGCAGTCGTCAGCTCGGCGCTGAGCCCCGCGCCGGCTGTCGTGTATCAGCAGGCGCCAGCTTATGCGCCCGTGTATCAGGCGCCGGTCGTTTATCAGGCACCGGTGTACCAACCGGCGCCAGTGTACGCCGGGCCGCCGCCGGGATACTGCTATGACCAGTACCGAGGGGCATACGTCGCCTGCGCACCGGCCCCGGCGGGGCCGTATGGATATGCCCCGCCTCCGCCGCCGGGCTGGTAAGGGATGTGACGTACATGAGGCGTGAGCGGTGCCGAGTGGATGCGGCAGACGCCTCGTAGTACGTTTACTCTATTGGTTTGGCCCGCGCGTCGCGCCTGGGCACTAAAGTTTGCGCACAACAGGCCGTCATCCTGGCAATGAACAACGAACGATTTATCCCTTTCGGGCCCGAGGATTCGCAGTATCTCGAAGCGCGAGCACTCGCGCTGAGCATCGCAGCCATCCGCAAGGCTCAGGGAAAGAGAAATCCGGTCGATTACGCAGTCGGCTCACCCGATTGGGAGACTGCGGACGAGGATTTTGCGCGCGATGTCATGCGCATCCTCGCCAGCCGATAGATCGTAGGCTTTTCAGACCTCAGGCCGCTTGCCCAACGCGAGTTGGGTCTGCCCGCCTGCGCGCCGTGCCTCAGTGCCGGTGCCGCATCCAGTCCACGTGATGCGTATCGAGCCAGCGTTCTCGATGCCCGCTCTGGTCGCTGTGATCGCCATCGCGACGGTAATGTGAAACGGCCCATAACGCGGCTCCCACCACCACCATGACGAGTGGACCCAGCAAATAAGCCATTACCGATTCATTCATGAGACCCTCCGTCGAGCTCGCGAGCGCCGCACCGTTTACCGTTTTATTTTAGGCGATTGCCGCGCGAAAGCAGGGTTTTAACTGACACCGGTTCGCGCCTGCCGGCCAGCATAAAATCGCCAAACTTCAGCGGAATCTTGGTCTGCTTTCGCACATTCGCGTGCGCCGGACCAGGCGACGATGCGTCTGCGCTACGCCGGTCCCCGGATAGCACGTGTGAGAAGTCCGCAGTATTCCTTGGCCCGCCACGTGCGGGCTTTCTTTTGCGTGCGCAAGGATCGGGTGCGTCGACTTCCGAGGGGGCTGGACCGCTGTTTTCGTCAATGTCCTGGTAATTGGACATTCGCCTGTTAAAAGCGTCAGCGGCAATCTAAGATGAATCTCACGGGCTAACCGACAAGGGGCCGCCATGGACGAGATGACAGTGGGTGTCGCGATGGGCTTCTCGGTGCTGCTGATTGCGGCGCTTTTCGTGATCGGACACTACCGGCGCGAGCATTTGCGACAGCGGATGATTCGCGCCATGCACGGGCATCGCCTGTACGATTTCACCCGTCCGAGGCACTGAGCGCGATCAGCGGATGTTGTGCTTCTCGAACCATTTGATCAGCCGATCCCGGTTGATATGGGTCGCCCGTATGGCGGTGCCGAACACGATCAGGATGGCGGCCATCGAAATCGCTAGCATTGACTCGGTCATGGCTGCCTCCCTCAAGCATGCAACCTTGCTTGAAGTTTAGGCGGCCAGAAAGAGGGCAGGCAAAGTACGACGGTTGAATTTGCCGGTGACGTGGCTTGTGGCAAAACACGCGGGAATCCTCGGCGGAAACGACGCTGGGCATAGGCCGCGAAGGACGGAAACAAAAAGGCCGCCAAATCGGCGGCCCGAAAACGGTACTACATGCGCGGGGGATCACGCACGGGACTGACTCTAAGCCATCGCCAATGAGGATGCGCCCCGAGCGCCGCAGCATTCTGTGATTTGTCGGAATCAGACTGCATTGGTTGTTAATTGCGTCGTCTGCGCCAAGCAATCTGGCGTGAGATGAATTGTTCTGGATGGCTAACGGTCGCGCGATGAACATGGGTGCCGCGAATCGTTTCACTAGGGTTTACACCTAATTTGATAACAATCCCTTCCAGGCGAGGTGCTTAATCTTAAGTGCCTACTTACCTAGACTGTCGTCACTGATTACGAACAAGGGTGTTCGTAGCAGGACAAGAACAGATTCTCGAGGTAAGTCATCATGAAATCGCTGATCCAAGCTGTTGTCGTTGCCGCTGCGTTGGCTGCTCCCGCCTTGTCGTTTGCCCAATCGAATGCGCCGGTTACCCGTGCGCAGGTCCGTGCCGAACTCGTCCAGCTCGAAAAGGCCGGCTATCGTACGGGCGACGACGACACCCATTACCCTGTGGCCGTGCAGGCTGCGGAAGCGCGCATTGCCGCGCAGAACGGCGCGGCAAGCGGTTACGGTGGCGTGGTGAGCGGCGAGTCGGAGTCGGGGCGTGGTCGGGTGTCGGCCGCCGACTGGAACGCGATGTATAGCCATCCTTGAGGCGTGCTGCCGTGTCCGAGCGGGATGTGAAGAGCGTCCCGCGTCAGGGCATCGAACGCTGAGCGCGTAGTGACTGCGCGCGACCTGTATTGACGGAGCCGGCCCGCTTACGCGCGGGCCGGTTTTGTATGAATCGATACCTCCTCCAACGGACTCGACGGTCCGGTGGATTAGCCCAGCGCTTCTGCCTGGGCGCTTTTTCCCGCGGCTTGCGTGTGGGGACGGTTGGCGTGGGTTAGGGCGGTCGTTGTGGTCGACCGCTGCGGGTCAGCCAGCCAAATGGGAATGCCTGAGGGTTGGAGGGGTTCGCCGCAGATACATCTGTGCTACGTAACCTTGCAAAAATACTTCTCTTTATTGTCTGTTAGGAATTGCACGGGCGTCGATATAAACCTGTGTACCAAAAACAGGCTTCAATCAACGCCGACGGGTGCGATCTGCGCTTCGACAAAATCCGCCCAGTGCTGCAACACGCTCCGCTGCACAGCGCTCAGATCTGCCATCTCCGTTGCGCTCTCTTTGGGCATGCGAGCCAGAGCCATCTCGATGGCGTCAGCCGGTTGGCCCATCGTCTGTAAATGCGCCTGCGCCGTCCGTCTGAAGTCGTGCAAAACAAAGTGCTCCACCTCGAGTCCGAGCGCTTTGACGGCCTGATTCAGCGTGCTCTTTGCGATGGGACGATCCTCGCCTCGGACCGTCGGAAACACGAAAGTCCGGCTGCTTTTGGTCTCGCGTAACTCGCGCAGCATCGCTACCGCCTGGCGCGGTAAATACACTTCATGCTCGCGGCCGTTTTTCATGCGTGCGGCGGGGATTTTCCACAGGGCCGCCTTGAGGTCGAATTCGGTCCAGGTCGCTTCGATCAGTTCGGACTTGCGGACCATGGTCAGGACGAGGAGGTGCAAAGCGAGCTTTAGTGGCCGGCGGATACGCGAGGCGTCGATCGCGCGCAGCGTGGTGCCGAGCTCCTCTGCGGTGAGCACGCGGGTGCGGCTGTCCGGCGTGGCGATGAAACGTGCCGGGACGACGGCCGCCGGATTGTGGCTGGCGAGTTGCCGCGCGATCAGGAATTCGTAGAGCCGCTTGGCCACATTGCGTGTATGCAGCGCCATCTTGGGCGAGCCGCGTGACTTGATCCGTTCGCAAATGGCGAGGATATCGTCGGACGTTACCGCGCCGATCGGCTTGTTGCCGATCGCCCGCAGCACGTCCTTGTCGAGCGCGCGCCGCGTCGTGCGCTGGTATTCGTCGGACTTGCTCGTCATCGCCGCCGTCATATACAGCTCGGCCGCGTCGCGCAACAGGTCGACGCGTTTTTCCGCGCCGCGATCGCGTCGTGCGGTCGCCGCCGGCGATACGCCCGTCGTGACCATCTCGGCGTATTTACGCGCACGCTCACGCGCGACTCGCAGCGAAATTCGTTTGTAGTCCCCAATGGTTGTGAGCGGTTGCCGCTTGCCTTCGAGCGTATAGCGAAACCGCCACACCTTGTTGCCGGTCGGCATGACCTCCAGGATCAGTCCGTTGCCGTCCGCGACGCAGTAGCGGGTGGCGCGGGGTTCCATGGCGCGGATCTGGGTTTCGGTGAGAGGCGGGACTCGTTTGGGCATGCCTGGATTGTTGGTACACAGAGCATTTGAAATTGCGAAAATACGGCTCTGTGTACCAACCAATGAGGTTTGGACAAGCTTGGAAGTATAGCGACATACGACCAATCCATTCCGTAAAATACGGGGTGTTCTGGATTTTCGTAACGGATTGGCGGCGGCTGCTTACCTTTTGATATATAACCTAGCAAAATTCACCCAGCGATCTCTCGCTTTGCTCCCGACCCAAGGGCGACCATTTTGCTGATTTCAACGAAATGGTCTTGGACAGGGTGGCTGCCAACGCCGAGCTTCGGCTTGCGAAAGTCGGGCATCGCTTGGCGACTGCCTATTTGCCGATACAGAACCGGCTAAAAATCACTCCCAGAAGATCATCCGAGGTGAACTCACCGGTGATCGAATTGAGCTGCTCCTGCGCCAGTCGCAACTCCTCGGCGAACAGATCCAGCGCTTGAGCATTCTGGTCCGCGTGTGCCGCTGCGGTCGCCAGATGCTCCTGCGCCGCACGCAACGCAATCAGGTGCCGCTCGCGCGCCAGGTAGACGCTTTCCGCACCAGCTTGCCATCCCGCGATCCTTAGCAGTTCTGCGCGCAACAACGCAATCCCGTCGCCCTTCTTCGCGGACAAACGCACTTCCCGCAAATCGACACCTGCGGTCTCATCCAGCGTCTGCACAGCCGGCGCGATGTCAGTCAGATCGGTCTTGTTCAACACTCGCAGCACCGGCACGCCAGCGGGAAAGCGCGCCGCAATCGCGTCGTCCTCGACCGTCATGCCAATCCGCGCATCGAGCAGATGCAGCACGACGTCCGCGCGTTCGATCTCGTTCCACGTGCGCTCGATGCCGATCTTCTCCACCTCGTCCTCGGTCTCGCGCAGGCCGGCCGTGTCGATCACATGCAGCGGAATGCCTTCAATCTGGATGGTCTGCGCGACCTTGTCGCGCGTCGTGCCGGCGATCGGCGTGACGATGGCCAGCTCGGCGCCTGCCAGCGCATTCAGCAGCGATGACTTGCCGACATTCGGCTGCCCCGCCAGCACCACCGACAGCCCCTCGCGCAGCAGCGCGCCCTGGCGCGCTTCGTTCAGCACATGAGCCAGTTGCTCGCGGATCCGTGCGAGCTTGCCGCGCGCATCCGCAGCTTCGAGGAAGTCGATCTCTTCTTCGGGGAAATCCAGCGTTGCCTCGACCAGCATCCGCAGCGTGATCACCTCTTCGACCATGGCGTGGATGTCGCGCGAGAACGCGCCTTCGAGCGAGCGGCCGGCCGAGCGCGCCGCCGCCTCCGTGCTCGCCTCGATCAGGTCTGCGACCGCCTCGGCCTGGGCCAGATCGAGCTTGTCGTTGAGGAAGGCGCGGCGGGTGAATTCGCCGGGCTCCGCGAGGCGCAACCCAACCTCGCGCCCGGCGTCGATGCAGCGCTGCAGGACCAGTTGCAGCACGATTGGGCCGCCGTGGCCTTGAAGCTCGAGCACATGCTCGCCGGTATAGGAGTGCGGCGCCGGAAAGTACAGCGCGATGCCTCGGTCCAGCGCATTGCCGTTGGCGTCGAGGAACGGCACGTAGCTCGCGTGGCGCGGAGCCAGAGACTGGCCGGTGAGTGCAAGCATCAGCGGTTCGGCCGCTGCCGCACCGGCCCGCCCGAACGAAATCCGGACTACACCAATTCCGCCACGACCGGGCGCGGTGGCAATGGCGACGATGGGATCGGAGTCGGTGGCGAGCATGGGATCAGGAGCGAAAACAGAGGAACGGGAGACCCCGGAAGGGGCGCGAGGCATTGTAACGCGGCCGGTTCGCGCGACTCCGGGCGAGAGCGGCGAATGGGACTCGTTGGCGCTTCATCAGACAAATAAAGATTTATCTCACGTAAGTTAAGATAAGTCCGTCAGTAAAATAGGACGGCCGGACGGGTACGGTACCGCAAGACGTCCGCCGTAGAGGGAAAAAGCGCCCGCTCGTTGAAATTGCCAGACGCTTTATCTGGCGCTCATCTCGGGCTAAAAATAGCCTAACTACGTGAATTTATAGCCTAACTGGTTGTCCACTGATGGAGCGCCGGATTGCACAATCTGGCCCATGCCGACCTCCAAAGAAAAACTAGCGTTCGCCAAAAGGCTGCAAGATCAGATTGCCCGGAAGAACGTCAAGGGCGGGACTCAGCTCGCCAGACAATTCAATCTGCTGCATCGTGGCGAGGCGCCTGTCTCGCCGCAGACCGCACACAAGTGGCTGACGGGCCGAACCATTCCGACGCCGGATAAACTGCAGACGCTCGCCGACTGGCTGGGCGTAGGCATGCACTGGCTTCATTATGGTCCGCCACCGCCAGCGGGGGCGAAGCCCAAGCCCCTTGCGCCTGGCGAGAAATACCCGCTGACGCCCGAAGCGCTTGAGCTTGCCACGAAGATCGAGGCGCTGGACCCGAAGGACCGTCATTTCCTCGAAGAATTTGTCGACCGCCTGTACGACGCAGGCAAAGAGTGAATCCCGCGCGAACCGCGCACCCCAATAAAAAAGCCGCCCGGTTTCGCACCGGGCGGCTTTTTTTGCAGCTTGTTTGCTTGCCGCCGGGCGGGGGAGGCGAACCCACTGGATTCGCTTCCGGCCGCCGGGGCGGTAGGCAGCTTAAGCCGCCTTGGTCTTCGACTGCCCCATCATCCGCGTGATGTAGTACTGCTGGGCGATCGACAGCACGTTGTTGACCACGTAGTACAGCACCAGACCGGCCGGGAAGAAGAAGAACATGACCGAGAACGCGATCGGCATGAACATCATCATCTTGGCTTGAACCGGGTCCGGCGGCGTCGGGTTCAGACGCGTCTGCAGGAACATCGAGACCGCCATCAGCACCGGCAGGATGAAGAACGGGTCTTGCTGCGACAGATCGTGAATCCACAGAATCCACGGCGCGCCGCGCATTTCCACCGACGACAGCAGCACCCAGTACAGCGAGATGAACACCGGGATCTGGATCACGACCGGCAGACAGCCGCCGAACGGATTGACCTTCTCGGTCTTGTACAGCTCCATCAACGCGGCGTTCATCTTCTGCGGATCGCCCTTGAAGCGTTCACGCAGGGCTTGCATGCGCGGCGTGATCGCCTTCATGCGCGCCATCGACTTGTAGCTGGCGGCAGACAGCGGGAAGAACACGGCCTTGATCAGCAGCGTGAGCAGGACGATCGACCAGCCCCAGTTGCCGACATAGCTGTGGATCTTTTCCAGCAGCCAGAACAGCGGCTTGGCGATGATCGTCACCCAGCCATAGTCCTTCACCAGTTCCAGACCCGGAGCGATGCCTTCCAGCATGCGCTCTTCTTCCGGACCGGCGAACAGGCGCGCCGACACGTCAGCCGATTGGCCCGGCGCAATGGTCGGAACCGCCTCCTTCACGCCGACACGATACAGCGCCGGATCGATCTTGTTGACGTAGATATCGCGCTTGACGCCTTGCTGCGGAATCCATGCCGTCGCGAAGTAATGCTGCACCATGGCGATCCAGCCGTTGTCGGCCTGAGTCGCATAGTCTTCCTTGTTCTTGTCGATGTCGCTGAACGTCATCTTCTGGAAGTGGTGCTGGTCCGTGTAGACAGCCGGTCCAATGAACGTATGCGAGAAGCGCGGCGTTTCCACCGGCTGGCTGTCGCGCACCAGTTCCATATAGACGGTCGGCGTAACCGGGGTCGAACCGACGTTGACGATCTTCGTATCGACGCCGATCACGTAGCTACCGCGCGTGAACGTGTACGTCTTCACGACCTTCACGCCACCCTTGACCGGCGACTCGAAGCTGAGCGAGAACGACTTGGCGTCGCCCGTCAGATCGTGCGGCTGGCCGGCGGCCGGCGTGTAGATGTCAGTGTGGTTCGGGAAATCGCCGCCCAAGAGACCCGTGCGCGCCAGATACGTGTGATCGGCGGTGTGGTCGAACAGGGTGATGACGAGATCCGGCTGCGTGCCGTTGCCCTTGTTGATCAGCGACAGCTTGGACAGCGTACCGCCGCGCGTGTCGATTTCGCCGCTGTAGACGTCAGTCGTAAACGGGATCAGTTGGGCCTGGGCTGCCGGCGCGACAGTGCCCGGAGCGGAAGTGTTCGTCTGCGGCAAATCCGCGGACTGGGTTCCCGGCGTCGTGGTGCCCGGCGCTGCGCTGGCCGCGGTTTGCGTCGGCGTGGCGCTCGGGAAGAACATCGACTGGCGTCCATGGTCGCGTTGCCAGTTGTCGAACAGCATGACAGCTGACATGAAGAAGATGACCCATAGGACGGTGCGTTTGATATCCATGCGTTGTCTCAGTGTCGATGGAACGGCGCGTCAGCGCTTTTCAGAAGTGGGAGGCGGGACAAGATCGATGCCGCCCGCCGAAAACGGGTGACAACGGCAAATACGCCTGGCGGCGAGATAAGTCCCGCGCGCGGCGCCATGATACTGGATTGCTTCGCGCGCGTAATCAGAGCAGGAAGGGTAAAAACGGCACCGGTTGCCGAGCAGGGGGCTCACGGCAACCTTGTAGAAACGCAATAAAGCGAAAAGTACCGTTTGCATGCCTAGTGCGGCCAGACGGCGCCGCCCAAGAAGGGATACCGGGGGATGCTCTGGCGGCCGAACCGCCTGATCGACCACCTGAGCGGCCAGATCAGCGACCCAAGGGTCGCACGAGCATCTCCATGAGCGTCATTGCGTCGCAGGCGCATCCGCGGGTGGCGCCTCACGACGGGCAATTTCGCGCGCTGCCTTGTTGAGCAGCTCCTCTATTTCGCTACGGCACAGCGCCTTTAACGGCGGCGACGAGGCGGCAGGCATTGCCTTCTTGTCGAAGCGCGTGTGCAAACGCAGCAGCACGTCCCAACCGCCGAACTCCGCGCGGCGCAGCCGGAAGGCCTCGCGCGCGAGACGGCGTACCAGATTACGCGTAACTGCGCGCGGAGCATACTTCTTGCCGATGACAAGTCCGAGGCGCGCGTCATTGCCGGTGGGCCGGGCGTACACAACGAAGTGTGCGGTGCGGCGCCACGGGCGCAAACGAAAAACGGATGAAAACTCATCCGTTTTTAGCAGCCTTGCGGCTTTGGGGAAGGCGGCTTGCGCTCGCAACGGAACCGAGCCCTGTTGCTGCGCCGCTCCAGCCGTTCCCGCGCTGCCGCGGGTGTCGGGTTGCACAGACGGAGCGCGCAATCCTCTCGCCAGCCTTAGATGGCGAGGCGCTTGCGGCCCTTCGCGCGACGTGCGTTGATGACCTTGCGGCCACCAGCAGTCTTCATGCGAACGCGGAAGCCGTGGGTGCGCTTGCGACGGGTAACGGAAGGTTGGTAAGTACGTTTCATGTTGCTCTCACTTGGCAGAGAAATAACCGCGCGAGCATCGCGGAAAGTGCAATGGCCGGTGGTTCAAAAATTGGTTTTCGCGGAACCCGCTATTTAAACCGGTTTTCTTTTGGTCGTCAATAGTTTAGCGACGTATTCCACAGGCTGGGCACCTAAGCGGGGAATGATCCGTCCCTGTGGATAACTCCCTTTCCTGGTTGTTTTGGCGGTAGAATCTCGTCCTACTTCCCAAAAATCCTGCACGCCGCTCCGGCTCGCTTGCCCCGCAAACCCTTGTGGCACAAGCGCCTGGAGCCGTTCCGCCTGGCCGCTCAGGGCCTTGTTGTGTATCTGCAACAGGGGCGCCGGCGGGCCGCCGTGCAAACATAACGACAGCAACTCGATGAACGATTTCTGGCAACACTGTTCCGCACTGCTAGAGCGTGAGCTAACGCCCCAGCAGTACGTGACGTGGATCAAACCGTTGGCCCCGGTTGCCTTCGATGCGGCAGCGAACACGTTGAGCATCGCAGCACCCAACCGCTTCAAGCTTGACTGGGTCAAAAGCCAGTTTTCCGGCCGCATTTCCGATATGGCACGTGATTTTTGGCACGCGCCGGTCGATGTCCAGTTTGTCCTCGATCCCAAAGCCGGCATGCGCGGCGCGGGCGCTGCTGCGCCGGCGCCGGCCCGTCCGTCGCAATTTGCCGGCAACAGCAACACGGCTGCCGTGGATGCGGCCGTCGGCGCGGTGCAGGCAGCGCAGGCTGCCCGTAGCAACGGCGTTGGCGGTGGCGCGCACGGTTCGAACGCCGGCAATGGCGCCAACAGCGGGCAACACCACAACAATGACGACGGCGGCGACCTCGATCTTCCGAGCCTCGACGCCAACGAAGCCGCTGCGGCGCGCCGCACGTGGCGCCCGGGCCAGAGCGCCGCTCAGCAAGGCAACGCCGAGAGCGACTCGATGTACGAGCGCTCGAAGCTCAACCCGGTGCTGACCTTCGACAATTTCGTGACCGGTAAGGCCAACCAGCTGGCGCGCGCCGCCGCAATCCAGGTGGCGGACAACCCCGGCATCTCGTACAACCCGCTGTTTCTGTACGGCGGCGTGGGCCTCGGCAAGACCCACCTGATTCATGCGATCGGCAATCAGTTGTTGATGGACAAGGCCGGCGCGCGGATTCGTTATATCCACGCGGAACAGTATGTGTCCGACGTGGTGAAGGCGTACCAGCGCAAGGCGTTCGACGACTTCAAGCGCTACTACCACTCGCTCGACTTGCTGTTGATCGACGATATTCAGTTCTTCTCGGGCAAGTCGCGTACGCAGGAAGAGTTCTTCTACGCGTTCGAAGCGCTGGTGGCCAACAAGGCCCAGGTGATCATCACCAGCGATACGTACCCGAAGGAAATTTCGGGCATCGACGACCGCCTGATCTCGCGCTTCGACTCCGGCCTGACGGTAGCGATCGAGCCGCCCGAACTGGAAATGCGTGTGGCGATTCTGATGCGCAAGGCGCAGTCCGAAGGCGTGAGCCTGAATGAGGACGTGGCGTTCTTCGTCGCCAAGCACCTGCGCTCGAACGTCCGTGAGCTGGAAGGCGCGCTGCGCAAGATCCTCGCGTACTCGAAGTTCCACGGCCGCGAGATTTCCATCGAGCTGACCAAAGAAGCGCTGAAAGACCTGTTGACGGTGCAGAACCGGCAGATTTCGGTGGAAAACATCCAGAAGACGGTGGCGGACTTCTACAGCATCAAGGTCGCCGACATGTATTCGAAGAAGCGGCCGGCGAACATTGCGCGGCCGCGCCAGATTGCGATGTACCTGGCGAAGGAACTGACGCAGAAGAGCTTGCCGGAAATCGGCGAACTGTTCGGCGGGCGCGACCACACGACCGTGTTGCACGCGGTGCGCAAGATTGCCGACGAGCGCAGCAAAGACGCGCAGTTGAATCACGAACTGCACGTGCTCGAGCAGACCCTGAAGGGCTAAAGCCGGGCTGATCTGAGAGCGGCTCTGGGGATAACTCCGGAGTCGCCGCGGGGCTGCTCAAAATTTGGGCAAAAAGCAGGAAAAATCGACCTGTTTATTTCGGAACTCGCCCCCATTTTAGGGGAGCGGTTCTGTTTTCAGGCACAATACAGGTTTAACCGCCCGGCGGCTGAGGGCGGATGTACGCCGTGACTGGCGCAGCGTAGCGCCGGCGGGGGCCGGGGCCGCGTGCAGGATTGCTGGCGAGGCGCGCAGGCCGTCACATCAACGAAGGAACTCTATGCAACTGGTCAAGACCGAACGCGATAACCTCCTCAGGCCGCTGCAAACCGTGAGCGGCATCGTCGAACGCCGCCATACGTTGCCGATCCTCGCCAACTTGCTGATTACCAAGAACGGCCCCGACGTGTCGTTCCTGTCCACCGACCTCGAACTGCAGATCACCACGCACGGCGACTTCGGCGTGGGCGGCGATTCGGTCGCGACAACGGTAGCGGCGCGTAAGCTGCTCGACATTCTGCGTGCCATGCCCGACGGCCAGGTCACGCTGACGCTAAACGACAAGCGCCTCACCGTGCAATCCGGCAAGAGCCGCTTTGCGCTGCAGACGCTGGCCGCGGACGAATTCCCGACCGTCGCTCAAGCTAAAGACTTCGGCGCGAACCTGGTGGTTCCCCAGAAGACGTTCCGTCAACTGCTCGGCATGGTCCATTTCTCCATGGCCCAGCAGGACATTCGCTACTACCTGAACGGCATGCTGCTGGTGGTGGACGGCGACCAGTTGATGGCGGTGGCAACGGACGGACACCGTCTGGCGTTCTCGTCCATGAAGATCGAAGGCTCGTTTGCGCGCCAGGAAGTGATTATTCCGCGCAAGACGATTCTTGAACTGCAGCGTTTGCTGGAAGACATCGACGACACGCTGAAGATCGACATTGCGCCGAGCCAGGTGAAGTTCACCTTCGGCCAGGTCGAACTGGTGTCGAAGCTGGTGGAAGGGAAATTCCCGGACTTCCAGCGCGTGATTCCGAAGTCGCACAAGAACCAGTTCCTGATTGGCCGCGAAGAACTGCAGCGTTCGCTGCAACGCGCGGCAATTCTGACATCGGACAAATTCAAGGGCGTGCGCTGCATCATCGAGCCGGGCCAGTTGAAGATCATGTCGACCAACGCCGACCAGGAAGAAGCGCAGGAAGAACTGGAAATTGCGTACACCGGCGACAGCGTCGATATCGGGTTTAACGTCACGTATCTGCTCGACGTGCTGGCGAACCTGAAGGTCGACATGCTGCAAGTGAGCCTGGGTGATGCCAGCTCCAGCGCTTTGATCACGATTCCTGAGAACGACGAATTCAAATACGTGGTGATGCCGATGCGCATCTAATGCGTCCAACATCGAGAAGAACACCAAGGGGCGCAGTGCCCCTTTGGCGTTTTTATGGTGTTTTGAAAAGTCCCGAGCAGCAACCAAGCAGCAACGCAGAACCGGAAAAAATCCATGACTGAACTGAACAATTCGCAACCCGATAACAGCTACGGCGCCTCTTCGATTCAGATCCTCGAGGGTCTGGAGGCGGTCCGCAAGCGACCGGGTATGTACATCGGGGATACATCGGACGGCACCGGTTTGCACCACCTCGTATTCGAAGTGCTGGACAACTCGATCGACGAAGCGTTGGCCGGGCACTGCAACGATATCCAGGTGATCATCCACGCGGACAACTCGATCTCGGTGACCGATAACGGCCGCGGCGTGCCGACCGGCCTGAAGATGGACGATAAGCACGACCCGAAGCGCAGCGCTGCGGAAATCGTGATGACTGAGTTGCATGCTGGCGGCAAGTTCGACCAGAACAGCTATAAGGTGTCTGGTGGCCTGCACGGCGTGGGTGTGTCGTGCGTGAATGCGCTGTCGGCATGGCTGCGTTTGACGATTCGCCGTGATGGCAAGAAGCACTTCATGGAGTTCCACCGTGGCGTGCCGCAGAACCGCATCATCGAAGAGGTCGATGGTGTGGCTGTGTCGCCGATTCAGGTGACGGGCGATACGGAAAATCGTGGTACGGAAGTGCACTTCCTAGCTGATGAGTCGATTTTCGGCAACATCGAATATCACTACGACATTCTGGCGAAGCGGATTCGTGAGCTGTCGTTCCTGAATAACGGCGTGCGGATCCGCTTGCTGGATCAGCGCACCGGCAAGGAAGAAGATTTTGCGTTTGTGGGCGGCGTGAAGGGCTTTGTTGAGTACATCAACAAGAACAAGGCCGTGCTGCACCCGAATATTTTCCACATCAGCGGTGAGAAGGACGGCGTGGGCGTGGAAGTGGCTATGCAGTGGAACGATAGCTACAACGAGAACGTGCTGTGCTTTACCAACAACATTCCGCAGCGCGATGGTGGGACGCACTTGACCGGCTTGCGTGCGGCGATGACGCGGGTGTTGAACAAGTACATTGCCGATCACGAAGTTGCGAAGAAGGCGAAGGTTGAGACCTCCGGCGATGACATGCGCGAAGGGTTGTCGTGCGTGCTCTCCGTGAAGGTGCCGGAGCCGAAGTTCTCTGCGCAGACCAAGGACAAGCTGGTTTCTTCGGAAGTGCGGGCGCCGGTGGAAGATGTCGTCGCCAAGGCGCTTGAGGAATTCCTGCTGGAAACGCCGAACGACGCCAAGATCATCTGCAGCAAGATTGTGGATGCGGCGCGGGCGCGGGATGCGGCTCGGAAGGCGCGGGAGATGACGCGGCGGAAGGGGGTGCTTGATGGTGTGGGCTTGCCTGGGAAGCTGGCGGATTGCCAGGAGAAGGATCCGGCTAAGTCCGAAATCTATATCGTCGAGGGTGACTCGGCAGGTGGGTCGGCTAAGCAAGGGCGGGATCGGAAGTTTCAGGCTATTTTGCCGCTGCGTGGCAAGGTGCTGAACGTTGAGAAGGCTCGGTATGACAAGCTGCTTTCGTCCGAGCAGATTGTCACGTTGATCACCGCGTTGGGTTGCGGGATCGGCAAGGAAGACTACAACCTCGAGAAGCTGCGCTATCACCGCATCATCATCATGACCGATGCTGACGTGGACGGTGCGCACATTCGGACGCTGCTGCTGACGTTCTTCTATCGGCAGATGCCGGACATGATCGAGCGTGGGTTTATTTATATCGCTCAACCGCCGCTCTATAAGATCAAGGCTGGGAAGGATGAGCGGTATCTGAAGGATGCGGCTGAGCTTAATGCTCATATGCTCAAGCTTGCGCTTAATGGGTCGGAGCTTGTGCCGGCGGAGAATGCTACGGCTATTGCTGGGGATGCTTTGGGTGAGCTGGCTCGGTCTTACTTGCTTGCGCAGGCTGTGGTTGATCGGTTGAGCCGGTTGTATGACGCTGGGGCGCTTGAGGCTGTCATGGATGGCGTTCTGATTGACCTCTCCAGTGAAGAGGCCGCTGAGGCCTCGGCTAAGGCGCTTGAGGAGAAGCTTAGGGATGATCCTTTGAAGCCTGAAGTTCGCGTTACCACTATGTATGACCAGGTGCGTGAGCTAAGGTCGTTGCGTGTGTCGCGGACGCATCATGGGAATCAGAAGGTTTCTGTTCTTGATGAGGAGTTTCAGCTTACTGCGGACTATCAGCAGCTTGTGACTACGGCGCTTACTTTCAAGGGGCTTATTGGGGCTGGGGCTGTGATCAAGCGCGGTGAGCGGAGTATGGCGGTGAACGACTTCAAGAGTGCTATGAAGTGGTTGATTGCGGATGCTGAGCGCAATGTTTCCAAGCAGCGCTACAAAGGCTTGGGCGAGATGAATCCTGAGCAGCTTTGGGAGACTACGATGGATCCGGCTGTTCGACGGCTCCTCCGTGTGCAGATTGAGGATGCTATTGCGGCTGATGGGATCTTTACTACGCTTATGGGCGACGACGTCGAGCCGCGTAGGGCGTTCATTGAGTCGAATGCGTTGAGGGCGGGGAATATTGATGTTTGATCATGTAGGTTGTCAGAGATCGTGAAAAACGTGTCGCTGAAATGAAAAAAAATTCTCAGCGTTCGTGAAAAATAAGATCACTGCTGTAGCCCGGTCGACTGCCTATGTCGTCCGGGCTTATTTTTTTGGGGCTATTCGTATTTGACGGGATATCGGCGATTTCCACTGCATCGCCAAAATTGTACGCTCGACGTGACGTCCTGGCTCGCCTGGTTCCTCGACGCGCTCCACTGCGCAGTGGACAGCGCCCAACATACCCTCGACGCCGTGCTCGCCAAGACGCGCTTCTGGCAACGTTGGGCCACCACGCCGTTGAATGAGCGCCAGGCCAAACTGCTTAATCGTCTCCTTGATGGATTCGACGGCAAACTGACCAGCAGCAAGTGGGCGTCGATTGCGAAGTGTTCGCCTGATACAGCGTTGCGAGATATCAGTGAACTGGTTGCGCTCGGGATATTGCGCAAGTCCGCGGCGGGTGGGCGGAGCACGTCCTATGAGCTGGGTAGCTGACGTGGCGGGTTAATCGATTGAGACTCGATTGAGCATATTGAGGTCCGCCTGTGACGTTGCCCACAGCGGCCACAGGCCTTCCTATGCCTAATTCGCGACGCCTCGATCGGGACCGGGTTTGATGATCAAAGCATCATCCATCATTCTGTTCCGGCATTTCTCTGCAAACTGCCACGCCAGACCCGGGTCGTTTCGAAAGCGCTCCGTGTCCGACTCCGTTATTTCGTAATACTCATCGTAGTCAACGAGACGATTGCTGACCGGAATGGAAGGATAGTACCTTCCTGAGTCGATCTCTCTGCCAATAGCAAACCGATGTTCGGCTGAAACAAAACAATCCTCGAATTTCACAGCGTCGATCCTATCGCTTCACAATTCCGCCATCATCGTCCCTAGTGTCAAGTTCGTTGCATTATTCTCTTGCTTCCAGTCGCGCCAGATCTTCGCTACGCTTCAAGGCCGCTGCAATGGCGCTCGTTCTCAATCGCCGCACGGCATCCGGCTGCCCCGGCGCGGCCGGCTTCTCCCCGCGCGACACGGGCTCTATGCCATCCAGATTGAAATCGACGTAATGGAAGCCATGGTCTGGATCATTCGCAAGGAACGTCTCGACCTTCTTCATGATGTCGCGAGGAAGCTGCGCATCTTCCAGAACGACGTCGCCGCTCGCGTCGGTGTGCTCCTGCTCGGCGCGTGCGAAGAAAAGATCGACGTTGCCCTGCATGAGCGCCGATTCCTTGGTTAGCCCCGCGTCGAGCATGGCGGTGCCTTCCGTTGCGCAACGGGAAAGAAAGCTCTGGAGAACGTCCGGCGGCGGCGCGGCATCTGCGCTGGTCCAGTCGTCGACCGAACGCGCCAGTACGTTCAGCAAGTCGTCATTGCGCTCGACGGCGAAAAGCGGATAGCGCCTCGTGCTGTACTTCGGGCAGAAGACCGTCGACGGCACGTAGCGCACGTCGTAGTTGCTCTGCCCCCAGACCAGTTCGTCCTGGCTGTAGAACGGCTGCCGGATCGTGTCTAGCAGCGAGCGCTTGACCAATGTGACGGTGGTGTCGTGGTTCGCATCGAACACCTGATGACTCACACGGAAGGTGGGGCTCAAGAGCAGCGCCACGATCAGAAGCGCGAGGCACGCTAGCATCTGTCTTCCTACCGAGGGCTTCTGCTGACCCCGGAAGACTCGTCCCGTGACGAAGTACCAGACGGGAAAGGTGGCGAAGAACAGGCAGCCGAAAATGCAGGCAAGGTCGAGCGAGCGATTGATCGCCGCAACGATCAATCCAGCGAAGCCAACAATGGCTGGCCAGCGGAGCGGCGAACGTTTCGAAGCTGCGCGCCATGTGAGCGGTCCGGAGTCAGGCGACGAGGGTTGTGATGTCATTGGCGTGTTGGGCTTGAGGCGGTGCAGGGAAGGGAAACCAGTGGACGGTCACCGTTTGTCGACCATCCAGACATTATTTCGACAGTCAGACCGGCGTTATCTCACCGGGCAGCAGCCGGCCGCGTGCCAACTCTGCACCATTGTGCGCAGACAGTAGCAAGAGTTGCGTGAAGCTGTGCGCCGGCGCATACCGGACGAACACACTCTCGAGCACACGTACGAACGTGCTGAGCGTGCAGCCAGCGAGTGCTAGCTCATCCACAGTCAAGCGCACACGCAGGCCTCGAACCATCCTCGATAGCGGCTTTTCGACAATCCACTCCATCGCGGATTCGCGTGCGAGCCCGACGATCGCGTCGATATGCCGGGCCACCAGTTGGGAACCCGATGAAGCATGGTTCGACAGCAATTCCTTCAATGCCGGCAGCCCCGACTGGTCCAGGCTGAACGGGCTAGCCGACAGCATCGTCACTACATTCCAGTAGCGGCCCGGCTTTTCGGGGCGCGGCAGGCTCATGCCCGGTGCCCGCAACATCACGATGCGACGTGCGAGCGTCTTGTCCGCGTAGACAAAATCACCTTCGGGATTGCCCCATGACAGAGACTCGACTAGATTGTGGTTCGTGCATCTAAGGTCGGCGTCGATCTGTTCCGCACCAACGGGCTCTGCGATGCGGCCGTCCAGACTGACGAATGAGATGAAAGTGTCCTGCCCCGTAGTGAACTGCGAAACCGCTGTGTCGCGCTCCATCATCCAGAAGAGGGGCTCACGCTGCGCGCCGTGCAGCGCCGTGCCGTTGTGGTGAGCTAGTGATTGGAAAGGGGTGATGGGGACCACCGTCGTGTTTGCTTCGCTTTGCATCGTCAGGCGGACGGCGTCAACCGACCAGACCGCGGCCTTCTCCGGCGCCAGGGTCTGAGCCACGAGTGGAAAAAACGGCATCGTGATGGCCTTGAGCGCAACCGGCTCGGCCGGACACCGGAAGAGATTGATTACCGGCGTGCACGACAGCCTGAAGTTGGCAGCACTGAGCTCGCGCATCGCGCGCGACGTTGAAGAGTCCGGATGCAGAGCGCTCACGGGCACATGAAGGCTGACGCGTCGTGCGGCGGTGCCGCGCAGCAGCGCAGCCAGATCGATGTCGATGAAGTCGAACTTCTGCGGGAACGCAAAATATTCGAGCAGAAGACGGAACGCTGAACCGCGACCGTCATCACGTTCGATCAGCGCATCTTCGCTATCGAAGCCTGCGGCCGACACCGGAACTGCCGGCAGCGCGATCCATTTACCGCTGCCATCGACCTCGACGAACGCAGTCAATGCCAGTTGCAGTAGCGTGTCCATAACCGCGGCGACAGTCAGCTGGTCACCGTCCACAAAGACACGGATGCTGTTTGGCGCGACACCGTTCAGGCCGGTTCCGGCCATCAATGCGGCGAAGGTAATGGAAATGAACCCGCTCGTTTCCTGTGGCAGTTGCACGCTGGAAGGGACGGCAGCGAGAGGGCGATAGGCCGCGTCCTCGATCCGCAATGGCGCGAGTGTGACGTCGTATGCGGTCTCAAAAGCATATTCGCCAGTCCGTGTTTTCAGTCCGGCGCGGCGTTTGATAACTGCTGGCCTCGTCAACCGCGCGACCGCCTCGCTTCCTTCAAAACATGCGATGGTGCACGACGGGAACGGACGCAGGTATTCCGGGTACTGAATCTCGAGCAGCGGTTTTGTGAATTCAGGAACGTCGTCCTCAAGATGCGCACTTATGCGCGCGTTGAGCATCGCGTTTGACTGGAGGAGCCGCTCGACGTGGAGATCTTCGGAATGCTGGCCCAGAATCGACAGACGGGCTGCGATCTTCGGAAAACGTGTGGCGAATTCCGCGAGCGAGGCTCGCAGCAGCGCGAGTTCACGCTCATAGCTGGAAATCAGGTCATCCATCGGCAGCGGGCTTGAGTAAAAGAAGACATACGGAGCATACCCAAACACGCGGGCCGCGCCATGTGAAGAGGCCCATGTGAGCGGCGGCGTTCCCGCAGGCGGGGCCGCACGCCACAGCGTTACTCGCTCGCTGTCGATTGCTGCTGGGCGATCAAGATGGCATCGCAACTTAGCCTGTCGCCTTCGCGCGCTGCAGCCTTCCCGTCAAAGGTGACATTTTCGTCTCCCGAGACAATGACGACAGAACCGTGGATCTTGCATATTGCGCTGTCGCCAACACGAGCTATCGCCTTGCCGTCGATGTCAGATTGTGACGCACCGCTGACAACATTGCCGCCGTGACTATGTTTATCACCTACGCAAATGAAACGACGGGTCATATCTCATCCTTCTTCAGCGAAAGCGTCGCGATTCAGTTCGTCCCGGCGCGATGCGGTTGCCTGCCGACACGACAAAACATCAGGGAGCAGCACTAAGACTAAACCCGGCAAAGCAATACCGGCTTTGCGGTGCCACCATAGTTCGCAGTAAAAAGCGCAATTACATCGGAGTTGTAGGAGACATCCGACAGCTTGTTACGTTGAAACCAGTCAGACGGCATCAGCAGAAACACTCCCGTCTCCGGGACGACCAGCGTCTTCAGAGGCACGTCTTTCGATGGTCTGACGCCATCCGGAACGGCGCCGGACTCTCGCGAAAGATATGGAGTACCTGCTATTTCCTTGAATTGCGACGCTGGGGCCGCTTCAAACGAGCCGCCTGAAAGCGGCTCCCACGGAGCATTAGCCTGACGTTGCGCGAAGACTGAGTACTTTCCCGCTTGTTCATCGATCCGGACCCGGAAGTCGAGCTTCTCTGCGTTCCAACTCATCTCGTCGAGTTTAGTTCGACATATTTGATACGTACCCGCTAACCCTTCACCATAGGCCGTCGAACACAGGAAGCTACCAGCCGTGAGAGCAGCAAGCACGAGTAACCGCGATTTAAATAGCCACATTGATTAACCCCCAGGGACCAGATGAACGAACGGATCAGCCGGCAGGTTCCGGGCCTGGGTATTGGCGGTCTTTTCGGCAGCATCGGGCGGTGTCACGAGCATGAAATGCAAGTCACCATCAGGCGTCACGTTGACGGTAACGCTGCCATTTCCCGCATCGTAGCTCGCCATCGTCGACAGCCCGAGCCCAACCATTGGCCCCATGATGCCGAGGTTGCCCAGGCGATGACCGACGTCGAAACCCTCCGCGAGATTTGTTGGATCAAGACGATCATCGGCGTCCAGGGTGTGCAGCAGCGGGAGGACCGACGGCGTCGCGACGCTGTCGAAGAACAGCCGTGCAACCTTGCCGCCGTTCGGGAGTTGGGTCTGCACCTTCTGCCAACCCGCGCGCAACGCATCGGCCTGAGCCCCACCGCGGAGCGGATGACCGTCAGCGTCTTTCAGACTCACGGCAACAGGACGATGCAGGTACCCGAGCATTGGCGCATCATCGAACTCCTTCAGTTGCCAGCGTGCCCAACGGGCCGGAAACCAGTCATCGGGTTTGAACGTGCCCGGTCCCTTGTTGCTCAGCGATTGCCACAATAGTGGCAATTTCGACTGCCAGTGCTCCACCGACGGAGGCGAGACGTCAAGGCCCTGCTTGGGCTCCGAGTTTACGTTCCAGAAGAAATTCGCCAGCTTGATCGTGTCGTACTGCCTGTCATCAGCGCCCGCACCTTCAGGATCGTCATTGACGTACGGACGCATGTATTGGTTCACCCGGTCCGATCGGGAAACCAACAGTCCTACCATCGCATCAAATTGCGAGGGTACATGCTGTCCCGCACGCACGTCGTTGTCTGTAAACCAGCTACGAACTGCCTGACCGTCCATGCCATAGATCAATACTTCCGGAACGGTCGGGTTCCGATCGAAAAAATTGAACACATAGTCAATCTGGGCCTGTGGATTGTCGACGTAAACTGCCTGCGCGGTCAGGAACATTTGGAAGGCCAGACTTGCGTCCTGACGAGTCGTCGTGATGAGGTTGGCTATGTCGTTGTTAGCGTCCTTTGCCTTAGGCGGCCCGAAGATGATCACAGGGATCGGCCAACGCTCAACGCCCTCGCCAGCGCTGTACTTGAAGGACGAGCTAAGCGCTCTCGAGGCCTTGTTCTGGACGGAATCGCGGTCGCTCGGGTAGTCCTTGGGATTATTCGAAAGCACGCTTCGATACGCGTCTTTCTGCTCTTTCAAGAATTGCCACAGATCGGTCTGCGCCCACACATCCACTCGCATGCCAACGCCACGCAACTCCAACAGATCCGGGCGCGGGTCCGCGACTGCAGCTACGGGTAATGCGCTCGCGGATGCTGACACTGCACCTAGGGAGCTATCGGCCGCGGTACCAGTTGCTGCTGAGGCAGATCCAGCGCGAAGCCGCCATGCACCAACGAACAAAATCGCCAAACAAGCCGCCCCCGCCAATATTCCCCACATGACATTTCTCGCCATTCCTACTGCCTCGATTTGCGTTTTCGACCAGGCATCGTAATACCTGAGCATGTTGTATCCCGTCCACCCCGCCGACCAGGCTGCAAACAACGCCAGATAACCGCGTGGCTGCGGGCGTTTCGCCGCCTTCATGCCACAACTCCCGGATCGCTTTTCCCACTCGCGCGTTCATCGTGAGTTTGGCTTTTCACAAGAGGCGGCCAAGTCCGCGGCACCACCGTGTCGTCAGGGAATCGACCGGTAGAGTAATACGTGTACGTCGCATCCGCGAGTTTCTTGGCATCGTCGCTAAGCTTACCGTTATAGTAATCTTTGACGTTTTTTGGAGCCTTCGTCCAATTCGTGCGCCAATTGGCAAACGCGATCAGCGTCGCGCGGCAATCCGGATCGTCCAGCGTCTTCGCCTGACCAATGGCAACGTCGACGGCGGCGATCGCGCGCACGTTTGCCGCATCGTTCAAGATGCCAGAGTGGTAGTTGTTGTCCGTAGCATCCTTTCCGGTCAAACGCGCCCGCACTTCGTTGGGCGTTTCGCGGCGTAGAAAATTGGCTCCGTCAAGCGGTACCACGTCGCTTGTCTGGTCGTTTTCGTCCTCTTGCTGACCGTTGTACCATTGCTTTACCACAGCCCCCGAAGTCGCGTCAGTTTTCTGTTGGCTGGCCAGAACCAAAACAGAAGACGGAATATGCTCGACTACCTTCCATTCGTAACCTGCGTTCGGATTCCCTAGCGCTACGTCCACGCCCACAGCGTCCACCGGAAGTTGACCCGACGGGCTACCTCCTTTGCCGTGCGTCTCTCCACCGAACAGATTGGGCGAATAGGGTGGTTCGATCTGCTCACCATTGATCCAACGATCAAGACTTCCATCCACCGGGTTGCCCGACCAAGCCGCCCGGTAGGGGTGCTGGGTAGCCGCCTCTGTTATACCGGAGCCCCCAGGGAAGCGCGGCTCCTTCGGTGTCCGTGCGGAAATCGTTTGTGGCGCAAGGCCGACCGGAACGGGCTTTCCATCGCGCTTCAATTTGGTCCACAGGCGTTGATAGAACGCAAAGCGGCCAGGAGTTTTCTTGAAGGCGTCCATCGCAGCCAATTGGACGTACTGTGCGTAGGCGCTCGCGGTGGACCCCAACCCCACGGCGGTCACGCTGTTGGGGAGGCCATAGGTTCCAATACCACGGATATTGTCCAGAGCGACCACGGTGTCGTCCGTACAGAAGTACAAATAGACCTTGCCGCGATTATCTCGCTCGTTGAATTGAATATCTGCGCCGCCGGCGCCGAGCGGGCGCACACCTTGAGTCGGCGACCACTTGGAACCTGTCCGCCCCCGATGTTTCGGGTTCTGGTCGATACAGGCGAGTTCGGTCAAAGCGGGTTGCTGATGCCGGGCGCTGGTAACGGCCTCAACGATGTTCGCGAGCGTCTTGATCTTAGCCTGTGACGTCTGGTTTTCGCTGTCGTTCTCCCATACTGCGTACGGGCTGTCGACCATGATCATATTGTCTACGAGACGGGCGTTCTCTTTTGCCAGGATAGCCTGGGCGAGCAAGGTTATGATGGTTCCCTGGCTATGACCGATCACCGTTATGGTTTCGTCAGCGGTGCCTTGCTCCGCGCTCACTTCGCGAATTTGCCGAATCAGCATGGCAAGTCGATGCGCGGCCAGTACGAAATAGAGCCGCATCGGGCTTTCCCCGATGTAGGTATATTGATCGGCAGCCGCCCTGGCCGCGTGTTCTTTGAGGCCGACTTCGAAACCCTTGCCGTACATGTCGGGAATGTTGTTGGTCGCGTTGTCGAAGTACCCACCTTCCTTCGCAAAGTGAGCATCCAGCCGATTGCCTTTGGCATCTTGATTTTGACTGCGCAGCTTGATGGGATTTCCCTTGCGATCCTTGGCAATTTCACCGTCCGCGGCTCTATAACCCCAATAGAACGGAATGAAGACGCTGTTGGTCTTATCTGTCTCCTTGCGTCCATATAGTTGCGTATCCGGATCGTAAACGATGGCCTTAACATCGTCCGTCAGCTTCGCGCCATTCTTGTTGGCCTCTGCCTGCTTCTGTTTGGCGTCACGCCAATCCGCGCCGTACTCGCCGGCGCTAAGATCAGTGCGGTTCAATCGCCAGTTCAGTCCCTCGCAAATGCCGCGCTCGACGTTCTCATAGGTCGCCCCTGGGTCGTTCACGCCGTGCAGGAAGATCACGACGCCTGGACGATCCGGAGGAACCTCGACGAGTCGCGGCTGATCCTTGTAGTTCGGGTTGGTGACCGCTGTAGCGCTGGCGGTGACGTGTTGTTTGGTGTCCGTCATACCGGTACATCCTGTCAGAGACTCAGAGTTGAGGTTTCAAAACGTCGATCCTGGCGATACGCATCACGTCATCCTGCAAAAGATCAGTCAGGCCTTTTGAGTCTGAGGTGCCCTGAATCACACGCCCGTCATTCATGGTGATCTTGTAGGCCTGATTCGCGGCCAGCATCGGGGAATCCTCGGTGTGACCCGGATAGTGCAGTTGATAACGCTGTTTCGTGCCGTCCTTGCCGAAGTTCGGTGGCGTCGATTGTTGCGTTGAAGGCCCGTTAAAGGAGTGCCCTGCCGTCTTTACAGTGAGGCGACCATTGGAACCGATCTCATGACCACCACCGATGGTGTAATAGCTGCCGTCCGCGGAGACGATATGAATTTTCTGCCCACTGATATAAACGTCCTTGGTGGCAGATAGATGCAAATCCTTCTGCGCCTGGATTACCACATCTCCCGCCTGTGCCTGGAGCTGCAGATCTCCCTGATTAGCGATGGCACTGATGCCATTGGCCATTGCAAACAGTTGCATGCCCTGACCTGCGAGGCCCACCCATCGCTGGCCGCTAACGAGTTGTAGGTGCTGCTGGGCAACCTGATCGATGTTCTCACCGGCATAAGTGACGTGCGTCTTCGGCGTGACATTGACAGATCCGGCCTGCGCACCAATTGCCATGAGTGCGTGCGAACCCGTCGCCGTGCTGTTTCCGGTTCCCGCTGAGTCACCGCCTGTGGACCAACTTTTGAACGCGGATGCGACGGCGCTTTGCCCAACAGCGTCGGTCGATTGACCGCCATGCTGTCCAGCGTAATCGCCCAATGACTTGAACAGCTCCGTGCACTCGCCGAGCAGTTGGACCAGCTCGTCACGGTCGAGCTGGTTGCCGCTTGCCTGCGTGCGCGCGTAGGTGGTGAGCAGGATGCCCTGCGCGGCCCGCAGCGCAGCCGCCGCGTCCGTGCGCAGCTCCGCGCCTTCGCCGCGGTTTGCGCCTTGACCGTTCTCGCGTGGCTTGGTCAGATACCCTAGGTTGAGTTCGGAAAACGCATGTTCGCTCGTCAGTTGGGCACTGATCTGCGATGGGGTATCGTCCAGTCTCAACTGGTTGTACCGCTCGCCCTTGATCTCGCGCGAGCGTAGCCCGGACAGGTAACGGTTGCCCGGCAGAGATCCCGTGCGGCTGAACGTCGCCGGCATGTTGTCGCCATTGCTGAAGACCCCCGCCACATACATGCGATCGGGATCCCCATTGGCAAAATCCAGCAGCACTTCCATGCCTGCACGCGGTATCGCGTGCGACCCAAAGTTGTCGCCGGACCATCCGGATAGCACTCGCACCGCAGCGCTGTCGGCAGGCGTGCCGGCAGTGCCGGCGCCGTTGGCATGTTCATGGTCAGCGGGATCGAGTCCCTGAAGCTGTACGTTGATGCGACCGTACTGATCGCAATACACCTCTTCGCCTTCGGTCGCCGTTACCTTGCCCGTGATGGGATACACGCGCGGCAGGTCGATACGGGGATCGTAGGATGGCGTAAGCGGCGTGCCTTGCGCTACTGCACTGAAAGTGTTCTCGTAACGGCTCTGCGACGAACCATCGAATGCGGTTGGACGCGTACTCGTATCGACCGACACCGGCGGCGTGGCAAACTGCCAGCGGCTCGCGGTGAAGAGCGCCTGCGCGCGCTCGTTTAGATCCTTCGGCAGATTGTTCTCGCCGGTGTGATGCAGTGCGGTGATCACAATGCGGCGTTGCTGCGCCGGCAACTGGTCCAGTTCCGGATGGCCCGACACTCCGATCCAGAAGCCGACCTGGAGATTGCGCACACCGCTTGCCCCGTCGATGCGTGCCGAACGCGCGCCGTGCGCCATCAGCCGGGCGATGCCGATCCGGTCGTAGTCGCCCCATGAATCCGCCATATGCGGCGAGTCGATGCGCGCGTCGGACAGCAGCGTTGCGAGGTCATTTCCGGCTGACCCCTGGTCAACGCGTGTGGGCGCCTGCACCTGGTCGACCCGGCTGGGCTTGAGATCCCAGCTTGCCCGTCGGATGGAACCCGCCACGAGCTGCCGCCCCGTCGAGAGCAGCGTGATCGAGTCGCGCGCACCGACGGTCGCGTCTGCATGGTACCGGACCGTACCTGCGTCCGCCTGTCCGAGCTTGATCACATTGTCGAACAGCACCAGCGTATGGAATGGTTGCGTGGTAGCGTCGGTATTGCCCTGACCGCCGCCAGCCCGCACGAACCATGCAATGCCGTCACGACGGCATAATCGACGGATAAAATCCGCATCCGATTCATCGAACTGGAGCGTTTGCTCGCGCACCGGATATTTTGAGATATCGAGATTCGAAACATCGAGGTCAAACGTGCCTCCGAGCGTCGTGCTTTTACGGCGCCATTCGCGCACGAGTGTCTGGATAATATCGACGACACTCTTCGTACGGAAAATCCGCGTATTGATACGCCGCTCCATGATCAAGAGCGCATCGCGGATAACCAACTGGTAAGTAGCGACCGATCCGTCCGATTCACCCTCATGGGCATCGGTGACGATCGCGCAGATCGAATGCAGCGCGCCCTGATCGGTCACCAGCTGGACGGTGAGCGGCTGGCCGAGGAACGTCTGGAGTGGCACGCCAACACTCGTGGAGATACAGGAAAGACGGCCTTCGATTCCGCCGCACAGATCTTCGCGGATATCAAGCCGCTGTATCAGCAGCAGGCCTGCAAGGTCCTTCTGGGAACTGCGCCAGTACAGGCGAAACGGCCGGCTATCCTGCGACGGCAGAGCCCCGATAAAAACGCGCTGGATGGCGGAATAGCTCACGATCTTTTCCCCGGGTTTTGAGCATTTGTTTATGCGAAATGAATAGACCGCAAAATACCCACATGAAATGGCGCGGGCGGTCTGTTCAACATCCGCCTGATAAAAGATGCGCGAAAATATCAGGCTGTTACCGCACTGTCAATCGTGCGATATGTCGGAGTGGCGCGTAGCAATTATTTCCTCATCCGAAATAAATGAGGAAATAATGCCGATTCGGGTTTTCTGGCACCGCCGTCGCTTCAGGCTCCGGACCTGAAAGCCCGGTATTACGCGGCAGCTTCAATAGAGTCTAAGAATTTCCCCATTCGAGTGATGCCCTACACGACACCGTATCACGGTGACAAGCAACGCTCTGGACGAGTTGCTAGATAGAGTAACTATGACAACGCCAGTTCTGTTTCTTGACAACGTGCCGCGTCACCTAGGTAAGCTAGATCGTCCGCACATTGATGAAGGAACGTATGGAACGTGAGTTGATCCGTGTACCCCTGCTGTCGTTTTTTCTTTGCACCGTAACGGGCGGCCTGACCTCAGCCTGTTTCCCGATGCTTGGCTGGCTCATCGTGCCGGTGCTTGCCGTGGCGCTTGTCTCCAGCGTCGTCGCTGCATTCTTCACAACCCGATATACAGCGTATCATCGGACGGTGAACAATCAGTTCATGCTGTTCTATTGTTTTTTCATGGTGATGGCGGTTCAGATCGCTCTTGAGCCCTGGCTCCCCGGGCTAGGTCCGGCGCTGCTAGTTTGCATCTACTTCTTCCTGCTCAGTACGGTCTACTTCTTTAACTATCGAAGGGAACGACGGGACAACTGGCACGACTTCGCTCAGACACTCGAAAGTCCCACACTCGTCATCGACAATGGGAAAGTCCGAAGAATCGTACGCGCACGTAAGGTAACGGGAGCAGTGCCTAGTCAAGCCGTGTCGCAAACATCGGAGCCGGTCTCGGTGTCGCCGCGCTAAGTACGGTCCGTGCGGTGTTCGGTGCAAGAGGAAAAGAACTGCTGCTTCTGGTCGTTATTGCAGGGTTCATGGCGGCACCATTCTTTCTGCTGCGATACCTCGTCGTCTACAGTGTCGGTATCCGCGAGGTCAGAAAAGTCGAGCGAGAACGCGCCGTTCGTTTCGAGTTGGACAATGCCACCGCGCTTCAGGAAGCACGACGGAGGATCTTCTTCGCTCGCCTGCTCAATTCCCGCCTGCGCCAACAGGTTTAACAGTCGGGCGAGTGGCCAACTCGTCGAGCCGACGAGCAATTACTTGACGCACCAATACCGCGACACAAACTGCTTGTTGATCTCCACGACAATATTGCCGTATGCACCGCGCGGCGGTTTGCCGTCAGTGCAGGTCGCGCTATCCGATACCCAATACTCGACATTGCCTCGCTTGAACGTCCAGTTGGTGCTGACGCACGGGTCCGTGCCTATCGTCTCTTCCGTGCCAGCGTGTAGCTCGATGTCCGGTTTCTGATTGACGGTATGCGGCTTGTTCCAAGCTTGATAACTGAGCGTAACATCGGCGGCGTGATCGATGACGACATGATGCTTGTCTGTATCACATACGAACGCGACATTGGCAAGCTGCGCATGAACAGCGGTCGCCCCCAGTGCGTAAGCGATAGCGCCGAAGACAAACATTTTGTATGATATATACGTGGGCTGGGAGCGAGAAAAATCGAGCCAGAACTATACCGTACACGTTGGTAGAACAGGATCGTCGTCGATCACGTCGGCGGTAAGAGAACGCGGCGCAATGAGCGCTGCCATTGGTTCTCAAATATCTTCGGCTTGCCCCCGGCGCAAAATTCATCATCGACGACCAAGGGTATGAAGACGTATGGCTGGCTGAGTAGGCGACGATTTGCGCAGGGTTGGCATCGGCTCCAGCAAACGTCCCTACCTCAATCCCCCCAACGCCACCTCAACCCACCCAAACCCAACCTTCTCCTGCTCAAGGCGCAGATTCGAACGTAGCCGGTTATCCCGCAAGTCATCATAAAGCGCCTGTTCTTCACGATTGAGCCTCGGCAGATCGCGCACGGTCTGCTTCTCCTCCCGATCCCATTGCGACCTGAACGCCAGCAACGTCTCGCGATTCATCAGAAACGATTCCACATGCTCGAACAGGCTACGCAGTTGATCGAGGATCGCGAAGCCGTGCGTATCTATATCACCCCAGTAATGAATCCGCCGACGCGAAAGCCATTTCGCATTGGCCAGCATCTCGAAGCCGTATCCCGCACCAAAGATAACCATGCTGTCTTTGACCGACGGAAAGGCCAGGAAATTGATCTCGTTCTCGGTGATAAAAATCCGTTGTACGTCTGGATCGAGCCGCGCGAAGCTTGCAGCGTCGAGCGTAACGTCCTGTTCCGTGCTGCCTGGCGCGAGCAATGCCTTGTCCGCGTCGAGCATGCGAAATCTAATTCGCAACGGTTTGTCGCGAAGGCCATACCTCGTGGCGAATTGATTCACACCTGAGCATGAGAGGTCGATCGCCTCCTGCGGCAGGACACAATCCAGCAACTCTGCGAGCACACCGCGATAGCTTTCGATGAATTTGCTATGCACGTCCGGGATGTCGATCTGCCTGAGATACACATTAGGGCGGGGATGGGCCTCAAACCAGGCGCAGACGTCCAGCAACTGGTTCCATACGTCGCCAAGCTCAAGCGCACGTAGCGGCCGTCTGGCGATCCACGGCACGAGGCGCGCTTCCCGCCTGCGCGTCGTTTCCAGCAATGTCGTGAAGCGGGCCGCGTCGCGTTGCTTGCCAACAAAAGCCACCGCGTCCTCGATCGTATCGATCCATACCGCCTCAGGCAGTGCATTGGCGCCGAACACGCGATGTCTGAACTCCCGCATCTCCACGCGGCAGTGAGTCATGGCGCGCAGCTCGCTGATCCATTGGCGGATATCGTCAAAGTGCCCCGCAATCTCTGCCGACGTCGGTCCCTTGAGCATCAGGCGCTTAGGAAACAGCGACTCCCCCGCTGCGAGGCTGCCCAGCAGATCGCCTCGCTCCCAAAGCTTCTTTACTTGCGTACGTAGCTCGTCCGGCGTGGTCCAGCTCATGTTTCGGTCCTGCCCTTTTCCTCACGATATTCTTCAATCGAAAGATTGCGCAGTCTCGATTCGCGGCCTTCCTTGTTGTCGACGAAACCGACGCTCGAAACAAACGGCTCGATGATGTAGATCTTCTGCAAAGGTGTCACGATCAGCAGTTGCAGGTTGAGCTGAGCAAACAGCCGCAGGCCGTACTGCGCAGACTCGTCCGATCCGCGCCCGAAGGCTTCATCAATCACGACGAAGCGGAACGAGCGCGACCGGACAGCGCCCCATTCAAGGCCAAACTGATACGCCAGACTGGCGGCCAGGATGGTATAAGCCAGCTTCTCCTTTTGGCCACCCGACTTGCCACCCGAATCGGAGTAGTGCTCGTGTTCGCTATCGTCTTCCCGCCAGCGCTCGCTGGCGGCAAACATGAACCAGTTGCGCACGTCGGTGACTTTGGCGGACCAGCGACGGTCCTGCTCCGTCAAACCTTCGCGTCCGCGAAAGCGTTCGATGATCTGCTTGACTTGCAAGAACTTGGCTTCCGAATATTGGACGTCTTCTGAGCCGGTCAACGCGCCCTCGGTCCATGATCGTAGGTCAGCCTGAAAGTCCCGAATCTCAGCATCCGGGCTGGGCTGCGCTTCCAGCACGATATAGCGCCCAGCGTTGTAATCGATCTGCGTGAGCGACTCGTTGATGCGCTGGATGCGCTCTTTGATCGTTTCCCGCTCGCGAGCCAACTGCGACTGAAAATTCGCTACTTCGCGGATAGTGTTCTCGTTGAGCAACTCCTTGAAGCGTGCCTCGAAGCGTGGCAAGTCATCTGCCTTTAGCGTGTCGAGCATCGCGCGGTATTCGCCAGCCGCTTCGATGGCGACGTCCACTTCCTGCGTTTCCAGCGGAAAGGCCGTGCAATAGGCTCGCATGGCGTCGATGATTTTGTCGCGCTGGCGCGAGACCTTCTTGTCTTCTGCGTCGATGTTCTCCTGCAGCCACCTGCGCATATCGCTCTCGCGATTGTCACAAGATTCGACGGTGAGCTGGTGCTTGCCCAGCACTTCGGACCACATTGCAGCAAGTCGTTCGAAGCAGGGCGCGTGGATCGCATATTGCGCGTCGTCCCGTATCGCCTGGGTTTGAACCCGCAAGCCTTCTGCAATGGTTTGCCGTTCCTCGATGCGAGTGCGCTCGGCCTTATGTTCATCCAGCTGTCGTTCCGTTCCGGCGAGCGTCGCAGTCACCTCGTTCAACCGCACAGTGAGTTGCTGCAGCATGTCCGAAGCGGACTCCAGCTGTTGCTTCTCGTCGCGCAGTTTCGCCACCTCTACTGCCAGCGAATGCCAGTCGAGTTCGGCGAAATCGATATGCTCGTCCAGTTTCGATAACGCGCTCAGGCGAACTTTGAGGCGGCCTTGTTCCGCCTGGATCTTGCCGATCAACGAGGCCAGCTCGCTCAAACGGTTGGCCAGCAGCGTCGCCTGGGCTTCAAGTGCCCGAATCTTCGCCGTGTTGGTCCAGCCCAGCACATAACGACTTCGGTCATCCAGCCGGTGACGGTCATCCTTTTCATGACGCTCCCCGGGCGCCTTGATCTGGCCGGCACGCGTGATGGCACGCGTCTCGCGGCGGAACTGCTCTTGCGTGACGCAGCAGACCACATTAAAGCGATTTGCCAGTTCGAGTTCGAGCCAGTCATAGAACGGCGAGTCCGGTTTCACCGAAAGCTTGCGGGCAAGTGAATCCCGATGCAGTTCGGGACGCTCCCGACGAGCGCCAGGTCGCACCCGAAAATAAACCAGTCGTCCTTTCAGATGCGTTTTGTCGACCCACTCTGTGACTGCGGCATAGTGTTCGTCGGAAACCAGCAACGACAGACCAAAATTGCGCAATAGCCGCTCGGCGGCGCCTTCCCAATCGCGCTCGTCATCACGCACCTGCATCAGTTCGCCGGCAAAGCACAGATCTGCCTCGGGCAACGCGAGCGCCTTGCACAGTGCCGTGCGCATCGCGATCTGTTCCGCGGGAATGTTGTTGCGGCGAGTCTTCAGACTGTCGATCTCGGCTGTCAGGGCGTCGTGCTCCTGTTTGCCTTGCCGCAAACTCACGCCGTGTTCAGTGAGATCGTTCTGCAAGCGCGCGTCGTCCGAATGAGCTGCCTCGACGAGTACTGAAAGACGCCGCCGTTGTGCGAGAAAAGCGGGCTCATCGTCTGCCGGATTCTCCCCAATCTCTTGAACCAGTTCGGCATAGCGCTGCGCTTTGCGCTTACGGGTTTCGCAATCTTGATCCTTCTTCCGGATCTCGGCGTCGAGCCGTTCGATGCGGTCGCCGCCATTGTCGGCAATATTGCGTCTGAGTTCGCTTTCCTGGCCCCGCTGAGCGTCGCGCTCTGCTTCTAGACGCCTTACGTGGGCGTCCTGACGTTCCCAGTCGGCCGAAAGACTTGCGATGCGTTTCTCCAGCATGCCGTGCTTCAAGTCTGCCGCGTAATATCTGAGTGCTTCGCGGTACTCGCGCAGTGCCTCGACCTGCAGCACCAGCGACGCATGCCGCTCGCAGTCGTCGATCAGCGGTGTCAGACGTTCCATTTGCCGCTTGGCTTTCAAGACCGCCTCATGGGCCCGGTTGAGATCGTCGAAGTGCCCGATCAATGCGGCAATGCGCGGCGCGACATCGAAAGGCTCCAGCATGTGACTGCGTACGAAGTCGGTGAGGTTGCCCACCGATTTCATCGATACGGTCTGGTGGAACAGTTCCAACGCCTGTTCGTTGTCGATGCCAAAGCGTCGACGGAACCAGGCGCCATATGGCGGAAAGCTATCGAAAACCTCAGCGCCAAGGCTGCGCAGTTTCTTACGCAAGTTGGCGATGTCCGGTCCGAAATTCGAAAAATCGGCCGCGATCGACAGTGCGCGCTCCGCACCGATGAAGAGGCGCGCGGGCTGGCCATGGGCATCCTTCATCCAGAATACTTGCGCGAGCGTCACGGTCTGGTCGTAGCCGGCATTGTGGAATCTGCCCAGGATCACCGAGTAGCTGTTGTGATCGCGCAGGGCGACCGGTTTGGCTACGCCGCTTGTCTCGTTGCGTTCGGACTTGTAGTGGCCGAGCACATAGGAGCGCAGGGTTCGTTCCTTCGTATCGGCACCGGCGGCCTTGTTATAAGCAATGCGGTGTGCGGGAACCAGCAGCGTCGTGACTGCATCGACCAGGGTCGACTTGCCGGAACCGATGTCGCCTGTCAGCAAGGCGTTCATGCCGTCGGGACTCAGCGTCCACACCCGCCCATCGAACGTACCCCAGTTAAACACCTCCAGTTGATGCAGGCGGAACCCGGACAGTGCATCGTCTGCCACGAAGTCCAAACTCGGTAATTGCATATCAGTCATCTGTATCCCTTTCCGCAGCCGGAGCCAACTGAGCCTGATAAGCGGCGAGTTGGGCGTCAAAATCGGCCAGCCACTGCGCGTCGACGAACGCCTTGAGAATACGCTGGACCTCGAACGCTGCGACCTGTCCGTCACCTTTGCCGGCCACTGGCTTCAACTTGCGCAGAAAACCAAGTTCGACGATCTTGTTCACGTGGGTTTCTATCTGATCGATCAGCTTGGTTTCGTTGCTCCCCGCAGGCAGGAATACGCGGACCAACTCGACGATCTGTTCGCGCGTAAGAATGAGCCGCGTGTCGCCGCCGCCAGCGTCCGATTCGGCCAGTTTCTTGCGCAGCAACGCAAGCAACAGACTGACTGGAAACGACAGGGGACGCCTCGCTACCAGGCGGGGAAGCGTCGGCGCGCTTTCATCGTCTCTACCGGGGCGCGACCGCAAGAAGGCATAACCCTCGGCTTCGTCCAGCACGAGTTCGAGGTTCAGCACCGCGACGTAATCGCGCACTCGGGCCTGCAATTCGAGCAGCGCGCTCCAGAGACTCGCATCACTTTCCCGGTAAACGACACCTTTGAGCAAAGGGATCACTAGGCTCGACAGATCGTGCGTGCCCGTTGCGCTTTCAGCGTCTTGTTCCAACATAACTACCTCACGAAAATGACACGTGGCAGGGTGGCCCGCTTCGTATGTTCTTCTCCATCCGCCGCTCTGCTGCGCCAGACGATTGTTTCGCTAACCTTTTCATCCACCACCGTACTGAAGGTGTCGCCAGCAAGCTGCAAGTAGGCCACTAACTCGGCGAGGCCCTGATGCAGCGGCTGGCTCTCGCACAGTTCGCGCAGCGTGACCTGAGAACGATCTTGCAGGACGTGTCGCACGTGCCAGATTAACCTCGCCTTGTCGACGACCACTTGCGTGTAAAGCGCGGTGGCGTCGATGTCGGCATCGCCGGATTCCAGGACCATCGACGTGATTCGAGGCTTGAGTGCCGGCGCGTAAAGCGGGCGTTCCATTGGCAATTCGATATCGGCGGTGGTATCGGCGATGGTCATTACCTCGCCGGTGGGGGGTGAATCGCGCACCGCCAGCGCCTTTGCTTCTATGCCGCGCAAAATGTCCATGATGCGACGATTCTCTAGCCATGCCTGATCGTCGAGAAAGCGCCGCAATTGCTGCGACAGATAGGCCACCGTGCGCTGGGTGTGCTCGCCGGCTTCGAGCCAGTCGTAATGCACCCGGCGCGTGCGGGCATCGGGCTTGAGTTCGGCAACGGGAGGCAAGGCTAGCACTCGCTCGAGCAGCGCCGTTAATTCTTCTTGACGGCTAGTGGACATGAGAAAGTCCCAGAACGCCCGGAAGCTGCGACCTTGGTCAGAGTCGGCAATCGCGTCGCGTTCGCCCATGATCTCTTCCAGCAACTCTCCCTTAGCGCCGTCCCAAAGCGCGATGCGCTCGCGTACGCGTCGATCGAGTCCGCGGAAATTGTGCTCGACCTCCCGAAAGTCGGTCAGCAGTTCGCGTGCGAGCGTGGTGAATTGCTGGAAGCGGTCTTTTAGCGCGGTATCGTCGAGCAATGCGACGTCACCGTCCAACGCGCGGGCGATCTCGGCGTCGACTTCCTCGCGACGCTTGTACAGATCGACGAGGCGCGCCTGCGGATCGCTCTCGCTACCTTCGCTCATTTGCTTGAGCAAGGTAAACAGCGTGAGCAAACGGGACTCTGTACCGATGAAGCTGCGTTCGGTGAGCGTGCCGAGCCAGGCAATCGCCTTTTCGGTGGCTGGCGTCAAATCGAAATGGGGCTCATCGGAATCCTGACGGTAGAACTTGCGCAGCCAACCCTTGTCGTTGGCGGCCCAGTCGTTTAGATAGTCCGTCGCGCGCTTCGGGAAGGCCGACGGGCCGAGCTGTTCGCGCAGAGCAAACAGTTCGTCCTCCAGCAATTCGGCCAGATCCGCTTGCGGCATCACGCGCACATTGGGTGCAGTAAATGTCCGTTGCAGGAAGCTTGCCACCAGCGGCGCGTGATCCGAGCGTAGCAAGCGCCATGCGGGGTGGTTCTGACGCAATTGGTCGAGTGTGGAGTAGTCGAAATTCATGGCGGAAAAGTCCGGCAACGGAGGCGATTTGAAACCGAAGGTGCCAGTGGGGTGTGGTTTGCAATAGACATGATAGATCACGCAGCGCTTCGGGCAGCTTGCCTTAAGTGCCGGATCTCTAACGCACTCGCAACGCTTGATAGGGAAGGCGACCCGGTTGTGCGGGCCGTCAGCGTCAAGTCGGACGTAGCCTCATGCCTCGCTGTCTAACCTGCTATCGTTCGCGATGTCCTCCCACCCAATCCGCTCAAAAATCCCCTTCAACTTCGCCCCCCGCGCGGCATTCAACATAACCGCCTGCGCCACCCGCCCCTGCAGATGAGCACGAAAATCCGCATGCCCCTCGCGATTCTGCGAAGCGGCGCCATGCCGGACACAATTCATCAAAATCGCCTTAAGCGCATCGAACTCGCTCCGCGCGAGATTAGGATGCTGATTAACCACCACCCCAGCCAAGTGCTGCCTAACCCCGCGCCGCATCACCCGAGTCTTGCGCAACTGAATCGAGAATCCCTCCTCGAGCGCAATCGCCGCCACGCGAACCTTAAGCCTCTCAACCACCCGCGCCAGATCTTCATCCCCTGAAAACGCCAGATCATCCGCATACCGCGTATAGGTCGCCCCAACCGCCCGAGCCAGACCCTCAAGCCGCAAATCAAGCCGATAGGCACACAGATTGGCGAGCGCCGGCGACGTCGGTGCACCTTGCGGCAGATGCCGGGTCCGATACCGCTGCCGCTCCAGCCAGTCAAACTTGCCCCGCACATCTGCAGCAAGCAAACGGGCACTCGGAACCCGATTAGTACAAAGCGCAGTCAGCATCCGCGCGACCTCCAGCGGATACCCCAACGTCCGCATCACCGCATGAACACGCGGAGCATGAACAGACGCAAAGAAATCCGCCAGATCAAAGCGAACCACCACGGCCTTCCCAGCATGCGGCGCCGCATAAGTCACGGTATTGCGACCCTTGCGAAACCCATGCACGCAATCATGTGGCGGAACCCGATCCAGCAGACCATGCAGAATCTTCCGCTGCAAACTCCGCAAGCGCGACTTCGGAATCTCGATCAACCGGCACCGGCCATCGCGTTTCTCGATCGCCTTATACGTATAGTGATGAAGCGGCGTATCCGCACCTTGCGGCAGCACGCGCCACCGATCCGCAAACCAATCGAGTTCAGCAACCTCGACTTCCAGCCACGCAGCCAGATCGCCGAGCGTCGCCAACTTCGGCAGCGCAATCTCCCTCAACCGCGGCGGAGGCAGTTGTTGCACCGGTGGACGCCGCAGCACACGCACGACGAAAGGTCGCGCCTCGCTACGCCAGGCCGCAACAAACCCCGCCGTCTTTGCCACCACCAGCGCCACTTCTTTACTGTCGACGCTATCCCAGCGTGCCCCGAAGCGCTTGGCCACTCTGCGCGCCAAGCCCAGCATCCAATCCGACGGGACACCTAACGAATCGCTCATGCGCTCAACCATCGAGTCGGGCTCGGCCGGCCCTGCGAGCATGGCGTCGGCGATGGCGTAGGTGATCCGCTGCAGAGGAGATAGGCGCATAGCGTGAAATGAGGCGGGCCGGCGAGTCAACGCGTCTAGTGCTGCGTGAGCGGTCTTGCGTAGCACGCAAAGCGGGCTCATGCGACGAACTGCGGAGATCATGCTGATCCACGGGGTAGCCCCGTAGTGCCTGGAACGTTGACTGCCCGGTCCTTGGCAAGCTTGACCCGCCGTCCCGCGAGATGACAATAGTCGAGGGCCAGACCTCTGTCAACGCTCGAGTCCTTTGAGCACTTTCGAGAAAAATGCGGATTGGCGTCATGCTTCACGCATACAGCAGCGCTGCCCGGAACGGAACATGAAGCGCAAATAACGATCGCCATTAGAATGGCCGAGCTGTCGCGAGGCCACGTGCGGACGTGTCTCGTGCGTTCGCTAAACCTGATCCGTTACGAAATCGAGATCCATGAAATTCGTCTTCGCTTGCCTGCGCTCCGCGATTCTCTTTCTGTTCGGGCTGATGTTTGTGGCCACAGGATGTTCAGGCTTCATTGACGCTGCCATGCTCCTGCAGGCGCGAAATTGGCCTGTTGTAGCAGCCCATCTGGACCAATGCGACGCCCATATGCGCTACGACAAATCGGGCGCACGATGGGAGCTCACAGCCGCATTCAGTTACGGACCGGGATTCACGCAGCACTACGAAGACACCTGGACGCCCGCTGACGCTCCCACATACACTCGCTCGGCAGCGGACTCCCTCGGGGCCAGCGAAGCGTCAGGCATCATGCGGCGCCTTTGCGACGCACAAGCCATCGCCACCTTGCGCGTGTCGGCTGCACATCCGTCGCTGGCGCGCAGAAGCGAAGCCGTCGACGCGGGTGACTGGAAGCGTGACCTCGGCTTCGGACTGTTCGCGGTTCTTGGCGGTTTGCTACTTTGTGCGGTCGGGTGGTCGCTGTTTCCCCGGCAACCCCAACCCGGAAAGTCGATGCTAGGCAGAACACGAATCCGGGAGTCCAGAGCGCGCAAGACCACGACGTGATGACGAACCTGTACCCGCGAGTTATCCACACCCTCCTCTGGACAACCCAAGGATAAGCCCCCTAACTTCCTGTGGGCGGAACTTTGATAACCCGCCGCGGCGTTGCCGCGCCTCAAAAGTTGTCCCTGGCTCAGGTGGGCTGTTCACGATCCGCCCTAAGGGTTATGGAATCCGTAGAGCCTTGATCTACCAACGAAGATTGGAGTTATCCACAGAAAGCCCCCGCCCTTGTTAACTATTACTACGTATATATATGTATACAGTGAAAGACAAAGACAAGGCGCGCGTTTGCTGCATTCACTCCGCGCAAAAGCGTAGCAAGAGCATGCTCGACCACGCCCAAAGCGTCAGGCTCAGACCAACGGCAAACAAATCTCCGTCACCAGATCGGACGGCGCCGTATCTTTAGGGTTGTTTAGATACTCCTCAAAAGCAGGCGCATCCGCCGCCTCATGTCCCGACTGCACCAGCCATTCCCCATACAGCCATTGATACGCCGCAGCCATATCCGCATACGGCCCCGTGTGCCGCAATACCGCGTACCGTCCACCGCGCAAGGGCGTCACCGAAACCGGCGCAGCCACCTCAACCGCACGCGGCAGTACCACACCGGCCTTCGATCGCAGTGCCGCTTCAGCCACGGCCCCCGGATCGTCGTAGTAAATTCCGACCATCCGCATCTCAGGACAAAGCAGGTCTCGCGCAGCAAGCCATCCCATCAGCGCATCGAAGGCCTTGCCGATCTGCATATACGAACCGACATGATCGACGGTCACTACCTGCATGGCCGGCACATCCCGAATCACTACCTCACGCATCACCATTTCATGGTCTCCTGATCGCGCCGGCCGAAACCGGCTATGTGTGCCCCGCTTGCGATATTGCGCTGGCGGCATGCCGAACATCGCCCGAAACGTCCTCGAAAACGACTGCAAGCTGCTATACCCCGAGCGTTCGGCAATCTGCGCAAGCGGCATCGAACCGTTCGCGAGATATCCCGCCGCGCGATGCAAGCGCAACCTGCGCACGGTCGCGGCCACCGTTTCGCCATGCATCGCCTGATAAATGCGGTGCCAGTGATACGGCGACAGGCAAGCAATCTCCGCGAGCCGGTCGATATCGAGCGGCTCGTCAAGGTGATCGTGAATATGGTCGAGCACGCGGTTCAAACGCGCTTCGTAGCGTGCCCGGTGACTAAGGTCGTTCATGGTGGTGGCGAAGAGAGCAGGCGTTGTGCAGGAAGCAAAGTAGCACGTCCAGCTTTACCAAATCCTGCGGAGTTTGCTACCGCCGCTCAAGGATAATTCGACCGAATCGCTGCCGCACTGCAACAAAATCCTCTCCGTCGGTACAAAACCGCAACATCTCTCCGCTTAATCCTCTTTGCCGATTTTCGATAACGCCTCGATTAATGGCTCACTACTATCGGCTCAAGCCTGACCGCTCACGCGCCGCACCTTGCGGCGCTCAGCACAACAAGCGGCCAATCCTGGGAGCTTTCAATGAAATCAGAGTCGAAAAGCCAGCACGTCGGGAAGGTCACGCATCACGAGTTGAAGCAGACGCTCGGCACATGGCAGTTGTGGGGGATTGCAGTCGGGCTCGTCATTTCCGGCGAGTACTTCGGCTGGAGCTACGGCTGGGCGAGCGCGGGCACGCTTGGTTTCGTGTTCACGGCGCTGTTCATCGCCGCGATGTACACCACCTTCATTTTTAGCTTCACGGAACTCACCACCTCGATTCCGCAAGCGGGCGGCCCGTTTGCGTATGCGCGCCGCGCCTTCGGCCCGACGGGCGGCTATATAGCAGGCGCTGCGACCCTGGTTGAATTCGTGTTCGCGCCGCCGGCTATTGCGCTTGCCATCGGTGCTTATTTGCATGTCCAGTTCCCCGGGCTCGAACCGAAGCACGCCGCCATGGGCGCGTATCTGGTCTTTATGGCGCTGAATATCGTCGGCGTGCAGATTGCGGCGGCCTTCGAATTGTTTGTCACTGTCCTCGCGATTTTTGAACTGCTAGTGTTTATGGGCGTCGTGTCGCCAGGCTTCCAGTGGGCCAACTTCACGAAGGGCGGCTGGGCGGGTGCGGATACCTTCACCATGGGCTCGTTTCACGGCATGTTTGCGGCGATTCCGTTTGCCATCTGGTTCTTCCTCGCTATCGAAGGCGTGGCGATGGCCGCTGAAGAAGCGAAAAACCCGAAGCGCTCGATTCCGATTGCCTACGTGACCGGCATCCTGACCCTCGTTGCGCTGGCAATCGGTGTGATGGTGTTCGCGGGCGCCGCAGGCGACTGGACCAAGCTGTCGAATATCAACGACCCGCTGCCGCAAGCGATGAAATACATTGTCGGCGAGCACAGCGGCTGGATGCATATGCTTGTGTGGCTCGGCCTGTTCGGTCTCATTGCGTCGTTCCACGGCATCATCCTTGGTTATTCGCGGCAGATCTTCGCGCTGGCGCGGGCCGGCTATCTGCCCGAGTGGCTCTCCAAGGTGCATCCGCGCTTCAAGACGCCGCATCGCGCGATTCTCGCGGGTGGCGTAATCGGCATCGCCGCGATCTACAGCGACGAGCTGATCCAGTTCGCCGGCCAGACGTTGACGGCGAACATCGTGACGATGTCCGTGTTTGGGGCTATCGTGATGTACATCATCAGCATGTTGGCGCTGTTCAAGCTGCGCCGCTCGGAGCCTGATATGGAGCGGCCGTTCCGCGCGCCGCTGTTCCCGTTCTTTCCGGCGTTCGCGTTGGTGGCCGCAGTGATTTCGCTGGCGGCGATGGTCTACTTCAACCTTCTGGTGGCGTTTATCTTCGCGATCTTTCTGGTGCTGGGGTATGTGTACTTCCTGTTGACGCGTCACCAGCGCGAAGTCGCTCCAGCGGACGCGTTGCTCGAAGAATGAAGCATCAAGCCGCTGCGCAAGCAGCGGCGACGGAGTGGTAGAGAATGAGCTTTACAGAGATCATCGGCAGCCGCAGCTACCGGTTTGCCGATCTGAAAACGCTGATGGCGAAGGCGAGCCCGCTGCGCTCGGGCGACCAGCTCGCGGGCGTCGCGGCGGCCAGCGAGGAAGAGCGCGTTGCGGCCAAGATGGCGCTCGCGCAGGTGCCGCTGCGCACCTTCCTCAACGAGGCGTTGATTCCGTACGAGAGCGACGAAGTCACACGCCTCGTGATCGACGAGCATTCGCCTGAGGCCTTCGCCGAAATCGCCCATCTGACGGTGGGCGATTTTCGTAACTGGCTGCTCAGCAGCGAGACCGATGCCGCGGCGCTCACGCGTATTGCCGCAGGACTGACGCCGGAGATGGTCGCGGCAGTTTCGAAGCTGATGCGTAATCAGGACCTGATTGCCGCGGCCCGCAAGCGTCCGGTGATCACACGTTTTCGCAACACGGTGGGCCTGCCGGGTCATATGTCGGTGCGGCTGCAACCGAATCATCCCACGGACGACGTCAAAGGCATTGCCGCCTCGATGCTCGACGGTCTGATGTACGGCTGCGGCGACGCGATGATTGGCATCAACCCCGCCACCGACAGCCTCGCTGCAATCACCACGCTATTGCTGATGATCGACGAGTTCCGGCAGCGCTATCAGGTGCCGACGCAATCGTGCGTGCTGACTCACGTGACCAACACGATCGCCGCAATCGAGAAGGGCGCGCCGGTCGACCTGGTGTTCCAGTCGATTGCCGGCACGGAGAAAGCGAACGCGGGTTTCGGCATTTCGCTCGCGCTGCTGCGGGAAGCTTATGAGGCCGCGTTGTCGTTGAATCGCGGCACCGTCGGCAACAACGTGATGTATTTCGAAACCGGGCAGGGCAGCGCGCTCTCGGCGAACGCGCATCATGGCGTCGACCAGCAAACCTGCGAAGTGCGCGCCTATGCGGTGGCCCGCAAGTTCAATCCATTTCTTGTCAATACAGTGGTCGGTTTTATCGGCCCAGAGTATCTCTACGACGGCAAGCAGATCACGCGTGCCGGTCTCGAAGATCACTTCTGCGGCAAGCTGCTCGGCGTGCCGATGGGTTGCGACATCTGCTATACGAATCACGCGGAAGCCGATCAGGACGATATGGACAACCTGTTGACGCTGCTCGGCGTCGCGGGCATCAACTTCATCATGGGCGTGCCGGGTGCGGACGACGTGATGCTGAACTATCAGAGCACCTCATTTCACGACGCGCTATATGTGCGAGATGTATTGGGACTCAGACGCGCACCCGAATTCGAAGAATGGCTGGAGTCGATGCAGATCGCCGATACGCGTGGCGTCTTGCTCAACGGCGTGACACAGCAACCATTGCTGGAAGGCGCGCGTGAGTGGATGGGCATTGTATGAGCAAGGATTTCCTCGAGAAGAATCCATGGAGCGCATTGCGTCAGTTCACCAATGCGCGTATTGCCTTGGGCCGCGCGGGCAACAGTCTGCCGACCGCGCCGCTGCTTGCCTTCAATCTGTCGCATGCGCAAGCTCGGGATGCGGTGCATCAGCCGCTGGATGTCGAGACGCTGCACGAGCAGTTACGCGCCATTGGCTTCACGACGCTCGATGTGCATAGTGCGGCGCCGGACCGCGAGCATTATTTGCGGCGTCCGGATCTGGGCCGGCGTTTGGCCGACGATAGCCGCGACGCACTCGAGCTAGAGCAGGCAGCCATCGAGCCGCCTGACGTGCTGTTCGTGATCGCAGACGGATTATCGGCGTTTGCCGCCTCGAAGCAGTCAATCCCGCTCTTGCAGGCGGTGTGCGCGAAACTCACGGATTGGAAAGTCGGCCCGGTCGTGGTCGCGCGGCAAGGACGCGTGGCGCTTGGCGACGAGATCGGCGAGTTGCTGCGCACGAAACTGGTGGTGATGCTGATCGGCGAGCGTCCGGGGTTGAGCTCGCCGGATAGTCTCGGCATCTATCTGACGTATGCGCCTAAAGTGGGCTGCAGCGATGCGCAGCGCAATTGCATCTCGAACGTGAGACCCGAGGGGCTGAGTTACGCGGGAGCGGCGCACAAGTTGCACTATCTGCTCACGCATGCGCGCCGTCTGGGTCTGACTGGGGTGGGGCTGAAAGACGATAGCGATGCGTTGCTTGCAGCGGCGCCGGAAACGCCAGCCGTCACCGCGCCGCCGAAATAGCCGTGCTTACGCATCCGCCCGTTCAACCGGATGCGTTTCGAGCCACGCGTTTTCATCGTCTTCAAAGAGCCGCGAGCGGGTCAGAAATCTCAGCCCTGTGGGTCGCTCCAACGAAAACATCCCACCATTGCCCGGCACTACATCGATGATCAATTGCGTGTGCTGCCAGTACTCGAATTGCGATTCGCTCATATAAAACGGCACGCCCGCAATCGTGCCGAGTTTCACATCGGACGAGCCGACCATAAACTCTCCGGCCGGAAAACACATCGGCGCGCTGCCGTCGCAGCACCCTCCCGACTGATGAAACAGCACCGGCCCATGTTCTGCCTGTAGCTTTCCGATCAACTCCGCCGCTGCAGGCGTCACGATCACGCGTTCCACTTCCTTGCCTGCCATTACGACTCCTCGCTGAAAGAGAGAGCGGGCCGCACCGCACGGCCCGCACACAAGGAGTGCCTGGTTTAGAAGAAGCCGAGCGGCTTCTGGCTGTAGCTGACGAGCAGGTTCTTGGTCTGCTGATAGTGATCGAGCATCATCTTGTGATTCTCACGGCCGATGCCCGATTGCTTGTAGCCGCCGAACGCCGCATGCGCCGGATACGCGTGATAGCAATTGGTCCACACGCGACCCGCCTGAATGCCGCGTCCCATGCGATAGGCGCGCGAACCGTCGCGCGTCCACACGCCGGCGCCGAGACCGTACAGCGTGTCATTGGCGATTTCCAGCGCTTCGTCTTCGTTCTTGAAGGTCGTGACCGACACCACCGGCCCGAAGATTTCCTCCTGGAAAATGCGCATCTTGTTGTGGCCGCGGAACACCGTAGGTTTGATGTAGTAGCCCTTGCTCAGCTCACCGTCGAGCCCGTTGCGCTCGCCGCCGATCAGGCATTGCGCGCCTTCCTGCTTGCCGAGATCGATATACGAGAGGATTTTTTCGAGCTGTTCCTGCGAGGCCTGCGCGCCGATCATCGTCTTGCTGTCGAGCGGATGGCCTTGCGTGATCGCGCCGACGCGCTTGAGCGCACGTTCCATGAAGCGGTCGTAAATCTTCTCGTCGATCAGCACGCGCGATGGGCAGGTACACACTTCACCCTGATTCAGCGCGAACATCGCGAAGCCTTCGAGCGCCTTGTCGAAGTAGCTGTCGTCATGATCCATCACATCAGCGAAGAAAATGTTCGGGCTCTTGCCGCCCAGTTCCAACGTCACCGGAATGATGTTCTGGCTCGCGTACTGCATGATCAGGCGGCCCGTCGTCGTTTCGCCGGTAAAGGCGATTTTCGCAATACGTTTGTTCGAGGCGAGCGGCTTGCCCGCTTCAAGGCCGAAGCCGTTCACGACGTTGACCACGCCGGGCGGCAGCAGATCCTGAATCAGTTCGAGCAGCACGAGGATTGAAGCGGGCGTTTGCTCCGCCGGCTTCAGCACCACGCAATTGCCTGCCGCGAGTGCCGGAGCGAGCTTCCACACCGCCATCAGGATCGGGAAGTTCCACGGAATGATCTGCCCCACGACGCCGAGCGGTTCGTGGAAGTGATAAGCGACGGTGTCTTCGTCGATCTGCGAGATCGAACCTTCCTGGGCCCGCACGCAGCCTGCGAAATAACGGAAGTGATCGATTGCAAGCGGGATGTCCGCGGCCATGGTTTCGCGCAGCGGCTTGCCGTTGTCGATCGTCTCCGCGACGGCGATACGCTGCAGGTTCGCTTCCATCCGGTCGGCGATGCGGTTGAGGATGTTGGCGCGCTCCGTCGTCGAGGTTTTGCCCCATGCGACCTTGGCGCGATGTGCGGCGTCCAGCGCGAGTTCGATATCGGCCTCGCGCGAACGCGGGATCGATGTGAACGGTTCACCTGTGATGGGCGAGATGTTGTCGAAATACTCGCCGCCAACCGGCTTCACCCATTCACCGCCGATAAAGTTCGCATACTGCTTTTTGTACGGGAATTCGGTGGTCAGAAACTGCATCTCTGCGTGATTCATCTGTGTGCTCCTCACATGTTCGAATGGTCGGTACCCGGCGCGGTGTTCCGCTTGCCGCCCGTCGCATACGCCAGAAGCGTGCCAATGCGGGGGATTGGTGAGCCGGACGGGTCCAATGGGCACGGTCGGAACATCTCTGTGCAGAAACTGTTCAAGGTGTTCAGCGCGGAACGTACCGATTCTGAACAGCGTGTGCGCAGGCTGTTCAATAATTGAGCAAATGGCGGGCGGGCCGGGGCGAACTACGTAACGAACAAGTTGTGAATGAGGTTCGCTTAGCGGGCTCGGGGCTCTGAGCGGCTTACTGAAGATCGGGCTGAAGCAGAGGCCGGAAATGGAAACGGGCAGCGCGAGGCTGCCCGTTCTTTATACCGTGGAGGATCGTCGAGTGGCTTGCTAACCCAGTGCCGTCACTGGCGTTCCGCACTGCTGGCAGAACCGGGCGCCGATGGGGACCTCGGACCGGCACGTACCGCACGCCAACGGAACCAGCGCGGTACCGCACTGCTGACAGAAGTGGTCGCCGGGTGCGCCGAACGCACGACACTTCGGACAGGCTGCTGTACTGGCGCTCGCCGGCAGCGGTTGGCCGCTTCGGTACGGCGGCAAGCTATTCAAGCCGTTGCTTGAAGCATGGTGGCTGCTGCTGCCGCCGTGGTTGCTTCGTCCGCTTCCATGATGACCGCCACCATGATGGCCACCCAGCATTTTTCCCCAGAATCCCATGGCAATTTCCTTTGCCCAGCCTGGCTGAGCCGTTCGCTACAGACCTGTAATCGACCCGACGCGCCACTCGATCCGCTACGGTGCGCTCACTTGCGCAGCAGTCTCAAGCCATTGCCCACCACCAGCAGGCTGGCGCCTGCATCGGCGAAGACGGCCATCCACATCGTGCCGTAGCCCATCAGCGTGAGCGTCAGAAACACCGCCTTCACGCCAAGCGCCAGCGCAATGTTCTGCACCAGGACCGAGTGCGTCGCCTGCGAGAGCCGAATGAACAGCGGAATCTTGCGCAGATCGTCGTCCATCAGGGCGACGTCCGCCGTTTCGATGGCGGTGTCGGTGCCCATTGCGCCCATCGCGAAGCCGATGTCGGCACGAGCGAGCGCCGGGGCATCGTTGATGCCGTCGCCGACCATCCCGACCGTGGCGCCATTTGCCGCGAGCCCTTCCACTGCCTTGAGCTTGTCCTCCGGCAACTGATCGCCGCGCGCCTGATCGATGCCGACCTGCTGGGCGATCGCTTCGGCCGTATGCGGGTTGTCGCCGGTCAGCATGGCAGTCTGCACGCCCAGCTTGTGCAGGTCGGCAATTGCTGCGCGGCTGCTCTCCTTCACCGTGTCGGCGACCGCGAAGAGGGCCAGCACGCGCTTGTCATCCATCAGCATCACGACGGTCTTGCCCTGGCGTTCGAGCGTGTCGAGCCGCGCTTCGAGAGCCGCCGAACAGCGGTCGAGTTCGTGCACGAGGCGGTGATTGCCGAGCAGATACGAGACGCCGTCGATCGTGCCGCTTACGCCGCGTCCCAGAATCGCTTCGAAGCCATCGACCTTCAACGTCGCGATGCCATCGGCTTTCGCCGCGCTCGCAATGGCTTGCGACACCGGATGGTCCGAGCGGCCAGCCAGGCTTGCCGCGAGGCTGCGGCAGCGCGCGAGGTCCAGATCCGCGCGCAGTTCGAAGTCGGTCTGCACCGGCTTGCCGTGGGTGATCGTGCCGGTCTTGTCGAGTGCGAGCCACTTCAGCTTGCGACCCTGCTCGAGATACGTACCACCCTTGATCAGGATGCCTTGGCGGGCGGCGGCAGCGAGGCCGCTGACGATCGTCACCGGCGTCGAAATCACCAGTGCGCACGGGCAGGCGATCACCAGCATCACCAGCGCCTTGTAGACCCAGTCATGCCATACGCCGCCGAACAGCAGCGGCGGGACCACTGCCACAGCCAACGCCACCGCGAAGACGATCGGTGTGTAGACGCGGGCGAACTGGTCGACGAAGCGCTGCGTCGGTGCCTTGGAGCCTTGGGCTTCTTCGACGGCGTGGATGATGCGCGCGAGCGTGGTGTTGCTGGCGGCGGCGGTCACGCGGTAGTCGAACGAACCGGCCTGGTTGATGGTGCCGGCGAACACGGCGTCGCCCTCGGTCTTGTCGACCGGCAGGCTTTCGCCGGTGATCGGCGCCTGGTTCACGCTCGAGCGGCCCGTGACGATCTCGCCGTCCAGCCCGATGCGCTCACCCGGTTTCACGCGCACGATGCTGCCCGGCGTGACCGATTTGATATCCACGGCGCGCCAGCTGCCGTCGGGCTGCTTGACCGTGGCTTCTTCGGGCGTCAGTTGCATCAGGCCCTTGATGGCATTGCGGGCGCGATCGAGCGACTTGGCTTCGATCAGTTCGGCAATCGTGAACAGCACCATCACCATCGCCGCTTCCGGCCATTGGCGCAGGACGAACGCGCCGGTGACGGCGATGCTCATCAGTGCATTGATGTTGAGGTTGCCGTTGCGGATCGCGAGCCAGCCTTTCTTGTAGGTGGTCAGGCCGCAGGAGAGCACCGCGACGATTGCCAGCGCCGCTGCGAGCCACGTGGGTGCGCCGAGCCAGCTAGCTGCTTCCGAGCCCACGGCTGCCGCGCCGGCGAGCGCCAGCGGCCACCAGGGCTTGGGCGGCGCCGCGGCGACGTTTTCCAGCGGGGCGGCGGGGTCGGCCAGTTGCGGGTCGAAATCGAGCGAGCGCAGGCTTGCCAGGATCGAACCGAGCGCGTCCGGTGCATGCACGACGGTGAGCACGCGCTGCATCAGGTTGAAGTCGAGGCTGCGCACGTAGGGCATGCGGCCGAGCTTCTTGCGGATCAGCGCCTCTTCGGTCGGGCAGTCCATCTGCATGATGCGGATGGAGGTGCGTACGTTGTCGCCGATCATTTCCGGTCCGGAGAGCTTCGCCAGTACGGCGGGGGCGGCGGAGCAGCAGGAGTCGGCGTGGCTGTGGGCGTGTTCGTGGCCGTGGGCGTCGTGGCTATGGCCGCTGGCGTGCGCGTGCGCGTGGTCGTGTTTGTGGCCGTGCTCGTGCGAATGCGCGTGCCCATCCTCTTCGACAACCGCAACATCGGCAGCATGATCGTGCCCGCAGCTCCCGCCAGCGTGCGCATGGTCATGGTGTTCCGCGTGCGCATGAGCGTGCGGCCGATGGCCGGCATGACCGTGTTGATGGTCGTCCGTATCCTTCAGAACCCGCTCCGGGTGGGCGTGAGCGCACGATTCACCGGGTTCGTGACGGTGTGTTTCGGCGTGGCTGTCGTTAGGCATGGTGGCTTCCTGGCTAGATTTGTGGTCTAGTAAACACCTTGAAGCCACTACAAGGTCAAGGCCGCAATCCGGAGGCTCCATGAAAATCGGCGAACTCGCGAAGATTGCCCACTGCACCACCGAAACCATCCGTTTCTACGAAAAAGAGGGCCTGTTGCCCGAAGCGGACCGCACCGAAGCGAATTACCGCAGCTATACGGCGCGGCACGTCGAACGCCTGCGTTTCATCCGCAACTGCCGCGCGCTCGACATGACTCACGACGAGATCCGCGCCCTGCTGCGCCTGACCGACGCCCCGGCCGATGGCTGCGGCGCGATCAACGCGCTGATCGACGAGCATATTGCGCACGTCGATACGCGGATCGACGAGCTCAAGCAGCTCAAGGCGCAATTGACGGCGTTGCGCGAGCAATGCCAGATCGAACAGTCGGTCGAGGATTGCGGCATCGTCCACGGGCTCACCGACATGGAAGTGAGCGCCCCCCGTTCCCGGCATACCCATCTGGGTTGAGCGGGCCTTGACCCGGTCGAACCTGTCGCCCTGCTGCACGCGCGATGCCAGCGGCAGGGCCGAATCAATCAACGAATCGAAGTTGGAGAATCAACGTGTTCAAGTGTAGAAACCAGTCCTGCGAAGCGCAGTGGGAGCAAGCGGACGTCGTCATCAAGAACGAGGGCCAAGGGCTCCTGTTCCGCTGCCCGATGTGCGGCGCGCGCAATTACGTCGAGCGCTTCGACGCGGACGATGGCTCGGTGGTCTACGAGCAGATCGACGGCCGTCCGTCCCTTGGCCCGATGGCCGAATAGTCCCTAGCCTTCAGCCGATAGCGAGCCATCCCTATGAATAGTCCCACTCAAGCTGGCGCGCCGTTCAGCCAGTTGCCGTTGGCGCCTGCCGTGCTCGCCAACCTGACGCAGCTCGGCTACGTCGACATGACGCCGATCCAGGCCGCCAGCCTGCCGATCGCGCTGGCCGGCCACGATCTGATCGCCCAGGCGAAAACCGGCAGCGGCAAGACCGCGGCGTTTTCGCTCGCGCTGCTGGCGCGCCTCGACGCACGCAACTTCGACGTGCAGGCAATGGTGCTGTGCCCGACGCGCGAACTGGCCGACCAGGTCACCCAGGAAATTCGCCGCCTCGCGCGCGCCGAACAGAACGTCAAGGTGCTGACGCTTTGCGGCGGCACCCCGATGCGTCCGCAGACCACCAGCCTCGAGCAAGGTGCACATATCGTGGTTGGCACGCCTGGCCGCATCATGGATCACCTCGAGCGCGGCAGTCTCGCGCTGGGCACGCTGAACACGCTGGTGCTCGACGAAGCCGACCGCATGCTCGATATGGGCTTCTTCGACGATATCGCCACTGTGGTCCGTCAATGTCCGAAAGAGCGTCAGACGCTGCTGTTTTCCGCGACGTATCCGGATGGCATCGTCAAGCTGAGCCAGCAGTTCCTCCGTAGCCCGAAGGAAGTGAAGCTCGAAGAACGGCACGACAACAGCAAGATCCGCCAACGCTTCTACGAAGTGACGGAAGACGGCCGGCTGCATGCGGTCGGCCTGCTACTGAATCACTATCGTCCGGTGAGCACGCTGGCGTTCTGCAATACCAAGCAGCAATGCCGCGATCTGCTCGACGTGCTGCGCGCGCAAGGTTTTCATGCGCTCGCGCTGCACGGTGAACTCGATCAGCGCGAGCGCGATCAGGTGCTGATCCAGTTCGCGAACCGTAGTTGTTCAGTGCTGGTGGCGACCGATGTCGCGGCGCGCGGTCTGGACATCGCGCAACTCGAAGCGGTGATTAACGTCGACGTGACGCCGGATCCTGAGGTGCACGTGCACCGGATCGGCCGCACTGGCCGTGCCGATCAGGAAGGTTGGGCGCTGAGTCTCGCGAGCATGAACGAGATGGGCCGCGTTGGCGGTCTCGAACAGGCGCAGGGGCGTGAGGTCGAATGGCATCCGCTGTCCGAACTGACTTCGACCAGCAACGAGCGCCTGCTGCCGCCGATGGAAACGCTGCAGATTCTCGGTGGCCGCAAGGAAAAGATCCGCCCCGGCGACGTGCTGGGCGCGCTCACCGGCGAAGCGGGTTTCGCCGGCTCGCAGATCGGCAAGATCAACGTGACCGAATTCTCGACGTATGTTGCCGTCGAGCGTAGCGTCGCCCGCGACGCACTGCGCAAGCTCAGCGCTGGCAAGGTGAAGGGCAAGAAGGTCAAAGTCCGCTTGATGGACGAGTAAGCGTCGCAAACGGCTGCGCTCGTCCGGGCGCAGCCGCACGGGTTACCTGTCCGTTTCCTGCAGCAGTGGGTACGCGCACCGCACGCACCGCACCACGGCCGCACCGGGCCACGATCCGCGGCATCGCGCGCCTATGCGGCCCCTGATTGCTCGGTTTGCCACACACGACCACTCCCGAGCACCCCCGGCCTTCCACCAGACCCTTTTGCGTGTCTTGCCCGAGTCGCCGCCCGCGCGGTGTTTCGGTTGCCATGACGTAAACGCATGCCGCGCATGACAAACAATCGATTGTGACCGCGCACCGGCTGATGCCTAATCGTCAAACCGGCTGGGGCGCATGGGATAACGCGCTCCGCTGCCTTGCCGTCAGATGGAGAAAGCCCCCATGCAGAGCGCCTTGCACGCCCGCTCAAAATTGCCTGATGTAGGCACGACAATCTTTACCGTGATCGGCCAGTTGGCCGCCCAACACGAAGCATTGAACCTGTCACAAGGCGCGCCGAATTTCGCGCCGGACCCGCAACTGGTGGAAGGCGTCGCCGCCGCCATGCGCGCCGGACATAACCAGTACGCGCCGATGGCCGGCATCGCCGCGCTGCGCCAAGCGCTCGCCGACAAGGTTGAGACTTTGTACGGCGTGCGCTATGACCCCGCCACCGAAGTGACGGTGATCGCCAGCGCCAGCGAGGGGCTCTATTCGACGATCAGCGCGCTCGTGCATCCGGGCGACGAGGTGATCTACTTCGAGCCGTCCTTCGACAGCTACGCGCCGATCGTGCGCCTGCAAGGCGCAACGCCGGTTCCGATCAAACTGTCGCTCGCGGATTTCCGGGTGAACTGGGACGAGGTCGCTGCGGCGATCACGCCGAAGACCCGCATGATCATCATCAACACACCGCACAACCCGACGGCGACCGTGTTCAACGACGCCGATATCGAACGCCTGAAAGCGGTGACGCGCAACACCGATATCGTGGTGCTGGCCGACGAGGTCTACGAGCACGTCGTGTTCGACGGCGCGCGGCACCAGAGCATGGCGCGCCACGCGGAACTGGCGGAACGCAGCGTGATCGTGTCGTCATTCGGCAAGTCATATCACGTGACCGGGTGGCGCGTCGGCTATTGCCTCGCGCCCGCCGAGTTGATGGACGAGATCCGCAAGGTCCATCAGTTCATGGTGTTTTCCGCCGATACGCCGATGCAGTACGCGTTCGTCGAAGCGCTGGCGAATCCGCAAACCTATCTCGGGCTGTCGGCGTTCTATCAGCGCAAGCGCGATTTGCTGACGCATGCGTTGCGCGAATCGCGCTTCGAATTGTTGCCGAGCGAAGGCAGTTTCTTCATGCTCGCGCGTTTTCGCGGCTTCTCCGACGAACGCGATAGCGATTTCGTCTTGCGCCTGATTCGCGATGCCCGCGTGGCGACGATTCCCCTGTCGGCGTTCTACACCGACGGCACGGATTCGGGCCTGATCCGGCTGAGTTTTTCCAAGGACGATGCCACGCTGATCGAAGGGGCGCGACGCCTCTGCGCGATCTGACGAGCGCCGCTGGCCGTCGCCGGCATCACGGCCGGCAGAGTTGATATGACGTCGAATTCAAGGTGAAGAATCCATGATGAAACTGCTCAAACCCCTGTTGGCGTTGGCATGCGCGCTGGTGTCCGTATCTGCATTGGCTGCCGACACCGGCACGCTGCGTTTCGGTCTCGAAGCGCAATATCCGCCGTTCGAATCGAAAGGGCCGAACGGTGACTTGCAAGGCCTTGATGTCGATATTGGCAATGCGGTCTGCACGGCGGCGCACCTGAGCTGCAAGTGGGTCGAAACCTCGTTCGACGGTTTGATCCCCGCGCTTCAGGGCCGCAAGTTCGACGCGATCAATTCGGCGATGAACGCCACCGAGAAGCGCAGACAGGCGATCGATTTCACCAACGTGATCTACCGCGTGCCGACGCAGTTGATTGCGAAGAACGGCAGTGGCCTCGAACCGACGCCCGAATCGCTGAAAGGCAAGCGCGTGGGTGTGCTGCAGGGTTCGATTCAGGAAACGTACGCGAAGGTGCACTGGGAAAGCGCGGGCGTGAACGTGGTGTCGTATCAGGACCAGAACCAGATCTACGCGGACCTCGGTGCAGGCCGCCTCGACGCGACGCTCGTGCTGGCGCCGTCCGGACAATCGGGTTTCCTGTCGCGGCCCGATGGCAAGGACTTCTCCTTTGCCGGTCAGCCGGTGCGCGACGACAAGATCCTTGGCAGTGGCATTGCGTTCGGACTGCGCAAGGGCGACACCGCGCTGCGTGACCAGCTCAATGCGGCGATCGTCAAAGTGCAGGCCGATGGTACGGTGAAGACATTGGCGCAGAAGTACTTGGGCAATATCGACGTCACGCCGAAGTAGTGCGTGTCAGTCGCTTTGCGCGACCTGATCGGCGCTGCGAAACGCATTTTCCGCGTTGATCAGGCGGCGCTTGAGCAAGGGCACGTTGTTCACCACGCGCAGGCCGGTGCGCATCGCGCCGAGCGCCATGCGTCCGACCACCGGACGATGCAACGCACCGGTATCGTCGAACTGCTTGCGCGATTCCGCCACCGCCTCGAAGCCGTAGCGGCGCATCTCGGCCTCGTATCCTGCCACGGCATCATGCCCCGACAACAGGCCTTTCTGAGCGTCGCCTAAGCGCGCAGCCAGCAGCGCCGCATCGCGCAAGGCCGTATTGGCGCCGACGCCGCGACCCGGCGTCATCAAATGCACGGCATCGCCGAGGACGGTCACATTGGTGGTCGGCCATTCCTCGACTGGCACCGACGTGCGGACGTCGACGCTAAAGGTCGTGCCCGGATCGGACGCGCGAATCAGCGCACGCAGATTGGGATGCCAGCCGTCGGTGATTTCGGTGGCGAGGGCCAGCAATGCCGGTTGTCCGAGCGATTTCGGATCCGCCGGCAGATTGCGCAACGCGCCCCAGACCGCCCACATCAGATAGTCGCGGCTGTTGTCGAAGAGTAGACCGGGCCAGCGCGCGAGCAGGTCAGCATCGCTGCTGCCGATGCCTTCTTTCAGGCCTTCCGCACCCCACGGAAATTCCATCACATGAATGATCCCGCCGAAGCCCTTCGGCGCGTTGATCAGCGTAATGCCGTCCAGCACTTTGGGCGGCAGCAGCGCGCGCGATGCTTCGGTCATCGGCACCTTGGCCGCGATGCTGACGATGCCGGTGTTTTCGAGCTTCGCCTCCGGCAACAGCTGACGACGCACCTTCGAGCGTGCGCCATCCGCGCCGACCAGCAGATCGGCGGTGGCATGAGTGCCGTCGGCGAAATGCGCGGTGACGCTGCCATCGGCGTGCTGCTCGTACGAGGTGAAGGTCTTGTCGAAATGGACGTGGTCCTCGAGACCCGTGAGCAAGACCTGCCGCAGGGTCATCCGGCTCACCGATTTGCCGCCGCTCAGCGCTTCGTCGTCGATGGGCACGCACAGCAACTCGGTCATACGCTCCGTCAGGATATTGAAGTGGCCCGGCGTGCGTGCGCAGGTGGCGAGGAAGGTGGCGAACAGCTCGGGCGGCAGACAGGTCTTCAGCGCAGCGACACCCTGATCGTTGATGCCGACGCGGTAGCCCTGCAAACCGTCGACGCGGGTGCGGTCGCGCTCGTAGACCGCCACGTTGATGCCCGCCTGTTTCAAACCGTGCGCGAGACACAGGCCGCCGGTACCGGCGCCGATGATGATGACGTTCAAAGGTTCGCGGCTCATGCTTGGGGCTCCTTCTTGGCGGTCGGCTTGGCCGGCTTGTAGGCGGAAGCATCGGAGGGGAGGATGAAGCGTTTGGCAATCTCGTCGAGCCACTCCGGGCTCCACGTCAGCGTGCCGGCCTTCAGGTCGGCGACGACGCTGCTTACCCAGTCGCGTTCCACCACGAGCTGCGCGCGCACCAGTTCGCCTTCGAGCAGGAACAGGCGCGGAACCTGGATCGCGGTGGCTTCCTCGGTGGCGGCGTCGTGGCGGGCCAGTTCGCGGTCGAGCGCACTGATGCGCGTCTCGAGCTGGCGGCGCACATCGTCGGGCGATAGCAGCGGCAGGAACGAGAGCGCGGCCGGGAACGCCGGGAATTCGCGCGCCGGTTGTGCGAGCTGTTCGCGGAGCCAAAGCCGGGCGGTGTCGCGGCCGGCTTCGGTAATTTCGTAGACCGTGCGCTCCGGGAACGTGCCATCGCGCTCGGTTTCGCGGATCGCGATCAGGTCGCCGCGCAGCAGACGATCGATGGTCTGGTACAGGCTGTTGCGCTGGCCGACGTTGATCACCTCGTCCTTGCCGCGTGCCTTGATGAGCTGCTGCATCCGGTAGGGATGCATTGGCGCTTCGGTGAGCATCGCGAGGACGGCAAGGGCGAGGGGCGAGTGACGGACCATAGGATATGACTAGTGCGGATGTATCTAGTCATAATATAACTATGTACCCGCGACTGGCAAGCGGGCGTTTCCGATCCGATTCGCTTCGATCCGTTAGTCCGATCCGCCGGCGTCGCTCGAGCCGGCCTGGAGCAGCGCGCGTATGGTGAGATACACCACCGGCAGATCGTCGTCGTCACGTCGCCAATCAACCGGCTCGTCAAGATCTGCTCCGGCGGACAGACGACTGTCGCCAAACCGGACAAACATTTCCCGGACGTGCTCTTTATGCCTCGCCCGGAAGCCGGCGTTCTCGAACACCTGTTCGTCGATGGTTTGTAGCGTGCGCCAGGTTGGCGCTCGTCCCCCGATTGGATAAGCGCGACGGCCGCTATCCAAGTGGCGCTTGGCGACGGTGACAATGACCTGCTGGAGGTCGAGCGACGCGGCACGGAGCGCGCGTTCGAGGGCAATGGGATCGATGTCGCGGACATCCGCATCGAAGGCCGTGGCGTTGATCATGGTCTTATCTTCCTTGGAGATCGGGGCGACGCATTGCTTTAAAGGTGGTGTTTCGATGGGGCCTGGCTTCGCTGCGCGAGCAACTGACGGATCTTGGCGAGATGGCTATCTCCCACGGTGCAGTCCTCAATGGGCCTGATGTGCTGGCGCGGCATGGGTGGGCGCACGCCTAGATAGCGGCATACCGCGGAGAGGTACGGCTTGCCGTTGCCTCCCAGATGTCGCGCAGCAGCAGCCACGCGCGCGTCCCCGGCATGCTTGCACAACCAGGCAAGCGTCTCGCGGTCGTCGTCGTTCAAGATGCGGATAAGCTGGTTCATGGCCCGACCCCCTACCTGTATGAACATACATACTGTGAATTTATACAGTATTTTGGGGAGATGCAAGGGGGCGGGTGAAAGTGGGGAGGGGCGGGCAACCAGGCCAACGAATAATGGTCACGGGCGTGGGGGGCGTGCTGTTCCTCGCCGGCCCGGATCTAAAAACCGAACGTGAGCTGCTCGCATGGATCGGCCGCGCGGCGACGGGCAATGTAAGTGACTATGAGGCGAAAGCCGGCGCCACGCGGGCCGTCCAGGCGTGGAAAGCCACGATCGCCGAGGCCGCCCGCAACGCGAGTGTCGATCCCGCGAGCATTCAGTTCGTCGTGCACGATGCGGGCAAGGGCGGCGAAGCGGCGTCAGCGCGCCTCGGAGCGCTTTCGCAGACGCTAACCGAAACGCTGCCAGAATTCGACTACGGGAAACAGGCTTTCAACACACCTGCACTGCTCGGCGACATGGGCGCTGGCACGTCCCTCACGGACATTGCGCTCGCGATCGGCCGGATCAATCATTTCGGCGGTAATGCCCTAGTCGCGGGGACCACTGATGCGAATCATCCGACCGCTGTCGTGATCCTGCCACCGTCGAAGCTCACCCCGATCGATCCGGACAAGGACTGGTTCCGCGCGCGCGGTGAGAACAATGCTTACCTGCCATGGTGGGGGCGGCGCTACGACACGAACTACGGCATGCAGGGCTATTCGTACTGAGTCCGGCAGTCGGCCAAACGTCGCCATGATGAAGCCAGCGGTGCAAAAGCCGCGTCCTCGGGGCACAACTGAGCGGATAGAAATAGCGCGAAGATCACCGAGCACGGTGCCCGCGTCGACGATCTCCACGCCTAGTCTGCACGGCACGCACAAAGCAAAAAGCCCAGTCACAAGGACCGGGCTTTTCGTTTGATTCTTTGGTGGGGCGTGAGTGACTCGAACACTCGACCTACGGATTAAGAGTCCGCTGCTCTACCAACTGAGCTAACGCCCCCAACAGACTGCGAATTATGCAGAAGTTTTTTTCACTTGCCAAGCCCCCTTTCGCAGATTTCTTAAAAAAATCTGCCGCCCCGACATCGCGCCCCTGCCGGCAGCTCACGGGGCTGCTAAATCACGCAATTTCTACCGTCCCGGTATCATGTCGCCACACCATGCCGTGAGAAGCCTCACGCTGCTTAACGGGGACGAATGATGGATGACAAAGCGATAGCAGAGCTGCTCGACCGCGTGCTGGCGCCGTGGGTGCGCACGCTTGCGCTGACCCCGGTGAAGGTCGACGAGGAGAGCGCCACGATGCGGCTGCCGTTTTCCGGTGAACTGCGCCACTCGGGCGGCGTGATCTGCGGCCAGGTCTTTATGGCGGCGGCCGACACGGCAATGATCGTCGCCATCTCCGCGGCCCTCGACGGTTTCAAGCCCATGACCACCGTGTCGCTGAACATCAGCTTCATGCGCGCGGTGCGCAAGGGCGACGTACTGATCACGGCGCGCGTGCTGCGGATGGGCCGCAACCTGGTATTCGGCGAAGTCGAATTGTTCGACGAGGACGGCAAGATGGCGGTCCACGCCACCACTACCTACGCACTGCTCTCGTAAGCGCCGCGCGTCGCATTCCAAGGGAAAGGATCAATGTTCGATCAGGTTGTATTCGCGGGCGGTGGCAATCGCTGCTGGTGGCAAGCGGGCTTCTGGGATCTCGTGCAGCCGGAACTGAAGATCCGGCCGCGCGTCATCACCGGCATCTCGGCGGGCGCAGCCACCGCGTGCATGCTCTACACGCGCGATTCGGACTGGGTCATGCGCTATTACGAAGACGCGCTGCGCCATAACACCAGGAATGCCTACTGGGGCAACCTGCTGCGCGGGGAGTCGGTGTTTCCGCACTATCGGATCTACCGCAAGGCGCTGCTCGATATCTATGGCGAGAAGTTCGCGACACTCGCGCAGGCGCCGGAAATCCGTATCGGCGTCTCGCATTTGCCGCGCTGGCTTGGCGCACGCAGCGCGGTCGCGGCTGGGCTGATCGCATACAACATCGAAAAGTATGTGCGCAAGACGCTGCATCCGACGCTAGGTCAGGCGATCGGCTTCCATCCCGAGTTCGTGCGCGCGCAGGACTGCGCCAGCGTCGAGGATCTTGCCGACCTGATCCTGCAATCGTCCTCTACACCGCCGTTCACGCCGGTCTTGCGGCGCAACGGCCGGCCGGTGCTCGACGGCGGGATGGTCGACAACGTGCCGGTCGGCGCGCTCGATGAAACGCCCGGCAACGTCCTCGTGATGGTCACGCGTCTCTATCCACGTCCGCAGATGTTCGTCGTGCCGCACGGCGCGCAGCAACGGCTGTATGTGCAGCCGTCGCGCAAGGTGCCCATCTCGAGCTGGGATTACACGAGTCCGTCGCAGATGCAGCACGCCTACAACCTCGGCCGCGCCGATGGTGAGCAGTTCCTGCAGCATATGCCGCAGTTGCTCGAAGCGGCGCCTCACGCCTGAGGCGAGACGAACGAACGGAACGGCCAAAGAGTACATGGCGGCCTTAGGGGCCGCCTATAAGCCCTTACCGGCGCCGCCCGCCCTGCAACGCCTCGGGATTCGCCACGCTCGACGTATCCCCACCGTCGAACGCCAGAATATTCTTGAAGGCCGCGGTGAAATACAGCTCGTAGCTCTCACGCTCCACGTACCCGATGTGCGGCGTGCAAATCACGTTTTCCATGCGCAACAGGCTATAGCCCTGCAGAATCGGTTCGCTTTCGAAGACGTCGATGGCGACCATCCCCGGCCGGTTGCGCGCCAGCGCATTCACCAGTGCGTTCTCTTCCAGCAGTTCGGCCCGGCTCGTGTTCACCAGCAGCGCGGTCGGCTTCATCCGCAGCAGGTCTTCCTGTTTGACGATGCCGCGCGTGTCGTCGTGCAGCCGCAGGTGCAAGGACAGCACGTCGCTCTGTTCGAACAGCTCCTCGCGGCTTTCAGCCACTCCGTAACCATCGGCGCGCGCGGCTTCGAGGGTAGCGCCACGCCCCCAGACCAGCACCTCCATGCCGAACGCCTTGGCATACCCCGCGACGAGGCGGCCGATCTTGCCGTAGCCCCAGATACCAAGGGTCTGACCACGCAATACCTGGCCCAGGCCGAAGTTCGGTGGCAGGGCGGATGTCTTCAGTCCGGACTGCTGCCAGGCCCCTTGCTTAAGGTTTGCTACGTATTGTGGAATGCGCCGCTGCGCGGCCATGATAAGGGCCCAGGTCAGTTCGGCCGGCGCGATCGGCGAGCCGCTGCCTTCCAGCACGGCGATGCCGCGTTCGGTACAGGCGGCCAGATCGATATGGCTCGATACCTTGCCGGTCTGGCTGATCATGCGTAGATGGGGGAGTTTGTCGAGCAGTTGCGAGTTGATGCGGGTGCGTTCGCGGATCAGCACCAGCGCGTCGACTTCCGACAAACGGCTTGCGAGTTGCCCGAGGCCACGGACGGTGTTGTTGAAGACTTTGACGTCGTGGTCGGCGAGCAACTGAAAGCAGTCGAGCTTGCGGACGGCGTCCTGGTAATCGTCGAGGATGGCAATCTTCATAGTCTTGGTGTTTTGCGACGCACCATGACGGTGCGGAACGGAGTGTTAAGCTTGCTGTCCCACCATGTGATGTAGGTCACACGCTGGTTTGGATGGATGCCTTATCGTAGGAAGTGCCGCATAGACGGCATGCCCACGCAAAGGCAAGAGTTGAGAACGTTTTTAACAGTTTGTTGCGTGTCGATGCAAGCCGCTTTACAGACGGTTGCAGAGGGCTGCTTGCAGACGACGCCGCGCAACAGGCTGGATGGCCCATCACGACCTGCACAATCGTGCGCCGGTTGGCCGGCGCGACTGGATTGACGCCTCTCGCAAGCAGCGTCGTTGGGCTCGTACCGTTTTTCTTTTTTGCTTACAAACGAAACGGAGACAGCTCGATGAATCATCCCGCTTTTGCAGGAAACCCGGCCATTGAGGCGCCTGGCTGGGTCAAAAATCGCAAACTGATCGACTGGGTGGAGCGCGTTGCCGCGTTGACCAAGCCAGATCGGATTGTCTGGTGCGATGGCTCGCAGGAAGAATATGATCGGCTGTGCGCGCAGATGGTCGCGGCCGGCACCCTGAGAAAACTCGATCCCCTCAAACGTCCGAATTCCTATCTGGCATGGTCCGATCCGTCAGACGTCGCCCGTGTGGAAGACCGGACTTTCATCTGCTCGCAGCGTCGTGAGGACGCTGGCCCCACTAACAACTGGATCGCCCCTGCGCAGATGCGTGCAACGCTCGACGGCCTGTTCGACGGCGCGATGCGCGGCCGCACCATGTACGTGGTGCCGTTCTCGATGGGCCCGCTCGGCTCGCCGATTGCGCATATCGGCGTCGAATTGAGCGACAGCCCGTACGTGGTCACCAATATGCGCATCATGACGCGCATGGGCCGTCAGGTGTACGACGTGCTCGGCGCCGACGGCGACTTCGTGCCGTGCGTGCATTCGGTGGGGGCGCCGCTCGCCGAGGGGGTGCAAGACGTGTCGTGGCCCTGCAACGACACCAAATACATCGTGCATTTCCCCGAGCAGCGCGAGATCTGGAGCTATGGCTCGGGCTACGGCGGCAACGCGCTGCTCGGCAAGAAGTGCTTCGCGCTGCGCATCGCATCCACCATGGGCCGCGCTGAAGGCTGGCTCGCCGAGCACATGCTGATTCTTGGCGTGACCTCGCCGGAAGGGCGTAAGCACCACGTGGCGGCGGCGTTTCCGTCCGCGTGCGGCAAGACCAACTTTGCGATGCTGATTCCGCCAGCGGGCCTGAACGGCTGGAAAATCTCGACGATCGGCGACGATATTGCCTGGATCAAGCCGGGCAAGGACGGCCGCCTCTACGCGATCAATCCGGAGGCCGGTTACTTCGGCGTTGCGCCGGGCACCAGCGAGAAGACCAACTTCAACGCGATGGCCACGCTCAAGGAAAACGTCATTTTCACCAACGTGGCGCTGACCGACGATGGCGACGTCTGGTGGGAGGGCATGACCGACGAGGCGCCTGCTCATCTGACCGACTGGCAAGGCAAGGACTGGACGCCGGCCATCGCCAAGGAAACCGGCCGCAAGGCAGCCCATCCGAATGCGCGCTTTACGGCGCCGGCGTCGCAATGTCCGTCAATCGATGCGGATTGGGAGAACCCAGCCGGCGTGCCGATCGACGCGTTCATCTTCGGCGGCCGCCGTTCGACCACGGTGCCACTCGTCACCGAGGCGCGCAACTGGGTCGAAGGCGTCTATATGGCGGCGACCATGGGTTCGGAGACCACTGCCGCAGCGGCTGGCCAGCAGGGCGTGGTGCGGCGCGACCCGTTCGCGATGCTGCCGTTCTGCGGCTACAACATGAGCGACTACTTTGCTCACTGGCTGAAAACCGGCGAGCGGCTCGAGCAACTGAACGCGAAGCTGCCGAAGATCTTCTGTGTGAACTGGTTCCGTAAAGGCGCGGACGGCAAGTTCGTCTGGCCGGGCTTCGGCGAAAACATGCGCGTGCTGAGCTGGATGGTGGGCCGCATCGAAGGCGTGGCCCAAGGTGAAGAACATGCCTTTGGCGTCTCACCGCATTACGAGGATATCGACTGGCGCGGTCTCGACTTCACCAGGGCGCAATTCGACCAGGTGATCTCCGTAGACGATGCGGCTTGGCGCGCAGAGCTTGCTTTGCATGCGGAGCTGTTCGACACACTGCAGCAAAACCTGCCGTCGGCCCTGCGCGATGCCAAGACAGCGCTCGAGGGACGGCTCATTGCATAGTCACGTGAGTACTCACTCCGCATAAAAGGCCGCCTTCGGGCGGTTTTTTTTGTCTTTTTTTGTATTTCCGGCGTGCGCTGCTGACGTTCAAGTCTATCTTGTGACGCCATTGTGGAGCGTTCGCTGTTCCAACAATAAAGACAGTGCAAGCTGCAGCGCAGCATATTGTTTCCTGGAGAGGAACAATCTACCTCTTTTCACAGCACTGGGGAGTACGGTGATATGAAACCTAATAAAAAACCGCGTTCTTGAGCAACTTCTGCACGATTTAAGGAGTCGTAGGAGAATTCCAAGTTCGCTTCACTGGCCAAACTGGTTTGTCAGGAAGCTGTAACACGGCAGGAGTTGTCCCATGGATCATTTGCAGTCGATGCGAGTTTTCGTCAGAGTGGCGGATCTCGGCAGTTTTGCCCGCGCGGCCAGCGCAATGGATATTTCCAACGCAGTGGCCACCCGCCACGTAGCCGATCTCGAAGGCCGTCTCGGTACCCGTCTGCTCAACCGTACAACCCGGAGCCTTTCTCTGACGGAGTCAGGCCAGGTCTATCTGGAACGCGCTCGCCAGATTCTCGACGAACTGGAAGACGTCGAGCAGATGGTAGTGGCGCGCAATCACGAACCCGTCGGCACCTTGCGCATTGTCGCGCCAGTGGTGTTCGGGCTGCACAACCTGGCGCCGGTGCTGCAGACCTACGCCGAGCGCTATCCGAAAGTTATCCCCGACGTCACGCTGGTCGACCGTCAGGTCGATCTGGTCGAAGAAGGCTTCGACGTGGGGGTAGTGATTGCACGGCAGATGCGTAGCGCCAGCATCGTCACGCGCCGTTTGACCACGGGCTGCATGACCGTGTGTGCGACGCCGGCCTATCTGGAGAAACACGGAACGCCGACGCGTCCGGAGCATCTGCTCGAGCATCCGTGCCTCTCGCTGCCGTCCGAATACTGGGGCGACGAGCGGGTCTTCACGGGTCCGGAAGGCGAAGTGCGGGTGCGCCCGACCAATGTGATCGTTGCCAACAACACCGAAATGCTGCGTCAGTTCGCGCTGCTCGGCATGGGCATCGCGATCCTTCCGAGCTACCTGATTGGCCGCGATATGACGCGTGGCCGTCTGGTGCGTCTCTTGGGCGAATACCGCCTGCCGCAGGTCGAGATCAACATTGCATACCCGAGCCGCCGTCACCTGCCGGCCAAGGTGCGTACGTTTATCGACCATCTGGTCGAGCATTTCAACCAGACGCCGAATAGCCTGCTCGGCGAGCAATGGATCAAGGACGGCCAAGGGCGTCCTGCTTTGATGTCGAACCTGGATTCGTCGGAGATCATGCCGCCGGAAGCGTTCGACGGTGCGGAGCCGGTGTCGCGCCTGCTCGATAGCGAGCTTTCGCCAAAGCTGCCGGCCAAGACGCCGTCTTCGCGGGCCCGGCCGGCGGCGTTGTCGCCGCTGTGATGCTGTGAGGTGAGTTGGCGATAAGTCGCCAACTCGCGCCGGCCGATAACAAAAAAGGCACAGCCACCTGGCGGGGGCTGTGCCTTTTTTCTCTTTACGCGGCTGGGTCGCCGCGCTCAGGACATTGCCTACGAGCCCGTCTTGCGCACCGCAGCCTTTTTGGCAGGCGCTTTCTTGGCGGCAGCCGTCTTCGTAGCGGGGGCCTTCTTCGCTGCGACCTTTTTCGCCGCAACCTTCTTGGCCGGCACAGCCTCTTCCGACGCGCCGTCTTCGCCGTCCGCATCCGGCGCGGCTTTGGCTGCAGCCTTGGCCGCCGCGGTCTTGGCAGCAGTTTTCGCCGACGGCTCCTTCTTCTCGAACTCGAAGCCGATCTTGCCGTCGCTCTGCTTGACGAGGAACGCCTTGAAGTTGCGCCCGGTACGTGACGACTTGAAGTTCGTCAGCAGGTCGGTGCGGCCTTCTTCGAGCAGCTTGCCCATCTGCTCGCGCGTGATTTCCTGCTGGAGAATCACCTTGCCCGAGCGGAAGTCGCAGGTCTTCGGATTGGCGACCGAGTTCTCGCAGACATAGCTCATGCCGTGCTCGAACACGCGCGCCTTGCACTTCGGGCAGGCGCCCACCGGTTGCTGATCGGAGAAGTCCGGCGCTTCACCGTCTTCACCGCCCGAATCCTGACCGAAGTCGAACTCGAGCTTGTAGTTCTTGATCTCGTCGTCCAGCGAGAGCTTCAGGATTGCGGAGAACGGCCGGCCCATCTTGCTGCGGAAGCCAGACAGCGGTCCGATCGTCTTGTTCTGCAGCAGCTCTTCGACTTCCGGAATTTCGAACTGCCGGCCGCCCGGAATCTTCGAGATCGAGAACTCGCACTTCGAACACGCAAAGCGGCGATAGTTTTCCTTCACCTGACCGCCGCAATTCGGACACGGCGTTTCCAGCGTCGCGTAATCGCCGGGGATCGTATCCGAGTCGTATTCCTTCGCGCGCTTGACGATGGTCTGCGTCATGCGGGCGATTTCCTGCATGAACGCGTCGCGATGCAAGTTGCCGCGCTCCATTTGCGACAGCTTGTATTCCCACTCGCCAGTGAGCTCAGGCGCGGTCAGTTCCTTGACGCCGAGGCCGCGCAGGAGCGTCATCAACTGGAACGCCTTCGCAGTCGGAATCAGGTCGCGGCCTTCGCGAATCAGATACTTTTCGCCGAGCAACCCTTCGATGATCGCGGCGCGCGTAGCCGGCGTGCCAAGGCCCTTGGCAGCCATCGCCTCGCGCAGCTCGTCGTCTTCCACCAGCTTGCCCGCGCCTTCCATGGCGGACAGCAAGGTCGCTTCGTTGTAGCGAGCCGGCGGCTTGGTGACCAGTTGCTGGGCAGCGATCTTGTCGGTCTTGACCTTCTCGTCCTTCTGCACCGGCACGAGGTTGGCGTCTTCACCGCTGATTTCGCGGCCATAGATCTGCAACCAGCCGGGTTCGACCAGCACCTTGCCTTCGGTCTTGAAGTGATGGCCGACCACTTCCGTGATCCGCGTCGTCACCCGGTATTCGGCGGCCGGGAAGAACACCGACAGGAAGCGCTTCACGACCAGGTCGTAGAGCTTCTGTTCCGGCTCGGACAGGTTCTTCGGCGCCTGCAGCGTCGGGATGATTGCGAAGTGGTCGCTGATCTTCGAGTTATCGAAGATGCGCTTGTTCGGCTTGACCCAGCCCTTGTCGAGCACCTGCTTGGCAAACGGCAGGTAGTTGTTGCTTTCCTTGAGCATGCCAAGCGTCTGCTTGACCGTGTCCATATAGTCTTCGGGCAGCGCGCGCGCGTCGGTACGCGGGTACGTCAGCACCTTGTGCTTTTCGTACAGCGCCTGGGCCAGACCCAGCGTGTTCTTCGCGGAGAAGCCGAAGCGGCCGTTCGCCTCACGCTGCAAGCTCGTCAGGTCGAACAGCGCCGGCGAGAGTTGCGTCGTCGGCTTGGATTCTTCCGTGACCGTGCCAATCTGGCCGCGGCAGGCCGCGACGATCGTTTCGGCGGCGGGCAGGGCCCACAGGCGCGAATCGCGTTTTTCGGGGTCGAACTCGTCGCGCTTGAATTTCGGGTCGAACCAGCGGCCTTCGTAGAAGCCCGCCGCGCAGACGAATTCTGCTTTCACTTCCCAATAGTCGCGCGGCACGAAGCGGCGAATCTTCTCTTCGCGCTCCACCACGATCGACAGCGTCGGCGTCTGCACCCGCCCGACCGTGGTCAGGAAGAAGCCGCCGCCCTTGCTGTTGAACGCCGTCATCGCGCGCGTGCCGTTGATGCCGACCAGCCAGTCGGCCTCAGAGCGGCAACGTGCGGCGTCGGCGAGCGGCTGCATTTCCTCGTCGCTGCGCAGACGGGCAAAGCCGTCGCGGATGGCGGCCGGGGTCATCGATTGCAGCCACAGGCGCTGGACCGGCTGCTTGGCTTTCGCGTGCTGCGCGATCAGGCGGAAAATCAGCTCGCCTTCGCGCCCCGCGTCACATGCGTTGATCAGGCGCTCGACATCCTTACGCTTGAGCAGCTTGGTCAGGACCTTGAGACGCGATTCGCTTTTTGCGATCGGGTTCAGGTCGAAATGCGGGGGGATGACGGGCAGATTGGCGAAACTCCACTTGCCGCGCTTGACTTCGTATTCTTCGGGCGCGGCGATTTCCAGCAAGTGGCCGACTGCCGAGGAAAGGACGTAATCGTCACTTTCGTAGTATTCGTCATGCTTGGTAAAACCGCCCAAAGCCCGCGCGATGTCGTTCGCGACGGAAGGCTTTTCGGCGATGATCAGTGCTTTGGACATGACTGGATATGAGTTGGTAGATCCGGGTTTAGGCCCTGGGTTTGCGACCCCTAGGTTTGCGACCCATTAACGACCGCTTTATAGCACACGCCGCCGTAGGGGCGTGTCAAGTGCCATAAAAAGCGGCTCATCATAATTGCCTGTGGATATATGCAGCAAGCGGCGGCGGGCGCGCTGCAGACTATCCGCAACGCCCGTGCCGTAGGCCTGCCGGTCAAAATACGGAATTCTCAGGCGGCGGCCAGTGCCGGCCGTAACTTGGGCGCGCCGGTCACGCCGGGCAACGCGGTCAAATCGGCCAACATCCGCTCGACAATGGCCGCCTGCGGCAGTACGGTGCCGAAAAAGCGGGTGGTCACACTGTCTTCGATCAGGATCGTAGGAAAATTTTCTACGTCGAGGTCGTCGAAGCGATCCGCATGGGTCTCGATATCGATCCAGGCGAAACAGATTTCCGGATGCTTGTCCGCCAGGCGGTTGAACGCATCCCGATATTCCCGGCAGGTTCCGCACCATTCCGCGCACAGGCAGGCCACGAACAGCGTGTTGTGGTCGTTGACGCGCTCGGCGATCCGGTCTTGGTCGGTGTCGAGGTTCAGCGCGGGCATGTGGGTTCCTTGCGTACTGTGTGTGGGGCTCTTTGGCGCGAATGTAGCATGGCGCGTACTCTGCCGCGATTGACCGTGCTCAGCCGTGGCTCGCTCGGGCAAAACGGCCGCCCGGCAGGACCGTCAGATGGCCGGCGAGTTCGAGTTGCAGCAGCGTGCTTTGTAATGCCGCGTCCTGCATGTCGGTGCGCGCGGCAAGAATTTCAAGCGTGGCCGGGGCGTGGCCGAGGGCGGCGAGGAGCTTTTGCGCCTCCGGCGCGAGTTCCGGCTCGTCGACCGCAGGCACAGACGCTGACGCTGGCGTTGGGCGTGGCGGTACCCCGCTCCACCGGGTGGCGCTGGCGGACCCGGCGGCCGGCGCCGCGGCGAAGCCTAGCTCTTCCAGTATTTCCTCGGGCGTCTCGACCAGTTTGGCGCCTTGTTTGAGCATCCTGTGGCAGCCACGCGACAGTGGCGCATGGATCGAGCCGGGCAGGGCGAAAACATCTCGCCCCATTTCATTCGCGAGGCGCGCGGTGATCAGCGAGCCGGAGCGCATGGCCGCCTCGACGATCAGCACCCCGCCGACCAGCCCGGCGATCAGCCGGTTGCGCTGCGGGAAGTTGGCGGCGCGCGCCGGCGTGCCGAGCGGCCATTCCGAGACGATTACGCCGTCGGCCGCGATCTGCCGTGCGAGCGGCTGGTGGGCGGCCGGGTAGACGAGATCGGCGCCAGTGCCGATCACCGCGATCGTGCTGCCGCGGCCGGTCAGCGCGCCACGGTGCGCCGCGCCGTCGATGCCGAGGGCGAGTCCAGAGACCACCGCCAGCCCTGCCGCCGAGAATGCGCGGGCGAACCGTTCGGCGTCCTCCACGCCTTGCGGCGTGGCACTGCGGCTGCCGACCACGGCGACACCCTTGGCATGCAACAGCTCTAGCCTGCCCTTTATATATAGGAGCGCGGGTGGGTCGGGCATGGTCAGCAGGGCAGGCGGATAGGCCGGGTCGTCGAGCGTCACGATGGCGTTGCCGGGCAGTTCGCGCCAGGCAAGCACGGCGTCCAGATAACGTGCGAACTCGGCACAGGGCGGGGCGAGCGCCGCCCGGGCGGAGGCTTCATCGGTGGTGGCCGCGAGTAGCGCAAACGGCTGCTCGAGTACCGCCGCCGGCAGGCCGAAGGCGTTGAGCATGGCACGCAGCGCGCCGGGCCTTAGCCCCGGCGCCATTGCAAGGCGCAGCCAGGCGGCAAGTTCGTTTTCGGTTGTCGGTAGGGTCTGCATTGCGTATCCATCCTTGAGCACGGCCAGCGGGCAGGCGGGCGCCATGCTAAAATTTTCATCATCCGAAATAACTGCAGCGCCGCGCCCACCCGCGCGGGCTCGTCGTTGGCGCTTGATCGGCGCGTTGAATCGAACCGGTTCGACACCACCTATCCTCTGCGTAACGCGACCGCCCGACAAGCTGGCCGGATGGCCAATGCGCGACTTTCCGCCCGTGGGCGGCGCCCAAATCAACTTCAAGATCATGGCTTTACTGAATATCCTCAACTACCCGGACAAGCGGCTGCACAAGATCGCCAAGCCGGTCGAAGTGGTCGACGAACGCATCCGCAAACTGGTCGCAGACATGGCCGAGACGATGTACGCGGCACCCGGCGTGGGCCTCGCGGCCACCCAGGTCGACGTGCATGAGCGCGTCGTGGTGATCGACGTGTCGGACGCGCACGACGAATTGCATGCCTTCATCAACCCCGAGATCGTCTGGTCGAGCAACGAGAAGGTCGTCAACGAGGAAGGCTGCCTGTCGGTGCCCGGCATCTACGACAACGTCGAGCGGGCCGAAAAAGTGCGTGTGCGCGCACTCAACGAAAAGGGCGAAACTTTCGAGCTGGACTGCGAAGGTCTGCTCGCCGTGTGTATCCAGCACGAAATGGATCACCTGATGGGCCGCGTGTTCGTCGAGTACCTGTCGTCGCTCAAGCAGACGCGCATCAAGAGCAAGATGAAGAAGCTCGCACACGCGATGTAATGCGCGTCCATTCCGACTACCGCCCCCGTACATGAGTCATTCGTTGCGCGTCATCTTTGCCGGTACGCCGGAGTTCGCCGCAGCGGCGCTAGCCGCTATTCACAAGGCCGGTTTCCCGGTACCGCTCGTGCTGACGCAGCCCGATCGCCCGGCCGGTCGCGGCATGAAGCTGCAGGCCAGCCCGGTGAAGCGTTACGCCGAAGAGCACGGTCTCACCGTCGCCCAGCCGCCTTCGCTGCGCCGTAACGGCAAATACCCGGCCGAAGCGACGGCCGCGATCGATTTGCTGCGCGCCACCCCGCACGACGTCATGGTGGTCGCCGCCTACGGCTTGCTGTTGCCGCAGGAAGTGCTCGATATCGCGCCGCATGGCTGCATCAACATTCACGCTTCGTTGCTGCCGCGCTGGCGCGGCGCCGCGCCGATCCACCGCGCCATCGAAGCGGGCGATACGGAAACCGGCATCACGCTGATGCAGATGGACGTGGGCCTCGACACGGGCGCGATGATTTCCGAAGCCCGCACGCCGATTCACACCGACGACACCACCGCCACGCTCCACGACCGTCTGGCGGAAGCCGGCGCACGCCTGATCGTCGAGGCGCTGATGGAACTTGAGCGCAACGGCAAGCTCGACGCGACGCCGCAGCCGGCGGAGGGCTTCACCTACGCCGAGAAAATCGGCAAGCACGAAGCGGCGCTCGACTGGCGGCGTCCGGCTGACGTGCTGGCGCGCCAGGTACGCGCGTTCGACCCATTCCCGGGCGGCGTGGCAACGCTCGACGGCACAGCGCTGAAAATCTGGTCTGCTGTACCCGTTCAAACGCAGGGCCACGCGGAACCCGGCACGATCGTCAACGTCTCGCCCGAAGGCGTGATCGTGGCTTGCGGCGAAGGTGCGCTCTGTCTCACGCAACTGCAAAAGCCTGGCGGCAAGCGCTTGCCGGTACGCGAATTCCTGGCCGGCTCGACGCTTGCCGTTGGGCAACGTTTCGCCTTGGCTGAAGCACAATAACAGGCGTTTCAGCGCGCTCGCCATAGGCCGTTCGGCCGACTCACGCCGCATGCCGGAGCGCGTTAGAATCGTTCGTGCTGCGTGCCCACTTTCGAGCGCCGCCAAACCTGTCGCTTTGCGCGACGCCCCGGTCGGCCAAGAAAGTTTGGGGCGCACCGGTGTTCTTTTGTGAGGATTCGATGTTCGGCATCACCCATTTCGGATTTTTCGTCGTCGCCGTTTTCCTGCTCAACGTCACGCCCGGGCCGGATACGGCGTACATCGTAGGGCGCAGCGTCGCCCAAGGGCGCGGCGCGGGCCTGATGTCGGCGCTGGGTATTTCCGCGGGCTGCTGCGTGCATTCGCTCGCCTGCGCGTTCGGGTTGACTGCGCTGCTCGCCGCGTCGGCAACCGCGTTCACCGTGATCAAGTTTGTCGGTGCGCTCTACCTGATCTATCTCGGCGTGCGGCTGATTTTCGCCAAGCCGGCGGAGGCGGGTGACACAGCCGCAACCGCGACAGCGGCAGACCCGCGCGCCGCCAGCGCGCCGAAGTCATTGCGCCAACTGTTTTTGCAGGGCTTCTGGACCAACGTCCTGAACCCTAAGGTGGTGCTGTTTTTCGTGTCCTTTTTCCCGCAGTTCGTTACCACGGGCAGCGATCACAAGGCGCTGGCCTTCCTGACGCTCGGCGTCGTGTTCGTGCTCATGAGCATGGTGTGGAACAGCTTCGTCGCGTATATCGCGGGCAGCGTCACGCAGCGTTTTTCCGGCAAGCCGGGCGTGAAGCGCTGGCTGGATCGCGGCGTTGGCAGCGCATTCGTAGGACTCGGCGTCAAGCTCGCCACGGCATCGCGGTGATTGAATTTTTCTTGCCTGCCCATATCTAACAATAAGCTTACAATTGGAGATCCCGCCATCGGGCGGTACAGGATATGAACCCGCATTCGGGGCAAGGAGTGGTGAACATGTTTAACTGGGTCAAAACCGCGATGTTGATGGCCGCGATCACGGCCCTTTTCATCGTTATCGGCGGCATGATCGGCGGCTCGCGCGGCATGATGATCGCGCTGCTGATCGCGCTCGGTATGAACTTCTTCTCGTACTGGTTTTCGGACAAGATGGTCCTGCGCATGTACAACGCGCAGGAAGTCGACGAGAGCAGTGCGCCGCAGTTCTACCGGATGGTGCGCGAGCTGGCTACGCGCGCCAATCTGCCTATGCCGCGTGTCTACCTGATCAACGAAGACGCGCCTAACGCGTTTGCTACGGGCCGCAATCCCGAGAACGCGGCGGTTGCGGCGACCACTGGCATCCTGCGCGTGCTGTCCGAGCGCGAGATGCGCGGCGTGATGGCGCACGAACTCGCGCACGTGAAGCACCGCGACATTCTGATCTCCACCGTCTCCGCCACCATGGCAGGTGCGATCTCCGCGCTGGCGAACTTCGCGATGTTCTTTGGCGGCCGCGACGAGAACGGCCGCCCGGCGAATCCGATCGCGAGCATTGCAGTCGCGTTGCTCGCGCCTATCGCCGGTGCGCTGATCCAGATGGCGATCTCCCGCGCGCGCGAGTTCGAAGCCGATCGCGGCGGTGCGCAGATCTCCGGCGACCCGCAGGCGCTGGCTTCGGCGCTCGACAAGATCCACCGCTACGCCAGCGGCATTCCGTTCCCGGCGGCGGAAGCGCATCCGTCAACGGCGCAGATGATGATCATGAATCCGCTCGCGAGCGGCGGCATTGCGAATCTGTTTTCGACTCACCCCGCCACTGAGGAACGCATCGCGCGGCTCATGGAAATGGCGCGCACGGGGCGCTTCGAGTAAGCAGTTCTGGCGGCCAGCTTTGGCGGCTGCTTTGCAGGCCGCCAAAGCTGGCCGTTTCACGGGCGCGCCCTGACCAAATTCGAGCAGTACGCCGGCGCTTCCCGACCACATGCAGCACTATCCCGGCGAAATTCCAGGCGGCTCCCGACGAGATCCCTGCAGCATTCCCGCAGCATCCGGCCGTTTACGCAGCGAGTTATCGACAAGGGCGAACTCCACCGGGCTCGCCCTTGTTGTTGACATAGTGGGCCCAGACCATGTGCGTCCTGTTGCTCAACCCATCCCGTCCTCCATCCGGCGGCCCGCAGACCCGGCCAAGCTACAATGTGAGCTGATTGCGCCGCGCGCACCGTGCGGCCTGCTTTTGCCTTCTTCATGACTTCAAAGCCTTCCACGCGTTCTGCTCCGCCTTCGCCGCGTCCGCGCGAATCACGCCTGTCGATGCTGCATCTCGCGCCCGAATCGCTGGGTTTTGCGCTCGACTGCGCGGCTCAGGCGGTGGGTGCGGTGCGCGTCGGCTCGGCCCTTCCCGCCGCGCTCCAGTCGGTCTTCGTGTCCGCTCCTGAGGGCAGCGCTGCCGCGGCACGCGGCGCGGTGCAGGACATCTCGTACCGGACCATGCGCCGCCTGGCCACGGCCGACTGGCTGATCGCCAAGCTGGTCAAGAAGGCTCCGCCGCCGCACGTCGCCAACCTGCTCGCCTGCGCGCTGGCCTTGCTGACAGACGCTGAAGAGGACGCGGCTTACGCGCCGTTCACCGTCGTCGACCAGGCAGTCAACGCAATCGCTGCACGCCGCGAGTTCGCGTTCGCCAAGGGCCTCGTCAATGCCGTACTGCGCACCTTCCTGCGAGAGCGCGACACGCTCTTGAATGCCGCCCAGGCCGACGAGGTCGCGCGCTGGAACTACCCGGCCTGGTGGATCGATGCAGTCCGAAACGCATGGCCCGACAACTGGCAAGAGGTGCTGGCAACCGGCAACACGCAAGGGCCGCTGACGCTGCGCGTCAACGCGCGCCACTCGACCGTCGACGCCTACCTGCAGGTTTTGCACAACCACCATATCGACGCCAGCCGCGCCGGCGACGACGCGGTGCGCCTCGCCACGCCGATGCCGGTCGACCGCATCCCGGGCTTTAACGAGGGCGTGGTCTCGGTGCAGGACGCCGGTGCCCAACTCGCCGCCCAATGGCTCGGCGCGCGCGACGGCATGCGCGTGCTGGATGCCTGCGCCGCGCCCGGCGGCAAGACCGGCCACCTGCTCGAACTGGCCAATCTCGAATTGATCGCACTCGAAAGCGACGCGACCCGCGCGCGCCGCATCGGCGAAAACCTGCAGCGCCTCGGCCTGAGCGCCGAAGTGCGCATCGGCGACGCGGGCAATCCGGCGAAGTGGCACGACCCGCTCGATCGCCCCTTCGACCGCATTCTGGCCGACGTGCCCTGTTCAGCCTCGGGCATCGTCCGTCGTCACCCTGACATCCGCTGGCTGCGGCGCGCCTCGGATATTCCGGCGCTCGTCGCCGAACAACGGCGGATTCTGACGGCGCTCTGGCCGCTCGTGAAGCCAGGCGGCGAGTTGCTCTACGTTACGTGCTCGATCTTTCCCGATGAGGGTGAATTGCAGGCGCAGTGGTTTGGAGACAAGTACCAGGATGCGGTACGATTGGACGCGCCGGGGCAACTGTTGCCCGCAGCGGCCCGCGCGCCTGCCGACGCCCCGGAGGGTTCCCCTGCCGGACCAGGCGCCGGCTCGAACCCAGACCACGACGGATTTTTCTACGCGCGCTTTCAGAAACGGTGACCATCAAACGCTTCTTCCCGCTTCGGCTCGCGGCCGTGCTCTGGATTGTGCTGGCCATTTGGCTCAGCACACCGGGCGTGGCGCATGCCGATTCGATCGCGGTGCAGCGCGCGTCGCTGCAGTCGGATGGCGGCGGCTGGAGTCTCGATGCGCGTTTTGACTTCGAGTTGAACAGCAATCTCGAGGATGCCGTCAACAAAGGCATCCCGCTCTACTTCACGACCGACTTCGAACTGAGCCGGCCGCGCTGGTACTGGTTCGACGAGCAACCGGTGAGCGTGTCGCAGAGCATCCGCTTATCGTTTCAGCCGCTCACGCGCGAGTACCGGGTCTCGACGGGCGGTTTGCAACTCGGCTTCAGCACGCTGAAAGACGCGCTGGCGGTCATCCAGCATGTCACCTCATGGCATGTGATCGATCGCAATCAGGTGCAAAACGGCGAGACCTATACCGCCTCCGTGCGCATGCAGCTCGACATCGCACTGATGCCCAAGCCATTCCAGATCGACGCAGTGAACAACCGCGACTGGAATCTCTCTTCCGACTGGAAGCGTTTCACTTTCACGGTGACCGAACGTGCTAAATAAAGTACGCGGCACCACCAGCGTCAGCAGCATCGTCGTGCGCGTGCTGGTGTCGACGGTGGCGGTCACGGCCGTCCTGCTGCTGGTGTTGCTCGCTGCGGCGAGTGCCAACACCGAGTTCTTCGACCGTTACTATCAATGGCTGTACGCAGCCAATGTTGCGGTAGCGCTGATCTTCCTGATGGTCGTGACGGCGCTCGTCCTGATCATCATCTACCGCTTGCGCAAGGGCAAATTCGGCACGCGGCTGCTCGCCAAACTCGCGTTCTTCATGGCCCTGGTCGGTGTGGTGCCGGGCGGCATCATCTACATCGTCTCGTATCAGTTCGTCTCGCGCAGTATCGAGTCGTGGTTCGACGTGAACGTCGAGACCGCGCTCACCTCGGGGCTGAACCTCGGGCGCGGCATGCTCGATGCGTCGCTGTCGGACCTGCAAACCAAGGGCCGTCTGATGGCCGAACAGCTTGCCAGCGCCGACGCGGCGGGCACGACCCTCACGCTGCTGCGGCTGCGCGATCAGTTCGGCGTGCAGGATGCGACCATCATCGAGCCGGTGCGCAGCATGTCGGGCGCAGCGCCTGAGATGCACGTGGTGGCGCAGGCCTCGGGTAACTACGTGACGCTCGTGCCGAACGACTTGCCGACACCGATGATGATCGATCAGGCACGCGGCCGTGGTTTTGCTGCCATTGAAGGAGAGGTGGACGGCGATCCGCACGCCAACGGCGGCAAGGGGGTTTTGCGGCTGCGCATCGTGCAGCTCATTCCGGATTCGAACGCGTCGTTGCTGCAGCCAACCGAGCGCTTCCTGCAACTGACACAGCCGGTCTCGCCCTCGCTAGCGCGCAATGCCGACGCCGTGCAACGCGCCTATCGCGAGTACCAGGAGAAGGCGCTCGGCCGCACCGGCCTGCGCAAGATGTACATTGGCACGCTGACGCTGGCGCTGTTCCTTGCCACCTTCATTGCGATGATGCTGGCGCTCGCGCTCGGCAATCAGCTTGCCCGGCCGCTGTTCCTGCTTGCCCAGGGCACGAAGGAAGTGACCGAGGGCGACTACACGCCGAAGCGCGAAATCAAGTCGCGCGACGAACTCGGCTTCCTGACGCAGTCGTTCAACGCGATGACGCGGCAGCTCTCCGAGGCGCGTGCGGCGGTCGAAAACAACCGGATCGCGCTGGAGCATTCGAAGGCCTATCTGGAGAGCATTCTCGCCAACCTGACCGCGGGTGTGTTTGTATTTGACCGGCAGTTCCGCCTGACCACCGCGAATCGCGGCGCAGAACGGATTTTCCGCCAGCAGTTCCAGTCGATGCTCGGCTCCGCGCTCGACCGTATTACCGTGCTGAGCGATTTCGGTGCGATGGTGCGCAAGGCCTTCGCCGACCGCGAAGCCGCGAGCGGCGACGGTCACGACGATCGTGGCCACTGGCAGCAGCAGTTCTCGGTGCAGGTGCCCGGTGAAACCGAACCGCTGACCCTGCTGGTGCGCGGCGCGCGGCTCGTCTCCGCCACCGACCGCGACGCGGAAGACATGCAGACCTCCGGCTATGTGGTGGTGTTCGACGACATCTCCGACGTCATCTCGGCGCAGCGCTCGATCGCCTGGGGCGAAGTGGCGCGGCGTCTTGCGCACGAGATCAAGAATCCGCTCACGCCGATCCAGTTGTCGGCCGAGCGTCTGCAGATGAAGCTGGCCGACAAGCTCGCGCCGTCCGACGCCGATGTGCTGAAGCGCGGCGCGACCACCATCGTCAATCAGGTGGCGGCGATGAAGCAGATGGTGGACAGCTTCCGCGACTACGCGCGCACGCCGCCGGCGGTGCTCGCCAACCTGCAGTTGAATGAACTGGTGAGCGAAGTGCTCACGCTGTACGGGATCGAAGAAGGCAAGAGCGCGATCCACGTTGAGATGGCTGCGCTACCGGTGATTCGCGGCGACGCGACCCAATTGCGCCAGGTGATCCACAACCTGCTGCAGAATGCGCAGGATGCGGTGTCGGAGGCCGAGCATCCACGTGTGCTGCTCGAGACGAGGACAGTAGAATATGGCGATCCCGACGCGGAAGGCAAAGTGCGCGTCGCGGTGCGTCTGACCGTATCGGACAACGGACCGGGCTTCCCCGCACGCATTCTGACGCGCGCATTCGAACCTTACGTGACGACCAAGGCCAAAGGGACAGGGCTCGGTCTCGCGATGGTCAAGAAGATCGTCGACGAACACGGCGCACGCATCGACATTCGCAACCGTCTGAAGGCGGGCGATGTAATCGAGGGCGCGCAGATTTCGATCCTCTTTCTTCAATTGGCAGACGATGATGTTGCGGCACCCGGAGCAGGGCCGCAGGCGGCGCATGGCAAAGCGTCGCAGGGAACGACAAAAGCAACAGTGCAGACAAGGGCAGCGTAAATGGCAACCATCCTGGTGGTAGATGATGAAATGGGCATCCGGGAATTGCTCTCGGAGATCCTGAGCGACGAAGGGCATGTCGTGGAGGCGGCGGAGAACGCGCAGGAAGCGCGCGAGTTCCGGCTGCGCCAGGCGCCCGACCTGGTGCTGCTCGACATCTGGATGCCCGACACCGATGGCGTCACGTTGCTCAAAGAATGGGCTGCGCAGGGGCAATTGACGATGCCGGTGATCATGATGTCGGGGCACGCGACCATCGATACGGCAGTCGAGGCCACCAAGATTGGCGCGCTCAACTTCCTCGAGAAGCCGATTGCGTTGCAGAAGCTGCTGAAGGCGGTCGAACAGGGCCTTGCACGCGGCAATCCCGCACCCGCGGTGCCCGGCGCAGCGGTGAAGCCGGCGCTGCCGGTGAGCTCGTCGGCGGTGGCCTCGGCGGCCTCGTTGCCGATGCTGTCCAGCGACGGACTCGGCAGCGGCGCGCTGGCGGCGCAGACCGCCTCGATCTCGTTCGACATCCCGCTGCGCGACGCGCGTGACGCATTCGAGCGCGCGTACTTCGAGTACCACCTCGCCCGCGAGAACGGCAGCATGACGCGCGTGGCCGAAAAGACGGGACTCGAACGCACGCACCTGTATCGCAAGCTCAAGCAGCTCGGCGTCGATCTCGGCAAGAACAAAGGGGAGTAGGGCGGCGCACCGGCAGGTGGACGGCGGCCCCAGCAAAAAATTTCAAGAAGGGGGCTTGAGCAGTCGAAAACCCTTTGTTATACTCTCGCTTCTTCGTTGGCCCGGTAGCTCAGTTGGTAGAGCAGCGGATTGAAAATCCGCGTGTCGATGGTTCGATTCCGTCCCAGGCCACCAGAATTTAGCCCCAGGAAATCGCAAGATTCCTGGGGCTTTTCCTTTTCTGACGGACACCCCAGCGCACCTCGTTGTGCGGCGCTTCGGCGGGGTCACCGGCGGCAATGTGCGGCGCGTGATAAAATCGCGCCAGTTCAAGGACTTGCCGCGTTCGCCTGACAAGTCCTTTTTGTTTTTCAGGGGTGGTTTCCGGCACGGCTTTCCAGCCACGCTGCACCGCGCACCAACCCCTGCGCCCGACGATCAGCGGTATAAGCGCCAGCGACTCTGGAGACGGATGGCGCGGCCTATACTGCATGAGCCGGTAACACGCCGGCACGCGTCGCGCCGCGTTGCTGCATGGCGCACACCGCGCAGCGCGACGTGGCACTCATCTTTCACGGAGTTTCACGGTGATCCGCAAAGACGCTAAGAGTAGCGCTCTGGTGCTGTTTTCCGGCGGTCAGGACTCGGCCACGTGCCTCGCCTGGGCGCTCGAACGATATGAAACGGTCGAGACACTCGGCTTCGACTACGGTCAACGGCACCGGGTCGAGCTGGAGTGCCGTGAAGGCTTCCGTGACGCGGTTGCCCGAACCTTTCCGGCGTGGGCCGAGCGCCTCGGCGACGACCACATGATCGACCTGTCGGTGCTCGGTTCAATCAGCGATACGGCGATGACGCGCGAGATCCAGATCGAAGCGGCGGCCAACGGTCTGCCGAATACCTTCGTGCCGGGCCGCAACCTGATGTTCATGACCATTGCGGCGGCCATCGCTTATCGGCGTGGCCTGCAGGTGCTGGTGGGCGGCATGTGCGAGACGGACTTTTCGGGCTACCCGGATTGCCGCGACGACACGATGAAGGCGCTGCAGGTGGCGCTCAATCTCGGCATGGACCAGCGCTTCCTGCTGGAAACGCCGCTGATGTGGCTCGACAAGGCCGATACTTGGCGCCTCGCGCACGAGTTGGGCGGCGACGAGCTGGTCGAGCTGATCCGGGTCGAGACGCATACGTGTTACGTCGGCGAGCGCGCCGAGCTGCATGCGTGGGGCTTTGGCTGTGGCGAATGCCCGGCGTGCCGCCTGCGCAAGCGCGGCTATGAAGCTTATCTGGTCGGCGAGAAGGTCACAGAAGCACCCGTTTGATCCGTTCGCCCTTTGGTGATCTTCGTGATCCATAGGGCGGCGGCAACCTTAATCAGGCACCTATCGGTGCCAGGCAGAAAGCAGCATGACGTACGCGGTCAAGGAAATCTTCTACACATTGCAGGGCGAGGGCGCGAATGCCGGACGCCCGGCGGTGTTTTGCCGGTTCGCCGGCTGCAATCTGTGGTCGGGCCGCGAGGAAGACCGGGCGGAGGCCGTGTGCCGTTTCTGCGATACGGACTTTGTCGGCACCGACGGCGAGAACGGCGGCAAGTACCGCACCGCCGACGAGCTGGTAGCGATGATCGCTTCGCAGTGGCCCGAAGGCGAGGGCCAGCGCTTTGTCGTCTGTACTGGCGGCGAGCCGATGCTGCAGATCGATCAGCCTTTCGTCGATGCGCTGCACGCCGCGGGCTTCGAGATCGCCATCGAGACCAACGGCTCGCTGCCGGTGCTCGAGACGATCGACTGGATCTGCGTGAGCCCGAAGGCCGATGCGCCTTTGGTGGTCACCAAGGGCAACGAACTGAAAGTCGTGATCCCGCAGGACAACCAGCGCTTGTCTGAATACGCGGCGCTCGACTTCGAATATTTTCTCGTCCAGCCAATGGACGGCCCGTCGCGCGACATCAATACGAAGCTCGCGATCGACTGGTGCAAACGCCATCCGCAATGGCGCCTGTCGATGCAGACCCACAAGTACCTGAACATTCCCTGATTTGCCGTGCTGACGATTACCCGAAAACTCGAATTCGACGCGGGCCACCGCATCCCCGATCACCGTAGCCAGTGCCGGAATCTGCACGGGCATCGCTATGTGCTCGAAATCACGCTGCAAGGCGATCTGGTCGAAACGGAAGGCGCGCCGGATCGCGGCATGGTGATGGACTTTGCGGATGTGAAGTCGCTTGCCGTCGAACATCTCGTCGACAAATGGGATCACGCGTTTCTCGTCTATGAAGGCGACGCGCAGGTACGCGGCTTTCTGGATTCGATGCCCGGTCACAAGACCGTCGTGCTCGATCGCATTCCTACGGTGGAAAATCTCGCGGCGGTCGCGTTCGACCTGCTGGCCAACGTCTACGACGCCCACTACGGCGTGAATCTGCGTCTGCACAAGGTGCGTCTCTACGAGACGCCGAATTGCTGGGCGGACGTGGTCCGCGACTGAGCGTCCCCGTTATTGTCACGGTATGATCGTTTCGATAACCACTCGGAGCGAGACATGCCGGTCACCGCACTGCGAAGCGGGCGCCAAGCCCGCCGCGCCAGCCTCCTCTCCCGTGCCTCTGGCGGCCTTGTGCGCTGCCGCGGAGCACGGCGATGAGCACCTTTACGAATCCCCTCAAACTACGTCTCGCGGAAGCTGAGCCGCTCTTCGGGCTGTGGCTCTCGCTCGGTAGCGAAAGCGCCGCCGAGGCGCTCGCACACGCTGGTTTCGACTGGTTGCTGATCGACATGGAACATGCGCCCAACGATAGCGGCGACGTCACCGGCCAGCTACGGGCGATTGCGGCGGCGCATCTGCCGAGCGAACCGGTGGTGCGCGTGCCGGCGAGCGAAGCCTGGCTCGTCAAGCGCGTGCTCGACGCGGGCGCCCGTACGCTGATGTTCCCGAACATCGAATCCGCCGAGGAAGCGCTTGAGGCCGTGCGCCTGACCCAGTATCCGACGGCCGAGGCGCTCGATGGCCGGCGTGGCGTCGCGGGTGCCGTTCGCGCTGCTTCGTACGGCATGCGGCGCGACTACGTGCAGGGCGCCAACGCGCAGATCGCCACGATCGTGCAGATCGAATCCGCGCGGGCCGTGCAGGAAGTCGAGAAGATCGCAGCCACGCCGGGTGTGGATTGCCTGTTCATCGGCCCTGCGGATCTCGCTGCGAGCCTCGGCCATCTGGGCGACTCGAAGCACCCGGAGGTGCAGGCGGCCATGGCCCACGTGGTCGCGGCAGCCGACAAGGCCGGCATTGCGACCGGCATTTTTGCCATGGATTCTGCCGGCGCACGCCAGTATCGCGACGCCGGTTTTCGTTTTATCGCGCTCGCGGCCGATGTCATGTGGCTGCTGCGCGCGACACGTCAGGCGCTGCAGGAGGTGCGGTCATGAAGGGTTTTTCGCAGCGCGTCGTGCGCGTCGCGGTGGGTGTCGCCACCTGTGCCGCGTTAGCGGCATCTGCCACGGTATACGCGCAGGACAAGCCGTCCCAGGCAGACCCCGGGACGCAGACGGCCGTTGCCGACTACAACGCTGGCAACCTGAGCGCCGCGCTCAGCGAGTTCCATAAGGCGGCCGAACACGGCAGCCGGCTTGCCGAATTCAACTACGCGATGATGCTGCTCAACGGCGAAGGCACGGCCGCCAATGTCGACGAAGGCAAGAAATGGCTGCGCAAGGCCGCCGATGCGAACATGTCGCACGCGCAGTACGTGTACGGCAAGATGTACGACGACGGCGAGTTCGTGGGCCGCGATCCGGTGGAAGCGCATCGCTGGTTTCTGAAGGCCGCGCAGCAAGGCCACGTACAGGCCGAGCTCGCGCTCGCCAACCAGTTCCTCGATGGCCGCGGCACGACGCGCGACAATCGCCAGGCGTTCTTCTGGTACAAGAAAGCCGCGGAAGGCGGCGACATGACGGCGCAGTACGTGGCCGGCTCGTTCTACGAGCGCGGCGGCGATGGCGTGGACAAGAACCTGAACGTGGCGCGCGCTTACTATGCGGCGGCTGCGGCGCAAGGCGATCCTGCGGCCAAGCTCAAATTTCAGCAATTGAGTGCGGAATTGCGCGACGAGCACGAGGCGAAGCCGCAGTAGATGGGGTTGCAAGGGGCTGCTGCGGCGAGAGCTGGCCCAGCCGCGCAGCAACGGCCTGCAGCATGAGGCTCCGGGCCGGTAAACGAACAAGGGGCGCATCCGCGCCCCTTTTTAGTTCTAGCTCTGCATCAACCGCTTCTGTCGGCCGACGCTCATGATGAGGCCGGTGGCGATCCCTAGCGTAATCAGAGCGGTGCCCCCATAGCTCATGAACGGCAGCGGCACGCCGACCACCGGCAAGATCCCGCTCACCATGCCGATATTGACGAACGCGTAGGTGAAAAAGGCCATCGTCAGCGAGCCGGCCAATAATCGTCCGAATAGCGTGGCCCCGTTCGCCGCTATATAAAGCCCACGCGCGATCAGCGCCATATACAGCACCAGCAGCACGATCCCTCCCGCCAGCCCGAACTCCTCGGAGAACACCGCAAAAATGAAGTCGGTGTGTTTTTCAGGAATGAATTCCAGGTGCGCCTGGGTACCCTTCAGCCAGCCCTTGCCAAGCGGGCCACCGGAGCCGATCGCAATCACCGCCTGAATGGTGTGGAAGCCCTTGCCGAGCGGGTCCGAGGTGGGATCGAGCAGCGTACAGATACGGTGCTTCTGATAATCGTGCATCAGCGGCCACTGCACCTCAGGCTGGCAGATCTTGTCCTGAAACACTGCGATCGAGGTGACCGCGATTGCCGCTGCAATCAGCACCGGCACGATCAGCTTGAAGCTCAGTCCCGCGAAATAGATGACGAACAGACCCGCCGCGAACACCAGCACGGCGGTGCCGAGGTCAGGCTGCTTGGCGATCAGGCCAACTGGCACCGCCAGAATGATCAGGCCCACCAGATAGTCGTACCAGCGCATCACGCCTTCGCGGCGCTGGTAGTACCACGCGAGCATCAGCGGGGTGGCGATCTTCATGATCTCGGACGGCTGGATCACCACGCCGACATTGATCCAGCGCTTGGCCCCCTTGCGCGTGAGGCCGAATAGCGCCACCGCCACCAGTAACGCGATGCCGAAGGTATAGAGCGGCACCGCGAAGCGCATCAGCGTGGTGGGCGGCACGTTGGCCAGCGCCCACATCAGCACGAAGGTGAGCATGATGTTGCGCAACTGGTCTTCTACCTTGCCCGGCATATCGAGCGTGGCGCTGTACAGTGTGACGATGCCGACGCACATCAGCAGAAACACCGCCAGTGCGAGCGGGCGGTCGAAGCCGATGAACATCTTCTTGATGCGGTCGAGCCAGGCGCGCTTGTCGAATTGCATGCCTTTCTCCTTACTCGTCGATGCCGCCGGAAACCGGCTGGCTGGGTGACGTGGGCTGAATGCTGTCTTCGCGTGACGGCGCAGCGGCGGTTGGCACCGGTTCGCTGCCCGGGCGCGGGTGGTGCGGGCCGGACTTGCGCGGCACGAGGGTCTTGGTCGGCGTCGGGCCCGAGGCAGGGTCCGGGTCCGCCTGCACGGTGGTGGCGACGAACGGAGCGGAGGCGTCGGCTGCCGGCGCGGCGGCCGCCTTATTTGCTGCCTTTGTGGCGCCCTTTGCGGCCGGTGCTGCGACCACGGGGCCAGGCGGCGCGGCAGGTGCGGCCTCGGAGGCAGCGGATGCCGCAGACGGCGCCGAGGCGCCAGCCGCGTTCGACGCGGCGCCAGGCATCGGCAGGGCGGTGAAGCCCGCGGCGACCGAGGCTGGCTGCGTGATCTCGACGGTGGTGGGCGCCGCGGCGATCACCGGCCCCGATGCATCCGCCGTCGCCGAAGCCGCCGCGGCGACGGCCGCCGCTTCGGCCCCCGGCTTCTGCCGGTCGACGAGGTAGTAGTCGAGCACGCGGCGCGCGATCGGCCCCGCCGATTCCGCACCCCAGCCGCCGTTTTCGACGATCAGCGCAACGGCGATCTTCGGGTTGTCGGCCGGTGCGAAGGCGATAAAGAGCGCGTGGTCGCGCAGATGCTCGGCAACCGCATGGCCCTTGTAGTTCGCGCCCTGCAGCGAATACACCTGCGCCGTACCTGTCTTGCCGGCCGCCTGATACGGTGCGCCAATGAAAATCTTGGACGCCGTCCCGTTGGTCACCACGCCGACCAGCGCGCGCTTGACGATATCGATATCCGCCTGCGACACGTTGATGCGGCCATCGTCCTTCGGCACGGTCAGACGCGTGTCCTTGGTGATCGGATTTTCGATTTCCTTCACCAGGTGAGGCTTCATCACCACGCCGTTGTTGGCGAGCGTAGCGACCGCATGAGCGAGCTGCAGAATCGTGAACGAGTTGTAGCCCTGGCCGATCCCGAGACTGATCGTCTCACCCTCATACCAGCGCTGTTGCTCGGGCTTGCGGTAGGCTTTGCGCTTCCATTCGGTGGAAGGAAGAATGCCCTTGGCCTCGCCGGCAATGTCGATGCCGGTGATCTGCCCGAAGCCCCACGGTTTCATGAAGTTGGCGATCGCGTTGACGCCGAGATCGTGCGCCAGCATGTAGAAATACGTGTCGTTCGAGACCACGATCGCACGGTTCAGGTCGATCCAGCCCTGGCCCGAACGCACGTCGTTGCGGAACGTATGGCCGCCGAACGTGTAGTAGCCCGGATCCTGGAAGCCCCAGCTCGGCGTGCGCTTGTGCAGCGTCAGGGCGGCGAGCGCCATGAACGGCTTGTACGTGGAGCCCGGCGGGTAGGTGCCGTGCAGCGGCCGGTTCAGGAGCGGGTGATCGGGCGAGTTGTTCAGGTCGTCCCAGGTTTGCTGGTCGATGCCGTCGACGAACGAATTCGGATCGAAGCTCGGCGCGGAGACGAACGCGAGCACGTCGCCGGTCGCCGGTTCGATTGCTACCAGCGCGCCACGCTTGCCTGCAAACGCCTGTTCGGCGACCTGCTGCAGGCCGATATCCAGCGAGAGCACGAGGTTGTTGCCCGGCGTCGCCTGGGTGCGCGACAAGGTGCGTACCGGCCGGCCGCCAGCGGTGACTTCGACTTCCTCGAAGCCGGTCTGGCCGTGCAGTTCGGTCTCGTAGCTCTGCTCGACGCCGATCTTGCCGATGTAGTCCGTGCCCTTGTAGTTGTTGGCGTCGAGGCGCGGATCGTAGTGGTCCGGATCGCTATCGTTCTGGTCGCTGGCTTCGTCGATGCGGTCCTGATCGCGCTGCGAGATCCGCCCGATATAGCCGATCACGTGCGCCGCCGTCGGCCCGAGCGGGTACTGACGGAACAGGCGCGCGCGCACTTCGACACCCGGGAAACGGAAGCGCTGCGCCGTGAAGCGCGCGACTTCGTCGTCGGTCAGGCGGGTGCGGATCGGCAGGCTTTCGAAGTTCTTCGAGTCTTCCTGCAGCTTCTTGAAGCGGCGCCGGTCGCGTGCGTCGATGGAAATGACGGTCGCGAGGTTGTCGATGACGTTGTCGAGCGTGTCGTTGAGCTTCGAGGGCGTGATTTCCAGCGTGTAGGCGGAGTAATTCTTCGCCAGCACGACGCCGTTACGGTCTGTGATGATGCCGCGGTTGGGAACGATCGGCGCCACCGAAATGCGGTTCTCGTCGGCCTGCAGCGAGTACTTGCTGTAGTGCCAGACCTGCAGGAACAGGAAGCGGAAAACGATCAGCCCGAAGCAGACGAACACGAACAGGCCCGCCGCCGCGACCCGCAGGCGGAACTTCGAGAGCTGTTGCTGAGTGTCCTTGAATTCGGCAGCCATGCTTTTGATCAAAAGGCCGCGCAGCGGCCGTGAGGTAAGGGTGTCCAGCCGGCGGTCGTGGCCGGCAGGCAGGAGCGGTGCGGGTCGAGCGTACCTGGCGAAGCTTGGTTCAGCGTCTTCAGCGGATGCACAGAAGGGCTCGACGCGCGCACGGCGCTAAATGGGGCGGGTGTCGTCCGGATCGGCCGGACGGCGCTGCGGCATCAGCAGCAGCACACTTGCAATGGGCCACAGGGCGGCTTCGACGAATCCGTCGATCAGGTAGCCCCAGCCCGGAAAGGCGGCGCCCATCAGTAGACGGATTACAAAGGGCACAAGTTGCGCGATGACGAACAACGGCATCACCGCGAAGGTCTGCACGCCCATAGGCATCCACAATACACGCCGGTGAATCGTGATGGCGCCGTACGACAGCAGCGTATACGCGAGTGCATGCTCGCCGAGCAGGCTGGCGTTATGCACGTCCATCAGGATGCCGAGCAGGAAGGCGATGCCCATGCCCACCTTGCGCGGCTGGTGCACGTTCCAGAACAGCAGCACGAGTGCGACGAAGTCAGGAATGCCGATCAGGCGTCCCCACGGCATCAGGTTCAGCAGGAAGGCTGCCGCGAGACTGAAGGCGATGAAGTACGGGTTGACCGGCTGCAGGATGTATTGAGGGCGGTTCACTCGTCGATCCCCCCTGTGGCTGGCTTTTCTACTGGCGGGCGGCCGTCGGCTTTCTTCTCGTTAGCCGGTTTTTTCTCGCCTGCGGGTTTCTTCTCAGGGGCCGTCCGTCCGGGAGCCGCCTTCTTTTCCGCCGCTGTCGCTGTCGCTGCCGAGCCCGAAGTCGGCTTGGCTGCAGCCGCGGTGGCAGTAGCGGCAGACGCCGGCGCGGCAGCCTTGGCGTTCTTGTCCGCGGGCTTCGCGCCCTTCTTCAACTTCGCTTCCTTCGCCGCGCTAGCCGCATCCGGTTCGTCAGCAGGACGAGGTGGCACGGTGTTCTGATAATGCAGCACAAGCAACTGACGCGCACCACGTACTGGCGCCACTGGCAGGCAAACCACGCGTGCAAACGCGGTATCGGCCTGCTTGTCGACCCGCACCACCTTCGCAACCGGCAGTCCCGGCGGATAGGTGCCGTCGAGGCCGCTCGTCACGAGTTCATCGCCAGCCTGCACGTCCGCACTGATCGGCACGAAGCGCAGATCGAGCGAATCGCCTTTCGGCGTGCCGTAGATCACGCTGCGCAGACCAGTACGCACCACCTGCACCGGCACGGCCTGATCCTTGTCGGTCAGCAGCGTCACTTCGGCTTGCAGCGGGAACACGCGGGTCACCTGGCCGATCACGCCGTCTTCATTGACGACCGGCGAACCGTCCTGGATACCCTGCTGCGCGCCACGGCCAATGATGACCTTCTGCGTGAACGGATCGCGCGTGTCGTACTGGATTTCGGCGGGAATCGACTGGGTGGTCATGCGCTGCGAGAGTTGCAGCAGCGCACGCAGATGCCCGTTCTCTGCGGCCAGTTCGGCCGCGGTATTGGCTTGCAGCGAGAGTTGCAGGTTCTTCTTGTGCAGGGCGTCATTCTGACCGCGCAGCGAGGCGCTGGTCACCGCCAGATCCGCGGCGCCCATCAAGATGTCGCGCGGCACGAGCGCGGCGCGCTGCAACGGATAAAGACCGGCTCCCAGCACGCCACGGACGATCTCGAGCGTCTTGAAGCGCGCATCCGAGATCAGCAGGGCGAGCGCCAGCAGCACGAAGAAAATCAGCCGTGCGAGTGCGGAGGGGCCTTGCTTGAACAGAGGCGGCGGACTGTATTCCATGGTCGGCGCCGGGGGCGTGAGCGGTTGGTCTAACTTCGGCGCGAAAGCGCGCGCTCAGCGCGCGGCGGCTGGATGAACCAGCCCAAGACAGGCCGGCCCGATTAAGGCTAGCCGTCCGATCCGCGCTGCTGACATGGAGCTAAGCTCTCGCTTACTCGTACGAGAAGATGCTGCCGAGCTTGTCCATGCGCTCGAGGGCCATGCCCGAGCCGCGCACGACGCAAGTCAGCGGGTCTTCGGCGACCAGCACCGGCAGGCCGGTTTCTTCGGCGAGCAGTCGGTCCAGGTCGCGCAGCAGTGCGCCGCCGCCCGTGAGCATCATGCCGCGTTCGGCGATGTCGGCGCCGAGTTCCGGCGGCGTTTGTTCCAGCGCGATCTTCACCGACGACACGATCTGGTTGAGCGGATCGGTGAGGGCTTCGAGGATTTCGTTGCTGGAGATGGTGAAGCTGCGCGGAATGCCTTCCGACAGGTTGCGGCCCTTCACTTCCATTTCCTTGACTTCCGAGCCCGGGAACGCGGAGCCGATTTCCTTCTTGATCGCTTCGGCGGTTTGCTCGCCGATCAGCATGCCGTAGTTGCGGCGGATGTAGTTGACGATGGCTTCGTCGAACTTGTCGCCGCCGACGCGCACCGAACCCTTGTAGACGATGCCGCCGAGCGAGATCACGCCGACTTCCGTGGTGCCGCCGCCGATGTCCACCACCATCGAACCGGTGGCTTCCGAGACCGGCAGGCCTGCGCCGATTGCCGCGGCCATGGGCTCTTCAATGAGATAAACCTGCGAGGCGCCTGCGCCGTGAGCCGCTTCCTTGATGGCTCGGCGTTCCACCTGGGTGGAACCGCACGGCACGCAGATGATGATGCGCGGCGACGGCGAGAACATACGCGATTCGTGAGCCGTCTTGATGAACTGCTTGATCATCTGCTCGGTGACGGTGAAGTCGGCGATCACGCCGTCTTTCATCGGGCGGATCGCCTCGATGTTGCCCGGCACCTTGCCAAGCATCTGCTTGGCTTCCTTGCCGACTGCCTGGATGGTTTTCTTGCCGTTGGGACCGCCTTCCTGGCGGATGGAAACGACCGACGGTTCGTCTAGAACGATGCCCTTGCCACGCATGTAGATGAGCGTGTTGGCGGTGCCGAGGTCAATCGCCAGATCGTTGGAGAAGTAGCTGCGCAAAAAACCGAACATTCAAAATCCTGTCTCGCTGGGGGCCGGGCCTCGCAAAAATGCGCAGGGCGGCAGCGGAAAAAATAACAGCTTCAACCGGGCGGATACTGCGCCACAGCGGCTTGAAGCTTCGAGGGAATCTACCGGAGGCTGGCACAAGGCCGCTTCTATCTCTGATTCATTTGTGGGAAATGACCAGAAAGGCCTTGGTAAGACGGTCCGGGTTTGGGTCGAACGCGTAATGATACCTTATAATTTTGCTTGATTTGAAGGAAACGGTTGGCACTTTTTGCCGCCGCTGGCCCCTTTTTCGAGGGCCCCCTCCAGTGTCGTAACCCGCTGTCACAGCTTTGTTTTTCCGCTTTGTGACAGTCCACCACATTTTCCGGTGACTGCATGGCTCTGACCCTGACCGATGTTAAGCGTATCGCGCATCTCGCGCGGCTCGAACTGGCCGATACCGAAGCTGAACACACGCTCGTCCAGCTCAATGATTTTTTCGGCCTCGTCGAGCAGATGCAGGCCGTCGACACCAAGGGCATTCAACCGCTCGCCCATCCGATCGAGCAGATCGAAGATGTTGCACTGCGTCTGCGCGAAGACGCGGTGACGGAGATCGTCCAGCGCGACGAATTCCAGCGCCCCGCGCCTGCTGTGCAGGACGGGCTGTACCTGGTGCCGAAGGTCATTGAATAAAAACATGGGCTCGGTGCGCAGCGGTTGCTGCGGCGCCGCGTCATTCAGGAAAAAACGCAATGCATGAAAAAAGCTTGACCGAACTGCGGGCCGCCCTCGCTGCGAAGGAATGCTCTGCAGTCGAACTGGCGCAGCTCTATCTGAAGCGGATCGACGCAGCCAATAGCCTGAACGCCTTTGTCCAGGTCGACGCCGATCTCACGCTCGAGCAGGCCAAAGCCGCCGACGCGCTGCTCCACACCGGCCACGCCGGGCCGCTGGTCGGCCTGCCGATCGCCCACAAGGACGTGTTCGTGACGCGCGGCTGGCGCTCCACCGCCGGCTCGAAGATGCTCGCCAATTACGCGAGCCCGTTCGACGCGACCGTGGTCGAGCGCCTGAAGCGCGCCGGCATGGTGTGCGTCGGCAAGACCAACATGGACGAGTTCGCGATGGGCTCGTCCAATGAGAATTCGTACTTCGGCCCGGTGCAGAACCCGTGGGACATCAAGGCGGTGCCGGGTGGCTCGTCGGGTGGCTCCGCCGCCGCCGTGGCCGCGCGCCTCGCGCCCGCTGCAACCGGCACGGATACCGGCGGCTCGATCCGCCAGCCGGCCTCGTTCTCGGGCATCACCGGCATCAAGCCGACCTACGGCCGCGTGTCGCGCTACGGCATGATCGCATTCGCCTCGTCGCTCGATCAGGGCGGCCCGATGGCGCAAAGCGCCACGGACTGCGCGCTGCTGCTCAACGCCATGCACGGTTTCGACGAGCGCGATTCGACCAGCCTCGCGCGCGACGACGAAGACTACACGCGCTATCTGGGCAAGGCATGGTCGGCTGACGCAGCGGGCGACGCGGCCGGCAAGCCGCTCGCCGGCCTGCGTATCGGCCTGCCGAAGGAATACTTCGGCGCCGGCCTCGCCGACGACGTGCGCGCTGCGATCGACGCCGCACTGAAGCAGTACGAAGCGCTCGGCGCGACGCTGGTCGAGGTTACGCTGCCGAAAACCGAACTGTCGATCCCCGTGTACTACGTGATCGCCCCGGCGGAAGCCTCGTCGAACCTGTCGCGTTTCGACGGCGTGCGCTACGGCCACCGCGCCGCGGAGTATCGCGATCTGCTCGATATGTACAAGAAGTCGCGCGCCGAGGGCTTCGGCCCGGAAGTGAAGCGCCGCATTCTGGTGGGCGCGTATGTACTGTCGCACGGCTACTACGACGCTTACTACCTGCAGGCGCAGAAGATCCGCCGCATCATCGCGAACGACTTCCAGGAAGCGTTCAAGCAATGCGACGTGATCATGGGACCGGTCGCGCCGTCGGTGGCGTGGGATCTCGGCGCCAAGGGCGACGATCCGGTGCAGATGTATCTGGCCGATATCTACACGCTGTCGGTGAGCCTCGCCGGTCTGCCCGGCATGAGCGTGCCGTGTGGCTTCGGCGCAGGCGCCAATGCGCAGCGTCCGGTCGGTCTGCAGATCATCGGCAACTATTTCAACGAAGCTCGCATGCTGCAGGTTGCGGATGCGTTCCAGCGCGCAACCGACTGGCATCGCCAGGCACCGGCAGGAGTGTGAACACATGACCAAACAATGGGAAGTCGTCATCGGTCTCGAGACGCACACGCAACTGTCGACCGTCTCGAAGATTTTCTCGGGCGCCGCCACGCAGTTCGGCGCTGAACCTAACACGCAAGCCTGCCCCGTCGATCTCGCCTTACCGGGCACGCTGCCGGTGATGAACCGCGGCGCCGTGCAACGGGCGATTGAGTTCGGCCTCGCGATCGGCGCGACGATTGCGCCGCGCAGTATCTTCGCGCGCAAGAACTACTTCTATCCCGATCTGCCGAAGGGCTATCAGATCAGCCAGTACGAGATTCCTGTGGTGCAAGGCGGCCAGGTCACGATTCAGGTGCCCGCCAACGAGAAAGCCGGCAAGGAAGCGTACGAGAAGACCATCAACCTGACGCGCGCTCACCTCGAAGAAGACGCAGGCAAGTCGCTGCATGAAGACTTCGCGGGCATGACCGGGATCGACCTGAACCGTGCCGGCACGCCGCTGCTCGAAATCGTCACCGAGCCGGAAATGCGCAGCGCGGCGGAAGCGGTCGCCTATGCGAAGACGCTGCATACGCTCGTCACGTGGCTTGGTATCTGCGACGGCAACATGCAGGAAGGTTCGTTCCGTTGCGATGCCAACGTGTCGGTGCGGCCGGTCGGGCAAAAGGAATTCGGCACGCGCGCCGAGATCAAGAACCTGAACTCGTTCCGCTTCCTCGAAGAAGCGATCCAGTACGAAGTGCGCCGCCAGATCGAGCTGATCGAAGACGGCGGCACGGTGGTGCAGGAAACGCGTCTCTACGATCCGGACAAGCGCGAAACGCGTTCGATGCGCAGCAAGGAAGACGCGCACGACTACCGTTACTTCCCCGATCCGGATTTGATGCCGCTGGTGATCGACGCAGCGTGGGTCGAGCGCGTGAAGGCCGAGATGCCGGAACTGCCGGTCGCGATCCAGCAGCGCTTTGTCGAGCAGTACGGCCTGACGCCTTACGACGCGGGCGTGTTGACCTCGAGCAAGGCGATGGCCGCGTACTACGAAGCGGTGGTCGCGAAAGTGGGCGAGGCGCAAGCCAAGGTCGCTGCAAACTGGATGATGGGCGAGGTGTCATCGCTGTTGAACCGCGAAGGTCTCGAGATTGCCGACAGCCCGGTTTCGGCCGCGCAACTCGCGCTGCTGCTGCAACGTATCGCCGACGGCACGATCTCGAACAAGATTGCGAAGGAAATCTTCGTCGCCATCTGGAACGAGAAGGCCACGGACGAAGCCGCCGCCGACCGCATCATCGAAGCGAAGGGTCTCAAGCAGATTTCCGATACCGGTGAACTCGAAGCGATCATCGACGAGGTGCTGGCGGCCAACCAGAAGTCGGTCGAGGAATTCCGCGCCGGCAAGGAAAAGGCGTTCAACGCGCTGATCGGTCAGGCGATGAAGGCCACCAAGGGCAAGGCGAATCCGCAGCAGGTGAACGAGCTGCTGAAGAAAAAGCTGTCCTGAAGCAGGGGCCTGTTATACGCGTGAAATCAGCGTGAACAGGCCCTGAGATGCCAATGCCGAACCGTGCGTATCTGGATCAGCGCGCGGCGTCGGTCATAACGGGCTGTTGCCGGACGAAAGTGGGGCAGCGGCCCGTTTCCTTTTGTTGGCGCCACCTTTCCGCGCCTCTGGAGACACTGCATGGCGAAACAGCCGGAACTCGACGATTTCCGCGTGCCTTACTTCGACGACAAGAAGATCGCGAAATTTGCGCTCGCCGAATTCGATCCAGCCGCGAAGCCGTTTTCGACGGGCTCGAAGGACGGCGACCGTAATCGCCTTGCCGAAATCGGCGCCAGCCTCGATGGATTGCAGGAACGCTTGCATGCGCAGCGTCTACGGCGCGTACTGCTAGTGTTGCAGGGCATGGACACGAGCGGCAAGGACGGCACGGTCCGCGCGGTGTTTCACGAGGTCGATCCACTCGGCCTGCGCATCGTGCCGTTCAAGGCGCCGACCCCGAGCGAACTGGCGCACGATTTCCTCTGGCGCGTGCATTCGCAGGCGCCCGCTGCCGGCGAACTGACGATCTTCAACCGCAGCCACTATGAGGACGTGCTGGTGCCGGTCGTGCTCGGTCAGCTTGACGACGCGGCGCGCGAGCGGCGCTACCGTCACATCCGCGATTTCGAAGCGCTGCTGGCGGACAGCGGCACGACCATCGTCAAATGTATGTTGCACATTTCGAAGGACGAGCAGCGTTCGAGATTGCAGGCGCGCATCGACGATCCGAGCAAGCATTGGAAGTTCGACGTCTCGGATCTGGAAGCGCGCAAGCAGTGGGATCAGTATCAGGTGGCGTATCACGACGCGCTGGCTGCAACCTCGACGCCCTACGCGCCCTGGTACGTCATCCCGGCCGATTCGAAGACGCATCGCAACCTGATGGTCGCCGAACTGCTGCTGCGCACGTTCGAAGCCATGAAGCTCGAATATCCGCCCGCGAAGGAAGAGCTCAAAGGCGTGAAAGTCGAATGAGCGCCGGGCTGCCCTCGGCCCCGACTTGATCAGGATTCAACCAGATTTAATAACGAACCAACAACAAAGGAACGACATGTTGCGTGTGATTACCGCCAACCTGAACGGCATCCGCTCTGCGGCGAAGAAGGGTTTTTTCGAATGGTTCGGTGAGCAGAAAGCGGACGTGCTGTGTGTGCAGGAAATCAAATGCTCGCAGGACGACATGACGCCCGAGTTTCTCGCCCCGCACAACTTCACCGGTTATTTCCAGCACGCGGTGAAGAAGGGCTATAGCGGCGCCGGCGTCTATACGCGCCACGAGCCGGACGAAGTGGTGATCGGCTTCGGCAGCGAAGAGTTCGACCCAGAAGGGCGTTATGTGGAACTGCGCTTCGGCAAGCTCTCGGTGATCTCGGTGTATGTGCCGTCGGGCTCGAGTGGCGAAGATCGTCAGCAGGCCAAGTTCCGCTTCATGGACGAGTTCATGCCGCATCTCGCCGAACTTAGCCGCGAGCGCGAAGTGATCGTGTGCGGCGACGTGAATATCGTCCACAAGGAGATCGACATCAAGAACTGGAAGAGCAACCAGAAGAACTCAGGTTGCCTGCCGGAAGAGCGCGAGTGGTTGACGAAGCTGTTCGACGAAGTGGGCTACGTGGACGTGTTCCGCACGCTCGACCAGCGTCCCGAGCAATACACGTGGTGGAGCAATCGCGGCCAGGCGTATGCGAAGAACGTCGGGTGGCGGATCGACTATCAGATCGCCACGGCCGGCATTGCCAGCAAGGCCAAGCGCACCGATGTGTTCCGCGATATCAAGTTCAGCGACCACGCGCCGTTGACGGTCGACTACGACCACAAGGTCAAGAAGTAACCGACCGTCAGTACGTCAGTCGCCGCGAACCGGGACGCGGCGCGGACGGCCGATGCCAGCATAGTCGGGCAGTTCATCGACCGTCGTGCCGGTTGCCTTGGCGTAGAGCTGCAGCATGTCCGGCAGGCGCTTCATGAGGTCCTGCCGGCGCGCGGGCGTGTACGGATGCACGTAGATATAGCCCTGATTGCGATTGCTGTGAGTCGCCGCGGCCAGTTTGTCCCACAGCGTGATCGCGGCGCGCGGATCGTACCCGGCGCGCGAGGCGATATCACTGCCGATCACGTCGGCTTCGGTTTCGTCGGTGGGCGTGTACTTCATCTCCAGCAATTGCGAGCCGATCCCAAGCGGCGCGACGCCCAGGTCGGCCAGCCCGAATAGCTGCGGGATCGTGCCGGACGAGTCGAGTTGCCCCGCCTGCTGCTCGCCGAGACGCTCTCGCGCGTGCTCGCGCAGCGCATGTGCGATCTCGTGGCCGAGCAGCATGCCGAGTTCGTTGTCGTTCAGATGCACGCGGTCGAGGATGCCGCTGTAAATCACGATTTTGCCGCCCGGCAGACAGTACATGCGGATGTCCGGCGAGCGGATCACCGCAATCTGCCACTTCCAGTTTTTCTCCCGCTCGTTCCACTTCAGCGAATACGGGATCAGCTTGTCGAGAATGGTATGCACGCGGATCACGCGGGCGTCGGTGTCGGGATAGAGCCGGTCGGCGTGCTGGGCGCCGTAGACGATCTGGTCGAACTCGTCGGCGGCCTGGGCCTCCAGTTGCTGCGACGGAATCAGATTGCGGAACACGGCGTAGCTGCCGAAGCGCAGTTGCTGGGCAGGCGGCGTGTATGGCGGCGGGCGGTTGTCGGCAGCCGCAGGGGTGCCGGTTCGAGCGGCTTGCTTCGCGACAGCTGGAGAAGCCGGGGGCGCCGATGTTGCAGCAGGAGCGGATGTGACCGATGCCGCTGACGTGACCGACGGCCCATGCACAGCGCTAGCGCTGCTGCTGGAACCTGGACCGCTGGTGTTCGGGCTTTCCGCGGCGGTGGAGGCGGTCGCAGAAGAGGGACTTTCCGGCGGCGCGGCGCTCGGCGCAGATTTCGCCGCAGGCGCGCTAGCCGGCAAGGCAGCGCTGGTCGCGACCGCCGGCAACGCACCGGCGTAAGCGCTTGATGGCGTCGCAAGCGTGCTGAGGCCGGTGCAGCAGAGCAGCGCAAGCGCGGCACGCAGCGCGCAGCGCGTGGCGGACCCGTTCACGAGCGAAGCCTCCACGGTGCGATGCGCAGCAACAGCAGCATGCCGGGCAGCGCCAGTGCGGTGCAGGCGAGGAAGTAGTCGAACCAGCCGATCTGCGCGACCACATAGCCGCTTGCCGCGGAGGCGAGCGTGCGCGGCACCGACGCGAGACTGGTGAAGAGCGCGAACTGGGTGGCGGTGTAGCGCGGATCGGTGGTGCTGGCGATATAGGCGGTAAATGCCGCCATCGTCAGGCCGGTCGCAAAGGTTTCGAGACCGTAGACGAGCGCGAGCGCCACCGAGCGCGGATCGAGCTGCACCGCCCAATCGATGCCGAACACGGAAAGCAGTTTCGTCACGGCATGGCTCGCGAACACGGCGAAATCGTAGATCTCCGTGAGCCCAGGCGAGGCCGGCCCGAGATGCGCGAGCCACGCAAAGCCGAGCGTCGACAGCATCTGCAGGATGCCGAACACCCACAGCCCGCGGCCGATGCCGATGCGCATCATCCAGATGCCGCCGACGATCCCGCCGGCGAGGCTCGCGCCGAACGCGGTGGTCTTGGCGATCACGCCGATCTGAGTACGCGAGTAGCCGATGTCGAGAAAGAACGAGGTCGACAGATTGGTCGCCATCGTATCGCCGAGCTTGTACAGGAAGATAAAGCTGAGCACGAACAGCGCACCGCGCCAGCCGTCACGCTGGATGAATTCGCGGAACGGCTCAACGATCGCTGCGCGCAGGTCTTTCGGCGGCGCGCCGTGCACTTCCGGTTCGCGCACAACGAGCGTCATGATCATGCCGGGCACCATGAAGGCGGCCGTGACGATGAACACGGTGGTCCACGGCAGATGGTCCGACAGGATCAGCGCAAGCGAGCCCGGCACCAGCGCGGCGATCTTGTACGCATTGACGTGCACCGCGTTGCCGAGGCCCTGCTCGGTATCCTTCAACAACTCGCGCCGGTAGGCATCAATGGAGATGTCCTGGCTCGCACCGAAAAACGCCACCAGCGCGGTAAGCGCGGCGACCGTCCAGATCGAATCACGCGGCGACACAAAGCCGAGCGTGGCGATCGCGCCGGCTACCAGAATCTGTGTGACCAGCATCCAGCCACGCCGGCGGCCAGGCCGCCAGCCGGGCAGGCGCGGCACGTAGCGGTCCATCAGCGGCGCCCAGACGAACTTCCAGGTATAAGGGAACTGGATCAGCGCAAACAGGCCGATTTCCTTCAGATTGACGCCCTCGGAGCGCAACCACGCCTGGACCAGATAGACGAGCGTGAACAGCGGCAATCCCGACGTAAAGCCGAGAAAGACGCAGATCAACATGTGCGTATTGAGAAACGCACGCCAGCCGGTGTGTTCGACGTGAGCGGTAAGTGCGGGCGCCTCGTGCGGCGGGTTCGACATTTGGGTGTGTGGCGTTAGCTTTTCTTGACGCGATAGACCGCAAGACTACCACGCCAGTTCACGCCCCACCGCACCGCCTGGCCGCCGTGCAGCACGACCCGGTCGAGAATTTCGATGCCCACCTCGGGTGCCAGCGCCTCGAAGTCCTTGATCGTCAGCACCCGCACGTTCGGCGTGTTGTGCCACTGATACGGCAGCGATTTCGACACTGGCATGCGGCCGCGCAACACGGAAAGCCGGTGCGTCCAGTAGCCGAAATTCGGGAACGACACGATGCATTCCTTGCCGACCCGTACCGTCTCGCGCAGGATCGCCGCGGTCTGGTGGATGGTCTGCAGCGTTTGCGACAGGACCGCGAAGTCGAAACTGTTGTCTTCGAACAGGCGCAGGCCGTCTTCCAGATTTTGCTGGATCACGTTGACGCCGTTCTGGGTGGCGGCGAGCACGCCGGCGTCGTTGATCTCGATGCCGTAACCGGTCACTTCGAGTTCCTCGGTCAGGGTCGAGAGCAGCGAGCCGTCGCCGCAACCCAGATCGAGCACCGTCGCGCGCGGTTCGACCCAGCGGGCGATGGCGCGGAAGTCGGGGCGCAGCGCAAGATAATCGAGAGCGCGCTGGTTCATGCGTTCACCTCGGTGGCAATTCGTTCGTAATAGGCGCGCATCAGGTTGTGATAGCGCGCGTCGTCCAGCAGGAAGGCGTCGTGGCCGTGCGGCGCGTCGATTTCCGCGTAGGTGACCGTGCGTTTGTGGTCGAGCAGCGCCTTCACCAGTTCGCGCGAGCGCGCCGGGGCGAAGCGCCAGTCGGTCGTGAAGCTGGCAATCAGGTATTTCGCCGTGGTGTGCGCCACCGCCGCGGTCAGGTCGCCGTCGAAGGCCTTGGCCGGATCGAAGTAGTCGAGCGCGCGGGTAATCAGCAGATAGGTGTTGGCGTCGAAATAGTCAGCGAACTTGTCGCCCTGATAGCGCAGATACGACTCCACTTCGAATTCGACGTCGAAATTGAAGTTGTACGCATCGACGGCGCCCTCCGCCCGGCGCAGCGAGCGGCCGAATTTCTCGGCCATGTCGTCGTCCGAGAGATACGTGATGTGGCCGATCATGCGCGCCACTCGCAGCCCGCGCTTCGGCTTTACGTTGTGCGCGTAGTAGTTGCCGCCGTGAAAGTCCGGGTCGGACAGGATCGCCGAGCGGGCCACTTCGTTAAAAGCAATGTTCTGCGCGGACAGCTTCGGCGTGGATGCCACCACGATGCAATGGCCGACGCGCTCCGGATACATCACGCTCCACGCGAGCGCCTGCATGCCGCCGAGGCTGCCGCCCATCACCGCCGCGAAACGCTCGATGCCGAAGGTGTCGGCGACACGCGCCTGGGCGTTCACCCAGTCTTCCACGGTCACCACCGGAAAGCTCGCGCCATACGGAACGCCCGTGGCCGGATTGAGACTCATCGGGCCGGTCGAGCCGAAACACGAGCCGAGGTTATTGACGCCGATCACGAAGAACTTGTTCGTGTCGAGCGGCTTGCCGGGGCCGACCATGTTGTCCCACCAGCCGACGTTCTTCGGGTCGTCCGCGTAGACGCCTGCCACATGGTGCGAGGCATTGAGCGCGTGGCACACCAGCACGGCATTGCTGCGCGCGGCGTTGAGCGTGCCGTAGGTCTCGACCATCAGGTCGAAATTGGCCAACGAGCTGCCGTTCTGCATGAGCAGCGGCTCGGAGAAATGCATTTTCTGGGGAGCGACGATACCGATCGATTCCATTCATTCCGCCTTCAACAGGGGCGGCTAAATGGTGTCGGCAAGGCACGGAGAGCGACTGTGTGCGCGGCTGACGACCTCTTTAGCCGCATTTATAGTGAACCGCCGGAACAGGTTCCGGCAGGTTCGCGCGCCCGCAATCGAGTCAGCAAATCGGCGCGTCTACGACCATTGGTGACAACAGTCAGGCGCAAAGTATAGCGGAAAATTCGGCGTGGCAACGTCAGGCGCGGCCCTGGGGGATGCGCCGGCGCGTAGCGTGTCCAGCGTGTCTAGATGCCGGAACGATGGCGGAAGCGCCGCAACTGGATCGCTGCGAACAGCATCAGGAAGCCGTAAAAGATCGCATAGGTGCCGATCAGCCAGATCAGCGACAAGGCGCCCGCCCCCGGATAGGCGAGGATGAAGGCGCCAACGGCGGCCGACAACAACCCCGACAGCCCGATCACCCATGGATGCGCATTGGCGCGGCGATACTGTATGGCGTAGATGATCTCGAAGATGCCGACTGCCAGCGCCCACGCGCCGATGATCATCACCAGAATGATGGCCGTCTCGTTCGGCCAGAAGAACGCGATCAACCCGGCAATCACGCCGATCAGCCCGACAAACGCATAGGCCCAGCGCCGCGTGCCGCCGCCGCGCACGCCGTAGATCAGCGCGAAGGCGCCGTCGACGATGGCGTAAGCGCCCCATACGAGCGCCAGCGTCGCAATGGTGAAGCCGGGCCAGGTGAACGCGAGGATGCCGAACAGGATGGCGGCGACACCACGGATGGCGAGCCAGCCCCAATGAGCGGCGAGTTTATTCAGACCCGGTGGAAACGCAGACAGAACAGGACGATTCATCGCGCTCTACTCCCAGTGATGAAGACTTCGACGGGGTGCACGGCTTGCGCTATGCGCAACGGGTAGTCATGCGATGCCGCATGACTCAAACGGACTACTGAAGAATCAATCTTAACTGAGCGTCGGCATGTTCGGCCGGATTGCGCGCAAAGCCGCTGCGCACATACCGGTGCCAGCGGCCGACGATATAGCTGAGCAGAAGATTGGCCCGCACGGCGGGATCGTAGCCGGCCGGCAGTGGCACGGCGCTGCCTTGCGCCTGCGGATTGGCGCCGGCCTGTGCGTTGGCGTCCATCAGGGCGAGGCGCAGGCACTGCTTGAGCGAGGCTGCGACGCGCTCAAGCAACTGGTTGACGCGCTCGGTCAGTCGTTCATGTTCGCCCACCAAAGCCTCGCACGTGAGCACGCGGGTCATGCCGGGATTTTTCGCGGAAAAGTTGAGCAGCATCAACGCTATCGTGCGGGCCTGCAGCACGCCGTTGGGCTCCTTCGTCGCGATCTGGTTGATGAGCCCGAAGATGGACTGCTCGATGAATTCGATCAGCGCTTCGAACATCTGCGCCTTGCTGGCGAAATGGCGGTACAGCGCGGCTTCCGAGACGCCGAGCCGGGCGGCGAGCGCCGCGGTGGTGATCTTCTCGTTCTTCGGCGCCTCCAGCATGCTGGCGAGCGTCTGCAGGATATGCACGCGGCGCTCGCCCGGTTTCAGGCGAGTGGCGCGGGTACTGCCCGTGGCTGGCGGGTCTTCGGCTACGGCCTCGTCATGCTTGTGATCCGGTTGCATGTGTGTCGTCCCTTCAGTCGCACTGAGCGGGTGCCCAATCTCAGCGATTTTAACGAACGAATCCGCCGGTCGACATAGTGCGGTCGGCCAGTGCCCGGCAAGGGACCCGGCGTGCCGTCGGCGCCCTTGCGGTTGGGCAGATGGCCGACGATCCACACCGTGCGAATCCCCAGGTGGCGATAGTTCTTCAGATGCGAGCGCGTGTCTTCGACGAGGATTGCATCGGCGAGCGGCACATGGGCGTCGCGCATCGCCCGGCGCAGCATGCCGGTGTCGGGCTTGGCGCGCCAGCCGCGGCGATCGCGCATATGTTCGATGGCGATCACGCGTTCGAACAGCCGCTCGATACCCAGCTCGGCGAGTACCGCCTGCGCATATTCTTCGGGCGCGTTGGTCAGGACGATCTTGCGACCCGGCAGGGCGGCGACGAGGCGCGCGAGACCGCGCTCGCTGCGCACCATCGAAGGCAGATCGGGGAAGGTGTGCACGACTTTCAGAAAGTCGTGCGGGTCGACCGGATGATGGCGTGCGAGACCGAGCAGCGCCGCGCCGTAGCGCTGGGTGTAGCCGGTGCGCATGCGGTTGGCCTCGTCCAGGTCTACCTCGAGCGTGTCGATGATGTACTGCGTCATCGCCCGGTTAATCGCGGGAAAAATCGAGTGCGACGCGTGGTGCAGCGTGTTGTCCAGATCGAACAGCCATACCGGGCTGCCGCCTGCAACGTGAGGCCGGCGGCGCTTAGCGTGTCTGGATGGGAAGGTGCGCATGGTGACGGGAAACCGGACCGGGTTCGTGCCGCCGCTGCTTCAAATGAACGAGCGGGTGCCTGCAGTCCATCATGCGTGCGGCGCGGGAAAAAGGGAAGGGTGTGGCGCCGCGGTAGATGCGAGGCCGGGCGCCGGATGCTGGGGCTGATGCCGCAAAGGGAAGGCAAAACCCAAGGAAAACAGGCAGCTCATCCGGGGGACGGGCTGCCTGCCGATGCATCATGCTCAGTGCGAGCGGATCATCGTGCCGAACGGCTGCTCGGTCAGAATTTCCAGCAGAACCGAGTGTTCGATGCGGCCGTCGATGATGTGCACCGAGCGTACGCCGCTCTTCGCCGCGTCGAGCGCCGACGAGATCTTCGGCAGCATGCCGCCGGAGATGGTGCCGTCTTCGAACAGCGCGTCGATTTCGCGGGCCGACAGATCGGTCAGCAGATTGCCTTCTTTGTCCATCACGCCGGGGATGTTGGTCATCATCACGAGCTTTTCGGCGTTCAGCACCACCGCCAGCTTGCCCGCGACCAGGTCCGCGTTGATGTTGTACGACAGGCCGTCTTCACCGAAGCCGATCGGCGAGATCACCGGAATGAACGCGTCGTCCTGCAGCGCCTTCACGACCGCCGGATTGATCGACTCGACTTCGCCGACCTGGCCGATGTCCACGTATTGGCCCGGCATGTCGCGATCCGGCATCAGCAGCTTGCGCGCGTGGATCAGGCCGCCGTCCTTGCCGGTCAGACCAACGGCGTGACCGCCGAAGTGATTGATCAGCGTGACGATGTCCTGCTGCACTTCGCCGCCGAGCACCCATTCGACGACTTCCATCGTCTCTTCGTCGGTGACGCGCATGCCCTGGATGAAGGTGCCCTGCTTGCCGATCTTCTTGAGTGCCTGGTCGATCTGCGGACCGCCGCCGTGCACGATGACCGGATTGATGCCGACCAGCTTCAGCAGAATCACGTCGCGCGCGAAGCCTTGCTTCAGACGCTCTTCGGTCATCGCGTTGCCGCCGTATTTGATGACCACGGTCTTACCGTGATACTGGCGAATGTAGGGCAGCGCCTCGGCCAGAATTTCAGCCTTCAGGGTGGGCGCGATCTGCGAAAGGTCGGGAATCTCGGACATGGCGGCAGGCTCAGGCACAGGACAGTTGAAACACGGCGAATTGTACAGGACTGGCGCGCTGCAACAGGGTTTTCCATATGCGTTCTAGCGGCGGCCGCTGCCGCGCTTCCGCACTGCGCAATCGACGTTGTACGGACGCCACTCATGCCCCGGTTACGGCGCCGTTCAGGGAGGAATTGCGGCGGAATTTCCGGCTGCAGGGGGCGCAGCGGCGCGGGGCTTTCAAGCGGCTTGCCGGACGTGGCATCATTTCCTGACCGGATGTCCGGTAACTCATTCTGGGTCGCCATGAATCCGCCCGCTCCCCACGCGCGTGCGCAGAGTGCGCGCTGCCCGCGCTGCGGCAGTGCTTTCGACTGCGCGATGCATGGGCAACCGTTCGACTGCTGGTGCAAGTCCATGCCGGCTTTGCCCGCCGACCGGCTGGAGCCGGGTGGCCGCTGCCTGTGCCCCGAGTGTCTGGCGGCGGAAATTGCCCGCGCGCGGGCGGGCGGTCTTGCGGGCGGTGAGGAGGGCTGAGCGCCGGGGCGCCTTCTACCGATGCTGGCCGGCGAGCGTATCCAGATCGCGCGCCACCTCGTCCAGCACCGGCTTCCAGTCGCTGAACTCGCGTTGCCGGTACAGCGTCGCGCTCGGATACCACGGGCTGTCGCGGCGTTCGAGCAGCCATGTCCAGTGCGGATTGACGTCGAGCAGCACCCAGGTGCGCTGACCGATTGCCCCGCTCAGATGGGCGACCGAGGTGCAAACGGTAATCACCAGATCGAGCGCGCTGACGAAGGCCGCGGTGTCGTCGAAGCTTTTCAGCTCGGCCGTGTAGTCGATCATCGGCAGGCCGGCTGCTTGCGCGGCGGCCACATCGGCGGCGGCGCCCGGTTGCAAAGAATAGAACGACACGCCGCGGATGCCGGCAAACGCTGCTGCATAGCGTTCCCAGCCCACGGCGCGGAACGGATTGCGCTGGTGATTGAGGCTGCCGGTCCACGCCAGCCCGACCTTGAGGCGCTTCCTAGGCCGTTCGTCCGCAGCGAGCCGTTCGCGCCAGGCGGCGCTGGCGGCGGCATCCGCATGCAGGTAGGGAACCGTGCCGGGAAGGGTGTCGCCGAGTGTGCCGAGCACCAGCGGCACGCTCATCAAGGGGATTTCGTAGTCGAACGGGGGCAGCGTGTCGACGCCGCCGCCAGCCGAGTAGCCGTCCACGTGACTACTTAGGCTGCGGGCGAGCAGCCCGCCCATCTGCGGGAACGAGTTCCAGAGGAGGCGGCCGCCTTGCGCATGGACGCGCTGCGCCAGCAGCGGGATATAGCGGCAGCATTGCAGCAGGTCGCCCATGCCTTGCTCCCCCCACACCAGCAGCGTCTTGCTGGTGAGCGGCTCGCCTTGCCATTGAGGTGCCGGCATGACGGGCCGGTTGCCGCCGAGTTCCCTCGACCCTTGCCAGCGCGCTTCGTGAGCGGGCCACCCGTGCGCGTACTCGCCGCGCACGAGGTGCAGCATCGCCAGATTGGAGCGCATCGCCGGGTCGCCTGGCGCGTGTGCGCAGGCTGCCTGAGTGAGCTGAACGGCTTCGTCCCAACGTTGTGCTTCCTTGAGCGCCAAAGCATAGTTGTTCAGGGCCAGCGCGCTCTGCGGCGCCAGTTCGACCGCTCGTGCGCCCGCTTCCAGCGCGCGCGGCAGATTCATCGCAAAGCGGCTTGCCTGGGCGAGATTGGTCCAGCCGTTGCTGTCGAGCGGGTCGTCGGCGAGCGCGCTTTCCAGCAACCGGACCTGCTCCGCCACGTCGCCACCAGAGAGCGCGATCGCGCCAGCCAGATTCGTGCGCAGCTGCGGCAAATGCGGATCGAGAGCAAGTGCGTGGCGATAAGGCGCGAGTGCGTCACGGTGCCGATTCGCCATTTGCAGTGCGTACCCTAGCCGGAAGCTGGCGGTGGCATCAGCAGGACGGAGTTGAGCAATAATGGCGGCGACTGCGATGGCGTCGTCTTGGCGGCGCTGCTCGACCAATGCGATGGTGATTCGGCCGATTGCATCGTTATCGAAATCTTGCAGGTGGCCGGCGGCTTCAAGCCAGATGGCGCGCGCTTCGGTCTGGCCGCTCTGCTGCGCCAGCGCTGCGCGCTGCAGGAAAGTCAGGAAGGCGGGCCACGCAGGGTGACCGGGGTCGGAAATCAGAGGCAGCATCAATCTGTCCTGGCGGTGGCGTGATTTTTGTCAAGCGGTCGATCGTATCGTCAAACCCCAACGCAGTGTCTCGGAGAACTCCGAACAGGTAAACTGGCGCTATGCATCGTATAACCAACACCGGCCGGGTCAACCTGGGACATCTGTTCTGGCTGCGCTGTCTCGCGATTATCGGCCAACTGGTCACCATTGCGGTCGTGCAGAACTTTGTCGGCGTACACCTGCCGCTGCCGGCCATGTTGCTTGTGATCGGCCTCGAAACGATCTTCAACGCCCTGACCTGGCTGCGCGTTTCGCGCCAGCGGCCCGAATCCAGTCTCGAACTGTTCGGCCAACTATGGGTCGACCTTGGCGCCTTGTCAGCCCTATTGTTTCTCTCGGGCGGCACAACCAATCCGTTTGTTTCACTTTACCTGCCGTCGCTGGCCATCGCGGCGGCTGTGTTGCCGTGGCATCTGATGCTATGGCTCGCGGCGTTCGCGGTGGCGTGCTACGCGGTGCTCGGGTTCGACTCGGTGCCGCTGAATCTCGACAATCCCGCTAACCTGTTCGACTACTACCGCGCAGGCATGTGGGTGAACTTCACGGTGAGCGTCGGCCTGATTGCGTGGTTCGTCGCGCGCATGTCGCGCGCGCTGCGCCAGCGTGACGCAGCGCTTGGCGATGCCCAGCAGCGCCTCTTGCGCGATGAGCGAGCGGTGGCCCTCGGCGTGCAGGCGGCGACCGTCGCGCACGAAATCGGCACGCCGCTGTCGACCATTGCGATGCTGTCCGAAGAGTTGCGCGACGCTGCGCGCACCGACAAAGGCCTCGCTCCCTACAGTGCCGATCTCGAACTGCTCGAGCAGCAGATGTCGCTGTGTACTTCGGCGCTTGCCCGGCTGCGCTCGCGGGCGTCGGAGCCGGGCAGCCGCCAGGCGCTCGGCGAATGGCTCGAATCGTTTGCCCAGCAGTGGCGTCTGCGTCATCCGGACGTCAAGCTCGAACGGCTCGGCACGCCGCCTGCCGACCTCGACCTTGACGATACCGTCGCGGTCAGCCAGATTCTCACGATCCTGCTCGATAATGCGGCGCGGGCGAGCCGCGATCATGTGACGCTCGCGGCCACGCTCTCGCGCGAGGGCGATCGTATTGAATTCGAGGTTTGTGACGCTGGACCCGGTATTCCAGCGTCCTTGCGCGGCTCGCTCGGCGCGATGCCGGTCGACAGCACCCAGGGTGGTCATGGCGTCGGGTTGTATCTGGCGTTTTCGGCGGCGGCTCGGCTGCGTGGTTCGATCGAGCTGACCGACGTCAAAGAGACCCGGCCTCGCGGCACCCGCGCGGTGCTGCGGCTGCCGGTGGCGGGCCGTCAATCATCCGGCGCGGGCCGTAGCGGCGCCGCGTCATCCAATACGGAGAAACAGGCATGAGCGACATGAATTTTCTGGTGATCGACGACGACGAAGTGTTCTCCGGCATCCTCGCGCGCGGTCTGACGCGGCGCGGCTACACAGTGGCCGAAGCGCACAACGCGGAGGAGGCGATCAAGCTCGCGAACCAGCAGAAGTTCGGACAGATCACGGTGGATCTGCACTTGGGCAATGATTCAGGGCTCACGCTGGTGGCGCCGCTGCGCGAACTGCAGCCGGACGCGCGGATGCTGGTGCTGACTGGCTACGCGAGCATCGCGACGGCGGTGCAGGCGGTGAAGGACGGCGCCGATAACTATCTGGCGAAGCCGGCCAACGTGGAGACGATTCTCTCGGCACTGCAAAGCGAAGCGAGCGCGTTGCAGGCGGAAGAGGCGCTCGAGCACCCGACGCCGCTGTCGGTGGCGCGGCTCGAATGGGAGCATATCCAGCGCGTGCTGGCCGAGCACGGCGGCAATATTTCCGCGACCGCCCGCGCGTTGAACATGCATCGGCGCACGCTGCAGCGCAAGCTGGCCAAGCGGCCGGTGAAGCAATAAGCGTCATCGCGCGCAGCGGTCTGCGCGGCCGCGGGCGATGCGTTGCGGTGAAGCAGGGGTTTCGATAAAAAACGGGCGGCCTCGCGAGAGACCGCCCGTTTTTCGTGCTGCGTGCCGTTACAGAACGTAGCGCGACAGGTCTTCGTCGTCCGCGACTTCGTTCAGCGCGCGGTCCACATAGGCTGCGTCGATCTTGACGTCGGTGCCCGCATGATTGCCGGCCGAAAACGACACTTCTTCGAGCAGCTTCTCGATCACCGTGTACAGGCGCCGCGCCCCGATGTTTTCGGTCTTCTCGTTCACCGAGAAGGCGATTTCAGCCAGGCGCCGAATCGCGTCGTCGCCGAAGTGGAGATGCACGTCTTCGGTCGCGAGCAGTGCCTGATATTGTTTCACGAGGCTCGCATCGGTCGACACCAGAATCGATTCGAAATCGTTGACCGACAGCGAGTCCAGTTCGACGCGAATCGGGAAGCGCCCCTGCAGTTCAGGAATCAGGTCGCTCGGCTTGGCGAGATGGAAGGCGCCGCTGGCGATGAACAGGATGTGATCGGTCTTCACCATGCCGTACTTGGTGTTGATCGTGGTGCCTTCGACGAGCGGCAGCAAATCGCGCTGCACGCCCTGGCGCGACACCTCGCCACCGCCCGCTTCGCTGCGCGAAGCGATCTTGTCGATCTCGTCGAGGAACACAATGCCGTTCTGCTCGACGTTCTGCACCGCCTTGGCTTTCACTTCCTCGTCGTTGAGCATCTTGGCCGCTTCTTCGTCCGTTAGCAGCTTCAGCGCTTCCTTGACCTTCAGCTTGCGGCGCGTCTTCTTGCCGCCACCGAGGTTGGCGAACATGGAGCGGATCTGTTCGGTCATGTCTTCCATGCCCGGCGGCCCCATGATGTCCATGCCCACTTGCGGCAGTTCGACGTCCAGTTCGATTTCCTTATCGTCAAGCAGACCTTCGCGCAGACGCTTGCGGAAGGTCTGACGCGTCGTGCTGCCTTCGTCCGCCGTGTCCACGGCGCTCGAGCTGGCGCCGAAACCGACCGGCCTGGCGCTCGGCAGCAGGATGTCGAGAATCCGGTCTTCGGCTTGATCTTCAGCCTTGGTGCGCACTTTGCGCATTTCCGTTTCGCGGGTCTGCTTGACCGAAATTTCGATCAGGTCGCGCACGATGCTGTCCACGTCGCGGCCCACGTAACCGACTTCGGTGAACTTGGTGGCTTCGATCTTGATGAACGGCGCGTCGGCGAGCTTGGCCAGACGGCGGGCAATCTCCGTCTTGCCGACGCCCGTCGGTCCGATCATCAGGATGTTCTTCGGGGTGATTTCCTGGCGCAGCGGATCGCCGACCTGCTGGCGGCGCCAGCGGTTGCGCAGCGCCACCGCGACCGCTTTCTTGGCGCGGCCTTGGCCGATGATGTGCTTGTCGAGTTCCGAGACGATCTCGGCAGGGGTCATGGTGCTCATCGTGGGTCCTTACTCGATCGTCTCGATAACGCGGTTGTGATTCGTATAGATGCACATGTCGCCAGCAATCTGCAGTGACTTCTCGACGATCTCGCGCGGCGACAGTTCGGTGTTGTCGGCGAGCGCCTTGGCCGCCGCCTGGGCATACGCGCCGCCTGAGCCGATGGCGCAGATGCCGCCTTCCGGGTCCAGCACGTCGCCATTGCCTGTAATGACGAGGGTGGTGTGCGCGTCCGCCGCGATCAGCATGGCTTCGAGCCGGCGCAGCATGCGGTCGGTGCGCCAGTCTTTGGCGAGCTCGACGGCCGAGCGGGTCAGATTGCCCTGATGTTTTTCGAGCTTGGCTTCGAAGCGGTCGAGCAACGAAAAGGCATCGGCCGTGCCGCCGGCGAAGCCGACCAGCACCTGGCCGTTATAGATACGCCGGACTTTCTTGGCGCCGCCCTTCATGACGATGTTGCCCAGCGTGACCTGACCGTCGCCGCCGAGGGCTACCTTGTCGCCGCGGCGCACGGAGACGATCGTCGTGCCGTGAAATTGCTCCATATGCCTTCCTTTTGCAAAGCGGGTGAGATGCGGCGGCGCTCGCGCGCTCGTGCGACGCATGTCGGGTTTATTTTAGGGCGTGCGCTGCCATATCAAGAGCTAGCCGGATGGCATAGGGCGGAAAAACGCCGGAAAAGTGCGGCCAGGGCGGGTGAGGGCGCGAGGGGCGCGGGCCAGGGCGGAGAAAATGACGCGGCGCGCATTGGGCGGGCGCCCGGCGCGGTAAAAGATGCTGATCCACGAAGGGCCGTGAAACCGGCGAGCCTCTCGCAGCGAGCGTCGCGGCAGACGCCATAGCAAAGAAAAAGGCGCACAGTTCACCGTGCGCCTCTCAACGAAGCAGCGTGTCAGGGCGCGCGTAAGCCGCGCCGCAGGCGTTCAGTCGCCGAACAGCTTCTGGCGCAGTTCGCGGCGTTCCTGCGCTTCGAGCGACAGGGTAGCCGTGGGCCGGGCCAGCATACGCGGAATGCCGATCGGTTCGCCGGTTTCTTCGCACCAGCCGTATTCGCCCGATTCGATGCGCGCGAGCGATTGCTGCACCTTCTTCAGCAGCTTGCGTTCGCGGTCGCGCGTGCGCAGTTCCAGCGCATGCTCTTCCTCGATCGTCGCGCGATCGGCCGGGTCCGGCACGATCACGGTTTCGCGCAGGTTTTCGGTCGTCTGGCCGGCATTGCGGAGAATCTCCGCCTGCAGCTGTTCAAGCTTGTTCTTGAAGAAAGCGAGCTGATCCTCATTCATGTAATCCTTGTCGCTCATCTTCAGGATTTCGGCTTCGGTCAAGAGTCGTTTCGTCGTCATCTGGCTTGCTTCTTCAATGTGAGGCAAAACTCGTACATGTTGCCCGCACTTTCGTGTTGCCCGCAAAGGCGCTGCAAAACGCTCAATCAGCGCTGGCGAACACGGACGGTGGGCTGTCGTGACGCCGTAGCGCCGGACGCCAGGGCGCTGGGCGCCCTGGCGTCGATGCGGGGCCGAACTCCTCTGGAAACGATCTTCAAATGCTCCTGAGGCATTGCTTACCGGCGGCTCGCCTTTCAAGGACGTGGGCCACCTGGCTTGTCGGCGTGCTGCTTCCCGGACTAGATTTTCCGGCGCCGTGTCAGGCCCGGCGCGGGTTACGCGCTGACCGGGCAATCGTTCTCATTCTCCAGTGGGCTCGTATTGTAACTGAATCACAATCCGTCACCGCAACCGTGATTATTCCGGGCCGCGGCACCCCAATATCCTGAAAATATAACGCGCGAACGGCTAAAAAGCGATGGCCGCGCACGATTCCTGCAACAAGGGTTTTCACGCGTTTTTCACACGTGGTGTGCTGGTAGCCGGTTTTCGATTGGTTCCGGAGCGCATTCGGGCCAGCCGCATTTTGCGTTCCCGGTCTTTGCCAGGCCTGTTTCGGCCCACTGTCCGTCGCCTTCGGGGCGGCTTCCGGGCTGAAGGCGCCTGCAGTCGAACCGTTTACAGCGGGCTAGCGGACAGTCGACCGTCCGCTGAGATCCCACCTGCCGCCGCTTTCCCGGTTTCCGCTCAGACGAGGCAGGCGGTGAGGCCGTCGGTAATCAGGTCTTGTGGCAGTTCGATGCCGATGAACACCATCTTGCTGTTCTTCTTCTCCACCGGCTGCCACTTGGCGGCCAGATCGCTGCCCATCATCTGATGCACGCCCTGGAACACCACCTTGCGGTCGACGCCCTTCATATACAGCACGCCCTTGTAGCGCAGCAGGCGCTCGCCATAGATCTGCAGGATGCCGCCGAGGAAATCTTCGAGCTTGTTCGGATCGAACGGCCGCTCGCTGCGGAACACGAACGATTTGATCTTGTCGTCGTGATGCGCGTGGTGATGGTGGCCATGGTCGTGGCCTTCATGGTCACAGTGGCCATGATCGTGGTCGCAGTTCGCGTGGTCGTCATGGGTATGACCGTGCTCGTCGTGCGCGTGAGCGTGGCCATGCGCGTGCTCGTCTTCGGCGAGGAAGTCCGGGTCGATCTCGAGCTTGGCGTTCAGGTTGAAGCCGCGCAGGTCGAAAATCTCCTTGATGTCGGCCTCGCCGAAATTCACCATCCTGATTGCCGCGCGCGGATTCATATGCAGCAGGCGATGGCGCAGGGCGTCCACCGCGGCTTCGTCCACCAGGTCGGCCTTGGTGATGAACAGGCGGTCGGCGAAGCCGACCTGGCGCTGCACTACTTCGTGCTCGTCCAACTGGTGATTGGCGTGCTTCGCGTCCACCAGCGTGATGATCGCGTCGAGCAGGAATTCGTCGGCGATCTCGTTATCCATGAAGAACGTCTGCGCCACCGGGCCGGGGTTTGCCAGGCCGGTGGTTTCGATCACCACGCGGTCGAAATCCAGTTCGCCAGCCTGCTTTTTCGCCGCCAGATCGCCGAGCACGCGCGCCAGATCGCCACGGATCGTGCAGCAGATGCAGCCGTTGCTCATCTGGATGATCTGCTCGTTCGAATCCTGCACGAGGATCTCGTTGTCGATGTTCTCTTCGCCGAACTCGTTTTCGATCACGGCGATCTTCATGCCGTGCTTTTCGTTCAGGATGCGCTTGAGCAGGGTGGTTTTGCCGCTGCCGAGGAAGCCGGTCAGGATCGTAACGGGAATCATGGTGGTCGCCTGTTGGTGCGTGAATCTATGCGTGAATCGGAATGCTTGCTGCGACGGCGGCGGGTGCGCCGCGCCGTTCGCGCCGGTCGGTTATTGGAACATATCTGCCGAGCCGCTGCAGGCAGCGGGCCGCCGGGCCGCCCTTGCCGGGAAATATCCCCCAACTATGGGCGATCAGGCGATTTGCAACAATAGGCCTTTCAGATACTCGCCTTCCGGGAACGCGGTGAGCAGCGGGTGATCGACCCCGGCCCCGAGGCGCTTGAGGATACGGGCGTCGACGCGCGCATCGGCCGCCGCGCCGGCGACGATCTTCTGGAACAGCTCGGCGTCGATCGCGCCCGAGCACGAGTAGGTGAACAGCAGCCCGCCCGGGCGCAGCAGCTTGAGGCCGGTCAGGTTGATGTCCTTGTAGGCGCGGGCGGCGCGGTCCACGTGTTCGCGCGACGGCGCAAATTTCGGCGGATCCAGCACGATCAGGTCGAAGCGCTCCCCTTCTTCGTGGAGGCGGCGCAGCGTCTTGAAGGCGTCGGCGTCGAGCCATGTGGCGCGCTGCGCGTCGAAGCCGTTGGCGGCGACGTTCTGCTGCGCCAGCGCGAGCGCTTCGCCGGACGAATCGATCGAGACGACCCGCTTGGCGCCGCCCTTGAGCGCTGCGAGCGAAAACCCGCCGGTGTAGCAGAAGCAGTTCAGCACATCGCGCTCCCGTGCCAGTTCCTGCACGAGAGCCCGGTTGTCGCGCTGGTCGACGTAAAAGCCGGTCTTGTGGCCGTTACGCACGTCCACGTGGTAGCGCACGCCGTTTTCGCTGGCGATCAGCGGATCCGATGGCGGCTCGCCTGCCAGCACACCGGTGACCTGCTCGAGGCCTTCCTTTTCGCGGATCGACACGTCCGAGCGTTCATAGACGTTCGGGCAGCCGGTCGCGGCGGTCAGGGCCGCGACGATAGCCTCTTTCCATGCCTCGACCCCTGCCGCCATGAACTGGCAGACCAGTTGGCTGCGCTGGCCGGCGTCGTCGGCGACGTAGTGGTCGACGATCAGCCCCGGCAGGCCGTCCGCCTCGCCGAAGATCAGCCGCACTGCGCCGGTGTTGTGCACCATCGCCTGGCGGTGCTCGATGGCACGCTGCACGCGGCGCTTGAAGAATGCGTGGTCGATCGGTTCGGCCTCGTCGAAGCTCCACACCCGCGCGCGGATCTGCGAATGCGGACTGTAGGCGGCGCGGGCGAGAAAGCGGCCGTCGTGCGAGCGCACCAGCACGGTGGTGCCGGCGGCCGGCTTGCCGTCCACGCGGTCGATGGCGGTCGCGTAGACCCACGGGTGGCGGCGCAGCAGCGACTTTTCTTTCGACGGTTTGAGCGTAACGGTATTCATGACTTCGTGAGGTATTCAGCAGAACAATGTGCCGCGTAAAGCGGCGAAACCGGCGACGGCGGGCACTAATAGCCTGGAACAGCCGTCTCAGTTGCGTTTTCTCAGTTGCGTTTCTTGGCGCGCGGATGCGCCTGATCGTAGACGTGCGCGAGATGCTGGAAATCGAGCGCGGTGTACACCTGAGTGGCGGTGATGCTGGCGTGCCCGAGCAGTTCCTGCACCGCGCGCAGGTCGCCGCTCGATTGCAGCACATGGGTGGCAAACGAGTGGCGCAGCACGTGCGGATGCACGTTGGCGGGAATGCCGGCGGTGAGCGCCATGCGTTTGACCCGGTCTCGCACCACGTTCGGCGACATCCGGTTGCCGCGCGCCGATAGAAACAGCGGATGCGGGTCGTGCTTGACGAATTCGCCGCGCACCGCGAGCCAGGCATTGAGCGCGTCGAGCGCCTTGCTGCCCACGGGCACGATACGGCGCCGGTTGCCCTTGCCGAGCACTTCCACTTCGGCGGATTCGAGCTTGAGCCAGCCGGCGGAGCGGTAGCCGTCGGCGTCGGCAAAGCGTGCGTCGAGGCTGACCAGCTCGGCGAGGCGCAAGCCCGACGAGTAGAACAGTTCCAGGATCGCGTGATCGCGCAGCCCTTCGGCGCTGCCGGCGGCGGGCGCTTCCATCAGGCGGTTGGCGTCGTCGACCGAGAGCGCCTTGGGCAGCGTTTTCGCCTGCTTCGGCGCCCGCACGGTCGCGACCGGGTTGGCCGGCAAGTCCACCCGGCCCGCCAGCCAGCGGTAAAAGGCACGCCACGCCGAGAGCCGGTGGCTGATCGAGCGCGCCGTCATGCCGCCCGCGTGCGCTCTTGAAACCGCGCCGCGGATATCGATGGCGGTCAGGCTTTCGAGCGGGCGGCCCTTGGCCAGCAGCTTCAGTTCTTCCAGCTCATGGGTGTAGCCGCGCAGCGTATGCGCCGAGAGCCGCCGCTCGTGTTCGAGATTCGACAGGTAGTCGGCGATCGGATCGGCGGTGGTCACGGTGGCGGGCGGCGGCGGGTCGGCGCGTGCTCGGACGCGTCAGCGCGGCAGCAGCCGGCTCAGGGCCGCGCTGGCAAGGGCGCCGATCTGCGTGAGGAAATCGGTTGCCATGCCGTCGTGAAAGCGGCGCGGGTCGGACGAGCCCATCACCAGCAAGCCGAAGGTCGGCGTGTCTTCGCTGCCCTCGGGGTCGCGTAGCGCCAGCAAAGCGATCGATTCGGTTGCGTGCGCACTTTCCTGTACGCCGGCCCCTTCGACAGGCACGGCGGTGAGCGCCGGCACGAGCCATTGCGCTGCCTCGAAGCCGGTGTTGGCGCCGCAATACGGCGTGGCGAGGCTGTTGGCGAAGATGCGCACTTCCTCACCGACCTGACGCGCGAAGTCCGCCTGGGTGTAGGGCTCGGCCACATCCCACACGCGCAGCGCCGCTTGCGGCACGTCGAACACGTCGCGCAGGCCGTTGGCGATGGTGCGCGGCAGCGCGTACGGATCGCGTTCGGCCATCACGCGCGTGGTCCAGCGGCTGAACTTCGAGGCAATGCTGTCGTTCTCGTGTCCGTAACGCAGCAGTTCGGCGAGGCGCCGTTCGAGAAGCTTGTTCTTCTCGCGCAGCATTTCCATCTGCCGTTCCTGCAACGAGACTGCGGCTTTGCCATGCGGATTCGCGAGCTTGATGGTCGCGAGCATTTCCGCGTGTTCCGCGAAAAATTCGGGGTTGGCGAGCAGGTATTCGGCGACTTCGCGATCGTTCATGGTTTCGGCTAAAGGACTACGCCCTCAGGCGGGCGCATCGGTCAATGGGGTCGGTCGGCCACTCGTCTGGTCAAACTTGGGCCACGCATTCGGCCGTTCAGTCGGCCAGCTCGATCTCACCTTCGAAGACGGTCGCAGCGGGGCCGGCCATCAGGAGCGGTGTGGCGTCGTGCTCACCGTTCCAGGAGATGGTCAGCGTGCCGCCATGGGTGTGCACCTTCACCGGCGCGTCGAGCAGCCCGCGGCGGATGCCGGTGGCGACCGCCGCGCAGGCGCCCGTGCCGCAAGCCAGGGTCTCGCCGGCGCCGCGTTCGTAGACGCGCAGCTTGATCTCGTTGCGCGCGACGATCTGCATGAAGCCGGCGTTCACCCGTTGTGGGAAGCGCGGATGATGCTCGATCACCGGGCCGTCGGCGAGCACGGGGAACGCCTCGACATCGTCCACCACCTGTACGGCATGCGGGTTGCCCATCGAGACCACCGAGATCCAGCGCGTTGTGCCGTTCACTTCGAGCGGCCAGAGCGTATCACCGCCTTCGCGGCGGCCTTCGAGGCCATTTGCATCGAACGGCACGCGGGCTGGTTCGAACACGGGCAAACCCATGTCCACGGTGACTTCGCCGTTGTCCTGCATGGTCAGCGTGATGACGCCGTTCTGCACCTGGACGCGCACGCTGCGCTTGTCGGTGAGGCGCGTGTCGCGCACGAACTTGACGAAACAGCGCGCGCCGTTGCCGCAGTGTTCGACCTCGCCGCCGTCGCAATTGAAAATGCGGTATCTGAAATCCACGCCTTCAATGGTGGGTTTTTCGACCAGCAGGAGCTGGTCGGCGCCCACGCCGAAATGCCGGTTCGCGAGCGCGCGCACCTGGCCAGCGCTCAGGTTGAGCGGCTGCGTAAAGCCGTCGAGCACGACAAAGTCGTTGCCCGCGCCATGCATCTTGGTGAATTTCAGTCTCATACCGCTATTGTAAGGGACGCGCGCATAGGTGCGCCGAACGGCGTTTTTATTGTGTTGCGATTGCGGATTTTCTCCGGTTTTGCCGGGCGCGGATTGCCTCCGGATGGCCTCCGGATGGCCTCCGGGGTTGCGTCAATAAACGCTCGGTTCGCCCGGCGGACGCGTCTTGAAGCGTTTATGGACCCAATAATATTGTTCCGGCATATGCGGAATCTGCTCTTCGAGGAACGCGTTCATGCGGCGCGCGTCGGCCTCGTCGTCGCCGCTCGGGTAGTTGTCCCACGGCTTGAACACCTTGAGGCGGTAGCCCTTGTAGTTTGGCAGCACTTCGCCGATGAACGGCACCACCTGCGCATTGCCGACCTTGGCGAGCCGTCCGACGGCCGTCAGCGTGCAGGTCGGCACGCCGAAAAACGGCACAAAGGTCGAGTTGCGCATGCCGTAGTCCATGTCGGCGCCGAGCATCACCGGCTTCTTGTCGCGCAGCCAGCGCAACACGATGCGTGCGCTGTCGGCGCGGCTTGCCATGTCCGCGCCGAAGCGGGCGCGCGCCGCTTTGGCGACCTCCTCGAGTTCCGGATTCGACATCGGCTGATACAGCGAGCCGCACTGACGCCGCAACGAATAGTTGAGGAAGATCGAACCCGCCTCGATGCCGACGAAGTGAAAGCCGAGAAAGAGCGTGGGCGGCAGATTGGGATCGGTGAGGTCGATCGCGCTGTCGAGCTGGATCAGTTTTTCCAGCTTCTTCGCCGATCCGAACCATTGGACGCTGCGCTCCAGATAGCTGCGGATGGCATGACGGAAGTGCTTCTGCGCGACGTCTTCACGGCGCTCGTCGCTCCACTCGGGGAAGCAAAGCTTCAGGTTGATATGGACGATACGCTTGCGCCGGCTAGGGATCTGATACAGCAGCCAGCCAAGGCCGTCGCCGATGCGGGCGATCAGGCCGTACGGCAAAAGCGCAAACAGTTTTAGCAGTCCGATGGCGAGTTTGGCTCCGAAACGGCTCAGCATGCGGCCGCTCCGCGGCGGGCACCTGAGGACGCGGGGCTCAAGTAAACCGAAAACGAGTCGAAATACAACACGCGTGGGTACTCTGTGACAAATGTAGGAAGTCGCTATAATAAGGGCTTCGCCGAGTTAATAGACAACTTGCGGGGCGAAGCTGCCAGGTGCGATCCACGTGATCTGCGCCGAACAGTCAGGAAATCCGCTAAAGCGTCGCCGCTTCAGACCCCGAAGCTGGCTACGTGAAGCTCTCAACCGTAACCACATAACAGGAGTCTGCAACGTGGCAAACGACTATCTTTTCACCTCGGAATCCGTTTCCGAAGGCCACCCGGACAAGGTCGCGGACCAGATCTCGGACGCGATTCTCGACGCGATCCTGACCCAGGACAAATATTCGCGCGTTGCTGCGGAAACGCTGTGCAACACGGGTCTGGTCGTGCTGGCTGGTGAAATCACTACCACTGCGAACGTCGACTACATCCAGGTCGCGCGCAACACGATCAAGCGCATCGGTTACGACAACACGGACTACGGTATCGACTACCGCGGTTGCGCGGTGCTGGTCGCGTATGACAAGCAGTCGCCGGACATCGCCCAGGGCGTCGACCGTGCACACGACAACAACCTCGATCAAGGCGCCGGCGACCAGGGCCTGATGTTCGGCTATGCGTGTGAAGAAACGCCTGAACTGATGCCGCTGCCGATCCACCTGTCGCACCGTCTGGTCGAGCGCCAGGCCAATCTGCGCCGCGACGGCCGCCTGCCCTGGCTGCGCCCGGATGCGAAGTCGCAGGTCACCGTGCGCTACGTCGACGGCAAGCCGTATGCAATCGACACCGTGGTGCTGTCCACGCAGCATTCGCCGGACATCGAACTGTCCACGCTGCGCGAAGCCGTGATCGAAGAAGTCATCAAGCCGACGCTGCCGGCAGAACTGATCAAGGGCGACATCAAGTTCCTGGTCAACCCGACCGGTCGCTTCGTGATTGGCGGTCCGCAAGGCGATTGTGGCCTGACCGGCCGCAAGATCATCGTCGATACGTACGGTGGCGCGGCTCCGCACGGCGGTGGCGCGTTCTCGGGCAAGGATCCGTCGAAGGTCGACCGTTCGGCCGCTTACGCTGGCCGCTATGTCGCGAAGAACATCGTTGCCGCCGGCCTGGCGTCGCGCTGCCTGATTCAGGTGTCGTATGCAATCGGCGTGGCTCAGCCGACCTCGGTGATGGTCAACACGTTCGGCACGGGCCGCGTCTCGGATGCGACCATCACACGCCTCGTGCAGGAGCACTTCGACCTGCGTCCGAAGGGCATCATCCAGATGCTGGATCTGCTGCGTCCGATCTACGAGAAGAGCGCGGCTTACGGCCACTTCGGCCGCGAAGAGCCGGAATTCACGTGGGAAGCGACGGACAAGGCGCTGGCCCTGGCTGAAGCCGCAGGTACGGAACCGGTGGCTGCACTCGCGTAAGCGGGTTCGACTGCTGCAAAAAAACCCCGCCCGGCGTTGAGCCGGGCGGGGTTTTTCTTTCGGGGCAGCACGAGGATCGTCCTCATGTCGCGCGGGAGCCGTCAGCATTCAACAGACGAAATTCTGCAGGCGATTCTTGGAAAGCGTTGGTGGCTTTTACCTTGGGGATCAGTTTGGCGAGGTCCGAGTAGTCGAATTGGGCAGACCAGATGTTCATTCGGGAAATGGCCTTGATAAGGGGCTCCGTTTGCTGTCCTTGCGTGAGCACCCGGAGACAGTCCACGAACTGAGGGTGAAAGAGCGTCGGAATGATGACACGGCAATGCCCGACTCTAGATAGCTCTGCGTTCATGATCAGTCTGGACAATCGCCCGTTGCCGTCCTCGAACGGGTGGACCTCGGCAATCAGGAACAAATAATAGATGGCCCGCGCAAGTCCCTCAGGAATCGTCAGTGCAAAGCGCGATCCCTCTGCCAGCGTCCCACGGACGTGCGACGGTTGGACGAACTGTGTCGTCCCCGCGTAGTTCGTTTCGAGCTTTAGTTGACCGGGATTCGCCTCGGGGCGCCGCCCGAGCATCCTCAGGTGCCGGTCTTGCAGAACATCGACGAAGTCTTCACCGGTGGGTGGTACGACTGCCCGGGTGTCGATCTTGTTGGCAAGATTAAATACCCCGAGGATGTCATGAGAGTCCTTGGGCCGTTGCAGAACAATCTTGTTGCGCAGAACAATGCCTTCGGCCTCTTCCACAGAAAATCGGGTTCCCTCTACATAGTTTGAAAAGTAGGACTCCAGGAACGCGAAATTGATTCTGCTAGTGCCTTGCTCGGCGACCTCTGCAATACCTGGCAGTACCGCCACCCGCAGCGCGGTCGCAAGGTTGTTGAAGAGGTTGATACGGTTCGTGTCGATGGGAGTACCGTTGGCGATGGCTAACCCGGCTTTTGTTTTGAGCATTCCTTTCGCGTGGGTGCTCAACAATGCCCCGACCATACCGTTGAGCACCTCAAAACTGGTTTCGGTTCCCAGTGCTCCAGACAATTCCCGGGCACGATCCCGGATTCGGTTCGGCCCACCTTCCTTGTTCGCGTTCAGGCAAGTAATAAGGCGCTCCTCCACATCGTCGCGTGGCGCGCGGGTCGTCGCAGAGCCGCGGCTCAGATTTTCGAGTAGAGCGCGTTCGAATGAGGACCAGTACAGGTCCAATGACCCAAGCGGAAAATCTCCCGGCTGACGGCTCGGCCCCTTGACCAGGACCAGCGTAAGACCGGGGTAGCGAATGCGCCGGTTGAAGCGTGTTGGATGCGATATCACAACCTCATTGGCATCTGTGATGCCTCGCGCGAATGCGCTGAGATGCGAAACAACCCCACCGGGAACTGCACGGGCTGCAAGTTTTTGCCAATTCCGCTGAACGCGGCCGATGATCTCCTCGTCGGTACCAGCCTCGACGTAGACGCCCGGAGCAATCCGGGTTAACTGACCGCTCTTCGCGCGCCGCTGAAGATCGCGGCGTCGCCCGTTGCGAACATGACTTCTTCGGATTGTCGCTTTTCCGCTTTTAGGTCGCTCATTTCGCTTTACGCGTGTCGCAATTGAGCTTTTATTGTATTGGATTTGTCGTTTTTCAGCTAAATTTAATAACGGTCTGCGTCCCTCGATTGTCGCTTTCCCGCTTAAAGCTGCTTACCTTAAGCGATTGATGTCGTTAATGAGCTAGCAAATAAGCGATTTTGTCGCTATCGAGCTTCAGAGAGGTCGCGTCGCGCTTACCGCGTCCTCAACCAGCAAATCTCACCGACTCGCGAAGCCAAACCACCCCTCGCTGTTCGCGGCCATCCGGCGCGGGCGTCGGCTCGCGGCATAACGGACGCTCGGCGCCTGCGTCGTCAGCGCGTGCAGTGGCGTCGGCTTGCGCAGCAGCGTGCGCAGCGAAAAGCGGCGCGAGCCGGCTTGCGTGCGCAACGCGGTAAAGAAAGTCTGAAACCAGGTGCGGATGCCATCCACGGGTTTGGCTTCGCGCCATTGCCCGGCGAGCGCACGCGTGCGCGTGGCGTGGTGACGCAGTGCGCGCACCACATGGCGGCGCGCGGGACGTGCCGCTTTTAGCGCGGCGCGGGTAAGACGGGTACTCAGGAGTGTGTGCATGGCTTCAAAGGTGGGCGACGGGCCGCGCGGAGGAGGTGCTGCAAAAACATGCAGCAAGCATGCCAACGGGAGCGACTCGCAGACCCAAGGACTGACCGGGTGTGACGGCAACGGCCAGAGCTGGCCGTGCGCAAAGGAAAACAGCGGGAATGACGATCAACATGCCTGCAGGCTACACGCGAATCGTGACGTCCGAAAGTCGGTTTTAACCCGGGCGCCTACGGGTTTTTACGGGGCAGATCGCTGCCTGGACGTGGGGCGATCAGACCGTTGACGGTCGATTGGTGTGCAGTTTCGCCCCTGCAAAGTGCACTCGTTCACTGTGTGTCTGGACGAATCCAACGTCGGTGCCCGCGATTGCGCTGGATCCAAGGCGGGGCCAATTGGCGCGCAACCGGATCGCGTACGTTTTACAATCGAGGATCGGCCAGCAGAAGGTAACGGAATACCCTATGTCAGTTCAGTTAGTTCACACCAAGAAAGAACAGGTTCAGATGTTGCGGGATCGGGGCTTCGTCGTGGTGCCGGGGCTGGTCTCGCCCGAGCGCTGCGCCGAACTGAAGCAGATAGCGCAACGGCAACTCGAGGAGGCGGCCGCGCCAATCGAGTTCGAGGCGGATCTGCGCTATCCGGGCGCGCCGGAGTCGAAGCATGCGCCAGGCGGCCATACGGTGCGGCGCCTGCTCGACGCGTATGCGCGTCATCCGCGCTTTGCCGAGTGGGCGACGGCGCCGGAAATCCGTGGCTGGATGGAGACCTATTTCGGTGAGGAGCCGCGCCTGTCGCGCGCGCATCATAACTGCATGATGACCAAGCATCCTGCCTATGGCAGCCTGACCGGCTGGCATCGCGATGCGCGTTATTGGTCGTTCGAGCGAGACGATCTGGTTTCCGTGTGGCTCGCACTTGGTTCGGAAACCGTGGATAACGGCGCGCTGTGGCTCGTGCCGCAGTCGCATAGCGCGACCTTCACGTCCGAGCGCTTCGACGCAGCGAAGTTTTTCCGCGCCGATCTGCCTGAGAACCAGGCGCTGATCCAGACCGCGGTCTCTCCAGAACTGAAGGCCGGCGATGTGGTGTTCTTCCACTGCAACACGCTGCATTCGGCCGGCAAGAATCTGAGCGACGCAGTGAAGTTTTCGCTGGTGTACACCTATCACGGCGCCAGCAACGTGCCGCTGCCGGGCTCGCGCTCCGCGTCGAAGCCCGAAGTGGCGTTCTGATGGTTGCAGAGCGACGGGCGCTGCCCGTCGCCCGCTTGCCCTAGCGTTTGCCGCCCGAAGTCGCGAGGCCAATCAGGCCGGCGAGTGTCGCGATTACGCCACCCACAATCAGCATAATGGCCTTGTTGGTCGGCGAACCGGTGAAGACGCGCGACACCTCGCTGCTGAACGAATGGAATGCCTGGCCGCCGAAATACAGCAGCACCACGCCGCCGACAATCAAGGCGAGCGAAATCGCTTTGGTCATGAAGTTCCTCTGGTTAGTTGCTGTCAATCTGCCGGCCCAGTTTAGGGGAGCGCGAAGGCCGCGTCCATGCTGCTCCGAGCCTGCCTCCGGGTGGCTCCAGACGGACCGCTTTGCGTCCCGCATAATGGGCGCCTGCAAGCCTTTCGACGATTGGCTAAGATAGTTAGTTCGTCTCACCCCGCTCTGAACCGCACGCAGCCGCGCAGCATCGGCGATCGGCCTGCGCGGCGGCCCCGCGACCTTTCCTGTCGTTCTCATCAAGGATTCAAGCAATGGCTTACGAAGCAGCTTCAGCACGCTATTCGGACATGCAATACCGCGTTTGCGGCAAGTCGGGTCTCAAACTGCCGGCGCTCTCGCTGGGCCTGTGGCATAACTTCGGCGACACCACGCCGCTCTCCACCCAGCGCGAGATTCTGCGCACGGCCTTCGATCTCGGCATCACGCACTTCGATCTGGCTAACAACTACGGGCCGCCGTACGGCAGCGCCGAGACCAATTTCGGGCGCCTGTTCAAGGACGATTTCAAGCCGTATCGCGACGAACTGCTGATCTCGTCGAAGGCCGGCTGGGACATGTGGCCGGGCCCGTACGGCCAGGGCGGCGGCTCGCGCAAGTACATCCTCGCGAGTCTCGACCAGAGCCTGCAACGCATGGGGCTCGACTACGTGGATATCTTCTATTCGCACCGTTTCGACGCTGAGACGCCGCTTGAAGAAACCGCCGGCGCACTGGCGAGTGCGGTGCAACAGGGCAAGGCGCTCTATATCGGCATTTCGTCGTATTCGGCCGCCAAGACCCGCGAAATGGCGAAGCTGCTGGCCGAATACAAGGTGCCGCTGCTGATTCACCAGCCTGCCTACAACATGCTCAACCGTTGGGTCGAACATGAACTGCTCGACACACTCGAGGAACTCGGCACGGGCAGCATCGCTTTCACGCCGCTCGCACAAGGCCTCTTGACCGGCAAGTACCTGAACGGCGTGCCCGAAGACGCACGCGTCAACAGGCCGGGTGGCGGCTCGCTGAAGCAGGACCACCTCAGCGCGCAGAACATCGAGCATGTGCGCAAGCTCAACGAGATTGCCCAGCGACGCGGTCAGAGTCTTGCGCAAATGGCGCTCGCCTGGACGCTGCGCGGCGGCCGCATTACGTCGGCGCTGATCGGCGCGAGCAAGGCCGAACAGGTGCGCGAGAACGCCGGCGCACTGAAGAACCTCGAGTTCTCGAAGGAGGAACTGGCGGAGATCGACCGCTATGCGACCGAGGGCGGCGTCAACCTGTGGGAAAAGCCGTCGACGGATCAGGCCATCTGATTGTCTGACTTCGCAACAAACGCTTGATCAGGAAAGCCGCCGTAAGGCGGCTTTTCTTTGTGGGCCCACGCGTTGCATCACGCGCGGTTACACGAGGGGCACCATTCTTCCCGCTGTCATACAGCGCTGCTAAGGTCGCGGGCGATGTCGTCTCGACGGAGGGAAGATGGACCCACGTGCGGCCACCCAGGCTGGCCCGGCAACGCAAACCACGGCGCATGGGCGAACTACGCCCAAACGTCCTGCCATCGACGTACGCGCTAATCTCACGCTGCTGGTTGTCGTTACCGTTGCGACGGCGCTGCAGCTCTTTGGTTTGCCCATCCTGCTGCGTGCGTGGGGTATGCCGGCACTGCTGCTGATCGTGCCGCTGGTCATGCTGACGCCTACGCACTGGGGGCTGATTCACGAGGCGATTCACGGACAACTGTTTGCCCGGCGCCATCTGAACGAGGGCGTTGCGCGCGTACTCGCCATTGCCTTCGCGCTGCCGTTCGATGCGGTACGCTTCGGACACCTGATGCATCATCGCTTCACGCGCGAGCCGTTCGATCGTCCGGATGTGCTCGATGCAGGGCGGTCTGTCTGGCGCGTGCGGCTCAGCTATTACGGACGTTTATTGGGCGGCCTGTATGCAGGCGAGCTGGTGTTGCCGCTGCTCGCGTTTGCGCCGGCCCGGCTCGCGCGTTCGCTCGTGGCGAATGCCGTCGGTGCGGAAGGCCCGCTCGGCGCCGATGTGCAGCGCCTGTTCGGCAACTTCACCGCCGATCCCGCGCGGCGCGCGCGCATCCGCCGCGACTGGCTGCTGACGCTCGCGCTGTTCGCACTGGCTCTCTATTTCTACGGGACATGGTGGCCGGTACTGGCCGTGACGATGTACTTACGGGGCGTATGGCTGTCGCTTGCCGACAACCTGCCGCACTATGGCGTGGGACTCGACGAACCGGGACGTTCGCGCAACTTTCGCGTGGCGCGGGCATGGCAAGGTGTGCTGATGAATCATCAACTGCATCGCTTGCATCATCAGCATCCGACGCTGCCGTGGACGGCGCTACCCGCGCTCGATGCACTCGAACGGGAAACGCGCGCCGACGCAGGCGGGCCGACCGAACCCGCCTACTTTCGCAGCGCGCTGCGTCAGTTCAAGGGACCGGGCGCGCTCGATGCGACAGCGCATTACAGCGTGCGTCCGGCCTCTAGCGCTGCGGTAGCCGTGGCCGCTGCTGCGCGGCTAGACGAGCGCAGGTAGTCCTTCCACCAGCAGGACCGCGACCCCCACCCCCACCAGCGCGCCGATCAGCCGAAACAGGTTGTGCCTGAACTCCGTCTTGCAGGGCAGGGCGCCGACAAACAGCGCGCCGGCTAGCGCCATCGGGATGATCAGGATGAAATCGGCGATCGTAAAGTAGGTCGTCATGCTCGTCTCCTTATGATGTGTTCGCCGAGGCAGCGCCGTATTTTTAGGCTTGATGCGGCTGCCACGCTTGTTTCGAGTATAGGCGACAGTTGGGGCTGCGTCTGCGTCGATTGCGGCACTGCAGCGCCACCGCGCAGACGGCGGAAGTCTTGCCAGGCCGGGCTGTACAGCGTCCCGCGATGAACCGGCGCCGCACCGGATCGTGTAGCGTTTGCTTACATGCGCCTTTCTGGTGCGCCCACGCCGCATATGAAGCCGGTATGCAACAGCCTGCCCATGTTTTCGATATAACGTGCCGCAAGGTTTATGATGGTCCTGTGGTCATGCGTTACAGTAGGGCCAACGGCTGGAAATGCGCCGCAACTCAGGTGCGTTCGCAACGTGTTCGGCGAAGCGGCGCTTTTTATCATCACCTCGACCGGCACGATCGTCAGACAGCCGGCTATGGGAGAACGGGGAAATATCATGCAAGTCGGTTCTATCGTGCGATCCGTGCATATCGCCGTGCCGCAAGGCGCGCGCGGGATCGTCATGCGCATTCTGGGCGACATGGCGATGGTGGCGTGGTATGCCGGCGAACCCGGCACGTCGCTGCATCTGAATACGGAACCCTTTTTCCTCGAAGATCTGATCGATACGGGCGAGCTGGTACGCCCGGCCAGTGCACAGATGCATTGAACGGGGCGCATGACCCGCGTGTGTGGCCGCGGCGCTCGTCTTTGACGGCGGCGCAGCGCACAATGCGGGCATGAACCACGAAACTCACGATCTGCAGGACGGCGCTACCGGCGCCGTGCCTTTTGCCCGGCTCAAGCCGGAATGTGTGCTCGACGCAATCGACAGCGTGCTGAGCACGGTCGGTGTGCGTACCGATGGGCGCATGCTGCCGCTCAACAGCTACGAGAACCGCGTCTATCAGATCGGTGTCGAGGACGGTCCGCCCGTCGTCGCGAAGTTCTACCGGCCCGAGCGCTGGACGGACGAAGCGATTCTCGAAGAGCACGCGTTTGTGGCCGACCTCGCGGCCCGCGAAATCCCGGCGGTGCCGGCGCGCGTCTTCGAGGGCCGCAGCTTGCATACCTTCGACGGCTTTCGCTTCTCGATCTTCGAGCGGCGCGGCGGCCGCGCTCCCGATCTGGACCGGCGCGATACGCTCGAATGGCTCGGCCGCTTCATCGGCCGCATCCACGCTGTGGGCCAGACCCAGGACTATGCGGCGCGCCCCACGCTCGACATCCAGACCTTCGGCTACGAGCCGCGCGATTTCCTGCTGTCGCAGCGCTTTGTCCCTGACGACGTGCGTACGGCCTGGGAAACCGTGGTGAACCTGGCGCTCGAAGGCGTCGAGCGCGCGTTCGAGCGAGCCGGTGACGTTCGCGCTCTGCGTATGCACGGCGACTGCCATCCGAGCAACGTGTTGTGGACCGATGCCGGACCGCACTTCGTCGACTTCGACGATAGCCGCATGGGACCGGCGGTGCAGGATCTGTGGCTGCTCTTGCCGGGTGACCGGCTGGAGGCATCGCGGGCGCTGGCCGATCTGCTCGCCGGGTACGAGGACTTCTGCGAGTTCGAGCCGCGCGAACTGCATCTGGTCGAAGCGTTGCGCACGCTGCGGCTGATCCACTACCAGGCGTGGCTCGCGCGCCGCTGGGACGATCCGGCGTTTCCCGCGGCGTTTCCGTGGTTCAACACGCAGCGCTACTGGGAAGACCGCATCCTCGAGATGCGCGAGCAGCTTGGCGCGATGCAGGAAGGGCCGCTCTGGCCGGTTTGATGGTTATAACGGCGGGTTATCACAGTGGCTTATCACGGCGCGAACGGTGAGAACGCCGCGACGTGTGAGGGCTCGACCAGCGTCGATTTGACGATCACCTCCGCCCGTACGTCTCGCTCGACTGCTTCGATCGCGGGGCGCATCTGCACGAAGTCGTCGGGCGTGCAGACCTCGCTGTCGAAGTGGGTGCGGCCGTCGCGCGTCATCGTCACGACATTGGTGAGCGGATCGAAGTGGTACTGCGAGTGGTAATCGATGAAGCGGTCCTGCGCCTGGGTGGCCTCGGGCATATCGAGCACGCGGAAATTGGGTGGCAGCGAAATACTCGCGTGCTCATGTAGTTCGAGGTTGCGGCATACGAACGGCTGGGTGCGCTGACGTTCGCCCAACCAGTACTGCGCATCGGCGCTGAAACCGCCGGCAAAGCTCGTCAATGCCGGAATAGAGGCCGCTGTCCCCGGCACCACCAGGCTTTCTACTGTGCCCTTCATCGTAATGGTCAACGGACCCCCGGTGGCGGTGAGGTCGCTCGTCGTGAGCGTAGCCGTGCCGTTCAGGTTGGCGCTGCGCAGCTCGGCCTGGATCGATTCTTCGCGCTGCGCCGGCGTCTGCATGCGCAGCGTCGCGCGACCCTGTTCGGCTGACCAGCCGGAAGCCTCCAACTGATAGACGAAACTCGCCGAGCCGTCCGCTGCGACGGTGATCGACAGATCGGTGTGATGCGCCATCTCCGCGGTCGCGGGTGTCTGCGCCAGCTTGCCCTCGTTGACGAGGAGGGCGGGCCGGTCCATGTCGGTCGACGGCAGGAAACCGAATTCGACATTCGACGCGGTCGAGTCCGCATACATCTGCAAGTCGGGCAGCCAGGTGATCACGTGATTGATGACGCCGTAGCCCGGCACGCTCGGCAACGTATAGATCGTGCCGCTGCTGATCAGTGCGGCCTCGTTGCGGATCCCCACAGCATCGAGCAATGCGCCGTATAGCGCGACGTGATCCTTGCAGTCGCCGTAGCGGTCCGCGAGGATTGCGCTGGCCGGGTGCGGCACCACGGCGCCGCGTCCGACATTGATGGCGACATAGCGCACATTGCGCCGGACCCAGTCGTACAGCGCCTTGGCTTTGGCGCGCGGCGCGGTTTCATGCGCCGTGACCGAGCGCGCGAGCTGAACCAGTGCGGCGTCATGCGCGCTCGGATCGGCGGACGACGCGCGATACGTCGCGGCGAACGCGCCGTAGCTGGCGAAGGTGGACACCATCAACCGGTCGCCGTACGACACATACGCCACCGAGCCATGCTCCAGGCGGCTGAAATGAGCCCGGTCGTAGCGGAATTCATAACGCGTGCGGCCCGCGGAGGTGACCGGCGCCTTGGCGGTGAAGCCACGTGCGTCGGCGTAAAGCGGTTTGTCTGCCGGCAGGTCGTAGATCAGGCGGAAGTTGTGAGTCGGCGCCAGATCGGGCGGCGTGAAGTCGCTGAACTCGCCGGCGACGATCGGCACCTTCTGCGTTTTGCGATACGTCAGATGAACGCGCGAACCCGGTTCGACCGCGGGAAAGACGATCACCTTTTCCTGGATGTCCTGGAACATCGGCGCATCGAACGAGCGGGCTTCCTGCACGTCGCGGATCTGCTCGGGCTGGACATCGTGACGCACGCCGTCGGCGCCTGTCGTATAGGCCTCGATAATCTGGACATCCGCCATATTGCGGTTGAACCAGATGTATTGCTGCGCCACCCGCGCCACGCCGGCCTCGTTGTTGACGTGTAGCGTCATGCTGTCGAGCTTGGCGTACGAGCCATCGGCATTGACGGTATACGTCTGCGTTTCGCCTTCGTTGGTGTACGGGTCGTCCGGTTTGACGCCGATGCTCGCGCTGGCGGCACAGGCGCTCACGAGCCAACTGGCCGTCGCAATCCGGGCGAATGAGAAGGGGCGCATGGCGGGCTCAGGTGTCCGAACGGATACGTTGACGGGCTTGCTTCGGCTTGCATCGCTTAGGGTCGGTTTGCAGAAGTCGCTTGTCAAGCGGGTGGCGCACTAACCGTGCACTAACCGGCGCGCTCCGGTTAGCGCCGCCCCCGGCAGCCGCGATTGAGGATGTCACATAAATATATAATGATATTCATTATCATTTGAAAGGTCTTTTACTGTGTCAGTCTTGCCGGCCTGGAGCTCGATGTGAACGCGCCCGAATCGATGGAATTGAACCCCACCGGACACGCCGGGACAGCACGTACGCGCGCGCAAGCGAGCGCCCCCACATCATTACTGGACGATGCCGAACAGGCCGCGCGGCGCCAGCGCTCGCGGCGGGCGAATTTCATCAAGTGGTTGCGCAAGGTGCACGGCTGGGTCGGCTTATGGGGCGCATCGCTAGGGCTGCTGTTCGGCGTGACCGGCTTCATGCTGAATCACCGGGCCGGACCGTTGAAGGTTCCAACCGGCGAGCCGCAGGTCGAACAGATCCTCGTGCCGCTGCCGCAGCAGAAGCTCTCGTCGCCGCTCGAGATGGCGCAGTGGCTCAAGGGCGAACTGAAGATCGACGGCAAGCCGGGCAAGGCGCGCCGTGAGCCCGCGCATCCGGTTGAGTGGGGCGATCGCCGCGCCATGCAGCCCGAGTTCTGGCAGGTTGGTATCTTCGGGACTACACAGAATGTGCAGGCCGAGTATTGGGTGGGCAATGGCTATGTGTCGGTCAAGCGGACCCACAACTCGTTTCTCACCACACTGAACAATCTGCACCGCGGCGTGGGGATGAGCCTCGGCTGGGTGCTGCTGATCGATACGCTAGCCGGCGGCATGATCCTGCTCTCGCTGACGGGCGTGCTGTTGTGGACCGAACTCAACAAGCGCCGCACCGTGGGTGTTGTGCTGGTGCTGGGGTGCGTTGTGGCAGCGGTGGCGTGCGGGTTGATGTGAGGCCGGCGTGCGTGGGGCGTGCAGTGCGGGACCCGCTTCACCACCAGACCTGACGGCGCTGCTTCAGGCTGCCGTGCTCCGCGCAGGACGCGGTGCGCCCAACGGGCTGATCTTCACGTCGCGGTCGGGGAAACGCGCTATCAGAACCAGTTCCCCGCCCAATGCGTGAATATGCTCACGCAGCGTGGAGATATACATGTCCGTTCGTTGCTCGAGTTTGGCGATACTTGGTTGCTTCACATCTAGCAAGCCAGCAAGTTCTTCCTGCGAAAAGCCAAGCGCACGGCGCAGGTCGGCGAGTGCGAATTCCGCCAGTATTTCGTTGACCCTCTTGTCTACTCGGGCTCGCGCTTCGGGGGGCATCTTCGCTTCCAACTCGGAAAATTTTTTCGCCATCACTTGCTCCTTTAATATCTAAAGTTGTGAGATGCGCGCGATATAACGCATCAGCGCGTGGGACATTCTTTGCATACCAGCGGTCGTCTCCTGTCTTGTCGCCACCTAGCAGCAGGAAGGCGGTGCGACGCGGGTCGAATGCATAGAGCACGCGGTACGGACGGCTAGCATGCTGGATTCGTAATTCGCGCATGTGGCTGTACCGCGAGCCCTTGATCCCGCTGCAATACGGGTGACGCAAAAACGGCCCTTCATGTGCAAGCAATCTAACGGCTACGTTGACAGATTCTCGTTCCGGCAACGTCAAACCTTCCCACCACGCACCGAAAAGATCCGTGTACTCGATGTCCCAACTCATAGTAAATATAGCCTCAAATGAATATTCCGTCAAAGGAATAATTTCGGTGTCGTGCGCGTGAGACGCTGAGGCCACAGGCAGCTTCATAGCGCCTCGCGCGAGGAATCCATGCGGACGGCTACTGACGTAGCCGTCCATGAGGCCATGCTAGGGATTTGGGGACGTGTTACCAGTCAGCCGAATGGCTAACGTTCGAGAGGAATGCGAACCACGCAAACAAAATCACGAAACGCTACAAGCGGCCCCGCCGCTTGCGGCAATCTCCCGCGCCGCCTTTGCGCCTTCGACCTGCAGCAAGGTCGGCAAGGAAACGCCGTTCTTCGCCGCCGTCACCTCGGCCAGAATCGACACGGCGATCTCCGGCGGCGTCCGGCTGCCGATATAAATCCCCACCGGCCCATGCAGCCGCGCCAGTTCGGCATCGTTCAGATCGAACTCCTTGAGCCGTTCGCGCCGCGCCGCGTTATTGCGCCGTGAGCCCAGCGCGCCCACGTAGAACGCCGGCGTCTTCAAAGCCTCCATGAGCGCGAGGTCATCGAGCTTCGGATCGTGCGTCAGCGCAATCACCGCGCAGCGTTCGTCGAGCTTCATCTCGAGCACCGTGTCGTCTGGCATCGTGCGCACGATCTTCGTGCCGGGCACGTCCCATTCGTCGGTGTACTCTTCGCGTGGATCGCAGACCGTCACCTGGTAGTCGAGGCCGACCGCGATATGGCAGAGATAGCGCGACAACTGCCCCGCGCCAATCACGAGCATCCGGTAGCGCGGGCCGTGGATGGTCAGGAGACGCTGGCCGTCGAAGTCGACGCCGTCGGTGGCGAGGGCGGGGCCGAGTTGCACCGCGCCCGTTACCATATCCACACGCCGTGCGATCAGGCGGCCGTCTTCGACCGCGTCGCACAGCTCGGCGATACCGCTTTGCTTGCTGAGCGGCTCGAGCACCAACTGGATCGTGCCGCCGCAGGGCAGGCCGAAGCGATGCGCTTCCTCGGCCGAGATGCCGTACTTGACCGCTTCCGGCACGCTCTGCTCGATGCCGCGTTGCCGTACCCGTTCGATCAGATCGTCTTCGATGCAGCCGCCCGAGACCGATCCGACCACGAGGCCGTCGTCGCGCACGGCGAGCATGGCGCCTTCGGGGCGCGGCGACGAGCCCCACGTCTTGACTACCGTCACCAGTAGCGCGCGATGTCCCTGCTCGATCCAGCGTGCGCTGGACTTCAGGACTTCGAGATCCACGCTGTCCATGATTTCTTTCCTTTCGTTTGAGTGGCGCCGGATTCGCGATCCGCACCCTCGGTTGAGACTGTTTCGGCCGGTACCGCGGCTTCGGCGCCGGCCGCTGCCTCGCCCTCACCGGTCACCTGCGCGTTGAAGCGCTTGAAAAATTCACCGGCCAGTTTGCGCGCCGCGCCGTCGACAAGCCGCGAGCCGATTTGCGCCAGCTTGCCGCCTACCTGCGCACTCGCCGTGTAGGTCAGTCTGGTGGCGTCGGCGCCTTCCGGTTCGAGCGTGACGCGTGCGTTGCCCGTGCCGAAGCCGGCCACCCCGCCTTGACCCTCGAAGACGATGGTGTAGCTCTGCGGCGCATTGATATCGGTCAGCAGCATACGCCCTTTGAAGCGGGCCTTCACGGGACCGACCGCCGCGCTCATCGAGAGCGCGAACGCGTTCTCGCCCTCCGCCTCGATGCTCTCGCAGCCGGGAATCGATGCGCGCAGGATCTCGGTGTCGTTCAATGCTTCCCACGTGCGTTGCTGAGAGACGGGTAGCGTGTAGCTTTCGGTCAGTTCCATCGGGGGGCTCCTTCTCGGCGGCGGGGCGATGCAGCGGTGGGCGTGGTGCGAGGGTCGCGCGTCAGTTGCGCCAGGTCGCGGCCAAATGCAGCCAGACTATCGAGATTATGAACTGGGCGGTGTGCATCGACATAGGGCAGGATCGCTTGCACACCACGGGCTTTCGGTGAGAAGCCGCTGTACCGCAACAGCGGGTTTAGCCAGACGATGCGGTGGGCGAAGCGGCGCAGACGGGCCATCTCGGTGTCGAGCACGTCGATGGCCTCGTGATCGAGGCCGTCTGTAACGAGCAGCACGGTTGCCCTGCCGGTCAGCACGCGGCGTGCCCAGCGCCGGTTGAACTCCGCGAGCGCCGCGCCGATGCGCGTGCCGCCCGACCAGTCCACGACCTGATCGGTGAGTGTGGCGATCGCCACGTCGGGGTCGCGCTCGCGTAGCGCGCGCGTCGCGTTGGTGAGGCGCGTGCCGAACAGGAAGACCTGCAGCCGTTCGCGCGACTGCAACAAGGCGTGGCAGAAATACAGCACGGCGCGCGAGTACGCACTCATTGAGCCGGAGATGTCGAGCAGCAGTACGAGCGGCGGCTTGCGCTCGATCACGGCGCGGTACTTCCAAACAGTCCAGTCGCCGCCCGAGCGCACCGCGTGCCGGGCGCTGGCGCGCAGGTCCGCGTGGGTGCCGCGCGAGGCGGCCTTCAGGCGCCGGGTCGGTTCGGTGGCGAGCGGCAGGCGCTGGCCGCGGATTACGTGACGCAGCGTGCGCCATTCGTCGGCGCTGAGCGTGTCGAAGTCGCGGTGGCGCAGACGCTCCTCGGCGCTGAAGGTGACGTGCGCGTGCAGTTCGTGGTGTTCGGTTTCGGGGGCGGCGTGAGCATTGCGAGAGGCGGGCGGGCGCGCCGCCAGCGCATCGGCGAGGCGGTTGTTGCGTTTCGGCGGCGGCAGGCCGTTGCGGACCTTCGGCAACAGCAGCGCGCGCAGCTTGCCCTCCCAGTCGGGATCCCGCCAGAACAGGTCGAAGGCGGCGTTGAAGATCTCGCGTTCGTCGGGCGCGGAGACGAGCAGGGCCGCGAGTGCGGCGCGGACGTCGTCGCGGCGTCCGAGGTCGATCCAGTGCAAGGCCGAGAGGGCGTCGACCGCCTGCGCCGGCGACATCGGAAGGCCCGCGCCGCGCAGCACGCGGACGAAGTGGACGACGTTGTGGGCGAGCGTGGGCGGTGAAGTAGCATTGACGCCCGAGCCCTTGGCTTGCAGACTGTCATCGGGAATCCTGTTCATTGCGCTGACCCGGACGCAGCCAGGCACTGCGCAATCTGCGCAGCGTCGATCCGCGCTAGATCGTCCTGATACTTGAGCAGCACGCCGAGCGTGTCCTGCACCGATTGCGGATCGAGCTCGGTGACGCTCAATGCGGCCAGCGCCCGGCACCAGTCGATGGTTTCCGCAATCCCCGGCGCCTTGAACAGATCCATGCCGCGCAACCGATGCACGAAGTCGACCGCACGCCGTTGCAGGTCCGCGCTGGTTTGCGGCGCGCGCGCCGCGACAATCGCCAGCTCGCGGTCGCGCTCAGGATAGCCGATCCATTGATACAGACAACGCCGCTTCAACGCGTCGTGCACTTCGCGTGTGCGGTTCGAGGTCATCACGACGAGCGGCGGCTGCTCCGCGCGCACGGTACCGTATTCGGGAATCGACACCTGGAAGTCCGACAGCAGTTCGAGCAGAAACGCTTCGAACGGTTCGTCGGCGCGGTCGATCTCGTCGATCAGCAGCACGCGGCGCGCGCCGGGATGCTGCTCGTCGGGCATCAGCGCCTGCAGCAGCGGACGCTTGAGCAGAAACTCGCTGCGATACAGCGTGTCGTTGCCGGGCCGCTCGCCGGCGGCCTCCGCAAGCCGGAGCGCCATGATCTGGCGCGGGTAGTCCCACTCGTAGAGCGCGCTGGCGGTGTCGAGTCCCTCGTAGCACTGCAGCCGCAGCATCGAGGTGCCGAGCATGCCGGCGGCGGCCTTGGCCAGTTCGGTCTTGCCGACCCCCGGCTCGCCTTCGACGAACAGCGGCCGTTCCATGCGCAAGGCGAGGAACAGCGCAGTCGCCAGCTCGCGGCTGGCGAAGTAGTCCTGGGCGGCGAGTTGGGCGAGCGTGTCGTCGATTGAAGCGGGCTGCATGATTCTCCTGAAGCCGTGCGACCTCGCACTAACCGTTCGCGGTCGCCACCGCCCGTGCTGCCAGCACCGGAATCAGATGCGCCCGGTACTCGGCGCTCGCGTGCATGTCGGTGTTCAGCTCATCCGCCGGGACCGTCACCGCACGCGCCGCCGCCGGCGTGAAGTCCGCCGTCAGTGCGTGCTCCAGCCCCGTCGCACGAAATACCGAGGCCCCTGCACCCGTCACCGCGACCCGCACTCCGTCCGCGTGTTTCGCGACAAACACTCCGACCAGCGCAAAGTGCGAAGCCGGATTGCTGAACTTCTCGTAGGCGCTGCGCTCGGCCACGGGAAACTCGACGGCGGTGATCAGTTCGTCCGGCGCGAGCGCGGTCTCGTACATGCCGACAAAGAAGTCGTCGGCGGCGATGCGGCGCCGGTCCGTCACGATCGTCGCGCCCAACGCCAGCGCCGCCGCCGGGTAGCAGGCGGCCGGGTCGTTGTTTGCCAGCGACCCGCCGATCGTGCCGAGCGCGCGCACCTGGCGATCGCCAATTCCGCCCGCCAGCGCCGCAAGGCCGGGCAAGACCCGGCGGATGTCGGCATGCTCGGCGACATCCGCGTGGCAAACCGCGGCGCCGACTGTCACCGTGTTGGCGTCGACGCGAATCTCCTTGAGCGCAGCGATGCGCGTGATGTCGATCAGTTTGGAGGGCTGCGCAAGACGCAAGCGCATCGTCGGCAGCAGGCTCTGGCCACCGGCGAGGAATTTGGCGTCGCTGTCGCCGGCGAGCGCTGCGACCGCCGCTTTCGGATCGGCCGCGCGTTGATAGTCGAATGCGTACATATCGGCTTGCTCCGTTCAGGGTTGCTGCGCGGCGCGGATCGCGGACCACACGCGATGCGGCGTAGCGGGCATTTGCAGATCCTTCACGCCGAGTGGCGCGAGGGCGTCGAGAATCGCGTTGATCACCGCTGGCGGTGAGCCGATCGCTCCCGCTTCGCCGCAGCCCTTCACGCCGAGCGGATTGTGCGTGCACGGCGTGCCCTTGGCGGTTTCCACCGTGAAGCTCGGCAGGTCGGAAGCGCGCGGCATGGCGTAGTCCATATACGAGCCGGTCAGCAACTGGCCGCTGTCGTTGTCGTACACGCAGCGTTCGAGCATCGCCTGGCCGATGCCTTGACCAAGCCCCCCATGTACCTGGCCCTCGACGATCATCGGATTGATCACGTTGCCGAAATCGTCGACGGCGGTGAACTGCTGGATGCGGGATTCGCCGGTATCCGGGTCCACTTCCACTTCGCAGATATAGGCGCCGGCCGGATAGGTGAAGTTGGTCGGGTCGTAGAACGCGCTTTCGTCCAGGCCCGGTTCGAGCTTGTCGAGCGGATAGTTGTGCGGCACGTAGGCGGCGAGCGAGATATCGGCGAAGGCCTTGGTTCTGTCCGTGCCGGCGACGCGGAACACGCCATCCTTGAACTCGATATCGTCTGCCGACGCTTCCAGCAGATGCGCGGCGATCTTCTTGGCTTTCGCTTCGATCTTGTCGAGCGCCTTCATGATCGCGGAACCGCCCACTGCGATGGAACGCGAACCGTACGTACCCATGCCGAACGGAATGCGCCCGGTGTCGCCGTGCACGATTTCGACATTGCTGATAGGAATCCCAAGCCGGTCTGCAACGACCTGGGCAAAGGTCGTTTCATGCCCTTGACCGTGGCTATGCGAGCCGGTGAAGACCGTTACCGAACCGGTCGGATGCACGCGCACTTCACCCGCTTCGAACAGGCCCGCCCGTGCGCCGAGCGCGCCCGCGATATTCGACGGTGCGAGTCCGCAGGCTTCGATGTAGCACGAGTAGCCGAGTCCGCGTAGCTTGCCGTTTTGCTCCGAGGCCTGCTTGCGGGCCGCGAAGCCCTTCACGTCGGCGAGCTCCAGTGCGCGGGCGAGGGTGGTTTCGTAATCGCCGGTGTCGTAGGTGAGACCCACCGGCGTCGCGTACGGGAACGAGCGAATGAAGTTGCGGCGGCGAATTTCCGCCGGATCGATCTTCATCTCGCGCGCTGCGGTTTCGACCAGCCGCTCGACCACGTAGGTGGCTTCAGGCCGCCCGGCGCCGCGATAGGCATCCACGGGGACTGTGTTGGTGAAGACCGCCTTCACCTCGGCATAGATCGCAGGCGTCGCATACTGTCCCGCCAGCAGGGTCGCGTAGAGGATGGTCGGCACGCTCGAGGCGAAGGTCGAGAGATACGCGCCCATGTTGGCGGTGGTATGCACGCGCATGGCGAGGAATTTGCCATCGGCGTCCAGCGCCAGTTCGGCTTTCGTCACGTGGTCGCGGCCGTGTGCGTCGGATACGAAGGCCTCCGAACGTTCGGCCGTCCACTTCACCGGCCGGCGGATTTTCTTCGACGCCCAGGTGAGTGCGACATCTTCGGCATACAGAAAGATCTTCGAGCCAAAGCCGCCGCCGACGTCCGGTGCAATCACGCGCAGCTTCGATTCCGGCAGCGACAGCACGAAGGCCGCCATCAGCAGCCGCTCGACGTGCGGATTCTGGTTCGCCACATACACCGTGTAACTCTCGTCCTGCGGCGAATAGCTCGCGTTGACCGCACGCGGTTCGATCGCGTTGGGGATCAGACGGTTGTTGACGATATCGAGCGTCGTCACGTGTGCGGCTTTGGCGAAAGCGGCGTCGGTCGCGGCCTTGTCGCCGTGGCCCCATGTGTAGCAGACGTTGTCCGGCACTTCGTCATGCACAGCGGGCTGGCCGGCATCCGCCGCATGCGCCGTATCCACCACAGCGGGCAGCACGTCGTAATCCACGTCGATCAGTTCGGCTGCGTCTTTCGCGGCTTTCACCGAATCGGCGATCACCAGCGCCACCTGGTCGCCGACATGGCGTGCCTTGGTATGCGCGATCACCGGATGCGGCGGCTCGTTCATCGGCTTGCCGTCGACGCTATGGATCAGCCAGCCGCAGGGCAGGCCGCCGACGCTATCGGCAGCCATGTCCGCGCCGGTGAAAATCGCTACGACGCCGGGCGACTTTTTCGCCGCGGCCGTATCGATGCTCTTGATCCGCGCGTGCGCGTACGGCGAGCGCAGGAACACGGCATAGGTTTGCTGGGGCAGCACGACATCGTCGGTGTACTGACCATTGCCGGTCAGGAACCGGTAGTCTTCCTTGCGCTGCACGGAAGCGCCAATCAGCGGATGCGGGTCGGGTGCGTTCATCGTCGGCTCCTTAGGCGGTGACTTTGTCGGTCGCCAGAGCGGCGGTGCCGGACTTCATGCCGGCAGCGCCTTCGAGCACGGCCTTGACGATGTTGTGATAGCCCGTACAGCGGCACAGGTTGCCGTCGAGCTGGGCGCGTACATCTGCTTCGGTGAGATCGGGCTGGCGTTGCGCCAGCGAGGTCGCACTCATCACCATGCCCGGCGTGCAGAAGCCGCACTGCAGGCCGTGGCAGGCGCGAAACGCAGCCTGCATGGGATGCAGTTCGCCGTCTTTGGCGAGCCCTTCGATGGTGGTGATTTCCGTGCCTTCAGCCTGCACGGCGAGGATGTTGCACGATTTAATCGCGCGTCCGTTCAGATGAACGGTGCAGGCGCCGCACTGGGCGGTGTCGCAACCGATATGGGTGCCGGTGAGCCGGAGTTGATCGCGCAGGAACTGGACAAGCAGGGTGTGAGGTTCGATTTGGGCGGTAACGGGCGCGCCGTTCACCGTCAGACTGATGCTGATCGCCATGAACTGTCTCCTTCGGGGATCGAGACCGGCGCGGGCCCATCTTCACTACCTTCCGCCTGCCTGCTATGAGGGCTCGCTTCGGCTGGTGCTGTGTTTTTATGGTTCCACCGAAAAGTAAAGCACAAATCGGCCAGGGCTGCTATGGGGGGAAATCGTCCGCTGGCTGGCACGGTGCGCAGGGCACGGCTGCGAGACATAAAAAACGGCACGCCGCGTGAGCAGGCGTGCCGTTTTCAGGAGAGTGAGGGACGATGAGCGCCGCTGGGCGGCGTTCAGTTCTCTCAGAAGGATTGTTCCGTGCTGCTGCGAACGGTGGCCGAATGCTGCACTGCGTGGCCGAGTTTCGAGTGGCGGCGCGAGTAGCCGAAATAGATCGCCATGCCGATCAGCAGCCAGATCACGAAGGCGACCCAGGTGACGAACTTCAGGTTCACCATCAGGAACAGGCACGACGCGACGGCGAGCACCGGCACGACTGGCACGCCGGGGCAGCGGAAGGCGCGCGGCAGTTCCGGATGGGTCTTGCGCAGGACCAGCACGGCGATCGAGACCATCGAAAACGCCGCCAGCGTGCCGATATTGATCAGCTCAGCGAGCACGTTGAGCGGCACCAGTGCGCCGATCAGGCCGAACACAATACCGACCAGCCACGTGGTGAAGAACGGCGTCGCAAAACGCGGATGCACGCGCGACAGCCTGGCGGGCAGCAGCCCGTCGCGCGACATCGCGAACATCACGCGGGTCTGGCCGTAGGCCATCACCAGAATCACGGTCAGCATGCCGAGCACGGCGCCCAGATCGATAAAGCCTGCCACCCATTTCTGGCCGGCCACCTGCAGCGCGTAGGACACCGGGTGCGAGATATTGGCGAACTGCGCCGACGGCACGATACCCGTGACGACCGCCGCGACCGCGACATACAGGACGGCGCACACGCCGAGCGAGGCGATGATGCCGATCGGCAGATCACGCTTCGGATTCTTCACCTCTTCGGCCGCGGACGAAACGGAATCGAAGCCGATAAACGCAAAGAACATCACCGCTGCCGCGCCGAACACGCCGTTCCAGCCGTTCGGCATGAACGGATGCCAGTTGGCGGGCGTGACGTGGAACACGCCGACCGCGATCACCAGCAGCACGACCGTGACCTTGATCGCCACCATGATGTTGTTGATCCGCGCGGATTCGCGGATGCCGACAGACAGCAGCGCGGTGATCGCCATCATCACGAGGAAGGCGGGCAGATTGAAGAGGGTCATGTGACCGGGCAGCGCGCCGGGCGCGGCCGACAGCGCGACTGGCAGCGAAATGCCGAAGCCCGACAGCAGCGACTGCAGATAGCCCGACCAGCCGACCGACACGGCCGAGGTGGCGAGCCCGTATTCGAGCATCAGGTCCCAGCCGATGATCCACGCGGCGAGCTCGCCGAGCGTGGCGTACGAATAGGTGTAGATCGAGCCGGCGACGGGAATGGTCGAGGCGAATTCGGCATAAGCGAGGGCCGCGAAGCCGCAGGCAATCGCCGCGACGATGAACGACAACATGAGTGCTGGACCGGCTTGTACGGCGCCGGTGCCGGTCAAGACGAAAATGCCGGTGCCGATGATGGCGCCGACACCGAGGAAAGTGAGGTCAAGTGCGCCGAGGGTCTTCTTCAAGCCGCCGCTTTGGGTGCTGGCTGCGAGCATGTGCTCGACGCTTTTCTTGCGAAACAAGGACATTGGCGTGGGTCTCCAGTAGTGCACGCGTCTTGCGCGCCGAATGTCAGGAAAACCGGAGATTTTAGCGGATGTGCGACCCGGCGCATTTCCAGGATGGCCGGTGTGCGTGCAATGCGGCGGACGAACCATGCGCAACAGGTGGGCGCTGAGCAGTGACCTTGCCGTCAACGGGTCCGCGCGGCAAGGCTTTTTCGCGAGAGCGGCACGGGTGGGCGGGATTCGCCTGAAAACGTTGGCAAGTACAAATCGCGCGGCGTGGCGCCGCACCCTGCGGCGGCGCCCCTTCGGCCCCTTTATCCAGCCATGGCCGGATTCAGGTCGACGAGGCGGTTGCTCATGACATAGAAGGTGAGTTCGGCGTTATTGCTCAGCTTCATTTTTTCGAGAAGCCGCGTCCGGTACACGCTCACCGTCTTCACCGAGAGCGACAACGCATTGGCGATGTCGGTCAGGCGCTTGCCCGAGGCGAGCATGCAAAGGGTCTGATATTCGCGGTCGGACAGTTTCTCGTGCGGCAACTGTTCGCCGTCGAACGAGACGTAATCGGCGAGCGCCTCGGCCATCGCGGGGCTCACGTACTTGCGGCCCGCCGCGACCTGCTGGATGGCGCTGATCATCTGCGCGGTGTCGACGGTTTTCGACAGATACCCCGACGCACCGGCCTTCAGCGCCCGCACCGCATACTGGTCTTCGCGATACATCGAAAACATCAGCACCGCTGCGCGTGGCGCCTTGCGCTTCAGGCGCTTGAGGACTTCGACGCCGTTCATGTCGGGTAGCGAGATGTCGAGCAGGACCACGTCGTAGACATGCTGGGCAACCGCGGCGAGGACTTCGGCGCCGGTTTCGGCTTCGGCCACCTCGAGCGCAACGCCACGGTCCAGCAACAATTGACGCACGCCTTGACGCACGACCGCGTGGTCGTCCGCGAGCAGGATACGCAGGCTCATGACGGCACGCTCACGAAGAAAGAGGAAGGGCGATGGCGCTGCGAGGCTCGACGCACACGGCGTCGCCGAGCATGGCATCCCAGGTGAAACGCGCGCGCACCGTGGTGCCGCGCGCTGGCGTGGCGTCGTCGCGACGGCCCGTGCTGATCTTGACGGAGCCGTCGAACGCAGCGCAGCGGGCGCGCATGCCGGCGAGGCCGAAATGACCGCGGCGCTTGCGAGCGCGCTGCGCGAGGCCGATGCCGTCGTCGCTGACGACCAGCGTCAGGTGGCGGCGGCTGGCTTCGATGCGAACGTCCGCCGCGCTGGCGCGTGCGTGCTTGGCGATATTGTTCAGCGCTTCCTGGGCGACCCGGAAAATCGCCAGCGTGGCGTCCGCCGGCAGGCGGGTGAGCCGCACGTCGGCGGCACAGACAAAGCTGGTGCGCAACTGGGTGCGCGCGGCGAACTCGCCGGTCCATTGCGACAGCGCGCCGACGATGCCGGCTTCGAGTGCTGGCGCGTGCAGTTCGGCGACCGCGTCGCGAGTGGCCTCGCAGACGGTATCGAGCGAGCGCCTCGCCACCTGCAGCGCGGCGGCGCATTGCGGCGGGGCATCGGCGGGCAGCCAGGTTTCGACACCGGCCAGCGCAAAGCGCGTGGCGGTCAGTTCGGCGCCGACGCTGTCGTGCAGTTCGCGCGCTACGCGTTGGCAGGCGGCTTCCTGGGCATGCACGAGTTCGGCCGAGAGTTCGCGCACGCGAGCCCGCAGGCGCGCGATTTCGCGCTCGGCGGCGCTTTCTTCGTGCGTCGGCAGGGTGTGCAGGTGAACAGAGGCACAGGCCGCTACCGGTGCTGGATCGGCAGCGTTAAGCGCATCGAACCCGTCCCGGGCGATGGAGGCTGGCACATGCGCGGTGATCGGAACGACAATCGACGTATCCATGACTCTCCCGCCTAGGACGCTGCGTACACAGCAAACCGGGCGCGCAACGACTGCGCGAAGACAAGGGAACGCATGCGAATCTCTGGCCTCTAGATGTACCCGTTGCATGCGACAGCACAACGGGCAAATCGCTACGCTGTAGCGTAACGAAATTTACATTCAGTAACACATCGGACGTAACCCTGGTGGGGCATGACAGCAACCGGCGATGCGTCGCGATCATATCCCAAAAAAAAGAAAAGAAGCAGACGCGACAAGGGTTAGCGTGGGTTTTTTGAACAACGCTTGACATCTCGCAAGCATTTTGCGTGTAGGAAAAATGCTGACACAGAAGGTAAGGGGGCGCGAGGAATTTGTAACTTGACCCCGCTATCAGTTGCCGACAAATTGACGTTTTTCGCGTGACGTTTTCCGCGCACCCGGCCGACCCCCGCAGTTTCTGCTTCTGTTCCTGGCGCAAACCTTAATAGCACGATCGTTCTATTTTATGTAAGCTCTGCGCAATCGAGTCGCAGCGGGCGGCGGGCGCGGTTCATCGCTCATGTCTGGCGCCGGCTTCATCCCCTCACTCCGCGAAGAGGCACACCATGTCGTTGATTCTTTCCCGCCGTGATCTGAATTTCGTGTTGTACGAGTGGCTCAAGGTCGAGCAACTGACGCGCATCGAGCGCTATGCCGATCACTCGCGCGAGACCTTCGACGCCGCGCTCGACACGTGCGAGAAGATCGCCACCGATCTGTTCGCTCCGCACAACAAGAAGAACGACCAGAACGAGCCGCACTTCGACGGCGCAACGGTCACGCTGATCCCCGAAGTCAAAACCGCGCTGAAGGCCTTCTGCGACGCCGGCCTGATGGCGGCCGGGCAGGACTACGAACTGGGCGGAATGCAACTGCCTCTGGTGGTCGAGAAGGCCGGCTTCGCGTGGTTCAAAGGCGCGAACGTCGCCACCAGCGCTTATCCGTTCCTCACCATTGGCAACCTCAATCTGCTGCTCGCGCACGGCAGCGCGGCGCAAATCGACACGTTCGTGCTGCCGGAATTGCAGGGCCGCTTCTTCGGCACCATGTGCCTGTCCGAGCCGCAGGCGGGCTCGTCGCTGTCGGATATCGCCACCCGGGCAGAGTTTGAGGGCGATTCGAGGCTAGGCGCGCAATACCGGCTGCGCGGCAACAAGATGTGGATTTCGGGCGGGGAGCATGAACTCGCCGAGAACATCGTGCATCTGGTGCTCGCCAAGATTCCCGGCCCGGACGGCAAGCTGATTCCCGGTGTGAAAGGCATTTCGCTGTTCATTGTGCCCAAGTATCTGGTCAACCCGGACGGTTCGATCGGAGAGCACAACGACGTCGTGCTGGCCGGCCTGAATCACAAGATGGGCTATCGCGGCACCACCAACTGCCTGCTCAATTTCGGCGAAGGCACGAAGTACACGCCGGGCGGCAAAGCCGGTGCAATTGGCTATCTGGTGGGCGAACCGCATCAGGGGCTGGCCTGCATGTTCCACATGATGAACGAGGCGCGCATTGGCGTCGGTCTTGGCGCCACCATGCTCGGCTATACGGGCTATCTGCATGCGCTGGACTACGCGCGCAATCGTCCGCAAGGCCGGCCCATCGGCGCTGGTGGTAAGGATCCCGCCTCGCCACAGGTTCGGCTCGTCGAGCATGCCGATATCCGCCGCATGCTGCTGGCGCAGAAGAGTTACGTCGAGGGTGGCCTGGCGCTGAACCTGTATTGCGCTCAACTGGTCGATCAGGCGCGTGCACTCACCGATCCTGTCGAACAGGAGCAGATGGCGCTGCTGCTCGATCTCCTCACGCCCGTGGCCAAGAGCTGGCCGTCGCAGTGGTGCCTGGAAGCCAACAATCTGGCCATTCAGGTTCACGGCGGCTACGGCTACACGCGCGAGTACAACGTCGAGCAGTTCTATCGCGACAATCGCCTCAATCCGATCCACGAAGGCACACACGGCATTCAGGGGCTCGACCTGCTGGGCCGCAAGGTGGTGGTGAAAGATGGCGCAGCCTTGCGGCTATTCGCAGCACGGGTGGACGCGAGCATCGCACGTGCCGCCGAATGCGGCGATGCTGCGCTAGTCGGCTACGCGCAAGCGCTGGCCGCCGTGATGAAGCGTTTAACCGAGGTCACTCGCATCGTATGGTCAAGTGGCGACCTAGGCCTGACGCTCGCTAATGCGACCGTGTACCTTGAGGCGTTTGGCCATATTGTGGCCGCGTGGATCTGGCTGGAGCAGGCATGGGTGGCGCAGGCGGCATTGCCGCAGGCCGTCGCTGAGGATGAGGATTTCTATCGGGGCAAGCTGGCCGCAGCCGGCTATTTCTTCCGCTGGGAATTGCCGAAGACCGGTCCGCAACTGGACCTGCTGGCCTCGCTGGACCGCACCACACTGGATATGCAGGACACCTGGTACTGAGGGGCGTCTGCTGAGAGGCGGTTGCTGTCAGGCGCCGGATGGAAAACGCCGGCCGCGACCACGCGATCTCGTTTTCTTCATCGAGCCATCTGCCGTTACCGCCCGAGCAAGCCGGCAGCGCCCCACCGGGCGGTGAGCGCGCCGCGTCCGCCGAACCGGCGGTTCACAAGCTCTGCTTAGCCGACGAACGCCTTTTCGACGACGTAGTGGCCCGGCGAGTTATTGCTGCCTTCCTGGAAGCCCGCGTCGTCGAGCAGCTTGCGCGTGTCGCGCAGCATGTGCGGGCTGCCGCACAGCATGACGCGATCGTTTTCCAGCGAGAAGCCCGGCACGCCGAGGTCGGCGAACAGCTTTTCGGTTTCGATCAGCTCGGTGATCCGGCCGCGGTTCTGGAACGGTTCGCGCGTGACGGTGGGGTAATACAGCAGCTTTTCCTGGACCAGTTCGCCGAGGTGCTCGTGCGCCGGCAGGTGGTCGGTGATGTATTCCTTGTACGCCAGTTCGTCGACGAAACGGCAGGTGTGCGTGAGCACCACGCGCTCGTAACGGTCGTAGATGTCCGGATCTTTGATGATCGACATGAACGGCGCGAGGCCCGTGCCGGTGGACAGCAGCCACAGCGTCTTGCCCGGCAGCAGGTTGTCCGCCATCAGCGTGCCGACCGGCTTCTTGCCGATCAGGACCTGGTCGCCCACCTTCAGATGCTGCAGGCGCGACGTCAGCGGGCCGTCCTGGACCTTGATGCTCAGGAATTCGAGGTGTTCTTCGTAGTTCGCGCTCGCGAGACTGTAGGCGCGGATCAGCGGCTTGCCGTCGACCTCGAGGCCCACCATCGTGAACTGGCCGTTTTCGAAGCGAAACGACGGGTCGCGCGTGCAGGTGAAGCTGAACAGCGTATCGGTCCAGTGATGGACGCTCAGGACGGTTTGTTGATTCAGGTTGCTCATGGCTTCTTGGATGGTGCGAAAAAAGACGGCCAGACGAATAGCCGGCCGGCACGGCAAGGGCGATGCTGCGCTAACCCCGTTCTTAACCGCGTGGATGCCTGCGCGGTTGCCCGATTACTTATGGAAAATGATGCGCAATCCGCTATTTTACCGCGCTCGGCGTCCCAAGGTGGCGACGCGGCGTTGAGGCTGCTCAAGCGGTTGCCGGACTTGCGGCTTCGGCGTCGGCACGGCACGCGACGGAGGTACTGCCGGGGTTCAGCAGCGGTACGGCGATGGGCAAAATTCGCGTGGGGCGATCGCCGTCCGGTGACCGGATCGCGGGCCGGTAGGCGCGCGTCCAGACAACAATTTTCGGCATGATACCGAAACCCGTCGCGCAGCGCAGCATTGACCCTGCTGCCGGGACTGGCAAAAGGGGCGGAAAACAACGAAAAAGCGCATAGAAACCGCGCGAAACTGGCTTAAACGGCGCTGTAGCGGAGGCTGTGGCCCGTTTATCCCGCCACGGCGGTTCGCTTGCGTCCGCGCTGCTTGAGCACACGAGCCTGCATGACGATGACCAGCAGCAGAAACACGCCGCGAATCACCGACTGCCAGTACGCCGAGAGGCTAATGAACCCCAGGCCGTTTTCGAAGTTGAGCAGGTTGAACACGAGGCCGAGCAGCAGTACGCCGGCAATCGTCATCGCAATCGAGCCTTCGCCGCCAGTCAGCAACGTGCCGCCCAGCACCACGGCGGAGATCGCGAACAGCTCCCAGCCGACCCCTTCGTTTGGCTGCCCGGCGCCGAACTGCGACGCCAGGATCACGCCCGCCATGCCGGCCAGCAAACCGCTCACCGCGTAGGCGGTCACCAGCGTGCGGTCTACATTGAGCCCCATCAGGCGCGCCGCTTCCTCGCTGCCGCCGATGGCAAGCGAATGGCGGCCGAAGCGCGTGCTGCGTAGCGCCAGCCAGCCGGCCAGCGCCGCTACGGCCGCCACGATACCTGGGATCGGCAGGCCGAACAGATCGCCCTGGCCGAAGCTGCCGAAGTTCGAATCGGCGGCGATCGACACCGCATCGTTCTTGCCGAGCAGCAGCGCCACGCCGTGCGCGCCAAGGCTGGTGGCGAGCGTCGTGATGAAAGGCAGGATCTTCAGCCGCGTGATGATGATTCCGTTCAGCACGCCGACCGCGAGGCCCGCCGCGGTGCCCGCGAGTACGGCCACCCAGCCGCCATAGGTACTGGTGAGCGCGGCCACCACGCTGGCGAGCGCCGCCACCGTGCCCACCGACAGATCGATCCCGCCCGTGATGATCACGAACGCCATGCCGACCGAGATCAGCGCGAACATCGAGTTGTAGCGCCAGAACGAATTGATGTTGTAAGCCGAGCCGAAGTGGTCGTAGCGCACGAGGCCGAGCACCACGAGTGCGGCGAGCGCGAGAAGGATGGGGAGATTCTTTTTCATCGCGTCGAGTCCGGGGTCTGGGGAAGCGTGCTTGGCATGGGTAGCGTGATGGATCGAGTCAGCGCGAGCGCCGTTGCACGTACACTGCCGCGACGATGATCGCGGCTTTGACGACCAGCGCCGCCGCGTCGGGAATCCCGTGCGCGAGCAGCGTGAAGCGCAGCAACTGGATGATCAGCGCGCCGATCAGCGTGCCGCCGATATATGCCTTGCCGCCCGTCAGCGCGGTGCCGCCCACCGCCACCGCAGCGATCGCATCGAGTTCGATGCCCAGCCCAACCACGTTCGCGTCCGACGACGAATTCACCGAAATCGAAATCAGCCCCGCAAGGCCCGCCAGCGCCGCGCAGATCGTGTAGGCGATCAGCTTGATGCGCGCGGTCGGCACGCCGCACAGGTAGGCGGCCTTCTCGTTGCCGCCGGTGATGAGCAGGTACTGGCCGAACAGCGTCTTGCGCACCACCCAGACGAACAACGCCACCAGCGCGAACATCAGCAGCACCTGGAACGGCACGCCGCCCACCTTGCCGAGTGCGATCCACTGGAAGGCGGGGTTGTCGAAGGCCTGCAGGCTGCCGTCGGTCACGACCTGGGCAATCCCGCGGCCGGCGATAAACAGCACGAGGGTGGCGACAATCGGCTGCACCGAGAGCTTCGTCACCAGCAGGCCGTTGAACACGCCGCAGGCGGCCGCGGCGAGGACCGGCAGCACGAAGGCGAGGGCAATGCCACCCGCACCCGGGATGTTCATGAACAGCATCGGCGCGAGCGCGCCGGAGATCGCCATCGACGCCCCCACCGACAGGTCGATGCCGCCGGTCGCGACCACCAGCGTCATGCCGATGCCGACGATCACGATCGTCACCACCTGGGTCAGGTTGACGTTGAAGGTTTGCAGCGACCAGAAATGCTGTGTGAACAGCAGGTTGAACACCAGCATCGCCAGCAGCACGATCACTTCGCGCTGGATCGTGATGCGGTGCCGCTTCTGCGCTTGCGCCTTCGCTGCGCCATCCTGAGCGGACAACGTGGGCTGCGCGGCAAGCGGCTGCGTGACTTCATGACCTAAGGACTTGAGCGACTTAAGCGCCATGACGGTCGCCCTCCAGCGCGTCTTCAATGTGGGCCGAGTGGGCGGCTTCGACTAGCTGCGATGAACCGTCGCCGCCCCATGCGATGGCGTCCATGATGGCGCTCTCGCTCATCTGCGCGCCGTTCAGTTCGGCGACCGTGCGGCCGTCGCGAATCACTACGGCGCGATCGGCCACAGCGGTGAGTTCTTCGAGCTCCGAGGCGGACAGCAAAACGGCGAGCCCGCCGTCGCGCAGTTCGCGCACGATCTTCGCGACATCGGCCTTGGCGCCGACATCGATGCCGCGGGTCGGCTCGTCGAGCAACAGCAACGACGGCTCGGCCGCGAGCCAGCGCGCGAGCAACACCTTTTGCTGGTTGCCGCCGGAGAGTTCGCGGATCGGCTGATCCGGCGAACGCAGCTTGATGCCGAGCGAGGCGATAAAACGCTCCACGATGACCTGCTGCTTTTTCACATCCACGACACCATGTTTGGCGAGCGTGCGCAGACAGACGAGTGTGAGGTTGTCGCGCACCGACAGTTCGGGGACGATGCCGTCGCCTTTGCGATCTTCGGTGAGGTAAGCGAGGCCGCGCGCAATCGCATCCTGCGGCGATTTCAGTGCCACGGTTTCACCACCCACGGACAGCGTGCCTTGCTCGAGCGGATCAGCGCCGAACATCAGCCGCATCGTTTCAGTGCGGCCCGAACCGAGCAGGCCGGCGAGTCCCACTGCCTCGCCCGCGTGCACTTCGAGCGAGACATCGCTCACCTTGGGGTGGGCGCCGAGCTTGTGCGCCGCCATCACCTGCGCGCCGCGGCGCGCCAGATTCGCTTCGCGCGCGGTGCTGTCGTCCTGCACGACGGCGGCCAATGTGCGGCCGAGCATCGTAGTGACCAGTTGCAGTTTGTCCATCTCCGCCATCGTGCTTTGCGCGACCGTCTGGCCGTCGCGCATCACCGTGACGCGGTCGCACAGCGCGTAGAGTTCATCGAGCCGGTGCGAGACGAAAATCACCGCACGGCCATCGTCGCGCAGCTTCCTCACCACCGTGAACAGCAATTCCACTTCGCGTTCGTCGAGCGACGAGGTGGATTCGTCCATGATCACCATCTTCGCGTCCGACGACACCGCACGCGCGAGCGCCACCATCTGCTGGATCGCGGTCGAATAGGTGCGTACGGGCTTCTTCACATCGATCTGCAAGCCGAACGATTCGAGCAGCGCAGCGGCGCGCTGCTGCACCGCGCGCCAGTCGATCAGGCCGAAGCGGCGCGGCTCGCGGCCCAGAAAAATGTTCTCAGCCACCGAGCGGAATGGCACCAGATTGATTTCCTGGTAGATCGTGCTGATGCCCGCTTCGCGCGCTTCCTTCGGCGTGCGGAAATCGATCTCGCGACCTTCGAAACGCACCGTCCCGCCGCCGCGCCGATACGCGCCGGTGAGGATCTTGATCATGGTGGATTTGCCGGCGCCGTTCTGGCCGATCAGCGCATGCACTTCGCCGGCGGCGACGCTCAGGTTGGCGTTGCGCAGGGCGGGCACGCCGCCGAAGCTGATCTGAATGTCCTGCATCTTCAGCAGCGGCGAACCTCCGGCGCTGGGAGGCGGTGGCGTTGGGCTGCCGGATTGCATCACGTGTCTTCTCCTGCTGGGTCCTGTGAGGCGGCGTCCCGCCGAGCGGCCTCTCGTGTGGCAAGGCCAGGCTCGCGCCACTTTCCCATGGTAGTCGTCCGCGGGACAAAGCGAAGCGACGGCCCGTCGTGGCACGGGCGCGTCGCTTCGAACCCTTCTCGTCCCCCTCGGAGACCTAAAGGGGACGTCCTGCGGGATGCCCCCATTCCAGAGGTGACCTCCTCCGCAACGGGAGACTTGCTGCGCGGCGCGCGAGGACACGCCGCGTCAGTCACCACCCTTCATCAAGCGTGCAGACCCACGAGCCGGCATTCCTGGCTCAATAGCCGTACTGCATGCTCTGCTGCACGTTGCTCTTGTCGTAGAAGCGGTCCGACACCTTCACCCAGGTCGGGACCTTTTCGCCCTTTGCGTATTTCTGCGCCACATCGCAGGCGAGCGGGCCAAAGAACGGGCTCGATTGCACGCTCGCGCCCAGTTCGCCGGCGGCGATCGCATCCATGCCGCCCTTGGTGCCGTCGATCGTCACGATCTGGATGTCCTTGCCCGGCTGCTTGCCGGCGGCCTTGATGGCGGCGATTGCGCCCAAGGCCATTTCGTCGTTATGCGCGTAGACCGCGGTCACGTCCGGATGCGCCTGCAGCAGCGTCTCCATCACCTGACGGCCCTTGTCGCGCGCGAAATCGCCGCTCTGCGAGGCGATGATCTGCATGTCCGGATGCTTGGCGATCACTTCGTCGAAGCCCTTCTTGCGGTCGTTGGCCGCGGAGGCGCCGGTGGTGCCTTCGAGTTCGATGATCCTGGCTTTGCCGTTGGTGGCCTTGACGAGCCAGTCGGCGGCGCGGTGGCCCTGGTCGATGAAGTCAGAGCCGATGAAGGTGATGTAGTCGCGGCCGGCCACGGCCACCGACTGATCGACGTTGCGGTCCACCAGGATCACCGGAATGCCGGCTTTCTTCGCCTGCAGCACGACCGGCGCGAGCGGTTTCTCTTCACGCGGCGGGAACACCAGCAGATCGACGTGCTGCGCGATCATGTTCTGGATGTCCGAGACCTGCTTCGAGTTCGAGCCGTTGGCATCGGTCATCACCAGTTGCCAGCCGCACTTCGCGGCGATGTCCTTCATGCTTTTGGTTTCCGCGAGACGCCACGGATTGTTGCTTTCGGTCTGCGCGAAGCCGACCTTCAGCGGTGTCTTGCTGGGCAGTTTGGGCAGGGCATCGTCGTCGGCGTGGGCCGTTGCGACGCCAAAACCGAGTGCCAATACCACCAGCGATGCCGCCAGCGGGGATGCGGTCAGCCGACGACGCTGCCCACGCGATTGCCGTTCGAGCGATGCCATGTCTTCCTCCAGTACCTGGTGAGGTGTCTTTGCTTTTTAGTGTTTCTCCTGCCGGTTGGCACCTGCGCGCCGTTTGACCGGACGTGCCGATTATTCCACCCAGAATTATTATCAGTCAATCACTAATAATATTAGTTGCTGGCTGTTTTGCCTCGGTAATTACCCTCACTGAGGCGCGTTCGACGAGCGGGCCGTCGAGCTTCACCATGCGGTGCCGCACCGGCGCACCGGCCGCGCGGTTCTGTTCTTCCTGCAGCAAGGTTTCGACCGCCCAGCGGCCCAGCTCGTAGTTCGGCAGCACGACGGTGGAGAGCGCCGGATGGGTGTGACGGGCAATTTCCTGGTCGTCGTAGCCGAGCACCGAAATGTCCTCGGGCACTCGCAGGCCGAGTTGCTTCAAGGCTTCGATCGCGCCGAGCGCGGTCAGGTCGTTGGCGCAGAAGATCGCGGTCGGCGGATGCGGCTCGCGCATCAGCGAGAGCGTGTGTTCGAAGCCGAGGCCCGAGCTCCAGTCGCCGTCGCGCACCAGTTCGGGTGCGAACGGCAGGTCGGCGGTGGCAAGCGCGGTGCGGTAGCCCTTCAGGCGGTCTTTCGAAGCGTCCTGCCACGGCTCGCCGTTAATGTAGCCGATGCGCCGGTGGCCGGCGTTGAGCAGGTACTCGGTGGCGATATGGCCGCCCGCGACTTCGGCCGGCACCACCGACGATTGCCCGCCCTCGCTCGTATAGCAGTTGAGCAGCACCGTCGGCACGCGCGATAGCGCGGCCGGCAGCGTCACCTTGCGCGTGTAGACCGTCGCGTAGATCACGCCGAACACGTGCGGGTTCGACAGCGTGGTCTCGAGCACCTGCTGTTCGATATCCGCGTTGCCGTGGGTCGAGTAGACCGCGAGCATCTTGCCGCTCGCATAGGCGGCGTCGCGCGCGCCGTCGATGTTGACCACCGGATGCGGGCTCGTCGAGATTTCGTCGGCCAGATAGACGATCAGGTTGCGCTCGTCCTTGGAGGCGAGAACCGGTTCGCGCGGCGAGAGCCGGTAGCCAAGATCGTGTGCCGCCTTGAGGACCTTGTTGCGGGTGGTCTCGGAGAACTTCGCGCCGGTCGCATTGTTCAGGACAAGTGAGACCGTCGATTGCGACACGCCGGTGAGCTTGGCGATGTCGGTCATCGTAGGGCGGCGTTGGGTCGATTTTTTCATTGTATGGGCCGCGCGGCAGCGGCGGATAAAGCAAGGAACGCCGGGGGGGGGCGTGATCTTGCTGACGGTACCACTAATAATATCTGGCGGGCAACGCGCAAAAACCCGTCATGTGGGATGCCACACAAGACCTTTTATCGCCTATCGTGTGAAGATATTATTATTAATAATATTGACCTGGGGTTTGCGGCGTGCGATTCTCGGTCGCGCGGGCCCTGTGAGCCGAGGTGGGCCGCATTCCGCCCGAGGCCCTTCCGATCTTCACTATGCGCGATGTTTCCTTGAATCCGATTCGCTTGCCCGCAGCAGAGGCGCTCGCGCTCGACGATCCCGAACTGATCGGGCTCGCTAGCGGCACGATGCGCGTGCTGGTGGCGCCGCACGTCGGCGGTTCGCTTGCGGCGTATTACGAACTCGCCGCGGCCGGACCGGTGCACTGGTTGCGGCCGGCCACCCAGGCCGCGCTCGACGAACGCGATCCGCTGCGCATGGCAAGTTTTCCGCTGCTACCGTATTGCAACCGCATCCGCGACGCGCGCTTTGTGTTCGCGGGCCGCACCGTCGATCTGGCCGGCGACGGCAACCGCTTCGCCCACGCGCTGCACGGCCACGCCTGGCGGCGCGCATGGCGTGTCGGTGCGCGCACGGCGAGTTCGGTCGAACTGCACTTCGAGCATGTGCCCGATCCGCAGGCGCCGGGCGACTGGCCGTTTCGCTATCGTGCGCTGCAACGCATCGAATTGGCGGGGGATACGCTGCGGGTGAGCTTGTCTGCACACAATCTGGCCGAGCAGCCGATGCCGTTCGGCATGGGGCATCACCCGTATTATCCGCGTACCGAACATACGCGCGTCCACGCCCAGGTGCAGGGCATGTGGCACGCCGACGGCGAGGTGCTGCCGACCCACCTTGGTCCGCACCCGGCGGTCGATGCATTACGCGAAGGCATGTCCGCCGACGCGTTCGATCTCGACAACAACTTTGCCGGCTGGTCGCGCAGCGCGACGATTGCCTGGCCCGACGAAGGCCGGCAACTGACGTTGACGGCGCAAGCGCCGTTCGATCATCTGGTGGTGTTCGCGCCGGCCGCGCAAGCGCTGCTGTGCGTCGAGCCGGTCACCAACACCACCGATTGCTTCAACGCCAGCGACCCGCGCGAGCATGTCGGCGGTTGCGTGCTGATGCCGGATGAAGAGATGACTGCGAGCGTCAACTGGACGCCGCAGCGGGGGTAGGGAGAGTTAGCAGCCGGGGCTGCGGCGCTGCCCAAACGCGGCGCTTACTCCACCCGCAAACGCGCCATATACGGCAAATGATCGGACAGCCACGCCGTCTCTTGAGTCGGCTGAATCCACTCGACCGGCTGCATGCCGCGCACGAACATCTTGTCGAGCGCGAGCGCCGGTGAAAACGCCGGAAAGGTCCGGCCGGATTCGCCGAGCAGCGTGGCCACCTCATACAGACCGTGTTCGCCGAACAGCGGCACCGAGTCGTTGCGCCAGTCGTTGAAGTCGCCCGCGAGGACGAGCGGGCCCTGCGGCGCTTCCTTCGAAATCCAGTGTGCGATCCAGTTCATCTGCCGCAGTCTTGCCGCACGCGTGAGCGCCAGATGCGCGCACAACAGCGTCACCGAATGGCCGGCGAAGGTGGCGCGCGCCACCAGTAGGCCACGCTTTTCGAAGCGGTGCGCGGAGATATCCCAGCGTCCGCTGAGATCGAGCGGGTGCGGCGACAGGATCGCGTTGCCGTGCCGCCACGACGGTTTGAAAACGTTCGGCCCGAGGGCGATCTGCAACTCCAGCGATTCTGCAATTTCGGTGGCCTGGCAATGCCAGACATCGTCGAGCGGATCGTGCAGCGGCGCGCCAAATCCGCGCGACAACACCGGCGACGGCATGCGCCGTGCCATCGCTTCCTGCAGGAAATACGCGTCGGCATGGGTCGACTGCACCCAACGCTGCATCGCTTGCCAGGCCTGGAAGCCGAGCGGCGTGCGCCCCTTGTGCAGGTTCCAGCTGACGGCGATGAAATCCTTGGGCTGCACGCTCTCGCGGATGAGTTGTTCGGGGTTTCGCATGCCGCGTGATCCACGTTCTTCGTTGATATCAGGGGTTGCCGGCGAGGCTGGCATGGACTCGATACACAAGGCTCGGATTCTTGTCGACGATCTGCCAGGTGACCCATTGGCCGGCCGGCACCTTCAGACCCGGATGATTCGCGCTCACCTGACGCGGCTGCGGCGGCAGCTTGCAGCCCGTGTCGGTTTGCTGCGCGTTGTCGTCCTCGAAGGTTTCCTGCGCGTCAATGGCCAGTGTGACCTGATTTGCGTCGGCCTGCAGCGGCGAGACGGTCAGCGTGCGCGACAGATCGATACTACCGCCGGGCGCATCCTTGCAGCCGACGTTGTGCTGCACCACCTGATGATGCGTATCGGTGCGCGCCTGGCCGACCGTCGTGTTGCCCTCGAACGAGTCGATCTGCTGGCCGTCGCGCATCACCTGCAACTGCCATTGCACGACCTGCGGGGCCGCTGGCTGCTGCGCCTGAGCGAGTACGGACGTGCCGAACAGCACGGCGACGAGACTGGTTTTCCACATCATTGACGGCTCTCCGGTGCACTGTATCCGGCGGGATGACAGGCGCTCATCTTACGCCTGAAGGTCGTAACGTCTTTCTGACACCCGTGCGGGGGCCGGGTTCAGCAACAATGCATTGCAGATGGGGACATGATCGGCCGCTTCAACCAGAACCCTGGCTGCCTGGCGGGACGGCGGAGCCCGGCTGAGGTCGGGCTGTAGTCCGGGTGTTAGCAGCAGACCCGCTCGGCTGCTCGCTTGCGCATGAATATTGCATCGTTACACTGGACTTGAAACGGCGCCTGGCCGGCGCCGTAGCCGCAAGACCAGCACGACGGGGTGAGCTATGACAACAGCAATGGTCAAACAAGAAATCGCGGTGGCATCGTTTAGCAAGGTCTACGACCTCGAGCGGGTCGAAACCGCGCTGAACGATCTGAGCGAAGGGTCGAGCGAGGCACTGCGCGCGACCTACGAGAAGATGCTGAAGACCGGCAATCTGCGCTTTTGCGTGAAGCCGAACCGGATGCCATCGATCGACGATCTGGTCGAGGCGCTGCCGAACTTCAGCGAGCCGCTCGACGACGTGCGCAAGCAGGTCGCGCTGTGCCTCGAAACCGAGGACCGCCTCGAACTGATGCCGATCCTGTTGCTCGGCGACCCCGGCATCGGCAAGACGCATTTTGCGAAGCAGCTTGCGCGGCTGCTGGGCACCTCGTATCACTATGTCGCGATGAGTTCGCTGACCGCGGGCTGGATTCTCTCGGGTGCCTCGTCGCAATGGAAGAACGCCAAGCCGGGCAAGGTCTTCGAGGCGCTCGTGCACGGCAGCTACGCGAATCCGGTGATCGCCGTCGACGAGATCGACAAGGCCACCGGCGACTCGCAATACGATCCGCTCGGCGCGCTGTATGCGCTGCTGGAGCATGACACCGCCGAAACCTTCATCGACGAATTCGCGGAGATTCCGATCAACGCGGGTCATGTGATCTGGATCGCGACCGCCAACGATGAGCGTGGCATTCCGGAGCCGCTGCTGAACCGGATGAACGTCTACGAAATTCCGCCGCCGGATCACGAAGGCGCGCGCCGCATCGCCCAGTCGATCTACGATGAAATCCGCTCCGCCCACGGCTGGGGCCAGCGCTTTCCAGCCGAGCTGGGCGAGCCTGCGCTCGATGCGCTCAAGCATGCGTCGCCGCGGGAAATGCGCCGCGCGATCCTGAACGGCTTCGGGGCGGCGCGCATCGACGGACGAGACTGGATCGACGCGGGCGACATCCGGCTCGACCACGGCAACCGGCGCAAACCGATCGGATTTTGAGTCGCGCGGCGGGCGTTGCGTCACGGCGGCGTCACGGCCGTGTCACACGCTGCGCGCATATCAAACGAGCGCAGCGGGCGGCGACGGCGTACACTGAAGCTGTCCGTCACACGGATTCAAGAACCCGGTTATCGATCCGATGCCCGCAGTTGTTGCGACTGCGGGCATTCGTTTCTGTACGGCGTCGTAGAATTTGTCGTGTGGGCAGGACGCGTTCGACAGCGAGTGGTGGGCGGCACGAGACAGCCGCCGCCGCTCTTCATCTTCATCAGATGGACGAGGGGTCGCGCGGTGCGGTTGGCCGCGTCAAGAGACATGGATCAGATCGAATGTGTAGTGATCGGCGCCGGTGTCGTGGGCCTGGCGGTAGCGCGTGCCCTGGCGGCACGCGGTCGCGAAGTGATTGTGCTGGAGGCGGCCGAAGCGATTGGCGTCGGTACCAGTTCGCGCAATAGCGAAGTGATTCACGCGGGCATCTACTATCCGCGCGGTTCGGTGAAGGCGACGCTGTGCGTGCGCGGCCGCGAGATGCTGTACGACTACTGCGAGGAGCACGGCGTGCCGCATTCGCGGTGCGGCAAGCTGCTCGTGGCGACCTCGCGCAACCAGGTTCCGCAACTGGAAAGCATCATGGCGCGCGGCAAGGAAAACGGCGTGCTCGATCTGCTGCGCATTGGCGGCGCGGAAGCGCAGGCGCTGGAGCCGGCGCTCGAATGCGTGGAGGCGGTGTTTTCGCCGCGCACGGGGATCGTCGACAGTCATCAACTGATGCTGGCGCTTCAAGGCGATGCCGAACGCGACGGCGCCGTGTGCGCGTTCCATGCCCCGGTCGAGGCGATCGAGTCGAGCAACGGGCGCTTCGTGGTGAAGGTCGGCGGGGCCGCGCCCACCACGATCAGCGCGGCGTGTGTGATCAATAGCGCAGGCCTGCAGGCCAATGCGCTGGCCCGGCAGATTCGCGGACTCGATGCACGGCATGTGCCGCCGCTTTATCTGGCGCGCGGCAACTACTTCAGCATCTCGGGGCGCGCGCCGTTTAGCCGCCTGATCTATCCGATGCCGAACGAGGCCGGTCTTGGCGTGCACCTGACCATCGACCTCGGCGGCCAGGCGCGCTTCGGTCCCGATGTCGAATGGGTCGATGCAATCAACTACGACGTGGACCCGCATCGTGCGGATTCCTTCTATGCCGCGATCCGCGCCTATTGGCCCGCGCTACCCGACGGCGCGTTGCAGCCAGCGTATGCGGGCATTCGTCCCAAACTCTCCGGTCCCGGCGAACCCGCGGCCGACTTCGTGATTCAGGGGCCGGCCGCGCATGGCGTGCGCGGACTGGTCAATCTGTTCGGGATCGAATCGCCGGGCTTGACCGCGTGCCTCGCGATTGCGCAGCGCGTATGCGAGCTGGTTGGGCGAGCTTAACAATTCGCTTATGTCTATCATTTGAGCCGTCACGCGTGACGGCTTCGTTGTTATGCTTGGGGACCGCTGTCGTTAGAACGGCGTTTAGTCCAATACAAAATGGAGTGAGTCCCCATGAAGTCATCCCGTCGTAGCTTCCTCATTACGAGCATTGGCGTCGCCTCGACGCTCGCATTGTCGCGCCAGGCCTTCGCCGACGCCCCCAAAGTCACCGAAACCGATCCGACCGCTCAGGCGCTCGGCTACAAGGAAGACGCCAGCAAGGTCGACAAGGCCAAGTACGCCAAGTACGCGGCTGGCCAGGATTGCGGTAACTGCAGCTTCTATCAAGGCAAGGCCACCGACCCTTGGGGCGGCTGCCCGATGTTCGGCGGCAAGCAGGTCTCGGCCAAGGGTTGGTGCAGCGCATATAACAAGAAGGCCTGAGATCCCGGTGAGGGCCGTGCACCGGACATGCCGCGCCGGACGCGCTGCAGCATAAGTGCGTCTTTGCCGGCGCGGCTACCGGCTTGCTTCCCCGAGGGGGCTGTCGCAGCGTGCGCCAGCCCCCTTTTTGCAGCTTGAAAACCTTTACAGCGGTCTTTACACTCGCAATGCTTTTGGCATGGCGGCAGCGCGTCTCGTCGAGCGGCTCATCTTCAAGGCAGCACGCGACACCTTTCGAAGGCTGGAGATCCTGATGGCAGCGTCAAAGAGCCTCAATACCCGAGCGGTAGCGGCAGCCGTGATCGGCAACGCACTCGAGTGGTACGACTTCTCGGTCTTCGGCTTGATGACGGTGGTGATTGCCGAACCGTTTTTCCCAGCCAGTAGTCAATATTCCGCACTGCTTCTCACCACCGCCAGTTTCGGCGCCGCGTTTGTCATGCGGGCGCTCGGCGCCATCGTGCTCGGACTTTACGCGGACCGGGCAGGGCGCCAGGCGGCGTTGTCGCTGGTGATGGCCCTGATGACGCTCGGTGTGCTGCTGGTGGCGATCGCGCCGCCGTATTCGGCCATTGGCATCGGCGCGCCGCTGATGATCGTGCTGGGGCGTTTGCTGCAAGGCTTTTCTGCGGGCGGCGCGTTCGGCAGTTCCACCGCGCTGCTGATCGAAGCGGCGCCGTTCTCGAAGCGCGGTCTCTATGGCGGCTGGCAGATGGCCAGCCAGGCGGCCGCGTTGCTGCTTGGCGCCGCGCTCGGCGCGGCGATCACGCGCGGTCTCTCGCCTGAGGCGCTGAAATCATGGGGCTGGCGCGTGCCATTCCTGCTCGGCCTCGTGATCGGGCCGATCGGCTTTTATGTCCGCCGTCACCTCGCCGACTCCGAAGCGTTTCTGCACGCGCAACAAACGGCGCGTCGCGCGACGCTGCGCGAAGTTCTCGCGAGCCACAGCCGTGAGGTACTGTGCGCACTCGGCACAGTGATCGCAGTGACGGTCACCCTCTATGTGCTGATCAGCTATCTGCCCACCTTCGCGGTCAAGCAACTGAAGCTGCCGTATGCGCAATCCTTCTACGCACTGATTGCCGGCAACCTGCTGTTGATGGTGCTCTCGCCGCTGACCGGCGCATGGTCGGACAGGATTGGCCGCAAGCGGCTGGCGATGTGGTCGTTGGTGCTGACACTCGTCTTGATCTACCCGCTGTTCGCTTCGCTCGCGGCGGCGCCGAGCGTGTCGAAGTTGATCCTGGTGCAAGCGATTCTGTCGATTACGCTGTCCGGTTACTACGGCCCATTCGGCGCGATGATCGCCGAGCTGTTTCCCGCCAACGTGCGTTCAACCGGACTCTCGCTTGCGTACAACCTGGCGGTGATGCTGTTCGGCGCGTTCGGGCAGTTGATCGTCACGTGGCTCATCGAAACGACCGGCTCGCCGCTCGCGCCGACCTACTACGTGATGGGTGGTCTTGCCTTGTCGATCGTATCGCTCGCCTATATTCCCGGCCTGCGCCATGTCGATCTGGACGCGCGCCGCCGTCCCGCCTGAGCGTGCGGTTCGGTGCGCCGCTACTGCCTAGCTGCGCGCCGGTATCAAGGGGGGACGTTTGGCAAACCAGGGCCGCGCCGCTTCGAGTTGCGCAGCGAGCCGGAACAGCGTGGCCTCGCCACCCTCGCGCGCCGCGAACTGCACGCCGACCGGCAGGCCGCGGGCATTCCAGTAAAGCGGCACCGACATCGCCGGCTGGCCGCTCAGGTTGAACACCTCCGTACAGCCAGCCCAGGCGAACGCCTTGTCGGCAGCTTCCGCGAGCATCTTCTTTAACAGCAACTCGATCGGCATCGTGACGACCGCGCGCATCTGCAGACGCTCGCTCGCGGTGGGCTGCATCTCGCCGATCTTGATCGGCGCCGCGGCCAGGGTGGCGCACAGGACCACGTCGTAGCGTGACAGCAGATCGGTGAGCTTCACGGTAATCCGGCGCTGTTCCTCCAGCGCGGACGGCAAGGCGCGCTCGCCAAGCTTGCGGCCGATCTGCGCCATCGCCCACGTGGCGATTTCGAACTCGTCGCGCATCGGCTTGCGGCCGGTGATGCGCTCCGCGTTCAGCACCATGTCGCGCGCTGTCAACGAACACAACATCAGGTAGGCATGGCGCACCGCCTCGAAATCGATCCCGAGCGAGACCGGTTCGACATGGTGTCCGAGCGAGGCCGCGAGTTTCGCCGCGTCGTCGAGCGCCGCGCGGGCGTCGGCCGACAACGTGGGCGCGAGCATCCCCTCGGTCACATAGGCGATGCTCAATGGCCGGCACGGCTCGCTGACCGCACCCAGAAACGTGCCCGGTGCGCCGGGCGGCTTGTACTGCGCTTGCCCAGTCATGAGGTCGAGCAGCAGCGCGCTGTCGCGGACGCTGCGCGAGACCGCATGATCGACGCCGAGCTCGCCGGCGGCGGGCGCGTACAAACTGGGAATGCGTCCGCGCGACGGTTTGAGGCCGAACAGGCCGCAGCAGGAGGCCGGGATGCGGATCGAACCGCCGCCATCGGAGGCGTGCGCGAGCGGCACGATGCCCGCCGCCACGGCGGCCCCGGCGCCGCCGCTCGAACCGCCCGGCGTGTGGTCGAGGCTCCACGGGTTGCGGCAGGGGCCGAACAGTTCGGGCTCGGTATAGGGCATTTGCCCCAGCTCCGAGGTGCTGGTCTTGGCGAAGATGTTGAGGCCGGCTGCGCGCGCCAGCGCGACCACCGGTGCATCTTCGCTGGGCACGAAGTGCCGGTAATGGCGGCTGCCCATCGACATCCGCAAGCCCGCCACCGGCGCGCCCAGATCCTTGATCAGATAGGGCACACCCGCGAGCGGCCCGTCGCCGAGCGTATGCGCATGATCGCGCGAGGCCCGTTGCCGGGCCGCCTCGTAGTCCTTGAGGACGATCGCATTGATCGCGGGATTGGCCGCCTCGGCGCGCGCGATGGCCATATCGAGCAGCTCGCGCGCACTGGCTTCGCGCGTGCGGACCAGCTCGGCAAGACCGATCGCGTCATGGGCAAGGTAGTCGGATAGCACTGGCTGCTGCGCCCGTTACAGCCGTTCGCCGAGGAAGGTCAGCGTGCGGCCGTGCGCCAGCGCTGCGGCGTGCTGGTTGTAGGAAGCGCGGTCGGTGCAGTTAAAGCCGTGGTCGGCGTTCGCATAGATATGGAATTGCGCATCGCCACGGCCGGCGAAACGCTCCTGCACCTGGCCCACGGCTTCGAGAGGAATGCCGTGGTCGAGTTCGCCATAGTGGAACTGCATCGGCACCTTGATCTTCGCGGCTTCGTCGAGCAGGTTCTGGATACCGCCGCCGTAGTAGCTCACGCCGAGGTCGATGGTGTTTTGCGCAGCGGCCAGGTACACAAGGCGGCCGCCGAAGCAGTAGCCGATTGCCGCCACCTTGCCGGTCACTTCCGGCATCGCGCGCAGGGCGGCGGCCGTTGCGCCGATGTCGGCCACGGCGAGGCCCACGTCGGTCTTCTTCATGATTTCAATGCCCTTGTCGCGATCGGCGCCGGCGTAGGTCAGTTCGACGCGCGGCTGGGTGCGCCAGAAGAGGTCCGGTGCGAGCGCCACATAGCCGTCCTGGGCGTACTGGTCGGCGACCGCGCGAATATGGCTGTTCACGCCGAAGATTTCCTGAACGATGATGACGGCTGGACCTTTGCCGCTCTTGGGCAGGGCCAGATAGCCTTCGAAACTGTCAGTGCCGGCCGGAATGTCGATCCATCGGGAAGTCACGCTCACGTTGCTCTCCTTCAAATTACGGTGGTGCAGGCGGGCAAGGCCCGCTGTAGGCCGGTCAGTGTGCCACTAAAAGAAAGGCTGCGCAGCGAGGCCAGGGGCGGCCTGCGCGCCGCACGCAGGGCTGCTTTCTCGTCCTGGGATCGAAACGTTCTCGATAATTCATTTTTCGTGAGCCCGGCGCTCCAGTAGAGTCGGCTGGGTTGACCCGCCAGTCGCGCGGGTGTCGGATCAGGAAGGAGTCAATCATGACGAATACACGCAGCTTCGCTTCACCTTTTGCCGAACGTTTCGATCTGCGCGTGCCGGTCGTGCAGGCGCCAATGGCGGGTGGACCGACTTCGCCTGCGATGGTGGCGGGTGTATCGAATGCCGGTGCGCTGGGCTTTCTCGCCGCCGCGCCCTTTACTGCGGAAAAGCTCGCTAGCGAGGTGGCCGCGATCCGTGCGCTGACCGCGCGGCCGTTCGGCGTGAACCTGTTCGTGCTGGAGCCTTATGCGCCGGACGACACCATCGTGCGCCGCGCGCTCGAGGCCATCGACCCGCTGCGTGCCGAGTTCGGCTTGCCGCCCGGCAAGCCGCTCGAACGCTACGCGCCTGACTTCCGCGCGCAACTCGAGATGCTGATCGAGTTGCGCGTGCCGGTGGTGAGTTTCACCTTCGGCTTGATCTCGCGCGAGGATATCGAGCGGTTGCACGCGGCCGGCAGTTATGTAATCGGTACCGCGACGCATGTGGCCGAAGGCCTCGCCTGGCGCGAGCTCGGCGCCGACGCGATTGCCGCGCAAGGCGCCGAAGCGGGCGCGCATCGCGGCACTTTCATCGGCCGGTTTGAAGACGCCCTGGTGGGCACCATGGCGCTGGTGCCGCAACTGGTGGACGCGACCGGACTGCCGGTGCTGGCCGCCGGCGGCATTATGGATGGACGCGGCATTGTCGCCGCGCTTGCCCTCGGCGCCCAGGCAGCGCAGATGGGCACGGCGTTCCTGACCTGTGCGGAGAGCACGATCCCGGCGGACTGGAAGGCGCGCGTGCGCTCGGCCCCGGATAATGCGACCGCCGTGACCCGGGCGATCACCGGCCGGCATGCCCGCGGCATACGTAATCCACTCATGCAGCAACTGAGCGAGCATCTGGATGCCGTGGCACCCTACCCGGTGCAGAACGCGCTCACCCAGGAATTGCGCCAGACCGCGGGGCGGGCCGACAACGGCGACTATCTGTCCTTGTGGTCGGGGCAGGGCGCGCCGCTCGGACGCAAGCGCCGCGAGGGGCTGCCGGCTGCGGAACTGGTCGAACAGCTGCACGCCGAATGGCGCGCGGCCGCCGCCGATATCGCCCGCCTCGCAGACTGAAAAGTTCTCTGCGCCAGCCGCCTTGTTGGACGGTTTCCGGCGCTTAATGCTTATTCAGCCAATTAACGGCATAGACCTCAAAAACCATTAGGCTGCCGTGGCCGCACACCCTCCAGCCTGGCGGAAACCCGCATGGGCTGGTGCTCTCCGGGGGGCTCGCCGGCTCCCCAGTCAAGCTTGTGGGATAAACGCTATTGGTGTTCATCCCACTTACTCAAAAAAATCCCACAAATTAATTTGATGGCCTACACTTGCGCGCAAGTACGCATAGCCGCTTGCCACAAACAAGCTATCTGGCGTACTGGCCAAGTGCATAAAACGATGCAACCGGCGTGATCGTCCACGGGACTGAGCGACACGAGAAGGAAGCGGGGGCACAGGGCGATTACGTTGTTTTTGGGACCGAAACTGGAGACTTACATGAACATCAAGATTCAAAAGCTGTTGCCGATCAGCGCTGCTGCCATGTTGTTTGCGTCGTTGGCAACGGGCGCGGTGGCGGACGAGGTCGTCAAGATCGGCCACGTCGCACCGCTTACCGGCGGTATCGCTCACCTGGGTAAAGACAACGAAAACGGCGCTCGTCTGGCAATTGAGGAAATCAACGCCAAGGGTCTGACGATTGGTGGCCAGAAAATCACGCTGCAACTGGATGCACAAGACGACGCGGCTGACCCGCGTACCGCTACTCAAGTTGCACAGAAGCTGGTTGACGACAAGGTCGTCGCAGTGGTCGGCCACTTGAACTCGGGCACGTCGATCCCGGCTTCGAAGATCTATAGCGATGCAGGCATCGTGCAGATCTCGCCGTCGGCAACCAACCCGGCTTACACGCAACAGGGCTTCAAGACGACGTACCGTGTTGTGGCAACCGATGCGCAACAAGGCCCGGCACTGGCTAACTACGCCGCCAAGGACATGAAAGTGAAGAGCGTCGCGATCGTCGACGACTCGACCGCTTACGGCCAAGGTCTGGCAAACGAGTTCGAGAAGACCGCCAAGTCGCTCGGCATGAACGTGATGTCGCATGATGCGACCAACGACAAGGCTGTCGACTTCCGCGCCATTCTGACGAAGATCAAGGGCGAAAACCCTGACGCGATCATGTACGGCGGCATGGACGCCACCGGCGGCCCCTTCGCCAAGCAAGCCAAGCAGCTCGGCCTGCGTGCGAAGGTTCTGGCTGGCGACGGCGTGTGTACCGACAAGCTGTCGGACCTGGCTGGCGACGCAACCGACAACATCGTCTGCTCGGAAGCCGGTATGGCGCTCGAGAAGATGGCTGGCGGCAAGGCGTTCGAAGCCAAGTACGAAAAGCGTTTTGGCCAACCGATCCAGATTTACGCTCCGTTCACGTATGACGCTGTGTACATCATCGTCGACGCTATGAAACGTGCTAACTCGACCGATCCGGCAAAGATCCTGGCAGCAATGCCGAGCACCGACTACAAGGGCGTGATTGGCGAAACGACGTTCGATTCGCACGGCGACCTGCAGCACGGCGTGATCTCGCTGTATGACTACAAGGCCGGCAAGAAGACGCTGCTGGACGTGGTCAAGATGTAAGTTTTCACTACGTGACGGTGGGCGTTTTGCCTACCGTCTGTAGGATGATGCAAGGCGTGCATTCCTTTAGGAATGCGCGCCTTTTCTTTTGGGCGGCTGCGTGAGAGTCTAACGTTCGGACGAATCAACACAGGGAGATGACTGTGACCCGCATGAACGACGACGTGCGCCGCTGGATTGCTGAAAATCTGTTGCTAGGCGCCCCTGCGCCTGCGCTGCACGCGGCCATGGTCAACCAGGGTTTCGTTGCTGAGGAAGCAGCCCAGGAAATCAATGCCGCCATCGCGAGCCCGTATCTGCAGGGTAGCGCGCGTCTATGCAATCGTTTGCGCAAGCGCGACTGGACCTTATCCGTGTACGGTCAGTTGAACCGGATGCGTGCGAGCGGTGCCGCAGTCGAGCGGCGCGAGCGCCTTTCGCGTGACGAATTCTTTGAGCAGTACTACTTTCAGAACCGTCCGGTGATTATCACCGGCGCATTCGACACATGGCCGGCGCGCACTCAATGGAGCTTCGATTACTTCCGGGCGCGCTGTGGCGATTGCGAGGTTGAAGTGCAGTTTGGCCGGAATTCGGATCCGAACTACGAGGTCAACCAGCCGAATCTGAAGCGGACAATGCCGTTTCGCGAGTATGTCGATCTGGTCGAGCGCAGCGGCGCGACCAATGACTTTTATATGACGGCGAACAACACGTCGGTTAATCGGGCTTCGCTCGCGGCGCTGTGGCAGGACGTGCCGACCATTCGCGAGTATCTCGATCCCGCTTCGCCCGATACCGGCTTTTTCTGGTTCGGTCCGGCCGGTACGAAGACGCCGTTTCATCACGACCTGACCAACAACTTTATGGCGCAGGTGATCGGGCGCAAACGGGTCAAGCTGATTCCGATGTCGGATACGCCGTATATGTATAACCACTTGCACTGTTATTCGCAGGTGGACGGCAGCGCAATCGATGTGGCGCGTTTTCCGGCTTTGCAGCAGGCGAACCTGATTGAATGCACGATTGGACCGGGTGATCTGCTGTTCCTGCCGATCGGCTGGTGGCATTACGTGGAAGGACTCGAGGCATCCGTGACGATGACCTATACGAATTTCGTCGTACGCAACGACTTCTGCAATTCCTACGACACTTATCACGAGCTATAGGCGTGCAATGCGCCTTCCGTTTCGCGGCGTGGCGTGCGCTATGCCGTGATTTGCCGTGCTTTGCGTGTATTACGCTTCGCGACCCTGCTCGACGTTCGACGAGCGCGCCATAAAAAACGGCGGACCGGTTGCCCGGTCCGCCGCCCCCCTGGTACTGCTTTTTCTTCTTTTTTTTGCTGCCTTTATTTTTTCGGCAACAGCCCGTTCAGCAGGCCGCCCGAGCCGCTGCCGGAGTTGCCGCTGGACGCGCCGCCTGAGGTCGCACCGCTCAGGCCACTGGTCAGCGAGCTGACCAGACCGGTGACCGGCGCGAGCAGGCTGGTGCTGGCGCTGCCACTACCGTTGACCGAGCCGTTTCCGCTAGTCGAACCGGATACGCTCGCGCCCCCACTCGCCGAGCCCAAGGCGCCGGTGAGCGACGTGACCGCCGACGTAACCGGTGCCAACGGATTGCCCAACCCACCTGTTCCCCCTGCGCCGCCTGCCGCGCCGCTGAGCGCGCCGGTTACCGAGCTGAGGACGCCTGTCAACGGCGCGAGCGGATTGCCCGAGCCGCTGGCGCCGCCTAGGCCGCCCGTCAACGACGAGGTGACCGAAGTCAGCACGCCGGTGATCGGCGCGAGCGGATTGCCGGAGCCGCCGCCCGAGAGACCGCCGCTCAGCGTGCCCGGCAAGGCCGTCAGGATGTTGGTGATCGGCGCCAGCGGCGTTCCGGCGAGCGGGTTGCTCGTGCCATTGAGGATGCCGGTAATGGGCGCCAACGGGTTGCCGCCGCCCGCGCCGCTCGTCAGCAGGCCGCCCGCCGATGTGACGGTGTTGCCGAGATTGGTGACGACACTGCCGAGGTTCTGACCGATCGGGGTGGTGGTCGCGCCACTGATCTGGCTGCCCGCGCTGTCCAGCCCGTGGCCGATGGTCGACAGCAGGCCGTTAAGCGGTGCGCCGAGACCCGTGGCGTCGCCGACGGTTTGTGTGGTCTGGGCGAGCGTGGTGGTGATCGGCGTAATGGCCGTGCTCAGCGATTGGGTGACCTGCTCGATAGGGCCGGTGGATACCGTCGTGCCGAGCGTGGTGCCGAGTCCGCTGACGGCGTTGCCGACCGCCGAGACGGTGGTGCCGAGTGGTGTAGTCAACGGGCTGAGCGGCGCCGTCGGACCGCTGCCGAGGCTGGTCACGAGCTGGCCGGTGCTGTTGACGGCCTGGCCTGCGTCATAGATGAGGTTGCCGCTGCTCGACAGCGTCACGCCGAGCGGATTGGTCGAGATGCCCAGTTGGCCCAGGCCGTTCGTGGCGCCTGTGCCAACTGCGGTGACGCCGTTGCCGAGATTCGAGACGACGTTGCCGAGCGCTGTGGTGGTTGCCGGGTTGCCGCCGGGGATCGGAGTGAGTCCGATCTGGCTGCCCAGTGCGGAGACCGTCTGACCGGTCGCTGTGACGACGTTGCCCGTGTTCTGGACGACCTGGCCGATGGCGTTGGCGCTCGGGGTCGGTGTGGGCGTCGGCGTTGGCGTTGGCGTTGGCGTTGGCGTTGGCGTTGGCGTTGGCGTTGGCGTCGGAGTGGGCGTCGGAGTAGGCGTGGGCGTAGGCGTAGGCGTAGGCGTAGGCGTAGGCGTGCCGCTACCCGAGCCAGAACCGGACCCGGACCCCGATCCGGAACCAGACCCCGCGCCGACTCCCGAACCACTGCCGGACCCGCCGCCCGTGCCGGTGACCCCGCTGCCGGCTCCACTGCCAAGGCTGACCGACGGCTTGGTCAGCGTCGATCCACAACCTTGAAGAACCATCAGTGACGACACGCACATGGCGATGGCCGTCATTTTGAAATTGCGATTCATGTTTTTGCTCCCCCGGTATTGAATCAGTGGGGGAGCTAACTGCAAGGCCTATGCCATTCTTGCGTCAAGATCGGGCGGGAACAACAAACCCTTAAAAATCAAGGAAATGGAAGAAAAGGCGAGCACTGCGGCGGACGTCGTGGGCAACCATGTGTCACGGAACACGGCTTTGCGCCGCGGGCGTGTAACGTAACGCAATGACGCGTGTTTCCAGCAAGGTCACATGCCGCTCAGAGGCGTATTAAGCCAATCCGCATCAAATTTTCAAACGCCGCAGGACCTTCGGTCCGGCGAACGCGATGAGTGCCGAACACACCGCAACCACCGACAGCCCGATCGACAGATTGGTGACCTGTGCCACGCCGCCAATGATCACCGGCCCAAGCAACATGCCGAAATAGGCGAGCCCCGCGACATGCGCTAGCCCCTCGGCCGCATGAATGCCTTCGACCCGCGCGGCCGCCGCGAACAGCACCGGCATCATGTTCGCCAGCCCGAGGCCCATCAACGTGAAGCCGAGCAGAGCGGTGAACGAAAACGGCAGCAGCAGTGCGCCGATCATCCCCGCGCAGGCGAGCGATGCGCTCGCCATCACCAGCTGCGGCGCGCCGAAGCGGGCGCGCACGGCATCGCCGGCAAAGCGGGCCGCCGCCATGCCACCGGAAAATGCCGCGTAGGCCGCACTCGCTAGCGCGGGTGTCGCGAGCACGACGTCGCGCATATAGACCGTGGCCCAGTCGTACATCGCCCCTTCGGCGATCAGCGCGACCAGCGCGGTCGCCCCGAGCGCCCATAGCGCCGGGGAGCGCCAGCGGTTGGCGCGTGGCGTTGCGGCATCCGGATGGTCGGCGTGCGGCACGTGTGGCAAGACCGCGGGGCAAGCTATCAGCAGGACCAGCGCGCTCAACACTGCGGCCAGCGCCAGGTGCACGGCGGGCGCCATGCCGCGCGCCAGCAGCGCTCCGCCGACGGCCGCGCCCACCATCCCGCCGACGCTGAACATGCCGTGCAGCGCGGACATGATGGGCCGTCCAAGCGTCTGCTCGACCGCGCTCGCCTCGGCGTTCATCGCGACGTCCAGCGTCGCCATGCCGGCGCCGAACATGGCCAGCACCACCAGCAACAGCCAGTAAGACGGCACGACGAGGATCAGCGCGGCACAGAGCGCCATCGTAAGGCCGCCGGCGAGACACGCGCGACGGGTGCCGACACGGGCTATCCACGACGCGTTGGTCGCCATTGCGGTGATCGAGCCACCTGCCACCGCCAGCAACGCGAAGGACAGCAGCGCCGGATTCAGGTGGAAACGGTCGCGAACGGTCGGCACATGCACCCCCCACGACGCGTACATCATCCCGGCGATAAAGAAGAGCGCCATGGTAGCGAGGCGGGCACGCTTGAGCGAAGCGGCCGGCAGGTCGCGGTGCGCGGCGGGAAGCGCGCTGTAATCGGATGGACGGTCGGACACGGAAATCTCGTTGGCGGGGACGCTAAGAGGAACAGGAACAGCGGTGAGGCAACGGGCAGCGCCAAGAAAGCCGCCTGAAAGCGAACTTCAGATTCTAACGAAGCAACCGCAGTCCTGCAGATGCCGTGTGAATTAATATCTCTTTCTATCCGGCCTCAAGACCGCGCTGCTTCACAACAGGCGCTTGAGGACACGCCATCTATCGAGGACGCGCACTTGAATATTCCTGCTCATGCTCCGCTCCACCTGCTGCATCAGGCTGCAACCGGCACGCTTGCGACTCACTCGCGCCAGCCCGAGGGTTTTCCGTATCCGTCGATTCTGCCGTTTGCGCCCGACGCACGGCATCGTCCGACCATCCTCGTGAGCCGGCTTGCCGAACACACGCGCAACCTGCAGGCTGATGCGCGTGCCGGGTTTCTGGTGGCCCACGCCCCGGATGGCGACGTGCTCAATGGTCAGCGGGTCACGCTGCTGGGTTCGTTCGAGATGATCGACCCGGCTGCCGTGGTACGCCGTTACTTGCGCTATCACCCGGATGCCGAGCGCTACCTCGCGCTGGGCGACTTCAGCTTCTGGGCGATGACCCTCAAGCGGCTGCGCTATATAGGTGGCTTTGGCGCCATGGGCTGGCTCGACGGCGACGAGCTCGATCCGCTCGCCCCCGTGTCGTTCGACGACGAGTGCGCCTTGTGGGCGTGGTTCGACGCTCACCCTCAGCGGCCATGCGACCTGGAACTGCTGGGCATCGACCGCTATGGCGCGGATCTCAAGAAAGGGGTTTTACGAAGCCGCTTCGTATTCGAGACTGTCGCCAAAGATACCCATTCCTTGCATGCGGCACTAGAAGATTGCATGGCGCGAGATATGAGCGATTCATGATGGCTACTATTGCGGGAAAACACTGAGTCGTTGATGCATCTCGACTATTTATCTCATATTTTTGTACCAATCTCTGGGGAAGCTCTCATCCCATGAAATGTTTTGGTGCAATTCACATATTAATTTCCATAATTTGCGAATTAACTTCGGCATTTACTCCCGCGATGGCCTGTTTTTCCATAACCTGCGAAAAAAGAAGTAAATGAAAGGCTTGCTAACGTCGTCGCAAGATGAAATTTTACGAAATGAAACATAATTAATTTAAGAATTCGACTTTTCCACACTTTCTATTTTGTGTTAATCTCGCCTGCAAATTCCGAGGCATGAACACCTTCAAAGGGCAAACCGGCTCAGACTGGTAGTCATTTATCCAAACCACAAGGGAACCTATGTCTTCCTCCTACAAGGAACTACTCGCGCAGCGAGAAAAGCTGGAAAAGCAGATCGAAGAAGCAAAGTCGCGTGAATACGCGGAAGTGTTGAACGAGATCAAGCAGAAGATGGCTGACTACGGCATTACGCTCGCTGAGTTGGGCGGCGGCCGTGGTAAGAATGCGAAAGTAGGCCGTCCTCGTGCCGGCGTCGCGCCGAAATATCGCGACCCGGATAGCGGCAGCACGTGGTCCGGCCGCGGCAAACCGCCGCGTTGGATCGCCGGTCAGGATCGTGAGAAGTTTCTGATCCAACGTTAATCGCACTAACCGGGTGGGCGGTTTATTGCTCTACCGGCCAAAGAACCGCGCAACCTTCAGGTGCGCGGTTTTTTTTCGTCTTCTGCTGCCGATGCCACTCATTGGCCGGGCATGGTTTCCTATGCTCAGTGTGCCCATTCCGGCTTGCGCGAAACACGAATGCTTCCCGTTTAGATAAGCATCTGATTTAAAAGAGAATTTTAGGGGATTGCGGGATTTGTCACGATGCGGCGGTTAGAATCCGGGCATTCAGAATCCGGTCCGCACCCATGCTCTCCACTCTCGACGCACAATCAGCAGAAAAACACGACGTCGCGCGCAAAAGTACCTTTGTCAGTATTGCGCTCAATACGGTGTTGATGGCACTGCAAATCGTCATCGGCGTGATTGCCCATTCGCAGGCACTCGTCGCCGACGGCGTGCACTCGCTCGCCGACCTGGTTTCGGATTTTGTCGTACTTGTCGCCAATCGCCATAGCGGCGCGAAGCCGGACGCCGATCACAATTACGGCCACAGCCGCTACGAGACAGTCGCTTCGCTGTTTCTTGGTGCACTGCTTATTGCAGTCGGCGTCGGCATGCTGTGGCGCGCCGGTACGCGCCTTGCGCATTTGCAGGATATTCCCGCGGTACACCTGAGTGCCCTCGCGGTTGCCGTATTGGTGCTCGTTTCGAAAGAGGCTTTGTTTCGTTACATGCTGCGTGAAGCGCAACGCGTGCGTTCCGCCATGTTGATTGCCAATGCCTGGCATGCGCGTTCCGATGCGGCTTCATCGCTGGTGGTCGCAATCGGCATTATCGGCAGTCTGGCTGGCGTGCGGCTTCTCGATCCGATTGCGGCCGCGATTGTCGGTTTTATGGTCGCGCGAATGGGCTGGACCTTCGGCTGGGATGCGCTGCAGGATCTGTCGGACCGGGCACTCGACGATGCCGCCACCGACGACGTCCGCAAACTGCTGATGTCGACACCCGGCGTGCGAGACGTGCATGAACTGCGCACGCGCAAGATGGGCGACTTCGCGCTGGTCGACGCACACATCCTGGTCGATCCGCTGATCTCCGTCTCGGAAGGACACTATATTGCCGAGTCGGCGCGCTCGCGTGTGCTGACCGACAGCCGCGTGCTCGATGCGCTGATCCACGTCGATCCGGAAAACGATGCGCTGGCGCGGCCGCCGGTCAATTTGCCGCCCCGCGAGCGCGTCGTCGCGGAAGTCGAGGCGGCCTTGGCTGCGCAGGGCGAGCACGCCGCGGCGGTGAATATTCACTACTTGAGTACGGGTCTCGACGTCGACGTGACACTGCCCGCCAGCGCACCCAGCGCCGGCGAGAGCGACGCGCAGCGCCTGGCGCAACTGGATCTGACAGGACTGAAGAACCGGCTAGGCGTACGCCGTCTGAGCATATCGCGGGTCATGGACGAAGGTTTGCCCGGCGCGGCGGCCACGCAACCGGCTACGGAACGTCACGACATCGTATAGAGCAGGGCAGTCCGGCGCACCGGCCGGGCTATCGCGGGCTGCCGCAGCAGACCCATCGCTACTAGCCAGGTCCTAGCCTGGCCCCACGGAACCCGGCCTCTTAAAGCGGCAGCTGCGTGTCGAACTTGATTTCACGCAGCACGACGCTCGTGCGCACTTGCGCGACCGCCGGAATCTTGAAGATGCGCTCGTGCAGAAACGCATCGTAGGCCTTGATGTCCGGCGCGACGATCTTGAGGATGTAATCGGACTCGCCTGTGGTGCTGTAGCACTCGGTCACTTCGGGACAGGTGGCGATTTCCCGCTCGAACTGCTCGACCCCACCTTCCGTGTGGCGCGTCAGATGGATGTGGGCGAGTGCGCACACATGCAGTCCGAGCTTTTCGCGATCCAGCAAGGCCGTATAGCGCTGGATCACCCCCGATTGCTCCATATCCTTGATCCGCCGCCAGCACGGTGTGCTGGACAGGCCGACCTGGTCGGAGATCTCCTGCACCGAGCGGCGAGCGTCGAGCTGCAGCAGGCGCAGGATCTTTTGAGAGAACGTATCGAGTGTCAACTGCGCCTCCATTGGCGTGCCATGTTCCTAATAGTAGAGGCGGTGAAAACGAAACGCAATGTAAAACGGCTCTGACGAGGGAGATTACCTAATTTGCCGGTTTGACGGCGACATTTTGCCCTGTGCCGTCCCCATCTTTCGCTGCTGCCTTAGCCGCTGCCGCTATAGCGCTGGTATGGTCAGCCAGCGCGGCCTGGTTGCCGCGCAACTCGGCGAGCATATTGCAGAACAGGGCGCCCTGTTCGATCGCATCGTCGAGCGCGACGTGGGTGTGGGGGTGTTCATCGAACCACCGCTGTGGCAAGCGCGGCTTGATGCATTTGCGATAGGGCAGGCCGGTCATCGCAAAGGCCAGCGTCTTGATGTCGAGCGCCGACCATGAAAACGGGCAGCGGCCGGTGAAGCGCATCATGTACCAGAACATGAAGGTGAAATCGAAGCCAGCCGGCATCGCCACGAAGACCGGCTTGCCGGGCAGCGCCTCAACCCACGTCACGTACGCCTCCAGCGCCTTGGCCGGTTTCTGCAGATCCACGCGGCAGGCCGCCCATGCATCGGGCTGGGTCTTCCACCAGGCTTCCTGGACCGGATGGGGGCTCGCGCCCTCCAGCAGTTCGAGGTTCGCCGAGAAGGTGCCGATCAGTTGCTTGTCTTCCGTATAGGCGGCCGAGGCGAAACTGAGCATGGAGTGCGGGCCGGGGATCGGGCCGTCCGCTTCGACATCGGTGCTCACATAGATTTCGGCGCTCATGCACTCACTCCATCTGCGACATGCGGGTTCGTGCGGCGCTCGGCGCCGAACGTCGACGTAGGCCCGTGGCCGGGCACGAAGGTGACGTCGTCGCCAAGCGGCCAGAGCTTTTCGCGGATCGAGCGGATCAGGTCGGCATGATTGCCGCGCGGAAAATCGGTGCGGCCGATCGAGCCGGCGAACAGCACGTCGCCTACCAGCGCGAGCCGGTGCGCGCGGCTAAAGAAGATCACGTGGCCGGGCGTATGGCCGGGGCAGTGATAGACCTCCAGCGTTTCATTGCCGAACTGCACGGTCTCGCCGTCTTGCAGCCAGCGGTCCGGTTCGAAGGCCTGCGCGGCCGGGAAGCCAAAGCGCGTGCTCTGGTCGGGCAGCTTGTCGAGCCAGAAGCGTTCGTCGGGATGCGGGCCGTCGATTGGGACACCGTAATGCATGGCCAAGCTCTTCGCGCCGGCACAGTGGTCGATATGGCCGTGCGTCAGGAAGACCTTTTCTACCGATACATTCTGGCGCGCAACTTCGCCCTGGATGATCTCGAGGTCGCCACCCGGATCGACGACGGCGGCGCGTCCCGTTGCCTCGCAAACGAGCAGCGAGCAGTTCTGCTGGAACGGCGTGACAGGGATCAGAGTGACTTTCATGAGGACGGTAGGCCGCAGCAAAAACGTTGATTGTACCGGCGCTGCAAGGCCCTCGCCGATATGCCGAATGGGTGGTCGGCAATGCCCATTTTTGCAGCAATAGTGAAAATTCATCAAAGTTATCAGCACCTTGGCGTCTCGAAATTGTCTTTTAGGTATAATGGCGCCTTGTGTACGGAAAGCGTACTGCCAAAGGGCGATGCGTCCCCATGAGAAATGGAGCGCCGATCGTCGTCAAGTAAGTGCCGTCGTAGTTGTTGTTGACGGCAAATCCAGCATCGGATGCGTCCGATGCGCACGTCTCGTCCAGCCAGGTGCCACGCGCCTGCAACGGCCTACTGCCGTGACGCTGGGTGGGGCCTACGCCGCCGTTCCTGCGCGCTCGTGTTGAGCGTGCAAGAACGTGATTGCCACGTTCGATGGCGGCTTGTGGGGTCTGGTCAGGCTGCCGGGGACAGGTTGCGCCAGACGTGAAAATTAACCGTGCGGGAGCGGCAGCGTATGCCGCGTGCGGGCTTCAGCGTACTGCGCATTGTTGCGCGGCGCGTAGTCGTCCGCTTTCCGCCGGAGTCGCAGCAACACGCAGCTATCGCGTGATGCGGCTCGACATTGTGATTGCACGTCTTATGAAAACTCGGTCATCCCGAAGTATGGGGAGTCTTTTTGCCTTTTTTGTGCTCGCAGGGTGCGCAGTGCCCCCGAACGCGGCCAATCAGGCAAGTAACCCGCCGCTCAGCACCAAGAGCGCGCAAGCTGGCGGCGCGGGCTCCTTCGCTCCGCAAGCCTTCGGTTCGCCTGCCGCAGCGGCTTCTGAGGCCAGCGGTACCCCGCTTGCCGACGCCCAGCCCCTCACGGCTTCTGGCCCCAGCGTAGCTGGCTACCACGAAACCGGCCGCGCCTCCTGGTACGGCAGGTTCTTCCACGGCCGCCGCACCGCAAACGGCGAGCGCTTCGACATGCACGCGCTCACGGCCGCGCACCGCACGCTGCCGCTCGGCTCGTACGTGCGCGTGACCAATCCGGCCACCGACCGCTCGGTGATCGTCCGCATCAACGACCGCGGCCCGTTCGCGCGCGGCCGGGTACTCGACCTTTCCATGGCCGCGGCGACGGCGTTGCATATGCAGCGTGCCGGTACGGCGCGCGTGGAGATCGAAGGTTTGACGCCGCAGGAAGCCAAGACGGAACAGGCCGAGACGCTGGCGTCGAACGGCAACGACGTCAAATGACGTAACGCAGGCGCGCGGCTTGCCGCTGTCTCTGCTTCTCGGTTTACTGCTTACACCCACGCTACATCCCACACGCGGCTCGGTTCACCGCTGGCGTGTGGGTCTGAAGATCGCCGCTCGCGCGGCCCTTCAGCCTTCGCTTTCCTCGCCCCCGTCGCCCCCGTCGTCTTCGTCCTCGTCTTTCTTCAAGGCGAGCGCACGCGTATACAGCGCGTTGCGCGACACACCCGTGATGGCCGCCGCAACCTTTGCCGCGCTACTCACCGTTAGTTCTTCCAGCAGGATGCCCAGCAACGCGTCGTGATCGTGTTCGCCTGCGGTTTCTGCCTGCGCACCTTCCACCACCAGGACAAATTCGCCGCGCTGCCGGTTCGCGTCTTCGGCCAGCCACGTTGGCCCTTCGGCCAGGGTGCACTGATGCAGCGCCTCATGTAACTTTGTCAGCTCACGGGCGATCAGCAATTTGCGCTCGCCGCCGAACGCTTCGCCCAGCGCCTCGACCGTCTCGACGATGCGATGCGGCGCTTCGTAGAACACCATGGCATACGGATGCGTCGCGAGCGGCTGCAGCGTTGCCGCGCGTTGCTTCGCCTTGGGCGGCAAAAAGCCGAGGAACGAGAAGGTGGCCACCCAATCGCCTGCGGCAGAGAGGGCCGTGGCAAGCGCGCTTGCGCCGGGTAACGGAATCACCGGAAAGCCGGCTTCGCGCACGGCGTCGACCAGCTTTGCGCCGGGGTCCGAAATACCCGGGGTGCCGGCGTCGGATACGTAGGCGACCCGTTCGCCCGCCTGCAGATGCTCGATGATGCGCAGCGCCGCTGCGCGCTCGTTGTGCTGATGCACGGCGAGGAGTGGTTTCGAGATGCCGTAGCGGGCCAGCAGTTGGCCAGTGTTGCGGGTGTCCTCGGCGGCGATGCGGTCCACCAGTCCCAGCACGTGCAGTGCGCGCAACGTGATGTCCGCGACGTTGCCGATCGGCGTCGCCACCACATAGAGCGCGGCAGCAGGGTATTGCTGCCCTTGCGCAAGTTCGAGGAGAGGGGTCATGAGGCAGAAGACGCAGACAGACAGAGCAAGGCCGACATTGTGCCACGCAGCGGCAGAGGGCCCGGCGCCCGTTTCGAACGGCCACAACTTTTTGGGACGCGGCGGGTCCAAAGACGTCGGAGCCGCTTTCGAGGCCCACGCCCTGGTGTTTTTGCAGCGTCAGCGTTTGCGTCTGGTCGCGCGCAACGTGGTGTGCCGTGGCGGCGAAATCGATCTGGTGATGCGCGAGCGCGACGGCGTGCTGGTGTTCGTCGAAGTACGCGCGCGGGCGCGGCAGAGCTACGGCGGTGCGGCCGCGAGCATTGGCTGGCAGAAACGGCAACGGCTGGTGCGTGCCGCGCGGTATTTTCTGGCGACTCGCGTGGGCAACGCTCCGGCCTGCCGTTTCGATGTGGTCGCGTTCGAAGGCGGGCGGCTCGTGTGGCTGCGCGATGCGTTTCGCGCCGACGAAGTCTAAGGCGCTACGCGGAGATTGCACCTGAGTGCGATAAACTTGCGCTCGCGTGCGGGTGGCACGGCGTCGCGTCATTTGCGCGCCCGGTCATACATGGGCGCTGCCTGCACCTTCAGCTACAACAACATGTCTTCACAACAGGGCCGCGCGAGAGCGGTCCATACGCGGTAAAAGATAGAGACTCGATGTCAGTCGAACGCATTCAACAGCACTTCCGCGACAGCGCGGCGGTCAAACTCGAAGCCCTCGAAACCTTGTCGATGCCGATCGCCGCAGCGATCGACACGATGTTTATGGCGCTTGCCAACGGTAACCGCATTCTTGCGTGCGGCAACGGCGGATCCGCTGCCGACGCACAACATTTCGCCGCCGAACTGATCGGCCGCTTCGAACGCGAACGGCCTGGCTTGCCGGCGATTGCGCTGACCACGGATACCTCCGTCATCACCGCGATCGCCAACGACTACGCGTTCGAGCAGGTCTTCTCGAAGCAGGTCTGGGCGCTCGGCCAGCCCGGCGACGTGCTGCTCGCCATCACGACCTCGGGCAATTCGGCGAACGTGCTGGCCGCGATCGAGGCCGCGCACGAGCGCGAGATGATCGTCGTGGCGTTGACCGGCAAGGGCGGCGGCAAGGCGCACGAGGTGCTGGCCGATACCGATATCCATATTTGCGTGCCTTCCGATCGCACTGCGCGCATTCAGGAAGTGCATTTGCTGACCATCCATTGTCTGTGCGACGGCATCGATGCCATGTTGCTGGGCGAAGACTGATTCCGAAGGAGAGCTAGTTGATGAGCGCATTTCGCATCAAGACGACACTGGTGAGAACCACACTGGTGGTGGGGCTGGCGGCCGGGCTGTCCGCGACGTTGCAGGGGTGTTTCCTGCTGGTGGCCGGCGCGGCGGGCGGCGGCGCACTGATGGCGACCGATCGGCGCACGCTCGGTGCGCAAACCGAAGATCGTGAGATCCAGGTGAAATCGCTCACGCAGATCAACCAGAATCTGCCGCAAACGGCGCATGTCAACGTGACGGTGTTCAACCGGCGCGTGCTGCTGACCGGCGAAGTGCCGGACGACGTATCGAAGCAGAAGGCCGAGCAGATTGTGCGCTCGCTCAACAACGTCAATGCGATTGTCAACGAGTTGACGATTGCGCCGGCGGCTGAGCTGTCCTCGCGGACCAACGATTCGTACCTTGAAACACGGGTCAAGACGGCCCTGATTGCCGAGAAGAACATTTCGGCGAACAACTTCAAGGTGGTGTGCGAGAACGGCTCGGTGTACCTGATGGGCCTGGTCACTCGCGATGAAGGCGCGCGCGGCGCCGACGTGGCGAGCCGTGTGCCTGGCGTGACACAGGTGGTGAAGGTGTTCCAGTACATCCTGCCGACCGACGGCTCCGCAACGACTGCGGCAGCAGCCAGCGCGCCGGCTGCACCGCCGCCTCCGCCGACGACCGATGCGACGGTCGGCGCGGTGCCGGATGCTTCGGTGAGTTCGCGTCCGCTCGATCAGCAGCCGCCGGCGCCGGTGACGAATTCGACCCAGGTGCATCCGGGCAATCCGCAGGTGAGCCAATGAAGCGGGGCGGTTTTTTTGCGCCTCGCGATGGCGGGCGGAGTTTGTTGAGCTTGGGGGCTGCACTGATGCTGGCCGGGTTGGCTGCGAGCGCGCATGCTGACGATGCGCCGCGCGGTCTGAACATCGCGCGGTCGAACGCATGCATGGGCTGTCACGCGGTGGATCGCAAGCTGGTTGGCCCGTCGTTCCAGCAGATCGCCGCGAAGTACAAGGGCGATGCCCAGGCGCCGGTCAAGCTGGCGCTCAAGGTGAAGAACGGCGGCTCGGGTGTGTGGGGCGCGATTCCGATGCCGGCCCACCCGGCAATGAGCGATTCGGATATCCGTACGGTGGTGGATTGGGTGCTGGCCAACGCGCCTTCGAAATGACTTTTTGAGGCACTCGGGGGCTTGGCAAAAGCGAAAATCCTTGTGCTAGAATAATTTGGTCTTTGGGGGGGTAGCTCAGCTGGGAGAGCGTCGCGTTCGCAATGCGAAGGTCGGGAGTTCGATCCTCCTCTCCTCCACAAATAAAATCAAAGGGTTACGGCTGATTTGCCTGTAACCCTTTTTTGTTTCTGCAGGGCATGTAACCGATGTGTAACCGGTTTTGGTCAACTTCGATCCATGCCGTTCCATGCGGTCAATCGGGCGCATTCTTGTCTCGCCCAGCCATTCAAATGAGACCTAGACAGTACCGGACCGGCGCACGTATAGCTCTTTCGTGTGCCGGCTAAGTACGCGAAGAATCCGTGGCTTGAGGCGATAGGCCTCGCGAATCGGAGTGCTGCGACGGGCAATGACGAAAGACCAATCACCACCAGAACACATCGCTGCCGCGAGGCAGCTTTATGCCGTATTGAAGGAGTACCTCAACCAGCCGACTTGGACGCCCATCGATGGGACGTTGATCGTGTCGGGGATTCATCCACCGCCCGACTGCGCCGAAATTCCGAATGGCGGCGTCGGCCTTGATGGCCGCATCTTCTTGAGCGCCGGCAATGAGCGCTTTCCGACGCTCGCCGAATCTGCGGGAAGTGGCTTTGGCGCTGCGAAGACGATCAGGAAAACGGCGAAGTCACGCCGACCGAACTTCGACCGGACAAGTTCTTGATCTGGTGCGACGACACGGATATTGAGACCGATTGGCTCCGGCTTTATCGGTCTCTCATCGGTTATAAGTCGAGCGCTGATCAGGTCGACGTGATTCCTCGATCGATTGTCGAATGCGCAGCGCAAACCGCTAGGGCGGTCGACGCGCTCACAGCTACGCGCCACGATTGGTGGTGTCCTTCATCCACGCAGGTGTTTTGCCGTGACTGGTCCACTAGTAGAGATGTCCGTGGTCAACCAGTCAACGCCTGGATAGACCCGTCCTGGCACGTCCTCATCGCCGAACCTCGCCGGGTGTGGATCCTGCGGCAATGATTCTGCGGTTGGCTGGCGCAGGAATTTTTGCCACCCGGGACGTCAGCCGCACTTGGTTGTCGACGCTACAGGGTCACAAACCGTCCGCCATTGTCGAGAAGCACTATAAACGTCGCCCGCTTGACCTGCTCCGTATGTGGCATGACAAGATCGAGGCGTGGATGCTGGAACAAGCCGGGATCTCTTCCGAGGTATTGTCGGCTTGGTCCGTACAGTACTCGCAAACGCCAGGCATAGGGTTGTCGTCGCGAGCAGATACATCCGTATTGTGCTACGCGCCGGTCCGATCGAGCTTTTCAGCACGGCGGCGTCATCAAAGCTCGCCGATTACGCCTTTCCTTTAGTCGACATTCGATTGGCACGCCCATGCCCCTCCAAAGTGCCTAGACGCACGATAGAATCCACCGTTCGGAGCGATCAGCCTTACCGGATTATCGGCGCGCAGCAGGGGGAGCGATCGGCGACTGGTTACGGCGGAGGCGTATGTTGTCTCGAACATTTCATTGAGATACATCGAAAACATTCACTCAAATACGACCATGGTGACCACGACAACTCTCCCAGGATCCGAGGCGATCGATTTCAACCTGAAGGTGGACCACGCGGCGAAGCTCTACTACTACGACTTCGGGAAATGGACTCCGATCATGGGGGCCTTGCTGTTGTCGGGAATTGTTCCAACGGAATACTGGACCAATGCTCCCGACGACTCTGAAAATTCGGAGAGACCTCCGTCGTTCTGGGTGAAGCAATTTGAAGAGCTGGTTCAAGGTCTATGGAAAATAGACGAAGCTGGCGAGGAAAGCATCCCGGAGAGTAACCTGAAGCATTTGCGCGGACTTGACGGTGAAATGCTTGCGACGACCGGGTCAACGCGCTTTCTGGATGCAAGAAGGGTGCTCAAGCATTGGGACACTAAATGCGAGGATGAAAACGAGTACCTGCTGGAACTCGATCCGGTGGTTTTTGTGGCATGGCTCGAAGAGCTATGCTGGAATGAAGAGATCCGTTTCTTTGACCGGATTTGGCTTGATGCATTCCTGAAGCTGCACGGAATCGCGTCGAACAAGGCTATCCTTCCGACTGGCATCGTGGAGTCGTTTCAGAAGCTGACCGATATCGGGGACGATGGTAGCTGGCATCCGCTGGCTGCGGACATTGTCGAGGCGCAACGCGAAGCAGTTTCCGAGGGCAAGGACCGTTACGCTATCGAGGTCGTATTCCCCCGCGTGATCCGCATCTTGCTTGATCGAGGCGCGATCGACAGGTTGAATAAGGAGTACGTCCCCGGCAAAACGCTGCCCGTCAGGATGGAAGACGAAAGCCTGTATATCCTCAAACGGGACTCGTTGCGTGTGCAACTGAATAGACTAAAAGCAAAACACTTCGCTCCACGATAGTAGTCCGGCACACCGGCATCGCTTTTTTCGGATTGGGGTGGAGAAATCTGCCCCAAATTTTATCCCGCCAAGCCATTGTCACCCCGGCACTCTGAAGATTGCCTCCTCACTGAACTTCCTCCAGCTTCGGCGTGAGCTCTTCCCACATCCCTTTTTTCCTTTCCCATAGCCTCTTTCAGGTCTGATGGCGCTCGACCGCGAACATTCGCGTACATCGAGGCGACCGAGCCGAAAGTGTTCCATAAAGTTCGTATTGCGCTGAAATTTGTGGAGCGAAAGCGCTTGACGGTCGTCGACGTTGACCGGCTCTGCGGCTCCTCAAAGCGCGAAACGACATTTCGCTATTTATGGAGAGGTTCATGCTGAGCAACGCAAACAAGGCGGTCATCGCCGAAAATCCGCATCAGATCACGGGGCACGTCGCAGCCGCACCGGCTCAACCGCAGTGGGCGCCGGCCGAGCACAACAGCTACCTCACGACCGAAGCGTTCGCCGATACGATGGGCCTGCACGCGCAGTCGGTCCGCAAACGCTATTCACAGACGGGATCGTACTTCGGCCTGAGGCCCGTCAAACTGCCCAACCGCCGTTTGATGTGGGACGCAGAGGCCGTCGAGATGTTTCTGCGCGGCGAGGTAATCTAAATGGCCGCGCTCATTCGACCGTTCTTCAATCGCGCATCCGCGGCCGATAACGAGGGCAACCATGCAGGCGACAGCCGTGCGTCGTTCTCCTTGGTGAAACGCAATTCGCTGCAAGCTGCAAAAGTGACTCTGGCGGGCACGGCAACGGCGACGTCGCTCTACATCGCGGCGCTCTCGGGCCTGGAGCGTGGCGGTTCGCTCGCAGAACGGCTGGCTTGCACGGCTCTTCCGGTCGTGACGGTTGCTGGCCTGCATCTGTTGCCTGCGCTGAGCCGTGGACAGTTGTTCGCGGTGCGTGGCGCCGTGGCTGTCCTGTGTGCGGCAGGTCTGGCGGTCACGCTTAGCAGCCAGATCTCGTTCTTCCAACTGGCACAGCAGCATGCGGGCGCGCGGAGGGCCGAAAGCGTGCCAGACGCTATGCTTGTACCGCTGCCTGACACGCCGGGGCGCAGCCTGATGGCCATCACCGAGGATCAGGCGAGCGCGCGCAAGATGCTGTCCCTCCTGGAGATTCACCCCTGCCACGGCAATTGCACCGGCGAGCATTTGCGCCGCACGACGCTTACTGCGATGCTCGATGCGCTCGCGATCGAAGCTGACGAAGCAAAGCGGCGCGAAGCGGCCGAAGATCGTCAGGCGGTACTGGTCGAGCGGACGCAACAACTGCGTGACACGATGCGCGACGATCCGGTAACGGCGCGACTCTCGGACCTGACGGGACTGGGCAAAACGAGCGTGAGCCTGCTCCTCGGCCTCTTGTACGCGGGCGTGCTCGACGGTATTGGTGTCCTTGGCTGGTACCTGGTGATGCCCGTGCGCCGTCGCGGTGGTGACGCCGTGATCGCTGCTGCCGTCGCTGCCACTACCGTGGAGCGTGTGCCCGTTGAGGCGGACAAGGCCTTGCATGCCGACAACCGTATTACGCCCTGCTGCCCGGATAACGAGATCGATACCCAGCTCATGCATCTGATGCGCGACGTCTCGGAAGGCAAGGTCAAGGCAACTGTTGCGGATATCCGGAACTACCTCGGTTGCGCCCAGGAGACGGCGGTCAAGCTGCGCCGTGAACTGCTGGCGCTGCGTGCGGTGATCATCCAGAACAGCGGGGGGCAACATGCAGGTCGCTAATTTCATGGGTGGCGGAAACTTCAATGGTGGCGGAAACGGTGTCGATCTCGTGCCCGCCAGCGAAATCCCGATGCTGCCGATTCTCTGGCTGTGGAAGTTCTGGCTCGCTCGAGGCAAGTTCCACATCCTCGCCGGGCCGCCATCGACGGGCAAGACCACACTGGCGCTCGCCATTGGCGCAGCCTTTACACGTGGCGGCACCTTGCCGGACGGGACGATTGCTCCCTTGGGGACCGTTGTGATGTGGACTTGCGAGGACGGCGTGGAAGATACGGTCATGCCGCGCCTCGTCGCAGCGGGTGCTGATCTGCGTCATGTCCTGGTGCTGTATGGCAGGAAAGAGCGCGGCCGTAATCGTGCTTTCGACTTTGAGACCGATCTGCCGGGACTGGAAGCCGCAGTAGCCCAGCGCGGCGATGTTGTCCTCATCATCATCGACTCGATCGCCCATGCGATTCCGGCATCTAACAACAATAGCCGCGTACGAAAGGCGCTTGATCCAGTGGTCGCGCTAGCCGAACGCACCGGTTGTGCGATCCTTGGTCTCACGCATGTCAACAAGGGCTCAAAAAAGAAAGATCCGCTTGAGCGCGTCAACGGCAGTGTGGCGATCGGTGCATTGTCGCGCATCGCGTGGATCGTGGCGCGAGACGAGAGCGGAGGTGAGGACGGCCCCCCTCGCAGTGTGCTCGTGCGCGCCAAGTCTAACCTCGGTCCGGTGGAGGGCGGCTTCGCCTACCATATCGATCAGGTTGGGGTTCCGATCGTCCCAGGGCTCGTCGCAGACAGCTCGAAGGTCACTTGGGATGGCCCGCTTGAGGGCTCGCCGCGGGAGATTCTTGGGGATGCCGAAGGCGGTAGCGCTCCCTGTCGCGAGGACCGTAAACAGGAGGCTGCCGCTTTCCTGACGAGCCTGCTTGCGGGTGGCCCCAGGCCGACCGACGAGATCGCCCATCTAGTTCGTGATGCGGGTCTGTCATGGGCAACCGTTCGGCGGGCGTCTGACGAAATGGGGGTGAACAAGTTCCGTCCAGCCGGCATGCATCACTGGTGCTGGTCGTTGAATAGCCGTGCTTCAGCTCCGTTCGGCCAGCCCGACCCGGCGAGCGGTTTGAGCCCGTTGGGTACGCCGGGTGTGGCTCCATTCATGCCCAACTCGCCCTATCCGCTTGGTCACGCATATGCCCCGCCTGTGGGCTACCCCTCGCCGCAAGCGCCGTATATGCAATATCCGCCGGCGATGCCGCCGCAATACCCGATGCCGGTGAATGGCGCGTTCTCGACGCCGCGATTCGGTGAGCAACTTGAGCAACATGGGCAGGTTGAACAACCCGAGCAAGTTGGGCAAGTTGGGCAGTACCGGGAGCTTGCCGGTGTGCCACTGCCGACCGCATCAATCGCTGGTGAAGCGAGCGTGGGTGATTGTCGCGGCGCGCTGCAAGAGCCGCAGGCGCAAGACGGCATGGTCGCTGCAATTCTCGGGTATGCGTTGGATGATGTTAAACGCGAGATCGCACGTCGTCCTCCACCTACAGGTAGCGAAGACGACGAAGCCGTGATTTATTATGGCGACGCCGTTGAATTGGTGACCGGACGATACGAAGGTGATCTGACTCGGCCCGAACGGCAACAATTGTTTAATGCGCTCTGGGCAGAACTTCCGAACTGTATTTCCGGCAATCAGTAAAGCGCGGCGTCCATCGGTGCATGCCCGTCCTCGAATCCGGGAGGGCGGGCATGGTTCCTTTGCTTTGTGGTTCGTAGATCGACGTGTGCCGAACGTAACCAGTTTCGCGTCGTCACGGTTGCGGCGATCTTCGATCTGAACATACCTGCTTCAGGCCATAGTCTGCAGCGCTGTTCTGGCCGTCCAGCAGGATTGCCCTCAGCCCATTTGCACATCTAGCCCGTCAGGGTGCAGCTTGGCATGTATCGAATTCACGGGTGCATCGCACTGGATTGGGCGTCCAGTCGATGAATTCGTTTTATGCCTTCAGGTAAAAAATGTCGGGACAACTCTTAATCATTATGTGGTGAATAATGATCGATCTTTTCCACTTTCTCGACTACGTGTGCATGGAATGCCTGTGTTTAATCCGGTAGTGAATTTAGGTAACTAGTGAGATCATTGGTTGTATTTACTGGAGGTGTTGATTTTATAATTCATTCTTCGATAATGCTACCTTCATCACAAGGGAAAACTTTAAATCATGTAAAAGAGAAAGGAAAATTTGCTATGAATGACTTTATCCTAGAAAAGAAGCAGGACATACTTGATCAAACATTCCAGCAGCTTGCCCAGCAAGAAGACGTATGCTTCGGTCACAGAACCAAAGAAGACCGGACGTGGAAAACGGGTGACTACGGCTGGCTGTTCAAGCGGCTGATCAAGTTCATGGATGCAGTGCTGTACTCGAAATTGATGCCGTTCGATGTCGAGCAAAATGGAAAGCGAAAGAAGGTGACGGACGCATCGCATCTCGCGAGCTTTTACCGTCAATGCCATCAGTTCATGGATCTATACTGGAAAGGCCAGTCTTACAGTCCGGATCTTGAATTGTTCTTTGAGTGCTTTCGCAAGCATCCTAAAATCGGACACTGCATATTTCAAGGTGCGAGATGGAATCTGGAAGAGGGATTGTGCGAAGCGGAGGTGTTCAACGATTTTGTAGCGTTTCTACGATGTGAGGCGATAGCCGGTAACGTCAAAAAGAAAATGGCTGACTGGAAGGCCGTATTGAAAGATGAGAAAAAATCAATCCGGAAATACGTTGTGCAATTAGCCAGGAAGTACTCGAAGATGTTAGCGGTACGGGTCGATATGGGCTATCTGACGGTAGCGCCGAATGAAGACGCCACCCTTGTGCGTACGGCCTGGGAGATGGGCGATGCGAGCGCCTGGACCGCGCCGCAAGATGCGGAGCGCGAGCGAGCGAAGCTGGCGGAGAACAGGGCAAGAATCGATGTGGAAATCGCATTGAGAGACCGCGCGACGTTCTTCAATAACCCGTACGGCGTCGACAAGGATCTATTCGAGCACATGATCGGCTATATCGTGAAGCTCGAACGCTCGGATGATGGTCCGTACCACTTTCACTGCATCTTCTTCTTCGATGGCCAGAAGGTGCAGAGCATCAAGTATTGGGTGAGGCGCATCGAGCGGTACTGGAAGAAGATCACGAAGGACCGTGGCTATGTTCACAACTGCCACATCAATCCGAAGAAAGAGGAACTGAAAAAGCAGGGGCGATGGGCGGTGGGGCGGATCAATGGCAGTAAGCCGTCGCAAGTCAGGACGCTCGCTCGATATGCGGGATGGTATTTCACCAAGGATGGTCAGCGCGTGAGGGTGAAGCCCAAGGTAAAGTCAAAGCTGTTGACGAAGGGCAGAATCCGCAAGAAACGCCTGGGTGGTCCGGGACGGCCGCGAAAAGGCGTGAAAGGGCTGCCGACCGCGCTCATATAAACATTCCTGTATTAGCTACCTGCTGTGCCCGTCTCAAGTTTCTTCGAATTCCGCCGTATACGGTCATTAGCAGAGGGTTTGCTGATGATGAGCTGTGGCTCGGCGATGCCGGCCACGTCAACGCAATCAAGCGATACGGTTTAATTTCTGGGAGATGGGAAATGTCGGTAAAGGAAAACGACGCTGTCGTTGAAACGGCGGGCGCGGTGGTTGGTGGCGTCGGCGGCGCTGCCGCTGGTGTGGGTGGTGCAGTTGCCGTCGTGTCCGCTGCAGGTACCGCGGGCTTGAGCGCTGCGGGAATTACCTCAGGCCTCGCGGCAATTGGTAGCGTGGTGGGCGGCGGTATGGCTGCCGGAATTGTCATCACCGCTGCCGCTCCTGTTGTTGTGGCAGCTGGTCTGGGCTATGCCGGATACCGGGTCGCGAAGTGGTATCGCTCGAAGTAAGCAGGGAATGTGAGCCTCAATTGTCGCAACGTCTGTTACTCCAAGGATCAAGCGCTGCAACCATGGCTATTCATATTCCACTCGGGCCACTTCGCTCCGTCGTGAGGTGGCTTTACGACCGGATCACCAAGTTTCTTCTACTTTCGACCTATCGCCTATCGCACGAACTCTGGGCCAAGCGTCACAGGTTGGGTGCTCATTGGAGCCCGCTGGGCGACGAACTTGAATACTCCTTGTATTTTGCGCAACCGGCAGACCCCGAGCCTCGAACCTCGCGAATCGCTTTTCGAGCTACCGATAGCGAAATTGAAGCGGTAAACCTAGTATTCGAAGCAGTGGGCAGCGGTATCCGCTATCAAGAGCCGATCCGCCTTCACCGCGTTGACCGCCGTCCAATTGTTCGCGCACTGTCCAGCGTTCCAAGCCTGGACGTCCTTGAGCGATCAGAGCATGGCGTGTTCTTTACCATCGATTCGTACCAGCTCAGAAATTGCAGCATTCACTATCCCGATGGACGGTCACGGGAACTGGAGGATTCGCTTGAAGGACATCTGATGCAAAACTGGCTTTTGAACGATTGCTGGGTTTATCGATGGGGCCGTTGGTGGAATTGCAACGAAATCCGCTATGCAAAAGGCAACATCGCAGAATACTGGCGGTTCTCCTCCAGTTGGCCTAGGCAACGGACGTCGTCAATCGGGAAGGTCATGAGTGCCCGGTGGCTGGTCACGTTTCAATTCTGGCTTGCCATATGGTCGCGTTTGTACGTGCTGAGCGACGAAGGACTTGTCGCGTCGTGCTGGAGACAAAAGAAGCACGATGACTCTGCCGATTAGAACGATCCGGATCGTCCGGGGGCGTGGCGAGCGAACTGTCGTCTCAAGAAGGGCTGAGCGGAGGCTCGGCAGATCATAGTTCCGGTTGGGGAAACAGGCGTTTCAGGAGGCCAGTGCGCAGCTAGCGTCGTTCGTCTTCGGGAATGAGCGAATCGAAAACTTAAAAATTAAGGAGCCGAATGTGCTGGGCGAGGGATTAGAGATCTCATGGGAATACGGAACAGAGTTCGTTCAGATCGACACTTCAAACGTTACTAACGAGACGGCCGTTCACGGAACGTTCGAGAAATGGATTGTCGAAGGAAAAATCGTCACCTACGTTACGACCTCCACGGTCACTCGTCAGGGCGATGATGTTGAGCTTCGCCTGCATTACCGAAAAGAAGCTCAAACAGACGAAAGCGTCAAGAAGGAAGTCAAGACTTGGGGCACTTCAGTTATAACGTGGAGGCATTCGGAGAGGCAAGGAATCGCCCAGTGGTATGACAACGCGCACCAGCGTCGTATTGGCCCGTTTCGAGTGAAGGTGCTGTACCGAGGAAATTCGGGAGGGCGGAAAGTACAGTTGGTATCCCGGGCGGCTAGGCCGAAGCAGGATCCGCTTCGGGAGTTCCTTTTAGGCTTGGACCGACGCTGCGTGTTATCCGGTGAAGAGCAACCCGAAGTGTTGCAGGCCGCGCACATTCGAGGTGTTGATGTTGGAGGGGACGAATTCGTCGACAATGCAATTTTGTTGCGCTCGGACTTGCATCTCCTGCTTGATCGCAGAGTCCTTCGCTTCGACGTGGGAAACGATTCGGCAACCGTCTTGCTGGCCCCAAACGTCTCTCAGGCATATCAAGAGCTAACGGGTAGATCTCTCCCCGACTCAACGTTTCGGCGCGTTAAACGTGCATTGTTTGATGTGCATGGTCCGATGGTAGCTCAGCATAAGAAAGGAAAGTGACGGCCGCTGCTGGAAGGTTCGAAGCACCAGCGCAAACGAAGCAGGCGTTGATAGACGAGATTACAGCAATGATGAGTGGTCGGTCTGACAAAGAGCTTGGGACCTTTTTCGATCAGGCCATGCGGTTTGTTAAACACTACGCGTTCGGCTACCAGTTGGAGGGGCCGATTTACCTCTTACTCGACAATAGCTCAATCTAGGACTTCAAGCACAGCTATGATCCGGAGCGTGCGCTTAATGCTTAGCCCATACGGTGTTCTGTCGGTTCGTGACCGGATGGAGCGATCGCCCGACGCATCTCGCGTTGTCGCCAGTTGCTGTTTACGAGCACATTGGACGACGGGTATTGTTCGTGCCCGCGCGCGCCTCAGCATTGAAGTGGGAGCTGCCGCACTGGAACCCAAATTGTCGGGTGGAGCACCAGAGTCAAACTTACTCCACTCACGGCGTGCGCCGTGCGCGGGTGGGCTATAGATTGCACTATCAAATTAACTACCCCATTCCTGACCATATGGACAAGACGTCTCTAATTGAACAGTTCACCCAAAGCGTGACCGTCCCGATCATCTTCGACCACGCTGAAAAGGGATCCGCAACGTATGCTTCGGGCTCGCTGTTCGAGATTGGAGGTCGCTATTTTCTGATAACGGCCCGTCACATTTTTGAACCCCTGTCGGACGAATACCGACGGCAACTCGCGTACCCAGGTGACCGAAGGGGAGGAGCGCTTTATACATTCGGCAACTTCGATCTCTGCCTTCCAACCGAGGAACACATAGACGTCGCTGCGATGGAGCTCAAATCGCCAGAGACAATCGGTCAACTGAAGAAGGGCTGGCAGTTTTTGTCGTTGGCGAATGTGGGTCGACCGGAGATGGCAAACCCCGGCGCCGAATACTTGCTAGCAGGGTACCCTAGTGACGACGAGAAGCACGCGTGGGTGAGAGAGGGGAACATCAAAGGCCGCTTCCTCCAAGCATATTCACACATGCTGCCTCAGGCTCCCGCACACGCAGAGAAACCTGTAGTCAAGGAGCTTGACCTATTCTTCGACTATGCGAAGACAGCGTCAGAAAAGCGGTCAGGCAATCAGGTCCAGACGCCTGACCTACGTGGCACGAGTGGATGCTCTGTCTGGCAGTTTGTTGAGTCCGATAACAAGGTATGGACAGCCGAATCGAACATGCGCGTCATCGGTATCCAATCGGGCTTTCTGCACACCGAATTTTTCCGCGCCAAAAACTGGTGGGCCGTGGCGAAAGTGCTAGAGCAGGTGGATGCGAGCCTTGCGGAAGAAATGCGCGAAACGCTGGAGCGCCTTTAGGCCGCATGTGTCCTTTGACGCAGACGCCTTCATCGCTTGATGTGTTGAGCTAGCCTCGGCCCACCGGCGCGCTTTTCGGTCGGGAGAAGAGCGGTTCACCACTGATGAACGTGTCCTCATATGGCCGCTCGTTTGAGCGGGTCAGCAAAGTAGCGACGGTTGCGAGCTGTCCGCCTGTCCAGGCGGCGGGTTCCGCGGCGGTAGCGGGTACGGCTCGGCACGCATCGTTTCCGCCGGATAAAACGAGGAGAAGGATGGCGCTCCGTCGGGGTTCCGGCATCCCAGCCAGTCCTCGTACCCGGTGGGCGGAAAGATCACGACCGCGCGCTTCTCATCTACCGGCCTGTGGAAGCGTTTCATCAACGGATGTCAGCCTGCGTGGTTGCTGGCCGTGACTGTAGTACTGGCGGTGCCGTTGCGTTACCTGATCGATTAAGGCTGTGCAGCGGTTTGTCCCGGGCGACTTCGATGCCACGGCGTTCGCAGTTCGTGCGCAGGAACTTCATCGAAAACACGTGCAGGCGATCCAGGCCGTGGCTGGCTCGTTCTGCTCGATCGCGGTCCGGATGTGTTTCGCTGCCGCCTCGAAGTCCAGTTCGTTGACGCTCGCGGTGAAAGCGTCCACCTCCGGGACAGGGCTCGACGGGTTCTGATTGAGCCGCGCGATGATCCGGTGAACATCGGCAAATAGGGCGTCGTCCATGTCCGCAGGAACGCATTCATACTCGGTCGCATGTGCGATCATCGCGAGCAACACTCTGGCGACCACGTGATCCGGTTCGACGGTCCAGAAACCTCGCATCCGGTTGGCTTTCGAGGTGCCGGACCCGCGGTACCTCTGATCGTCGATGTGGAGGCCCGTGTGCTCCTCGAAGAACATTGAAAAGGTGCGGTCGGAGCCCTTGCTGCAGATGATGCCTTTCGGAACGAATACTGGAGCTATGCAAGGCGTTGATCTCATCTGTCAGAAATCCCTTGGGGACTATATGAACCTTCGTGGCGAAGGCTTCTTGAATCCAGCCATAAACGACTGGATCAAGGACAACAAAGAGGAAAATTGTGCGTTGTTTGACCACGCCGCTCGACTACGAGACTTGGCGCTGGAGCTAGCACGAGAGACCAGCGGAGCGGCCACATCAGATCAGGAACTGACGTTAACGGCCCTCTTGCTGCGGGCGATAAGTTCCTTTGAAGGCGTAATCTTGCTCTCGGAGCGTGGCATGTTCGTTGAGGCGCGAACTATCGCACGCAATGTGTTTGAAACGGCGTTTTACATGGGGGCGCTTGCCGAGGATCCCGGATTCGTCGAGAGGATGGTTTCGCTTGGAGCCCGATGACGCGTGTGTGCATCAGGCGTTGTCGGGTACAACGTGCAGACTGCGGTTGACGCAAAGCACCACCTGATCGTCGCGCACGTCGTTACCAATGATGGCATCGATCGTGATCAGTTGACGTCGATGGCGAAGCTTGCCCGTACAGAGATGGCCGTCGACAAGCTCACTGCAGTTGCGGATCGGGGCTACTACAAGAGCGAAGAAATACTCGCATGCCATGAGGCCGGAATAAGCGTGTTCGTTGCGAAACCGGTGACATCGAGCGCAACGGCTAATGGACGCTTCGGCAAGGATGACTTCATTTACAACACACAGACGAACGAATATCGGTGCCCGGCGGGCCAGCGGCTAATCTGGCGATTCTCAACTGTTGAGCGCGGTCTGAAGATCAGTAAATACTGGAGTTCAAATTGCCAGCAATGCTCGCTAAAGGGGGACTGCACTCCAGGCCCTCAACGTCGCGTGACACGCTGGGAACACGAAGCTGTTCTCGATGAGATGCAGGCACGACTTGATCATGCACCTGAGATGATGCGCATCCGGCGACAGACTGTCGAGCATCCGTTCGGGACAATCAAGGCATGGATGGGCGCCACTCATTTCCTGACACGGACCATCGAGCGCTTGAGCACAGAAATGAGCTTGCACGTGCTTGCGTACAACATGAAGCGAGTGATCAAGCTACTCGGTTCAGAATCGTTGATGACAGCGATGCGGGCGTGAGGCCTGTTGGGAGGTGCTGCGCCTTCGCAGTACTTCCGCTGTGATTTGACGCTCGGATCGCCGCAATCGAAAAGTCGAGACCTGCGGCAAGACAGGTTTCGTTAATTCCCGGTGACTCAGCGTTTTGACACGCTCTGGGCCAGGAGCGGCCCGTCGACTGCTCCATCAAAATCGACGACAATCCGGGAGAGTCGCCAATCTCAGCATATAGGAGAGTCCAATGCCGGTTCTCATGTCCAGGTTGATACTTTTTGTCCGCGATGTTGAGTTGCTGAAGTCCTTCTATCAGACCCATTTCGGGTTTCCGGTCGCCGAAGAAATCGAAAACGAATGGGCTGTGCTGAAAGCCGGTGAGATTGAGATTGCTCTCCACAGAGTTGGTGAGCCTTATCGCGAGCTACCAAATCACCCCAACACGTCGAACGCAAAAATCGTCTTTTCGGTGGAGTCACGGCTATCCGAGTTGCGCGAGAAACTGTTAAGTGCGGGTGTTCAGATGCGTGACCTGAAACGCTACGATGGCTTCGCCCAATTGATGTGCGACGGAGAGGACCCCGAGGGAAACGTCTTTCAGCTTTCCCAAGCTGATTAGATGACTATGACGAACTGGTATCAAGCGACTCGACCATCCCCATGCGGATCGCGTGCTGCCGATCGCCGACAGGCGGGGGCCGGCCACAATGAGCCGCTCGATACGGCCACCTACTCTGTCGACAATCGGGCCTTGAATATCTAATGTTTTACGAGACAAACGACAGTCAATGACCGGAACATCAATGCGACGTATTCTTGCCATAGGTGGCGGCGGATTTATGATGGAGGACGCTCGATCGCCTATCGACGAGCATGTCATGAGCCTCACAGGAAAGGCTCGACCACGTATCTGTTATCTGGCCACGCCCAGCGGAGACCTTCCCGCGCATCTCGACAAATTCCACGCTGCCTACGGCAATATGGGCTGTGAAACATCTCATCTTGCTTTCTTTCGGCAACCCGATTCAAGGTCGATTCTCGTCGCCGACTTCCGCACAAGGCTGCTTGAGCAGGACGCTATTTACGTCGGTGGCGGAAATACTAAATCTGCCCTTGCCGTCTGGCGTCAGTGGGGGCTTGATACGGTCTTGCGGGAGGCGTGGGAGCGTGGCGTGCTGCTCGCGGGTATGAGTGCAGGCGCAATGTGCTGGTTCGAGGCGGGGCTAACCGATTCGTTCTGGGGTGCTGCTTATCGTCCACTTGACTGCCTGGGACTGCTGCCAGGCGGCTGCGCCGTTCATTACAGCGGCGATCCAAAGAAACGTGAGACGTTACATGCGGCCCAACTGGCCGGAAAAATCCCGCCTTCGATTGCCATCGATGACTTTGCGGCTGCCTTGTATGTCGGCACGTCTCTCGACACTGTATTTTCTTGGCGATCAGGATCTACTGCGTATCAAGCTTACCGCGAAGGCGATAAGGTGATTGAGACAGCATTACCGATCAAACAAATTGGCGGCTAATGCCACAGATCAAGTGTCCGTTTTGGAGAAATTCCAAGGACCGCTTCGGGTCGCGTACTGCCGATCGCAACCAGACGGCGGTGACGTGGTGTATGCCAGTTGCATGAGGCGGCACGCGGCCAGAAGCTGCCGGTCAGCATTTATTCTTGTCTGACCGCTTTAGACTGCCATGAGTCACTCGCAGCCGCCGGCCCGAATAGCAGCAACGACGACCAGCAGTCATTCAACGATCGTCTATTCGTCAAACTGCTTCACTCTCAAGACAGGTACCAGCGCTTCTACACTACCGTGGCGTCAGCGAAGGAAACGGCAAACGACGCTTGCATAATCAAAATTTACGTGCACATAATCCCGGGTTATGCAAGCCAAATCCACCGTGGTGAATCCTGGCGCCGCAGGTGCGGTCGAGCCACTGCTTCGCTGGGCTGGCAGCAAGAAGAAGCTGCTTCCGGTGTTGCTCGCGGCTGCACCCGACGACGTTGAGCGCTACATCGAGCCTTTCGCAGGCTCGGCCGTGCTGTTCTTGCGCCTGGGCGCGGACAACGCGATCCTTGGCGACCTCAACGAGTCGCTGATGGAGACCTATCGCATCGTTCAGCGCTACCCGCGCGCTGTGTGGGAACGAGCCTCCATGCTGGGCGACACCCCGGACGACTACTATGCGATCCGCGCTATCCCGCGCGCGCGCCTGAACGCTTTCGAGCGCGCAGCACAGTTCGTCTACCTCAACCGCTACTGCTTCAATGGGGTGTATCGGACCAACCGCGCAGGCCAGTTCAACGTGGCGCGTGGCAAAGGTCACCTCTTCATGCCCGACCTCGATGCGTTCAAGGCGTTCGCTGGGCGACTGAAGGCGGCTGAGCTGCGCTGCAGTGACTTCGAAGAGATTCTGTCCGAGGCTGGAAGCGGTGACTTTGTCTACCTCGACCCGCCCTACGCCCTGGGTGACAAACGGGACCGCGGCGAGTACGGCTGCGATGCCTTCCGCGAGAAGGACGAGCGTCGCCTGATTGCCGCACTGCGGTCTGCTGATCGCCGCGGTGCCAAGATCCTGCTGTCCTATTCCCCGGCCACGACCGTGCTGCAAGGCCTCAGGAAGTGGCGACGCCGTGATCTCACTGTTGCGCGCAACGTCGCAGGCTTCACGTCGGCCCGGAGATCGGCCGACGAGGTTCTGCTGTCGAACTACGACTGGCCGTGCGGTTAGCATCCCGACAAACCAATATTCAAGGGAGCGCGTTGTCTTGGAGAACGTTACCGAGCAAGAGAAAGGCACAGTTGAGGCCGTTTTCGCGATCTTGGGCGATCCGCACTTCACCGAAGAGCACGGATCCCATCTCAAGATCAAGAAGAGCGGTGAGCTGGCCAGCGACCTTCCAACCACCAACCCATGGGCAGGGCTCGAACAGTTGGTCGCTGCCCAAGGACTGGAAGCCGACGCGATTCTGTGTCCGGGCGACATTGCCTTCCAGAACAGCGCCACCACGCTGTCTGCCGGATGGAAGCACCTGGTCGACTTGGGCGAGCGCATGAACTGCGAGCACGTTGTCAGTGCCACAGGCAACCACGACGTGACGTCACGTAGCCAAGACGAGATGTTTAAGAAGGCGGTGATCCGCAACCTCAAAGCCGGCTACGGCCCGTTCGAACAGCTCAAGTGCCTGCGCCCGCCCTATCCATCCGTGACCCGCGGCGACATAGATCACCAGCAGGGGCGGGATCACCGCGTCCGCTATTTCGGTGCCAGCCTGTTGCTAGTGACGGCAGCGAAGTATCAGATACTGATCGTGAACAGTTGTAGCGAGCACGGTCACGACGAGTTCGAGCATGAGCGGGGCACCTTTCCGCCCTCGGCCGTCGACGAACTCAAGGTCGCGCTGACGCAGTGCGATCCCAATAGGATCAGCGTGGCCATCATGCATCACCCCCCGGAGTCATATACCCAGGATGGTGCCGGTGCCCACGATTTCATCGACAATGGACAGGAACTGCTGAAGCTGTTGGCCGACCAGGGCGACTGGCTGGTCGTGCATGGTCACAAGCATGAGGCTCGACTGGGGCAGGCGTCAGGCAGCGGCCTTCAGCCCGTCGTTTTCGGCGCCGCCAGCTTGGCCATCCACATTGAGGAAGTCAAGGGCACCGTGAGGAACCAGTTCTACCTGCTCAAGGTCCGCTTGGAATCTCGCGGATTGACGGGCCGGTTCCGAACCTGGGACTGGTTCACCGGGCGTGGCTGGGAGGCGGCCAGACCGGACGGTGACGGCATCTACGACGGCGCGACCTTCGGCGCACGAGATGCGGGGCGCGTAATCACTGATATCGCGGCGCTGTCGCCACTGCCCATGGATTGGAGCGAAGTAATTCGCAGAGTGCCTGACGCCGACCTACTGCCTCCTGAGGCCCGCAACCAAGTTCGCCAGCGCCTGCGCGCGCGGCACAGCTTGCATATCCACGTCGACAGCAAGGGCGGCCAGTGGACGAAGCTTGAAAAGGCAGCATCATGAGTCGCCAAACCTTCCTCGAACCCTTCAACGCCAAGGCCATGTCCTACGCCGAGGTGGCAAGGACGTTTGTGCCATCCACGAAGTTCACCCAGTTGGCCGGCGCTTGGAATTCGGTGCTGGTAGGCCCGCGAGGCGGCGGCAAGACGACGCTGTTCAAGATGCTCAGCGTGGAAGGCCAGGAAGCGTGGACCGGCTCCGCCGCCGAGCTATACAAACAGACGGTTGGCTACACCGGAGTCTACGTTCCCTCGGATATCGCCTGGGGCACGATGCTCGAATCGCTGATCGAGGCTGGCCAAGACGAGACCGTCGGCATCTTGTTCTCTGAGGCTGCTTTTGTCACACACGTGCTGCTCTCCGTGGCGATCGGCATAGACCGGCATGTGGCACTGAACCCCGTGCTTCGCCTTGAACCGAGCGCCGAAACTGCAAGGGGCAAGCCGACACAGGCTGACCTAGAACGGGTCATAGCGACGATTGCGAAGCTTTGGAAAGTCCAGCCGGTATCGCTATCCCCGGCCAGCCTGGTCGATGCCCTTAGGGAACGGCTGCTCGATATCAAACGCGACACCCGGCTACGGGCCAAGCTTAAGCTCACTGGTACCCCAACTCAGGAATATTTGGGCATCGATATGCTGGAGTCCGCCTCGCAGGCGCTGCAGGCCTTTGATGCGACCTATCGCAGGCCGGATCACCGCTGGTGTCTACTGCTCGACGAATTCGAGGTGGCGCCCATGCACCTGCAGAAGACTGTGCTGGCCGCGATGCGCGCGAGTGGCGCGCAAAAGCTCCTCTTGAAGGTGGCACTAGCTCCTTGCGGCCCAGACCTACTCTACGACCAGCAGGGCAGTGCCCCACCCAGCCAGAACAATGACGTGCAACAGGTCCAGCTCTGGTATGCGGACAAAACCGAGGCCATCGAGTTCTGCCAGCAGGTGTTTCTGTCGCGCAGCAGTATCTACCCTGCGCTCGCCGGCAAAATGCCGAGTGAGGTCTTCGGCACCTCGGCCTACGCAGTGGTCGACGATAGCGAAGACGCCGCGCAGATCGACCTGTTTACCCTAACAGGCCGCGATAAGAAACGGGTGACGGAGCAGTTCCAAGCGCTGGCCGAGAAAGATCCGACCTTTCTGGAGTTCCTGCGCCGCAAGCAGATCGACGTGTCGCGTGAGTTGGGAATGCAGCCCAGCGATCTCCACGGCAATACCCTGCGCAAGATCGCGCCACTGGTGGCCTTCCGCAATGCCTACAAGGGCAAGAGTGTTGGGAAGAAGCGGGGCGTAAAGCCATTCAACACGGCCTACTCCGGCTGGGAGTCCATCGCGGCGATCAGCGAGGGTAATCCGCGCTGGTTGATCGGTCTCATCACGCGGATCATGTCAAACAATGATCAAGTCCAGTTCCCGGTGCCAACGCCGCAGCAGACTGCAGGGGTGCAATGGAACTGCCAACGCTACGCTGAAATGCTGCAGTCCGTCGCCAACGAGCAATTTGGCTCTATCAAAACGTCCACGCCAGTCTACGACGTGCTGTCCAAGATCGGTGACTACTTCCACAACCGGCTCGTCAGGGCGACTTTCGTCGAAGACCCGCCCATGTCGTTCGTTGTTGATGAGCGCGTCAGCGACGACGTGGAACATGCCTTAAGAATCGCCGTGAACCATGGTGCAATCGTCTGCTACCAAATCGCTGCCGACGTCGGTGGATTCCGCACCCTGCGTGGCTTGCGGTTCCGTCTGACCTATTTGCTCGCCCCGGTTTTCAAACTGCCGATGCGGAAATCGAAGTCGGTATCGCTCTCGACCATCTTGGAGGCCAAGCCGGAAACACCGATCAGCCAAGACGATCCGACCGCCAATCCAGCCGGGCAGTTGATCCAGGGAGACCTATGGGCGAACTAGCTGTCCGCAACCTGAGCCAAAAGAGAATCGAGGGTACAGGGCCTACAGCTAGCCTGAGCGAGGCACTGTCCCTAGTGGTCATTGCCGCGGACTCTGGTTCGCGCCGCAGCCACATGCTCAATCTACTGCAGGACGAAATCGACGCCGGCGGCTCGCGGGTCGTTGCCGTCTGCGACACTCCTGCAACCACCGCCACCAAGTCGCTGCGCCGTCAACAGGTCGAGCAGCTGACCTGCTCCGCAGCGTGTGACACGGTCCGCACCTTGGCGCGTGATGCGAATGGCGTCGCATCAATCCTTATCGACCTGTCATGCCTAGCCCGGCAGCACATCGGCGCCCTCTTTGCTGCGGTCAAGGATCTGGCCAAGGAGGGTCCCGTCGAGCTGCAGATCACCTACAGCCTCGCGCGGTTCGTGAAGCCGCCGGTGAACTGGTCGACGGCCGTTCGGCGCATCGCCCCGGTGAACAGCGAGTTCGCTGGCTGGACAGCCGCGCCGGACAATCCGATCGAGTTGGTCATCGCCCTCGGCTATGAGAAAGGCAAAGCCATCGGTGCAGCGGAGTATTTAGAGCCGGGCGGCACATGGCTCTTCGTGCCCACTTCTCCGGAGGAGAAATACCTCCGCGAGGTCCAGGCCCAGAACAAGGAGCTACTGCTTGAACGTAAGACCAAGCAGTTGGAATACGAGGTGCTGTCACCCGTCGATGCCTATCACACGCTGCTGTCGTTGGTGCGTGGCATGCGCAACGTGGCACGCCCGATCTTGTTGCCATTCGGCCCCAAGATCTTCTTTGGACTGTCACTCTTGGTTGCGATGGTCATCGATGAGGCCGCAGTCTGGTTCGTCGATGGCGAGAACACCAGCAGCTCCGACATGAGCCAGCCATCGCTTCATGCGGTGATCATGGGCTGCCGCATCGAGTCCCTCTCGGAATCTGCCGCCAAGGCGTAGCCGTCGCGGTCGACACTTCGACCTAGCCGCCGGTGCGCCGACGGCCTACGCTTACAGACCGGTCATTGAAACTGCATTCTGGCTCGCGCCTCAATGACCGCAGTGGGTCTGTCGCAGTAAGCACGATGAGTGGCACCGACCGACTGAGATTTGCTGCGTAGCAGTCGTTGGTGAGCGCACATCCGAACTTCTGCTTTGGGTCGACTGCGGAAACTGGAGCGATTATTGTAATCGCCGGTGCCATCTTAAAAAAGAAGAAGAGTTTGCACGCCAGGTGCGCAACGCGCACCTGGCTATGCCGTCCCTTCGATCGTCCCCCGCTATTTTTGCCTCACGTAGGGTCTTGCAGATCCGTATAGAGGCGGGTGCGCCGGATGGCATCGAGTATCTCGGAGAGCGGCACTTCGATGAATGCGATTTCGGCGATCGTCCAGATCCGTTTACTGGAGATGCCAGAGGCTAGCATTTCGCCTAACGCATCCGACTGCTCAAAGCCGTGCACCACGGCAAGCGCGAGCAACGTATCGATCAGTTCGTTGATGCGGGCGCGGCTCCAGGGCGACGTCTCAGGTGCGTGCGCGACTGTGCCTGCGAGCACGAGCAAGGCGGCAGCGATACCCTTCCCAGCGTCAGCGATCCAGCTGCCAACCGTTATCGGTTTTGATCATGCCCAGCGTATAGTGGAACTGAAGGGTGTTCTTACCGTCGAATCCAGGACCGTTGACCTTGTTGAAAAGATCACGGGCGACATCACCTGGGAAATTCGGACAGGCTTGGTCGAATTCTGTGCGGAACGTTCTCGGGCCGTAACCCGAGACGAGTTCCTGATACAGTGCCGCCTGTTTCTGCTCATCGTCCTTCAGTGTCGGATCGTCAGCGGCATTGCTACCGTTGTCTGAATCGTTCTTCCGAATCTGCATTTCCTGCCTGAGTAGATCCTGGCGATCAGACGTCTTCTTTGTCCACGCCTCCAGCTTGTCCCTTTGGTCGCTAGCGGCTTTAAGGGTCAGGTTGTACTGCACCTCGACCTGGTAATGGCGATCATCGCTATCTTCGACGCCATTAACCCGATTGAAATCGGACATCTCGACATATTTGCAATCACCAAGCGCCGATTGAACGGCTCGTTTCGCATCGGATTCGCTTGGCGTGCTGTTTCCGCAGGCAGCGAGCAGCACGGCAAGTGAAGCGCACAGCGCGAGACATGCGGATTTCGTGTGAATTGTCTTCATGGGTTTGATTTCCTGCGAAAGTAATGAAGCGATAGCCGACTGCGCTTACGCGACCGGCGGCTAAATGGGTTGATACGAAGAAAGAGGGATTCGTTTTCGACTGCGAACCCCTCCTGAGAGATGGACGACTAAGATGACAGGATGGCTGCTTACGGATTGCCGTACTGCCAGGAGTTAACGTAATACTCACCATCTGCCTGCCAGCCGAGCTGAACCTGTACGGCCTCCTCTGCCGTCGCGGTTGCAGTTGAAGTGAGCACATCGGTGAACGACGTATTGAAGGTAAGCGGCGAAGGTGTGTTGCCGCTGCTCGATCCCCACACGGTCGCGTCATACGTGGTGGCCGGTATGCTGGTCTGGGCGGCGCCGAGCGAGTTGATCGATGCCCAGAAGTTCGGATAGAACGAACTGGCCGGAATCGTCCAATCGAGCGAAGCGGACGTGCCCGGTGCACTTTGCGTACCGGAACCACCCGGCGTCAGGTAATTCGCGATCACGTCGGTGCCTAATGTCTGCCAGGCTACCGTGCTGCCTGCCGCCGCCGCATAGTTGTGGGCGATGTTCTGGATCTGTTCCGAACGGATCTCGGTGCCGGTCGTGTCGTACAGCGTGACTGTGTAAACGCCGAAATTCGTGATCGTCGAGACGTCCTGAGAAGATGATGCATATTCCGGCAGACCGTTGGGCGAGAACGAAGTCGTGCTGCCCGAGATCGGTGCCCATGCCCACTTGTAGGTCGTGGACATGCCGCCATTCACTCGATTGCCGGTGCTCGTGAGCGGTGCGGCAAGCATACCTGTCGGAATTTCCAGATAGCCCGCTCCCGTGCCGTTTCCTGCGGTCTGGAACCACAAACCGCTGGCGGGCAGGCCTGGTCCCGTCACCACGGCAGAACCGACGCCCGTGGTCGTACTGCTGACCGTCACCGAAGACGGAATCTGAATGTCGAGACCCGACTCGTAGTGCGCATTGGACGCATCCGCTGAATCCGTGTACTGGACACGGCCGAGGAACGACGCGATGTAGGTGCTGTCCTGCAGCTGGTTGCCGATGATGTCCCATTGGCCGTTGGGCAACTGCTGCACGTAATCCATGCCGAAGTCGGGCATGCCGTCCGGATCGGTCATCAGCAGATAGACCAGCGCAGCTGGATTGCTGATGCCGGCGAGCGTACCGGCGGGCAGGAAAGCTACCGTCTTGATGCCGGTCAGCATCGTGCCCTTGACGAAGAGCGTATGACGCTTCTCGAAGCCGGCGACGCCCGTGCCGATGCCGTTGTTCAGGTAAGTCGCATCGATTGCAGACGTGCAGTTGCTGTCCGATGTGTCAGTGGCACCGCCCTGGACGTCCGACGCACAGGCTGCCAGTGCAGTTTGCAGGCTCGCCAGATAGTTTGCTGGTGTGGTGGGCGCTGCGAGTGCCGTGGATACGGTCGTGCTGGAGCTGAGCTGGATCGCCGTATCGGGGTTCGCAAGACTCGTGATCTGAAGACCCGCACCCGATGCCGAAGGCGTGACTGCGACGGAATCGATCACGGCATCTGCGCGAGTCTGGTTGGGGCTAAACGTCGTGCCGATGGGATCGAAGCTGGCCGCCACGCTGTTGGCCGAGAGGATCGGGGCGATCGCGGCGTCGAGGGTGGCTTCCGCCGCGGTAATGGCAGACGGGGTGATGGCCGATGCGTTACCTGCCAGCGCGGCCGGATTACCCGACTGGGTCATGAGGGCGGCGACAGCCGTCGTCAGCGGCGTCACGTTCGCCGTCACCGGCGCGCCGCTGGCCGTACTGGTGCTGGCGACCACCGAATACAGCGTACCCGACACACCTGATGGATCGGTCGCGGTTATCAGGAATGGCGCAGTCAGTCCGGACAGCGAGACGTTGTACGTGCCGTTCGCTCCGGAAGTAGCCGTTGCGCTCTTGCCGCCCGCATCCGTGACCGTGACGGTCGCCCCGATCATGGCCGTGCCGATCGCGACCGTTCCGGTCATGGCTGTTGCCGCGGCGGTCGTCGGCTGGCTGCTCGCCCCAGACGGCGATGACGCGCTGCTGCCGCCGCCGCCGCACGCGGCGAGAATGACACTCATGGATGCGCACAGCGCGAGCCGTGCGATCCCCGTATTGGATCGGATTTTCATTCTTCTTTAGTCCTTGATGGTTGGTATGTACTACGGCGATGAAGCGGCGAGTGCCGCTGGTATTACGTCTTTGGCCGGGCAATAACCGTCGTACCGAGGCGGGTGCGTGCACTGACGAGACCACGTCGTGCAGCTTCCCGCATGGCGCGATTGACGGTGTTGTTATGGACACCCATGAAGTCGGCCATCAGGCGTTGGGAGGGCAGTACATCGCCTGCCAGGGTCTGGCCGGCGCGTATGGCCGTTTCCAGTGCGGCGACAATGGCACTGCAGGTCGAACCGCACTGCGGGGTTACGTTCAGGTAACGCAATGAATTCATGGATTGTTTTCCTCTGGATGAGAAGCCCGGGAGCGCCATTCGCGATGAGCGACAGGACCACTAAAGCGTCCAGTCACGCCCTGCGACGCCCGAGGCCATCATTGTTTTGTAGTGTTTACTCGACAAAGTGGGGCGCGCGGGCAGGTGCCGCCCACATGTCCAATCGCCTGTATATCGGCCCAGAATCGTATTACTGAAGAGTAAATGCTACAACAAATGAAGTGTTTATTACGTCGATAGTCAGTCGACAGGTGGGCATCCTGCACGCCATGACCGTCAAGCGCTCACCACCTCCCGCCGCCCGTCCTGCCCCGATCTCGATTGCTCTTGGCAAGCGGATCAAGGAGTGCCGGCACGAAGCCGACAAATCGCAGGAAACGCTCGCTTTCGAGGCGCATGTCGACCGGACCTACATCTCGGCGATCGAACGCGGCATTGCGAATCCGTCCGTCGAGACGCTGGCCAACATCTGCCATGCGCTGAATGTGACGCTTGCTGAACTGTTTGTGCCGCTGGACGGTGTGTCGCTGAAGCCGACCGGCGCGCGCCGCGCGAACGCGGCGACGCCGCCCGAGATCAAACGCAGCCGCCTGCGCTGACTACGGAGGCGCGGTGACGTTGCGGACCGACAGCGCGCCTGCGAACGTGATGTCGCGTGTAGCGTCCGGCGACAGATAGCGCGGCCGGCCACGCCCGCGCACGTCGATACGGGCGTTGTATCCTGCCAGTACCGGGGCATTGCCCGCCGGGTCGAGCAGCAACAGCGCGTGGGGTGTGAAGGCACGCTGTTTCCGGGTTCCTTCGATGCCGGTCACGAGCGCGGCATGCCACTTCACCGGATGCTGCTGGCCCCAGCCGATAACGACGGGCCGACCTGCGCCGAGTTCGCGTCCGGCAAAGCGCACCAGTTCCGTTCCCCTGGCTATGCACGTTGCGGTGCGGATGCCGAGATTCAGCTCAGCGATAAAACTTGCCAGTTCCGGGAGCGTCAGTCCGTGCAGGTAATGCTGCCAGGCGTGATCCCATACAGCGGCCTCATTGCCGGTCCTGTGATACGGCAGATGAACCGGATCGGACAGCTTGCCGAGCATGGCAAGCGCCATTGCGACGCAATGCAGGGTGCTGCCGCCGTCCCAATGTCCCTGCCGGCTGAAGAGCGGGTTGCCTGAATCAATGAGTGCGGGCTGCTGGCCGAGGCGGATGCCTGGATGAAATTTCTGGATCAGCATGTCAGTAGTCGTCGGGCAGCAGGATCGTCGTGACCGAGCGATCCGCTTCGGTGATGATCCATACCTTCCCGCCTCCCGGTAGCGCATAGCTTGACAGCAGACGCTTACCGGTCAGCAAGGCCAGTTCGTTCGAGGCGAGGTCTTCCACGGAAAGATCGCCCCAGTCGCCACGAATGTGGCGCGCGAGCAGTAAAACTCCCGAGATTCCCGCTGCATCGAGTACGTCCTGCGCGGCTGGTGTGATAACCGGTTTGCCCATCGGAAAGCGTGGACCGTTCTTCGTATCGAGGCTCATGAATGGGCCTCCTGGACGTATTGCGCGATTGGCCACGCTGGATAGCTGCGTCGGGTTGTCGACACCGATTGAGCGCGCTGAGCGGTTACGACTTCGTCGAGCCGCTCGACGGTGGTAGTTGAGCGGTCCCATTCCGTGGTCACGATGATCCGGTTGCCATCAGGCAGGCGATATATCGACAGCAGGCGTAGGCCTGCGGCGATCGACAGGTCGTTCTGTTCTTTATCGTTATCGGAAACGCTGCCCCAGTCGCCAGCAATGTGACGCAGCATGACGCTAATGACGGGAACGCCGTTCGAGCGCAATGCAGCAAGCGCAGCGGGCGTGATGAGCAGCTTGCCTGGATGAAACAGCGGCTTCAGACGTGCGGTTTGATTCATGTGGAATCTCCAGAAAATAGACGGGCATGGGCCTCCGGCGTTGTGACCGGCTACGTGCTTCTGTTAATTGAGAGAACGCCGACGAAGGGCGTCGGCATAGGTCGGTGGAGTGTTACGGCTTGCGACGGGATGGACCGCCCAAGCTCAGCGAGTAGCATTGCGGCATTGGTGTTCAGCGCAGGTGCGATGCACGCTACATACGGCATGGACGCGAGCGAACGCACCAGTTCGCGCTTGCGGTACTGTTCGTAGCACAGGGCAGCGGCGATGCTGATCGCCGTGATGCCTGCCACGACACCGATCCCTGTCAGTAAGGGGCAAGGGCGCGGCGGGAGATGGATGAAACGGGTTTCAGACATGGGTTCTCCAGATAAAGGACGAGGGTGTGCCTCCGGACAGAGCCGGATGCGAGGTCGCTGAAACAAGGGAATGAGGAAAGACGCCGGACGCGTCCGAGGGGACTACCGTGCTTGCGAAGCGAGCGCGTTGGGGTATGCCGTCACGTTGCGTTCGACGAGCTGTCGACGTAGTGCAGTTGCCCTGGCCTGGGAGCAACCAAGATGGCGGCGAATATCGGCGACCGTCGCGCGCACGCGACCAGCCGCGATGTCATGGACGAGCTGCGTCACGTCAACGTCAACAGCATCCGCGACGGGTAGCTGCGAGAGGGGGGCGTCCGGCGTCTCGTGACTGTTACTCACCGTTTCGCAACTAACGGTCGACGATGTGTGGCCGGACATCACTGCCGCGACTGCCGTTACTGCTGGCTGGGTCACGCGAGTCACGTCAACGACTGGTTCCGGCAGCGGCGCGACGACTGGCGGAGTCGCGGTGACAACTGGAGCGGGCAGGGGTGATGACCGCAGCGCGACTATCCACAACAGGCACGCGACGCCTTCCAGGACCGCAGCGAACGCGAGCCCCGACAGCAGATCGACATGAGCGGTAGTCGTGCCGAGTAACGCCGCGAGTCGCGACGTGACCGGATCGGCCCGTAACGCGTCACGCTGCGCCGTGACCCGGTCGTCCTCAGCCTGACGACGCCGGATGTCGTCGCGTGCCGCATCGAGCGCATCGAGTTTCGCCGCCAGCGTGACGCGACGTGCTTCCAGTGCCGGACAGTCCTGTGCACAGCGCTGCATCCGCGCGAACGCAAGCTGACGCGTGACCGTTGCCCGTTCCGACATTACCGCGGTCAGACTGCGACCGGTCTGCGGAAAGCCGGCAGCGATTGCCGTCGATGCCCGCCGTTCTCCGGCGTGCTGCTGGGCGAGCACGAAGAAGACGGTATGGCCATAACAGGCAGTCGCCAGACACGCGACCCATAGCAGGCTACCTGTTGCGCGCACGGAGATCGGCATGTGCCGGATGAGCGCGGGTAGCAGATGCGCGCTGACGACCAGCACGACGCCGACCGCGACCCACACGACCCGTTCGGGTAGCGAACCCCCACGCTGCCAGCCTGCCAGAACCGACAGGCTGAGCGCGGTGGCCGTTGCGCCGACTGCAAGCACGCACGCCAGGCGGGCTGGCACCGTCATGCCGTCGCTCCGCCAAGCAGCACCGCCTTGCGCTCCAGCTTCTCGCGCAGCGTCGAGGACGCAGGGGCGGACGTACCGGTCGTGCCCGCATCCGTCGCACCCTGTGTTGCCCCCTGACGATCGGTCCTGGCATCGGGGTAGAACTCCTCGGTGACCGCTGCCCGCTCGTCGGGGCTGTCCTCGAATGCACCGTTCGCGAAGCCTGCGCGCGCCGCCGCATCGAGCGCTGTCTGATCGAACCCGGCTTCCCGCCGTCGCGCATCGAGTTCCTGCGCCTGCGCGAGTGCGTCTTCCAGCGAACTGCCCGCCCGTACCCCGAGATCCGCGTAATAGACTGCGGTGCGAAAGCTCTGCGTAGTGGATTTGCCGCGCAGCTTCAGTTCGAGCGGCAGGCACGCCAGCAGGTTGCCCGACACCGCACTGAAGTAATGAAGACGGGCGGCGAGACACCGGATCGAGTTGTACGAGGTAGTGCGCAGGATGAAACTACCCAACTCGTCTTCATCCCCGATCACGACATTGAGCCGCCCGTACGGCTTGCAGCCACCCGCCTGACCGAATGCGCAGCCGTCTGGCGACGGACAGGGCAAGCTTTCGATGCCGTTGTCACCGGTCCGTTTGCACATTTCGCCATTGCCCACGCAGACCGGTCTGCCGGTGTCGCGGTCAAACAGCGAATACTCGGCGCGCAGGTTCAGAGCGGGGTCGCGGAACATGAACCGGATCGGGATCGCGCGCAGCTTGCCGGTGTTGGCTTTGCGTAGCGACTCGTTGACGGGGTGCAGGACCCAGCCGTCCCGGTTTTGCACCTGACTCGTGATCGTGAACTGGTCGTCCTTCTCCGGCAGGCGTTTGCCGTTCTTTTCAACGACGCGGCCAATGGAAATCCGCCCGATGACTGGCGGCGTGATGGCTAGACCCTTGAGCATGATTACTCTCCTGTGTATCTCAGACGGAAATGAGGAACCGGCGTGAGCCGGGTTTCTTGATGGCGTATTGCGGTTCAAGCTCGGGGTGATCGGCCAGCAACCGTTTCAGATCGATGCCGTCCGAGTCTTTGCTACGTTTGAACGAGACGTCGCCGCCCTCGAACCGCGCCCGGGATGCGTCGCCCATGGCCTGCTGGATGGTTTGCTTGAGCAACGTTTCCTGCTGTTCGCGCACCTCGATCTCGGCCCGGATGGCAACCAGATCGGCGAAGGCCGCAGACAGGCGACGGTCGTCAGTAAAGTCCACCGTGCCGGTATTGCCCGGATACAGGTGCCGTAACGCCCGGTCGGCAGATTCGCTTCCGTCCGCAGGCGGCGGGGTGTCGCTCGTCACGTATTCCCAGAACTGCGCCTCGAGCTGGATCAACCTGGCGATGAGCCCGTCGTCACGAGCGACGCGATGGACTTCAAGCGCCTGACCACAGAGCAGCACCGCGACATCCGCCGCCTGCTTTCCTGTCACCGCAAGCTGATGCTGCACCTGCAACTGCACGTATTCCGGTACGCCCTCGCGCCAGAGCCGTGCGCCGAATTCCCCTGCGGTCTTGCATTCGAGGATCTGCACTCCCGGCACGCCGACGATCTCGCGATCGAGGTTCGCGAGCATGAAAGGGATCGTCGGGTGCTGAAGGACGGCATTGACCTTGCGGACACGACGACCTGTCTGCTGCGTGTAGGCCGCAGCGACGATCGGCTCGAGCAAATGACCCCAGTAGACAGGTTCACTTGTGTCTGTCGGATCGGGCCGTAGCAGGCCGGCGTCCCTCCCGGTCTTGTCGAGCCACAGCTCCAGCTGCGACTGATACGGGTTGAGTCCCACGGCAGCCGCTGCGTCGGAGCCTCCTATGCCGGTCCTACGCACGGCGAGCCAGTCGTCACGGTTCAGGTCTCGCGTTTCCACGAGACGCAATGGCGGACGGTTTTTGCCGGATCCAGCTGTTTCAGATTGAGACATGAACGCCTCCACAAAGAAAAGCGCCCGGTGGGAGGAATCCCGACCGGGCGTGTATGCCGTAACGCAAACGGGCTCATGCGACGAGCTTCATGGACTCGTCCCATGCGCGCTGCTTGATGGTGGCGCCTGCGCCGAACCATGCTGCATCACGCCGGTGATCGTCGCTGTGTGCACGGCGCTGGTGATCTACAAACTCCGTGACGGAATTCACTAACCCCCATGCCGTACCGGATGCAGACGGCAGCGTGGCGCCCTTGCCGCGACCGGCGTAGAGCGTCTGCACTGCTTTGATCGCACTGTCGTTGATGGCCGGTGTCGGCATGTTCGGTCCGCCCGCCGGATACGTGAGGACCCGCCGGAAAAACGTTTCGGCTGCGGAGTCGCTGACCTTACGTTCCGAGAGTGCCTTCACGCGGACCATGAAAGAGTCCCAGGAAGAAACTGCAATGCCAAGCTGTCGTTTGACGGCCTGGGCGTCGAATTGGCTGCGATGCGGTACCTTCACTGCGCCGGTACTGTCGTTCCCGAGTGCGATGGAGAGCGTGTTGTTGCAGACGACGCGCACCGACGTGAATTGCGCTGTGGTCGCCAATGTGCCGTCGCAGGCAGTCGCCAATAACAAGTACGCGTTCACCTGATCTTTGCCCTTGAGCGTTGTGCTCTGGCCGGTGCGGGCGAGCGCCCACAGCTTCTTGCCGTCCTTGAGCACGCCGGCTGTTTCGAGTTCGAAGCCCGACACATCTGTGAGGTCTTTGTAAAAGTCCAGGATCTCGGCGGGCTGAACGACTTGATAGCGGCTGGAGACGACCGATAACGGTGCCTTCGTGTCCGAGCGGTATAAGACCTTCTGTTCAGGGAAAGCGTGGATGGAGCCAAGGCCCGAAGTGCCCGCGACAAAGCGCACTTCGGATTCCTCAATCTTCCAGTCCATGCCAGAGGCCTTGGCCCATACTTCCAGCGGTTGGTTCGGGGCGAGCTGGTTGCCGAGGCCGTGCCAAGGGGTGTCGCCGACAAATGCCATTGATTGAACGAGATGCATGAATAGCTCCTTGTAAACGGCATAAAGCCCGGCACGCGGCCAGGCAGATGCGGATGAAGTGAAAGAATGGCGGAATTGCGGAAGGAAAGAACTACAGGTCAGGCAGATGGTTTGCCGCGGCTGAAGGTGTGGTCGCAGGCGTGACAGTGGAAATTGTCGAGTACCTTTTCGTCAACGACTTCGCCGAAGACGGAGCCCGTGGCGCAGCCTGCTGCACCGCCGATCAGGCCGGCAATCACGGCTCCCGCAATCGCGCCGCAGACAGCGCCAGCAGGACCGGCCAGCAGACCGACCGTGGCGCCCGCTTCCGCACCGGACAATGCGAACGCGATGCCGCTCGTGATTCCGGCGAGGGTGCCGATCGCACCGCCCGTCTTGCGTGCCAGATTGCGCGCATCGACGCGGGTGGACTGGCATTTCGGGCAGTGTGGCACAGGGCCGGACGACGCGGCTGAACTGTCGCGCGGTGGCGCGAAGCGCTGTTCGAACGGTTCGTCTGCGCGCCCGGCCTGGTACGGCTCGTCTGGGTCAAATGAATCATGAGGTAGGTGCGGGTTATGCATGGCTCATGGCCTCCCGGCGGACTTTCTCGGTGTAGTGGCGGAAGCCGACCGATGTCAGTACGCCGGCCACGAAAACGATGCCGAACACGATGAGATATTCGAAGGGGGATGAGGTGGTGGGCATCACGACACTCCTGATGGGGTTCGCCAATGAGAAATTGCAGTGGCGGAGCGACAGGCTGCAGCCGCGCTCGGTGGGGTGATGTAGGTCTATTTTTATTTTGAATCGGGACTGGTGGCCGGTATGCGGCTATGGCATCCGGCTCAGTTCCCTTTTCAGACATTCGAACCCCAAGCATCCAATGGCTGCTCTTGCATTAATTGCAGCCGCTCCGGTAGTCCAACTCACCGGTGCCACTTCGATCGGGCTGCAGCGAAGAATCAAAGCCCCTCCCGTTGCGAAATTCTTGGTGTCGGCAGCGACGCGCTGACCTATCTCGGACTGCATCGCAGCGCCAGTGGCCTCAGAGTCGGCAAACCACGCGCTCGCAACTCGCACACCCGTCCCGGATTTGCCGACGATCCACACTGGCGGACCGCCGACAGGGAAAAATCTTACCGCCCCGTTACGCGCACCCTTAAAATAGACAAAAGTCCCAACGGCTCAAGGACATGACAACAAACGAAGCGTTTTCCCGGGTGCTGATCGACGCCCTGCTGGCGGATCAGGGTTGGAAGACCACCGACCCGACGCAGGTGCGGTACGAGTTGGTGATGCCGGACGGCACGCGTGCCGACTACGTTCTATGCGACCGGCATGGGCGTTCGCTGGCTGTCGTCGAAGCCAAGCGCTTCACGACGAACCCAGCAGACGCGGCGGCGCAGGCGAAGCGCTACGCGGAGCACCTGAAAGTCCCGTACATCTTTCTGACCAACGGCGCCGAAGTGCTCTTTTGGGAGTGGCAGAAGCAAGCCTTCCCGCATCCGGTGAAGACGTTTTTCAAGCAAGACGATCTCGAACGCCGCTTCGCGAGCCTGACCGTCCGCAAGGACCTGCTGTCCGTGCCGATCGACCAGAAGATCGTGGAGCGGGATTATCAGACCAAGGGCATCGACAAGCTCTGCGAGGAAATGCAGCAGGGCCGGCGCAAGTTGCTGGTCGAAATGGCGACCGGAACCGGCAAGACGCGGACGGCAGCCGCCCTGATCAAACGGCTCTTCGAGGCCAACGCGGTGACGCGCGTGCTGTTCCTGGTGGACCGCATCCCGTTGGCGAAACAGACGGAAGACGCGTTCGCGGAACACCTGACGGACTACCCGGCGTACGTCCTGCGCGCGGGCCGCCGGTTCCAGGACGAGAAGCGGATCACCGTGACGACGTTGCAAAGCATGATCAACGTCTACACCGAGTATTCGTCCGGCTACTTCGATCTGATCATCTCGGACGAGTGCCACCGGAGCATCTATGGGCAGTGGTCCGGCATTCTCAAATACTTCGATGGCGTGCAGATCGGCCTGACGGCCACGCCCTGCGTCGCCAACCTCGACGACGCGCAGGCCGACGAGGAAGACAAGCAGTTTGTGCGGGACACGTTGCGGTTTTTCGAGGTCGATAAGCCGACCTTCTCGTACAAACTGAAAGACGCTATTCAGGACGGCTGGCTCGTGCCGTATCAGGTCTACGCGGCGAAAACCGTGAAAACGGCTGCGGAAGGCGGGTTCGAAGTGAATCGCAAGGATCTCGACTGGTCCGCGATGGACGACGAGACCTCCGCCGAGTTCGAGCAACTGTTTGCGAACCGCGACCCGATCATGATCGACCCGGCCGCGCTCGAGCGCCGTTTCACGATTCCCGAACGCAACCGCGCGATCGTCCGCGAGTTCCGCGACGTGTTGCAGAACGGCTTCACGGACCACAAGGGCGTGCTGCGGATGCCACTGATCGGCAAGACCATTGTTTTCGCCGTCAACAAGAAGCACGCCGAGACGTTGGCGAACCTCTTCGATGCCGAGTTCGCGGACAAAAAGCCGTCGCCGGACGTGCGCATCGCCGATTACGTGGTGTCGGGCGCAGGGCCGGACGATACGGTCGACGCGATGGCGAAGATCAAGAGGTTCAAGAAAGAGCAGTTCCCGCAAATCCTTGTGTCGGTCAATATGCTCGACACGGGTTTTGACTGCCCGGACGTAGTGAACCTAGTGTTCGCACGCTTCACGCGTTCCGCGATCCTGTACCAGCAAATGCGCGGCCGCGGCACCCGCAAGGCGAAGAACAAGCCGGTCTTCACGATCTTCGACTTCGTGGGCGTGGTGGCGTACCACGGCGACGAGGATGCGGTCGGCGAGGGCGGCATCGTGGTATCGAAGACGCCGCAAACGAAGAAGTACGAGCCGACGCGCCTGCTGTCGCTGGACGTGGACGATCACATCGACCCGACCACGCGCGAGTGGATCACCATGGACGAAGATGGGAACATGCAGTTCCCGGAGGCCTCGCGGCAGCGCGCCGAAGAACTGGGTGCCCGCTTCGAAGCGTGGCGGTTGCAGCAGACCGTGACGGCAGAACAGGACCGCTGGCTGCGCATCCTCGGCGCGCAGATCCGCGCCAACGCCGACGGCCTCGCAGAGGTGTTCCCCGAACACTTTGCGCTTTTTCACACGTTTTCGCAGATGGGGGGGCTGCGCGAGGCAGAGCGGGTCTTCGGATCGAGCGAGGCAGTACAAAACCTCATCGCCTCACTCAACGCCGCGCTTTTTCCCATCGACGATTCGAGCGCTCCTGACGCTCTAAGCGACCAACCGGTCGCGCACTAACCTCAACAATACGCAAGGTAGGACCTATGCCATTAACGCCGAACATGCGGCGGTCGATTGACCAGATTCGAGATTACCTATTCGGTGGCGGTTATCCGGATCCGGTGTCAAACGCGGAACAACTGTCGTTCCTGTTTTTCTTCTACCTGATCGAAAGCATCGACACCGAGAACGCGCAGAAAGCGCGCGTTCTGAAACGTCAATACCAGAGCCTGTTCGCTGGCGAGTGGATCGTCAAGAACCCGCTCAATGCCGACGAAGGCAAGGACACCATTCCGCGCGATCGCTTCAAATGGTCGGTGTGGGCAAAGGCAATGTCCGGCGAAACGCTCGTACGCTACCTGCGCGACGAGGTGTTTCCGTTCTTCGCAGAAATGGGCGAAAGCGCGGCGCACAACTTCATGGACGGCGCACGACTGAACATCACGGACCCGACCGTCCTGACGCAGGTGATCAACCTTGTGGATGGTTTGCGGCTTGACGCGGCCGACGCCGACACGAAGGGCGACCTCTTCGAACATGTTCTGCGGCAGATCAAGCAGGCCGGCGAACTGGGTCAGTTTCGCACTCCCCGGCACGTGATCCGGCTTATCACCGAAATGGTGGATCCGAAGATCGGGGAAACCGTCTACGATCCGGCGGCAGGGACAGCCGGCTTCCTTGTCGCCGCCTACAACCACATCCGTGTGGCGAACTCGTCGCCCAATGCGATTGAGACGGTTGAGATGGACGGCAAGCAGCAACGGCGGGGTGCGGGCGACCGTCTGTCGATCGCGCAAAACACCGCTCTGCAGAACGCCACCTTCTACGGAAACGACGTCGATCCGAAGATGGTCCACCTCGCGACGATGAACCTGATCTTGCGCGGTCTGCCCAATGTGCGGGTACGGCTTCGGAACGTGCTGACGACGACCATCGAGCGCGAGCAAAAGGAGGCGCTGGGTCTGCCGGAGGACGGCTATCACGTGATCCTCGCCAACCCACCCTTCGCCGGTCGGGTGGACAAGGACCGGGTGGTCGAAGACGTGAAGGTTGGTAGCAGCACGGCGACCGAACTGCTCTTCTTGAAATACATGATCGACAGCCTGCGCCCCAGTGGCCGGTGCGGTGTCATCGTCCCCGAAGGCGTGTTGTTCGGTTCGACCGGCGCGCACAAGGAACTGCGGCGCCAACTGGTCGAGAACAACCGTGTCGATGCGGTCCTGTCATTGCCGGGCGGTGTCTTCCAGCCATATTCCGGCGTGAAGACGTCTGTGCTCTTCTTCCGAAAGGGCGGCCGAACGGAGAACGTCCTGTTCATGCACGCGGACAACGACGGCTACAAAATGGACGCGAATCACGACGTTCCCATTGAGGCCGACGACCTGCCCAACCTGGCGAACGTATTCCGCGATCGGGATGCGAAGCTCACCGAGTGGCAGAATCGTGGCGAGGGGAATGAGTGGGGGGCGAAGTGGTGGTTCGCTGACGAAGCGACCCTCCGCGCCAATGAGTTCAAACTGTCGGCGGGGCAATACCGTCCGCAGAGCCACACGGCCGTCGCGCATCGCGATCCGAAGGAACTGCTTGACGAACTGGCGGCGCTAGAAAACGAGATCGTCGAGGAGGTTCAGGCACTGAGCACGGCGTGGGCGGAGTTCATTCGATGACCACCCAGCCGTTGCGAGACCTGTGCGCCATCCGGCACGGCGGCACCCCAAGCAAGGCAAACGCCGCCTTCTGGCTGGGCGACATTCCTTGGGTGTCACCAAAGGACATGAAGAGCAGCCTGATTCAGGATGCTGCGGACCACATAACGACGGAAGCGATCGAGAACTCGGCGACGAGCCTCGTTCCTGCGAAGACGATTCTCGTGGTCGTGCGTTCCGGAATCCTCGCCCACACGTTGCCCGTGGCTCAGGCGGCACGCCCCCTCGCGTTCAACCAGGACATCAAGGCGCTGACGCCTGACGCTAGCAAGATCGATCCGGACTACGTGTACTGGTTCCTGCGCGCACGCGCTACATTCACCATCCAGCAAGGCGTCAAGAAAGGCGCGACTGTTCATAGTTTGCGGTCGGGCTTCCTGGAAAGCCTTCCGGTCCCGATGTGTTCGGAAGCAAAGCAGCGCGAGATAGTCGATTTGCTTTCGCGGGCGGACGGCATTGTGCGACTGCGAAGAGACGCGCAGCGCGTTGTGGCGGGTCTTGTACCTGCGACCTTTGCGGGGATCTTCGGTGATCCGGCGACCAATCCGAAGGATTGGCCGATGTCCACGCTCGGCGACGTCATCACGGCGGCGGACTACGGCAGCAGCGCGAAGTCGTCTAGCGAGCAGGTCGGCTTGCCGATGATCCGGATGGGCAACGTGACCTACGCAGGGGATCTCGAACTCAGTGATCTGAAATATGTGTCGCTTCCGCCGGAGGAAATCGACCGGTTCAAACTGCTCGAAGGCGACATCCTGTTCAACCGTACCAACAGCAAAGAGCTTGTAGGCAAGACAGGGCTGTGGGACGGTTCGACCGCTGCCATCCTCGCCTCGTACTTCATCAGGCTTCGTGTGGACCGGACGATCGTGTCTCCGACCTACGTGTGGGCGTTCATGAACTCCGCGCACATGAAACGGGTGCTTTTCGCGACGGCGCGCGGCGCGATCGGCCAATCGAACATCAATAGCAAAGAGTTGAAGGCGTTTCGCATTCCCGTGCCGCCGGAGCACTTGCAAAAGACGTTCGAAGAACAATGCCAGGCGCTCGCCGATCTGGCGGCACAGCAGCGCAGGTCGCTCGAGAAAGCCGAGGCGGCGTTCCGCGCTCTGATGGCACAGTGTTTCCCTGCCTAGGAATTGCCTAGGAAGGGTTCAACCCATGACACCGCGGGCGGCACAAACACCGCACGACCATCGAGTATGAACACCGCCTTTTACGCCGGGCTCACCAGCCTGAACCTGCCGCCCGACCGGTGCGAGGTCGACCTTGGTCAGGGTCTCGTCCTGCGTCGCACGTATGCGCACCTGATGAGTTCGTACACGATGGCGTTCAACCCGCCCGAGGCGCCTGGCAAGCACCACCCGGCACCTTGGAAGACGATGACCCGCCATGACGGGTTCGACGTTCACGCGGAACTGGTCATCCCGAGCGGTTACAAACCGCCCGGCGATCTGACGCCGTACGACGTCGCGCGCACGATCACGAGCGTGCTGCGGCTTTGCGTCGATCCAACCATCCGGTTCCTCGTTCAATCGAGCCATTCGCTTTCCGAGGTTGCGTCAATGCCGGATCAGGAGATCCGGCTCACGCCCGTCGAATCCACGAAGCAATACGTCGAACTGGCGCTGGTGAACCCCGGCAATGACGCGGCGCACCTCGAGTGGGTGCGCAAACATTGGTCGAACGCGGTTTCGCTGATGGCATCGCACGCGGACTTCCGCCTGGCGATGGAAGCGTTTGAACTGTCCACGTTCGTCCCGCATCACGCGCTGACGCTCGTGTCGCTGTGGGGCGCGCTTGAGGCGCTGTTCTCGCCCTCGACCTCGGAACTGCGGTTCCGCGTGTCGGTGCTCATCGCGTCGTACGTGCATCGGCCCGGTGAAGCGCGGCTTGCCCTCCAACGCGAGATTTTCGACCTGTACGACAAACGGTCCGCCGCGGCGCACGGAAAACCGAAGCACAACACGACGCACCTCGTTCAGACGTTCAACATCCTGCAACGGGTGCTCGTGCGGATGATCGCAGAGAACGAGGTCCCCAGCAAGACGGCGCTCAACAACATGCTGCTGGGCGCACCGTAGACAACAACATCGCCGAAAGTGCGCCGCGTTGTGTGGCCCTGGGTCGAAGAACTTCCTCTTTGCCGCCTCCGACAGCGGTGGCGAGCGGGCGGCGGCGATGTACTCGCTGATCGCGTCGGGCAAACTCAATGGCATCGACCCGCGCGCTTACCTATGCCACGTGCTGACCTGTATTGCCGATCATCCAATCAACCGCGTTGACGAATTGCTGCCCTGACGCGTTGCCGCAGACCTACAGAACGCATCCCAACCTACTACTCCGACTGGTTGAAAGGCAGCGGTAGACAGCATCCCTCGATTACCCGGTATGGCTCACGTGCGCCGAGCCGGGCAGCCGACCGTACCCGGGAAAGCAGTTCGTTACCCGGTAACGCTGGTGCGTTACCGGGTAACCTGGAAGTAGGCATCCCATTCTGCTGAGTCCGGATCGAGCCTGCGCACGATCGCCGCGTCCGCCCGCACTACCAGCGGCTCCAGCTTCAGAGGTCATCCACATATCAAGCCGCCGCTCCCCATTGCCGTCGCTTCCAGCCGTCGTCCGCGTTGCCCGGAAGGCGGCCTGCCGCTCAGCTGTTGTTTGTGCCATGGGTTTCTACACGTCGTTGTTGCCCGATAACGATATATCCGAACTCGTTACCGGGTAACGCAAAATGCTCAAAGGAGATAGCGTGTCCCGCTTCGCACCGCCTCGTCCAGAAAAAACCGAACGGTCCAAGCGAGGCGCTTACGTCTAGGTGCGCGGCGTCACAGGATAAAACTTGGACTCGAATCCAAAGGCTCCGTGAGAAAGTCGCGAGCAAGCTACGACTTGAGCGTAGAAAGTTTGGTACTCACTGGTGCCTTCATTCCCTCAGTTAGATACCACGCCGTGTACTTTTCCGTTTGCTTGATCCGGTCCGCATACAACGCGATTTTGTCGGAGGGTGCCATCACTCGCGCCATTTTCTTGGCATCGGATTCGTTGACTCTTAACGCCAGATAACTGGCCACGGCGGTAAACATCGAATCGTCGAAGTCCTTTACTTCCTGCGAAGCCACGACTAGAGCCAAACCAAATTTCCTGCACTCTTTGGCCATAGTTGGGATCAGCTTGAGCTTGGCTGCCCGGTGTGCTTCGTCGAACACAATGGCGTGAGTAATTCGGTCCTGCGGGCCACGCCTGAACATGGTTTGATACAGGTTGTGCAACACGAAAGAGGCGAAGGCTCTTTGCAAGAGTTCGTTCTGCGTCCCGTGGATCTTGACGATGGCGGCGTCATTGGCGTCGAGGAGGCTGGCGTTGCCGCTGGTAGACGAAAAAAAGCCGTAATCGGCTAGCTCGTTCAGGCGCAACATGACCCCTTTATCCGGTTTGACCTCCGCCCGAAGGATGTCAAAAAAGGCGCTGAATGGTGGAATGGTTCCACTGCTAGAGTTGCTCCACCCTCGATCGGTATAGCTTTGCTTGAGCGCTTCACGAATACGCCCGAGCTGCACATCGCCCAAGTCCGGAAAGATGGTGGCAAAAATGTCTCGCAGCGTCGCGACGTTATCCATGTAGGCGAGCGGGCTTGAGCCGACTACCTGGAGGGGGTTGAAGCCCAAGCCTGCGTAGTTGACCGCCTTGAGTTTTCCCGGCAGCAGGGCATCAAGCTTCTCATCTATATCTTCGTGGTACGAGAACACAATCGGAGCGATCCTTGCTTCCACCAACTGACGACAAAGTTCAATCAGGCAGGTGGTTTTGCCCATGCCGGGCAAGCCGACGATGAGCAGGTGCGGGTTGCCTTGGGTGCTCACTTGCCAGATCACCTTTTCCTCGTTCGATAGTTGCTCGCCTAGAACGATGTGGGCTCCGTTGGACGGGATAGTGCGTGGCTCGGCAGTCTCAGCCATCGGCGAGGAACCTGCTGCAGTCGGCGTCGTATGGTGCAGAGCTGAAGTCGCCTGATCGCCGGGCGGCGTGCGCGACGGCACTTGCAAGGCTCGTGGCCCGAATAGCCAAATTTCCGTTTTGCCATCTGCGTCGATACGCGTTGCTTCCGGTGCTGTGTATTCGGGGCACAGCACGAAACCGATGCTGGGGCGGGCTTGCTCAGCCATGCTGATCAGTTCGTAGCTCGCCGCCTCCTTGCTCAAGCGATCAATCTCAACACCTATACGCTCAGCGGCTTCTTGTGATAGATCATGGCGTCTGGCCTTGTGCAAGTAAAAGCGCAGCACCCTTGCCAACCGCGCACGTTGAATGGTCTTTTCCAGTGGCATCGTTGTTTGACCATAGAGTGCCTCCCACTGCTTGCCCGAGGCTTCGAGTTGTTGCGTGATGGCATCGGTTACATCGGTGCTGCGCGCAGTCTTCAGATAACGCCGAAACTTCACTTCCACCAGGCTAAAGCGGATGCCGCCGCGTTTGCTGGCAGTTGTCACATACAGCAAATCAGCGCGTTGAGCAGTGTCAGGTCGAGTTTCGCCCACGCCTTTCAGCAGTTCAGGGACATCGTCCAACGGCACAAAAAATCCACTGCGCAAAGACGGGAAGGTGGCGTCGGCTTCATCGGCACTGGCGCAATGATTCTGCACCATGGCAAGTGCCACCAACTCCGGAATCGTAGTGCCGGCGGTGGTCAGACGCAGTGCCAAGCGCCCGCTGAGCGATTTCAAGGCATTCAGCAGTAGCTCGCAATTTTTTGGGCTGCTGGAAAGCCCCATCTCGCCTAGCGCGGCGTCAAGCAAACGTCTGATTTCGTCCAGCGAGCTGGTCGAGGTAATCAGTTGCAGAAACCCGAGATCGTCGCGCTCTGGGACGCAGTCGATCAGGTATGCGTCGTATGAACGTGGCAAATCGCGTGGCGAATCGAAATACTCTGCCCCAGCGTGGCGGTCCACTGATACGACCCAATCGCACAGGTGATGCAAGCGGGCGAGCGCATCTTCCTGATCGGGAGTGACCTCCGTCACCAATACTGGCCAATCATCTGGGCCGCCGCCCAGATTGCGTGCAACCGCCTTCATCAGCGCAGAGTGCGCCTTGACGAGACGCTCGGAATACACCCTGTTGGCCGGGTGTTTCTCGCCGTCTGGGTTGGTCGGCACCACCGAAATCCAGCGCGGAATCGGCTTGGGCTCAAACAAGCGTTCGGGTGTTAGCGCCAGGCCGTGCACCTCTAACAACCCTTTAGTGAGGCACTCGACGGGTCGACATTCGAGTCGGCTTGATAAAAAATCAAACGCAAGCGCCAAGTGCGCGGGCGTTTGGGGCACCGAGACTGTGCGGCGTGCCCAAGCCAATCGAGGCAGGGTTACATCACCCGGACGACGGACGCTCTCCAACAGCCAGCGATCTGCCTCTGGGACAGAACCCGCTCCGCTCCGACGACGCGCGGCAGTAGTCGAAAGAAATTGACCACAGGAATGCCGTCCTGCATCTGCGGGATACAGATCAAGCTGGAAAGCTCGTTTGCCGAGCTCGTTCAGCGATTCCTGATCTTCCACATCGTCGGACCGTTCCACACGGCGAAGCGCCGCCCCCAAAGCCCTTGCCACCGACATGCCGTCCCCCGGACGCAGGGCGTGCAAAGCAACCCGTCGTGTATCGGGGTGCAGCGTCAGATAGCTTGCAATTTCCCCACCCAAGAGGTCTGCCGCGCTTTTGCCCACGGAGGGCGCCACCCATTCTTCGTCCTGCGCGTCGCCGTCGGCCAAGAGTCGAGATAGTAAGGCGACCGTTGCTTTGGGCTCAGCATCATCCACGGTGGTCATCGCCACCGCATGGAAGCCCAAGCTGTCCGCATATGTAAAGGGCGGCCCGCCTTCTAGGCCCGGCAGCATGGCGGGATATTGCGAACCGGATAACGCAGACAAGAGCTTGGCTACTCGCGCGGGCTTGACGCCTCCGTCGTAACAATGCTGAAAAGCAAGCATGTCGAACCCTTGTTGCCAAGCCACACGGAGCGGATGTGTGGGCAACACGATCAAACCAATCCGCTGGTCCGCCACGTTCATCACTTCAAGCGTATGCATCAAAGCAACCTCCGGCGCGGCTGTCTCCCACCAGGCCGTGGCGGCATTCACGTAATCCGTCACTAGCTTCTGGTCAGAGTAGAGCACCGCGAGCGGCCCGTTGCTGGACTGCGCCAGCCATCTACAGAATGCGGTCGAAATTTGCGAAAACCGTTCGCCACCTGCATCTACACCCAACTCAATTTTGAGAAAATCCGGCTTGGCCGCAGCGGTACCATCGGCACGCACCCGCACCCTCCAGCGGCCGGGCACACCGCCATGTGTCGCCCAGTCGTTCGCTAAGTCGAGAAGCAAATTGGGGCACAGCACCCGCGCCGACTTGCCTTCATGTCGACACGTTATGAAGCCCTTTTTGTCGCGACTGAATACCTGTACGCTGCTGATGCTCCGGGCGATAACGTCGAATGCCGCTGCATCGGGCGCGATCTGCACAACGGCCAAGGCCAGTGTGGGATACACCGTGCCAGTGCTGTTTTTGGTGGCAGCTTCGCGCTCGCCAAAACAAATTACGAACTCCTCGCTAACGGCACGGTAGGGGCTGTCGTCCGCTTCGCCACCATCACCCGCCAGCGCGCGGATCAGGACCTGCGCTTCGAAACGCGAATTCTCATCCAACTCGACGAAGTCGTCCTGCACGAATACGCAGCGCTGATCAGGCTTAGTTGCATGGCTAATAGCTTTTTCGGCCAGCACATCGTTGCCGGCGCGAATCTCAATCTGATAATCCACGGCACCCTTGGGCAAGCTCGCCGGGTCTGATTTCCAACGCACTTCCAATCGGGCGCGATCCTTGGGGTCATCGCCGTTGGCGTAGTCGGCCTTGAGGCGCAATTCCAGCCGCTGGTCAGCGTTCTCCGTCAGCCCAGACCAGTTCAGCCGTCTGCCGGTCTTGCCGCGCCATGGAACCCAGCTAATGCTTAGCAGCGACTGGGTTTCAAACACTCCTGGCTGCAATCGGTTGATCCATAGATTTTCTTTGGATTCCAACAACTTCAGGGCATCCAGGCGAGTGAGGCGCTCGGCTTCGCTCAAGAACTTCACCAATTCGCGGGCGTCATCCGCCTGTTCGTTGGGTAGTTGCAAAGCGGCGACGCGGGCGTCGGGGGAGAGTCGGCTGCCCTGACGCGGCAGTAAGCGCTCCACCAGTCGGGCCGCGCGGTCGATGTCCTCTTCCTCCACCTGTTCTTCGGTATCTATAGGCCACAGACCCAGCTCGGGCAGGGCTTCTCCCAGCAGGTGCTGCCCCGCTCGGGCTCGGCAGAGGTAGGAAAACTCCTGCCAAGGCGAAAGCGATTGGTTGCGCGCAGTCCGCCGCGCCTTTTTTCGCGCCGCTTCGGCAAAACGCTTACAACCATAAGGCACGCTCTCGTGCGCTAGCCGAAGGCAGGTGTCGAACAATTGCGGTTCGGCCAGTTCGCGCGCTGCACTGTAGATGCCGTCCATCCCGGCGCCGGCAGTCTCAGTATCTACCAGCAACAACACCGGGTCGGCCTTGTCTTCACGCCATTCCACAGCCACATCCGCAGTGATTCTGCGCGTTGCCGCATCGGCGTGATCGGTAACGGCAGCGACTTTCCAGGGCGCCACATCGAACAGCGGATCAGCCGCCAATGCAATGACCGCTTCGGCGGGCAAGCAGCGAACAAACGCCATGCTCCCGGCTGTCGCGCGGCCCAGTAGCTTCTTGAACGCATTCGCCAAGAGCGGTGTGGCATTGCTAGGCAGCGGCATCTGCTTCTCCTTCCATCACGGTCGATACCTCAAAGCGAGGGCGTAGCTGCTTCATCGATTCAGCGTCGTTGACCCCGACCAGCAGGCCGAGATCCCGCAGGCGACGTTCCAGCCACAGTTTGTTAGCGCGCAATAGGTCTTGCGGCACCGAGATGCCGGGCGGCTCGCGATCAACGTAAAGGCCGTAGCGAAGGCGCAGGATTTCAAGAAACTTCTTGAGTGAGAGCACCTGTTCCGGCTGGCCTTTGCCGTCTTTACGTAAATGCCGATGCACTAGGAAATCCAGCATAGGGTTGGTCAGCACGATGGCGCGCAAGTCCACGGACCTCTTGCGTCCGTCTTCAGTGCGCTGGACGCGACGTTTAATGGCGAGGCCGTTGGGGCGGTCGGTCATCAGCGAATCGTCGAGGGCTTTGCGGAAGTTCGAACCTTGCTGTTTGTCCCCAATCAAATCCACCAAGGCCTGCGCCAGCCGCTGGACAACACCGCTGCTTGTGACTTGGAGTGTTTCCACCGTTCCTGATGCTTCCTCCGCAGCAGTGAGTGCTTCGGCCAGACGTTGGCAATTTTCATCAAGGTCTTTCAGGATCGAATCTGCGCGCTCATGGCGCTCGTGTAGCAATGCTCCGAGCAAATCCAGCCGGGGACGTGCATCCGGAAAAGGCGACGGAAGTTCGCTTTTCAGCTTACGGTCAAAGCGGGCGCGCTCGTCCAGTAGGCGAATTTGCATCAGAATTACCGGCACCCGCTCGTAGCGAGCGGCGCATTCCGACATCACTGACTCCGACACACCGCGCAACGCCTTGTCTTGCCCAAGCGAGGCATCCACAAAAAGTGACCAAGGCGCTTGACTGCCGTCCTTTTCTCTCGGCACCCTCCCGCAACGTTCCCACTCAAACAGGCAGGTCGTGGTGCTGAGCAGAATGTTGGTCAAACCCAACGCGATACCCGCCTCCAGCATCGGCAAGAACGCCTGTCGCGGCATCTGCTGCCCATACACTTCAATGAAGCTCATCAGGTCTCCGCGCAGGTGCTTGGCGGCGGCATCGGCTATCGGCCAGCGGTTCGGGATGCGATCCGTCTCTCCCCTTCCCCTCGCTTTTTCAGGGGCATGACCGCAGGCTTGTGCAATGCGCGCTGCCAAGAGTTCGTCGATGCCCAGATCGTCGGCAGCAGCTTCGTCAAAGTTGTCAGAACCCAGATCAGAGACGCGAGTGCCGCGCACTGACATATGTCGTGCAAATAGCTTCAGAAGAGGGTTACTCTGAAAGCCATCACCTACGACAAACCGGCCCAGCCCGCTATTGCCGGGCTCGATGTATTCGCCGTGTCCGGTCCACGAGAGCAAGGCGGTCAACAATTCCGGCACCCCACGTAGATGGGCTACCGATTCCGGCAAGTCCACATGGCTAGACAGGTAATGGGTGGCAAAGATGCGCTGCACTGGCGATTCATGCCCTTCCTCATGCCCCTTGTTTTCCAGACAATAGCTCAGCAGCAGATCAGCTAGTTGGGCCAGCCCGGTTTTATCCTCAAATCCGACGAAGCCCTGCGGATGCTTACTCAGCAGGCCCGCGGCGACATCCTGCGTGCTGGGGGGCTGGGGATTGCCGTCCTTCAACAGTCCGAAGGTCTCACGGAATGCGCCCTTGCCGCGTCGGTGCCCCCAGCGAGCCATGTAGAGCATGGCCGGGAGCAAGGCACCGATCTCAAAGCCCTGCGGAGTGAATGGAAGCGCAGGCAGGTAATTGGCTGTCCAGAGCTCCCGTGTGCGCGCCGGGCTCAGAACATCTTCCACAATGGTCTTTGCGGTCTTGCTCATGCGCGCTCCCGGATCAGTTGAGGAGCCAGCTCACGAATCAGCGTTTGCCGACCGTCTTGCAAGCTAATCCGCAGCCGCATCACCTCTGAATCGGCCTCCGGGTGCCAGCCCCAAAGTTCGCGGCTGTCTTCCTGCGCCAAACGCTGTACAAAGATTTCCAGATGGGCGAATACACCTTCCTGTCCTATGCCCGAAAGCTGCATCCCATCCTTGAGTTCAAGCAGCAGATGGAACAGTTCAAGGCCGATAGGAAGGTGCTCTTCGCTGCCATTGGCATAGCGATACGTGAGCACCAGATGCGTGTGCAGCACTTCGAGCCCTTGCGTCGCGGGGGGCAGCGGCGCAGTAAGCGTGAACCGCGCCCAGGGCTTGAACACCCAGAAGGCGCTGTCGGTGGGCGTGCGCGGGGTAAGGCGCAATGGAAGCCCCTCGGAGCGGGTGTGTGCCAGATCCGGCAAATTCTCTAGGCGCGCAATGCCTTGACACAGCGCGTGGCAAAGCGTCTGTTGCTCTTGTTCACTCATTAGGGGCACGAGACGAAAGCGATCCAAATGCTGTGCGCCGTGCAGTGGCAGCGCATCGGAAGAGAGCTGCAACTGCGCGAAGTCCGCCTCGCTCCACTCGAAGTAGGCGCGACGGCGGGCTGAGGCCAGACGATCCGCTGTGCCCGGCACAGCTGCTGCATGCTGCGCGAGTAATTGCCTATCTACGATGGGGTTGGCGTCGAGTGCGGGGTCGAAGCGAGCCAGTTCCTTGAGCAACTCACCTTGCCGCTGGGCGCTGGCGGGGCCTTCAGCCGCAAAGACTCGATCCCAGTAGGGTGCCGGCGTGAGTTCCGGGTTGTCATGCAGTTCCTGACAGTCATGCACACCGAAGAAAATAAACACGAGGGCCGCGCGCAGTTCACGCGCGGTGATGTGGATTTCACCGCGGAGGTGGCAGGCTTGTAGGGCATCGGCCAGTCGTCGCCGCAGGCGCGCGCCATGTTGGGCGTCGCGCAATTCCAGAATAGAGGCTCGCGCACTGCACCGATGTTGCGCCGAACACGAAGCGCAGACCGACCAAGGGTCTTGTTTGAGCTGGGTGCCCAGAAAGCGATCCAGCAACGCATCCAAAAACTGCGTGCTGATCTTCCCTTCGTTGATGCCGCCAACCAGTGAGCGGTGATTGAGGTCAATTAGGCGCAGGCGCGGGTTGGGGGACCCCTTGAAATTGCGTTCGGAGCCAAACAGCGAGTCGCGTAACTGCTCGGTGAAAGGGGTGTCGTCGTCGCGCTCGTCTAACCACTCCAACATCTTTCCGCTGTTGATGGCGATGGCATGAGTGGAATTGTGCGTGGGGGCCAAGGTGTGGAAGGGTTTGAAGAACGCTTCAAGAATCTGGTTAGCACTCTGATTCTGATATGCCGCCGAGCCGTCAAGATTGACCTTGAACATGCGTCCGGCTTCAAGCCGCCTTTCGCATAGGCGCTGTTGCGATGGGATAAGATCGCCGCTGACTTCCTTCGCGAGGTTTTGCAGGAACGCGGTCTTGCCGTCGCCAGCGTTACCGAAGAGCACGATCAAATCCACGTTAGCGGCCTGAACATCCTGCTTTAGTGCCTGATCCAGTCCGGTTTCCACATAGGTTTGCGCGGCAAAGTCAGAGTCCAAGCCGCGTGTCTCTGCATTGCCGTAGCGCGAGCCTGGATAGGCGCTCAGCAAGTCATTGAGCCGGTCAACGACTTGAGCGCTCAAGGTAGTGAGGGGCGGCGAGGGTGTCACTGAGCTGGGTCCACCGGTCTTCACCTCGGCGGTCAGGAACGACAACGCGTCACGCGCATCCAAGAAGCGTTGTTGTGGGTTGGGATGGGTGGCCCGATCCAGAAATTTCCGCAGCTGCGGTATTTCGGCAGCCTCGATGTTTTCCCAGTTGAGGCCCTGATTCTTGCGGCGTATGGCCCCAAACAAAAAAGGCTCGCGATCAAAAATCACGTGAAAGAAGCACGCGGCAAGCGCGAACAGATCATCACTGGTCGTGATGGCCGCGCGTGCTTCCACTGAATCACTGGCATACCAGGCATGATGCGTGCGCGGCACGCTGGCCTGATCGGCAACGGTATCGTAATCGGTCAGCACCACGTTGCCGCCTTCCACGATGATATTGCGTGGGCTGACATCGCCATGCACCAGCCGTACTTGGTGCAGTTGCCAAAGTGCCGCGCACAGGTCTTTCACCCAGCGTAGGGCTAGTGCCTCGACCGATGGCTCTGCCAGTTCCTCGCGATATATCTCAAGCACACCGGTCAGGTCATGAAGCGGCACACCTTCAACCCATTTCAGCAGGGCGACAAAGCGATTCCCTTCCCATGCGGGAGCGATTTCGTGCAACGCAGAAAGATTGCGATGTATGGTGTAAGCACGCACCTTTCGGTAGGCGTGCAGCGCGACGATAGCATCTGCCTCATGTTGAATGACCTTGGCGACGTAGGTTCCGAAACGTTCGTCGGAGTTTGCTGCCAGTTCCACCACCTTAAAGGTCTGTCCAATCCCACCCTTGCCGAGACGGCTAACAATCTTGTAGCGCGTGCTTTGAAAAGGCACTACCGTACCTTCGTCCCAAAACTCCGCGGCGGGGAGTTGCGGGCTGTTGGCTTTGGGACCTGGGGATGTGTGGCATTCCAGGGCCGACGCCAGCTCCAACGGCGACACACGCTTCTGAGCATTTTCCTCACAGCCCATACTCAGTAAAGTTCTGGCCTCGCAGTCGGCATTGGTGTCACCAGCAAATAAAATACTCAGAGATTTGCAGAGTGAGTAGACGTCCGAACGGGCGTCTGCCGATGGAAGCCCACCACGGCGGACCTCGGGGGCGGCCCATTGATCTACCGAATGTTGGGCATCAGTGGGCGAGATTGTCTGTGCATCTGCGATGCGCGAAAAGCTAAAGCCCGTGAACAAGGGCTTGCCGTTGTGTCGAACACGCAGTGTTTCCGGAGTGATATTACGATGCACGAGTGCGGGTAGCTGCGAATCCTCGGGGTAATGGAAACCATGCACGGCGCGCAGGGCGTCTTGTGTGTAGCGGATCCGTTCATCGCGGCTCCACTCTTCATCTTCACTTCGCTTTATCAAGGTCGGCGCATCGGAATCTACAAGGGAGAAATAACACAGCTCTCCGGGGTATTGCTCTGCTTCCTGAAACGAATCCAGCAGGCTGGGCACGAAGGGGGATTTTTGCCATTGCTGGATCACATCAAACTCACGCCGCGCGAGGTCTTTTGGCTGCTTTTCGCTGCTGGCTGACAGGTCAAACAGGTGCAAGACGACCTTGTCGCGTCGGCTGGGGTGCTGTCCCCGGTAAACCCGATGAAACGACTCGGTGGTCGGGCTGATTTTTTCGAGGCTGATGAGTCCGCCAAATTGTCTAAGCTGCCCCGTCAGTGCCGGCTTGCTATGAGGTTCGATGAGTCGCGCCGCTTCCTCACTCTGCTGCCGCGTGAAGACTGCCACGCCGGGAGTTTCGATCAATTCCTTCCATTCAGAAAGGCCAAATACAGGAACCCCACGAATGAGTTGCCGTTGGCCACCGCTGACACCGGTGCCTCCGGCGGTCAGTAGCATTTTGGCCGTGACAAAACCGCTCTCTCTGCCGCCCTTCCGAAGTTTGCCCGCGATTCGTTTAGCTTTATCGTTAATGCGCTCAGCCTCCGCGTCCGCCGTTATCGCGTTGGACTTGATATAGCCAAGGTCCCAGTGCTTGATCTCCAACACGATCACGCCCCGCGAACCGATCAAGACCAGATCAATCTCATCGGACAGTCGTGCTGCGTGAGAATGATGATGAAGATTCGACAGCATTACCCAGCTGTCAGCATGGGACTGCAACTTAGATTTCAATAGCTCGATGGCTTTGCATTCACTTTCGTTGACAGGCATCCCGCATGGTATGTGGCGAACTGGCACTTCTTTGCCCCCTTTTATATGTGCTGTCTTGGGTCGGTGTAACCCGGGCCGCGATTGTCGCGCGTCAGCTTCTGGCCTCTTGCTGTTTGTCGTGACCAGCAGCCCCCGACCGTTGCTGCCCTACAAGTAACCCGAAAGCGGGCACCCTTTGGAACACAACTTGCCGGATACCCGCGCAATGTGAAGAGTTCAAGCACCAAGTGCAGTGCGCAATCCAACAACGACATCGCGTCTTACAGCGCAGCGGGCAAATCGTCACCGTCTGGTCGGAATTTCAGCCGCGCGATGTTGCTCTGTGCACGACAAGTATAAGAGTGTGCGATTAAGGAGGCGACTAAATAATAACGTCTGTAACGATTGGATTTTTTGCCGAGAAATCTATGGCTATGGAGGAGACCACCCCGGCCATGTACTGACCAGGCCCCCTTGGTGGTTATCGGCCATACAAAAGAATTCTTTCGTCGAGCGCGGGATTGCGGCGGTGGGGATCGTCGCAAGCCGTTCATACCGGAATCGAGAGCACTTCAGATCAACCGACTGAGGACCGCGCGAAAAGCTATGGGCGCCAACTGCATCGCGACGGCGAAAGTCTTCGCGTTGCTGGAGTGATAGCGTAGAGAGACTCGGCTGACAAATTGACCGAATCCGGTTACACGGCGGTTACACGGATGCCAGGAAGCAAAAAGCACCAGTCGCAATGCCTAGGCTAAGTGCTTGATTTCTTTGGCGGGGCGTGAGTGAATCGAACACTCGACCTACAGATTAAGAGTCTTACGAGTTTTGCTGCGGGGGCACAGCCCTAACGCGGATGCTATCTGAAAACGTTCTATGTGCCCCGGAGCGTGGCGGATAAGTTGGGGCAGGGAAGCAAAGTTGGGGGCATTTTTGGGGGCATCTTCGTCTTCTCAATTCGGGCGACGGTTACCTGTATCGCGGTCGGGAGTTCGATCCTCCGCTTTTATGGCGAGGGCAGTCGCGAAAAAACATTGGGGCAGCCTTGGGTGGTGGCATCCGAGGGCCGCTTGACGCCGGAAACAGTGGCTGAAGAGGCACACCGTGCACTGCTTCAGGGCTCAAACTTGATCTTCGCCTGCTCGAGCATCCACACCTCAATCTTGTCATGCCACATGCGTAGCAGATCAAGAGGGCGACGCCGATAGTGTTTCTCAGCAATTGCGGACGGCTTATGCCCTTGGATTTGAGCGACAACGCCGACGGGAACCTCGACCCACTCCGACAGAGTGCCAAATGATCGGCGCAGGCCGTGCAGCGAAAGGTGAGGCAAACCTGTCGGGGCCAACGCGCGATTATGTGCATGACGCGGCTCAGCAATCTTCCCATCCGACGCGGTCTTGCTGGCGAACACCCACTCGGACGGCTCCCACTGCTCGCCCCTTTGTGCAAGACGCGCGATTTGACGGTTGTTGGGAGGGATCTCGTTCAGTCGTTGAAGGCTCAACAATAGGCTTGCTAAGTACGGAGTGAGCGGAATAGTCCGACCGCCGGTACCTTCCACTTTGTCGTTCATCGTCATGCTCCGCCACCGGAAGTCCACGTCTTCCCAGCGCAATGCGGCTAGCTCCTCCCGACGGGCTCCGGTGATCAGAAGGCCTTGCAGGTATGCGCTGATGACTGGATTTGCGATACCACGTACTGCGCTAAACCAAACAGACAGCTGCTCGCGCTGCAGGCAGTCGTCCTTCGCGGCGCTGCGAGGGAGAATGCCCTTGACCTTTGGCGAAGCATAGGCCTCTTGGGGGATGATGCCCGCGTACGTCTCGTGAGTGTCGCACCACCGAATGAACGCCTTGAAAAGGCCGAACGCATGGCCAGCATTCGTTGGTCCCCGGGGTATTTCGACCTCGAGCCACTCAGACATGGATGTTGCCGTGATCTCGGTCAACCTGCGCGGCATGAGCGGAGCCAATGGTCCCCGCACTTTTTCTTTGCCGCCGCGTTTTGCAATACCTCCGCCGGGCGACGAGAGGTTGATATGGTCGAGGATGTATCTCTCCGACCGCGGCTTTTTCGTTTTGGGCGAGATCTTTGTTCGCAGATGCTCCAAGTAATGCTCCCACGCTTCGCCGACAGTTACGTCCTGACGGCGCTTCGCTGCCTGCCGGGCTTCGTGTGCGGCCTTCTGCTCTGCCTCTTGTTCTCGCGGATCAACACCGCCGTCAATAAGCGTCTGGAGACTACGCGCTCGCTCCTGAGCCTGGTCGATCGTCCAGCTCCTCGGATCGCCGATCGTAATCCGCACGGTCGAGCCATGGATCTTCCCTTGGAAAATGTAAGCCTTGGCTCCGCCAGCTGTGGCTCGCAAGCCGAGCCCGGGAGTCTTGCTGTCCCAAAGAAACGACTGCGACTTACCCTGTTCGCAGCGATGCGCCTCTACCCGAGCCGCAGTGAAGTTTACCTTCGCCACCTAACCCCCTTGTTCGTAAGGCGGCAACCTCGTGTAACCGCCATGTAACCGGATTATGCGGCAATGAAGGTATGTGAATCAACATTGATGGAAAGATAGGCAAGACACTAGTCATTAAAATACAATGACTTACTGAATTTTGTCAGCGCGAATCTACCTCAAGAAATGTCGACTTGTTCGTATTCGCAATGCGAAGGTCGGGAGTTCGATCCTCCTCCTCCCACCAAGAATCGCTTTAGAAACAACGCACTACACCTCGAGGTGTAGTGCGTTGTTTTGCATTTGGGAGGGGGTTTTTGCACTTCGTGCGTGCCAAATTTCTGCCATCATCACTCGCCGCATGCCCTCGCATATAGCCGGCCCAGTCGGCATATATGTCTCGATTACCTCATCCGCATCGAACATTTCAAAGGCTCGGTTGCGCTTGCTACAACTTTCTCAATACGCTGGTTTCAGATCGGCGCTCTCCTGCCACAGGCGTTGCCACTCGGCCGTGTAGCGCTCGGCTAGAGGCTTCACGTTCCATAGCAGGACAGCGTTCTCGGCGTTTTTGTTCGCGGCGGCCGCCGAGTAGTTGAAGCTCCCGGTTTCAAGATGCAGACCGTCGATCACCATGAACTTGTTGTGCTCGTCCTGGTAACGATCATTGAGGCGAACGGGGACGCCTTGGTTCGCCAGAAACCATACGGACGAATAGCTCTTGCTGTTTTGCGCGCGGTCCGCGATTACCGCAACCTTCACGCCACGACGCTGCGCGGCGAGCAGGGCCGTGGCGACCGGCCTGCTGGTGAAGGTGTAGGCGGCAACCAGGATCGAAGCGCGGGCGCTTTCGATGCCCTTCACGACCACATTGAGCGCGCTACCGTCAGGGGAAAACCCGGTGTCGAATGCTGCGTTCGACGGCAGCGGCTGCATAGCAAAGGCGATGGTAGACGCCAGGGAAACAAGGAGGACTGCTACGATTTTTTTCATTGCCGGTAACTGTATTTGACCGCTAGATGCGGCTATTGCGGATGCCGCATAAGCGGGAGCATTAAGGTCATCGGTGCATTGGCGACGCTCGAAAGCCGCAGTGTTCATGGAGCAGCTACACATGATATGTGCGTGTGTAGCCGTTGTGAATGCGCGAAGGTGGGGCGGGCAATTTAGCTCGGCACTGTTGGCTACCAGGCCTAATTTTTGAAGCTCGCCTTGCAGAGGGTGTGTGAGGACCGGGAGCCCCGCCGGTGCATTCACTGACGAACTTCCGCCTCCACCAGCGCGGCCAGCAATGCAAGCGACTCCTGCCATCCGAGATAGCACGCCTCGGTGGGTATCACCTCCGGAATCCCTTGCTGAACGACGCTAAGCTCAGTCCCACAAAACACCGCTCGCAGCGACACCGTGGTCTGCATCATTCCCGGCAAGCCAGGGTCGTCGAACCTACCCGTGTACTGAATGCGCTCGTGCGGCACCAGCTCGAGATACTCCCCGCCGAACGAGTGGCTAATGCCGTTGCTGAAATTCGTGAACGACATCCGATAGCCGCCACCCACCTTGGCGTCCAATTGATGGACCTTGCCGGTAAACCCATTCGGTGGAAGCCACTTGGCCAGGGCGTCGGCGTCGAGGAATGCGCGATAGATACGCTCGGGCGTGGAGCGGACCACGCGATGAAGGTGGATGGTTTGTCCCGGCATGATTGACTCCAGAAGCGGAGGGCAGTCCTCCGATCCTATACGACGCGTGAGGGGCAGTGGAATCGACACGTGGGCATGCAAGCTGGCCTATGGAAGCATGATCCTCAACTTCCTGCCGTTTATGGTACACAGAGCGTTGAGATAGATGCCATGAAGCAATTAAAATATACATCTGGCGCTTTTTTTATAGGTTACGCATAATTTGCACTCTTCACCGCTGGTCGGCGCATCCCATCACCCTCATCACTGCGCCGCCACCGAAACAACCGGCGCCAGCGTGGTCCCAGTCAATACCCGAGGCTCATCCGCCACCAGCTTCTTGAGCTCCCCAATCGCCGCATCCACATCCTTGCGTTGCGCGAACTCGACATCCACCTCGCTTAGCGCAGCGACAAATACCACTACCCGCACTGACCATGTGCCCATCGCCTTGAGCATGGGGGCAAGCGTGGGGTCGGCGTTCATATGCGCGAACGCCTTGGCGATATGTCCTGACGTGCTTCAGGCGGATATGTTCCTGTCTATGCTGAAGTGAGTGGGACACACGAAGCGAGACCCAGCATTCTTCGTACCCAGCGCCCCAATCCAGTACGGTTCGAGGTTCTAAAGTACCGCACGGTAAGCACTGCGGGCCATGTTGGCCGGCTCCCCGAAGTGGTCAATATTTTTGAACGGCGAGTTCGTTTCGTGCGCAGTGCCGATCCATTTCCTATCCTTATCTACAGGGCCACGAGTCAGCAACCGGCGGCGATGGAGGTCCCCATGAAAGGCAGTCAGTTGACCGTGTTTGCGGACAATCAGAGCCATCGCAAGGCTCGCATGACGCTCGTCGAGTGGATTCTGACTCAGGTCACCAAAGCGGGCATCGAGGGCGCGACTGTGATCGAAGTCAGCGAGAGCATCGACGTGCACGGCAAGTACCACGCGGAGCGCTTTTTTGAACTGGTGGATCAACCGGTCGTGGTGACGGTAGCGGCCGACGATGCGCGTATTGATGCGCTGCTCGATGACCTGCGCCGCGGCGGCGTGCGACTCTTCTACACGCGCTGTCCCGTCGAATACGAAGTGCTTGGCATGGACGAACCGATTTTTGGAGAGCAACCATGAAGGGTCTCCCAAGACTATTGCATGACCGGGGTTTGTTCGATGTTGCGTTCGCCCAGGTCAGGGATATCGATGCATCGGTGCATGAGGGCGCGATGTTCGGCTGCCCCGCGGCCTTTGTCGGCGCGCACATGGCGTTTTGCGTATACGGCAGCGGCATCGGCATCAAGCTCCCGGCCAGGCGCGCCGCCGCGCTGGTCGACGCGGGCCGCGCCTTCGCGTTTCAGCCATACGGCAAGGCGCCGATGAGCGAATGGATCGAAATCCGCATCACGCGCGACCGCATTGCCGAAATCGCCGCCGTGCTCGCCGAGGCGATCGAATACGCACGCCATATCCCGCACCGCAACATCGAGCGCAGCGGTACCCATGCACTAGAATGAAATAGATGCAGCAGAGCCGGTGAAGCGGGGAAAGAGACAGCCATGAACGGCTATCAACTGACGTTCTACACGGAGAAGAACCGTAGACACGGTCATCAGACCGTCTGTGAATGGTTGCTGCAGAAAACTCGCGAACTGGGCATCTGCGGCGCGACCGTGATCAATTGCGCCGAGGGCGTCGGTCATGCGGGCGCACGTCATGCTGCCCATGTGCTCAAACTCACCGATCAACCGCTACAGATCATTCTGGCGGTGACCGCAGAGGAAGCCGAACGGTTGCTGGAGATTGTCCGCACCGAGCGGGTCCATGTGTTCTATGTACGCTATCCGGTCGAGTTCGGCATGATCGCAGGCGACCTGCCAAACCCGGACAAACCCGCGCACGCGCCACGTCAGCCTCCGTCCACACAAGGCTGACGCAGCGCATTGCCGCGCGCCTAGTTCGCCACGTACCCCGCCGGCGTCGTCACATTCGCTTTAGCAACCGTCGCGTTGTTCGACACCACATACACCGGCGCTTCCGTCAGGTTGAGCGTCAGTGTGCCGTTGGTGTAGCTCATCGACAGCGGGTTGCCCATCATGTCGATGACCTTCACGGTGCCGCTGGTGCCCGGCGCATCGACGGCGAGGCTGTAAGGCACGCTATACGTCGCGCTGAAGCCCGTGCTCGCGCTCCACACGTTATTGTTGTGGGTCCACAGCGCCGTAATCACAGAACCGTTGCCAAGCTGCTGGAACGAGTACGCGTAGACGCCCGACGGCGTGCCGTTGACCGGCCCCAGCGTATTGGTGCCGTCCAGCACGTGCGTCAGCGCGCTTACTGCCATCGCGGCCGGCTTCGGACTGATGTTGGTCGCACCGAACGCGCCTTGTGCATCGGCGAGGTCGAAGAACGTGCCGTAGCCCACTTCGCCCGGATAGTCCGCGCCGTAGAACACGTAGGTCTGGTCGACGCCTTCACCCAGCAGGATGATGTGCGTGCGCGCCACCACTGCTGCCTGCGCGTACAGGATGTTGCCAGTCGGGTAATTCGGGCCGTACGAGCTGCCGAGGTCATAGCTGATGCCCACCTCGGTCTGGAACAGCTTCATCCCAGGCTTGTAGTCCGCCACCATTTCCGCGCGCAGGTTGCGGATCTCGTTCATCAACGCGTTGGCGGCGTTCGCCGGGCTCGGGTCGGTGGCGAGGCGCTCAGGCGGATGCGAGGGCGAGGTGCCCGCGTCGTAGTAGCCGTGCGTCGAGATGCCATCGATGTAGTTGCCGAAGCCAAGCGATGCGATGCGCTGCAGGCGCGTGGTCGTCAGCGACGGGAACGCGTCGGTCGGACCCATCACGACCGCGTGCGGATCGGTAGAGTGGATGCCTTGATAAACCGATTGATACAGCGCAACAAAATTGGCGTCCGTATCGTTCCAGAACTGGTTCGGCTCCCACGTCACCTGGTAGTAGTTGTTCGACTGGTTCGGGAAATACGTAGTGCGAATCGTATTGGATTCCGTCCCCACCCGGCTCATGTAGTTCTGGTAGTACGAAAGGCTCGTCGGCGGATTGGTGTCGTCTTCGAACGCGCCGGTCGGGCTCGCCCAGGCGGGGATGCCGTCCAGGCGGATCAGGCGCATCACCTGGCCCGACGTATAGAACGGGTCGAGGTTGTTGGCGGCCGGATTGAAGGTGTTTGCTGCGTTCGGCTCCATCGTGGAGAGCTGACGGTTGTCGATCGTCGACGAGATACCGAGGTCGGCGAGCAGCGGGCCGTTGTCGTTCTCACCCTGCATGCCGAAGCGGTGCTCGTCCTGATGCGCATAGGTCACCGCGGGGACGACGCCGGACAGGTTCGGCAGCACGCCGAACGTGGCGATGCCGGTGGGGCGGGTGCCTGCCTCAGGCAACTGGCCGCCGTTAGCCGCCAGCGTCGCGGCCGTCGCGAAATAGCCGGCAAGCGTCGAGGTGCAACTGAGTGTGCTGGTGACCGGGCCGCTTGCAACCGGGAAGCTGCCGCTCGCCGCGACATTGCCGAGCTGGTCGCTGACAGTCCAGTTCACTTTGTCGGCGGAGGGGGCGTTGGTCGTGAATGCAAGCTGGAAGGTGCTGCCGGACGCGAACATGCGGGTGGCGTCGGCGCTCGGCGTATCGGCGGAAATCAGTGCGCTGCCTGCGGCCGCGCTGGCGCTGCTGGGTGCCTGGCAGGTCATCGTTTGGCCAGCCTGGGTGTTGGCGGTCAACGTGGTGCCCAGAGTGGTGCCGTTCGCGGTGCTGGAGCCCGCAGCCGTGCTGCCGTTAGCGGTGGAGCCCGTGCCGTTGTTCGCCGTGGCGCTGTTGCCGCTGCCGGAACCGCCGCCACCGCCGCCGCAGCCGGCCAATACTAGTAACAAGGAAGAAAGCAGTAACGAAGGGTATTTCATCTGTAAGGAGCAAAGTATGAATACCGGACGAGCGGCGCCTCGCATCAGATGCGTGGCCGCGCGAACCAATATCGGGTTTGACTTCAGACAGGCGATGCCGAGGCGCAGCCTCAGGCGATCGCTGCCCGCAGATATCGGCGGCTCGAAACGCGGGATACGAACGCTTGGCGCGCCGCCCGCCCGAACTGACCGATGTTTGGGGTGGTTCGTTTTTTGACGGGTGAATCCTACCGAATGAAATTTTTTAGGTCTGCAGAAAAGACGTAACTAGCTGTAACGTATGAACAATTTCGCGATTTCACGGCAAAAAGATGCACCATGCCTGTGAAACGAGGGTCAAACGCTATACGGATCGCCTGCGTGAGTTCGAGTTTTGAGGAGAAATTGGTGTGCCACTTTTTTGTGATGCACACCTAAATATCTGTGGGGATGCGAGCGCTGAATCATCAGGACATTTCAAGTGTCTTTCATCTCGCGCCATGCGCACCGTCGAGCAGATGAAACGATCGGAGGACGGATCGTCATCACGCCCTCGCAAACGCGCCCTCGCAAAATTTCCCTTGAACAACCCGATTCAGGTGATTAAGATTGAGTGGTCACTCATTTATTGCGTCGAATCAGTATCTCGCATGGCCCGTCCGAAAAGCGAAGACAAACGCAACGCCATCCTTGCCGCAGCCGCTCAGGTGATCGCCGAGCAGGGGCTCGGCGCGCCCACCGCGCGGATCGCCAAGGTCGCGGGCGTGGCGGAAGGCACGCTCTTTACCTACTTCGAAAGCAAGGACGTGCTGCTCAACGAGTTGTATCTCGACATCAAGTCCGACATGCGTGAAGTCATGATGGCGGCCTACCCGAAATCCGAGAGCGTCGAGAAGCGCGCGCGGTATGTGTGGCAGCAATACGTGGACTGGGGCGTCGCCTTTCCGGACAAGCGCCGGGCCGTCACCCAACTGGCGGTTTCCGACCGCCTGAGCGAGCAGACCCGGGCGATTGGCCTGGAGGCATTTGCCGACGTCAGCGAGATGATGGAGACGAGCATTGCCAGTGGCGTGCTGCGCGATCAGCCGCCGGCCTTCGTGGCGGCGATCATGGGGTCGCTCGCGGACACCACGATGGAATTTATCGAACGCGATCCCGCGCAGGCGGGGCGCTACCGCGACGCAGGCTTCGAGGCGTTCTGGCATGCCGTCGCCAAAACTTGAAGGTTTTTGTGTGGTAAATGAGTGATTAAGCACTCAACTAATGGAGAGGAATGCATCATGGCAAAAGTCTGGCTGGTTACCGGTAGCGCTCGCGGACTCGGGCGCAACATCGTCGAAGCGGCGTTGACGGCGGGCGAGCGCGTGGTTGCAACGGCACGCGATCCCCGCCACCTCGCGGATCTGGTCGAGCGATTCGGCGAGCAGGTGCGCGCAGTCGCGCTGGACGTGACCGATTCCGCCGCTGCGCGCGTTGCCGTGCAAGCGGCAGTGGACGCGTTCGGGCGCCTCGACGTGGTCGTCAACAACGCAGGCTTCGGCCACCTCGCCCCGTTCGAGCAGGCCAGCGAGGAAGATTTCCGCGCCCAGATCGACACCAACTTCTACGGCGTGGTCAGCGTCACGCGCGCGGCCTTGCCCGTCCTGCGGCAGCAGCGCAGTGGCCACATCATCCACATTTCGTCGGTGGGCGGCCGCATCGGCATGCCCGGCTTCAGCGCGTATCAGTCGGCCAAATGGGCTGTCAGCGGCTTCACCGAGGTGATGAGCCAGGAACTGGCGCCGCTCGGCATCAAGGTCACCGCCGTCGAGCCGGGCGGCATGAAAACCGAGTGGGCTATCGAAGCAGGCAGCGCGGTGCCGGACATCCTGGAGGACTATGCTCCTTCTGTTGGCGCGATCGTTCAGTTGCTCGGCCAGCACGCCGGCAACGAGACGAGCGACCCGGCGAAAGTGGCCGAGGTTGTGCTGAAGCTTGCGTATCACGAGCAACCTCCGGTACATCTGCTGCTCGGCAGCGACGCCCTGCAGTATTTCGAGGCAGCCGACAAGGCACGCGTAGCAAGCGGCGAAACATGGCGCCAGGTCAGTCTGGCGACGGATTTTGCCGCCCCGGCGGCGCTGCCTGAGTTCCCGCAACCCTGAGGACGAGCAACATGGCTAACTGGAGCACCGACGACATCCCTCGCCAGAGCGGGCGTCTTGCGGTGATCGCGGGCTCACCGGGCGTGGCCATGATCGCGCCGCGAGCGCGGGACCTCGCGGTCGCTGCGCGCCTGTGGGACATCTCTGAAACGCTGACCAAGGTTCGTAGGCCCAGCACCCAAACGGAGCATCTGTCATGAGAGTGTTGTTGTTTGGTGCGACCGGCATGGTGGGACAGGGCGTGCTGCGCGAATGCCTGCGAGCCGGCGACGTCGAGTCCGTGCAGACGGTGGGACGCTCGCCCACCGGTCAACTGGACCCACGCCTGCACGAAATCGTCCACCGCGACCTGTTCGACTACAGCGCCATCGAGTCGTCGCTGCAGGGCTTCGACGCGTGTTTCTTTTGTCTCGGCGTATCGTCGTTCCGCATGAGCGAGGCGGACTATAGCCACCTGACCTACGACCTGACGCTCGCGGCCGCACGCACGCTGGCCCGCCTCAACCCGCAGATGACCTTCGTCTACGTCTCGGGCAGCGGCACCGATAGCAGCGAGCAGGGCCGCAGCATGTGGGCCCGCGTGAAGGGCAAGACGGAGAACGCGCTCAAGGCGTTGCCGTTCCGGGCGGTCTATCTGTTCCGTCCGGGCGTCATCGAGCCGCTTCATGGGGTTCGGTCAAAGACGCGTCTGTACCACCTGCTTTACCAGGTTTTGAAACCGTTGATGGCGTTGCTGCACGCCGTCGCGCCCAGCCATATCGTGACCACCGAAGAGGTGGGGCGCGCGATGCTGGCGGTGGCGCGCCGCGGCGTGGCCAACCGGGCGGTGGTGGAGCAGGCTGAGATCGGCGCGCTGTGCCGTGGTGCGGACGGTGCGGCGGGGACGCCGCCGCTCACGCCACGCGCGGGATGATTGCGCGCAGCCGGGGCGCTGACTACGTGGCGATCACCCGGTTGCGGCCCAGGTGCTTGGCCCGGTAAAGCCGCTCATCGGCGGTACGCAGGATCGCGTCGATGGTGTCGCCGTCGGGCCCGAACTGGGACACGCCGATACTCACGGTGAGCGGCACCGACTCGCCCAATTGCCCGCCGAACACGCCATTGGCAATCGCCTCGCGAATCCGCTCGCCGATCGACTGCGCTACCCCCAATGCCACTTGCGGCAACAGCACCATGAACTCCTCGCCGCCGACCCGCGCGACGCCGTCGTATGGCCGGATCGCATCAAGGCACTTCTTCACGAAGCCACGCAGGATCTCGTCGCCGACCTGGTGTCCGTACGAGTCGTTGATCGCCTTGAAGTGGTCCAGATCCAGCGCCAGCAGCGAGAACGGCGCGCCACCGCGCCGCGCCCGTGTAATCTCTGCATCGACCATTTCGATGAACTGCCGCCGGTTGGCCGCGCCCGTCAGCGGATCGGTGGCGGCGAGATGCTCGAGTTTCAGGTTGGTGCGCTTGAGCTCCTGCAGCGCACTCTCGGTACGCGCCATGGCTTCGGCGAGGCGCGCCATCAACTCCTCCTGGCTGTAGATCGTCGAGAATGAACGGGTGGTGCGAAACGCTTGCACGACGCCGTAACTCAGCAGGAAAAAACCGGCTGCGAAGATCGCGTGGGCGAGCCACCACATGTGATTCCATGGCCGCGCCAGAATGAAGGCGAGCGACGATAGCGCGAACGACGTCACCGAGATGCCGAAAATCTTCATCAGTGGCGAACGGATCCGCCGCGCCAGCATGACCGCGACGTTCACGCTCGAGAGCACCAGTGCGCCGCCCTCCATCGTCACGCGCACCGCGATATTGCTAGCCACTGGAGAATAGGCGATCACAGCCACTGCCGCGTCGATCAACACGAACAACCCGATCCATCCGAGCCAGCGGCTTGGGGCGCGCCGCACCGTCGTGGGGTCGGGCGGTTGATGCCAGGCCAGCAGCGCGACCAGCAGCAGCGCCGCCATCGCGAGCCGCGAGGCTGGCCCGTATAGCAGGAACAGCCAGATATTGTGGTGCGCCATGCCGGTGAAGGCGCCGTGCAGGGCGTAGATCAGCACGAAGGCCAGAAAGCTGAGCGTGAGCCAGCGCAAGAGCGGCTCGCCGGAGGACTGATAGCAGCGCCAGGACACATAGGCGACGAACAGCCCTTCGAGCGTCGCGGCCGTAATGGCGAGCTCGTGAAAGGCGTGGTTCTCGAACGTCAGCGCGGGGCTCTGGAAAACATAGAGGTAAGCGATCAGGTAGGCCGGCATCAGCGCAAAGCCACCAATCAGCAGGCCCACGTAGACCCGGGTGACCCACTGTACGGCTGCTGACGGCTCATCAACCACGACGCTTGCGGTCATAAGTCTTCTCTCCTGAGGTCGGCAGGACCGAGCGTAGCAGCGCTCGCTATCGTGCGCGAGCGTCAGACGACTGCGATTCGCCTATTCTTCAGCTTTTATGCCCAGTATAGCTAGCGTCGCGCCCGAGCACGCAAAATAGGAAACGGGTATGCGCTATGCCGCCTGCATTCAACCTGGAGCCATACCGCGCCGATATCCAGACATGACGAAGACTAATGACAAGACCGGCCGGTCGGATGGTTCATCGCACCCCAGTGTCTGTTACGCTAATGTCCCACGCGACTGCCTGTATGGCTGGCTCCCGACGCTGGTCTGGCGCGGTCCCTGGATTCGCAAGAAGTCGCACTCTCCGATAACGCGCGCAGGCCTTCGCGCAGGTGTAGAACAACCAGAGACATGATGACGCGCCGACCGAACGCAGTGATTGTCATCAGCATCGCACTAGCCGCGGCGATCCTCGCAATCACCGTCTGGGTGCTGGCGCAAATGCGTTCGGACGCCCTGCGGCGTGCCCAGGACTCGGCCGAAAACGTCTCCTTGCTGGTCCAGCGCGATGTGGCGCGCAACCTCGAACTGTACGACCTCTCCTTGCTTGCTGTGATCTCCGGGCTCAAACAGCCCGGCGTGATGGCCTTGCCCCCGGCGCTGCGGCAGATGGTGCTGTTCGACGGTTCGCTGAGTGCACAGGACCTGGGCTCAATGCTGGTTCTGGACGAAGCGGGCAACGCCATCTTCGATTCGCAGTCCGTGACGCCGCGGCACATCAATGCCGCCGATCGCGACTATTTCCTCGTGCATCGCAACTCGCCGAGCGTTGGGCTGTACGTCAGCCATCCGTTCCTGCCGAAGCTGAGCGCCGCCGGACCGACCATTGCGCTCAGCCGGCGCCTCTCGCACCCGGATGGCAGCTTCGCCGGGGTGGTGGTCGGCACGATGCGGCTCACTTACTTCCAGCGCCTGTTCGCGGGCATGAACCTCGGCAGCGGCGGTTCGATGGCGCTGATGCTCGCGGACGGCACGATGCTCATGCGCCGTCCCTACGACCCGAAGATCATCGGCATTCATCTGGCAGGCACCGCGAACTACACCCGTTTTACCCAACAGGACAGCGGCGAATTCTTCGGTACCGCGGCGATCGACGGCGTGGAGCGCTGGTATGCGTTTCGCCATATTGACCGTTTCCCGCTGATACTCGATGTCGCGATTTCGACGCACGACATTTATGCCGGATGGCGGCGCCGCGCATGGATTATCGGCTCGCTGATGGCGGCGCTCGATATCACGATCATCGCGCTCGCCGTCCTGCTGTCGCAACAACTGCAGCGCCGTCAGCAAATGGAAGAAGCCTTGCGCGTACTGGCGCGTACGGACGGGTTGACCGGGCTGAACAACCGCCGCACCTTCGAGGAACGCGCCGAGCAGGCGTGGCTGGCGATGCTGCGCACCGGGCGGCCGCTGTCGATGCTGCTGCTCGACGTCGATAACTTCAAGGGCTTCAACGATCTGTATGGGCACTCGGCAGGCGACGATGCGCTGGTGGCGGTGGCGCGCTGCATCGACGGCAACGTCCGGCGTCCCGACGATGTGGCGGCGCGCTATGGCGGCGAAGAGTTCGCCGTGCTGTTGCCGGACACCGACGGCATTGGCGCCGCGCAGATCGCCGAGCAGATCCGCGCCGCGGTGCAGGCGCTCCAGATGCGCCACGTGTCCAGCGCGCATCATGTGCTGACGATCAGCATTGGTATCGCCAGTACCGCGAACCATCGGTTCTCGACTTACCGGGCCTTCGTCAATGCCGCCGACTCGGCGCTTTACCACGCCAAGGATGCCGGCCGTAATCGCATTCTTTGCTACCCGGTCGCAGAGCGCGCCGAACAGCCGGGGATGGTGACGCAACCGGGCCATTAGCCGGCTGGCGGCGCGCCGCGCTCGTGTGCGAACGCCATCCCTCGTCGCTGCAGCCGATATTTTACCCGGGTGATATTGCGATTCAAATTTTACCCGGATATAATTTGCGAAAATTGACCGTTAAGGATTTTCGCGATGACACTCCAACCTACTACCTGCACCGCTTTCGAGGGTTTGCGGCGGATCGCGTCCGGCGCGCGCGCCGAGGTCGCGCTGGCGGTCAAGCAGGTGATCGAGCGTGGTGAACAAGCTCCGGTGCTGGTCTTCGACGATCTCACCAGTCAGCCCGTCGAATTCGATCTGCGCGGTTCGGATGCCGACGTGCTGGCGAGGCTGGCGGGCGAACCCAGCGGCAGCACCGCGAGTGCCGAAGAAGCCGCGGAGTCCGCGGATCAAGATGCGCCTCGTGGTCGCGGCCGCCCGAGGCTCGGGGTCGTGGCGCGCGAGGTGACGCTGTTGCCGCGTCACTGGGACTGGTTGAACAGCCAGTCAGGCGGGGCCTCGGTGGTGTTGCGCAAGCTGGTGGAAGCGGCGCGCCTTGCAGGTGACGACAAGGACCGTATGCGTCTCGCACAGGAAGCCACCTATCGCTTCATGACCGCGCTGGCCGGCAATCTGCCCGACTATGAAGAAGCCACTCGGGCGCTGTTCGCAGCGGACCGGGCGCGCTTTCAGGCATCAATGGCGCAGTGGCCTGTCGATGTGCGGGAGTACGCGGAGCGGCTGGCCGCAGGGGCATTTGGCGAGGGGTAAGAGGCGCAGACAAAAAAAAGCCGCTCACACTGGGGAGCGTGAGCGGAAAGTCGGAGAGTTACAACATCGCATGCGCAATTCATGGGGTCACGCAGCAAAGCCAGTTTAGCTAGCGGGCCGCCCCCGTTAAATCAGACAAATCCCAATGCCCACGCGGCTTTGCGGGCAACCGGCTTGCGGGCTGAGTCTTTCAATATCCTGTCCCGGTTATTCCCATGATTAGCACGTTAAGTCAGGGAGTCCCCCGCCGTAATAGAACTGGACGCGTTTAAGCGCGCACCGTCGCCGCAGCAAGGGCGCTTTCTATGAAAGGGGATGGGGACATGAAGTGGTTCGAGCGCATGACGGTGTTGAAAAGCCTGTTGTTGGCCTTCGCGATCGTGATCGGGTTTTGCGCGGTCGTGGGGGGCACCGGCCTGATGACGCTGTCGTCGATGCATGACTTGACCGACGCGATCAGCAGCCGGCATATGGACGGCCTCTACTGGATGGAAGAGGCGAATCGCAACAAGATCGACGCGGACCTCGCGGCGGCCAATCTTGGCTACGCCGAAGACGAAGCGGGGCGCCAGCGCCTCGACGCCAATATCGTCGCCTCGCTCAAGAGCATGCATGACGCCTACGAGCGCTATCGGGCCACGCTGTCCACCCCTAAGGGCGAGGCGCTGTTCGAGGAAGTGCTGAACAAGTCGGCCGTGTGGGAAGAGATCGTGCATCAGCAGATTGGCCAGGAGCCGATTCCGGCCGGTGTCGACAACAAGGAACTGGTGCGGCGCGCGATCGCGTCGAGCGAAGCCTTGCGTGATCGCATCGTGCAGGTGATCGACTACCGCCGCCAGCAGGCGAGCGAGGCGCAGGCCGAGGCCGCAGCCAGCTACCGGCAGATGCGCATCGTGTTGTCGTCGCTGGTGCTTGGCGCGTTGGTGGCCGGCATGCTGCTCGCCTGGCTGATCGCGCGACGCCTCGCGCGGCAACTCGGCGGCGAGCCGGGCTATGCCGCGGAGATTGCCAACCGGATCGCGGACGGCGACCTGAGCGTGCGGGTCGATATGCGCGCCGGCGACACCCAGAGTCTTCTCTTCGCACTGCGCAACATGCGCGACCGGCTGGCCAGCATCGTCTCCGGCATCAGCGTGTCAAGCGAGTCGATCCTGCTCGCCTCCGGCGAAATCGCCCAGGGCAACACCGACCTGTCGCAACGCACGGAAGAGCAGGCCGCCTCGCTGGAGGAAACCGCTTCGAGCATGGAGCAACTGACCGCCACCGTGCGGCAGAACGCCGACAACGCCCAGCAGGCGAGTGGCGTCGCGCATGGCGCCTCCGAGGTGGCGGCGCGCGGCAGTGGTCTGGTGGGCGATGTAGTGGAGACGATGCGAGAACTCGCCGCAGGCTCGCAGCGCATGACCGACATCATTGCGGTGATCGAGGGCATTGCGTTCCAGACCAACATTCTGGCGCTCAACGCGGCCGTCGAAGCGGCCCGTGCCGGCGAGCAGGGCCGCGGCTTCGCGGTGGTGGCGGGCGAGGTGCGTTCTTTGGCGCAGCGCAGTGCGCTGTCCGCCAAAGAGATCAAGGAGCTGATCGACAACTCCACCGCTCGCGTCGGCAGCGGTGCGGCGCTCGCCGAGCGCGCCGGCCAGACCATGGCCGAAGTCACGCACGCCGTGCAGCGCGTGACGGACATCATGGGGGAGATCTCTGCTGCGTCGCACGAACAGAGTACCGGCATCGAACAGGTGAACCGCGCGGTCGCACAGATGGACCAGGTTACCCAGCAGAATGCCGCGCTGGTCGAGCAGGCAGCCGCGGCTGCCGCTTCGATGGCGGACCAGGCGCGTGAGCTAAAGACGGCGGTGGCGGTGTTCGCGCTCGAGGCGCGCCGCGCCTGAGTACGCTGCAACGCCTCCACGACTTCGCTTGTCAGGGCCTGGCGGTCTCCGTACACTCGCGCGTAACCTGAAAAATGCGTTGAAAAACGCGTTAAACAACACAACGCGCCGATTAGAGGAGAACCCCCGCCATGGCCGATTCCTATTTCCCCCACTGGCGCAAGCAGCCGAGCGCCGCCGAGGGCCGTGTCGTCAACACGGACGAGCGGCTTGCCTGGCCGCAGATGTTCGCGATGGGCATCCAGCACGTCGTCGCCATGTTCGGCTCGACGGTGCTCGCACCGCTGCTGATGGGCTTCGATCCGAACCTGTGCATCTTCATGTCGGGGATCGGCACGCTGCTGTTCTTCGTGGTGGTGGGCGGGCGCGTGCCGAGCTATCTCGGCTCGAGCTTCGCCTTCATCGGCCTCGTGATCGCCGTGACCGGCTACGGCGGACACGGCCCGAATCTGAACATCCCCGTGGCGCTCGGCGGGATCATCGCGTGCGGCGTGGTGTACGCGATCATCGGGCTGATCGTCTCGGCCGTCGGCACCCAATGGATCGAGACGCTGATGCCGCCGCTCGTGACCGGCGCGATCGTCTGCGTGATCGGGCTGAACCTCGCGCCGATCGCAGTCAAGGGCGTGAGCGGCAGCAACTTCGATTCGTGGATGGCGCTCGTCACGGTGCTGTGCGTTGCCGCGGTCGCCGTGTTTGCGCGCGGCATGCTGCAGCGCTTGCTGATTCTGGTCGGCCTGCTTGCCGCCTACGTGATCTACGCGATCGTCACGAATGGCCTCGGCATGGGCAAGCCGATCGACTTCTCCATTGTCGCCAACGCCGCCTGGTTCGGCATGCCGCATTTCACCGCGCCGGTGTTCAACGCGCAGGCCATGACGCTGCTCGCGCCAATCGCGGTGATCCTCGTTGCAGAGAATCTCGGCCATATCAAGGCCGTGAGCGCGATGACCGGCCAGAATCTCGACCGCTACGTGGGCCGCGCCTTCCTTGGCGACGGCTTGGCCACCATCGTCTCCGGCTTCTCCGGCGGCACGGGTGTGACGACCTACGCGGAAAATATCGGCGTGATGGCCGTGACGAAAATCTACTCGACGCTGGTCTTCGTGATCGCTGCGGCGATTGCGCTGGTGCTCGGCTTCTCGCCGAAGTTCGGCGCGGTGATCCAGACCATTCCGGGACCGGTGCTAGGCGGCGTATCGATCGTCGTGTTCGGCCTGATCGCGGTGACGGGTGCGCGCATCTGGGTCGTCAACAAGGTGGACTTCTCCGACAACCGCAACCTGATCGTCGCGGCCGTGACCCTCGTGCTGGGCGCCGGGGACTTCTCGCTGAAGCTGGGCGGCTTTGCGCTCGGCGGCATCGGTACCGCTTCCTTCGGCGCGATCATCCTGTACGCGTTACTGCGCCGCAAGCCCGCGCAGCAACCGGCGGTTTAGGTGCGAGGCGAAGCGAGTGGCCAGCCAGGCAAGCAAAAGCTGGCTGGTGCATGCCGGCCTTCAGGCCCGTGCTCCGCTTCGCGCGATCAGCGTCGTCTCCGACAGATCCGTCTCGCGCATCAGCTTGTTAAGCGTCTCGTCATTGATCTTTTGCGCGTTGCGCAACGACAGCAGTTCCGCGCGCTCGGCCCGTATCGCGGCCAGCTTCATCTGGAACTCTAGCGCCTCCGCTCGACGTGCCTGTTCGCTCGGCGGGGTGCCCTCGTCGCCGAGCGTCGCGAGACGACGCCGGTAGATATCCATCACGCGCGCCGTCACGTCCGCCGCATAGGCGGAGGCCGATTCGTCGAGATCGGCGCTGGCGGTTTCGTGCAGCTCGTCGATGGCGCGGATCGCCGCTTGCGCCGAGAGCTTGCGGGCATGCTGCTCCTCGGCCGCATGCGGATCGCGCCCGCGCCGCCAGCCGTGCAGCAGCAGTGGCAGCCCGATCACCGCCACCAGCAGCGACAACAGAATTACCCCCGAGGCGATAAAGATCGCCAGGTCGCGGCCCGGCAGGGCCACCCCGTTCGGCAACGCCTCGGGCAACGACAGCACACCCGCCATCGTCACCGCGCCGCGCACTCCGGCCACGGTCGTCACCGTCACCGTGCGCAGCCCCGGCACCGCGCTCTCCATGCCCCGCTTCGCCGCACCGCGGCTCGCGTGCCAGCGCAGCAGCCAGACCCAGACGAAGCGCAGCGCGTACAGGGCGAGCGCCACCGCCGCGATATAGCCGATCAGCAAGACCATCTGCTCGTTGCTGGTCTCGTGTGCGTCGATCAGCGCGCGGCCGAGGATATGCGGAAACTGTAGGCCGAGCAGGATGAACACCATGCCGTTGAAGACGAATTCGATCATCGTCCAGGTGCTGTTGCCGCGCATGCGTGCGGAGACCGCACCGGCATTCGCGATGCTGGTGTAGTTCATCATCATTCCTGCCGCGACCGCGGCGAGGATGCCCGACCAGCCGAAGTGCTCGGCGAACAGGTAAGCCGCGAACGGAATCAGCAGGGTCATCACCACACCCGGCGCGGGATCGCCCTCCTCCGTGCGGTTCAGGAAGCGCGTTGCCGCGACGCCGAACAGCCAGCTCACGGCAGCGCCGGTCGCCAGTCCACCCACGGCAATGATCACGAAACTGAGCGAGGCATCGCGCAGCGAGAACACGCCCGTCAACGCAGCGGCAATGGCGAACTTCAGCGCGACCAGACCCGACGCGTCGTTCATCAACGCCTCGCCTTCGAGGATATGCATCAGTTGCGCCGGAATGCGGTTCTTGCCGGCGATGCCGCTCAGCGCGACCGCATCGGTCGGCGACAGCACGGCGGCAAGCGCAAAGGCGACGGGCAAGGAGATCGCCGGCACCAGCGCGTGCACGAAATAGCCGACTGCCAGCACCGTCATGAACACGAGCCCGAGCGCGAGCAGCAGGATCGAGCGCCGCGCCATGAAGAACTCGCGCTTGGGGATGCGCCACCCATCCGCGAACAACAGCGGCGGAATGAAGAGCATCATGAAAATTTCCGGATCGAACGTGACGTGCAGGCCCAGTCTCGGCCAGGCGAGCAGGGCGCCGATGGCGATCTGCACGAGCGGCAGCGGCAGTTTGAACGGCAGCACGCGGATGCCGACACCGGAGACGGCGACCGCTAGTAGGAGGATCAGGACAGTGAAGACAATTTCCATCTGACTCGTCTAAAGAGAGGCGGCAAGCCCTTGCCCCTTGCGGACCGGGAGACCGGTTCGCGAAGCGCGCGCATGCGGCGGGAGGCGGAGCGGGCAGCTAATGCGCAGACATTAACAAACGTAAGGTGGGAGTTTAGCCCGAGGCGACGCTTGGGCGGCGCGGCGTTTGCAGCGAGGCATGCGCTGCCTGGGGTGGGCTGGGAGCGGGGGCCGGTCGTCGGCCATGGGCCGCCAACAGGACACGACAAGCGGCGCTGCGTATGCCCCCAAATAGCGCTTCCCGGCTGAGATGTTTGCACCGGTCTGGTGCGTTGTGTGCGCGGACGCACCGGCGCTGGCTTCAACCGCTGCAGTTACGCATACAAAGTTCGCCGGAAGGTGCGGCAGCGTGCGCACGGAGCTTGCTTAAGGAGTGCCGATGACGCACATTTTGAGAAACGGCGCCGAGGTTGTTCGCCCCCGCGTTCGGACCGGCCCGGCTCTCGCGTGAGAGGAATGCATGACGATTGCGCAACAGGAAAGAACCGCCGCCGCACCGCACGGCTTCGAGTTGAGTGTGACTTCGGGGCTCGAACGGTACTCGGTGCGGCATGGGGATCTGGAGCTGACGAGTGTGTTTCAGCCGATCTTCAGTTTGTCGCATATGCGGGCGGTCGGCTACGAGGGATTGCTGCGGGCCCACGATGCACTCGACCGGCCAGTGTCGCCGCTCGACGTATTCGGCCAGGCAGCGCGGCTCGGTGACGTGCTGCAGGTGGACCGGCTCGCCCAGGCGCTGCATCTGGAGAACTTCAAGGTGCTTGGCGCCGAGAAGGAGTGGCTGTTTCTGAACGTCCACCCGGGGGCGTTGACCGACCCTTATCACGCCGCCGCGCTGCTCGCGAACCTGCGGCGGCTCGATCTGTCGCCACGGCGCATCGTGCTCGAAGTGCTGGAACAACGCGCGGAAGATCTCGAACGTCTCGCGGAAGCGGTGCGCAAGTTCCGCGAACTCGGTTTCCTGATCGCGCTCGACGATTTTGGCGCCGGGCATTCGAACATCGAGCGGATCTGGCAACTGAACCCGGACATCGTCAAGCTCGACCGCATCATGCTCTCGCATGCCGCGCATCGCGCCGATATGGCGACCATTCTGCCGGGCCTCGTCGCGCTGTTGCATGAAGCGGGCAAGCTGGTGCTGATCGAAGGCGTCGAAACCGAACATGAGGCGCAGATGGCGCTCGCCTGCGACGCCGATTTCGTACAGGGTTTTTTCTTCGGCCGGCCGAACCCGGGCGCGGCGGATAGCGCGCAAGCGGTGACCTGCATCAGCGAGGTCACCGAGCGTTATCGCCACCAGACCGAGGAGCGCGAGCGGCGCAATGCGAGCCGCCTCGCGCCGTACATTCGCGCGTTCGAGCGGGCGGCGGAGCGGCTCGCGGCCGGTGAGCCGCTCGACGAGGTGTGCTGGAACTTCCTCGCGCTCGATCACGCAGCGCGCTGCTTCCTGCTCGATGCGAAGGGACGTCAGGCCGGCCGCAATGTGGTGCTGCGCGCCGATCGCGCCGCGCATGAGACGCGTTTTCTGCCGCTGGCGGATGCGCAAGGGGCGAACTGGTTGCGCCGGCCGTATTTCCGGGCCGCGATCAACGCACCGGAGCGCGTACATGTGACGCGGCCGTATCTGTCGATCAATGAGGCGCTGCCGTGCGTGACCTTGTCGGTGGCGACGCATGTCGGTGAGCAGACTTGCGTGCTGTGCGGCGATATCGACTGGGTGGATGAAGAGCGGTTCTAAACGCCGGCGAACCGGACGTTTTGCGCCGGGCTTCCCGAGGAGTAAACGAACACTCGGAACACTCGGGGCGGTCCGGCGCTTTCTTGAGCGATCATGTCGGTTTTAACGACACCGATCTGCTGCCATGTCCCAAACCCACGTTTTGCTGGAAGTCATCGCCACCACGGTTGCCGATGCGCGGGTCGCCGCGCAGGCGGGAGCCGACCGGCTCGAGTTGATCACCGCGATGGGCGAGGGCGGTTTAACGCCCAGCCTCGGGTTGATCGAAGCGGTGGTGGCGGCCGTGGATATCCCCGTGAATGCGATTGTCCGTCCGCATAGCCGGTCGTTTGTGTACGACGCCGATGACTATGCGGTGATGCTGCGTGACGTACGCGCAGTTGCAGCGGCGGGTGCGAATGGTGTGGTGATCGGCATGCTGACGCCTGGCGGTGAAATTGACCGCGAGGGTTTGGCCCGCGCCGTCGACGCTGCGGATGGTTTGGCGATCACCTTCCATCGTGCGTTCGATGAAACGCGTGATTTGTCCAAGGCGCTGGACGTGCTGCTGGGTTTTGAGGCGGTGACGAATGTGCTGACCTCAGGCGGCAAGCCATCTGTGTTGCAAGCCGAGGAGAAGATTCGCGCGCTGGTGAAGCAGGCGGCGGGTTCGCACTGCACAGTGTTGGCCGGTGCGGGTCTCACGGTCGACGCGGTGGCCGGGTTTGTACAGTCGGCGCAGGTCAGCGCGGTGCACTTCGGCTCAGGCGTGCGGGTAGGCGGGAATGGGCTGGCGCCGGTGGATCCGCAGAAGGTGGCGCGAGTGCGGGCGTTGCTCTAATCGAACCTCGCCCGCAGCAGCGCGCACCGCCACACACTTACTTCGCCACCACCACCGGAATCCCCCGCAGCGTCCCAGCGCCCTTCGCTTCCTCAAGCGCTTGCTTGACCGCCGCGCCGGTGGCCGCCTCGATGTTCAGACGCGCTGCCAGCTCACGCTCGCTACGCTTCACACCCGCGAGATTCGCCAGCTTCACATGCCCATAACCACGCACGCGAGCATGCAGGTCCGCCAGCTTGGCGATCTCTTCAGCGTTAGTCGCATCGAGCTTTGCCAACGCCTTTTGCATCGTCGCTTCATAGTCGCCGGCCAGTTCGCGTTCCATCCGGCGTTCGAGCGTGCGGCCGAACGGATCGAGCATCGTGCCGCGCAGTCCGCGGAATTTCGCCATCGTGCCGAGCACCGGCCACAGCCACTGACCGAAGGTCTTCTTGACCGGCGTCGCACCATGCTGCGGGCGTGACAACGTCGGCGGCGCGAGATTGAATTTCACGCCGAAGTCCTTGCCTGCCACGCCTTCGAATTGCGCTTCGAGCGAGGCACGGAACGCGCTATCCGTATGCAGGCGCGCTACTTCGTATTCGTCCTTCACAGCCAGCAGACGATAGAAAGTCGTCGCCACCGCGCGCGTCACCCGCTCGCCTGACGCAGCACCGCCGATACCCGCTTCGGCACGCCGCGCCGCATCCACCAGCGCGCGATAGCGCTTCACGTAAGCCTCACCGCCATACACTGCAAGGCGGCCTTCGCGATGCGCGATCAGTTCGTCTACCGTATCGATGCGAAGCGGTTGTTCTGCTGCATGCCGCGCCTGCCACAGCGCTTCGAGCGCCGCCGGATCGGCCGCCGCGAGACGGCCCACCGAAAACGCCAGTTGATTCATCTGCACGGCGACGTTGTTCAATTCGATCGCGCGCATCATCGCGCCGAACGACACCGGTACGAGACCGAGCTGCCACGCGAAGCCGAGCATCAGGATATTGGCGCCGATCGTATCGCCGAGGAAACGGGTCGCCAGCGCCTGCGCATCGCAGGACGACATGCGTTCCTCACCTGCGGCATGGCGCATCTTGTCGATCAACGCATCCGCGTGCAGGTTCGCATCCGGGTTCTGCACGAAGGTCGCGTTCGGAATCGCATGCGTATTCACGACGATCCGCGTGCGGCCATGTCGCACCGTCTGCAGCGCATCGGAGCTCGCGCCCACCACCATGTCGCAGGCGAGCAGCACGTCGGCCTGTTGCGTATCGATACGTACCTGGTTGAGCCACTCGTCGCGCGCGGCAAACCGCACGAACGACAGCACCGAGCCGCCCTTCTGCGCAAAGCCCATGAAGTCGAGCACAGAGGCGCTCTTGCCCTCCAGATGCGCCGCCATGCTGATCAGCGCGCCCACCGTCACGACACCTGTACCGCCCACGCCTGTCACCAGAATGTCGTACGGTGCGGCATCGAGCTGGGTCGCCGGCACCGGCAACGCATCGACGCGCGCCGCCAGCGCCGCAGCATCGAATGCCGCACCCGCAGCCTTCTTGAGCTTGCCGCCTTCGATCGTTACGAAGCTCGGGCAGAAGCCGTTCACGCACGAAAAGTCCTTGTTGCAGGACGACTGATCGATGCGGCGCTTGCGGCCTAGCGCAGTTTCGACTGGCTCGACCGAGAGGCAGTTCGATTGCACGCCGCAATCGCCACATCCTTCGCAGACCTCTTCGTTGATGAAGAGACGCTTGTCCGGATCGGGGAACTCACCTTTCTTCCGGCGGCGGCGCTTTTCGGCCGCACAGGTCTGGTCGTAGATCAGGACCGTGACGCCGTCGGTATCGCGCAGTTGCCGCTGCACCGTATCGAGTTCGCTGCGATGGTGAAACGTCGTGCCCTTCGGGAACAGGTCGTGATGGCCGTCGTACTTCTCCGGCTCGTCGCTCACCACGACGAAGCGCGAGACGCCTTCCGCTTCCACCTGCCGTGCGATTTGCGGCACCGAGATGCTGCCGTCGACCGGCTGGCCGCCCGTCATCGCGACCGCATCGTTATAGAGAATCTTGTAGGTGATGGTGGCTTTCGCCGCGACCGCCTGGCGGATTGCCAGAATGCCCGAGTGGAAATAGGTGCCGTCGCCAAGGTTCTGGAACACGTGGCGCGTCTTCGTGAACATCGAATGCGAGGCCCAGTCGACGCCTTCGCCGCCCATCTGGATTAGCCCGGTGGTATCGCGCTCCATCCACGAGGCCATGAAGTGGCAGCCAATCCCCGCATGGGCGATCGAACCTTCGGGCACCTTGGTCGAGGTGTTGTGCGGACAGCCGGAGCAGAAGTACGGCGTGCGCTTCACCGCATCGGCGGCGTTCGAGAGAATTTGCGGCGCAACCAGATCGACCACGCGTTCGCGCCGATCGAGCGTGGGTTTGTGCCGGGCGATCCACTTCGCGAACACGGGCAGGATGCGCGAGGGGCGCAGCTCGCCGAGCGAGGACAGCAAGAGCGAGCCGTCCTGCGCATACTTGCCCACGACGACAGGACGCGCGCCGGTCTGGCGGTTATACAGGTAGTCCTTGATCTGCTGTTCGATGACCGGGCCTTTTTCCTCGATCACCAGCACTTCGGAGAGACCTTCGACGAAGGTGTCGATCCGCGTCATCTCCAGCGGGAACGACAGCCCGACCTTGTAGATCCGCACGCCCGCCGCTTCGAGATCGGCGACGGTGAGGTCGAGGCGCCGCAGCGCTTCCATCAGATCCAGATGCGCCTTGCCGCAGGTGATGATGCCGACATTCGCATGCGGGCTCGGCGCGATCCATTTGTCGATGCTGTTGCTGCGCGCGAAATGGCGCACCGCGTCGAGCTTGGCGGCAAGCCGCGCTTCGATGGTGAGACTCGGCAGATCGGGCCAGCGGTTATGCAGGCCGCCGGCGGGCTCGACGAAATCCTGCGGCACGGTCCACTCGGTTTGCAGCGCATCCAGATCGACCGTCGAGCCGGATTCGACCGTCTCCGAAATCGCCTTGTAGCCGACCCACGCGCCCGAGAACCGCGACAGCGCCCAGCCGTACAGGCCGAATTCGAGCATGTCGGCGACATTCGATGGATTCACCACCGGCATATGCCAGGACATCAGCGCGAAGTCGCTCTGATGCGGCATCGACGACGAGACGCAGCCGTGATCGTCGCCCGCCACCACCAGCACGCCGCCGTGCGGCGACGAGCCGTAGGCGTTACCGTGCTTGAGTGCGTCGCCGGCGCGATCGACGCCCGGGCCCTTGCCGTACCACATCGCAAACACGCCTTCCACGGTGCGTTCCGGGTCCGATTCGACCCGCTGCGTGCCGAGCACGGCGGTGCCGCCCAGTTCCTCGTTGATCGCCGGGAGGAAGCGGATATCGCTCGCCGCGAGCAGTTTCTTCGCCTTCCACAACTGCTGGTCGACCATGCCGAGCGGCGAGCCGCGATAGCCGCTGATGAACCCGGCGGTGTTCATGTCGCGTGCCTTGTCCAGCGCGCGTTGCATCAACACGAGGCGCACCAGCGCCTGCGTGCCGGTGAGGAAAATGCGGCCGCGGGTGGCGGTGAGGTTATCGGACAGCTTGTAATCGGCGAGAGCCGGCGTGCCGTCGATGGGCAAGCGAGCGGTCATGGTGAGTCTCCGTTTTTATGCACTCGAGCGAAGTGGATGGGGACCACAAAGGCTTCGACTCGAAAGAGACTCTATTTTTTAGCGCCGATTAGAGAAAATTTTTGCTAGTTTCCGGGTTTCCTCGCCCGCAGGAGCGAAGTGTTTTGCGAATTCGCAATCTTTTGAGATAGATCTGCCGGGTGTTGCGCGGGTACGGGAATACCCTTGTACCCGGCGCGAGGGCTCGGTGGGGGCCGCCGAACCGTCTTTCGGTACGTCAGTACCCCGTCCAAACCGCAAGCGCCAACGCGCCGCCCGACAACAGCAGCAGCACCACAAACAGCGGCAGGATGAACTTCAGCCACTGGCCGAAGCCGACGCGCGCCGTCGCCAGGTATGCGAGCAGCATGCCGGAGGTGGGCGTGACCAGGTTGGTGAGGCCGCCGCCCAGCACGAACGCCAGCACCGAGGTCTGGCCGCTGACGCCGGACAGTTGCGCGATCGGTCCGATGATCGGCATGCTGACTGCGGCCTTGCCCGACACGGACGGGATAAAGACGTCGAGCACCATCTGCACCGCCATCAGCCCGTTGGCGACCCACACCGCCGACTGGCCGCGCGCCAGCCGCGTGAAATGATCGATCAGCGTATCGAGCACCAGGCTGTTCTGCAAGATCAGTTCAACCGATGCGGCGAGCCCGATCAGCAGGCCGGCGAGGATCATGCCCTTCATGCCGTCGACGAACGCGTCGGCGGCGCTGCGAGAATCGAGCCGTCCCACTGCCGCGGTGACGATGCTGATCAGCACATAAAACGCCGACAGTTCGACGTTGCCCCAGCGCAGTTCGCGCGTGCCGATCACCAGCATCGCAGCGGCAATTGCCAGCACCACTAGCGTCGCCTTGTGACGGCCCGACAGCTTCACCTGCGGATGTTCTTGCAGGCTGGCTTGCGCCGTGGCGCGCCGGTAGCCGCTGCGGCGCACGTGAACCAGCAGATAGAGGATGCCGAGTGTCAGAAACACGACGAACACGCCGATCCGCATGGCGATACCGCTAAACAGCGGCACGCCGACGATCGGCTGCGCGACCGCCAGCGACAACGGATTGGTCACCGAAGCGATATACCCGACTTTCGCCGCAATCGCCACGAGGCCGACCGCGAACAGGTTCGACAGCCCGAGCCGGCGCGCCAGCACCATCACCATCGGAATGATCACGAGGTATTCGGAGATGAAGCCGAGCAGCGTGCTGCCGAGTCCGATCAGCACCATCAGCAGCGGCGCGAGCATGTACACGTTGCCGGCGGTGAGCTGCAGCAGCCGGTCGATGCCGGCATCGACGACGCCGGTCTTGCGCATCACCCCAAACATGCCGCCCACGAACATCACCATGAAGATCAGCGGCGCGTTCTTGATCAGACCGTTCGGCACGGCCACGAACGCCGACACGAGGCTCGCGGGTGCGGCTTGCTGCGGCGTGCTTTGGGTGACGGCCGGTGCGAACAGCGTGGCGACGCTCTGCGTCTTCGGCACCACGTGATAGGTGCCCGGCACGACCAGCTTGTCCTTGCGCTCGAACTGGCCCGCGTCGATCAGATAGGTGAGCGCCACGGCGGCCAGCACGACCCAGATCGTCATCACCACCGGATGCAGCATCTTGCCGTGCGGCTTCTTTTCGTCGTGGCTATTGCCTGTGCCTCCTGCGCCGCTTTCCTGGCTGCTCGGGTCGGAATCGGGGCCGCCGTGAGCGCGGGCGGTATCGGCGGATGGGGCGAGGGTGGTCATGGGCTGCTTCCTGGGATGCTTGTCAGGCCGGTTAAGCGGCACTGGATTGCGGCACGGTGTAACCGAGCTCGGCGGAGATCGTGCGGCTGCAAGCCTGCAAGCGCTCCAGGTAGTCGGGAATCTCCACCCGGCTGATGCGCATCTCCGGACCCGACACGCTGATCGCCGCGACCGCATTGCCGGTCATATCGCGCACCGGCACCGAGATCGCCACGGCCCCGGCCGTCACCTCGCCGACGCTCACCGCATAGCCCTTGCGGGCCACCGAATCGAGTTCTTCGATCAGCTTCATCAGGTCAGGCGGTTGCGGCAGTTTCTTCAGGCGTGCGAGGTATTCGGTCTTCACGGCATCGGGTGCGAACGCGAGCAGCACCTTGCCCGAGGCGCCCGAGTTGAGCGGACGGCGATTGCCGACCGAGCCGATCGTGCGCATCTCATGGGTGGTTTCGCAACGCGCCACGCAGACCGTCTCCAGGCCTTCGCGCACACGCAGCACGACGTTTTCGTTGATCGCCTGGTTGAGCGCGAGCATGTGCTTTTGCGCCGAGCGCACCAGCGTGTTCTGCTGCGCAGCGGCCACGCCGATCACGAACGCCTGCGGGCCGAGCGCATAGGTCGACGAGCGGGTGTCCTGGACGACGAAGCGGTGCAGTTCGAGCGTGCACAGCATCCGGTAGGCGCGCGATTTGTTGATGCCAAGCTGGTTCGCGAGTTCGGTGACTCCGAGGCCCGGATGTTCGGCGACGTGGCTCAGCATCTTGAGTGCGCTGTCCACGGAATCGACGATGTAGTTCACGGCTTGCTCCTTCAATGCAGGGACTTCAGGCGGACGTAGCGAGTTGCGCGCGCACGTATTCGGCGAGCGCAGCGACGAATGCGTCGAGGTTGTTTTTCAGGGCGGCGAAGCCGGCATGCTTCACGAACCTGCTCTCGTCCATGTAGAGGCCGCGGTTCAGTTCGATCTGGATGCTGTGGCGGCGCTCTGCCGGATTGCTCACGGCAGTCAGCAGGTCGCCCCCCTGATACGGTTCGTTGACCTGCACGGTGTAGCCGGCGGCGCTGAAGTATTGCGCGGCCCACTGCGTGAAGGCCGGGTCCGCGGTGGTGCCGAGCCGGTCGCTAATGACGAAGTCCGGGCGCGCTTCGCCCGCGTCGACGTTCATCTCGTTGCCGCGCGATTTCATGGAATGACAGTCGACGTGCCACAGCGCGCCGTGCTGTGCGACCGCCCGTTTGGCGGCGTCGTGCAACGCTGCGCGGTAGGGCCGGTAATACGCGTCGATGCGATGCTGCACTTCGGCAATCGACAACCTGCGCCCGTACATCGGCTGGCCCGGCAACGCGTCGCGGCGGATCAGGCCCATGCCGCGCAGCGTGTACTTTTGCGGCGCAAGCGGGGTGGGCCACGGTTCGGTCAGCAACTGCGCGTCGATGTCGGTGACGGCGCGGTTCGCATCGATGTAAGCACGCGGGAAGTGCGCACCGATCAGCACGCCGCCATGCTCGGGGACGGCCGCCCACAATTCATCGACGAAGGCATCCCATGAGGTATGGAGCGCCTCGCGCGAGGCGATGGTGTCGAAGTCCGCTGGCATGGCGATGCCGCTGTGCGGCGAGTCGAACACGATCGGCAGACGCGCGCCCGCGGGCTCGGTGACGAAGAACGGCGCGTCCAGCAGGTCCGCCGGCTTCGCATGGGGTGCGGGAGTGTTGTTCTCGAACGTCAAAACAGATTCCTTTCAGGCGGACGGGGCGTCTTGAAGTGGCCTTAAAGCGCTTCGTTACCGGGGTTACGCGTCTCGGGTGTTTTATTAAATAAAACAGCGTATCAATATTTAACGCCGAACGATATTGCCGGTCAAGTGACACGCTGAAACCCGCACTGCATGGACCCTCTCTCATAGACGCCTTTCTGGATAAGGATTTGCCGCGTCTTATCAGGTAAAACCCAGCCCTGCCGAAATTTCTGTCAATGGGTGCTAACCAGAAATTTACCAACAGCTTGACGCTCACTTTTTGCAATTCGAATAATAAACAATACGTTGTTTCATTCAATAAAACAACGTGAATCGGCGTCGATAGACGAGGCTTCGCGGGATGCCGGTGTGCAACTCAACCACGACAAGACAAGGACAACGAAGATGGACAGCAAAGGTTTGGTGAAGCGGCGCGTGGTCAAGGCGTTGGCAGGGGCGGGGATGGGGGCGGCGCTGTGCGCTCACGCAATGGCGCAGTCGAGCGTGACGCTGTACGGCATAGTCGATTCCGGCATCACCTATACGAACAATCAGAAGGGCAGCTCGACCTGGCAGGCGACCGGCGGCAACGAGCAGGGCACGCGCTGGGGGCTGTTGGGCAAGGAAGACCTGGGCGGCGGCACGAGCGCGGTGTTCAAGCTGGAAAACGGCTTCAACATCGAAACCGGCGCGGCCAGCCAGAACGGGCGCATCTTCGGGCGTCAGGCGTGGGTGGGCTTATCGAACGACCGCTGGGGGACCTTCACGATGGGCCGCCAGTACAACGCGGCGCAGGATTCGCTGGCGCCGCTGCAGATTGGCGCGAGCATCTCGCTCACGCAATATGCGCTGCACCCGTTCGACACCGACGACCTGAACAATTCGTTTCGCACCGACAACTCGGTGAAGTACGTGACGCCGACCCTTGCCGGCTTCCAGGGCAACGCCATGTATGGCTTCTCCAACGAGACCAACTTCGCGCAAAACCGTAGCTGGAGCCTGGGCGGCACCTACGGCACGGGTCCGCTGCACCTGGGCGTAGCCTACGTGGTGCTCGACAACCCGGCGCTCGACACCACCGGCGCGATTCCCTCCGATAACTACTACACCTTCCTGAAGGGCATCACGAAGCAGCAGATCTGGGGCGCGGGCGGCACCTACGACTATGCGAATGCCACCTTCGGCCTGCTCTACACGACCTCGCTGTTCAATCTGCAAGGCGGCGCCTCGGAGCGTTTCAACAACTACGAAGGCAGCTTCCGCTATCGCTTCACGCCGGCGTTGTTCTTCGCCATCGGCGAGACGTACACGCAGGTTCATTCGACACAGAGCGTGAACCCGAGCGTGCACTACCTGCAGACCAGCACGGGCCTGCAGTACTTCCTGTCCAAGCGTACCGACCTGTATGTGAACGCCATTTACCAACGTGCATCGTCGAATGCGGTGGCCGACATCGAAGGCATCAGCAATGCATCGAGCACGCGCACCCAGGTGGTTGGCGTGGTGGGTGTTCGCCACAAGTTCTAGGCTTGCAGGTGCCGCAGGCGCGCGAGGTGACTTAAGCGCCCGGCACCGCTTGCGGGTCGATTGCTGCCGCAGAGACGGGCGGCGCGCTGGGTTCCAGCGGTTCGATTTCGTGGAAGTGGGCGTAGTCGACATGGCTCACGCCGTTTTCCTCGCGCAGCAGGTCGACGTATTTGTATTGCCAGCGGATCTCGTCTGCTTCCCAGGAGTAACGCGCCTGCATGGTCTGCGAAGTCTGTTCGTCCGCGCCTTCGATGGTAATCAGCAAGGACGCGTCGCGCGCTTTCATCGACTCGGCGGTTTCGCCAAATAGCGGGCTGGTCTCGTCGATGATGTGCATCAGGGTCCAGCCAAACAGGAACGCGGGATGCTGTTCGCGAACCAGCGTCAGGTCGTAGAGCTTGCGCAGCGTGTGGCCTTCGATGGAAGTCTCGAGGCGCATCATGCGCAGTTTGCCGCGAGCTTCTGCGATCACATTCTGGCGGCCGTTGGCTGCGCGCGCCATCAGCGTCATGTGACCGTCGATCGGCCGGACCACCACGTAGCGGGAAAACATGATCTTGGCGCGCGGCCGTGAGAAGCGGGCGAAGATCAGGCCGGTCGCCAAGGCGATGCTCGACATGCCGACGAAGATTTCGAGCGTGGCGACCCAGTGGGCGTACACCGTCTGCGGATGCATGTCGCCATAGCCGACCGTCGCGAGCGTTTCGACGCTGAAGAAAAACGCGCCGCCGAAACCAGCGGGATACTGATTCGCGATCGGCGCCGTGCCGAGCATGTAGAGCGAAGCGAACGTTGCGTTGAGCAGCAGGAACATCAACGCCAGCGAGGCGAAGAACACCGGCCACGAGACCGTCAAAGCGCTGTGGTACATGTCCTGCCAGAACCGCACCGGCATGCCGTGGGCAACGATCACCCGGGAGTTGATGCGCAACTCGCGGCTGCCGCGCGGCAGCTTCCGGCGCCCGGCGGCGGTGGCGTCCGCGTCCGCAGCGCCGCTGCCAGTCTCGGCGCCGGGGCCTGCTGCGGAACCCGTTGTGCGGTCTGGAGTATCGGTGGCCATTGCGTGTTCTTCAGCGTGAAAACGCGCAAAGCGTAGCACGCCGCACGCACCGGTTTTGCAGATTTTCTTTGCTGCGCGATGCGCCGCCAAAGCACCGCTTGCGCGCTCGGCACGCCATGAGATTCGCTAGCCGCGAACTCACACCATCACGGAAACGTGCGCGGTTTCGGAATCCCTGCACCGTGTTCGATATCGGCGACGGCCTGCTGGTGGGCTGCCTCGATCGCGTCGGTTTCGCTCTCGTAACCGGCGTCGCCGCCCACCGTGGTCCACACCTGCACCGCGTGATCGCGATGGCGGATTTCGTATTCCGCGTCCCAGCGTGCGCCTTGCAGTTCGAGCGAGCGTACCTGGATCGAGTACACGCCATAGAGGAAGAGCTGTTCAGCCATCTTTGCCTCCAGCCGTTTGTTGTTTCCAGAAAGACACCGCGCGATAACCACGCGCCGGCGAATGCACCGGCCGCGCGCGGCGCCGGGCCTGCCTAGAATTCGATTTCGCCGAGGATGCGGTGAGCCAGCGCTTTGGCTTCTTCGAGGGCTTCTTCCTCGGTGGCCGAGGTGGCCTCGACTTCGTAGACCGTGTTCTCCAGTTCGGCGCCTTCGTCGCGCTCGAGCGTGACGATGCCGCGGTACTCTCCACCCTCTACTGGGCGTACTGTGGCAGTGGCCGTGTAGAGTCCCTTGGTATAGGTGACGTCCTCCATGATGCCTCTCCAGCAAAGGGGGAGATTCCATCGTAGCACGCCGTTTTGTGACTTTCTGGTCATCTGCGTGACAGGCCGGCGTTCTCCTCACGTTCTGCTTGAACGCCAGTGTGAACGCCGGAGCGCGAGGCTCAGCCCTCCAGCAGCGCGACCACTTCATCGAGCGATGGCGAGTGCGCGCCCGCATGGCGGCAGGCCGCCGCGCCGGCTGCCAGCGCGAAGGCGAGATGCTCCTGCCAGGTGCGTTGCGGCGCCGTCATCAGGCTGAACAGCAGGCCGCCAATCGACGCGTCGCCCGCGCCCACCGTATCTGCTACTTCGACGCGCGGCGGTTGCGCTTCGACAATCGTGTCGCCTTCGATCAGCGTGGCTTTCTCCGAGCCGCGCGTGACGAGGATCGTCGCCTTGGGATTCATGGCCCGCAGTTCGGCGAGCGCCTCGGCTTCGCTGGTTTTGAACAGCAGGCCGAGGTCTTCGTCGGAGACCTTGATGAGATCGGCGAGCGCGGCCATCTTGCGCAGCGTCGGCTCGTAGCCGTGCGCCATCAGGTTGCGGTAATTCGGGTCGAAGCTGATCTTCACGCCGCGTTCGCGCAACTGCGCGGCCAAGGTGGCGAGCGTATCCCCAAGTGGCTGGCGCACAAGGCTGATGCAGCCGAAGTGCGCCCACTTCACCTGATTCATCCAGCCTTGCGGCAGGCGTGACGGATCGAAGGCGAGATCGGCGCCGTTCTCGCCCATGAAGAAGTACGCCGGCGGATGCGTCTGGTGGACGATCGCCAGCAGTGGCGGCCGTTCCACGCGCTGCATGAAGCGCATGTCGAGACCGGCGGCGAGGCTGGCATTCCACAGCTCGTCGGAGAAATTGTCGGTGCCGAGCGAGCCGGCGCAGGCGGTCGGCAGGCCGAGCCGCGCGACCGCACGGGCGACGTTCCAGCCGGCGCCGCCGGGGCGCGACAGCCATTGGGAGTCGCCGGTGCGTACGAGGTCGGTCAGGATGTCGCCGGCCGAAACGAAGAGGGGAAATTCAGTGCTCGCGCTCATGGTGCTCACCGTGCGGATTCAGTCGTCGTGGACGGCCCGTGCGGCAGTGCATGCGTCAGCACTTCGTAGCACGCGCCCATCGTGTGATAGTCGGTCTTGCCGGCCGGGCTCTTTTCGTCGCTGTACTTGCGGTTGTCGCAGGTCAGGATGCGATACCACGCGCCGTATTTGTGGTCGACGAAATGCGCCCAGCTATAGCGCCAGATCTCGTCGTACCAGTCCCAGAAGCGTTCGTTGCCGGTGCGCTTGCCGAGCAGCGCGGCGGTCGCGAAGGTTTCGGCCTGGACCCAGAAATACTTGTCGTGATCGCACACCGTGCCGTCCGGGCCGAAGCCGTAGTACAGGCCGCCGTGGTCGTCGTCCCAGGCGTGCGTCATGGCCGCGTCGAACAGTTCGATGGCGCGCGGCAGCAGCCACGGCAGCGGGCGGTGCCGCTCGAGGATCAGCAGCAGCTTGGCCCACTCGGTCTGGTGACCGGGCTGGAAGCCCCACGGGCGGAAGATGTTCGAACTGTCTTCCTCGTTGTAGTGCCAGTCCACCGACCAGTCCGCGTGGAAATGCTCCCACACGAGCCCCTGCGAGAGTTTCGCCTGACGCAACGTGATGTTCGACGCCACCCGTTCCGCGCGGTCCAGATACACCAGATGGCCGGTCGCTTCATAGGCGGCGAGCAGCGCCTCGGTGGTGTGCATGTTGGCGTTCTGGCCGCGATACGAACTCACGCGCCAGTCGGGCGTCGCTTCGTCGGCGTAGAGGCCGGCGGCGGCGTCCCAGAAGCGGTGTTCCATCAGTTCGAAGGTGGCGCCGATCAGCGGCCGCGCTTCTTCGATGCCGGCCATTGCGGCGTGCGAATACGCGAGCAGCACGAACGCGAGGCCATAGCAATGGCGGGTGGCGTCGAGCGTATGCTTGCGGCCGTCGCGCCATTCGAGCTCCCAGTCGTAGCCTTTGAGTTCGGCATCCCAGTGCGCGTCGCGCAGGAAGTTCAGGCCGTGGCGCGCGTACTCCTGATGTTTCGGATCGCCAAACTCGCGGTATGCCATCGCGTAGTTGAACACGTAGCGGCAACTGCTGACCAGATGGCGCGTGGTGCGGTTATAGACCGAGCCGTCGTCGCGGAAGAGGTGATAGAAGCCGCCGCTCGGGTCGAACACGTTCGGCGCGTAGAAGCGCAAGGTGTCCTGGATATGCGAGCGCAGGAACTCGGCCTCGCGGAAGCTGGTCACAGCGGGCGCGCTGGGCAATGCAGCGGCGGGTTGGTCGCGATGGTTGGATTGAAGCGTATCGGATTGCGTCATGGCGTTTTCACCGAGGTACTGGCACGGGCAATGAGATGGACGGGCAGGTGGACTTCGAGTTCGGCAGGCGACTCTTCAAGCAGCAGTTCGACGCCGCGCCGGCCGAGTGCTTCCTTGTCGACGGCGATCGTCGAGAGTGGCGGCGTGGCATGGGCGGCGGCGGGGATGTCGTCGAAACCGATGACCGCGATGTCCTGCGGAACGCGCAGGCCGCGCGCGAGGCAGACGCGCAGCGCGGCAAGCGCGGCGGCGTCGTTGTAGGCAAATACGGCGTCGGGGCGCTTGCCGGTGGCGACGGATGCGTCGAGCAGGCGTTGCATGGCGAGCGCGGCGCCGGTGTCGGGGTCGAGCCCGGCGTCGATGGTGACTTCAAGCGAGGGATCGAACAGCAGGCCGGCTTCGAAGAACGCACGCCGGTAGCCGAGCGCGCGCTGGGCGATGCTGAAATGCGCGAGCGAACCGCCGATAAAGGCAATCCGTTTGTAGCCTTGCTGGAACAGATGCTGCATCGCCAGCGTCGCGCCGGCGGCGTTGTCGAGGTTCACGGAACGCAGGCCCGGCGCCCACAGGTCGATCAGCACCAGCGGGCGCTGCATGGCGACCAGCGTGGTGAGCGTTTCGGGCTCGACGAAGCCGGCAATCGCGACCGCGTCCGGGGCGTGCAGGCGCATCTGCTGGATCACGTCTTCCGTGGGCCCGGCGGTCAGCACCGACGGCACGATGCCGCGCTCGCGGCAGGCATCTTCGACGCCGTGCAGCACGTGCGAGAAGAACGGACTGGCGGCGAAATTATTGTGCTGGCGGTGCAGCAGGAAGGTGAGCCGGCGGATGCGCGGGCGCAACTGGGCGGGGTCGTAGCCGAGCTGGCGCGCGGCCTCGACGACCCGCAGGCGGGTGGCGTCGGACAGGCCTGGCTGGTTCTTCAGCGCGCGGGAGACGGTGCCGATCGAGACGCTGGCGGCGCGAGCGACATCGCGGATGGTTGTGGCCATCGGGGTGGGCGGCGAGCGTAGTGCGCGCCGCTGGGTAAGTTGATTTTGGGGGATTGTATAGTAAAACCTCTAAAAAGATGCCCCGTTTAGTGTGAATCGATACGCGTAAATACCCGTATATATGGGGAAAAGGTAGTTTAATTTTGTTTAGTAAAATTCACTAAACAAGCGGTATGAGGTGGTGGGAAAGGTGAGTTTTTAGGGGTTAAGGGTAGGAATCCGAAGTATTGTCGCCGGACCGCCGGATCGGGTCCTGCCCAGCTACTGCGTCAGTCGAGCGCGCCGTGGTGCGCTTCGACCTGTCCGCGCAGCAGCGCGGCGCTCTCGTCCGCCTCGATCAGTACGAACCCGCTTGTCTCATGCTTCGCGCGCCGTTTCGCCACTGCCGCCACCGAGGCAATTTCCTCGCTGCTATAGAGCGTCGGACCGCCGTCGGATTCGACGTGCACGCAGCCAATCGCCATCGTCACAAAGCCGAAGAAGGTCGGATTGCCGCGCCGGTCCTCGCCGTGAATGCCGCCGGCGAGCCGGTCTTCGGGCGCGTAGAAGCGTTGCGCCCCTTCGTTGAACAACTGGATCGCGCGCATCACGCGCTCGCGCCAGTCCTCGCTCTGGAACAGAATCAGGAAGTCGTCGCCACCCACGTGGCCAAGGAAGTCGCGGGTCGGATCGCACACGTCGGCCAGCACGGCCGCCGCGAACTTGAGCACCTCGTCGCCTTGCCAGTAGCCGTACTGGTCGTTGAAGGGCTTGAAATGGTTCAGGTCGACGTAGCAGGCGTAAAACGCCGCGTCGTTGCCGAGCAGCCGCGCGATGTGCGAGCTGATCGGGATGTTGCCGGGCAGGAAGGTCAGCGGGTTTGCGTAACGCGCTGCTTCGATGCGCACTTCGGTGACCGCGCGCACGAGCTTCTCGCCGGTGCCGAGGCCCGCGTATTTGCCGCCGTCGGTGATCACGAAGCCGTCGGCCAGATAGCGCTGGTCGTCGCTCGCGAGCAGCTTGGCCATCTGTTCGACCGTCATCGATTTTTCGATGATGACCGGCGACGCGTTCGCAAACAGCAGGCACGGCCGCTTGCCGAACAGTTCGCGGTGATACGGCAAGGCGTAACGGTCCATGAAGGCGCGCCGGTTGATCAGCGCCACCGGCTCGTCGTGTTCGACCACCGCCACCGCATGCAGATCGGGCAAGCGGTTGAACAGTTCGAGCACGTCGTTGTTGGTGGCGTGGCGCTGCAGCGCCGGCGCGCGCACCATCATCTTGGCCGAGGCCATGCCGCCCGACGGCGACGCGCTGACCGAGCGGGTTGCCTCCGGAAACACGGCGATATGGGCTGCACGGATTGCCTGACGGACGTCGTCGGTCACCATGCGGGCCGGTTTCGCATTCGGCCGGCCGAAGAAATAGCCTTGGCCGCAGCCGATGCCCATGTCGCGCACCACGATCAGGTCCGCTTCGTTTTCGATGCCCTCCGCCACCAGCCTGGCGCCGCTCGCGTTGGCGAAATGCTGCATCGCGCGCACGGCTTCGAATTTGAGCGGATCGCTCGCGATGTCGTGAATAAAGAAGCGGTCGATCTTCACCACGTCCGGTTGCAGGCGCACCCACAGATTCATGCTGGCGTTCGCGGTGCCGTAGTCGTCGAGCGCGAATTGCGCGCCGGCGGTGCGCAGGGTCGCAAGCGCGGGCAGGAAGTTGCTGATGTCGGGGATCGCGCTTTGCTCGGTCAGCTCGATGACGATGCGCTCGGGGTCCACGCCGGACTGGCGCAGCAGCGCGAGCGTGTCGTCGCGGGCTTCGGCGAGCTGGCGCAGCGCGCCCGCGCTGAAGTTCAGGAACAGTTTGCCCTCGCACGCCAGCCGCGCAAATGCTTCGATGCAGGTCACCGCGGCGGCCCGCTCCAGGTCGAGCACGCAGCCTTCGGCGCTCGCCTGCGCGAACAGCGCGAACGGGCTCTCGAGCGGTGAGCCGGCCGGCCCGCGAATCAGCCCCTCGTAGCCAAGAATCGCACCGTCGTCGAATTCGACGATGGGCTGGAATACAGCGGATAAATCACGCCGGGCGATCAAATCCTCGATGCTCGGTGCGACGGATCGAGGGGGCGAGCGAAGTGGCATGGCAATGGGCCAAAGCGGTGGACCGAAGGTTTATCGGCAGCGCGGCCGATAAGTTAAGTGAATCTTTAGTGACATTTTGCGCCGGGGTGGTGCGCGCGTGCGGTGGGTCGCGGAGCGCGCCCGGATGGCGCTGCGAGCGTGATCCGACGGGGCCGGCGTATTGGCCTATGCCATCCGGACAGGGCGACGCGGCGCGCGTTTCGGCGTGAAATAACGAAAAAGCCGCGCGAAGGCGGCTTTGTTCAGACAGGCTCAGGGAGGGCGCTTTATGAATCTATTGTTCGACTCGCGCCGCGCTTTAGCGGCGCGCCACCGCAGCGGCGCTGCTATCGGCGGCGGCGCGGCTTTCACCACTGGTGTCGCGTGCCCCCCAGCGCTGCGCAAGCGCGGCGCACACCATCAACTGAATCTGGTGAAACAGCATCAGCGGCAGCACCACCGCGCCCACGGCGTGGGACGCAAAGATGACCTTCGCCATCGGCACACCGGCAGCGAGACTTTTCTTCGAACCGCAGAAGATGATGGTGATCTGGTCCGCGCGATTAAAGCCGAGCCGCTTGCTCACGAACATCGTCACGGCCAGCGCGAGCGCCAGCAACACGATGTTGATCAGCACCAGGCCGCCCAGGGCACTGAGCGAGGTGTGGCGCCACAGGCCTTCGTTGACGGCTTCGCTGAAGGCGCCGTACACCACCAGCAGAATCGAGCCCTGGTCGACGAACTTCAGCACGCCGCGGTTGCGCTCGAGCCATTTGCCGATCACCGGCCGCAACAACTGCCCGGCCACGAACGGCACCAGCAGTTGCAGCACGATGTTCCACACCGTATGCCATGCGGAGGTGCCGCCGGCTGCCTGATTGGTGATCACGACGCTGACCAGCGCCGGTGTGATGAAGATGCCGAGCAGGCTCGAAGCCGACGCGCTGCACACAGCGGCAGGCACATTGCCTTTGGCAATCGAAGTGAACGCGATGGACGACTGGACCGTCGATGGCAGCGTACAGAGGAAGAGGACGCCGGTATAGAGCGCAGGCGTGACAAGGGGCGAAAGCAGCGGTTTGAGCGCGAGCCCGAGCAGTGGAAACAGCGCAAACGTGCACAGCAGGACGACCGCATGCAAACGCCAGTGCGTCGCGCCCGCCACAATCGCTTCGCGTGACAGTTTGGCGCCGTGCAGGAAAAACAGCAGGCCGACCGCGAAGTTCGTCAGCCAGTTGAAGCCGACAGCGAGCTGGCCGTGCACGGGCAGCAGGCTGGCGAGGACCACTGTGCTGACGAGGCACAACGTGAAGTTATCGGGAAGCAGTTTCGGGCGAGCCATTTCGGAAATCTCAATACGGGTGAGGCGGAAATACAGAGACGCGTGCGCGGTGGCACGTGGCGTTTGCTGTAGGGAGCGCGTTCATTAGTAAAGGAAAGCGATTGAAAAATCAAATTCATTTGCGGAATTGATTAATGAGGCATGAGCATACTAGGCGCTCCGAACCTGCCGCACCGCCTCCTCGATGAACCATTTGGCATACGTCCCAGTATTGTCGAGCGAAGTCAGTCGGTCCATCTTTGTTCGCTCGCTTCGAGAGGCTTTTTCAGGGTGAAGCTGGACTTCCTTTGAACCCCTTCCGCATCCTGAAAATAATTCGGCGGAATAGGCCTCAGACGGGCGTCTGGCCGTCTGCAAAGCACTAATTAAGAAGCCCTAACGGCGCTTGCGCGCAAGGCGTCTGTCGCGAAAAAACGTCGCAGTAACATGGTGTTACAAGGCAGTGTCAGGCCTAACACTTTTTGGCTCGACACCCCTTGGAGCGCCCCATAAATTACGTCTCAAAGGCCAATGGGATACGCCCGTTGCGGATCGACCGCAGCGGCAGAGCGAATCCTGAAACAAGCCACGCCGCAGCTCGAACGGCGGGCTTCAGGCGGGTCTTCGGGCAGGTGAGTCATGGTGGACGCAGGGTGGGTGAAAACAAGGCAGTGGGTCATGGGCGCAGCCTTTGCTGCGCTCTGCTCGCTCGCCTGTGCCAAGGCGCCGGAGACCCCGCATGGCGGCGGTCCCGGTGGCGGCTTTGCACACTCCGGCTTCCAGCACGAGGGGCGCAATGGGCGTGCCTATGACGCCCACGCTGAACGGGGCGCACCTGCGCAGCGCAACCTGCGTGCGGCCAACGGCATGGGCGGCCCCCGTCGCGGCTACAACGCGCCGCAGCGAGTCGCCGGCGGCGGTTACCGGGGCGACGCGCGCAGCGATCCGCGCGGCGGATTCCAGTACGCCGGGGCGATCACGCCTGTGAGCGCCGAGACGCACTCGATACCGCGTCCTCCGGAGGACGAAACGCTGGTCCGCGCCGGTTCCATCCGCGCAGATGTGGCCCGCTACAACGAGGAGCGGGGCGCCGCGCGGCAAGTGCCGCGCCCGCCCGAGTACATAGGCCGGCCACCCACATCGTCGCCGTACCGTAACTAACTGCAGGTTGCTGCGGCAGGGCGGCTTCCCTGCATGCCAGGCTTTCCCTCCCTCCGTCACGCTTTCACAGCTTCGACAGCTTTCAGCCTGTCAGCCAACCTTGGTCCGACGCGACCATGCCGTGCCTGCCCCGCCGTATCTGCCCCGATAAGTGACGTATGCGCGCCACACTTTCGTGGCGGCACGACGCCCGGTCCGGCGCCGATCCGTCAAATTGTTTGATTCCTCGCCCCGCGTGTCATCCAAGTCGCGCCCGAACCGTTATCCGTCTTTGCGCTGTAGTCCTGGCGGGCCTCTCAGGCCATCGCCCTGGTTGCTGCACGACGATGCCCGTTGGCATCCAGCGGGCATTATCAGCCCGATAGCCGACAAAACTAATCAGACCGATATACCGGCAATAACAACCCATATTTTTGTCCATAAAAATGGTCCGCAAAGATGGTCCCGCCCAGATTAGCCCGGTGATCTAACGGACGACCAAGAAACCGTTGGCGCCGGCTCCCCGCCGCACAGCCATACCCCCTTTTGACAAAGACAGGAGAACCCATGAATACAAACTTCCGCCGTGCGCTCAGCACGACTCTCAAGGCCGGCGTCGTCGCCGGCCTGCTGGTTGGCGCGTCGTCGGCGTTCGCGCAATCGAGCGTGCAGCTCTATGGCCAGGTCGACGAATGGGTCGGCGCGCAGAAATTCCCGGACGGCAAGAGCGCAGCGGAAGTGTCGGGCGGCGGCATGTCCACGTCCTACTGGGGCATGAAGGGGGCGGAGGATCTGGGCGGCGGCTACAAGGCAATCTTCACGATCGAAGGCTTCTTTCTGGCGCAGAACGGTCAGTACGGCCGCTTCACCGGCGACACGATGTTCTCCCGTAACGCATACGTCGGTATCGAATCGCCGTACGGCACGGTCACGGCCGGCCGCCTGACGACGCCGCTGTTCGTCTCGACGATTCTGTTCAACCCGTTCGTCGATTCGTACCAGTTCTCGCCGATGGTGTGGCACACGTACCTCGGCCTCGGCACGTTCCCGACCTACACCACCGATCAGAGTGTGGTCGGCGATTCGGGCTGGAACAACGCGGTGCAGTATTCGACGCCGAACTTCAACGGCTTGAGCGGCAACGTCATGTACGCCCTCGGCAACACGGCCGGTGAGAACGGCGCGAAGAAGTGGAGCGCCCAGTTCCTGTACTTCCACGGCCCGTTCGCGGCAACCGGCGTGTATCAGTACGTGAACTTCAACGACGCCCCGGGCGACCTGACGGGCCTTGCGCAGAGCGTCGGACTGCCGAACATGAAGAGCCAGAGCGTCGCGCAACTGGGCATGTCCTACGACCTGAAGTTCGTCAAGTTCTTCGGCCAGTACATGTACACGTATAACGCGCAGGACATCGGCAGCTGGCATGTGAATACGGCGCAGGGCGGTGTCACGGTCCCGGCAGGCCCGGGCTCGATCATGGCCTCGTTCGCTTACTCGCGCGACGGCAGCGGTCTGGACCAGACGCGCCAGACGGCGTCGATCGGCTACGACTACCCGCTGTCCAAGCGCACCGATGTCTATGCGGCCTATATGTACGACCACTTCACCAGCCAGTCCTCGGGCGACACCTACGGCGTAGGCATCCGCACGAAGTTCTAAGCGGTTCCGGCAGCCACGCGTGGCGCTGTGCAAACCCCGCCTTCGAAAGAAGGCGGGGTTTGTCGCTTATGGGGCTGCGCTAATCGCCGTTGCCAGCTCTTGGTCGCCACATGGCAGCTACTTTGCTCACGCCCCTTTGATAAAGTCGGCAAAATGACGTCGATTGATTCCTCCCGCGAGCGATTGCCATGGATACCCTCGTCAGCATGAAAGTGTTTCGCCACGTCGTCGAAGTGGGTAGCTTCGTCGGTGCGGCCGAGCGTATGGAGATGTCCGCGGCGATGGCCAGCAAGCATGTGATGCACCTGGAGCAGCAGCTCGGCGCACGTCTGCTGAATCGCACCACGCGGCGCGTCGCGCCCACCGAAGCCGGGCGCGAGTATTACGAGCGCCTGAGCCAGGTGCTGACCGAACTCGACGAGGCGGAACAGGCGGTGGGCGCGGCGAGCGTCGTGCCGCAGGGACGGCTGCGGGTCTCGTCGCTCTCGGCGTTCGGCCTCAGTCACGTGATGAGCGCAGTGGCCGACTACGCCGCGCAGTATCCGCAGGTCACCGTGGAAATGACGCTCTCGGACCGGGTTGTCGAACTGATCGACGAGGGTTACGACGTGGCGATCCGGGCCTCGCCGCACGGCTTGAAGTCGTCGTCACTGATCGCGCGACAGATTGCCACCGCGCACCTTGTGCTGTGCGCGTCTCCGGACTATTTGCGCCGGCACGGCGCGCCGAAGAAGCTCGCCGACCTGTCGCGCCATAACTATCTGCAGTACGCAGGCGTAGCGGCACCGGAATTCGCTTCGTCAGCGAGCGACGGCGGGGCGCGTGTGCGGCTCTCCGGCAATCTGATCGTCAATCATCTGGAAGCGCAGCGGGTGCTGGTGTTGCAAGGCGCGGGGATCGCCATGCTCGGCACCGAAGTGATCGGCGACGATCTTGCCACCGGCCGGTTGCTGCCGTTGCTGGTGGCAGAGTCGCCGCCGCGCGAATTGCCGATTCATGTGGTGTACGCGAGCCGGCGTCATCTATCGGCGAAGGTGCGCTCGTTCGTCGACTTCTTTGCGGCGCGCTTTGCCAACGAGGCGCTGTGGCCTTCGCTCGAGCAGATCAAGGCGCTGGCCGTGAGCTGACTTCGACGTGGGTGGGCAGTACCGGCGCTATATCTGAGCGCCGGTTAACGACGAGCCAGCGAACGAATCAATGATCAGCGGGCGATCCCGAGCCGCGCCTTGGCGTCGTTGTATTCCTTCTTCAGACGTTCGACCAGCTCAGCGACACTCGGCACGTCGTCCATCACCCCCACGCCCTGGCCTGCACCCCAGATGTCTTTCCACGCCTTCGCCTTGTCGCCGGCGAAATTCATCGCGGTCTTGTCCGATTCCGGCAGCGCGTCCGGATCGAGCCCGGCGTTGACGATGCTCTCGCGGATGTAGTTGCCATGCACGCCGGTGAACAGGTTCGTGTAGATGATGTCCGACGCGCTCGAGTTGACGATGGCGTGCTTGTAGCTTTCCACCGCATGCGCTTCCTGGGTCGCGATAAAGCGCGTGCCCATGTACGCGAGGTCCGCACCCATGGCCTGCGCAGCGAGAATCGAACCGCCGTTGGCGATGGCGCCGGAGAGGATCAGCGGGCCATCGAAAATGCGCCGCACTTCACCGACCAGCGCGAACGGCGAGGTCGTGCCGGCATGGCCGCCAGCGCCGGCCGCCACCAGGATCAGGCCGTCGACGCCCGCTTCCAGCGCCTTTTGCGCATGGCGCAGGTTGATCACGTCGTGCAGCACGATGCCGCCGTAGCTATGCACCGCGTCGACGATTTCCTTGGCCGGTGCGCGCAGGCTGGTGATGAAAATCGGCACCTTGTGTTCGACGCAGACCCGCACATCGTGTTCGAGCCGCGCATTCGACTGATGAACGATCTGATTGACGGCAATCGGCCCGATCACTGCATCCGGATGGGCTGCCTTGTGCTCGGCGAGCGACGCCTGGATCTGCGTGAGCCATTCGTCGAGCAACTCCGCCGGCCGTGCATTGAGCGCAGGGAACGAGCCGACGATACCGGCCTTGCATTGGGCCAGCACGAGGTCGGGGTAGCTGACGATGAACATCGGTGAGGCAACAACGGGCAGCGAAAGGCGCTGCAGGACGGCGGGCAATGCCATGGTGCAAGTCTCCTGTAAAGCGGACCGGTGCGCGTGGAACGCCCGGTGTATGTGAAGTGTAGCGGGACAAGCTGCAGCGTGATGACGTGGTGGCGGTTGCCGCCGTGGCCTACACCGCGCTTGCTTCGTCCGTCAGGACGGCCAAATTTTAAGAACGATCGTTCGATTATAGGCGAACGACCGTTCGCCTGCAGGGCCTGCACGGTTGGAAGGAGTGTTCAGTTTCTACGCTTACGTGGCCTATCCCACCCCGCGTGGACACACAGCGCTCCTACAATGGTTTGACCAACAACGACAAGAGACTCGCTATGCCCTTCGAGGATTTCACGCCGTTCCGGGTCGCCGCGGGCGACGTCGACATATACGGGGTCAAGGGAGGGGCAGGGCCGCCTCTATTACTGCTGCACGGCCATCCACAAACGCATCTGATCTGGCATCGGTGCGCGGCGCAGCTTGCCGAGCATTTCACCATCATCGCCACCGATATACGCGGCTACGGCGCTTCCGGAAAACCGGCGAGCGACGCCACGCACGCGGTCTACTCGAAACGCGCGATGGCGGCCGATCAGGTGGCGGTGATGCGCCATTTCGGTTACGAACGTTTTCTGGTCTGCGCGCACGACCGCGGCGCCAGGGTGGCGCATCGCATGGCGCTCGATCATCCGGATGCCGTCGAGCGTCTGATGCTGCTCGACATCGCGCCGACGCTCGCCATGTACGAAGCCACCGACCGCACCTTTGCCACGCTGTATTTCCACTGGTTCCTCCTGATCCAGCCGGAGCCTTTGCCGGAGACGCTGATCGGCGCGAATCCGGACGTCTACATCGATCGTGTGATGGGCAGCCGTCATGCCGGGCTGGCGCCGTTCGCACCGGAGGCGCTTGACGCCTATCGCAGCGCGTTGCGGCAACCGGGTGCGGTGCACGCGATGTGCGAGGACTATCGTGCGTCGGCGACCATCGACCTCGAGCACGATCGCGCCGATATCGAACGCGGCCACAAGATCGGCTGTCCGTTGCGCGTGCTGTGGGGCGAGGAGGGCGTGATCGAGCAGTGCTTCGAGCCGCTCGCCGAATGGCGCCGCGTGGCGCGCGATGTCAGCGGTCGCGCGTTGCCATGTGGACACTACATTCCGGAAGAGTCGCCGGCGGAGCTGGTCACGGAGATGCTGTCCTTCTTCGAAGCCGTCGAGCAGTAGAACCAGGCCAGGGCCCGCGCCGCGCTCAGCCTAGCGGCGGCAGCCTGCGCGCGACCGGTGTCGACTTGACGATGGCGGTACTGGTTTCTGCGCGTTCCGTCACCTTCGACAGGATCTCATCGAGTTGATCGATCGAATGCAGGTATAGACGGCAGATAAAGCAGTCGTCGCCTGTCACCTTGTCGCATTCCACGAACTCCGGGATGCGCCGGATCACGTCTTCGACGAGGTGCAACTGCCCGGGCAACGGCTTCACGCGCACGATTGCCTGCAGCGTGTAGCCGAGTGCGCGCGGATCGATCTGCACCGTGAAACGCTCGATCACGCCTTGCGTCTCGAGCCGGCGCAGACGTTCGGCGGTGCTGGGCGCAGACAAGCCAACCAGGCGCGCCAGTTCGCTGACTGGCTGGCGGGCATCTTCGGCAAGCGCTGCCAGCAGGGCCCGATCCGTGTCGTCGAGCGCCGCAGGGGGCGTAGCCGGTGTAAGGCGTTTTGCCATACTCACCTTCGAATATTAGGTTTTTAAATCTGGATGCCTAATTTTAGCCATGTATTCGCTCGTCTGGATTAAATACACTGCTCTCATGCAGTGATCAATCCTGGAGACAGAAGATGGCTAATAATGCAATGCGCGATGGCGCCACCAGCCGCGGCGCGGCCGAGATGACCGTTGCGATGCTGATGTCAGGGACAATCGGCTGGCTGGTCGTATCGTCGCAGCAGAGCGCGTTCAATGTGGTGTTTTTCCGCTGTGTGTTCGGCGGCGCCACCTTGACGCTGGTCTGTGCCGCGTTAGGGCTGTTGCGGCGCAAGCTGTTTTCCTGGCGCATGCTGGGGCTTGCGGCGCTCGGCGGGGTGGCGATCGTTATCAACTGGGTGCTGCTGTTTGCGGCGTATTCGCGCGCGTCGATTTCAATGGCCACCGCCGTCTACAACACGCAACCGTTCATGCTGGTCGCGCTCGGTGCGCTGGTGTTCCGCGAACGCGTCACCGCCTCGACGGTAGCGTGGTTGCTGGTGGCGTTCTTGGGCCTCGTGTTCGTCGTGCGGGTCGAGCCTGCCGTACTCGCCGTGCCGGGTCAGTACCTCGAAGGGATCGCCTATGCGGTCGGCGCGGCAGCCATGTACGCCGTGTCGTCGATCATCACCAAGCATCTGAAAGGCACGCCACCACATCTGATCGCGCTGATCCAGGTGGGCCTGGGCGTGCTGATGCTGGCGCCGTTCGTGCGCTTCGATGCGTTGCCGACCACCGGGGCACATTGGCTTGAGCTCGTGACGCTCGGTGTCGTCAACACCGGCATCATGTACGTGCTGCTCTACGGTGCGATCCAGAAGCTGCCGACGGCGATGACGGGCGCGCTGTCGTTCATCTATCCGGTTGTCGCGATTATTGTCGACTGTGTGGCGTTCGGCCAGAAGCTGGCATGGGTGCAGGTATTCGGCGCCGTACTGATTCTGCTTGCCGCCGCGGGCGTCAACCTCGGCTGGCGCCTCGTGCCGCAGCGCCGTTATTCTTCGACCGGAACGTCGCCCTGAGGCCATCGCCCGGGGTTCATCGACTCGAGTCGGCGCGCTCCGACATTCACGTGTCAAGCTTCTGTAGGGAAATCACCGATGCGGCTGGAAATGCCGCGCAGGTATCATTTGCGCAGACGATGATCACGTCGACCGAATTCCGCCGCTCGCCATTCATGCCGAGCGGCTTTCTTTTTTGCGCGACTGTTTTCGACGGATGTGTGGACGGTGCGGCTGAGGCTTTTGACGCGCTTTGAAGCGCCAGCTCGCGCTCAAGCACCGCGCGCCACGATCCGTGTGCCGTCCACCGTCAACGGGCCGCCATGTGCCGCCAGCTCTTCGATCAATCCCTGCAATAGCGCCGGCCATGCGTCGCGTGGCTTGAGCATCGCGGCCGCGGCACGCATCGCTGTGGCGCTGTCGAGCATTTGCGCGAGTGCGTCGAAGCTCATCGCCCGCACGTCCAGCAGCTTGAACACGATCAGCACTTTCAGCGCGTTCTTCGCATTGCGCGCCGGATCGGCGCGCAACCACGCGACGCGCGAGAAGGCTCGCTCCAGAGCCAGCGCGACGTTGGTGAACGGTGCGCCATGCCCCGGGATGACCGTGCGCACGTCGAGCTTCGCGATCGCTTCCAGCACGGCCTGTTCTTCGGCAAAGCCGCTTTCGCCTTCCAGTTCCGGAAAGATCACGCCGAAGCCGTTTTCCCACAGCGCGTCGGCACTGATCAGGACTCGCTCTTCTGCGCAGTACAGCATGAGCGAATGCGGGTCGTGGCCCGGTGCGCCGAGCACCTCCCAGTCCAGTGCGCCGAGCGTGAGATGTGCGCCCGGTGCGATCGTCTCGGTGAAGCTGAAGCGCTCGCAGGTCTGGCCGGTCGCGCGAAAGCTCAGGCGCGCCTCGTCCCAGTGACGCACGGCTTCGGCTTCCGCGGCGGGAATCGCGGTGCGGCACGGCCAGGCCGTCTGTAGCAGCGCGTTGCCGCCGCAGTGATCGGAGTGCAGATGGGTGTTGACGAGCAGATCGAGCGGCCGTTCGCCGAGTGCCGCCTGCAACAGCGCCAGGGTTTGCGGCGCGTGGGTCGCGTAGCCGGTATCGACAAGCGCGGCACAGGCGTCGTCGACCAGCAGAACGTTGTTCGACGAGAGCCAGCCGCGCTCGAACACCTGAATCGAATCGGGCAGGCTCATGATTCGCTGGACTCCTGAGCGGATTGGGCCGGTGGAGCGGACGCAGGCGTGGCTCGTTGCGCGGACTCGAGATCGGCCCCATGTTCGGTCCCATGTGCGGTCCTATGAGCGGCCGCATGATCAGCCACGCGAGCGGTCCCATAAGCGGCCCCATGAGCAGTCCCATCAGCCTGCTTCGGCATCACAAGGATCGTTGCGGCGCCGAGCAGCACCGTTTCGCCGCGCTGGTTCACGACCGAGCCGTCGAGCTGCGTCAGATCGCCGTTCAGGCTCGGCTTCCACCAGGCATCGCGTATGCGCCAGGTCATCGTCAGCGTGTCCGTTGCATGCACCGCCTTTTTCAGCTTGATATCGAATTCGAGGCCGAGCGGCTGCGCGTACTGCGCAAAGTGCGTCGCGAGCAGTGCCATGAAATGCGCAGTTGGCTGCGTGCCGGAAGCGATCAGGCCTCCGAAGCGGCTTTGCGCGGCATAACCCTCGTCGTGATGCAGCGGGTTCAGATCGTTGACGAGCGTCGCGAACGATTTGACCGAGTCCGGGGACAACGTCAGCATGCTGCTAAAGCTTTCCCCAATCGTCACGACGCGCGGCGCCACACTCATTTCGCGGCCTGGCGGTTTTGCGCCATCCATTGCGTGTGGCGCGCGTCGAGGGTGTCCCAGACCGCGCGCTTGGCGGCGTCGTCGTAGGACGACCAGCCGCGGATTTCGTCGATGGTGCGCAGACATCCTTCGCACCAGCCGCTCGTCTTGTCCATTCGGCACACGTTGATGCACGGCGACGGCACGGGTGCGACTACCTCGTTCTGCTCCATGGTCTCGGCGGTCATGCGCTTTCCCGCAGCGCGACGTCGGCCACCGGCGCACCGGTCAGCGCGACCAGCTCCTGCGGCGACAGATTGAAGACCGCATGCGGATGGCCGGCCGCGGCCCACAGGCTGTCGAGCGCGAGCAGATCCGCGTCGATCAGCGTGACCGGCGGCGTGGCGTGGCCGATCGGGCAGACGCCGCCGATCGCATAGCCGGTCTTCTCGCGCACGAACCTGGCGTCGGCGCGGGCAATCTCCCCGACCTGGGCGGCCACCTTCTGTTCGTCGACGCGGTTCGCGCCGCTTGCCACCACCAGCACCGGCGCGTCGTCTTCACGACGGCGGAACAGGATCGATTTGGCGATCTGCGCGACCTGGCAGCCGAGGCCTGCGGCGGCTTCGGCCGAGGTCTTGCCGGTTTCCGGCAGCATCACGATCTGTCCGGCATGGCCGCGCTCGCGCAGCAGTAACGCAACGCGCCGGGCGGAATCCGGCAGCGCGCTGAGATCGTCGTCGTGGGGAGGAGCGTGGTTCGTCATAAAGCGCTTTCCAGTGAATGAGGGGTTAGACGCACGAGCCTTGTTCGCTGCGTGCTTTCGCGAGCAAGGCCTTGCCTGCGCGCGAGGCGTTCGGTTTGCCGATCGAGCTCGAAATGAAGTCGCCGATCGCCACGACCTGGGCGAGATCGACACCCGTCTCGATGCCGAGGCCATTCATCAGATACAGCACGTCTTCGGTGGCGACGTTGCCGGTGGCGCCCTTTGCATACGGGCAACCGCCCAGGCCCGCTACCGATGCGTGAAAAATCTCGATGCCTTCGAGCAGTGCGGCGTAGATGTTGGCGAGCGCCTGACCGTAGGTATCGTGGAAGTGCCCCGACAGTTGCTCACGTGGAAACACCTGAGTGACGGCGGCGAACACCTCGCGTGTGCGCTTGGGCGTACCTACGCCGATGGTGTCGGCGATATCGATCTCGTCGCAGCCGAGCGCGGCAAACCGCTCGACCACATCGACTACCGACGCTACCGGCACCTCACCTTGATACGGACAGCCGAGCGCGCACGAGACGCTGCCGCGAATCCGCAGGCCGTGCTCCTTGGCGGCCTGCGCCACAGGCTCGAAGCGCGCGATGCTCTCGGCGATGCTGCAGTTGATATTGCGCTGCGAAAACGCTTCGCTAGCTGCGCCGAAGATCACGATCTCGTCCGCGTGCGCCGCGAGTGCGCCTTCGAAGCCGCGCAGATTGGGCGTCAGCACCGAGTAAACCGTGCCGAAGCGGCGTTCGATGCCCGCCATCACCTCGGCGCCGTCGGCCATCTGCGGCACCCACTTGGGCGAGACGAACGAGGCGGACTCGACATTGCGAAAACCCGCCGCCGACAGGCGATTGATCAGTTCGATCTTGACGGCGGTCGGGACGAAGTCTTTTTCGTTCTGCAGACCGTCACGCGGACCGACTTCGACGATTTTGACAGCTTGGGGCAAGGCCATGATGTGTCTCCTATGTCAGGAATTCATTCAGTATCCGCGTTCGATATCGACCACGCCGCTCACCGGCTCGCCGCGCGCCAGCGCCATGATCTTGCGCGCGACCTGCGGCACGCTCTCTTCGCGCAAGGTCTCGGCCGAACTGTGCGGGGTGATCGTAATGCGAGGCTCCTGCCAGAACGGATGATCGGCCGGCAATGGTTCCTTGCGGAACACGTCGAGCGTCGCGGCGGCGATCTGTCCTTGCGCGAGCGCATCGAGCAGATCCTGCTCGACCAGATGGGCGCCGCGCGCGACGTTGATCAGATACGCACCCTGCGCAAGCTTCGAGAAGGTGCGCCGGTTCAGTACGTCGTGCGTGTCCGGCGTATGCGGCAGCAGGTTCACCAGCACCTTGACGCCGCTGAGAAACGCCTCGAAGTTTGCCTCGCCCGCATAGGTCGTCACGCCCTCGATCTGCCGTGCGCTGCGGCTATAGCCGCGCACCGGCAGGCCGAGCACCGCGAGCGTGCGGGCGACGTGCGTGCCGAGCACGCCGAGGCCCAGCACGCCGACCGTGAAGGTGCTGTGCGAATGCGGCTCGAGCACCTTCCAGCGGCGTTCCGCTTGCAGGGTTTCGTATTCGTCGAAGCGGCGCAGATAGCGCAGCACCGCGTGCGTGACGTACTCGGCCATCTGCCGCGCCATGCCGGTGTCTTCTAGCCGCACGAGCTGGGCTTCGCGCGGCAGCGTGCCGGGATATTCGCGTTCGAGCGCAAGAATCGCATCGACGCCTGCACCGAGATTGAAGATCGCGCGCAGACCCTTGCGGCCGGCCAGCATCTCGCGCGGCGGCCGCCAGACGATGGCGAAGTCGGCGGGGGCGGTATCGCCCGCTTGCCACTCGCGCAACTCGGCTTCAGGCAAGGCGTGGGTGAAATCGTGGAGCCAGGACGCGGCGTCGCTCGCCGGTGTGTAGAGAAGGACTTTCATGCGTGCGCTACCGGCCTCGCTTCGCGGGATGCGCGCATTGCGCGAGCTACTGCAGACGACACATGCGACATGAGGGCCTCCTCCGTTTTATGGGTAGGCTTCATTCTACTTTTTCGACGGCTATCGCGTGCGATTCGGCGCGCAGGCCTGCATTGCCGGCCCCATTTGGCTCAATGCCGCCCAATGCAGCCGAGTGCGTTGCGAGGGCCTCCAATAAGCAAAGCACTAAAAGTTGGTTCGTCCCTACGGGCGAGCGCTCCACAATAGGCTCTCGGATTCCGGCAGCGAGGAGAATCATGCTTTCATGCAGCAAATCGACATGGCCGCCGCGGCTCGTGACGGTACCGGGCTTGCACGGCAGCGAAGGCGCGCATTGGCAGAGCTGGCTCGAACGGCAGTTCGCCCGCTCGTTGCGGGTCGAACAGGCTGACTGGGAGGCCCCGGACGTGGCAGGCTGGGCGCAGTCGGTGCGTCAATTGCTGGCGCGCGAGCGCGGTCCGTTCGTGCTGGCGGCGCACAGCTTCGGCTGTCTGGCGACGGCCCACGCGCTGCAGCAGGCCTCGTATGTGGGCGACGTAGTGGGCGTGCTGTTCGTCGCGCCGGCCAGCCCCGCGAAATTTGCTTTCGCTGGCGCTTTCGAGGCGCGCCGTCTCGGCGTGCCGTCTATCCTGATCGGCAGTGAGACCGACCCGTGGATGCCGCTCGCCGGCGCGCGCGAACTGGCGCAGCGCTTTGGCAGCGCGTTCGTGAATCTTGGTGACGCCGGGCACATCAATACGGCGGCAGGGTTTGGGCCCTGGCCGCGTGCGAAGTACTTCGTCGATACGCTGGTGCATTGCGCAGCGCCGCTGCGGTTTCGCGAGGAAGAAGCGGTGGAGGCGGCGAGTCACGCCTGGGCGTGAAGCGGGGGATGCCGTTTCTCTGGTGCGGGTTTTAGGTACACAGCAAGTAAAAGGGCTGCCTCGAATGGGCAGCCCTTTTGCGTTTTCAGCGCTCCTGCGTGGTTATGAGTGAGAAGCTACGCACGCATTGCGAAGGACGCTCGCGAATCGTATCCGCTTAGTTCGCCGCGCCATGCCCATCGCAGCCATGCTCGCAACCGCTCTTGTCGAGTGGCATCTGTTGCGCCGCTTCGGCGCGGATACCCAGACGTTCGAGCAGCTTTCGGTCCGCTTCGGCTTGCGGGTTGCTGGTGGTCAGCAACTGGTCGCCGTAGAAAATCGAGTTCGCACCGGCGAGGAAGCACATCGCTTGCAGCGCTTCGTTCATCTGCTCGCGGCCGGCCGACAGACGCACCATCGCGCGCGGCATCGTGATACGGGCGACGGCGATCGTGCGCACGAATTCGAACGGATCGAGCGCTTCAGTGCCGGTAAGCGGCGTGCCTTCGACCTGCACCAGATTGTTGATCGGCACCGATTCCGGATACGGGTCCATGTTGGCGAGCTGCGTGATCAGGCCGGCGCGCTCGCGACGCGATTCGCCGAGACCGACAATACCGCCGCAGCACACGTTGATGCCGGCATCGCGCACACGCTCCAGCGTGTCGAGACGGTCCTGGTAGGTGCGCGTCGAGATGATCTGGCCGTAGAACTCCGGCGACGTATCGAGGTTGTGGTTATAGTAGTCGAGGCCCGCTTCGCGCAGTCCCTGTGCCTGATGCGTCTCCAGCATGCCGAGCGTCACGCAGGTTTCGAGGCCCATCGCCTTCACGCCGCGGATCATGTCCTTGATCGGCTCAAGATGGCGGTCCTTCGGATTGCGCCACGCCGCGCCCATGCAGAAGCGCGTCGCGCCGTTGTCCTTGGCTACCTGTGCCGCGGCGAGCACCTCGTCGACCGGCATCAGCTTGTCGGCCTTCACGCCCGTATCGTGGTGCACCGACTGCGGGCAGTACGAGCAGTCTTCCTCGCAGCCGCCCGTTTTGATGGACAGCAGCGTCGACAGTTGCACGGTGTTCGCGTCGAAATGCTCGCGATGCACTTGCTGGGCGCGGAACATCAGATCGTTGAACGGCAGTTCGTAGAGCGCAATGATGTCGGCGACGCGAAAGCGTGCGGTCGGAGCCGCTGCAGTGGCTGCGTTGGCAATGGTCGAGTCCGTTTGCGGGCGGTCGAGGTGAAGCTGGGTCATATCGTCAATCCTCATGGATGGAGATGAAGTAAGTTCAGAGCCGCGCGGTGCGCAGCGTCTGCAATAGCAATGGTGTGTTGATGCAGTCAGCCGCCGCGTCGGCGGAGACCGGATTCAGGTGCGGGACGATGCCAAAGAGCGGCGCGTCGTACTGGCGCTCGAGCCGCTCGCGGATCGCCGCGATGTTTTCGTCAACGAAGCTCATGGCCGGATCGACGCGATTCGCGACCCAGCCTGCCAGATGCAGGCCGCGCGCGGCGATGGCTTCGGCGGTGAGCAACGCATGGCTGATGCAACCGAGCCGCATGCCGACCACGAGCACGACCGGCAGGTTCAGCGCGACGGCAAGATCGGCGGTGTCCTGGGTATCGGTGAGCGGCACGCGAAAGCCACCGACGCCTTCCACCACTACCATATCCGCAAGCTGCAGCGCCTGCGCGTGGCAATCGACGATGCGACCGATATCGAGCGTGACGTTCTCTTGTGCGGCGACGATATGCGGCGCGGCCGGTGCTTTCAGAAGATACGGTGTGCGAAGCTCGGGCGGCAGCAGCACGCTGGCTGCAGCATCGAGCTGGTCCGCATCCTCGTTGTGCCACACGCCGTCCACCTCGAACGCGCCGGCGGCGATCGGCTTCATCGCGGTGGCACGCAAGCCGGCGTGCGTGAAGCCGCGCAGCAGCGCTGCCGAGACCAGCGTCTTGCCGATCTCGGTATCGGTGCCGGTGACGAATAGGGAGAGCGGCGCACTCATGCGGCAGCTCGGTAGAGTTGCTGCAAGCCCGCTTCGAGGCGGTCGAGATCCGCGTACGAATGCGCCGCCGAGAGCGAGATGCGCAGCCGCGAGGTGCCGACCGGCACGGTGGGCGGACGGATCGCCGGCACCCATAGCCCGGCGCGCTCTAGCGTGGCAGCGATCTCGAGCGTTGCGTCATTCGAGCCGATGATGAGCGGCTGGACCGCGGTGTGCGAATCCACCGGCAACCATGGCGTGGCCTTGAGCATGGCGCGGGTGCGTTCGATCAATTGCTGCAGATGAGCGCGCCGCGCATCGCCTTCGTCGCCGCCGATGATGCGCAGGCTCGCGGAGACCGCGTGCGCCGCCGCCGGCACCGAAGCCGTGGTGAAGATATACGGACGGGCGCGTTGTACCAGCCATTCGATCACGGTTTCATGGGCCACCACGAAGGCGCCCGAAACGCCAGCAGCCTTGCCGAGCGTGCCGATCGAAATCAGATGCGGCGAGCGCAACGCTTCATGGGCGACGGCACCACGGCCTTGCGGGCCGAGCACGCCGAAGCCATGGGCGTCGTCGACCACCAGCCACGCGCCATACCGCTCAGCCAGTTGGAGCAGACGCGCCAGCGGGGCGATGTCGCCGTCCATGCTGAACACGGTATCGGTGACGATCAGCTTCACGGCAGAGTCCGATGCTTCGAGCAGCGCGCTCAAGGCTTCAGTGTCGGCGTGCGGATAGACCTTCACCTCGGCGCGCGCGAGCCGTGCGCCATCGATCAGCGAGGCATGATTCAGTGCATCCGAAAAGAGCGTGGCGCCGCGACCAGCGAGCGCGGTGAGCGTCGCAAGGTTCGCCATATAGCCGGTGCTGAAGTACAGCGCCCGCGGGGCATCGACGAAACCGCCGACGAATTCCGCCAGATCGTCTTCGAGCTGCGCATGCGCGCGCGAGTGACCGCCCAGCAGATGCGAGCCGCCGCTACCCGCGCCATAGCGCCTCGCGCCCTCGGCGATCGCCGCAACCAGCAGCGGGTGCGCGGCAAGGCCAAGATAGTCGTTGCTGGCGAAGCCGATCGTCTCGCGTCCATCGACCGTCATGTGCGCGGCGCACGGCGTATCCGCGATGCGCCGGCGACGGCGCAGGCCGTGCGCGTCGAGTTCGGCCAAGCCTTGTTCGAGCGTTTCGAGTAACGGCATCATGCGGCCTCCGCGAGCGTGGTTTCAAAGGTGTCCCGGGTGCGCGCCGCGAGCAGCGCGAGCTCGTTGTCATCGAGGATGTACGGCGGCATCAGATACACGGTGGTTGAAATCGGCCGCAGCAGCAGCTCGCGCTTCAAGGCGTTTTCGAAGAAGCGGCGCGAGAATGTTTTGGCCTGCTGCGCATCGGCGATCGCGGCATCGAACGCGAAGATGGTGCCGCACTGACGCAGATTACGTACTTGCGGATGCTCGGCAAGCGGTGCGAGTGCCGTACGCAACGTGACGGATTTCTGCGTGTTGACTGCGAGCACGTTGTCGCTGGCGAACAGATCGAGCGTAGCGAGCGCGGCGCGGCAGGCGAGCGGGTTGCCGGTGTACGAATGCGAATGCAGGAAGCCGCGGGCGGTGTCGTCGTCGTAGAAGGCAGCGAAGATTTCATTGCGCGACAGCACGATGGACAACGGCAGATAGCCGCCGCTGATGCCTTTCGACAGACAAATGAAGTCGGGCCAGACACCTGCCTGTTCGCAGGCGAAGAAGGTACCGGTGCGACCGCAGCCTACGGCGATTTCATCGGCGATCAGATGGACGCCGTATTGATCGCACAGCGCGCGCAGACCGGCAATGTAAGACGGGTCGTGCATGGCCATGCCGGCGGCACATTGCACGAGCGGCTCGACGATCAGTGCGGCGATCTTTGTGCTGCGCGCCTCGAAGAGAGCGCGCACGCTTTCGAGCGCACGGCGCGCGACATCGGCCGCGCTTTCGCCGGGATGCGCACCGCGTGCGTCAGGCGAAGCGACGACATGAGCGTTGCGGATCAGCGGATCGTAGGCGTCCTTGAACAGGGCCACATCGGTGACGGCGAGGGCGCCTATGGTCTCGCCGTGATAACTGTTGGCAATGCAGACGAATTCCTGCTTATCGGCGAAGCCGCGATTGCGCCAGGAATGGAAGCTCATCTTCAGGGCGATTTCGACGGCGGAGGCGCCATCGGAGGCGAAGAAGGCGTGCCCGAGGTTGTGCTGGGTGAGGGCGGCGAGCCGCTCGGCGAGTTCGACGACGGGCTCATGGGTGCAGCCGGCGAGCATGGCGTGCTCCAGCGTATCGAGCTGATCCTTGAGGGCGGCGTTGATGCGCGGATTGGCGTGGCCGAACAGGTTGACCCACCAGGAGCTGATGGCGTCGAGATAGCGATGCCCATCGCGGTCGTAGAGCCAGGGACCGGCGCCGCGTGCGATGGGGATGAGCGGCAGGCGCTCATGGTGTTTCATCTGGGTGCAGGGATGCCAGACGGCATTGAGGCTGCGGGTGATCCAGTCGTTGGGTGATCGTGTGTCCAAAAACTACTCCGGTACGGGGCGAGGCGAGGTTTTCTTTTTCGCTACGCGGTGTGCCATTTGGGGTGATGCTTCGCGCTTCATTTGCGCTGCGCGTGGCGTGGAATTTGGGGACGCTACGCGGGGTTTTTGCGTGGCTGGCCTCCTGGCTGCCTCGCGGCGGGGTTGAGATTAGCGCTTTCTTTTCGTTGGTGCACTACCCCCTCGTAGTGGGTTTTCTGTCGCTGCGCGGGCTGTTCGGTGCTGTTGTCGGCAGGTTTTGACTGTTCTTCTCAGAAGGCCTGAATTGACCGCAGATCGCGACGGCAAAGTCATAGGGGGTATACGAAAAAAATCTGGATTCAGTCGGCAGGGTTTTGCCTGCGGCGCTCGTTTTTTGTGGTTTTCGCATAATCCAGTGGGGTTGCCTGGGGCGCCTTGAGCTTGGTTGGTGTTCCTACGGTGTTGGCCTTTCCTTGTATTCTTAGTGGTCTATTAGCTTCGCCCCTGTGCGGGGCGGCACTTACTTTCTTTGCCGCCGCAAAGAAAGTAAGCAAAGAAAGCGGGCTTCACACCGCCAGCTTGTAGTGAGCCATCTCGGTCTGCTACCGGGAACGGCCCAAGACGAGACGTGCCGTCGCACTTCCCCCGCTAGTGACACAGCAGTCATTCATCCCGCCTCCGCACTTCGTGCGTCACCGGTCGAGTCCACCAGGTTGCTTTGGCCTACTCCAATGATTTGGTATGCGAAATATTTAAGCGAGGTGGTTTGGAGGGCGAATATGTATTGGCAGGCCGTGTACCGCGAACAGGGTTGCGCGGCGGATTTGCGTATGCGCGGCGCGGCGAGTACCACGAACACGTTCGCAGAGGGAGTTATACCCTTCGGCGGGGCGCGCAGCGCGACGCTGGAGCGGATGACTGCTGTGTCACTGAGTGGGAATGTGCGAGAGCAGGTCTTGTCTTAGGCCGTTCCCGGTAGCAGACCGAGATGGCTCGCTAAGAGCTAGCGGTGTGAGCCCGCTTTCTTTGCTTACTTTCTTTGCGGCGGCAAAGAAAGTAAGTGCCGCCCCGCACAGGGGCGAACCTAATAGACCGATAACAATACAAGGAAAGGCCAACACCGTAGGAGCAACAACCAAAAAAAGCCTGCGCAGCAAGAAAGAGAACACTATTCCCGACTAGCCAGCGCACGCTTATCGTCACCCTTATCTCCGGCGGAGCCACCAGCCCCAGCCCCCGAACTAGCCGTCTGCGAAGCAGAATCACTCCACACTACAGCATCATTCACGGCGTACAGCCGACACGGATCCGAACTCTGCTTCTGACAATTGGCGATAGCCACCGACATCGGATCATCACCACCTTCAGCCCACGACCAGGCGCCCGAATCAGAAACAGCAAAAGCCCGGCTAGGATACTGATGCAAAAAATTCCGATACCCATTGCGCCCCGTTTCATCAAGAAACGGCACAGCGCTCACAGCGTCAACCGCCGCATAGCCGCTAGCCTTAGGCGGCTCCGGATCCGCCACCCGATACTGCACGCCAGTCGGCATCCCCACCCGCGCCAGGAAGGCCTCCACAGCCGGCCACCACACTCGCACACCGTCGCGGTCGCCAACCAGCCGGTGCGCGTCGTTCTTGTACGCGCCAAAGTCCACCATCTTCGCATTCGCGCCGTGCGCCGAATACGCGTCGTACATGCTCGCCACCAGCGGCGCAGGCCAGATCGAATCGTTATCGCCATACAGCCACAGCGAAGGCACGTGCGTCTTCTCGCCGTAAGCGCCAAACGCCTTCGTCAGATTGCCCTGCCAGCCGCTACAGGCGTCCTGCCGCAAGCCGCCCGAGAAATTGATCAGTGCCCGTACACCCGGCGCAGCCTCGACGCCATAAGCCATCGTTGCCAGGCCGCCGTGCGAGGTACCCGCCACCACGATGTGCTGGGCGTCCACATACGGCTGCTTCGACATGAATGCAACCGTCGCCGCAACATCGCCCGCCTGGCCCAGGCCATTGCGCTCGACGTCGCAGCCGTCCTGCTCATACGTGCCGCCCGATTGGGCGAAGCCCTGGCGGTTCGGCGCCACCACCACGTAGCCGCGGCGGACAAACTCGCGCGCAAACGGCAGCGGGTCGCTGCGCGACTGCAGGCGCGGGTCGCCCGGCATCTTGCCGTGGTTGAAGACAATCATCGGGAATGGGCCAGGACCGTCCGGCTTGTAGATCGTCGTCTCAAGCGTGATCGAGCCGGCGGCATCCACCGGCACGCGAATGACCTGTTCGTTGAGACTGGCGGGCGGCAGGTAGGTGTCGTCGTCGAGAGCAATTCGCGGGACTTCCGCGCGCATCAGTGGGCCAGCTTGCGAATCGGCCAGCGGATCGGCGTGCGCGAACGACACGGCACATCCTGCCCATGTACATACCATCGCACCGACCGTCAGAAACTTTCTGCAACCCATTCGCAACACCTGCCTTGAAGTACGCCCTTAAAACCTGCATCGCCTGCCGTCTTTTGCTATTCGCTAACAGTTGCCTTTCGGTAAGGTTTGCGGCAACAAAAAGACACTCGCGTACGTGGCGCGCCTGGCGCTCGCACGCGGTTCGAGATCGCACGGGATAACCCACCAACCTGGCCGACGCGACCCCACGCGCCGATGATGAGCCACACACGATGTCACATGAAACTGCCGTCAAAGCTTGGATGATCAAGGCCCGGCGCAGCTTCTGCCCATCTTTGCGGGGACGGTTTGACCGTTCCCTCACAACGTGTCGCTACAAAACCTACAGGCCGATCCTGGCACGACAATTTATAGTTGTGCAATTAAGGAGAACCCGCGACAAAAAAATTCGCAGTGCTCGACACGTCATACAGGCCGTGGAGGGACACGCGCACGCCGCCGAAGCGGACGAGCGGGAGAAATGACCGATGTGGTAGACGGCCAACACACAGGGCAGCCCTATTTTGAGGGGCATATGTGAAGGCGCTGTTAAGCGCGCAGTCGCGCTGCGCGAGCAACGTGCAGTGGCCGCGCGGAACGATTACAGATCCTTACCGCGCGGCGTCGGATGCAGTGGATTTCAGGTATCGCTGACGTCGCCGTCCACATAGCGCCAGCGGCCGTCGTCGCCGCGCACGAAGCGGCTTAGTTCGTGCAAACGGTGAGCCCGTCCGCCGACCTTGTAACGTGCGACGAATTCGACTTCCGCGTGGCGCTCGTCTTGCGCGGCAAAGCGCTTGATCTGCAGGCCGAGCCAGCGCGGTGTGTCGGGCGCGTCCGGGTCGGCGTCGAGATCGGCGGGGCAGGTCTGCGGCGCCCACGTGGCGCGTAAATAGTCGCTCGCGCCGAGCACGTAGGCGCTATAGCGCGAGCGCATCAGTTCCAGCGCGCTGGGTGCGGCCTCGCCGCCGTCGATGTAGCGCCCGCAGCAAAGCGCGAAGCGCGGTGGTTTCGCGCCGCTGCGCAGGGCCGGTGAGGCGCCGCCGCATGGACATTCGGCGGGTCGTTGCGCAGTCAAGGATCTAGCGTTCATTGATTCTTCAGAGGTTATTCCGGTCCAGCAACATCCTTGCGTCTCCTTACCACTCGAGCGGCGTGCCGTCGTACTGGAAAAAGCGGCCATTAAACGCTTCGTGGGACGCGGCCGCCTGGGCCAGCACCTGGCGCATGCCGGCGACGCTGCGCTCGGGATCGATTGCCGCCTGCGCGCCGCCCATGTCGGTGCGTACCCAGCCAGGATGCAGCGCGACGCAGGCAGCGCGCCGAGTCTGCAACGAGGCGATCTTCAGCGCGTCGTTGAGCGCCGCCTTGCTCACGCGATACAGCCAGCCGGTGGTGCCGGTCGCCTCGGTAATGCTGCCCATCTTGCTCGAGAGCACCGCGAGTACGCCGTTGGCGTCTTCGACGAGCGGCAGCAGGATCGGCATCAGTTGCATGGGGCCGCGCACGTTGGTCACCATGACTTCGTCGAAGTCCTCGGCGGTGACCGTTTCGACGCTCTCGGTGCGCGGGCCGTATACGCCCGATACCAGCAAGGCCGCATCGAGCCGCTCGCCATCGAGCTTCCAGCCGAGTGCGGCAATCTCCGTGGGCACGGTGATATCGAGCGAAAAGGTTTCCGCGCCGAGTTCTTCGAGTGCCTGAAGCGAGGTGTCGTCGCGCGCCGTGGCAATCACGCGCCAACCGGCCTTCTTGTACTGGCGGGCGAACTCACGGCCAATGCCGCGCGACGCACCGACGATCAACGCTGTTTTCATACGTCCCCCTTACGGTTCAATGCAGCGTGTACCGCATGCACCGTGCCCGTTCGTGGATCACAAGACGGGCAGGGCGCATGCGCGACGCCTTAGAGCAGTTCAATCCCCATCGCCGTCGCTTCGCCGCCGCCGATGCACAGCGTCGCCACGCCGCGCTTCAGGCCGCGGTGCTTCAGCGCGCCGATCAGCGTGACCAGAATGCGCGCGCCCGAGGCGCCGATCGGATGACCGAGTGCGCAGGCGCCGCCGTTCACGTTGACCTTCTCGTGCGGCAGATGGTGCTCTTTCATCGCGGCCATCGTGACCACGGCGAACGCTTCGTTGACCTCGTACAGATCGACTTCGTTCGCGCTCCAGCCGTTCTTCTCGAACAGCTTGCGGATCGCGCCAACCGGTGCGGTGGTGAACCTGGCCGGTTCCTGGGCGAACGTCGAATGGCCGACCACGCGCGCAAGCGGCGTGACGCCCAGCTGCTTTGCTGTCGACTCGCGCATCATCACGAGGGCTGCCGCGCCGTCGGAAATCGACGACGAGTTCGCTGCCGTCACCGTGCCGGTCTTGCTGAAGGCCGGCTTGAGTGTCGCGATCTTTTCGAGGTTCGCCTTGAACGGCTGCTCGTCGCGCTCGATGATCACGTCGCCCTTGCGGCTTTCCACCTTGACCGGCGCGATTTCCCAGCTGAACGAACCGTCCTCGTTGGCCTGCTTCGCGCGCTTGAGCGATTCCACCGCGAAGGCATCTTGCGCTTCACGCGTGAAGTCGAACGACGCCGCACATTCCTCGGCGAAGGTACCCATCAGGCGGCCCTTTTCATACGCGTCTTCAAGGCCGTCGTAGAACATGTGATCGATCACCTGACCGTGACCCATGCGCATGCCGCCGCGCGCTTTCGGCAGCAGGTATGGCGCGTTGGTCATGCTTTCCATGCCGCCGGCGACGATCACATCCACCGAGCCCGCTGCCAGCATGTCGTGCGCGAACATCGCCGCGCGCATGCCGGAGCCGCACATCTTGTTCACCGTCGTGCTGCCGGTGGAAAGCGGCAGGCCTGCGCCGAGCGCGGCCTGGCGGGCGGGCGCCTGGCCGAGACCGGCGGGCAGCACGCAGCCCATTACCACTTCATCGATTTGCGTGGGTTCGAGGCCCGCGCGTTTGACGGCCGCTTCGATCGCGATCGCACCGAGTTGCGGCGCGGTCAGCGTCGCGAAGTCGCCCTGGAACGCCGCCATCGGCGTACGGGCGACGGAAACGATCACAATCGGATCGGCCTGGATATCACGCTTCGTCTCACTCATGTTTTAGCTCCTTGATGACACCTTCGACGACGGCCGGCACATCGCCGAGCCTGGCCGCGTCCGCCGCGACCATGTCGTTGTCTGCTTTATGTGCGCCGCCCGCCGAGACGGCTGCGACACACTTCAAATACGTTTCATCCAGCTCGCCCGGCGCGCCGATCATCATGCCCAGATTGCGCACCTTGCCGTCGTGCACGCCATACGCCCAGCCATGCACGGTCAGTTCCTGGCCGCGCGCCCAGGCATCGTTGACGATGGTGGTGCGGCACACGTTGACGACCTGTTCGATCGTGTTCAGCTCAACCAGACGCCGGTGACGCGCCTCGCCGAGCGGCCACTGTTCGAGCAGCGCCGCATGCTTGGTGCGCACGTCCTGCACGTGATGCAGCCAGTTGTCCGCGAGACCCACGCGGCGGCCGTGCAGCGCAGCGGCAACGCCCGAGCAGCCATAGTGGCCCACCACCATGATGTGCTTGACCTTCAGCAGGTCGACGGCAAACTGGATCACCGAGAGGCAGTTCAGATCGGTGTGCACGACGACGTTGGCGATGTTTCTGTGTACGAACACTTCGCCCGGCGGCAGGCCGATGATCTGGTTGGCCGGCACGCGCGAGTCCGAGCAGCCGATCCACAGGTACTCAGGCGTTTGCTGGTCGGCGAGGCGCGAGAAATACTCGGGATCTTCGGACAGTTTGCGGGCCACCCACTTGTCGTTGTTGTCGAACAGGTGGGCAAGCGGGTTGGGCGGAGAAGAAGCGTTTGCGTTCATGTTGAGTCGGGTCGGTTGTTGGACCGATTGACCGGTCTGTGTCGTTGCAGGAGGGGCGGGCGTCGCATGGGGGCATGTTCGCCTAGGCCGCGCGCACAGCAGGGTCGTGCGCTGCCAGGGTTTGATCCGGCTTGCCGGTGGTATCCACGTCGGCCGCTGGAGCGAAACGCTCCGGATAGCGGATGCAGAAGCGCACGCTGCTGTCGTAGGGAAAGAAGTCGGGCAGTTCGCCTTTCAGTAAGTGATCCTTATGCCGTTGCCAGAGCGCCGGATCGAAGAAGTCTGCGTGGTGCTGCATGAAGGCGCGGCGCACGCGCGGGTCGCCGAGCAGGAAGGTATCGTACGTTTCCGGAAAGATGTCATGCGGGCCGACCGAATACCACGGCTCGCCGGACAGCTCGTCTTCCTCGTTGCGTGGCGGCGGCACGGCGCGCACGTTGCAATCGGTCAGATATTCGATTTCATCATAGTCGTAGAACACGACGCGGCCGTGACGCGTCACGCCGAAGTTCTTGTACAGCATGTCGCCGGGGAAGATGTTCGCCTGCATCAGTTCCTTCACCGCATTGCCGTATTCGCGAATGCCGTGCTCGACGTCCTCGTCGCTGCCGTTTTGCAGGTAGAGGTTCAACGGCACCATGCGGCGTTCGATATATAGATGGCGGATCACGAGGTTGTCGCCGTCGTATTCGATCATCGAAGGCACTTCTTTTTCGAGTTCGCGCAGCAGCGCTTCGTCGAGGCGCGACAAGGGTAGCGCCACGCTTGAATACTCGAGTGTGTCAGCCATGCGGCCCAGGCGGTCGTGCCGTTTGACGAGCTGATACTTGCCCTGGATCTGCTCGCGGGTGGTTTCCTTCGGCGGCGGGAAGTTGTCCTTGATCAGCTTGAATACATACGGGAACGACGGTAGCGTGAACACCAGCATCACCATCCCCTTGATGCCGGGGGCGACGATGAACTGATCGCTCGAATGCGACAGGTGATGCAGCAGGTCGCGATAGAACAGGTTCTTGCCCTGCTTCTGCAAGCCGACCGAGGTATAGATTTCCGCCTTCGGCTTGCCCTGCATGATGGTGCCGAGAAACTCGACGTACGCGGACGGCACTTCCATGTCCACCAGGAAGTACGAGTGCGAGAAGCTGAAGATGATCAGCAACTGGTCGCGCTGGAGCAGCACGGTATCGAGCGCAAGCAGGCCGGGCTTGACGTGACGCAACGGCACCGCGAACGGCAGCAGCGCATCGCCGTTGATGATGCGGCCGATGATGTACGCCGACTTGTTGCGGTAAAACAGCGACGACAGCACATGAATCTGGAAATTGGCGGCCTCGTCGAAGGTGCCGAACGCATCGTGAATGGCCTGCATCAGGCAGTCGACATCGCGCTGCAGGTCCTCGAACGGCGGCTCCAGCTGGAAGTTCGTGACGATGCGCTCGAGCGTCGCGGCGAGGCCGTCCTTGCCCGGGTAGTACGCGCGGTAGGTCGGCTTGGCGGCGGGCTCGTCGTTCTCGATGTATTCCGTCGAGATGGCGGGCCGCACGAAGATGAAGTCGTTGTTGAAGTACGAGCGGTGCAGGATCTTGCAACACACGGAATTGAAGAACGTCTCCGCGCACTCGGGCTGCCGGTGCGTGGTCAGGAGGCCGATGTAGTGCAGCTTGATCTGCTGCCAGACTTCGTCGTCGATATTTTCCGCGTCGTATTCGTCTTCGAGCAGCTCGACGCATTCCTCGACCCGTTCGTCATACGAAGTAATACGCTCCCGGGCGAGGCGCTGCAGGCCATGCCAGTCGGCGGCCTCGAACAGGGCCTTGGCGTGGATCGCGGCGTCGCGGAAGATCCGGTAGTGCCGGTCGAAGCCTTCGAGCATCGTCTGCGCGACGTCGAAGCCGATCTGCGACGACAGCAGTTTCGGAAAGTGATTCATGTCGGGCTCATGTCGAGCGCGCATCCGACACCAGCCCCTGCGGCTCGCGTGCGCCGCTTTCGAGCAGCGCGCGTGCCTGGGCTTCGTATTGCGCGAGGTCTTCGAGCGTCGCGTTCAGGTCTTCAAGCTGGCGCTCCAGCACTTCGCGATGCCGCGTCACCGTATCCAGGAAGGCATGCAACTGTGGCACCGTATCGGTCGGCGATTCGTACAGATCGAGCAGGCCGCGGATCTCCGACAGCGTGAAGCCAAGGCGCTTGCCGCGCAGCGTCAGCTTCAGGCGGGTGCGGTCGCGGCCCGAATAGACGCGCCGCAGTCCACTCGACCCTTCGCGACTCGGTGAGAGTAAACCCTGGTCTTCGTAGAAGCGAATCGCTCGCGGTGTGACGTCGAATTCACGCGCGAGCTCGGTGATGGTGTATTGCGTGTTCATTGGGACGTCCCGTGACCGGGCAGAAAAACGGATTGGACGATAGAATCGACGTTTACGTTATCGTCAACTTGAGTAAAGCGCAACCCGGGCGCGTGGCGACGAAGTAGCGATGGTTGCCGCCTGGCTGATGGAGGAAGACACCCGCAATGAATGCTCTCGAACATCAACTCGACTACCCCTTTAATGACACCCTGCCGGAACCCGGCCATGCGTTCGAAGTGACGCCTGGCGTGTTCTGGCTGCGCATGCCGCTGCCGTTTGCGCTGGACCATATCAACCTATGGCTGCTGCGCGACGAGATCGACGGTCAGAAGGGCTGGACGGTGGTCGATTGCGGGATCACCTCGGACACGATCAAGGCGAACTGGGAGCAGGTGTTCGACACGGTCCTTGACGGCCTGCCGGTGCTGCGCGTGATCGTCACGCATTGCCATCCGGATCACATTGGCCTCGCGCACTGGATCTGCGCGGGCGGCGACAAGCAGCGTTGGGATGTGCGCCTGTGGATGACGCTTGGCGAATACATGCAGGCACGGGTGATGGCGGCGGGCGACGGCTCGAATGCGGGCGGCGCGGGCGCTGCACGCCACTTCGCGCGGCACGGTCTGAGCGATGAGGCGTCGCTCGATAAGCTGCGCAACCGCACGAGCTACTACGCGAACCTCGTGCCGGCGGTGCCGGGCCAGTATCGGCGCATGCGTGAAGGCCAGGGCATCGCGATCGGCGGCAAGACGTGGCGGGTCGTGACCGGCTACGGTCACTCGCCGGAGCACTGCGCGTTGCATAACGAAGCGGACGGGGTGCTGATTTCGGGGGACATGGTGTTGCCGCGTATCTCCACCAACGTCTCGGTGTTCGACATGGAGCCGGAAGGCAGCCCGCTCGCGCTGTATCTGGAGTCGCTCGGCCGTTATGAGGCGATGGCCGAGGATACGCTGGTGTTGCCGTCACACGGCAAGCCGTTTCGCGGCGTGCGAACCCGTATCAGGCAACTGCGCGAGCATCACGATGCGCGGCTCGCCGAAGTGCGCGAAGCGTGTGCGCAGAAGCCGCAAAGCGCAGCGGATATCGTGCCGTTGATGTTCAAGCGGCAACTCGATATCCACCAGATGACATTTGCGATGGGCGAGGCGCTCGCTCACTTACACTTGCTGTGGCTCGCCGGCGAGTTGAAGCGCACCCAGGATGCGGACGGTGTGGTCCGGTTTGCGCCGTAGACCGTTTCTACGTTCCCGCGTGCGACGGTGCGCTCCACATAAAGCGGTTGATGCGATGCCGTCTTTGAAATGCAGAAAATGAAAGAGGCCCGGTGCAGTTCAATCGGGCCTCTTCGCTGTTGCCTTGCGGGATCAGCGGTGTGCGCTATTACTGCACCGCCACCGTCGTAAAGTTCTGCCGTCCGAACGGACTCACGCGATACCCGCTGACATCGGCGCGCGTGATTGCCGTTGCGGTTGGATAACCGAGCGGAATCCACAGCGCCTGATCGTGAATGATCTGCTGCGCCGCTTCGTACGCTTTGGCGCGCTTGGACTGGTCCGGCGTGGCTTTGCCGTCGGCGATCAGCTTGTCGAGATCGGCGTCGCAAAAGCGTGCGAAATTGATGCCCGACTTCACTGCGTTGCAGCTAAAGAGCGGCGAGAGGAAGTTGTCCGGATCGCCATTGTCGCCGGCCCAGCCCATGAACAGCGTGTCGTGCTGGCCCTGCTTGGCTTCCTTGATCAGTTCGCCCCATTCGATCACTTTGACGTCTGCCTTCACGCCGATCTTCGCCAGGTCGGCCTGCAGCAGTTCGGCGCCGGCCTTCGGATTCGGGTTGAGCACGCTGCCGGTCGGCCGCACCCAGATGGTGGTCGAAAAGCCGTTCGGAAAGCCCGCTTCGGCAAGCAGGTTCTTCGCCTTCACAGGATCGTACGGCCAGGCCTTGACCGCCTTGTCATAGCTCCACGTGTTCGGCGGAAACGGATTCACCGCCGGGGTCGCCGTGTTGTCGAACACGGTCTTCAGATAGGTTGTGCGGTCGAACGCCATGTTCACGGCGGCGCGCACCTTCTGGTTGTCGAACGGCTTCTTCTCCGTGTTCAACGCGACGAACGCGGTCATGAAGGCGGGTGTCTGCACCACGGCGAGCGACTTGTCGGTCTTCGCGTCGGCCACATCCTGGGGCTTCGGCGACAGCGCGATCTGGCATTCCCCCGCCTTGACCTTCTGCGCCCGCACCGTCGCGTCCGGCGTGATGGCGTAGATCAGGCGGTCGATCTTCGGCTTGGGGCCCCAGTACGCGGGGTTCACGTCATAGCGAATCACGGCGTCTTTGGTGTAGCTCTTCAGCACGAACGGCCCGGTGCCGATCGGCTTGGCGTTCAGGTCCACCTGCTTGCCGGCCTTGAGCAACTGATCGGCATATTCGGACGAGTAGATCGAGGCGAAGCCCATGGTCAGGATCGAGACGAAAGTCGCGTCCGGCTGGTTCAGCTCGAACTTCACCGTGTTGTCGTCGACCTTCGAGACCGACTTGATCAGCTTCGGCAGGCCCATCGATTGCGCATGCGGGAAACCGCTCGCCCCTGTCACCTTGTGCCACGGGTTGCTGTCGTCGAGCATCCGGCTGAACGTGAACACCACGTCGTCTGCGGTAAGCGGCCGGGTTGGCTTGAAGTAGTCGGTGGTCTGGAACTGCACGCCAGGGCGCAGATGGAATGTGTAGGTGAGGCCGTCGGCGCTCACGTCCCAGCTTTGCGCGAGGGCCGGCACCACCTTCTTCGCGGCCTCGTCGTACGAGACCAGCGAGTTGAAAATTACGTCAGCCGACGCATTGGTCGTGACAAGCGAATTGAACTGGACGACATCGAAGCCATCGGGGCTTGCCTCGGTACACACGGTCAACGGTTTGGCGAGCGCAAGCGCGGGCGCTGCGACGAGCAGGGCGGCAACGACGGTGACGGGCAGTTTGAAGCGCATACGCATTGGATCTCCCATAACAAGCTCGGTCAGGCAAGCGGCCCACCGACTTTATTGTGATACGTTTTTGGCGCTGGCGCAGTGCGTGGCTGCGCGATCCCGCCTGGGCGAAAGCTTATCGAAGGGTGGTTGTACCGACAACCAACTAATCGGCATATCCATATGGACGCACCCGGTCAGCCTCAACACGTGAGGGCCGTGGAAGCATACCGCGCCAAATAAGCGACGCCTTTGATGGCGCGCGATCCGCGGGCGGTTTTGTGCGCGACACCGGCGGTATCGAGCGCACGGCGCGGTATTGATGGGTCTAGTCGGCGGCGCGCGGCTTGCGCGGGGCCTTTTCGAAGGCACGGTCGTAGAGCCAGCGCGGCAGCACGTGCAGCAGCATGGCGACGACGCGCATCTGCCACGGAAAAACCGCGAAGCGCGTGTTGCGCGCGATCGCATCGGCCACTTTGGTGGCGAAGCGGTCGGCATCCATCAGGAACGGCATCCGATACGGGTTGTGCGCGGTCATCGGCGTGCGGATATAGCCTGGGGCGATGGTGACCACGTTGACCCCCTTGGGCCGCATCTCGACGCGCAGGGCCTCGAGATACTTGAGCGCGGCGGCCTTGGAGGCGCTGTAGGCGCCCGAGCCCGGCAAGCCGCGCACACCGGCGATGCTTGCGACCCCGACCAGGCTGCCCTTGCGTGCCGCCATCATGGCGGCCGCGAACGGCTCGAAGGTGGCGACCATGCCGAAGTAGTTGACGTCCATGACTTCGCGGAACGCGCGCAGATCGCCATGGCCGGTGACGGCGCCCTGGCTGATGCCCGCATTGGCGATCACGACGTCGGGGCAGCCGTATTGCGCGATGAACTGCTGGGCCGCGGCGGCGAGCGCATCGGGGTCGCGCACGTCGGCGGGGTAGATGGCGATGGAATTCTGCGGGTGGGCCAGCTGGAAGCTCGCGAGCGCGTCGGCGCGGCGGGCCACGAGGCCGAGAATCGCGCCGCGCCGTGCATATTCGGCGGCGATCGCGAGTCCGATGCCACTGGATGCGCCGGTGATGAAAACCTTCAGTCCTGTATTCATACCGGCGCTCCGTGCTTACATCTTCTTGGCGCGGACTTGAGCCACGAGGTAATCGAGCACCTGAATCGTGCCCGGCAGGCTGTTCGTCGCAGCCGGGCCGGTTTCGTACTTGCCCTGGACGGCCAGCGTCGGCACGCCGTCGATCTTGTAGTCATCCAGCATCTTCTTGTCGCGCTGGATCTCGCTTTGCGTCGAGAACGAGTTGTATGCGTCCAGGTACTTCTTCGGATCTACGCCGTTCTTGGCGAGGAACTTGGTCTGGTCGTCCGGCGTCAGCAGGTAGTCCTTGTTGACGTGGATTTCGTTGAAGACGACCGGCGTGAGTTTTTGCGCGAGACCGAGCGCGTCGAGCGCGTGGTACATCTTCGAATGCGGGATGAAATCGTCGCGGAAGGCCACCGGCACGCGCTTGAACACGACGTCCGGGCCTTGCTTCTTCACCCACGCTTCGAGGTACGGGTTGAATTCGTTGCAGTGCGGGCAGCCGTACCAGAAGAATTCGGTGACTTCGATCTTGCCGGCCGGCACGTCGACCGGTTGTGGCGACGCGAGGACGGTGTAGTCCTTGCCGGCGACCGGCGCGGCGGCCGATGCCTCTACGGCCGCGCTGACGAGGCCGAGTGAAAGGAAGAGAATGCTCAGCAGTTTTTTCATGTCTTGTTGACCCAAATTAGGCGGAATAACGGTGCGGCGGCGGCGCGGCAAAACGCGTGGCTGTCACCGTTATGAGAGTTTGGCGGCAGGCCTCTGCCGAGCTTCAGACTCGCGCCGCGCGCTGAGGTTCAGCGGCGGCGCATGACGGCAAATTACTGCTTGGTAAAGCGGATCACGGCGGTATCGACCCCGGCGTCGGACAGACGCTGGCGGGCCGAATTCATCTCGTCGAACTTCGAGAACGGTCCGATGCGCACGCGGAAGTAGGTGACCCCACCGGCGTCGCGCTGCGTGACCTTCGATTCGAAGCCCTGGAAGGCCAAGCGGGCGCGCTGCTGCTCGGCATCCGCCGAGGTCTTGTAGGCGCCAACCTGCAGGAAGTAGCCGCTGTTCGCATCGAGGGCGGACGGCGCAGCGCTCGAGCCCGGCTTGGCCGGATTCGGCCCAGGCGTAGCCGCCGTGCTGGTTGGGGCGCTGGTGGCTTGCTGCGGCTTCTTCACCGCGGCGGTGGTGCCGTTGTCCTGAGCCGGCTTCGGTGCGACCGCGACGCCGTTCGCATTGGCCGAGCTGGCCGCCGGCGGCACTTCGACGATTTCCGGTTCCTGCAGCATGCCGCCCGACTGGGCCTGGCCGTTGGCTTGGCCCGGCGCGTTATTTTGCGGGGCGGGTTGGCCCGGCTGGGCGGCTTGCGGCACCGGCTGCCCCGGCGTCTTGCCCTGCAGCGGACGGTTCGGATCGTATTGGGCTTCGCTCGCGCTGGTCTCGGACGCAGCGGGCGGCGCCACCTTGGCGACGAACGGCGTAGGCGCCCGGGTGATATACAGCGCCACCACTACCGCGATTGCCAGGCCGACAATCAGGCCCAGTACGATACCGAGAAAAGTACCCCCGGTTTGCTTCGACTGCTTCGTTGTGCGGCGTGGTTTTGCCATCGTATAAATCACCTGCAAAAAGAATCCTGGAACGGCCGTCGATTATAGCGACGGCCGCGTGCGTGTCGTGCCGGAGGACTTACATCTTTTCGGGAGCAGAGACGCCGATTGTCGCAAGGCCGTTTGCCAGCACCTGACGCGTGGCGGCGAGCAATGCGACGCGCGCGTTACGCGCGGCTTCGTCGTCGACGAGGACGCGTTCAGCCTTGTCATTGTAGAACGAGTGGAATTCGCCCGCGAGGTCACGCAGATAGAACGCGACCGCGTGCGGTGCGAGTTCGTCGGCGGCGTGTTGCAGCATGTCGGGGAATTCCGCGAGTTTTTGCAACAGCGCCATGGCGCGTTCGCTGGTCAGCAGTGAAACGTCCACCGTCGGCAGGATCGCCTCGTCGGTGTTGTAGCGTGTCTTCGCTTCGCTGATAACCGAGCAGATCCGCGCGTGGGCGTACTGCACGTAGTGAACCGGATTTTCGTCGTTTTGCTTGAGCGCGAGGTCGATATCGAAGACGAATTCCGTGTCGGCCTTGCGCGAGATCAGGAAGAACCGCACGGCGTCGCGGCCGCGGCGAATCGTCGCTTCGTCGAGCAGGTCCGGTGAGGTTTCTTCACCCGGCGTCGCGCCGCCCGACCATTCGATCAGGTCGCGCACGGTCACGTAGCTACCGGCGCGCTTCGAAATCTTCACTTCCTGGCCGTCGCGCATCACCGTCACCATCTTGTGCAAGATGTAGTCGGGATAGCCCTTCGGAATGCCGATGCCGAGACCCTGCAGGCCGGCGCGAACGCGTGCGATCGTGCCGTGGTGGTCCGAGCCCTGCACGTTGATGACCTTGGTGAAACCGCGTTCCCACTTGGCGACGTGGTAGGCGACGTCCGGCACGAAGTAGGTGTAGGTGCCGTCGGTCTTGCGCATCACGCGGTCTTTGTCGTCGCCGTCGTCGGTGGTGCGCAGCCACAGCGCGCCTTCCTGCTCGTAGGTCTTGCCGGCGGCGATCAGCGCATTCACCGTCTTCTCCACGCGGCCTTCCGCGTAGAGCGACGATTCGAGGTAGTACTGGTCGAACTTCACGCCGAAGGCCTGCAGGTCCATGTCCTGCTCGTGACGCAGGTAGGCGACGGCAAAGCGGCGGATCGCGTCGAGGTTGTCGACGTCGCCTTCGCCCTTGACCGCCTCGACGTCCCGCGCACCGACCGTTTCGCCATTCATGTAGTCGCGCGCAATGTCGGCGATGTAGTCGCCGTTGTAGGCCGATTCCGGCCAGCCGGTGTCGCCCGGCTTCAGCCCGCGGGCGCGCGCCTGGGTCGAGACGGCGAGCGTGTGGATCTGTACGCCCGCGTCGTTGTAGTAGAACTCGCGATGCACGTCGTAGCCCTGCGAAGCCAGCACGTTCGACAGTGCATCGCCCAGCGCCGCCTGCCGGCCGTGGCCAACGTGCAGCGGGCCGGTCGGGTTGGCCGAGACGAACTCGACCAGCACGTGCTTGCCGGCGTCGCGCTGCGAGCGGCCGAAGGCGTCCTTCTCGGCGAATACCGTGGCGATCACCGCCTGTTTGGCCGCCGGTGCGAGGCGCAGGTTGATGAAGCCGGGGCCGGCCACTTCGGCGGCGTCCACGAGGCCCTGAGCCTGCGGGTGGGCCAGCACGGCATCGACGATCTGCTGCGCGAGCTGGCGCGGATTGGCGCGCAGCGGTTTGGCGAGCTGCATGGCCACGTTGCAGGCGACGTCGCCGTGCGCGGCGACTTTCGGGCGTTCCAGCGTAATGGTGGGAGCGACGAAAGCGGCTTCGGCCGCCCCTTGGGTCGCTTCGGCGACCCGCTTCACGGTGTCGGCGAGCAGTGATTCGAGTGTCTGTTTATGTGCGGGCAGCATGCTTGTTGCGAGTCCAGTGAGGCAGTGCGGTGAAACGGGAGCGGCTCGAGCAAGGCGCGCAGCCGGTCCGTCAAAGGCTTGGAAAGCGCGCGTCGTGTCGTGCAGCCGGTGCGCGAGGCGAGGGGCAGATCGAGGCCGCCACGCCCGGCAAGCTATTGTCCAGCGCCGCGCGGCGCGCTTTTCCGTCCAGACGGATTTTAGCAGGTGCTAATATGTCCAATGAGATGCCCGCCCAGGGCCGTGGCCGCCGCTGCTTGCCGGCGCGCCAGCGAAACCCGCGCAAACGGTCGTCGTACGGCCAGCGGCGCGTAAGTCCAACAAAATTAAAAAGGGAACAGTCATGTTGATTACTTTCAAATGCCGTGCCGCGCCAGATGTGATGATGCTGGAGAATCTGGCTCAGTACCTGGTCGGTATCGTCGGCAAGCGCCTCGGTGAACGCGGGGTCATCATGCACGACGAACTGGACGTCGCGATCACCAAACTGGAGTCGGCGATCAGCTCCGACAAGCAGGAACGTGCCGAGCACGACGGGCACTTCCACGAAGGCGAAGACGGTCACGAACACCACGAGATTCCGATTGGCCTCGCGCAACGCGCGTTTCCGTTCCTCGACATGCTGCGCGCTGCCCAGAAGGAAAACGCGGATATCGTTTGGGGCATTTGAGCGAGCGCCTGCGCTGCAGAGCCTGAGCGGGCGCAGTGGCCTTGCCGCGTGGCGCGTGAGCGCGACGCGCGCTGCGGTGTGCCGAGGCCTCCAAGCCATTGAGCGTTAAAAGTCATAAAAGCCAAGAGCCCGCGATCAGCGGGCTGTTGGCTTTTATGGAACTCCATAAGGGTCTTGGCCCAGAACGCAGTCCGGACCACGGTTTCTACCGGTCCCGGGTCTGCCGGCGGTGAAGCACCGGCAGCCGGCGGCGAGCCGCCCGGACCCTTGAGCCGGCGAGCCAGCCGCAGAGGCTTACTCGCTGGCGGCCGGTGCTGCCGGTGCGGCCGTGGCGGAGGCTCCCTTCTTTACCTTCTGCTTCTTGGGCTTCTTGACGTGCTTCTGGGTGGGCGGCGAGTACGAGCTGACCGCACTACCTGCGGTCGGCGCGGCCGTTTGGGCGAAGGCTACCGAGGTGCCGAGCGCAAGCGAAAGACCAGCCAAAACGAACGTCAGCTTCTTCATACGAGTTTCTCCGTGTCGGTTGCAAGTCGTTGAGCCGACGCGTTTTCTGGCCGCGTCTGGCAGGTAAGGCGCTTGCAGTCTACAAAGCCGAAAACCCGCTTGCCGGAAATATTCAGCCTTACGTTCCCGATATAGTGGGGCGGCTCGGGCGGCCGCCCAGCTTGACCCTGGCCGGTGGCCGAACGCCCGTCGAAGCAGCGCTTTGACCTTGGCGCACGCCGCGCCGCGCGCCAAGGCCGCTTACAGCAGCGGCGCCAGCGCCCGTTCGGCGTCCTGCTTGGAGAGCGCCATCCGCTGCGCATAGTCTTCCAACTGGTCCTGGCCGATCTTGCCTACCGAGAAATAGGTGCTGTCCGGGTGCGCCAGGTAGAAGCCCGAGACGCTGGCCGCCGGCAGCATGGCGAGCGACTCGGTCACGCTCATGCCGATTTCCTCCGCATGGAGCACGTCAAACATATCGCGCTTCACGAGGTGGTCCGGGCAAGCCGGGTAGCCCGGCGCGGGACGGATGCCGCGGTATTTTTCGCCGATCAGGTCGTCGTTGGAGAGCGTCTCGCCGGCGGCGTAACCCCACAGGTCGCGCCGCACGCGGGCGTGCATCGCTTCGGCGAAGGCTTCCGCGAAGCGGTCGGCGAGCGCCTTCAGCATGATCGCGCTGTAGTCGTCGTGGTCCTTTTCGAACTGCTTTTCCTTCACGTCCACGCCCAGACCTGCCGTCACCGCAAACATGCCGATGTAGTCGGCCACGCCCGAATCCTTCGGTGCGATAAAGTCGGCAAGCGAGCGGTTCGGCCGCATCACGCCGTCCACCACCGGCCGCACGCTTTGCTGGCGCAGGTTGCGCCACGTCAGCGCGACTTCCGAGCGCGATTCGTCCGTATAGATTTCAATGTCGTCGTCGTTCACCGTGTTGGCCGGCAACAGCGCGATCACGCCATTTGCCTGCAGCCAGCGGCCCTGGATCAGGCGCGCGAGCATCGACTTGCCGTCGGAAAACACGCGCCGTGCCGATTCGCCGACGATCTCGTCGTTGAGAATCGCCGGGTACGGACCGGCCAGATCCCACGTCTGGAAGAACGGGCCCCAGTCGATGTAGTTGGCCAGTTCGCTGAGGTCGAAATTCTTGAACACACGGCGGCCGATGAACTTCGGCTTGACCGGCTGATAGCCCGCCCAGTCGACCTTCGTCTTGTTCGCGCGCGCTTCGGCCAGCGTGACCATCGGCTGGACTTTGCGGTTGGCGTGCTGATCGCGGATGCGGTCGTAGTCGGTCTTCAGGTCTTCCAGGTACTTTGTGGCGCCTTCGTCGGACAGCAGGCTCGAGGCCACCGAGACCGAGCGCGACGCGTCCGGCACGTACACCACCGGTCCTTCGTAGTGCGGCGCGATCTTCACGGCCGTGTGTACGCGCGAGGTGGTCGCGCCGCCGATCAACAGCGGAATCTTCTTGATGCGGAAGTAGTCGTCGCGCTGCATTTCCGAGGCGACGTAGGCCATTTCCTCGAGGCTCGGCGTGATCAGTCCCGACAGGCCGATGATGTCCGCGCCTTCGACCTTCGCCTTGGCGAGGATGTCGTTGCACGGGACCATCACGCCCATGTTGACCACTTCGAAGTTATTGCACTGAAGCACCACCGAGACGATGTTCTTGCCGATGTCGTGTACGTCGCCCTTCACCGTCGCGATGACGATCTTGCCCTTGGCGCGCACGTCGGCGCCGGCTTCGGCCATCAGCTTCTTTTCTTCTTCGATGTAGGGGATCAGATGCGCGACTGCCTGCTTCATCACGCGCGCTGACTTCACCACCTGCGGCAGGAACATCTTGCCTTGACCGAAGAGGTCGCCGACGATGTTCATGCCGTCCATCAACGGGCCTTCGATCACGTTGATCGGGCGGCCGCCTTCAGCGGCGATCTTCGCGCGCACTTCCTCGGTATCTTCGACGATGAAGTTGGTGATGCCATGCACGAGCGCATGCGAGAGGCGCTTCTCGACCGGCTGGTTACGCCATTCGAGGTTCTCTTCCTTCTTTGCCGCGCCGGTCTTGAACTTGTCGGCGATTTCGAGCAGACGATCGGTACCGTCCGCACGGCGATTCAACACCACGTCTTCGACGCGCTCGCGCAGTTCGGGGTCAAGGTCGGCGTACACGCCGAGCTGGCCGGCGTTGACGATGCCCATATCCATCCCCGCCTGGATGGCGTGATAGAGGAACACCGTATGAATTGCCTCGCGCACCGGGTCGTTGCCGCGGAACGAGAACGATACGTTCGACACACCGCCGCTGACCTTCGCGTAGGGAAGGTTCTCCTTGATCCAGCGCGTGGCATTGATGAAGTCGACGGCGTAGTTGTTGTGCTCTTCGATGCCGGTGGCTACAGCGAAGATGTTCGGGTCGAAGATGATGTCTTCGGGCGGGAAGCCTACTTCGTTGACGAGGAAGTCATACGAGCGCTTGCAGATCTCGGTCTTGCGCTCGTAGGTGTCGGCCTGGCCTTTTTCGTCGAAGGCCATCACCACGGCTGCGGCGCCGTAGCGGCGGATCAGGTTGGCATGGTGGCGGAACGCCTCTTCGCCTTCCTTCAGCGAGATCGAATTGACGATCGCCTTGCCTTGCACGCACTTCAGGCCCGCTTCGATCACGTCCCACTTCGACGAGTCGATCATGATCGGCACACGCGCGATGTCCGGCTCCGAGGCGATCAGATTCATGAAGCGGACCATCGCCGCTTTCGAATCGAGCATGGCCTCGTCCATGTTGACGTCGATGATCTGAGCGCCGTTTTCGACCTGCTGGCGCGCGACCGCGATCGCGTCGTCGAACTGATCGTTCAGGATCATTCGCGCGAACGCCTTCGAACCGGTCACGTTGGTGCGTTCACCAACGTTGATGAAGAGCGTCCCGGACGTGACGTTGAACGGCTCGAGGCCGGAAAGGCGCATGGTGTGATCGGTCATGGCGTTAGCTCGTGTATTCGATATTGGGGCGTTGCGCGTGCATGGCGGGTAGCGCTGCAATGCGGTCGTACCACTGACGGAAATGCGGGCATTGCGCGCGGATTCTGTCGAGACCGATGCGGGCGGCGGCAACCGGGCCGTGGCGGACTTTGCGGTAGCGCGGATGCAACTGTTCAAGCCGTTTCGAAGGCGCCGTGTGCGGCGAATCGTTGATCCATTCAGGATCGTCTACCGCAGCTCGTGCTGCGATGAGCGGGTGGCTCTGTTGTCGCCAGCCGGGTTCGAGTTCGCATAGTTTCGAAACGTCCGAAAACAGCAGTGACTCGAACTCGTGGGGCTGTACGTGCGGGACGAAGCGCTCCGGGCGGCACTGTGCGAAGGCAATGACATCTTCGTGCAGCAGATTTTCGATGCGTGTGGCACGGGCGGCTGGCGCTTGGCCCTTGCTGTCAGTCACGCCGCGAAACGTCGTATCGAGCCCGTACAGGTCGATCAAGGTCGTGACATACGTATCGACGCGCTGGCGCAAGGTGTGGCCGATGAACTTGCGAACCCGCTCGAGACTGAGCGCGCCGCCGCGTTGTTCACGCGAGGTGTTGATCAGTCGCGCACTAGCGTAAATCCGGTTCGCACTGAGAGCGGGCGCCAGCACGTCGCGAACGAACGTTTCTTCGGTCTGGCCTTCGCCGACTACGATTAACTCGACCATCAGGCAGGCCTCCCGCCTAAGACGTTTTGCTTCCAGAGGTCGCCCAGCGAGTAGTCGTCGAGCCAGTCCTGCAATTGCGTTGCGTCGAGGCGATGGAAGGTCGACGCGTTGTCTTTGCGGTCGACCACGATCACGTCCTCGGGCTCCATCCGGTTCAGTAGTTCGACCGATTGAGTCGAGACGATCAGTTGCTTTTGCTCGGATGCGCGTTTGAGCAGATCTGCGAGCAGGTTGATGGCGTACGGGTGCAGGCCGAGTTCCGGTTCGTCGATCAGGATCGTCGCAGGCATGAGATCCCAAGGCTGCAGCAGCAGTGTGCTCAGGCAGATGAAGCGCAGCGTTCCGTCGGACAGGGCGTGGGCCGTAAACGGCGTGTCAGGGTCGCCGCGTTCTGTCCATTCGAGTTGGATCTTTGAGGTCGGATCGGTGCGAAACACGAAGTCGTCGAAGAACGGTGCGACGAGGCGCACTGTGTCGACGATCTGGCTGTAGCTGTCTGCATGCTCGGTTTTGAGCATGTGCAGGTAAGCGGCGAGATTCGCGCCGTCGACCTTGAGGCGCAACGTGTCGTTGATCGCATGCGATTGCTTGACCTTGGCTTTTTCGCCGGTGTCGTGGAAGTGGTAGACGCGGGTGCCTTCGAGGACTGACGCGATGTGACTATGCTGGATGACCGGACTGACGGCGTCGTTCAGGCCAGACTCGGGGCCACCTTCGTAATACCAGAGCTTGGCCTTAAGTGTCCCTTTCTCTGCAGCCCCAAATTGTTCGCGCGAAATAATCAAACGATTGTCGTTCGTTGCAATCAGATCGAAAACATACGCATTGAAACGGTCGAAAATGAGCTCTACATGAATCGAATCCGTAGTCTTACGGGAGAAGTGCATCAACGCGTCCGGACCGCCCTGTTGCTGGACATAGAACTGAAGCCGCCCCTCATACATCTCGGCCAGCATCCGAAACAGCCCGATAAAGTTTGACTTCCCTGCGCCATTCGCTCCGATCAGGACGTTCAGGTTGCGCAGTTCCAACGCGTGCAACTCGCGGATGGATTTATAGCCGGTGACCGTCAAACTTTGTAGGGCGGGCATAGGTTGGTTCCTTCGGGAGCGCCGGCGACCGTTAGACCGTTTCGCTATCGGTTTCCCGATAGTTTGCCCACACCCGCGGCCTGACGCCAGTCAGCGCCTTGGCAATCGCCGCGATGTGTTCCGGCGTCGTCCCACAGCAGCCACCGGCGATATTCACGAGCCCGGCCTGCGCAAACTCCTTCAGCAGGCCTGAGGTATCCGCCGGCAATTCATCAAAGCCGGTATCGCTCATCGGATTCGGCAAGCCGGCATTCGGATAGCACGACACGTACGTGTCGCACAGCTTCGCCAGCTCGGCGATATACGGACGCATCAGCGCCGCACCGAGCGCGCAGTTCAAGCCGAAGGTGAGCGGCTTCGCATGGCGCAGCGAATTCCAGAACGCCTCCACCGTTTGCCCCGACAGAATGCGGCCCGACGCATCGGTGACGGTGCCCGAAATCATGATCGGCAGACGCTCGCCGGTGTCTTCAAAGAGCTCGTCGAGCGCGAACAGCGCAGCCTTCGCGTTGAGCGTGTCGAAAATCGTTTCGACGAGGAACAGGTCGCTGCCGCCGTCGAGCAGCGCCTTGGCCTGCTCGTAGTAGGCCGTGCGCAGTTCGTCGAAGGTTACGTTGCGGGCGCCCGGATCGTTCACGTCAGGGGAAATGCTGGCCGTCTTCGGCGTCGGCCCGATGGCGCCCGCGACGAAGCGCGGCTTGTCGGGCGTCGAATACTTGTCGCAGGCTTCGCGAGCCAGCTTCGCCGATTCGAGATTCATCTCGATCGCGAGCGTCTCCATGCCGTAGTCGGCCTGGGCAACGGTGGTCGCGCCGAACGTGTTGGTTTCGATGATATCGGCGCCCGCCGCGAGGTACTGCTCATGAATCTCGCGGATGATCTGCGGCTGCGTAATCGACAACAGTTCGTTATTGCCCTTGATGTCGCGGCCATAGTCCTTGAAGCGCTCGCCACGATAGCGGGCTTCGTCGAGCTTGTAGCGCTGAATCATCGTGCCCATCGCACCGTCCAGGATCAGGATGCGCGACTGCAGCAGAGCGGGCAACGCTGCGCCGCGCGTGTAGGCGATGGGGCGGACTGGACTGACGGTGGGGGCAGGCTGGTTCATGGCAGAAGTGGGCTTGCGCCTGTTTTTTCAGGAAACCTGTCATTGTATCCGCTGTGCGGTGGCCTCGCCGGCCGTGGGTGCGAAGTGATACGACTTATAAAAGACAGGTCCGCTAAACGGCGGCCCGGTAAAAGATGCCGCCCCGGAGTTCGTCACGAGCCGCTTGACTCGCAGCGAAATGTTAAATCCTGTGGACGTACTGTCTGAACAACAAAAAACCCCGCCAGGCAAGCCGGACGGGGTTTTTAGTACGTGTCGCCGAGGCGTGCGTGTTAGTGGAGGATCACCGGTTGGTGCATCAGGCTGTCGAACTGGCCGAGGAATTCGTCTACTTCGTCGAGCGACGGTTCTTCTTCGATCAGCTTCGTGACGTGCTCGCGAAAGCGCGCCGCCATTGCGCCGTCAATGTAAATCTCGCGTTGCATGTTTTTGTCGACGATCTCGTAACCACCTGACTTCATGGCGAGGGGACCGTCCTGCGGCGGGAACTCGACGACACAATAGTTGGGGCTGTTGTAGATCATTTGCATGGCGACACTCCTTATTTCCGTTGGCTCCTGGCCGTTCCTGCGCCATAAATGGAGCGTTTGGTGTGGAATTCAAGGGGTGGGTCCGGAATGACGCTGGTAAAACTCCCGGACCTTCAGGTTAGACCCGTGTTTCGAGAAACGTTTCAAGCAACGCAGCAAAACGGTGAGACTCTTCAACAGGCGCTAGATGTGCGGCCTCCAGCAGTTCGTATTGTGCACCCTGAATCGAATTTGCGATGGCCTGAGTTGCAGAAGGTGGTGTGCCGGTGTCGTGTCGGCCCGCTACCGTTAGCGTAGGCAGACGAATCTCATTTAGCCGCTCATGCACGTCGAACTCGCGCAAAGCCTCGCAGGCAAGAGCGTAGCCTTCGGGCGCGGTGTTCTGCAGCACCTCGCGGATCTGCTCGACGGCTTCCGGGTGCGCGGCCTGGAAATCGGCCGTCAACCAACGGCTCAAGGTCGCAGGCGCGAGTGCGGCCATGCCGCCGCTGCGCACGGCAGCGGCCCGCTGGTCCCAGACGGCGCGGCTCTCGGGCGCTGTCGCGGCGACCGTGTCGGCGAGCGTCAGCGTGGCGACGCGCGTTGGGTGGTCGAGCGCGAACTGCTGCGCAATCATGCCCCCCATCGACATGCCCACCAGATGCGTGTGCGGGGCGCCAAGCGCATCGAGTAGCTTGGCGAGATCATCGGCCAGGTCCTTGATGCTGAACGGACTACGCGGCACGGCGCTCGCGCCGTGACCGCGAACGTCGTAACGCAGCACCGTGAAGTCGTCGCGGAAGTAGCCGGCCAACTGGTCCCATACGGAGAGGTCGCCGCCCAGTTGATGGATAAACGTGAGCCAGGGGCCGCCGCCTTCGTTGTCGAGGACATAGCGCGTGTCGATACCGTTGAGGTTTAGTTGCATGCAGACTCCTTCAGAGATGATGCAGTGAAAGGGCGGACGCGGCGTTGCGGCGCTGGCTGCTTCGGTAACAAATGGTGATATTGGGTGATGCGCGCCGACAACACTTTTAGCAAACCGTGTTCCCAGCGGACACGTATTGGCTGGGCAAAGTGGCCGCGTTGTTCGTGCGAGTCATGTTTGCTCCGGAAGTTTCGGTATTCGGCCGCATGCCGCACGGTGTGACGTGCAGTGTCCCGCGCTTTGCACTGCGCTTTGTGCCGAATAGTCGCTCCACTTCAGGGCTTCTCGGGCGCGGACGGTACGTTGTCGAGTGCGGAGGGTGGGGTAGTTGGGGACGGTGCCGAGGGGGCGGCGGGCACGGCGGGTGCTGCGGGCGATCCATTGACGGGACTGCCTGTCGTATTGTCAGTTGCCCCAGTTGCCCCAGTTGCCCCAGTTGCCCCAGTTGCCGCGCTGCTGCTGTTGTCCGGCGAAGTCTGCGTATCGTCGTTGCCCGACGCGTTGCCGGGTGCACTGTTAGCCGTGCTGCCAGGTGCACTGAGCGGTCCGCCCCACACCAGTTCGATCTCCGTACCATTCGGTTCCGTTTGCAGGAGCCGCGCGGGTAGCCAGCCCAGCGAGGGCGCGAGCCATACGTCGATGCGCCGCTTGTCGCCCGGATGGCGCGGCAGGCGCATGAAATGTCGCGCAGTGACGAAGCCGTGCTGTGTGCGGATCGTCTCATCGCCAATTGTTTCGATTGGCCACGTTTCGCCGCTATCGTTGTCGACCACGAAAAACTCACGCGTCACGCCCGGCTTATAAGCGTCCGGATCGCCGCGTACCAGGCTCGCGAGCTGCATCACCATGCTGAAACGGTCTTGAGCCGCATCCGTAAGCGGCAATGACGTGGGTGTGCGGGTGAACACGATCTGCCTGGTGGTGCGGTTGAAGATCGAAACATCTTCTGGCCTGCGGCCGCGCTTTTCGATGTACTGATCGGGGGCGAGGCCGAATGCGTCGATATGGCCGTGGCTCGAATAACTGAACGTGCCGATGAACGGGACCGGCATCGAGACGACCATGTCGTAGGTCTTGCCGTCGCTCGACCAGTGGATCGTGCCGGGCTGATTGCGTACGCCGTTATAGAACGTGTCGTAGGGCAGATCGCCGGACGGGGGCACCAGGAACTTCACGCCCGAAGCCGCTTCGGGGGCCGCAGCGTGTGCGCTGCCCGTACCGCTTGCCGCGGCCGCGGCGCTTGCTGCGTTAGCTGCCGATGCCGCCGCTTGGGCCTCTGCCGCAGCCGCGTTCGCCGCCTCCGAGGCCGCATCGGCGTCGGCTGCCGGTGTCGATGCCGCGGCGACCGCTGACGGCCCGGCACGTGTGGCAGTCAGCGCATGCTCGCGCGGCTTGCTGGCGGCCGCCTTATGCACTGGCGCCGCTGCGGGCCTGGGTGCAGCGCTGGCCGGCTTGCGTTCGATGCGCTCCGGTTTCAGCAGGGTAATCTGCACGGGGACGTGGGACGTATTCCCGGACGTGAAGATCTCGCGGTTGCGTTCGACCCACTGCGCCGCGATCCAATGGAGGACCAGCACGACCGCCAGCACCACGATCCAACGCCACGCGCGCGGACGGCGCGGCGCTGCGGGTAGCTGCGTGCGGTCGGATGGGCTGACAGTGGAGGGATACGACATCGAACGGAGCGGTTCTGGCGGATTAAAAGGTGTCCAGCCCGACATCCTAACGCGGCGTCGGACTATAGCCCAGTTCGTACGACAATTTGCGCGCGCACTCGCGCAGCGCCGTATCGATCTCACCGTCCCAGCGGATATCGAACGCGCCCTCATGGCCGAGCGCAATCAAGCCGAGGGCCAGGTCGCCGGTCGAATCGAAAACCGGCATGCAGAACGCGTGGATGGTCGGCAGCAGCATGCCTTCCACCCGAGCGGCTTCGTGTCTGCGTACGTCCGCGAGCACCCGCTCGACATCTTCGGGCGTACGCGGAGCGTCCGTGTGCGACGAGCGGCGCGAATCGGCGAGTTCGCGCTCGATCATCGCGGCGGTCTTGCTCGCCGGCAGGTAAGCGGCGAACAGCAGGCCGGTGGCGGAGCCGAGCAACGGCATCACGTCGCCGAGCCTGAGCGAGGCCTTGGCGGGATGGCTCGATTCCATCCAGTGCACGACGGTCGGCCCCTGATTGCCCCATACGGCGATGCCTACGGTCAGGTCGAGGCGATCGCGCAGTTCGGCGAGCGCGATGCGCGCGAGCTTCACGCCGTCGACCCGCGCAAGCCGCGCGAGTCCCAGTTGCAGCGCGAAGCCGCCTAGCTCGTAGCGCCCGGATAGCGGGTCCTGCGCGACGACGCCGAGGCGCAGGAAACTGACCAGGTAGCGGTGCGCTTTGGCAGGGCTCATGCCGGCCCGCTGCGCCAGATCGCGCAGCATCATGGCGCGCGGCTCGTGGGTCAGCACCTCGAGCAGACGGAAACCGACCTCGATCGACTGAATGCCCGAGCGCAGCTTCTCCTCGCCGGCATCTGCGGTGTCGTCCTCGGCGGCGTCGAGCGGCTCGGCCGGGTCGGTCGCTGCGGTGGTTTCGGCGTCGGCGGCAATCGCGCCGGAGCGGGCTACTGAAGGCATAAGCAAGGCGCACGTGGCGCGGGACGGTGAATCGGGTGGAAAGGCCGCTGGCGTGGCACGGCGATTCCCGCAGCCGGGGTGCATGAACCAGCACATTTACAGCCCATCTGGGCTGCGGCGATTCACCATCGTAGAATAGATTCCCTCTATCGTCACTAACACGGCTCATTCCCCCTATGAAACTTGCCACGCTGAAGGACGGCACGCGCGACGGCCAACTGATCGTCGTGTCCCGCGACCTGCACACCGCCGCCATCGCCGACGCGATTGCGCCGACGCTGCAACGCGTGCTCGACGACTGGACCTTCTACGCGCCGCAACTGCAGGATCTGTACGACTCGCTCAACCAGGGCCGGGCGCGCAACAGCTTTGCGTTCGAGGCCAAGGAATGCATGGCGCCGCTGCCGCGCGCGTTCCAGTGGGCCGACGGCTCCTCGTATGTGAATCACGTCGAACTGGTGCGCCGCGCGCGCGGTGCGGAAATGCCGTCTGAGTTCTGGACCGATCCGTTGATGTATCAGGGCGGCAGCGACGACTTCATCGGCCCGAAAGACGACGTGGTGTGCGCCTCGGAAGCGTTCGGCATCGACTTCGAAGCCGAAGTCGCGGTCATTACCACCGACGTTCCGATGGGCGCGACGCCCGACCAGGCGCTCAAGGGCGTGCGTTTGATCACGCTGGTCAACGACGTGTCGCTGCGCAACCTGATTCCGGCGGAACTGGCAAAGGGCTTCGGTTTCTTCCAAAGCAAGCCTGCTACCTCGTTCGCGCCGGTTGCCGTCACGCCGGACGAACTCGGCGAGCACTGGCGCGAGGGCCGCGTGCACCGGCCGATGATCGTCCACTGGAACGGCAAGAAGGTCGGCCAGCCGGATGCCGGCACCGACATGGTGTTCCACTTCGGCCAGTTGATCGCGCATGCGGCGAAGACGCGCAATCTGCGCGCGGGATCGATCGTCGGCTCGGGCACGGTGTCGAACAAAGATGCCAAACGCGGCTACTGCTGTATCGCCGAGAAGCGCTGCCTCGAAACCATCGAGCATGGCGCACCGCAGACCGAGTTCATGAAATACGGCGATACGGTCAAGATCGAGATGTTCGATGAGGCGGGCAAGTCGATCTTCGGTTCGATCGAGCAGGGCATTGCGCCGCTGGACGGCGCGCGCTAAAGCGCCTGCAGCGCGCTCGAGAGGGTTTCGCCCGATACCGGCGCGCTCGGGCGCCGCTACACTGGCTGACGCGCAGCGACCACCGGCTGGCGCGCCGCCGCTGCTGTCGCGGCGAGGTGAGGGCTCACAACGGCTCGCCTTGATCCGCCGCAGGCCCCGCAACGGCGAAGTGGAACATAACGAAAAAGCCACGATAAGGAGACATGCATGCGACTGCGCTCGTTTGCATTTGCGTTGGCGCCGGCAACCCGGCGTGCCTGTGCGGCGACGCTGCCGAACCTGCCCATCTCCCGCCGCCCGCGGGCCGCACACCTTATTGCCGCGCTCTGCACCGCCTGGCCGGCTTTCGCATTGGCGCAGGTGAAGATCGGACTGGTGCTGTCGCTGACCGGCCCGGCGGCTTCGCTGGGCATTCCGGCTCGCGATACCGCTGCCATGCTGCCGAAGACGATGGGCGGCCAGAAGGTCGAGTACATCGTGCTCGACGATGCCTCGGACACCACCCAGGCTGTGCAGGACACCAAGAAGCTGATCTCCGAAGATCACGTCGATGCGATCATCGGTTCTTCGATCACCCCCAATACGCTAGCGATGATCGACGTCATCGCCGAAGGTGAGACGCCGACCATCTCGCTAGCGTCGTCCGCGAAGATCATCGAACCGGTCGATGCGAAGCGTCACTGGATGTTCAAGACGCCGCAAACCGACGCGATGATGGCCTCGGCGATCACCGCACACGCCAGCTCGCACGGCGTGAAGACGATTGCCTACATCGGCCAGGCCGATGCGCTCGGCGAAACCTTTTATGCCGAAGTCGCGAAGTTCGCCGAACTGCATCACATCAGCGTGGTCGCGAGCGAGCGCTTTAACCGCACCGATCCAAGCGTGACGGGTCAGGTGCTGAAGATTCTCGCCACTCATCCCGATGCCGTCGTGGTGGGCGCAGCGGGCACGCCCGCCGCCTTGCCGCCGCGCACACTCAAGGAGCGTGGCTACAAGGGCTTGATCTACCACAACCACGGCGTGGGCAATAACGACTTCCTGCGCGTCTGCGGCGCGGACTGCAACGGCACCTTCCTGCCGGCGAGTCCCGTGCTGGTCGCGGCGCAACTGCCGGCCGGCCATCCGGCGAAGCGCCTCGCGCTCGACTACATCGCGCGCTTCGAAGCCGTGCATGGGGCGGGCAGCGTATCGGCGTTCGGCTCGTACACGTGGGACGCGGGCATGCTGCTGTCGAACGCCGTGCCGCTCGCGCTGAAAAGCGCACAACCCGGCACCCCGGAATTTCGTCATGCCTTGCGCGATGCGCTGGAAGCGACGCACGCTCTGGCGGACACTAACGGTGTCGTCAACATGAGTCCGACCGATCACCTCGGACTCGACCAGCGCGCTCGCGTGATGGTCGAAATCAATAACGGCAAGTGGGTTTATCAACCAGACTGAATGTGCAGCGGCGCGCACCACGCGCCGCCAGGCGTTCAACATTGACGCATCGATCCATTGCGATCCGAACTACCGGACTGACCACCATGTCACACGAATCACCGATCAACGATCCCGCCTTCTACTCGCATTACCGTTCGCTGCGCTTGCGGCGGCATCCGCATGGCATCCTCGAAGTCATCATGAGCGGCGAGGGCGCAAACAAGAGCGGACTCGCGACGGCGGACGAGCGCATGCATTACGAGCTCGCCGAAATCTGGCGCGATATCGACCGCGACCCGGACACGCGGGTCGCCGTGATTCGCGGCGAGGGCAAGGGCTTTTCGGCGGGCGGCGATCTGCATCTGGTCGAGCAGATGGCGACCGACTTCGAGGTCCGCACGCGCGTCTGGCGCGAGGCGCGCGACCTCGTCTACAACGTCATCAACTGCAGCAAGCCGATCGTCTCTGCCATGCACGGTCCGGCGGTCGGCGCTGGGCTGGTGGCGGGGCTGCTCGCCGATATCTCGATTGCGACGAAGAGTGCGCGCATCATCGACGGCCATACGCGGCTGGGCGTTGCCGCGGGCGATCACGCGGCGATCGTTTGGCCGCTGCTGTGCGGCATGGCGAAGGCCAAGTACTACCTGCTGCTGTGCGAGCCGGTGAGCGGCGAGGAAGCTGAGCGGATCGGGCTGGTGTCGCTCGCGGTCTACGAACATGATCTGTTGCCCAAAGCATTCGAAGTCGCCGAGAAACTGGCACATGGATCGCAGACGGCGATTCGCTGGACCAAGTACGCCTTGAACAACTGGCTGCGCTCGGCGGGGCCAGCCTTCGATACCTCGCTCGCGCTCGAATTCATGGGCTTTGCCGGCCCTGATGTGCGCGAAGGGGTAACCTCGCTGCGCGAGCGGCGTGCACCGGATTTTCGCGGCGCCGATGCAGCGAAGGGCAATCCACCTGGCCGTGGCGGATCCGGCGGGCATGCCGCCTGACGTACCCTGGTCTCATCCGCCAACCTTGCGTAACAACCTCTTTTCGCGCGGTATGATCGGATGAAACGCGCGTCGGATTGCGCCAATTCCATTCCTGTCTGCTGCGAGGAGAACAACATGACCGATACACCTGGCTCCACGCCGCCCTTCCCCGGCTTCCCGGGTTTTCCGCCCGGCGAGATGATGGATCGCATGTGGGACATGATGCGCCTCACGCCGTTCGGCTCGGCCTTTCCCGCGGCTCAGACGGGCGGGGGCCATGGGCTCGGGCCATCGCTGTCGATGATGTCCGACATGATGGCGCCGCTGACCAACGTCGAGGAACTCGACAAGCGCATCACCGATATGCGTGCGGTCGAGCAATGGCTCAAGCTGAATCTGAACATGCTGCAGTCGGCCATTCAGGCGCTCGAAGTGCAGCGGGCCACGCTTGCGACGCTGCGGGCCTTTGGAGCGTTCGCGCAGCAGTCGATGGCGCAACCGGCGGCCGCCGCTGCAGCAACTGCTGCAGCCGAACCACCGCGTCGCGAGCCAGAGGCTGCGCAGCGCGCCGAGGCGGCAGACCCCGCTGAGCCCGAGGCGGGCGGTGGCGCTGAGGCACCTGGCTTCGATGCCTCGGCCTGGTGGAACCTGCTGCAATCGCAGTTCAACCAGATCGCGCAGTTCGCCATGGCGCAACCTGCTGCGGCCACAGCAACTGCGGCGGCGGGCGCCGATGCGTCGGACAGTGCAGCTGCACCAGAATCGGCCGCTGCCGCCAAGCCTGCCGCTGACAAGCCATCAGCCAGGGAGCCGGCGGCCAGGCGCGCGCCTGCGGCCAGGTCTTCGGGTGCTTCGTCGAGCGCCTCGGCGAGCCGGCCGCGCGCTGCCAAAAAGACGCCTTCGCAGCCCGAGTGAAGCGGCGCAGCGTGATGCAACGCCTCTCTCCGGCATGCGGCTCGCGCTGGTTCTAATGGGCGGCGGCGCCCGCGCCGCCTATCAGGTGGGCGCGCTGCAGGCGCTCGCCGAAATCGCTCGCGAGGCAGCGCCGGACTCCCGCGCGTCGCCCTTCAGCGTGATCTGCGGCACCTCGGCCGGCGCGATCAACGCAACCTCCATCGCGAGCCACGCCGACGATTTCTCGCGTGGCGCCGAGCGGCTCGTGAAGGTCTGGTCGGCCATGCATGCGCATCACGTGTACCGCACGGACTGGCCCGGCATGATCGGAGCCGGTGCGCGCTGGCTGGCCGCGATGAGCTTCGGTTGGGCTGCGCGCCGTTCGCCGCGCGCGCTGCTCGACAACGCGCCGCTCGCCCACCTTCTGCGCGAGGCGCTCAGTTTCCATCGCATCGATCAGATGCTCGATACGCGGGCGTTGCACGCGCTGTCCATTACCGCTCTCAGCTATTCGTCAGGACAACATCTGACCTTCTACCAGGCGAGCGAGCCGATCCATGCGTGGCGGCGTGCGCAGCGCACCGCGCGAATGGTCGAACTGACACCCGCGCATCTGCTTGCATCCTCGGCGATTCCCTACATATTTCCCGCCGTGCCGCTGGAACTGGACGGCCGCCACGAGTATTTCGGCGACGGCTCGATTCGCCAGATCGCCCCGCTCAGCCCGGCGATTCATTTCGGCGCGGACCGTATCGTCGTGATCGGCGCCGCCGCGCCGCGCCCGGAGGTGCCCGCGGCTGGACGCGACAACGCGTATCCGTCGCTCGCGCAGATCGGCCAGCAGGTGCTGGCAAGCGTGTTCCTCGATGCGCTCGGCGCCGACATCGAACGGATCGAGCACATCAACCGGATGGTGCTGCACCTGCCGCACACGGTGGAACCGGAGAGCGGCTGGCGCCATATCGACGTGCTGGCGATCGCGCCGAGCGAGCGCATCGAAGTGATTGCGGCACGCCATCTGCAACGCCTGCCACGGACGGTGCGCGGCCTGCTGGGCGCCGTGGGCGGCAACCGGGCGTCCGGGGCGTCGTTTGCCAGCTATTTGCTGTTCGAAAGCGAGTTCACCCGCGAGCTGATCGAACTGGGACACCGTGACGCGTTCGCGCAGCGCGACGAGATCGCCGCATGGATCGGCCGCGCGGGAATTAACGATTCGTCACAGTCAAAACACGAAGGACCGCTATCTTATTGAGATCGATCAAGGCGCCGCGTCCTTATGACCCTATGTAAGGTAAGGCTGCCAGGGCAGCGTGCTATCATGGTGAAAGCTTTATTTGGCTCTTGGGCGTGCCCGAAAACAACCAGTCCGCCGCCCGTTGTTGCCCGGTGGGCGGGCGTTTGCAGCCGCCTTTGCTGTCGGCAGCGCCGCCAGTTCGAGCGGCTTGGTGCGAAAGTTCGGCAGGCGCGAACCCAAGAACACCGAACGACTTCTTTGCCGTAAGGTGCATCTAAGCGGCCGATTCCCGCGTAAAATTGAATGCTTGGCTCGCGAACGCGTGTGTTTCGTTCGCCGGTAGCAACAATAGCAATAGACACAAACAGACGTCGCAATGCGCAGAACAGGGGTGGGACTATGAACACCATGCTTTATCCGGAACTTTATAAATCGCTCGAATCCGTTCGATGGGACATGGAGAAAGACATTCCCTGGGACAAGTTCGATGCATCGCTCTTGACCGACGAGCAGGCCGCGACGATCAAGATGAACGCGATCACCGAATGGTCCGCGTTGCCCGCAACGGAAATGTTCCTGCGCGACAATCACCACGACAGCGACTTCTCGGCCTTCATGAGCGTGTGGTTCTTCGAAGAACAGAAACACTCGCTGGTGCTGATGGAATATCTGCGCCGTTTCAAGCCGGAACTGTGCCCGACCGAAGAAGAGCTGCACGCCGTGCGCTTCGAATTCGATCCGGCGCCGCCGCTCGAAACGCTGATGCTGCACTTCTGCGGCGAGATTCGCCTGAACCACTGGTACCGTCGTGCGGCCGAATGGCACACGGAGCCGGTCATCAAGGCCATCTACGAAACCATTTCGCGTGACGAAGCGCGTCATGGCGGCGCGTACCTGCGCTACATGAAGAAGGCCATGAACAATTGCGGCGATGTGGCGCGTGCTGCGTTCGCCAAGATCGGCGTGTTGATGGCGTCGGCGCGCCGCACGGAAAAGCCGCTGCACCCGACCAACCTGCACGTGAATCAGGCTCTGTTCCCGCGCGACACGATCCAGTCGCGCCTGCCGGATCCGGAATGGCTCGAACGCTGGCTCGACGAGCAGATCCGTTTCGACGACGGCTGGGAAAAGAAAGTGGTCGAACGTATCCTGCACAACCTGTCCATCCTGTTCGAGCGCACTTTCAACACGGCTCAGGAACTGAACCGCTATCGCAAGGAAGTCGTGGCGCGTTTGCAGGCCGACCAGAAAACGGCTGAACAGCCGGCCTGATGGCTTCGTGCGTTGGCGTGCGCTTGTTGAGTCGAGCGCAGGCGGCGCCAGCTGGCAGACACGGCGTGATATAGCGTGTGACGAACGGCCCGACAGGCGCAAGCCTGCCGGGCCGTTTGCCTATTTTTCTCTTTTCTTCGATTTCCCCATGTCAGCCATTTTCGAACGCAAGCTCACGACCCGCGACGCCCTTGCTCAACTGCGCCCCTCGCTTACCGGGCCGGTGGTGTTCACGAACGGGGTGTTCGACATCCTGCATCGCGGTCACGTCACCTATCTGGCCGATGCAAAAGCCTTGGGTGCGTGCCTGATCGTCGGGGTGAATAGCGATGCGTCGGTACGCCGGCTCGGCAAGGGCGACGACCGGCCGATCAACAACGAAGCCGACCGGATGGCCTTGCTTGCTGCGCTGGAAAGCGTGGACTGGGTGGTGTGCTTCGAGGAGCAGACGCCGGTGTCGCTGATCGAAGCGCTGCACCCCGACGTGCTGGTCAAAGGCGGCGACTACGATATGGACAAGCTGCCCGAGTCGGCGCTGGTGCGTGGCTGGGGCGGCCGTGCGCTGGCGATTCCGTTCGAGCACGACCGCTCGACGACCGCGCTGTTGAAGAAGGTCCGCGCTCAGGGGTGAGGGCCCAGGCAACCCGGCGCATCAGCGCGGGACCTGCAGGTTACTGCGACAGTTCCGACGCCGAAATTGCCGGTGCCGGGGCCGGTCCGCCGACCACCGCAAGGTCGGCCGCCTCCGCAACCGGCTGCACCTTCAGCGTTTCCGGGTGAATCTGGCGATTCAGATGATTCGGCTCGCGCGCGCCCGCGAGGGGTGCCGGCCCGAACATGCCGCGTACCGTTACGAACGCGAGCATGTTGGCGAGAAACAGAATAGCGATCAGCCAGCGCAGCATCGTTGGAGTCTCCGTCTAAAGGGTGCGGCGTGCGTCAATAGCGATGCTCAGCGGTGCCCGGCTGGCGCGCCGGCGGCGGCAATCAGCGCGAGACCCGATAGCACGAGCGAATCGTGGCGAGTATGCGGCACTTTGAGTGCGCCTGTCACTTCGTTCGCGGCGCCGCCACCCACGACGAGCCGCACCGGTATGCCCCATGCGTCCTGCAGGTCGTGCCACATGCGTTCGATCAGGCCGGCTTGCGCCAGTGCGCAACCGGCGGAGAGCGAGCGTGGCGTGTCGGTGGCGAAGAACGGGCCGCGGGGTTTGGCGTCGCCGGACGCCTGGCCGTTGCCGGCCGTGCTTGCCGGGTTTGCCGCGGTTGTCTCTGCGCCGGATGCGAGCAGGCCGCGCGCCGCGTTGGCGTCGAGTGTGGGCAGTTGCGCCGTATGCTCGCCGAGCGAGCGCATCATCAGCGACCAGCCGGGCGCGATCAGTCCGCCGACAAACATGCCATCGGCGCGCAGCGCCTCCAGCGTGGTCGCGGTGCCGAAGGTCGCGATCAGCAGCGGTTCGCCCGGAAAGGCTGCGTGCGCGCCGATCAGGCCGGCCCAGCGGTCGCTGCCGAGCGCGCCAGGGGTCGTATAGCCGTTGGTCACGCCGCATTGCTGCTCGCAGGCGCGGATAATCGTGCGCGGCAGGCCGGGCCAGTGGGCGTCGAGCAGAGTCGCGAGGCGTTGCGCGACTGCTGCGCCCGCCACATTGGAAATCCATGCGCTGGCGGGGCGCGGCAGGGCTGACCAGTCGGGTTCGTCAACGCCCCCGTGCCCAAGCGCGCCCGCATGACTCTGCGTGCCGTCGGCCTGCACCAGCGCCCATTTGATGCGGCTATTACCGGCGTCGATCAGCAGGAAAGGCGCGCCGCTCATGCCGTGCCGTCGGCCAGACGCAGCGAGACGTCGCCGGTGGCGATCGCCTGGCGGCCCGTGGGCGTATCGAGCAGCAACTGCCCGATTTCGTCCACCCCTGCGGCCACGCCGCGCGCAATCTCGACACCCTGTTCGAGCAGCACCACTTCACGGCCCGCGTAGGCGTGACAGGCGTTCCAGCGCGGCTGGAACGGCTCGAAGCCGTCCTCGCCGAAGCGCTTGAGCGCCGGTTCGAGTGCGTTCAGCTCGGCGGCGAGCGTATCGGTCAGATTGGCATTGGGCAGCGCCGCCGACAATGCCGTCGGCACGGTGCCGCGCGCCTGCGGCGGGATGTCGGCGTTCAGCGCGCCGACCTTGGCGGCCAGCTCGTCCGCCCCCTTCACGTTGGTGCCGATGCCGATCACCACTGCAGTCGCATAGTCGGTGCTCCAGGCCGTTTCGATCAGGATGCCGGCCAGCTTGTCGCCTTCCAGCAGCACGTCGTTGGGCCATTTCAAGGCGATCTGGCCCGGCCCTGCGACCGGCAGCGAGCGCAGCCCGTCGACCAGCGCGACGCCCACCGCGAGGCTCAGCCCGCCGAGTTCTTCGAGCGGCCGCGGCAGCACGCAGGCCACCGAAAACAGCAGCGCATTGCCGGGCTCCGCGTACCACGTGCGACCGCGCCGCCCACGGCCGGCGGTCTGCAGATACGCCACGCGCACGATCGGCCGCGGCAGCGCATTTGAGCGGCGTGGCAGCGCCTTGACGCGTGCCATCAGGTCGGCGTTGGTGGAGCCGGTTTCCTCGACGATTTCGATCGGCCAGTCGTGAGCATGAGCACCGAACAGCGCGACGGCGCGCTCGCGGTCGATGCGCCAGTCGCCCGTCGGGCCGGCTTGGGGGGGAGTCTTGGAGGCGTTCATGCCGCTTATTGTAGCGACAGGGCGCGCGCACGGCCCATCCGTTGTGACGGAGCGCGCTTCCTTCGCGCCGCCTTCGTTACAATGGCCCCTGATCCGATAACCAGAATCCAGCGATCCTTGAACTACGACACTCCGCCCGGCCTTGAAGTCGCGGCAGGCAGCCAAGGCAAGATCGTCCGGCTCTCCGGGCAATGGACGGCGCTTGCGCTCGCGCGCGACCGCGCCACCGGCAAGGTGGTGCCCCGTCTGCGCTCGCTGATCGGCGCCGAGGGTATGCAATGGGATCTGTCGCGCATCGAGCGGATGGACCACGTCGGCGGCCAGGCGCTGTGGCGTGTCTGGGGCCACAAGCTGCCGTCCCAGGTGGTTGAGCTGAACGCCACGCAGCGCGACATATTCGAACGCATCGCCTTGCTCGATTCGGTGCGCGAAGCACCCGAGTCCGTTGTGCGCTTCGATCCGTTCACCCGCCTCGGCCTGTCGCTGTTCTCGTTCTTCGAGCATCTTTATGGCGGTATTGCGATGTTCGGGCGCGTCGTGCTCGACCTGCTTGCCATCGTACGCAATCCGAAGATCACACCGTGGACCGAGATCTCAGCGAACGTCTATAACGCCGGCACCAAGGCGCTGCCGATCACCGCGCTGGTGGCCTTCCTGATCGGCATCGTGCTGAGCTATCTGTCGGCGCAACAGTTGCGCCTGTTCGGCGCGAACCAGTACATCGTCAACATTCTCGGCCTCTCGGTGATTCGCGAGCTGGGACCGGTGCTCTCGGCGATCCTGGTGGCGGGCCGCTCCGGCTCGGCGATCACCGCGCAGATCGGCGTGATGCGCGTCACAGAAGAACTCGATGCGATGCGCGTGATGGGCATTCCGCACGGCTTGCGGCTGATTCTGCCGCGGGTTGTTGCGCTCGGCGTGGCGATGCCGCTGCTCGTCATGTGGACCAATATCGTCGCGCTTACCGGCGGCGCGCTTGCCGCCAAAGTGGTGCTCGGCATCGACATGAGCTATTTCTTCCGGGCGCTGCCGAGCGTCGTGCCGGTCGCCAACCTGTGGATAGGTCTTGGCAAGGGCGTCGCCTTCGGCATGCTGATTGCCATCGTCGGCTGCCATTTCGGCTTTCGCATCAAGGCGAATTCGCAGAGCCTCGGTGAGGGCACCACCACCTCAGTGGTGTCGTCGATCACGATCGTGATTCTCGCCGACGCGGTGTTCGCCATCCTGTTCCAGAACGTGGGGCTCGGATGACCGCGCCGCTCACTCAAGCCGTGCGCGGCCAGCCCTTGCCTTCGATCGCCGAACCGGTGATCGAGGTGCGCGATCTGACCAAGCGCTACGGCCGCAATATCGTCCATCAGCACCTGAACTTCGAAGTGCGGCGCGGCGAGATCGTGTCGATTGTCGGCGGTTCGGGCTCGGGCAAGACCACGCTGGTGCGGCAGATTCTCGGCCTCGAGAAACCCTCGTCCGGCACCATCAAGCTGTTCGGCGAGGACCTCTCGACCATCCCGCCGGAAACCGCGCTCTTGATGCGCAGCCGCTCCGGCATGCTGTTCCAGCGTGGCGCGTTGTTCTCGTCGCTGTCGGTGTTCGACAACATCGCGCAGCCGTTGCGCGAGCTCGGCAAGATCCCCGAGGACCTGTTGCGCGATATCGTGATGCTGAAGCTCGAGATGGTCGGCCTGCCATGCAAGCATGCGTCGAAGATGCCGTCGGCGCTCTCGGGCGGGATGATCAAACGGGTCGGCATCGCCCGCGCGATCGCTCTCGAACCCGAACTGCTGTTTCTCGACGAGCCGACCGCCGGGCTCGATCCGCAGGCGTCCGACGAGTTCGTCGAACTGGTGAGCACGCTGCACCGCGCGCTAGGCCTGACCGTCGTGATGGTGACCCACGATCTCGACACCATGGTCGCGCTGTCCACCCGCGTCGCCGTCCTGGCCGACCGCAAGGTGCTGGTCGCAGCGCCTGTGGAGGAGGCCGCGGGCGTCGACCATCCGTTTATTCGCGAGTATTTCCTCGGCCTGCGCGGCCGCCGCGCCTTGCAGGCGCTGCCGCCGGAGCGCCGCGCCAAGCTGCCGCCCGCGGCGCTCGAACCGGCATCGTCTGAATTGCCGCTGTGAACCAGGGAACCTGACAATGGAAAACAAATCACATGCCTTCTGGGCTGGGCTCTTCACGGTGGTGCTGCTGGTGGCAATCGCGGCGGCGGCCTTTTTGTTCAATGTCGACCGTTCGGTGCGCGTGCCGTACGATCTGATTGCCCGCACCAATGTCACCGGACTCTACACGGACGCCGCGGTACGCTATCGCGGCCTCGACGTGGGCAAGGTGCAGTCGATCAAGTTCGATCGCGAACACCCCGGGCAGATCCTGATCCGGATTCTGGTGGACCAGCACGCGCCGATCACGCATTCGACCTTCGGCAGCCTCGGTTTTCAGGGCGTAACCGGTATTGCCTTCATCCAGCTCGACGATACGGGGCGCGATCTGACGCCCTTGCCTTCGTCGCTGAAAGAGGTTGCGCAATTGCCGATGCGTCCGGGCCTGCTCGATCAGTTGCAGCAGCGCGGCGAGGTCCTGCTGCGCAAGCTGGAGCGGGTCGCGGACGACGTGAACGACGTGCTGTCGCCGGAAATGCGCGACCAGTTGCTGGCGACGGCGGCGAGCCTGCAGCATGCCGCCGACGGCGTCACGACATTGACGAAGCAGATGACGCCGGCGGCCGGCAAGCTGCCGCAGACGATTGACCAGCTCGACCGCACGCTGGCGTCGACCAACCAGCTGATCACCGGCCTGAACCGGCCGGACGGTCCGTTTGAGAGCAACCTGAACAAGGTCGGCACGGCGGCGCAGCAGGCAGGCGACGCGCTGACCTCGATGAATACCTCGGTGCAGGAGTTGTCGGCGCGAGTGGGGTACGACACGTTGCCGCGCGTCAATTCACTGGCTGACGATGTGCGCTCCACCATGCGTTCGGTGGACCGCGCGGCTGACGTGTTCAGCACCAGTCCGCGCAGTGTGCTGTTCGGCGCTCCGCCGGCTTCGCCCGGTCCGGGCGAGCCTGGCTTTACGTGGCCTGCAGCGCCCGCGGCAAAATGATTTGAAAGGATGAACATCATGACTCGCTTGCTTCATCGCCCGCTTCGAAGCCAGCTTCACAGCTCGATGCGTAGCCAACTCCGCAATTTGCGTTCCGCTGGCGCTGCGTTGGCGGCCGTGCTCGCGTTCGGCATGCTGGCCGGCTGCGCGGGCACGCCGGCGGCGCTCGCCGACATCCGCTACGACCTCGGCCCGGCGCCGCAGACGGCCACCTCCGGGCCGATGCCGGCGGTCAAGGTGCTGGATGTGACGGCCCCCGAGACACTCAACTCCGACAAGCTGATCTACCGGCTCAGCTATGCCGACGCGCAGCAGACCGCCGCCTATGCGAACAGCCACTGGACCATGGCGCCGTCCGCGCTGCTGACCCAGCGCCTGCGCAACGCGCTGTCGCAGCGCGGCACAGTGCTGACCGGCGCGGACGGCGTGAGCGCGCCGGTGTTGAAGGTGGATCTGAGCGAGTTCGAACAGATTTTCGACAGCCAGGCGCAAAGCCACGGCGCGGTCACCGCGCGCGCCACGCTGACGCAAGGCGGCAAGGTGCTCGCTCAACGCACCTTCATTGCCCGCGCGCCGGCCAGTTCGTCCGACGCTGCGGGCGGGGCGCAAGCGCTTGCCGCGGCGAGCGACGATCTCGTCGCGCAGATCTCCGCGTGGCTTGGCGTGCAGGCGCTCGTCGCCGCGCAGTGAGCGCGGTGAGCGGGTGCAGCAGCGAGCAACTGGCGTGTCCGAGCACCTGTATGCCCTCGTCGCTATAATCGTCGCACTACAGGCGCGCCGCGGTGCTTGAACCCGCAGGCGCCCATCCCGCTCCCCCTTACCGTCTCGCCCCGGACATCATGGATTCTTTCTACAAGTACCACGTCTTCTTCTGCCTCAACCAGCGCGAACCCGGTGCGGAGCGCCCGTGCTGCGCGAACTGCAACGCGCAAGCCATGCAGGAGCACGCGAAAAAGCGCGTGAAGCAACTGGGCCTCGCGGGTCCGGGCCAGGTGCGCATCAACAAGGCCGGCTGTCTTGACCGCTGCGAGGAAGGGCCGGCCATCGTCATCTATCCGGAAGGCACGTGGTACACGTATGTCGACGAGAGCGATATCGATGAGATCGTCGAATCGCATCTTGCGAACGGCAAGGTGGTCGAGCGTCTGAAAATCGATCAGTAAGCAGCGCGATGAATAATCATACGAAACAGTTCCTGATCGACGGGCCGGTCGGCAAGATCGAGGTCGCGCTCGATCTGCCCGATGACGTGCGCGAAAACGGCGCGGCGCCGCGCGGCATTGCGCTGGTGGCGCACCCGCATCCGCTATTCGGCGGCACGATGGACAACAAGGTCGCGGTGACCTTGGTCCGCACGCTCACGCAGTTGAATTACGTGACCTATCGCTCGAATTTCCGCGGCGTGGGCAAGACCGAGGGCGAGCACGACGCCGGCATCGGCGAGCGCGACGACTTGCGCGCCGTGCTCGATTACATGCGGGCGCAGCCGGGCCAGGCCGATCTGCCCCTTGTACTCGCGGGCTTTTCGTTCGGCACCTTCGTGCTCTCGCATGTGGCCGCGCGGCTTGTCGCAGAAGGGCAGGCGATCGAGCGGATGGTGTTTGTCGGCACCGCGGCGAGCCGTTGGGAAGTGGCGCCGGTGCCGGAAAACACGCTTGTGGTTCACGGCGAAACCGATGATACGGTCCCCATTCAATCGGTCTACGACTGGGCCCGGCCGCAGGAATTGCCGGTGGTCGTGATCCCCGGCGCCGAGCATTTTCTGCATCGAAAACTGCACGTCCTCAAGCGCATCATCGTCGACGCATGGCGGTAATCAGAGGGTCGGCACACGTTTTCCGGGGTACAGGTACGCGTCAAATCAACATTTATCGACACGCTATCCGCAAGCTTGCCTCTCTGGCGCGCGTATAATGAGCGCTCTTTTTTGGGCGCAGCGCGGCCCATCCGGCTGACAGGCGCACGGTTGCGCGCCGCTGCATGAGGGCAGCGCCGGATGCCGGGGCGCGTTGCGCGAACCGATCGTGTGGCCGGAAGTCCAACGGGCGCCGCGCTGCTTTTACGCGGCCAGCGCTCGCCGACCGGCTCTTCCAAACCGCGCGCCTCCGGGCGCGATGCATATTTCTGCCCGAATCGATCCTATGCGTTTTTCCACCTCCGGCTTTTCGTCACTCTCGTCCTTCGTTCCCCATACCATCAGCCGTGCGGTGACGCTCGGCGTGTTGCTGCCAGCCTCGCTGGTCGCGAGCACGGCCGCCTTCGCGCAGGTCCCGCCGCCGGCGGTGAACGCACGCTCATGGGTGCTGGTCGACGCGACCAGCAATCAGGTGCTCGCTTCCGGCAACGCCGATGAGCGCGTCGAACCGGCGTCGCTCACCAAGCTGATGACCGCCTATCTGGTCTTCGAAGCGCTGCAGACGAAGAAGATTACGATGGAGCAGATCGTCAATCCGAGCGAAGCGGTGCGCCGCGTCAAGACCGACGAATCGCGCATGTTCATCGAGGCGAACAAGCCCGTGTCCGTGCACGACCTCGTCTACGGCATGATCATCCAGTCGGGCAACGACGCTGCAATCGCGCTGGCCGAGCTGGTCGGCGGCAGCGAGGCGCAGTTCGTCAACATGATGAACACCGAAGCCCAGCGCCTCGGCATGACCCACACGCATTTCGCCGACGTGAACGGCATGCCCGACCCGCAGCACTACACGAGCGCGGGCGACCTGGCGATCCTGTCGGCGCGCCTGATTCGCGACTTCCCTGACTACTACAACATCTTCTCGGTCAAGGAATTCACCTACAACAAGATCAAGCAGCCGAACCGTAACCGCCTGTTGTGGATCGATCCGACGGTCGACGGCCTGAAGACCGGCCACACGCAAGCGGCCGGCTACTGCCTGATTGCGAGCGCGAAGCGCCCGCTGCCGGGTTCGTCGGACGTGTCGCGCCGTCTCGTCTCGGTGATGATGGGTGAAGTGAAAGAGCACGACCGTGTCGAAGACAGCTTGAAGATGCTGAACTACGGTTACAGCGCGTACGACACGGTGCGGCTGTACAAGGCCGGTCAGGTGATCGAGACGCCGCGCGTCTACAAGGGTGCGGAAGACACGGTCAAGATCGGTGTGAAGGCCGATCAGTACATCACGGTGCCGAAGGGTGTCGCCGACAAGGCCAAGCCGCAAGTCGAGCATATCGACCCGCTGATCGCGCCGATCGCCGAAGGCCAGCAGGTCGGCACGGTGAAGCTGGTGTCGGATGGCAAGGTGATCTCGCAGTTCCCGATCGTCGCGCTGCAGGCCGTGCCGCAAGCCGGCGTGGTGGGCCGCGTGTGGGATTCGCTGATGCTGATGTTCAACAAGAAGAAGTAAGCGCTGGCGCGCGCGTTGCCTGCGCAGCTGGCTGATGACGGACGGCTCCGGCAGCGATGCTGCGGGAGCCGTTGCCGAGGAGTGAAAGATGCAACCCGACAATGACTCGCTGTTCGAGTTTCCCTGCGATTTTCCGATCAAGGTGATGGGCAAGTCGCATCCCGAGTTTGCCGAGACGATCGTGACGGTGGTCAAGCAGTTCGACGCGGATGTCGACACCTCGCGCGTCGAGACCCGGCCGTCGAGCGGCGGCAATTACACCGGCCTGACGGTGACGGTGCGGGCCACGAGCCGCGCGCACCTCGACGATATCTATCGCGCCCTCACTGGGCACCCGATGGTGAAAGTCGTGCTGTAAGGGGTGGCGGGGCGCTTTGCGCCCCGGTCTGCCTTGAGTTTCCCGCTCGCTACAAGCGGATTACGGTGCGACGTGCAATGCGTCCGCCGCGCTTTGCGGCCCGGCTGCGCAAGCCTGGTCGAAGAGCTGCTTGAACTGTCCCACTTCCTCGAACACCCAATCCCGAAACGCCCGCACCCGTTCCGCCTGCATGCTTTGCGGCGGGCAGATGAAGTAGTACTGCCATGGGCTGGGACCATCCACATCGAATAGCCGCACGAGGCGCCCCGCAGCGATCTCATGCATGGCGAGCGAGCGGCGCGTAAGCGCGATGCCCTGACCGTCGATGGCGGCCTGCAGCAGGTTCGATGAATCCTGATACAGCACGCCGCGTTTCGGCTCGGGCCAGTCGGCGAGGCCGGCGGCGTCGAACCACGGGCGCCACAGCTCGTCGTCGGAGCGCAGAAGCGGGACTTTGGCGAGGTCGCCCGGGACTTTCGGCAGCCTGCCGCCGTTGAAATTGGGCGAGCAGGCAGGGAAGAAGATCTCTTCGAGCAGCAGCTCGGCGTGCAGGCCCGGATATTTGCCGTAGCCGAAGCGAATCGCCGCATCGACGTCGTCGCGGGCGAAGTCCGTCAGCGAATTGGTGGACAGCAGTTCGAGATCCCATTGCGGATGGGCTTCGATAAAACTGCCGATGCGCGGCGTCACCCAGCGCGCCGCGAACGACGACAGCATCGACACCACCAGGCGCCGCTCGCGGTCGCCGGCGCGGATTTCCCGGGTGGCCTCGGCGAGCGCCGTCAGGGCGCTGCGCACCTGCGCGGCGTAACGGCGGCCGACCTCGGTCAGGCGCACCCGTTTGCCGTCGCGGGCAAAGAGTTTTGCCCCCAATTCCGCCTCGAGCGCCCGAATCTGGTGGCTGACCGCGCCGTGCGTGACGAACAGTTCGTCCGCCGCGCGCGAGAAACTCTCGTGCCGGGCGGCGGCTTCGAAGGCCTTGATCGCGTTGAGCGCGGGGAGATGTCGAAGGTCCATCGCAATTTTTCTCACATAGAGGTGAAAATTGATCGTTTTGCGTAAACCCTTGCTACGCCTACGATTGTAGCCACGAAACGTTTTTTGGCGAGGCCATCATGCGAGAAATTTCCTCTAGTGTCACGTTCGAAATCAAGGCGGGCGAAACGGTTCCGATGAAGATTGCACGCAGCACCCGGCTGAAGGTGAACTGCGGTGCGGTGTGGGTGACGCGCAGCGACGACACTGAAGACTATTGGTTGGAGTCTGGCCACACATTGCGGCTGCGGCGTGGCGAGCGGCTCTGGCTGAGCGTCGAAGGCGGCCCCGAGGCACAGGTAGCGTTCGCCGTCCCGGCTCGGGCGGATGTGCGGGCGCTCGATTGGCTGATGCGGCTCGGCGACCGCTTTGGCATGCGGCTGCGGGATGGCTGGCGCACCGTCTGAGGCGCCGTTTGGGCCGCCGTTTGGGCATTAACTGGCTGGAACGGGATGCCTGGCATTGCAAGGGGACCGGCGGGCATCTCAGTATTTCGGTAAACTGTGGGCATTATGTGTGCTACGCCGGCTTCCCCGCCTTCACTTTCCCCCCTGCTCACGCTGCGCTGGCGCGGGCTCGAGTCGTACGAAGCCAGCTTCGAGGCGATGCGCGCCTTCACGGACGAGCGCAGCGCCGATACGATCGACGAGATCTGGCTGGTCGAACATCCGCCTGTCTTTACCCTCGGCCAGGCCGGCAATCCGGCGCATCTGCTGTCTGCCGACAGCGGCATTCCGCTCGTCAAGGTGGACCGCGGCGGGCAAATTACCTATCACGGACCCGGTCAGGTTGTCGCCTACCTGCTGCTGGACCTGCGCCGCCGCAAGCTGATGGTCCGCGAGCTGGTCACGCGGATCGAGCAGGCCGTGATCGACACGCTCGCGGCGTATAATCTCGCCGGAGAACGCAAGGCGGGCGCCCCTGGCATCTATGTGGCGCCCGGTCCGGATGTGGGGCCGCATGCCGGCGCTAAGATCGGCGCGCTGGGCCTGAAAATCCGCAATGGCTGCAGCTATCACGGTGTCAGCCTCAACGTGAAGATGGATCTGCGGCCGTTTCTGGCCATCAACCCATGCGGGTACGCGGGGCTCGAAACCGTCGATATGGCGACGCTCGGCGTCGCTGCCGGCTGGGACGAGGTAGCCCGGACCTTTGCCGCATGCCTCACCGCAAACATCGACGGCACGCCCGCGGCCGTCGCCCAACCGCAGGCCGGTGTCGTGACCGCCTGACTGGATCGAACGAATGACTGACGTTACCGCGAACCTCGCCGGCACTGCTACCCCTGAAGGTGCAGTTGCGCCCGCCGTTTATGACGCTACGGCGAAACAGAAGGCGCAAGCCAAGACGGCGCGCATTCCGATCAAGATCATCCCGATCGAAAAGCTGAAGAAGCCGGACTGGATTCGCGTGAAGGCGGCCACCGGCAATTCGCGTTTCTACGAGATCAAGCAGATTCTGCGCGAACACAACCTGCACACCGTCTGCGAAGAAGCGAGTTGCCCGAACATCGGCGAGTGCTTTGGCAAGGGCACCGCCACCTTCATGATCATGGGCGACAAGTGCACGCGCCGTTGCCCGTTCTGCGACGTCGGCCACGGCCGTCCCGATCCGCTGGATGTCGAGGAGCCAGGCAATCTGGCCCGCACGATCGCAGCGCTCAAGCTCAAGTACGTGGTGATCACCAGCGTCGACCGTGACGACCTGCGCGACGGTGGCGCTGCGCACTTCGTGGAATGCATTCGCCAGACCCGCGAGCTGTCGCCGGAAACGCGCATCGAAATCCTGACGCCGGATTTCCGCGGCCGTCTGGACCGCGCGCTCGGCATTCTGAATGCCGCTCCGCCCGATGTGATGAACCACAACCTCGAAACGGTGCCGCGTCTGTACAAGGAAGCACGCCCGGGCTCGGACTACGCGCATTCGCTGAAGCTGCTGAAGGACTTCAAGGCGCTGCATCCGGACGTCGCCACCAAGTCGGGCCTGATGGTCGGTCTGGGCGAGACGGAAGAGGAAATTCTGCAGGTGATGCGCGATCTGCGCGAGCACGACGTCGACATGCTGACGATCGGCCAGTACCTGCAACCGTCCGAGCATCACCTGCCGGTGCGCTCGTACGTGCACCCGGATACGTTCAAGATGTATGAGGAAGAAGCCTACAAGATGGGCTTCACGCACGCGGCAGTGGGCGCGATGGTGCGTTCGAGCTATCACGCGGATCTGCAGGCGCATGGCGCCGGCGTGGTTTGAGCTTGCTTTAAGCTACTCGAAACGTAGCACTCCGCTAAAAGACAAAAGCCCGCATATGCGGGCTTTTGCTTTATAGGGACTGCCGCGAGCCGCCAGCCGCTGCTATGCGGCGACGCGCTGCTCCGACAACCTGAACGTGCCCACGCTTTCGGCCAGCGTCGCGGCCTCTTCCTTCAGCAGATTCGCCGCCGCGGCGGATTGCTCCACCAGCGCCGCGTTCTGCTGCGTCACGTTGTCCAGTTGCGAGAGCGCCTGATTCACCTGACCCAGCCCCGTGCTCTGTTCCGAGGTCGCGACGGTGATCTCACCGATCACGCTCGTGATGTTGCGCACGCCTTCGACGATCTCCTCCATCGTCTTGCCGGCGGTTTGCACGAGATCGGAGCCGGCCTCGATCTTTTGCACCGATGAGTTGATCAACTGCTTGATCTCCTTGGCGGCCTGCGCGCTGCGCTGCGCCAGCGCGCGCACTTCACCGGCCACCACGGCGAAGCCACGGCCGTGCTCGCTCGCGCGTGCGGCTTCGACGGCGGCGTTGAGCGCGAGGATATTGGTCTGGAAGGCAATGCCGTCGATCACGCCGATGATGTTGGCGATTTCCCGCGAGGCCTGGGTAATCTCGTTCATCATCGTCACGACTTCCGTGACCACGTGGCCGCCGCGTACCGCCACCGTCGAGGCCGATTCGGCGAGCCGGTTGACCTGGCTGGCGGCGTCCGCCGAGTTCTTCGCGGTGCCGGTGAGTTCCTCGAGCGCCGCCGCCGTTTCCTGCAGGCTCGACGCCGCATGCTCGGTGCGGCTAGACAGATCGAGATTGCCTTGTGCGATTTCCGCGCTGGCATGGTTCACCGTTTTGCTGCTCTCGCGGATCTGCATGAGGGTCGCATTGATCTTTTCGGTGAACCGATTGAAGGCTCGTGCAATCTGCGCCGCTTCATCGTCGCCGTTCGCGGGCAGCCGCTTCGAGAGGTCGCCGCTGCCCGAGCTGACATCGTTCAGCGCATCGCGCACGACCAGCACGCGGCGGAACGCCGTGTTCGTCAACGCGCCGACCAGCACGGCGGCAATCAGCGCCACGACGATCAGCGCGATCACGGTGGTGGTGGCCACTGCGCGCATGCCTGCGGTCACGTCCGACTTGTCGAGCGCGATCACGAGGCTCCAGTCGGTGCCTGGAATCTTCTCCGCGTGCAGCAGCTTGGTCGCGCCGTCGACCTTGGCTGCGATCGGCTCGGTGGAGCCCTGCAACGTGCCGAGTGCGTCGTCGGTCAGGTCGGGCGAGAGGTCGGTTGCCGGCTTGAGGATCAGTTCGCTCTTGGGGATTGCCACCAGATGACCGCTCTGGTCGACGAGAAAGGCGAAGCTGGCGGGAGTGGGGTGGACCGCGGTCACGACCGAGCTCACACCATCCAGGAACACGCTCGCGGCGATCACCCCCTTGAGCGTGCCGTCGCGCAGCAAGGGCACCGCGAAGGACACCACGGGCTTGCCGGTCGCCACGTCGGCGTAGGGCTTCGTCACCACCAGCTTGCCTGCCGCGACGGCCTGCTTGTACCACGGGCGGCCCGTGGGATCGTAGCCGGGAGCGAGCGGCGTGGTGGCCGAGGTGTAGGCTGTTTTATCAGGCAAACCCAGCGTTGTGACCTGGAAGCCGCCCGACTTCGCGAGCAGCCGTAGAGCAGGCACCGGATCGCCTTCGCCGACCGGCAGGGTATCCGCGAGCGCCTGCACGATCCCGGCGCGCCCGGCGACCCATTCGTCGATCGCTAGCGCATGGCCGGTGGAAATGGATTTGAGGTTTTGTCCGACGGCTCGATCGTTGTCGGTTTTCACTACGTAGTAAATAAGGCCGCCGGTCACCGCGAGCGCGGTTACCAGGATTGCGACACACGTGACGAGAATCCGCGTGCGAATCGATGAAGACATTTCGTAGTCCGTTTGTGTTGTCATTTATTGTTCATGGGCGGCATGACCTGCTTGCGTCATGCCTTAGCGAAACACCCATGCCCCGCACACTACCGCCGTACCCGATCTCCAAAAGCGCGATGCTGCTGCGCACCACGCAAGGCCGGAAGCCATTGCACTCGCCATGCGGGCACGCCGACAGGATATCGGCATAATCGCTGCAGAACTTGACGCTGAGGTGACATCGGCCGCTGGCCGGCCGGTAGCGCTTGGGTCTGCGCTCATCTAACCGAGCGTGAAAAGCAATGTTCGAACAGCGTGATTAGCAATCGAGAAATCGTTAGAACCGGCCCCGTCCAAACTCCCTATAGTCGAAAGCCTCCCAAACACCTTATTAAAACGGGGCCTCTCGATGAACCGATTCCTTCGCCCGCTCGCCGCGCTCGTGGCGCTGCTTGCCGTGTCCGCTCCTTTTGCGAGCGCCGCTCATGCCGATACCAAAGAAGTCGTGATCGCATATCAGGACATGGTTGTGCCGTGGCGCTACGCGCAGGCCACTGGCGAAGTCGAGAAGGAGACCGGTTACAAAGTGGTCTACCGTCAACTCGGCAGCGGCGCAGAAGTGGTTCGCGCGCTGGCCTCGGGTTCGGTGCAGCTCGGTGAGGCCGGTTCCAGCCCGATCGCGGCTGGCCTGTCGCAAGGCGTCGATATTTCGTTGTTCTGGATTCTCGATAACATCAACAATGCCGAGGCGCTGGTCGCGCGCGATGGTTCCGGTGTGACGAGCCTGGCTGGTTTAAAGGGTAAAACAATCGGCGTGCCGTTTGTCTCGACCTCGCATTTCCATACGCTGGTTGCGCTGCAAAATGCGGGCGTGAATCCGGCGGACGTGAAGATCGTCAACCTGCGACCGCAGGAAGTCGCAGCCGCCTGGCAGCGCGGCGACATCGACGCTACCTACATCTGGGACCCGGTCCTCGCCAAGGTGAAGAAGAACGGCAAGGTGCTGATCACCTCGGGCCAGGTCGCGCAGGAGACCGGCAAGGCGACCTTCGACGGCTTCGTGGTCGACCGCAAGTTCGCTCAGCAAAACCCCGAATTCGTCGCACGCTTCGTTAAGGTGCTGGCCGCAAGCGATGCGAACTATCGCGATCACACTGCGGCATGGTCCGCGAATTCGCCGCAAGTGGCGGCGGTCGCCAAGGAGTCCGGAGCGAGTGCCGAGGACGTGCCGGCCAGTCTCGCGCTATATGCCTTCCCGTCGCTGGCCCAGCAGGCGTCCAGCACGTGGCTCGGCGGCGGCGCGCAATCCGGAGCGGCGAAATCGCTGGCTGCGACGGCGGCGTTCCTGAAGACCCAAGGGACGATTCAGACGGTGCTGTCGGACTATTCGGCGGGCGTCGATCCGCACTTCGTGCAGCAAGCGGCGCATGAGTAAGGCGGCGCGTCGTATCTGGAACCCATAGGCCTGCCCATGAGTGCTTTGGAGATCCGGGGGCTGCACGTCGCGTATGAAGGTGCACGCGGCGCGGCCCCGCATGTGGCGCTGGCCGATGTCGATCTGCGCATCGAGTCGGGCGAGTTCGTCGTGGCGCTCGGCGCGTCGGGTTGCGGCAAGACGACCCTGCTCAATTGCATCGCCGGTTTCATCCAGCCGAGCGGCGGGGAAGTCCGTCTGAACGGCGAGCCGGTCAACGGACCCGGCGCGGATCGTGGCGTGGTGTTCCAGAAGTACGCGCTGATGCCGTGGCTCGATGTGCTCGACAACGTTGCGCTCGGGCTGCGTTTTCAGCGCGTGCCGAAAGTTGAGCGCGAGCGTATTGCGCTACAGATGCTCGCGCTGGTGGGCCTGGAGCAGCATGCGCACACGCACGTCTATGCCTTGTCGGGCGGGATGCAGCAACGCGTCGGGATCGCCCGGGCGCTGGCGAGCGACCCGCAGGTGCTGCTGATGGACGAGCCGATGGGCGCGCTCGATGCGATGACGCGCGAGTCGATGCAGGAGCTCGTGCTCGACGTATGGGGCCGCACTCGCAAGACGGTGTTTTTCATTACCCACAGCGTCGAAGAGGCCTTGTTTCTGGCGACCCGTCTCGTCGTCATGACGCCGGGACCGGGGCGTATCGCCGAGAGCTACGATTTGCCGTTCGCGCGGCGCTTTCTCGAGACGCGCGATGCCCGGGCGGTGAAGTCGTCGGCGGAGTTTATCGAGTGGCGTGAACGGCTGGTGCGGCGTCTGCATCAGCGGGCGCCGGAAGAGGTGCTGTCGTGACTGTTTCGCATGATTCGCTGGGTGGTTCGCTGATTGATTCGCATAGTCAGACGCCGTTGACTCCACTCGGGGACAACTTGCTGGAGGCTCCGCTTGCCGCCTCGGTACCGCCGCGCAAAAAGCGGGCGAGGCCGGTCCGCGCGTGGCGCATGCCGGGCGAAGGACCGACCGCCGCGTTGAGCCTGGCTTCGGTGAGCGTGCTGGCCGCGTTGTGGTGGATCGCCACGCATCTGCACTGGCTGCCGCCGCTCTTTCTGCCGACGCCGGAAGCGGTCTGGGCCGCCTTCATCGACGCGTGCCATGGACGCATCCAGGGCGGTCTGCCCTTGTCGCAGCATCTCGCGTGGAGCGCGCTGCGCGTTTTCGGCGCCTTTGCGCTGGCGGCGGTAACGGCGGTGCCGGTCGGCATCCTGATGGGAGTGAGCCGTGTGGCGCGCGGGCTGCTCGACCCGCCGCTCGAGTTCTACCGGCCGCTGCCGCCGCTCGCGTATTTGCCGCTGGTGGTGATCTGGTTCGGCATCGACGAGACGGCGAAGATCGTCGTCATCTATCTCGCCTGTTTTGCGCCGATCGCCATGGCGGCGCGTGCCGGAGCACGCAGCGCGACTGTCGAGCAGATTCATGCTGCGTATTCGCTGGGTGGCTCGTTCACGCAGATCGTGCGCCATGTCGTGCTGCCGGCGGCGCTGCCGGAGATCCTCACGGGACTGCGGATTGCGATCGGCTTCGGCTGGACCACGCTGGTCGCCGCGGAGATGGTTGCGGCCACGGCGGGGCTGGGTCAGATGGTGCTGAACGCGTCGAGCTTTCTGCGCACCGACGTGGTAGTGATGGGGATCGTGCTGATCGGCCTGATCGCGTGGATCTTCGACCTCGGCATGCGGGCGCTGGAGCGGCGCCTCGTGCCATGGAAGGGGCGGGCGTAGGCGTCGCTGACGCCGCCCCTTACTCTCAAGCTTCAAGCCTGAAGCCTCAAGCCTGAAGCCTGAAGCCTCAAGCGAAGCGGCGCGCACGCCGCTTCCAGCCGCTCTCGTCTCAGGCGAACAACTCGAGAACCGGCCAATCCCGCTCGCGGGCAATCGTCCGCAACCGTTCATCCGGGTTGGTTGCCACCGGGTTCGTGACACGCTCGAGCAAGGGCACGTCGTTGATCGAATCGCTATAGAAGTAGCTCTTCGGAAAGTCCTGCAACGCGTAACCCAACGACGCCAGCCAGCTTTCGGTGCGTACGATCTTGCCTTCGCGGAAGGTCGGCACGCCCACTGCGGCGCCGGTATAGCGGGCGAGGGGATCGCCCCCTTCGGTGCCCAGTTCGATCCCAAGCAGATGCTCGAACCCCAGCGCGCGGCCGATCGGCGCGGTGACGAACACGTTCGTGGCGGTCACGATGCAGCACAGGTCGCCTGCATCGAGGTGCCGCTGGATCAGCTCGCGTGCGGCCGGGCGGATCGCCGGGACAATCACTTCCTGCATGAACGCGGCATGCCACGCATCGAGTTGCGCACGGGAATGACGCGCCAGCGGAGCCAGCGTGTAGTTCAGGTAATCGGTCATGTCGAGCGTGCCGGCCACGTATTGGCGGTAGTACGCATCGATTTCTTCCGCGTGGCGCTCGGCGCCTTCCACGCCCAGCTTCGCAATGAAGTGGGCCCACGCCTGATCGCTGTCGAGGGGGATCAACGTGTGGTCCAGATCGAATAGCGCGAGGTTACGACTCATCTAAGGGTTCCTTGCATCCACTCTCAGAAACCGGCTAGCTGCCGGCAAGGCACGCTTTTTCGCATGTTGGCAGATCGTATATTCAAATACACAAAAATACAATAAGCCAAATTTGTGCAACACTACTGTCATATTTCTCCGGGTGTCGCGAGCTGGCGGCACGCGGGTTGGGTCGTGGTTGGAAGAATGAGAAGCGTCGTGCCCTATGTTGATTCTCCTGAACCTTCTTTCCGGTGTGGCGCTCCTCGTCTGGGGTTCGCACATCGTTCGCACGGGCATCCTGCGCGTGCTTGGCGCGGATCTGCGCACGGCCCTCGGCCGCAGCACCGGTAGTCGTCTACGGGCGTTCGGGTCCGGTATCGCGGTGACTAGCCTCGTGCAAAGCAGCAACGCCACCGCGGTCATCGTGACGTCGTTTGCGGCCCAAGGCTTGCTGCCGCTCACCATTGGTCTGGCGATCATGCTGGGCGCCGATGTCGGCACGGCACTCATGGCGCGCGTGCTGACGCTCGATCTCTCGTGGCTCTCGCCAATCCTCGTGCTGGTGGGCGTGCCGCTCTTCCTGTCCCGCAAGCAGACCCGCGTCGGGCAGGCGGGGCGCACCGCGATCGGCCTAGGGCTGATCCTGCTGGCGCTGCATCTGATCGTTGAAGCGGTGCAGCCGATGATGCAGGCCGCCGGCGTGCGCGTCATGTTCGGTGCGCTAACGGGCGACACGATGCTCGACGCACTGGTCGGCGCGGGCTTCGCGGTGATTTCCTACTCGAGCCTCGCGGCCGTCCTGCTGACGGCGACGCTGGCGTCGTCCGGGGTGATTTCGCTGAAAGTGGCGTTGTGCCTCGTGATCGGGGCAAACCTGGGCAGCGGCTTGCTGGCGCTCAGCGGCACGCTGGCGCAAAACGCGGCGGCGCGCCGTCTGGCGCTGGGCAGCCTCGTGTTCAAGCTGGCCGGCGCGCTGTTGATCTTGCCGTTCACATCCCTGCTGGCGCGCGGCTTGCCCGTGTTGATCGGCAACCCGCGTGAGGCGGTGGTCGGGTTTCATCTGCTCTACAACACGCTGCGGTGCTGCGCGTGCCTCGCGCTGATCGACCCGGTTGCCCGCGTCTGCAACCGGGTGCTGCCGGACCGCCCGGCGCAGAACGGCGAACTGCATGCCTTGCATCTGGACGAGGCTGCGCTCTCGACCCCATCTCTGGCATTGGCCAACGCGGCGCGCGAAGTGCTGCGCATCGGCGACATCGTGCGCACGATGCTCGATAACGTCGGCGAACTGATTCACCATAACGACCTTGCCAAAGCGCGCGAGACGACCCGCATGGACGACGACGTCGACCAGCTTTATGCCGCCGTCAAAGCCTATCTATCAAGCATTTCCCGCGAACAGCTCGATGAGGCAGACAGCCGCCGCTGGACCGACATCATTGCGCTCACGATCAACCTCGAACATGCAGGCGACATCATCGAGCGTATCGTGATCGACATCGAGGAAAAGAAGATCGCCCACCGGCTCGCTTTCTCCGAGCAGGGGCTGGGCGAGCTGGAAGATCTGCACGCGCGTCTCGTCAGCAATCTGCAACTCGGGCTATCCGTGTTCCTCAACAACGATCTGCGTTGTGCGGAGCGCTTGCTGGCAGAGAAGGAGCGCTTTCGCGATCTCGAGAGGGTGTATTCGTATGCACACCTGGACCGCCTGGCCGGGCAGACTTTGCGCAGCATCGAGACGAGCGCGCTGCATCTGGACATGATCAGCGATATGAAGCGCCTGAACTCGCTGTTCTGTTCAACCGCGTATCCGGTGCTCGACGCAGCCGGCGCGCTGCGCGAGACGCGCTTGCGCAAGCGCGTTCTCGATACGCTGCACGCGCCGCAATAGGGCGCAGGCGGGAGGCGATGGCGCTGCGACTGGGTTCCCGGTTGGACAGCCTTTAAGCCAGGATGACCCGCGCGACCTTCTTCTTCAGCGCAGCGAAGTCGGCGGCCTCGGCCGCCTTCTTGTTGGTGATGAGCACGTCGATCTGTTCGGTCTGGCAGTACGAGATGCGGCTGCGCTGGCCGATCTTGCTGTAGTCGGCGAGGATGACCACGCGGTGGGCGTTGGCGACCATCGCGCGCGCCACCTCCGTCTCCTCATGGTCGTAATTGGTGGCGCCGTGCCGGTGGTCGATGCCGACCGGCGACAGCAACGCCACGTCCGCCCGGTAGCGATGAATCTCGAGGATTGTCGTGCTTCCACCGGTCGCCATGGCCCGGTCGCTGATCGAGCCGCCCAGCAGGATGACCTTGTTGCCGGCGTCGACCTGCTGCTCGGTTACCCCGCGCAACTTCAGCGCCACGTCGATCGAGTTGGTCACCACCGTCAGATTCGCTAGCTTCGCCAGTTCTTCGGCCAGCGCCGCGGTGGTCGTGCCCGCATCGATGAACAGCGTCTGTCCGCTGGAAATCACGCCCACTGCCGCCTTGGCGATTGCTGTCTTCGATTTGACGCGGGTATGGGCGCGTTCTGCAATCGGAGCTTCGTCATCCGGCTTGATGGCGCCGCCGTGCACCCGCCGCAATTCACCGAGTGCCTCGAGGTCGAGCAGGTCGCGCCGGACAGTTTCGCGCGAGACACCGAGATCCGCCATGATCCGTTCGGTCGACACCCGTTGCAGGGTCGATAACAGCGCGCGAATTCTTTGATGACGGTCTTCCTGCCACATGCATTTTCCCTTTGCGTATGAGTCGTTCTGAGCGGCCTTTTAGAGCCTATAACATCACTGACATGCTTATGTGTCGTGCCTATGTCATTGGTCCTACTTTACCCGTTTCGTGTTGTATTTTTTTGGTCCCTTGCAAATTTGTGTATTTAAATTTAGCCTTCGCACATTGGACGTTTGCTAGCGAATCGAACGTGGAATGTTCGAAAAGGAATTGAAATGTCCAATTTCGAACATTGATTGTCGTTTTTGGCAAGCAAGCTGCCGTATGCTGGCTCCATACTAGACTCGGCGGCCTATGTTGCCGCTGCTGCCGATGGCGGTCTGCAGCTAGCAGTTTGCTGACGAGATAGTACCGTCCCCCGGTTCGTCATCCCGACGATGACGGAGGCGAAGCGCGCGTTGCACGATACCTTGCGCCAGGGAGTGCATGCTGCGCTGCAGGGATAAACCATAACAAGCACCGGACCATCGCCGAACGGCAACGCCATCGAAACCGCTCAGCGCCACGACCGGCCAGGCATTGATAAGAACATATACGTTTGCGCTAGCTGTGGCTGTATGGGTAAGGGATGAGATCCGGTCTATTTCGAAGGTACACAGACGTGGGAACTGGAATTGATCGCACTGTCGCTGACTGGCCGTATCCGCGGCTGGTCGCGCATCGCTGTGGTGGAACGCTCGCGCCGGAAAATACCCTTGCGGGGTTCGACGCCTGCAAGCGCTACGGCTATCGCATGGTTGAATTCGACGCCAAGCTCTCGGCGGACGATCAGCTCTTTTTACTGCACGACGACACGCTCGATCGCACGACCAACGGGCATGGCGCAGCCGCCGGGCATACCTGGCGGGAACTGGCGCAACTCGATGCCGGTTCGTGGCGCGGCACGGAGTTTGCCGGCGAGCGCCTGCCGACTCTCGCCGAGGCTGCCGCCCGCTGCGCTCAGGACGGCATTGCCGCCAACATCGAAATCAAACCCTGTCCTGGCCGCGATGTCATTACCGGCCGGCTCGTCGCCGCTGCTGCCCTCGAGCTCTGGCAGGGGCAGACGCAACCGCTGTTATCGTCGTTCTCTTTCGAAGCGCTCGCGGCTGCCCGAGACGCTGCGCCCTCGCTGCCGCGCGGCATGCTGTTCGAAGCGGTGCCGGACGACTGGCTGCGCATCGTGCGAGAACTCGATTGCGTCTCCCTGCATGCGAGCCATAAGCATCTCACTGCGGAACTGGTTGCCGAGATCCGTGCCGCGGGTTTGCGCGTGCTCGTCTATACGGTGAACGATCCCGAACGCGCAGCGTTGCTCGCGCAATGGGGCGTTGACATGATTTGTACCGATCGCATCGATATGCTTGCGCACGACATGCTGTCCACGCCCAGCGATCTGGCGTAACGCATGGCAAGCGCCCCGGGAGTGGGCGCGCCGGACACAATCGTCAAATGCAGTTTTCCTAACGTAGCAACTTTGGGCAAAGGATGGGAACTACTATGAACCGCACGTGGCTAAGCCGTGTTATCTCGATGTCAGCGGTTGCGGGCGTCGCCGCAGCAGGCACAGGCAGCGCTGTCGCTGCACCGCTCGATGCGCTGGTCGCCGCCGCCAGGCAGGAAGGACAGCTTACCGTGATCGCATTGCCGCACGACTGGTGCGGCTACGGTCCGATGATCGCAGCCTTCGAACAGAAGTACGGCATCAAGGTCAACGAGCTGAATCCGGATGCCGGTTCGGGCGACGAAGTCGAAGCCATCAAGGCCAACAAGGGCAACAAAGGTCCGCAGGCGCCGGACGTGATCGACGTGGGTCTGTCGTTCGGCCCGACCGCGAAGGCCGAGGGGTTGTTGCAGCCGTACAAGGTGTCGACGTGGAAGGAAATTCCGGATTCGGCCAAGGACGCTGACGGCTACTGGTACGGCGACTATTACGGCGTGCTGTCGTTCGAAGTGAACGCGGACATGATCGACAAGGTGCCGGCCGACTGGAGCGATCTGCTCAAGTCCGACTACAAGAACGCCGTGTCGCTGGCAGGCGATCCGCGTTCGGCCAATCAGGCCATCCAGGCTGTCTACGCAGCCGGTCTGTCGTCGAGCAAGAACGATACCGCCAAGTCGGCCGACGCCGGTCTGAAGTACTTCGCCAACCTGAACAAGAACGGCAATTTCGTACCGGTGATCGGTAAGGCTGCTTCGCTTGCGCAAGGTACGACGCCGATCATCGTGCGTTGGGACTACAACGCGCTGGCTGATCGCGACACGCTCAAGGGCAACCCGAAGGTCCAGGTCGTGGTGCCGAAGACGGGCGTCGTAGCCGGCGTGTACGTGCAGGCAATCAGCGCTTACGCACCGCACCCGAACGCCGCGAAGCTGTGGATGGAATACCTGTATTCGGACGAAGGCCAGATCGGCTGGCTGACCGGCTACTGCCACCCGATGCGCTACAGCCAACTGGTTGCCGCAAAGAAGGTGCCGCAGGCGTTGCTCGACAAGCTGCCGCCGGCGTCGGCCTACAAGAACGCGGTGTTCCCCACGCTGCAGCAGCAGGACGCCTATAAAGACACGATCACCAAGCACTGGGACGAAGTGGTCGGCGCGAACGTGAAGTAAGTTCGCTGTGTGCCGGGACCCGCGTGGCCTCCTTGGAGCGTCGCCCTGCGCGGCCCCGGCGTTAGTCTGATTGCCCCAAGGGTGACCTATGACCGCTTCATCGGATATCGGGTCGGCGCAACCGGAACTGCTGGTTCCGCCGGTGCCCACGCCGACGCCCCAAGTCAAGGGGCCGCGAGAATCGTCCCAGTTCCTGACCTGGATCGGCGTCGCGCCGTTCTTCATTTTTGCCCTGCTGTTCCTGATCCTGCCGACCGGTTTTCTGATGGTGGGCGCGTTTCAGGATTCCCAGGGCCACTTCACGCTCGCAAACTTCCGTGACCTGTTCCAGCCGGGCGTGCTCGACGCGTACTGGATCAGCTTCAAGGTGAGTGCGGCCTCGGCCATCGGCGGCGCCGTGATCGGCTCGCTGCTCGCCTGGGCTGCCGTGCAGGGCCGCTTGCCGGGCTGGATTCGCCCGACGCTGATGACCTTCTCCGGTGTCGCTTCGAACTTTGCTGGCGTGCCGCTCGCGTTCGCGTTCATCTGCACGCTCGGGCGCGTCGGTCTCGTCACGGTGTTGCTGAAGAAATACGTCGGCATCAATCTGTATTCGACGGGCTTCAGCATCCTGAGCTTTACCGGTTTGACGGTGACGTATCTGTACTTCCAGATTCCGCTGATGGTTTTGATCGTCACGCCCGCGCTCGACGGTCTGAAGCGCGAATGGCGCGAAGCCTGCGATTGCCTCGGCGGCACCTCGTTGCACTACTGGCGCTACGTCGCCTTGCCGGTGTTGTGGCCGAGCGTGCTCGGCGCGACGCTGCTGCTGTTTGCGAATTCGTTCGGCGCGGTGGCCACCGCCTATGCCCTGACCGGCAGCTCGCTGAACATCGTGACCATCCTGCTGTACGCGCAGATTCGCGGCGACGTGCTGCATAACCAGAACCTCGGCTATGCACTGGCGCTCGGGATGATCCTCGTGACCGGCCTGTCGAACGGCGGCTACATCTGGCTGCGTGCACGGGCCGAGAGGGGGCGTCGATGAACAGCCAATCGCGTGTAGGCGCATGGACCGCGATGGTCGTGGGCTCGCTGTATTTCCTGATTCCGCTCGCAGCTACCTTCGAATTCAGCCTGCGCATGCGGCGCGATTCGTATAGCCTGGACGCCTACCGGGTCGTGCTGGGCGACCCGCGTTTCCAGGCCTCGTTCGGCTACTCGATGCTGATGGCAGTCCTGACGATCGTGGTGGGCGTGCTGCTGGTGGTGCCGACGGCCTACTGGGTCCGCCTGCGTCTGCCGAAGCTGCGTCCGGTGGTGGAGTTCGTCACGCTGCTGCCGCTGGTGATTCCGGCCATCGTAATCGTGTTCGGCTACCTGCGCATTTACAACAGCAGCTCGATCCTGCCGCTCACCGGCAACGAGCGCGCCACCGACCTGCTGCTGGTGTTCGGCTACGTGACGCTATCGCTGCCGTACATGTACCGGGCGGTCGATGCGGGTCTCGCCGCCGTGGACGTGCGCTCCTTGACCGAAGCCGCGGAGTGCCTCGGCGCAAGCTGGCCGACCATCCTGTTCAAGGTGATTTTTCCGAATATCCGCTCGGGGATTCTGTCCGGCGCCTTCCTCACCTTTGCGGTGGTGATCGGCGAGTTCACGCTGGCGAGCCTGCTCGACCGGCCGGCGTTCGGGCCGTACCTGCAACTGATCGGCGCAAACCGCGCCTATGAACCGTCGGCGCTCGCGATCATCGCGTTCGTCATCACCTGGGCCTCGATGGGGCTGATCCAGGTATTCGGCTCGGCGCGCGGCTCGGCCCGCGCGGCCGCCGGACAAAAACCCTGATGAACTGAGGCTTCGAATCATGGCATTCCTCGAGATCGAAAATCTGCACAAGTCCTTCGGGGCGAATACGGCGCTGCATCATTTCGACATGAAGATCGAGCGCGGCGAGTTCATCACCTTTCTTGGTCCGTCGGGCTGCGGCAAGACCACGGTGCTGCGCATGATCGCGGGCTTCGAAAACCCGACGCGCGGCGTGATCCGCCTCGACGGCCGCGACGTGACGCATCTGCGCACGCGCCAGCGCAAGGTCGGGATGGTGTTCCAGTCGTACGCGTTGTTTCCGAACATGACGGTCGCCGACAACATCGGCTTCGGCCTGCGAGTGGCGCGTCGTCCGCAGGACGAGATTCGCAAGCGCGTCGAGGAGATGCTGGAGCTGATCAAGCTGCCGAACGTCGGCGAGCGCTACCCGTGGCAGCTTTCAGGCGGGCAGCAGCAGCGTGTGGCGCTCGCTCGCGCGCTGGCGGGCAAGCCGCAGGTCCTGTTGCTCGATGAACCGCTGTCTGCACTGGATGCAAAAATTCGCATTTCGCTGCGTCAGGATATTCGTGCGCTGCAGCGCGAGCTGGGCATTACATCGATCTTCGTGACGCACGACCAGGAAGAGGCGCTCTCCATCTCCGACCGCATCGTGGTGATGAACGAGGGACGGGTCGAGCAGGTCGGCACTTCCTCGGAGATCTATAACTATCCGCGCACGCGCTTTGTGGCGTCGTTTGTCGGCACGCTGAATATCCTGTCCGGCCATGTGGTGGATCCGGCGAGCGGCACGATGGCGGTCGACGGCCAGGAGCTCGTGACCACGCAGCAGCTCGCGCCGGATGACGCCGGCAAGAAACGTTTGCTGGCGTTGCGGCCCGAGGCGATCGTGCTGGAGGCGCCGGCGGCGGGGCGCAACACGCTGGCGGCGACGGTCGAGGAGGTGAGTTTCCTCGGCGCGGTGGTGCGGATCAGAGCGCGGGTCAAGGACGCGGTGATTTCGCTCGACGTGTTCAACGATCCGAATCGCCGTTTGCCCGAGCGCGGCCAGCCGGTGGCTTTGGGTTTTTCGCACGAGAACCTGCTAGTGCTGGAAGAAGGTGCGGCTTAGGGGCGTGCCCGGGGTGGTGGCTCAGGGGGCTGAGTGGCCGAAGGGCAGGCAACCTGTCCCACCGCCAAGCACTTCGGTTTTTCCGAACCATCGCTCAAGAATTAACAGGTTTATCCGATCCGGACTCTGACGCAAACTGAGGCTCATCACCACTGCGGACATTGTCCGCGAAAGGAGCCCAGTCATGCGAACCTATCCCCGTAACAGTCCTCAAGCCGCTGCGCGCATCGTCGCGCTGCTGCTGACTTCCGACGGCCACGTTTGCAGCTCCGAGGAGCGTGCACTCGACAAGCTCGATATCGCCGGCCAACTCGGTCTTGCGCCGGAGCAATTCGCGCAGATCGTGCAGACGCTGTGCGAGGACCACTCCATCGCTCACGCGCCGTTCGCGCCAATGGCCGGACAGATCGACACGCCTTTGCTTGCCACGCTGCTTGTCGAGATCGACGACCCAGCGTTGCGACGCAAGGTCATGCGCCTGTGCATGGCCGTCGCGATAGCCGACGGCCATCTCGCGGATGGCGAGATCGCCCTGCTAGCGGCTGTTTTTAGCGTGTGGGGACCCGCTCCGGCGCTAGCCGCCGTTCGTCACGGTACCCCGCCGGGCATCCTGCGCGGTCATGAGCGTGCTGCGTCGACCACCTGAGAGGCGAGCGCATGATGCTGGCCGCGCCGCGAGCGGATAGCGTGGATCTCTTCGATCACGCCGTCCGCGCGGCCGAGCCAGCGCAGTCCTCGCAGTAATGAGAGGTCCTCGGCGCCCAGTTCCGCGAGCGGGAACACGCCGAGGCCACGCGCCGCGAACACCGCCATCAGTGCGCTGTCTTCGAATTCTCCGACGATTCGCGGCCGGATCCCCGTGGCTTCGAACCAGCGGTCGAGGCGCGCGCGCAGCGCGGCGTGCCCGGTGGGCAAGAGTACGGGCAGATCGGTGAGGCATTGTGGAAAGTCCGCGCGAGTGGCCTTCTGGATCAGCGCGGCCGGGCCATACCAGTCGACGGGCGAGCCGACGAGGCGCTGGCTCACGACGCGCAGATCCGCGTTGTGCGGCGCCGACTGGCATGCCAGAACCAGATCGAGCCGATGCAGGGCGAGTTCCGACAACAGTTGCGCGTGCTCACCTTCGTGGCACAGGAGCCTGAGCGACGGTGTATCGAGCACCGGCGCGAGCAGTGCGTGCGCGGCGAGCTTTGAAATGCCGTCCGAGAGACCCACGGCCAGCCGCGCAAGGCGTTGGCCGCCCGCCTCGCGTATCTCGTCGAGCAGCGCCTCGCCGAGCTGAAAAATCTGTTCCGCGCGATTGAAGGCGCTCTCGCCGGCTTCGGTCATGGTGACGCCGCGCCCCGCGGGTTTCAGCAACTGACGCCCGAGCGATTTTTCCAGCTCACGCACCTGCGCGCTGATGGTCTGGACGGCCATGTCGAGGCGCTCGGCCGCGCGGGCGAAGCCGCCTTCCTTTACGACGATCCAGAAATAGTAGAGATGGCGATAGTTCAGCATTGACGGCATCACTTCGGAAAAAACGATACGTCGTTCAGCTTAGCACTGATTTATCCGAAGTCATGGAGCACCGATGATGTCCATACGCCGACCTCACCCAGTTCACTTCACTGGCGCACGCCATGGGCGGCATGACCCTGTCCACGATGACGAGACGGCAGGTGCGCTCGCGGAACGGTGCGCGATTTGACAATGCTTAACGGTAAGCGCGCCCGAACCGTCCTAATATTGAGATGTGAGCTTCGCCGTGGTACCCCCTACCCGAAGCCCACGAACAATAAAGTCTCCGATATTCGATTGAAATGCCTTCCTGCCGCGAGGAAGGCATTTTTTTGTCCGGAATCCCCGACGCCCGCCGTCCTGATTTCTGGAAAGCTGGACGGGTTGCTCGCCTCGCCTCAAAAAATCCCTTAAAAATCAAAGCGAAAGACTCGTCATCTAGCTGGCATCGACCTTGCAAAGTAGAAGCGCGGCCGCAAAGGCCCGACAACTAAAGCATGGAGACAACGATGTCCGATTTCCCCTCCCGGTATTTCTGAATTCGTCGTCTTGTCGCGGCCCGATGCCGTGCACAGGCGACACGTCTATTCGTTCGCATGATGCGCAGCGTGGCAGGCCAATGGCTCATCCACATCGCAGGAACCATCGTGAAGAAACCCTTCTATAAAGTGCTTTATGTCCAGGTGATCGCCGCGATCATCGTCGGCATTATCCTCGGCCATTACTCGTCGGCCTTCGCTATCGACATGAAGCCGCTCGGCGACGCCTTCATCAAGCTGATCAAGATGGTGATCGGGCCGATCATCTTCTGTACGGTTGTGACCGGCATCGCCGGCATGCAGGATATGAAGAAGGTCGGGCGGGTCGGCGGCAAGGCGCTGCTGTACTTCGAAGTGGTTTCGTCGTTCGCGCTGGTGCTTGGTCTGGTCGCCACCCACGTGCTGAAACCGGGCGCGGGCTTCAACGTCGATCCGGCGACGCTCGACGGCAAGGAAGTCGCCTCGTACGCCGCCAAGGCGCATGGCCAAAGCACCGTCGACTTTCTGATGCACATCATTCCGAACACGATCACGGATGCCTTCGCCCAAGGCGAAATCCTGCAGATCCTGCTGATCGCCATGCTGTTCGGCAGCGTGCTGGCGACGCTCGGCGAGCGCGGCAAGGTCGTCACGGATCTGGTCGAAAGCCTCTCGAGCGTGCTGTTCGGTGTGGTGCGCATCATCACGAAGCTGGCGCCGATCGGCGCGTTCGGCGCGATGGCCTTCACCATCGGCAAGTACGGCATCGGCTCGCTGGTGCCCATGCTCAAGCTGATCGGCACGTTCTATCTGACCTCGATCGTGTTCGTCGTGGTGGTGCTCGGCGCGATTGCACGCATGGTTGGTTTCAGCGTGCTGCGCTTTGTGGCCTACATCAAGGAAGAAATGCTGATCGTGCTCGGCACGAGTTCGTCGGAAGCGGCGCTGCCGCAACTGATGCTGAAGCTCGAAAAGCTCGGTTGCTCGCGTTCGGTGGTGGGCCTCGTGGTGCCGACCGGTTACTCGTTCAACCTCGATGGCACCAATATCTATATGACGATGGCGGTGCTGTTCATCGCTCAGGCCACCAATACGGATCTCACGCTGACGCAGCAGCTCACGCTGCTCGCGGTGACGATGCTGACCTCGAAGGGCGCCAGTGGGGTGACGGGCGCCGGTTTCATCACGCTGGCAGCGACGCTCGCCGTGGTGCCGACCATTCCGCTGTCGGGCATGGTGCTGATTCTCGGCATCGACCGCTTCATGAGCGAGTGCCGTGCGCTGACGAATATCGTCGGCAATGGTGTTGCAACCGTGGTGGTGTCGGCGTGGGAGAAGGAGCTCGATCGCAACAAGCTGCGTGCGGCACTGCGCGGTGAAGTGGTGACCGTGAAGGAAGCGGCGGGCGCGTAAGCATCGTATGGCGGCGCTTCCCACCAGGGATGGCGCCGTGCTGGTGTTGCTGGCAGGAAAGCGGGCGCTGACGGCCCGGGTGCCCACCGCCCGGCCGTCACGCCGTCCGCCCCGGCGCGTTATGCCACAATAACCGAACCCCACTGACCGGAATCCATCAACGTGACGCGCCGCCTGCTGATCCTCTTCGCGCTCGTCGCCGGGCTCGTGGCAGCGTGCGGGCTCACGTGGAGCATCACGTGGCAGCGCGGCATCGACAGCTTGCGGCGCAACGCCGCGGTGCGCGTCGATCGCACCACCAATGCGCTCAAGAGCACGCTGGAGCGCTATGAATCCCTGCCTTATCTGCTCGGCGAGCATCCGTTCGTGCAGGACGTGCTGGTCGCGCCGAGCGCGCCGAACGTCGAGCGCGCCAATCGCTATCTGGAAGACCTGAACCTCCATGCGCGGGCCACGGTCACCTACATCATTCAAGCCGACGGGCTCTGTGTCGCGGCGAGCAACTGGCGCGAGCCGGAGAGCTTTGCCGGCGTCGAGTATCAGTTCCGGCCGTATTTTATCGATGCAGTGAAGGGCGGCGTGGGCCGGTTCTTCGGCATCGGCACGATCTCCCACGATCCTGGCTACTACATCTCGCAACCGGTGCGGCGCGCGGGCAAGATCGTCGGTGTGGCGGTCGTCAAACTCAATCTGGAGTGGTTTCAGGGCGCCGATGCGTCCGAGCCGCTGATCGTCACTGACGATCACGGCGTGATTTTCCTCTCGTCAGTGCCGGCCTGGAAATATCACACAGTGCGGCCGTTGTCGGGGGCGGTGGAGGACTCGATTTATCAGACGCGCCAGTATGCGCAGCAGGGAATCCCACCGCTGCCGATGACGATCGAGCGTACGCTCGAGGGCGATGCGCAGATCGTCCGGATTGGCGGCGGCCGCTATGCGCCACGCTATCTGGAGTCGCGGCGCTCGATCGGCGAGCCCGACTGGCAACTGATCACCATGGCGAGTGTCGACCCGGTCGACACCGATGCGCGCAATGCCGCGATTGTCACGGGCTTTGGCTACGTGACGCTGTGTCTGCTGGTGTTCTACTGGAGGACCCGGCGTGCGCGCGTGCGCGAGATGATGCGCAGCCGTGAGTTGCTGCAGCGCGCTTATGGTGAGCTGAATCAACGGGTGGCAGAGCGGACGTCGGATCTGTCGGAGGCGAACGAGCAGCTCAAGAAGGAAGTGAGCGAGCGCACCCGCGCCGAGCAGGAGTTGCGCGCGGCTCACGACGAGCTGATCCAGGCGAGCAAGCTGGCGGCACTCGGTCAGATGGCGGCGGGTATCACGCATGAGTTGAACCAGCCGCTGGCTGCGCTGCGCGGGTTCTCGGACAACACACGCGTGTTGCTGGAGCGCGGCGATCAGGAGTCGGCGCGCGAAAACCTCGAAGCGATTGCGGCGCTGACCGAGCGCATGGGCAAGATCACCAATCAGTTGAAGCTGTTCGTCGGGCGGGCGCGGCCACGCAGCGCGCGGGCGCCGCTCGCACGGGCGTTGCGCAATGTGCTGGCGCTGTTGCAAAAGCGCTTGCAGGGCGTGGAGGTGGTCTTGACCGTGGTCGATGCCGAGGCGGGCACGCGCACGCGTTTCGATTCGTCTGAGGAACATCCGGAGCTGGTCGCGAATTGCGATGACTTGCGGCTTGAGCAGGTGCTGATCAATCTGCTGGGGAATGCGCTGGACGCGGCTTGCGAGCCAGGGGCCGGCCGACCGGCGGCTGAAGGCGCGGCGGTCGCCGGCATCGCCGCTCCCAGGATTGAGATCGACATCGAAGCCGCCGCAGCGACGCTCTCCATCTCGGTCCACGATAACGGCCCTGGCATTCCGGACGACGTCTTGCCGCGGCTCTTCGAGCCGTTCTTTACGACGAAGGAGATGGGCCAGGGACTGGGGCTCGGCCTCGCGATCTCGTCGTCGATTGCGCGTGACGCCGGTGGTTCGCTGGTGGCGCGCAACGCGCCGGACGGCGGTGCGCTGTTCGTGCTGACGCTGCGCCGGGTGCGCGTGCCGGCAACCGATCCGCTCGTTGCGGGGTCCTGAATTCAGGCGGCTTCAATTGCGCTCGAGCGCTTTAAGGTGGTAAGGACAATGGTCAACAATAGTTTGCCGGTGCTGTATATCGAGGACGACGAACTGGTGCGCCGCGCGAGCGTGCAGAGCCTGCAGCTCGCCGGCTTCGACGTGACCGGCTATGCGTCGGTGGAAGCGGCGGCGCGCGCGATCAGCGCGGAGTTTCCGGGCGTGATCGTCAGCGATATCCGCTTGCCGGGCGCAAGCGGTCTCGATCTGCTTGCTCAATGCCACGAACGCGCCCCCGATGTGCCGGTGATTCTCGTCACCGGTCACGGCGACATCTCGATGGCGGTCCAGGCGATGCGCGACGGCGCGTACGACTTCATCGAGAAGCCGTTTGCCTCGGAGCGCCTGATCGAAACGGTGCGGCGCGCGCTGGAGCGTCGCACGCTGGTGCTCGAGAATCACGCGCTGCGCCGTGAGCTGGCGGGGCAGAACGCGGTGGCGCCGCGCATCATCGGGCGCAGTCCGGTGATCGAACAGGTGCGGCGGCTGATTGCGAATGTCGCGCCCACCGATGCATCGGTGCTCATCAACGGCGATACCGGCGCGGGCAAGGAGTTGATTGCGCGCAGCCTGCACGAACTGTCGCCGCGGCGTGACAAGCCGTTTCTCGCGGTCAATTGCGGCGCGCTGCCGGAACCGATGTTCGAATCGGAGATGTTCGGCTACGAGCCCGGCGCGTTTACGGGGGCTGCAAAGCGCCGCATCGGCAAGCTCGAGCACGCATCGGGCGGCACGCTGTTTCTCGATGAGATCGAGAGCATGCCGCTCGGACTGCAGGTCAAGCTGCTGCGGGTGCTGCAGGACGGTGTGCTGGAGCGACTGGGCTCGAACCAGCCGATTCGCGTGAACTGCCGCATCGTGGCCGCCGCCAAAGGCGACATGAGCGAGCATGTCGCGGCCGGCACCTTCCGGCGCGATTTGTTGTACCGGCTGAATGTGGTGACGATCGCGCTGCCGCCGCTTGCGGAGCGGCGCGAAGATATCGTGCCGCTCTTCGAGCATTTCCTGCTCGACGCGGCGGTGCGCTACCAGCGTCCCGCCCCGATCCTGACTGACCGTCAGCGGGCTGGCCTTACGCAGCGCGACTGGCCGGGTAACGTGCGGGAATTGCGCAATGCGGCCGACCGCCTCGTGCTCGGCGTGGCGGAGGATCCGATGACGGCTTCGGTGAACGAAGCGGCGGACGCGCAGTCGCTCAAGGAGCGCGTCGAGCAATTCGAGCGTGCCGTGATCGCACAGGCGCTGGAGCAGACCGGCGGTGCGGTGGCGTTGGCGGCCGACCGCCTGCAATTGGGCAAGGCGACGCTTTACGAGAAGATCAAGCGCTACGGGATCGCGGTGAAGGGGGATGGGGAGCGTTGATCGCGGCGTGACCCGGGGCCGTGGACTTGAGCGGCAAGCCCCAAAAGCAACGCGCCGTTAGCGGACAAGCCCGCTAACGGCGCGTTTATGTTTGATGCCTTGCTGTTTCTTCAGGCGGCGTTCAGTGCCTTTTCCAGCAACTGGTCGAGCTCGGCGAACTGCGGCTCGCCAACATAGCGCTTGAGAATCTTGCCGTCCTTGTCGACCACGAAGGTGGTCGGCGTCAACTGCACGTTGCCAAACTGCTTGGCCGCCGAGCCGTCATCCATGGCCACCTTGAACGGCAGGCGGCGCGTCTCGGTGTAGTTGGTCACGTACATGGGCGCGTCGTAGTTCATCGCCACGGCGACGAATTCCAGACCCTTGCCCTTGAAGCGGTTATACGTGTCGACCATCTGCGGCATTTCCTTCATGCAGGTGTCGCAGTTGGTGGCCCAGAAGTTGACGAGGTAGACCTTGCCCTTCAGATCGGCGGTCGAGACTTTCTGGCCCGACAGCAGCGTGAAAGTGGCGTCCGGAACGTGCTGCTGGCCGTTGAAGGCGAAATAGCCGGCAATCGCGATCGCACCGGCAACAACCGCCGCAGCAAGGTAGCGGATCGGGCTGGCGCGCTTCGATACGGGGGTAGACGGGGTAGGGCTCATGAACGGGACCTCGAGATTTCGCGCAGCACGCGCGCAACGTTGCGTCCGTATTGTAGCTGCAATCCTGCGCAGCGGCAGGGCGCGGTCGGCGCACTGTCAGTGCCTTCGCGATCGGCGGATAATAGGGCTTTATGCCCCGACCCCTGCCGGCTTCGTCCTCATGCTCCGACCCGTTTTTGCCGCCGTTCGCTTTTCGTCCCTGCGTCTTCTTGCCGGTCTTGCTGCGGTTTTTGCCGCCCGCCTGCGCAGCTTGCCTGCAGGCTTGGCGAAGGCGCGCGCCGTGCTGGGCGCGGGCGCCTGCCTGCTGGCGGTGGGCGGTTTGCTGGCCGCCTGTTCGCCGACCTACGACTGGCGCACGATCATGAACAACGACAACGGCTACACGGTCGACCTGCCGGCCAAGCCGAGCAACGATGCCCGCCAGATCCAGATTGGCGGCGCCTCGATGCAAATGGCGATGCAAACCGCCGAGGCCGGCAAGGCTGTATTCGCGGTCGGCACCGTGATGCTGCCCTCCGACGACCCGCAGACGCAGCGTACGGCACTGGACTTCCTGCGCGATGGACTTGCCCGCAATGTCAGCGCCGCGCCCGATGCGCACACGGTGCAGATTCCGCTTGCGGCAGGCGGCCAGGTGCCTGGTCTCGAGATGACGCTGAACGGCAAGGCCGGCGAAGCAAAGGAAACCCGCACGATCTACGCACGGCTCGTCGCCCACGGCCGGCACGTCTACCAGGCAGCGATCATCGCCAACCAGCCGCTGCCGCAAGAACAGGTGGACCAGTTTTTTCAGTCTTTCCAGCTTTATTGAGGCGTCGCCAGCGCATCAGAGGGGTGACGTAGATACCCGTTCACAGTGAAAGTTCCTTCGCAGGTTATCGCGCTAATAGCCGGATTTTATGGAGATTTTCCCGTTACCCACAGTGCCTGTGGATAACTTTGTGGAGAACCTTGCCTGGAACGCCGCAAAAGCCCGTCCCGTGGGCCTCCGATCGCTTTTCCCCGTCTCAGGGAAAATCAGAAAGATCAATGAAATCAAGGCTCTCTGCGAAGTGCCTCAAGCCTACCTTTCAATTACCTGTATGTTTGTCGGGAATGCTTTTGTGTGCATAAGTCAAGTCTTGACAGCTATTTTTTTGCTTTAACAGACTGCAAGCGCGCGCCGGTACTGAACCGCTTCCGCGATCTGGCTGCCGCTCGGCGCCTCCGCGCCGGCCAGGTCTGCGATCGTCCGGGTATCGTGAAATAGTGCTGCTATTGTTCCGGGGCCATCCAGGCTTCGCCGCCGGGATCCGCAATTCCGATCTGGAAACGTTCCAGAAATCCAGGAGTCTCTGGATGCAGGTGCAGTGGTACGGACGCTCCCTTTTGCACCAGTTGGGCCCGATCGCCAAACACCGCTACGGACGCTGCGCTCAAATATCTCGACCGGAAGTAGATGCCGTCGAGATTCCCTATATTGTCGTGGATCGCTGCACTCCACTGATTGGGCGCCGTATAGTCGCTGACCGAAAGCACCTGCGCGTCGAAACCGAATTGCCAAAGCGGGCCCGTAAGATCCGCAAGGCGGAGACTGCGCGCCGCGCCGAATCCGAGCGTAGCGATGGACCGCTCCGCGAGATCCCTCTCGTCCACGTAACGTGGCTCGCTTGCGTTCACTCCGAGATAGCGATCCCGCATGATCGTTTCGGCCATGCAGACGTCAAAAGACGGCGATGCGTATAGCACGCCGAAGCTATCGTCCGGCGAGTCGAACCGGTAGATTCGTGTCGAATTGGAACGGCGGTTGTAGAAAATCGGATCGTAGATCCGCCGGTGGATCCGGTAGAGGCGAGTCACCGAGAGATCGAATTCGACTATCGGCAACGCAGCCTCCCGGAGCCCATCGGGTGGCAGTGGACAACCAGCGATGGTCTTCGCTTTCACTGCCCCCTGCGTCATGCCGCGCCCTGCTCGCCACAGAGGTCCCGCACTGCCAGATCGACTACTGGCGCTATGCTTGACCGTTCATCGAGCATGACGTCGGCGGGCGATTTGCCGCCGAGTTCGTCGCGCTTGCGCCGCATGAACGAATGGATAACCCAGGCGTTCGCCCGTGCTTCGACGAACGGGCACAGGACCGAAGCCAGGTTGTGTGGATCCACGTCGAACTGCCACTTGGGATATCTAAACCCCCTCGTCTTTCCGGGCGGAAGCAGCGCATAGAGCTCGCCCCTCTGGCGCTGCTCGTTGATCGTCCGATCATTGCGGCCGGCGTAGTCGCGCGCATCGAGGAGCGTAAGGTTGTCGGGACTTTCATATTCCTCGAGCGCAGAGCGTCTTCCCCTGGCGCGGGCTGCCGCGAGCGGGTCCGGGGTGCTCGTGACTGCGTTCGGGTTTTCGTTGGGGGCGGTGTCGGCGTCTGGCGAGGGCACATTGCCCGTCGAGACCGTATTGAAAGCGGCCTTCAGATAGTCGACGACTCTCTGCTCTGGGGCGGCCCCGAGCAATTGCACTGTCCGCAAAGCAAGCCTGTACACATCGTCTTGCGTGTGGACAACCAGTCCGGGGTCGTAGCGCTCCATCCGTTCCAGCGGTATCGAGTGCGCGTGTCGACCATCCTTGGTCGACGATGCGGTGGCGGCCTTTCCGGGAATGGATCGATTGCCTGTAGAGGGATAGTTTCGCTTTGCCATACGCTCATCATAGTTCATGAAGTTCATGAACTCAAGTCGCTTTTGTCCTCCTGCGGCGGCTATCCCCCGATTCCCGGCTCTTTCCTCCATATTTCGGCTCCTGTTTCCTTGCATTGTTTTAGGCGACCGTGAGCGCGCGCCGGTACTGAACCGCTTCCGCGATCTGGCTGCCGCTCGGCGCCTCCGCGCCGGCCAGGTCTGCGATCGTCCGGGCGACTTTCAGCACGCGGTAATACGCACGCGCCGACCAGCCGAAGCGATCGCCTGCTTCGCGCAACAGCGCTTCGCCGGCTGCGTCTGGCCGGCACACCTCATCGACCTCGCGTCCGCTCAGTTCGCGGTTGGTTTTGCCCTGCCGGGCCAGTTGCCGGGCCCGCGCCGCGCTGACCCTGGTGGCGATCGCGGCGCTCGGCTCACCGGTAGCGCTGGAACGGGCGGAAAGCTCGGTCGAGGTCAGCGCCGGAATCTCGATCTGGATATCGATTCGGTCCAGCAGCGGCCCCGACAGCTTGCGCAGGTAGCGCCCGGCCACTTCCGGCGTGCAGCGGCAGCGTCCGTTCGGATCGCCGCGCCAGCCGCACGGGCAGGGATTCATCGCTGATGCTAGCAACCAGCCATGTGATGAAATCGTTCCGAGCATTTTTTCAAATAGGGCAAGCGCCGCAGGCGCGCGTCAGACTCAAGTGTGTTCAACTGAGGAACCGCTGAAAGCGGCTGTCCACACCCTTGCGGTGTGGGCAGCTCAGTTGTGCACACGGGGTGAAATGAGATGTGTTGGGGTTAGATGTTTTTCGCAAAAAACATAAAAGTGGTGTGTCCAGAGCCCTGCGTCACCGCTCTAGTGAAAAGACGGTCACTTGCCCGTGAGCAGTTTGGGCGCAGGAGGCGGGAAACTCTAGAGCAGCCCAACTGCCGTCATGTCGTCGATAAGAGTGGATGGCGGGAGACGTGACCAGCGTGGTCCTGCGAATTTCGAACAGAGGTTCAAACCTTGGACCTTGTTCGCGCTCGCCGAAAGCAATGACATGCGCCGCGACAATTCGGCTGCCGGGCGTGGCCGCAATGTCGAGCAACTCCTCGACGCCAGACGCGAGAAGAAATCGAAAATTTGGTGTCTCCGATGGCGTATCGAGTTCAATCAAAAATTTGGGCGCGACTGTTGTCAGCGCCATGCGACTCCAAGGTCTAAGCGGCGCCGCGAGTTGAGCAAGCGTGCCGTTGGTCACTTCCCAATTGTTTTGTGTAAAAAACATGTGTGTCGTTGGCGAATTTCGCCTCAAATCAGTGCGAGGGTGCAGATTGTGACTTAAAAGCTACTGACGGGGAAGCGGCGCGTATCCAGTATCACGCGCATGCAATACAACGCCCCTAATGTCCCCCCGATGAGTGCGCGGGCTTTGCTCGCCCACAATCTCCGTCGGATGCGGGCGGACCGAGGGTGGAGCCAGGAGGACTTGGCGGCAGCATGTGGGCTAGACAGATCGTTTGTCGCTCATGTAGAGCGAGCGGCTAGAAATATTTCGATCGATAATATCGAAAGACTGGCAATAGCCTTCGGTGTAAAGATCGCGGATTTGTTTAGCATCTGAAGGCGGATAAAAATTCAAGATTGCGCGCTTATCCGTTTTGCGTTCACGCGGTAATGACCGGGAACGCGAACCGACGCGGGTGCTCGAAGTGGCGCGACAAGAATTCGCCGGCGATCCAGACGCGGGATCGGGGGCGCAAGCGGGCTAACGCTAGTTCCGGGTTCATGGTGAAGCGCAGTGGCGGCCTCGACGGCGTTGTCTCATCACGGTTGCCATCGATGCAGGGAATGTTCCGTTGAATCGCTGTGCGATATATGCGCACCATATTCTCGCGCCATGGGACATTCTTGTATGCCGGTGCATGTTAAAGAGGTGCGCGATAAGAGGGCGTTGCGTCAATGTGTCTGCCGAAAAGTCAGGGTTCGAGCGGCTTGCGTCTCAATTAGGCATTAGACGCGGCTTCATAGTATGTCGAGCAGGAAGTCCGATCGTGGAACTTGTTATATCTGATTCGCTAAGACATCGGGTCAAAGTCAAGCCCATCATTCACCTCAAACGCAAACTGCGAGGACGTCGCCGTCGCTGATGGTCTTACTTAGTGGAACTAGGTGACTCGCGCATTCCGCCCGCAAGATCTTCCGCTCGATCGCGATCAATGGCCCGACCGTGTCCAATTAACCTTTCCCGCGTAGCGATCTCGCTTTTATCCGCTATCTCGCGCCGCTCTGGTTCTAACTCATCCAGCGGGTCCAGATCGACGATCTCTCGCGGGTGCTGAGCCACCACGTCGCGCCCATGCACGATACGACGTCTCATACGTTGCACTTCGTCGGAGGGGGGCTCTCAAATCTGCACTGGCGAAACGGAAGTGGCATGTCGATCAAGGCTAACAATGTTATGTTCAGGACTTTGCCGGACGGCGTGATTGTCGTTTGTGGAACGTTTCGGGACGAGCGTGGCAGCGCGGTATCAGTCGAGGAATGAAATGCAGCAATCCGTGAGCGGGAGGCCGGAGAAAACCGACGAACTGGTGCGTGTGGGCCCGGGTGTGGCTTTTCATCGCGACGTCCTTTTGCCGGCGAAGCCGCCGCAGGGGAGCACGTCTGCAACGGACCAGTTGCGCCGGGTGACGCCCGATGCGCAGTCCGGGTTACTTACCTGATGCTGATCGGCAAGCGTCCTGTTCGGACGCCGGAAAAGTCACTGGACGGCAACCGACATCTAAGCATGTCCAACATGTTCCGGGACTCAGGTTTCCTGATACGAACCTACGACGATTTGTTGAACGACGCGCAGCAACATGCCTTGCTGACTGAGTAAATCCGGTATCCACCAGGGAGTCGATAACAGGACCAACGCGTTGACGGAACAGAAGGTGCGGCTGGCAGTTGTCCGATGGCGAGCAGTAGAGCGATGTTGAGTGACGGACACAATTCTGACGGAATCGGCGTGACGGCGTTGAGTCGTTCGCGATACAAGCACACTGAAAATGATCTTCGATATCTCACCCTCCCAGGTTGAATCTCTGAATAGCTTGCAACTGGTCGAACTGTTGCGAAAGCTACTTCATGCCGAAGCGCAAAGTGCCGGAATAGCCCTCCGGGGCGTCTCCGCGCCCCTGCAGATCACCATCGCGGATGGTGGGGAGGATGCTCGGGTGCACTGGACCGGCGGAAATGATGACACCGATTACCTCCCTTGTCGCATGAATGTATTCCAGTCCAAAGCAACAGATCCTGCACCGGCTGGCTGGAGGAAGGAGGTGTGGACAAAGGCCTCGCAGAAAGACGGCGTGCCGCGGGTATTGAACGATGCGGTTTCGGCCGCGATCGCTGGGCGCGGTGCATATATTGGATTTACCTCGGCACCAATCGTTGGCAACAAGCTTAGCCGGCGGCTTTCTGGAATCAGGGAGGGAATTCGGGAGGCCGGTGCGAATCCGGACGATCTGGTGTCCATCACTATCTACGATGCCAACCAGATTGCCGCCTGGGTCTGCCAACACCCGGCCGTAGCGGTTTGGCTGAATGAAGAACAGAACGGCCTTCCCCTAGGCGGATTTCAGACGATCGACGGCTGGGGACGGCGAACCGATTTTGGCGCGATCAAGCTCGTTGATGACGAGGCGCCCCGCTATGCAATCGACGACGCTGACAACGGGAAGGCCCAAACCGGCGACGCGCTGAGTTCACATCAAGCAAGGGAACGGATCTTTGAGCACATTGCCGAGCCGAAGCGGTGTGTTCGAGTCATCGGTCCATCCGGGATCGGCAAGACCCGCTTTGTGTACGAGCTCTTCCGTGACCGGAACACCTTAGAAAGAGCCATCGCAGGTGTGTCAGCGATCTACTGCGACTTTCGGAGCATTGGACAAGAGCGCCTTCACCAGGTTGTCGCGGCTATGGCTGGACATGGCGCTCCGGCGCTAATCGTTGTCGATGAATGCCCGCGTGAGTCTGCGGCCGTTCTGGTCGACATCGTGTCCAATACGCATAGCCGACTTCGACTGATCACTATCGATATCGACGATCGCACGATTGCTGCGGAGAATGTTCTCAATATTTCAGTATCGAGAAGCGATGACTCGCTTGTTGAAGGGATCATCCGGCAACGGGCTCCGAACGCCGACGGTACAACGATCTCGTATCTCAAGAATCTCTGTGGCGGGTTCCCGCGAATCGCCGTTCTTGCCACGGACAATCACTTGGGCGGCATGCCGGCACTTAAGTCGATGGAGGATGTTGTCGAACGGGTCGTGACGGGCTGTGGCCTTGGCGACCGGGATCAGTTACGTGCCATCGAATGCCTGGCATTGTTCGATCGCGTAGGGGCAGAAGGGGACGTGGCCGCACAGCTCGATCTCGTTGCGGAAGGGCTCGCGCGGCAGTCCGGTGACGAAATGTATGAACACCTGTCCGCTGCGTCGAAGCATGAACTGGTTGACCGCCGCGGCTCATTCTTTCGCGCGCAGCCACTTCCGATCGCTGCCTTTCTCGGCGCCAGAAGAATTGAGCTACTGCGCACCGGAACGATCTTGCGGTTCATCGAGTCTGCCCCGAACGAGCTGGTTCGCGCGTTTTTAGAGCAGTGGCGGTATTTTGACCGGACGCGCACCGCCGTAGCGGTGGCTGAGAAGCTGCTAGGACGCGAAGGACGATTCGGAGTGCTGGATGCCTTGAATTCTGAGTTCGGAGCCCAATGTCTGCACGCTTTATCTCATGTGGCACCGGACGCCGCTGCTGAAACTGTCCGGCGAGTTTTCGGCGAAATGCCGCTTGACGAGCTTCGGGAGCTCGGCGGTGGACGGCGTTATCTCGTTCTGGTGCTCGGAAGACTTGTCTTTCGCCGTCAGTCTTTCCATTTGGCGGCCCATCTGCTGATGCGTCTCGCCGCGGTGGAGACCGAGAGCTGGAGTAACAACGCGACGGGTCAGTTCAAGCAGTTGCTCCAGATAGAACTCAGCGGAACCGAGGCAGAACCTTCGGAAAGGTTCGCTGTTGTCGATCATGGCATCGCATCTGGCGACGAGCGAGTCATTAGCGTGTGCGTCGAAGCGCTCGCGACTAGCCTTAGCCGAACATATTCCTCCCGAATCGCAGGCGCGGAGGAAATCGGCAGCCAACCGCCCCTGCGGGATTGGTATCCCAAAACCTGGGATGAGGTGTTCGAATTCCATCGACGAAGCCTCGATACCCTTGAGCGCATTCGCGCAGCACACAGGTCTTTTGAAAGTCGCTACGACGAAGTTCTCGCTGCCAGTCTGCGGGGAACTATCTGCGAACCCCTTATCGCGGACATTGAGGCGGCTGTGCATGGCGTCGCGCAGCGGCGGGGAATCTGGCTCGAAGGAATCCAGGCGGTCGGACTATGGCTCTACTTTGACCGCAATGGCTCTCCAGATGAATTCCAGCAACGGGTGAGGGCTTTGTATGACAGATTGATGCCCACTGATCTGATTCATCTCGCGCTTCTCTACACAAAGTTCTGGGTGAGCGACCTCTACGATCCCGATGTGGAATACGACCGGAGTGACAATACTACTCTGGACTTCGAATACCCGTCACGAAAGGCTAAAGAAGTTGCAGTGCTGATTGCGCAGGACGAGGAGCTGGTGGTGCGTTCGGTGCGCGAAATGGCGTCTCAGGAGCTCAACAACGCCCATCCGTTTGCCTACGAACTGGCCAGGAATGTCGCTGACCCGATGACGACCTTCAAGCTCGCGCTCGATGTGATTCGCGACTCGACTGATCTGGGGGGGGGCGGATTCCTTCGGGGTCTGCTCGGAGGCATCGATGAGCGTGACAGCAGTGTCGCGGATGAGTGCGTCCGGTTGGCGCTCGCCAGCGACGCGTTGAAGGCGAGAGCCATCGAAATCCGGATGGCCGTGAAAATCTCGGTAGAGCGCCTCGTTGAAATCGTCGAGAGCGTCAAGGCAGGTACCCTCGCTGCGACTCAGTGCGTCTATCTGTCTTACGGACAAGGGCTCGCCCACCTGAAGGCCGATCAGATCTTCCCGTTGGTCGACGAACTGGCGAGCAACCACAAAGGGGAAGGTGCCTGGTCTGCCCTTGAAATCATCTCGATGTATCAGCACACTCGAAGTGATTTCGATTCTGGTCTGGTCGACCGCGCCAAAAACATTCTCGCATCACCGACGCTTCTTGGGGAAGTCAGGCGCGGCAACCGGGACGGCTACCTTTTCGAAAGCATGGTCAGGTCGATTCGCGACCACGCGGGGCTTGATGACCGCTGGGTGGAAAAGTTGGGCGAGCAGTTTGTTCGTCTCTGCCAAGTCGGCGACGGCGAGGTTTTCGATGCTCTTGATGATCCGGTCCGGAAAATCGTCAAACTTCTGGTCACCGAACGGCCGCTCGCGCTGTGGCAGGTAGTCGCCCGATTTGTCGAGCGCGCTACCCCGACCGAGCGAACTCACCTGACTCGTCTGATAGGTCAATCGAGGCGGGGTTATCGTCGCGATGGAGATAGCGAGAACGGCGCAGGTCCCTTGTTCGGTACTCCCGAGGCAGAGTGCTTCGAGTGGGCGGATGCCGATGCGCCAACGCGCGCGCCGTTTCTCTGCGAATTCTATCCGCTCTTCGAAAAGGATGATGCCGGAAATACCGCCTGGCATCCGGCCATGGAAGGGCTCGCGGCCAGATACGGCGAGCACGCCGCGTTTCGTGACGCGCTCAACGGTCGACTCCATATTGGCGCCTGGTCGGGTTCATTGGTCCCTTATCTGGAGGCCTATTTCGTTCCGCTCGAGAGCTGGTACGGCCATAGAATTTCCGAGCTTTCCTTTTGGGCGAAGGAAACGCGCCGCAAACTCGATGAGCGCATCGCATGGGAGAAGAAGATTGAAGGAGCGGATTCCGATTCATGACGGCGGTGACCTGACTGGCCGATCAGTCGATGAGGTGCTTTCCATCGGCCGGTTTTTTGCGCAACAGGCGCTGGCCAAGAGTCCATTCGCCCGTTTGCGATCCAGGTCCGATGATCGTGGGTCGATGTTTCATTTTGATCGGCGGAATCGACGTCATCACGGCGAACTCGTCGCGGCCTGCGCAGGCGGGCTGGTTTTACGTGTCAGGATCAACGAATAATGGAAACGCTCCACACTATCGCAAGAATTTCCGGTAAACGGCGGGCCGTGTTTCGGGTTCCTACCGTCACGCGCGGCCACGTCTTTATGTCCGTCGCCGATCCTTCTGTTCGCAAGGCTGTGGTCGTCGAGGTAGACGCAACCCGCTTTCTGGAACTCTGGCGGCAGCCATACAGCAGCCATCCCGAAGTCGCGCATCTTGGCCCGAAAGACTGGCCGTCCGACTACAAGTTTCGTCATGCCGAAGCTGGTTTCGCCGAAGGTGAATGGAATCCGGTGCCGCTCGCTTCTGTTTCGTGTGGTGTATATGTTGAACAGGTAAAGATAGTGAGGTCTTATTATCTCGGTATTCGAAAGAATGTTGAGTGGCGGGAAGGGCCACCTTCGAACCTGCTCGGTTTCACGAATGGCATCACGCGAACTATCTGGCTACTCACGGCGGGCGTACGCGTATTCCCGGTTGAGTGCGGAGCGGAAGATGCGGCGTTGCTTCAGCGGCTGGCAGGGCTGCCAGGTAGCGTCCCAAGGACAGTTGCCGATCTTCTCCCGGAGCCCACCGATGCGCAATATTTCGAAGAATTACGGGCTGATGAGGAGCGCATCCGGCAACGCTACGCAATCAGGTAGCCCGTTATCTTGTCGGGAAACCACGGGGATGGCCAGGTCTCCAGCTGAACGCAACTGCGAAGCTGGGCCGCGTGTCCGGGAAGCTGGTCTGGCGTAATCGACCTTTTTGTACAATTTCTGGCGGCGACTACCAGTCAATGCGGTGCTTTTCCTCGGTTTCGCGGTGGCGCTACTCGTCCTGCTTATACAGGTAGGGGTTGCTGCGCGACAGATCGGCGTGATGTTGAACTTTCTCGGTCTTAGGCATGCGCACCGCTAACGACGCCTGTTTCGGCCAGGCCAAGTCAACTCTCCAGTAAGTTCGCTCAGCCCGTCGTCCTCGACGACGCGGGCGCCAAACCGCGTCGTCTCGACTTCGGGCAGGTCTTCTTCCGAGAACCACAGCAGCGCAACGGTCGTGTCGGACTTCGCGTAGTGGCGAGCAAGCTCGCTGAGATCGAGCCCCTTGTCCCAGTTCTCGAACCAGATGTCTTGCGCCACCTCACCAGTGTCCACCTGGCTTACCCCACCCTCACGCAACCGATGTGCCACCGAGCCAGGTGGGATAGGCGACTTTGGCGCTATCCAGGCGCCGACCTTACGCAGCAACGTCGAGCGAGCTGCGTATCGTATCGCGCCGCGCTCCATGGTCACGTATGCGCAAGGCACGTCCGCGAGGTTCGCATAGCGTGACGCAGCAGCCGGGAACGAGGTACGGAATTGGCTGGCCATGTACTCAAGCACATCCAGCGAGGGCTCAGTCTTGGGCACCAGCGCCCTCCACTGCACGTAGGGCATCAGCAACTCTGCCGCGAAGATGTCGCACATTACCTCGTTGATGTGACGCTTCGCGTACGACCACGAGGGAACTTCCTCGTGGCTCGAAGGTAGCTTCAATTCGATGTGGGCAATTTCGTGGCAGATGGTGAAGCGTTGTCGCTCCTCCGGCTCCAACGAGTTCACTGTGATGACGTGCTTGCCATTGGGCTTCGTGATGGTATAGCCAGACTCGCCTTTCCCGAGCTCTTCTTTGACGACCTTTGCATTGGCGGCTTTCACGTAGACCGACAGGTCGTCGCGCACGTCCTTGATCTCCAGGTCGGAGATGAAGTTGCGGGCGCATTGCTGAACCTGGGCTTCGTCCATAAGGTTACTCGTCGTCGTCTTCGAACGCGCGCTTGATGCGGGTGATGAGCGTTGCGGGGTCCGGGCGAGCATTGCCGCGATGGCGAACACCTGCGGCCGCGGCAAAGATGTCGACCGTGATGTCCGGGTGGCTCAACACGTAATCCACCAACTCTGCGTCGGCATCTGCATGATCGACAAGCCATTTCACTATTTCAGCGTCGCGTTCGGCAGGCTTGAGCACCTTAAGCAATTTACCGATCAGTTCCGGGGACGGGCTGGTTTTTTCGCCGGTCTCCAAACGATGAACGTATGCATGATCGACGGATGAGAGTTGAGCCATCTCTCGAAGTGAGAGCGTCCGTCGCTCGCGAAGCGTCCGAAGCGCAACGCCTAAGCCAGTCTGTGCCACTGAAATCTCCTGAATGAGCGAGTGCAGCAGACGCCGGGCGGAGCCTCGCGCTGCCGCCGCAATCATTGCCTAAAAGCATAACAGGTCGCGGGAAGCTGCGCCCCATCCCACGGCATCGCATGTTGTGCTACTATGTTGTCCAGCCAGACAACGGAAGCCATAAAACCCTTATTCCTTGTCGTTAAGTCCGTCTGCTGGCATTGTTAGGCCGCGTTGTCTGTATAGAACAACAGACTGTGCCATAGCGTGGCCCTGGACGCAACAACTTGCCAGTAGGACCCTGTATGACGACGCAGCAACAGTTTCTTGACTTCCTCTGGGAAATCGAGCCGTCAGCCTCGACGGTAAACACGTGCTCTAGTGCGCACAACACGCTGCGCGAAGCACTGCGCACCGACAAAAACCTCTCGAAGCTGCACGTTGAGACGTTCCTGTCGGGCTCCTACAAGCGCGACACGGCCATCCGGCCCCAGAAGATTGGCGGCATCCTTCAGCGTCCGGACGTCGACATCATCGTGGTGACCAGCCACTCCGGGGAGGATGATCCGCACGACGTCCTCGACGCCCTGCATCAGGCGCTTGTCGATGCGGGCTATAAGAATCTGAAAGTCAACCGACGCTCCATCGCGGTGCCACTGGCTGGCGTCGACATGGATGTCGTCCCGGTTATCGAGGATGGAGACGCCTACCTCATCCCTGACGTCGAGCTGAAGAGGTGGCTAACTACGAATCCAAGCGCCCACACGCAGTGGACCGTCGATGTTAATCGCGGCGCGGGTGGCCGTTTCAAGCCCCTCGTGAAGATCGTAAAGTGGTGGCGCCGGTGTCACCTGTCGGCTCTGCGCCGACCCAAAGGCTTCATCCTCGAGTGCCTGGTCGCCAAGCACATGAGCTGCTCGCAGGTGAACTACGAGACGCTGTTCGTTGAGGCGCTGGAGAGCATTCGAGACGCCTACAGCCTTCATGTTTTGCTCGGCCAGGTGCCGTTCGTGGAGGACCCGGGCGTGCCAGGCAGCAACGTGTTCTCGAACGTCACGATCGAAGAGTTCAAGATCTTCTACGACATGGTGAAGGAGCACGCAGTCTTGGCGCGCAAGGCCAAGAACGAGACCAATGATGACGAAGCCCTGAGGCTGTGGCGTGCAATTCTCGGGCCGCGCTTCCCGGCTGCCGCAGGTGTCAGCAAGTCGGCGGCATCGTCGCTGCTGCGCCCCGCGGTTGGCGCGGGCCTCACCTTTCCCGCAACGCCGGTCCTGCCCAATAAGCACGCGGGGTTCGCCTGATGAGCTTGCTGGTCGACCAGCCCCAGCGCATGGCGCGGGAAAAGCGGCTGCTTGATGCCCTTGCGCACGAGGTAGCATGGTTTCGCATGCAGGGGTGGCGAGCCACCACCAACGGCGAGCTGGAGTTGCGCTTCTCCCTGACGCTGCTGCACGGCACCTTCGACGGTGTGCTGGTCTATCCACGCTACTTTCCAGATGTCCCAGCATTTATCCGCCCCCAACGGCCGGGTGAGTCCTGGAGCGGACATCAGTACCTTGGCAGCGGCGTGCTGTGTCTGGAGCGCGGTCCGGACAATTGGGACCCGAGCGTCACTGGAGTCGAGCTGGTGCGAAGCGCGAACAAGCTGCTCTGGAGCGAGGTATTGCAGGTAGCCTTGCACCGGACCCCGCCAGCTCCATCGCGACATCACCAAACGCTTGGGCAGGCTCTGCGTGGTGAAAGCCGTCGGTTCCTGGTGACGCCACAGTTCGTCGAGCGGCTGGCGACCGCATCGGGCGGGCCGGCGTGGCCCATGAAAACCGCGACGACCAGGCGGGGCGAGTGCGAGTTGACCTTTGTGACCGAGGTGGGCGATGACGCGACGCAGCGACTGACCGGCATGCCGGTCTCGCTCGGGGCCAATACCGGCAGCGGCTGGGCCATCTCAATGTCGAAGACGCACAGCTCCAAGGTCACTACGCTGGACGAACTGGTGGACCTTGTCAGCAATGGAGGGGGGATGATCGCCGAGGTGAGCAACAAAACGATCGCCGTATGCGACACCCAGCACCACGTCCGCGCCTTTTTCGTGCCTCCGGGCGAACCTGTCCCGGTGATCGAACTGGCCGTCATCGACGCCAGCGCAAGCGAGCAGGCGCGGCTGCCCCCAGCGTACGCCAAATTGGGTGCGCTGACGGTGACCGTGGTCGGCCTCGGGTCGCTGGGCAGCAAGGTCGCCGTCTCCCTGGCCCGTTCAGGCGTGCGCAGGTTCGGGCTGATCGACGCCGACGTGCTGCTGCCGCAGAATCTCGTGCGCAACGAACTCGACTGGCAGGGCGTAGGATTCGCGAAGGTCGAAGCGGTTGCCGAGCGCATTCGTCTTGTTGCACTGGACGCCAACGTGGTAGCACTGCCGTTCGAAGTGGCTGGCCAGGAAAATCCGCTCGCTGTAGCCCGGCTGGCCGAGCTAATCGGCAGTAGCGATCTGGTCATCGACGCAACCGCCAATTCGGATGCGTTCTTGATGCTTGCCGCTGTGTGTCAGCGCGCACAGGTGCCGCTGGTCTGGGGCGAAGTTTTTGCCGGTGGCTTCGGTGCACTGATGGCACGAAGCAGGCCGGGTAGGGATGCTGACCCGCTAGGCATTCGCACCCACATCTTTGGGGTCATGGGAACCATGGAGCCTGTACCACACGCCGAAGCCAACCGCTACGCACTAAACACCGATGACAAGGTCCTCGTTGCCGGCGATGCAGAGGTGAGCTACCTAGCCTCCGCCATCACTGCTTTTGCCTTGGACGCGGTCTGCAGCGATGGCGAGTCGGAATACCCGGTCGCTGCCTACCTTCTCGGGTTCAAGAAATTCTGGGAATTCAAGCAGCCGTTCGACACCATCCCTATCCAGTGCCCCGGCCCGGCAGGTGTGGGTGCTCCAGCGCCATTGACTGATGATGAGGTCGCCACCATCGGCGAGCTCCTGAACGCCGTGAACGGGGGCGCAGGTGCTGCGGGTAACGGTTCCGCCTGAGGTACGGGAGCTCCTCATTGCTGCTCTCCGACGCGCCGGACATCGGGAGTGCGGCGGTGTGCTGCTCGGCGAGCACGTCGGCACGAACCACTTCGTCGTCCGCAGTCTTACGGTGCACCAGACTGGCGCTGTCGCCACGTTCGTTCGCCGCCTGGGCGGAGTAGTCAAAGCCATCAAGATGTACTGCCGTTCGCATGGCGACAACTTTGGGCACTTCAACTACCTCGGCGAGTGGCACTCGCATCCGCTTTTCAGCGTGCAGCCCAGCCCGAAGGACCACTCCACCATGCGCGAGCTCGCGACAGACCACCGCGTTGGGGCGAACTTTGTAGTGCTGCTCGTGTTTCGGCTTAGCGGCCAGCAACTCGAAGGCAGTGCGCATACCTATCTGCCTGATGGCAGCGTGCACCTGTCAAACCTCGACCTGGAGGGTATCGAATGAAAGCAAGTCTGTTGGCAAACGAGTCCACTGGCGGCGCCATCGCACGGGAAGGGTTTGGGTATCAGGACGCTTTTGTGCTGCAGCACCTTCCTCGCTGGCTTGCGCAGGGCGCATTCAGTCACGTCGTGAGCGAGGCGGTTGGCGATATCGAGGTCTGCTACTTCGGCATGAACGGCATCACCGTGCGCACTTTCTTTGAAGCCAAAAGCTACGCTCTATCGTGGAGCGTCTTCTGGGACGAAATCCGCCAGTTCAAGAAGGTCCACGATACGTCGCCAACTGAGTTTCCGCGCTTCGTCTTGGTGTGTCGCGATTTCAACAGCAACACATCGCCCCTGGTCGCCATGATTTCACGCCTGCGCGGAGTGGGCTCTTCCTACGATGCAAACTCGCCGATGCTGGCCCAGACTCGGGAAGAGATCATCCAATGGATCGTGGATAAAAAGCAGCCGCGTGAGCTGGCCCAGTTCGTGGTCGACCGGGTGGACTTCGTCACCTATGCTGACGAGAACGCGCATGCGGCATTCTCCGGAGAGATCGAATGCTGCTTGCCGAGCATCAATCTGCGCGCCAAGGACGCAGCCGCGTTCCGGGAGCACTGCGTTCGGCTGGTGACGCGCTCAGGGCGTGGACCCGTGATGCGCGGGGAGATAGAGGCTGCTTTACTCGGAGTGCTGGCCGGCGACACCGCGATCTGGGAAAAAACACCGACCCTATTGAGTCTGGCCGATGTTGCGTCGGTGCATGAACTTTGTCTCATCGTTGAGCCGTTCAACGGGCCTGCCCGCGCGACGTTAAAGATGACTGACTGGCAGCACCTTTCCGCTCGCGCGGCGGCAATTGGCGAGTTCATCAAACGCAGCCGCCCACGCTCTACGATCGCTCTCTCAAGCAAGCAGAGGATTTCGCTGGCTTGTTTGTTAGGCTACACGTTCGGCGCCACCAAAGGTTTCATCCTCGACATCGAACACAACGGCGCGCACTTTCGAACTGACGAGCACGTGCAGGAGACGGCCCCGTTCTTTACCGATGGTTTGTCCCGCGGCGACGACGGAATGAAGGAGGGCGTGGTGAGTATCGCGTTCCCGACGAGCGCTGACGCGGACGTCGCAGTTGCGATCGCGGGGAACCTGGCGCGGGCGCCGCGTCTGGAGCTCACGAGCTCCGATGTAATTGACAGTGCGCTGAAGCTGAATCGGGCTGTGGCGGAGGCCAAGTCTGCCTTGGTCGAGTTCCGCTCCTGTCACCGGCTTGACGTGATCCATCTCTTTATCAAGGCGCCATCGCACTTCGCAATGATGCTGGGGCATCGCCTCAATGCGGTCGGCTGCATCCAGCTCTACGACTGGGTGGACAATTCGTACGTGGCAACTTGCCTGCTGACACCCTGATGTACCGGCTGGCCAGGAGCAATGCATCCAGCGCTCCTAGTCGAACTGGCCCGCACCTGACTTGCCCTTACGATGGGAATTGCATGGCTGAAGCTGTCCCCGATACCGTGCCGCGGTCGATCCTATCCCGATTCGCTAGCTATGACCAATGCACTGCCCGATCAGCAGGAATCGAAATGACGGTTCACGAGCGATTGAACTCGGTGGTTACGACTCTATTGATACGCAACTTATGATATTGATCGTATTCGACGATGTACAGAAAGTGTCGAACATGCTGGGCTTCCTTCTGCATCGTGCTTCGGTGCAGCCGACGCTCGGGGGCTACGCTTCCAGTGGCACGTGTGCCGAAAAGCAGATTTTCTTAACGTGTCGGTATAGTGCTAGGCGCCCAAGGCGCTTCAATGGCGGACTCAAATGACGGACTTCTTTTCGGATCAGGATAGAGAAGCTCAGCGTTGCCTTCAGGCCGCACTGAATGAGGAGCCACGCGCAAAGCAGTTGGAGAACTTAGCGGCGGCGCTCATTGGCCAGTTGCTCGGAATTGAAGTCGCCATCGCGAAATCCGGATTCCAACATGGCGCGGATGCAGGTCCTGCAGGCCGCCAGGGTCGACGATTTCGCATCGAATGTAAGAAATATCGGGAGACTACATCTAACAAAGATCGAGAGCTTCTAGGGGAAATCGATCAAGCCGTCGCTCGGGATGAGGCCATCGAGGCGTGGATTCTGGTCGCGACTAGGAGTGTCTCCGAGCAACTTCGACAGGATTTGGAGCAGCACGGCGAGCGCCTTGGCGTGCCCGTCATCATTTTCAGTTGGGTTGACGACAGACTCTCCACGCTCGCGGCCCTCTGTGCGTCCGATCCGGATATTGTTGGTGAAATTTTCTCCGCCGACGCTGGCGAACTGGCTCGCAAACTAGCTCCCCTCGCCGGCGACGCAATCGAGGAAATCAAACGTGATCTCCAATCGTGGAGCCTTGGCTTTGAGTCGCTGAGGCTGAAGTCGCACCGTAAGCTCGACGAGATATGGAGATCGTCGAGGGTTTCAAACGCTGAGCTTGGTCAAGATGCGGCCGGCGGCGCGCAGTCCAAAAGGATTAAGCGGATCGCCGTCAGCCAAGCGCTCGACGCCTGGTGGATAGGTCGCGCTCAAAACGACGCAACAATGGTCGTCGTCGGACCCGACGGTGTAGGGAAGACATGGTCAACGCTCGACTGGATCGTCGACCACACCTCGGAGCATCCCATTATCTTCGTCGTGCCGTCGTCGGCCGCCGCTGCCTTGAAATCGGTGTCCGAGATGGCGGTTAAGCGCTTCTTCGCCGAGCGTTGCTATGAGCTGACCGGGCAGCGAACCGTTGATCACTGGATTCGACGACTCGATCGACTCCTCGCACGACCGACCGATGAAGGTCCCGTGCTCACTGCTGTCTTCGACGGGATCAATCAAGAACCCTCGGTGCCATGGGTTCAGGTTCTCAAGGTGCTCCAAGGACCAACGTTCGCTGGCCGCGTACGGTCCATTGTCAGCACCCGCCCTCATTTCCTGACCGATAGACTAGCCAATTTGAAAGGCTTGGTCGAGCCGGCCGTCAAGGCGACCGTCGATGTTTACGGAATCGAACCCGGCGGGGAACTGGATCAGATGCTGGACCTGGAAGGATTGACGCGCTCCAGCCTGCATCCGGATCTGGTCGATCTGGCACGCACCCCACGGCTATTCAAACTCGTCATTCGGTTACGAGACCGGCTGATTGACGCTGACAAGGTTACGGTCCACCGGCTGCTTTGGGAATATGGACGAGACAGCTTTGGCGAACGCGCGGGCAGATCATTTAGTGACAACGAATGGCAGCAATATCTGCAGGATATTGCACTCGAACTCAGAAGCGGCGTCAGCGCCTTCACGTTGAAGACGCTTGGCGAAGCGGTGAGTCGGCCGGATCTCACTCCTGGCGAAGTCTATGCACGCCTGAGTGATATTGTCGATGGCCGGTTTACTCGTGCCGGGCCAATGGGGAAAATTGAATTTTTGCCTGAGGTTGTCGCCCATTCGCTGGCAGCCGCTCTGCTCACCGAACTCGCGACGCGTAACGGCGAGACCTACGACGTGATTGACGCAGCACTGTCCCAGTGGCTAGACCCCATCGCCGGACTCGATCAGCGTGCTGAGATACTGCGTGCGGCCGTGGCGATCCTGATCGAGCGGGGTGACCCGACGGAAACGCCGATTGCGGGCGCGCTGGTCACGTCCTGGCTTCAAACTCAGAACCTCACCGATCACCATCGTAGCGAGCTTGCAGCCTTATCGGCGAACCTGGTTAGTCCGCTACTCGATGCCATCGAACACTCTGCATCGCATGCTCAGGCGTCTGCAAGGATCTGGGCCACCAGCGCGTTGCGTGCCATTCCTCGCACTGATGTCCCGGCCCGGACGGCCATCGTAAAGCGGACGATGTCCTGGCTGCGGATCATTTCCCGAGGCGTTCGCGACAGCGACGTCGGTAACACCAAGGATTTCGAAGAACATCGAGCACAGCGTTTGATCGACCACGTCGGCGTCGACAAATCCGGTCCTTTGACAGTCTTGGGTCAAGCGATGATATTCGTCGACCTCGACGAAGGCATTCTTCACGAAACGATTCCATCGATTCTCGACGGATTTCCATTAGCGGCGGCAGTCCCATTGATTGAAGTGGCGACAATCAATGAAACAGTTGGGCAAGGGAATGCCGGTTTGGACGGCCTTCGATGGCTACTCGTCCTCAACGAAGCCGATCCAGAGGCGACGGCCGAGGAGCTTCGACGGCTCGCGGCGGCGATCCAAGGGCGCAGTCCTGAACATGGAATTAGTCCCGATTTGCCAGCGCGACTCGCCAGACGCCTGCTTTTCCTCACCGGATACGAAGCTGATGAGATCGCAGCTCGGGACATCGACTCTACACTCGATGGAAGCTGGTGCTACGAAAGCGACTATGTCGCGTCTCCCGCGACGAGCGTGTTCCCGCTTGAGCGCCGGCATGCAGACGACGTCCTCTCCGACGGGGCAAGGCCGCTCCACGCGCGTCTTCGGCGAGCGAAGCCATTTTGGCTGAATCCGAACTTCAACCCGCCCGCGTGCGTGGTCGCGGAGGTTCGCAGTGCCGCAAGCTCCATCGATGCATCCAAGCTTGACAGCGCCGGAGGCAACACTGTTGAGAATCACGCTTTCGAGGAGATTGAGCCTGTCCTCGCTCGCTGCGCCCCCGATGTTTTGGCGGACATAGGTCGGCGTAAGCTGCTGACGCTGCAGGACGCAACGCGTGAACAAAGATACTGGCGGGCTATTCGCGCGACGCATCAGCTGATAATTTCAGACGAAGCGTCTCGCGATTCAGCGAGCGCCCTACGCACAAAATTCGCCGAGAGCGACGAGGGAAACGAACTCTATGCGGCAAGCCAACTGCTGATCGTCGAAGTCCAAGGCGAGGATTGGTTGACCCAAGCGACGCGCATGATTGAAGCCGGTCTCAAGACAGTCCTAACCGACTTCTCTCATGTGGTTTCGGTGCCAACTCGGGAGGCCGGGGATGCACTACTCGATCGTTTCGGACAGGGAACTCAAAAGCAGCAGCACGACCTACTCTGCGTTCTGTCCTTTTACGGCTCAGCGTTGAGCGATCGCATATGGAGCTGGCTGGAAATAAAGGCCCGGGGCGATGACCAGGTGGACCGGGGAATCGCATTCCGGACGCTCGAACGTGCCGACGGCGAGCGCTTCGGCCGACTTCTGATCCAGTGGGATTGGACATGGAAGGGCGAGGAGCACTTTTGGGTCAACCACTACGGCTCTGGCGCGCTGATTTCCGGCGCGCCTTCCGTGCCGTTCGAGCAGCTCGCACCGCGCATCGCGCCATGGCGCCTACTGGAGGCAGCGCGATTGCGAGGCAGCGACCCGGTAGACATTCGCCTCGCAGTTGCGATTTTTGGGGACGTACTGACCGCAGGCGCGGTGCCCGAGCCAGATCCGGGATCCGACCTCACGATCGAGCTTTCTATGTGGCTCGAATACCCTTCGTTTTATACCTTGCAGCTACGAAAGGGCGAGAACACAAGCGATGATCAGTTCGCAACGTTCCGGGAGGCTCAAGATCTGGAGGCTCAACGGCGCGCCTGGAAGCGTGCGACCGAGACAGCGCGTCAGCGTATCGACGACGCCCGGGCAGCCGGTGCAAGCCTCTATCTTGCCAACATCAACGTTGATGACCTCACGCCGGTTTGGACACACGCGCCGGAGATCTTCGACCATTGGATTGAGGGCTTTGATCGGCTCACCAAGGACTTCAAGCGGCGCGTCCGCCTAGCCGAAACAACCTTCCTTGCTATTTGCGAAACCCTCTTGAACCATGACCCGGGCCGTGGAGTCCAGCTTTGGCATGCGCTAAGGCAACTCATGGCAGTGCAACACATCGGGGAAGGTGGTGTGGACGAACTCATTCACATCGCTTTTCGAGCCACGGATTCGTCAGCTACCGACACGTTACGGACATCGCTGATCGATCTTCACAGGTGCTCGACCGACAAGGGGCTGGGTGAACTCGCCTTCGCTGCGATTTTTAATGGCCGGCGCCGCTGGCTTGAGGCGCAGATTGAGGTCGACCGCAGATCACCGTATGTCTGGCGTCAGAAACGGGCGATCGTCCTCAGCGGTTTTCTCACCGGTGACGACTCAGGAGCGATGGATGACTGGCCGGTCGGTCCTGCTCGAAGCTCGATCGAGGAGATGACGCGAAGCGCAGCGCGACGGCGTCAGAACGATGCGGTGGCCCGCCACTGGTGGCGCGCCTTCCTTGCTGCGCAAAGCAGTGAAGATGCATATGCCACGTGGGTTCTCTTCCTGCAGACGTGCGATCGACGGTCATCGGTTTGGCTTAGCCGCGACGTAACAGCGTCGGACGATATTGGTGAGTTACGCGACGAAAAAATTGCACATGCCTTGATCAATCGATCATCGATAAAAAAACAAGCTGAATCGCGCGACAAGAACCTCAACGAGACGTTCCTAGGCCAGAGGATTGTCATTGGCGTCGCTCCATGGGGCATCGACGCGACACGGCGGGATTAGCAGACTGCGTGTGATGGATCGGCCTGAAGCGATGTCTGGGCCTCGGGCTAACTAATGCGAGCTCAGGTCGCCATTCGATGTTCGTAGTAGGGGGAGCAAGCTAAGCGTGCGTTTATGCGGCCACCGCTATCAACTCGCGGACAATTTTTTATGCGAGTCGGCAAATCTACCCGGAAAATGACCGGTTTCGATTCTTCGACCTGCGCCTCATTTTGAGTCATGGGCACGATCTGCTGTCCGCATTGCTGCGGCCCTAGGCTTGGCCGGGATTCAATCCGTGCGTGAGCAATTCGATATCTCAGTGGGTAGCGCCGATGGGGTTGCGGCGATGAACCATATTATGGTCGACGAACGCAAAGCCGCCTGGATACCGCGCTTACGCCAGCATCTGGACGAAGGGCGGGCGGTAATTCTGGTTGGCGCCATGCATCTGCCCGGTCCTAGCGGGCTGATCAACCGGCTGCGGTCGGCTGGCTATACGGTCAAGCCGATCTTCTGCTGACCCAGGCATCCGCAGGCTAACGCGCCCCGGGAGATGAAGATATGAAATCGGCGGACGGGAAGAGGATACGGCGCCCGGCGTCGTATTACGACGCGAGCGGCGATCTGCGGTGGGTGGTCGCGCAGCACATTGGCGTGATGCGCACGTGGAGCGCTCGGGGCGCGTTCGGCAGCGGCGGAAACCGATGTTCGTCGTCGCAGTGTTGCCGGTTGGCTAAACCGGGAGCTGTGACGTTGCATTCTTGGATGCAGTGCAGTGTGTAAGCGTAGTTCGTCTACTCGGCCACCTCCGGGTCTAGAAGTCCAAGTCGCGGTAGCGCCCGCGACCAGATGTAATCGAGCAATAGTACGAGGTCGGGGCCAGAGATGCTGTTGCGGGGCGTTCGGACCATGATTTCATCCTGCCCGCGCAGTTCGTGGACGGGGTGGTCTCCGGGGCGACCTGAAACTCGATAGTGGTAAGCACTTCGATGCCGGCGTCTTGTCCAACGTCGAAATGCTTGGCGGCAGTGGCAAGTTGAAAGCATACGTTCATCCACGGACTGCTTTCGCACAAGAACGTACCGAAGTCTTTTTTACCCCGAATGATGCGGCCCGCGAATTCGTTCAGGCGATTGAGCTCACCTGCCTCGCGCAGCGCCTCGTAGACCCAATCTTTCATCTGCCATGCGGTGGTAATCGCGTTCATGACCGCGTACGCACGCTGCTCTAGGTCGTCGGGGGGATTATTGTGGAGTTCCAGGGCTTCGAAGTTTAGTTTTCTGTAAAGATCGGCGGGGGTCTGAAGCGAGAACGTTCGACGGTTTGGCAGGGCCATGGAATCTCCTATCGGTAACGGCGATGACGCAGCTATTGCGGTCTACGATTTTCGCGTGCGCGAAAACTCCCCCGCGAACTGTCGTCCCCGGCTGGTTAAATCGGTAGCTACGATAGGCTGTTCAGGGAAGCGTGTACATGGGCATCAAGAAAGCCGGCGCAGCCATCGAGGCCGACACCCGCGAGCCGCTTCTGTTACGGATGTTGATCCGCCTGGCGGTCGCAGCCGGCGCGGTGGTGCGCCTCGCGCGCCTGATGGTGTCGTGGGCAGCGCCGCAGGATCGAAACTGCCGCGCGGGTGCTGGATGCAGCTTCGTACCCGGGAGTCGACGGGCTTGAGTATCAGCAGGCGATCCGGGAAGAATGGACACGGTGAACCCTGAGACCCCTGCCCAGGATCTGGTTCAATGACTAGCATTGCCTGCGCCACCCGCCGGAGAATCCGCCGCGTACCGTTTCCCGCACCCGTGTCCCGCGCGAGTCAGAGGAGGGTGGTGCAGGACAATCCGGACCTGCCGGTGGCCTTCGTCGCCGATACACTGGTTGCGATGGCCGAAGCGCGCGCACGGACATCCATCGCGCGGCCCGCCTCGCCGGCCTTGGCGGCAGCGAGCTGGGCATCACAGCCGGCCCGTCGTCGATGAAATTCAAAGCGTTCAGGGCAAGGTCCGAACTCGCCACCTACTCTGACAATTCGTATTGTCGGAATGGTGTCTAATGGGTAAAACCCGGGACAACGCCGCTACGGCCCGCCCAGAATGGCCCGCGGGCCGGTACACTGGCACCATTTCATGTGTAGGCAGGACCATAACTGTGCGACTCATCCAGAATGGCCAGGAGTATCGCGAAGCTCGACAGACGCTCCTCGATCTGGCTGGACTTGACCCGGCGCCCGGCACGCCGGACGACGACCAGTTGTTCGCACTGGCGAGCGGCGTCGAACGTTACGAGATGGAGCATGTTCTGGGTCTACCCGCTGGCGCCCGACGAACGATGGTGGCGAAGCACAACTGGAGCGCTGACGCTTTCGGGTCTCGCCGGTTTCTGCAACCGGAATGGGAACGACGACGGCTCCGGTTCGCGCTGGGTCTGCATACCCCCCTGACCCAGGACGATCGTCAGGTTCTGCAGCGTGTCGTGCCCGTAAGCGAGGACGCAGGCGAGCCGTGTGCCGTGCGGATAGCGGACGTGCCCCAGCCCTTGCAGGACGAACTGAGGGAGTGGTGGCGGATGTGGTGCTTGCCATTGTTCGACCCGGATGGCTGCGGTGACTGCATTTATGCATGGGATTGGTCGGACTGGCTCAACGGGCAGAGTCCGGATCTCCCTTAAATCCCGATCACTGCGGGAGTGCAGTGGCAGCATTTCCCCCGGGGGCGAGCCATGACCGTGCGTCTCATCGAGAACGAAGAAGATTATCGCGAAGCGCTCGGGACCGTCTCGGCGCTGATCGATCTCGCCAGCCAACGGTGAGCGCGAATTTAAAGCATTGTCCACCCGCTGGCTGAGACGCTCCCTATCAGCGGTACCTGGATGGACCAGCGCTCCGACTAAAAGTGCCAGTTCCTGGCGGACGAACACGTGTACGATACTGTATAAATGTACAGGTTTTCAGGTATGCCATGTCCCCCAAAACCATTTAGGCTGAGGAGATGCACCCGTCGCTCAGTTATTCCCCCCGCCTCCGAATACATACTTGAGTCGAGGACAGCATCGATGGAGCGCGCCCGTTCACCCGGGGGCGCGTATCTGCTGAGCGGCCGCGTCAGTGCGATTCACGATCAAGCTCCAAAAGTACTGTATAAACATACAGTAATTCTAGCGCAAGATCTCACGATTTCGGATGAGCCGCCGAGATCCCCCGCCATGCGGTGTGGCAGCGGTCGGGCGTCAGACCGTCAAGCGGGTGCTGGTCTATTTGAATCACGGGCTGACAATAGAAGCTGGGCGCGCTGGAAAGTGTGGGCGTCGAGGAGACGTCGATGTGTGAGCAGACCGCCGATGCTGGATTTTCATCAGTGGCTTCGAAGAGCAAGAAACTGGTAGTGCCGCGCAAAGAAAGCGGTGCAACTTGGCCTTTGTGGCGATTCAATGGTGTTCGATGTATCGGGCTACCGATGGACCCGAATAATTTGCGGCGTTAATCAACGAACGGGTGCGAGCCCTGAGGAAAGTTGATATCGATTAACATAGCCAGAAATTTCAGGAGGTTCTATAAATTGATCACGCGTATTAAACTGCCGATCGCCTCATCGTTCCGAGAGGTCTATTTAAAAAAAATTCCTCCGTTTGATGTTTTCATGTGGAAAATGTGGGTCTATCAAGCACGTGCAGACGGACAGCTCGGTCATGTGATTCTGCAATGAACGCAGATCTCCACGAAAGCATTGGCTTGACCACCTTCATTGCCATTACGAAAAACAGAAAGGGCTGTGCCGGTCCATCCAGTCGAAGCTGTGATTCCACCACGCCCAATGTCCGCCGTCATTTGGATTTTCGTTTGGCGGGCCAGGAACAAGTACGATCCGGTCAGTGTGGATGCTCTTGTGCTCCGCGGGGCGCAGGCAGCCCTTCTGCTTCCCGTTCCATCGACGAGCATACGACGGAGCCCATACCCCGGCCGCGAACCTTGCCAGAATCCTCGTTCGACGCCCCCTGCTACATATCTTGGCACGGACTTCAGGGGCGCATGCAGCCTGCGCGGGGCCGTCTTGCTGGATTCTGCCATTCTGCCGTGGCTCAGAATGACTGCTTTGTGGAAAGGCCAGTGGCGGAAACGGGTCGCGTGCTGCCGATCGCCGTCAAACAGGGACCGGCCATGAGGCGATGGTCATGGTCGGATAGTTGATTGACTGTTCGTGATGCAGGAAGGACGTCCGCGAACTTCAGGCAACGCTTCGGACGTGTCATTGAAATGTGATTGAAGCGAATGCTCTGATGGCCGATCAAGCCGCACTTCTTACGAGACAAACTTGCGTGTCGCTTTCCTGTATGGCACCCCGGCGAGGCTGACTCCGCCAGCGGCTTGTATCCTCGTGTTGCACGGCGTAGACTGAGAATTGACGTGGAGATGGCATTCCTCCATAACCGCCCGCAGGGGCTAATGATGCCTACAGGCCTGGGTTAGGGCACTGTGGGCACGCCTCGACTTGCTTCGTTTGTCTGAAGCGCGCGCCATCGTCAAGTTGGCGTCCCCTCCCAGTTTTCATCACCGTACCGATAACGTCTGTCCGCCTCACTGATTGCAGTCGAGCGCGCGGCTGGACGTTGGAATCTCTGCTCAGACTCCATCGCGCCGCGTGGAACTAGTATCTCGCGCGGTCGACGGAATCTGGTTGCAGGCGCATGTGCGGCTGCCAAACAGGAAGGGGGTACGCATGGTCTTTCACAGCATCCTGTTCGAAAAACCAGAGGATGGACCAGAGCGCGATGACGTGCCGGAGCCAGATTTTTTTAGCGATCTCAATCTCGACCAGATTGTCTCGGCAGTCACGATCGGATGGAACGACTACAACCTGAAGCCGTTCTTCTATACCGAGCTGTCGCGTGAGGACGCGATCATGTATCGGCACGAGGTCATGCAAGACCTCGACGAGGCTGATGTGCTCGACAGCATCAATGCTTTCGCCCAGGGCATGCGCAAAGTGCGCGAGCACCTGCTACAGGCGGAAAAGCTCCACTACCTGCTCCAGAAGCAGTGGTGGTTCCTCGAAGCGGTCGTGGTCTATTGCGAAACACTTGCGGCCTTTGCCCGGCATCTGCCGCTGGCGGCGCCCACGTCGAAAGGACTAACGACGTTTCATCAATACCTGACTGGATATGTTGCATCGGAGCGCTTTCAGTCTCTCGCACATGACGCGGACCATATCAAGAAGCGCCTCTCTGCGATTCGATATTGCGTGCTCATCAAGGGAAACGCCGTCACGGTACGCCATTACGATGCGGAAATTGACTACAGCACCGACGTTCTGCAGATCTTCGAAAAATTCAAGCAGGGGGTAGTCAAGGATCATCGCGTCGAGTTGCGTGACTGGATGGACATGAATCACGTCGAAGCCCACGTCCTGGATTTCGTCGCCCAACTGTACCCGCATGAGTTCGTGGAGCTCGCCACATACTGCGCGAACAACTCGAGCTATCTCGATGCCACGATCCGGACGTTCGATCGCGAAATCCAGTTCTACTTCGCATACCGCGGCTACATCAATATCTGCGAAGCGGCGGGCCTGTGCTTTTGCTACCCGCGCGTGTCATCCCGCAGCAAAGCTGTGCGCTGCGACGAGACATTCGATCTGGCGCTCGCGCACAAGCTCACGAGCGAAAACGCGCGGGTCGTCCAGAATGATTTTCATCTCAATGGCGAAGAACGCCTGATCGTTGTGTCGGGTCCTAACAACGGCGGGAAAACGACCTTTGCTCGCACCTTTGGTCAACTGCATTATCTGGCGAGGATCGGTTGTCCAGTTCCTGGTCGCAACGCGACGCTCTTTCTGTATGACCGGCTGTTTACGCATTTCGAACGGGAAGAGAATACTAAAGATCTGCGTGGCAAGCTTCAGGACGACCTGATGCGCGTTCATCACATCATGACGCACGCTACGTCGCGCAGCGTCATCATCATGAATGAGATCTTCAGCTCGACAACGCTGACTGACGCACTCTTCCTGAGCAGGAAAATCATCGGCGAGATACTGGAGCGCGATCCGTTGTGCGTTTGCGTGACCTTCATCGAGGAGCTCGCGCACCTCGGCGAACAGGTCGTGAGCATGGTCAGCGAGATCAAGCCGGGGGACCCGGCTTCCCGCACCTACCGGGTAAGAAGAAAACCCGCTGACGGTCGTGCATATGCGGTGTCGGTCGCAGAACACTATGGCCTGACCTATGACCATCTGAAGGAGCGGCTCGGGCTATGAAGGCATATCTCCTCTACAGGGACCGCGACTTCAATATGCGCCGCGAGGCCGAGTGGAACGAGCCGGCGCTGGTGCAGGACCTGGAACTGAACACGCTCTATCAGACGATGGCGCAGGGCGACCCGTTTCTCTACGACGTCATCAGGCGGGTCGTCCCGGTCAGCTCGGTCATTCTCGACGAAATTATCTGGCGCCAGACCATTCTCGACGACTGCATCATTCACGAAGCCACCGTGCGACAGCTCTACGCCATCGCGATCGAGGCGATCGAAACAGAGCGCAAGAGTTACTACAGTTTCTTTTCGTCGTCAGCCAGTTCGGTCTTGTACGGTGCGCGGGAAATGATCCAGCAATTTGTCGGCGTGTTGAAGACGCTGAGGACGGTGGCGGACTCGCAGGCCGGGCAGTTCCAGTCAGAAGGGTTTGCCCAGTTTTTCGCGATGATCCAGCGCGAGTTGACGGACGAGTATTTTGTGGCGATCCGGCAATGTCTGAAGGAGCTCAAGTTCGGCGGTGGAGTGCTGATCAGTGCCGGACTGGGTACGGGCAACAAGGGAATCAACTACGTGCTGCGCAAACCGCACGAAAAGGATCCTAATTTTCTGAAACGGCTGCTCGCAAAACGATCGCCCTCGTTAACGTTCCGTATTGCCGATCGAGATGAGAATGGCGCCCGTGCATTGGCAGAGCTTGAGGCGCGGGGTATCAATCTCGTTGCCAATGCGCTTGCGCAATCAGCCGACCACATCCTCAGCTTCTTTACGATGCTGCGCACCGAACTGGCTTTCTACCTGGGGTGCGTTAACCTGCACAACGAACTGACACGGCGGAATCTCGCCATGTGCATTCCGGTTCCGCGGGAACGCATTGAAAGACAGCACGCCATCGAAGGGTTGTACGACGCGAGCTTGGCGCTGCGCTCCGGGCGCGCGCCCGTCGGCAATGACGTGCACGGGGACGGCAAGGAACTCATCGTCATCACGGGTGCCAATCAGGGCGGCAAGTCGACGTTCCTGCGCGCGGTTGGACTGGCGCAGATCATGATGCAATGCGGAATGTTCGTCACGGCGGCGTCGTTCTCGGCGAACGTGTGCGACGGGATCTTGACGCACTACAAGCGCGAGGAAGATGCATCAATGAAGAGCGGCAAGCTCGATGAGGAACTCAAGCGAATGAGCGAAATAGTCGAACACATCAAGGAACACTCACTTTTGTTGTGCAACGAATCCTTTGCCGCAACCAATGAGCGCGAGGGTTCCGAGATCGCGCGACAGATCATCGTGGCGTTGCTGCAGAAGCGCGTAAAAATCGTATTCGTGACACACCTGTACGCGCTGGCTCACGGGCTGCATGAGCAAAAGACGCAGGGCATGATGTTCCTGAGAGCGGAGCGGCGAGCCGACGGAGAGCGCACATTCAGACTGACCGAGGCCGAGCCCTTGCAGACCAGCTACGGAGAAGATCTGTACAGGCGGATTTTTCTGTCACAGGGTGATGAGGAAGCGCATGGCGAGTCCGCCTCGGCGGACCTGTCGAAGGTCGGATAGCGTGCCGCCTGTCGCGCAGGCATCAGTCCGGTCGAACACGACCGATGCATTCGCCATTTCCTGATTGCTGTAGCGGACGGAGCCGGGACGCCGTCATGACGTTCTTTGCCTGCATGTCTTTCCCTCAAGCGGCAACAGACTTCGGACCAGTTCGGTCCATCCGCTGCACCAGCCGATGGCGCCAATGAGTGCGCCCCGATCTTCGTCCGTATCGGTGCCCCGCAGATCCCATCGGAACGCGTTCTCGAACGTCGAAAGGTGCGCGAAAATGCTGACGATGTTTGCATGCTGGGACTTTGCGGTTTGCGCGCCTTCACGCTCCATCGCCTCGATCAGATGCAAGCGGCAAAGGACGGGCGAATCGGTCCCTGCGCACCGGCCGCATACATAGGGGAGCCATCCACGCCGGTTGTCCGCGGCGAAGCGCACGGCGTTCGTCATGTCCCGTCCCTGCGCCAGCCGATCGGGTGGCGCATTGCCTTCGGAGCGCTCGTGGTAGCCGAGGTCGCACAGATGGCACGGGCCGGGCGCATGCAAGAGGTGCCGCGAGACACGGCTCGGGACAAGGCTGTGGATGCCACGATCGTCCAGGACGTGTATCGCGCGACGCATCAGTTCCCCATACAGAATCGTGCACCCGTGAATCAGATGAGGGCGGAATGCTGCTTCGACGATAAAGAAGGCGAGGCTATGGCGCGAGCACAGGCCCCAATGCGAGTAAAGGCGCGCGCGCACGCCGGGGTCCATGATGCTGCCCTGAATAAACCACCAGAGGAAATCCACTTCACCGTTCGATAGCACGAAGGTTCGCGCGGATTCGGCGTTACCTGCTTCATGCAAGGCATCGTCTCCCGGATAGGTCGTGACCACGCATGCGCGTGAAACCCGAAACGCCGGCACGCGAGATGCAATTTGGGTAAGCCGGGGAGAAGTTGCGCACGTCAGAATGCCCAGATTACGAACAGCGAAGCAAACCCGGACAGAGGGGTGTTGCGACTCTACAGCCCTCCTCCGGGGAAATGTAGGCATCATCAGCCGCAGCATATGCAAGCAGCGATTCAGGGAGGAATGCCATCTCCCGTCTCGACGCATTCATTCTATTCACCGCGTTCGCACTTTGCAACGCGTGCAGCGGCAAGCTCTGTCGCGAGCCTTTTGATCAGAGCTTTCGGTCAGGAAGGGCGAACCGCCCTGCACTTTCCTTGCTACACTGAATGCACCGGAGATGGCATTCCTCCCCGAACCGCCGGTCAAGTCCGGCTGATGATGCCTACGAGTTCCTGAGTCAGGAGGTCGTGAGCATGTCCCAGCGTCCTGCTGTCCAGATTTGTACCTCACTCGAATCTGGTTTCCTATGCTTATCATCATTGCGACAAGGTCGTGCGCATCCGTCACGCGAAGCATCAATGCGTATCGTGGCGCGTCCTGCACGCAGCGACAGTTCATGCATTCTTCGGGAACCAATTGGAGCGCCTCATGAAAGGCAGTCAATTGACGCTGTTCGCAGCCAATCAGAGCCACCGCAAGAGTCACATGACCGTCGTCGAGTGGATTCTGGACAAGACGAAAGAAGCCGGCATCGAGGGCGCAACTGTGATCGAAGTGAGCGAAAGCATCGACGCGCATGGCAAGTACCACGCGGCGCGCTTTTTTGAATTGGTCGACCAGCCCGTCGTGGTCACGGTGGCCGCGGAGGATGCACGCATCGATGCACTGCTCGATAGCCTCCGACATGGCGGTGTTCAACTCTTCTACACGCGCTGTCCCATCGAATACGAGGTGCTGGGCGCAGACGTGAGAGACGGCGAGGAGCATGACGATGGGCACGCTTGCAGCGATTGAGCGCATTACCGCGGACGAAGTGCTTGACTCCCGGGGCAACCCGACGATCGAGGTCACCGTGGAACTGCTGGATGGCATCCAGGCGAGCGCGGCGGTTCCTTCCGGTGCGTCGACGGGGGAATTCGAAGCCGCTGAGTTGCGCGATGGCGATAGCACTCGCTACGGTGGTAAGGGCGTGCTAAATGCCGTGCGCAACGTCAACGAATCGATCGCCGAGACGCTGGAAGGTATGCGAGTGGACGACCAGCGGCGCATTGACACGACCCTGATCGAGCTGGACGGCACGGAATCCAAAAGTCGCCTCGGGGCCAATGCGATTCTCGGCGTATCGCTGGCGTGCGCGAAAGCTGCCGCACAGGCCTGTGGGTTGCCGCTGTTCCGCTACCTGGGAGGCGCCAACTCGCACGTGCTGCCTGTGCCGATGTTCAACGTGTTGAACGGCGGCAAACATGCACATCACGGTCCCGATGTTCAGGAATTCAAACTCGTGCCGCTCGGCGCGCCGACGTTTCGGGAAGCACTGCGCTATGGCGCTGAAATCTATCACGCGCTGCACGAAGTTCTCGTAGAACTGGGGACGACGACGAACGTAGGCGACGAGGGTGGGTTCGTCCCGCAACTGCCCTCGAACGTCGCAGCGATGGAAGCGATCATGCGTGCAATCGAACGTGCGGGCTATCGTCCAGGAGACGATGTCGCGATCGGTCTGGACCCTGCGGCGTCGTCGTTCTATCACGATGACCGGTATCACCTGACGCGTGACGGTTTGACATTGTCGTCCGACGAGATGATTGACTACTGGAAAACGTGGGTAGCCCGGTACCCCATCGTCTCGCTTGAAGATCCCCTCGCGGATAGCGATTGGGCGGGATTTGCCAGTCTGACTGCACAGCTTGGCGGGCGCGTGCAGATCGTCGGTGATGATCTGTTCGTCACAAACCGCAAATTCCTGAGCCGTGGTATCCGGGAAGGCTGCTGCAACAGCATACTGATCAAGCTTAACCAGATCGGCACGGTGACAGAAACGCTCGACACTGCGCGGCTCGCGCAGTCCTCGGGATACACGTGCCTGGTCTCGCACCGTTCGGGCGAGACGGAGGATACGAGCATCGCGGACCTGGCGGTCGCGCTTAACTGCGGCCAGATCAAATCCGGGGCACCCGCACGCGGCGAACGCGTGGCGAAGTACAACCGTTTGCTTGCGATCGAAAGAGTGCTGGGGCGGGACGCCGTGTTTGCCGGCAAGGACGCATTCCGGCAGCGCCAATAGAGGACGCCTGACGGCAGGGCTGGATCCAGTCATGAGGCGTCGCGCGCGAGTTCCGTCGCCCGGCCGGGAGGATCGCCCGCTGCGCGGAAACGATGCTGCACGGCACAATCGTGTGTCGTGGTGCCTGTGAACTAGAATGAATCAAGCGGTGGATGACCGGGCCTGCCTCGGTCGAGCAACGCGTTGTTACTCCGGGTACTGCACGCAGCCACGCGCGCGCCGCTCGGAGTTGCGAGGACCGGTGGGCGGCGGAGATGCACGATGAACGGCTATCAACTGACGTTCTATACAGAGCAGAACAGGAAGCATGGCCATCAGACCGTATGCGAATGGCTGCTGCATGAGGTTCGCCAACTCGGTATCGGTGGCGCGACCGTCATCAATTGCGCCGAAGGCATCGGCCACGCGGGTTCCCATCATGCGGCCCACATGCTCAGGCTCGACGATCAGCCGGTGCAGATCATTCTTGCTGTGACTGAAAAGGAAGCCGGGCAGCTTCTGGATCTCGTGCGCGCCGAAAACGTACACGTTTTCTACATGCGCTTTCCGATCGAGTTCGGTGTGATCGGTGACGACGTCCCGCACAAACCGTCGAAGCATTTTTCCCTGTTCGGCCGGTCAACCGGATAGGAGAAAACGCGGACCTTGCATGCGTCGGCGCGTCACCTATACTCAAAACTGATTTTTGTGGAGATGGCATTCCTCCCTAACCGCCGCTAGCAAGCATTGCGGCTAATGATGCCTACAGGGTCCCCGGGCGCTTCGGGGCCGGTAGGCATTTTTCAGCCGGCTCGCCTTTTCGAGCATTCCGGGCATATCGTTGCCCACAAGAACGCAAAAAACATGGAATGCGCAAGCGAGTCGCCGCGCGGCAATGGTTGCCGCCCCCGTCCATACGCATTGCCGCGACTGCGCGCAGCGATCGGCTCGGGCGTTCAAATCCGGTCCCAAGGTGTCGTTCAACAACCCTTCGTCTTCACGGAGGGGGTATGAGCACGCGCGACGTCGCCCTCCAGATTGCCCAGGTGTTGACCGTCATCGCACTGTCACCGCTTCTGCAAGGCGTCATCCTGCAATGGGAAGAGCGTGTGCAACGCGCCTGCGGCCCAGGCATCTTCCAGCCGTATCGAGACCTGTGGAAGCTTTTCCACAAGCAGCTCGTCGTGCCCAACTCTGCCTCGTGGATCTACTGGACTGCACCGGTAGTCGCGTTCACCTGCATGCTCACGGTGCCGATCCTCATCCCGGTGCTCACTGACTTTCCGCTGCCGCTTTCCGACATGGGTGACATCCTTGGCGGTGGCCTCATTCTGACATTCGGGTCGTTTGCGGTCGTGCTGGCGGGTCTGGATTCGGGAAGCGCCTATGGCGGCATTGGCTCAAGCCGCTCGGTGATGCTTGGCATTCTCGCGGAGCCCACGCTGATCCTCGTACTGGTCGGCATCACGCTGCTCGCCAAGGCCATGCTGCCGTTCGTCGTGAACCATCTGCTTGTGGCACAGCCATCCGTGTACTGGAGTCCGGCACACCTGTTTCTCGTCTTCGCGTTTTTCGTCCTGTTGCTGGTCGAGACGGACCGCTTGCCGATCCACTCGAGCACGCACATCGAGGTGTACATGATCGAGGAGGCACGCATCCTCGAGTACTCCGGGCCGCTTCTGGCTCTGCTCAAATGGGCGTCGATGATGAAGCAGTTCATTCTCTACACCATTTTCTGCAATGTGCTGACGCTGCCGTGGGGCCTGTCGCAGCATGGCACGGCGCTGGGTGCACTGGGTGCGGCGATCGGCCTTTTCCTGCGCATGTTGCTGGTCGCGCTCGTGGTCGTGCTCGTCGAGACGGCGCAATCCAGGCTGCGCTTCTTCCGGTATCAGGAGCCGCTTGCGGCGTCGTTCATGCTGGCGGTGCTTGCGATCGCCGCGAACCAGCTTCGGTGACACGCCATGCTGCTCGCCCACCTGAGTCCGCTCGCCGCATCGCTCTTCAGCCTGCTGGCGATTGGCAGCCTGCTGCTTGCGTTTGTGATGCTGGGTTCGCGCTGGTTGAAGGACTATCTGCTCGCGTTCATGGCCGAGTCGTGGCTGATCGCGGCGCTCTCCGGCGCGGTGGGCTACTACGGCAACTATCACGAGCTATATCTGATCGCGCTCCTCACCGCTTTTTTTCGGGGTCTGGTGCTGCCTTATCTGATCTGGCGAATCATCATCCGGCTGGAAGTCGAGCGGGAATTGCATGTGATCCTGCAGCCAAGTTCAAGCATCGTGCTGGGTGCGTTGCTGGTGCTCTTCGCGTTTGTCGTGTCGAACCATCTGGGCAATGCGCTGGGCCTGGGTGGCACCGTGGTGGTGCTAGCGCTCACGGTGATGCTCTCGATGAAGCTGATAGGTTTTCTGATGCTGACGGTGCGGCATGAGGCGATCAGTCAGGTGCTGGGCCTCCTGATTCTGGAGAACGGTATCTTCCTGGGCTCCCAGATTCTCGTGCCGGGCATGCCGATGCTGATCGAACTGGTGTTGCTGTTCGATCTGCTGGTTATAGTCGTAAGCTTCGGTGTCCTGGTCCGCTATCTGGTCGCCCACGTCGGCAGCACGAGCAGCCGTGAACTCAGACGGCTGGTGGGGTGACCATGATCGAAACGTGGAGCGTCGTGATCGTCGTTGCACCGGTCGCCGCGGCAGCAATCTGCGCGGCGAGCCGGCGCGCGCACGTCGCTGAGTATACGAATCTCGCCGCATCGATTGTCTGCGTGGTCGCGGCGGTTTCGCTCGTCTGCACTGTCAAGGAAGGACATCGCTTTCTGCGCGACTACGTGGTGGTCGATGCGCTGGCCGCCTGGACCCTTGTTTGCACGGCGCTCGTGTATTGCCTCGCCTCAATCTACGCGGTTGGCTATATGCGGCTGCTAGCAGAGGAGCGTGAGCGACTGCCGAACTTCTATGCACTCTTCGCGCTCTTCGCGGCGACGATGATCTGTGGGCCGATCATGAACAATATCGGTGTCTACTGGATCGCGATCGAGCTGACCACGCTCGTGAGTACGTTCCTCGTCGGCTTCGAGCGCGGCCAGGAAGCGATCGAAGCGGCATGGAAATACATCATTGTGGTGTCCGCGGGCATCAGCCTTGCATTGCTCGGAACGGTGCTTTTCTACTGGGCTGGCAGTCTTGTTATCGGCCCGACTTATGACATGACATGGGACACGCTGCGCCGTGCGGCTCCCAGGATGAATCCCGCGCTTACCCAGATGGCGTTCCTGCTCGTACTGGTCGGCTATGGCACCAAGGCTGGCCTCGCACCGATGCATACGTGGCTGCCGGATGCACACAGTGAGGGGCCGGCGCCTGTGTCCGCCATGCTCTCCGGAGCGCTTCTTAATACGGCGATGCTTGGCGTCGCGCGCTTCCTGACGATCACCGATGCCGCCAGTTCCTCGTTGCTGCCACGCACCGTACTCGTCGCCTTCGGCACGTTTTCGCTCTTTGTCGCCGCGCTGTTCATCGTGCGTCAGGAGGGCGTCAAGCGGCTGATGGCGTATTCCAGCGTCGAGCATATGGGCGTGCTGGCGCTCGGCCTGGGATTCGGCGGCCCGCTCGCGATTGCTGCGGTCCTGTATCACATGCTCAACCATTCGCTGAACAAGTCGTTAATGTTCTTCGGTGCCGGAAACGTGATGCGCGTGTTCGGCACCAAGGACATGGGTGAAATCCGCCACGTATGGGACCGCTTTCCTGTCACGGGCGCACTGTGGCTGGCCGGCGCAGTAGCGATTACGGGAGCGCCGCCGTTCGGTTTGTTTCTAAGCGAACTGACGTTGATGCGTGCAGGGATGACGAGCTCGAACGTCTGGGCCGTGATCGTGATGTTGCTCCTGCTGATCGTGATCTTCATCGGCTTTCTCAACCACTTCAGGGCCATGTACTTCGAAGCCCGGCGCGTGGGCGAGGTGTACAAGGTCGAGCGCACGGTGAGCGCCAGCGCATGGATGACGGTTCCGATGTGGCTCGCCTTTGTGCCAGTACTGGTCCTCGGTGTGTGGTGGCCGCAGGACCTGTGGCGTTTCTTTGAAATGGTTGCCGCGGATCTGGGAGGGCAGACGCGATGAACAACTGCGCGCTCAAGGAAGTCACGCTCGCCGGACTCGGCGCGGCCACCGACGATCTGCTCGGTCGCGGAGGACGCATGCAGGCCGCGTACGCGTGGTTCCCGCGACCGGACGCGCCGGAAATGCGCTATATCGCGACGGCACCTGGCCGGCGCGAGTTCGTGAGCTGGCGCATCGAGACGGGCAACGCGCCGGTTCCCAGCCTTGCCAGCAGGTGCCCTCTGCTCGGCTGGTACGAGCGCGAGATCATGGAAATGAGCGGCGTCGCGTTTGCCGGACATCCCGAACCCGAGCGCCTTGTCACCGCATTTTTGCCGCCGACGGCGCGCGGCCCGCTCGAGCCGGTGGATGCATCGCAGGCGAGCATCGCGGGTTCGCTACCGGCCCCGACACTGCCTCAAGTCTCCGGCAAGCACGTGCAGTTATTGCCTTTCGGTCCCGTGCGCGCCGATGTCGTCGAGTCTGCCCAGTTCATCTTCTACTACGTTGGTGAGGGCATTCTCCACTATCACCCGAATCTGTTCCTCAAGCATCGCGGAATGGAAAAGCAGTTCGAGGGAATGGACATCGAACAGGGCATTCTGCTGGCGGAGCGCGTTGCGGGCATCGATAGCTTCGCGCATGCACTCGCGTATGCGCAGGCGGTCGAAGACGCCGCAGGCTGCGTCGTGCCGCCTCGCGCACGGTGGCTTCGTGTGATCGCAGCGGAACTCGAGCGTACCTACAATCATTTGCATTACCTTGGGCACTTGTGCCACACGACCACGCTGAAGGTCGGCGAGGCCCAGGGCAAGCTGCTTGAGGAGCGCGCCAAACAAATGAATGCGCTGGCCTGCGGAAGCCGCTTGCTGCGCAGCATTGTGTGGCCCGGCGGGGTACGCCGCGATCTGGACGTGGTGGCGATTGCCGAGGGCGTCGCGGCGCTCCGCCCCGCACTGGAGCGGTATGTCGACCTGATCGAACGGACCACCAGTCATCTCGATCGGCTCATTTCCACGGCACCGCTCAGTCAGCAGCTCGCCTTCGATCAGGGCGCGACTGGACCGGTCGAACGGGCATCAGGCGTCGACCGGGACCTCAGGCGGGATCACCCGTACGCCGCGTACGATGAACTGCCGCCCGCTGTCGCGACCCGCAGCGAGGGCGACGCGTTTGCCCGGATGAAGGTGCGGATCGCGGAACTCCGGACGAGTCTGGTGCTGCTCGACAACGCGATCATGCACGGCATTCCCGCTGGGCCGCTACTGGAGCTTTGCCGCTGCGCGCCGAACGCCGAGGGGCTCGGCTGGGCGGAATCGTCACGGGGCACCGTGCTCTACGCGCTGCATCTCGATGACAGGTCACGCATTGCGCGGGCGAAGATCAAGTCGCCCTCGTTTTCCAACTGGCGGGTGTTTCCCTTCACCGTGCACGACAGCAACATGATGGACTATGCGATCAACGAAGCGAGTTTCGGTTTGACTATTTCGGGCTGTGCGCGATAGGACGGAGCGACTATGTCTCTATGGACCTGGTTTGGGCTGACGAGCGGCAGCGCAAGTACCGAATGGCCGCTCAAGGGCGATGCGCACGGTCAGAAGGGCTTGCTCGGCATGCCGCGTTACGATCCGGCCAGGTGCCGGGAGGGTTGCGACGCGTGTGCCGAGGCATGCATCACGCACGCGATCACGTTTTTCGCGAGGCCGGGAGAGCACTCGCCGCCCGAGGTGGACTGGGGCCGCTGCATCGTCTGCCAGCGATGTACCGAAGTGTGTCCCACAGACGCCTTCTCGCCATCGGCGGACTGGGCGGTTGGTGTGACCAGTCGAGACGACCTCGTGTGGGACGAGGCGTTCGCTTCCCGCGTGCCACGCGAGGTGGTCGAACGGACGCGCCGCACATTCCGCCGCAGTCTGCATATCCGCCATGTCGACGCGGGGTCGTGCAATGGTTGCGAATCGGAACTTCAGGCCTTGAACAATCCGTTCTACAACCTGCACCGGCTCGGCATCTTCTTCACGGCGTCACCGCGCGCGGCCGATGTCCTGCTCGTCACCGGGCCGGTGACCCACGCGATGCGTGCGCCGCTGCTGGCGACGTATGAGGCGATGCCCGATCCGAAGTGGGTCATCGCGACAGGGACATGCGCGGTGTCAGGTGGCGTCAGCGGAGGAAATTACGCTTGCGGCAGCGGCCTCGACGGCGTCTTGCCGGTCGACGTCTACCTGCCGGGCTGTCCGCCTAACCCTGCTGCGATCATTCATGCTTTGCTGTTGATAGTCGGTCGTGCGGAGCAACGGATGCGAGGAGGGCAGCTTGAGCGTTGACCTGATTCTGGCGGCGAGCGCCCTGTGGCTCGCCACCGCCATTCTGTCGCCGATGCGCTCACTCCGGCCGTTGCTCCGATATCTGCTGAGCGCCGGCTGCGTGCTGGGCGTCGCTGCGTGTCTGATCGCTTTGCCCACCGCACCCCCCCGCATTGAATTTCCGTTTGCACTCGCTTCGCAGCGCATCGCCTTCGCGCTCGACCCCGCAGCGCTCTGGCTGCTCGGCTTCGGTCTGGTACCGGCGATCTTCGCCTGCTGGCTTGGCTCGCCCCTCTCGGGCCGTTCTGGCACGTGGTGGGCGGGGGCATCGCTGAGCCTGCTCGGCGCACTGGGTGTGTTCGGTCTGCAGGACGGCATGTCGATGCTCGTCGCCTGGGAGGTGATGAGCCTGGGGGGAGCGGTGATGCTCGCCGGCGAGCGCGCGCGTGAAGCCGGTGGCAAACCCGTGCTGCTCATGCTCGCGCTGCTCGAGGTGGGCGCGATTGCACTGGTCTTCGCGATTCTGCTACTCGACCACGCGTCGGCCACCATCGGCTTCGGCGCATTCAGCGCCCATGCGCCGCAGACCTCAGCGCTTCTGTCGTGGGCGGCCGGTATCGCGTTGCTTATCGGCTTCGGCGCGAAGCTCGGCCTCATCCCTTTCTACGAGTGGTTTCCGCGTGCGTACTCGAGCGGCAGTGGTGCGACGGGCGTGCTGTTCTCCGGCGTCGTACTCAATGCGGCCTATTTCGCGCTGAGCCGCGGCTGGAACAGCTGGCTGGGCGTCGCTCACGATAGCGGCACGGCGTTCGGGCTCGGCGTGGTCGCAATCGCGATTGGCGTTGTCAGCGCGGTGCTGGCGATCCTGTTCGCTTTCCAGCAGGACGACTGGAGAGCGTTGCTCAGCTACTCGTCCGCAGAGAACGCGTCGATTGCGGTGGCGATGCTCGGCGTGACGCAACTCTTTCGCAGCGATCATCTGAACGATCTCGCCGGCCTCGCGTGGACCGTCGCGTTGTTGCATCTCGCCGGACATTCGCTTGCCAAAGGCGCGCTGTTTCTGGTCGCCGACGGCATTCAGGCGTCGACAGGCAATTACGACATCGTGCCGCGCGGCTGGATCAGAAACAGCGGCTTCATGCTGGGGCTCGGCGCACTGTTCGCTGTGATGAGTCTGGCGTCGATTCCCCCGCAAGCGGGCTTTGTCAGCGAGTGGTATGTGTTCCAGTCGGTGTTTCAAGGCTTTCATCTATCGGCTTTTACCGGGCGTCTTGCGCTAGTGCTGGCCGGTGCGGGCCTCGCACTCGCTGCAGCGGTGGGATTGGCGACGTTCATCAAGCTGTTCGGGCTGGGACTGTTGGGAATGCCGGACCCGGACTATCAACGTCCGGTGCCCCGGCGAAGTGCCGTGGCCGTCGGCGTGCTAGGGCTTTGCGTGCTTGCGGTGGCCGTTGGTGCGCCGTTGTGGCTCAACGCGCTGGCGAGCGGAGCCCAGACGCTGTTTCAGGCCAACAGTCCCCAGGCAATGGTATCGGGATGGCTGCTGGTGCCGCTGACCGACAAGTTTGCCTTTATCTCGCCGTCGAAGCTCATCATCGTGATGCCGTTGCTGGCGCTCATCCCGCTCGCGCTGTTGCGGCTCACGAGAACGCGCCCGGTGCGGCGCACGGCGGTCTGGTTTGGCGGCATGACCCAGCATGGCCGTGATGCGCTAACTACGCCGCTGACGTTCTCGAATGCGATGCGCACGTTCTACAGCTTCGTGTATCAGCCGACCATGAGCACCGAGCGCGAACATGCGCAGCGCGAATATTTCATCAAGCGACTGGTGTTTTCCGAGGGCGTGACGGACCTTTTCGAGCGGCATCTCTTCGAGCCAGCAGTCCGGATCGTGACGTGGTGTGCCGACAGGCTGCGCGCATTACAGTCCGGCAACCTGAACTTCTATCTCGCACTGGTCGGCGGTCTGCTTGTGGCGATACTGGCGTTGACACTCGTATAGCCTGCTTTGAGTGGACGATAGCGTAATTCTTGCGCAATGCGGCGTTCCTCGATTAAAATCACGCCCGCTGGAGATGGCATTCCTCCAAACAACCGCCGACCCCTCGGCTGATGATGCCTACGAATTCCTGAGTGCAGGAGGTCGTAGGCCGTCCACGCGACGTCCTGTCGCTCAGGTTTGATGTTCTATCGAACCTGAAAATCATGAAACATCTCAAGTCTGTCGAGCAGTTCGCCATGGTGCCGTATCTCGTGCGCTGGCTGCTGCTTTCATGCGTGTTGGGCACCCTGGCCGGCTCCGCCTCCGCGCTTTTTCTCTTTGCACTGGATCGCGCAACCGATACACGAATGGACCACCCCTGGTTCATCTGGCTGCTTCCATTCGCGGGGTTCCTGACCGGCTGGGTCTATCACCGCGTTGGCAAGAGTGTCGAGGGCGGCAACAACCTGCTGATCGACGAGATTCATGATCCGCAGAAGATCGTGCCCAAGCGCATGGCGCCGCTTGTCCTGGTGGCCACTGTCATTACCCACCTGTTTGGTGGCTCGGCTGGCCGCGAAGGCACGGCGGTCCAGATGGGCGGGGCGCTGGCCGATCGTGTCACGCAACTCTTTGGCCTCGGGCGCGAGGAGCGTCGCATTCTGCTGATGGGCGGCATCGCGGCGGGTTTTTCGTCTGTCTTCGGCACGCCGCTCGCGGGTGCGATCTTCGGTCTTGAAGTGCTCGCGATCGGCCGCCTGCGCTATGACGCATTGTTCACCTGTCTCGCTTCGTCCGTGATGGCCGACGTGGTGTGCCGCCTATGGGGCATTCACCACACCGTCTATGCGGTCCCGTTTGTGCCGCCCCTCACGGCGCTTGGGATGGGATCCGCGATCGTCGCTGGAATGGCCTTTGGTGTGGTCGGGATGCTCTTTGCAGATTCAACGCATGCGTTGTCGGCGCTCATCAAGCGCAAGATCGCCTACGCGCCGGTCCGGCCGCTGATCGGCGGTGCCGCCGTGGCAATCTTCGCCACGATCTTCAATGTTCCGCAATTCCTGGGTCTCGGCATTCCAACCATCGTGCAGGCTTTCAACGGTTCGCTGCCGGTGTATGACTTCGCGGGCAAGTTCGGCTTTACAGTGGTGACGCTCGCGTCCGGGTTCAAAGGAGGAGAGGTGACGCCGCTCTTCTATATCGGCGCGACGCTAGGCAATGCGCTGGGCCACGTGCTGGCGTTGCCGGTGCCGGTGCTCGCGGGGCTCGGTTTTGTTGCGGTGTTCGCCGGCGCGGCGAATACCCCGATCGCGTCGACTGTGATGGCGGTTGAACTCTTTGGCCCGCAAATCGGTGTGTACGCCGCATTGGCCTGTGTCGTCAGCTACCTCTTCTCCGGGCACACGGGCATCTATCGCGCGCAACGGGTCGGCCATGCCAAACACCCACTCCTGCCTGCCGGCATGCGCCTGGCCGAGATCCCCGCATTGCGTCGCGCAGCCCGCAAGGCCGCGACCGCTTCCGCGCAATCCTGAGCACTTTGAACTCTCGCTGATTGACATCATGACCAAGCTGATTTCGCTTCGACTGTATTTTCACCACTCCGAACGTGCCCGTCCGACGCGTTTCTGGCATCGGGTGTCGCGCCCAAGTCTCGCCTCGCATTTACTTCGCCACGCGAAGAATGCAGGCATCGAGCAGGCGCTACTGCATCGTGTCCATGCGGGTTACCTCAAAGGCGACCGGCTTCATCACGAACACATCGAGGTTGCGCATCACCGTTTCCCTCATTGCATCGAGCTCATTGACCTGGAGGCTAAGGTGCGTGACTTCTGGAACATGCACGGCAAGGGGCTCGACAATGTCCGGGCGATTTTCCTGCCGTGTGAATTGCCGACGTAGTGACCTGACCGACAGACCACACCATCGGAGTCGACGATGAACGCACAAACCAGGCTGCGCCTGACGGGCAAGTTCTCTCTGCTGGGGTACGCGTTAGTGGCGACCGAGGCAATGGCCTGGGTCCTGTCCATTGTCGTGAATGCCGTCTACGAAAGTGTCCCGCTCTTCTGGTTCGGGGCGTTCGGCCTCTTGACGATGCCGTTTGTCATCGCCTGGATGCGAGCGGACGCTGCACGGGCCTATGAGACCGCGGTCAGGCTGCATTTTGTGGCCTTGGAGGGGGAACCGGCGCAAGTGGTCTCGATCGCCGACGATTGTCCCAAACGCTGGTGGGTGTTGCTACATATACGGCTTCATCCGGAGGTGATCGGAGCGGCCGACCGTTGAGCCGGGCAATGGCTCTCTGGGAGGTGGCATGGAAAATCAGACGGCAGGCTCCGGAAGTCGGCGGGCGATGCGCTTTGTGCCGCTGGTGGGTATCCTGAGTTTCTTCGCCGATTTCACGTACGAAGGCGCGCGCAGTATCCTGGGCCCTTTCCTCGCAGCCGCGGGCGCATCGGCAACAATCATCGGGGTCGTCGTCGGGTTCGGCGAGCTGCTCGGCTACGGGCTGCGCGTCGTTTCCGGCAGGATGGCCGACGCGACGCGACGCTTCTGGCCCATCACGATCTTCGGCTACATCGTCCAGATGGCCGCGGTGCCTGCACTCGCGTTGACACACAGCTGGCAGGCGGCAGCGTGCCTGATCATCCTTGAACGCGTCGGCAAGGCAATACGCAATCCACCCCGTGACGTGATGCTCGCGAGCGCCGCGCAACGCATCGGCGGATATGGATGGGCTTTCGGCATTCACGAAGCCTGTGACCAGTTCGGTGCGATGGTGGGGCCGCTTGCAGTGGCGGCGGTGCTCGCCACACGCGACGACTACCGGCTGGCGTTCGCCGTCCTGGCCGTGCCTGCCGTGTTCAATCTGTGTTTTCTCACGGTGGCGCGTCTGGTCTTTCCCCGTCCCCAGGACATGGAGCAGCGCGCGGCGGGTGAAGCAGGGGCTGGTAGCTTCCCGGCACTTTACTGGGTCTACCTCGGCGGTGCAGGTCTCGTCGCGGCAGGCTTTGCCGACTATCCGCTCATCGCCTACCACTGGGTCAAACACCACACACTGACAACGGAATGGATCCCGATTTTCTATGCTGTAGCCATGGCCGTGAGCGGCGGAGCGTCGCTCGCGCTCGGCCGTCTGTTCGACCGGTACGGCTTCAAGGTGCTGATCGGGTTGACGGGCGTCTCGCTACTCTTCGCGCCGCTGGTGTTTCTCGGTGGAAGTTTCGGTCTGGCGATTCTCGGCGCCGCGCTGTGGGGGATGGGCATGGGCGTGCATGAATCGATCATTCCTGCCGCGGTCGCGCCGATGGTTGCGCAGTCGAGAAGGGCCTCCGCGTTCGGCATGTTCACCGCGGTGTACGGGGTTTGCTGGTTCGCGGGCAGCGCCCTCATTGGCTGGATCTACGATCAGTCGGTAATCGGGGCCGTCGCATTTTGTGTGATTACACAGGCGATGGCTTTACCGGCCTTTGTCTGCGTGAGCTGGCGTCGCGAGAAGGGTTAAGCGGCGCACCGGATCACTGGAGGTAACACCATGGCAGCGGCACGTCGCGCAACGACCGTTCCTGCAACGTCTCGGCGAATATGGCCGAATCCTCTGTTGCGACGCGAGTGAAGTGTCCAAGTCGCCCACGGTCCGGTATGACAACGAAAACGGCCTTTCACGAGCGAGCGATTTTCGTCCGATTAGGGTCGCAGAACTGGGACATCGAGTCGGTAGCAGTCGCTCGGACATCGGTCATTCCTGCCTTGATGGCAAGCCTACTTTGCACAGCAGGGCTTCGTGAGAATCGGTCGAAGCGAGGTGCCGTTGCCGCTTTTGGCGTCTGCCCGATCTCTGCGACAGCTGTGCTGAAAAGGCGTTAGCGTGTCACGGACGCCCCGGACGTGTTCCCGATTGCGACCTTCAACGTGGTGACTTAATGCGTGCATAGGATGTTTATTTTTTCCGCCGAGCCATGTTCGCCAGCATCAAAGCACGGGTCCTTACGGACGAAACCAACGTCTACACCGAGATTCCTGCGCTTCTTACCGCGTCAGGGATTCTTGAACCGCTGATCGACTACTTCCTGCACCGGAGCCATGATCGGAGTCTGGAATGGATGCGGAAACGCAAATGGCTTTGCCAAACCTGTCATGCTCGGATCGAGTCCAGAGAGCATGGGCTTTACCACGCACGCGTCGGCGCAGATGGTCGCGGACGAGCATCTGAATTTCGTCAGCGGCAAGGACACATACTGGGCCGTGGGCAAATCGCTGGTTGCGACGTGATAATGAAGAGCATATTCAGTCTGATGCTGCTGCTGGTGGTCAGCGTATCGAGTTGCGCGATGCTTAGCAGGCCGATGCTGGCAGAAATCGGGATAAGGTTTACTTGAGAGCCGAACCCGATTTTTGCCATGCCTGCACGTGCACGAAATGGATCATCGGGCGGTTGGTCAGTCCAACCGAAGGACGTTAATTATGTCGAACCACCGTGCGGTGTGGCTTGGCACGTGACGGAGACGAATTTCAAAATGTACAACCTGATTGTGACTGGCGCCGAGGGCGCGTGGACTAACAATTTCTATAAGGCAGACCGAGGCCGCTTTCTCGAGTTCACAACAGACGAACTTGTAAGCACGCTCAAGCCACTCACACCGTCCGCAATCGAGGTGCTCAAGAGCATCCCATGTCTGTTCGCCTACGAGGCAGTGATTGGCGGCGACATGCGGATCGGCAGGCTAAAAGAGATCAAGGAGCGAGGCCGAGATATTCTCATTGAATTTGAATTCGATGATTCAATGCCGCCGCTCGCTTACGCTACCGTAAAACCGATCGCCGAACTGTTAGACATACGCGAATGGGAAATGAATCGTACCCATTGGGCTGTCAAGGACGAAGACCTGATAGCTCGGCTGCGAACCGCAGAGCTGATTCCACCGACGGACGTCCCTGCACCTCCGCCGCAGGAGGAAGTGAAAGCAATTTTGGCACGAGAGGCCGATCAGGACATCGCATCTGTTAGTAGCGTGCAGGAATTCATTGACACGGTCCTGTCGAAGCGACGATCTGACGGCCGCGAGATCTTCTATCGCGGGCATTCAGCGAGAAAGCGCTACAAACTTGAGCCCTCACTGTTTCGAACAGACAAAGACGGCAACTACCTCTACCTAGATAACGAGGATCTGCTCTATCGGGAGCTTCTCGTGATCAATTCGCGTGAATTTGAACCCGACGTTTATACGCTCGACAAGCTCGTGCGGATGCAGCACTACTCACTCCCAACTCGCCTTCTTGACATCACGTCAAATCCGCTCATCGCACTATATTTCGCATGTAAGGGAAACTTTGGAAAGAAGGAAGGTGGCGTCTATGTCGGCGAGGAGGAAGGCGAAGTCATTCTGTTTTCGCTACCGCGTGACCGAGTCAAATATTTCGACTCGGATTCAGCGGCCTGCATCGCAAATCTCGCGCGGCTGCCAAAGGTAGAAAAGGACCGGATCGATTTTTCAATTGTTGATATCGGTGCGTTTAACGAACAGATGGCGATCAAGCGCCTCGTACATTTCATTAGGGAAGAAAAATCTTTCTTCGAACACCGCATCGATCCAGACACACTTCGTGGCATCATCTGTCTGAAAGGGAAGAAGTCGAACGACCGGATTTCGTCGCAGTCGGGCGCCTTCTTGTTGTTTGGAATTGACGCAGTCTTCGACGAGGGAGGCGGCAACACAATTCAGGTTGACCGGATTCGTGTTCGGAACAAGGCATCGTTGCTCGCTGAACTTGATCTGCTGAACATCAATGAAAGCACCGTTTTCCCACACATCGAGAATTCAGCACGATATGTGGCTCACAAATATGCCTTTGACAACTCCATACAGCCCACGGCAAAGACACTCTCGGAGTGATGTCGATGTGACTCCATGTTCGTACGTCCCTGTGTCCTGAATCGCAAAGCCATAAGCAGCCCTAACCTACATCGATCCTCCGTGCCCTTGTACAGTATTCCGCACTCGATGCGAGCGATTTCATCGACCGTTCCGACGCGCTATCGGAGTCAGTCACTGCCAAAAATGGGCGGATTAAGATTCTCCAAAATGTCATAGGAAAATCCAAATGACTGCGGAGCTTACGTGAAACATCGATACGTTAGACATCTTGCGAGATACAAAAACCGTCCGGAACGAGCCCCACCAGCGAACCCGCGGCGTCAGCAAAAGTGGATGAAGCGACCCAGAGCCATCGGATGAACAAACGCAGAGCGACGCAACGCAAACGCTCGACCACCCAAGTCGCGGGAAGGGCGGATCGATCACATAGTTAGCGGCAGGGCGAACTCTCGGCCCGGTTACACTCCCTAGAACGCAAAGAGATCACTCCATCGGGGAGCCCATGACACAATCAGACGCTTCGGACTGGCAGAACCTGCCCGTTCAGGTTCAGCAAGCACTGTCGGCTGGTTGGAACACCGGCGCGATACCTGCTCCAGCATTGGCGCTTTACAGCCGGTGGTGGCAACTAGAGACCTGGCTTCGTTCACTGATCTATGTGGAATTGCGCAGCGCGCATGGCAGCGCATGGGCGGACGGGTTGCCGCCGAATTCGGCGAATCGTCAACAGCAGGACGCGGCGTATCACTACATGCAAACGCCCGACGCACAGGACCAACTCGCGTACCTAGACGCGTCGCCACTTCTTCAGCTCACACATGACCAATGGCCGCTGTTTGGTTCCTATTTGCCAGCCCAAAAAATCTGGGCAGGCCGCATCGAGGAGCTTAAACAGATCAGAAATCGAATCGGTCACTGTCGCCGGCCGCATGACGACGATCTTGATCGCATGGAGCAAACCCTGCGTGACCTTGAGCGCGGCGCCCTCCGAGCAACTTCATCGTTCAATGATCATTCGCGGCCGAATCAGCAATGGTCGGACGTTCTTGTCCATAATTGGGTGCACAACAATCATGCCGACGCGCACCTAATTGACCACGCGAGTAAGCAGTACGACGCGAGCTTCCGTCTCACGGTCTCAACTCGGCCGTGGGCGCAGTCCCCTGCACCCCACGACACCAGACTCGGTCCCCGGCCGGGCTGTCTGTGGCACGCTTGTTGGTATTTCCGAGGGGGCCGGTTCTTCGATCTGGAGCAGTTCTGGCGAGAGATCGAGATCGACAAGGACCTCATCATGCTGGTATGCGCGGATTCCGCATCAAGTCTCCAGGTCTCGTTCTCGGCGCTCGAAGATCAGCAGCAGGTCAGCGATGTCATCGGCCGAAGCTTCGAATCGGCGCTGGCGAACATCCGCTTCACTCACCACGACGAGGATCCCGCCACCTGGGCGAAGCGTTTCGCCAATCTGGATCCCCGGGTGCATGCAGGTACGCCATGGGCGACGGCGCATTCCTCGATGCGAGGGGTCAGCCTGTTTTGCGCTTGAACGCTCTCGGTCCGTAGCACGTCGCCGGCTAATGGGCCGAGCCCGTGTGGCCGCAGGAGGCACTGGGTCAGGTCGTCACCGACCGGCGCCCCCACATGGCTGACCACGAAGAACATAGGAAACCAACGGTGACAAAGACAATCGAGCTTGACATTCCCGACGTCCCCGCGCCAACGAATCCGTTTCTTGGATACTGGGGGGCGCAACTTGTCATCGGGCACTTTTCGGAGTCGTCGAAGATCATCACGCTGTCGTCGACTTTCGTACGCTGCGTGTTTTCCGCGCGCGAGGACTACTTGGCCGCGACGAAGCATCTTTGCACGGCATTTCAGTCCACCCGCGAGATGCATCTGAGTGAGCTCTACAGAAGCATCGCGAGATTCGAGTCGTGTATCAGCAGCATGTATCTCGCAGAGCGTGCCTTCGTCCGGCTTCGCCGTTGTGACGAGTTATCGGCTGAGAGTGCAGCGGTGATCAACCAGGAAAAGCCAGCGTTCATTGCGCCCACCGTCACAGGTAAACTGAAAGCCGCGCGCGACACAATGGAGCACATTGAAGAGCTTCTCGCCAAGGGAAAATTGACGGAGGATCTTCCATACATGGTGCAACCAACGGGGGAAGAACATCCGCGGACGGATCCCGCACAACTCGCAGACACGGTCGTCGTCATCGATCGACTCCGCATTGGCGAGCATGTCGTACGTTTTGCCGAACTTGCCGAGTGGCTCGGAGAGATGATCGTCTATGTCGAAAAACTGCGATCACTGATGCCCACACGATATACATCGACGCGCGGCCCGCATTGACGACAGGACCGTAAGAGGAAATGAAATGAATCAGCCAGCATTGCCGCCTTGGGGTGCCAAGGACGTCAAAATCGACCACTATGTCATCCGGTTCATGAAGGATTCCGTGGACCGCGAATTCGTCGATGTGGTCGATGAACTGGATCGCGCTGTGCAAACGTTCGTGGGTGCGGTCCATGATGACACGTCGCGCGATCATCAGATGGCGACTGCGCGAGAAGCGATGATCGTCTTTGGTCAGCTCATCCAGCTTTCGACACCGTCCACACGCGGCTTATGGGCACGGCCAGTGCCACTGCGTGTGACGATGGAAGTGGCGCATGCGCTCATGCAATGCTTTGTGGCCAAGCTGTCGCCCAAAGACGGCCATCGGTTTAGCGACGAGGCCAGCCAGAAGGCACTTGGCTTTTACCGCGCCTACGCCGATCACGATCGCACGGAAAGAGCGATATGGGATCTCAAGTTTTACGACTGGGCCCGCCTGAAGAATCTTATCACCGAGGATCCGCACCCGCGCTGGGAAGGCGAACGAGCAGTGACGTCTTCACGCGACGAGCTTGACGATTTCTTCCGGCACTACGAGGCTCGGATTCTGCAGAACCTGCTCAGCTATGAGCGGAAAAGCTACGATGGAATCAACTGGCGGATAAAGTTGTCCGACCCGCTTCAGGACGGCGAGAAGTGTGAGTTGATCGCGGCATGGACCCTGCACCCGCGCGAGACCAAAACAGTCGACGAGAATGCGTCTTCTGGTGCGGCCGCGTAGCCCGTGTGCGTCAATCGACAGGCAATTCCCTCCGATCGCCAAGATGTGGCGGGCGCGTATCATTCGGCATGGCCGCTGGCCGCTGGCGGCGGTCGGCGGTCGGCGGGAGTCATCCCGCTAACCGCGGGACATCAACGCCGACGAGTTCGAGATCCCCTTCATGCAGAACCGAAAACCGATCCCGCAGAATTATGTGAAAACCGGCAGAGCCTGGTTCGCACTTCTGCGCGATATGACCGCCGCTGACGCGCTTACGGAATTCCGCGTCGAGGTCAAAGCGTTCGTTACGCGGGCTGAGGGCGAGCTGGAGGTGATCGATGGTTTTGCGAAAGAATCCTGATCTGATCAACCACACGGTTGATTTAACCTGACCAAGCTAAAAATTAGTGCGCCTTGCTGATTTCATTATGCCAAATGACGTGTCTCGATCCTGTCGTCCGTCGCAGGGCGTGTTCGAAACCGGCACAGACATGATAAATTTGCGGTCACTCTTTCGGTGCTGAAATCTTCGACGTGCGTCAAGCAGTTTGCCGCATTGCGAAGCACCGTATTACAGACTGTTAGAGCAGGGATTTATTGAGGCGGACGTTGCGCCTATCGGGGATACGACGTGGACGAAAAAACGACGGGATCTTGGCTGATCCACCATACGCAGCGGCTGCAGCGCGCCGAATACCTTCCGGGCTACGATCGTATCTATATCGCCGGAAAAGCTGGAATCCTTCTGTCAGCAATATCAGCCGACAAAGCAAGCGAGCTTTCCCGCGAGCGCGTCAACGCGCTTGCGACCGCTTCGAAAATCACGCCTCTCGAATTGCCGGGCTTGCTCACTAAGCTTCAGGAACGAGAACTCATAGATCAAACGGCTAACGGCGTGAGCGTTCTCGGGGTTACAACTCAGGCCGCGACGCTGATGCATACCGCACGATTGTTCGCAATCAGCGATCCCACACCGATCGAGAACGCTGCACTCGCGCTCGCAGAGGCCGCATCTCAAGCTCCCCTCGACTACAACGAAGCGCTGCAAATCGGGGATGAACACAAACTGACCAAGACGCTTGCGCAGCAAGCGATCAGCGAGTCGAGCGACGTCGGATTCGTTGACGTGGAGTCTCTGTCTGGCGGTCAACAGTTGTTCTTCAATGGCAACTTGTTCCGGCGAGACAACACGGAGAAAATTAAGCGGGTTTTAGACTCCCTTGGTTCCGCGGACCAGAGACTTCTCAACGACGCTACGACGCAGCTGCAACAGCGCGGCTGTATCGAAGTCACCGAGATCCGACGGATGCTCGGCGATGCGCTTTTCGAAAAAATCATGTCTGTCGGATTGTTCGACATCAACGTCGTAAGCAACCCGCAGGAGGAAACGGGGTTTGTAACGCTTCCATCCGCGTTCAGCAAGTTCAGTACCTCTACGGTCGACGACGCTTTCGACTTGGCGAAAGCCTTCGTTAGCTCCATCACCTACGGCATGACGAAAAGTCCAAGTCACAGAGGTCGCATAGAGTTTGTCGCAGCGTTAATACGGACATTGATTCGCGGCGAGCCGATCGGCCCGGTTCCCGCAATCGCGCAGGATTACCGAATTCTCGAAGTCAAGGGTGTTGTGCAGGTGAAAGACGGCGCAAAGAACGGGCGGAAAGGGCCAATGATGTGGCTGCTGAAGCGAGAGGTGGGAGAGTTGGCATTGCAAGTGATCATGCAGGGCGATGCCAGCGAGCAATCTCTTGATGCATTACCCAGCGCCGCGGTCTCACGATATCGGGGCCCCGAAGAAAACCAGCAAATCGTGCGCAAAAAGCAGGTCAAAGAGTCGCCGACCGTGACGAATGACATCCTGCGCGTCCTGCGGACCACCGGAGCAAGGTAATGGCAGAAACCCTGGCAAAAGGCGCAATGTTGGAAGAAGCTTTGCGCGCGTATTTCATCAAGGCCGGCTATTTTGTCGTTCGTGGCGTCCCGTTCACCTACGAGGGCTTTGACGTCACGGACATAGATTGCTGGCTATATGGCCGTGCATCATCGGTCTCGCGCGAAATCGCAATCGTAGATATTAAAAACAAGAGAACCCCTCAGGCGATCGAACGGATTTTCTGGTGTGCGGGTCTGCAGCGCGCGATAGGTGCGAATCGAGCCATTGTGGCAACCACTGATAAGCGACAGGAGGTTAAAGACTTCGGTCGGGAATCTAATGTGCTAGTCCTAGATGGAACCTTTCTTGGGAAGCTAGAAAATAAAGGTGCACATCTTGAGCAGCGTCTTTCCGACGAAGAATTCATCGCCGTGATCGGAGAGAATCCACTCGATAAATTCGAAGGAAACTGGAAAGCGCGGATGCGGAAAAACAAGGGCCTGCTCGCCCGCGGGCCGTCATTCGATACGTGCATTGAATGGCTAGCCGAGGGGCGTTACTTCGTCGAACAGGCGACCACGCGTCAGACCCAGGCTAACAAAGCCTTGCGATGCCTTTATCTGTTGTGCGCGTTTATCGCGATCGGAGTCGACTACGAGCTGCGCGATCTTTCATTTACTGAATCCGCTGAACGAAGCAAACTCATCGCGGAAGGCTTCACCTATGGATCGAAGGGCCGGACCGGCCTGAAGAAACTCGTTGATCTATCAATTGGACTGGTTTCCGCCTATGCGAATGAAGGGCGCGCGATCGCGACACAGGTGAAGTCAAAGATCGAGAACAGTCTCGACGAAATCCCGACCTCAATCCTGGGTGACTACTTTTCCCGACGTGACGTCCTCGGATCAATATTTCAGACGGCAAGCGAGTTCGAATCGCTCGCAATGGCTCGAGACTTTAAGCATCACAGCGGCGCGTCCACCGAGGTGCGCGCGTTTCTTGGGTGTTTGCTCGATTACTGGGGGATTGATAGAACGCATCTTTCGATCGCTCACCATGCGCACAACGGTGGTTTGCTGGACGCGGAAGCCCGGACCGGTCGGTTGATATAGTGGCTGCCTGGTCCCGGAGTCCGTCGTCGCGCGCTCCCAACCTGGTGTGCGGTTCGTGAAGGTCACTCACCGGACTTGGCCCGTTAGCCTACCGGAGTGCGCGCACAAAAATAAAACCCGCCGGCTCTCCGAAAATCGGGAGCACGGCGGGCGTGGGTTTAAGCCGGTCAGAATCTTTGCAACAGCAGGTCCATCGCGGCGACAATTTCGTCGTACCGGTCAGCGAGACTGCCGACACCTTGCTTTAACAGCTTTACGGACACGACGCCCATCGACTGCGTCAGCATCACATACTGCTCGCCGTCGATGTCGACCACCGGATTGAGGCGGGTCGCTGGCCTCTGCAACTCGGCCGACGGCACCAGCGGGATCACGACCCGGGGGTCGAGGTGGCCCATCGTATCGGCCTGCACATTCAGCAGGTAACCGACATTCAATTTGGATATGAGCTTGCCCTTAAAGAATATTGGGTAATTGCAAGGCTCGGGCAACGCTTACTATCAGCCACTCTCAGCGAGCAAATAGCTCACGGCTCATCGTCGGCCAATCCATATATGCCGAACGAGCCGGCGCCGAGGCAATGGACAACCAACCCCGGAGATGGGTCTCTGAGTATTCAACGGCCCTGCGTTTGCCGAGCGGAAGTACGTTGCCGCTTTTCGTAGTACAACGCCGCACGTAGTTCCGCATTTTCATTGGCAAGCTTGGCATTGTGCATAGCACTGCGGAATACTTCGGACTGGCGCATGAGTGAGCCCAAATTGCTGAGATAAGCAATCTGACTGTTGATGCTCTCATGCCCAAGCGCCTCGGCAAGGGCAAGCGCAACACTATCTGCCGAGGTATCGAGTCCCAGCTCTCGCCGTGCCGCTAACTCCTTACGGACAAAATTGTGTGCAAAGGAGTGCCGCCCACAATGCAAGTAAGCGCGCAGCAAACCCGCCTTGACGGATTGCGCTAGTTGACTATCACAGGCGGACGCCAGCGATGCGGCAGCAATGCCGAGATGTCGCTGGCCTTGTGGGTCGGCAGCCGCGTGAGGATGTCTTTCAGATAGGCGTGCGGGTCGTGGGCGTTGAGTTGGGCCGAGCGTATCAGGCTCATGATGGCGGCAGCACGTTGGCCTGCTCGTAGCGAGCCGGCGAACAACCAGTTGGCCCTTCCGATGGCCCATGGGCGGATCTGGTTTTCGACCCAATTGTTGTCTATGGGCACATGCCCGTCGTCGAGATAGCGCGTGAGCGCTTCCCAACGTTTGAGGCTGTAGTCCAGCGCTTTCGCAATCGCTGAACCCTCCGAAACCAGCTTACGCTGCGCCACCATCCATTCATAAAGTGCGTCACACACCGGTTTGGCCCGGCTCTGCCGGAGTTTGCGCCGCTCTTCGGCATCCAGCACTGCAGCGTCGCGCTCGATATCGTAAAGCGCAGCGAAGAACGGCATGGCCTGTCCAGCGACGTGGCTGCTGTGATTGGCATGCAGGTCGAAGAACTTGCGCCGTGCATGCGCAGCACATCCGATTTCAGTGATGCCCTGCTGGAATCCGGCCTTGTATCCGCCATAGTCGTCGCACACCAGCTTGCCCTGCCAGTTGGCGAGGAAGGTGCGGGCATGCTCGCCTGCGCGGCTGTCTGCGAAGTCGTAGACCACCGCGCGCAGATCACTGAAGTGCGTGGGCGTATACGCCCACAGGTACGCCCGGTGTGTCTTCCCTTTACCTGGACTAAGCATCTGTACCGGTGTCTCATCCGCGTGCAGCACACCCTGCTGCAAGAGTTCCTGATGCAGGGCATCGACCAGTGGCTGCAACTGTGCGCCGCACGTGCCGACCCAGGCACCCAATGTCGATCGCGGTATTGCCAGACCCGCCCGCGCAAAGATCTGTTCCTGACGATACAGGGGAAGGTGGTCAGCGTATTTGGCAACCAGCACCGAGGCCAGCAGCCCCGTGGTCGGGATGCCCTTGTCGATGACGTGTGCGGGCACTGGCGCCTGAATCAGCGTTTCGCAGCTCTTGCATACCCACTTGCCACGGATATGCCGCTCAACCGTGAACACGCCCGGCGTGTAGTCCAGCTTCTCGCTGATGTCCTCACCGATGCGCACGCGCTCGCAGCCGCACTGGCATACGGTGCTATCCGGCTCGTGGTGGATCTCTGTGCGCGGCAGTTGCGCTGGCAGTGATGCGCGCTTCGGTTGCTGGGATGACTGGTCGGCGGTGGCTTGCGGCTGAAGCTGCTCGAGTTCCAGTTCAATGGCGGCCAGATCCGCGTCGATCGCTTCTTCCAGCAGGCTCATCTGCTCGCTGCTGAACTGTTCGCTGCGCCGGCCAAACTGCAGGCGCTTGAGAATGGAGATCTCGTGGCTCAGCTGCTCGATACGCGTCTGCCGGTAATGCAGTTCGCGTTCGTTCTCTTCGACCTCCCGCGTCTTCTCCTCAATCTCCCGGTCTCTGTCCTGCACCTGGGCAATCAGCTGCGCGGCGAGCGTGCGCAACTGTTCCGGGCTGAGGGCGTTGAGGTCGGCGGGCAGGTTCATGCAAACCAGTCTGCCAGAACCCCTGGCACCATGGAAGCGCAACAGTTAACGTCCCTGTTGGCCTCATACGACGCGAATCACACCGTTCGGGCCGATGCGCTGCCACGGCAAACCGACCACCAGACCTGCGAGCTGCTCCTGTGTGAGTATGTGTTGCTTTGGTTCGCTGCCAGCGTGCGGCCAGACGAACTGTCCCTCGTTCAGCCGTCGCGCTGCCAGCCAGATCCCGATTCCGTCGTGAATCAGCACCTTCAGGCGATTGGCCCGCCGGTTGGCAAAGAGGTAAGCATGGTGCGGATGTGCAGCGCCGAACACCGTGATCACGCGCGCCAGTGCCGTATCGAAGCCGGCACGCATGTCCAGCGGGTCGACTGCCAGCCACACTTCATCAATGCGGATCACGCGAGCCACTCTCGCAGCCAGGCGGCGCATTGCGCTGCCTCTGATGTCGGCCAGCTAACCGTAATCGACTGGTCTGCGCGACGCACTTCGACGCGAATCTCAGCCGTACGCGCGCTTCTCGTCTCAAGCGGCAACGGCACAAATGCCGGTGCCGCTTGAGACGGCGCCGCCACGTCGCTACGCGCCACCAGCACGCAATCGTTCCTTTCGGCCTGCTCTACCCAACGTCGCAGCAGATTCGCGTTCAGCTTGTGGTGCAGGGCGATCGCCGCGAGCGACACCCCGGGGCCCTGGCAAGCTGCCACCACCTGGGCTTTGAACTCGACGCTATAGCGCCGGCGTCGACGACGGCCAGGTGGCGCTTCTTCTTCGATAGTGTTCACGTGTCCACCTATTTAAGTGGATACGATGCTCCCAAGACCTTCAATGCAACTCAAGACGGGATGGCTAGGCGCTTAC
>NZ_FNCJ01000020.1 GCF_900100735.1 Paraburkholderia phenazinium | reverse complement strand
ACCCGACCCGACCCGACTTGGCTTGGCTTGGCTTGGCTTGGCTTGGCTCGAGCGAGCCGGCGACGAGACTCAGGCCGTGTGGATCATGTGGTGCCTATGCGTCGGTCATAAGCCGGCTCTCAGCCGCTCATTCGGGATAGCCATGAGCTGCGTGCATGCGCTGCTGCGCGGCCAGCAGCGGCTCGAAGTAATCCGCGCGCTGCGGCGTGCCGCCCGCGACCTGATTGATCTCGCGAATGCCGATGGTCTGGCCGCTCGCGCCCCAGTTGCCGTCCGGCACTTCGTGGATCAGCACCCAGTCGCCGCCGCGCCGCGGGAAGGTGCCATCGACGTCGAGCGTCTCGGCCACGATCGCGTTGATTCGCGCGTGCAATGCGGTCTTGTCCACCTGCGACGCGGCGCCATACGGATACACCACGTCGAAGAGGAAGCGGCCGCCTCTCGGTGGATCGAGATCCGGCTTGCCGCCGACGAACCACGCGGTTTTCGGGTCCACTTCGTCGAATAGAACATAGGCGACTGCACGGCCGGCCGGGGTGTCGGCACCGACTTCGGCAATCAGGATCGCCGCGGTGAGCTGCTCCGCAAGCTGGGCTTTCTGAGCGGACGTAAAGGCGCCACGCTGGTGGGTGATACGTAGCAAAGGCATACGAGTCTCCTCAGGGTACGCGCCGGCGATTGCCAGCGCCTCCCCGGTAAATTATATTGGGATCGTAATTTAATCAAGAATTATGTGACGATCGTCATGTAAAAGGAGGAGAGGCATGGCGCGCTACGCGCAGGGGCATAAGGAAGAGAGTCGCGCCCGGCTGGTGGATGCGCTTGGACGCGGCTTTCGCAAGCAGGGCTACGGCGGCAGCGGCGTGGACGGTCTGGCGCGCGAGGCGGGCGTCACGCACGGAGCGTTTTACGGCCATTTCCGCTCCAAGGCGGAGGCGTTCGCCGCCGCTGTGGTAGCGGGCCTGCAGGATCTGCGGCAGGGCGTGGAAAGCTTGCGCGCCGAGCACGGCAAGAACTGGCTGGGGGTGTTCGCTGCGTTCTATATGGGCTACAAGCGGACCTGCGAACTGGGTGACGCCTGCACGTTGCCGAGCCTGTCGGCAGAAATCGAGCGGGCGGATCTGGCGGCGCGTACGGCCTATGAGGGCGAGTTGCAGCGCGTCATGGCAGCGGTCGCGGCGGGCTTGCCGGAGGGCACCCAGGCTGAGCGCGAGGCACGGGCCTGGGTGTTGCTGTCGCTGCTGGCCGGCGGGGTGACGCTCGCGCGTGCCGTGCCGGATCAGGCGACCGGGGAGCAGATCGCGGCAGCGGTTCAGCAGGCGGTGAAAATGTTGGGGGGCGAGGGCGAGGGCGAGGGCGAGGGCGAGTGAGCGGGTTTGCGAGCGTAGCTCAACCGGCAAGCAGGAGCGGCCGGCAGGAAACCGCTTCGCCTGCCTGTCACTTCGGCCCGCCACTCACTTCAGCCCATCAAGCTCCGGACGTGCGAGATGCATTACCTCATAGACTTCGCCGCCGCGCCCCGGATCGGCCGGTGCTGACGAAACCGTAAACCGGACCAGTCGCCATGCCGACAGATCGAGCGCCGCCCATACCGCGACGGTATCGGGCCGCGCGGCGATCTCGCGATTGACTTCGCTTTCCTCTACCTGCAACGCCGCACGATCCTCAGCGGCCGTCAGCACACGCTCGTCCCGGTAGAGCGAGACCGCCTGGGTCGCGTGCCCGCGCCGTGCATCGAGCGGCAACCAGGTCTCGATCTGCGGCCGGCCAAACGCATCGACCACCGCCTGGAAGCGCTCACCCATCAAGAAGCGAACCGCCGCCTCCGAGTCGGACCACAGATACACCGATGCATAGAGATTGCCTGCTGCGCCATGCCGGTTGCGCTGCTGCAAGGCGAACACCTTGCAGACGAGGCCTTGCGTGTCATCCCACAGCGGTCCGCGCTCGGCTACGCGTTGACGGATGATGTGCAAATCGTAGTCGGCGGGTAGCCGGTGTGAATACTGCATTGCGAACATATCGTTCTCCGTAGCTTGAAGGAACGGTTCGCAGTGTGCGCCAGCGCGGGTTTTCAGTGAAGACCCGCGCTGCGATAGCTGTTATGAGGAAAGCAAATCACCGTGTTTGGGCGATCTGCCGGGCGGCACTCAGTGCGCCGCATTCTCCGGAATCATGCCCGGCTGCATGCCTTGCTGACCCGACTGCTCCGATCCGTTCATCGCCGGACCATAGCCGCTGCCTTCCGCCTGCTTGCGCGCTGCCACGCGCGCTTCGGCTGCCTGGATCGCCGCGGGATAGTTGTAGTCGCTCGTGGCGCCTGGGTTGTAGCCGGCCTGTTCGATTTCGATCAGTTGTTCGCGGACCTGCGCGCGTGTCACGGGTTCGTTCGTCGATTGCGCGAAGGAGGCAACCGGCACGGCTAGAAGCGAGACTGCGGCGATAGCATACGCTAGCGTTTTCATGATGCACTCCCTCCAGAGATTGCATGAGGTGTCGTACTGCGGCCGCGGCGAGACCCGCTCAAAAGCGCTCGCCATCATTACAGTCTAGTAACGCTGCGCTTCCTTTTCCCCTTCGTTTCCGCAACTCAGTATTGCGCGTCCCGTGATTCCGGCGCCGTGGTTAACCCCCTGTCCATCGCGACACAACCGCGTCCCGCCTTGCTCATATCGTCTACCTGAATCCGGCAATAGCGCTCGCGCGTATTGCATCGCCGCAGGGGGCAGACTACTTTTCGACAGCCACAAAAACGTGAGCTGGCCAGATGCTCCGTCCTCCTTATGAGATCTGTGGCGTAAGCAAATAGAAGGCTTTGCCTGCTCACCGTGCACGAAGACAATCAAGGAGACAAGCTGTGCTTTCCGCAACCATGCCGATCAACGTCGGCAATACCGCTTTCATGCTGCTGTGTGCGAGCCTCGTCATGCTGATGACGCCGGGACTCGCGTTCTTCTACGGCGGTCTGGTAGAACGCAAGAACGTGCTGTCGATCATGATGCAGAGTTTCATTTCTCTGGCATGGACCACGGTGCTCTGGTTCGCCTTCGGCTATTCGATGTGCTTCGGCCCGACGTGGCACGGCATCATCGGCGACCCGACTTACTATGCGTTCCTGCATGGCGTGACCTTGCAGACCATGTACACGGGCAACGACGCTGGCATCCCGCTGGTGGTCCATGTTGCGTATCAGATGATGTTCGCCATCATCACGCCCGCACTGATCACCGGTGCGTTTACCAACCGCGTGACCTTCAAGGCGTACTTCCTGTTTTTGACCGGCTGGCTCGTGCTGGTGTACTTCCCGTTCGTGCACATGGTATGGAGTCCGGATGGACTGTTCGCGAAGTGGGGCGTGCTCGACTATGCGGGCGGGATCGTGGTGCACAACACCGCCGGCTTCGCGGCGCTCGCCTCGGTGCTGTATGTGGGCCGCCGCCGCGTGATGTCGCACAAGCCGCACAATGTGCCGCTGATCGCGTTGGGCACGGGCCTGCTGTGGTTCGGCTGGTATGGCTTTAACGCGGGCTCGGAGCTGCGCGTCGATGCGATAACCGCTTCGTCGTTCCTCAACACCGACATCGCCGCGTCGTTCGCCGCCGTCACGTGGTTGCTGATCGAATGGCTCAATGCCCGGCAGCCCAAGTTCATAGGCCTGTTGACCGGCTCAGTTGCGGGTCTCGCGACGATTACCCCCGCCGCGGGCTATGTGTCGCTGAGCACGGCTGCGGTGATCGGCATTGCCGCCGGCCTGATCTGCTACTACGCAGTCGCACTGAAAAACCGCCTCGGTCTCGACGATGCGCTCGACGTGTGGGGCGTGCATGGCGTGGGCGGACTGACCGGCACGGTGCTGCTCGGTGTGTTTGCTTCGAAAGCATGGAATCCCAATGGCGCGGACGGCCTCTTGCTGGGCGGCGGCGCGTTCTTCGTCAAGCAGTGCGTGGCGGTGGTCGTCTCCGGCGTGTGGGCCTTCGTCTTCACCTGGGCGATGCTGTGGCTGATCGACCGCGTAACGGCAGTGAAGCTCGATGCAGCCGCCGAGCAGCGCGGGCTCGATACCGAACTGCATGGCGAGGTCGCGTACCTGGACGCGTGAGCGCTTGGGGCGGCGGCGGGCTTCGCCCGCCTTGCCTAGAACAGCTCTTTTTGCCCCGTCATCAACGCGGCAAAGTCGTCGCCTAGGAACGGCAAGATCGCGTCGGCTACCGGCTGTAGCTGGCGCGTCAGATAGTGGTCGTAGTCGATTGCCGAGCGCTGCGTCTCCAGCGGTTCCGGGCCGGCCACGGTCATCACATAGGTAATCCAGCCGCCGTTCTGATACTGCAAGGGGCGGCCCTGCTGGAGGTTGAACTCGTCGGCCATGCGGGCCGCCCGCGCATGCGGCGGCACGTTGCGCCGATAGTCTTCCAGATTGCGGCGCAAGCGCCGCCGGTACATCAGCAGGTCGTCGAACTCGCCCCTCAAGGTGCGCTCCACGTAATCGCGCACATAGTCCTGATACGGCTGCTGCTTGAACACACGCAGATAAAGCTGCCGCTGGAACTGTTGCGCAAGCGGGGTCCAGTCGGTGCGCACCGTCTCCAGACCTTTGTAGACCATCTCCTCGCTACCGTCGGGCTTGACCACCAGCCCGGCGTAGCGTTTTTTGCTGCCTTGCTCGGCGCCGCGAATGGTCGGCATCAGAAAGCGCCGGTAATGCGTCTCGAACTGCAATTCGAGCGCACTCGCGAGACCGAACGTCTGCTGCAGATGTTCGGTCCACCATTCGTTCACATATTTAACCAGCGCGCGGCCGATATGCGTGGCCTGTTCCTCGGTGCGGGCACGCTTTAGCCAGACGAAAGTGGAGTCGGTGTCGCCATAGATGACCTGATAGCCGCGTGCTTCGATCAACTCACGCGTGCGGTGCATGATCTCGTGGCCGCGCATCGTGATGGAGGAGGCGAGTTGCGGGTGGAAAAAGCGGCAGCCGCTCGAGCCGAGCACGCCGTAAAACGAGTTCATGATGATCTTCAAGGCCTGCGACAGCGGTTTGTTCTGTTGCCGCTTGGCTGCTTCGCGCCCTTGCCAGATCTGTCCGACGATAGCGGGCAGGCTGTGCTTGCTGCGAGAGAAACGGGCGCCGCGAAACCCCGCGACCGAGGCGCTGTCTTCCGGATTGCGCATCCCCTCGACGAGCCCCACCGGATCGATCAGAAAGGTGCGGATGATGGACGGGTAGAGGCTTTTATAGTCGAGCACCAGCACCGAATCGTAGAGGCCCGGCTGGGAATCCATCACGAAACCGCCGGGGCTCGCTTCTTCCGCCGTGTCGCCAAGGTTCGGCGCGACATAGCCCTGACGATGCATCAGCGGCATGTACAGATGCGTAAATGCCGCGACGGAACCGCCGCTGCGATCCGCGGCCAGCCCGGTCACGGTGGCGCGTTCCAGCAGGAAGGTCAGCAACTCGGTCTTGGCGAAAATCCGCGTGACCAGTTCGCAGTCCTTGAGGTTGTAGTGTGCCAGCGCAGGCTTGTCTTCGGCGAAACGCCGGTCGATTTCCGCCATGCGCTGGTAGGGATTGTCGATCGCCTTGCCTTCGCCGAGCAGCTCTTGCGCGACGTATTCGAGGCTGAAGCTCGGAAAACTCCAGGTGGCGGAGCGCAAGGCCTCGATTCCGTCGATGATCAGGCGGCCCGCCGCCGCGGCGAAGAAGTGATTCTGCTTGCCGCCGTGCTCGCGCCACTCCATCACGTCGCCGCCCCGGCCAAGGCGCAACGGCGTCTGATAACGCTCGGCATGCTCCCGCAGCACGCGCAAATCGAATTGCACGAGGTTCCAGCCGATGATGGCGTCGGGATCGTGCCGCTCCATCCAGCCGTTGAGCCTCTCGAGCAGCAGGGCGCGGGTGTCGCAATACTCGAGTTCGAAGTCGAGACCGCTGGCGTCGCCGTTCGGCGGCCCGAGCATATACACCTGACGCTGTCCGCAGCCTTCGAGCGCGATCGAGTACAACTCGCCATGCGCGGTGGTTTCGATATCGAGCGAGACGAGCTTCAGAGCGGGGCGATACGCCGTTTCGGGCTTCATCTCGCCATTGAGCCAGCGGCCGGCGCCCGCGGCTTCGCCGCCAAACACGACCGGCGCGGTGATGAAGCGCTCCATCAGGTAGCGCTCGGGCGGGCGGATATCCGCTTCGTAGACGTTGACGCCGTGGTCTTTCAGCAGCTTTTCCAGCTTCAGCAACTGACGGTACTGGCGGCAATACAGGCCGAGGACGGGGCGCTGGTGGAAATCGGTCAAAGCAAGCGGGCGCAGTTCGACCTGGCGTTCGTTGCGCAGCACCCATTCGGCCTGCTGGCGCTGCTCGGCCGGAATGAACGCGACCGAGGTCTGGGCCGGCAGACGCAAATGTTGCGGGCCGCTGTCGGTCGCGAGCCAGAAGTCGACTTCCGTGCCTGCCGGCGTGTCACGCCAATGTCGGGTCAGAATAAAACCGTGCTGTTGTTGAACCACTGCAACCCTTTGTTAAACCCGTTACCAAGCATTTGAGGACTATTTTACTTGCCAATTGCCTTTCGGCCGGCTCCCGGAGGCTTGGCTGCCGAGCCTGTTGCGGCGCGCCCCGGGTGCCCCGAGGGTCAGGAAATGGAGTGCCTGAATTCCCGCAAACCCATGCCTGGCATGCCTTTGCTGGCGAAGGTGCGGTACCATGGCGGTTCCCGGCACTCGTCCGGGTGGTATCTGGATGCCCCAAAATGGGGCGTGCGGCGGGTGGGAACTGAGCCGCCCGCGGGCCTGTCGTAGCCTGCGACGGGGGTGTCTCGTCTGGCGTCTACGACGCCGGGGGTTTGCGCAGAAGCGCCCGGATGAGGTAGGGTGGCGGGTCTGGCGCTGTTTGAAGGCGCCGGTTCTATCAATACAGAAAGGGATGTGCAATGAACAAGCAGGAACTGATTGACGCAGTTGCGGCAGCGACGGGCGAAAGCAAGACGGCCACCGGCAAGTCGATCGACGCGATCATCGAAGCGGTGACGACTGCGGTCTCGAAAGGAGAAACCGTTCAGTTGATCGGCTTCGGAGCGTTCTCGACCGGCGCCCGCGCTGCGCGCGTCGGCCGTAACCCGTCAACCGGCGCGGAAATCCAGATCGCTGCGGCCAAGACGGTGAAGTTCACCGCCGGCAAGGCATTCAAGGACGCGGTAAACGCTTCCTGATCGCCTCGGCGGTCCTGCGCGGCCCGGCACCCCCTCGGGGAGGGCTGCGCGGCGCTTACGGGCTCGTAGCGCGCCAGTTCGCTGGCGCGGCGAGCCCGTTTCCGTCTGGGTGTTGAACGGTGCGTGCTGATGCGCGAGCCACACTGCGGCATGCACTGCACCCCACCGTCCGCTTCAATCCCGCTTCAATCCCCCGTCAGCGTCACCTGATTCTTGCCGTCGCGCTTTGCCTTGTACAACGCGAGGTCTGCGGCTTCGATCAGCGACGTCATCGGCGCTTCGATGGTCGGAACCGCCGACGCCCCGCCGATACTAATGGTCAGGAATTGCCCCGTCGACGAGTTGGCGTGCGGCACCTGCAACGCCTCCACCTCGCTGCGGATCTTTTCGGCAAGCGTGCGCACGCCCTGCAGTTCCGTACCCGGCAACACCACCGCGAATTCCTCTCCGCCAAAGCGAGCAGCAAGGTCGCCCGGCCGGCCGAGGCAGCGTTCCACCGTCGCGGCAATCTGCTTGAGCACCTCGTCGCCCGCCACGTGGCCGTAGGTGTCGTTGTAAAGCTTGAAGTTGTCGACGTCGATCATCAGTAGCGACATTTCCGCCCGATCGCGCGTGCCGCGCCGCCATTCGGCGCCCAGATACTCGTCGAGGTAGCGCCGGTTCGACAGGCCCGTCAGGCCGTCCGAATGGGTGAGCCGCCGCAGTTCCAGATTGGCTTCCATCAGTTGCTGTTGCGACTGGCGCAGCGCGCGGTAGGCCTCATCGCGCTGCAGCAGGCTGACGTACGAGCGCGAGTGGTAGCGCAGGCGCGCCACCAGTTCGATACGGTCCGGCAGTTTGACGAGGTAATCGTTCGCCCCGGCCGCAAAGGCCGCGCTTTTGATCACCGGCTCTTCCTTGGTGGACAGGACGATGATCGGCACGTCGCGGATAGCCGGCGTCGCGCGGTAGGCCTTGACGAGCGTCAGCCCGTCGATGCCGGGCATCACCAGATCCTGCAGGATTACGGTCGGCCGGGTCTGGACCGCCGCCTTCATCGCCTCGTCGGCGCGCGCGCAGTAATGGAAATCGATCCCGTCCTCGCCGGCGAGCGCCTGGCGCACCGCCTCCGCGACAATCGCCTGGTCGTCGACCAGCAGCACCATCACCGGCTGCTCGGAAGGGGGCGGCGTCAGCAGCGCCGCCCGGGCCGCTTCGAGCGTCGCGTCGGCGCCGTCTTTTGCAGTTGGCGTCGTGGCCCGCTGGTCAGGCGAGCCGGTTTGATCATTTGCCATGTTTGTTACCCGTTTCGGAAACGCGCGTCGCGCGTGTCATGCCATTCATTCTATTCATACCACGCTCATCGTTTGGCGTGCGCCGTCAGTTCCGCCGCAATACTGCCCAGCGGCAAGATCCGGCGCGCCGCGTCGAGCGCGGCCGCAGCCTTGGGCATGCCGTAGACGGCGCAACTGGCCTGGTCCTGGGCGATCGTCAGGTAGCCTTTCGCGCGCATGGCCTTCAGTCCGATGGCGCCGTCGCGGCCCATGCCGGTGAGCAGCACGCCGATGGCTGAAGCGCGCCAGTGCTCGACCACGCTATGAAAAAACACGTCGACGGAGGGGCGGTAAGGTGTGGCGGACGGCTCGCCGGTGTAACCGAGCGTGCCGCCATGCTTCATCTGCAGATGGTCGTTGGTCGCGGCTAGCAAGGCCTCGCCCGCGGTGGGCTGATCGCCGTCGAGAGCCACCCGTACCTTCAGGGCGGTCTGGCCGTCGAGCCATTGCGCCATGCCCTCGGCAAACGCCTTGTCGACGTGCTGCACGATCACAATGGCGCCCGGGAAATCGGCCGGCAGCTTGCCGAGCACCGCCGCGAGGGCGCTGGGGCCGCCCGCGGAGGCGCCGATCGCAATCAGCGGCGCCGCGCCGCGCGACACTATCGCATTGGGGCGTGGCGTGGGCGTGACCGCCGGCTTGTCGAGCAGTCGGCCGATCTGGTCGATCTTGGCGAGCAAGGGCTGCGAGGCGTCGGCCAGGCGGTTGTCGGCGAGCGTCGGGGTATCCACGGCATCGAGCGCGCCGGCGCCCATCGCTTCATAGACGCGCCAGGCGTTCGCGCCGACGCTGCTCGTCACGACGAGAATCGCGCAGGGTGCCTGCGCCATGATGCGGCGGGTCGCCTCGACGCCGTCGAACTTCGGCATGATCAGGTCCATCAGCACCACGTCGGGCGGTTGCGCCAGGCAGAAGTCCACCGCCTGAGCGCCGTCGGTGGCTACCCATAGCACGCGATGCTCCGGCCGCAAGGCGATCGCGCGGCGCATGGCCTCCACCGCAAGCGGCAAGTCGTTGACGATGCCGATGTTCATGTTTGGGCTTCTCCGATCAGGTCGTGCACCGCATCGAGCAGCGCTTCGTCGTGGAAGCTGCCCTTGGCCAGATAATAATCGGCGCCGGCATCGAGCCCCCGGCGGCGATCTTCGTCGCGATCCTTATATGACACGATCATCACCGGCACGCTTTTCAAAAGCGCGTCGCGTTTGATCAGCGTGACCAGTTCGATGCCGTCCATGCGCGGCATGTCGATGTCGGTGACCACCAGGTCGTAGTGGGTGTTGCGCAAGGCGTTCCAGCCGTCCATGCCATCTACCGCGACGGTGACCGTATAGCCGCGCTTTTCCAGCAGCTTGCGCTCGAGTTCGCGCACCGTCAGCGAATCTTCGACCACCAGCACATGCTTGCGGGTGCGTGCGGCGACGCCGTGCGCGCGCTGCACCTTGTCGAGCTGGCCGCCGCGCACGAGCTTGTCGACCGAGCGCAGCAGGTCTTCGACGTCGACGATCAGCACCGCCTCGCCATTTTCCATCAATGCGCCAGCGGCAATGTCCTTGATCTTGCCAAGCCGGCTGTCGAGCGGCTGAACCACCAGCATGCGCTCGCCGAGAAAGCGGTCGACGGCGATGCCATAGGTGCCGCGCTCGTCGCCGATCACGACCACCGCTACATTGGCACGCGCTTCGGCGGGCACATCGGTGCCGAGCAACTGGTGCGCGGTGACAAGACCCACTGGCCGGCCGTCGAAGGCGAAGTGCTGTTGCCCCTCGAGCATGTCGATCTCGCCACGCGCCAGTTCCAGCGTGCGGCGCACGTGGGCCAGCGGGAATGCGTAAGCCTCGCCGCCGACCTGCACGAGCAGGCTGCGGATCACCGAGAGCGTGAGCGGCAACTGCAGCACGAAGCGCGTGCCATGTCCGGGTTCGGTGACGATGCGCACGGTGCCGCGTACCGCCTTGACCATTTCGTGCACCGCATCGAGTCCGACGCCGCGCCCCGAAACGTCGGTCACGTGGGCGCGCATCGAGAAGCCGGGCAGCAGCAGAAAGTCGAGCAGTTCCTGATCCGACAGCCGCGCGGCGGTTTCCCAGTCGGCCAGTTGCCGGCGCACGATGGCGTCGCGCACGGCGTCGAGGTCGACACCGGCGCCGTCGTCGCTGACGCTGATCAGCAGCTTGCCGGCGCTATGCCGGGCTTCGAGCGTCAGCGTGGCTTCGGCAGGCTTGCCGCGCGCGAGACGCACTTCGGGTGCTTCGACGCCGTGGTCGAGCGCATTGCGCAGCAGATGACCGAGCGGCGCATCGAGCATGTCGAGGATGTCGCGATCGATCTGGGTCGATTCGCCCACCACCGAAAAACGCACGCGCTTGCCGAGCGAACGCGCAAGGTCGCGCACGATGCGCGGATAGGCGTGGGTCGCGTCGCCGAACGGACGCATGCGGCATTGCAGCGCTTCGTCGTATAACTGTTGCGCAAGGTGGCTGCTGCGGCGATCGAAGCGGTCGAGCTCGTCGATGCGCGTGGCCAGCAGGTGCTGCATGGTGCCGAGCGTCTGCCGCACGGCGTCGAGCGCCGCTAGCGCCTGCGGTTCGAGGCGCTCGGCGAGCGTTTCGTAACAGGTGTCGAGCGCGCGTGCCGCGTCGCGCTGGGTGCGCTTGACGCGCAGCATCGATTCGGCAAACGGCTTGAGCCAGCGCGATTCGACCAGCGACTCGCCCGACAGGCTCAGCAGCCGGTCCAGGTTGTCGGCGCGTACGCGCAGCATACGCTCGGGATCGCGCGCGCCGTGGAGGTTCTGCGGCGCGCTGAAGTTGGCGGCGGGTGTGGCAGCAGGTGGCCGGGTCGGCGTGGCCAGCGGCTCGGCTGCGGGCGCTTCGCTGGTCGCACGTTCGCCTTCGCTGGCCGCGCCCTCTATGGCTGGCGCCGTCTCGAGAGGGCTGACGGACAGTTTGGCCGCATCAGCACCAAGGATGGCGAGCGCCGCGCGCATCGTCGCGTCGTCGTCAGAGTCTGCTGCTGCGCCTTCAGCGAAACTTTCGCCCCAGGCAAAAGGAAGCGCGGCGTTTTCCTGGGTGCCCGGCGCTTGATCCAGCGTAGAACTGAAGGCCGACAGGCGCGCTACGAACGCGTCGACTTCGGCTCGCGTGAGCGCGGCCGCCGCATCCGCGTCGCCGGCGCGCAGCAGCAGGTCGACTCCGCGCAACAACTCGTCGATATGGGCAGCCGAGAGCCGTAGCGTGCCGCGTTGCGCCGCCACGAAGCACTCCTCCATCAGATGCGCAATGTCGACGCCATCCTGCAGGCCGATGATGCGCGCCGCCCCCTTCAACGAGTGTGCGGCGCGCATGCACGCCTCGAGTTGCGCCGCATCGGTCGGCGCGTGCTCGAGCGCCAGCAAACCGCCGGACAGCACCCGCGTTTGCGTTTGCGCCTCTTCGCGGAACAGGTCGAGCAATGAGCGGCGGCTCAGATCGTCGTCGAGACTCATCGCAAACTCCGGGCGAGCGATTCGAACACGCGGTCGGTGTCGAGCAGGCCGACGCTCCGCTCGCGCCAGACAAGCACACCGCGCGCATGCGAGGCGCTGGCGTGCGCCAGCGTAGTCGGCACCGGCAGCAGCCCATTGGCGTCGAAGCGCACCACGCCTTCGACCTCGTCCACGGGGAAGGCGACCGGCTCGCCGCGATGCGCGGCTACCAGCATCCGTGCGTAACCGTTGCGCGCGGCGTACTTGCCGCCGGCCGCACGATCCAGATGCAGCAGCTCGCCGAGCGAGGCTGCAACGGTGAGGACGCCGCGAATATTGACGAGCCCGAGCACGACGCGGTTGCGCCGGTGCGGCAAGGAGTGGATCGGGCGAATGTCGTCCACATGGCGTAGCGCGGCGGTCGGCAGCGCGAGCCATTCGTCGGCAATCCGAAATACCAGTGCAGACTGGGTTGCCGCCGAGTCGTGCTGGGTTTTGGACACCTCCGGTTTCGGCGCCACCTGCTCGCGCGAGAGCGTTTGCGGCGTTGTTGTGGCCGATTCAGCGGCCGATTCGGCGAGTTCCGCGTCGCTAAGCGGTCGATCCAGCAGCCGCGCCGCCGCCTGTGCGAACACCGGACAGTTCAGGCAGCGGAAATGCTCGGCCAGCTTCGGGCACGAGCCATCGCCGCGGGTGCCGATCCGATTCCAGCAATCGTCGACGAACGTAACCGCGCCCGTCGTCTCAATGGCGCCGTGAGCCATGCGCGCCTCGTGGTGAGTTCAAGGGCGCGTCGCCTGGCGGCGCGGCTTTTGCCGCGGCGCGTTGCGCACGCCGCATGAGTTGCTGGGCGCCGGCACTGTCGCCGGTCACGTCGAGCAGCGCCGCCAGATGCGTGAGCGCTTCGTAGTGCGCGGGCTCGAGATAGAGCGCCTTGCGGTAATAGTCGCTCGCGTCGGCGGCGTGGCCCTGGGCGTCGGCGATCAGGCCGAGCAGATAAAACGCATCGGCATGCGGCCCGTGCACAATGACGAACTCATGCGCCACGCGCTCGGCTTTGTCGAACTGGCCGGCGTCGGCGAGTTGGCGCGCTTCGGCCAGCGACACGCCTGGCGTGGCCGAGAGGGCTGGCGTTGCGTGGCCGAGGGCAGACGCAGGTTTTGCCTTGCGCGGCGCGGCAGGGGGTGGTTTTAGCGCTGGCGGGCTGAAGGCGGGCGCGGACGCCGGAGCGCTGGCAGGCACGAAGGCGCTGGCCGCTTGCGTGAACGGCAGCGTCGGCGTTTTGCTCATGCCATCCGTACCCGGTGCGCCGGCCAGGCCGTGAGGCGCCGCTACCGCAGCGTAGCCCGCCGCCACACCCGCGTTCGCGGCCTTACCGAATAGCGTAAAGCGCCACTGCGCCGCTTCCTCGGGCGGCGTGCGCTGAAACGCGAACGCCAGCGGAATGCGCGCCGAACTCAGCGTATGGCGCATCATCAAACCGGTTTCGGCCGGTCCGACGAAGATCGTGCCATCGTCGGCCAGCCGCGCATCGAGCAGATGGATCGCGCGATCCTGAGCGTCGCGGTGAAAATAGATCAGCACGTTGCGGCAGAAAATAAAGTCGTAGCGTGCGCCGCCGGTGGGCGACGGCTCGAACAGATTCGCCTGCGCGAAGCGCACGGTCTGCTGGATGCGCTCATTCAGTACCCATCCCGCGTCGGTTCGGCTGAAATGGCGATCGCGGAACGCGTATTCGCCGCCGCGAAACGAATTGCGTCCATAGACGCCCTGTTGCGCCAGTTCGATCGCGCGAGCGCTGATGTCCAGCGCGTCGATCGTAAAACGCTCCGCCGCGATCCCCGCATCGAGCAGCGCCATCGCCACCGAATACGGTTCTTCCCCGCTCGAACACGGCACGCTCAGCACGCGCACCACACGCGACGGATCGCGCACCAGCTTTTCGTTGGCGAGCCGGGCCAGCGCTACAAACGCCTCGCGGTCGCGGAAGAACCAGGTCTCGGGCACCACCAGCACTTCGACGAGCGCGAGCCGCTCGTCCGGCGAGCTGTTCAGCAACTGCCAGTAAGCGTGCACCGCGCCGTCTGCGAGGCCGGTAACGGACTCGGCGGATGCGGCCGACTGTGTTGCCCGCACGCGCTCCAGCACGGCGCGCTCCAGTGCGTTGATGCCCAGCGAGGACGCGTCGATCCCGGTCTCCTGCGAGAGCCAGGCTTCGAAGCATGGGTCGGTGGCATTCATCGGGCGCGTCAGCTTGTTGTGCAGGTCGTGGTTCAGGAAGTCGCTTGGATCGTAGTTCAGTGGGACAGTCAGGTCGCTCGTCACAAAGAGGCCAAGGGTTGTGCCGCGGCGGCGGGCGGAAATAGCAGGGCTTTGACGTCGTCGCCCAGCATCTGCTGCACCTCGACCCATTGCACGAGGCCCATGCCATCGTTGGCGACCGGACCGAGCCAGCGCGCATGCGGGGTGGCGAGGCCGCTCTCCGCGAAACGCTCGCGTTCGATGCGCCGGGTCTGGGTGGCGCGCTCGACGATCAAGCCCAGCAGATGCGCCGCCGGCTCGCCGCCGCCGTCATGCATGGCCGACGGTCCGGCCTCGTCTGCACGGTAACGGACCAGTATGAGGCGGGTGGAGCGAAGCTGGCGGGCAGGGCGTCCGAGCGCGAGTTGCGACACGTCGATCACCGGCACGGGCTCGCCGTGCCGCTCGAACATCCCGGCCACCCACGCGGGCGCGCCGGGAACCGACTTGGTGGGCGCGAGCGCCAGCACCTCGACAATCCCGGCCGCGTCGAGCGCGTAGCGGTCGCCGTCCAGATCGAACAGGAGGAAGAGCATCGCGATGGCCCGTGTTTAGCGTGTGTACGAGACGTACCAGGTGCGCAAGATAGTCGTCAAGCGTCGATCTTGAAGCGCGACACCCCGGTGCGCAACTGATTGGCGACCAGCGTGAGGTCGTCGATCGCCTGCGACGACTGACGCAGCGACTCGGCGGTCTGCTGCGCGGCCTCGGACAGTTGCGACAGCGCCTGGGTGATCTGCTCCGCGCTGGTGGCCTGGGTCTGCATGCCCTCGTTGACTAGCTGGAAGCGCGGCGCGAGCGTCTGTACTTCATTGATGATCTGCGAGAGCTGGCCGCCCACCAGTTGCACGTCGCGCATGCCGCGGCGCACTTCCTCGGAGAACTTGTCCATGCCCATCACACCGGCTGAGACCGCCGACTGGATTTCCTTGACGGTCTGCTCGATATCGTAGGTCGCCACGGCGTTCTGGTCGGCAAGCCGGCGGATTTCGGTGGCGACCACTGCGAAACCGCGGCCGTATTCGCCAGCCTTTTCGGCTTCGATCGCGGCGTTCAGCGACAGCAGGTTGGTCTGATCGGCCACCTTGGTAATGGTCGCCACCACCTGATTGATATTGACGGCCTTCTCATTGAGGATCGACAGCTTGGCGTTGACCGAACCGGCCGCCTCCATGACGCTGCGCATGGTGTCTTCCATGCGCGTCAGGCCGCTTTGGCTTGCACCCGCCAGCGTCGCCGATTGCTCCGCCACGCCGGCCACTTCGTTCATGGTGCGCAGCAGGTCGCGCGAGGTCGCAAAGATTTCGCGGGAGGTGGCGCCGATCTCGGTCGTGGTCGCGGCGGTTTCACTCGCCGTGGCCTGCTGTTCCTTGGAGGTGGCGGCGATCTCGGTGACCGAAGTCGTGACCTGCAGCGACGACTTCTGCGCCTGCGACACCAGGCTCGTCAATTCTTCCGCCATGCGGTTGAAACCGTTCTCCAGCGTGCCGAACTCGTCGCTGCGGCGCAGGTTCAGACGCTGCGCCAGATTGCCGGTACGCATGATGTCGAGCACTTCGACGAGCCGTGCCATCGGCACCGTGACGGCGCGAAACAACGTATAGCCGGTCACGAGCGCGACCAGCAGCACGATGCCGAGAGCGGTGGCCAGCGTGACTTCGGTGCCGGTGACTGAGTTGCGGATCAGCTCAGCGGAGTCGTCGGCCTGCGAGTGGTTTTCCGCGACCAGTGCGTTGGCGGCGCGAATCACGTTGTCCCATGCGGGCGTCAGATGGACGAAGTCCGCCTGGGCGGCCGGCCGCGAGGTACGGGCCTGATTCGCCGCGTCGTTGAAGAGCTGGATGTATTGGTCGTAGGCGGTCTTGAAGCTGTTGAAGCGTTCGCGGTCGTCGTCGCGGAAGACCGTGGTCTGGTAGTCGGCCGTGACCTTGTCGAAGTCGCGCAGGGAGTCCGGCAGGAGGTCGAGGTCGCGCATCATGCTGGGCGTGTCGGGGTCGACGAAGAGAGCCCGTTCGAGGGCGGCATAGCTTTGGTTCGACGCCGCGCGCAGCGCCGTGGCGTAGTACAGGCCGGGCACTGAATCGCGGCGCAGGCTCACGGCCTCATCGTCGATGGCGCGCAGGCGCGTATAGGAAATCACGGCCATCACGACCATGAGCAGGAACAGCGCGCCGAAGCTGAGCACGATGCGCGTGCCGAGGGTGAGCCTGCCGCTGCTGAGCAAGCCCGACAGGTTGGCGTTGCTTGCGCGTGGCGTGACGGTGGCCATGTTCGATGTCTCTCTGACGGATTGATACGCGGGGCGCTGCGCTGAACGCACGGATTCGCCCGATTCGGGCAAGCATATGACGCTACACCGATGGCGGGAAGGGCCATCAGAGGAATTGTGAGGGTAAATTGTGCCAGATTGGGCTGGCAGGGGGCAGCTTTGGGTGCGGCGGGCGAGCCGGAACGCACCTTGCCGCGCAGCCTCAATCCGGCGGCAGTGCCTGCTCAGGCAAATCCCGTTTCTGTGGATTTCTTATCACAAATCGCAAGGTAATGATTACATGCGGGATTACCCGAATATCGGAATTTAAAACCGATCATTCAAGTCGAATAGAAATCTTCTGGATTATCAAATGTAAGGCGCTTCACGATTCAAAACGCACGAGAATTTTACCTATGTAAAATCTTTATTGGCGTCTTGCCAGTTCAAACGGTTCCGCTAATATCCCAATTACTAAAAATTACAAGCTTCGGGGATAGGTGTGATGGAGAGCGTGTATCTCACGTAATTCAATACATTTTGTTAGCCCAGCACTACCGTGCTGGTCAGCAGGTGGCCGCTTGTTCTCACGAGGAGGCATTATGCCAATACAGGCATCGTCTTTTGTTGCACGTTTTTCGACAGCAACGCGTCGTATCTCGGTTTTATCGTTAATCGGATTATCTTCGGGCGGCCTTCTGGTTTCGGCGGCTCACGCCCAGGTCAATTCACAGGACTGGGTTTCCACTAAAACCCGTGCATTTATTGCACCGCAAAAGAATACTTTGGCGAGTGGTGTATTGGTCGCACCGCAGGCCGCTTCCAATGCGACTGCCGCGGTGGCCGCGAATAAACCATTACATGTCGTAGTCACGCTGAAACTGCGTAATCAGCAGGCTCTGGAAAAGTTTATTCATGAGGTCAATCAACCCGGCAGCCCGAATTTCCGCCAATATCTGACGCCGCAACAGGTGCTCGACACCTACGCGCCGACCGAGGCGCAAGTGGCGGCGGTCCAGCGCTACCTGATTCAGGCTGGCTTCACGAACGTCCAGGTGGCGAAGAACCGGATGCTGGTGACGGCCGACGGTACAGCAGCAACGGCAAAGGCGGCGTTCAACACGAGCCTCGTGCAGTTTAACGACGCCGGCCGCCAGGTCTACGCTAACTCGAGCGATGCCCAGGTGCCCTCTGCTCTCGCCGATGTGGTCGATACGGTGCTCGGCTTGCAGAACGTCGTGACCGCCCATACCAACTATCACCTTGCCAAGCCGGCCCAGCCGGGCGCAAGCGTCGCGCTGTCGGCACGCAAGAGCGCGACCGCCCAGGCTGCCCAGGCCGTCGTGACCCCGCACAATCCGGTCGAATTTTCGAGCCTGTATGGCGCCGGCAGCACGCCGACGGCTTCAAGCACGACGATCGGCATTATTTCTGAAGGCGATCTTACGCAGACCTTATCAGATCTGCAGACCTTCACCAGCAACAACTCGCTCGGCACAGTGCAGACCAATGTCGTGCAAACCGGCGCGTCGGGTAGCGACTACAGCGATACCTCCGGCACGGTCGAATGGAACCTGGACAGCCAGTCGATCGTCGGCGCCGCGGGCGGTGCAGTCAATCAGCTGATGTTCTACGACGCGCCGTCGATGAATCTGAGCGACATCACGGCTGCCTATAACCAGGCGGTCACCGACAACATCGCCAAGGTGATCAACGTGTCGCTGGGTGTCTGCGAGGCCGACGCGCAGCAAGGCGGTTCGCAGTCCGCCGACGATGCGATCTTCAAGGTGGGGATGGCGCAAGGGCAGACGTTCTCGGTCGCGGCAGGCGACCACGGCGTGTACGAATGCCAGAACGGCGTGCCGCCGTCGAACCTGAGCACCTATAGCGTCGGCGAACCGGCGACTTCGCCCTATGTGATCGCGGTGGGCGGTACGTCGCTCTACACGACCAACGGCCAATACGACCACGAAACCGTCTGGAACTCCGGGCTCGACAACACGGGTGCGCTGTGGGCCACGGGCGGCGGGGTGAGCCAGTACGAAACGGCGCCGAGCTGGCAGTCGTCCGTCACCGGCAACCAGCAACGCACCGTGCCGGATATCGGCTTCGATGCGGACAGTGCCAGCGGCGCGATTCTGGTCTATGCGGGGCAAACCACCGGCACGATCCCCGGCTACGGTCCGAACGATTCGAACGTGGTTGGCGGTACGAGCCTCGCGGCGCCGATCTTCTCCGGCATCTGGGCACGCGTGCAGTCGGCCAACAACAACGGGCTGGCGTTCCCCGCCTCGACGATCTATAGCCGGGCGTCGTCCGATCCGAGCCTCGTGCACAGCGTCGTGTCGGGTAACAACGGCATCACCCAGAACGGCGTCACGTATGGCTACAGCGCCACGACGGGTTTTGACTTCGACACGGGCTGGGGCAGTTTCAACATCGCACAGCTGAATACGGACTTCGGTTCGGCACCGGCGAGCGCCTCGAACGGCAACAGCGGCAACAGCGGCAGCAGCGATACCGGCAGCCCGGCGGACCTGTTCAGCATGATCGCCAGCCTGCTGCACAGCTGGTGGGATCTGCTGTCGGGCTCCTCCTCGACAACGGCTTAACGAAGCGTTTCAGCAGAAGCGGTTGGGTGGATCCCGGGCGTTCCCGTCAGCAGCACGGCGGGGCGCCCGGGACGCCGCAATAGCGGCACGTGGTAGTAGCACGCAGTAGCAGTGCAGCGTTAAAGCAGAGCAGGGGTTGTTTCGTACCACTAAAAACAGGACGAAGATGAAAGAAACACAACGAGGAGTGCCTGCCGTTTGGGCGGGTCAGGTCCGGCGCATCGCGGAAGTGGCATTGGCCGCCGGGATTCTCGCAACCGCGGGTTGCGGCGGCGGCGTCTCCGGCAGCAACGATACGCCGACTCAGGCCGACCAGACGTTCACCGATCCGGTCGCGTATTCGCCCAAGGGCGGCGACAGCCTGAGCGCCGCTCAGGTTGCCGAAAAGGCGGCCATCACGCATCATCAATGGAGCGTCGGCGGCACGACGGTCAACTACACGACCACCACCGGCCACTTGACCGCCAGCGATCCGAACGGCAATCCACAGGCGACGATGTCGTACGTGGCGTACACCGCTCCTTCGACCAACGGTGCACCGCGTCCGGTCACGTTCTTCTATAACGGCGGCCCCGGCTCGTCGTCCGTATGGCTGCGGCTTGGCTCGTTCGCGCCGACCCGCGTCGCGACGCCTGACCCGCAGATGACCAACTGGCCGAACTTCCCGCTGGTCGACAATCAGGAAAGCCTGATCGACACCACCGACATGGTGTTTATCGATCCCCCGGGCACGGGTCTGTCCGAAGCGATCGCGCCGAATACCAACCAGACCTTCTGGGGCGCGGATCCGGATGTGCGGGTGATGCGCGATTTCATCCAGCGCTACCTGACGGTGAACAACCGCAACAGTTCGCCGATCTATCTGTACGGCGAGTCGTATGGCACGCCGCGCACCAACATGCTGGCGCTCTCTCTGGAGTCGGCCGGGGTTCATCTGACCGGGATCGTGCTGCAATCGTCCATTTTGAATTACTTCGCGGACGTGGGCGAAACGAATGCCATCACGAACAGCAATGCTGCCGACTACCCGATCGAGCTGAAATACAGCACGGATTCGATGATCGGCTACTTTGTGACCTACGCACAGGTTGCCGCGTACTTCAACCAGGTCTCGCCGGCGCCGACCAATCTGGGTGCGTACGCGCAACAGATCCAGAACTTCGTGACCACGCAGTATGCGTCGCTCTCCCAGTATGGTCCGACCAACAACTTCGCTGGCTCGCCGGTACTCACCACGCCGCCGGTGTTCCCGAGCAACAACACGATCGCGTCGTGGTCGAGCCTCACGAACGTGTCGCCGCAAGCGCTGAATGCGTACTTCGGCAACGCGTACTACGGCACTTCGCTGGTGCCGGGTTCGACGATCGGCCGTTACGATGGCCGTGTCTTGCTGCCGAGCAGCGATCCGCGCCTGGTGGCTGATGGGGATCCGTCGGACATCCTGATCTCGCAGCCGTTCACTACGGCGCTCGCCACGCAGATGCCGGCGTATCTCGGCTACAACGCGCCGAACGCGACGTATCAGACGCTGAACAACGACATCATCGGCTCGTGGGACTTCAGCCACGGCGGCCAGGCTGTGCCGGATACGATTCCGGACCTGCTGGCGGCGCTTACGCTGAATCCGCAGTTGAAGGTGTTGTCGGAGAACGGCTATCACGATCTGGCGACGCCGTATTTCCTGACTGAGAACCAGTTGGCGCGTCTGCAGACGGTTTCCGGCCTGAACGCGAACCTGCAGGTCACGTTCTATCCTGGCGGCCACATGATCTACCTGGACAACAACGCGCGGCCGCAGATGAAGGCAGACCTGAAGACGTATTTCTCGGGTACGCCGATCGGCGGGGCGCTGTCGCTCGCCAATCTGCCCGCTGCGTGGTCGGACGAAAGTCCCGCTGGGACGCCGACGCTCGCCGCGATGAAAGTTGCTCCTTAAGTTCACACTGAGTTCACACTGAGCCGGCTGTGGTGAAAGGGCAGCCAGCTCGCTTTTCTTGCGAGTCATCTCATGCGTTTTATTCCTGTCTTGCGGTACGTGGCTGCGGCAACGGTTCTGTGCGGCGCTGCGGCTGGTGCCTACGCCACGTCGGTGCAGTCGGTCTCCGATGCGGTGCCGGCGAACGGCGGCGGTGTCGATGGTCCGTTCTTTCCGCGTGCGCACAACGCGGCGACGGCGCCCACTACGGGTGTCACGCTGCAACGTCAAGCGCAACAGCGTCTTGTCAGCAGTCTCGGTGAGGAAGGGGCGCTGCAGAACGGTGCTGCCATTACGAAGGCCCAGGCGCAAACCGCCGGGCTTGGTTATGTGGCGGCGCACTTCGATCAGATCGATACCGCGCGTAGCGGTACGGTGACGATGAAGGATGTGCAGCAGTATTTGAAGCAGCAGAAGTGAGGGCGGGGCGCTGCGGTTTGGCCTGGTAGGCGGGCCGCAGCGCTGAGGTAGTGAGTATTGCCTGGAACGGAGGGCCGTCGTTTGACGGTCCTCCGTTTTGTTTAAAAAAGTCGTTAAGGCTTTGCGCTGACGCTGCGCTTAGTGGCTTGCCTCATTCCACGCCGGCAGCGTCGCACCGTGATAGACACTCAGAATTTCCGCCGCCACGTTCGGCTGCTGATAACTCTGCACGAGTGTCTTTACCCACGGCGAATTCGCGTCTTTCTCGTTGACAGCGAGGAAGTTGCGGTACGGATTGCCGTTCACCTGCTCCTGTGCGATCCGTTCCTGCGGGATCTTGATGCCGGCCTTGATGGCCCAGTCCGTGTTGATCACAGCAGCGTCCACGTCGCCGATCGCACGGCCGACGATACCCGCGTCGAGTTCCTTGATGTGGATGTGCTTCGGGTTGTCCGCGATGTCGCGGGCAGTCGGCAGCAGGCCGACATCGGCGCGCAGCGTGATCAGATGCTGTGCCTGCAGCAACAGCAGCGAGCGTCCTTCGTTACTCGGATCGTTCGGCACGGCGATGGTGGCGCCATCCGGAATATCGGCCACCGACTTCACCTTACGCGAGTACAGGCCAATCGGCTGCACGTAGGTAAAGCCCACCGGCACGATCTTGTAGCCGCGCGCCTTGACCTGCGCGTCGAGATACGGCTTGTGCTGGAACGAATTGGCGTCCAGGTCGTGTTCCGAGAGCGCCTCGTTGGGTTGCGTGTAATCGGAGAACGTCGTGATCTTGATGGTGAGGCCTTGCTTGGCGGCGTTCGCGGCGACCACGCGCCAGACGTCCTCATCTTCACCGGACATGATGCCGACGCGCAAGGTTTGCGGTGCAGCCACCGAGAGTTGCGAGGTGGCGACACCCAGGCCGAACACAACGGTGGCCAGCGCGGTTTTCAGCAGATTTCTTTTATTCATGAGACACAGTAGTCATGTGGTTGATGATGGCCGAATCCTATGTAACCAGGAAGCTCGCTGGCAAATACTTTTCCGTTCGTTACTAAATCCGCCAGGGCATATAAGAAAAGCGCGAACCCGCTCTATCCACAAGCGGATATTTGCTTACCGCGAAAGATCATTTCGATGCATCGAGCATGTCGCGTAAGATTTCTGGCTGCATTGGAAACGTAAGCATCAATCATGGACGCGCGACGATGAACCACTCGACACTCCCGGGCCGCCGGGCTTTCCTTGGCGCCTTGGGCGCGACTCTGGCAGGCGCCACATTGCCAGCGTGGGCCAAGTTCCAGCCCGACCAGTTCAGGATCGGCTATCAGAAATCCGCCAGCACGCTCGTGCTGCTAAAAGCGCATGGCGCGCTGGAAAAGCGGCTCGCGCCGCTTGGCATCAAGGTCTCGTGGAACGAGTTTCCGGCGGGGCCGCAGTTGCTGGAGGGGCTGAACGTCGGTGCAATCGATTTCGGTTATGTCGGCGAGGCGCCACCGGTGTTCGCGCAGGCCGCGGGAGCGGACTTCGTCTATACCGCATACGAAATTCCAACGCCTCATGCTGAAGGCGTCGTCGTCCCTAAGAACTCGCCTATCAAGGCAGTGACCGATTTGAAGGGCAAGAAGATCGCGTTCAATCGGGGTTCGGACGTGCACTGGTTCATTGTCGCGCTGCTGCGCAAGAACGGTCTCGACTTCGGCGATATCCAGCCCGTCTATCTGGCGCCCGCCGATGCGCGCGCGGCTCTCGAGCAGGGCGCAGTCGACGCATGGGCGATCTGGGATCCGTTTCTTGCCTCCGCGCAGACGCAGGGCAACGCGCGCCTGCTGGCCGATGCGCAGGGCGTCGCGAGTCATCACGAGTTCTTTCTCAGCCAGCGCGAGTTCGCGCAAAAGCGCCAGAACGTGATCGCGCTCGTCATGGACGAACTCGGCAAGGAAGGGCAATGGGTGAAGCAGAACACGGCTGCGGCGGCTGCCGAGCTCGCGCCCATTCAAGGGATCGACGCCTCGGTCATTCAAATCGGTCTTGAGCACTATGCGCACGTCTACAAGCCGATCGACGCCGAGGTGCTCGCGGAACAGCAACGAATTGCGGACACCTTCTACGAGTTGAAGCTGATTCCGCGCAAGATCGTCACGAAGGACGCCACGCTAGCCTGAGTGGCGGCGGGCACACCCGTAGCGCTCCGTGACGGGGCGCGATCGGAAAAGCGCGATTCCTCATAAGCAAGTTCCAATTCGATAGTAGGCGTGGCGAGCCCCGGCTGTTCCAATAGACGGTTCAACCTGTTCGCCACAAGCGTTACGCAGGCTGTGCGCCTCTCCGTCAAAAGGGAGTGAAGCGCTGCGGGCGGACGGGTGTCACCTCTGTCGGTACGAACCATCATGTCCACTCTCGAGTCTTCTTCTGCCGCGGCGCTTCTACCGCGGCGCCCCGACCCAGCGCGCGTGCAGCGCATTGCCGATGATGCGCAAGCGCTCGCTGCCGCGCGCACCCTGGCTGAACAGTTCGCCGCAGGCGCACCCGAGCGAGACCGCAAACGCCTGCTGCCCTGGGCCGAACTGGATCTCTGGTCCGACAGCGGCCTGGGCGCGATCACGGTGCCGCGCGAATACGGCGGCGCCGACGTGTCGTATGCAACCCTGGCGGAAGTCTTTGTGATCCTGTGTGCGGCCGATCCGGCGTTGGGCCAGATTCCACAGAACCATTTCGGTGTGCTGGGCGTGCTGCGCGAGATCGGCACGCCGGCGCAGAAAGCTCGCTTGTATGGCGAGGTGCTGGCCGGCCAGCGGCTCGGTAATGCCGGTCCGGAACGCCGCTCGGCGAGCGTCAACACGATTCTTCAGGGTACGACGCGCCTCACCTCGACTCCCGATGGCTTGCGCCTGAACGGCCAGCGTTTCTATTCGACCGGTGCGCTGTTTGCGCATCGCGTTCCAGCCCGCGCAACGGACGACGAAGGCCGCGCCGTGCAAGTCTGGGTGCCACGCGATGCACCGGGCCTGACGGTGGTGGACGACTGGAGTTCGTTCGGCCAACGCACGACGGCTAGCGGCACGGTGACGTTCGAGCAGGTGCCGGTCGATCCGCAAGACGTGCTGCCGGTCTGGCAACTCGCCGATCGTCCGGGCCTGTTCGGACCCAACTCGCAGTTGATCCAGGCCGCGATCGATCAAGGCATTGCGCAAGCGGCGATTGCCGATACGCTCGCCTTCGTTCGCGAACGTGCTCGTCCGTGGGTCGATTCGGGCCTCGAACATGCGACCGACGACCCGTACATCATCGCAGACGTCGGCCGTCTGCAGATCGACCTGCACGCCGCGCATGAGGTGCTGCAGGAGACAGCGCACACGCTCGACGCCATCGCCGCTTATGAATCGATCGACGCTGAGGCGAGCGCACGCGCCTCAGTCGCGGTGGCCGAAGCGAAGATCCTGACCACCCGCATCGCGCTGGAAGCGAGCGAAAAGCTGTTCGAGCTGGCCGGTTCCGCCTCCACGCGCGCAGCACACAACCTCGACCGCCATTGGCGCAATGCCCGCACCCATACGCTGCACGATCCGGTTCGCTGGAAGTTGCATCTGCTTGGCAACTATCACCTGAATCACGTGCTGCCCGCGCGTCATTCGTGGAATTGAAACATGACTCTCGATCTCTCTGTAGAAACACGCGCCGAGGTGGCGGCGAATTCACTGCCTGCCGAACTGCGCCCGCCTGTGACTCCTGATTTGATTACTGACGACGCGCAGGCTCTGCTGAGCGCGCGGCGCCTCGCTGCGGAATTCGCACCCGAAGCCGCGCTACGCGATCGCGAACGCCGGCTGCCGTGGGCCGAGCTCGATGCGTTCGTCGCGAGCGGTTTGTGGGGCATCACCGTGCCACGCGAATTCGGCGGTGCAGGCGTGCGCAACGGCACGCTTGCCGAAGTGAGCGCGATTATCTCGGCGGCGGACGGCTCGCTCGGCCAGATTCCGCAGAACCATTTCTACGCGCTCGAAGTGCTGCGGGTTGGCGGCAGCGTCGAGCAACAGCGCTTTTTCTATCAACGCGTGCTGGCGGGCGAGCGCTTCGGCAACGCACTCGCCGAAATCGGCCACAAGGATTTCAAGCGCCGCACGCGGCTCACGCGCGGGGCCGATGGCTGGCATGTCGATGGCAGAAAGTTCTATTGCACCGGTGCACTCTACGCGCACTGGATTCCCACGCTGGTGGTGGCAGATGATGGAGGCCGCGACGTCACTTATCTGGCCTTCATTCCACGCGACACGCCAGGCGTGACGGTCACCGACGATTGGGATGGTTTCGGCCAACGCGTCACCGGCAGCGGCTCGGTGCAGTTCGAGCATGTGCGTGTCGAGCCGGAGTGGGTCGTGCCGTTTCAGGTCTCGTTCGAGCGAGCCACCACAATCGGACCGCTGGCGCAGATCATCCACGCGGCGATCGATCTAGGCCAGGCACGCGGTGCCTTCGATGCCGGCTTGCAGTTCGTGCGCGAGCGTTCGCGGCCATGGATCGACGCGAAGGTCGAGCGTGCCGCCGACGATCCGCTGACCATCGCGCAGTTCGGCGATCTTGCGGTGCGCCTGCGCGCGGCGCAGGCGTTGCTGCGCCGCGCGGGCCGCTTCGTCGACGCAGCCCAGGCGAACTCCACCGATCGCTCGGTGGCGGAGGCATCGGTCGCCGTGGCCGAGGCGCGGGCGCTGACCACCACCGTGTCGCTGGACGCGGGCTCGCGCCTGTTCGAACTGGCCGGCACCGCTGCCACGCTCGATGGCCTCGGCCTCGACCGTTTCTGGCGCAACGCGCGCACCCACACACTGCATGATCCGGTGCGCTGGAAGTATCATGCGGTGGGCAACTTCTATCTCAACGACAAGCTGCCGCCGCGGCACGGAGCCTTGTGATGGCGAAGAAACAGATTCTGCTCAACGCGTTCAACATGAACTGCGTCGGCCATATCAACCATGGCCTGTGGACCCATCCGCGCGACCGCTCGACGGACTATCGCCTGCTGCCGTACTGGACCAACCTGGCACGCACGCTCGAGCGCGGACTGTTCGACGGCCTGTTTCTGGCCGACATCGTGGGCGTCTACGACGTCTACCAGCACAACGTGGACGTCACCTTGCGCGAGTCGATCCAGTTGCCGGTCAACGACCCCACGCTACTGGTGTCGGCAATGGCGGCGGTGACCGAGAACCTGGGCTTCGGCGTGACGGTCAATCTCACCTACGAGCAGCCTTATCTGCTCGCACGGCGCTTTTCGACGCTCGATCATCTGACGCAAGGGCGGATTGGCTGGAACATCGTGACCGGCTACCTCGACAGCGCGGCACGGGCGATGGGGCTCAACGAGCAACTGCCGCACGACGAGCGTTACGAGCGCGCGGACGAGTATCTCGAGATTCTCTACAAGCTCTGGGAAGGCAGTTGGGAAAACGACGCGGTGCTGCGCGACAAGGCCGGCCGCCTCTATGCGGATCCGGCCAAGGTGCATCAGGTAAAGCACGCGGGGCGCTACTACAACGTCGAGGGCTACCACCTCGCCGAGCCGTCGCCGCAACGCACGCCGGTGTTGTTCCAGGCGGGCAGCTCCGGGCGTGGCCAGCACTTTGCGGCGCGGCACGCCGAATGCGTCTTTATCTCGCCGCCGAACCGGGCGGTCGGACGCGAGACGGTGTGCACGTTGCGCGAGCAACTGGTGCAGGCCGGGCGGCAACCGGACGACGTCAAGATTTTCGTGGGGGCGGCGGTGGTGACCGGCAACACCGAACAGGAGGCGCGCGAGAAATACGCCGACTACCTGCGTTATGCGAGCCGTGAAGCAGGGCTCGCGCATTTCGCGGCTAGTACCGGCATCGACTACGCGCAATACGATCTCGACGCGCCGGTCGACTATGCTCCCACCAACGCGATCGAATCGGCGACGCGCACGGCGAAGCAGCACGGCTGGACCCGTCGCACGCTGCTTGAGATGTTCGAGCTGGGCGGCCGCTATCCGGCCATTGTCGGCAGCGCTGCTCAGGTTGCGGACGAACTGCAGGCGTGGGTCGAGGAAACCGGCGTCGACGGCTTCAATCTCAGCCGCACGGTCGTACCCGAGAGTTACGAGGACTTCATCGATCTGGTGGTGCCGGAGTTGCAGAACCGCGGGCTGTACAAAACCGCTTACGGCGACGGTACGCTGCGCAACAAGTTGTTCGGCGAGGGCGACCAGTTGCCTGGGCGGCATGCCGCGGCGAGTTTCCGGCGCCAAACGGCCGAGATCCGTTAAGCGTAAATCAGCGCAAATACCCCTGACGCCTTGCGGCCCTGGTCGCAGGCGCCAAGCGCTCATGCCCGCGCGAGGCGGGCATGAGCGTCCTTGAACGCCGCTGAACCAGCGGCGTGACAGCAGGGCCGATAAAAGCAGGGCGCCTTAGAAGTCGAAGCCAGGGCCGCCCGCACCCGGACCGCCTGCAGGCGCCGCCTGTGCAGCATCCTTCGGTGCTTCGTACACCGTTGCATCGGTAGTCAGCAACAGTCCTGCGACAGAAGCCGCGTTTTGCAGCGCGGTGCGCGTAACCTTGGTCGGATCGAGCACGCCCGATTCGACCAGATCGCCGTATTCCCCGGTTTGCGCGTTGTAGCCGAAGTTGCCGCTGCCTTGCGAGACCTTCGCTACCACCACGCTGGCTTCCTCGCCGGCATTCGAGACGATCTGGCGCAGCGGCTCTTCAAGAGCACGCAGCACGATCTTCACGCCTGCGTCCTGATCCGGATTGCTGCCCTTCAGGTCGGCGATAGCGTTGCGCACGCGGATCAGCGCCACGCCGCCTCCCGGCACAACGCCTTCCTCGACGGCCGCACGGGTCGCGTGCAAGGCATCGTCCACGCGGTCCTTCTTCTCCTTGACCTCGATCTCGGTGGCGCCGCCCACCTTGATCACGGCCACGCCGCCAGCCAGCTTCGCAACGCGTTCCTGGAGCTTTTCGCGGTCGTAGTCGGAGGTGGCTTCCTCGATCTGCACACGAATCTGCTTCACCCGTGCTTCGATCGTCTTCGGGTCGCCGCCGCCGTCGATCACCGTGGTGTTGTCCTTGCCCACTTCGATGCGCTTGGCCTGGCCCAACTCAGCCAGCGTCGCCTTTTCGAGCGTGAGGCCGGTTTCCTCGGCAATCACTTGACCGCCGGTCAGAATCGCGATGTCTTCGAGCAACGCCTTACGACGGTCGCCGAAGCCAGGCGCCTTGACCGCGACCGTCTTCAGAATGCCGCGGATGTTGTTCACCACCAGCGTCGCCAGTGCCTCGCCTTCGACATCCTCGGCGATGATCAGCAGCGGACGGCCTGCCTTGGCAACCTGCTCGAGCACCGGCAGCAGATCGCGAATATTCGACACCTTCTTGTCGTGCAGCAGGATGAACGGGTTGTCGAGAACGGCGACCTGCTTGTCCGGGTTGTTGATGAAATACGGCGACAGGTAGCCGCGATCGAACTGCAGCCCCTCGACCACTTCGAGTTCATCGGCGAGCGACTTGCCGTCTTCGACGGTAATCACGCCTTCCTTGCCGACGCGGTCGATCGCTTCGGCGATGCGCTGGCCGATCGATTCTTCGCCATTGGCGGAGATCGTCGCCACCTGGGCAATTTCCTTGCTGGTGGTAGTCGGCTTGCTGATTTTCTTCAGCTCCTCGATCGCGGCGACCACGGCCTTGTCGATGCCGCGCTTCAGATCCAGCGGATTGAGGCCTGCCGCAACGTATTTCTGGCCTTCACGGACGATGGCCTGGGCGAGCACGGTAGCGGTCGTGGTGCCGTCGCCAGCGGCGTCGCTGGTGCGCGAGGCGACCTCTTTCACCAGTTGCGCGCCGATGTTCTGCAGCTTGTCGGCCAGCTCGATTTCCTTGGCGACCGACACGCCGTCCTTGGTCACGATCGGTGCGCCGAACGAGCGCTCCAGCACGACGTTGCGACCCTTCGGGCCCAGCGTGACCTTCACAGCGTTGGCGAGGATGTTCACGCCTTCAACCAGTTTCGAACGTGCGTTGTCGCTAAAGACGATTTCTTTGGCTGCCATGTTGTAACGCTCCCTTGTTATTGGTGGACGACTGCGACAATGTCTTCTTCCCGTAGCACGAGCAGGTCGGTACCGTCGACCTTGACCTGCTGCCCCGCGTATTTGCCGAACAGCACGCGTTCGCCGACCTTCAGGTCCGGTTCGATACGCTTGCCGTCGCTATCCCGCTTGCCGGGACCGACGGCGAGGACTTCGCCCTGGTCCGGCTTTTCTGCGGCGCTCTCGGGAATCACGATGCCCGAGGCGGTTTTCGTCTCCTGATCGAGACGTTTGACGATCACGCGATCATGCAAAGGACGTAGGCTCATTTAGATATTCCTGCAGTGGAGAATTTGGCACTCTTCGCTGGCGAGTGCTGACCGTGATTGAGTATAAGAACCGGCAGGAGGGCGCTCCAATAACGAATCCTCAAATGCTTATCCACGTTTTGCTGTTTAGGTTATGGGCCGTGGTGAGATATTGAAGGGGCGATCGGAGCGTGGGTGACTGCGGCAAACGCAGATTTGCATATATAAATTCCTCGTTTTGCCGATGCGGCGTGCATGGCTACCATGCAACGCTTCAGCTACTCGTGCGAAATCCGACATCATGTCCACCGTTGCTTTTCCGTCGACCAGCGTCGACACGCCAGCAGAGGCGGGAAGTGCTTCCCGTCCCGCCGTCATCCGCTCCGCTCAGGACGTCGCGCGTATCGTCAATGCGGGCGCCGCGCAAGGAAGTAACGCACGCATCGTGATTGCCATTGCGCTGGGTGGGGTCTTTCTGGATGCCTACGATCTGACCTCGCTCGCTTACGGCATCAAGGACATCGCGCGCCAGTTTTCGCTTTCGCCGGTACAGGTGGGCTTCGTTTCTTCCGCAATCACGTTCGGCGCCATTCTCGGCGCACTGTTTGGCGGCTATTTGACCGACCGGATCGGCCGTTATCGCGTCTTCATGGCGGACATGCTGTTCTTCGTGGTCGCGGCCATCGCTGCGGGTCTTGCGCCGAACGCGTGGGTGCTTGGTGGAGCGCGTTTTCTGATGGGTTTCGGCGTCGGCCTTGATTTGCCGGTGGCGATGGCGTTTCTGGCGGAGTTTTCACGCGTGGCAGGCAAGGGCAACAAGGCGGCCAGTGTGGCTGCCTGGTGCCCGGCGTGGTATGCCGCTACCAGCACCTGCTATCTGCTGATTCTCGGGCTGTATGCGATCCTGCCCGAACATCAACTGGGCTGGCTGTGGCGTCTGACGCTGGCATTCGGTGCGGTGCCGGCCATCGTGATTATTCTCGTGCGCAGCCGCTATATCAGCGAGTCGCCGGTTTGGGCGGCCAATCAGGGCGATCTGGACGAGGCCGCGCGCATTCTCAAGCGCACCTATAGCGTGGATGCCGTGGTGGAGCGCGGGACGTCACCCGTCAAGGCGCCGCGCGCCGCGTCGTGGCGCAACTATGGCGTGCTGTTCAACCAGACCTATCGCAGCCGGACGATTCTCGCGGCTACGATCGGCGCGGCCTCGTCATTCGGCTATAACGCGATCATCTTTGGCCTGCCTGTGATCATCGCGAGCTTCTTTCATCAGGGCCCGCTCACGACGATTATCGCAGCGCTGACGCTGAATCTGGCATTCGCGTTTGTCGGCGGATTGATCGGCGTGCGCACCGCGCCAACGGTGGGTGCATGGAAGATGACCGTACTTGGGCACTCGCTGCAGTTCGCATCCCTGATCGGACTCGCCTTGATTGGCAAACCCGGCAGCGGTGTACTCGTGGTGCTGGCTATCCTGCTGCTCGGCGGCTATCTGTTCGGGCAGGGCTTCGGGCCGGGGTCGCACTCGATGACCTACGCCTCGCTCAGCTATCCGACCTCGATTCGCGGGATCGGCGTGGGTTTCAACCAGACGCTGGTGCGCTCCGCTTCGACGATATCGCTGTTTCTGTTTCCGGTGCTGGCGGCCGCCCTCGGGACCAAAGTATTCTGGGTGATCGCCATTGCACCGTTGACTTCGCTGCTGGTGTTGCTGGCGATCCGCTGGGAACCGTCGGGGTATGACATCGATGCGGAGGACTATGTCGATCCGCTCGACGCCAGGGCAAACGCCTCTGCCTAGGAAGGCACGTCCAGGTAGCAACACATCAGCTTGATCAGCTCACGTTTTATCTTGGGCTGCGTCAATACTTCCCGTCGAGCGGCGTTGTGGATCACGCCCTCGACCGCGGACGACAGTATCTGCACGATCGTTTCGTTGACCTTGCCGTCTCTGTTTCCCTGAAACACTGCCACGAGCGCGCCGTACAGGTGCAAATACTCCTCCTGGAAGGCTTCGAAAGTCGATCGCGTCCCGTCTGGATTCGGCAAGTCGCGCAGGGTCCGATGCAAGGCCGGATATTTGCTGTGCACGCCGATCATATTGCCCACGAACTCAGCGACCAGATCCCTGGCTCCACGCCGGCTCTCGCAAGCACGCCTTAGTACCGTCAGGACGTCGTCGAAGTGACGGCGGCGGATCGCGTCCACCAAGGCAAGCTTGTTCGGGAAGTACTGATAGAGTGAGCCGATACTGATGCCGGCCACCTCGGCGACCTCATTGGTGGTGAATCCCGACCACCCCTGAGAATCCAGAACGCGAGTTCCTGCCTCCACGATTGTCTCTACCGTAGCCCGGGAACGGGCTTGGCGCGGCCTCTTCCGCATGGCGGCTTCAGGATCGGAAACGCGAGTAGACATGCAAGGGCCCCTCCAGAAATAATGTGAAAACTAAGCTCACATATTATTCGGATTGGGAGGTCGCCACAATGAGCGCGAGTGAACTACTGCTCAAGATGTTCCGCTATCAAGCGTGGGCCAATGGCGAACTAATGGAAGCAATGAGTGGCTTAAGCGCTGAGCATCATCCGGCGGAGCGCCGCTTTGCCATCCGGCTGATGAATCATTGCCTGGTGGTGAGCCGGATCTTCGCCGCTCACCTGCTTGGCAAAGGCCATCACTTCACGGCGGACAATACGCCGGGCACCCCGGAGCTTGCCGAGCTGCGTGCCGGTCTTGCCGCTATCGATCGCTGGTATCTCGACTATCTATGGATGGTGAGTCCGGCCATGCTTTCTGAATCTATCCCCTTTGTGTTCACCGATGGCAGCGACGGGTATATGACCCGCGAAGAGATGCTGACCCATGTGGTGACGCATTGTGGATATCACCGGGGCGAAGTAGGGCGCGTGATGGCCCAGGCTTCCGGTGAATCGGACGAGAGCATTTCATTGCCCCGCGACACCTACGCCGCGCATCTGCACAGGACGGAGCCCTCACGCCGGTTCCGTGGCCGGGCGCCTTTGCCCGCGGTTCATATCGCGCAGGAGCCGGCGAACGCGACCAGCCGTATGTTCCATGCGGCAGCGTTGCTGCTCTGGGACGTCTGACGCCCCCGGTTCCGCTCACGAAGCTTCTGTCGCAACCCCAGCCGAAAGCCAATCCGCAACCCGGCGGGATGCGCTCGCACCGCCCGTTGATCCCCTGGAGACGACTTGAACACCTCATCACCCCCTGCAGCACCGCCGCCGCCGCCCCCGCCTCTCACCGGCGGCAAGCTGGTTTTGGCCACCATCGCGGTGGCCCTCGCTACTTTCATGACCGTGCTCGATTCGTCGATCGCCAACGTCGCGATTCCGACCATCTCAGGCAATCTTGGCGTCTCGGTCGACGAGGGTACGTGGGTCATTACGCTGTTCGCCGCATCCAACGCCATCTCGATCCCGCTCACAGGCTGGCTTGTGCGGCGGATCGGCCAGATCCGCTTGTTCGTCAGTGCGATTTTGCTGTTCACCGCGGCGTCCTGGCTATGCGGTTTGGCGCCGACGCTGCCTTTTCTGCTGGGCGCGCGGATCTTGCAGGGGGCGATGGCGGGGCCGCTGATTCCACTCTCGCAAGCGATCCTGCTCGGCTCCTATCCGAAGTCGAAGAGTTCGATGGCGCTTGCGCTATGGGCCATGACCGCGACGGTCGGGCCGATTGCCGGGCCGCTCCTGGGCGGCTGGATGACCGACAGCTATAGCTGGTCATGGATCTTCTACATCAACATACCGGTTGGCCTTTTTGCCGGCATCGTCACGTGGATCATCTATCGCTCGCGGGAAACGCCAACCATGAAAGTGCGGGTCGATGCGGTCGGGCTCGGTTTGCTGATCACCTGGGTGGCATCGCTGCAGATCATGCTCGACAAAGGCAAAGACCTCGACTGGTTCGACTCGCCGGTGATCATCACGCTGGCCGTGGTCGCAGCGATCGGCTTTGCGGCGTTCGTGATCTGGGAACTGACGGAGACCAACCCGATCATCGATCTGCGGCTGTTTGCCGGCCGCAATTTCCTTGGCGGCACCGCAGCAATCTCAGTCGCCTACGCGGTGTTCTTTGCCAACCTGGTGCTGTTGCCGCAGTGGATGCAGCAATATCTCGGCTATCGCTCCATCGACTCGGGGCTGGTGATCGCACCATTAGGCCTGTTTGCGATCGTACTGGTACCGGTGATGGGAAAACTCGTGCCGAAGTCGGACGTCCGTATTCTGTCAACACTGGCGTTCGTCGGCTTTGCCGGTGTGTTCCTGATGCGCTCGTACTACACCACCGGCGTCGATACCTGGACGTTGGTGCTGCCCACGCTGCTGCAGGGCATTCCGATGGCGTTGTTCTTCGTGCCGCTGACGGTGATCATCCTGTCTGGGTTGCCGCCGCAGAAGATTCCGGCAGCAGCGGGCTTGTCGAACTTCGTGCGTCTGTTTGCCGGCGCGGTCGGCACGTCGTTGTTCAGCACGGGCTGGAACGACCGCACGATCCTGCACCACGCCCGTCTCACCGAGCAGGCCAGCATCAACAATCCGTTATTCCTCGGTGTGATCAATTCCTTGCAGTCGACCTTGGGCGGCGGCCCGGGGCGAGCGCTGGCGTTCTTTGAACGCACGCTGAACGGCCAGGCTGCCATGCTGGGACTCAATGACATCTTCAGGTTGTCGGCGGTGATCTTCATCGTCATCATTCCGCTGATCTGGGTCACCAAGCCCGTCAGGACCGATGCCGGTGCGGGCGGCGGCGGACACTAAGGCGGCGCTTGCCGTTACTGCGGCAGCCACGTGAACGGCTTGCCGATTGCAGCGGACGATGTGTTGCCGCAGCAATCGGCAATGCGCTATGCTCCTTCCTCTATTCCCATGTGGTCGGAGCCCGTTCGTCAGATGCCTACCGTCGCCAAGCAGAATGTGAGAACCAAGTCGCCGGAGAAGCGGCGCAACGACATCATGAACGCGGCGGAGAGTCTGCTGGTCGAGCAGGGTGTGGCGGCTACCACCGTCGATCAGATCACGGCTGGCGCGAACGTGGCGAAGGGCACGTTCTACCTGTATTTTGCGTCGAAGGACGAACTGCTGGGCGCCCTCGGCGATCGTTTCGGCCGCAAGCTGCTGGACGGCATTCAGGCCGCGGTCGCGAAACAACCTGAAGACGATCTGCACGCCAGGCTTTCTGCCTGGGCGAAGGCTTGTGCACTCGGCTACCTTGATTCGATCCGCGTGCACGACGCGTTGTTTTGGGACCAGTGGCCGCGTACGCGCGAAGGGCTGGTCGACAACATCGTGATCGACGATCTGCACCGGATGCTGAGTGAGGGCAAGAAGGTGGGAGCATGGTCGATTGTGGACACGCGGGCGGCGGCGGTGTTTCTGTTCACCGGCATTCATAGCGTTGTTGATAACGCGTACCTGAAGCAGAAGCGGGTGAATCGCGCGCAACTGGCGCGGACGGTGGAAGATTTGTTGCTGCGCTGTGCGGGGGCACGGAGGTAGTGATGCATTGGGCGCTATCTGGTCCTTGTCTATGCGATTTTCCTTATTGATCGTCACAGCAGCAATGCTGCTGTCGGTGTGTACTGCCGGGCGGCGCTCGACGCAGCCGGCCTAAAAGCCGCGGCCGGAAACAACTCCCCGAACGCATGCGGCGCGCCGTCGCAGATGAAAAGCTCGTACGGCTCCTGGGCCATGTGCAGCTGGTTAGTAAATCCGCCAATTTCCCTCCGGCTGATCAGGCGGTCCCAGTCGCCGATGGGAGCACAGCAACGGCGCTTTTAGGGACTGAGCGATATCAACCGGTGCCATGCGTTTGATTGATGTTCACAGCGCCGTATCCCCCGATTCACAGCTGCCTCGATTCTCGTCTCGCCGTGCGTCTATCCGTGCCCTGAAGTGAAGCTGGAGATCGTCCGTCTAATCATCGGACGTGCGTTTTTGTTCCGCAGACCTTGATTTCCGGCTTACCCGGCAACGGCAGCCGCGCAATTCTCTCTGCCTCTGCGCGCTTGAGTCCGAGCGCTTGTAGCACGACCGTCGTAGCGCGCTCGGCGAAGTTCTGTTCATCGAATCCATCCCTTTTTCGGCCACTAACCTGAGCGCTGCATCGAGCAGGCGTGCACGAGTCTCTCGCTTGCGAAGGGCGCCGCGCGGCTGGCGCCCTTCCGCCGCCTCGGCCGGAGCTGGCAGCTTTTTTGTGCGCTGCCCGGTTGAACGGGAGTTCGCGGTATCAGGCATCTCGGTTCCAGATTTCTGTAACGTCGAATTGTGGATTTATGAATCATGATTGACAATATCATCAGTTATGGGATGTAATGTCACTGTTGCGACCGGATCAGCGACCGCGTGGATAGACGAATTGAGTTGCGACGGCACCTGGAAAAGGGTGTTGCGGCGCTAAAGATGGTTCGTCCGTTGCCGTCCAGATCCACCAGCGCCGGGCTAGGGGCGAGGATCATTTTTACGCTCGTTCTTTAGCTGTTTCGTAGGAAGTGACCGCGTGCTATGACGAAGTGCGAAGAGTTGCAAGCGGTTTGTATTAGACGAATCGGGTAGGAATACTAAGTTGTAGGTATGCCGGATCAAGTGCTCGCGCACTTCGCAAAGCATGCTGCCAGACACACCGTGTTTTCCGATGCCTCGCCCATCTTATTGCTGGACCATCACCTGCCTTGTGAATATCGTGAAATTTTCCGGTCTTAACGCGCAGACGCTTGCGCGCCCCTTCCTGTCAATCGTCGTCCGGCCATTCCTTCGAAGGCGTCTTGTGATTGCGGCTTGCGGCGCACTGCTACTGGCGGCCTGCCACCCGCGCGAAACCGTCGCCCCCGAGCCCAAGCCCGTCGTCGCTATCACGGTTCATCCCGACGGGCGCTCGGCGAGCGCCTCGTTGCCGGCTCAGGTGCAGGCGCGGTATTCCACGCCTCTTTCGTTCAGGGTTGGAGGCAAGGTCACCGAACGGCGCGTGCGCATCGGCGATACCGTCAAGGCGGGACAGGCCGTTGCGCTGCTCGACCCTACCGATCTGCGCAATAACCTGGTCAACGCACGAGCACAGCTCAACGCCGCCGAACATCGTCTCGTGTACGCCAGGCAGCAGCTCGACCGCGACCGCGCTCAGGCGCAGGCAAACCTGATCGCAACAGCGCAGATGGAGCAGACCCAGGACACCTATGCTTCCGCCCTCGCGCAGCGCGATTCGGCGCTCGCCCAAATGGCGCTCGCCTCGGATCACCTGAGCTACGCCACGCTCACGGCAGACCACGACGGCGTCATCACCTCGGAGGACGCCGACACCGGCCAGAACGTTCAGGCAGATCAAGCCGTCTATCACCTCGACTGGTCGGGAGACGTGGATGTTGTCTGCGACGCGCCCGAGCAGACACTGGGCGCATTGACGGCCGGCAGCAATGCGCGCGTAAGTCTGTCCGCGCTGCCCGGTAAGACTTTCGAGGCGCGCGTGCGCGAGGTGTCGCCCGCCGCCGACCCGCAAAGCCGCACGTGGCGCGTGAAGCTTACGCTGGCCACGCCGAGCCCCGAAGTTCGCCTCGGCATGACGGCCACTGTCACGTTCGATGCGGTCGGCGACGCGCCAACTGCACGTCCGTTCGCGCTGCCTGTGACGGCGCTCTTTCACAAAGGCGAGGACCCCGCTGTTTGGGTGGTGCGCGCGAGCAGCGACACCCTTGAGCTGCGCCCTGTCAGCGTCGCGCGCTACGACGAGCGTACGGTCTCCGTCACCGGCGGCCTGCACGACGGCGATCGCGTCGTGATGCAAGGTGTGCACGCAGTAAGCGCTGACGAACACGTGCAGGTGATAGCCCCGTTGCACCCCGAGGATTTTTCGTCATGAACGCACGCGACCGTGAAACTGCGCGTGGCAGCGCGCCCGTCACCTCGTCCGACGCCGAGGCACATGGCGAAGACGGCTTCAATCTTTCCGCGTGGGCGTTGCGCCATCAGCAGCTCGTGATCTTTCTGATCGGGCTTGCAACCCTGTTCGGCGTGATCGGTTATACGCAACTTGCGCAATCGGAGGATCCGCCTTTCACGTTCCGGACCATGGTGGTCAAAACTTACTGGCCTGGCGCAACTGCCCGCGAGGTGCAGGAACAGGTCACGGACCGGATCGGCCGTCAGCTGCAGGCGGCGCCGTATGTCGACAACATCAAGAGCTACTCGCGGCCCGGCGAGTCGATGATCTTCTTCGCCATGAAGGACTCGGCCCCGGTCAAAGAGGTCCCAGAGACCTGGTATCAAGTGCGCAAGAAAGTGGGCGACATCGCGGCGACGCTGCCCAAGGGGACGGTTGGACCGCTTTTTAACGACGAGTTCGGGGACGTCTACACAAACATCTATGCGCTTGAGGGCGACGGCTTCACGCCTGCGCAACTGCACGACTACGCGGACCAGTTGCGCGCCATCCTGCTGCGCGTGCCCGGCGTCGCCAAGGTCGACTACTTTGGCGACCCGGACCAGCACATCTTCGTCGAGATATCGAATGCAGAGCTAACGGGGCTCTCTATCACGCCGCAGCAGCTCGCCCAGGCAATCGACGCACAAAATGCGGTGGCGCCCGTCGGCACCATTACGACGGCGGACGACCGGGTGTTCGTGCGACCGAGCGGCGCGCTCAAGGATGTGCAGGCGCTCGCCGACACGCTCATCACCGTGAACAAACGCGTGTTCCGCCTCGGTGACATCGCGAAAATCACGCGCGGTTATGACGATCCGCCCGTCACCCAGATGCGCGTCGGGGGGCAGGCGGTGCTCGGCATCGGCGTAACGATGCAAAAAGGGGGCGACGTGATCAGCCTCGGCAAGGCGCTCGACGCGAAAGCCGCTGAACTGCAGGCGGCCCTTCCTGCAGGACTCAAACTGGCTCCCGTCTCGAGCATGCCTCACGCGGTCAAGCATTCGGTGGACGAGTTTGTCAGGTCGGTCGGCGAAGCGGTAGCCATCGTGCTAGTCGTGAGCCTCGTTTCGCTCGGCCTGCGCACCGGCATGGTCGTGGTGATCTCGATTCCGATCGTGCTCGCCGTGACGGCGCTGTGCATGCATGTGTTCAATATCGGGCTGGACCAGGTTTCCCTTGGCACGCTCGTACTCGCGCTGGGGCTGCTCGTCGACGACGCGATCATCGCCGTCGAAACGATGGCCGTGAAGCTCGAGCAGGGGTGGAGTCGCATGCGCGCGGCGGCCTTTGCCTACACGAGCACGGCATTCCCGATGCTAACCGGCACGCTCGTGACGGTATCGGGCTTCCTGCCGATCGCGCTCGCGAAATCGAGTACGGGCGAATACACGCGATCGATCTTCGAAGTGTCGGCCATTGCGCTGATCGTCTCGTGGTTCGCGGCCGTTGTGCTGGTCCCGTTGCTGGGCTTCCACATGCTGCCCGAGCGCAAGAGCCACGAGAGTGGCGGGCACCATCACGAACACGATGTTTACAACACCGGCTTCTACCGACGCCTGTCGGGGTGGGTCTCGTGGTGTATCGAGCGTCGTTGGGCCGTGCTAAGTGTCACTGCCGTGCTCTTTGCGATCGCGATGGCGGCCTTCACGCGCGTGCCGCAGCAGTTCTTCCCGAACTCGGAACGGCCGGAGCTGCTCGTGGACCTTAGGCTGCCGGAAGGCGCTTCGTTCGAGGCGACGCTGCGTGAAGCCAAGCGCCTGGAAAAGGTGCTCGACGGCAATCCCGGGATCGACCACTTCGTCGACTTTGTGGGCACCGGTGCACCGCGTTTTTACCTTCCGCTCGACCAGCAGCTTCAGCAGCCTAACTTTGCTCAGTTCGTGATCACGGCAAAAAGCGTCGAAAACCGCGACGAGTTGATGCGCTGGCTCGATGCCAAACTCGGGAGAGAGTTCTCCGGCGTGCGCACGCGTGTGGCGCGGCTCGAGAACGGTCCGCCCGTGGGTTTCCCGATCAAGTTCCGGGTGAGCGGTAACGATATTGCGACCGTGCGCTCCATCTCTGAAACGGTCGCCGAGAAGGTTCGCGCCGACTCCCGCACACGCAATGTCCAGTTCGACTGGGACGAGCCGGCGGAACGGTCAATCTCGTTCGAGATCGATCAGAACAGGGCGCGGCAGCTTGGCGTCACATCGGAGGACGTATCGAACTTCCTCGCCATGACGCTCTCGGGGTACACAGTCACGCAGTACCGTGAACGGGACAAGCTGATCAACGTCGATCTGCGTGCGCCGAAGAGCGAGCGTGTTGATCCCGCGCAGCTCACGAGCCTCGCGATTCCGACGCCGAACGGCCCGGTTCCGCTTGGTTCTCTCGGACACGTTCGGGACACGCTCGAATACGGTGTGATCTGGCAGCGCGACCGGCAGCCGACGATCACGGTACAGGCTGACATTCGGGGCGACGCGCAGGGCATCGACGTGACCCGCGATATCGAGCACTCGCTTGCTGGCGAAAAAGCCAGACTGCCGGTGGGTTATCGCATCGAAGTAGGTGGCGCAGTCGAAGAAAGCGCGAAAGGCCAGACCTCGATCAACGCCGAGATGCCGCTCATGATCATCGCCGTGCTGACGCTGCTCATGATCCAGCTGACGAGCTTCCTGCGTACGTTTATTGTCGTACTGACAGCACCGCTCGGGCTGATCGGCGTCGTGGCCGCGCTGCTCCTGTTCGGCAAGCCCTTTGGTTTCGTCGCGTTGCTCGGCGTGATTGCCATGTTCGGCATCATCATGCGCAACTCCGTGATTCTGGTCGACCAGATAGACCAGGACATTGCGGCGGGGCAACGGCGTTTCGACGCGATTATCGGTGCGACGGTGAGGCGCTTCAGGCCAATCATGTTGACGGCCGCCGCCGCTGTGCTCGCCTTGATTCCACTCTTGCGCTCAGCGTTCTTCGGGCCTATGGCGACTGCGTTGATGGGTGGTATCACGATTGCCACGGTACTGACGGTGTTCTTTCTGCCGGCACTCTACGCGACGTGCTTCAAGGTCCGGCGCGACGAGTGCGGGATGCAACCGGTAGTCGTCGAGCATACGGAGATTTGATCATGAAGCTTGCCTATAAGACATCCGTTCTCGCCGTGGCTACGGCGCTCGCGCTGACGGGCTGCTCGTTCGGCCCCAGCGGCGAGCCGCCGGCAATGCCTTCGCCCGAGTACTACGGGGCGCAGGCGCAGCCCTCGAAGACTGTTGCCGCAGGCGGTATTGCGCAGCGGTTCGATATCGGTGCGACATCGGTGCCGCAGTGGTGGCGGCTTTATCGGTCCGACGCGCTCGATGCACTCGTCGAGGAAGGGCTGCGCAACAGCCCAACGCTTGCGGCTACGCAGCGGACGCTCTCCGCCGCGCAAGAAGAACTGCGCGGGCAGATCGGTTCGTCCACGCTGCCGTCGGTCGACGCTGCCGCTCAGGTCGAGCGTGCACGTTCACCGGTCGTGCCCGGCATCGGCCCAAGCGAGGTCCGCTATAACTTCTTCGCCGGGCAGATTCAAACGCACTACACGTTCGACCTCTTCGGCGCGACGCGCTACGCCAACGCGGCGGCTGCCGCTCGCGTGAATGTGCAGGCGTATGAACTGGAAGCGGCCCGGCGCGCGCTCGCCGCCAACATCGTCGGCACGGCGATCAACGTGGCGGCGCTCGATCGCCAGATCGCGCTCTCCGAACGGCTCGTCGCCGTGGCGAGCGAAACTGCAAACGATGATCAACAACGATACGTGCTCGGGTCCATTTCGCACGTACAGGCGCTCAACTCGACGCAGGACTCAGATTTGATCGCGGCGAGTCTTCCGGCCTTGCGCCAGCAGCGCATCTCAGCCCTCCACGCGCTGGCGGTACTGATGGGCCGGACACCCGATAACGCACCGACTGTTCCCGACTTCGACAGCATGGCGTTGCCGGACCAAGTGCCGGTCGTCGTGCCGTCGGATCTCCTGCGTTCGCGCCCGGACATTCAGGCAGCCGACGCCGCCGTGAAGGCCGCCGCGGCCGACGTTGGCGCCGCGACCGCGCAACTCTTTCCGAGCCTGTCGCTGACGGCCTCGATGGGCCGCGGCGGCTTTAGCTGGCCCGCGATGCTTTCAGGCGCGGGCGGGCTCTGGGAAATCGGTGCGGGCCTGTCGCAGCCGCTCTTCCACGGTGGGGCGTTGTTCGCACAACGCAGAGCCTCGATCGATACCTACGATGCTGCGGTTCTGCACTACAAGTCGACGGTCCTGTCGGCATTCCAGGATGTCGCGGATTCGCTTGCCGCACTGGACAACGACGCGCAGATGCTGGCGTTAACCGAAAGAGCGGCACAGGCAGCACATGCGGCATTCGAGGAGACGGCGTCGCGCACCCGCCTGGGTTCGCTGCCGTCAACGGCACAGCACGCCAGCGAGCAGCGACTTCTCAATGCACAGCTTGGCGCCGTTCGCGCCGGGAGCCAGCGCATGAGCGACACCGCCGCGCTGTTCCAGGCGATGGGCGAATTGCAGGACGATCAGCCGCACATGACCTCAAGAGAATGAACTTGATTCCGTGAGGTCGGGGAGAGCGCCGCGATGAATCGCTTCGCTCTGCATGGGGCGACACCTGCGATGCCAGGTCAGCCCGACCAGTTCGTTATGCAAGAAATAGGTTGGGCCGTCGGCTAAAGCGATTGAGTTGGCGCTACCGCCTGCGCCGCATCATCGCGTCGGCGGTTGAGCGGAGCCCAGACCCAGAAACCGCTTGATGGGCAAGGCCAGCCGGAAAGCACTTTTGCTCATCGTACCGGGTCGGTGACCCTAATCCCGTCACGTACGTTGTCGTCGCCCGCCTCATGGCGCATCGACTTCCGCCTCGATGAGCGGCAACGCTCGCATTGCAATCTTCTCCGCCTCGGCACGCTTGAGTCCGAGTGTTTGCAGAAGCATTGCCGCCGTGCGTTCGGCGAAGTGCTCTCCGCTGAAGCCAAGTTCGTCGAGCAGTTGCGCCGCCGGCGCGCCAGGCGCGACGAAATTCAGCTCGGCTGCAACCGCCGCGAGCACCGTGCCGCCCACCGAAAGAAAGCCGATGAAGGGGTCGGCGACCATAAAGCGCTTGGCGGCGATGCCATTTCCGATATCCCGCAGCAGCCGCTGTCCCAGCCCGCGGCTCAGCATACCCGCAGAAAACCCTTCGCGTATCAGGAAGCGTCCCCATACGGGGTCGCGCCGCGCACGCATCAGGGTATGACGCACTGAGACGGCGATCACTTCTGCCGGGTCGGACAGGCCCCCCGCGAGGCGATCGAGCATGTCGGCGAACTCCTCGAACACGTTGTCTACAAGCGCCGCGTAGATGGCTTCCTTCGACTCGAAGTGGTTGTAGAACGATCCGAACCCGACGTCGGCGGCCTCGGTGATTTCGTTGATGGCTACGCCTTCCATGCCCTTTTCGGCCATCAGCCTGAGGGCCGCGTCGAGCAGGCGGGCCCGCGTCTCGCGCTTACGACGGGCACCGCGCGGCTCGCGTTCTTCGGGAGCGGCAACCGGGGAGACTGGCGCCGCACGGGAAGGACGCTTTGCTGTCGGGCGATTTGAAGTGTTCGGCATGATCAGTCCAGTTTTTGCCATACCGAAGTATAGATGCTATCGTCTATGTTGACAAAATAATCAGTTATGACTTTAATGTCACTAACGGCCACTTAGCGCCGGTCTAGCAAACAACAGACGGAGTGACTGTGGAGACAGCAGCAAGAGATGGTTCCGCGCCGTACAGCCGGAATGGCGGGGGTCGTGCGCCGATCGGGGCATTTCCGCGAGCCGTGGACGTTTTATTGGTGGGTTGCGGACCGGTGGGTGCAACGATTGCCAATCTGTTGGCACGGCACGGTGTGAACGTGATGGTTGTCGACAGGTCGACTGAAGTATTCACGGCGCCCCGTGCGATCGCGCTCGACAACGAAGCGCTGCGCATCCTCCAGCTTGCCGGTGTTGCGGAGAGCGATTTCGAGACGATCGCCATACCGTACGTCCGCATGAGGTCGCCCATGTTGGGACTGTTCGGCAGGGTGAATTCGCTGGGCAGCCTGGATGGTCATCCGAAGCTCGTCACCTTCTACCAGCCAGACCTGGAGCGGTGTCTGCGCGCCCGGCTCGAGACATACGACTGTGCGCATATCGCGTTGGGGGTCGAGCTCAAGAGCTTCACGGAGGAACGGGATCATGTGCTCGCATCTTTAGATCTTGGCCAGGGGCGCACTCATGTGGTCCGGGCCCGCTATCTGGTCGGCGCGGACGGGGCGAGTTCATTGGTACGCCAGCTCATTGGGCAGGAATTCAAGGGCAAGACATTCGTCGAGGACTGGCTGATCGTCGATGCCCGCAACGTACCGCGTCCGATCGATCACATCGAGTTCATCTGCGATCACCGCCGGCCGATCCCGCATATGGTCGCGCCTGGCGGTCGCGAACGCTGGGAATTTATGCTCCGGCCTGGCGAGCGCCGCGAGGATATGGAATCCGAGTCGTGTATCCGGGATTTGCTTTCCCCCTGGGGCAGGGTGGAAGACATGATCATCGAGCGCAAGGCCGTGTATCGCTTCCATGCGCGCGCTGTCGATGCATTCAGCAAGGGCCGGGTGTTCCTGGCGGGCGACGCGGCCCACATCACGCCCCCATTCGTTGGGCAGGGATTGGTCGCAGGTCTTCGGGACGCCGCCAACCTTTGCTGGAAGCTCGCATGGGTGGTGCAAGGACGTGCCCATCCAGAGATTCTCGATACCTATGACGAGGAGCGGCGCCCCCACGCGAAGGCGATGATCAACCTCGCGAAGTTCATGGGCAAGCTCGTCATGCCCCGGAGTGGTCTCGTCGCCTTATTGACGCACGGGTTGATGCGTGTGTCGAGACTGATACCGCACCTGCGCGCGCAATTCGAGGAACTGCAGATCAAGCCGAAGAATGCATTCCGCCACGGGCTGTTCGTCAAGGGCCGCTCGTCGACGAAGCTTGTTCGTGGCGCAGTCATCGCGCAAGGCTGGGTGAGAGGTTCGGATGGCACCACGCGTCTGAGCGACGAGGTGCTCGGGCAGGGTCTCGCGTTGATCGGGTTTGGCGTGGACGCGGCGGCTGTGCTCGAGCACGCGACGGCAGCAGCGTTTGCGCGTGCCGGAGGGCGCGTTGTCCAGATTGCCCATCGGGGGCAACGACTGCATCTTGCCCCGCGCGACAGCTGGGAAGACCTCGAAGGCGTATTTCTTCCCGGGCTGGTGCCCCTCGGGTGGGCTGCCGTAGTGCGGCCCGACAAGACGATCGTCCACGACGGCCCAGCCACCGATGCAAACCGTATCGTGCGCGAGAGTCTCGCCTTGCTGGGTAATCCCTTGAGCGCGCGGACTCCGGAAGTCGAAACCGCTATTCGAACCGCCTGATTTCTTATCCGTTATGAAACTGACCACTGCGCAGCCGGCTCGTCATCCTGATCCTACGACGAAAGCGTCGGCATTAGCCTATCTGATATTCGAGCGGCCAGACCTCGGGAAGGCCGAGCAATTTCTCAATGATTTCGGGCTGCAGACCGTATCTCGCGGTGAAGCGCAATTGCTTCTGCGGGGAACGGGTGTTTCGCATTTCTGCTATGTCGTCCAGAAGGCGCCGAAATCCCGGTTCGTCGGTTTCGGGCTGCAGGTCGATACCAAGGCCGATCTTGATGCACTTGCAAAACTGCCTGGCGCCTCTGAGGCCAAACGGTCGTCCCTGCCCGGTGGGGGTTATATCGTACGGCTAACCGATCCTTCCGGCTTTCGCGTCGATGCAATATGCGGCCAGGCGCCAGCTTCGACTCTGTCTCATCGGCCGCCATTGCCGTTCAACTCCGTGGATGCGGCCGTCCGGATTAACGGGACGCAGCGACCGCCGGAGCGCGCGCCTGAAGTTATCCGGCTCGGACATGTCGTGCTCGAACTCGCCGACTATCAGGAAACCTGCGCATGGTATACGCAGCATTTCGGCTTCATCCCGAGTGATGTGCAGGTGCTTCCCGATGGCTCGCCCGTCGTCGCATTTATGCGGCTCAATCTTGGTGACAAGCCGGCCGATCACCATACGCTAGCGCTTGCACAAGGCTTCCTGCCTACCTACAGCCATAGCGCCTACGAAGTCGTCGATGCGGATGCAGTCGGTATGGGTCAGCGCGTCCTGCGCGAGAAGGGTTGGACGCACGCGTGGGGGATGGGCCGCCATATCCTGGGCAGCCAGATCTTCGACTACTGGCAAGACCCGTGGGGCGACAAGCATGAGCACTATTGCGACGGCGATCTCTTTACGGCCGATGCTCCGGCGGGTGTACACGCGGTGAGCCGCGAAGCAATGGCGCAATGGGGACCGACGATGCCGCGCAGCTTCACGAAGCCCAAATTCACGCCGGCAAGCATTGTGGCGCTCTTCAGAAACCTGCGTCGCAGCCCCGACCTGACGCTGAGCAAGCTGCGGACGCTGGCGAAGCTTTTCGCTTGAACCAATCCCTTCCATAGAATCCGGAGATAGATAAATGGCACTTCACGTTCTGCATTACCTGCACCATGGCCGCGCCCAGTGGGGCGTGGTCGCTAATGGCACGATCACGCCGATTCCCGGCGAGTTCAGGACGACCGCCGAGTTTATCGAGGCCAACCCGGTCGAACGGCTGTTCGTGCTGAGCGGTCCGACGATTCCGGAATCGGAAGTGCAGTGGTTGTCGCCCGTGACCACCAATCAGCAGTTCATCTGCCAGGGCGCGAATTATCGCCAGCATATGATCGAGTCCGGGATGGACCCGGATGTGAAGAAATTCAACATGATCTTCACCAAGGCGACAAGCTGCATCGTTCCCGCCGACTCTCCAGTGGTCAAGCCCAACGAGGTGCAGTTCCTCGACTACGAGATCGAACTCGGTCTCGTCCTCAAACGCGACATTACGTCGCGCGAAACTGTCACCGAGGAGAATCTGCACGACTACATCGCCGGCGCCGTGATCGTCAACGACTATTCCGCGCGAGATATCCAGATTCCGCAAATGCAGTTCTACAAGGGCAAGAGCTATCGCTCTTTCGGCCCTGTCGGCCCTTACCTTTGTCTCCTGGAGAAACAGGATATTCCAAAGCTACAGGAGCTCGTGCTGACGCTGACGGTAAACGGAGCTGTCCGCCAGAACGACTCCACGGCCGGCCTCGTCTATGGCCCGGCAGAGACCTTAACGGAGCTTTCCGGCGTACACGACCTGCGCGCCGGTGACCTGCTCGCGACCGGCACGCCCTCCGGCTGTGCCCTGAGCATTCCGTCACCGGAAAAGATGCGCGCCGCAGCGCAGTTGCCTGATGCGGAAAAATGGCGTCTTTTCCTGAAGATGCAGGAGGAAAGGCCGCAGTACCTGCGCGCGGGTGACGTCGTGGAGGCGCATATCGTCAGCCATGACGGCTCGATCAACCTGGGCGTACAGCATAACGTCGTTGTGGCAGAAGCGGCATGAAAGGCGTCGCAAACGTACACGATGTACTTGACATTGAAACGCAGGGACAGCCGGCTGATCTTCCATCGAGTACCTACGAGATGATCTGTCGGGGCGCCGCCATCAATCCATTGGCGCCCGCGCTTTCGTTCTTTGCAACGGCCGACGACCACCGGAACGCCGAATGCTGGACGTATAGCGAACTTGTACGTGATATCACGCGAACCGCGAACATGTTTGCGCGCTTGGGAGTACAGCGCGACTCGGTGGTCGCATACGTTCTGCCCAACCTCCCTGAAACGCACTTTGTGATCTGGGCCGGCGAAGCTGTCGGGATTGTCTGCGCGATCAACCCGCTGCTTGAGCGCGAAGCTATCGGCGAACTGCTTAACGCGTCAGGAGCGAGCGTGCTCGTAACCTTGGCGCCGTTTCCTGGAACCGACCTTTGGCTGAAGGTGCAGGCAGTGCTGCACAAGGTTCCGTGCCTGCAACACCTGATACTCGTGAATCCGGCTGACCGCATGCTGGGCGAAAAGGGATTTGCGGCCCGGATGCTTCAACGTGACGAGTGCTCAAAACTGCATGGGCCTGGCGGCGTTCACGGTGCCGTTCCTGCGCATGTCGGCGTCCATGATTTTAGTATGGCAATGGCGCGAGAATCCGGGGCGGCGCTCAGCGGCACGCGTCGAACGAGCATCGATGATATATCGTCGTTCTTCTGCACGGGCGGAACCACGGGACTACCCAAGATTGCGATTCGCCGGCACGGCAACGAGGTGGCCAATGCATGGAACGCGGGTCAATTCTTCGGTGAAAGCATTGGTCCTGGGAAAACGATTTTTTGCGGATTGCCTCTTTTCCACGTCAATGCCGTGATCGTGACGGGTCTGCTGGCGTTCTCGCGTGGTGCCCACGTCGTGCTCGGGACACCTCAAGGGTACCGGGGCGACGGTGTTATAAAGCGCTTCTGGGAAATCGTTGCCCATTACCGCATCAACTTCTTCAGCGGTGTCCCGACACTCTACGGATCGCTGCTGGACATCCCGGTTGGCGAGCACGATATCAGTTCGCTCGAGTATGGACTGTGCGGCGCTGCCCCGATGCCGGTGGAATTACTTCGCGCTTTCCAGGATCGTACAGGAATCAGAATTCTTGAGGGTTATGGCCTCACGGAGGGTACCTGCGTTAGCAGCGTTAACCCGCCGCTTGGCGAGCGCAGGGTCGGTTCGATTGGTCTTCGTCTGCCCGGTCAGGCGATGAAAGCAGTGGTGGTCGACGAAAGCGGCCGGTATGTACGGGATTGCGTTGCGGATGAGGTTGGCCAACTGGTTATCTCCGGGCCAAACGTGTTCGTCGGCTATACACGGCCGGAGCAGAACAGTGGCATCTGGATGGAAGGTAGTGACGGCGGACTCTGGCTCAATACCGGAGATCTCGGCCGCTGCGACCCGGATGGTTACTTCTGGCTCACCGGCCGGAAGAAGGAGCTGATTATCCGGGGCGGACACAACATTGATCCTGCGGCAATCGAAGAACCGCTGCATCTCCATCCCGCAGTCCAGATCGCCGCAGCCGTAGGACGCCCCGATATGCATGCGGGCGAGTTGCCGGTGGCCTATGTCCAGCTAAAGCTAGGCGCAACCACAACCGAAGCGGAGTTGGCCGAGTTTCTGCGTCGCGTGATCAACGAACGCGCCGCGTTGCCAAAGGGGATACGGATCGTGGACACGATGCCGTTGACGGGCGTCGGCAAGATCTTCAAGCCGGCGCTGAAAAGGCGTGAAACGGCAGACGCCCTGGAGTCGGCCCTCGTAGAGGCTGGCGTCGAGAATGCGATCGTTAGCCTCATTGATGACACCTCGCTCGGAATGTCACTCCACGTAGAACTTGCCGACCCCGCGTTCGAAGCGTTGGCGATTTCCGCGCTCGGGCGCTTTCCGTTCGCATTTTCGATTTCGGCCGCGGCGAGGCCATCACGGACCGAGCAACCGACGGAGACAGACGACGCATCGACAGATACGCGGGCCAGCCCAACGTGACACGAGCCCCGAGATAAAACGGACGCGCTCGGTCATGCGCCCAGACTAGAGGCTAGTCAGCGTATACACGCCTCGCCATGCACGCTTATTAGGGTGCAGGGCGATCGCAGTGTGCCCGTTGTGTCTATAAGAAAACGGGAAAACAAACAATTAGACGATCGAGCGGCAACACCACCGTTTCATAAAAGATTTCCAGACAGAGAGACAGGAGAAGAGACATGAGGAATTACAAACGCGCGATGAGGTCGGTCTGTATGGCAGCTTGCATTTGCTCGGCGGCGCTTATCGACAATGCCAATGCGCAGTCGGCCGGAAGCGTGACACTGTCGGCAGGCTGGCTTCACATTGCGCCACAGGGCGACGCAACGCCACTAACCGTGGAAAGCATTGGCGGCGTGCCGGTGAACCAGCAGCTAGCCGGTACCGGGGCGCATGCCAGTTCGACGGATACGGTGGGAATTACCACCGAGTACTATGTCACGGACAACATTGGTGTTGCCACGCTGTTTGGAATGCCGTTGAAGGTGAATCTGGTTGGCGATGGCACGCTGCAGAAGTATGGCAATCTTGGCTCGACGAAGCCGATGCCGCCCGCCCTCGAACTTCGATACCACCTGTTTTCAGCCGAATCGAAATTCCGTCCGTTCGTCGGACTCGGCGTGAACTATACGTGGTTCACGCAGGTTCGGACAACCAATAGCACGTTTGTCTCCGACAGTCTCGGTCCAGGCGGCTCGGCACGAGCGACCCTCAGTTCATCGTGGAATCCTGTATTCGAGGCCGGGGCAAATTACGCGATCACAAAACATTGGTCGGTCGGAACCTCTCTCGGCTACGTTCCAGTGAAGACCCACCTGACGCTATACGGGCAAACCGCGACTGGAACACAGATCGTTTCCAAATCGACCCTCCGGCTCGATCCGCTTAACGTCTTCCTGAACGTCGCCTATACGTTCTAGCGCGTACAGGTCGTCGACGCGCCAATAGAGGGTTTTGAACGCTTATCAAAGACACGGACGTTATTTTTTCGCCACCAGGACCTGACTGCAGGCCGCGACCTCACGGTCGATTACACATATTGCGCCACACACAGCGCAGGGAACAGACGCGAGAGCATCTGCTTGAGGCTGCGCGGAAGATGTTCGTCAAAAAGGGATTGGCCGCTACAAGCGCGGAGGACATCGCCGAGACGGCTGCCGGCCCACGCCGGATGCTCAAAATGAATCGCCGCGTCGAAACCACTACCAGCAAGAATGAACGGCTCCATACGCTCGGCGATATGCACGGTAATGTTCGGATGCTTATTTTGAAAGCGTTTCAGCCGAGGGATAAGCCAACGGGTGGCGAAGGTCGGAATTGCGGCGACCTCGATGCTCGCGCCCTCGATGGGCTGACCCATCAGATACAGGCTGTCCCGTTCCAGCCGATCCAGACTCTCACGAACCTGCAGCGCGTATCGAGTGCCGTTGGGCGCAAGCCGAACCCGATTTCCAATGCGCTCGAATAGCGCGACGCCCAAAAACGCCTCCAATCGACCAATCTGACGACTGATGGCGCCCTCGGTCAGCGCCAATTCCTCGGCCGCGCGGGCGAAGCTGCCGTGTCGGGCCGCGGCCTCAAAAGCCAGCAGCGCGGAATTGCTTGGAATCTTACGTCGCATTTGAGTCTTGCCGGTTGGTATGCATTCGACGCCAGCTTGAGTAAACATCACTGAAGGCTGAATTTATATCGCTATATACACGGGAAATGTCAGCTTAGCATTACGTTACTGCAATGAACATAAATCGTTTGCTGCAATACGCTCATCCGTCACGAAGGACAATCTGATGATCTACACCGTCGAATGCAGCTTCGCTGATCCCAACAGCGAAGCCGAATGGAACGACTTCTACAGCCTTAAAAAACTGCCCGCCCTCATCTCGGTGACTGGCTTTCACACGTCGCAGCGCTTCAAGTCCTTAAGCGGTGGTTGCCCGACCTACCTCGCCATCCACACGATTGACGGACTCGATGACCTGACAGGGGAGGAATATCGCCAGAAAGGCGGCGGCAATTTTGCAAGGTGGCAGCAACACATCACCGACTGGCACCGAAATCTCTATAGCGACATCGGCCTTGCGCCGGCGGTCAATGCAGACGAACTCCTCGCGCTTTGTGCAAGCGGGCCCGAACATCTGATGCAGATGGGCCTCACGCCGTTGGCAATGCAAGCCGTTGCGCTAGAGAAGCTTCCGGAACGTCGTTGGCTCGCGAGATTGCCTGGGCGAAACGCTCAGCTTGTCGAGAGCATGTCTGAACGCGTCCACCTTTACTCGCCGATGACGGAGCAACTGACAAGCACCCGCACTGTTTCGATGGGACAGGAGACATAGATCCGCGATGCCCAACGTCACGCCCGAAATCAGGAACTCTTCTGGAGAAGCATTGTGTCCACCATTACCTTTCCACGTCAGCGAGCCGGGGATTTCACGATCACCGCCATCAGCGACGGCTACCTCACCGCTAGCCTGGACTTCCTGTCGAATATCGACCCGTCCGAGGCCTCCAGAATGCAAAGCGATGCAGGGCAGCTGGAGCCTTCCGACGTGCATATCAACTGCTACGTGGTACGCGGAGCGGGCCGCACCATTCTCATCGACGCTGGGGCTGGAGGCATCAAGCAATGGGGCGGCCGCCTGAGAGCGAATTTATCGCTTGCTGGTGTCGAACCCTCCGAGATCGACACAATCCTGCTCACACACGCTCATCCCGACCATGTCGGAGGGCTAGTCGACACAGCCGGACACATTACCTTTCCGAATGCGGAGCTTGTTGTTCACCAGCAAGAGGTCGAATTTTGGCAGGATGACGGAAATCTAAGTCGTGCCAGCGAGCGTGCCCGCGGCAACTTCCTGATAGCGCGTCAAGTGTTCGACGGCTACCGCGGCAAGCTTCGCACTTTCAATGAGGGGGAGGTGCTTCCCGGTATCAGAGCGATGCCGCTACCGGGACACACAGATGGGCACTCCGGATATCTTCTCGAATCCCGTGATCAGAGCCTGCTCGTTTGGGGGGATATTGTTCATTTCCCTCACATCCAGATCAAACGGCCGGACGTATCGATTGCATTCGATCAAGACCCCTCCCTGGCAGCCATCACACGATCACGGCTTCTGGACATGGTCAGTTCGGAGAGGCTGTTGATCGCAGGCATGCATTTGGGGGAACTCGGCTTCGCGCGAATCAAGCGAACGAGCGGGAGCTACGGTCTGCTTTACGAGACCGAAGCCCCAGTTTGAACCCGCGCTCGGCTCAAAGTCGGTTCAATCCGCTCAATCCGCCGGAATGCCCTGGCGGCGGATCGGCGGAATGGGAATGCCCAGCGCAACCATCTGGCGATACGGGTTCATGAATTCGCGCTGTTCCTTGATCTTCCCGTCGGCCAGCAGAAACGCGTGGATGAAGTGGTTTTCGTAGCGGCCGTCCGGATAGCCCGGAAACAGTATCTGGCCCGCGCCATCACATTCGACCCACCAGCGGTTCGGATCCTGGGTCTCGAAGATCGAGACATTGGTCCATTCCCAATCCGGAAAGCACTTCAGCGACCACGCGCCATGAGCCTTGAGATTCTCATGGCCGCGCGAGACGATCGGTTCGAGCGTGTCGTTCGTCCACAGTCCACCCACGCCGTCCGGTGCGAATAGCTGGTAGCGGGTCAAGCGTCCTTCGCCGCGCCGGCTCATGTAATCCTCGATCACCGCGCGGTGGCGACGCCGCAATGCCTGTTCGTCGTTCAGTTGCGAGGCCGTTAAAAGATCCTGCGTCATCGTGTTTCTCCTTAATTCTGTTGACAATAGATGCGTATGCGCGAGCCGGTTGGGCCTTTACCAGCGGATCAGGTTACCCTGCGCAACAATCGTTGCGGTGCCCGACACACGGATCGGCCCCAGGTTGCTGAAGGTGCCGGAGACGGTCGCATGCATCACCGAGCGGCGGCCCATTTCGACGCCTTGTTCGATCACCACCGGCTGCTCGAACTCGACCAGTCCATGGCGGATCAGATGCAGCGCCAGAGGGCCGGCGGCCGAACCCGTCGCGGCGTCCTCCGCCACACCATATGCCGGAGAGAACATCCGCATGCGCCACTCGCTCCCCGAGCCGGCAAAACAGTTGGTGGCGACGTCCGGCAGTTGTGCAAGCACACGCAGATCGGGCTTGACTGCCGAAAGGTCCGCAATGCTGGGCAGGCCGACGAAGACATGCCGCGGGCCATTCCGGTAGACCTCGACAGGCAGTGTCGAAGCCCGCAGGCCGAGCCCTTCGAGCAGCACGTGTTCGAGTTCGTAGTGCGACCATGTGGGAATCGGTTGTTCCATGGTCACCAGAGTCACAAGGCCTTGCGCATCGCGCTGCAACTGGAATGGCACCAGCCCCATGCCCGTTTCCATCACGAGCTCGCTTTTGGGGTGCGTGCCCCCCAGAACGACAGCGGTGCCCAGTGTCGGATGCCCGGCAAACGGCAGCTCGTTGACGGGTGTGAAAATGCGCACGTGATAGTCGCCGTCGCCCTTCGGCGGAAAGACGAAGGTGGTTTCGGAGAGGTTCAGTTCGCGGGCAATGCGCTGCATATCCTGCGCGGAGAGACCATCAGCGTCAGTGAAGACTGCGACCGGATTTCCGCAGAGCGGGGTATCCGTAAAGGCATCGGCAACTACATAAGCATATGACGTCATGAGAGGCTTCCTACGTGACTAAAGTGAATCGGCGAACCGGTATTCAGTTGACTTGCGGTAGCGTTGACCCGGTTGCTTCCAGCAGCGCTTGCGAGACGATCTCGATGCCGTGCTGGGTCAACACCGACTCGGCGTGGAACTGGATCGACGAAAAGCCGCTGCCACGTAACGCATGCACTTCGTGCGAACTCTCGTCGCGACAGACTTCGACCAGCATGTCGCCGTGCCATAGCTCGTTGTCGTGATACGTCGCGTTGAAGGTGTTGTAGAAGCCGACCCGCTCCGGGGTGCCGAAGTAGTTGATCTCGCGCTGCACGCCCTGATTTGGCTGACGCCGGCACACCAGCGGCAGGCCCAGCTCCAGGCACAGCAGTTGGTGGCTCAGGCAAACCGCGAAGAAGGGCTTGCGCTGCTTGAGGCTAGCGGAGATGGCTTGACGCAGCGCGCGAATACGCGGGTCGTCGAGGTTATGCGGGTCGCCAGGCCCCGGGCCGAAGACGGCGAGGTCCCAGTCGCCGTTGCGCACGCGCTTGTCGTCGTAATGGGCGATCGAGATCTTGAGTCCCATCGCCCGCAACTGCTGGCCGAGCATGGCCGTGAAGGCATCCTCGGCATCGATGATCAGCAGTTCCCGCCCGGAAAGCCCCGGGATGATCTGGCCGCGCTGCCCGGCGTCGGCTTGCCAGAACTTGGAGATGCCGTCGTTGCGGCTCTGCAGCGCGGAAATCACGATCGGATTACTGGAGAAATCCGGCGCCGAGTTTTGTCCGAGCGCATTCAGTACGGCAAGTGCCTTGGTGCGCGTTTCTGCGGCTTCGGATTCGGGATCCGAGTGCCTGACGATGGTCGCGCCAACCGAGATGCGCAGCGCGCCGGCGTCGTCTATGTCCGCCGTGCGAATCAGAATCGCCGAATCGAGCTCGACCTGGTCTTGCGCATCGCGGCCGAGCAGGGCGAGGACGCCGGCGTAATAGCGCCGTCCTTCGGGTTCATACTTCGCGATCACCCGGCAGGCATTCTCGATCGGGCTTCCTGTGACCGCTGGCGAGAACAGGGTTTCGCGCAGGATCTCGCGCGGGTCGGCGTCGGTTTCGCCCTCGAGCACATACTCGGTATGGGCGAGCCGCGACATCTCCTTGAGGTGCGGGCCGATCACTTTGCCGCCGTTCTTGCAGAAGCGAGCCATCATCTTCAGCTCTTCGTCGACGACCATGTATAGCTCGTCGTTCTCTTTCTTGTTCGCGAGGAACTCCACGATTCCCTTGAGCGTCGGCCCGGTAGGCGGATAGCGGTAGGTTCCGCTGATCGGATTCATGCTGGCCACACCGGCCTTCAGGCTGACGTGACGCTCCGGGCTCGCACCTATTAGCGTTCGTTCGCCGGTGTGAACCAGGAGGGTCCAATAGGCGCCGGTCTCGCGACGAACCAGGCGGCCAAATGCGGTCAACGCAGTCTCGAGCGAGTACCCGGCAAGATCGGCCTGGAACGTACGCTTCAGGACGAAATTGGAACCTGCGCCGGTGCCAATCTCATTGGCGATAATCTCTCTGACCTTGTCCGCATAGGCGGTGTCTTCGACGTCGAAGCGGCCCTCCGAAATGTTGATGTTGCCGTCGGGCCATTGACGCAACGCCTCGTCGAGCGGCACCCTCTGTTCGCGTTCCACGCGAATCACGCGCAGCCGTTCGCCATCGTCGACACTCGCATAGCCGCGCTCGGCGAGCTGGCGGTAAGGAATCACCGCAATCGCGGCGGGTCCATGGTGGCCCGGCGGTGGCACCGGAATCTCGTTCAGCGAGAGGCAGCTCGAGATGTTTCCAGCATAAATCTCCAGTGTAGGGACGCGCTCGGCGCCGGTGCGAACCAGCAGGGCAAAGGCGCCCAGGCGCTCCGGTGCTTCACGTAACAGCGAAAGTAGTGTCTCGCTCATCGCCACACCTCTTCGGTAAACGCCACGACTGCACACGCTTGCGCGGCATAGTTCAGGGCCATCAAATGGCTTTCTCGCGTGAAGTCGGCAACGGCATCGGCCACAATGAAGGTCTCGATGTCGTTGGAGTACGCTTCGATCGCCGTCGCCAGGATGCCGATGTGCGCGTAGACGCCGCAGATCACCAGTTGATCCCGGCCGGTTTCGCGGAACTTGCTGAGCAGATCGGTCTTGAAGAAAGCGCTGTAGCGCCATTTGGTGAAGACCCAGTCGCCGCTGCGCGGCGCCAGGTCGCCGGGGATCTCTCGGTCCACCGGATCGACTGCCATTCCGGGGCCCCAGAAATCCTTCAGCAGTCCTCGTTGCTCGACGGTCATGCCACCGGGCTGCGCGGTATAGGCAATCGGCACGCCGAGCGCGCGTGCACCGCTTACGAGGCTTTCCACCTTTTCCACCAGTGGCTGGGCGAGGGCGTCGCCCGGCAGCGGCCGCAGGAAAAACGGCTGCATGTCGTGCACGAGAAGGACGGCCCGCTTGGGGTCAGGGCGCCATCCGGCGATATTGGCACACACGTCCGACCGTTGCGGAAGGTGATACGGATCGATGATTGGAATGCCTGCCATCTCTTTCTCCTGATTCGATTGAGGTTGGATCTAGGTTTTGTTGGGGCTGAGGCCGTCGCAGCGTGGCGGATGCCGCTCGCCGACGGCGTCGGCGTCAGGCCGGGACGGCCGCCAGGTCCGCCGTATTGCGGCTCGCGTTGGCGGCTTGGCCGATCAACATGGCAAGCTCAAGCGACTGCTCGTAGTTGAGCCTTGGGTCGACTGCGGTTTTATAGGCGCGCGACAGATCCGCCTCGCGGATTCCGGACGCACCGCCGACACATTCCGTGACGTGCTCCCCGGTCAGCTCGAGGTGAATGCCGCCAAGCGGCACACCCTCTGCCGCGTGAATCTGGAAGGCCTGCTCGATCTCGCTGTGGATCGCCTCAAAGCGCCGTGTCTTGAAGCCGGTGCTCGATTCCTCGGTGTTGCCATGCATCGGATCGAGCACCCACAGGACCTTGTAACCGGTCACGCGCACCGCCTGCAAAAGCGGCGGCAGTGACGCGGCGATCTTGCTGTGCCCCATGCGCGTGATAAGCGTGAGGCGTCCAGCTTCCTGGCGGGGGTTCAGGCGCTCGATCAATTGAAGGACGCTCGCCGGCGTGGTGCCCGCTCCGACCTTCACGCCGATTGGATTTTCGATGCCCGAGCTGTAAGCGACGTGGGCGCCGTCGAGGTCGTTGGTGCGCAGGCCGATCCACGGCATATGGGTCGACGCGTTGAACCATCCCCCTCGATTCGCGTTCTCGCGTGTCACCGGCTCCTCAAATTCGAGCAGGAGCGCTTCGTGCGAAGAATAGATCCGGTCGGCATCTTGCGCATACGGAAACGCTGCGCGGCCCTGGGCCGGGTTTTCTGCCTGTGCGATGACTTCCGAGATCGTGCGCAGATAGTGCGTGGCTTTGCTTGATCGCTCCACCCAGTCAAGCGGCCAGTTGAGAGGATCGTCGAACCTGGAAAGGCCATCTGCGGCGAGGGCTCGCGTGTAGTTCATCGTCATCGCGGCGTGCGCATACGCATCGAGAAGACGCCCCGGCTCGGGTTCCCGGGCCTCATGGTCGAACGTGGAGCCATTGACGATATCGCCACGATAGCTAGGCAGTCGAGCACCCGAGCGTTCTTCCCAATCGGATGACCTCGGTTTCGCATATTGACCGGCGAAGCGGCCGATCTTGACGATCGGCTTGCGCAGTCCGTGCGCCAGCAGCAGGCCCATCTGCCGCAGCACCTTGATGCGATTGACGATTTGTGCAGTGGTGCAGTCGCTGAATCGTTCGGCGCAGTCGCCGGCATGGAGCAGGAAACGGCGTCCTTCCTGCGCGTCCGCCAAGGCGGCTTTTAATTCGGAGATCTCTCTGGATGTGACAAGCGGCGGCAAGGTGGCGAGCTTATCCCGCACTGCACTCAATCCATCGGCAGAGCGGTATTGGGGTTGCTGCAAAGCCGGATAATTTCGCCAAATACCCGGCGACCATTTTTCGTTTCTGACATCTTGTTTCGAAGGTGAACTGGAACTCATGTATTTCCCTCTCTCAGGTAATCGTCATTGAGCGTGATTCGCTTCTTACAGATCCAGGCAAAACCAATGAAATGCGAATGGCGGGCGTTAAAATTATGGGTTTAAAGGGTCGCGAGCCGGTTTCAAAAAGCGGCTCGCGACGGGAATGACAGCCAGCCTTACGGTTGAAGCCGCCGGCTGGCCCAGGCGGATTCGGTGCCTTCATAGCGCAGGCGCTTGTACAGGCGATCGGGAGCGAACTGCCAGAACTCGACGGCAGACGGGCGCAATATGTAGCCCAGCCAACCCTTAGGTCTGGGCAAGGCGCCTGCCTTGCGGGCTTCGAGCGCGTGAGCCCGCAGCGCCTCCTCATCTTCCAGCGTCGCGCTTTGGGTGCTCACCGTGGACATGGCGTGCGATTCGACCGGGCGCGACGACCACAGAATGTCGGAATCCCGGTCGGGCAGGGGAGCGACGATGCCGGAAACAATCGCCTGACGCTTGGTCTCGCGCCAATAGAACACGCCCGAGGCCCAGCCCGTTTCTGCAATGTCCTTACCCTTCGGGCTCTGCGCGTGCGTGGCAAAGACGAGGCCTTCCGGCCTGATCTCGAGGATCTGGATAATACGGTTGGACGGCCGGCCGCTGGTGCCTGCCGTAGCGAACGCCATCGCCCCGGGTTCAGACGCATTGTTCTCGATTGCGTGGTTAAGCCACGAACGGAGAACGGGAACCGGATCTTGTGGCGGGGCTTCGAAGATTGATTCGTCGGTGATATGCATATGAGTAACGCCGTTATGTTTCAATTGATGCCAGGTTTCGAAAATGCCTAAGCCCTTTCCAACTTTCTTGCCGGCTCGGCGCTCTCTGCGAAGCGTGTCGACCAGACGGTTCGGGTGTACTGGGCGAAGTTGAACTCGGGTCGCAGCCCCACGTGTGAGGTGAGCGTTTGTACGTCACGCCAGCGCTGCTGCAGCGCGTTGTGCGAAAAATGGGTATTGCTGCCGCCCAGCCGAAACAGGCGGTTGATGGCAGTCAGCACGAGCTCCGCCGCTAACGATGCATCGCGGGCATTGCGTGCCACCAGCGCCGCGGGCAACGCACCTAAGTCGATGGTCTGGCAACCGCGCTCGATCAGCAGTTGAGCGGCGTCGAGCTCGCCAGACGAGCGCGCAAAAATGCCGGCAAGCTCGCCGGCAGGCGGCTCGGCTTGAAAGTTACCGCTCCAGGTTTTCAGGCCCGCTGTCGCGGCGCCGAGCGCGCACGACATGAACAGGTGGGGATCCGCGCCAATCGGCGAGACTTCATAGCGCGGCCCTTGCGCAGAGGCTGACTGACCGCTCCAGAGATCTCTCTTCAGGAACGACATATGCGCCGGCACGAAGACTTGATCGAGGACAATCGATTTACTACCCGTCCCGCGCATCCCTAAGGTATGCCAATTATCGACAATCCGATAGGAGGACGCCGGAACGGCAGCATAGCGAACCGCCTGTTCGTCGCCAACCGGCTCGATGCACAGCAGGGCCCATGATGAAAAATCGATGCCGGACAGGAAATGCCACTCGCCCGAAAGCACCCATCCATCCTTGCTCGGAATGACCTTACCGGTCGATCGGAACGACGCGGAGATCGCGACGTCCGGCCCGTTTCCCCAAATCACCTGCTGGCTTTGCGTCGGCAGGTAGGCTGCCATGCGGCCCGTTACGGCGCAGATGGCCCCGCACCACGCGGCCGACGTGCATCCGGTGCCCACCGTGCGAAGCCACGAGGCCAAACCGGTGAACGGTCCGCTCAGGCCACCAAAGGCCTGCGGCACGAAATAGCGGGCGAACCCTTGCGCAAGCAACGCCTCGACAACTTCCGGAGCGATCCGGCGATTCTGTTCGGCACTCGCAGCGTGCTTCTCTGCAACTGTGCGCACCTGCTCCGGAGAAATGGGCTCGCAAACAGTCTGGTCCACATGTTCTGACATCTGCTCATCTCCTTGAAGATGACTTCGGTAAATGTTTGGTTATTCTGCCTGGATTCTTTAGCTGATAATCAGGTGTGCGACGTTTTAGGCGATGTGACATACCCATCGTGCACCATCGACTATTAGCGAAATCGGATCTCTCTAAACGCCAATTACATGGCTTGAAAGCCAGCTAATAATGCCCTTCGCATGCGCTTCTGATCCACCTCTTATTCACTGTTGCAAAGCAAATGAGCACATGTTAATTTGGTTCTGACTTACGGTCAGTCATCGCCAGTCATAATCGGTCGGAGAGGGAATGGAAATCAAGCTAGTGAAACTGATAGGTCGACTTGGCGTCAGAACGAACGTGGCGCTGGGGGTGGCCGTGAGTGCCGGCTATGTGCTTCAAGGCGTCCTCCTTGCCTTTGCGTTGACGGAGATTTATCAGGGCGGCGGCACGATAGATACGATCCGCTGGATTGCCGCCGCGGCCGCTGCGGTTGCAGTGCGTTGCGCGCTCGTTTGGGCAGCGGAGGTTGCGGCGCAACGAACCGCACGCAATGTCAGGCGCCAGTTGCGTGAGCGTCTTTTGCAAAAACTGTTCGATCTGGGCCCGGGCTTCGCCGCGCGGAGCAAGGCGGGAGATCTGCAAAGCACGATCGTCGGCGGGGTAGAAGCGCTCGAGGTGTATTACAGCGGTTATGTTCCTGCTGTCTTTATCGCATTGATCAGTTGCACGGGCGTGGTGCTCTGTCTTGCGTACTTCGATTGGCGCGCGGCGCTGCTGCTCGCCGTGTTCGTGGTTGCATTGCCGGTCGTCGACAGGCTCTGGCTGCGCTGGCGCATGCCGAAATCGTCCGGCGTGTTTGCGGCATTGGGCGAGTTCGGGGCTTACCTGCTCGACAGCCTGCAGGGAATTGCGACCCTCAAGGCCTTCGGCGCTTCGGCTATCCGGCGCGACAGCCTGGCAAAACGTGCGGCTGAGTTGCGTCGTGAATCGATGGCAACGCTCTCGGTCACCCTGGCGCGCACGGGGTTGACGGCGCTTGTCTCGCTGGGTGGATTCGCGATTGTGGTGGGCGCCGTGGCCTGGCGCGCGTCGGCCGGCGAGGTGGGGTCTTTGGTCGTGCTCGCGACGCTGTTCCTGGCGCGCGAGGCGTTTCGCCCGCTCGAGCGCCTGGAAAAATCACTCCATGCGGCATGGGCTGCGGGCGGCGCGGCGGCGCCGATCATGGCGCTGCTTGCGGAGGTGCCTTCGGTACAGGAACCGGCCGCGCCGATGCCCGCGCCCGCGCGTGCCGATATCGTCTTCGATAGCGTGAGCTTCACGTATCCCGGCTCGGACGCGCCGGCATTGAATTCAACTTCGTTCTCGGTACCCGAGCGAGGTTTCGTCGCCCTCGTCGGGCCATCGGGTGCGGGGAAATCGACGGTCGCGGCGCTTCTGCTGCGCTTTTTCGACCCGCAAGCGGGGAGCATTCGGGTTGGCGGTATCGACATCAGGAAGCTGTCGAGTGGGGATCTGCGGGACCTGATCAGCGTCGTGCCGCAGGAAACGTATCTCTTTCATGGCACGATCGAAGACAACCTGCGCATTGCCAAGCCCGATGCGACCAGCGAAGAGATTCGCGCAGTGGCGAAGGCCGCGCATATCGACGCGTTCATCGAAAGTCTGCCGCAAGGCTATGCGACGGAAGTCGGCGAACGCGGCGCGCAGATGTCGGGCGGGCAGCGCCAGCGTATCGCCATTGCGCGAGCACTGCTGAAGGATACGCCGATACTGCTGCTCGACGAAGCCACCTCGAACGTCGATCCGGCCAGCGAGAAAGCGATTCAGCAGGCGCTGGCCGAGCAGGCGCGCCAGCGGACCACCGTGGTCATCGCTCACCGCATGTCGACGATCCGCGATGCCGACTCGATCCTCGTCCTCGAAGACGGCACGGTGCGAGAAGCCGGGCGCCACGCGGATCTGGCGCAGCGCGGCGGACTCTATTCCAGGCTGGTCCACGCCAATGGAGAACTGGTATGAACGGAGTACAAGCCGATTCGGCAGCTATGGCCAGTCAAACCGCAGAGCGCGGCTCGGGCCTCGGTGCACTGCTGACGCTGGGAGCATCGCGCAAGACCTTGTTGTTCCTGACGATCCTGTCGGGGCTGGTCGCCCAGGCGGGAACGGTAACGAGCATCGCTGCCGGCGCGTGGCTCGTGGGCCGCGCGCTCACCCATGCGGCGCCCGCCGCACTCGTGCCGGGGTTCTGGGTGCTTGCGCTATCGGTGGTGGCGGCGGCCGTTGCTCGCTGGTGGCAAGCGGACGTATCGCACGATTTCGCTTTTGCGCTAATCGAGACCTTGCAAGTCAGTATCTACGATGGATTGGAGCGCGCCGCCCCTGCCTATGTTCTGGGGCGGCGGACCGGCGATCTCGCGTCGGTCGCAACCGCCGACGCTGAGCTGATGGAGCATTTCTATGCACATATGCTCGGCGACTACATCGGCGCGATTATCGTGCCGGCCTGCGCCCTGATCGCGCTCTTTTTCGTGCACTGGCTGGTGGCGCTGGCGCTTCTGCCATTTGTCCCGTTGCTTGCGTCTGTGCCGCTTTGGCTGGCGGGACGCGCCGATGTCGAGGGCGAGAAGCTGGCTGCGGCGGTGGGGCTTCTCAATGCGGATGTCACCGAGAGCATTCAGGGGCTGCGTGAGCTGTCCATTTTCGGCCGCGGCGCCGCCCACCTGCGACGCTTGACAGAAAGATTCGCTGCCGTCGCGCTCGCGCAGCGCCGCTATGGATCACGTGCGGGGCTGCAGCAGGCGGCAATGGATGGTCTGTTTGCACTCGCCGTGCTGACCGTCGCGTCGGTGGGTATCTGGCTGTTGGGAGAAGGGCGCCTGGCACTCGGCTTACTCCCGCTCGCGATCGCACTTGCAGGCGGCGCGCTGATGCCGGTGATGGAGGTGACGCTGACCGCGCGCAAGCTAAGCGCGCTGAAGGCGGGAGCGGAACGTATCGTGACGATCCTGCGGCAGCCGTCGAAGGTCGAAGATCTCGGCCATGCCGCCGAGCCGGCGGACGCTACGATCGATTTCAAAGCGGTGAGCTTCGGCTATGGCGGCGAACGCAGCGCAGTGCTGCGCGACGCGACCTTTACGATCCGCCGGGGCGAAACGGTTGCGCTGGTTGGGCGCTCAGGCGCAGGGAAAAGCACCTGCGCCAACCTGCTGCTGCGTTTCTGGGACGTCCAGGCAGGCCGTATCAGCATCGGCGGCCAGGACCTGCGCGATTTGCCGCTTGCGACGCTGCGCAAGATGGTGTCCGTGGTGCCACAGGACGTCTACCTGTTCAACGAATCCGTGGCTGACAACATCCGCCTCGGAAAGCCGGAAGCCACCCAGGCGGAAATCGAGCACGCGGCCCGGCTTGCGCAAGCAGACGAATTTATCCAGGCGTTGCCGCAAGGCTATGCGACCGTTTGTGGCGAGCGCGGCGCGCGTCTTTCGGGCGGACAGCGCCAGCGTATTGCCGTGGCGCGGGCCTTCTTGCGCGACGCACCCATTCTGATTCTGGACGAAGCGGCTTCGAACCTCGATGCCGAAAGCGAGCGTGCGCTTCAGATTGCAATGGACGAGATCTGCCGCGACCGTACCGTCCTCGTCATCGCGCATCGTCTTTCTACCATCCGGGCTGCGGATCGCATTCTCGTGATCGATAACGGCCAGATTGTCGAAGAAGGACAGCACAGCGATCTGGTGGCCAGGAACGGCGATTATGCGCGGCTTGTCGCCATGGCCGGGGAGGTCGAGTAGTTGCGCGGCGGATACAGATTGCGCGACTGTAACGTGCTCAGTTGACTGTGCTCAAGGCCAGGTCATCATTGTTTCGGCGAGCTCGGTTGACGATTGAGGGGGCGGGCTGGGCATAAAACTCAGACCCGATTTCGTATCAACACAGGCTGCGACCACGCCACCTCGAAGGTGGCTTTTCGCAGCAACCGGGTGAGACAGATGAGTGGCCAAGAGGAATATGCTGAAGTAGCGGTTGGAGAGAAGCCCACCACGAAGGGCTTTCTGAAGAGCGGCGAGGAGTTCAAGCAGTCGCTGCGCGATGGCCGTGTGGTTCTCTATCAAGGCGAAGAGATCGACGACGTCACGACGCATTTCGCCACGGCAGGGGGCATTGCGCAGATTGCGGAAATTTATGACGAGCAACAGGACGAGGGCAGCGAGGGTTTGCTGACCTACCAACGTCCCGACGGCAATCTGGCCGCCATGTCGTACATGGCGCCGAGAACCAAAGAGGATCTCGCGCGGCGCCGTAACGGCATCAAGTACGTCGCGCAAAAAACCTGGGGCACGCATTGCCGTGGGCTCGACATGATCGCGAGTTTCCCGGTCGGCATGCTGGGTTATTTGCCGAGCTTCAAAAAGCACTGCCCGGAGTACGCCGAGAACATCGTGTCGTACCTCGAATATGCGGAACAGAACAACCTGTACCTGTCTGAAACGATCGTCGATCCCCAAGGATTTCGCGGGCGGGCCGGTGGCACCGCGGTGGACCTGGTGCCACCCGAGCGTGCGGTCATGCGCATTACCAAGGAGAATTCGAAAGGGATCTGGATCAGCGGTGTAAAGGGTGTCGGCACGGTGGCGCCCCAATGCAACGAGATCTTCGTGGGCAGTCTGCACCCGCCTACCCCTGACGAAGCCCTTTGGGCCTTTGTTCCGGCGAATGCGCCGGGCATCCGGATGTTCTGTCGCGAGGTGGTGCATCGTCCGGGCACGTCGGCTCACGATCACCCGCTGACCTCGAAGGGTGAAGAAGCCGAGGCGATGGTGGCGTTCGATAACGTCTTCATTCCGCGTGAACGCGTCATGGCGGCCAGAACGCCCGCCATCGCGAATGCCGGCTTCTTCAATCTGTGGACCGTCTACAGCCATTGGTACACGCTGGTACGGATCGAAGCCAAGGCGGAACTCTATGCCGGTCTTGCCAAGGTGATCCTGGAGGTGCTCGAACTGGAACACATCCCGGTCGTGCGGCAGCGTGTCAGCGAGATCGTCCAGTTTGCCGAGATCATCCGCGGTATGTGTCTCGCTTCGCTGGAGACAGCCACCATGTCGGAAGGAGGGCTGCTGGTGCCTGGCTCGACGGCGCTTGCGGCGGGGCGGGTTTTTGCCATGGAGAAGCTACCGCGGATCTTGCACATTCTCAGGGATCTGTGTGGACAAGGCTTGATCTTGCGCTTTCACGAAAAGGATCTGGCTCAACACGCTGCGTTCGGGCAGAAGTTTGAATGGTTCCTGGACACGCAGCGCGTTTCGGCGGCCCACAAGAACGTCTTGATGAACCTCGTCTGGGACGTTGCCGCAAGCGAGCACGCAACACGGTCGCTGGTTTTCGAAGAGCAGCACGCGCTCAGCGAGCCGCTGCTGCGCGATACCATCGTGCGCGACTACGACTATAGCGAGCACGCAAACCTGGTGCGCAACTACATCGGGCTTCCTCCCGCGCCACTTAAGGGGTAACGCCTCTTTGGATGGTGCTCCGCGCCTAAGCGGGCCTTGGGCCGCTTAGGTGTGGATTAAGTGCCGCTCAGGTATCGCTTAGGCGCGGAAGGTGCAATATCTCACTTGCACCACTTCTCCGCCCAATCTTGCAGCGGCCGCAACGCCTTGAGCAACGCTAACCCTGCCTCGGTCAGACAGTATCCCTGTCCCTCATGATCGATGAGTCCCGCCTCTCGCATTTCCTTGAGCCGGGTATTGAGCAAGCTGGGATTGGTATCGGCCGCCTCTAGCAGGGCGCGAAACGTCAGCGGCTCACCTCGCAATTCCCACAGGATGCGCAGCGCCGCCCGTCTCCCCAGCAGGTCGAGCGCGACCATGATGGGGCGCCCGGTTGTGGACCCGCGCACCGGCTGACCAACTTTCGGTATCTTCACGCTTTACTTTCCGTAGCGATATAACTAGGATCTGCTATTGAAAATATAGCACAAGGAGATGACATGTCTGCTCGTATCGCGCCCGCTCAGCCGCCGTTCCCGCCCGCCATGCAGGAGATCCTGGAGAAGATCACGCCGCCCGGCGTGCCGGTGCTTGGCCTGTTCACGACGATGGCTCGCGACGAGCGATTGTTTGGTAAATTCTTCGCCGGTAGCCTGCTGGACCGCGGCCACCTGACACTGCGACAGCGCGAGTTGATCATCGATCGAACTACCGCGCTGTGCCGATCCGAGTACGAGTGGGGTGTGCACATGACTTTCTTTGGTGCACGCGCCGGCTTCTCGGCTGAGCAGATCGAGGCGCTGGTATACGGCACCCCTCAGGACACGTGCTGGTTGGCGGAAGACTCGGTTGTCCTGCAAATGTGTGACGCATTGCATCGCGACTGCAGCATCGACGAAGACTTATGGCAGGCGTTGCGCGCCCACTTCGCTGAGGAGGCGATCCTTGAAATGTTGATGCTGGCCGGCTCCTATCGAACCGTAAGCTATCTCACCAATGCGCTGCAATTGCCGCTCGAAGCTGGCGCCATGCGCTTCCCCGTGCGCGCAGCGACCTAATAGTCATTTTGAGGCACCAACATGAGTTCTAGCTTGAAAGCATGTCTTTTCGATTTCGACCTGACACTCGCGGATTCGTCCGAGGGAATCATCGAGTGCGCCCGGACGGCGCTCAGTCAGATGAGATTTCCGGTGCCCGATCCGCAGCGTATTCGCGAATCGATAGGATTGCCTCTCGACAAGAGTTTTGTATTCCTAACCGGAGACCGGGACCAGACGCTCGCAGAAACGTATGCCCGAAACTTCGTTGCCTGCGCCGACGAGGTGATGGTGGCCATGACGCACTTCTATCCGCCTGTGGAAACGCTACTGAAGACACTGCGGGTGCAGCAAGTGCGCGTGGGTATTGTGTCGACCAAGTTTCGCTATCGCATCGAGGCCATTCTCCGGCATGCCGGACTTGAGGCCTGCGTCGACGTGGTGATAGGGGGAGAAGACGTCACGCGGCACAAACCTGATCCGGAAGGCTTGCAGAAAGCGTTGGAGATATTGGCGATTCCGGCCTCCGACGCGGTCTATGTAGGCGACCATCAGATGGACGCACAAGCGGCTCAAGCAGCCGGCACCCGTTTCGTCGGCGCAGTAACAGGGCTGACCGATTTCGAGGCGTGGCAGGCCCAGGGCCAGGCGTCGGTCAGGCACGATCTGTCCGAACTTTTGAGTGTTGTTGGGGCGTAGGCACCGCAACGTCCGCCAGGGTGTTCAGAGAGTGGGGCGCTGATCAATAAATACTACATAGTTGGGTCCGGAAGATCGGGACGTAATTCCGCCTCAATCTGGTCAATGGTGGGCAAGTCCGTCTCCAGTGACTCCGGTACCTCGCGCATGAGCTGATACTCGGACACACCCATCGGCTTGGCTATGCCGCGCAACGCATATTCCGCCACGAGCCGGTTCTTTTCCTTGCATAGCAGCAGACCGATGGTTGGCTGGTCTTCCTGCGTCTTGACCTGCGCATCGATAGCAGAAAGGTAGAAGTTCAACTGGCCCGCGTACTCGGGCTTGAACGGCGTCGTTTTCAGTTCGACAACGACATAGCAACGCAGCTTGAGATGGTAGAAAAGCAAATCGAGGAAAAACTCGTCACCACCTACCTCCAGCCGGTACTGGCGCCCTACGAAAGCGAACCCTGCGCCCAGTTCGAGCAGGAAGCGCGTGATGTGCTGGGTGAGCGCACGCTCGATGTCACGCTCCTGTGCGCTCTCAGTCAGGCCAAGGAAGTCGAAGATATAAGGGTCCTTGAGTACGTCGCGTGCGAGATCCGATTGCGCTGGCGGCAGCCGGTCGGCGAAATTCGTCACGGCCTTGCCGGTACGAGTATGGGCGGCCGTCTCGATCTGCATGGTCAGCACACTGCGTGACCAGCCGTGCTCAAGCGATTTTTCCGCATACCAAAGCCGCTGAGCGGGGTCGTCCAGCTTGTCAAGCAGCGTCACTACGTGCGACCACGGTAATTGTGCAACGGGTTGTTGCACAAATTCCGGCTGCGGAAAGGCTTGCGCGAGCGCTCGCATGTACTTGAGGTTGCGCGGCGAGAAACCGCGCATGTCGGGAAATGCAGCCTTGAGATCGCGCGCGAGCCGGTCGACAACGCCCGCACCCCAGCCTTGTTTCTGCTGCCTGTCAAGAATGTCGCGGCCGATCTGCCAGTACAGTGTGACCAGTTCGCGATTGACGCTGGCCACCGCGCGTTGCCGCGCGCGCTCGACGCGCTGCTTGAGTTCGGCGAACCAGTGACGATAGTCCTCAGCCCACACGGGAGTATCCGGATCTTTGGCCATGCGTTTGGTCGGTGGGCGCTGATGATCGCGCTCGGAACAGAAATTATCTTGGTGAAACCGGCAATCGACAAGCTGGAACCGGTGAAGTCGCTTCGATTATAGCATCGCACCCCATCAAAATTGTTGATAATTTATCTTATGTCAAATTGATCGCTGACAGGTTCTGCATCGTAACTCCATTAGCCCCGCATGGAACGTGCGCGGGGTTTGAACCAGTCGACCAGAAAATCCAGCATGGCCCGCAGCGCCGGCGGCATCTGACGCCGCGAGCTATAGACGCCATGGATACCGAGCGTCTGTGGCTCATATCGCGGTAGCAAGTGCACGAGCTGGCCACTTTCGATCAACGGTGCGGCAGCGAAGAGCGGCTGCAAAGCCACCCCTGCGCCTTCGCGCGCTGCCGCAAGCAACGTCATCGATTCGTTCGCGCTCAGGTTGCCGCTCACCGGCACGCTGACCGGCTCACCGGTTTTCGGGTCGGTGAACTTCCACAGGCTGTTGCCGAAGTACGAGTAAGTCAGGCAGTTGTGAACGGCCAGATCTTCCACGCGTAGCGGTGTCCCGTGTGCCGCCAGATAGCCGGGTGAAGCGCATACGACCGACTCGCAGATACCTAACGGACGCGAAATCAGATTAGGATCCAGCTCGTTGGTGATGCGCACGGCGAGGTCGATTCGCTCTTCCACCAGGTTCACCGCACGCCCATCCACAACAAGGTCCACGGCCGTTTGCGGATAGCGCCGCAGGAATTCCGTGATTGCCGCGCCGAACACCTGCTGCGCAATGGACTGCGCACAGGCTACGCGTAACAGCCCGCGCGGCGCATCGGCGTCGGAGCCGTCGAGCACCACCATTTGCCCGGCTATTTCGAGCAGCTGCTTGCAGCGCGCCAACGTCGCTTCGCCGGCCGGCGTGAGACTCAGCCGACGCGTGCTTCGATGCAGCAGCCGCGCTGCCGACCATTCTTCCATCTGCGCCAGATAGCGCGTCACCATCGCGCGCGACATGCCGAGCGCGTCAGCCGCCGCCGTGAGGCTGCCCCGCTCGACGATAGTGACAAAAACTTCCGCAGCAATAAGACGATCCATATTTGACCGGATGATGCAACAAATATGCTCATGATAGCGGCTATTTGCATCGAAGTAAGCAACGTAGGATGTCGACATTGCACTTCAACCCCATTTAACGGAGAGACTCCATGTCGCGTATTCGTGCCATCCGCACTCTGCTCGGCGCCGCCATCGCCGCTGCCGGCCTGATCAGCCAGGTCGCCAGCGCCGCCCCACTGCACCTGGAGGTCTACAACCCAGGCGACAAGGGCGTCTTCCCGGTGTCGTCCGAGATCATCACCGGTGAGCACGACGCGGTGCTCGTCGACGCGCAATTCCAGCGCGTCGATGCCGAAACGCTGGTGCGGAAAATCGAGGCAAGCGGTAAGACGTTGACCATGGTCTACATCAGCCAGAGTGACCCGGACTACTACTTCGGACTGGACGTCATTCAGGCTGCCTTCCCGAAAGCGAAGATCGTCGCCTCGCCCGAGACGGTTGCGGCGATCAAGGCGTCGATGGACGGCAAGCTCGCGTACTGGGGGCCGATCCTGAAGGGCAACGCGCCGCGTCGTCTGGTGCTGCCCGAGCTGCTGCAAGGCGCACGTCTGACGCTCGAAGGGCATGCGATCGAGATCAAGGGCCTCGAGGGTCCGGATCCGGCTCGCACGTATCTGTGGATTCCGTCGCTCAAAACGGTGGCGGGCGGCGTGGTGGTGAACAGCGGCACGCACGTTTGGGTCGCGGATACCCAGACCCGCGAGTCGCGTATCAACTGGCTGACCACGTTAGATAACATCGAAGCGCTCGAGCCCACGACGGTGGTGCCGGGTCACTTTATCGGCCCGATGCCGAAGGGACTGGATGCGGTGCGCTTTACGGCCGATTATCTGAAGACCTTCGAGCTGGCAGCCGCGAAGGCGAACAATTCGGGTGAACTGATCAGCGCGATGAAGGCGGCCTACCCCACGCTTGCTGACGTGTCGTCACTCGAGCTGAGTGCCAAGGTCATCAAGGGTGAAATGCAATGGCCTGCGCCGGCTCCTTCGACAGCCCGCAGTCCGGCAACTGATGGGCAGCCGGGCGCGGCACAACCCATCAGCGGCACCCCGCACCTCACCGGAGCAGCATCATGACCACGCTTCACTACATCTTCGATCCGCTGTGCGGCTGGTGCTATGGCGCGGCCCCGCTGGTGGCGGCCGCGCGCACCGTGCCCGAGCTCGCTGTGGTTTTCCACGGCGGCGGGATGCTGAGCGGGCCTAACCGCCGCAAGATCACTTCGGAATGGCGCAGCTATGTCATGCCCCACGACCGCCGTATCGCGGAGCTGACCGGCCAACCGTTCGGGGGCGCCTATTTCGACGGACTGCTGCGCGATCAGACAGCAGTGATGGATTCGGAGCCGCCCATCGCCGCGGTCCTGGCTGCGCAAGCCGTGGCCGGACGGGGACTGGACATGATCCACGCGCTGCAGCAGGCGCACTATGAGCAGGGACGACGGATTGCCGACACCGCTGTACTGCAAGACATCGCCAGGGAATTGGGGCTGCCGGGCGAAGCGTTCGACGCTGACCTCACACGCCTCTCAGGTGCGGCAACGCGCGAACACATCGAAGCCAGCCGGCGCATGCTGGATCGCGTGGGTGGCCGGGGATTTCCGACCTTTGCGCTCGAAGATGCCCACGGCGGCCTGGCGTTAGTGGACGCCGGCGCGTGGCTGGGTCGGCCGGTAGAGTGGGCGCAGGAACTCAGGCGCCTGGTCACGGGCAGCAACGGTTTTCCACGGCCAGGTCACCCCAACTAACTCCCCAGTGCAAACGGGGCATTCAGATTGAACTGCCCCGCCGCCATGCCGCGAACCTGCGTTGGCGGCATGGCCACGTGTCTAGCATGGCCCGCGTGATCCGTAACACCACACCTCGCCGTTACGTAGCAACCCTCAAAACAGGCCCGTGGCCACGCCACGCCCTGCCGCCCGCAAACTCCCGTCCCACATGGCTCCCAGCCAAACACCACGTTCCGCCGTCCGGCGCTCCATCTACATGGCACGTTCTCTGCAATACCAGCCGTAGAGAACGAGCGCTGGCGTGCCACATCACCTGCGCTCATGGACTAACTGGCCGGGCCAAGGCCACAAACGCCTACGGACACAACGATGATTGCCGACCTCTTGAACGACGCCGATATCGCCGCACCCGCGAGCGACCTTCACCTCGACTTCGCACAGCAGCACCCACTGCAAATCGCCGTCTGCCTGCGCAAGCTCCTCTCCGGTCGGGACTTCGTGACGGTGGAGTTCGGCGGCCGGCAAATCATCTCCCAGGTGCTCGATGTCAATTCGCGCACTGCCCGCTTTGTCTTCGATGCGGGCAGTGTCGCCGGCGATAACCATGCCCTGCCTGCCTCGCAGCGGCTTGTCTTCCGCAGCCTGCCAGGCGGCATTCGTACGGAGTTCGTCACGGCTGCGGCGGAGCCGGCGGTCTTCGAAGGACGGCTCGCTTTCGAAGCGCCCTTCCCTGCACTCCTGTACTACGTGCAGCGACGCGAATTCTTCCGTGTGCAGACACCGCTACTCGAACCGTACCGCGCCATTGGACGTTACGCGGATGGCGATGCGTTCAAGGTGGAACTGCAGGATCTGTCATTGGGCGGCGTGGCGCTGAGAACCACGGATGTGCGTTTTGGCGAGCTTGAAGCGGGCTGTGTCTTACGTGATGTCGACGTGCAACTCGGCGAGCATGGCACGTTGCGACTCGACCTTGAAATCGTCGCGCCGCGTCATTTGTTCAGCGCGAGCGGCGAGCGACGCTTCGTCATGGGTTGCAAGTTTGTCGCGCTGCCCGGCACCGCCGAGCGCATGCTCCAGCGCGTCATCACGCAACTCGAAACCCGGCGCCAGGCACTGGTGCCGCGCGACTAAAGGGTTAAATCAAGGCTGCGATAAAGGTTTATTGCGCGCTGATCTTGTGCGGCTTGGTGGCCTTTTCCAGCTTGTTGTACTGGAACTCGGGCAGGTCCTTCAGGGCGTCCTTGGTGGCGCCTGCAGATGTGCCGCCTAACGGCTGAATGCCGGCGATTTGCGCCTGCGCAACCGGCAACGCAGAGGTCAATACGAGGGCGCCGGCGCAGAGAAGTGTCTTCGCTTTCATCGTCAGATCCTTGATGTGATCAAAGGCTTGTGGCAAAGCAGCGGATCTAAACCGCGGGTCTAAACCGCTCCGCCAGCAGGCCATTACCCGGTAGCACGCGGCATGCCCGCGTCGCGCCGGGTCTCTCCCCGCCCCGCCGTGCGGGGACGCCGACGCGAATCCGCCGCGGCGGTTAATATGCGAACTGAGATGCAAACCCCAATGCCAACAGCGCTGCCAACCCCTTGCCCACACCGATGCTCGTTCGCCATGAATGCCCACCCCCTGCGCTCGAATGTCGAAGATTGAGCAAAGCCTATGGAGCGGCCAGGGTGGTCCTTGCCCAGCTCGATTTCATGCTCAACCCCGGCGAGTTTGTCGCCATCATGGGCGATTCGGGCGTCGGTAAATCGACGCTGCTTAATCTGATTGCAGGACTCGACGCGCCCGATAGCGGCGACGTCCTGATCGATGGCACGCTCGTTTCCGGTCTGGACGACGATGCGGCCACCCGTCTGCGCCGGCAAAAACTCGGCTTCGTCTTTCAGGCGTTCCATGTACTGCCGCATCTGACGCTCGCGCAGAATGTGGCGTTGCCGCTGCTGCTGAACAATCTGCCGCCGGCTCATGCGCTCGACATGCTCGCAGCGGTGGGCCTCGCCGGCCGCGGCGACGACTTCCCCCGCCAACTGTCCGGCGGCGAGTTGCAGAGAGTGGCGATTGCCCGCGCGCTGGTGCATCGCCCACGGCTGATTCTGGCGGATGAGCCGACCGGCAACCTCGACCCCGATACGGCCCACCAGGTGCTGACGCTGTTCCGCGCCCAGGCACACGCGAACGGCGCGGCGACGATGATGGTGACGCACTCCGAGGCTGCGGCGGCGGTCGCGGACCGTGTGCTGATTCTGAGCGACGGCGGCTTGCATGCCGCCGGGAACGGGAGCGTACGGCGTGTCCATTCGTCCCATGAGTGATGCCTCTGACTCGCCTGCACAGTCTGTGCGGGCGTCGGGCGGGCGGCGGCTGGCCCGCTGGCTGCTCGAAGCGGAATGGCGCAGCCAGCGCGGCCGCGCCATCGTCGCGGTGGCGACCATCGCGCTCGGCGTGGCGCTCGGTTACGCGGTGCAGTTGATCAACAGCGCGGCGTTCAACGAATTTTCGGCGGCGGCGCGCAGCCTCTCCGGCCAGGCGGATCTGCAGGTGCGCGGCGCCCAGCCCACCTTCGACGAATCGTGGTACCCGCGCCTCGCCAGCCAGGCGGGCGTCGCGTTGGCCAGTCCCGTTCTGGAGGTGGACGCCACCGTGCCGGACAAAAATGCGCCACTCAAGGTGCTCGGCATCGACGTGTTCAAGGCCAGCCAGATCGCACCGGATCTCGTCGGTGTGCCTGCCTCGCAAAGCCCCATGGATACGCTCGCCGACAACACCGTGTTTCTCTCCCCGGCGGCCCAGCAATGGTTGAATACGGGGATCGGCCAGCGCATCGCCTTGCTGAGCGGCACCACGAGCGTGCTGTTGCGGGTGGCGGGCGGCCTTGTCCGGGCGCGACCGGGGCAGCGTATCGCCGTGATGGATATCGCCGCGGCGCAGTGGCGCTTTCGACGGCTCGGCAAGCTCTCGCGGGTCGATCTAGAACTCGAGCGCGGCGTCGACCGGGAACGCTTCAAACGCGATCTGCAGGCGCAGCTCGGTAACCAACTTGTGGTCTCCGAAACACGCGACGTAGAAAGCCGCACTGACCGCCTGTCTCGCGCCTACCGCATCAACATGAATGTGCTCGCGCTGGTGGCGCTGTTTACCGGTGCGTTTCTGGTGTTTTCGACCCAGGCGTTGAGCGTTGTCCGGCGCCGCTCGCAACTGGCCATGCTGCGCGTGCTCGGCTTCACGCGTGGGCAGTTGCTGCGGCAGATTCTCATGGAGGGTGCGCTGCTCGGCGTGCTTGGATCGCTCGCGGGTCTCGCGCTGGGTTACGGACTGGCGAGCGCTGCGTTGAGGTTCTTCGGCAGCGATCTGGGCGGCGGTTATTTCCCCGGCGTGCGACCGCAGGTCGGTTTTGAACCGCTGGCTAGCGCAATTTTTCTTGTGCTGGGCACCACGGTATCCGTGCTTGGCAGTCTCGCGCCCGCGCTGGAGGCGGCCCGTGCTCGTCCTGCCGCCGCGTTGAAGGCTGGGAGTGAAGAAGGCGCGCTGGCGAGGCTCGCCACGCCGTGGCCTGCGCTTGGCTGCCTCGCAGTGGCTGGCGTGCTGACTCAACTGCCGCCGGTTTTCGATGCACCGATTCTCGGCTATCTCGCCGTCGCACTGCTGCTGGTCGGCGGCATTGCCTTGATGCCGCGTTGCACCGCCATCCTGTTCACGGCCATCGGCCGCTCGCGTACGGGGCGCGGCGCTGGGACCACCAGTGCACTGTCGCTCGCGCGGCTCGCCAATGCGCCCGGGCAGGCTTCGGTGGCGATGAGCGGCGTGCTGTCCAGCTTCGCGCTGATCGTCGCCATGGCGATCATGGTGGCGAGCTTTCGCGTTTCCGTCGATGAGTGGCTCGGGCATCTGCTCTCGGCCAATCTTTACGTTCGCGTCGCGCCGAACGGCGACACCGGCGTGCTGAACCTTGACGAGCAAGCGAAAATCGCCGCGACGGCCGGCGTCAAAAACGCCGCGTTCACCCGCACGTCGCAAGTGACGCTCGATCCGGCACGCCCCGCCATCACGTTGCTGGCCCGCGAGATCGACGCTGCCGATCCTGGCGCCAGTTTGCAGATGTCCGGACCGGTGCTGGGCGTCGCGGCGTTGCGCGGCGCGACGCCGGTGTGGGTCTCGGAGGCGATGGTCGATCTGTACGGATATCGACTCGGGCAGCGCGTCGAACTGCCGGTGGGCGGACACAATCAGGCGTTCGTCGTAGCAGGCGTATGGCGCGACTATGTCCGTCAAACCGGCGCAATCGAGTTGCGGCTTGCCGACTATCGAAGTATCACGCACGACACCGGCGCCACCGATGCGGCCATCACGGTCGCGCCCGGCGCAAGCGTCGAGCAGGTCATGTCCGCGTTGCGCGGCCTGCCCTTCGGCGATGCGTTGCAGTTTGCGCAGCCCGGCGAGATTCGCGCACGCTCGCTGACGATTTTCGACCGCAGCTTTGCCGTTACTTACCTGCTCGAAGCGGTTGCTATTGTGATCGGCCTGTTCGGCGTCGCGGCGACATTCTCGGCGCAGACGCTCGCCCGCTCGCGGGAGTTCGGCATGTTGCGGCATGTCGGCGTGACGCGGGTGCAGATACTCGCCATCCTCGCCAAGGAAGGCGGCTTGCTCACCGCACTCGGGATTGCGATGGGTTTTGTTTTGGGCTTCGCGATCAGCCTGATCCTCGTGTTCGTGGTCAATCCCCAGTCGTTTCACTGGAGTATGTCGCTGCATATGCCCTGGACCGTGTTGAGCCTGGTGGCAGCCGTGATGCTGGTCGCTTCGTGCGCAACGGCTGTGGTGGCGGGACGCCGGGCTGTCTCCGTCGATGCGGTGCGCGCGGTGAAGGAGGACTGGTGATGCGGTGGGCGAAAAATAGCTTGCTCCTCCCCTGGTCATGCATGGTTGCTCGCTTGTCGACACACATCGCAGTCCGAATCGTGTCAAAGGCGTCGCCTCTAGTCTGCCTCAGCGCGTTGACGATGTGCGTGCCGGCTATGGCAACGCCGCCGGAATTTGCGCAGGTCACACCTGGTCACCCGCTAGCGTTCCCCGCCGACACCGGCGCGCACCCTGGGTTTCAGACCGAATGGTGGTACGCCACCGGCTGGCTCACTACGCCGGACGGTCAGCCGCTCGGCTTCCAGATCACGTTTTTCCGCTCGGCTACCGGACACGACACAGCGGACCCGAGCGCCTTCGCCCCTTCGCAACTGATCATTGCGCATGCTGCGCTGAGCGATCCGGCGTTCGGCAGACTCGTACATGAGCAGAAGGTCGCACGACAAGGCTTCGATCTCGCCTTCGCCAAACCGGGCAATACCGACGTCAAGCTGGATGCCTGGAGGATGGTGCGTGCCGCCGACGGCCGCTACACGGTGAACGCACAAGCAGGCGAATTCGCGCTGAATCTGTCGCTCACGCCAACGCAGCCGCCGTTGCTCCAAGGCGAGCACGGCTACTCGCAAAAAGGACCGCTGTCTAACGAGGCGAGTTACTACTACAGCGAACCGCAACTGCGCGTAAGCGGCAGCGTGACGCGTCCAGCGCGCGCAGCGGGCGATTCCGGCGGCGCTTCGCGTAGTGATTCACACGGCGCAGAAGTGCCTGGCGGCACCACGCAGGTGAACGGCATAGCATGGCTCGACCACGAATGGTCCAGCACGCTCCTGAGTCCGGATGCCGCGGGATGGGACTGGCTGGGCGCCAATCTGGCGGACGGCTCTGCGCTGATGGCCTTCAAGGTCCGCGGCCGCAATGGCGGCGCCGTTTGGGCTCATGCGGCGCTGCGCGATGCCAGTGGGCGAATCACGGCGTTCGATCCCGCTCAGGTCGATTTCATCCCACTGCGGACGTGGCGCTCGCCGCGCACCAACACGCTTTATCCGGTGGCTGAGACGGTGAAGACCGGTTCGGTGACCTGGCAGCTCGAACCCCTGCTCGACGATCAGGAAATGGACACCCGCGATTCGACCGGTTCGGCTTACTGGGAAGGCGCAGTGACGGTGAAGCGCGGCGATCAGAACGTCGGGCGCGGGTATCTGGAACTGACCGGGTATCAAAAGCCATTCGGGCTTCAGAACCCGGCGAAAGCGGCCCGGTAGTGAGGGACGGTGGGGATTCGTGAAACATCCGCCTCGCCGTCTCACTGGTTCGTACATCAGCAATTGCTCTCGCTGTGCGTTCGGCAGTTAGGGCAAGCATGTGCGAGAAGCCTATCGCAGTACGGGTCACAAAGCTAGTGAGCCAATTTCTCGTACAGTGACCAGATAACGTCACCTTGGGGTATTGGCTTGAGTCCTGCACGTATGAAACCAAGCGACTCATAGTACGCGCATAGCTTCGTGTTTCCCGAGTCGCACTCAAGCCGAACAAAGCGCCGATTCAAGGCTGCAACCTTGCTCGCGCACCAATCGATGATCTGGCTGCCAAGTCCACGGCCGTTAAAACCGCGTCTCACAGAAATCCCGTGTACATACCCAGCGACTGGGTCTTGAGGCCCCCAGTACGTCTCGTCGTCCCAATCCAGAGAGAACGTCCCCACTAGCATGCCGTCCTGTTCGACAACGTACACCTCTCTTCGCGAGAGACTGGCTAGTACCCATCCTTCTGAAAATCCGTCTCCTTCCTTGCCCCATACATAATCGCAGTGCGCAAGCTTGTTTGCGTGTGCATCGTTCCGGATCTGTGTAAGAACCGGTACGTCCTCCGCGGTTGCTCTGCGAATGCTTTTCGAGGTCATCGCTTATATCTCCATTGATCGGTCCCGCGGCGTTCGTTTTGCAGCCAAAGCGGAGCATTTATTACAACGCCCTATCAACGACCGCCGCTAAAAACCTGACGAACTGACTCAGTGCGTAAAGCAGCCTTTCGGGTTTGTCCAAAGCGGTCATTCGATAGAATATCGTGCCATCGCCCCACGCCTGCCAGCACAGTGCCCCACCTAACAGGAAAATGAAAAAATGCACCCGTTCCCTGGTTGGAATTTGCAGCCACGTATCCATGCAGCAAAAGCACTCCTGATTCTTGCCTGCATCCTGGGCACGGCGACTGCGAGGGCAAATATCACATCGGCGCCGTCCTATGTGCCCGCGCAGAGTATTCCATGCAGCTACGGTCTGTCTACCGATGATCTGAAATCGGCAGGGCCCGCGTTGGAGCGAGTGCCGCGAGCCGACGTCGCGGTTCGGGTATCGATTGATGCAAGTGGACAGATCAGCGATGCCGTCGTGGAACAGTCGTCTGGCAATCCCGTGTTCGACAATCTCGCCCTTCAGGCATCGCGACGCGCCGACTGCAGGCCGTTTTCCGGCACAGATGGCAAGCCCGTTGCCGTTGAAACAAACTTCGTTTTCAATTTGCCGCGCCTGATCGTCAATCAAACTCGTGCCGACCAGGGCGAGGCGGCGGCCGCGAGCAATCCTGCTGCAGCGGGTAGTGTTCACCCGCCGTCTTTTCCTGTCGGCGCTGCCAGTCCGCCGCTTCTGGCAGCGGCGCTCCCATTTGAATTCGGGAAGCCGGTCGACACAACCGCGCTAGCCAGGGTCGGCATCCTTCCGGGCTCAACCAAGGCGAAGCTTCTTGAGGACTGGGCGAAAAACGTCGCATCCGATCCGGACATCAAGAATTATTTTTCCTCCGATAACAACCCGGCTACTGCGGGCTCATTTGCCGTGTCGCGCGCATTGGGCATGCTGGATGGGATGGCGAGAATCTCGCGGGAAGACCGTGAACGGCTGATGGACATGACGACGCGGGCTCTGGACAACGCGCCGTTAGATTGCGGTGGCATAAAGAATCTGCAACTGATTTCGAAGCGCTATCTGTCACTGGGAACGCAGAGCGATGAAGAGTTTCGCGCTCAACTGCAGGCAATGTTCGATCTGGTCAAGCAGTCAACCCAGAGCACCCCGCCACCACAGATCACCGCCGGGCAGCGGCTACAAGGCCAACTTGCACTCTCGGCGTCCATCTCGGACGCGCTGAAACGCGACCCTGGCGAGACAGAAGATCTCGGCGTCTTGATGATAGGCAGGCAGGCGGATCTTTCTCCTGCGGCGTGGTGCAAAGCCACGCGCATCTACCGGCGTGCCTTTGACGAAACGCCGCAACCGGCGCGCGATTGGGTCATGCTTGCCGAGCTCGAAAACCAGAGACGTGCTGCTTCCATGCTCATGAACGCGCTGAAGAACCTGGCATCGATGCCGCATGCTCCTCGGCAACCGGTCGCTGCGCCGAAGGTGCTCAACTATGCAGAAATGGTCGGGCGACGCATACGCCCCAACATCGTCTGGAATGGAAAGGTAAATAGTCTGGAAACGGTGGTCGAAGTCCATTGCGCAACTTCCGGCAACCTGGAGTCGGTGAAGATTGCCCGCTCCAGCGGCGATCAGGCCTGGGACCAGGCCGCTCTTGAGGCGGTCAGGCGCTCTGATCCAATGCCGCTGGACGAAAACGGTCAGGCACCCCCGTCCTTCATGATCACGCTCAGGCCCGGCGATTAATTGTGAAGTGCAGAGAGCCGGCTGGCAGCCGAGGAGCGCGGGTTCGGCATCGGCTAATGAATTGAATAGGCTTGACTGTGCTTGAGCATTGCGAATAGCGAGTTCCGAACGTCCCAACCAGGAGGCACTTTATCAACGATAAGGATTCGCAAAATAATGGCGCCACTTTACTTCAACAAAGGAGTGGTTCATGCGAGTTCTTATTGTTGGTGCAACTGGCACCGTAGGCAGCGCTGTGGCGCAAGCTCTGGTTGACCGTCAGCATGACGTGGTGAGGGTGGGCCGCACGAGCGGCGACTATCACCAGCGACGCAAGCGTCGATGCCCTGTATGGCAAAGTCGGACGCGGTGATGCGATCGTCTCGGCTGCAGGCGGACTCTTCCTGGGTCCGCTTCCAGAGATGCTCCCTGCGGATTTTAATGTTGGTCTTCAGGACAAACGGCTGGGCCAGGTCCGCCTCGCTTTGCTTGGTCAGCATGTGCTAAACGACGGCGGTTCGATCACCTTGACCACCGGCATTGATGAACCGATTCATCAAGGTGCAAATGCGATGGCGGTAAACGCCGCACTGGAAGGTTTCGTGCGAGGTGCGGCCGTTGAGCTACCGCGCGGACTCCGTATCAACGCAGTGAGCCCGACGATGCTGGTCGAGTCGTTGTCGAACTACGGGCGATTCTTCCCTGGATTCGACGCCGTACCTGCTGCACGCGTAGCGCAAGCATATGTGCGCAGTGTGGCCGGCCCACAGGCAGGGCGTATCTACCGCGTGTGGCAGTAACCTGCTTCGAAGCTTCATGACTAAGCGGTTCGGGTTGCAGGGTGCGCTGCTGCTCCAGGCCGCACTCGGACTTTCGCGATCGACCGTAGCCGACCCACAACGGTCTATGGATGTTCTTCAGAACGGTCATTCGATGACATCCCGAATTTAACCATTATGGCGTCCTACACTTCGATAGCATTAGAATCAACTCGGACAGACACTTCTGCACATCCAGCAGAACATCTCCCTTGTGCACCGCGCAATTCGCTTGAATAGACACGTCGTGAACGGTTTGGTATCCCTGTGCCAGGACGCCTCTCGACGTGAAGGTTGGGCAGAACAGCGATGCTCTCCTATGAGCATCCGGCTATGTTGAGTCTTGACTAGTCGCAGATCAGATTTTGCGCCTGCCTTAGCGTGCAATCGATGGCGGGTTGTAAGCGTTCGAGAAAGCGTGTCGATCTCGGTGCCTGTGCGAATGGCGCGTAAGACAAACTGGACGAATAACAAATGAAGCAATCCAAGCCGACAAATTGCATACGCGCCCTTTCAGCGCTGTTGGCTTCGATTACCTTGATCGGATGTACCGAGTTGTCGCCGCGCGACCCATATGCGCTGAAGCAAAGCCTAGCGCTTGAGCAGCAGCAAGATGCGCAGGCCGTGCAGGCCGCAACCCAGGCGACAGATCGCCGCGTGTGGTTTGCCGGTTTCGCCATGAACTCAACCTCCACCGCTTTTCAGAATGACATGGAGCTGGTTTCGAGCCGACTCTCTGAACTGGGCGGACCGGTGTTGAAGTACGAAGACAGCAACGGGAGGCAGACGGACAAGTTGCGTTTCCCGTTCGCGACTCCGGCGACGCTCGCCAGAGCAATACGGGAGATTTCCAGCCATGCCGGACCCGATGACATCGTGGTGGTTTTCATTTCCACGCACGGCAACCGGAAGATTCTCAGCGTGAATGCCGCGCACCAGGAGTTCAAGCCCATGACGGCCACACAACTGTCGGCCGCGCTCGCGCCTTTGGGCAATCGGCCGACGGTCGTGATACTCGCCGCCTGCTATTCTGGGTCGTTCCTACCGGAACTCCAGGGGGAACGGCGCATCGTGATCACGTCAGCGTCGGGCGAACGGGCGTCCTTCGGATGCAAGGCTGACAGTCGCAATACCTTTTTCACTGAGGAACTGTTTGCGAAGGGCTTCGATGTTTCGAAGTCGCTATCACAGATGATGGCAGAAACCAATGTGAGGGTGGCCCAACGTGAGCGCACGTTGAATCTCCCGAACTCTGAGCCACAGATGTCGGTGGGGCTGAAGCTGCGGTGGTTGGCGGAACGGCCTTTGAAAGACTGGTTTCAACCGGGCAAGGAAACCACGGACATGCCCCCTGCCGACCCCCTTACTTTGCTCGGAGATGACGGCAAAAACGCCTATCACGAATACCAGTCCAAACCCTTTCCGCGTGCGTTCGTCATTTCAAGCGGCGGAACTGGGCAATATGCTGTTGGCACAACATCACAAGACACTTCGCTACCTTCTGATCCTGCCGCGCGGGCGCTCGCGCTATGCAACCGACGCGGGCTTGCAGACTGCAGGCTTTACGCCGTCGATGACCGCGTGGTTTGGACCGGGCATTGACCTGACATCGCGATTGTCAAAGATCTTTGTGCAGTGGTCGAGTGTCCCTTTCTGGCCGCGTGACGTCTCATGCAATCGGCATACGCAGCTTCAACCGCGCCAGGCTGCGATCGGCAGCGCGCGACCCACAAGAGACATCCAGCTTTCTCAACTACGGACATCCGCGCAAGACGCCTGTTGCCACAACTTGCTTCGTTATGGAGAAACAACGTCAAGCTTTGCCATGACGCCGTCCGTATTGCTCAGTGTGCAATGTCTCCCGATCTCGACTACATTGGTCAGTATTGCGAACCTCAATTCATCATCGAACGAGATTTTTTTCGACGACATCCTATCGGCCTGAATGGCACCTTCTATAGTTTTATTCGTTACACCATCTGCCAACTGATTGACAGGCTCGCATTGGAGTCGAATTGGACTACCATAGAACACACCGTCAATGCCTTTGGTCGTATCGTCATCGATTCCTCGAAGAAAGATAATTCCTCCGATCCGAACGCTATAGACGTCATGCGAGAACATGCCCTGTGCATCACACAATTCATAGGAAGACGGGTTTCCATCAACTCCGTTCATCGTGTGGCATACGTTTTTTCCATTTTGTGCGGTCAGTAGTGGTTCAACGACGGGGGCATTACGTTTGTCGGTTTCCTTCCGTTGGGCTATCGCTTGATCTATTTTCTCTTTTTCTTGTGATGTAAGAGGTGTGATCGTAGCGACGTGTTTGGGCTTAATGTGCAAATCATAATGTTGATCAATAGGCCAATTCTTTTTTGCCTGCGCACAGGCGAGAGTCACTTCGGCACTAATCAATGAATCAGGTGGGACGTCGGCCATGTATTTTTGTACGGACTCGGGCATTGGAACGGACCTAACCAAGTCTCCATTCGCTCTTCTAGTATTCACTGCTAGAGAAGTGTATTTTCCATCATTGCAATCGATTAAATAATGAGCTTCACCAATCTGGAACACATAGTCAGTTGAAGGCTGCTGCGGTTTCTCGTAGGTGTCTCTTTCCCAAGCAGTGATTTGACCGTTGTCACCTTGCTTAACGGAGTTCAGATCCACTTCAGCTTTGGAAAACAGTGTTAAGGGGTATGGTGGTACCGCTTTGACCCACTGCGGTTGCGTGGTTTGTTGAGGATCGGCAGGGAGTGTCGATAGCGGATCAGCGGACTGTGCTGCTTGACTAATGCCACTGAGACATAGGAGGGCGATAGAGAACGTGATGCGGAAAATTGGCAGCTGCATTGTCGCCTTCATGATCGATGTTGGTGTCGGCAAGAATTATGAATTATGAATTGTGATTGGTCGAATCATACCTTCCGTTTCGGCCCTATCTCTGCAATTAACGGCATAATTTCTGAGCTCTTGAGCCGAATGAGATCGAAGTCACAACGCGAACTCGACGATCAAGCAGTGATGTTCAGAAGCATGGTCGAGCGGGAATTGATCCGATTGAGGTCCACACGCGCCCCATGATTGCGGAAATTGTTCGGAATTTAGCCGACGACGCTGGATGACCGGTCATGGCCGCACTTCGTCCCTCGGTCGAGGTCGACGATCATCTCGGGCACGCGTCTCATGCAAAAGGCATGGCACGATCTGAAACGGTCACCTGATGCGTCCACGCGCGGGCTTTTTGGGAGTGGCGAAGGTCAAGTTTCTGCGGAATTTGTCGAAAACCCATTGAGACATAATTCCTCCACGAACACGGCTTGAGGGGTGCATATAGGTATGAGCGCCGTCTGAACTCGACCGGTTGAGCCACCCTTGATCCAGTATATGATTTCAAAGACCGACTTCCTCCGCCGCTGGCGCATCGCTTTCGTGCCGTTATCGTTCGCCATTGCTGGCTTATCCGGGAACGCAATCGCGATGAACTGGGTTCCGGTGCCGACGGATGCCATGTCCACGTACCTGCCGGAATCGGCCATTCGTATCGGTGACGATATCTACCTCGTCGAACAGGGTCCGGTCTATCGTATGGAGCACGGCGGGGCAGTCCGCGACGATACGATGCAATCAACGTCGGTCGAACAGATCGATTGCGCAGCACAACGTGAACGAACGTTGCTGATCGATACCTATCAAGGCAACAGATTCCTCCGGCTTTTCGAAAGCGCGTCCAGATCCTACAGGCAAGCGGTGTATCGGTCGGAAAGCGAGGGCTCGCCTGGACTTGTGCGTCTGAGGGCAATATGCGCCTTACCTCTGTATCGAGAGCGTCTCGTGAACATCGGCAGAGGAGGTGGAGATGCGCTGTTTCAGATCGATACGCGCAGCGTGCGCGATTCAGGAAAGGTAAGAACGGTTTGGGCGCGCATCGACTATCCGAAGATCACGCTCAATCCGCCTTATGGCGCCCCGTATGATTCAATTCGCGAATCGATCGCTCTCGATTGCGCAGCCGGGAACGCGCAAGTGCTGATTCGCTACTACTTTTCACCTGAGGGCGGCATTACTGACGCGACGAAAGTACTCGATCAACCGCCGCCCTCCTCTCCCATTGAGTCCGACCCGTTGTTTGTACAGGTCGCGCATGCCGTGTGTGGCGCGCCAATCGATCCCGAGCACTTCTCCGGCCCGATCGGTGGCAGCGTTATCCGCGTGAAGTCGCAAACCCCTGAGATGCCCGCCATCGAAGTCGGCCCGATACCCGACGACGTGCGCACTGCAGCGGACGCATTCAGTCAGGCGCTGCCCGGTGTCGCACGCTTTTCAAAAGCAACCGTGACGCTAACCAGTTCTTCATCCCAGTTTCCTCAAACCCAGGACGTGATCGAATTGCAACCGCAGCAGGACGGTACAACGCTGTTGCGAGAGTCGTATCACTACTTTTACGTCGACCGCGCTTCCGTCGGTGGGTTTGCTCAACTTGGCTCAAGAATGATCAATAACACGCCGGAGATCGGCGGAAGCCTAACCGAACAACTTAGCACGGCGATATCGACGTTTGCTGAAGGCGCTACTTTCAACTATCGAAGCAGCACGAGAGGCTCGCAGCCAGGCGGGTTGGTCAACCACGATGAGACGACGTGTCGGATCGGAAAACCGCTGGATGCTTCAACGCTGAATGCTGCCCTTCCGGGCCGTGCATGGCCGATCGATTGTATGGCGGGCGACCACTCGACGCGGTCGGGCTACTACGTGGAGACGCTTCGTTTCTTCCTCGTCACGGAAAGCGAATCGAATAGCTACGGTAAGCGGATCAGCCATATCGATGCCGTATCGATCGAGCAATGAGATGCGGGTTGAGCACACCTCTATACGTCAGACCGGCCGATCGACATCGCAGCAGCGTGCCGCATCAAAGACCCGCCAGCGTGCTCCACAACCGTGCCTTCAAAGTGCGGGCGGCATCGTCCGAGTCCTCGTAGGGCTGTGCCTGCACAGTCACCAGGCGCCAGAACGAGGAGCCGATATGACGCAACTCCACGTGGGTTCTCGTGGCCGGGAACGCGATCAGATGCCCGTCGGCCGACCAGCTTTCGTGGCCGTCGATCGTCTCCCGATTGCCGGGTGCGCCGAGCGGCATCGTCGCGGCGTTGTTGTGCAGATACGCCGGAATGTACTTGTCGAACCCTACGTCAGGCAGATCCTCCCGTGCAAAGACAATCGCAGCGCGCCCGGATCCCTCGGTAAAGGTATAGATCGGTTGTCCCTTGTCGCTTTGCGTCACCGCCAGCGTCCAGATGCTGTCTATGTTGACGCTGGCGTGGCTGACCGGGTTGGTCCATGCGAATGAGGCGCCGGTCGACTGCGCGACGTCGCTCGCCAATTGTGGCGCGGCTTGACGATGCGAGGCGTGCCATATCCAGAACGCGCACAGGAGAGCGACGAGGGCTGCGGCGAACATCGTCTTGCGCGACAGGCCCCCTGGGTTCGAAGCCGCGTGATAGGCGGCCGCCGCATCGTATGCCGTCCGTCCGTTCCCATTGAATCCCGGTTCCTGACGGCCCATATCGAAGGGCCAGGATGCTGCACTTGCGCTGCCGTTGTCCGTTGCAAAGGCGTTCGGCGCCGGCCCCTGCACTTTCGGGTCGTCCTGCTCGCGCGCCGCGAGTTCCCGGTCGTAGGCGGCCCGCCGGTCCGCGTCGCCTAACACCGTGTAAGCCTCGTTGATGATGCGCATGATCCGCTGCGCATCCGGACTGTCGTTCTTGTCGGGGTGGTAACGCTGGCTCAAGGCCTTATAGGCGGCCCGAATCACCTCAGCCGGTGCGCCGCGTGTGACCTTGAGATTGTCGTAATGGGTGTGCATGTGCTTTCCATATGGACTTGCCCCCTTATCGACAGAATATCGGCTCAAAAACAGAATTCTTTAGCCTTAGGGATACGCTAGAGCCGGCGCCTCCGCAATCCTCTCCGCCACCAACCTCCCCCAAAAACCCGCACGCAGCACGACAACGTTTGCGCAATCCCCGCCCCAGCGAACACACCATAAATTTCACCTCCGCAGCAGGTAAATCATTGAAATTACACTGAAGATGTTCCGCGAGATGCCGTTATAAGAGGGTTATATCCCATTCCAGGCAAGGAGCACTGATGGACTCGGTAGCTCGAATAAAGGGGGCCTTCACGGTGGACGGGACCGACCCGGAGCTAGTCCGCTCGCAGATGCTGGCGTTCGGCCGCCAGATCCCCTTGCTCTACTTCATGCTGGTGGTCAATACGCTGGCCGTGGCTGTCACGCACATCTCTTGCGCGCCGGCATGGCTCGTCATCTATTGCCCGCTTGCGTTGTGCTCGGCCTGCGTGATCCGTTGCGCCCGCTGGTGGCGGTTTCGGCACGTGACACTCACCCATGAGCAAGCGGTCCCGGAACTGCGCAAAACCTTTTGGCTCGCCTGTGCCTTCGGCGTCGGCTTCACCGCCTGGTCGCTTCTGCTGTTCCCCTACGGCCCGGCCTACGAGCAGGCGCAGGTCGCGTTTTATATGGCCACCACCGTGGTGGGCTGCGTGTTCTGCCTGATGCATCTGCGTGCCGCGGCGCTGGTGCTGCTGACGATCGTGATCGGCTCCTTCACGATCTTCCTGATTGCGGTCGGGCGTCCGGTCTTCATCGCGATGGCCGTGGATATGCTGTTCGTCGGCGTCGCCCTCGCCTTCATCGTCCACCTCTACTACCGTAACTTCGCGAGCCTCGTCTCGTCGAAGCGCGAGCTGCTGCTGAGCCACTCCACCACCCAGAAACTCAGCGACGATAACTTCCGGCTCGCCAACATCGACAGCCTGACAGGCCTGCCGAACCGGCGCAGTTTCTTCTCGTCGCTGAACGCGCTCGCCGAGCAAGGCACGGGCGACACCGCCAACTTCCACATGGGCCTGATCGACCTCGACGGTTTCAAGCAGGTCAACGACATCTACGGCCATTCGAGCGGCGACCTCGTCCTCAAGGAGGTCGGCGCGCGACTCCTGACGCTGGCCGATCCGGCGATTTTCTTCGCGCGGCTAGGCGGCGACGAATTCGGCATCATCATTCAGCGGCGCCTCAGCGAAGACGAACTCGACCGTCTTGGCCAGACGCTCTGTGACCGGCTCAGCCGTCCCTATATGGTCGGCAACAATACGGCCGAGCTCTCCGGCACGGTCGGCTGGGCGGGTCTGCCGCCGGCCAGCGTAAGCGTGGCCGAGATGTTCGAACGTGCGGATGCGGCGCTCTACGTTGGCAAGGAGAGCCGGCGCGGCACCGCTGTGGTGTTTTCCGCCGAGCACGAACACCGCGTGCGGCGCGCCAGTCTCGTCGCCCAGGAGCTGAAGGCCGCGCATCTCGACGCCGAGCTGTATCTGGAGTTTCAGCCCATCTATGACGTGGTCAACCGCTGCGTGGTCGGCTTCGAGGCGCTGGGCCGCTGGCGCAATCCGAAGCTCGGCCAGGTGGGACCGGAAGAGTTCATCCGCATTGCCGAGCGCACCGACCTGATACGCGTCGTCACCGAGGTGCTGTTGCGCAAGGCGCTTGCCGAGGCCGCCAACTGGCCGCCGCACATCTATCTGTCGTTCAACCTTTCCGCGCTCGACATCTCATCGGTGCCACGCGCACGGCGACTGCTGGAGATCGTGCAGGAAAGCCCCACCGAAGCCGAGCGGGTGCACTTCGAAATCACCGAGACGGCGGTGACGCGCGACTTCAGGCAAGCGCGCGCATCGCTGTCGCTCATTAAGCAGATCGGCTGCCATGTCTCGCTCGACGATTTCGGCACCGGCTATTCGAGTCTAAGCTACGTGCACCGGCTGCCCTTCGATACGATCAAGATCGATCGCAGCTTTGTCGCCGAAGTCGATACGGACGTGGCGTCCGGCAAGATCATCAAGTCGGTGATGGACCTGTGCCGCAACCTCGAACTCGAGTGCGTGGTGGAAGGCGTGGAAACCGAATCGCAATGCGAGATCCTCACCTCGCTGGGCGGATGCGTGATGCAAGGCTATCTGTTCGGCAAACCGATGCCGGCCCACGCGATGCCGTCGTTCCAGCTCAACGCAGTTTGAGGGAGGCGGGTTTGAGTTGGGGCTGACCGTGCCGGCTCGCTATGCCTCTTCAGCGTCTGCCCCGACCCACGCCCTGACTTCGTCCGACGATGCTCCTGCCGTTTCGGACAAGGACAGCCACAGCGCGCCACTCCCGACGTACCCTAAAGGTCTGCCGTTCACCGCGCTTTCCGGCATGGTGCGCGAGTTCCCGGGCACGATCTGGAGGGACTCATGACCATTCACGCTGACCCGCCTGCACTTTTCAACGCTTCGCGCTACCGTCCCCCACGCATCGCCGTCATCGTTGCCACCAAAGGCCGCCCTGCGGCTACGCCGTGGGTCCTGGCGTTGCTAGCGCGGCAGACGGTGCGCCCCGATCTGGTGATTTTTTCGGCCTCGCAGGAGGCGGATGTGGGTGCCTGCGAAGGCGAGACGCTCACGGTGCGCCGCCTGTACGGGCCGCCGGGATTGCCCACCCAGCGCAATCGTGGCATCGACGCATTGCCGCCTGAGATCGACTATGTCGTGTTCTTCGACGACGACTTCGCACCCGGGCGCCACTGGATCGAACAGTGCCGGCAGGTGTTCCATTCACAGCGCGCGGTGATCGGCCTGTCGGGCCGCACGCTCAGGGACGGCGCCGCCGGGCGGCCGGTCTCGTGGAGCGAAGCGTTCGATATCGTCGGCCGCGCGGAAGACGAAGCTGTCGAGCCGGTTTCGCTCGACGCCTGCAATTCGCTCTATGGCTGCAATATGGCCTATCGCGTCGACGCGATTCGCGGCGTCAGATTCGACGAACGGCTGGTGCTATATGGGTGGCTTGAAGATCAGGACTTCTCGCGAAGACTCGTGGTGGCCGACCGGGGAGAACTGGTGCGTTGCCATCAGATGCTCGGCGTCCATCTCGGACTGTCGGGCGGCCGCGTGTCGGGCAGGAAGTTCGGCTACTCGCAAGTCGCCAATGCGATCTACCTGTATCGCAAGGGCGTGTTGTCGCGCAAGGAGGCCGCGAGCAATATTTTCCGCGCCATCAGCGTCAACTTTGTCAAATCGATGAAACCCGAGCCGCACCTGGACCGACGCGGCAGGCTGATCGGCAATTTCATCGGCGTCGCCGAAATCTGCTCGGGGTCTGTCAATCCGGAGCGGGCCGCGCGGCTTTAGCGCTTGATGCCGCTGCATATCGCTGAACGCATTTCAGCGGCCGTGTTGGCCGTTTTTCGGGCACTGTCGTGCCGCCTCTTACCTGACCATTTTGTCATCCGGGCGTCAGCATTGCGACACCACCACACTCGTAGACTGGCATGGCGTTGTGGAGACCGAAATTCGGCCTGCTTCATGCAACGAGCCGAAGTCCTAACGTCCTTCCTCCAGGAGTCAATGATGAACCGAATCGCCTATATTGCAGCAGCCGTCTCGGTGATGGCTTGCGCAGCCCCCGTCTTCGCGCAGGATGTCCCGACCACGCCTCAACAAGCCGCGCCTGTCATGAACGACAACGCTAATGCCAATAACGCCGCCAACAGCGGCGTTGGCATGGACACCAGCGGGCAAACGGCCGCCGGCTCGCCGGCCGAAGAAACCCGCCAGGACGTGGAGCAGCAGTTGTATCAGGCGGAGACCGACGGCCAGATCAAGACCCTCGATCGGACCGTCTACAACGGCAATTGAGTGGCTGTCTGATTCGTGCCGAATGCGCACCGGGCGATGCGACCGGTGCGCGCCGTTGCCTCGCAGCACGTCGCGCGCCGTTCCTCTGCACACAACGTGCCGCTCAGTTTGACGAGTTCGCGCGCAAGCTGGGCCATACCAGCGTGAATTTGACTCCGCCGCGTGCGGGAACATAGAGATCGCGGCTGCGCTGTGCGCCGTCGAGGCTGGCCGTCAGCCTATAGTGCCCCTGCGGCAACCGCGCAAACAGATAGGGTCCATCGGACGTCGCACTGAACACAACCGTGCCGTCCGATCTCGCCACCTGCACTACGACCCCCGACAGATACTCGCCCGACCCGGTCGTAAACGTTGCCCGCATGTTGTAACCGGACGCGAGGCCGCGAAACGCGGCCACTTCGTCCTGCCCCACGCCGCCTGTCACATAAGCAATGCCGTGGTCATGGGCGACCGGAATGTCGCCGGCTGCCGCGTTGCGCGCGGGCGAGTCCTCGGCCGGCTCGCTGGGCGCCGGCATGGTTTGCGCAGCCAGGATGGGCGGAGACGCCACATGCGTTGGCGGTGTGTGGCTCGCAGGCTCATGAGGCGGCGGTTCATGCTGCGTCAGTTGATGCGGCGGCTTGCGTTCGGGCGTCTGTCTGGCTGGAACCGGTGCCGGAACTGGCGGGGACACGGCAGCCGGCGCGGCCGCTTGCGCCGCAGTCTGCGCCGACCTGGTAGCCCGCGGCCGGCCCGCGCCGGATTCGCAACTTAATCCAGGGATGCTGCCGCCCCCATTCGCAGGACGCCCTTCGAGCACCCATCCGGGCAAAGGCACCCCTTGCCCCTTCGCTCGCGGCATCAACGTATCGCGCATCCGCGCGGCGACTGCGTTGCGCTCCTGAGGCGTCGACGCCCGATGCATTTGTGTACAGAAATCGATCCGCTCGTCGTCGCTGAGCAGTTGCGACGGCACTGCCTCAGACTGGCTTGGCCTCCGCTGCGCCTGCACGTTCAAGGCCATCGCCGCGACGCCGCACACGAACGCCCACCGCATGGTCTTCGGCAAAGCGGAAAACGTAGGGGACATCGGTACCTCCGTAGCTATCTCGGGAGCGCGGCGTCAGGTCGAATTGGGGAGCGTCTCAGAGCGCTTCGCTTAACTTCTTACGAGCAACGGCGGCAGGTGTGGTCTTGCGGGGATAAGTTGTGGGCGGAATAAAACCCAATCGCAGTGTAGCAAACCCGTTTAGGTCCAATACGGCCCGTGGGACATGCCGGTTAGTCGATCTCCGCCATGTTCCAGTATGTTCGAGCCGTTTGCGTGGATCGAGGCTGCGGCTTCGCACGATGCGTCGCGCGAAGTCGCACCCTACCCGGCGCTGCCAGCCACTCGCGCCGCGAGTTTGGCGTCGTAGCTCGAATGCACGTGTACGCGCTTTTGCTCCGGATACGCATAGGTATAGGCTTTACGCAGCGCTAGCGATGCCTCGTGGAAGCCGGACAGAATCAGCTTCTGCTTGTTCGGATAGTTGGCGATATCTCCTACCGCAAAGATGCCGGGGCGCGAACTTTCGTAGTTCGACGTATCGACGTCGACACGCCCCGCGTGCAGGCTCAAGCCCCATTCCGCGATCGGCCCGAGGTCCGCAACGAGTCCGTACAGCGCCACGACGTGCTCGGCCTCGATCTGCGTGGCGCCGCCTATCTGGCGAATCTCGAGCGATTCGAGCTTGCCGCCCGGCGCATGCAAACCGGCGATCGCGCCGACCATGAAGCTCATCTCGCCGGCCTCAACCGCGCGCCGCATCTTCTCCACGCTCGAGTCCACGGCGCTGAAACCATTGCGCCGATGCACGAGCGTCAGTTTGCCCGCCACCGAGCGCAGGGCCAGCGCCCAATCGAGTGCGGAGTCCCCGCCTCCGGCAACGACCACATTCTTGCCGGCGAAGTCGGCCAGGTTGCGCACGCTGTAATGCACGTGCCGTCCTTCCAGCGGCGCGGCTTCTTCCAGCATGAGGCGTTGCGGCGCAAACGCACCGTTACCGGCCGCCAGCAGGATCGCGGCCGCATCGAACTCGAGACCCTGGCTCGTCTTCACTGTCCAGCGGCCGTCGTCGCGCTGCTCGACGCTATCGACGCGCTCACCGAGGTGGATCGGCACGTCGAAAGGCCGGCATTGCTCCAGCAAACGCTCGACCAGATCGCGAGCGGTGCAGGAGGGAATCGCGGGAATATCGTAGATCGGCTTGTCCGGATACAGCTCGATGCATTGGCCGCCCACCTCGTCGAGCGCGTCGACGATATGGCACGACAGGCCGATCACGCCCGCCTCGAACGCAGCAAACAGGCCGACCGGCCCGGCGCCGACAATCAGCACGTCGGTGCGCAAGACACCCTCGGCTTGCTGCGGCGTTGATGGTACCTGTGAGGTATCTGGCGGCGGTGCGGCTTCGGAAGTCATTCGGCGTCCTTGAGGTTGGACGCGCTCGCGGGGGAAAGATGCACAAAACCAGGCACAGAACCTGGCCCCACCGAGCGCGCATGGTTTAGCCACCATACAGACTCCGCCGCACCGCCGCAACGATGACACCACGAGCGGTGTGGGCAGCCCCACCCGCACCGCTGCCAGTCTTTAGAATTGATGCATGATGCCGACGTACGCGCCCGTCTGCGACTCGCCCTGCAGCGGACTCGTGCTCGAGGTGCCCTCGCGCGGATTGGCAAGCAGCGACAAATTGGCCTGCTTGCTGTTGTCCACGTAGGCGAGCGTGCCGTACAGGAAGGTCCGCTTGGTCAGGTTGTAGGTGGTGCCAAGCGTGTACATGGTGGCGTGACCGGACGGATCGTGCGTTGCATCGCCACCGCCGTCGCCGATGTCCACGTAGAAGCCTGCGGCTGTCACGGCCCAGGCCGGATTCACCGAATAGGTCGCACCGAGCCAGTAGTAGTTGGCGCTATCCGCGAGTCCGGCCGGTGTATCCGGCGCCGAGTAGTGCGTATAGGCGCCCTGGATCTTGATCGAATCGAAGTGCACGTTTGCGCCGATAAAGAACTCGCGCGAGCTGCTGAAGATATTCGTGAACTGCCCGTTGTTATCGCGCAGTTCGTCGTAAATGCCGCGCACGTCGAACAACTGCGAGTGATACGAGAGCATCACGCCGTCCGAGCGGCCGAATTCGCCGGGCGCGCCGTTGTTAAAGCCGTTCGGTTGATTGCCGAAGGCGTACTGGCCTTGCACGTCGAAGCCGCCGAATACCGGGCTGTGATATTCGATGTTGTTGCTGGTCTGCTGCCAGTTGCGCCCGCGCACGAGCGAGGCCGACGAAAACGCCTGCTGCACCATCGGGTCGAATTCCCACACGCCGTCACTGTCGATAAACAGATTGCGGCCGGCCTGCAGCGTGCCCCACTGATTGTCTTTCAGCCCGACAAACGCCCGGCGCGAAAACATCCGGCCGCCACTCGTCGTGCCGTTCATGGCCTGCAAACCGGTCTCCAGGGTGAAGATTGCATTGAGGCCGCCACCCAGATCCTCATTGCCCTTGAAGCCCAGCATGCTGGTGCCCCAGTCGCCGCCTTCGCCGCTCCAACTGGTCGCGGTGCCGCCATTGGCGGTACTGACGTGGTTCAAATACTGGACGCCGGCGTCCAGACGGCCGTAAAGAACGACGCTGGATTGTGCATGTGCGAGAGGGCTTGCCACCAGCAAGGTGGCCATTAGTTTTGTACGTAGTCTCATTGTTGTGCCGAATGCCATATCGTGGTTTCGCCCGCATGTGGGCCGTCTTTTGCGACGCTGGATACGCTGACTGCAAATGAAACCGTGGACTGCGCCACGCAACACCGGGCGCACCCGATTAAGGCTTGATAATAGTTGGAACAGCTTGAAGCGATGACCGAATTACGGTTTGTTTTAAAACATATGCGACCGCGTTCGCACTATAGGTGATGCGACTTTGACCGTATATTTCGTTTATCGCAATTACTATTTGCCGATGTTGCACTCGACGCGCGCCGCAAGTCTCTGCGGCTAGCGATTCATTCCTGGCTGCGCCCCGTCGCAGGTCCGGGATAAGATACTCGTTTGCCCCCAGCCGGCATGGCTAAACCCGATTGACGCCCTCCGATGAACGCACCTGACTTGACCGACGACGAACACCTTGGCCTGTACCTGCGCAACACCGACACCGGCGCCGAATGGTGGCGGGTCAGCGTGGCGGATCGACCACAAACCTATCGCCTCGAACATGCCATCCAGCCCACCGAAGGCAACGCGGCCGTCGATATCGATCTGGTGGTCGACGCGGAGAACCTGCGCGCCAAGCTGAAGAAGTGGCATCGCGAAGGGTTTGCTTTCGAGGCGCGCGGGTCGGTGCCGCAAGCGGATGCACAGCAACGTGCGGCCTTCATGCCTGAACTGCAGCGCGCGGCGGCGGCAAAGCGGCGTGCAGGCGGAGCCGGCGACCCGGGTGATGCTAACGCAATGGCCGAACCCGCTTACGCGGAACAAGCCCTGGCAAGCGGTGCGGCCGCCACCGTGCGCGTCGGCCAGGTCGCCGTGCCGTGCGGCGGCGGCGGCCCATTGGTGCCGCGCGTCAACCCGGCGTATCTGTTCTCGGAGCGCTTTAACGACATCGTCGAAGATATCGTCGAGAACAAACGGGTCATGCTGATCGGCCACACCGGCGCGGGCAAGACCAGCCTCATTGAGCAGGTGGCGGCACGGGCCCAGCACGGCGTGGTGCGCTCGAACATGAACGGCCAGACGACGGTCGGCGACTTCGTCGGCTTCTGGACCGTCAAGGGTGGCGAGACCCTCTGGGTCGACGGCGTCTTGCCCACCGCGATGCGCGAAGGGCTCTGGCTGATTGTCGACGAGATCGACTTCGCCGAACCGTCGATTCTCGCGGCGCTAACCGCCGTGCTGGAACCGCACGGCCGCCTCACCTTGAAGGAAAAAGGCAACGAGGTGGTCGCGCCGCATCCGGCGTTTCGTCTGTTCGCCACCGCCAATGCGGTCGGTGCGATGAGCCAGTTCCGCCATCTGTATCAAGGTGCGAACCTGATGAACGAGGCCTTTCTCGACCGCTGGCGCGTGTACCTGCTCGACTATCTGTCGCCGACGGAAGAAGCCGACGTGCTGATGCGCACGCTCGCGCCGCTTATGACCCGCACTGTCGCCGCCACGCTTGCGGCCATCGCGGCCGATTGCCGGGCGGCGTTCGCCCGCGAAGACCTGGCGAGCGCTTTCTCGACACGGCGCCTGCTCGACTGGGCCGAACTGATGCTGCGCACCGGCGACCCCGAGCGCGCGGCCGGACCCGCTATCTACGCCAAGATCAGCCCGGAAGACGCCAAGCTGATCCGCGGCATCATTCGTCACCACATCGCTCCCGCGGAGTGAGCGCGATGCACACGGCGCGCGAGGCCAAAGGCTTCGAGTTCGAATCCGCGCTCAGCAAGATCGCGCGCGTCCTCACGGGACAATACGGCGTGAGCGTCGTGTTCAGCCCGGATGGACCGCGCGTGGAGCGGGGGCGCATCGTGATTCCCGACTACGAGGTGGGCGACAGCCTCTCGACCGACGTGCTGGTCGGCTATCTGGACCTGCTGGTGGCGCGCGCCAAACATTCCGCGCTGCCGCAACTCGAAGCGCTGCCGCGAGGCGTCGCGGCGAATCTGGCGCAGGTGATCGAAGACCGCCGCGTGTGTGCGCAGTTGCTCGACGAATATCCCGGCGCCCGCTGGTTTATCGGCAAGCTGCGTGCGCATGCTGCGGCGCGCACCCAGCAGCAGTGGAATCGCATGCGTTGGCGCGAGCGCTTTATCTGGCGTGTGGAGCGTGCGCTTTGGGACGAGCCTGCCAGCGGTGCGGAGGATAGCCAGTCGCTGTCCGCGGCGCTGGTGGCTGCTCAGGATCTGCTCGAGCACGCGAGCCGCAGCCGCTCGACCGCGGACAGCATCGCCGCGGCACAGGCGATTTTGGCGCGGATTCGCACGCTCTCGGCCGGTGACGTCAACAACATGATGTTCACTACCGGTACCGCCGAGGACATCGATACCGATCCGCTGCGTTCATCCTTCGAACCGTTGGCGCCGTTCGAAAGCGACGGCACCCGCGCGAGCGAAGAAAGCGCGGCGCCCCCGCCCCTGGAACCAAGCGGCAGTGCCGAGGCGCTAAACGGCGCCGGCATGGGCCACGCCCTCGCCGACGCGCAACCCGCAGCCGCGCGAGCGGACAGCACCACGCAAACGCTGCGCGGCTCTGCACGCATGGTGATGTCGATTCCGCTCGCCACCGAATTCGACGTCGTCAACGATCAGACCGGGCGCGGCGACATGACCGCGTGGCGCGAGTTGCGCGCACGCGCCCGTGCCGAAACGGCACAACTCAAGGAAAAGCTCGAACGAGCGCTCAGCGCCGACGAGCGCACGCGCTGGCGGCGCGAGCAGGAGCGCGGCGAGATCGACCGGCCGTCGCTGGCGAAGCTTGCCACCTCGCCCGGCTATCGCACGCCGTTCAAGGTCAAGCGCGCCACCAAAGGGCGCGACGTCGCCGTGACCTTGCTGATCGACCGCAGCGGCTCGATGGCTGGGCGCAAGATCGAGCTGGCGCAGTTGTGTGCGGCGGCGCTCGGCGATGCGTTGACCCAGTTGGGCTTCGATTGCGAAGTGCTCGGCTACAGTTCGATCGAATCGCCGCAAATGAAGCAACTATACGAACGCCAGCGCGCCGCTGGCGTCGATCTGCACCGCTACAACCGGCTAGTCGAACGGCTCGATCTGCAGATTTATAAACGCTTCGGCGCGGCGGATCTGAGCGGACTTACCGGCATCGACTGCGGCCACGAAAATCCGGACGGCGAGGCGCTCGCCTGGGCCGCGACGCGGCTTGCGGATCACGCTGCGCAGCGGCGCATCCTGATGGTGTTTTCCGATGGCTACCCTGCTACCGGCGACGGCGACCCGCTCGTGTTGCGCAGCGATCTGCGCGAGCGGGTGGCGGCCATCCAGAAGCGCGGTATCGAACTGGTGGGGATTGGTGTGCTCACGGATGCGGTAGAGGCGTTTTATCCGCACAACGTGGTTGTCAGCCGGCTCGCGGAACTGCCCTCTACGGTGTTCTCCGTGCTAAGCGCGATGCTGCTGAAGCGCTAGCTGCCTTTCCAGCGCATCCACAGGCATTTACAGCGCATTCAGCGGAATCTTCAGATAGCGCACGCCGTTATCCTCCGCTGCTGGCAACGCCCCGGCGCGGATGTTGACCTGGATTGCCGGGAGGATCAGCATCGGCATGCTGAGCGTGCGGTCGCGGGCCGTGCGCATCGCCACAAACTCTTCTTCGCTCACACCGTCGTGCAGATGGATGTTGCTGCGCCGCTGCTCGGCTACGGTGGTCTGCCATTGCGGCTCGCGTGTGGCGGGCGGATAGTCGTGGCACATGAAGAGTCGCGTATGCGCCGGCAACGCGAGCAGCTTATGCACGGAGCGATACAGCATCCGCGCATCGCCGCCAGGGAAATCGCAGCGTGCCGAACCGACATCCGGCATGAATAGCGTATCGCCCACAAACACCGCGTCCTCGATCTGATAAGCGATATCCGCCGCCGTATGGCCTGGGACGTGCAGCGCACGCGCTGTCAACGAACCGATCGTGAACGTTTCGTCCGCGGCAAACAGATGATCGAACTGGCGGCCATCGGTCTGGACGTCCGCGCCCAGGTTGAAGACGCCTTTGAATACGCCCTGCACGGTGCGAATGTTTTCGCCAATCGCCGTGCGGCCGCCCAACGTCTGCTTCAGATAAGGCGCGGCAGACAGGTGGTCGGCATGCGCATGTGTCTCGAGTATCCACTCCACTCGCAGCCCATGCTGACGGACGAAGGCAACCACGCGCTGTGCAGATGCCGTAGAAGTACGGCCCGACTTCGGATCGTAGTCGAGCACCGGATCGATCACCGCACAGGCCGAACCCTCGCCCGCATGCACCACATAGGTCACAGTCGAAGTGGCTTGATCGAAGAAGGCTTCTACGAAGGGCGACATCGTTGGCTCCGGATAATCGATTGAAGGACCTATTATCGACGAGTGACGACGATCAATCCATCCTCGCTGACGGCACCGCGACACTCTGCCCTACGCGCGAGCTTTCACGCATGCGCTACGGCTCAAGGCGAAAGGAATTGATGCTGCCCCACCTTCCCCTATGCGCACCAGGTAGAACCACTCACGCATCGAGGGTTTCACTCTAGAAATTTTCAGGCGGCGAATGCCGATAACCAGGTGAGGGAGATCTGGACTCGCCCCAGTGGTGCGCCATGCGCCGCCCGGTGCCGGTCGCAAAAGGCTCCGACGTACTCAACAGGCACTTCACGGAGTGTGAATGCGCAAGCTCGGATTCAAGCAAAAACTCTGGCTGCCGCTTCTCGTCAGCCTGACCGCCCTGCTGCTGGTATCGGTGTCGGCGGCTTATTTGTCGTACCAGACCCGCATCGACGAGCGCAAGAACGACCTGGTCAACGTCGCGCATATTGGTCTGTCGATTGTCGAGGAATACGCTGCGTTGGCGCAGGCCGGTAAACTGACCGAAGATCAGGCGCGTCAAGAGGCGCTCGCCCGCTTGCGCGGCATCCGCTATGGCGAGGATGGCTACTTTCTTGTCATCAATTCGCGGCCGCAGATGGTGATGCACCCAATGAAGCCGGCGACGGAAGGCAAGGACCTTAGCGATGTCGCCGATGCCGATGGCCGCCATCACTACGTCAGCTTCGCCGCGGCCGCGCAGGCGCCGCAAGGCGGCTTTGTCGACTACGTGTTTCCGCGGCCGCACGTCACGCCGGCCAAAGCGGTCGACAAGCTCGGTTACGTGCTGCGCTATGCGCCGTGGGACTGGATCATCGCAACCGGCGCCTATACCGACGATATCGCCACCGCGTTTCGCAACTCGCTCTACGCAGCGGGCGGCGTATTCCTCGTGCTGGCGCTGCTGCTCGCCCTGCTGGTGGCGTTGACCAATCGCAGTATCGAACGCACGATCGGCGGCGATCCGCATTACGCCGCGGGTGTTACCGAAGCGATTGCAGCGGGTAACCTGACCGTCCCCATTCGTACCCGCAGCAACGACACCGACAGCCTGATGCAGACCATCCGGCGCATGCGCGACGCACTGAAGCGCACCATCGGCGAGATTCGCGGCGTGGCCGATAACGTGGCGGTGACCGCCCGCGAAATTGCCAGCGGCAATGCCGACCTCTCGGCTCGCACCGAAAGCCAGGCGGCGGCGCTGCAGCAAACCGCATCGAGCCTCGAACAGATGACCTCGATGGTGCATCAAACGGCGGAAAACGCCCGCAGCGCGAGCCAGCTCGCGACCAGCGCCGCGCAAGTCACCGACCGCGGCGGAGCGATGGTGGTCGAAGTGGTCGCCACCATGCGCGACATCTCCGGGGAGTCGCAGAAGATGGTGGACATCATCGCGGTGATCGAAGGCATCGCCTTCCAGACCAATATCCTTGCATTGAACGCCGCAGTGGAAGCGGCGCGGGCCGGTGAAGAAGGCCGCGGTTTCGCTGTGGTGGCAAGCGAAGTGCGCAATCTGGCGCAGCGCAGTGCGGGCGCCGCCAAGGAAATTCGCGGCTTGATCCACAACGCGGTGGGCAAAGTCGGCGTGGGCGTCGAGTTGGTGGAGAAAACCGGCGCGACGATTCAGGAAGCGCAAAGCGCGATGGCGCGAATGACAGCCATCGTGCAGGAAATCGCCTCGGCAGTGGGCCAGCAGAGCCAAGGCATCGAGCAGATCAACACGGCTGTTACGCAGATGGACAACGTGACGCAACAGAATGCGGCGCTCGTCGAACAGGCGGCTGCGGCAGCGCAGTCATTCGAAGACCAGGCGCGTCAGTTGCAAGCAGCCGTCGCCGCGTTCAATGTTGGGGAGAGTTCGGCGGGCGCCCCGGCCTACGGGCGGTGCTGAGCGACACGGCACGGCAGAAAGCGCCGTTAAGCTCAACCAGGCACCACGTGAGCAGCACGCCCTTAGCCCAGATGCGGATTGAACGCGTACTGTTCGATTTCGCCGTGACGCGCGACCACCGCCGTGCTCTCGGGAATCTCCTCCCACCAGCCTGGCAGATCCACCAGCGGCTCGGACAAGACAAGGAAAGCATCGTCGCCGGCCGCGGCGATGCGAGGGTCGTGCGGATACAACTCGTGCAGGTGGTGAAACGAGGTGCTATGGAACAGCGAGCGTGAGTCGCGTTCACTGGAGTAACGCACGGCGATGATCTGCTCGCCGTCGGTCGCGCAGACGGTCATGTTCAACGGATCGTCGACGCCGTTCTTGCGGCCGGTCGCTTCAACGAAGGCCACCATCCGCTCCAGCGCGGTAACCGGCGTGAGCTCCAGGCCAAAGGTGAGCGCGAGGAAGAACAGCACCTCGGAATCGGTCGAGCCTTCGATGGACGGGAACAGTTCCGGCTTGATCGCCAGCATCAGTTCGCGCCGCACCGACGGGTACTTACGTACGAGACCGTTGTGGACGAACAGCCACCGGCCATAGCGAAACGGGTGGCAATTGGTTTCCTGAGCGGGGGTATCGGTGGCGGCGCGAATGTGGGCGACGAACAGCGGCGAGTGGATCGCGCGGGCGGCTTCGCGAAGGTTCCGGTCGCTCCAGGCGGGCTGCATGCAGCGGTAGCGGAACGGGATCTCGGTAGGATGCCCGTACCAGCCAATGCCGAAGCCGTCGCCATTGGTGGTGGTGTGGCCCAGGCGCGAATGCAGGCTTTGATCGATCAGCGAGTGTTTGGCGCGAAACAGCACCGTCTCGAGTTGGACGGGGTTTCCGGTGTAGGCGAGCCAGCGGCACATGAGGGACCTCCTCTGGTTTTGTTCGGGATATCGACGGGGGCAGGGTCGACATGAGTTACGACACGATGATTCGAAAGATCAGCGTCCGAACGGCGTCGCTAAATACGCACACGCTCTTCGCCCACGACCAGCCCGTTACTGCCTCAACCGAGCGCGTGGGATGCCTGGTCCAATACCTCGTCGGCCCATTGGCTAATACTTTTGCCGGCAGCCGCAGCGGCAACGCTGACTGCAGCATGAACCTCCGGACGGATCCGGAGCATTAGCTTGCCCGATGCAGCCTTTTGAGGTTCCCGCCCGGTCTTCGCACAATCGTCCAAGTAGTGATCAACTGCTTCGCGAAAGTCGGCCGTCAACTCGGCCACCGTTTCGCCGTGGAAAGTGATTCGATCCGACACACCAAGCACATGCCCAACAAAAATATTGTTGCTTGGATCGAATCCGACCTTACCTAGATAGCCTTTGTAGGTCATTGCATTCATCATGGCGTTACTCCCAATTCGATGAACCACTCTCGCACTTCCTCTACCTGATACTTTTTCGCATCCTTGCCCGGATGCGGTCGATGCAAATATCGCCGACTGCCATTCAACTCAAACGCAACCCGCGAGCCAGCACCTTCCCTAACTTCGCCACCTAACGCAACGATCAGTGATTCAATTTCCGCGAACACGATGCCGCCGTGCGTCGGTCTTCTGAATACGGCGTGCAACGTCGATTTGTGCCTAACTTTCATGGTCGATGATATCACAAGGTGATATCATATCGTGTCGCAAGTTCAACTCGAGTACACCTTGGCGTCGTATTGAGCTAGCGCAAATTTTTAACGTGGCGTCAGCACAACCGGCGCCTCCGCCCGATACCCACCGCCAAGCGCCTTCACCAGCGCCACCGCCTGGCTCAACTGCTGCCCTTGAATGTCGAGGAGCGCCACACGCTCCGCAATCACCGGCTGGCGCGCATCCATCGCTACCAGCCTGCTGGCCAGACCGCGGTGATAGTGCGCCTCGGCGCTATCCTGCGCAAACGCGACGGCTTGCACCTTCTGCTGTTGCAATTGCGACTCCGCGTCCAGATCCTGCAGCCGGCTGCCGGTCAGCGCAACATCGCGCACGGCATTGAGCACCGCCTGGTTATATTGCTCGATGAGCGTATTGCTCGCCGTACGCGCACCACCCAGATTCGCATTCAGACGCCCACCATCGAAGATCGGCAGATACAGGCCCGGCAGCAGATTGATCTGCTGACTCCCATGTGTGAACAGATCCGATAGATGCAGTGCGTTGACGCCAAAGAACGCCTTGATATCGAAGCTCGGATAAAACGCCGCCTTGGCCGCATCGATCCGGTCGAACGACGCTTGCACATACCAGCGCATCGCCTGCAAGTCCGGCCGCCGTGCCAGCAGCTCATAGGCAAGCGTCGACGGCAAGGCCGCCTGTGCTTGCGGCAGCGGCACCGGCTGGATCGCCGGCAAGTCGTCCGGCCCCGCCCCGCTCAATGCCCGCAACGATTCGCGGAACTGCTTGATGCGCCCCTGCGCCGCGACGATCTGCTGCTGCACCGCGAGCAGCGTCGCGCGCGCCTCCTGGGTCTGCGTCTGCGATTCGAGGCCGCGGGCCGCGCGGGCCTGATGCGTCTGAACGGAGAACGCCGCCACCTCGCCCGACTGCTGTAGCAAATCGATGAGTTGATAAGCAGTCTGAATTCCGTAGTACAACTGCGCAACGTCGGTGGAGATTTCGAGTTCCACCGCCGACGTCTCCGCCAGCCGCGCGTTATGCACGCCCAGCGCCGCCGCGACCTGGGCGCGCTGCTTGCCCCATAGATCGACGTTAAGGCTCGCGCCCAGGCCAACAATCCCTAAGGTGTACCACGGTCCGGTGAACCCGAGCGCCGGTTCGTTCAGTGCGAACGGCCCGAGAAAGCCCTGTGAGGAGACATGTTCGCGATCGATCGCGCCCAACGCCGTCACCTGCAGATTCGAGCCCGCCTTGACCAGTTCGACGTCCGACTGTGCCTGCGCCACCCGGCTGCGCGCTATCACCATCGTCGGTGCGTCGGCAAGGGCGCGCTCGATCAGGCCGTCGAGTTGCGGATCGCCGTAGGCGCTCCACCAGCGAGCGGACGGCCAGCCGTCGCGGGCCAGATGGATGTCGTCAGCGAGGCGGATCTGTTCGGGCTGGATGGCGTCCGTGGGCTTACCGTCGTGGTGCATCAGCGCACAGCCGGCTAAAGCGCAGCCGACGAGTGCCACAAGCGCCACAGGCGCCGTCGGCGCGGCGCGGCGCAAAGACAGGGGTCGAGTGAAGCGCTCTCGTTTAATCATGCTCATGAGACTCGCGCAGGATCACGGGGATCGGTGCCGGCACACTCCAATCCGGCAAGCCGGACAACTGGCGCACGAGGCTGCGGGCGCCGGCAAGAACAGGTGAATCGGGCTGCCCCTCAAGCCCGTCTAGCGCAATACGGGGCGGCGCATGGGCAGCCGGTGGATTTGCGGCCAGTCCGTCCGCGTACAGTCCAAGGTCCGCCGCAGCCCGCGCCTGGAGGGCCTGCCCCGCTGCATAGACGGGTTCGCTCTGGATGGCGGGGCGCACGGCGAGCGCATTGTGCAAGGCATTGCCCGCCAGCATGATTTCGCGTCCTTGCGCGAGAACCGCTTGCGCGCGCAGCGTCAATAGCGCCTGCTCGCCTTCCTGCCAGCTCGGTTCGAGCGCGACGCGCGCCAGCGTCGCCTCGCAGTCAGCCAGCACCGCCCAGGTTTGCAATTGTTGCCGGGCGTGCGGCAATTCCTGGGTCGGAGGGCCATCGGCCGGGGGCGCGCGCAGGAGTGCCGCGACCGAGCGCAGCATCGCCGATAGCTTGCGGCGCAGGGCATCGCCCTCGCCTTCCGGCCACAGCGACACCTGGATCAAGGTCGAAATGCCGACGCCCAGCAGAATCCCCACCATCCGGTCGCGAATCTCGGTGAGATTCGAGCTGGGCCCGAAGTCCTCGAGGAAGGCCAGAGAAAACGTAAATACGATCTGAATCCCCGCGTAGCTGATGCGCTCCCCGCCTGCCGAGACCCATGCCCCGAGCGCAATCACCGGCAACGAGATCAATAGCAGGCCGACGATGCTGTCCAGATGCGGAATCACAAACACCACCATGAATAGCGCCAGCGCACTGCCGATCAGCGCACCGCCGACGCGCAGCAACGCGCGCTGCGTCGAGGCGCCCAGACTCGGCAACGCGATGATCACGCAGGTCAGCATAATGGTGTGAATGCCTTGCCAGTCGAGCGCGTTATAAATGACGTAGCACACCAGCACCGCGAGCAGGGTCTTCAGAGAAAAGCGCGCATAGACCGGGTTGGTAAACGCATCCGGTACGACCATCGGATCCGGTGCCGCCTTGCTGGCCGGCGCCGCGTCGGGAGCATCGAGATGGCTGAGCAGGCGCAGCGCGCGCTCCATGTCGGCCGCCGCTGGAATCGAATCTTCGGCCTCGTCGCGTCGCGTGCTGGATGAAGAGGATGCGCCCGGCGACGGCGGCCTGACCGTGTGATACCGCAAACCAGCCTCTACCGCTTCGTCCAGCGCGTGGCAGTTGGCGCGCAATTCCCGCAACCACTCACGCTGTGGCGCCGATGCGTGCAGCGACGCGGGCAATTCGGCCGCCGCGCGATAGAGCCGCGAGACCGTCGTCACGCACGCCAGATGATGCGCTTCGTCCTTTCGATACTCAGCGTCGCGCATCGCGGCGAACTTGAGCAGCTTTTGCAGCGCCAGCGCGCCTTGCTGGATCGCCATCGTCGTGATCGGCTCGGCAGCCGGGCCGTCGCCTGTCTGGTGCGCAAGATGGGCGTCGACCGCCTGCAATTGGCGGTGAATTTCTGCAGTCAACTGCCGTTGCGGTTCGGCCGGCAAGAGCAAGGTATTGACCAGCAGCGTCAGCGCGATCGTGTAGTTCACCGCGACCCACACCCATAGGGCCGCACGTGTCAGCACCTCGGCCTGGTCGGTCAGGTCGACGAAGGTCTGCACGTAAATCACGACCAATGCGACCAGAAAAAACATGATGCCGATCTTCAGAATACGCATCAGGTAGACGCTGCAAAAGAACAGCACACTCGCCGCGACGATGCGTATCAACGGGTATTCGAAGGTGAATTTCAGCAGCAGGATCGAGAGACCGATCGCCAGCGTCGAGCCGACCAGGAACATGACGCCCGCGAGCCGTGTGATCACCACGTTCGACTGCGTGACGTAAAACACCACCAACAGGGAGACCGCGAGCGCGGGCACCTCGAGCGTATTGGAGATGACGATCACGATCGCGCTCGTCAGCACGCAGCGCAGCATCACATTGGCGCGCCCCGGATACGGTGCGAGCTGGGCGCGCAAGAACCGCTGCGCGTCGACGAGTGCTTGAGGCGCGAAGTCGGCCGCGTTCATGGCGGCGCCTCAGTTGGCCTGGCCATGAGGCTGGCCATCGTTGCTGCGCGCGGCGGTGGCGTCCGGCTGCAGCACCGCGACCGCCGAGGTACCGATGCGGAACAGTTGCGGATCGGGGTGATCGACCAGAATCTTCACAGGAAAGCGCTGCGACACGTGCACCCAGTTGATGGTGCGCTGGATATGCGGCAGACCGCCCGGCAAGGCAAGGCCGCCTTCGTCCGGCGCGACTCCGTAACTGATCGAATCGACGGTGCCGTGAAAGCGCCGGCCGGTATCGCTCATCAGATAGACGGTGGCCGGCGTGCCGGCGCGGATGTGCGTCAGTTCGGTCTCGCGGAAATTCGCCACCACGTACCAGTGCCGCGTATCGATCAACGTGAACACCGGTTTGAGGGCGGAAGCGAACTGGCCGGTGGAAGTGGTCAGCGACACGATCCGGCCGTCGAACGGCGCGCGCACCGTCGAGTATTCGAGGTTCAGTTCTGCGAGGGAGATCTCGGCCAGCGCAACGGCGCGCTGCGCCACCAGCGCATCCACCCCGCTCACGGCCGCTGCGGCCTGCTGCGCCTGCAGTTGCGCCGCGCTCAATTGCGCCTGGGTGGCACGCTGGGCTGTGCGGGCACGGTCCACATCCTCGGCGGACACGTAGCCTTGCGGCAGCAGCGGCTCGGTACGGCGTAGCGTGTCGCTCGCCTGGGCGGCGGCGGCCCGCGCGCTTTCGACCGCCGCGCGCACCGACTCGGCGTTGTACTGCTGCGCGTTGACGGTGCGCTGGGTCAGCGCAATCTGCTTGTCCAGCGCGACCAGCGTCGCCCGGCCGCGCGTCAGTGCGTCCTGGTAAGGGCGCGGGTCGATCTGGAACAGCAGGTCGCCTTGCTTGACGGCCTGGTTGTCGCGCACCGCCAACTGCACGATGCGCCCGCTGACTTCGGGCACCACGTCGATGGTGTCGGCGTACGCATAGGCGTCGTCGGTCCGCGGCGAGCTGTCGAGCATCCAGATCACGAGGATCAGCACCAGCAGTGTCACGAGCACCAGCACGATGGCAGGCCAGGTTTTGCGTGGAGGTTTGCTTGCGGTCGTCGTCATCGCTTCAACCTGTGGGGTTCAATGTTGAAAGAAGATCAACCAGACAATCAGGGCAATCAGGAGGACCAGCGCCGGATAGACAATGCCGCGTGGCCAGAACCAGCGCGCGAGACCGCCGCGCTCGACCATCACATGAAACACGATCGTGAGGATTACGCCTGCGGTAATACAGAAGAGCCAGCCGGGAAAGTACGCGCCGAGCACACTGATGGACGGCGCCTGAGCGCAGCCGCCCAGCAACAGCGCCGCAACTGCGGCGAAACCCAACGTCCTCATGCCGCTTCCTCCGTGAGTGGACGGCATGGCGCCATCCCCGGTTCAAACGTCGTTGGCGTACGGGCGGCGGCAGCATGACCCCGCGCCGGCCGGTGCAGCTACTTGGGTGGCAGCTGCGCGATAGGAATCAGAAACTCGGAAAAGCCGGTCAAGATAATCTGCACACCGATGCACAGCAGCAGAAAGGACGACACCCGCATGGCGACCTTGGTGCCCTCGACGCCAAGATAGCGCGCAAAAATGACGGCGCGGCTGTAGGTGATGTACACCACGATGGCCACGATGATCGAGATCACGACAGACGCGATGCTCGACAGCACGAACTCCGACAGCTTGTGAGTCCGGTTCGCATTGAGTGCGATGGCTGTGGCGACCGAGCCCGGGCCGGTGGTCAACGGGACGGTGAGCGGGAAAAAGGCTCTCGAGGTGGCGCTGTCCGCATCGACGCGCTTGACGGCGGGCTCAGCGGGCGGTGTGTCCGGCGCGTTGAGCATGTTCCAGCCGCTCACCGCCACGGCGAGTCCGCCGCCAATGCGCAGCGCCTCCATGGAGATGCCAAAGAAGTGCAGCACGGGGGTGCCGAGGAAGAACGCCACGAGCAGTACGCACAGGACGTTGATGGCGATCTTGCGTGCGAGTGCGGTGCGTTCTTCGGTGGTGAGCGATGCAGTCCGGTCGAGGAAGACGAAGGCGATACCGAATGGATTGATGATGCTGATCAATCCGGTAAACCCAAACAGAATGTCCGAGATCAGACTTTCCACCATGTTTGCGATCCGTGTCGAACGACGGCTAATGGGTCCCGGCGGGAGCCCGACGCCGCATCATAGCGCGAGGCGGCATTGGTATGACACTATCCACGACGCAAAGCCGTGGCGCAACGCAACATTGCGCGGGCGCGCGCCTGGGTCAAACCCTTGACAGCTTTCAAGCCACCTACATTTTTTTTGGAGACCTTTACGTAATAGACCCATCAGGCATAAAGTCGGGACGGAAGACAGGCTTCACCAGACGCACCCACCCGTTCGAGGAGTTGCCCCCCATGTTCCTTCGTTTCCTCGCCGTGCTGCCGTTCATCGGCATTCTGCTCGGCGTGCCGTTTGTCAATCGCGTCGAGCCGCTGGTGCTGGGCATGCCGTTCGTGCTTGCCTGGATCGTCCTGTGGGTCATCCTCATCTCGGTCATCATGGGGATCATCTACCGGCTCGACCCGAGCAACCGTGAAAGCGCCGTCGATACCGAGGAGGCCCGATCATGAGCAGCGCTCTCGTTATCATCGCCGCCGTGACGGTATTCGCGCTGTGTCTCGGCCTGCGCGCGCGGCGCGGTCACGACATGAGCCTCGAGCAATGGACCGTCGGCGGCCGCAGTTTCGGCACGGCCTTCGTGTTCCTGCTGATGGCGGGCGAAATCTACACCACCTTCACCTTTCTCGGCGGCAGTGGTTTCGCTTATGGCAAAGGCGCACCGGTTTATTACATTCTCGCGTATGGGTCGCTTGCCTATATCCTCTCGTACTGGATGTTGCCGCCCATCTGGCGCTATGCGAAGAGCCAGCGGCTGGTCTCGCAGCCGCACTTCTTCTCGCGCAAATACGATAGCCCGGCTCTCGGCGTGCTGGTGGCGCTGGTCGGCGTGGCCGCGCTGATTCCGTACCTGGTGCTGCAACTGAAGGGCCTTGGGATCATCGTGGCGACCGCATCGTATGGCGCGATTTCGTCGACCTCGGCGATCTGGATCGGTGCTGCGGTGGTGACGTGCTACGTGATCGTCTCAGGGGTGCGCGGCTCGGCGTGGAACTCGGTCGTCAAGGACACGCTGATCCTGGCGGTGGTGCTGTTTCTCGGCATCTATCTGCCGATCCACTACTACGGCGGACTCGGCGAGATGTTCCATACGATCGAAGCGGCCAAACCGGGCTTTCTCACCTTCCCCGCCAAGGGCTCGAGCGTGACCTGGTTCCAGTCCACGGTCCTGCTCACCGCGCTGGGCTTTTTCATGTGGCCGCATACGTTCGGCTCGGTATTCACCGCGAAGGACGAGCGGATTTTCCGCCGCAACGCAATGGTGCTGCCGCTCTATCAGTTGATCCTGCTGTTCGTGTTCTTCGTCGGCTTTGCGGCCGTGCTGAAAGTGCCGGGCCTGAAAGGCGGCGATATCGACTTGTCGTTGTTCAGGTTGTCGCTGCAGACCTTCGACCCCTGGTTTGTCGGCGTGATCGGCGGCGCCGGCGTGCTGACCGCGTTGGTGCCGGGCTCGATGATCCTCAACACGGCCTCGACGCTGCTCGCTAACGACGTGTACCGGGGCCTCTTCAAGCGCGACGCACCCGATGCGCACGTCACGAAGCTGGCACGCATGCTGGTGCCGGTGGTGGCACTGGTGGCGGTGGCCTTCACACTGCATGGCGGCGAAACCATCGTCGCGCTGCTGCTGATGGGCTACAGCTTCGTCACGCAGTTGTTCCCGGCGATGGTATGCAGTCTCTTGCCGCATAACCGCGCGACCAAACAGGGCGCGTTCTGCGGGATTCTGGCCGGCGTGGCAGTGGTGGCGGTGACGACGCTGATGCATCTCAGCATGGGTCAGTTGTTCCCCTTCCTGCCCGATGCCGCCAAGGACGTGAACATCGGCTTCATCGCACTGGCCTTGAATATCATCGTATTCGTGGTCGTCAGCGCGCTCACGCAACCGCGCACCAGCGGCGAGTCGCACGCGCATACGCACGTACATTGAGGTCGTGGCGGCCTACCCTTGCGCGCGTTCGCAAGCGTGGGCCGCTTCTCTCTCCTGGCGTTGCTTAGGCGCCCTTCGCGTACAGCGTCGAATCCGCAAACCCCTCGGCCGCCAGCACGCGTCCCACCAGAATCAAGGCGGTGCGCTCGATCTGCGTGGTCTGCACCTTGCCGACAATATCGGCCAGCGTCCCCGTCACCTTCTCTTCATCCGGCCAGCTCGCCCGGTAGATCACCGCAATCGGGCAAGCGTCGCCGTAGTGCGGGCGCAGTTCGTCGACGATGCGCGCCAGATGCCGCACGCCCAGATGAATCGCCATGGTCGCGCGATGGCGCGCCAGGTCGCCTAGCTGCTCGCCTTCCGGCATGCTCGTCTTGCTGGCGAAGCGCGTGAGGATCAGCGTCTGCGAAACGTCCGGCAGCGTCAGCTCGCAGCCGAGCGTCGCCGCGCAGGCGGCCGTCGCGGTGACGCCGGGGACGATCTCGTAAGGAATCTGCAGTTCCCGCAAGCGGCGGATCTGCTCGCCGATGGCGCCGTATAGGGATGGATCGCCCGAATGCACGCGCGCCACGTCTTTGCCATTGTCGTGCGCGTCCTTGAGCAAGGCGACGATCTGGTCGAGATCGAGGTCGGCGGTATTCACGATCTGTTCGGCGGCGTGACCTTCCAGCACCGCCGCCGGGACCAGCGAGCCGGCGTACAGAATCACCGGGCAACTGCGCACGAGGCGCTGCCCCTTCACCGTGATGAGTTCGGGGTCGCCGGGACCCGCGCCGATAAAAAAAACTGTCATGCAAACTCCGTGATTCGATGGTGCGATGCGCGCGGTTCTGCGTTGCGCGGCATCCTTTGTATAGTCAAGACGCTAAGGTGCGCAGCGCGTCGAGCAGGTCTGCCGGACGCGTAAATTCGCGCTCGACGGCGGGCAAGTCCGGGCGTCGCAGCATGATCACCGGCAAGCCGCGCTCGCGGGCGACTTCTAGCTTCGCCTCGGTCGCGCTGCCGCCGCTGTTCTTGCTGATCACGACGTCGATCCGGCTGGCGGTGAAGAGTTCTCGCTCGCCGTCCAAAGTGAACGGTCCGCGTACGTCGAGAATGCGTGCCCGGGGGTTGCCGGGATGAGCGTCGAGACAACGAATCGTCCAGTACTGGTGGGCGGGGATTTCGTCGAGATGTGCAAGCGCCTCACGGCCGAGCGTGAAAAGCGGCCGCGCGAACGGCGCCATTGCGTGGATCAGGTCGGTCCAGTTGTCGACCATGCGCCAGTCGCCGCCAGCCTGCGGCTGCCAGGCGGGACGGCGCAGCGCCCAGCACGATACGTTCGCGGCGCGGCACGCGATGTGGGCGTTGGCGCTGATCTGCGCGGCGTACGGATGGGTGGCGTCGACCAGCAGGCCGATGTTCTCGTTCTGGATGTAGCGGGCAAGACCATCTGCGCCGCCGAAACCGCCGACGCGCACCGTGCAGGCGAGATCGGACGGCACCTTGCCGAGTCCGGCGAGGCTGTAGACGTGCTCGGAGCCGAGCTGACGCGCGATTTGCAAGGCGTCGCCGGTGCCGCCGAGGAGGAGGATGCGGGTCATGTCGGCACCGGCTCACCAAGCGGTTTGCCAACCTCCAGCAACGTAATCGGCAACGCCTGCCGCCACGTATCGAAGCCGCCCAGTGGTTGGGCTTCGGCCAGCGCAATCCGGGTGAGCGTTCCGCCATGCTGCTCACGCCACGCCATCAGCGCCGCCTCGCCCTGTAGCGTCACAGCATTGGCAATCAACCGTCCGCCGGGCCGCAACTGCGCCCAGCAGGCATCGAGCACGCCCGGCACCGTCACCCCACCGCCGATAAAAACCGCATTGGGCGCAGCGAGCCCCTGCAGCGCCTCCGGCGCCCTGCCCGCGACCAGTTGCAAACCCGGCACGCCGAGCGCGTCGCGATTGTGCTCGATAAAACGCTGCCGTTCAGGATGCCCCTCGATCGCGACGGCCCGGCAGGATGGATGCGTGCGCATCCATTCGATGCCGATCGAGCCGCTGCCCGCGCCCACGTCCCACAGCAATTCACCGGGGCCAGGCGCGAGACGCGCCAATGTGATGGCGCGGACATCGCGCTTGGTCAACTGTCCGTCGTGGCGAAACGCCTCATCGGGCAGACCCGGCGTGAGCGGCAAGCGCGGCGCGCCTTCGACCGCGCGGCACTCCAGCGCGACCAGATTCAACGCCGCGACCGCTTCGCCGGACCATGCATCGGCGCGGCCATCGAGCCGGCGCTCCTGCTCGCCGCCGAGGTGTTCCAGCACGCTCATGCGGGTCGCCCCGAAGCCGCGTGACGTGAGCAGAGCCGCCAGTGCCGCTGGCGTGGCCCCGTCGGCGCTCAAAACAAACAGCCGCGTGCCCGCATGCAGATGCGCATTCACCGTAGCGAGCGAACGGCCTACCACCGACACCACCGCAACTTCCTGCAATGGCCAGCCAAGACGCGCCGCCGCAAGAGATAGTGACGACGGAGCGGGCAACACGCGCAGTTCGCCTGCCGGCAACTGACGCGCGAGCGTCGCACCGACCCCGAACAGCATCGGATCGCCGCTCGCCAGCACGCACACCGGGGTGTCGCGCCGGGCCAGCACGGGCGCGATATCAAAAGGACGCGGCCACGCTTCGCGCTGCGCGGCGAGGCGCGCGGGCAGCATCGCCAGATGCCGCTCGCCGCCGAATATCACCGCTGCATCGAGCAGCGCGCGGCGCGCCGGGCGCCCCAGACCGGCAAAACCGTCATCGCCGATGCCTACTACGGTCAGCCATGCCGGCATGAATCCATCCTCATACTTGATCTTCAATTGAGCCGCTACGGCACGCCAAGCAAGGCCGCAGCATCGTTGTGCTATCCGAAAAAAGGCATAATACCGTGTCTGTCGCCGGTGCCCTTCGGGGCCGAAGAGGGAACACAGCGTCACTGTGGCTGCCCCCGCAACTGTATGCAGCGAGTCCGCGCCTGATGCTATGCCATTGGGCCGCCCTGAGGCCGGCCCCCGGATGGCCGGCCTGGACCACGACCTGCAAGCCAGAAAACCTGCCGGCCGGATTGTTCGTGCAAGCCATCATCGGGCGGGGTGTACCGATGCCGCAGCATTTCCCTTCCTGAGAGATGCTCGGGCCGTCGCGCGACGCTAACCCGGTGCTCTCTTGAATCACGCCTCGTCTTCCTCTGCCACGACTGTCGCCGCCCGGCCCTCGGCTTGCCCGGGCTTGCTGCGCATCGTCGCGGCGCTCGACGGCGGGATCTGCCGCATCAAACTGCCCGGTGGTGTGTTGCACGCCGACGAAGCAAGCGCGATTGCGGATGCCTCGGAGCGGCACGCCGCAGGCGTGATCGAGCTGACCAATCGGGCCAATCTGCAACTGCGTGGCGTGCGCGCCGGACATGAGGCGGCGTTGATCGAGGCGCTGGTGGACGCGGGGCTGGGGCCGGACGCGGGGTTGGGGCCGGACGCGGGGTTGGCGCAGGTGTGCAGCACGACCACGACGTCCACCACGTCTCCTGCTTTCGATGTGTCCGTTGCCTCCGCAGTCTCCGCCGCCGACGATGTGCGCAACCTGATGCTCAGCCCGAGCGCCGGACGCGATCCGCACGCACTATTCGACACCACGGCGCTCGCCGCGCAGATTCTCACGCTATTGCAAAGCGAGCCGCGTTTCGCTGCGCTTTCGCCGAAATTTGCGCTGCTGCTTGACGGTGGCGAGCGGCTGGCGATGCTTGAGCATCCACACGATGTCTGGCTGGCCGCGACGGATCATGCTGAGGGTGTCCGCTTCGCGTTCGGGCTGGCCGGGTGTCCGCCGGTATCGCCCACGCCCGCGAACCACAGTAGCGCTGTCACGAGCGCGGCAGCACTGGGGAGCGTGACGCTCTCCCAAATCCCCGCACTCGTGAAAGCCCTGCTGCACACGTTCCTCGATCTGGCCGAGCCCGATCACACCCGGATGCGCCACCTGCTCGCCGCACAGTCCGTTGATACCGTGTTGCAGCGCGCCCAAACGTACCTCGACTTCCCGCTCTCGCGCGACCCTGCGCTCACAACATGGCGGCGTGCCCCCGCCGACGCTTCTCTGCGCTTCGGCGTGCAACCGCAGCGCAAAGCCGGGACGTGCCACGTGGGCGGCCAGCCGCCGCTCGGCCGTCTGAACGGCGCGACCCTGCGCGCCCTCGCCGTGCTGGCCGAAGACTCGGGCAATGCCACACTGCGCGTCACCCCATGGCAAAGCGTGCTGCTGCCCGACGTCGCTGCCGAAGCCGCGTCGTCCGTGCTCGCCCGCCTCGCCGCACTCGGCCTTGCTTGCGATCCCGGCGACCCAATGGCCCGCTTGATCGCCTGCGCCGGCTCGAGCGGCTGCGCCAAAAGCCACGCCGACACCAAGGCCGACGCCTTACGCCTGGCCGCCCATTTGCCCGCAGAGGCGCAACAGGTCCACCTGAGCGGCTGCCTGCGCTCCTGCGCCGCCGCGCACTGCGCGCCGTACACGCTGCTGGCGGCGGAACCCAGCCGCTACGACCTCTATCGACGCGACGACTCGCCAGGCTTCGGCCAGTGCATCGCGCACCATCTGACGATTGAACAGGCCGCCGACGCACTCGCCCGGCTGGCCCGCAGCACCCGGAGTCCATTTGATGCTTGATTACATCCGCGACGGTCAGGAGATCTATCGCCAATCCTTCGCGACGATTCGCGCGGAGGCCGACCTGTCGCGCATCCCGGCCGATCTGGAAAAGCTTGCCGTGCGCGTGATTCACGCCTGCGGCATGGTCGACGTGATCGACGATCTGCGCTTTTCTGCCGGCGCCGGCACAGCGGGCCGTGCGGCGCTCGCCAACGGCGCGCCGATTCTGTGCGACGCCCGCATGGTGGCCGAAGGCATTACGCGAGCACGTTTGCCGGCCGACAACAAGGTGATCTGCACGCTCGCCGATCCCTCAGTGCCGGCTCGCGCGCGCGAACTCGGCAATACCCGCTCGGCTGCCGCACTCGAATTGTGGCGCCCGCATCTGGCCGGCAGCGTGGTGGTGATCGGCAATGCGCCCACCGCTCTCTTCTATCTGCTCGAAATGCTCGACGACGGTGCGCCGCGTCCCGCGCTGATTCTCGGCTTTCCGGTGGGTTTTATCGGCGCAGCGGAATCGAAGGCCCTGCTCGCCGCGGACAGCCGCGGCGTGCCCTACGTGGTCGTAGAAGGACGGCGCGGCGGCAGCGCGATGGCCGCTGCCGCCGTCAACGCACTCGCTTCGGAGGCCGAATAAATGACCGCCCAAGGACGTTTATTTGGAATCGGCGTCGGCCCCGGCGACCCGGAGCTGATCACGCTGAAGGCGCTGCGCTTGCTGAAGGCGGCGCCGGTGGTGGCATATTTCGTCGCCAAGGGCAAGAAAGGCAACGCGTTCGGCATCGTCGAGGCGCATCTGGGCGAGACCCAGCAGCACTTGCCGCTGGTCTATCCGGTGACCACCGAAGCGCTGGAGCCGCCGCTTTGTTATGAAGCGATCATCGCCGACTTCTACGACACGGCGGCTGAAGTCGTCGCCGCGCATCTGGATGCGGGACGCGACGTCGCCGTGATCTGCGAAGGCGATCCGTTTTTCTACGGCTCGTATATGTACCTGCACGACCGGCTGGCGGCGCGCTTCGAGGCGCAAGTCGTACCTGGCGTGTGTTCGATGCTCGGCGGCGCTGCTGTGCTCGGCTCGCCGCTGGTGTATCGCAATCAGAGTCTCTCAGTGCTTTCGGGCGTGTTGCCGGAAGACGAGTTGCGGCGACGCCTCGCCGATGCGGATGCCGCGGTCGTGATGAAGCTCGGCCGCAATTTCGACAAGGTGCGGCGCGTGCTGTGCGAACTCGGACTCGCGGAGCGCGCGCTATACGTCGAGCGTGCGACGATGGCGAACCAGCGTATCGTGCCGCTTGCCGAAGTCGATCCGATGGCTTCGCCGTATTTCTCGCTGCTGGTTGTGCCGGGGGAAAAATGGCAAGGATGACGCCACCGGCTATTGTGATTCTGGGCGCTGGGGCGCTCGCCACGGCGAGACGCGTCCAGACGTGTTATCCGGGTGCCCAGGTGCACGCGTTGCAGGGACGCGTCGAGGCCGACGTCGCTTATACGGAACTCGCTGCGCATTTGCATGAGTTGTATGCGCGAGGCACGCCGATCGTCGCGCTGTGCGCCGCGGGCATTGTGATTCGTTGTGTGGCGCCGTTGTTGAGCAACAAAGGCGTCGAACCGCCGGTGCTGGCCGTTGCCGAAGATGGCAGCGCGGTGGTGCCGTTGCTCGGCGGCCTCGCCGGTGTGAACGCGATGGCGCGCGAAATCGCCGCTGCACTGGACGTAGCGCCCGCGATCACGACGAGCGGTGAATTGCGCTTCGGCACTTGCGTGCTGAATCCGCCCGACGGTTATGCGCTTGCGAGTCTCACGCAGGGCAAGCGCTTCGTCTCGGACCTGCTGGCGGGGGAAAGCACGCGCGTCGAAGGTGACGCGCCGTGGCTCGACAACGTGCAGTTGCCGCGTGCGACCGGCGCGCGGCTCGCGATTCGCGTCACGCCCAAGGCCTGGGACGGCGGCGCGGATGAGCTGGTGATTCATCCGCGTAGTGTGGTGGCGGCCGTCTGTGTTTCGGGCACCAAGATCGCCGAGCAGGTCTTGGCGGCGCTCGATGCACACGAACTCGCCCCGCTGTCGCTGGCGGCGCTGCTTGCGCCCATCGAACGGATGGGCGATCAAGGTTTGAGTGAAGCCGCCGAGGCATTGGGCGTGCCGTTGCGGTTTGCCGGGCTGCCGGAGGCGAGCCCCGCGCAACCGTCTGCGCCTGCCGCGTCGCACCTGCTGGAGGCCGCGCTACGTGTGCCCTACCAGACGCTGCTACAAGACGCCAACGCAGACCTCGCTCTGGCATTGACCCGCGCACCGATCGACCCCGACACGATAGGCCGCGCCCGTGGCCGCCTCACCGTGATCGGTCTCGGTCCCGGCAGTGCGGAGTTGATGGTGCCGGCGGCACGCAAGGCGCTCATCGAAGCCACCGATATCCTCGGCTACGAGACCTACGTCAAAATGGCCGGCCCCTTCCGCGCCGATCAGCAGGTGCACGGCACCGACAACCGCGAAGAAATGCAGCGCGCGAGACATGCCTTCGAACTGGCGAGCATGGGGCGCGCGGTGGTGGTGGTGTCCTCCGGTGACCCGGGTGTATTTGCGATGGCCGCCGCGGTACTCGAAGCTCTGGACGCCTCTGACGATCCCCGTTGGGCCGCGGTCATTCTGGATATCGTGCCGGGTGTCTCGGCCGCCATGGCCACGGCCGCACAAGCCGGTGCGCCGCTCGGACACGATTTCTGCATGCTGTCGCTGTCCGATAACCTCAAGCCGTGGTCGATCATCGAAACGCGTCTGCGCCACGCCGCCCAGGCCGATCTGGTGATGGCGTTCTATAACCCCATCTCGCGGGCGCGGCCATGGCAACTGGACAAAGCGCTCGATATCTTGCGGGAGCACCGAGCGCCAGAGACGAAGGTGGTGCTTGGGCGGGATATCGGCAGGCCCGGGTCGTCGCTCAGGAGCACCACGCTTGGCGAGCTTCGTTCGGCGGACGTCGATATGCGCACGATGGTGATCATCGGCTCGTCGACGACCCGTGGCTTTACACGGGGTGCGCAGCGGGAATGGGTTTATACGCCGCGCTGGTATCCCTGAACCATCGCGGCAGCCTGTGCGAGGTCTCGCCCAGGGGGAATGCACCCGGTGCGCTCACCCCGCCTCCGGCATCCGCACAGGCTTCGCGACCCGCCGCGCCGCCGGCCAGAAATACCACACCGCCGCCACGATCTGCAGCGCCCCAAGCACGGCCCACGCGCTCATATGCGCCTCGACTGGATAGTGCGTCCCGTCGGCCGCGGCTTGCACCGGATAGAAGCTCAAAACCCCGCCCACGCCTGTCTGGCAAAGAAAGATCAGCACAAAGATAACCAGCGTGAGCGTGGTATTCACACGCCCCATCAAATGCGCCGGGAAATGTTCGGCCAACACCGCATAGCTGAGAATGCCGCTGCCGCCGAAGATCCCGTAAGCCGCCCACAGCCACGCTGCGGGCACCGGCACGCGGGCCATGATGGCGCCCTGCACGCAGATGAACAGCAGCATGCCCACTCCGGAAAACGCCGACAGGCTCACCCCGTACCGCTCGATGCGCCGTGCAACCGCACCGAAACCCACGCAGCCGACCATCATCGCCAGCGCAACCACCGAGACCAGGCTCGCCGTCGCGTGAGCCGACAGGCCGACGACGTCCCGCATATAAGGCGCCATCCACAGCGATTGCATGGCATAGAAAACCCCTTGGGTCATCCCGGAGAGCGACGCGATCTTCCAGAACACCCGGCTGCGCAACACATGACCCACGCCGCGCAACTGCTCGACGAGTCCGGCTTGACGGTGCGTAATCGCTGCGTCGGGCGCGCCGAACCAGATCGCAGCCGAGGTCGCCACCGTCACAGCCGTCAGACCGAAACAGATCATCCGCCAGTCGGTCATGCGCAACAGCCAGTTCAGCGGCGAGCCGACCACGACGCCGCCAAAGCCGCCCACCGCCATCACCAGACCATTGAGCAGCGGCAGCCGGTTCACCGGGAACCACTGCGCCAGCGCCTTGAAGGCACCGCCAAGACATACCGAAACCCCAACGCCGATCAGGAGCCGCCCGGCCATCAAGGTCGCCAAACCGTGTGCCATGCCAAACACCGCGGCCCCAGCGCCCGCAACCAGCAATAACAGCGCGCACACCCGCCGGGCCCCGAAGTGATCGAGCAACACCCCCGCCGGCAACTGCGCGCCGGCAAAACCGAGGAAGTAGAGACTGGTCAGCAAGCCGAGGTCGGCGGCCGACAAGCCAATATCGTGTGCCATAAAAGGCGCGAATTCGATATTGATGCCCCGATAGACATACGAAATGAAATATCCGCAAGCGAACAAAGCGAATATGCGCAACCCTTTCGACATGGTGAAAAACCTACGCAAGTGAATCCGGGATTCATTGTCGCGAGTGGCATTACAAATTGCCAACGAAACGTTTTTGCAGGGATTGTGAGTAGAATTTGACATCATGTTCAAACAGCTCCCTCCCCTGCAGGCGCTCCGCGCCCTTGAAGCCGCCAGCCGGCACCGCAGCTTTACGCGCGCGGCCGACGAATTGAATCTGACGCACAGCGCGATCAGCCACCATCTGCGCAACCTGGAAGATGCACTCGGCACCCCGTTGTTCCGCCGGGTGGGCGCGCGCATGATCCCGACCAGCGCGGGGGCACGCCTCGCCGAGCGGGTGCGCTTCGGCCTCGCCGAACTCGACGACGCCTTCACCGAGGCGCGTGCCAGCGAGCGGAGCGGGACGGTGCGCCTTGAAGTCAGCGTCATGTCGGACCTCGCCGGCAACTGGCTGATCCGCCGGCTCACCGGCTTCTCGGCGCGGCAGCCGCACATCGAACTGATGCTGCGCGTGCATGCGGAGCTGCAGCCGCCCGACCCTTACACGGTGGATCTCGGTATCTGGCACAAACGCGTCGACGGGCCCGGTTTCGTGTCGCACAAACTGGTGGACGACCACGTAATCGCCGTCGTCAGTCCAACCTTGGTGGCGCAAATCCCCAACTTCACGATCGCGGACACCCGGGCCTTGCCCATGCTGCGCTTCGCCCACCGCTCGTGGCGCGACTGGCTCAAGGCCGCCGGCCTGCCGTTGGAGGAGCCGTCGTTCGGCCCGATCTTCGACAACGCGGACTCACTGGTACAAGCCGCCATCGCCGGCCAGGGCGCTGTCACGGCGCGGCGTCTCGTGGTGCGCGATGCGATCGAGTCAGGCGCGCTGATGCAGATCGGCACGGTCTGCGTGCCGGCCAGCCTCGAGTACTTTGTGAGCTGGCGCGAACACCATCCGCGTGAAGCGGAAATCCACGCCTTCTTTGCATGGCTGAAGGAGCAGGTGGCGGCCTGAGCGCACCCTGCCCGTCAAATGCCGCTCACACAGGGCGCGACCCACGGTTATTGCGACACGATTAAATGGTGAATTAAAGTTTTCGTTAATTCTGACGTTAATCAGTCATCTGCCACTCGCTTCGCTATTAAAAGCTCAATGACCGAAGATACTGTGGAGTCATCCGTCAAGGGAGTGCCGGCCGCACTGACCCTCGACACCGTACCGGTCGGCACGCCGCTCGACTGGCCCATCGTCGATCGCGACGGAGCGCTGCTGTTCGAAGCCGGCGCCATTCTGGTTGGCATCGAAGAGCGCAAGTTCCTGTTCGACAACTTCAGCCCACACCGGGGCGACCTGTCCGAAAACGCCGCAGCGTCCGGCGAGGCTGCGCTCCGCGCGCCAGAGACAGCGGACCCGCTGACCGTCAAAGACATGCACCTGACCATCGGTGCACTGATTGGCCTGCGCCAGCAAATCGGCAGCGCCGCGCCGATGCATCCGAGCCGCATCATTGGCTTCGCGCCGAACGAAGCGCTGTTCGCCACGCCGCCGCTGTTCGAAGGCAAGATCCTGCCGCTTAACCTCGGCGAAAACGTCGAGATTGTCGCGATCGCCAGTCAGGCGGTGTTTCGCTTTGTCTGTACCGTCGTAGCGGTATGCCAGTTGCCGTTCGACTACATCGTCCTGTCGAAACCCGGCGTGATCCGGCGTCTACGTGAGCGCAAGTCGATCCGGGTCCGTGCACACCTCGCCGTGCGCTACGGTATCGGCGAAACGGGCGAATCGTATGAAGGGCTCGGCCTCGCCAAGGGTATCAGCGCACTCGGCATGTCACTCGCGGCGTCATGGCCGCTCGGCCAGGTTGGCGACCGGCTGCGCGTCGCGTTTGCGCTCAAGTCCAAAGACCTCGATACGCCGATCGAAACGACCGCGGTGATCCGCAACATCCAGAAGGGTGCGGCCGGCGAGCCAGCGGTGCATGGTCTCGAGTTCGACCAGCTCGATATGGCGCAACAAATGGCCATGAAGGTCTTCGTTTTCGACCGCCAGGATGACGTGCTGTATTGGACCAACCCGACCAGGTAACGGATGACGGGTTAGACCCGCTTCGGCTGACGTCGCCACGCGCCGCTAGCCGATCAGCGCTTCCGGCGTGACCCATATCACCCCCCACGCTTGCGCGAGTTGCTCGCAACGCCCCAAACGAATCGCCCCACGCTCGAAATCCACGAACACAATCTGATCGGCTCCAGCCGGACGCACCGGCAAATCGCCGCTGCGCCCGTCGGTCAGTACCCAAAGCCAGCGTTGCTGCAACGGCTTGCGGCGCGCGGCGCGTTCCAGCAGATGCGCGGCGCGGTGCAGGCCGGCGGCCAAAGGCGTGCCGCCACCGCCGCCCACCGGTTGCAGCCAGCGCTCGTTCCACCAGCGCGGCACCGCCGGTCCGAAACGAAGCTCCACGCCCGTGCCGCCAAAACATAACAGTGCTGCCTCGGCGCGGGCCGAACTGGCGCGGTCGAATAGCGCGACGAGCAGTCCTTTGGCAAGCGCGAGCTGCTGCCCCGCCAGCATCGAACCGGAGCAATCGAGCAGGAAGCAATGCAGCACGCCTCCTTGCGTCGCTGCCGGCATGAAACGCAGATGCTCGGCGCGCAAACGCTGCTGGCGCTTTGCGGCAAAGGTCCGCGGCCACGCGATGCGCGTGCTCTGCCCGCTGCCGCGAGCTGCCTCACTCACGCCTTTGCGCCATCGAAAACCGCTATACGAATCAGCGGCAGCGCCCTCCCGATGGCTCAGCGTTTTTTTGCGGCGAGCGGGATCACGCCTTTGACCGGAGTCGTGCCGGTCGGCTCGGGTGGCAGGTAGCCCCAGTCGCTGTCGCCTTTGGGCTGCTCGCCGGCTTGCGCTTGCTCAGGCCTCGCCGTAGCGGAATCCTGCGGTGACGCTGGCGGTGGCGCCGATGATTGCCTGGATGCATCTGCCTGCGGTGGTGTTTCGTGTTGATGCCGGCGGTGTTTCAACACCAATTCAGCAACGTAATCGACATGCTCCGTTGTCACCGCGCGAGCCTGTTCGAACGCCGCCAACGCACGTGCTGCACGCAGCATCACCAGATCGGCGCGCAGGCCATCGACGGCGGCCGCAATGCAGAGCGCGCTGACGTGCGCATGTACCGCGTCGTCGAACGCGAGACCCGGCAACGTGCTGCGGGCAGCGTGAATCCGCTGCACCAGCGACGCCTGCTGTTGCGCGTAGGCGGCACGAAACTCCTGTGGATCGAGATCGAACGCGAGCCGCGCCTTGACGATCTGCTGGCGCACCAGCGGGTCGAAACAGTTTTCCAGTTCCACCATCAGGCCGAAGCGGTCGATCAGTTGCGGCCGCAACTCGCCTTCTTGCGGATTCATCGTGCCGATCAGCACGAAACTCGCGTCATGGCTGTGCGAGATGCCGTCGCGCTCGACCGTGTTCACGCCGCTCGCTGCCGCGTCGAGCAACGCATCGACCAGCGCATCGGGCAACAGATTGACTTCGTCGACATACAGCACGCCGCGATGGGCCTTCGCCAGCAAACCCGGCGAAAACCTTACCGCGCTGTCGCGCAACGCGCCTTCGATATCGAGCGTGCCGATCAGACGGTCTTCGCTGGCGCCAAGCGGCAAGGTCACCAGTTGCCCTTCGGGCAACAATTCGGCGAGTGCTCGGGCGGCCGTTGATTTGGCGGTGCCGCGCGGGCCGCTCACCAGCACGCCGCCGAGGCCCGGATCGATTGCCGCCAGCAGCAGCGCTTGCTGCAACGGTGCTTGTCCAACCAGTGCGGTAAACGGAAAAGCGGGCCGCGCCGTGGGCGTGTGGCGAGGCTCGGTCGCTGCGTTCATTGTCGTATTCCTTCAATGGTCTGCTCGCTTGCGAGCAGATGCTGTTCCACTTGCGAGCGATAATCGTTCGGCTGCTGCCACAAGCCGCGCTGCATCGCTTCGAGCAGGCGCTCGCAGATCGAGTGCAAGGCGTGCGGATTGTGCTGCTGCAGGAATTCGCGCGTGTCCGTGTCGTTCAGATAGGCGTCTGTCACCAGCGCATATTGATGGTCGGCAATCACGCGGGCGGTTGCATCGTAGCCGTACAGATAGTCGACCGTCGCGGCGATCTCCGCGGCGCCCTTGTAGCCATGGCGCTTCACGCCATCGAGCCACTTCGGATTGACCACGCGCGAACGGATCACGCGGGCGATCTCCTCATGCAGCGTGCGCACGCGCGGCGCGTCAGGATTGCTATGGTCGGCGTGATAGACGACCGGCTGATTGCCCGCCAGATGCCGTACCGCCGCGACCATGCCGCCCTGGAACTGGTAATAGTCGTTCGAATCGAGCAGGTCGTGCTCGCGGTTGTCCTGATTCTGCAGCACTATGTCCATCGCAGCGAGCCGGGTGCCGAACGCCTGGCGTGCTTCTTCACCGGCGTTTTTCTGGGTATAGGCGTAACCGCCCCATGCCTGATAGGCGTTCGCCAGATCGGCGTCGGTCTGCCATTGCTGAGTGTCGATGATCTCCTGCAGGCCCGCACCGTAAGCGCCGGGCCGCGCGCTGAAGACTCGCCAGCCGGCGCGTTTGCGGGCCTCGGCTGCGTCCATGCCGCGGGCGATCAAGGCATCGCGCTCACGCAGCACGCGCGCGCGGATCGGGTTCAGATCCTCGGGTTCGTCGAGTTCGGCCACGGCCTGCACCGCTGCGTCGAACAGATGCATCACATTGGCGAACGCATCTCGGAAGAAACCGGAGACGCGCAGCGTCACGTCGATGCGCGGCCGGTCGAAAGCCTCCATCGGCATGATCTCGAAGTCGGTCACCCGATGGCTGCCTGGCGCCCATTTAGGCCGCACGCCGATGAGCGCCATCGCCTGGGCGATATCGTCGCCGCCCGTGCGCATGGTCGCGGTGCCCCACACCGACAGGCCGATCGCCCGCGGATAGTCGCCATGCTCCTGCAGATGCCGCTCGATTAAATGCTGCGCGGACTTCAGGCCGAGGGACCAGGCGGCTTGCGTTGGAATGGCGCGCGTATCGACCGAGTAAAAATTGCGTCCAGTAGGCAGCACATCGGGCCGGCCGCGCGAGGGCGAACCGCTCGGGCCAGCCGGCACGAATCGGCCTTCGAGCCCGCGCTCGAGGTGCCGCATCTCTTCGGAACCGCATGCGTCGAGTCTTGGCAACACGTCGCGGCGCAACCGTTCGAGCACGAGTTCGGTTTGCGGCAACGTCCCCACAGCGGGCAAGGTTACGCACGGATCGTGTTCCCCGCCACACAGTTCAGCTAGCAACGCGCTAGCGAGCAATTCGAGTCGTTCACGCGTATCGCCGTTGTGGCGCCACGGTGCGTCGCTGACCTGCTGCAGAACCGCAGAGCGCGGACCGTCCCATACCGCAGCCCAATCTGCCGAGAGCGGATCGAACAGATGCGCCATCTGCAGATCGCGCGCCAGTGCGTCGACGAGGCCTGCTTTACCGCCGCGCCCGTCGCCCACGGGGAAGCGCCCAAGCGCCAGCAGCGTATCGCGCCGCTGCACGCCCTCGGGCGAGCGGCCGAAGGTATGCAGGCCGTCGCGAATCTGCGCTTCCTTGAGCTCGCACAGCCACGCATCGACGCGCGTCAGCAGCGCGTCTTCTGCATCCTGCCCGTCCGGCTCGCTCAGGCTCAGTTCCTCATGCAAGCGATGCTCGACGATGGTGGCGAGAATCGTACGCCGCAGCAGCTTCGAGCGGCGCGGGTCGACCATCAACGCTTCGTAGTACTCGTCGACCTGGCGCTCGAGGTCCTGCAACGGTCCATAGCTTTCGGCACGCGTGAGCGGCGGCATCAGGTGATCGATGATCACCGCCTGCGCGCGGCGCTTCGCCTGACTGCCCTCGCCCGGATCGTTGACGATAAACGGATAGAGATGCGGCAACGGCCCCAGGATCAGATCAGGCCAACAGGCGTCGCTCAATGCGACACTCTTGCCCGGCAGCCATTCGAGGTTGCCGTGCTTGCCGACGTGGACGACCGCGTCGATGCCAAACTGGTGGCGCAACCAGAAGTAGAACGCCAGATAGGCATGCGGCGGCACCAGGTCGGCGTCGTGATAGCTGGCGTAATCGCCGTGCTCGCGCGAGCGCGACGGCTGAATCCCCACGAACACGTGGCCGCAACGCCAGCCGGCAATCATGAAGCGGCCGCGCCGCAGTGTCGGGTCTTGCTGCGGCGGACCCCAGCGCGCGTTCAAGGCGTCTTGCGCCTCGGCAGGCAGCCGGGCGAAATGCGCCAGATAGTCGTCGAGCGCGAAGCTCTGCAAGGCCGGGCGCAGATCGCGCACCACCGGGTCGTTGGTCACACCTTCGGTCAGCTTACGCAGCAATGCGTCGCCATCCGCAGGCAATTCGGTCACCTTATAGCCGACGGCTGCCAGCATCTCGAGGATGCCGACCACCGAGGCCGGCGTATCGAGGCCCACGCCGTTGCCGATGCGCCCTTCGCTCATCGGATAGTTTGCGAGGATCAGCGCGAGCTTCTTGTCCGCGTTGTCCAAGCTGCGCAAGCGACACCAGCGCCGGCTCAATTCCGCCAGAAAGCCGATACGCTCGTGATCGGGCTGGTAGCGCACCACGTCCACTTCGGTATGCGGGCAGCGATACGCGAGCCCCTTGAAACTGATTGCTCGCGTGATGATGCGGCCGTCCACCTCAGGCAGCGCGATATGCATGGCGATATCGCGCGAGTTCAGGCCCTGGTTGTCCTTGACCCAATCCTCGCGATTGCCGCCGCTCAGGATCACCTGCAGCACCGGAGCGTCGCCGGCGAGCGCCAGCGGTTCGGGGTCGTCAATCGCCGTGGCGGCGAACGCGGTGGTGTTCAGCACCAATGCGACCTTATGTTGCGCGCACAACTGCTGCAACACCTCGCGGCTCATGGCGTCTTTGAGCGACGTCAGCGCAATCGGTAACGCATTCAGTCCTTGCGCTTCGAGTGCCTCGATCAGCGCATCAAACACTGCCGTATTGGCGGCCTGCAGATGCGCCTTATAGAACAGGATCGCCACGACCGGGGCGTCGGCGCGCCAGCGTGCCTGCCAGTCCTCGATCGTCGGCGTGTCGTGTTCAGGGTGATACAGCGTGGCCGCCGGCAAGACGCGTGGCGCGGCCGGCTCATGCCCCCAACCGAGCGCCCGGTAGGCGATGCAGCGTAAGAACGCCTCGGCGTTCTGCGCCCCGCCCTCGCGCAAATAGCGCAAAAGCTGATGACAGAGACCGGCATCCGCCGTACTGCGGGCGAGCAGATTGGGATCTTCCTGCAAGTCACCGGAGAACATCGCCAGCGTCTGCTGCTTGCGCTCGGCAAGCGCAACGACCTGCTCGATCCCATACGGCCAGTAAGCCTCGCCGCCGAGGTGATCGACCACCACTACGCGCGCATGCTGCAAGACATCTTCGAGGTAGAAATCGACCGAAGCGGGTTGCCGCAGGTACGTGACGTTTGCCAGCCGCACGCTCGGAAAACCAGCACCAAGGCGCGGCACGACGCTGGCGAGCAAGGACAGCGTCGTATCGGCCGAGCTGAGCACCACGATCTCAGCAGGTTGCTGATCGATGCGAATGACACCCTGGGTGTCGTCGACGAAGCCCCCCGGCGTGGTGCGCAGCAGATGCATGATCGATTACGCCTGTGGCTGGGTTTCGGCGTTCAGCGCAGCGTCGAAAGCCGTTTGCAATGCAGCCTGATCGAGGTCCTCGCCGATCAGCACGAAACGGCTTTGCTGCGCTTCGCCGGATTGCCAGCGGCGGTCGAAATAGCTGTCGAAGCGTCGGCCCACACCTTGAATGACTAGACGCATCGGCGCGCCCGGCAACGCCGCGAAGCCCTTCACGCGGTAAATCGTATTGCTTTCGACGAGGCGCTGCAACGCGGCGATCACGCCTTCGCGCGACGGCGTCTGCGCCTGCACCACCACGGAATCGAACTCGTCGTGATGATGGTCCGCATCTTCGGCCGAGCCGTGATGATCGTGGCGCAGGTGAATCGTCGCCTCCGACGCGGCTTGCAGTCCGAGCAGCGTGTGCAGGTCCAGTTGCCCCATATGCGCGCGCACCACCTTGACCTGGGACGGAATCTCTTCGCGGATCAGCGCTTCAACGACGCCTTGCTGCGCCTCGTCGAGCAGATCCGTCTTGTTCAGGATCACCAGATCCGCCGCCGACAACTGATCTTCGAACAGCTCATGCAGCGGCGATTCGTGATCGAGGTTCGGATCGGCCTTGCGCTGCGCGTCCACCGCCACGGGGTTGTCGGCAAACTGGCCGCTGGCCGCTGCCGGTCCGTCCACCACCGTGACCACCGCATCCACCGTGAAGCTGTTCTTGATCGCCGGCCAGTTGAACGCCTGCACCAGCGGTTTCGGCAAGGCGAGGCCGGAGGTTTCGATCAACACGTGATCGATCTGCTCGCGGCGTTCCACCAGTTTTTCCATCACGGGGAAAAATTCTTCCTGCACGGTGCAGCACAGGCAGCCGTTGGCCAGTTCATACAATTGGCCTTCGGTCTCGTTGCCGTTTTCGTCGCAACCGATGCCACAGCCCTTGAGGATCTCGCCGTCGATGCCGAGTTCGCCGAATTCGTTGACGATCACCGCAATGCGCTTGCCGCCTGCGTGCTGAAGAATATGCCGCAGCAGCGTGGTCTTGCCGCTGCCGAGAAAGCCTGTCACGACGGTGACGGGGATTTTGCGCATGGGGTTCTGCATGGTTAATCCGTCCAAAGGTGTTTCACATTGGGCATGCCGGCGAGGCTACGCAACGGGCTTGACTGCGCGAGTGTATCGCCGGCGAGTGCGAGAGGGGTTCAGATGAAACGCGGGGACGAATAGCGGCGCGACAGCTGCGCCAGGCAAGCATCATGAAGTGGTGAACTGAAGTGCTGGATAGGCCGCATCCCCGCGGCGCCAAGCCTCTTCTCTGGCCGGTATCCGGGCTGGCGATAACGCCGCTTCCCCTTCCCAGACGAGTGGTTTCTCGCCCAGTGGTTGCATGCGTGCGCGACCTTGCGCGCAGGCATTGAAGCCGGCTTTGCACCGCTTTCGCGATGCCTTCGCTTACCGTTGCGGGGGCAGCACAGGTTGGTCCGGTCTGTTGCAGGCGGACGCCCTGTTTCCCGTTTAACTGCGCACGCAGGAACGCGCGCGCGAGCACCAAAGTGCGTGCGAGTTTAGGCCCGCGAGCCCCGCGCGTCAAGGAAGAGACCCGGCGTCGCGTATGACGTATGCCGCCCATGACGCGTTGCGTTATATGACGCGCCGCGTTATAATCAACCATGGCGATCAACAACATCACTGAAAAAGAGACCGCGCTTATCGGGGCCGGCGAGCGCTCGAAGCGACTGCCGGCGGAAATTCAGCAGGTGGCGCGCCGCAAGCTGCGGATGTTGAACAACGCGCACGCGTTGGCCGATCTGAGAATCCCACCGGCCAATCGTCTCGAACTGCTCAAAGGCGATCGCGCTGGCCAGCACAGCATCCGGATCAACGACCAATGGCGCATCTGTTTTCGTTGGGATAACGGCAGTGCATACGACGTGGAAATCGTCGACTACCACTGAGGAGTAAACCATGGACAAACTTGGAAATATCCACCCGGGCGAAGTCCTCAACGAGGAATTCCTGGTCCCGATGCACATGAGCCAGAACGCACTGGCGCGTGCGATGAAGGTACCGCCGCGGCGAATCAATGAGATCGTGCACGGCGAGCGCGCCGTGTCGGCCGACACGGCGCTGCGGCTCTCGATCGTGCTGGGAACCACGCCACAGTTCTGGCTTGGCCTGCAATCCGACTACGATCTTGAGGAAGCAGCCAAGGTCGATCTGTCTGATCTCCACCCGCTGGTAGCTGCGTAGCCGGTAGGAACCGCCCTGTTTGGGATGCCGGCAAATAGCGGGGCGTCCATACTGAAGCTTTTCAAAAGAGCCTTGAATGTGACGGAAAGCGACTCCGAACGCGATGCAAAAACCCTCAGCGTCGGTATAGGCTGCAGACAGCGCACCTCCGTGGACCAGATCACAGCAGCGGTTCAAGCTGCACTCGGCGCCTACCCGTTCGCGGCGATTCGCACCATCGCCACCATCGAATCGAAAGCCCGCGAACCTGGCCTGCTCGAATTTTGCGCGCGTCATGCGCTGCCTTTGCGGATCTTTAGCCGCGCCGAGGTAGCTGCCGTGTCCGGTATCCCGACACCCTCGGCCGCCGCCCGCGAACATCTCGGCGTCGATGGCGTCTGCGAGCCCTGCGCGTTGCTCGCCGCACCCGCTGGCCGCCTGCTTGTCCCGAAGATGGTGCGCGATGGCGTCACCGTCGCGATTGCGTCTCAAAGAGCCGCGCCGCTCATCCACTCAACCGAATCCAACTAATAGAATCTTCCATGAAAACCGATCCCGAAGCGCATCAGCGCATGACCCAGCGGCGTCGCGAAGGCCACGAGAAAAAGCAGGCCGAAGCAACCATCGAAAAAGGCCTGCTGATCGTCAACACCGGCACCGGCAAAGGCAAGACCACGGCCGCGTTCGGCATGGCCGTGCGCGTGCTCGGTCACGGCATGCGGCTTGGCGTGGTGCAGTTCATCAAGGGTGCCCTGCACACCTCGGAACGCGACTTTCTCGGCAAGATCGCCACCTGCGATTTCGTCACGATGGGCGACGGCTACACCTGGAACACCCAAAACCGTGACGCCGATATCGCCACCGCCCGCAAGGGCTGGGACGAAGCGCGCCGGATGATCGAAAGCGGCGAGTATCAGATGGTGATTCTCGACGAGCTGAACACCGTCCTGAAGTACGAATACCTGCCGCTCGACGAAGTGTTGGCGGTCGTGAACGCGCGCCCTGAGATGCTGCATGTGGTGATTACCGGACGCCACGCGCCGGACGTGCTGATCGAAGCGGCCGATCTGGTCACCGAAATGCGCGCCATCAAGCACCCGTATCGCGAGCAGCACGTGAAAGCGCAGCGCGGCGTGGAATTCTGAACATGCCGTCCTGTCCCGCCCTGTTTATCAGCGCGCCGGCCTCCGGTCAGGGCAAGACCACGATTACGGCCGGTCTGGCCCGCTACCACCGGCGCCAAGGGCGGCGCGTGCGCGTCTTCAAAACCGGTCCGGATTTTCTGGACCCGATGATCCTCGCCCGTGCCAGCGGCGCGCCGGTGCTGTCGCTCGATCTGTGGATGGTCGGCGAGCACGCCTGCCGAGAACTGCTCGCGCAGGCGGCGGCCGAGGCCGATCTGATCCTGATCGAAGGCGTGATGGGTCTTTACGACGGCACGCCCAGCAGCGCCGATCTTGCCACCGCCTTCCGCGTGCCGGTGGTGACAGTGATTTCCGCCAAGGCGATGGCGCAGACCTTCGGCGCGGTGGCCTTCGGCCTCGCACAGTTCCGGCCCGAAGTGCCGTTTCATGGCGTGTTCGCCAACCGGGTCGGCTCGGCGCGCCATGCGCAAATGCTGCAGGAAGCACTACCGGCCGGACTGCGCTGGACTGGGCATATCGGCAATGCGCAAGAGATCGAATTACCCGAGCGGCATCTCGGCCTGCACCAGGCTGCAGAGGTCGACGACCTCGAAGCGAGGCTCGAGCGGGCCGCGGATGCGCTCGCCGCCACGCCGCTGGCCAAGCTGCCGCCGGCGGTGGCGTTCGATGCGCCGGTCAGCGCAGCGTTACCGCGCTGGCTCGAAGGCAAGCACATCGCGATTGCCCGCGATGCGGCGTTCTCCTTCATCTACCCCGCCAATGTGACGCTGCTCGAAGCATTAGGCGCACGGGTCAGCTATTTCTCGCCGCTTGCCGACGAAGCGGTACCGGAGGGCACGGACGCGCTCTACCTACCCGGTGGTTATCCCGAACTGCACGCGGATGCGTTGTCACGGCATACTCAGACGGCGGACGCGGTCCGCACCCACGCAGCAGCAGGAAAGCCCATCGTCGCCGAATGTGGCGGCATGCTTTATCTGCTCGAACAGCTCACCGACATCCACGGCGTCACCACGCCGATGCTCGGCCTGCTGCCGGGCGAGGCGGCGATGCAGCCGCGCCTCGCCGCGCTGGGCATGCAACAGATCGACAGCGTCCATGGAACCATGACCGGTCATACGTTTCACTACTCGAAGTTGACGACGCCGCTCACGCCGGTACGGACTGCCACCCGTCCGCAAGCCGACGCGCCCGGCGAGGCCGTATTCCGTGCCGGCCCGATCGTCGCTACTTATATGCACGCCTACTGGCCTTCCAACCCGGCTTTCGCGGCCGCCCTGTTCCATGGCGAAGTGTTTTAACGATTCCGACCGCGAGGCCGTCTACCGCGCCATTTATGAACGGCGCGACATGCGGCACTTCGTGCGCGACCCGGTCGACCCGGTCGTGCTGCAACGCCTGCTCGATGCGGCGCACCATGCGCCGAGCGTCGGCTTCATGCAGCCGTGGCGGATTGCGCGCATCACCGATCAGGCGCTGCGCGTTGCGCTACATGAAGCCGTGGACTGCGAGCGGCTCGCCACCGCCGATGCGCTGGGCAAACGGCGCGACGAGTTTATGAAGCTGAAGGTCGAAGGGATGCTCGAATGCGGCGAGCTGCTGGTGATGGCCTTGATGGACGGCCGCGAAAAGCACATCTTCGGCCGCCGCACGCTACCCGAGATGGATCTCGCCTCGGTGGCCTGCGCGATCCAGAACATGTGGCTCGCGGCGCGCGCCGAAGGGCTCGGCATGGGCTGGGTGTCGCTGTTCGACGCCGACGCGGTGCGTGCACTGCTGCATATGCCGGAGGGCGCGCGCCCCGTGGCAATTCTGTGCCTCGGCCACGTCGACCAGTTCTATGCCGAACCGATGCTCGAAACCGAGCGATGGGCAACCCGCATGCCGCTCGCCGATTGCGTGTTCGAGAATCGCTGGCCTGAGGAAAGCAAGGCGGAGTGACGCGCTGCCTTTGCCGCACCGCTACGCCATCGCTGTACCACCGTTAGGCCGCCAGTTCCGCCCGCTCGCTGCGCCGCTCGACAAAGCGGCGCACGTAATCGTTCGCCGGGTTGCGCAGAATCTCCTGCGGACTGCCCTGCTGCACCAGTTCACCGTCGCGCAGAATCGCGATCTGCGTGCCCAGACGCAGCGCCTCATCGAGATCGTGCGTAATGAATACCACCGTCTTGTTGAGCGTCGCCTGCAACTCCAGCAACTGATCCTGCATTTCCGTGCGGATCAACGGATCCAATGCAGAGAACGCTTCATCCATCAGCACCACGTCCGTATCCGCGGCGAGTGCGCGAGCCAAGCCCACGCGCTGTCGCATGCCGCCCGAGAGTTCGTCCGGAAACTTCTCTGCATAGCCTTCGAGACCGACTTTCTTCAGCCAGTCACGTGCAGCGGCAAAGGCCGCCTCGCGCGCTTCGCCACGCGTGCGCAACGCATAGGCCGCGTTTTCCAATACCGTCGCATGCGGCAGCAGCCCAAAGTTCTGAAACACCATGCTGATGCGATAGCGGCGCAACTCGCGCAGGCCGCTCGCATTGAGCTTCAGAATATCCTTGCCGTCCACCAGAATCTCGCCCGCACTCGGATCGACCAGGCGGTTTAGATGCCGCACCAAGGTCGATTTGCCGGATCCGGACAAACCCATGATGACGAAGATCTGACCCGGCTCGATGGTCAGGTTCACATTGTTCAGCCCGACGTTGCAGCCGGTTTTCGCCAATACGTCCGCTTTCGATGCGCCTTGCCGTAACAGCTCGAGCACACGCGCATGCGCACTCGCCGGTCCGAAGATCTTATAGACGTTCTTGACCTGAATCGCTTTCATTTTGCCGCTCCTTACCCAATGTCCCGCACCATGGCCTGCACACGCTTTTGACGGCGAGCCTGCACCCGCGCGTTGCGCTGCGCCGCCGCGACGCGCCGGGCGCGGCGCTCCTGGCCATAGCCCTGGCTGACCCGGTCGATTACGATCGCCAGAATCACGATCGCGATGCCGGCCTGCATGCCCTTGCCGACATCGAGCGTCTGAATGCCGGCGAGCACGTCCTCACCGAGACCACGCGGCGTGCCGCTTCGGTTCGGTTTCGTTCAAGTCCCGAGATTCGCCTGCACTTTCGACGCAACATCCGCCGGCACCCACTGCTTCCACATTTCCGGGTGATCGCGCAGAAACTGCGTGGCCATCGCGGAACCGTCGAGCTTCCTGGTGCTCATCTCGAGGATGGTGCTGTTCAGGAAGTCCATCGGAAACTTGACCTTGGTGAGCATCGACATCAGGTCAGGGTCTGCGTCATAGAACGGCGTCGACACGCCCACCGTCACATGCGACACCATGTACGACGACGCGCATTGCTGCGTGCTGCTCTCGTCACGCAAGGTCTTCCAGCAGGCATCGTTGTACGGCGGCATTTTCAGTTGGGCGAACTTGTACTTCGCCATCAGCGCAGCCGGTCCCCAGTAGTAGAAAACAATCGGCGCGCCGCGCTGGTACGCGGAAGCGATCGCGGCATCCAGCGCCGCACCCGTGCCAGGGTGGAAGTTGGTGTAGGTCGCGTCGAGGTTCAGCACTTTCAAGAGACGTGTATTCACACGTTCGCAATCCCAACCCGTCGGGCAGTTGAGAAAGCGGCCCTTATCCGGTTCCTCGTCGTCGGCGAACACGCTCTTGTACTTCGGCAAATCCGTCACCGAGACGAGGTCCGGCGCCAGCGGCTTGATGCCGCGCGCCGGATCGCCCTTGATCACGTATTCCGGCACGAACCAGCCTTCCTTGGTGCCGCCCGGCAAGGTGTCGCCCACCAGCTTGACCGAACCGGTGGCGACCGCCTTGGCCGTGATTTCGCTGCGGCCCGTCCATTGTTCGGCCCACACCTGCACGTCGTTATGCGCGAGCGCCGTTTCGGTGGCCGCCGTGCTGCCCTGCACCACATCGGTCTTGCAGCCGTAGCCTTTCTCGAGAATCTGCCGCAGCACCTCAGTGGCGAAGGAGCCGCTTTCCCATGTGATACCCGCGAAATGCACGGTCTTGCCTTGCGTACACCAGCTATTGGCTGCAGTAGAGGCTGCATGAGCCGTCGTCCCGCTCAAGGTCAGTGCGGCGGCGGCGAGCGCCGCCCGGAGTAGTCTGAATTGCATGATCGATCACCCTTGTGCATGGAAATACGTTGAGTTCGAATGCAGGAAACCTCTCGCGTTACCGTCCTTCAGGCGAGCAGGCGCTTCTCAAACGGATAGTCGGACAGCAGTTCCACCTGGCCGTCGTCGCGGATATACACCTGCTCTTCGAGCTTGACGCCTTCACCGCCGTCCTCATGGCCGATGTAGCTCTCGATGCACAGCGTCATACCTGGTTCCATCACGCCGTCGTAGCCCTTCGCTTCGTTGTCTTCGCGATGGACGATGTACGGGTACTCGCCCGTCATGCCGACGCCGTGCGCCAGTGCGAAATAGCGGCGCGCCTGGTACGGGCCCGGGATCTTCCAGGCCTTGGCGATAAACTCCTGGAAGGTCGTGCCGGCACGCACGTTTTCCATATTCGAATGGACCTGCTCGTAGGCGAGCTTGTAGAGGTTCTTCTGCGCGGGCGTCGCCGGACCGCCACCGCACAGGAAGGTGCGCGAGAAGTCGGCGTAATAACCAAAACGCCCGACCACGTCGGTGTCGAGTCCAACCAGCTCGCCCGCCTGGATCTTGCGCGGGCTGCTTTCCTGAAACCATGGGTTGGTGCGCGGGCCTGAGCTGATCAGGCGCGTCTCCACATAGTCGCCGTCCGTTTCGATGATGTGCTTGTGCAGATGCGACCACAGCTCGTTCTCGCTGATGCCGGGCACGAGCGCTGCTTCGAGCTTATGCACGCCCTCTTCCGCGGCACGCAGCGACGAGCGGATCATCTTGATCTCGTTGGGCACCTTGATGGCACGCGCCCGTTCCAACGGCTCCTGCGCGTCGGAGATCTGATAGCCCCGCGCCTGCAGCGCGAAGGCCGCTGCGGAAGTCGCGCTCTCGATTGCAATCCGCTTGCCGCCGCCGCACTGCTTGACCAGATCGTCGATCTCGTCGGCCCAGCGTTCGGTCACGCGGCCGAGCATGTCGTCGCAAAAGTAGTACGAGATCGCCGTGGCCGGACGAATCTCGTCGACGGTATCGAGACCTTCGGCGAGAAAATCGCAGCCCGCGTATTCGAACAGCACGACCTTGCCTTCGGCCGGAATGAACGCATAACGCGCGGGGTTGCGCATCGAATAGACCTGCATGTTGCGCGAGCCGGTCGCATAGCGCATGTGAGTCGGGTCGAACAGGATCGCGGCGGTCAGGTCGCGCTTTTTCAGCTCGCGCCGCACGGCGGCGAGCCGGTCGCGCTGGATCTGCGCAATCTCTTCTGCAGTCGGTTCACAGTCTTCCGGGCGATGAGTCGGGCGAAGAATCGTCATGATTTCCAGTGGGGAACGTTATAAATATCGTGAGCAACAGGGACTACGGTTTCAAAGCGGGGGAACGTGCGGCCTCAATCGACCAGATTGTCGGCACGCACCAGCCGTTGTTCGGCTTCCAGGTGCATCTCGGAGACCCGGCCATAGAGCTGCCGGGTGCGCTCGAGCCGGCCAATCACACCGGGCTTCTTTGAGTACGCAAAGATGGCCGTGTGACGGTCGATCGCGCCCGCCACCTGGGTCACGCGATGCAGCGAAAAACGGCCCTTGAACAGTTGCAGATCGCCCGGCTGCAGCGTGATCACGTTGATCGGTGCGCGCGTCTCGCCGCGCACCACCGCGCCGACGCCGCCATAGTTCTCACCTTCAGGAGAACGGATGTTCGGGCAGTACTCGAAGTCGCCGCCCGCGTCAGGCTGCTGCGTCATCATGGAAACAATGAATTCGTTGGTGTCGTAGTGCCACGGCTGCTCGGTGCCCGGCGGCATCACGTTCTGCACGAGGCCCGCATAGGGATCGGCATATTCCCAGACGCGCTCCTCGCCGAGGCACGCGGCTACGAAGCGCTTCATCGCCTGTGCCACGTAGATGCGATGAACGATCGCGTCAGCCGGAATCACGTCGCGCGTGACGAAGCCACTGGTGCGGTCCATGAAGACGCGGCGCGGGTCTCCTTTAGGCAACGTTGGATCGTCAGCCGTGAAATAGGCATTGACCTTGCGGCTTGAAAAATAGGTCTTGGTGGCGAGCGCCAGGCCTTCGGCGCGCGCCTGCTCCAACGCAGCGGGACGCAGAAAACCGTGCAGCACGGCGCTGCCGTTGCCGGCAAGATGCGCACGGCAGCTCGCGATCAACTCGCGCATGCGGGGGTGGTCCGGATCGTGCAACGGATAACGCTCGGTATCGACGATATCGCTCAGATCGGTACATTCGGCGTCGGCAAGAGGCAGGCTGGCTGACACGGTGTGGCTCCAGTTCAGTTTCGTGGTTTGCAGGTTGATTTGTGAGCTGAATTGTTTTCGACAACAATCTTCGACAACAATCAGCTCACCGACGTCCCCATGTTTTGATCGCCAAATTTCTTTGGAAAGCGAGTAATTCCGATGGCAGCCATCAGCGGACCCGATTGGTCCAAACTCAGCTCTCTGGACCCCGAACTGGTGCGTGCATTCGTCGCCGTGGTGGATAGCGGCGGCTTCACGGCAGCGGCGAAGCAGCTTCATCGCACGCAATCCACCATCAGCCTGCGTATCCGCACGCTCGAAGAGCGGCTGGAGACGCATATGTTTCTGCGCAATAGCCGGCGCCTCGCTCTGTCACGCGACGGCGAGAACTTCCTGATTCACGCCCGGCGCATTATTCAGGTGCAAAACGAGGCGATCGCCGCACTAAACCGGAGCAGCCGCGAGGGCGTGATCCGCTTTGGACTGCCGGAGGATTACGCCGAATTGTGGTTGCCGGAGCTGCTCAAGAAGTTTTACGAGCTGCGTCCCGGTGCACGGCCGCACATCCATTGCCGGATGTCGCTCGAATTGCTCGAACGCTTGCAGGCGGGTGAACTGGATCTGGCGCTCGTGGTGCGGCACGGCTCGCAAACGGGCGGCCGCAATCTGGGGCGGGAGGAAGTGGTGTGGGCGGCGCACAAGGATTTCGTACTGGACCGCAAGGCGTCGGTGCCACTCGCGCTGTTTCCGGAGACCTGCTGTTACCGGCAGCGCGGACTCGAAGCGCTGGCGGCGCTCGACCGGCCCTATCACGTGGTCTATACGAGTCAGAGCCCGACCGGCATCAAGGTGGCGGTGAACCACGGCGCGGCAGTGACGATCATCGACCGTTGCACGCTACCGGAAAGCTGGCGCGTGCTCGGTGCAGCGGAAGGTTTACCGCCGCTGCCGCCAGCCGATCTCGAACTGCACCGCTCATCGGGGATCCGCGATCCTGCCACGGACGATCTCGCTTCGTTGATCGAAACAATGGTCGAAGAGCGGCGCCGCGCAACGGTCGAAGTGGCTCTGAGCTAGACGGCGCGAGCCAGACATCCTATTGAACATCGACGCGTGGCTTTCGTGACTCAGGGCTGCACCGGCTTGACGGAGGTAATCCTGGGCGCCCCGCCGGCGTCGTCGGTACGCAGCTTCACGCGCCAATCCGGATGATCGGCGAAGGGAAATTGCGCCAGCGCGCTCTTCACCAGATACGGAATCGCGTGCAGCGGATCGGCATCATGATCCTGGCTGCTCGCGCTCACCTTATAGACCTCGTGGCCATTGGTCTGCTCGAAGAAACGCAGCGTTAGCGAATGCCTGTACGTCTTGCCGCCGAACAGCGAAAACGACGTCGCGCCGGGGCTATTGCACCCTGCCTCCGTGCAATCCGCCGCACCGACGCCGACCCCCGCCAGACGCGTGTCGTACGCAATCGAGAGCAGATAGTGCGCCCGCTGCTGCGGTACATCGGTAAAGCCGTATTTGCCCAGTTCAGTACGAATCCACGTTTCGTACTGCATATGATCTGGACTCGCGTCCTGCAGCGGCGAGCGTGCCAGCGCATAGCTGTGCTCGCCGGCGAGCGGCGTGGCCGACGGCGACGCGCGCACGTCGGTATTGACGCCGGCGCACCCTGACAGGCCGCCGGTGAGGCTTGCTGCGACTAGCGCAGCGTAGATCAGCGTGATTTTCATTTTCTTCTCGCTTCAAGAGAATACGGCACGCCCATCAGGCGTGCTCAAGCTGTGTGTCGAGCTTCGTGTCGTCGAGCGCCGGCAGCAGCAAGGTAAACGCGGTGCCCTTGCCCGGCGCGCTGTCGACGCGCACATCCCCGCCGTGGCGCGTCACGACTGTTTTGACAAACGCCATCCCGAGCCCTGCGCCGCCGGTCTCCGGCTGTTCGGCCTCGTGAAAGCGGTGGAACCGCTGAAACAGACGGCTTTGCTGTTCCAGCGGAATGCCATAGCCCTGGTCGCGAATCGTGCATTGCACGCGCCGCGGCAGGCCGTTGACTGCCCCGATCGTGCAGGTGATGCGCGAGCCGGGCGGGCTGTACTTGACCGCATTGTTCATGATATTGACGAGCGCGCGCGTCATCAACGAGCGATCGGCGCAGATCCAGTAACCGTCGTCGTCCGCGCTTTCGGTTTCCATATGAATCTGCTTGGCGTGAGCCTGCGGCCAGACTTCGTCGCTGGCGTCGATGGTCAGCTCGCTCAGGCTCACCGGTTCGAGCACATAGGCTTGCGACTCCGCGCGCGCCAGTTGCACGAAATCGTCGGCCAGCGTCAGCGCGCGGCGCGAGTAACGGGCAATCCGCTCGAGCAGTTCATGCACATGGTCCGACTCGATGCGCGCGCGCTCGATCTCGACCAGCGCGAGAATCGAGGCCTGCGGCGAGCGCATGTCGTGCGACAGGAGCCGCAGCGCATCCTCGCGCTGGCGCTCCGCCGCGTGCAGCGCCGAGACGTCGACCAGACCGGCGATCCAGCCGGTCACTTCACCCTCTTCGTTGGTGCAGGTGGCATAGCGCAGCAGGTGGTCGCGCTCGGTCAGATCGCGCACCTCGATGCCGTGCGCCATCAGGTCGGCAAATTCGCGGCGCGCCGGATCGAGGATGGCCGGCCAGTGGGTGCGTGCCAGCGCATCGTTTTCGGCGTCGCCGCCCTCGGTCCCGTCGTCGATGGTCTTCACCAACGCCAGATCGCCGAGCACCTCGCGCATCGGACGGCCTTGCGGCCGCAGCGAACCCAGCCGGGCAAAGTGCGCCATGGCCGCGTGATTGGCGATCAGCACGATGCCACGCACGTCGCTCACCAGAATGGGCTCGGGCACGCTGTCGAGGCTGTCCCAGACAAAGCGCTTCATGTCCTGCACCCGCTGGGCGGCCTGCGCCATCAGCGCCATATGCTGCTCCAGCACGTCGCCGCCGAACTCGCGGCGGCGCGGCGGCGTCTCCGGCAACAGATGCGGCTCGTCGGCGAGACGCTGCAGCTCCTTGCGCAGATACGTCATGGTCATTTCGAGGCGGCGCCAGTTCCAGATCGGGTACACCACGATCAGGCCCAGCACCGCCGGCACCGGCGACATCCACAGCCGCGCGCCGTACAGCAAGGCAGCACTGCCACCGGTGATGACGAAGCTCAAGCCCAGCGTCAGCAACAACGAGCGCCGCGGCGACAGCACGAGGAAACCGGCGAGCAGCACGGCGAGCGGCAGCAGCGCGACGAGTACGACCGGCAACGCTGGGACCGGATCGATCGCCCGGCCCGTCAGCAGCGTGTCGAGCACGTTTGCATGAATAAACACGCCCGGCAGCGGCCCGAGCTCGCCCGAAACGGGGGTCGCAAAGCGATCGAACAGACCTGAGGCCGTCACGCCGATCAGCACCAGGCGGCCGCGCAACTGCTCCGGCGGCACCTCGCCGGCCACCACGCTAGCGAACGAGACATGCGCGTAGTTCGCGGCGTTCAGGCTGAAAGGAATCAGAAAACGGGCTTCGTCGACGCGCTCGAGGGTACGGTCACGGAAGCCGGCGAGATGCTCGACCGGTTGCGCGAGATGGATCGCACCGCTCTTGATGGCCCGCCAGACCGGCACCATCAACTGCGGCCAGCGCGAGTGCGCGTCGCCTTCGAACAGCGCGACGCTGCGCACGATGCCGTCGCCGTCCACTTCCATATTGATATGACCAAGCCCGGCCGCCGCCTCTGCGAAGGACTGCACCGGCTTCTCGACGACCCTCTGGCCGTCGCTGTCCTCGGGGCTGAGCAGCACCGGCAGATAGGTGGGGCTAAGGGAGATGGCGTGGGCAAGCTGCACGTCGTCGGCGGCGGGCTCGGTGAACAGGACGTCGTAGATCACCGCCGCCGGTTTGGCCTTGGCCAGTTGCGCGAGCAGGTTCGCATGGACGCTACGCGGCCAGGGCCAGCGGCCGAGCCGGTCGACGCTCGCGTTGTCGATCTCGACCACCACGATATCGGAGAGCGCCGGCTGCTTGTGCAACACCAGAAAACGGTCATAGACCAGATGATCGACGCCGGCCGTCCAGCGGCCGAGCGCGCTCGCCAGGATCACCGCAATGCCGAGGCAGCCGATCGCACCCCATTCCAACAGGAAGCGTCGGCCAGCCGGCCGCCCAAGTCGTGCACGCGGATCAAGGCTCATGCGAGGATTATTGGAGTCCTAGCGGGCAAGCGTGAACGACCGGATCGAGCTGCCCTTCTCATAGAACCGGCCGTTTTCGAACTGCTCGGCAATTACGGTCCAATAATAAACGCCACGCGGCAGATCCGTCACCACGATCTCGCCGGCCGGCAGGTCGGGCCGGTCCACGAGCGGGTTGCGCAGGTCGGGCGAAGCGCCCAGCACGAAGCGGAAACGCGTCTCCACGCCCGGACGGCTCGCGAACCAGCGGAACGTATAGTCGCGCGTGCCGGCGCGCGGCCCGGCCGAGGCGGCCAGACCCAACTGGCGCCGCTCGAATGCGTAGATTTGCGGCAGGCCTTCGAGGCCGTTGCGATCGACCGAGGAGATGCGCACGAAGTACGTGCCATCCGGCAGATCGCCGAAGTCGGCATGGGGCGCCTTCACCGGCAGGTCGCGGATCAGGTCCAGCAGGTCCGCGTCACGGGCAATCTGCACGCGGTAGCCCGCCGCCTGGCTATCCGGCACGAGGTCGAAGGCGACCGTCTTGCCGTCCTGGATCTTGCCCGGATCGGTCAACGAGGGAGCGGCCAGCAACGCGATCGGCGTGCCGATCGAACCGCTCGCTCCCGAGACATTGCCGAAGTGCGCGGACACGAGTTGCTCGGAGGCTTGCAGCGGCACGCCCGGCGCCGGCGGGCGCACGCTAGCCGGGTCCACCCCGACCGCTCCGTCCAGCACTTCAACGGCGGTTTGCTGCTGATCCGTGTCGTAGTTCACCCGGAAACGCGTGCCGCGCACGCCGGCCACCACCGAGGGCGAACGGATCTGGAAGCGATCGTCTTTCCTGGTGGCATGCGTCACTTCGCTATCCACCTCGCCGTGCTGCAAATCGAATACGCGGTCGGAGGCGCCGGTCAAGGCGGTCTGGCGCAGCTTGCCGATCTCGACCATGGCGTCCTGCGACACCGTCACGTGCGAACCGTCCGCCAGTTCGAGCGTCGCGAAACCTTCATGGCCGGTGCGCAGACGATCGCCCTCGCCAAGCGTCATGCCGGCCGCGAGCGGCGTAAACGGACCGGCGCCGAACGCGCGTTCGACCGGACCGCTAGTGGCCAGCACCCGTGCAGATTCCTGTTCCTCGCGCAGCAGCGCCACCGGCAGTTGCACCTGGACACCGGCTTGCAGATGGCGTGGAGCAGGAATCTTGTTCAGACGACTGAGTACGGCCCAATCGCGCTGATCGCGCAGGTAGCGCGCCGCGATCTCGTACAGCGTGTCGCCGGCTTGGGTCGTATACGGGACCGTGACAACGGGCGCATTCTTGTTCTTCTGTGCGTCGGCGAGCGCAGGCATAACCCCAAGCGCCGCGACTAGGCACGGCACCAGGACCGCCAGCGCACGGCGCGCGCCGGCCGCCGCCAGGCTTGCCGGCGGCGTAAAAACGAAAACCGTCACGCATCCCCCTTTTCAATGCGCTCGAGCCGATATCCATAGCCGTAAATCGGCGTCAGGCGATAGCCGTTTTCCGGTCTTAGCCCGAGCTTACTGCGCAGCATCGAGACGTGCGTGTCCATGGTGCGCGACGGGATTTCAGTCGCCTGCTTCCAGATCACGTCAAGAATGTGTGCGCGCGACAGCGGCCGGCTCAAGTGCTGGAACAGCAGCAAGGCCAGATCGAATTCCTTTTGCGTGACCGCGACGGCGGTGCCGCGCACCACTACGTGCTTGGCGCTCAGATCGAACTCGTACTCGCCGAATACTTCCTTGAGGGCCGTGGCATTGAGCCGGTAGGCGCGCCGCAGCAGCGAGCCCACGCGCGCCAGCAGAACGCCCGCCGACACCGGCTTGACCACGTAGTCGTCAGCGCCCGTGTTGAGAATCGAGGTGATGTCGGTTTCGCGGCTGCGGCTCGTCATGAACAGCACCGGCAAGCGCTCCGAGAGGCTCTCGCGTACCCAGCGCAAGACCTCTTCGCCGGACATGTCGGGCACGTTCCAGTCGAGCACAAGCAAATCGAAAGTCTGGCGCCGCAGTTGCCGCACCAGTGCGCGACCTTCCGCATAGGCGTGACAGATATGGCCAGCGGCCGCAAGCGTTTGACATACCAGATCGGCCTGAGCCGGATCGTCATCCAGGACTGCAATTCTCATAACACCCCGCAATGCAACACCGTTATTCGTATCTGGATGGCCGGCTCCCGACTGCAGAGGCGCCGCCCCTCCTGCCGGGCTGCACCGCCTCGTCGCCGCCTGGGTCTGCGCGCGTATCGCCGCGCGCAGACCCAGGGGCCGCGATGTTCTGCATCGACAACTCTATTTATCGATTATTCGTCGCGCCTTGCGAGTACCTGTTTTAAACATGCACCCGATATATCTCAAAAATGGCGCGCAATTTGCCCTGACACGCAGTACGTGCTTGGGCGATTTCATAATAATCGAAAACCGCCACCCCCTTCCGAATGCCATCCTCCTGCCATCCGGCATCGGCCCAAGCTCTTGAGCCGGTCTCTCAGATTCTTTATCGACCTCTTTGGGTCAAAACTTTTGTCCAGCAGGTCTCGCTCGCACTTCGTGACTGGCCCCGTCTAATCCATCCTGATGGGCGCGAAGCCCTCTGCCTCGTACTCGCCATCCTCACTCTCGTCGTCTTCTGGCTGTTTCAATTGATGATTCAGGGCCGCTTCCAGATGAATCCGCACATGCTCCCAGGCACTTTGTGCGTAGTCAGGTTGCGACGCCGCCCAGTCTTGCGCCAACCCGAACACGCGTCGCACGGTGGCCGCACACAGGCTCAGATCGCCTGCGCTCTGCGGCGCCGAATGGCGCAGCATCTGGGCGAGCCACGGCATATCGATCGAACACGAATCGGCGTAGGCTTCGACGGCTGCGCGCGCGTGCCGGTCTTTCGACAGATCAAGCTCAATACGCTGTCCAAGCTTGCGCTTCTTCTCACCGAGCTTGAACGGAATGCGCGTGGTGCGCGGTCTAAAAAGCATCCAATCCCTCGCTCACCGGCACAGGACCTGTCACTCCGTGACGCCCGGCACCATGCATTTCGCATGCGCAATTGGCGACGCCGCGCACCCAAGTGTCAACAATAATTTCATTCTGCGAGACAGTATAAGAACTGTCTCAATATAAATCGTTTAAAGATTGTTAGATCGGTGGCGAGGCATGCGTGGCGGCGCGCATAGCTGCGCTCGATGCGTGAGGCGGTGCTTTATGTAGCGGCTGATTACGGGTTTATCGCGGTGGTTAGCGCGTTATGGCACTCGGCCCACGCGCTACGAGATTGTAGGTGGTCATTGCGATAGTTTAATCTCACCCAGCCCGCGCAATCTCCGGCATCGGTGCAAACAGCGCATCGAGATCGTCATCCGAAAACTTCACCGCGCCTGCCGCGTCCTCGGACAGAATGCTATCGGCGAGCGCCGCCTTCTTCTCCTGCAGCCGCACAATCTTCTCCTCGATGCTGCCGGCCGCAATCAGCTTGTAGACGAACACCGGCTTGTCCTGGCCGATTCGATGCGCGCGGTCGGTCGCCTGGTTTTCCGCCGCCGGATTCCACCACGGGTCGTAATGAATCACCGTATCGGCCGCCGTGAGATTCAGCCCGACGCCCCCCGCCTTCAGACTGATCAGGAATAGCGGCACCTCCCCTTGCTGGAAACGCTGTACGGGTGTAGCGCGATCGGTCGTGTCGCCGGTCAGCGTGACGTATGGAATCGCGGCCTTATCGAGCGCTGCGGCGATCAGATCGAGCATGCCAGTGAACTGAGAAAACAGCAGCACGCGCCGGCCTTCTTCGATCAGCTCCGGCAGCATCGCCAGCAGCAGTTCGAGCTTGGCCGACTCCTTGACGCGCGCGGCCTTCTCCAGCTTCACGAGACGCGGGTCGCAGCAGACCTGGCGTAGCTTGAGCAGCGCATCCAGCACGATAATATGGCTGCGGGCCAGCCCTTGTGCCGTGACGGCCGCACGCACCTTCGACTGCATCGCAGTCCGGACGATTTCGTACAGATCGCGTTGCGCGCCCTCCAGATCCACCGTGCGCACGATGGTGGTTTTTTCGGGCAACTCCTTCGCCACCTCGTCCTTGCGGCGCCGAAGCATGAAAGGTCGAATCCGCCGCGCCAGCAATTCACGCCGCACACCGTCGCCGTTACGCTCGATCGGATTGCGCCAGCGTTTAGTGAAGTCCTTCTGAGTGCCGAGAAAACCCGGCAGCAGAAAATCGAACTGCGACCACAACTCGCCGAGGTGATTTTCCAGCGGCGTCCCCGTCAGACACAGACGATGCCGCGCCCGCAGATCGCGAATCGCCGTCGCCGATTTGGTCGTGGCGTTCTTCACGTACTGCGCTTCGTCGAGAATCAGCAGGTGATACTCGTGCTCGGCCAGCACCGCGTGATCGCGCCACAGCAATGCATAGGTCGTGAGAATCAAGTCGTGCTGGCCGATCAGCTCGAAACGCTCCTTGCGCTGCGGCCCGTTCAGAACCAGCACCTTAATATCAGGTGCAAAGCGTTGTGCTTCTTCACGCCAGTTGTGCACCAGGGTAGTCGGCACGACGATCAGCACCGGCCGGTCGAGGCGCCCTGCTTCCTTTTCCGCCAGCACGTGCGCCAGCGTCTGAACGGTCTTGCCGAGCCCCATGTCATCCGCCAATACGCCAGCGAGATTGTGCTCGCGCAGGAACTGCATCCAGCTCAGGCCCTGATGCTGGTACGCGCGCAACTCGGCCCGCAAGCCACGCGGCACCGGCGCTTCGCGCACCCCGGCGCCGTCCTGCAGACGCTGCGCCAACTGGCGGATCGACGCATCGCCCTGAAACTGCCAGCGGCCGGTATCGGTCAGCGCGGCGAGACGCCCTGCATCAAGCTCAGGAATCCTCAGATTGTCGTCGCCCTTCCAGCTGCCGATGCCGTCGAACAGATCGACCAGCACCCGCACCACCGGTTTGAGACGCCCGGCTCGCAGACGCAGCCGTTCGGCGCGGTCGGTGGTGAGTTCGATCGCTTCGTCGTCATCGATCGTTTCCAGCGCCCCGCCCAGCCAGCGGCGGTCGCGCCGGAACAGGCCGGCTAGCAGCGGTTCGAGCCGCACTGTGCGATCGCCGAGCGTAATCCCCATCTCGAGGTCGAACCAGCCGTCGCCGGCCTGGCGCGCGGTGCCTTCGATCGCGTCGATCTCGATCACGTGATGGCGGAAGCTCGACGCGATCGTGACGCGCCAGCCCTTCTTGTCGAGCTCGGGCAAGGTTTCGTCGACGAACGCGGGCCAGTCTTCGGTCTCGGGTAACGCCAGCAACGTCTCGGGCAGCGTTTGCCGTGAATAGCCGCCGCTTGCCGGCACCACCTTCAAGCCCGCCTTGCGCAATTCGAACAGACGCTGTTTCTCGGTGTCGTAACGGCGCCGGATATGCAGCACGCTGCCACCGGGTACCGGCACCAGCGTGGCGCTGCTCTCCGGCTTGATGCTGACGCCTTCGTAGTCGAAGCTGACGGTCGCAAAGTCCAGCATCTGACTACGCTGGGTGGGCTTGCCGAGGCCGAGCGCCGCCATCGTCAGGCTGTTGAGCGCGAGGACCGGCACCGGTTCGACGTCGATCACGCGTACTTTGGCGGTGTCGAGCGCCGGCGGCAGCGGCAAGCCAGGCGCCACCTCGCGCAGCACCGCCGCAACCAGCGGCGCCTCGGCGAGCGAGATGGGCGGCATCGACAGGTAATCGGGCAGTTGCGGAAATGGCAAGGACAGCTCGACGATGCCCGCCTCGCCCGCGTCGGCGTCGACGTACCAGACCGGCTCGGTGGCAAGCACCATCGCGGCCGCCGGTTCGGTACGCAGGACCGGCCGCAGACGGTCGTCGGTCTGCGCTTCCCACTCGATCCGGCCGGCCCGTGCCGCGCCCATCGACAACGCGCGTGGCGCCTGCCGATCAACGCCATCTGCCGGCAAGGCGGGAAACAGGCGCCCCGTCGCGATCAGCTTGTGCAGAACTTCGCCGCCGTTGGCCCCTCGCAGAATGAAATGCCCGTGGTTCTCGCGCGAATGGCCGAGCCACAGGCTGCGCAGGATCACCAGATCGTCATCCGAAACGAATTTGGGCGCCTTGATCAAGGCCGCTTCGACATTGCTCCACGGCTCGTCGATCGAACGGATCTCGCCGTTCGCGGCCACCCGCGCCTTGAAAAGCTGGATCTCGTGGCGCTGCTGATAGCGCGACCAGCCGAGGCGGTACGCGAGCGCATGGGTCGGCGCCGTGCCCACGTTACGGTGGTTCGGCTCGCCGTGCTCTGCGCGGGCGCGAAACGTTTCCATCCACCTGACCAGTTCGGGCCGCACGCCCGGCTCCGATCCGGCCGGCGCTTCAAGCCCCGCGATCAGTAGCGCTGCCATATGCTTGCACTGGAAGCCGACCGGACACGAGCAGTCGCCCTCGACCCACAGGTCGTCGCCAACGTCATGAAACTGCACATCCACGACGTACGGATGGCGTTGCGTGCCCTGGACCTCGCCGCTCAGGGTGTTGTTTTCCCAATGCAGGTTCGAAACGGCATCGACATAGTCGCGCGCCTTCGCGACCGTCTTGGCTCCCAACCACTTCGTAACGTGTTCTCGATCGTAGAAAACTGACGACATCCGGGTGACCCATCCATGCATGTTCGAGCGAGCGGCGCAGATGCGGGAGATACACGCAGGCTCACCACGCGTTTGCCGGGGACTTGAAGTCCTGCGCCGGTTGCTGCGGGGGCTGCGTTCGCCACTGCAAACCAACTATTTTACGCATGTGCCGGTCATCGCCGCTGAGGGCGTGTCAAGGAAACCGAGCACCTGTTCGAGGCACGATGCCTTCGCGATCGTTCAGGCTGCAACCCCGGCCGGATCGTCTGTCTGGGCCTCTGCGGACGCCCCTACCGGCGTCCCTGCGGGCGCCCCTAAACTCACCTCGAGATCCGCTGCGGCAAACACCTGCGCCAGTGCCGGCGACGGCGCCTCGTCCGTGATCAACAGGTCCAGCGCATCCGGGCCGAATGCGTGCACCAGCGCGCTGTGGCCAAACTTGGCGTGATCCGCCACCACCACGCGCCGCTCGGCCTGGGCAAACGCCGCCAGCGAGTAGGACACGTCGTCGGGTTGCGCATCCATAAAGCGGCCCTGTGCGTCGATTGCCGTCACCGAAACAAATGCATAGCGCACATGGAACTGGCGGATGAACGCCAGCGCGCTTTCGCCAAAAGCCGCCGAGTCGTCGGCGCGCAGTTCGCCGCCCGCGATGAACACGCGATTGCCATTGCGCGGCGCCAGCGTGCGGGCGATCTCCGTGGAGTTGGTGACGACCGTGAGCCGCGAGCGCGCACACAGTGCCTGAGCGATATGCACGCAGGTCGTGCCGCCGTCGAGAATCAGCGAATCGCCGTCGCGCACCAGATCGCACACCCGCGCCGCAATCACCCGCTTCGCCTCCAGGTTTTCCTGCATGCGGCGCTGAAACGGCGGCTCGTCGAGCCGCTCCGGCAGCATGACGCCGCCATGCACCTTGAGCAGCACGCCTTCGGCGATCAAGGGCTTGATGTCGCGACGGATGGTTTCGTCGGACACGGCGAAGGCTTCGGCCAGCTCGGTAATCGTGCAGGTCTGCTGCGCCTTCACGATGCGCAGGATTTCGGCTTGGCGTTGGGTCGAGAACATACGGAATGCGGGAGGATGCGAGTGGCGCCCAGTCTAGCAAAGGCTTACGGACAGGGGAAGTTGCTTCCACACAATTCCACGCAAATCAACGAAGAACGCTTCGAGCCGACCTCATGTCTTGAGCGGCCTAGCTTCGATCATTTCTTGCACGGCTCTTTCCGAGTGAATTTTATGTGACAGTGTTGCGTTTTGTGGCTTTTTGTTGCAACCTATGCCAACACATTTCCACGCATATCAACATCAACCAGACAGGATCCAACAGATGTCTACACCTATTCCTCAACACGCCCGGGTTGTGATCGTCGGCGGCGGCATTGTCGGCTGCTCCGTGGCGTATCACCTGACGAAGATGGGTTGGACCGATGTGGTCCTGCTCGAACAGGGGCAGTTGTCGTGCGGCACCACCTGGCATGCAGCGGGCCTCGTCGGTCAATTGCGCGCCCAGGAAAGCATGACCAGGCTGATCCGTTATTCCACCGCGCTGTATGCCGAACTGGAAGCGGACACCGGGCTCGCCACCGGCTGGAAACAATGCGGCTCGCTGTCGGTCGCCCGCACCGCCGAACGGATGACGCAACTCAAGCGCACCGCCGCCGTCGCCCGCGCGTACGGTGTCACTTGCGACGTGATCAGCCCGCAGGAAGCCGGCGACCTGTGGCCGGTGATGCGCACCGACGATCTGCTCGGCGCGGTCTGGCTGCCCGGCGACGGCAAGGCCAACCCAACCGACCTCACACAAGCCCTCGCCCGCGGCGCCCGCACGCGCGGCGCGCGGATCGTCGAGAACACCCGCGTTACCGCCATCCATACGCGGCAAACACCGGGCGGCCGCGAAGTGAGCGGCCTTGCATGGCGCAACAAGGACGGCGCCGAAGGCACCATCAACGCGGAGATCGTCGTCAATTGCGCCGGCCAGTGGGCCAAGGCGGTGGGCCGCCTGTGCGATGTGACTGTGCCGCTGCATTCGGCCGAGCATTACTACATTGTCACCGAACGGATTGCCGGCGTGCATCCCGATCTGCCGGTGATGCGCGATCCTGATGGCTTTATCTACTTCAAGGAAGAAGTGGGCGGCCTCGTGATGGGCGGTTTCGAGCCGAACGCGAAACCGTGGGGCATGAACGGCATCCCCGAAAATTTCGAATTCCAGTTGCTGCCCGACGACTGGGATCAATTCCAGATCCTGATGGAAAACGCACTGGAGCGCGTCCCGGCGCTCGAAACCGCGCAAGTCAGGCAGTTCTACAACGGGCCGGAGTCGTTCACGCCGGACAACAACTTCATCCTTGGCGAAGCGCCTGAGTTGCGCCACTTTTTCGTGGGCGCGGGCTTCAATTCGATGGGCATCGCCTCGGCCGGCGGCGCCGGCATGGCGCTCGCCGAATGGATCGTCGCCGGCACGCCGACCATGGATCTGTGGCCGGTCGACATCCGCCGCTTTGCGCGCTTCAACGGCAACGATACGTGGCTGCACGACCGCGTGAAGGAAACGCTCGGCCTGCACTACGCCATGCCCTGGCCGAACCGCGAACTCGATACCGCGCGCCCGTTCCGCCGCTCGCCGCTTTACCCGATGCTGCGCGACGCGGGCGCAAGCTTCGGCAGCAAGATGGGTTGGGAGCGTCCGAACTTCTTCGCGCCAAGCGTGGCCGAAGCGAAGATCGACTACGCCTTCGGCCAGCAGAACTGGCTGCCGTGGAGCGGCGCCGAGCATCGCGCCTGCCGCGAAGGCGTGGCGCTGTTCGACATGACCTCGTTTTCGAAATTCCTCGTCAAGGGACGTGACGCGGAAAGCGTGCTGCAAGGCATCGTCACGAACGATGTGGCGGTGGCGCCCGGCACTACCGTCTACACCGGCATGCTCAACGAGCGCGGCACCTACGAGTCCGACTTCACGCTGACGCGTCTTTCCGACGATCAATACCTGATCGTCTCCGGCTCGGCGCAGACCACGCGCGACTTCGACTACATCGAAAAGTCGATCCCACACGACAAGCATTGCACGCTCGTGGACGTCACCGGCCAGTACGCGGTGCTCGCGGTGATGGGACCGCGTTCGCGCGAACTGCTGCAAAGCATTTCCAGGGCCGACTGGAGCAACGCCGCGTTCCCGTTTGGCCAGAGCCGCGAAGTGGACATCGGCTATGCGACGGTGCGCGCCACCCGCCTCACCTACGTCGGCGAGCTTGGCTGGGAGCTGTACGTGCCGGTCGAATTCGCCGCGGGCGTCTACGAGACATTGCATGCCACGGGCAAGCCGTTCGGTCTCGTCAACGCAGGCTATTACGCCATCGATTCGCTACGGATCGAGAAAGGCTACCGCGCATGGGGCCGCGAACTCACGCCCGATTCGAACCCGTTCGAAGCCGGCCTCTCCTTCGCCTGCAAGCTGAACAAAGAGATTCCGTTCCGTGGCCGCGAGGCCTTGCTCAAGCTGCGTGAGGAGCCGCTGCGGCGGCGCATGGTGGTGCTGACAGCCGACGGCGCCGCCGATCGCATGCTGTGGGGCGGCGAAGCGATTCTGCGCGACGGCAAGCCGGTGGGCTTCGTCAGCTCGGCGGCTTTCGGCCATACGTTCGGTTGCCCGGTGGCGATGGGCTACATCAACAATCCGGACGGCGCGGCCGACACGGCGTATCTGACGAGCGGTCGCTACGAGATCGACGTCGCGGGCAACTTGCTGCCCGCCACGGTTCATCTGAAAGCGCCCTACGACCCGCGTTCGGAACGCGTCAAAAGCTGACCGAAGCGGAACCGCCCGTATCACACACTGAAGCCTCAGCACAAAGCGCCGCCCACGAAGCGACACGTGGGCGGCAGCTTTTCATGCCCGGCGAGCGCCGCGCGCCATGCTCGAGAACACCCCATCACGACGGATCAGCCCATGAAACAACGCTGCGGCCAGATGCCCCAGCACGGCGAGAAACAGCGCCAGGGCCAGGTACGTATGCAAGGCGCGCAACAAGGCGAAGAGCCGTACGCTATGCGGCACGATGGCCGGTAAATGGACCGCACCGAACAGCGTCACCGGATAACCCTCAGCCGAGAGCATCGACCAGCCGATCAGCGGCATTGCCAGCATCAGTCCATACAGCACGAGATGCGAAAGCTTGGCTATGAAACGCTGCAACGCCGGCATGTCATCCGGCAGCGATGGGCTGCCGCGCCTCACCCGCACGCCGATGCGCAGCAGCACCAGCAGCAGAATGGCGATACCAAGCGGCCGGTGAATCGCGATCAGCGTGTCGTGCGCATGCGAGAGCGTCGCGACCATGCCGATCCCGACGAACAGCATCGCGAGAATCAGCAGCGCCATCGTCCAGTGCAGCAGTCTCTGTAGCGGGCTGAAGTGTGCATGCGTTTGGGTCATGACCGATCTCCGTTCGGCTGTGGCCGGTGCAGGTTGGGGTTGAGCGCTTCTTCGCGAGTGCGCCGGTTATACGAAAGCGAATAGGCCGCCGAGCGCGCGGCAAGCAACGGGTCGTCCGAGGTCTTGATGCCCGCAGGCAGCACGGTCGGATCGAAGTTGACGTCGCGGCAAGGACCGTCGTCCTGCGAGGTCTCGTGCTCGATCACGAGCGTGCCGGCGTCGATCTGCTGACGGCCGTCGGGCCACTGCAGTGTGGCGTCGTCGGTCGGGTCTCCAGGCGCTGCCACCGTCACGATCAGATGCCAGCGCAGCGGCCCGGCCTGCAGACGCTCGGCAAGATCGGCCTGGAGGAAATTCTTCTCGCTCTTTTGCTCGTCTGTGATGGCAGCGAACGGCGTCTCCGGGACCATCGCCCAGCGCACCGCTCTTGACTGGCCGCTGGCGTCCACGAAGCGGAACGCATTCACGCTGTAGTAGGACCCGTTGGCGAAACTCGACGACGGCGGATGCCCCTTGACCCATGCCTGAAACGGCTGCGTCTCAGGATTCGCCGCATAAAACGCCTTCAGCGCCGCCGGATTTGGCTTGCCGGTCGCCGGATCGGGTTTAGCGGCGACAAGTTGCTGATAGAACTGTTCGGGCGTATGGACCGGAAACACCGGAACCGAATTCATCCCGGTGCGCCACTGCTCGCCGTCGTGCTGCGTGAACATCAAGGCAAGGCTGCGAATCGGCACACTGGTGTCCGGCGCGGACGGATTGCCACCGGGGATCGCAAAACGCCCTATCACGGGCGTCAGCCCCGGCGCAAACACGCCCGCCCTCGACAGCGCGGCGGCATTGCCGTTGCTATCGAAATAGCCCGATACGCAGACGCCCTTCGCATGGTTGCGGCGATAGCCCGGATGGCTGCCGTTGTCCGCTTCGAAGGCGTTGATGATGCGATGCGTGGTCAGGCGCTGCGGCGTGAGCCAGCCGGCCACATAGGCAAAACCGCCGGCCACGGCCAGCACGACGGCGCCGATCGCGGCGAGCCGGCACGGCATGCAAATGCGCTCCGGCGCAGGAAATGAGGGCTTTGTCACAGGTGCTCCTTTGTCTGTTCAAGCGGGTCTACACGGCAGCAAACACGGGCATCGCGCATTTATTCCGGCGTCGAAGCAATCGAGCGCAGGGAATAAAGACGCCTCTCCTGTGTTAGCGAAGGAACAGGCAATCTTTAAGCACGGCCACCATGAAACCGAATCGCCCTCCGCACGACCCGCCGCTCTCCGAGACGGACATCCAGGCTTACGCCGATGGCCTCCTCGCGCCCGAACGCGCCGCCCATTTGCGCCAGTATCTCGGCCAGCGGCCCAGCGAAGCGCGCCGGGTGGCGTTCTACGGCAAGCTGAACCAGCAGATCCAGTATGCCTTCCAGCCTACCGACGAGCCCTTGCCGGCTGCGGGGACTAGCAAGAAGGGCTTGATCGACACAGGCCGCGGCCGGTGGCTCTCGCTGAGGGTCCGGACAGTCATGCTGCGACCGCTGCGCGCCGCGCTAATGCTGGTCGTCGCGCTTGTTCTGGCCCTTGCGGCGGTCAGCGGATGGATGATGGCCTCGCAGGTTTCCGCGCAAGCGCTAAACAATGCCGTCGTGATGGCGTTGGCGCAGGCCGCCGACGAGCGCTTTGGCACGGCAGCGGTACCGTCGGGCGGCGTCAATACAGCGGATTCCGGTGCAGCGGCGTCCGGTCTTGCAGCGTTGACCCCTGACATGGCGAAGGATGCTGCCGCCCCCGATCTCGCGCCGGTCGGCATGAACCTGGTGAGCCATCGCACGCTGACATTCGGCCCCTTGGCGCGAGGGACGGAATACGTCTATCTGAACGCCGAGGCCCAGCCGATCGTCCTGCTCGTCGCGCCTGCCCGGCTGGCCGCCGCCCAGCCGCAGTGGAGCGCGCAACGGGTCGGTACGCTGCGGCTCCTCACCTGGACCGCCGGCCGCCAGCGTTACGTGTTGGGCGGCGCAGCCGACGCGCGCGGCCTGATGCGTGCCGCCGATTTCCTGACGCTGCGTTAGGGCCGGTCTGAACGTAGAACTTGTTTCCGTTGGCGTGCCGTGACGGGAATAAAATGCAAACCAGCGTGTTTGCACCTGAAACGCCGTCGATCGCCCCAACGGGCGGCCGACGCGGCACATTTTCCAAGAAGACGCCGGGCCGCCCCCGAAGTTTGTGCCCAGAAGGAAGTCCCCCGCCCCAAAGGAAGTCCCTGTGGGGGATTGGGGATCGTCCCCTTCATGGGCCTCGCATGAAGCGAGCGGTTTTTGGGGGCACTCACAGGTAAAGGCAATGGACATCCGTGATGAGTTAATGGAGCACGTCCCGCGATTGCGCCGCTATGCAAGGGCGCTGATCAACAACCGGGACCTGGCCGACGATCTGGTGCAGGACACGCTGGAGCGCGCCTTGGGGCGCACGGCGCTGTTTCAGGCCGGCACCGACCTGCGTGCGTGGCTTTTCACCATCATGCACAACGTGTTTGCCAACCAGGCGCGCAAGGCCTCGGTGCGGGCCGTGCATGTTTCGGTGGACGACGACAGCGTCGCCGAAAGCGAATTCGCGGTGACGGCGGACGCGACGCGTTCACTGGAAATGCGCGATCTCGATTACGCGCTGCAGCGCTTGCCGGCAGAACAACGCGAGGTGGTGCTGCTGGTCGGCCTGGAAGAAATGAGCTACGCCGATGTAGCGCTTGCGCTGGATATCCCGATCGGCATGGTGATGTCGCGCTTGTCGCGCGGACGCGAGCGACTCAGGGCCTTGATGGCGGGTACTCAGCCGGGCGCGAAACTACAGGTGGTGAGATGAACGAACAAACTCCGATCGGCGAAGAAGAACTGCATGCATACGTGGACGGCACGCTGTCCGAGGAGCGCCGCGTCCTGGTGGAGCGCGCGCTCGAGCAAAACCCCGAACTCGCCTCGCGGGTCAGCGACTATTTCTCCCTGAACAACCTGTTTCATGAGCGCTACGACCGCGTGCTGAGCGAGCCGGTGCCCAAGCGCTTGCAGCAACCTGCACCGAAGCGTCGTTGGCTGGATGCGGCGAACTGGCCGCAGTTCGCGGGCATGGCGGCGGCGTTAGTGCTGGGGGTTGGGATTGGTGTGGGCACACACATGGGCAAGGACGTGCCCGCGACGGCGGCAAGCTCGATGGACATGGGCGGCAATCCGTCGGACACTCGCCCGGTCAGTGCTGATGCGTCAGATGGGCTGGCCCGTCAGGCGGCGGTCGCGCATGTGGTGTATATGCCGGCAGTGCAGGTGCCGGATAGTACCGGCACGGAACAGGATCACGATTTCGTGCAATGGCTGTCGAACAAGCTTGGCACCGATGTTCATGCGCCGCTGCTCAACAAGAGCGGGTTTGAACTGAGCGGTGGGCGCATTTTGCCCGGTGCGGATGGTCCGGTTGCGCAGTTTATGTATCGCGGGCCTGGGGATGAGCGCGTGACCTTGTGCATCTCGCATCGCAAGGTGAACTCGAATACTACGGCGTTCAAGCTGTATCAGGATGGCCCGGTGAATGTGTTCTATTGGGTGGATGGGGATTATGGGTATGCGGTGTCGGGGGGGGATCGATCGGAAGGTGCTGCTGCAGCTTTCGCATGATGTGTATGCGCAGTTGACGGCGGCGAAGGGGGGGTGATGGGGCGCTGTTCTCCCGCACGCCACGATACGCATCATTTGTAGTGAACTAGACTAAATCTGACAGTGGTTGGTTTTTTCATGCTGACGCGCAGTGGCGCGAACGTCACAGAAACAACAAAGTCAACTTAGATGCAATAGCCTAGACTAAATCTGACAGTGGTCGGTTTCTCGTGCTGTTGCGCGTGGGCGTGGAGGACGTAGTCCGAAGCGGCAACGCGCGCGGCAAACCGCAAGGAGTCAACCATGACTCAGGAACAGAAAGTCATCCGTGCCAAGGTCGGCATGCTCGAACTGGCTCGGCAACTGGGCAATGTCAGCCAAGCCTGCCGGGTAATGGGCTATTCCCGCGACAGCTTCTACCGCTTCAAGGAACTGTACGACAAGGGCGGCGAAGCGGCCCTGCAGGAAATCTCCCACCACCGCCCGCTGCTGAAGAACCGCGTGGATCCGCGGGTCGAGGCGGCGGTGGTCGAACTGGCCCTGGAACTGCCCGCTTACGGCCAGATCCGTATCGCCAACGAGGTGCTCAAACGCCACGCCCTTAGCGTCTCGCCTCAGGGGGTGCGTAGCATCTGGTTGCGCCATGACCTCGAGACCATGAACAAGCGCCTGAAGGCGCTGGAGGCCAAGTCCGCCCAGGAAGGACTGGTGTTGACTGAATCGCAGTTGGCGGCGCTTGAACGCGCCAAACTGGAAAAGGAAACGCACGGCGAGTTCGAATCTGAATGCCCCGGCTACTGCGGCGCCCAGGATACCTTTTACGTTGGTACGCTCAAGGGCGTGGGCCGGGTCTATCAGCAAACCTTCGTCGACACCTACTCGAAGGTGGCGTTCGCCAAGCTTTACGACCGGAAGACACCGCTGCCGGCCGCCGACCTGCTCAACGATCGCGTCGTTCCGTTCTTCGACAGCTATGGCATCCCGCTCGTGCGCGTGCTCACTGACCGGGGTACCGAGTATTGCGGCAACCCGGAGCACCATGAATACGAGCTTTATCTGGCCGTGGAGAACATCGATCACACCCGCACCAAAGCGCGCTCTCCACAAACCAACGGCATCGTCGAGCGGCTTCACAAGACCATGCTCAACGAGTTCTATCGCATCGCCTTCCGCCGGAAGATCTACGATTCGATCCCGACCTTGCAAAGCGATCTCGACGCATGGCTTGACCAGTACAACAATGAGCGCGAACATCAGGGGCGATGGTGTTATGGCAAGACGCCTATGCGTACCTTCCTCGATTCGCTTGAACTCGCCAGGGAGAAACTGATTCCTCGCTGAATCGTGTTCCTTACCTCACTTCCCCGACTACCTGTCAGATCCGGTCTAGGCTAATACA
>NZ_FNCJ01000039.1 GCF_900100735.1 Paraburkholderia phenazinium | reverse complement strand
AAAACCATGAAGCCCCTTCATCAGCCTTCAGGTATCACCCACGGGCTCGAGTTCCTGATCGCCGAGAACTGGTCTGCTGATCAGGCGCTCGCTGTCGTCGAACTTATCGACGATCTCCGCGAGCGCATCGTCGGGCACTATCAGATTGCGCTCAACGAACTGCTGCGCGAACAGCGCTCGCCTCCTGGAAACCCTCACCCTCCTCGTGACAACGAGGCCGCCCCATTCTGACTAACGACCGGCACGCTCGACCATGGGCGCCAACGACTGACCACGGTTGTTGACGCTTTTACTCAACCTTGCGCCGCCGTTTAGTGTCGGATTTGCACCGCCGCTAACAGCCCACGGTGTAAGGACGAAACATAGCTGGTAAGTGCTGTGAAAACCTCCGAGATTGGCCGTGAGTGACATCGACGATTCCGTCTATCAGGTTCGGTAACCGGTTACGCCGCGTCGTCGGCGGCGAACAGGCGGTGTTCCGGCTCGGTGGTTTCGTGGTCGATGCACTGCACGTGCCAGTGACCCTGAGCCGAAGGCAGTCCTGCATGGGCACACCACTGCGCTGGACCTGTCTCGCCTTCGAACGGACCTTCTGTTCTATCCAGTTGCAAGCCTTCGAGCACGCATAATGGACGTGTGCCACGCGCTCCGCAGACCATGGTGCCGTGCGAATCGACGACCAATGCGCCCCACTCGGGCAGGTCGAGCCCCACATGACCTTCCCGCGACCACTGTTGTGTTTCCTTGTCAAGCCAGAGGATAGCGTAGGCGCAGGGGTTGACACGGTCGAACGTGTCGAGGTGAAGAGTGATGCGCATGGTGTTCTCCGGTGGCGCGCCGCAGCGAGCTTGCGCCACGGCCATTATGTCAGTCATTGACTCAGCACCCACTGAATCAACGTGTGGGCGTCTTCCTGCGAAAGCGGACCGCCGCGGTCCGCCGGCAAAGGCATCGACATGTCGCCCCAATGCGCCTTGCCGCCAACTCTCAGCTTTTGTTCGAGCATCACACTCGCCTCCGGGTTGTTGTGGTAACGCGCAGCGATCTGCTGAAATGAGGGCGCGAGAAACGGAGCATCGACGGTATGGCAGAACATGCAATGTTGCTGGTCGACCAGTGCGGTGGGCTCGGACTGTGCCTGCGCTTCGCCGCTGGTCATGCACAGGATGCATACAATGCCGGCAAGGAAGCGATTCTGGATGAGGGCGTTCACGAATGACACTCCGAGGCGTGTATTGAAATCAGTGTACGAGTGCCGTCGCGAATTAGGTTGATGCATGTCAACGCGATGTGTTGACCCTATTCGGCGTTGCGTGCGTCCGCGTCCGGCCTCGAGTTGACTTGGGTCAAGCGGGGTCTGTGGCCGCAGCTTGTCACCCGGCGCCAGCGGACTATGCTGATAAAAAGCCGGTCTCTCGCGTGGAATGCTGGCCAGCTATGTGACGCGCCCGATCCGATCTGGTCGGGAAGGCGAGCTTAGGACTCCACACGCGCTAAGGATAAGACATGATGCATATCACTTTTCCACAGGAACGCCCTGAGTATTGCGGACCGGATCTTGTACTGGCATTCCCTGCCGTGGTCAATGGTGAGCGCATTCGATGCGCGATCACCGCCGAAGCGCTGGAAGATCATTTCAGCGCCGCATCGCCGCGCGAAGATGACCTGATCGGTGCGTTCGATGCACATCGGCGCGCGATCGAACACGCCGCGCAGCGTATGCTGGCCGAACTCGGTGGCAAGCCGGTACTCTTGCACAGCGGATATTTCCGTTTCTGCGAGTGATCCGTGTGGCAACAGGGCTGAGACGCTGCGCCCATACGCGGCGGTTACGACACGATATCCGCTAACGGCCGCCGCAGCGGATTTTCAACTGGTGTCAGAGGCAGCAGGTCGGCATTGATTCAGGTCAACCCACGGTGGGCGTGTTGAGATCACATTAACTACCGAAGGTCTGGACCCACGCACCGCATCTTTTCCCACCCGGAGTCCCGTCATGCCTCGCGATAAACTATTGATACCCCTGCTTGATATCGCACGGGGGACGGCGCTGAGTGAAGACGACCTGGCCCGCATGGTAGGCGATGAAATCAGTCGTCTGTCGGCCGGCGCCCGGGTCCACGACTATATTCAGATGATTGCGATCAAGCGAGTATGCGAAAAGGTGAGGCGGAGCGCCTCCCACTGCCGTGCGAGCGGCAACCATCGCAGAAGCGGGGTGTGACATCCGCGCAATGGCATTCGACGATACCGGAGGGCCGCTGCGGGACGTGGAGGTTCCAGATCCAGTGCCTGCTGCGGGTCAGTTGCTAATTGATGTCCACGCACGCGGCATTTTCCGGGCCGACCTGGATTTGATTGACCATGATCTGCCCCATCCAAAGCGGCCTGTGATCCCAGGTCACGAAATCGTTGGCACCGTTAAGGCGGTGGGGGCGGGAGTCTCCGGTTTCAGTGTGGGGAAAAGGGTTGGCGTGCCATGGGTAGGCCACACCTGTGGCCACTGCCGATATGCGAGAATCTATGCGACGAACCGCGTTTTACGGGGTATACGATCGACGGCGGTTACGCCGAGCACACGGTCGCCGACAGCCGCTACTGCTTTCATCTGCTTGAGCGATATTCGGACGTGGAAGCGGCACCACTGCTGTGCACAGGACTCCTCTGCAATCGCACGCTGGCCACGGCAGGCGATGCGCAGCGGATCGGCATCTACGGGTTTGGCGCCGCCGCGCATATCGTCTCCCAGGTCGCGCTTTATCAGGGGCGTACAGTTTATGCATTCACGCGTGACGACGATGTGGCGGCTCAACAGCTCGCGCTGCGGCTCGGTGCGAAGTGGGCCGGCAGCAGCAACGAAGCGGCGCCTGACGAACTCGATGCTGCGCTACTGTTCGCGCCCGTTGGTACACTCGTGCCGATTGCCCTGAGGGCAGTGGTGAAGGGCGGTATTGTGGTGTGTGGCGGGTTTCACAAGAGCGATATCCATCCTTTCCGTACGACTTTCTGTGGGGCGAGCGTCGCGTGGTGTCGGCGGCCAATCTTACGCGCGAAGACGGGCTTACGTTCCTGCGTCTGGCCGCCGAGATTCCGCTCGACATCGAAACCACGCCTTATCCGCTGGGCGAGGCCAACCGGGCCCTTGCCGATCTGCGCGAGGGAAAGCTGACGGGGGCCGCGGTGCTGGCAATCCGCTAACCGGACCGCCACGCGCTATTCTGTCCAGGTGCCTACCCACTGCCCCCGCTATACCTGGATGCGGGCAAGCCCCTTGAGGTCGACAATGCGAATCTGCTTGCCGCGCGCATCGGTCAGACCATCGCGCTGGAACTTCAAGAACATGCGGCTGACGGTTTCGAGCTTCATCCCGAGATAGCTGCCGATTTCCTCACGGGCCATCCGCAGGTTAAATTCCGCAGGCGAATAGCCGCGCGCCTTGAGCCTTTGCGACAGATTGAACAGGAACGAGGCGGCGCGCTGCTCTGCGGACATCGTGCCGAGTAGCATCATGAGCACGGATTCCCGGACAATCTCGCTGCCCATCATCCGGTGTACATGCTGCTGGACGACCTAGATTTCGCGGCACATCGCTTCGGGCAGGTTGAACGGGATGATCCATGCGTTGCTGGCTTCCATGGCAATCGCATCGCAGCTATGACGACTGGAGCAGACCCCGTCCAGACCGAGCGAATCGCCCGCGAAATGAAAACCGGTGACTTGCTCGCAACCGTCGCGGTGCATCAGGACGGTCTTGAATGAGCCTGCTCGGACTGCGTAGATACTTTGGAATGGATCATTGGTGCGATATGGCGCTTCGCCCTGCTTGACCATCCTGGTGGTGCAGATCAGCGATTCGAGGCGCGCTGTCTTGACCTCCGACAGTCCTTGCGGCAAGCAGGATTGCGCGCATCGGGCAACTGGAGCAACGCGCGGCCGGCCGTATCGGTATGGCCGGGGCCGTCGGCTTGAGGCCGTGCGGCGCGGGTATCACGACGGGGACAACCGGACATCCGACATGGTTTGCTCCAGTTTATCGATGGGTGTCGGCGAGACGCTCGCGGGCAATCCGCTCCATCGTGTTGCGCGCCAGATCGAACTGCGATACTGGCCAGCGCACCTTCAGGCTCTTCTGCTTCGCCCACTATTGCTGCCCCCTCAAACGATCCAAAGAGCACGGCCGTTCGTTTCCGGGCGTCGGCCGAGTCTTCGACCAGAAAGATTTTCAGCATGGCGCGCGTTTGTTGGTGTTGGAGAAGGGAAGTATCGGCGGCGCCGTCTCAAAATAAAATCCGCGGCGAATGAAGTTCAGGTAGGTGACGTGGAAGTCGTATAGAGCGATTCCTATGTGGCGGCTGGGGCGCTGTATCGCTGTTCGGATCAGCGCCTCAGCGCGCACGGCAGCCTCAACCGTGTTCGCGGCTCAGTCGAGCGACTTGCGGAATCGCAGCACGCTGATTGTCAGCATGACCGCGCCGAGCAAGCCCATTGCTGCGAATTGAGGCCACAGCACAGTAAAACCTACGCCTTTGAGGAACTCCGAGCGCAGCACCACGAGAAAATAGCGTAGCGGATTGATCAGCGTAATCCACTGCATGATTTTGGGCATGGCGGCAATCGGAAACGCAAATCCAGACAGGATGAAGAGCGGGTTGATCAGAAAGAAATTCAGCGAGAACGCCTGTTGCTGGGTGCGCGAGAAGGTCGACAGCAGCAAGCCGAGACCGAGTGCCGCCAACAGGAAAAGCGACGCACCCGCCAGCATCACGAGTGGATTACCGACGAACGGAACGTGAAACCACCAGATCCCGACAGCCGTCACGAGCGCGACGTCGGCGAGGCCGATCAGAAAGAACGGCACGGTCTTGCCAAGGATGAACTCGACCGGTCTGATCGGACTCACCATGATCTGCTCAAGTGTGCCGATCTCCCGCTCGCGGACCACGGCAAACGCCGTGAGGCTGACCACCTGCATCAGAGTGAGCGTGCCGACTACGCCGGGAATGAAAAACCAGCGGTCGTCGATGGCGTCGTTGTACCAGGGGCGTTCTCGCAGCGAGACCGCCACGGCGGCTGGCGCGGCGCCGGCAGACTCGGGCCAGGCTTCGCTCATTTGATCGGTCTGGAATTGAGTCACGATCTGGTTGATGTAACCGAGCGCGATCAACGCAGTGTTGGAGTTGGTGCCGTCCACGATGACCTGCAGCGGGGCGCCACGACCATCGTTCAGATATTGCGAGAATCCGGCATGGATCACTATCGCCACTGTGGCATCGCCTGTATCCATATCATGGACGATCTGATGTTCCGTGCCGGCGTCGTCCACAACGTCGAATTTGCCGGTGGCGATGAAGTGGGAGACAAGGCCCCGGCTCGCCTGACTGTGGTCGAGATCGAGCACGGCGAGACTCACGTGATTGACCGTAAAGGTTGCGGCGTAACCATAGATGATGACCTGCAGAATCAGCGGCACGATCAACCGGAACATGGCCCATCGATCGCGCTTGAGCTCGAGAAACTCCTTCATCAGCATGACCTGCAGGCGGTCGAACATGGCAGGCTAGTCCAGGTGTTTGTGGAAGGCGCGCGCTGCCATCCAGATGATCGCGACTGCGTAGACGGCCAGCGCGAGGATCGGCACGGCAAGCTCGGCGAGGGTGCTACCTTTCAGGAACACCGCACGCAGGATGGTGATGTAGTAGCGCGCATAGACCAGCAGCGTGGCAGCCTGGATCGGCGCGGGCATCTGGTCGATCGCGAAGGTATAGCCGGACAGCATGCTGGTGGGCAGCATCGTCAGCAGCAGCGCGACCTGGCTCGCGCCGAGCTGGCTGCGGATATGGACCGAGACGAGGTAGCCGATGCCGAGCACAACGAGCGTAAACAGCGCGGTGGTGGCGACCAGCGTGACGATGTTGCCGCGAAACGGCACATGAAACCAGAAGATCGTGCTGAGCAGGCAGAACGCGGCATTTGCGAGGCCGATCGCAAAGTACGGCAGCAGCTTGCCCAGCATTACTTCAAGCGCAGTGATGGGGGTCGAGATAAGCTGCTCCATCGTGCCACGCTCCCATTCGCGCGAGACGGTGAGCGATGTGAGCTGCGCACCGACCAGCGCAAGAATCACCGCGACAATCCCCGGGATGATGAAGTTACGGCTGTCCAGTCCTTCGTTGAACCAGACGCGCGGTTCCAGATCCACCAGGCCGATGGTTTGTGGAAGTAGCCCGTGCGCCTGGTTCCAGCGGGACTGGAAGTTGGCGGTGGTCTGGGCGATCACGCCTTGCGCATAACCCATGGCAATATTGGTCGTATTGGCGTCGGTCGCGTCGAACACGGTTTGCACCGAGGCGACACCGGTCATCGTCAATACGCGCGAAAAATCGACTGGAATGGTGAGCACACCGGCGCAGGTGCCGCGGTCCATCGCGTCGCGCAGCGCGCGCTCGTTATTGAGCGGGTGGACGGCCGAGAACCATTTCGAGGCGACAAAGTTCTGCACGAGTTCGCGGCTGACCTGGCTATGCGCTTCGTCATCGATGCACAGCGGGATGCGCCTGATGTCCAGGCTGACGCCGTAGCCAAGCAGCACCATCTGCAGCAACGGCATGAGCAGCGCAATCGCGAGGCTGCGCGGGTCACGCCAGATCTGCAGCGTTTCCTTATAGGCCATTGCCATCAGACGTCGCAGGTTCATTGCGGATGAACTCCCTTGTCGGTGCGGGAGACGAGGCGCACGAACACGTCCTCGAGGCTTGCACGGATGGCGTGGGGCGGCGTCGAGTCGATGTGCCGTTGGGCGAGCAGTGGTAGCAGCGCAGCTTCATTCGTTCCAGTGCGCATCAGCACATGCAGCCGGTCGCCGAAGATCGCGGCGTCGATCACATCGGGCGTCTCGCGTAACGCCGCAAGGGCGGCGCCAAGCGGCGCACAGACCAGTTCGAAGAGATTGCCGCCGAGGTTGTGCTCGCGCAGGGCGCCAGGGCTTCCCATCGCCACCAGCTTCCCCGCGTCGATCAGTGCGATGCGGTGACAATACTCCGCTTCTTCCATGTAGTGCGTGGTCACCAGCACCGTCACGCCGCCCGCCGCGAGCTCGTGAATCAGGTCCCAGAAACGCCGGCGCGCTTCTGGTTCGACGCCGGAGGTCGGTTCGTCGAGAAACAGCACGGGTGGTCGATGCAAGATCGCACAGCCGAGCGCGAGCCGCTGTTTCCAGCCGCCCGCGAGCGTGCGCACGAGCGTATCGTCACGGCCCTCGAGCCCTGCCATGGCGATGGCGCGCCGGATCCGTTCGTCGATCTCGGACCGGGGCACCCGGTAGATGCCGCAGAAAAAGCGCAGATTCTCGCGGCAGGTCAAGTCGCCGTATAACGAGAATTTCTGCGACATGTAGCCGATGTGGGCGCGTAGCGACTCCGCCTGGGTACCGACATCGAAACCGGCTACCGTCGCCTGTCCGGCGCTCGGGGATAGCAGTCCGCACAGCATACGAATGGCGGTCGACTTGCCCGCTCCGTTGGGACCGATGAAGCCGACCACCTCGCCTTTGCTGATAGACAGATCGAGGCGATCCACTGCGGTGAATGCACCGAACCGCTTTGTGAGGCCCACCGCCTTGATGACGGGATCGCCGGGATCGGTCATGCGGAGCTTCCCGACCCGACGAGAGCGACAAAGACATCTTCGATGCCGGGCTCGACGCGCGTAATCGTTGCATGCTCGATGGTCTTGCTGGCGAGGCGGGCTGCCAGTTCCGGCGCGCGGCGCAGCGCGTCATCGACGCGCACATGCACGCGGTCGCCCATCAGCAACGCTCCCAGCACGCCTGGCGCGTCGACGAGCGCGTTGTGTACTGCGCGCGGATCGGGCGCGGCGATGGCGAGCAACGCTCCCGGCATGGCCCGCTTGAGCCGGGCGGGGGTGTCGCATTGACGGATCTCGCCGGCATGTAGCAGTGCCAGACGTGAGCAGCGTTCGGCCTCGTCCATGTACGCGGTGGACAGCACGATGGTGACGCCGCTTTCACGCAGGTTGTAGAGAATCTCCCAGAAATCGCGCCGCGACACCGGGTCCACACCGGTCGTCGGTTCGTCGAGCAACAGCACGCGCGGCGTGTGAATCAAGGCGCAGACGAGACCGAGCTTCTGCTTCATGCCGCCGGACAGCTGGCCGGCCAGGCGCTGCCTGAACGACACCAGCCCCGCGGCCTTGAGGAGCTGGTCGCGACGGTTGCGCTGCGTCTTGCGCGGCACGCTGAACAGTTCCCCATAGAAGGCGATGTTCTCTGCGACGCTCAGATCCTCATACAGGCCGAAGCGCTGTGGCATATAACTGAGCGCGGCCTTGGCACGCTCAGGCGCTGCTACGACGTCGATATCTTCCAGCCGGATTTCACCGGAGTCCGGCCGCAGCACCCCCGCGAGCATCCGCATAATCGTGGTTTTGCCCGCGCCATCCGGCCCGACGAGGCCGAAGATTTCCCCTCGCGCGATGTCGACGCTGATGCCGCGCACGGCCTGTACTGCTCCGAAGCTGCGAACCAGTGCGTGCGCGTGGATGGCGGGCCCTGTCGGCGTGGCGCTCATTTCCCGGCCGCCAGCAGCGCAATCGACGCATCGGCCGGCATGCCCGGCAACAGTTCGTGCGTTGGGTTGTCGATATCGACACGAATCCGGTACACCAGCGTGACGCGCTCCGCGTGCGTCTCGACCGTTTTCGGCGTGAACTCAGCCTGAGGGGAAATGAAGCTGACGCGGCCACGATAGGTCTTGCCGGGGTAAGTATCGGTCGTCACGTCGACGCTCTCATGCAGACGAACCTTGCCGATATCGGGCTCGTTCACATAGGCCCGCAGCCAGACATGATCGAGTTCATCGATCGTAAAGATGGCGACACCGGCGCCGGCAAGCTCGCCGAGTTCCGCTTCGCGCACGGCAATCACCCCGTCGAAAGGGGCGCGTAGCACGGTGTAAGACAGCATGACCTGGTCGAGCTTGAGCTTTGCGTCGGCGGCTGCCCGGTTCGCACGGGCCAGCGCAATGTTGTTACTTGCGACTTCGACCAGAGCCTGGTCATGCGCGAGTGTGGCGGCAGACTGGCGCTCGGCAGTCAAGGCGAGGTCGCGCGCCTGAACGGAAACCGCGTTGCTTTTCAGTAGCGTTTCGTTGCGCCCGAGATCCAACCGCTTTTCGGCAAGATCGAACTGGTCGCTGACGACACTGTTGTGAGTCGCAGCCAGCGTGCTTTCGTTCGCGCTGATCTGCGCGGTGGCAATGTCCAGGTCGGTACGGTCGATTTCCGTCTGCTGACGATACAGGCTGTCGTCGAGCCGCGCGAGCACCGTATCGCGTTTGACGTACGCACCTTCGTCGAACGGCAGATAGACGATCGGCGCCTGCACCTGAGTGACGCTCAGGACGCTTTCGTGCGCCTCGATATTGCCGGACACGACGACATGGCTCGTGTCCTCAGATGGACCGAACAGCGCCGACCAGCGCCACGCACCGTAGGCGCCGATCGCGACAGCGAGAAGCGCGAGCGCCAGCAAAACCTGCAGGCGGTGCGCTGAGAGAGTCGTGTGCAGTTTGTCGATCACAGTTTTTCGTGTCCCGGTTGTGACGAAACCAGCGGCATCGTCTTAAGTACGGTCGCGCGATCATGTCGGTGTGGCTGCGGTATCGCTGCCGCCGAACGAGTTCCATCGGCACGCCGTATCACGTTCGACCGGCGTCAGGCCGGGGTAGTCGTTGTAGCCCACCGCACCGCCACCGAAGAAAGTCGCGTGGTCCGGAACGTTCAACCGCGCCCCGATCTGCAGGCGCTGTACGAGGTCGGGGTTGGCGATGTAGAGCCTGCCGAACGAGATGAGATCTGCCAGATCATGCCGCCGTGCGTTCAGCGCAAGTTCCAGGACATAGCCGTTATTCGCCATGTAAAGCCCCTTGAACGAGCGCCGCAGATGCTGGAAGTCGAAGCAGGCCGTAAGCTCGCGCGGCCCCTGTGTAACGCCTTCAATGACGTGGATATAGGCCAGATCGAACGCGTTCAGTTGCTCGGCGACGTAGCCGTACGTTGCGGCGGGATCGCTGTCGAGTGCCGCGCCGTTGACCGGGCTGATCGGCGACAGGCGAATACCGGTGCGCGCGCCGCCGCAGACGCCCACAACCGCCTCGACCACTTCGAGCAGAAAGCGCGCGCGGTTCTCCCGCGAACCGCCGTAGGCATCCGTGCGCCAGTTGGTGCTGTCGCGCAGAAACTGCTCGATGAGGTAGCCGTTGGCCGCATGGATCTCGACGCCGTCAAAGCCGGCGGCTAACGCGTTTCGTGCCGCAAGCCGATACTGGTCGACGATCTGGGGAATTTCCTCCGTATCCAGCGCGCGCGGTGTCGGGCAGGCCTGGAAGCCCGATGAAGTATAGGACGTGGCCTGCGGCACGAGCGCCGAAGGCGCGACCGGCAGTATGCCGCCTGGCTGCAACGAAGAATGGGACACCCGCCCGACGTGCCACAGTTGCGGGAAAATCTTGCCGCCTCGGGCATGGACGCCGTCTGTTACGTGCCGCCAGCCCGCGATCTGCGCATCGTTAAAGATGCCCGGCGTCAATGCGTAGCCTCTTGCGCCAGGCGAGATGTTGACGCCTTCGCTGATGATCAGTCCAGCGGAGGCTCGCTGCGCATAGTGTTCTGCAATCAGTGCACCTGGGACGCCGTGCTCGTCCGCTCGGCTGCGTGTCAGCGGCGCCATGACGATACGGTTTGTCAGTAGATATGACCCTAGCTGAACCGGTTGAAAAAGGTCACTAAGCGCCTGGGCCGTTTCTATTCTGGTTCCCATTGATCTCTCCTTGTGTGCCGACTGGCATGAAACCGGGCAGCGGTGGCCGGCCGTGCGTGCACCGGAACACCACGAGCGTAGACCGCCAAAGGCAGGCCCATTTGACCTTGGTCAACGAGGGAATCAATCAATCCACACGGGTAGTTGCAATGCTGGCCGTCGTCACGCGTGATTGACCGTGTTGGACATCATTTGATCCTACGCAAGGCAGGTGCAATCTGTCGAGCGTCTACTTGGCCGGTGGCTGCGGTCTTTTGCGGCCACCCCGCTATGGACAGTGGCCGGCAAGCATTTGCTTCCCGGTATTTCTTGAGGAGAGTAGCCATGCAGTTCCACATTGCCCTGACGACGCTTATGATCGTCTCCTCACTAGTTACCATGGCAACGTTCAGGCGCATGACTGTCACCCGGAAGACCATTCAAAAGGCCGCGGTGCGGCGTCAGGTGTTGTGAAGGATTTGCCGCTTTCCGACGTCTATCAGTTGCTGGAGCCGGGTCCTGTCGTCCTGCCCGCGACCTGTCATAAGGGGCACGCCAACGTTATGACGATGTCATGGCAAATGATGGTCGAATTTACGCCTCCACTGGTGGCGTGTGTCGTCAGCCGAGCGGGTTTCAGCTTTGCCGCGTTACGTGCGACCCGTGAATGCGTGATCACCGTCCCGGCCATGGAACTGGCGGCGAAAGTGGTCAAGATCGGGAATTACTCGGGACGCGAGATCGACAAATTCAAAACCATTGGCCTGACGTCGTGACTGGCTGAACGCATCGCATCGGCACTGATCGCAGAATGTTTCGCCAATCTTGAATGCCGGGTAGTCGAGACACGGCTGGTGAACAAATACGATCTCTTCGTGCTGGAGGTGGTGAAAGCGTGGAGGGACCCGGCTCAGCGCAATCCGAAGACAATCCACCACTGTGGATCTGGCGTCTTTGTTGTAGACGGTAAAACGATCCGGCTCAAGTCAAGGATGCCGTAACGAAACACCCGGCAACATTATCTGGATTGAGTGGGAAGGAAGAAATATGAAACACCTCGTCGTAGTGGCTCATCCCGTGGAAGACAGCTTCACGATGGGACTCGCCCGCGCCTATACAGATGAACTGGCAAAGCTCGGACATGTGCAGCGAACATGTGATCTGTATCGCATGGGATTTAACCCTGCACTGACCGCGAATGAGTTGATGCCGGCGCGCGACGGACATCTGGACTGCGCCGACGTGGTGCAAGCACAGGATGAGATTCGCGCGGCCGATGTCCTCATCGTGTTCTATCCGCTCTGGTGGATGTCGATGCCGGCGATGATGAAAGGCTATGTCGACCGTGTTTTTGCCAGCGGTTTCTCTTACGATTCCACTCAAGGCATTGTGCATGGACTGCTGAGCGGGAAGAAGGCGCTTATGGTCACCTGCTCCGGTGCGCCGCTCCCGTTGCTGGTGAAAAGCGGTAACTGGAACGCCGTGCAGGTTTTGCAGGATACACATATCTTCGGCTCAGCCGGCTTCGAACTGATCGAGCATCTGCATTTCGACGAGATTGTTCCGTCGTTGCCGGAAACCGTGGCCGCGCATCATATGGAACGCGTTAGGTCCTGTGTGCGGCAGCATTTTTTCTGCAGCTAGCCTGCTGCATCCCTGCAATGCAGGACATCCTGACTTTCGCTCTCGCGTTTTCCCGATGCCGCCACGTGACAAACTTCACTGGGTGACCTGGATCAATTGACTGCGCCCAATCGCACCTAGCATGATCAAGGAGTACTACTTCGTTAAATCCTGGCGACGGCGCCGGGATGTGCAAGCGGAGACTCATGGGGGCGAGATGAAACCGACTGCGATTGCATTCCGACTTTTCCTGACGTTGCTGCTCAGCAGTTGCAGTTTGCCTGTAGCGCGAGACCACGATGCGCAGGTGAATGCTGCGCTGATGGATGTGTTGGAGCAATATCAGTATCGAGCGAATCTGGTATCCAAACTGCTCGCAGCCGTGCATGGTGCCGCGAACCTTGCAGGGCCGCCGCTCGCGGCGCTTGTGGCCGCGAGGTCGCAGTTGGCGGTCGTTCCAGCCACCCCGGGAGAGCTGGACAATCCAGTCGCATTCGAGCGCTTCGAGGTCGGTCAGCGGCAACTGGAAGACGCGCTGTCAGGTCTGTTGATCTCGATCGATGACGACCGCCGACTAGCGGCCGATCCGACCATCTGCCGGTTGAGGGCCCAGTTCGCCAACGCCGAAAGTCGGATTGCCACGGAGCGCGATCAGTACGATCAAGCGGCCAAACAGTACAATGCCGCGCTCGACCGGTTTCCTGACAATTTTGCTGCGCGGGTCTTCGGCTACCAAAAGCGGTCCACTTTCGACGGATCAGCGCTGGCGCTGCCGCGTCATCCTCCTCGTGTGGATTTTGGTTCGCTGCGCGGCTCGTTGCGCGTCTGATTTCTGCCTTCCGGTGCTCCACTGGTGTCAGTGGCAACCTCGGGAAGGCCGTGCGCCGAGATCATCAGGACCGGACATTCGGCAATCCGCAAAAAACGCTCCGCGACGCTGCCAAGCACGAGCCTCCGAACGCCGCGCCGACCGTGGGTCCCCATGACGACGAGATCGGCTTTCAGGTCCGCAGCCGCATGGAGGATGCAGCGAGCGACATCGAAATCGTCGCCAACCGGATTGGTTTCGATGGTCCGCGGCGTGCCCTCTATGCCGTCGTGCTTCATCTGTGCAAGCGCGTCGTCGATCAACTTTTTGCCTTCCTCCACGAACGCGTCGCGCACGATACCTGGATCGTAGCTTGGGGCGTCATAGACCATCAGCGGGACGTCGACGACATAGAGTGGCTGCAACTCGGCGCCGGATTCGCGGGCGATCTGGAGGGCGGCGTTGAACGCGCGAGCGGACGTTTGACTGCCGTCGATGGCGGCGAGAATGTGTCGATACATGTCAAACCTCTCTGATGAGAACGGTATCTTTTATCATGAGCACCGAGCCGGTGGGGAATGATGATCTGGATCAAGCTGTTCCGGTTCCCGAGCGACCGTAGGCGGACTCACGCAACGCTGCGGCAACCGACCGCGCCCCCGTCGCTGCTCTGCCATTGGCGCGTGCCGGTGGGATCGGGGTGTTCCACCGCCCGCTCCGGGTGCAGGCGAACCAGCAACGGTTTCCAGTACGTTGCCCGCTGAAACGCGCCCAGAGGAACATCTGTATCGAAAGCAATCGTCAATGCAGCTTCGTCGGGCGTGAGTGGTTCTTCGTTGGCGAGTTGCCTGACGAGTACCGCTGCATTGGCGTCAGACGACTGGCCAGCATCAGTTGTGCGGTTGCGCACGCGCTCGGCCAACTGTTGAGGCCTTGTATGGAAATCCAGCAGAAACACCGGGACGTCGAACACGCATGCCAGCTCGATAAAACGTGCACGATGTTGCTGCTTCAGAAACGTCGCATCAACGAGTGCCGGGTAGCCTGCTTCTACCACACGGCGCGCCATCGCTAGCAGGGCGTCATAGTGTGAGTCGATCGCCTTGCGGGAGTATGAGGCAGCAGGCAGGGGGTGATAATCCGGCGGCGCGAACGGGTGTTGACGCTTGCGTTCGGTATCGCTGGACAGGCGGATTGCGCCGATGTGGGTGGCAAGCGCTTCGCTCGCCACCGATTTGCCGGACCCGGAATAGCCATGACAAAGCAAGAGATACGGCTGCGGCGCGCTCGCCATGCGGGCAGCACAGGTTACATAGTGCCGGGCGCGCGCAAGACCGTCCGCGACTAACGATCCGCGCGATTTCAGCGCTTCGACGAGCGCTCGCACCAGCGCCCGGTAGACGACATAGAAACGCAGCGACGTGAGGACCGCGAAGTCGCCGGTGCGCTGCAGCCAGCCGTTCAGGAGCGCTGACGCGAGGTCGTCGCGGCCATGCGCTTGCAGATCCATCAGCGGGAAGGCGAGATCGCTGGCGACGTCCATCCAGCGCAAGGCCTCGCTAAATTCGATGCAATCGAACATGACAGCGTCGTTGCCCTTGCGCACGATGTTATCGAGGTGCAAATCGCCGTGGCATTCGCGCACAAACCCGCTGGTGCGACGCGCTTCAAAGTGCCCGGCGAGCCGCGCCCCTTCCCGTTCACACCACCAACGCAGACGGGTGGGCACGAGCGTACCGGTCTCCCGCTCGAGCGAGGCCAGTACGGACTCCATCTGAGCGCGCACGAAAGGCGCCGAGCCCAGCATTCTGCGCGGTGTGGTCGAAGGGCTGGAGCGATGAAACGCTGCGAGACGCTCTGCCATCCGGTCGATGAGCCCGAAACCCAGTTCGCCACGCGCGAGCAGGCGGGAAAACAACTCTCGTTCGTCGAATCGTTTCATCCGCACCGCATGCTCGACAGGCGTGCCTCGAGCGCCCACCTTGCAGATGCGTCCAAGGCGGACGATTGGTGCCACGCCGAGATAGAGCCCGCAAGCAAGACGCCGGTTGAGCCGCACCTCTTCGTTGCAGTCATGCTGCCTGGCGAACACGTCTGTGAAATCGACGAATCCCAGATCGACGGGCTTCTTGATCTTGTAGGCATATCGCCCGGCCAGATAGATCACCGAAAGATGGGTTTCGATTCGTCGGATGCGTCCCGCCGGGTGTCGATACGAGCTCGGGCGCTGCAATGATGCGTCGATGCGGGACCAACCGTGGCGGGCGATGCATTCGCGACGCTGCGCATGAAGCGTCCGGCGAATAGGAGCGGTTGATTGGGTAGGCATGGACGACTCCGCAGATTCAAGAGAGCATTTCCAGCGTAAGCAGGTTTCAGTTCACGGAATTGACCGAAGTCAGTGTTTTGCGAACCGCTCCGGTTACGCGCGTCGATTGATACACGTCAACGGACGTTCTGCATACGGGTCTAAAGTCGGCTGGTAAAGGGGCGTCGATATGGATGTGAGCATCGAAATGTACTGCGCCCAGCGCAAATTTTTGTGGTTGACGAGGAAGCGGCGGTCGCACCTGCAGGACAAGGAGCGGGGCCGTTTGATGCAGTGTGATATCCATGGCGATCATGGACCATTTGAGGAGTAGCTACGATGAGCAACTTGACACGTTATGACCCGTTCTCGATGGAGCCGGTGTCCGATCTGTTCCATGGCTTGTTCCGTCCCCTGCGTGGCATCGCCACCGGCGACGACGTGCCACTGGCGGACATGAAGCTCGATGTGACGGAAAGTGACAGTGCGTACACGGTCAAAGCAGAACTGCCGGGTGTCGACAAAAAGGACATCGACGTCAAGATCGACGGCAACACGGTATCGATCAGCGCGAAGGTGGAGCGCAATAAGGAATTGAAGGAAGGCGAGCGGGTGCTGCGACGTGAACGTTATTCGGGCGCAATCAGCCGGTCGTTCTCGCTGGCGAGCGAAATCGATGAGGCAACGGCGGCAGCGCAGTATCAGGACGGTGTATTGTCACTGACCTTGCCGAAGAAAGGGCCTTCAGCACAAAAACGTTTGCAGATCAGTTAGGCGAACGGGGCAGGGGGTGCATCGGGATTGCGCCCCCTGTTTGAGGCGCAATAGAGGGCTATCAGCAAGACGTCGAAGATAGGCTCCCCAAGCCGCAGCGATCACGCAGACCATCCGAATTCACAGGCGGTGCGACGCAAGTGAACGGCAAGGCCGTGTGGGCATGACTGGAGAGTGAAATGAAGACGGACCAGCAACTGCAGCAGGAAGTCGAAGAGGAGCTCGCGTGGGATCCTGCGATCAACGTGACGGATATCGGTGTCGAAGTGAAGGAGCGGGTGGTCACGCTGTCTGGGCATCCTGCCAGCTATGCGGAAAAGCTGGCGGCCCAGAAGGCGGCGCAACGGGTCGCCGGTATCAGGGCGGTCATGGTCGAAATGGATATACGATTGCCGCACGGTGACGTACGAACGGATGAAGAGATTGCCAACGCGGTTCGCTCAATCCTGACGTGGACCGTCGGACTGCGGGAATCCTCGGTTCAGGTGGAAGTCGAGAAGGGCTGGGTAACCATGCGCGGCGAGGTCGACCGGGCGTACAAGCGGTACGTGGCGACATGCACCGTCAGCCACATGCGCGGTGTCACGGGTGTTACGAACCTGATCGATGTGGGCGGCGACGTGGTGGCCGAAGATATTGGCGAGAAGATCGGCAGAGCCTTGCAACGTCATGCCGAGCGCGAAGCGAATCACATCGGGGTCACCGCGCATGAGGGTATCGTCACGCTGACCGGTAAGGTGGGCTCGTATGCGGAGCGATCGGCCGCGCGGGGAGCAGCATGGTCGGCACCTGGCGTGCATAGGGTTGTCGACAATCTGACGGTCGGGTAGCGCTGCGAGCGCAAGCCCCTTGCGTGGCCTTGCGCCGGACGCGTGGCATACAGTTCGAAGTATTGCCGCATTTACATGTATTAGCCTAGACCGGATCTGACAGGTAGTCGGGGAAGTGAGGTAAGGAACACGATTCAGCGAGGAATCAGTTTCTCCCTGGCGAGTTCAAGCGAATCGAGGAAGGTACGCATAGGCGTCTTGCCATAACACCATCGCCCCTGATGTTCGCGCTCATTGTTGTACTGGTCAAGCCATGCGTCGAGATCGCTTTGCAAGGTCGGGATCGAATCGTAGATCTTCCGGCGGAAGGCGATGCGATAGAACTCGTTGAGCATGGTCTTGTGAAGCCGCTCGACGATGCCGTTGGTTTGTGGAGAGCGCGCTTTGGTGCGGGTGTGATCGATGTTCTCCACGGCCAGATAAAGCTCGTATTCATGGTGCTCCGGGTTGCCGCAATACTCGGTACCCCGGTCAGTGAGCACGCGCACGAGCGGGATGCCATAGCTGTCGAAGAACGGAACGACGCGATCGTTGAGCAGGTCGGCGGCCGGCAGCGGTGTCTTCCGGTCGTAAAGCTTGGCGAACGCCACCTTCGAGTAGGTGTCGACGAAGGTTTGCTGATAGACCCGGCCCACGCCCTTGAGCGTACCAACGTAAAAGGTATCCTGGGCGCCGCAGTAGCCGGGGCATTCAGATTCGAACTCGCCGTGCGTTTCCTTTTCCAGTTTGGCGCGTTCAAGCGCCGCCAACTGCGATTCAGTCAACACCAGTCCTTCCTGGGCGGACTTGGCCTCCAGCGCCTTCAGGCGCTTGTTCATGGTCTCGAGGTCATGGCGCAACCAGATGCTACGCACCCCCTGAGGCGAGACGCTAAGGGCGTGGCGTTTGAGCACCTCGTTGGCGATACGGATCTGGCCGTAAGCGGGCAGTTCCAGGGCCAGTTCGACCACCGCCGCCTCGACCCGCGGATCCACGCGGTTCTTCAGCAGCGGGCGGTGGTGGGAGATTTCCTGCAGGGCCGCTTCGCCGCCCTTGTCGTACAGTTCCTTGAAGCGGTAGAAGCTGTCGCGGGAATAGCCCATTACCCGGCAGGCTTGGCTGACATTGCCCAGTTGCCGAGCCAGTTCGAGCATGCCGACCTTGGCACGGATGACTTTCTGTTCCTGAGTCATGGTTGACTCCTTGCGGTTTGCCGCGCGCGTTGCCGCTTCGGACTACGTCCTCCACGCCCACGCGCAACAGCACGAGAAACCGACCACTGTCAGATTTAGTCTAGGCTATTGCA
>NZ_FNCJ01000049.1 GCF_900100735.1 Paraburkholderia phenazinium | reverse complement strand
CCGCCGGCAGCATCAGCGCACCAACCCGCCGCTCCACGCCCTCCGCCATCTGCGCCAGAATCGCTTCGTACTGCGAGGCAATCCGCTCGACAGTCTCGCGATCGATCCGCTCGCCGTCCCACGCCCATTCGAGCGAAAGCGCCTGCCTGCGCGGAATGATCGCCAGCGCGAGCGGGTAATGCGTCGGGTCGACCGAGTCGAGCGACTGGACCTTCAGGCTCGCGTCGGCGTCGCTCCCGGCTTCGACGGGATAGTTTTCGAACACGACAATACTGTCGAACAAGGCGTCGCCGCTACGCCCCGTCCACTGCTGCACGCGCGCGAGCGGCGTGTGTTCGTGCTGCCGTAGTTCGGTCAGTTCGCCTTGCAGCTTGCGCAGCCACGCGCCGACATCCACCGTCACGTCCACATCGACCCACACCGGCAGCGTATTGATGAAGAGCCCCAGCATCCGTTCGACACCAGGCAGATGCGCCGGCCGTCCCGCGAGCGTCGTGCCATACGCGACGCCGCGCCGGTGTCCGTAGCGCGCGAGCAGTACGGCCCAGGCGCCCTGCATCAGCGTGTTGAGCGTGATTTCGTGGCGGCGCGCCGCTGCCTGCAACCGCGCGGTGAGCGTTTCGTCGAGTGCGCGGCGCCGCGCGTGCGTGCCCCGCTCAGTCGCGCGCGGCACGCCAAGGCTCGCGGTCAGCGTCGCCGGATCATCGACCCGTTCAGCCCGCGTGCGCCACCACGCTTGCGTCGCGGGATCATCTACCGCCTTGAGAATCCAGTCGACGTAACCGCGATACGCCGGCGCCGCTTCGAAGTTCACGGCCGCACCGCCCGTGCGAGCCCGGTAGTCGCGCAGGATTTCGGCGAACAGCAGCGAGACGCTCCAGCCGTCGAGCAACAGATGATGGTGAGTCCAAACGAGGTCGGCCGTTTGCGCGTCGCGAAGGAAGAGCGCGACGCGCATCAGTGGCGCCACATCCGGCGCAATGCCATCGGCGAGATCGCGCGCACGCCAGTCGGCGAGGCGCGCGTCGTAATCCGGTGCACTGGACCAGTCGTGTGTCGCGAACGGCAACGCGATCTTGCGATGGACGATCTGCATCACCGTGCCGCCGTGCTGCCATCCGAAGGCCGTACGCAGGATCGCGTGACGTTCGAGCGCGGCCTGCCAGGCGTCTTGCATCGCGGCGATGTCAAGCGCGCCGGACAGCGTCACGCACATCTGGTTGAGATACGCGCCCTGCTCCGGTTCCGCGAGCGTGTGATAGAGCAAGCCGCCTTGCAGCGGTGTCGCCGAATAGACGTCTTCGATGTGTTCGGGTGTGAGGCCGAGCGCGCGCCACAGATCGGACGACTCCGACCCGCTCGTGCCAGGCAGCGGTTCGGCTGCGGCTGGCGATGCCGAAACCGGTCGCGCTGCGCGTGCGAGCTGCTGCACGGTCGGCGCTTCGAACACCGTGCGCGGCGTGACGTGCAGACCAGCGTCGCGCGCCCTCGAGACAATTTGCAGGCTCAGGATCGAGTCGCCGCCGATCACGAAGAAGTTGTCGGTCACACCGATGTCATCACGCCGCAACACGGCGCGCCAGACGGCGAGCAAGGTTGCCTCGGCGGGCGTCGAAGGTGCGACGGCCTGCGCGGCGTTCGCCACTGCTTCAGGTGCGGGCAATGCGCGGCGGTCGAGCTTGCCGTTCGGCGTCAGCGGGAA